>NZ_JBSWWP010000001.1:0-1015000 GCF_056160185.1 Flagellimonas sp. ABD4_174
AGACGAGCAGCCCGTGGCAGATGCTCCAGTAGATGTAGAAGTATGTGATTCCTATACATTGCCCGAATTAACGAATGGAAACTACTTTACTGGAAGTGGTGGTACAGGAATACCATTGTTTGAAGGGGATGTAATAAACACATCTCAGACCATTTTTGTGTTTAGTTCTGGGCAAGGGAATTGTCCGGATGCAGAGCAGAGTTTTGAGGTAACCATAACTGGATTTAGTGTTTCCATTAATGTTGAGGATGAAACCTGTTGGGAAAGTGATAACGGCTCCGTTTCTGTAACCATTGGAAACGCAGATTTACCTGTTACTGTTCAACTTAACAATATGGAGCCAATGGTTTTCAATTCAAATTCTTTCTCCATAGACAATCTGTCTCCCGGAAATTATGAAATGAGCGTAATTGATGACACGGGTTGTGAAACCAATACAGGTTTCAGCATTCAACCTGGCGGAGCTAATCTTGGTGGTTCGGTTGATGTATTGTATTCGTGCGATGCGAACCTTCCATCAAACACCATTGCAGTTACCTTGTTCGACCCATCAGTCAGTAACGATGTGCTCTATGCTCTGGATTCAACTGAACCGAATGATTTCACTCTAAGTCCTGATTTTGGAAATATAAGTCCAGGCGATCATAGTTTATTCATATTGGACAACAATGGTTGTATGGGTGAGATTCCATTTGAAGTTGAAAACTTTGAACCATTGGAGCTAACATTGACCAGTGAATATGTGAATCAGATTACTGCAAATGTTACTGGAGGTACCGCGCCTTATACCTATTATTTTGATGATAATAGCGAAACTGATTCCAACACTTATACCATTACCCGAAGCGGAACCTTTACCGTCAGGGTTGTTGACAGCAATGGCTGTGAGGTTTTTGAAAGTACAACAATGAATTTGATGGAAATAACCATCCCGAATTTTTTCACTCCGAACAATGATGGGCAAAATGATTTTTGGAAACCTAGGAATACAGCAGGGTTCCCCGATATTGAAACATACATTTTTGATAGATATGGAAGGAAAATATGGGTTATAGGGCCTCTGGACCAAGGTTGGGACGGCACCTACGAATCCAGACCTATTCCATCTGGAGATTACTGGTACATTGTTAAACTGAACGATGGTACCGGACGAGAATACGTAGGGAATTTTACCCTATACCGTTAAACATGATAATACAATGAGAAAAACTCTAATCTATGCAATGTTGATGAGCACTATATACACTTACGGACAGGAGCTGACCATCCCACAGTTGTCCCAATACCTAGCGGACAATCCTTTTATAATGTCTCCCACCTATGCGGGCATCGGAAACTTTGTAAAGGTTAGGATGAACGGATTCACACAATGGGTTGGAATAAGGGATGCTCCTGATACCCAGTCGCTATCTGCAGATGTACGGTTGGGCAACAGGTCGGGGATTGGATTGTTGATGTACAACGATTCCAACGGGGAAACCAAGCAACGTGGTGCAAAAATTGCCTTTGCACACCATTTGACCTTGGATAAATATGAAGGAAATTATCTTTCGCTAGCCCTGTCCTTTAACCTGAACCAATTTCGTATTGATATTGAGAATTTTGAAGACGGAGACCTTGATTTTGCGGTAACTGACGACCGAGCTTCCAGCAACCCCAATTTTGATCTTGGAGCATTATACCGGCGGGGGGAATTTTATTTGAGCCTGAATGTGTCCAACATTTTCAATAAGGACTTTAATAAGTTCAACCCTATTCTTGAGCCAAATACGTTGAGAAACTATTACCTCTATTCTGGGTATAGTTTTAGGAAAAACAGAAGGGCAGATTTTGAAATTGAACCTTCTGTACTCTTTCAATATTTTGAAAGTGATGGCAGATCGATCACCGACGTAAATACCAAATTTAAATGGTATGACTTCTTGGACTACTATTATGCCGGCTTTACCTATCGCTTTTTGAACGATCAACTGGGCAGTCCCCTTTATTTGGCTCCAATGATAGGCCTCAAAAAAGGTGATTTCTACTTTGGGTATAGCTACCAAATCATAGCCAATGAAATTTTAGGGTATTCACAGGGAACCCATGTAATCACCTTAGGGGTAGATTTATTTCAAGGAATTTCAAATTGCTCCTGTACCTATTGAACGAACACTTAAAGACTTTAGTAAATGAAAAAGATTATTAAAAATTTCAAGATTGTCCTTTCGGCTACAACCATCTTAGTATTTTTCTCTTGTAGTGAAGATGGAAATCCTTTTGGGCAACCTTCGAACAATGAACCCTTAGTACTAAAAAGCGAATCAAAAGATACTCTAGTGTATACTAAAGTTGGGGATGCTTCCATACCTGTTTACATTTCAATACCCAAAGGTTGTGATATGGAAGATTATCCCGCGGTCATGGTACTCCATGGTTCTGATGGTATGTGGTTGGACCATGATGCTAGCAAAGGCCAAATGTCAGGGCAATTTACGGAATGGAAAAACCTACTTAACAGCAATTGTATTGCAGCTGTTTTTGTAGATAGTTATTCCGGGCGTGGCGTAAAAACAAGGACTGGAAAATGGACCACCGCTCCGGACAACTTTAAGATCAGCTCCCAATTTATTAGACCAAGGGATGCGAATGCGGCCCTTAAATTAGTACAGGAAGTTAAGTTCAGTGATGGGCGATACACATTTCGCAAAAAACAAATCGCGTTGCTGGGTTTTTCTGATGGCGCAAGTGCCGTGGCATCCACCTTGTACGATACAGCTATTACTCCAGAAGGGTGGGAGTGGAAACAAACCTTTGATGGCCAGTCCTATGACACCAACTCTGGTGTAATTCCTCCCGAACCTATGCCTGTTGAAGGTTTTGCCGGTGGTGTTTTCTACTACGGTGGTTCTGGGGCATTCAACTACTATGGTAAAAGCCCCTGTAGTGAAGACGCCTTGGAAGGGAATATATTTCAACCATATGCCCCTATGCTCTATCAAATTCCGTCAGAAGGATATCTGAGCGAAAATACGCTTTGTCAGATAGATCTTTTACAAGAAAAGGACTTGCCCGTAGAATTTAAGATTTATACGGGTGTGGGCCATGGATTCGATTTTGAAGACAATAACAAAAGAATAATTGCAAGAACCAATGCCATAACTTGGTATAAAAAAATCTTTGATATGGATTAATTGTATTTAAATGAGAAATGTTAAACCTAATCAACACTATCGATATTACTTACTAACCTCCCCTAGCGTTTCGGTTGCCACTAATCAACACCTATCAAATTTTCGTGTTTGTTCGAACAGAATCTAGAAACGCTGCCTAAACCTCAAACATTATTAATTGTACCAATAAACCCAGAAGTGGGACCAAATCAGAACACCTAAAACTTAATCTACGATGAAAGGGAAATTTTTGGAAAAATGGATTTTAGACCTGGTAAAATCAGAATACGAATTTGGAAAAATACCAAAACACGCTTCTTATAAACTGAAGGAGCGAATGGATGACTTCATCGAAGTGACCATTGAGTGGATGGACAATGAGAACAACAACCACAAAATAGTTTACCATGCCAGGTCCTACGGAAAAATGAAAGTGAACAGCAGTCTTGAAATTGCCAAGGACCCTGTTTTTGAGCTTGAAAACTATTACACCTTAGAAATCCACACTTATATCAACCATATAAAAAGAAACTATAGTACACGAAAAATAGCCAATTATGATGTAATGGGTGTAATCGGCCAAATTGAAAAGACCGACAAAAAATAAATTACATAAATGCGCAGAGAACCTATAGAAGGATAAATCCTGTAAACATGGTTATACGAGTTCATAGATATTATTGGTGGCATGCTTTTATCGACCTGGTCTCGACTGGGGTGCAAGCAATTGTTGTATTTCGTCTATAAAATACACCATTATACCGAGTAATTCCCATACGTCAATTGGAAACACCCATACGTAAATTGACACACAAAAGACTCATTATTAATTTGTTATTTAGGGATGAAAAAAATCCCAAGTTTTAAAATAAAACATTTGACATGCATATATTAACCATTATTTGGACACTTCTTTGCGCTGCGGTAATCATTGGGTATCCCATTTACCTAATCAATAAATCCAACACAATGATCAAGAGCCATCATAAACTTTATCGCCCTTCGACGCCGAACACTGTGGAACTATTATCTTTTGATATTAGAGAACAGTTACCGGGATGGTCTTTTACTTTGGACGTACCCCAGATAACCGAAACCATATTGCGGAACAATCCTATATTATTCTATCTGGAATCGGAAGACTCTTGTCTAAAACTCCCCTTGAACAATGCTGCAATGGGATATAAGGTAAATGTATATAAGAATGTGGGCAAGGTTTATGTCACTTTCAAATCAATAAAAGATGGGGTATCCAATTTTTACGTTCCCACTTGGCACTTAAAAAAGTTGAAAGTTTTAATCATTAAATCAAAGGATAAAAGAGTTTATGGTGATTGGGAAGCTGGTTCTAAAAGATCGTCAATCCACAAAAACTTGAAAAATTCAGGTATCAATATCAACGATTATGAAGATGTACTGGGCTATTTCAGCAATATAACTACCATTGATTTTAAAGGACATTTTATAGCCAAAATGCCTGATAAAAAATTCAAGTTTGGTTCAAAATTGATTGAAAATGGGCATAATGAACTTTGTCATTCTGCTTAAGATGGCAAGGAACTACCAAATTAGTATTCCCCTTTGGTTCAAATTGGGGTAATAATCCAAATTAAAATTCCAATTATTCAGACACCTATAAACTCAAAAAGGTCATTCATAAATCCAAACACCGCATACATCAAATAGGCATATATTTTTTACCCGAGGCTACGTAGATTTAACCATTGAAAAAAACAACTAATTGGGCTGCACAGATGACAGTATTGTTCTTGTCTTCGGTTCTGGCGATGAAGACAGTGCAGTCCAAAACTATTTAACAGATTATTTGAAAAACTCACCATTAGTAATTTCTTCAGCTGAAAGCAAGTATGGGGTTATGCTGCGCAACAGTTAAACAAGAAAAGAAAGTGGTGAGTTCATTTTTATCCGCCAATATCCTAACTCCAAAAATGGTAATTAAATTAGGATTTAAGTGCGTTTTACCCTCTTCCCCCAAAAAATGCTTAAATTAAGATAGTGAAATCATTTTTTCACTTATTACTATAAACAAACATTAAAGTTTGAGCAGCAACTACAATATGTTGAATATGAAGAATATCCCTCTTTTTATAGGACCAAATAACACAAAGATGTGCCGTAGACAAGAACTCAAATATATAAATAATAATCAAATTCCCCAATAAATGAAAGAAAAATCTTTTTAAATAGACCGCAACATCTGCTTTTTCCAATATTAACCCTGTAAATGCTCTACTGGACAAATAAAGAATATCGCATAGTTAAAATAACTCGTACTGGTGTGCCTCTCGCTTTCCCGTTAAAGTCGATTCACCGCATCACCAAACAACCACATATACCCTATTGTTCCTTTCGTTTTTGGGCAATTGTACTTTATATATGTTCAATCCAAATATATTATCTCTCTGCCCAAAACACTATAGTTGATCGTAAAACAAAGCAAATACCTGCCGATTTCTTTAAAGATGAAACCAATGAATTAACTATTGATGATATATTGGAAGACCCATCCAGCTTTACGCCTTTATCGGAAATACCAATTGATGATTTGAATGCCACATACTGGATTCGACTGGATTTTATCGATGCATTGGACACGCTAAAAAAAGAATTCAACTGGACATTAAGAACAGCTTATTACAGTGAAGCCCAATTATTCTATAATAAAAACGGGGCTATCTTGGACAAACCCTTCGGTAAATTTAACAGTCCCAAACCACGAACATCCTTTAGGTATAATAACGGCGTCAATTTTAGCATCGATAATTTAATAGACAATAGATATCTTTTTGTCAAGGTAAACTCTTTCCTATTTACAAGAGAGATGACATTTGAGTATTTGTCAAATAAATCGAATAGATTTTTTACCAATTACTATACTCACGAGGATCTCAAGGAAATTTCTTTTCACCAAGTTTTTCTAGGAGCTTGTGTTACGTTTTTTTTTACGTTTCTCATTATATTTTTTAAAGTGCAAAAAATGGAATTTTTATTCTATTCACTTTACGTCATGTTTCTTGGTATATATCTGGGTGGCGCATACATTTCCATTACATTTACGGATACAATGTTCGGGTTTTGGACCATATTGATATCGCAGGTGTTCATTAATTTATTTTATGTATTGTTCGCCATATATTTTCTTAATACCAAAGTAAATTACCCAAAGCTCCATGTATTGCTCATAAGTGTGGTACCGATACTTATTGCCATTATCGCGGCAGATTCGATTGCCTTTATAAATGAAGATTATATGATCAAACATTGGATACTGACCTTCCAGAGGCTTTTAATGACGATGGTCGGAGTATTCTCGATGATATATCTCCTTTTAAAAGCCAAAGATTACCTTACTCATTTCATCGTTGTCGGTTCATTTTGTTATATGCTCGGAGCTCTTGGCCTTTTGTTTTTTCATAGCCGATATTACATGACCATTGGCGCGTCCATAGAAATTTTATTGTTCTCCCTTGGATTGGCCTACAAAATCAAAAAAGAATACGAATCCAAATTGAACCTACAAGCTCAATTAAGCCTTAAGGAAATCATCGCTCTTCGTTCACAAATAAACCCACATTTTATTTTTAACTCATTAAGTTCGATTCAACATCTGATCATTCAAAACGATAAAATGTCCGCTCTCAATTATCTTTCGAAATTTTCTAAACTTACCAGAAATGTGCTTGAAAGCTCACATTTGACCACGGTAACACTTGATGAAGAAATCGATGTAATAAAATCGTATCTTGAGTTGGAATCCTTGCGCTTTGACAATTCTTTCCAATATACAATAGACGTGGCAGAAAATCTTGATGTTGAAAATGTCAACATACCTTTAATGCTTGTGCAACCATTTGTGGAAAATGCATTGATCCATGGGTTGATTGGTAAAAAAAATGGGGAAAAGAAACTTCATATTCGATTCTATAATGAAGGTGAACATTGTGTGATAGAAGTTGAAGACAATGGTATTGGCAGACTAAGTATTAAAAACAAAAATTACAATCAAAAATCCCGTGGGATGGAGATAACCCAAAAAAGATTACAAATGTTAAATCATAGCGCACATAACAAAAGCTCAATAGAGATCATTGATAAATATGATGATCATGGACAGCCTTCTGGAACCAAAGTGATACTAAAAATACATAACCCCTAATACCAACCCAATGATTTTAAAAGCAGTAATTATCGAAGATGAAAAACATAGCAGGGAAACCCTAAAGTCTATGTTGGAAGAATTTTGCAAAGACGTTCAAGTAATTGCAACGGCCGGCTCTGTTCAAGAAGCCGTAAAAGTATTATCCATTTACAGCCCCGACATTGTTTTTCTGGACATAGAGCTACAATCGGGAGTAGGTTTCGATGTTCTTGAACAGATCAAAGATCCAAATTTTGAAGTGATTTTTACCACCGCATTCGAAAAGTATGCGATAAAGGCCATAAAGTTCAGTTCCTTGGACTATCTACTTAAACCCATAGATCTGGACGAGCTACAACAAGCCGTAGAGAAAGCCAGAACCCGTATGGACACCAATGTGTACCGGGAGCAATTGGATACTTTAATGCAAAGCATCTCCCGCGGTAAGGTTAGACCGGAAAAAATCTGTTTGGCCACCACGGCAGGAATGGAATTTATTGGGATAGACGAAATTATCGCTTGTAAAGCAGATGGCTCCTATACCATCTTTATGCTCGAGGACGAGAACACCCTACTGGTGAGCAAACATTTAAAAGAATATGAAAACCTGTTATCCGAACACCAGTTTATGAGGGTTCACAACAGTTTTCTCATCAATCTAAAAAAGGTAAAAAAGTATGTGAAGTCAGATGGGGGATATGTAATTATGAACAACGATTTGCAGGTAAATATTTCCCCAAGAAAAAAAGACGACCTAATAGAGGCCATGAAACGTTTGTAGAAGGACTTAATCCTTATTGTTTACCAATCCTTTGGTGAATTCGTTCAGTGCTTCGACCTTTTGTTCAAAGTCCCCCTTTAAGGTCTTCCGATATTTGTTCAGATTGTTTACGAGATCATCAATGTTGTCCGGCAGTACATCTTCAAAAAATTGACGAAGGCGCTTGGCCGTTGTTGGCGATTTCCCATTGGTGGATATGGCAACTTTCACATTTCCCTTGGTCACTATACCGCCCATATAAAAATCGCAAAATGGAGGATTATCCGCCACATTTACCAATTTACCCAGCTCCCTACAATCATGGTACACTTGCTCGTTGACCTTGGGCTTGTCCGTACAGGCGATCACAATGTGTTTCCCTTTTAGAAAATGATCTGCATAAACATCCTTTGTGATCTCAACATTGTGCTTTTTGGCCAATTCCAAAGTATCTGATAAAAATTCGGGCGCTACCATTTGAACCTGTGCCCGTGGACTGGATTTCAGCAAAAAAGTCAACTTTTCCAAGCCTACGTTACCTCCCCCAACAATGAGTACCTTTAAATGGGAAACCTTTAAAAAAATGGGATACAACTCATTCCTCTCCATAGCGTTTTTTTTACAACTAAAACTTTACAAAGATACTGACTAATTCCGGCCGGGGAATACGGATCGTTAGAATGTAGGAGGGTCTTTCTGCTTTTTGGAGGATTTAAACTCGTACCTAACAAATAACTCGTGTGATCCACCTGTATAGCTAGCCAAATTGGAGGTGGTAAGGTCATAGGCATACCCAGCACTAAAGTTGGGGTTGATCTGCATGCCCAATAAAGTAGAAAAGGAATCGTCCCAGCGGTAGGCCAATCCAAAGGTAAAGGTTTCCCGTAGCATTGCGTTTACCGATACATCGGCGATAATCGGCGCACCGGGCACCCATTTTACAAAAAAGGCAGGTTTTAACTTTACATCTGGGGTCAAATCCACTACTTTGCCCCCTATAAAATAATAATGTAGCCGTTCGGCAGCTATCTCCTGCTCTTCCCCGTCATAGTGTTTTTGTGAAAAGAAATTGGGAATAGCAAACCCCAAATATCCTTTTTTGGTATCATAGAACAACCCTGCGCCAATGGTAGGGAAAAACTTGCTCTTTATATTATTCTGAAATGCCACATCGGCGTCCTCTGTTAGGCCCTTGGAAAAATCAACATCAAAAATGCGTCCGCCCAATTTCATGCCAAAAGAAAGTTTACTATTGGCACTGTCCAATTGTATGGTATACGAAACATTGCCATCCACAGAAATTTCGGAAGCTGGACCAAGGGCATCTCGGGAAATAATCCCCCCTGCCCCGATTTTATTTTCCAATGGCATATCCACGGCCAATACTTGGGTATTCGGAGCTCCATTTATACCTACCCATTGCGAACGATGCAACAATAGAGCAGTTAAATGGCCATGGTTACCGGCAAATGCAGGGTTAACACTCATGGTATTGTACATGTACTGGGTAAACTGGGGGTCCTGTTGAGCATAACCGGAATAGACAAACAGAACCATGAGCAGAAAACAGATTTGCCTTGCCCCTTTTACTTTATGTTTAAACCAAACCATCCCCATACTTATCTGTTTATATACAACCAATCGGTTCGTGGTTCCGAACCATCGCCCAAATCCAACACATAATAATATGTTCCCACGGGCAATTGATCCTCTGGTTGAACTACGGCACGGCCATTAGTGGTACCGTCCCAATCATTTTTATACGATCTTGTCTGGTAAACAATATTTCCCCATCGGTTGTACACTTGTAGCGAATTGTTCGGATATTGCGCAATACAATCGATTTTAAAATAGTCGTTTACCCCGTCCCCATTGGGCGAAAACTCGTTATACACCACCAAACAACCAGGTTCCACAAAAGCCTCAGCGGAGTTATTGCTTTCATCTATATCCCATTGATCTACAAATACCAAACTCACTCGGTTGATGTAATCGTCAACATCCGCAACCTCAACCGTAAGCAATAGTGTGGCCGATTCTGTTGTTGGCAAAGATTCAATTTCCCAAAAAGAGGCCGATGCATCGTACGTTCCATTGGTTGTTTCGTGGCTTACATATGTATATCCCAATGGCAACTCTTCCTGAATTCCGATATGGGTGGCGTCATCTAAACCTTGATTGACAACGGTAATCTCAAAAATTACCTCATCCCCGATATTGGGCGAGGCATTGTCCACATGTTTTGTGATGACCAGATCGGTTGTTTGTGGCACTACAAAAGCAGCGGCCTCATCGTCATCCACAATGCCATCGGAAAGATCATCTGCATTGGTACCTGTTGATGGGTCACTGTCAGGATCTGGATATAAACTTGACGATATATATGCTTCGTTCAAATATTCGTTCTCGGTCCCTGTGGGCGGATTGACCACCGCCAAAATCTCCAAGCTTTCCGTATCCTGATTCAAAATTTCCCTATTGATGTTCCATAGTCCAGCATTTGCTTGGTAAACACCTGCGGTAGCACTATGGGATTCGTAAGTATAACCGATAGGCAATATATCGGTAACCGAAACATTTCTTGCATCGGACGGCCCATTATTGGTAATGCTCACCACAAAGCGAACTAGATCTCCCACATTCGGGTTGGCGTTATCCACCGTTTTGGATAAAGAAAGATCGTTAAGTCCGCCCGGAACTGGAATTATCGTTGATTGATCATCCTCAGAGCCCAAGTTGTTGTTTGGGGTGGAATCGGGGTCATAAATGTCCGAAGCTATAAGTTCGGCAGTATTCTTATACTCTCCATTTGGAAGTACGATTACTCTTATTTCCAAAGTTTGGGTTGTTGCATTGGCAAGGGAAGGCAGATCCCAAGACCCTGATATTTCATCATAAACACCGGCAGAAGGCATGGCGGACACAAATTGATAACCATTCTCCAGTTCATCTTCGATAATCAGCCCGGTCGCATGGTTGGGGCCATTGTTGGCAATTAGAATGGTAAAGACCACTTCATCACCAACTTCAGGATCCATGCTGCTTACAGTTTGACTTATTGAAATATCCGCCACTTGCCGTGGAGATATTGTTTTATGATCTTGATCATCCTCTGTTGGGATCTTGTTGTTCGGTGTGGAATCTACATCAAAAAAAGTAGCACTTACCACTTCGGAGTTTATACCGTAATCTCCTGTCGGGTTCACTTCAGCTACGATGCTCAGCTCCATCTGGGTTGCCAAGGCAAGATTCCCAACATTCCAAAGTCCTGTAGATGGATCAAACGACCCATTAGAATTATCGGAAATATATGTAAATCCATCCGACAGTAAATTTTCAACGGCCACTCCAATGGCATCACTGGGACCTTCGTTGGCCAATGTTACGGTAAAGGTTACCTGTGTTCCTACATCGGGAAACTCGTTGTCCACGGCCAAGTTCAAATTTAAATCTGCAGATGGCACGGGTGTAGTACCAGCACTATCTTGATCGTTTTCAAAAACATTATTGTTATTGGGAATGGAGTTGGGGTCCAATTGATCTGCGGCAAATACTTCGGTTACATTAAAGTAATCCCCTTGATCGTTCACTGTTGCCACTATAGAAAGTGTTTCTGTGTTTCCATCGCCGATATCTGCGTTTAAGGTCCACATACCCGTTGTGGGGATATAAATTCCCGCAGTTGCGCCATGGGAAACATAGGTATAACCGTCCGGTAATAGATCCATAATTTGAACCCCTGAGGCTTCACTAGGGCCTAAATTGGTAATGTTTAGGGTAAAGATCACATTTTGTCCCACGTACGGGCTCAATTCGTTTACGGATTTGCGCAACAGGAGATCGGCCACCGGAACTACAATTGGTTCTATGGTCTGTTGATCATCTTCGGTCTCGTTGTTGTTATTGGGGCTTGAATCCATATCCCTTTCGGCCACATTGGTCAACTCGGCCGTGTTGCTGTAGTTTCCAGTTGGCAGCACATCTACGGATATTTCCAAAGTCTCCGAAATCCCGTTCGCCAAATTGCCCACTACCCAAGAACCATTGGTGGCATTGTACGTTCCCACAGATGGGTTTGCTGCCACCAACTGATATCCTGTTGACAGTACATCCGTTACCACAACATTGGTGGCATCACTGGGGCCATTGTTTTGTACAGTTACCGTAAAGCGTATTTCTTCTCCCACTTCTGGGACAAGTTCGTCAACAGTTTTGGTTATTTCAATATCTACCAACGGTTCGGGGACCACCGAAATACTATCTTGGTCATCCTCTCCCGCAAGACCGTTATTTGGTGCGGAATCCACATCTGTTTGGTCATGTCCTGTAATTTCTGCTGTATTTTCGTAAATACCGGAGGCATTTACATTGCACAAAATCGAAAGGCTCGTTGAATTGCCACTGGACAATGTACCAACGTTCCAGATTCCTGTTATCTGGTTATAAGTTCCTCCACTATTGTCCGAAATGTAGGTGTATCCCGATGGCAACAGGTCGGTAACTTCCACCGAGGTGGCATCACTTGGTCCATCATTGGTTACTACAATTGTAAAACGGACATTATCGCTCACCAATGGTGGGGATTTATCAATGCTTTTGGTCAAGGATAGATCGATCAACTCCTGGGGCGATATTACTACATCCCCTTGGTCATCTTCTGAGGAAACACCATTTGCCGGAGTCGAATCTATATCAAAAGCGTCCGAAGCTATAATTTGTGCGGTATTGGTATGGTTTCCTGTCGCATTGACCTCTACGTTTATGGTAAGTGTTTGAATACTGCCATTGGCCAATGTCCCCACTTCCCAAAAGCCGCTAATGGGATCGTACGTGCCTGTTGTTGCTGAATAGGAAATATAGTTGAAGCCCGAAAGTATTTGATCTACGACCCGTACATTGGTGGCGTCGTGCGGTCCATTGTTGGCAATGGTTATTTCAAAACCGATCTGTTCGGTCACAAAGGGAGATAAATCCCCTCCTACCACTGTTTTGGTCAGTGATAAATCGGCTTGTTGTGGTGCTGGAGTAATATTGTCCTCATCATCTTCACTTTGATCTCCGTCATCGTTGTTCGGTGTACTATCCACATCCAATTGATCGGCAAAAATAATTTCTGCAACGTGTGTAAACTCTCCCATCGTTGCCGTTGGGGTCAGTACGGTAGCATCAAAGCTCAGTGAGGCCGTATTTGTACCTACAGGAACGTTTATCCCTGTCCAACTAACTTTATCCGTAATAAAACTAAAAGTTCCGCTATTGTTTATTGCGGTTACATTGTTGAAACCAGATGGAACAAGGTTTTCAATGGCGACACCCGTGGCGTCAACATCTCCAAAATTGCTCAAATTAATTGTAAAAGTCACTACATCACCAATATTCGGCAGTGGATCGTTAACTACTATTTCCAATTCCAGATCTACTCCTTCGATGGTAATCCCCACTGTGTCCGAAGCAGTATTGCAGGTAACATCCGAAACGGTCCATTCAAAAATATAGGTTCCCAAAGCAGTATTGAAGACTTGGGTGCTTGTATCGGTGGCATCATCAAAAGTCACTAGGGTTGGGCCCGATAGTTGTGTCCAAACACCGGAACCGACCGGAGGCACATCGGCCCCCAAAAACACCGTCGTCGTACGGTCAAAATTTTGGTCCGAACCTGCATTGACCGAACAATCCTGCGAATATCCAGCTTTAATTGATGCCAAGACAAAAAGTACCATCAATAAAGAATGCCTGCAACGCAGGAGGGTTAGCGGTTTGTTCATAGTCTAGCTGCTGAGGTTTATCCTTACGAAGTAAGGCTTCTCCAAACTTATCAAGAACAGGCTAGAATAGATAAGTTATGTTGTATGCAAAGGGGCTTTTGTTGTGAAATAGTATAAATTTGATGAAAGAAACAACCTACCTTTTCCTAAGCTTTTCTTTCTTATTGTAGATATAAAACGATACTAAACCCAATATTTAATTCATCTTAATTCAAACATCCTTAACCATTAGCACATTTCGCTGGTTTTTTTATAAATTTGCTTTTCCATGAAAAAGAATCGTCTTAGCAATAGTATCGCTTGCGGTTTGTTTGTCCTCTTTTTGGCAACCAAGCTCGTAGGCTTACATGCGCTTACCCATCATAACGATACAGACGATTATCTGGACCATTGTGAGATATGCTTGAATATAGCACACGATAGTCAATCCCCTGGAATAGTAAACGATATTGTTGAGCCTACCATTGAGAACACTGTGGTTTACTATCCAAAAGTTACCAATTCCTATTTTTTTGAGGTTTCCGGAACGCTTACCATAAGCCATCTGTTTTCGAGGCCTCCCCCTACCGCATAACATCCTCCATCCTCGTTTTTGGTATTTAGATTTTTACCATTTACTATGACTTGATTTTGCTTAAAATCCAAAACTTGTTTTTGGTGTATGCCATACATCAGTTTTTGACAAATACTTGTTTTAAGCATTAAGTCGACCCCCTATACTAGAAACACACTTGATGGAACCTCCATAAATGCTTCCCCCAAAAGAGAAGCTAGTTACAAAATCTAGTTCTTATAATGATAAAATACACACTTCTTGCTTGTTTGTTTATTGGTTTCAACACTTTGATTTGGGCTCAGGAAACCTACACTATTAAAGGTTCGGTTATTGATTCGAGCACTTTGGCCCCTATTTCAGGCGCCAATATTGTTGGTAGTACAAAACATGCCGTCTCCTCGCTAAACGGTGAATTTATTATTGAGAATATACCTAAAGGAGCTCATACATTTGAAATATCCCATATTGCCTACGCTCCTATCAAATTGGTTATAGAAGTGGATCGAAACCTTAGCGAATACACAATAAAATTAACGGAGAAGGTGACCAATTTAGATGAGATCGAGCTGCTTGGAAAAAGTGACAAAAGACAGGCTCAAGAACTCTCAACAATTTCAGTTGGAGTGGACAAGGAATTTTTGGAAACCAACCGCGAGAATAGCTTAATGCAAACCCTTAAAAAAATTCCTGGTGTAAGCACCATAACCATTGGCTCAGGGCAATCAAAACCCGTAATCAGGGGGCTCGGCTTTAATCGGGTAAGTGTGGTCCAAAACGGCATTAAGCACGAAGCCCAACAATGGGGGAATGATCATGGGCTCGAAATAGACCAATACGGAATAGAGAACATACAGATCATTAAAGGTCCCGCATCTTTATTATATGGCTCCGATGCCATAGCCGGTGTAGTGGACATCCAGCCCTCAAAAATACCCATGCCGAACTCCTTTAATGGTGAAGTAAACCTACTTGGTGAGACCAATAATGATCTTTTAGGTATTTCCACTGGAATCCAAGGAAGAAAAGAACAATGGTTCTATCGTGGGCGATTGACCTACCGGGATTATGGCGATTACAAAGTGCCCACCGATAAAATTTATTACGAGGGCTACGTTTTTGACCTGTACGAAAATCATCTCAGAAATACAGCGGGCATGGAAGCCAATGCCAGTGCTAGCATTGGTTTTGTAACGGAAAACATTAAATCAGAAACTTTTTTTAGCAATGTAAACGCCAAAAATGGATTCTTTGCCAATGCCCATGGTCTCGAGGTTAGGAACTCCTCTATCGATTATGATAGTTCCGATCGGGATATCGATTTACCCTACCACAAGGTAAACCACTTTAAAATAACCAATAACACCACTTTTTATAAAGGAGCGCACACCATTCAATTGGACCTTGGTTACCAAAACAACCAAAGAGAGGAGCACTCCGAACCTGTTCCCCATGGTTATATGCCCACACCCCCCAACAGCAGGGAAAGGGTATTTACAAAAAACACCTATTCGCTGAACTTAAAAGACACCTTTAAGCCCAATGATAGACATGACATTGTTATTGGAATAAATACGGAATACCAGAACAATAATATAGGTGGATGGGGCTTTCTGATTCCTGCTTATGACCGGTATACCGCGGGAGTGTTTGTATTTGACCATTATAAAATCAGTGAAAATTTACACTTACAGGGAGGTTTGCGATACGATGCTGGCCTTATGCGGACAACATCCTACACAGACTGGTTCCGATCTGTTGTAAACAATCCCGATGGCACCACCTCCAATGTATTTTTGCAACGTGCACGAGACGAGGATTTGGAATTTGGCAACCTAAGCGGCTCTTTGGGTTTGAGCTACCTCAATAATACTACTACATATAAAGTAAACGTTGGAAAGAGTTTTAGAATGCCTTTGGCCAATGAGTTGGCTTCAGATGGGGTAAACTATCATATGTACCGTTACGAAAGGGGAAGAATAGATCTAGACCCAGAACAATCCTATCAAATAGATTTGGATATCGATCATTCCAACAACTATTTTGATTTTGGTATCAGCCCTTTTTTCAACTATTTTGAAAATTACATTTATCTCAACCCTACCTCCAATTACTATGAGACCTTACAAGTGTACGAATATACCCAAAGCGAGGTAGTCCGTTTTGGTGGCGAGGCACGGGTAGGTGCAACCGTCGTCAATGATCTACGTTTGGACGCTTCTTTGGAATATGTGTATTCCAGACAGACCAGTGGACCCAAAAAGGATTTCACGCTACCCTTTAATCCACCCCTATCCACTTTGCTCTCTGCCAACTATCAATTTAAGAATGTATCCTTTTTAAAAGCACCGAGTATCACCGCGGAATATAGGATAACCGCTGCCCAAAACGATATTGTACCTCCAGAGGAAAAAACAGAAGGTTTTCAAGTACTCCATATATCCGCCATGGCAGGGATAACAATGTTCAAAACGGCACAACCTATGCAATTACGCATAAAACTAAATAATGTATTCAATACAGAATACTACGATCACACCAGTTTTTATCGGCTTATCGACGTTCCGGAACCTGGCAGGAACTTATCCATTTCGATGACCATACCATTTTAAATAAATCAAATTAAGTCTAATATCAAAAACAGAAGAAAAATGAAATCAATGTTAAAACCACTTGCAATTATCGCATTTTTAGGCGTAGCCCTTCAATCTTGTAGTAGCGATGATGATGGAACCGACGCAGTAGCAGCCCCGGTTATCGCCAATTTTGAATTTGGAGAGGGCAGTGCCCATTCTACCGATCAAGTTGCCTATAAAGGATCGGACCTTCATTTAGAAGCGGAAATTACTGCCGAAGGAGTTGTACAAAGTATCTCTATCGACATTCATTCAGACGAGGTAGAGGCCGGAGAAGGTGAAGTAGATTGGGATTACGAACAAACTTGGACCGATGCCGATTACTTGGTGATCAACCCTACATTCCATGAACACATCGATATTCCGACCAACATTCCCGCGGGAGAATACCACATTGAACTGGTAGTGACCGATGCCCTTGGAAATACAACGGAAATCGAAGGTCACATCCAAATTCTTGATCCTATTACCGTAAGCGATTTTGAAATGGATGAAACCGTAGAGCGAGGAAGCGATTTCCATATAGAATTTATGATCGAAGCGGTAAATGGTATACACGAGGTATTGGTGGATGTTCATGCCCACGACCTTGAAGCAGGCGAAGGAGAAGTGGAATGGGATTACGAAGGCGACTTTTCCGAGGATTACCACGAATTGACCGAGGCAGAGTTCCATGAGCACATAGAAGTACCTGCTACTGCTCCAGCAGGGGAGTATCACATTATCTTTACTATCGAGGACGAGGATGGAAACATCCACGAATTCGAAGACCATATCGATATTACAGTACCTACAGTTTAATATGAATATCCGTGGGGGCCCTCAGGGCTCCACGGTTTAAAAAAAAAACTATGAAACTAAAATTTAAACACATCTTTATCGCCACTTCAATTATATTTTTGTCGAGCTGCTCAAGTAGTGACGACTCTACTATTGATGAAGAAAAGCCTGCGATCAGCATAAACTTCTCGGGTGGCTTTCCCCAAGCCTGCGAAGTACTGCAAAGGGGTCAGACCTACACATTTAAGGCCCAAGCAACGGATAATGTATCCTTGGCCTCCTATAGTTTGGACATACATCACAATTTTGACCACCACACCCACGATGACCAGGGTGCTCAATGTGATCTAGAAGCTGTTAAAAGTGCAGAAAATCCATTGATTTACATGCAAAACTTTACTATTGCAGAAGGTGGAACTTCACATGAGATCAATATTAGCATTACCATACCGGAAGATATAGATACCGGCGACTACCATTGTGCCTACTCCGTAACGGATGCCACTGGATGGCAAGGTAGAACATCTGTGGACATTAAGATTGTGGAATAAAACGGAGACTGTCCTTCGTTTTATTAATTTGCCCACAGCAATAAAAACTAAAACCACGGACGCAAAAATATGGTTGATCCCGTATTTAAGTAAAGTCTTCTTCAACAGAACAAAAAAATGAGGTCCCGTTGTCGGGACCTCATTTTTTAATATCAAATTTGGATTTTCTATGCCTCACAGCTCACACAATCCTTCTTTTGCTTGAATTTTTGTGCAGCATTCATGCTATGCTGGTAGTACAGGGATTTAAGTCCCAATTTCCAAGCGGTAACGTGGATTTTGTTGATATCCTTGGTAGGCATGTCCGGGTGCACAATAATGTTCACCGATTGCCCTTGATCTATATGGTTCTGCCTATTGGCAGCTTGATAAATTATATCAAGTTGATCTATTTCTGAATAGGTTTTAAAGACCGCCTTTTCTTCTTCGGTCAAAAAGTCCAAATGTTGTACAGAACCATCCATATCACGGATACTTTTCCAAACTTCAGGCGTATTTTGTCCTTTTTCCTCCAACAAATCTATTAAAAATGGGTTTTTGATGGTTGTTTTGATCTTGGCAATATCCTTTACATAACAGTTGGACCAAATGGGTTCTATTCCTTGGGACACTTGACCTAAAATAAAGGCAGATGAGGTAGTAGGCGCAATCGCGTTCAATGTTGCGTTACGCCTTCCGTAACCTTTCAACACCTCCGGCTCACCAAATCGTTCGGCCAATTGTTCTGAAGCTTTGTAGGAACGTTCTTTGATTTCCCTAAAAATTTCGCTGTTCAAGTTATACGCTTCCTGACTGTTAAAGGCCACTCTTTTGGACTGCAATAAAGAATGCCAGCCCAAGACCCCAAGACCCAAGGAACGGTTTTGCTTTGCAAAGTTGTAAGCTCTTTCCATAAATAGGAAAGTCTGTCTGTCCTCTCTGTCCGAAGAATCTCTGTAAGCCTCCAATTTTTCGATGAACTCTGTAATTACTGCATCCAAGAAATGGACCATGGTCTCTACCGCATCGGTTTTTTTCCATTTATCGTAATGCATCAAGTTTACGCTGGAGAGCACACAAACAAAAGACCAATTATCATTAGATGGCAACATAATCTCTGTACACAGGTTACTGGCATGAATACGGTGGTTCTTGTCCTTGTATACATCCGCTGCACCGTCATTGGCATTATCGGTAAAGAACACATACGGATATCCCATTTCACCCCTACGTTGCAACACTTTGGCCCATATGGTTCTTTTTTCTACGTCTCCCTCGATCATTTCCTGCATCCACTGGTTGGTCACCGTTACACCATGTGTTAATTGTTGGATCGGGTTACCCTCGGTACCGATCTCTAAAAATTCCATGATATCCTTATGATCGATCGGTAAATATGGAGAAAAACGACCGCGACGAACCGAACCTTGGCTAACCACATCCACCATGGATTCGAACAACTGCATAATATGAACTGCTCCCGAGGCTTGACCATTATTTTTTACAGGAGCACCCCTGTGCCTAATATTTCCAAAATATCCCGATGTCCCACCACCTAGTTTGGACATCATTCCTACCTCGGACTGTGTATAAAGGATATTCCCCATATCATCGTCGATATGTGAGCCAAAGCAACTAATGGGCAAACCACGTTTTTTACCAAAATTGGACCAAACCGGAGATGCCAAGGAGAAAAATCCTTCGGACATATATCCATAAAATTTATCCGAATACCCAGGAATTTGCAATATCTCCTCGGCCCTATCGGCAATCTCGCGGATACGCCCTTCAGGGGTTACGCCCTCGGTTAGGTACCCAGATGCCAAAAACTTTCGGCTATACTCGTTCAACCATTCGAACCCCTTGTCTTCCTCGGTTTTAAGTTTGGACAAGGTATCCTTTCTTGCGTTTACAAGTTCTTGTGTTTTATTGTCTTGTTTTTGGTCTGTGGTCGGGGTTAGTTGTGTTCTCTTCTCCATAATTTAAAAAAGGTCGTCGCTTGTTATACTTTGTGTTCTTTTGCTATAGTTAATGGATCTTTTTACAAAAAAGTCTCCGTGTTTTGTTCCAATGATCTCGTCATCGAACCATTCGGTCTGCTCCAATAATTTTTGATCGACATCAAATATTTTAGAAATCCCGATACTCTCCAATGAGTTGTTGAATCTGTTCTTGATAAACTCGTTTACCAAGTTTTTGGGCAAGAAATCCAATTCACCAGCTTCAAATATCCAATCCACTATTTTACTTTCCGATTCAAATGCCTTCTCACAGATATCTTGGATCATTTCCTTGTATGCATCATCGAACCATTCCGGGTGTTCTTTTTTGATGATATTGATTACATCGATACCAAAATCACCATGGATCTGCTCTTCCTTGGATGTGGCCTCCACAACGTTCGAAATTCCCTTCAGTACATTTTTATGTTTGTTGAACGCCATAATGATCAGGAACTGGGAGAAAAGGGAAACATGTTCGATAAAAAGGGAAAATAGCAAGATGGACTCGGCATACTCCTTATTGTTTTCGCTTTTTGCATTTTTAAGTGCTGTCTCCAAATACTGCACTCTTTTCATGATCACCGGTTTCTTCTTCAGGTTTTCAAACTCTTGGTTCAGTCCCAAAATTTCCAGTAGGTGCGAGTAAGCATCGTGGTGGCGCACCTCGCTCTCCGCAAATGTGGCTCCCACCGAACCTATTTCTGGTTTTGGCATACGATGGTATATGTCGCCCCAAAATGTTTTTACGGCCACCTCGATCTGGGAAATGGCCAACATGGTATTTTTAATGGCACTTCGTTCCACTTCGGTCAATCCGGATTTAAAATCTTGGATATCGCTGGTAAAGTTAAACTCGGTATGTATCCAATACGAGTGTCTGATCGCGGGAACGTATTCGTATAATTGTGGGTATTCGTAAGGTTTAAGGTTTATTCGTTTTTCAAAAATATCGGACTCCCGCATTTGGGCCCTTTTGTTCCTATAAATAATGTACGCCTTTGCCACATCGTGGAACTCACTGTCCATAAGTTGGTTCTCTACAACATCTTGCACTTCTTCAACAGTGGGCACATAATGTTGGTCTTGGCTCTTTCGTTCCAACAACTCTTTATTTACGTTGCTGGCTATGGTCTGCGCATCGGTGATCTGGCCATGCTCCACAGCTGTCATGGCTTTCAAGATTGCATTCGTAATCTTGTGTAAATCAAATTCTTGCGTACTAAAATCCCTCTTAGTTATATGAGTTATCTGCATGAAGAAAACGGTTTGGAGTTGAAAAAATAGCTTGACTGTAAAATTCATATTTTCTTCACTTCGATTTGAAGTTTCGTCGATCAGGTTCTTAACACTGTTATCAACATTCGAAATTTTTGACGTTCAAAATCCATGGGAACAAACGTAGGATAAGGGCTGAGAAAAATCCACATTGGAACCGACTGCCAAGAAATACTTTTTCACAGTTTTTTAACAATTGCAAACATATAATCCCAAACACCCTTATTACATAAGGCTTTAAGCAGATTTCAATCAAAAAAAAGATCATTTGTCCAATTCCGCCCAAGCACCAACCCCAAAAGATCTGTTCATTAAATTTTACCGCATAAAAATCAGATAGAAATAATTTCAAGGTAAATTCAAATTTCGATACATTTACCACCAAATAAGTTCTTTACTTAATTTCTTTATCATAACGATAGGGTTTCCGACACATATCGGAATTAAAAGGGAATCGTGTGTAAATCACGAGCTGACGCGCAACTGTAAGTTCGATTCCGTTTTTGGAATAGTATGTTTTTGCAAAAAACCATTGTCTTTCCCAAAAAAAGATGAGAAGGTGGCAAAAATCGAACAAGCCAGGATACCTGCCCATTTCGTTCCTACTCTGTAGGATTTTGACGATGCCTTCGCGTAAAGGGCAAGTCGAACGTTTGAACTTTCACCGGCTTATCCGGCAAAACTCCACACACGTTCCACTTGTTTAAGGCATTGCGAAGTTGAGCTAAGGAGCTTTTATCTAATTGTTCAATTTTATAAAAGCTTTTGCCATGGAAATCAGCGAACGCATACAGCGATCAAAAACAAACATTTTTAAAGCGGTATTCCCCAATACCGTAAACCACTACGACACCTTGTTTGGCGGAACCGCACTTAGCCTAATGGACGAGGTTGCCTTTATTACTGCAACACGGTTCAGCAGAAAACGAATGGTGACCGTAAGTACAGATCGTATAGATTTTGACCACCCAATTCCTGCAGGTACCATTATTGAACTGATAGGCGAAGTAATAAAGGTGGGCAACAAAAGTTTAAAAGTGCAAGTGGACATTTATTTGGAAGAAATGTATTCCAGCCAAAGGGAAAAGGCCATCTGCGGCCAGTTCACCTTTGTTGCCTTGAACCAGGACAAAACACCAATTCCAGTGGTTTAATTTAACGTAGAACAAAACAATGACGAAAGACAACAAACTCCAGGCATCCCCATTACTAAGCTTTGATTTTTATTTGGAAAGCTATCACAGGTTATTGGGCAACCTAAAAAAAGAAGCAGACCTAAAGAAAATCACCTACCTGCTTGGTGAGGAAATATCGCAAGAGAATCAGAGTCTTATAATAAAGGAAAACTACGACGCCCTGGTCGTTACCGACCCGGACCATTCCATTCTTTGGGTGAATGATGGTTTTATAGAAATGACAGGGTATCAAAAAAATTACGCGCTACAAAAAAAACCGAGCTTTTTACAAGGAAAAGAAACATCAAAAACCATCAAAAAAGAAATTAGGGAACAGTTAAACGCGCATCACAGTTTTGATGGCGCGGTGATCAATTATCGCAAAAATGGCGAACCTTATCTATGTCACATCAAAATATTGCCACATTATAGCCCCCAAAAAAAACTATCCTGTTTCATAGCTTTGGAAAAAGAACTAAAAGCTGCTTAAAACAGGCAGCTTTTTTTACATCTATCAATTAAGTGGATTATATTTGTACAGGTTCAAAAAATCTTTCTTGAAACAGCGGAGTCTTCCCATATTGTTCACACTTTTGTATGTAATGGCCATGTTAAGGCCCGTACTTCCTGTTTTTGAGTATGTGGTCAACCAAGACTACATTGCCGAGTATTTGTGCGTGAACAAGGACAAACCAATGCTCAACTGTAACGGTAAGTGCTATCTGTCCAAAATGTTGCAAGAAGAACAAGACGAAAAAAAGCAAAATCTACCCTCTATTAACATGAAAGAGTATCCCATTGGCTTTGTGGATATTCTTTTTTGCGATTTTACTCCGCAAACTTTGGAAAACGACCAGTTACCGGAATTTACCTCGAGCAAACCGCGCCAATTTACAGCTTCGGTTTTTCGCCCGCCCATCATTTGTTAACACCGACCTTTTTTATAGTTGTGCTATTTCCCTAAAGGGAAAAAAGCAACTGTGCCTATACTTTTAAGTATTGTGCCCTTGGCACATGTATGTAACATTTTTAATCCGGGAGGCTTTTAAGCAGAGGATTCCCAACTCATAACTATTTGAATTACAGATGAAATCAATTTATAAATTATCAACCGTATTATTTTTATCCATTTTATTGGCATCATGTAGCAGCGATGACGATTCCACACAACTGAGCGGCACCGGAATGGTAAAAATTGAATTTGACAACAGCGTATCCGCGGACGACCTTATTTTAGGGTCTTCCTACACCAATTCCCAGAATGAGACCTTGACCATAGAACGCCTGAACTACATTGTCGGGAATTTTAGGCTGACCGATGAAGATGGCAATATATTCACCTATCCTAAGGATACGGGCTTTTTTATAACAAGCGAAGAAACCGGAAAAACAGAAGTAGTTCTTTACGATGTTCCTGCCGGCAAGTACACTTCAATAACGTTTGGAATTGGTGTGGACCAGGAAAAGTATCTCTTGGGAGCCGAAGGACAGGGAGACCTCCTTACCGAAGCTGAAAACAATAACATGATGTGGTCCTGGCAAGCTGGCTACAAGTTCCTGAATTTTGAGGGAACGTTTACCTCGGCCACGGTTACCGATGACACCAATTTTAAGATTCATATGGGAAGTCACGGTTCCAGCTTGGACAATTACAAAGAAACCACGCTAAGCCTTGGAACAGATGCCTTGGTCAGTGATGATATGACCCCGATAATCCATATTGTGGCCAATGCCGGCAATATACTGGATGGACAACATAAAATATCGCTTACCGAACAAGCGGTAATTATGGTCAGCGAGGAAAAATCACCCCTAATCGCCACAAACACATCAAATATGTTCACTGTGGATCACGTACACAACGGAGACGGAAGCTCACACTAGATTTTATACCTATGAAACATCTAATATGGGCAATCCTGCTAATGATGTTATCTGCCTGCAGCCAAAACGATGAGGAGTACCAGAGTATTGGTGACAACGAACTCTTGTCCGTTACCATACCTTCAAACTTTCCGCCAATGATCTATAATGCAGAAGCCAATCCTCCTACCAAATTCGGTTTTGAATTGGGAAAAAAACTGTTTTATGATGGCAAATTATCAGCAAACGGTTTTATATCCTGTGGTTTTTGTCATGAACAAAAATTTTCGTTCACGCACCATGGTCATCAATTTAGCCATGGCATAAACGATTTAGAAGGAACCCGAAACACTCCCTCGATTGCCAACATGGCTTTCTTTTCGGAATTCGCTTGGGACGGAGCCACCAATCACTTGGATCTTTTTCCCATAATCCCGATTACAAACGAGGTGGAAATGGGAGAAACCATGACAGGAATTCTTCAAAAATTACAGAAAGATGGCGATTACCAAAATGCATTCAATGCCGCTTTTGAAGAAGGCGGTGTAAGCCACGAGAACTTTTTGAAAGCCATTGCACAGTTTATGGTGATGATGGTTTCTTATAACTCCAAATACGACAAATATGTACGGAACGAAGATGGGGTTACTTTGACCGACCAAGAACTTCACGGTATGTCTATTTTCAAAGAAAAATGCGCTAGCTGCCACACCTCCGACCTGTTTTCCGATGGAAGTTTTAGGAACAATGGCTTGCCCCCTAATCCAAATATCAATGATTTGGGAAGGGCTTTGGTAAGTGGCAGTTCGGATGACAATTACAAGTTCAAGGTGCCCAGTTTAAGGAATGTGGCCCTGACCGCCCCATACATGCACGATGGTAGATTTGGAAGCTTGGAGTCCGTACTGAACTTCTATCAAAATGGGGTACAGGACTCACCCACGCTGGACCCCTTGTTAAAAACAGATGAAGGTCTGGGAATTTCTCTGGTCGAAACAGAAAAACTAGCCCTGATCGCCTTTTTAAATACCCTTACCGATCAAGAATTTATTAATGACGAAAGATTCGCCGAATACTAACCTTATGAAAATTTACATAACACTACTTTTTTTATTGATTTTAGGAATCCATACCGGGACATCCAATAAAACACTCGTAAATCCATGTACCAAAACCACATCGGCAACCCTAATGATGTTCGATGAATTTTGCGATACTTGCGGCTGTAGCGGAAATGGCGGAAGCATGGGTTTTGGCACCGGATTGAACAACAATTTCATAGGGCTCAGGTATATAGCCCAGCGTTATCAGTCCCGTGATGGTATTTTTGCCAATTCGCCGTGGATTGATGAGCACTTCAATACCCTACAATTATGGACACAGATTCCACTTGGAGAGCGTTTTATCATCAATGCCGTACTCCCCTATCAGTTCCATTCCAGGGAATTTGCAGATTATACGGAACAAAGCATCAACGGAATTGGCGATGCTACCATTCTTGGGTTCTATCAAATACTGAAACAAACCCCGGATAGCATTATCTCAATCAAACCCCGACATACTTTGCAATTGGGAGGTGGTGTTAAAATGCCCACAGGCAAGTTTGATGAAGCAAACCTTGAAGGCAGTGTCAACCCCAGTTTTCAATTGGGAACTGGCAGCTGGGATTATTTGTTGGCCGCCAATTATGGTATCTCCCATAGAAATTGGGGCTTGTCCGTGATGGCCAATTACACCATTAAGTCGAAAAACGATAAAGAATATCGTTTTGGAAATCAGTTTAATTACGCTCTCAACACCTACAAAACCTATTATTTTGGGACTAATTTTGCGTTAACCCCCCAGCTTGGTGTTGGCGGCGAATATTTTGATAAAAACGAAGCATATGGTTTAGAGGTAGCAGATACGGGGGGAAATGCTTTTTTTGGCAAATTGGGCGTCGAAGTGAATTTTAAACAATACGCACTGGGCGTTTATACCATGTTGCCCATTGCACAGGACCTGAACAATGGAAAGGTAGAGGTTAAAAACAGGTTTTCCGTGTACCTTAATATCAATATTTGACACAAAAAATGAAGCTGACTAAAATGTTCGGAAATACATCATTCTAAATTCAATTCGATGTCCCATTATGCTGATTCGCAAATTATGATGAGACACTCAATCAAGTTCAGTTTGGCGTAAATCGACTTTTTAGGCAGCTTCATTCCATTAAATCGGGTTTTGGCTAAAGCTTGATTTTCACTCCACCATTTACTACAAACCCATCTACTGGCGCATAAATATCAGTAAACTGTGGGTCATTGAGGCTTCCCGTATATATTTGGTCAAATCGTGTTTGGCGAGTATCCAAAAAGTTCTCAAAATTCAGAAAGATTGAAAATTTATCACCAAACTTCTTTTCACTCATGAGTCCCATTATCCAATAGGATTGCCCCGTTTCTCCTGTGCTCAACTTTTGGGGGCTATAATAATAGGCTTCCAATCCCACCCAAAATTTCTCTTCTTTTTCATACATCAATACATTGTTTAGACGATGTTTGGCCACCAATGGAAAATCGGTTACAGTACCATTTTGATGTTGTTTTACATTGGCATGGGTATATCCGGTGAACAATTTAAAATCCCCATGCTTCACTTTCAAGTTCACCTCTGCCCCACGGGTATCCACATAGCCATCTGGTTGTAAAAAAGTATAGTATCCACTATCGGTTAATTCCAATACCATAGGGTCATAAATTTTGGTATAAAAAAGCAAAGTGTTCAGGGTCATAACCACACCGGGAAAAGGTGTCCATTTATAGTTTACATCAAAATTACCCCCGATGGACCTTTCAAGATCGGTCTGGTCCACATCAATGGGCAATACATTCCTAAACTGTACCCGTTCGGCATCTTCGGTAAACACAGTGGGCGTTTTGTAGCCCATTCCGCCCCCCAATCTAAAGGTGAGGGATTGGCTGGGTTCAAAGAGTACGGATAATCTGGGCAGGGCCATTGCGCCATAATCAGAATGGAAATCCGCGCGAAAACCGGTTTCCAAGGACAAAGTTTCATCAATGGGCCATACATTTTGGGCAAACAATCCAAGTATCTGGTAGGATTGATCCAAAGCTTGGGACTCATCGCCACGGGTATCATTAAAATATTCCGTCCAAAGATTTGCCCCAAACACCCATTCCAATCCACTTTCTGAATTGTTGGCATAGTTAAGTTCACTAAAAGATGAGCGTTGATAACCAGAAAAAGTAAAATCCGGCACCTGGATGGCTCTATCATAAAAACTAAAACTGTTTTTGAGCTCTAAACGGTTTTGTTCATTAAAAGAATGTTTGAACCCCAGCTGGGTGGAGAGCCTTTCGGTTTCGTTCGATTCAAAATAAGGATCGACCACTTCGTCACCCTTGACATAATCCATATTACCGCCAAGACGATCTTCCCAAATGGCATTCACACCCAACATCAATTCGGTCTTCTCATCCAAATACCAATATAATTTTGGGTTTAGGGTGACCCTATCAAACTCTGGAATGGCTGTTAATCCAATATCTGCTGGATCATAGGGTGTTCCTAAATTATAGGAAGCGAACACGGTGGTGCCGACCTTATCAAACTTTTGGGAATAAAAACCGCTCAGATCCAAACCGAGTGCCGAAGTAGCATTGGCCATAAAACTAAGCTCAGGAGCGTCTTCGGGGGTTTTGGAAATAAGGTTGACCAAGCCAGCAATAGCGCCTCCACCGTACAAAGTGGAGCTGGACCCCTTAATTACCTCCACTTGTTTAAGATCCAAGGGAGCAATTTGCATTAGGCTTAGGCCACTGGCAAATCCAGAGTACAATGGAAATCCATCCCGTAGCAGTTGCGTGTACTTGCCATCCAAACCCTGGATTCGGATACTGGAATTATAACTTGTTGCCGAGGTCTGTTGTGTACGTATTCCGGTACTTTCATTTAAAAGCATACGGATATCCCCCGGTTTCATATTTCCTTTTTCGGAGAGCTCCTCCCCTGCAATTACTTCCACCCTCGTCGGGATATCCTCAATGGTTCGGGTGCTCCTAGTGGATACCAGGGTAACCTCTTCCATTTCTTCCGTTTGTGGCACCATGGCAAATATTTGTCCCTGTGATTCTGGATCCAATGGGAATGTCAATGATTTTTTAATAGGTGCATATCCTATATAGCTTAACTGTAATATAAAGGTGCCATTAGGAATATTTTCTATTTGAATGTTCCCATTCTCATCGGAAATTGCTCCTATTTCCAGGGATTCCAGAATGGCCGTAACACCGATCAGGGGTTCATTGCTATGGGAATCTTTAACTGACACATCCAATATGTTTTGTGCAAACGCGGACACCATCCCGAACAGGGACAGTACCATTAATATTTTAAATCTCATTTAATTTGATTTTTTGAAATGATTGTGTTCTTGGTCTAACAGGAATTACCAAGAAAGTTGTGAACTAACAATTATTGATATTTCAAAAAATCCGGGGAGGTTTAAAGTCTAGAAAGTAAAATTCTTTAGAAAACGATTCAGTATACGGAACTGGCAAAATCTCAGGTTCCGGCTCGTATGCCAAAAAATCAATTGAACTTAAACTTATAGTAAATGCTGAACATCGACCACAATTATAAAATGGGGAACAAGGTGATTGATTTTTATGAGAATCATCATCGTGTGGAACATCATCGTGCGCACAATGCTCTTTCGTGTGGGCCAAAGATGTGGAGTCGGGGCACAAATCATCGTCCTGGCAACATGGAAATGATGACAGGACCACAATCAATAAGGACAAGATGACCGCCAAGACTTTCATAATCCAAAAGTATGAAAAATAGCTATTGACTGCATAACATTTGAATGTAGTGACAAATTAAAGCAGGCAATAAAACAACAAGACCCCGACAATTTATGATTGTCGGGGTCTATAATTGTACCTTGGGTGGGAATCGAACCCACACGTCCGAAGACACTGGATTTTGAATCCAGTGTATTTTTAGTCAATTCTTAATAATTTATCTTATAATCAACTGTTTATAAGTATTTTAATATTTTCTGAAATCATCTGATATGCTTTAAAATCAAAATTTGTTGTACCTATGTTGTACCAAAATTGATTATTTTTATATTCTAAATTAATCACTGGATATGGCTTCAAATGTAAAAATCGTTCTAAGAAAAAAACCAAATAAGGAAGGTCTTTATCCTTTGGCTATTCGAATCACAAAAAATCGTAGTTCCAATTATCACTACATCGGCCACTATATTGACATAAAAGATTGGGATGAAAAAAATATTCGTGTTAAGAAATCACATCCAAACGCTGCAAGGCTTAATAATTTACTGAGCACAAAGCTCAGCGAAGCCAGTAAAAAGTTATTGGAACTACAATCCGAAAAAAAAGACATTACTGCCAATCAGATTAAAAATAAGCTATATAGCTCGTCCAAATCTACCAGCTTTTTTGAGGTGGCTAATGAATTTTTAAATGAACTGGAAACCAACAAAAAACTAGCACGCCATTCTGCGGATAAAGCTCGTGTAAACCAGGTTTTGAGTTTTGTGAAATCAAGGCAGCTGACCTTTCAAGAAATTGATGAACAATTTCTAAGAAAATTCAAAGGTTATTTAATGGCAACCAGAAAGATTTCCGAAAGGTCAATCGTGAACAACCTTGTAGTTATTAGAACCATTTATAATAGAGCAATCAAGATGGGGATTGTTGATAAAAAACTCTATCCTTTTGGCTCTGATAAAATACGTATAAAATTTCCTGAAACTGAGAAAGTAGGCCTTAAGAAAGAAGAAATTGTATCATTAGAAAGTGTTGAAAATCTTAGTGAGAATGAGAAGCACGCTAGAAATGTCTGGCTTTTCAGTTTTTACTTTGCCGGGATAAGAACAGCCGATGTCCTTAAAATTCGTTGGAATGATATTTATGATGGACGGCTTCATTATCGAATGGATAAAAATTCCAAATTATTATCCCTTAGAATACCTGAAAAGGCGAACGACATTTTAGAACATTATCGTAATGGAAGAAATAGTGATGATGATTTTGTGTTCCCTGAAATGAAAAAAGCCAACCTTAAAGACCCGAAAGATGTATATGCCAAAGTCAAGACAGCTAATAAGAAATTCAATAAATATCTAAAGGATGCTGCCTTAAAAGCCGGGATAAACAAAAAAGTGACTATGCACATAGCAAGGCATAGCTTTGGGCATATCTCAGAGGATAGGATTCCCATAAAAATGCTTCAGAAACTTTATAGGCATTCTTCCATAACTACAACAATCAAGTATCAATCCAACTTTATTCATAAAGATGCGGATAATGCACTTGAAAGTGTCGTGAATTTTTAAACGGGTGTCTATTTTATTTTGCAACCCCGTTGCACCGAAATTCTGTTATCTTTGCATCGTGAAAGTTATGGCAATCATACTATCGATTTACTTCTTGGCGCTCAATTTAGTGCCTTGTAGCGATTCAGAGAATGTTGCCGACGATTCCCAAACCGTCTCGGTAGTTGATTTTGACGGTGACCACGGGGATGATTGTGAACTTTGCTCACCGTTCTGCCAGTGCCATTGCTGTCACGTTCACACCATACACTTTGGTATTGCTAACTTCGAACCGCTTCAAGCGACCATTCCTCAGGATAACTTTGCCCACTTCGACAGTATAGGTAAGGATATTACTTTCTCTCTCTTTCAGCCCCCACAGGTTTAATTCAGTTTTACAGGATAGCTATATCCGGTTTTGAAGTTTTCAACTTTTGAAAACTTCAAAGGTATGTTTGCGCTTGCTCGTGAATGCACCTCAATATTTCAACTGAATTAATACCATTCTTTTATGATTAACAGAATCATTGATTTTTCAATCAATAACAAATTTATTATCGGTCTGCTCACCTTGACACTTATCGGTGCCGGTATCTACAGTATGACCCAGGTTCCCATTGATGCTGTGCCGGATATTACGAATAATCAGGTACAGGTCATCACGCAATCGCCCAATTTGGGTACAGAGGATATAGAGCAGTTCGTGACCTATCCCGTGGAAGTGGCGATGAGCAACTTACCGGACGTTAAGGAAATCCGCTCGGTATCTCGTTTCGGACTTTCCGTGGTAACGGTTGTTTTCGATGATGATATGGGAACCTACCTACCTCGACAGCTCGTTTCCGAAAAACTGACCGAAGTACGCGAACAGATTCCCGAAGGTTTTGGCCAACCGTCCATCGGGCCAATCTCAACGGGGTTGGGCGAAATCTACCAGTACACGCTTGAAGTTGAAGAAGGATACCAAGACGACTACTCGGCTACCGAACTGCGAACAATTCAGGATTGGATTGTCCGCAGGCAAATGGCGATGGTTCCCGGTGTTGTGGAAGTGAATGCATTTGGTGGGAACAAAAAACAATACGAAGTGGCCGTCGACCCAGACGAGTTGCGCGCCATTGGCATTACCATTTCAGACGTCTTCCAGACCCTTGAAAGCAACAACCAGAATACGGGTGGTGCCTATATCGAGCGTAACCATCAGGCCAATTTTATCCGTGGCGAGGGTCTCGCCAGAAGTGTTTCGGATATTGAAAATATGGTCGTCAAGACCGTTGAGGGTATTCCCATTAAAATCAAGGATGTGGGAACTGTACGTATCGGAAGTGCGGTGCGCTATGGTGCATTGACCAAAGATGGTAAGGGCGAGGCCGTTGGTGGGATGATTCTGATGCTGAAAGGGGCAAATTCCAACGAGGTCATCGAAAACGTGACCCAGCGAATGGAACAGATTCAGCAATCATTGCCTAAAGGCGTGGTCATCAAACCGTTCCTCGACCGCAGCGAACTGATTGCCGAAACCACGGGAACGGTGACCACAAACCTATTGGAAGGCGGCCTTATCGTCATCTTCGTGCTGGTACTGCTTTTAGGGAACTGGCGTGGTGGACTGATTGTGGCCTCGACCATTCCCTTATCGCTGCTGTTTGCCTTTATATTGATGAACGTATTTGATGTCTGGGCCAACCTGATGAGCTTGGGGGCCATCGATTTCGGTATCATCGTGGACGGTGCGGTAATCATTGTGGAAGCCACGGTGTTCCTAATGTATTCTTACGTGGCTAAAAAGAATACGGTCAGTTCGGAAAAACGGGATGATATTGCTGCCAAGGCTTCCAAAAAAATGATGAATGCAGCATTTTTCGGTCAACTTATCATCCTTATAGTATTCCTTCCCATATTGGCGTTGGAAGGCGTCGAGGGCAAGATGTTCCAGCCAATGGCACACACGTTCATCTTTGCAATGATTGGTGCGATGCTGCTCTGCCTGACCTATGTGCCGATGGTATCCGCCCTGTTCCTACGATCACCGAAAACCGAGAAGAAGTCTTATGGCGATAGGTTCGTGCATTGGATAGAAAGAAAATACGAACCCTTGCTTACGAAGGCACTTTCAAAGGGAAAAATAGTCGTGGGTATTGCACTTGCCCTTTTTGCGGTGACCATATTTGTCTTTACCAGAATGGGCGGTGAGTTCATTCCACAATTGGACGAGGGCGACATCGCCTTTCACGCCATTTTGAAACCCGGAAGTTCACTCTCGGAAACCATTGAGACCACCACCAAGATAGAACGCATCGTCAAGGCGGAATTTCCCGAGGTGGAAACCGTCCTTAGCCGTATCGGTGTGGCCGATGTTCCGACCGACCCTATGCCGATGGATATTGCCGATGTTTTTGTCATCCTAAAGCCAACCGATGAATGGGTCTCTGCGGAAAGTAAAGATGAACTGGTCAAAAAGATGAAAGATGCCATTAGCATCGTTCCCGGTGTCAATTTTGAGTTTACCCAACCCATCGAAATGCGCTTTAATGAACTACTTACAGGCGTTCGTGAAGACGTTGCTATCAAGCTGTTCGGTGAGGATTTGGATGTGCTGGCAAGTAAGGCCGAAGAAATGGGCAAAATCATTGCGATGGTTCCCGGTGTTGCCGATATGAAAGTCGAGGCCACCGATGGACTGCCGCAAATTACCATTGATTACAACCGAAACAAAGTGGCACAGTACGGCCTGGAAATCGACCAACTTAACAATGTGGTGCAGGCCGCATTTGCGGGCGGTAAGGCAGGTGTGATTTTCGAGGGCGAAAAGCGATTCGATTTGGTAGTTAGATTGCAAAAGGAAAACCGCCAGGATATCGAGGATGTTCAAAACCTCTTCATCAATCTGCCCAACGGTTCCCAGATACCCTTACGGGAAATCGCCGAAGTAAGCTATGAACCCGGACCGATGCAGATAAGCCGGGACAACACCAACCGTAGAACGTATGTGGGCATCAACATCCGTGACAGGGACGTAAAGTCGGTTGTCGAGGACATTCAGGCAAGACTGGATGCGCAGTTTGAGTTGCCCGCAGGCTACTACATACGCTACGGTGGTGCCTTTGAAAATCTGGAACGGGCCAGCAATAGGTTACAGACCGTTGTCCCCATAGCCTTGTTGCTCATTTTCATCCTGATTTATTTCGCACTTAAGTCCTTTCCGCAGACCCTGATGATTTATCTGGCCATCCCTATGGCCACCATAGGCGGTGTGTTCGCTCTCTGGCTCAGGGATATGCCGTTTAGTATTTCCGCAGGGGTCGGTTTCATTGTGCTTTTTGGGGTTGCCGTACTGAACGGATTGGTAATGATAAGTGGGCTCAACGAACTGAAAGAGGAAGGTGTCACCGATTTGAAAGAACGTATCATCGAGGGCACTAAACGACGGGTGCGCCCCATAATGCTCACGGCTTTTACCGATATCCTTGGGTTTCTACCAATGGCGATTTCCGCATCCGCGGGGGCGGAAGTTCAGCGACCATTGGCGACAGTCGTTATTGGTGGATTGATTACATCCACATTGCTGACCCTTTTTATTCTTCCCATTTTCTATCAATGGGTAGAAAAACGTTCGGGACGTAAGGTAAAGGTCAATTCAAAAATCGTAACCGCTTCTGCGGTGGTTTGTTTCTTTTTTGCTTTCGCAGAAGTAGAAGCGCAGCAAGTTCAAAATAACGATATGCTACCCGTTGTTACGTTGGAACAGGCGGTTGAAATTTCCAAGGAAAACTATCCACTCTTGAAAACCAAACAGTTGGAAATCCAAAAGCAAAACGCTTTAAAGGGCACGGCCTATGATTTAGGGAATACCCAAGTGTTCACGGGCGGTGAGGAAGTTTCGGATGGCCAGGGCATCTATACCATAGTAGGCGTAGGCCAACAGAACATCAATCTATTCGGTATCGGTGCAAAGAAGCGGTTGCAAAAACAGCGTATCGCCTTGGCGGAAACTGCATTTGACCTATCCGCACTTCAAGTGGAACAGGAAGTGAAAAAGGCGTGGTCAGAGGCCTATCAGCAACGGCAGAAATTTGAACTCTACCGTGAACTGGATTCCATCTATTCTCAATTTGAAAAAGCCATTGAACTAAACTATAAAGTTGAAGCTATTTCACGTTTGGAATATTCATCGGCAACCAATCAGGCGTTGCAAATCACCAATAAACTGCAACAGGCCGAAAGTGATTACGCCATTGCCCTTCAGAAGCTCAATCTTTGGTTGGTTTCCGACACGTTCTATACCGTTCCCGATAGGTTGGATGAAAGCGAAGTAGCCATATTGGGCTTACCTGAAAGAATAGAAACCCATCCAGAACTGGAACTTTCGCAAAAGCGGATTGAGGAAGCCCAAGCCAGCTACCAAGCTGAACGTTCCGATTTGTTGCCCAATCTCAACCTTCAAGGCGGACTGCAACGGGTGAACGGCAGTAGCGGGTTCTATACCTACCAGGCAGGAATATCCCTTCCATTATTTACCGGTACGGAACGCAGTCAGGCCAAGGCAGCCAAAATCCAAAGCGAAATTGCCGAGACCAATGCAGCCTTTGTAAAACGGCAATTGCAATCAGAATACCAACAAGCGTTGCAAGCCTATCTAAAATGGGAAGCATCGTGGCAATTCTATAAGGACAAGGCCTTACCACTTGCCGAGGAACAGCGACAGGGCGCATTGTTAGCGTATAAGGAAGGTGCCGTGGATTATGCCGCATTCACCCAAATTATAAGAGATGCAATACAGACGGAAATGGATGCGCTGGAAACACTCGACAATTATCTTAAATCAGTTTTCGAACTACAATATTTCAAGCAATAAAATGAAGAATTTATCAAAATACACAGTTATTGGTTTGTTGGCGATGCTTTTGGCGTTGACCGCTTGTGGCGAATCCAAAAAAGAATCCGCAGAGAACAACAAAGCCAATGTGGAAACGGAAAACGAACATTCCGAGGGCGAAGCCGAGGAAGTAATGCTTACGGCCAAACAGTTCGATGCCCTGCAAATGGAAATAGATACCCTGAAAATGCGGAATATGAGCGGGTACGTAGAAGCCAACGGGCAGTTGGAAGTCCCGCCACAGAACGAGGCTACTGTCACAACAGTAGTGGGTGCCAACGTGGTTTCCATCGAGGTCATTGAGGGCGATAAGGTCAGCAAGGGGCAGACCGTCGCCTATTTGTCACACCCCAATATCATCGAAAAACAGACCGATTATCTCGATGCGTTCAGCAATAGCCAGTTTCTCAAGAAAGAATATGAACGGCAAAAAACATTGTATGATGAAGGCGTGGGCAGCGGTGCCAACTTTCAAAAAGCGGAAGCCGAATATCAGGCATCCCGAAGTAAGGTCAATGGCCTTGAAGCACAACTGCAACAATTGAGCATTAGTGCATCCGGTGTGCGGAACGGTACTATATATCAGCGGGTGGCACTTAGAAGTCCCATCGAAGGGTTTGTGGAAAAAGTAGCCATAAAAACCGGCCAGTACGTGGATCCGCAGACCGACCTAATGGAAATTGTGGACACCCATCACGTACACGCAGACCTGATGGTTTTTGAAAAGGATGTCCATAAGGTTAAGGAAGGCCAAAAAGTGGTTTTCAATGTACAGTCAATTCCCGAAAAGGAACTGACTGCCGAAATCTATTCCGTAGGAAAGACCTTTGAACAAAACCCGAAGGCGATTCACGTACACGCCGAAATTGAGAACAAGGAAGGCAACCTGATTCCCGGGATGTACATTCAGGGGTGCATCCAAACGGAAAATACACAAACTAAGGCGATGCCCGAAGCTGCCATAGCCGCGGATAGCGAACGGTTTTTTGTGTTCTCAGCAGAAAAAGAAGGTGATGATTGGTCATTCAAACCCATTGAAGTCACCAAAGGCACCCACGATGGCGATTGGATTGCCATTGATTTTTTGGGCGAACAAGAACCAAATACGCAGTACGCCATAAACAACGCTTATTATCTAATGGCGGAACTAAAAAAGGGCGAAGCCGAACACAGTCATTAAATACTACAAGTACAATGAAAGAAATAGAAAAAAAACTGAATGACAATGGCGTTCGCCCCACGGCGATGAGAATACTTATCTACAAATACCTTGCGGAAAAGGACGTGGCAACCTCGCTCACCGATATTGAGATGGCTTTCGCGAAAGCGGACCGAACTACCCTTTTCAGAACCCTAAAAACCTTTGAAAAACAAGGCGTGGTACACCAGATTGATGACGGCGCGGGCGTACAAAAATATGCGCTATGCGAACCGGGCTGCAATTGTGAACTTGAACAAGATTTGCACCTGCATTTCCATTGTAACAATTGCGATGAGACCGTTTGCCTGACCGAACATAAGATTCCGCATATCAACCTGCCGGAAGGCTTTGTGGCAGAGGATGCCAATTTAGTGCTGAAGGGCATTTGCGACAAATGCAGCGGACAATAAATGCACTTCCGTTGCATAGGTCAGATACATACCTTGCACTTTAAAAATGAATTATAAATTATGAAATTTAATACCACCATACCAATAGGCCTTAGAGCACTTTATTTAGATGAAGTGAGCCTATATCGTTCTTCTTTGCAAAGTGGGAATCTGCCCCAAGCTTGGCACCATCTTGAACGTTCCCATATTCTCGGCCAATCTTACCCGTTAGAGCATACCTATACCCATTGGCTAATGTTAAAATTCGGGTTCCGCCAGCGAAACACAAAAGAAGTTCTGGGTCAGGTGTTGCGTCTTTTGGTTGGTGGCTGGAAATCATTTATTGACCACGTACCTATTGGCAATACGGGTGGTAGTAACGTACCGCCTTTGAAAAGAATGGAAATGCCCGAAGACTTAGCCAAAATTTTAAAGAAATACCGAAAAATGTAATGAAAAAGAAAAAAGTAAACTTACGGGATTTAGACCCGAAAGAACATCAAGGTGAGCACAGTCACAATGATGGACACAACCATAGTAGTCACGAAGAAGCATCCAATTTTAAGACCTACCTACCCGCTATTTTCAGCTTTGTTATGCTGATTATTGGTATTGCCGTTGATTATTTTGATACGTTTCCATTCTTCAAGGGATGGCTTCGGATTATTTGGTATACCGTAGCTTACATTCCCGTAGGGTTTCCGGTCATTAAAGAGGGCTGGAACAGTATCAGGAACGGTGATTTTTTTACGGAATTTTTTCTGATGTCCATTGCTACCTTGGTGGCATTTGCCATAGGCGAATATCCCGAAGGTGTGGCCGTAATGCTATTTTATGCCGTGGGCGAACTGTTCCAGAACGCAGCGGTAAATCGGGCGAAGGGAAATATAAAGGCACTTTTGGATGCTCGACCTGATGAGGCTTTGGTTTTCCGAAATGGGGATTTCGTTTCGGTCAATCCCGAAACAGTTGAGATTGGTGAAAGAATTCAGGTTCGCGTAGGCGAAAAAATTCCTTTGGACGGCATTTTACTTTCAGAAAAAGCATCGCTGAACACGGCTGCCATTACCGGTGAAAGCAAACCCGATACCATCGCCAAGAGCGAAAAAGTCTATGCGGGAAGCATCAATTTGGATGGGGTCATTGAAGTAAAAACTACCAAGGAATTTAAGGACAGTTCCATCGCCCGGATTCTGGATATGGTGCAGAATGCCACCGCCCGAAAATCAAAGACGGAACTGTTTATCAGAAAATTTGCCAGGATTTATACGCCCATTGTGGTTTTCCTTGCCATCGGACTGACATTTTTGCCCTATTTCTTCGTGGATGATTACGTATTTCGCGATTGGGTTTATCGTGCCCTGATATTCTTGGTGATTTCCTGTCCCTGTGCCTTGGTCATATCCATTCCCTTGGGCTATTTCGGTGGCCTTGGTGCGGCTTCTCGCAACGGGATTTTGTTCAAGGGTGCATCCTTTCTCGATGCGATGACCAAGGTGAATACCGTGGTAATGGACAAGACGGGTACCGTCACAAAAGGGGTTTTCAAGATTAAGGAAGTGGTCAACAAATCCGCTTTTGCAGAAGCGGAATTTATGCAATATCTGATGGCGATGGAAGAACAATCCACCCATCCCATTGCAAAGGCAATTCTGGAATATAAGGCCGATGGTGCCGATTTTGAAGCGACCGAAGTTTCCGAAGTGGCAGGAAAAGGACTGAAAGGTACGGTCAACGGAAAGCAAGTATTGGTCGGCAATAAGGCTTTGATGGTTTCCAACGGCATCGAAGTTCCCTCTGAAACCGATACCATAGTCGAATCCATAGTAATGGTAGCCATCGATAAAAAATTTGCCGGATATGTGACGATTGCCGATGAACTGAAGGAAGATGCCCACCAAGCCATCAAACAGATACGAGAGGCGGGTATCTCTAAAATCATAATGCTCTCGGGCGACAAGGATTCCATTACCCAAAAGGTTTCCAAAGAATTGAATATCGATTGGGCAAAAGGAGGTCTACTACCGGAAGATAAACTGACCGAGGTTGAAGAACTGAAAAAAAAACCTGACACCACAGTTGCCTTTATGGGTGATGGCATCAATGATGCGCCCGTACTCGCTGCAAGCAATGTGGGTATCGCAATGGGCGGTTTGGGAAGCGATGTGGCCATCGAAACCGCAGATGTCATCATACAGACCGACCAACCAAGCAAGATTGCCACGGCGGTTAAAATCGGTCGTTCTACCCGAAAAATTGTTTGGCAGAATATCGGTTTGGCATTCGGGGTAAAAATTATCGTGCTTATTCTGGGCGCAGGTGGACTTGCCACAATGTGGGAAGCGGTCTTTGCCGATGTTGGGGTAGCATTATTGGCAATTTTTAATGCGGTGCGGTTGCAGAAAAAGAGTTGGGGCTAGTTGATTAAAATTCCGTTAAACCCAACAAAAACTGTTAAAATTTTGTAATTTTGCATCGATGAAAAAGGTTTTCCATAAAATATTATCCGTTTTGATGGCTTTTGTAGTGATGTTAACTACGATGTCGTATACGGTGGATATGCACTATTGTGGGGACTCTCTGGTCGATTTTAGTCTTTTTACAAAAGCCGAAGGTTGTGGGATGGAAAAAGCACAGCCGGCCAAAAGCTGTGAAAATCCTTCGATGACCGAAAAATCTTGTTGTACCGACCAACAGATTGTCAAGGAAGGACAAGACGACCTAAAAACTTCATTCAACAAACTGACATTCGAGCAACAGACTTTCGTTGCCACATTTTTCTACACCTATATCAATCTCTTTGAAGGACTTGATGAAAACATCGTTCCCTTCAAGGATTACTCGCCCCCCTTTATTGAACGGGACGTTCAGATACTTTACGAGACCTATTTAATTTGATTTTTAGACAGTAACCTTCCAGCCCTGCGGTAATTCCGTTTAGGGCACATTTTGTTGTATTCGATTTTCAGAATTGCAACAAACCACCATTGTATAACTGTCTAATTATCATTTTATATGCTGAACAAAGGCATAAAATTCCTTATAGAAAATAAGCTCGTTGCGGTACTGATGCTCGCCCTTTTTGTGGGTTGGGGTATCGTGAACGCACCCTTTAATTGGGACACCGGAATATTGCCCAATGACCCTGTGGCCGTGGATGCCATACCGGACATAGGCGAAAACCAACAAATTGTTTTCACCAAATGGCAAGGGCGTTCACCGCAGGATATCGAGGACCAGATTACCTACCCGCTTACCACTTCCCTTCTTGGAATACCTGGCGTCAAGACCATACGTAGTTCCTCGATGTTCGGGTTTTCGAGCATCTACATCATTTTTGAAGAGGAAATCGAATTCTACTGGTCGCGTAGCCGCATCCTCGAAAAGCTCAATTCGTTACCCAGCGGTCTGTTACCTGAAGGTGTTAATCCCGCCTTGGGCCCGGATGCCACGGGATTGGGACAGATTTTCTGGTACACCTTGGAAGGGCGTGACAAGGATGGGAACGTTACGGGCGGTTGGGACTTGCAGGAACTTCGCAGCATACAGGATTACTACGTAAAATATGCGCTCTCTTCTGCAAGTGGTGTGAGCGAAGTGGCTTCCATAGGTGGCTATGTACAGGAATACCAAGTGGACGTTGACCCTGAAAAGATGCGGCAGTACAACATCGGTCTAGCAGATATCGTAAAAGCCGTAAAGGAAAGTAATCAAGACATCGGTGCGCAGACCTTGGAAATGAACAAGGCCGAATACCTGGTACGCGGTCTGGGTTATGTAAAATCCATTGCCGATATAGAAAATGCCGTCGTCAATTCCGAGAATTTCACGTCTATCAGAATTAAGGACATTGGTAAAGTCCACCTAGGGCCTGCGACACGTCGAGGCATTTTGGACAAGGAAGGTGCCGAAGTCGTGGGCGGTGTGGTGGTAGCCCGCTACGGTGCCAATCCGCTGGAAGTCATCAATAACGTCAAAGACCAAATCGACGAGGTAAGCTCGGGACTTCCCACAAAGGAATTGGCAGACGGTCGAACTTCGCAAGTAACCATCGTTCCCTTTTATGACCGGACCGAACTCATTCAGGAAACCTTGGGTACGCTTAACGAGGCCCTGACCTTGGAAATCCTGATTACCATTTTGGTCATCATTATAATGGTATTCAATTTAAGGGCATCCATATTAATTTCAGGGTTATTGCCCGTGGCCGTCCTGATGGTTTTCATTACGATGAAGCTCTTTAACGTGGATGCGAACATCGTGGCACTCTCGGGTATCGCCATTGCCATTGGTACGATGGTGGATGTCGGGGTCATCCTTGCCGAAAATATGATTCGACATCTGGAAGACGAAGACTTACGGGTAAACGAAAACGGTCAACCTTATACGACAAACGAAGTCGTGTACAATGCCACTGCCGAAGTTTCCGGTGCTATCGTTACTGCGGTAATGACTACGATTATCAGTTTCCTGCCCGTGTTTACGATGATAGGTGCAGAAGGGAAACTCTTCCGACCGTTGGCGTTTACCAAAACAATGGCACTGGCCGCAGCACTGGTTATTGCGCTATTTCTTATCCCGCCATTCGCAGCCACTTTCTTTAGAAAAACCGAAATGCGAGAACGGCTCAAATATGCCATCAATGGGCTTTTAATTTTATTGGGAATTACCGCCATGATTTTTGGGTATTGGATAGGATTAGTACTCGTTGCTTTTGGCGCGGTGGCCATTTTATCGATACGTGTTTCGCTTTCGCGGAAGCAAAAAAATCTTATAAATACCACTATTGCCACCATCGCAGTTGTTTTCCTATTGGCCGAGTACTGGCGACCGCTTGGCTTCGACCGCAGGCTAATTATGAACCTGATTTTTGTAGCAGTAAGCTGTTTTGGCGTCCTGGGCATCTTTTCGCTACTCAGAAAGTACTACGATAGCATCTTGAAATGGGCTTTGCAAAACAGATTGCTGTTCTTGATAATTCCCACAACATTGCTCGTTCTCGGTTTCTTCATTATGCGCAACACGGGCAAGGAATTTATGCCCGCGCTCAACGAGGGTTCGTTCCTGTTGATGCCTACCTCGCTACCGCACTCTGGCGTAGAGGAAAACAAAAGGGTTTTACAACAATTGGATATGGCCGTGGCCACTATCCCTGAAATCGAAACTGTGGTCGGAAAGGCGGGTCGCACCGAATCCGCCCTCGACCCGGCACCACTCTCGATGTACGAAAACGTGATTCAGTACAAGTCCGAATATATGCGCAACGCATCAGGGGAACGGCAACGCTATCGGGTAAATGATGACGGACTGTTTGTACTGAAGAACGACAAATTCATTATCAATCCGAACAACGAGATAGATGAAGATGCCAACTATGACGAAATATCGCTAAAAACTACTGCCACACGCGAAGACTTGATTGAAGATGAAGATGGCGAGTACTACCGAAATTGGCGACCAGACATCGAGAGTCCAGATGATATTTGGAACGAGATAGTTCGAGTAACCAAACTACCAGGCGTGACATCTGCACCCAAGTTGCAACCCATCGAAACACGTTTGGTAATGCTACAAACGGGAATGCGTGCGCCTATGGGCATCAAGGTAAAAGGTCCGGATTTAAAGTCCATAGAAAATTTTGGACTGCAACTGGAAGACATCTTGAAACAAGCCGAAGGCGTTAAAGAACAAGCTGTCTTTGCAGACCGTATCGTGGGCAAACCCTACTTGCTCATCGATATTAAGCGAGACCAATTGGCTCGATATGGCATATCCATTATGGACGTGCAGGAAATCCTTCAAGTGGCCGTGGGCGGTATGCCACTAACGCAAACCGTGGAAGGCCGTGAACGCTACGCCGTGCGTGTCCGCTATCCAAGAGAATTACGGGCAAATCCAGACGACTTGCGTAATATCTATGTTCCCGTTGAAAAAGGAAGTCCTGTACCGCTGGGCGAATTGGTAGATATACGCTACGAACAAGGTCCACAAGTTATTAAGAGCGAAGACACTTTTCTAATTGGCTACGTGCTGTTTGACAAGCTCGACGGCTTTGCCGAAGTGGATGTGGTGGAAAACGCACAGGCCTTGATTCAGGACAAAATAGAAAATGGTGAACTGACCGTTCCCAAAGGCATTAGCTATAAGTTCACCGGAACCTATGAAAACCAGCTGCGAGCCGAGAAAACCCTGTCTATCGTGGTTCCGTTGTGCTTGATTATCATATTCCTCATTTTATACTTTCAGTTCAAATCGGTCACCACCTCATTAATGGTATTTACGGGCATCGCCATAGCCTTTGCAGGTGGCTTTGTGATGATTTGGCTGTACGGTCAGGACTGGTTTCTCAATTTCAGTTTGTTCGGTGAAAACCTACGTGAACTGTTTAATATCAAGACCATCAACCTGAGCATTGCGGTTTGGGTCGGGTTTATTGCCCTTTTCGGAATCGCTACGGATGACGGTGTGGTGATGGCGACCTATCTCGACCAGAGTTTTGAGAAGGAAAAACCGAATGACAAACCAGGCATTCGTCAAGCTACCCTTGAAGCGGCCGGCAAGCGTATCCGTCCCTGTTTGATGACGACCGTAACGACTGTTCTTGCCTTGTTGCCCGTACTCACATCCACAGGAAAAGGAAGCGACATAATGATTCCTATGGCCATCCCCATTGTGGGCGGGATGCTTATTGATGTAACCTCATATTTCCTGTTGCCCGTATTGTACAGCTGGCGGGAAGAATACCAACTTAAACGAGCGAGCAAATGAAAAATGTAAAAATCATCATCGGATTATTGCTTGTTTCCGCTTTCGCAAAAGCACAGGAACTGCAATCCTACATTCAGGAAGCGGAAGCGAACAATCCCGTTATCCAAGCATACGAACTTCGATACAACATCGCACAGGAAAAGGTCAACGAAGTCAATACGCTACCTAATACTGTGGTAAGCGCAGGATACTTTGTAAGCGAGCCCGAAACCCGAACGGGTGCGCAACGTGCACGATTTTCAATTTCGCAGATGTTGCCTTGGTTCGGAACGATAACGGCAAGGGAAAACTATGCGAGTTCAATGGCAGAAACCGAGTTTGTAGAAATCGCCATTGCCAAACGAAAATTGGCACTTTCGATCGCCCAATCCTACTATCAACTGTATTCCATCAAGGCGAAACAGGATATATTGAACGAAAACATCCAACTGCTACAAACCTACGAACGGTTGGCATTGACATCGGTTGAAGTTGGGAAGGCCTCTGCGGTCGATGTTCTACGATTGCAGATTCGGCAGAACGAACTGCAACAACAAAAAGAGGTCCTGCAGGAAGAGTATTTGGCGGAACAGGCCAGCTTCAACAATCTTTTGAACCGAAAGGAAAGTATCGCCGTGGAAGTTGTTCAAGAAATGACCATCCCGACGGAAGACCCGATATATAGACAAGAAGGCTTGGCACTCAATCCGGAACTGCTCAAATACGATAGACTATACGAGTCCATCGAGCAATCGGAACTGCTGAACCAAAAGGAAAGTGCGCCGAACATCGGTTTTGGATTGGATTATGTACCCGTTTCCGAACGTCCCGATATGACCTTTAGCGATAACGGCAAGGATATCGTGATGCCAATGGTCTCATTATCAATCCCCATTTTCAACAACCGTTACAAATCCATTTCAAAGCAAAACGAACTGCGACAGCAAGAAATAGAAACCCAACGGGAACAGCGATTGAATGTGCTGGAATCCGCTTTCGCGAAAGCACAATCACAACGCAACCAAGCACGCATCGCTTATAGCACCCAAGACCGCAACCTGAAGCAAGCGCAAGATGCCGAAGAAATTCTGGTTAAGAACTATGAAACTGGCACTATCGATTTTAACGATGTGTTGGATATTCAAGAGTTGCAGTTGAAGTTTCAAATGAATCAAATCGATTCGGTGCAAATGTACTATGTACAATCGGCCATTATTAACTATTTAATCAACTAATTATGGTCAAGGATTTTTACATAAAGAATATGGTATGTGATAGATGCATCAAGGTTTTAAGGGATGTACTGGATAAACAAACTATCGAATTGTTACAAATCGAATTGGGTCGTTTGCGCCTAAACATCGAGAGCGATGATGAAATCGAAAAATTGAAAACTTTACTTGAAAGTAATGGATTTTCCCTAATTGGCAGTACCGAAGAAAAACTCACAGAGCAGGTTAAGGTAGAACTGATTAAAGCATTACAAAAATTGCCTTTGGAACTCGATAAGAAATTATCCGCTCACTTAGCCGATGCATTGGGTCACGAGTATTCTAAAATCAGTAAGGTCTTTTCAATTACCGAAGGCATTACCATTGAGAAGTACTTCATCAAATTGAAAATAGAAAAGGTAAAGGAACTGGTACAGGCCAAGGAACTCAACTTTACAGAAATGGCACAGCTGCTGGATTATAGCCATATCAACCATTTGAGTGGCCAGTTTAAAAGCGAAACGGGTATGAGCCTGACCGAGTATAAATCACAACAGAAAAACTTTAGGAATTCATTGGACAAAATTGTATAGATAACAACCATAATTATGACACAAGCTGTTGATTTACAGCAGTAATTTTATCCAAATAAAATTAAGAACTATGAAATATAAAATCACATTACTTCTAACAATGCTTATCACTTTTGGTGCAAAAGCCCAATTGGTAGCGAATGAAACTGAAGAAAATGTTGACAACTGGCCAGAACGGATTTATGACCTTACTATAGATTATAAAACCGTAAACTTTACGGGCAAGGATGTACAGGCAATGACCATTAATGGTGGCATACCTGGTCCCAATCTCGAGTTCAACGAAGGCGAGTTTGCCATTATCAACGTTACCAATAAAATGGATGTGGAAACATCTGTCCATTGGCACGGGATGATATTACCTAATTTCCACGATGGCGTACCGTATTTGACCACACCACCTATCCGTCCAGGGGAAACCTTTCAATACAAGTTTGCATTGAAACAATCTGGAACCTATTGGTATCATTCCCATACTGGGTTACAGGAACAACGTGGGGTGTATGGTTCATTACAGATAAATCCAAAGGAAACCGATTTAGAATATGACAAAGATTTGGTCTTAGTGCTTTCGGATTGGGTAGATGAAAATCCACAATCTCAACTTAAAAATTTGAAGCGTGGCAATGAGTGGTATTTAATTAAAAAAGGTCAGGTTCAAAGTCTGGATAAATTAATTGCCCAAGGCGCAGTAGGTGCCAAGTTAAAGATGGCGTGGCAACGTATGCCAGATATGGCTATTTCAGATAATTATTTTGACAAGTTTTTTATCAATGGTGGTACTTCACAGGAATATCCAGATTTTCAGCCCGGCGAGCGCGTGAGGCTTCGATTTGTAAACGCAGCCGCAGCGTCTTATTTCTGGCTCACATTTGGTGGCGAAGACCCAATGCTCGTATCTGCCGATGGACTTGATGTGGTTCCAGTAGAACATAACAAAACTTTGATTGGCGTTGCCGAAACCTATGATTTTATAGTGACGATTCCAGAAAGTGGAAAACTTCAAGTAAGAGCTACGGCACAGGATGGTTCTGGCGAAGCTTCGGCATTTATAGGAACTGGAAATGTACTGGAAGCACCTGTAGTTCCAGAACCTAATCTTATAAAGAATATGAAGCAAATGATGTCTATGGGTATGAAGATGGGCGCACCTGCTTCAAAATTTAATCCTTCAAAAAACGATTCCATTCAAGTAATGGAAAAGTACAAAATGGATATGGGCGGAATGCAGATGAATAGTATGTCTATGATGGATGATAATATGAAAAAGGGTGAAATGGAAATGGATTCTACCAAGATGGCTCACAATAAAATGGACCATTCAAAAATGGATATGAAGGATGATAAAATGAAAATGTCCAAGTCAGAAATGAAGATGAACAAAGGCAAGGCCAATATGAAAATGGATGGCGGTATGGATATGGGCGAAATGAAAATGGGATATATGGTGCCAAAAGATAAAGTGGTAGGCGATAATATGAAAACGGGTGGTAATCCCGAGTTCAATTACAACTACTTAAGGGCTAAAGAACCTACCGAATTTGAAAACGATAAGCCCGTAAAGGAAATGCTTTTCAACCTTACAGGAAATATGAACCGCTACGTCTGGTCTATCAACGGTGTGCCCCTTTCAGAAACAGATAAGATAAAAATCGAGCAAGGCGAAGTCGTGCGTATCACACTTAACAATCTCACGATGATGCACCACCCTATGCACTTGCACGGCCACTTCTTTAGAGTATTGAACGAGAACGGTGAGTATTCACCACTAAAGCATACTGTTAACGTGGCACCAATGCAAAAAGTCGTATTTGAGTTTGCCGCTGATGAAACTGGTGATTGGTTTTTCCATTGTCACATCCTTTATCATATGATGAGCGGTATGGCAAGGGTTTTCAGTTACGATACACCTCGTGACGAACGATTAGAAGGCTACCCACTTACTAACCTTACCAACGAAGCAGACCACATATTCACTTGGGGCGAAATCACGGCTGCAAGTCATATGACCGAGCTTTACGCTACTGCAACAAATATCAGAAATCAATTTGCGCTAAGGGGCGAATATGGATGGAACAAAAATCTGGAAGCCGAGTTTACCTACGAGCGCTATCTCAATGATTACTTCCGAGTTTTTGGTGGTGTAAATGTAGAGAATGAAGGTGAGGACAGCCTTGAAGAAATAAACACAACCGCCATTGCTGGTGTACGATGGTTAATGCCATTGCTCATTAATTCAGATTTCAGAATTGACAGCAAACTGCGTCCACAGATAAGTTTTAGTACGGGCTTTATGATTTTTCCCCACCTTGGAATTTATGGCGAGTATGAATACCAGATGGACTTTGGCTGGGACGGCAAATTACCCGAAGGTCAGGACTTTGAAGAAGAAACCACGTGGCAAGTTGGACTTGAATACGTATTGAGCCGTGACTTCTCATTAATGGGAAGCTATGACAACCGCTTTGGCGCTGGTGGTGGACTCTCATTAAGATTTTAGAACAATTATTAACTTAAATAAATAACAAAAATGAAAACAGTAAAAAGAACAATAGGTACAATGGCACTTGCTGCTATAATGGTGTTAACGGTTTCCTGCAAGGATGGAAACAAAAATGAACCTGCTGCACCTATGAGCAACGAGATGCACCAAGAATCTATGGATGACAAAGACAATATGGCAATGAATGACAACCAAGATGCAAAAGCAGTCCTACAAGACTACTTTAAACTAAAAGATGCACTTGTCGAGACGAATAATGACAAAGCAAAACAATTGGGTGCCACGCTGGCAAGCACTTTAGGCAGTTTTGATGCATCGAGCTATTCAGATAACGAGCAACAAGAACTCAAGGATATTTTGGAAGACGCAATTGAACACGCAGAACACATTTCAGAAAGTGATATGGCACACCAACGTGAGCACTTTAAGATATTAAGCAAGGATGTTACCGATATGGTTGCCATTACCGGAACTGAGATGAAGATATACGAGCAATTCTGCCCTATGTATAAGAATAATGAGGGTGGTGCTTGGCTTAGTATGAACGAAGAAATTAGAAACCCCTATTTCGGTGACAAAATGTTGAAATGCGGTAAAGTACAGCGTGAAATCAACTAATTGAAGTTTATAAAAATCATAGCGTGGCTTGCCCTTGTGGCATTGATAGTGATTCAGTTCTTTCCAATAACCCTGAACGAGAGCGATACTGTACCGCAAAGTGATTTTATGGTCGAAAATCAAGTGCCTGCAACGATAAAAAATCGGTTGCAGGTTTCTTGCTACGATTGCCACAGTAATAATACAGATTATCCGTGGTATAGTAAGATACAGCCTGCGGCTTGGTATCTGGAAGACCACATACAAGAAGGTAAGGACGAACTTAATTTTAATGAATGGGCAGAATATTCAGACCGGCGAAAGAACAGTAAACTTCGGTCTATCATAAGCCAAATTGAAGAAGATAAAATGCCATTGGATTCTTATACACTCATTCACAAGGATGCAATTCTTTCAGATGAAGATAAGAGGGTGATAATAGATTATATGACAGCGTTAAAAGACAGTTTGGAATAAAGTCCTGATATGGGAAGGGAAAGTTGATGGTTGGTTAGTTAGTAGCCCTTCCCTTGTCAGGCACAATAAAAAATATTAGAAAAATGAATAATGACATAAATGAATTTGAATAAAAACCCTTAAAAACAAACAGGATGAATGCACTTAGAAAAACTACAATATTCGCATTAATTATAATAGCAACAAGCCAAGTGTTCGGACAAGATACAAACACAGAAAAGCAAGCCGTACTTAAAGTAATGAAAACCTATAAGGATGCGCTGCAAAACCTAACGACTGAAGGTACCTTTGAGTTGTTCACAAACGACTCGGAAGTTTTTGAGTCCGGTGGTGTTGAGGGTTCCTATGCGCACTATATAGAACACCATTTGGGACCAGAATTAGGACACTTCAAGAAGTTTGAATTTTCAGATTATGAAATTGATGCAGAAGTAGATTTGCCCTATGCATTTACTACCGAAACTTACGTCTATACCATAGTTCTCAATCCCGATGATAATGGCAATACCCGAACTATAAAGAAAAAAGGGGTGGCGACTTCTATCCTTAAGAAGATAGATGATAAATGGCAGATAGTTAAAACACATTCATCATCCAGAAATGTTAAATAATTTTTAGCCAATCATAAAATGACACACACCTATCACATACACGGAATGACCTGTAATGGTTGTAGAACACACGTAGAAGAAACGCTCTCTAAAGTTGAAGGTGTTACCAATGCAACTGTCAATTTAGAAAAAGCCGAAGCGACCATTGAAATGCAATCCCATATTCCCATCGAAAAATTTCAAGAGGCGCTGAAAACGAACGGTGGGCAATACAGCATCCATCAGAATGGGGAACATCATCATACCCACGATAAGAAGAAAGTAGATAAACCCAAAGGCAAAGGAACGGGAACGTTCTATTGCCCGATGCATTGCGAGGGCGACAAGACTTACGACAAACCAGGCGATTGTCCTGTTTGCGGGATGGATTTGGTTGAAGAAGTGAACCTAACGGCTACTTCCGACACCCAATATACCTGTCCGATGCATCCCGAAATTATTAAGGATGAACCGGGAAGCTGTCCAATTTGTGGGATGGATTTAGTTCCTATGGAACCCGATTTATCCGCAGAAGAAAAGACCTATAAAAAACTGCTTAAAAAGTTCTGGATAGCGGTCGCTTTCACATTGCCCATTTTTATCATTGCAATGTCGGAAATGATTGCCGACAATCCGTTGTACGACATTCTGGAACTGAAATACTGGAACTGGATTCAGTTTGCACTTTCCCTACCCGTGGTGTTCTATGCCACCTGGATGTTCTTTGAACGTGCCTACCGCAGTATCAAAACCTGGAACCTCAATATGTTCACGCTTATTGGTATTGGCGCGGGTGTGGCTTGGCTGTTCAGTGTGTTCGGGATGCTCGTGCCGGACTTTTTCCCCGACCAGTTCAAGACCGAAGCGGGTACCGTTCACGTCTATTTTGAAGCGGCAACGGTCATTCTAACTTTGGTATTGCTTGGGCAGGTTCTGGAAGCTCGTGCGCATAGCAAGACCAATTCCGCAGTCAAGGAACTTTTAAAATTGGCACCTAACAAGGCTGTAAAGGTAGTTGATGGCGAGGAACAGGAAGTGGCCATCGATGAAATTGAATTGGGTGATATTCTGCGTGTAAAGCCGGGCGATAAGATTCCTGTGGATGGCGTTATTACCGAAGGCGAAACTTCTATAGATGAATCGATGATTACGGGCGAACCCATTCCTGTAAACAAATCAGTAGATGATAAAGTAAGTAGCGGAACTATCAATGGCAATCAGTCCTTTTTGATGAAAGCTGAAAAGGTTGGGTCTGACACTTTGTTATCACAGATTATACAGATGGTCAATGATGCCAGTCGAAGCCGTGCACCCATCCAAAAGTTGGCCGATACCGTTTCGGGATATTTCGTGCCAATCGTTGTTATAATCGCTGTTGTTACATTTGCCGTTTGGGCAATTTGGGGCCCAGAGCCAGCCTATGTTTATGCTTTGGTCAATGCGATTGCCGTATTAATTATCGCCTGTCCCTGTGCTTTGGGGCTTGCGACACCTATGTCCGTAATGGTCGGTGTTGGTAAAGGCGCACAAAATGGGGTGCTTATCAAGAATGCTGAAGCCCTTGAGAAAATGGATAAGGTAGATACCCTTATCGTGGATAAAACGGGAACGATTACCGAAGGAAAACCCACGGTGGAAAAAGTGGGGTCTTTTGATAACGGTTTCAGCGATAGCGAAGTACTGCAATACATTGTTTCCCTGAACAACCAAAGTGAACATCCTTTGGCGGAAGCCACAGTAAAATACGGCAAAGAACAAAAAGTCGAATTTCTAAAAACCGACGGGTTCAATGCCGTAACCGGCAAAGGTGTTGAAGGCAAGGTCAACGGCAAGGACGTGGCGCTGGGCAATGCCAAGATGATGGAACACGCCAATGCCGAGTTGTTGGAAACTATGGAAAAAAAAGCCCAATCCTTCCAAAAGCGAGGCAAAACGGTTTCCTACCTCGCTATTGATGGCAAAACCGTAGGTTACGTGGTCATCGGCGATAAAATCAAGGAAACAAGTGCCAAGGCTATCAAAGAATTACAGGAAAAGGGAATTGATGTGATAATGCTCACGGGCGACAATCACGATACGGCACAGGCCGTGGCGAGCGAACTTTATCTTGCGGACTTTCAGGCGGGAATGCTTCCCGAAAACAAATTGCAGGAAGTGGAAAAACTTCAGGAAAACGGAAAAGTAGTGGCGATGGCAGGTGACGGTATCAATGATGCACCTGCTTTGGCAAAAAGCGATGTGGGTATCGCGATGGGCACAGGAACTGATGTAGCAATTGAAAGTGCCGCCATAACCTTGGTAAAAGGTGATTTACACGGAATCGTAAAAGCAAGAAACTTGAGTGATGTGGTAATGCGCAACATTAAGCAGAACCTATTTTTCGCAATGATTTACAACACCTTGGGGATACCCATTGCTGCGGGATTGCTCTATCCATTTTTTGGGATTTTACTTTCCCCAATGATAGCTGCTTTGGCGATGAGCTTCAGTTCAGTTTCAGTAATAGCTAATTCGCTAAGGCTTAAAGGTTCAAATATTGATTAAGTTATATGGTAAAAAGGAAAACGGCAATAAAAATTAGAAAGGCACACCGTTATCTGGGCATCTTTTTGGGCATCCAGTTCTTGATGTGGACGATAAGCGGTATGTATTTCAGTTGGACGGATATTGACGAAATACACGGCGACCATTTTCGGCAAGACCCGATCGAGGCATCTGCTTTTACAGATTTGATAAGTCCATCCGAAGTGAATCTTGAAGAAGCGATAGTTTCCGTAGAACTTCGGGAAATTAGCGGTAAATCGTTCTACTGGATTAATAACAAAAAGCTCTTTGATGCCAAGACAGGCAAAGAAAAGAAAGTAATTTCAGAAAGTGAAGCCCTTAAAATCGCTGAACGGAATATGCTACCTGAACTTCAAGTGAAAGGCATAGAACGCATCGAGCAAGTGGAAAGCCATAGCGAGTATCGTGGCAGACCGCTTCCCGCGTATGTCATCAGTTATAAAACCCCTGAGAACATTAAGGCTTATGTTTCCGAAAAAGATGGTGCGTTCCAAACACTACGTCATCGGGATTGGCGTTGGTTCGACTTTCTATGGATGACCCATACAATGGATTATGAGGGTCGCGACGATTTCAATACGACAGTACTGCGTGCCTTTTCCCTACTTGGATTGATAACCGTGTTGAGCGGATTCCTGTTATGGTACATAAGCTCACCCACAATCAGAAAAATTAAAAAAAGAAACAAATAACACCAAAAATTCAAAAACAATGGAACATTCAAATCACGCAAACAAAGGAAAATACAGAACATTTTTCACGATGCTGGCTTGCTCATTTGTGGCAATGTACATCACAATGTATCTCAACACCTATGAATTTGACCACGTCTTATTCAGCTTAACACGTTTTTATATGGTATGCTTGGGCATAGCTACAATGGCAGTGATAATGTGGTTCTTTATGCGGAAAATGTACACCGACAAGAAAAAGAATACGGCCATCTTGTTAGGTAGTTTGGTCCTGTTTTTAGGGGCATTGTTTTTGGTTCGAGACCAAAAATCCACCGTCGGCGACGTACTATGGATGAAAGCGATGATACCACACCATTCCATTGCCATCTTGACCAGTGAACGTGCGGATATCAAAGATCCAGAAGTGAAGAAACTGGCGGAAGAAATCATTAAGGCACAGCGCAGGGAAATTGCCGAAATGAAAGAAATGATTGAACGATTACAGAACGAAAAATAACAACTTATGAATAAGAATATCATTTATATCGCTATTGCAATCGTTGTCGGACTGCTTGGTGGTTGGCTCATTTTCGGGGGCTCTTCAGAAGAATCTATGACAGATAAGCACGACCATTCCACAGAAGCGGAAGGTCAGATATGGACCTGCTCGATGCACCCTCAGATTATGCAGCCCGAACCGGGCGACTGCCCTATTTGCGGGATGGATTTAATTCCTGCGGAATCGGGTGCCGAGGGACTGGCAATGAACGAGATTAAGATGACCAAGAATGCAATGGCATTGGCGGACATCCAAACATCCATCGTGGGAAATGCTTCCACAAATGATGAGGATATGATATCCCTTTCTGGGAAAATTAAGATGAATGAAGAAGAAAATGCGGTGCAGGCCAGTTATTTTGATGGTAGGATTGAACGGCTCAATGTCAATTTTGAAGGTCAGGAAGTGCGGAAAGGACAATTGCTCGCTACCATCTACGCGCCCAGTCTTATCGCGGCACAGCAAGAATTGATTACAGCGGCATCGCTCAAAGAATCGCAACCCTCGCTATACAATGCCGTACGCAACAAACTGAAACTTTGGAAACTTTCGGAAGCCCAAATTAATAGTATTGAGGAATCAGGAAAAGTCAAAGAGAACTTTCCGATTTACGCAACTGTATCGGGCACGGTTTCAGATAAGATGGCTGCCGAAGGCGACTATGTAAAACAGGGGCAGCCTATTGTAAAGGTGAGTAACCTTAATTCGGTATGGGCGGAATTTGATGCTTACGAGAACCAGATTTCAGAATTTAAAAAGGGTCAAAAAATAAAGGTAACGACCATTGCCTATCCGAACAAGGAATTTGATGCCACGGTATCGTTTATCGACCCTGTTCTGAATACCCAAACCCGCACCGTGACCGTTCGGGCCAATCTCAAAAACAGTGATGGTTTGCTAAAACCCGGAATGTTCGTCACTGGTAAAGTTGAAGGAACAACGGCAAACACAGAATCAAACCTGACCATACCCGCAAGTGCAGTAATGTGGACGGGTGAACGGTCTTTGGTGTACATTAAGACCAATCCCAATGAGCCTGTTTTTGAAATGCGGGAAGTAACGCTTGGCAATCGCAATGGCGATATGTTTACGGTTACATCCGGTTTAGAGAACGGTGACGAAATCGTAACCAATGGAACATTCACGGTTGATGCCGCTGCGCAATTACAGGGCAAGAAATCAATGATGAATCAAAGTACTGAAGAAGAGAAAGAAATGATGGCGATGGAACTATCGCTTTCAGCTTCTTTTCAAGAACAGTTTGTCAAGGCGTTGCCCTCATACCTTGAACTCAAAGACGCATTGGTAGCCAGTGATGCTGAAAAAGTTTCCACTTTCGCAAAGTCAGCTTCCGAAAAATTGAAGGCAATAACTCAAACAAATCTAGACAAAATGCTTAGGTCCCATTTATCCAAAAGTATTGAAACACTAGATACCATAGCAAATAATTCCGATTTGGAAAACCAACGCAGTCATTTCGTTGTACTCAATGAAAACTTGGTCGCAATAGTAATGAACCTCGAAGGTTTGGATGATACCCTTTACGTTCAAAAATGTCCAATGGCCAATGATAATGAGGGTGCAGTATGGCTAAGTATGGAAGAAGAAATCCGTAATCCCTATTATGGTGATGCAATGTTAACGTGCGGAAGTGTGATTGATTCTGTACAGTAGTTTAATTATACCAAAAACGAATGGTCAGGAATGCGACGGAAAATCATTTTTTACTTGAAAATGTATAGCAGTATTATTTGATAGGTGGCCAGAAATTGGACTAGTTTGGCTCGGTTTGAGCATAAAATCATTTTCCGCAAATATTTGGGCTGCATTTTTCCAATTCCTAGCTTTTGAAAATGCGTTTAAATGCCATTTTTTCGACTCTCCATAAATAAAGAATTTTGTCCCCTCAATTTTGGGCCAATTGTTGTCCTCAAAATACATCAAAACAGCTTGTTCATTTTTTGGTCTGGCCAGTTTATTTATGTTTTCATTGATTTTATAGTTTAAAGAAGGTATCAATTTTTGGCTAGGTTTTGAAAGGATGCTGTCCAATTTTTGGCCAGAGCTTGCACCACTACTTGTACCAAATATGGTCATCTCTATTTTAGAACCCTTATTAGGGTGATATGAGGGAAAGTAGATGAGGTAACCCCAATTATTGAGGTCCTTGAGACTGTTATGATATGTTGTTTTCGATTTAATCTTTGCCCTTTCCATTATTAGGCGCCTGTTAACAGTTATGTACTTTGCGAAGAATTCTCGATTCCACTTTTGAAAGAATGCTAGGTATAGCGTGATATGTCCTTGCTTAATACGCGCATCTTCATTGAATAGTTCAAATACTGAGTTGAGTTGTATGATGTAATTTACCTTGCTCATTAGTCAGGTTTATTGTGATTTTTCCTCTCGATATACCGAACCTCCCTACCTTGCCTTGATTCATTCTTCTCCAGCATCAGTTTCTTTTTTGGCTTTTCTGTTTGCTCAAAAAGTGAATACAGCATTGCAGCGGTTGGCTTGGTCTGGGATTTTTCAATATCCTTCATTATTGCAATTATTCCGTTCATCCTCTTTTTAATTAGGGTGGAAATTCTTGTTTCAAGTGTCTCCATTCTAGGCCCCATAGGTTCGACTGGTGATATTCCGTTTTCCTCAAAAAAGTCCAGCATCAAAAGCAGTGTCATTGATTGGGATTTAGACATCTTCTTGCAGAACTCTCTAAATCTTTTGGCTACGGAAGTTTTGATTCCAAGTTTCTCAAATCGCTCGTTTTCATATCCTTCATCCATTTTTTCTGAAATTTTAAGTCTATTCTCTTGGGCTTTGCAGATATTTTCTGAAAATTCTGGGATCAATACTTGTATCGAAGAATTTAGATATCCTGACAAACCTTTATTTACAGGGGATGGGCGAAAACTTAAATTTGTAACATCGCGTCAGCGTGTTACCCTCTTGCTATTCCATCCCTCCATTTCATTTCGGGTCTTCCATACTTTCTTCGAGAAGCCCTTTACTTTTAAATCAAAATTGAAGCCATATAATTTGTTCCGATTTGCAGTCAATTGATTGCCAGAATGGCACTTATCCCTTTACTTATTATATCCTGAGCGTTTTCCTTTTCATTCTATATTAAATGGTAGGAATTTGAATAATTGCACACTCATCAATGCTAAAAAAAGAACACTTTGTTACTTCTGATTATCCATTTACTTCCCATAGAGCCTATCGCTGTTACCTTTTCGGTAACCCGACCTAAAATTTAGAATGAGTAAGGACTTATAAAAGCGACGGCACGAGCGGTTATGCATTCCGTCTCAAGCTAAATTTTAAACCTTTTTGAAGAAAAGGTAGAAGTGATGTTTTGGCAAAGCGTGCGCATTTCAAAGCTTAGCACATATAGAGAAATTTTCTTATCCGACTAAATCTTATTTGTGACCTGGATACGAGCTTTGAAATTGGGCACAAGACTTTTTGAGTGAAGCTCTTTTCCCGGAATGAAATGAAGTGGTAATGTGCAGAGCGGCTTAATACCACCGATTGCTATCATTTGCAATCAAATACTATTTGTACTCAAAAAATAGCTAAATGTTGTACCTATGTTGTACCCGAGCATGAAAAAAGCCGAGACATAAATCTCGGCTTTCCAACTGTACCTTGGGTGGGAATCGAACCCACACTCCAAAGGAACTGGATTTTGAATCCAGCGCGTCTACCAGTTCCGCCACCAAGGCAAATGGTATCACATTTTTGAAATGCGAGTGCAAAGCTAAAAAAATATTTTTATATATCACCAAAAAATACTTTCATTTATACTTTATCAACCCGAATTAATTCTTAAATTTGCACCTCTTTACAAAAAAGTACTTTAAAACGCTAGTTAACAAGAGTTTGTAATGGCCTATCAAGTTCCGGAACCAAAAATTTTTGCTTGTACCCAAAGTGTAGAGCTCGGTAAAAAAATCGCTGCTTCCTATGGTGCCGAATTGGGAAAAGTCCAATTCTCCCGCTATAGCGATGGTGAATTTCAACCATCGTTCGAGGAATCCATCCGAGGAGCCCGTATTTTTATTATTGGCTCAACCAATCCAAGCTCGGAAAACTTGATGGAAATGTTGTTGATGTTAGATGCCGCCAAAAGAGCATCTGCCAGGCACATTACGGCCGTTATGCCCTATTTTGGATGGGCAAGACAAGATAGAAAGGACAAACCAAGGGTTCCAATTGCCGCTAAATTGGTTGCAAAAATGCTGGAGACCGCAGGTGCAACCCGAATCATTACCATGGATTTGCACGCGGACCAAATCCAAGGGTTTTTCGAGAAACCAGTGGACCACTTGTTCGCCTCAACACTATTTTTGCCTTACCTAAAAGGCTTAAATCTTGACAACCTTTGTATCGCATCTCCGGACATGGGCGGTTCCAAGAGAGCCTATGCCTATTCCAAAGCATTGGAATGTGATGTGGTTATTTGCTATAAGCAAAGAGCCAAAGCCAATGTAATATCCCACATGGAGCTGATCGGTGACGTTCAGGGAAAAAATGTGGTCCTTGCAGATGATATGGTCGATACCGCAGGTACCCTTACCAAGGCTGCGGATTTGATGATGGAGAGAGGGGCTGCAAGCGTGCGGGCCGTTACAACCCATGGCCTTTTGTCCGGTAATGCCTACGAAAGAATAGAAAAATCAAGACTAACGGAATTGATCGTAACAGATTCCATCCCGGTAGATAGCAACCAAAGTAAAATAAAGATATTGTCCTGTGCCGACCTGTTTGCAGATGTAATGCACCGGGTACACCACAACACTTCGATATCTTCAAAATTTTTAATGTAAATAAATCAATTTTAATATATAACAATGAAGTCAATTACAATCAAAGGATCCCAAAGAGAAAGCGTGGGCAAGGTTTCTACCAAAGCCTTACGTAATGCTGGAAAGGTCCCTTGCGTACTGTACGGAGGGGATAAGCCAGTGCATTTTTCAGCTGATGAGCTTGCATTCAAAGACTTGGTGTACACCCCAAATGCCTACACCGCAGTAATTGAATTGGAGGACGGTCAAAAATTTGACGCAGTTTTGCAGGATATTCAGTTTCACCCGGTAACGGATAAAATCCTTCACGTGGATTTCTACCAATTGTTCGAGGACAAACCAATTACCATGAGTATTCCCGTACGTTTAGAAGGAAACTCTCCAGGTGTGAAAAATGGTGGACGATTACTATTCAGAAAAAGGAAACTTTCGATCAGAGCTTTGCCCGCATTGCTTCCTGATTTTATCACCGTGGACATTTCTAAATTAAGAATAGGTCAAACTATTGCAGTAGAAACCATTCTTAACGATGACTATACATTCTTGCACCCGGACAGTACCGCTATCGTACAGGTCAAAGCCTCTAGAACATCTGTTGATGATTCTGAAGATGAAGACGAAGAAGGTGCAGAAGGAGAAGCTCCTGCTGAAGACGCTCCACAAGCTGAAGCTGCAGAGTAACCCTTTCACTAGTTAGCATAAGCATCCCTGTTTACTTTAGTAATATGGGATGCTTTTGTATTTTTAAGCCATTCAATTACGAGCGATGCTCAATTTCATCAATAAGCTTTTTGGCCCACCCAAAAAACTATTACAAGTTAACGACCCCATGAAAAAATTTTTGATTGTCGGTCTAGGAAATATAGGACCGGACTACGACGAAACACGCCATAATATCGGGTTTAAAATTCTTGATTATCTGGCCGAGCAGGAGGACTTTGTTTTTGAGAATGCAAAACTAGGAGCTGTAGCCACCTTTAAACACAAGGGGAAAAGTGTTGTTTGCCTAAAACCTTCTACCTATATGAACTTGAGCGGGAAGGCGGTAAAATATTGGATGGACAAGGAAAACATACCAATGGAAAATATATTGATCGTTACGGACGACCTAAACCTTCCATTTGGATCATTGCGACTAAAAAGCAAGGGCAGCGATGGGGGCCATAATGGCTTAAAAGATATCCAAAATGTGTTGCAAACCAGCGGTTATAATCGTTTTAGGTTTGGAGTGGGCGCCGATTTCAGCAAAGGTAAACAAGTAGACTATGTATTGGGGCGTTGGAACGACGAACAACAAAAAGCTATGCCCGAACGTTTAAAAAAGTCTATAGATTTAATACGCTCCTTTGTATTCGCAGGAACCAAAAACACCATGAACCAATTCAACGGTAAATAGAAAAAACTAGAGGACTTTAAAGTCAAACACACCGGAATCCGAGGTATTCCCCTCAAGATCTGTTGTGACCACTTTCCAATAATAGACGGTTCCAGATTCAACACTTACAGAAAGCTCCATATCTGTTGCATTGGTAAGGCCCACAGAAGTTGTCGGCGGATTTGTTGTGGACAAAAACACCTCGAAAGATTCTATATCGTTGTCCACGTCTGCACCTGTCCATTCCAATAGAACTTCATTGGCAACATCTTTGATTACCGTGGAACCTGAAAGCGGATGTACCAACTGAGCCGGAAACGGAGCATATGTGGTCTGTGACCCTGCATTGTAAAACAACCACGTTTCACTGGTCGCTACTTGATCCGACGAAGCGTTTTGTGAAGTAACCGACCAAGAGTATGGTGTTCCCTTGGCCAAAGTGAGACTGGCCGAGGTAGAAACGGTGGATAAATTTTGAGGTACATTGGTATTCAAATTCACAACATTTAAAGTGTAACGCTCCGTATTGCTGGATGCCATCCACCTAAAAGTTACCTGCGTAGATGTCTGGTTAACCTCCGTCCCTGTTGTACATTCGGAATTTTCCTCGGGAAATACCAGAGCTGCACCTTGCGGGGCCGGTGGCGGACCATCATCTCCACCACAAGAAACAAATACAGCCAAAACAAAAAGTCCAATTATATTCCGAATCATCTTTTTATGAATTTAAACATGTCGTTCTCTCCTTCTTTTTCCAGTCCCAAATAATAGATCCCCTTGGCCAAATATGATAGATCCAACACTAGGTTTTCGCCGAAAACCGCTCTACGTTCGGTATGGACCAATCTTCCATTAGCGGTAAATATTTTTATACCTAGTTCTCCTTCGTACCCGCCAAGATAAACTTCGGTGGCCGCATCTACCGGATTAGGGGAGAGTATGGACCGTGAAGAATAGAATAGATTTTTTTCCACTACTCCTTGACATGGTAGATCGGAACTCACCCTGAGCACATTATTTCCATCTTTTAAGGGGAGTTGAATTTTAGAATTCTCGGTCTGGGTGACCAAGCCGTTCAATTCTACGTTATAAAATTCCGAACCTCTTAATTCCACGGTTACCATACCAGAATCAACCAACGCATCAATGTCCAGAACATCCGGTTGGGTAATCACCAAATTGTAGCAAACTTCTTCGTAGTCTATCAAGCCGTTGGTACCGGTTATGCACAGCGCATATTCTCCTGCTGACAAATTATTGAAGGTCTGTCCATCGGTAAAATCAACAGAAACAGCTCCTGCTCCACCCTCCAACTGTGCCGTATAGGTGATAGATGTATCAAAAGGAGTCACCGTAATGGTTCCATCATTATTTACCCTACATGTTTCACTTTGGAGTTCTATTTCGAAGTTATCTGCAGCAAATCTATAAATAGCACAACCATTGGTGTCTACTTCTACTCCCTTTGGTGTTCCCAAGCAAAGATCGTCACCATCATCAAACACACCATCTTCATCCTCATCGGGTCTATAAGCCCCCTCGATACACACATCCAATGAAAAACCTATTAATGTACCACCATCACCCGAAGCTGTATCCGATATTTCCAATGTCCATTCCCCAAGAATTGATTCCCCTTTTAAGGAAGCCAAAGAACCCAAAGGGGACACTGTACCGGATATGGCCGGGCTTCCCGAACATTCGAGGGGATCACCTTCATCATCGAAAACTGCGTTGATGTTGTTTTGCGACCCACATGTGTTTGAGATCAAGGTAACTTCCGTTCCTTGTGGAGAAATAAGTTTGATTATTAGGTCCTCCAAATAGGTATGATCTAATTCCAAATTTACGTTAACATCGGATATTGGAAGATCTTCCAAAAATATGACAGATGTAGAAATGGTGGTTGCAGCACCGGAAGAAATGGAAATGGGCAAATCACCCGGCTCCCTGTTTTTACAATCGACCTGGGTGGTCGTAAAACCGAATATTGTTCCAAATGTGCCGCTTGCGCATCCATTACTTGGCCTAACTCTCCAGAAGTATTGTGTTTCGGCCTCTAAATTGGTCACTGTTTTGTATTTGGTAAACGGTACGGTGGCAGATTCAACAATATCAGAAAATCCAGCATCCGTTGCAATTTCCAAATCATAACTGGAATATAAAGGATTGTCTTCCCAACTAAGTTCAGCGTCCAAAGAAACACCAACTTCACCGTTTGCCGGTGCAAGCAAAGTTACATTTGAAAATGTACCATCTTGAACTTTAAGAGACAAGACTACACTTTTTGTTACCGAAGCAGAAGTAGACGTTACCGTAATATCGTACACGCCCGGGGCAACACCATTGGTATTGGACAAGGTCAGATCTACGGCAGTATCATCGACTGTTGCAGCTACTGGGGAAAAACCAGCTAGCAAACCGCCCGGCACATCTGCCGAAAAGGTAGAATTCTCGTTAAATCCATTATAGGTCTCATAAACAAATGGGATGATGATATCGTTTGGTTGACAAACTTCGTATTCCAGCTTTTCAAAATTCAGCACCACTTCCGATTCCTCAATTGTAAAATCGGATGAATTGACCGCAAAGAAAACATTGTCACTGGCCTTGACCATTATTCGTGCCATTGTGGAGACATTTCCTGGAAGAAGCACTTCTTCGGATCCATCGTTGAGCGTGTTTTCCAAAAGTGTGATCGGGTAAGTAAGCCCGCCGTCCAAAGAAAGGAAAACATCCACGGTCTGTGCATTTACGGGAGCTAAATCCGTATTGGCTACATCCCAAGTAATTTCCTGTACGGAACCGGCGGTATAAGTTTGCGGACTTGCTTGAGAGGTAACTACAAACGGCCCTGCTGCTTTAATTACGTGAACATCCAAAATATCGGATACCACCTGTCCACCCCCGATTGCATTGTCGCGAACAGTAAAAGCAAAGCTAAGGGTCTTCTCTATTTCGGATACAGTTTCCCAAGTATCGGAAATAGTAGGATTGGTCTGTGTTAGATTGCCCTGCGCCACTTCGGACAGCCTTGGAAAAAATCTGCGGGGGTCGCTAGTTGGCGGCATTGATCTAAAATTGGCACCATTGGGGTTTGTTGGCCCAAACGAATTCACGGTAACCAAACCATCATTGATCTGTTCCCAAGTATAAGTTAAAGCATCGCCCAGATCGGGATCTGTAGCCTTGCCCTCCAAAACAAATGCCGTTCCCTTGGGAATGGTAAAATCACCCACCGGGGTAAGTACAGGAGGCGAATTTACCAATGCTGTGGTCTGGGCACAGGAGGTAGTCTCCAAATAGGTGGAAATCTGAAGAATACTGTTGTAATGAAAATAGTCATCGCCATTTGCAGCAACATTGTTTACGCCGACTATACCGGCATACCCCATTATGGATGTACCGCTACCAGGTTCAGCCTGCACACCTGTTCCTTCGGATTCAAAAGACCATGTATGGTTTGCTCCAAATTGATGTCCAAGCTCATGGGCGACATAGTCCAGATCGAACACATCGCCCTGAGGCACGTTGGCCGCCGAAAAGGCACTACCCTTTCGGTTATCTACGCATACGGCACCAATAAAACCAGCATTACCATTATCCTCGCCCACACCCACCTGGTGAAAAAGGTGACCCACATCGTAATTTTCTTCTCCGATTGTAGAGGTTATGGTCGACTGTACCTCAGAATTTAAGGAGTCGTCATAAGGATCCGTATTGGGATTGGTGAAAATTATTTGATCGTTATCGGCAATAAGTTCCAATGTTACCCCTAAATCCGTTTCGAAAACTTCGTTTACCCGGGTCAAAGTCGCATTTATTCCGGCCAACGCATCCGCAACCGTACCCCCCATTTCTTGTGTATATTCTCCAGATGCCGATACCGCTATTCTATATTTTCTAAGCTCCTGACCATCAACCAAGGGAACAATGGTTTTTTCAGTGTGTCCCAGTGATTTATTGACCATACCAAAAATACCTTTCTCCGTTCCGCAGGTAAAGCCAATTTTTGAGGACAGTCCGTTTTTTTTATCGTATAGGACATAAGTGTCCTCTTGGTCGGAAACTGGTTCCACAAAGGTAGTTTTGTTATTTTTCAAATCCACGACCATGGACTGGACACCCTTGTGCGAATTGCTCAGTTTAACTTTATATCTACCATCTAGACTTATGCCGGTATAAGATTTGATATTCGGATACTTTTTTGCTAAATCCGGATGCAGAACAGAGGTTTCCTTAATTTTAAAGGGCATTACATTTCCTTCATTATTGGGAAGGTGAACCACCTGTTGGCCACTTTTAGCGTTCAAACTAGGGGACACTTGCTTTGCAAAACCCTCCCTATCAAGGGTCAATACCAGTTTTGCTTCAGAAATATCGGTCAGTGAAACACTTTTAAAACTTGCTTTTTTGGGAATTGTTTTCCAATAACTTTGTTGCCCGTATATGCAAAAGCAACTAAAAAATATGGTTATTGAGAAAACAAGATGTAATTTAGCTTTCATACACGGTCAGGGCATAGTATAAATTCAAATGTAAGCCTTTTTTATTTCTTTATTGCGTTGGAAACAATCCATAACATTTCTGATTTTAAGAACGTTCCACATCAAACGGTGGTCACCATTGGTACTTTTGATGGAGTACACTTGGGACATCGAAAGATACTGGAACGCCTCACAAACAATGCCAAAAACACAGGTTTAAAATCTACAGTGCTCACTTTTTTTCCACATCCACGTATGGTTCTTCAAAAAGATGTGGACATTAAACTATTGAACACCCTTGAGGAGAAAAAACAGATTTTAGAGACCCTTGGGCTGGATTATTTGATCATTCATCCTTTTACCAAGCAATTTTCACGGCTTTCTGCGATAGATTTTGTTCGGGATATTCTTGTAAACAACATTAAATCAAAAAGAATAATTATAGGTTATGATCATAGGTTTGGACGCAACCGGAATGCCAATATTCAAGATTTAATGGCCTTTGGCAGTACTTTCGATTTTGAAGTGGAAGAAATACCAGCACAAGAGATAGATGACGTATCGGTGAGTTCCACAAAAATAAGAAAGGCGCTTATGGAAGGTGATGTGGAAACAGCGAACAGTTACCTCAACTATGCTTACATGCTCACAGGAACCGTAAAGAAAGGTAAAGGATTGGGCAGGGATTTTGGTTTTCCAACGGCCAACCTCCATATCGCGGAAGACTATAAACTTATCCCAAAAAATGGGGCCTATGTAGTAAAAAGCGACCTTGGTGGCAATACGTATTTTGGAATGATGAACATTGGGTTCAACCCTACCGTAGACGGTTCCGAAAAAAGTATTGAAGTCAATTTTTTTGAGTTCGAAGGAAATCTTTACGATACAAAAATCCAAGTACAACTGTTGCACCGCATAAGGGACGAGCATAAGTTCAACTCCATAGAAGAACTTAAAGAGCAATTAAAAAAAGACAAAAATCATTCGTTGGACCTAATCTCCAAGTAAATGTTCGACCAATTTCTTTTCAAGAAGATTGACAATGCGCAACTTGTGGTTTTCAGGATTTTTTATGGATTGTTGGTCAGTGCGGAATGTTATGGCGCCATAGCAACGGGCTGGGTCAGACGAACTTTGGTGGAACCTCGGTTTACTTTCTCCTTTATCGGTTTTGAATGGTTACAGCCCCTTCCCGGTAACGGCATGTACATTTACTTTACGGTAATGGGAACCTTAGGACTACTGATCGCCCTAGGTTATAAGTATCGGTTCAGTGCGCTGGCCTTCGCAATTCTCTGGTCGGGCGTTTACCTAATGCAAAAATCATCGTACAACAACCATTATTATTTATTGATGCTCCTTGCCTATATTATGGCGTTCTTACCGGCAAACCGAGATGCATCTTTAGATGCAAAGTTGAATCTGGGTTTACGTTCACAGACCATGTACAACGGGGTCCGATGGGTCATAATCCTACAACTGTTCATTGTTTACACCTATGCATCTGTAGCCAAATTATATGCGGATTGGTTGGATTTTAGCATGATAGACGTTTTGATGAGCTCCAAAAAAGATTATTACATCATCGGAGAACTTCTTCAACAAAAATGGGTTCATAAGATCATTGCCATATTTGGTATTAGTTTTGACCTCTTGATCGTACCCGCCCTCCTTTGGAAACCAACCCGTAAAATTGCGTTTCTGCTTTCCATTTTCTTTCATCTGTTCAATAGCATCGTGTTTCAAATTGGGATTTTTCCATACCTGTCCTTAGCATTTACCGTCTTCTTTTTTGAACCACAGACTATTCGAAACATTTTTTTAAAAACCAAAACATTTGCCCCGGAAGCCAAAATCATCATACCAAAAACCAAAAACATGATCTTGTCGGTTCTGGGCATTTATTTTCTAGTTCAAATAGCGTTGCCGCTTCGGCATCATTTTTTTAAAGATGATGTCCTCTGGACCGAAGAAGGTCATCGCTTAAGCTGGCGCATGATGTTGCGGAGTCGAGGCGGGAGAATAACCTACAAAGTGGTAAACCCCAAAACCAAAGACACCATCAAAATCGATTTAGATAAGTATCTTACAAAAAAACAACGTCGCAGGGTTACATGCTATCCCGATTTTATTTGGCAGTTTGCCCAACACCTTAAAAAGGAATACGCAAAAAAAGGAGAAAGCATACAAGTGTTTGTGGACAACAAGGTTAGAGTGAATCAAGGGAGCTATAAACAATTTATAGACCCAAAAGTGGATTTGGCCAACGTTCCATGGAAACATTTTGCCCATAACGATTGGATTCTGCCATCTCCAAAGGAATAAAGTTGGGCACTTCTTCAGATTAAATTAAATTTGCCGCTCAAAACAAGGCCATGCTTCAAATACAGAACATCCGGGAAAACAAGGAAAGTATTATTACCGCATTAAAAAAGCGAAACATCGATGCCGAACCAATGCTATCGAAGGTATTGGAACTCGATGAAAAAAGGCGTTCCATACAAACGGAACTGGATGCGACCTTGGCCGAATCCAATAAGCTTTCCAAAGAGATCGGTATGCTTTTTAAAACAGGAAAAGCACAAGAAGCCAATGTTCTAAAAGAAAAAACCGCTGGACTCAAAGAAGCATCGAAAAAATTAGGGGACGATCTAAACACTGCTGCAGAAGAACTTCAACAGCAACTGTATTTGATTCCCAACGTACCCCACGAATCTGTTCCTGCTGGGAATTCCGATGAGGATAACGAAGAGGTTTTCAAGGAAGGGAATGTACCGACCCTGTCCGAGGGAGCTCTTCCACATTGGGAACTGGCAAAAAAGTACGACATTATAGATTTTGAGCTTGGTGTTAAGATAACCGGAGCAGGTTTTCCTGTGTACAAGGGAAAGGGTGCTCGATTACAGCGCGCTTTGATTGCCTATTTCTTGGATAAAAACACCGAAGCAGGATATACCGAAATGCAAGTTCCGCTCATGGTCAACGAAGATTCCGGTTACGGAACGGGACAGTTGCCCGACAAGGAAGGCCAAATGTACCATGTACAGGCAGACGACCTATATCTCATTCCAACGGCAGAAGTCCCCGTGACCAACTTGCACCGGGGGGATATTTTGGCAGAGAGCGATTTCCCCATAAAATATACCGGATACACCCCTTGTTTCCGTCGCGAAGCCGGAAGTTATGGCGCCCATGTCCGTGGATTGAACCGTTTGCACCAATTCGATAAAGTGGAGATTGTACGCATGGAGCACCCCGATAATTCGTACCAAGCGCTGGATGAGATGGTGGAACATATAAAAAATATTCTTCGAGAACTTAAACTCCCTTATCGCATTTTACGTTTGTGCGGTGGTGATTTAGGTTTTACTTCTGCCTTAACCTACGATTTTGAAGTATTTTCCACAGCACAAGACCGTTGGTTGGAGATTAGTTCCGTATCCAATTTCGAAACCTTCCAGGCCAATCGATTAAAACTGCGCTACAAGGACGAAAATGGAAAAAGCCAATTGGCCCACACCTTGAACGGAAGCTCCCTGGCATTGCCAAGGGTACTCGCCGGTATTTTGGAAAACTATCAGACCGATGAGGGCATAAAAATCCCCGAGGTTTTGGTCCCGTATTGTGGATTTGACACTATCGATTAAGGCTTTGCACTAATTATTTGGATTCGCTTAACAGAATCCCCCACATTTCTGCGTTATATTTGAAATAAACCACACTGGGTTAAAATCCAAGGTGTAAATTTTTGAATACGATTGTCATTCCAACAAAGCTAAGCAACGAGTAATCTCATGATCTTGAAATTGAAATGAGGTTCCACTAGTTTCGAAAGAACAGGACATTCTTATTGAATATTACTAATGAACATGTCATTGCAGCGTCTTTTATTTCTCCTTTTGATGATATCCTCTGTTATTGGATGGTCCCAAGAAGATTTCTTGGCCAAACAATATTTACAGGACGGCGATTATGAGAAAGCTGTGGTATTTTACGAAAAATTAGTAGAAACCAACCCGAGGCGTACCGATTATGCAGAAGGACTCGTAGCCTGCTACCAACAATTGGAGCGATACGATGAAGCGCAGGCATTTTTACTTAAAAAAATTGAAGACAGTTATGCCTTTCCCACTTTTTATATTGAACTGGGATACAATTTTACGCTCAAAAACGAATCCGATAAGGCAAGCACGTATTACGACAAGGCAATCAACAAAATAGAGGACAATCCCAATTTTGGATATAGTGTAGGCTATCGTTTTCAAAAATATGCCCTATTGGACTATGCCATTCAAGCATACACCAAGGCCATGGAACTAAAGCCGGACTTGAATTACGATTTTCAATTGGCCCGCATTTATGGGGAGCAGGGCAACATAGCCAAAATGTACCAATCCTACCTCAACCTGATCTGGGAAGGACGCACCAGTCGCTCCAATGTATTAAGGAACATCGATGATTTTATCTCGGAAGACCCATCGAATGAGAACAATGTGCTATTGCGCAAAGTACTGTTGCAAAATGCACAAAAAACGCCAGATATTCTTTGGAACGAGCTCCTGAGTTGGCTTTTTGTTCAACAAAAGCAATACAATAGTGCCTTTGGCCAAGAAAAGGCCATATATAAACGTAGCGAAGGGCAATCGATAAATCGATTGGAAAACCTTGGCGATATTGCTATGGAAGACAAAGATCTGGAAACCGCCACCTCTATTTACCAGTACATCGTGGACAACTCGGAAAATCCCAGGACCAAGTTAAATGCGGAACTCAACCTAATCGATATCGCTTTGGAAAATCCAACAAAAAAAATATTGGAAAACGTAGAAAAGAAATTCCAAAGCCTAGTAGAGGAATACGGTAATCAAAGTACCACGTTACAACTGCAGATCGCCTACGCCAACTTTCTAACTTTTAAAAAGGAAGATCCCGAACCAGCCATCGCCATGCTCAAACAAAGCCTTGAAATTCCAATGGGCCGGATGATTATGGCATACGTGAAACTGGCATTGGGCGATATATTGGTGTTCGACCAAAGATTCAACGAAGCCTTGATCCTATTTACCCAAGTACAAAAGAGCGTAAAAAATGATGTACTAGGACAAAATGCCCGATTTAAAGTCGCACAGACCAGCTTTTACAAAGGTGATTTTGACTGGGCGCTCACCCAACTAAAAGTTTTGCGAAGCTCTACTTCACAGCTCATTGCCAATGATGCCATGCAATTGAGCTTACTTATTTCCGACAATTCGTTGGAAGATTCCACCCAAACCGCATTAAAAAAATATGCAAGGGCAGATCTATTGGCCTATCAAAATAAAAATAAGGAAGCCATAAAAGTACTTGAGGATATTTTACAAAATCATAAGGGCGAAAAAATTGAAGATGAAGCCCTTCTGAAACAAGCCAAGTTATTGGTGGACCAAAAAAATTACGAGGCTGCCAAGTTCAACTATCAAAAAATTGTGGAGTTTTACAGTGATGGAATTTTGGCAGACGATGCACACTTTGCCCTTGGCGAACTCTACGATAATATTTTAAACGAACCAGAAAAGGCCAAAACCCATTACGAGAAAATTATTTATAATTATGAGGACAGTTATTATTTTCCACAGGCCCGAAAGAATTTTAGACGATTGCGCGGGGATGCCATAAACTAATCATTTAAAAAAAGTAAAATGCTCATATATAACGTTACCATTAACATAGACGATACCGTGCACGAACAATGGTTGGAGTGGATGAAGGACAAACATGTGCCGGATATGCTGGCAACGGGCAAATTTACACATGCCAAAATGGTAAAGGTGCTGGTAGAAGAAGATATGGGTGGCATTACCTACTCCATACAATATACCACAAAGAATAGGTCCACATTGGAAGCCTATTATAAGGAGGACGCTGACCGCCTGCGTGCCGACGCCCAAAAAATGTTTCCCAACAAATTTGTTGCCTTTAGAACAGAGCTGGAAGTGGTAAGTCAACAAATACCTTAAAAATTTGGAGTTTATTTTTTCCTACGGAACCTTACAAGATACCCAGGTACAAGAGTACATTTTTGGACGTATATTAAATGGAAAGCCCGACACCGCATTGGGTTTCAAGAAAATCGAAAATGCTGTATATGGCCGTTATCCGTTGGTCATCAACACCAATGATCCCGAACACAAAGTAAAAGGCATGGCTTATGAAGTAAATGATACCGACCTAATAAAAGCGGACATTTACGAAACAAATGCATACAAAAGGGAAAAATTCCTATTGGAATCAGGAGATGAAGCTTGGATCTATATCAAAAATTCCAACTAACTTGCAAAAAAACCCGCAGTGCCCAAAAAAAAGAGGAAAAAATACAATAACGGAAACCGTCATCCCCAAAAAAATGAACAAATAGATGGTGCTGTAAAAGCAAAAAAGCACTTAGGGCAACATTTTTTAAAAGATGAGTCCGTCGCAAAAAAAATTGCTGAGACACTGTCGTTGGACGACTATAAAAATGTACTGGAAATAGGCCCTGGCATGGGTGTTCTCACCAAATATCTGCTTCAAAGGGATTTGGACCTCGTGGCCATGGACCTTGATGAAGAGTCCATTGTTTACCTGAACCACAGTTTTCCATTGGAACATGCCTCTATTTTAAAAAACAACGATCGCCTCAATATTATCGAGGCGGATTTCCTCAAGTTCGACCTAAAACAACTATATGGCGAAGAGCAATTTGCCATTACCGGAAATTTCCCATACAATATTTCCAGTCAGATAGTTTTTAAGATGTTGGAAATGCGACAGCAAATACCCGAATTTTCCGGTATGTTCCAAAAAGAGGTGGCCAAAAGAATCTGTGAAGCACCGGGCAGTAAAACCTACGGTATCCTATCCGTATTGGTACAAGCTTATTACGATGCCGAATATCTATTCACCGTTCCTCCCGGGGTTTTTGATCCTCCGCCAAAGGTGGATTCCGGAGTATTGAGACTCACAAGAAAAAAAGAATTGAACCTCCCTTGCGACGAGCGCCTCTTCTTTAAAGTGGTAAAAACAGCTTTTAACCAAAGACGAAAAACAATCCGAAACAGTCTTAAAATCTTCAACCTTTCCGATAATCTAAAAGAGAATACTATCTTTGACCAACGCCCGGAACAGCTTAGTGTGGCCGATTTTATAACGTTGACACAGAAGATAGCCAATGACCCCGTTTAAACTCACAGACGACCTTTTAGCAGAAATCAGGGAACTGATCGCCAACAAGAACAATGGTGAGCTCCAAACCATGATGAAGGAGTTCCACTATGCCGATATTGCGGAAATTGCGGACGAACTCGAAGTTGATGAGGCCACCTACCTGATAAAACTGCTGGACAGTGAAAAAACATCGGACATCCTTGCCGAAATGCACGAGGATATCCGGGAGGCCGTACTTAAAAATCTAACAGCCAAAGAAATTGCCGGCGAACTTTCGGAATTGGATACGGATGATGCCGCGGACATCATAAACGAGCTTCCCAAGGAAATTATTCAAGAAGTTATCTCCGAGATAGAAGATCGGGAACACGCCAAAGATATTGTAGATCTTTTGCGCTACGAGGAAGATTCCGCAGGTGGACTTATGGCCAAAGAATTGGTAAAAGTCTACGAAAACTGGACCGTGACCTCTTGCGTTAAGGAGATGCGCGCCCAGGCAGAGAATGTTACCCGCGTACATTCCATTTATGTGGTGGACGACGAAGGCAAATTAAAAGGAAGATTGTCCCTAAAAGATTTGCTCACCGCTCCAACCAAAAGTCACATAAAAGATATCTATATCCCAAAGGTAGATTCCGTAAACGTGAACGAAAAAGGAGAAGAAGTGGCCAGAATTATGTCCAAATACGATTTGGAGGCCATACCCGTGGTTGATGAAATCGGGCGTTTGGTCGGGCGCATTACCATCGATGATATTGTAGATGTGATACGTGAAGAAGCCGATAAGGATTACCAAATGGCGGCAGGTATTTCCCAAGGCGTTGAAGTGAGCGATAGCATTTGGGTACTCACACGGGCCAGGCTGCCTTGGCTAATTTTAGGTCTTTTTGGTGGACTTGGTGCTGCGGCCATTATGGGAACTTTTGAAGATATGATTTCCAAACACGCAGTTTTATTCTTTTTTACTCCCCTAATTGCTGCCATGGCCGGAAACGTTGGGGTACAGTCCAGCGCCATAGTAGTGCAAGGTCTCGCGAACGACGACCTAAAAGGAAGCATGAGAAACCACCTTTTAAAGGAAATGCTTTTGGCCTTGCTCAATGGATTTATACTAGCCATCCTGCTCTTATTGTTCACTTGGATCTGGAAAGATGCCTTTACCACCGCTTTGGCCATATCGCTATCGCTGATAGTAGTAATTGTTGTGGCAGGGCTGATCGGTACATTTATACCCTTGTTCCTTCATAAAAGAAACATTGACCCGGCAATTGCCACCGGACCGTTCATTACCACGAGCAACGATATTTTTGGAATCTTGATCTATTTTTGGATCGCCAAATTAATTTTGGGAATATAAAATCTTGCCATGAAACCCATCAACCTAAAACAAAAACATGCCGAATTCTCCGCACAGTGGCATCCGCATCAAATTGCCATTGTGGACGATATGCAGGTGCTTTTGGCCAAAATACAAGGTGAATTTGTATGGCACGCCCACGAGAACGAGGATGAATTGTTCCAAGTAATCAAAGGTACCCTCTACATGCAATTTCGAGATAGGACCGAAGTGGTGAACGAAGGTGAAATTATTGTGGTGCCCAAAGGAGTGGAACACAACCCCAAGACCAAAAACGGCGAAGAGGTACAAGTACTCCTGTTCGAAAAATTGAGCACTGCCCACACAGGAAATGTCCAGCACGAAAAAACACAGACCCACTATCCAAAAATATAGGAATTGTATATTTGATTCATGAAAGTTCTCCACCTCGATACCAATCATGAGCTGCTAATTGAACAATTTGCCGAGCTCGGTTTCCAGAATGATGAAGATTACACATCGACCAAGGAAGAAGTCGAAAAAAAAATCCATTTATACGATGGGATCATTATCCGAAGTAGGTTTACCATAGACCAACAATTTTTGGATAAGGCCACCAACCTTAAATTTATTGGAAGGGTCGGGGCCGGATTGGAAAATATTGATACCGAACACGCCAAGTTCAAGGGTGTTTTTATGGCTTCTGCCCCCGAAGGCAACCGCAATGCGGTAGGTGAACACACACTGGGCATGTTGCTCGCCTTATTGAACCAAATGTGCAAGGCCGACCGACAGGTACGAAAAGGCAAATGGAAACGGGAGCAAAACAGGGGCTTTGAACTGGAGGGCAAAACCGTGGGCATTATCGGCTATGGCAATATGGGAAAGGCTTTTGCCAAAAAACTAAAAGGATTCGACGTCGAGGTGATCTGCTATGATATTATTGGAGGAGTTGGGGATGAAAATGCGCGACAGGTCGGAATCATGGAATTTCAACAACGCTCGGACGTAGTGAGTTTACACGTACCGCAGACCGAGTCGACCACCGGCATGATAAATTCAGAATTTATCGAGGCGCTCCACAAACCGTTTTGGCTTTTGAACACGGCTCGGGGAAAATGTGTTGTTACCAAGGATTTGGTAGCCGGGCTAAAATCGGGCAAAGTACTAGGAGCCGGGCTCGATGTGCTGGAATACGAAAAAAAATCCTTCGAAAACATGTTTGTTCAAAAACCCAAGGCCTTTAAATACCTCCGCAAGGCCAACAATGTGTTATTGACTCCCCATGTTGCCGGGTGGACCGTGGAGAGCAAAGAAAAATTGGCACAGACCATTGTTGATAAAATCAAGGAGAGATTTTGTTAACTTTATAAGCCTTATCCATTCAACTTTTGGCTCTGGCAATCCCTAAAACTGATAAATTATGACGATAGATGCCAAAACACCGGAAGAGTACATTGAAAAACTCCCGGAAGAACGAAAACAAGTCATTTCCCGACTAAGAGAAGTCATAAAGAACAATCTCCCTGCTGGTTTCGAAGAATGTATCAGCTATAAAATGATAGGGTATGTAGTGCCTCATTCCATGTTTCCCGGCGGTTATCATGTGGATCCAAAGTTACCCTTGCCCTTTATCAACCTAGCATCACAAAAAAACTTTGTGGCACTATACCATTCCGGAATATATGCGGACAACAGTTTACATGATTGGTTTGTTACCGAATACCCTAAGCATGTGGACACCAAATTGGATATGGGCAAAAGCTGCATCCGATTTAAGAACATTAACAAAATACCTTATGATCTCGTTGCAGAGCTTTGCCAAAAAATGACCCCGCAACAATGGATCGGTTTGTATGAACAAAACATTAAGAAATCATGAAAAACAGGGTAACTGGATTGGGGGGCTTTTTTTTTAAGAGCAAAGACCCAAACAAAATCAAAGATTGGTACAAAAACCATTTAGGACTAAATACCGACCAATATGGCTGTACCTTTTGGTGGAAGGACAAGGAAGGCAACGATTGTTCCACCCAATGGAGTCCGATGGACGAAAAAACCGAATATTTTAAGCCTAGCGAAAAACAGTTTATGATGAACTTTAGGGTTGAAAATTTGGAAGAACTTCTAAAAACCCTAAAAGAAGAAGGGGTTACGGTGGTTGGTGAAATAGAGGAATACGAGTACGGAAAATTCGGATGGATTTTAGACCCCGAAGGTAACAAGTTGGAACTTTGGGAACCTGTTGATAAAGCTTTTCTATAGGTATTGATTTATTTGCTACTTTTAACCCTCATTAACCAACACATTAAATAAACATGTCAGAAGAAAAAAAGGACTTTGGTGACAAAGCGGAAGAAGCAGCCAAAGAATTTAAAGAAGAAGCAAAAAAAACCACGAACGAATTCACCGAAAATGCCAAAGAAGCTTTAAATTCCGGTGACAACAAGAAACTTTTAGCCGGAATATTAGCCATTGTACTTGGACAATTAGGGGTTCATAAATTTATCCTAGGCTACCAAAAAGAAGGTTTCATAATGTTGGGAGCTACTGTTATCGGATACATAACCGCTTGTTTTGTTGTTGGAAGCTTCATTGTTTTAGGTGTAGCAATTGTTGGACTTATTGAGGGTATCATCTATCTTACTAAATCTGATGAAGAGTTTTTTAACACTTATCAAGTGGGTAAAAAGCCTTGGTTTTAAATTTTTAAAAAACCAGTATATCTGGTTTTTTTTATTGCCTTATTAATCGTAATATCACAATAATAAAAGCCGACTTTATGAAAGTGCGAAATATGAAGCCCTCGGATTGGAGCAATGTGTCCGATATATACAGGGAGGGGATTTCCACAGGATTTGCCACTTTTGAAACACAACCGCCCTCTTTTGACCAGTGGGACGAAGCACATGTAAAAGACTGTAGGTTAATCGCTGAGGAAAATGGTTCTATTCTGGGCTGGGCAGCACTTTCGCCAGTATCGAGCAGGTGTGTTTATGGTGGTGTTGGTGAAGTAAGCGTTTACATTGCCAATGCAAGCCGAGGTAAGGGCATTGGCCAATTATTGATGCAAAAATTAATCACCGATAGTGAAAAAGCTGGCTTTTGGACCCTACAATCCGGTATTTTTCCTGAGAATATGGCCAGCATAAAACTTCATGAAAAAGTTGGCTTTCGCTACATTGGCAAACGAGAAAGGATAGGTAAGATCAATGGTGTTTGGAAAGACAATTTATTGTTCGAAAAACGCAGTGATTCCGTAGGTGTGGACTAATCCACTTCAACGGTTCCGTTACCTTCGGCCACTTTACGCTCCAACTCAGCTTGAAACTCTTCCATAACCGGCTTTACCGTGCTCTCCGGTAAATCCGCAATTCGGATGTACATTAATCCATCCACCGAATTGTTGAACAATGGATCCACATTAAAAGCCACTACCTTGGCATTTTGTTTAATGTACTTTTTTATCAATACCGGTAACCGTAGGCTCCCCGGCTCTACTTCGCTGATCAATTTATCGAATTTGTTAAGATCGGCCTGGGTCTCATCGAACACAAACTCCTTATCGGCATCTTTCAACTTTACCTTAAATTCCTTTTTTGGACGAATATATTGTGCCACATACGGATCCCAATAATTGGATTTCATGAACTCGATCATCAGGGATTTGGAAAAATTGGAAAATTGGTTGCTGATACTCACTCCTCCTATTAAATACTTGTGTTCTGGATGCCTTAAGGTCGTATGCACGATTCCTTTCCAAAGTAAAAACAACGGCATGGGCTTTTGTTGATATTCCTTCACAATATAAGCCCTTCCCATTTCTATGGATTTCTCCATCATACCGTACAGTTCGGGTTCAAATCGGAAAAGGTCCTGCAAATAAAAACCGTCTATTCCGTAGTTTTTAAAAATATCCGAGCCCAAACCCATTCTATAGGCGCCAACAATTGCTTTGTTATCGTTGTCCCACAAAAACAAATGGTGATAGTACGAGTCGAACTTATCCAGATCAATGGCATTGTTTGTTCCTTCGCCTACTTCCCTAAAGGTAACCTCGCGCTGGCGCCCTATTTCGTTCAAACAAAATGGCATATCCTTGGCCTGGGCCAAAAACACTTCATAGTTTTTACTCTCCAACATACGGCAATCCTTCTCCCGTAGTTTGTCAATTTCACCTTCCAACACTTTGGCATTGATAGCTGTTGCAATTTTCTTTGGCGGTTTTGGAATTTTTAAAGAGGTAGGAACCTTATCCAAAAACCGTTCTTTTTCGAAAACGTTGGCCAACAAATAGGTTTTTTTTCGCAACAACTCGGTAAAATCCTCCAGAGTTTTCTCTTCATTTTGCGTATTTACCGATATGGGCTGACCTATCCTTACTTTAATGGGCCGCCTACTTTGCGATGTTAGCTCCGAAGGCAATTTGGCGGTGCGAAATACATCGGCAATCTTGGACAACCGGTAGAACAAATGGCTGTTCCTTGCATGAAAATAAATCGGGACCACGGGCACCTCTGCCTTTCTTATCAGTTTAATGGCCGCTTCTTCCCAAGGTCTATCGACCACCAAACGACCATCTCGATAGGTAGATACTTCTCCTGCCGGAAAAATACCCAATGGATGACCATCCCTTAAATGTTTCAAAGCGTTCTTAAAACCTATAATACTGCTCTTGGCCTCTTTATGGTTTTCAAAAGGGTTCACTGGCATTATATAGGGTTTCAAGGGCTCGATTCGATGCAACAAAAAGTTTGCGATTATCTTAAAATCGGACCTTTCCTTTAAAAGTAGTTTTAATAAAAGTACCCCATCCACACCTCCCAAAGGGTGATTGCTGATAGTGATATAGGGACCGGACTTGGGCAACCGTTTTATATCCTCTTCCGGAATCTCAAAATCGATCTCGTAATGCTCCAGAATAGTGTCCAAAAATTCGGGGCCGGAAAGGTTTTTGTTTTTATCGTAAAATCTATTGATGGTGCTGATCCTGGTGGCCACCATTAATAGCCATCCTACAAATGTGCCCAAAAAGCCATATTTGTCCAGATGGATAACTTTTGCCACCTCTTTAGCCGTAACCAAGCCCATAAAAATAATATTTAGCTACGGTAAAGATAGAAAATTAAGCCTATTGCCCTCAGCGACCCAATATTATCCCCAAAGGTTTATTTAACAACAAGTTGAACCGTTTCCTTGCCTCTTTGCTCCACCAATACGGATTTCCCATTCTGCAACGATTGGACCGAATCACTGTTAAAATGACGTATGGTGTATAGGGAAACATCTTCGTGGCACACGACTTTGAACTTGCGTTTTAATTCTTCCAACAATGGCTGAAGCCCACGGAACTTGTTGTCCAAGCAGACAGAGAAGCTAATGGCAGAATTCTGGATAAGATCTACCTTAAGTCGATGATCGTGGAAGAGCTTAAAAATTTCACTGATATTATCCTCAACAATAAAAGAAAAGTCGAGAGACGACAGTTTTAACAAAACCTGGTTCTTTTTTACAATAAAGCATGGGATCTTTGGCTCTATACCGTTCCCTTTTCCAACTATGGTACCGTTATCCTTGGGCTTTACAAACGATTTAACCTGTAAGGGTATTTCTTTTCTTTGTAACGGTTGCAGGGTTTTTGGATGAATTACAGAGGCCCCGTAAAAGGCAAGCTCAATAGCTTCGCGATACGAAATTTTTTCCAAGAGATGTGTTTCCTCAAAATTCCGGGGGTCGGCATTCAAAACCCCGGGAACATCTTTCCAAATAGTCACCGATTCGGCATTAAGGCAATATGCCAAAATTGCTGCAGAGTAATCAGAACCTTCCCTGCCCAAGGTGGTTGTAAAGTTATTGTCGTCGCTACCTAAAAACCCTTGGGTTATGTTCAATTTGGAGCGATTGACCAAAGAATCCACCTGTTCTTGGGTGCGCTCCCAGTTTACCTGTGCATCCCTATAATTGGTATCGGTTTTTATCAAAGTACGAACATCCAACCATGTATTGGAGATACCTATCTCATTTAAATAGGCACTCACTATTGTTGTAGACAATAATTCGCCATAGCAGACAACTTGATCGTACACGAATGCATATTTGGGTGATTTGTTCCAAGTTAAAAAACCTGTAACCTCATCGAACAACACTTTTAATTTCCCATATACCGGATGTTCTGGATTATTAAACAAGTCCGATACAATGGTATGATGATACTCGATAACTTCTTGAATGGTTTCCTTTACATTTCTTTTATCGTTAAAATAGGATTCCACCACTTTTTCCATGGCATTGGTCATTTTTCCCATGGCCGATACCACTACCAAGGTATCCTTATGGCCAACCTCTTGCAATACGTTGACCAAGTTTTTTACCGCATCGGCATCTTTTACGGATGCTCCTCCAAACTTAAATATCCTCATGTACTTTATCTTCTAGTTTTCTGGTCTAGTCCAGACGCTCCAAATAATTTTTGATTCCTTCTTCGTCCAAATGCACCACATCCCAATCCCGTAGTACATTGGCTCCTTTTTTCTCATAAAAATCGATGGCCGGTTCGTTCCAATCCAACACTTCCCAACTGATTCGTTTTACACCGAGTTCAGCCCCATACTTGACCACTTGATCTAATAATGCCGTTCCCAGTCCACTTCCTCGCATATTCTCGGAAACAATAAGGTCCTCCAAATGGATTACGGGACCTTTCCAAGTAGAATACCTTGGGTACACCAATGCTATGCCGACAATTCCTTTTTCGGTTTCTGCAACAAAACATTGAAACATTTTTTGTTCACCAAAGCCATCCTTGACCAAATCGTCTTTGGTCACTTCTACAGCATCCGGTTCTTTCTCAAAATCAGCTAGTTCCTGCACCAAATTCAGTACCTGTTCCATATCCTCGATGCGAGCCTTCCTTATTGTATATCCCATAATTGTTACAAATAAAACTCAAAGTTATAAAAATACACAATTAAAGATTCTCGAAAACGTTGTAGTTTCACAAAATGCCCGATATTTGTCCTTAAATAAAACATCCTTTCCTATGTTTGACAAACAACGGCTCACCATGGGTGAGTTCATCATCGCCAATCAAGAATCTTTTCAATACACTTCTGGGGAATTATCAAGACTGCTCAACGGTATTCGTTTAGCCGCCAAAGTAGTTAACCACGAAGTAAACAAGGCCGGTCTCGTGGACATTATCGGTGCTGCGGGAGAAACGAATATCCAAGGGGAAAATCAACAAAAATTGGATGTGCTGGCCAACGAAAAATTTATAGAAACACTAAAGAATAGAGAAATAGTTTGTGGTATAGCGTCGGAGGAAGAGGACGACTTTATAAGCATAAACAGTTTTGACAAACAACACCAGAACAAGTATGTGGTTCTTATAGATCCTTTGGACGGTTCTTCCAATATTGATGTAAATGTATCGGTCGGAACCATTTTTTCAATTTATAGAAGGGTAACTCCTGTGGGCACTCCGGTTACTTTGGAAGATTTTCTGCAACCCGGTAAAAACCAAATCGCTGCCGGTTACATAATTTATGGCACCTCTACCATGTACGTGTACACTACCGGACATGGAGTTAATGGATTTACCTTGAATCCTGCCCTTGGAACTTTTTACCTATCGCATCCCAACATGCAATTCCCGGAAACAGGACAGATCTATTCTGTGAACGAGGGAAACTACATTCATTTTCCGCAAGGGGTTAAAGACTACATAAAATATTGCCAAATGGAAGAAGGCGACCGCCCATACACCTCAAGGTACATTGGCTCATTGGTTTCCGATTTTCACAGAAATATGATCAAAGGGGGAATTTATATGTACCCTAAAAGCAGCAAGGCGCATAACGGAAAGCTACGTTTATTGTACGAGTGCAATCCAATGGCGTTCTTGGCCGAACAAGCCAATGGCAAAGCAAGTGATGGCTTTAGAAGAATCATGGACATCCAGCCCACGGAGTTGCACGAACGGGTACCATTTTTCTGTGGAAGTAAAAAAATGGTTGAAAAGGCAGAAGAATTTATGGCCAATTACTAGCTATCTCTCTTCACCAATTCGTGATAATCCTCAAACGGAATTTTTCCGGTAAAAATCTTGATGGATTTATCGATGATGTTAGCAGCGGTCTTTGGAGAAAAGCCCAGGCCTACCGCGTACTTTTCCACTATTCTTCGCTCTTCATCATCAATATCGTGATCGGAGAAAATAATTTGAAAAAATTCAAATAGCCTTTTGTACCTCTTTTCACCACTGTGCGGAGTTTCGATAGGATATTTATTTTCCTTCTTCATTACCTCCTTAAATTCCTGATCGCTGATATTTAGCTTAAAGGCAAACTTTTTAAGGACTTCCATTTCCTTCTCATTGATTTCTCCATCAACAGCAGCCAAACTTGCCAAAGTGGCAAAATGGGCCAGGTTTTTTCTTTTTTCCCCGTGCTCGTAAAGATCTAAAATTGGCATATCTGAAATTTTGTGGCACAAATATAAATCTTATCGCAAAATTGAAGGCACAAACCCAGTAAAGAAATTCGTATTTTTCAATCCAAAGCATCTCACCACTGAAAGAATCCGATCTGTTCCATATAGCCGAAAAATGGTTCCAAGAACAAACATGGCAGCCGTTCCCTTTTCAAAAAGAAACATGGAAAGCCTTTTTGAAGGGCAAGCACGGTCTGTTAAATGCCCCGACCGGAAGCGGAAAAACCTATGCCCTTTGGTTTCCGATCGTACTCGATTACATCAAAAACAACCCAGAGTATAAAACCACGCACAAGAAAGGTCTAAAAGCTATCTGGATTACTCCATTGCGAGCGCTCTCGCAAGAAATCAAACAATCGGCAGAACGGATAACCCAGGACCTGGGCACACAAATGAGCGTCGGTATCCGAACCGGGGACACTTCGGCAAAGGATAGGGCAAAAATGAGGACCAACATGCCCGATCTTTTGATCACCACTCCCGAAAGCCTACAACTTTTACTTTCATCCAAAGGGTACGCCAAAACTTTTAAAAACTGCTCTGCTATTGTGGTGGACGAATGGCACGAACTTTTGGGCACCAAACGAGGGGTGCAGATGGAACTGGGCATTTCCCGATTGAAAACCGTATGCAAGGCATTGCGTATTTGGGGCATATCGGCGACCATAGGTAATTTGGAACAAGCACGGGAAGTATTGTTGGGCCCTTCTACACCCGAACTGGACAATTCGATATTGGTAAAGGCAGACCTCAACAAAAAAATTACGGTAAAAAGTATTGTTCCCAAAGAAATGGAAACCTTTCCGTGGCGCGGACATTTAGGGTTGCATTTATTGGATGATGTGATACCCATTATCAAAAAAAGTAAGACCACGTTACTTTTTACCAACACCCGAAGCCAATGTGAAATCTGGTTTCAGAAAATATTGGAAAAATATCCCGAATTCGCCGGGGAAATAGCCATGCACCATGGCAGTATAAACAAAGAAACCAGACTCTGGGTAGAGCAGGCCATTCGGAACGAGAGTCTCAAAGCCGTTGTCTGTACATCGAGTTTGGACCTTGGCGTGGATTTTGCCCCTGTGGAAACGGTGATCCAGATTGGAGGACCAAAAGGGGTTGCCCGTTTTTTGCAACGTGCCGGGCGGAGCGGACATCGACCTGGAAAAGAAAGTGTTATCCATTTTTTGCCCACGCACGCTATTGAACTGGTGGAGGCTTCGGCCATGCAAAAAGCAGTACTCAACAATGCTGTGGAAGATCGCATCCCTTACCTGAACAGTTTTGATGTCCTACTTCAATATTTGACCACCTTGGCCGTTTCCGATGGGTTTTATCCTGATGAAATCTATCCCGAGATACAACAAACGTTCTGTTATCAGAGTCTATCGGAAGAACAGTGGCAGTGGCTACTCAATTTTTTGGTAATGGGCAGCCAAAGCCTAAAGAGCTACGACGAATACAAAAAAGTTGAAATTGAAACAGATGGTAAATTTAAAGTAAACAGTAGGGCCGTTGCCATGCGCCATCGTTTCCAGATCGGAACCATTGTTGGGGACGCAACCATATCGGTCCGCTATCAAAAGGGAGGGTATATCGGTAGTATTGAAGAGTACTTTATCTCCAAATTGAGTCCTGGGGATGTTTTTACCTTTGCTGGTCGAAATTTGGAGTTTATTCGAATAAAGGGGATGTCGGCACACGTGCGCAATTCCAAAAAAAAGACCAACAAAGTACCCAGTTGGATGGGCGGAAGACTGAGCTTTTCAGCAAAAATGTCCGAACTATTACGGCAAGAACTCTACACGGCCGAGTTGGAGTCTTCAAAACAATCGGAGGAAATCCGGGCATTGCAGTCAATGTTCACCAAACAAAGGGAAGAAAGTCTAGTGCCCCAACCGCATCAATTTTTGATAGAAACCTTTGAGACACGAGATGGTCATCATCACATGTTTTATCCGTTCGAAGGCAGGGCCATCCACGAAGGCATGAGCAGCCTGTTGGCATACCGTATCAGTTTATTGAGCCCGATTACCTGCTCCCTGGCCTTTAACGACTACGGTTTTGAATTACTTTCGGACAGGAAAATCGATATTCAGGAGATTCTGGACAATAACCTTTTTACGCCGGAACATATGTTGTCCGATCTTCAAAAGAGTTTAAATTCCAACGAAATGGCGCGTAGAAAATTTAGAGATATTGCCGTAATCAGCGGCATGGTCTTTACGGGCTACCCCGATAAAGGAATAAAAATGAAACACCTGCAAAGTAGTTCAGAATTACTTTTTGATGTTTTCCGTGATTTTGAAGACGATAATTTGTTGTACCAACAAGCTTTCACCGAAACTTTTGAGCATCAATTGGAGGAAGGAAGATTACGTTTGGCACTGGAACGGATCACACAGCAAAAAATAGTCTGGAAAAAATGTTCTCAACCAACACCACTATCTTTCCCGATCATCACAGATCGGTTGCGGGAGAAACTGTCCAATGAAAAATTGGCAGATCGCATTAAACGAATGGTGGAGAAATTGACCAAATAAAGTTCGAACGCACACACTTGGTTCGGGCATTTAGCGTAGTCGAAGAGGCAAAACACCGCATCTGATCGATAATTTTTAAAATAGTTTCCGCACTTGCCCCTCTCGTTTCAAAATTACAATTGGTTAAATTTGTTGCTTCGTTAGAATGATCGAAAAAATCCAAATACAAGGCCAAGAATTTCATCTACACCCTTTGGGTGGATTGTTTTGGGTTAAAAAATCCATATTGCTGATCAGTGATGTACATTTGGGGAAAGTATCCCATTTCCGGAAATTTGGCGCCGCCGTTCCTCGAAAGGCAATCCATAAAAATTTTATCCTTTTAGATCAAATCGTGGCCGATTTTCAACCCTTTCAAATCTGTTTTTTAGGAGACCTCTTCCATTCTTCGTTGAACAAGGAGTGGGAGTTGTTTGAAAACTGGGTGGGCAAAACACCTTCGGAAGTTGTACTGATTACAGGAAACCACGATATTATCGCCCCCGAAAAATTTCAAAACGTGAATGTCTCCCAATTTCAGGAGCTTGCCATTGATTCGTTTTTTTTTACACACCATCCGGAAGATCGCATAGGGCTCTTTAATTTTTGTGGGCATATCCATCCTTCCATAAAACTAAAAGGGCCAGGGCGGGATTACGTTAAGTTGCCTTGCTTTTTTAAATCCGAGAACAAAATGATATTGCCCGCTTTTGGACAATTTACTGGAACCCATGCCCTAAAACCTAAAAAAAGCGATGATGTTTACGCCATTGCAGACGACTGTATATTCAAAATTTGAAAACCTCATCAAAAAATTACCAAAGTAGTGGGTAAGCTATTAAAGGATCAGAACCTTTTTTTATGCACTTGCAATCCGTCTTCATCATAATAACGCCATGTGCCCACCTGTTCATCTTTACGAAAACGACCGCGAATTTTTCTTGTACCGTTGGTGTAGAACTCTTCGTACTTGCCATGTTTTAAACCATCCTTGAGCTCCACTTGGAACCTAACGTTTCCGTTGTTGTATTTTTTTATAAATGTCTTCGCATTTAAATCGTTCGGATATATGGGTTTCAGGTTAAAGACCGCATCTGTTGTCTGGGCCGTCGCAGTATTTTTACTTTTAGATGTTACATTGTTACCGGTTATTGGCAAGACCTGGTGTTTTTTCACCTTCTCAACATCCTCATACTTTAGCACCAATCTATTTTCGAACAAATCATCTTTCGGCGATAATTGTAATCCAATCTGCGGAAAACAAATGATAAAATCCTTGTTCTTGCGCATTTTCTGTTTGGTTGGCACATCGGCCAAAGCATACATATTATCAAACAGCAAAGGCACATTACTATATATGAAAACAGAAGATTCGGGATCGAATTTCTGATTAAAATCAATGTACTCACTGGAAGTTGCCAAAATTTCGCCTTCGGTAACCTTTTCTATTATGCCCTTTAGGGTATTTGGGCTATCGCTAAAGACCACATAATCGTCGATTTGGGTAAAGTAGGGTTTATCGAACTCATTAAATCTGCCGCCCAGTAGCATTTTAAAAAATCCTTTGATGGACAAAAAATTAATTTCGTACCCCTTGTAATTTACAGCTTTGAACTTTACCGGTGTTTTTTTGCGGACCTGCTCCACCACAAAATCCAAGTTGGTCCTAGCCTTATCGGCATTATTGGTTTTAAGGACAAGCGCTAGATCATTTTTGCCTTTGGAAATGTGAGATTGTATCTGAAGTAAGGCCACCTCGTCCCCTATCCAGCTCACAAAATTTTCCTTGATATCGATTTTTAGGAACTTTTCCACTTTGGCTATGCCCTTTTGGTAACTTTCAAACTGTTCGGGGTCGCTTTGCTGGACCATCTCAAAATTTTTGTAGAACTCGGAAAAGCTATCAAAACCATAGCTAACATAAAGCGCTGTGCTATTTGGGGCCACTTCTGGTATGGAACGTTTTGCCTTTCCCGATTTTTGAAGTGCCTTAAGGTAATATTCGTTTACCGAACTTATGTTGGTATATCCGTTGGCGGTCAGTGTGCTGTTATTGTCCAAATCAAAATAGAACCCAGAAAACAAAAAGTTTTCACTTACGCGCTTTACCCAGTCGGAGGGCCGGTCGGAATACATTTTAATGTAATCGTCAAAAAAATGGTATTGGACATACAACCGGAACAGGTCCTCGTGCCCGACTTTTTGATTGATTTCCAAAAAATTGAGGTTCCGCCCCAACACTGGCTCCATATATTGATCTATTGAAGCTTCTACCAAAGTGTGCGTGTAAGAGGCCACCAATTGATTTTTGATGAAGGACAAATGCATGGTTTCCTTGCTATCGCGATCGTGAACTTCCAATATCTCGTGTTCGTGATAGGTACGTTTGCTAAGCACATAGCCATCGTCCAACAGTGTGTTCAAATATGTTTTAAGCAATTGTAACTTGGCTATCCGTTTTAAGTCCAGTACATAAAAAATCCCGTAGTCTTTGGGGGATATCATGTGTACGGATATGAACAGGGAGCGATTATCAAAAAACTCGAACAGTTTATGATTATCGTTAAAAACAGTATCTACCCTTTGGATATTTTCTGTAAGGTCTGAAAAGTAATCGTTCTTTTTAAGATGGTGCCAGGCTCTTGACTTACTGATCTGTTCCCAACTTTCCACGGGCTTTTCCGATTCAACAATAAAAACGGCATCCTTTGGGATAAGGTAGATGGATTGAAGATTTGTCTTGGGGGATAGCACAAAAACATAGGCCAGATAGCACAAATACAGTACAATTAGGCCTAAGAAACCGTAAAAAATCCGTTTTTTGGTCATTTTTCCAAAAAGTGTCTTTTTCTAAAACGATAAAGAATTGATTTTAGTTTAGACACCGAAAAGTTGACCTTATTATAAGGATTTTAGATCTTTAATGGTCTTGAAGGCAACATCCACTTGTTCATCGTTCACCAAAATGGTAAACTCGTTTGTAGTGGATATTACTTCGTAGAGCACAATGCCTTCCCATGCCAATCGTTGAAAAATAAAGTAATAAATTCCAGGTACCGATACGTTATCGGACGGCAGTTTAACCGTAATCGACGAAAGTCCTTCGGCCTTTTGTGTACAGCGCTCCATTTTAAAGTACTTTTCCACAATACCGTCCATTGTATTGCTGATCACAATATTGATTTCGTTTACACCGCGCGAAGAAGTATAAAACACATCTTGATTGGCATTGACTTCTTCCAAGAGTCGTGCCTGTTGTTGTAAAATAGTATCGGAGGCCAAAAATGTATAGTCGGATAAATTGGATCTAACGGTAATTTCCCCAATATTCTTGAGCACTTTTACAATCTTGTGTGTGGCCCTAAACTCCAGATCGTCCGAAAGCCGTTTGAGAGCCATTACAATAGCGCCATCTTTAACATCTTTCCCAAGTTCTTCTGCAATTTCCGGTTTTATTTGTCTGGATAAAGAAGTTAAGTTAATGATCCCTTGTGCCAGTGCCGTTTGTAAGAACGGCTTTTTTTTGATGTAGTGCTCAACTACGGCAGATATTGTTTTCATTTCTGGTTAGAGTTTATTCAAAAATAACACATTGTTATAAAACAAACAAATGGTTAAAAATGATAGAAAGCACCTTCAATGTGTTCAATTTCAAACTTCTGCCCTCTTTTTACAACGGTAATCACATCAAATCTAACCTCCACATCCAAATCATTTTTTTCGATATACTGGTTTGCCGCCATGGTCAAAAGTTTAATTTTTTTAGTGGTGATCACCGTTGAGATATCTTCCAAAAAACCCGTATTTCGCGACTTTACCTCCACTATTGCCAAAACATCGTCCTTTTGGGCAACAATATCGATCTCGGCACTGAGATACCGATAGTTACGATGACATATTTTGTATCCCTTCCCCTCTAAATGGGCAACGGCCTTCTGCTCCCCGAGCATCCCAAATGTGTTGTGTTCAGCCATATATTTTGTAAAAATGTAAATTTTTTGTGCATTTCGTCGAAAAATTTGGTAGTTCGTGGACTTAAGAACGTTAAGATTGTAATTTGTTGGCTCAATTGAACCACACCAACATTAGCATAAACATATAGTTGCCCCAAAACTATGTACTTAATAAACGCCAGACATTGCTATGGAGTACTTTATCAATTGTAATTCCTCAACTTTGGCACCGTACACTACTCCACTGGACGAGTTGCGTGCCGCCCATTTGTACCGAAGGCTAGGTTTTAGTGCCCCGGTGCAAACCATTGCTGCTGCTGTTGGACAAACAGCTGGCCCACTCGTGGACAGCTTGGTGGACCAAGCGCTTGCAGCTCTCCCGATTCCGGCCCCAGCCTGGGCAGACTGGAACAATGCCGATTACCCTGCCGATGACGATTTGGCTCGGCAAATGCGTAGAGCCCACATCGAAGAGCTTACCACAGCCTACGGAAACGCCTTGGCAAACAACGAACTGCTAGATAGATTGAGCTTCTTTTGGAGCAATCACTTTGTAACCCAATTGGAAACTTATGACTGTCCACAGTTCCTTTTTTATTATCTCAATTGTTTACAACGAAATGCGCTTGGCAACTTTAAGACCTTTACCAGTGAAATCGGCCTTACCAGTGCCATGCTCTATTATTTGGACGGTGTAAGAAATCGAGGGAACAACCCGAACGAGAACTATGCCCGAGAACTATACGAGCTGTTTACCTTGGGAGAAGGAAATAATTACACCGAAGAGGATATTATCGAAACCTCCAAAGCATTGTCCGGTTATACCGAAAGAGGTGAAGAAGGGTGTACCCAGGTCACTTTCGACCCGTCGGAATTCAATACGGACAACAAGACTATTTTCGGGCAAACGGGCAATTGGGGCTATGATGACGTAATAGACATACTGTTTAACCAAAGGCCCGATGAAATCGGATGGTTCATCTGTAAAAAACTTTATGAGTTTTTTGTCCATCCAGATTCTACAAACGATGATGGCGGGATTGCTCCACAGATTATCGACGGTCTGGCACAGACTTTTATCAATAGTGGCTTCGAAATTGCCCCTGTACTCCGTCAACTTTTTAAGAGCCAACACTTTTTTGACGAAACTGCAATAGGTGTAATCATAAAAAGTCCGGCCGATCTTTATTTCAACCTATTAAAAGAAACTGGGTTTACGTATGACGATGGCACCATACTGAACATGATCGATTCCTGTTCGTTGATCGGACAGCAATTTTTTCAACCGCCCGAAGTGGAAGGCTGGCAACGTGATCGGACCTGGATCAACACTAATTTTATAATTGGACGGTGGTTGACCGTTGAGATGTTCCTACAAAGGTTTTATCAAGAAAATCCCGAACAATTCAGGGATTTGGGTCTCTCGCTTTCTGGCAATGCCGGGCTCACAAGCAACAACCCAGACGAAGTGGCCAGGCCCATTATCGATAAATTTTTACCAAAAGGCTTACTCACCGATGCCGACTACGATAGAGCATTTATAGCGTTTAGGAGCGATGTGGACATAAATTATTACGAAGGCGGAACAACGCCTTCGTGGACTTTACTTGGATGGGAAACAGGACCGTCTCAAGTTTATCTTCTATTGCGTCACTTATCCCGCGAGCCCGAATTTCAACTCAAATAACCCCACACCATGTGCGATAATCACCACACCCACGATACATCCCCACACAAAGGCCTTGAACACAAAGGCCACGATCAGGAACATAAAAAATGGAGTAGACGATCATTTATCCAGGCACTTGGTATAGCCGGTTCTGGATCCATGTTTTTAGGAAGCCATATGATTTCGGCATCAGCGCCATCCCCACTTACGGCAGCAGTTGCTGCGGCCGAAACCGACAATATTTTGATCCTTATTCGATTATCCGGAGGGAATGATGGTCTCAGTACTGTAATTCCCATTCAACAATATGATACTTATGCCAATGCAAGACCCAATATCTATATCCCCGAAAGTAAGGTCTTAAAACTTACCGACGATTTTGGGGTGCCCACTTATATGAGCGCCCTAGAATCCCTTTGGGGAGACGGACAATTTAAGGCCGTGCATGGCGTAGGCTACGAAAACCAAAGCCTTTCCCACTTTACGGGATCGGATATTTTTGCCAACACCGATCTAACCACAACAGGATTCTCAGGAGAAAACACAGGATGGATGGGCAGGCATTTTGAAGAGCTGTATCCCGACTACCTGATTGCTCCGCCACCTTCCCCGGCAGCCATACAAATTGGCAACCTGGCCAACTTGGTCTTTCAAGGAGAAGAAACCAACTATGCCTTTGTGACCAACAATGTGGAACAATTGGAGCAAATTGCAGAAACAGGTACCTTTTATGATATAGAAAATGCTCCTTTTGACGATTGTATGTACGGAGACCAACTCAGGTTCCTGCGCGGAGTGGCCAATACCACATACGAATATGCAGGTACTATCCATGATGCATACATGGCCGGACAAAACCAAGTAGAATACCAAGACAATGGTTTTGCCCGTCAATTGGCGCTTTTGGCACGTTTGATCAAAGGAAATTTAGGAACCAAAGTATATATGATCTCCATGGGAGGTTTTGATACTCACGGAAACCAACCCGAAGTTCACGAACGCTTAATGTCAAATCTTTCCGTAGCCATCAACAATTTTTATGAGGACCTTGCTTTTACCGAACAAGACGATAAGGTTTTGAGCATGACCTTTTCCGAATTTGGGAGACGGATTTTTGAAAACGGTTCCAGTGGAACCGACCACGGAAAAGCAGCACCCACCTTATTTTTTGGCTCCGGATTGAACGGAAGCGCTTTTGTTGGCGACCACCCATCTTTAGATGAGCCCAATAATCGGGGAAATTTGGAGTATACCATGGATTTTAGAAATCTATATGGCACCGTATTGGCAGAATGGCTTTGTGTTCCCAGGGAATCTGTTGAACAGCACTTATTGGGACATCCTTACCAAGCCATCGACCTAGGGTTTAACTGTAGCGGAGAAGTTTTTGATGACATTGCCATGGACAACGATCCGCCTACCTTGCCCGAAACCCCGCCAAGTCAAGATCCAATGGACCCCAATATCGATATTTTGGATACCATTGAACACGCGGCCATATATCCGGCAACCTCACCTCGAGACCCATATATCCATCTGGAAATGCCCGTTTCAGCCCATGTAGATATTGAACTCTTTAATATTTTGGGACAACGTGTAGGCACCCTGTTCAATGAAATGATGATGGAAGGTGCCGTGGACATCAATATACGTGAGCGAATGCGCGATAGCTTGTCCACTGGAAAATATATCTATAGAATATCTGTAGGAGATAAGAAAATGAGCAAATCTGTAATGATCACTTAAAACACGTACATTTTAATAGTCCAATTTTCGAGACCCATCGATAGTGTACCCCTCACCCCAAATAGGGCCACACTTTCGAGGGTTTCGTTTTTTATGTGTATCCCGTTAAAATCAGTATTTTTGGGGCCTAATTAGAATTTTACATGGCTCAGAATACATCACCTTCCAGGTATACCATTACCGCAGCGCTTCCGTACACCAACGGTCCCATTCATATTGGACATTTGGCCGGAGTTTATGTCCCTGCAGATATTTATTCCCGTTATTTAAGATTAAAGGGCAACGACGTTGCCTTTGTTTGCGGGAGCGACGAGCACGGCGTGGCAATTTCCATGAAAGCCAAAAAGGAAGGTGTTACCCCCAAAGAAATAATAGACAAGTACCACGGCATCATTAAAAAATCCTTTGCCGATTTTGGTATTTCTTTTGACAACTATTCCAGGACATCGGCGCAAGTGCACCATGAAACTGCTTCGGAATTTTTCAGAAAAATGTACGAGCAAGGTGATTTTATAGAAGAAGAAACCGAGCAATTGTACGATGATGAGGCCAACCAGTTTTTGGCAGACAGATTTGTAATCGGAACCTGCCCAAGATGTGGGCACCACGAAGCTTATGGAGATCAGTGCGAAAATTGTGGGTCATCTCTCAACGCTACGGATTTGATCGACCCAAAATCGACGATAACGGGAACGGTACCGACCTTAAAAAAGACAAAACATTGGTTTTTGCCCTTGGACCGCTACGAAGGGTTCTTAAAAAAGTGGATCTTAGAAGGTCATAAGTCCGACTGGAAACCCAATGTTTATGGGCAATGTAAATCTTGGATAGACGAGGGCCTAAAACCTAGGGCCGTAACCCGTGATCTGGACTGGGGAATACCCGTTCCAGTGGATGGCGGCGAAGGCAAAGTACTTTATGTCTGGTTCGATGCCCCGATCGGATATATTTCCTCCACCAAAGAGTGGGCAGAACGCGAAGGCAAGGATTGGGAACCCTATTGGAAAGATCAAAGCACCAAATTGGTCCACTTTATAGGCAAGGACAATATTGTGTTCCATTGCATTATTTTCCCGAGCATGTTACAAGCCAACGGTGATTATATACTACCGGAAAATGTGCCCGCAAACGAATTCCTGAACTTGGAGGGGAACAAACTGTCCACCTCTAAAAATTGGGCGGTCTGGTTGCACGAATATTTGGAGGAATTCCCGGATATGCAAGATGTACTCCGATATACCTTAACCGCAAATGCACCCGAGACCAAGGACAATGATTTTACCTGGAAAGATTTTCAGGCCCGAAACAACAACGAACTCGTTGCCATTTTTGGCAATTTTGTAAACCGTGTCGCTGTTTTGACACATAAATATTACGATGGCACCATACCAGCGCCCGGAGAACTTACAAACACCGATAAAGAAACCTTGAGTTCCTTAAAAAGCTATCCGGATCTACTTTCCAACTCATTGGAGCGATATCGTTTCCGTGAAGGCAGTCAGGAATTGATGAACCTGGCACGTTTAGGCAATAAATATTTGGCCGATGCAGAACCATGGAAGTTGATCAAAACCGACGAGGAACGGGTCAAGACGATAATGTACGTTGCCTTACAAATTGCTGCAGGTTTGGCTATTTTGAGCGAACCATTTTTGCCCTTCACTTCTAAAAAACTGAAAGGCATACTTAATATCCAGTCTGGCAAGGTCGAGACTTCTTGGGAAAGTGTGTCTTCTGAAGATACCCTGCTCCCTGCCAGACACATCATCAATAAAAGTGAATTGCTTTTCCGTAAGATCGAGGACGCTGAAATTGAACATCAACTACAAAAATTGGAAGACACTAAAAAAGAAAATGCTTCGACCACCAATAGCGCAGCTACCATGGACAACAAAATAGTACCACAAAAAGACACCATTACTTACGATGATTTTTCCAAACTCGACATGCGCGTTGGAACCATTATCGAAGCCGAAAAAATGCCAAAAGCCGATAAACTTTTGGTTTTAAAGGTAGATACTGGTCTGGATACGCGAACCATTGTTTCGGGTATTGCAAAAAGTTTTAAGCCAGAGGATATTGTGGGCAAAAAAGTAACTGTATTGGTAAACTTGGCTCCTAGAAAATTACGCGGTGTAGAAAGTCAGGGAATGATCTTGATGACGGAGAACAAAGAGGGGAAACTGGTTTTTGTAAATCCTAATACCGATGGAGTTTTAAATGGTGAAGTTATAAGTTAATCCATTACCGAGAAACTGTGCTTTGGAGCACAATTGAGATCCTCTTAAAAATTTTGGATAGTAAAACTTCTCGACTGCGCTCGAAGTTACAAATACTAAACAAACATGATGCAGCCTGTACCCTATATTGTCCGCCATACCCAATTGCCGGAAAAGAGTGTGGAAAACACAGTGGCCCTTTTGAACCAAGATTGTACCATTCCATTTATCTCTCGGTACAGAAAGGAACTTACCGGCAATCTGGATGAAGTCCAAATAGGTTCCATAGTGGAATTCAAGAACCAGTTCGAGGCATTGGAAAAAAGAAAAACAGCTATTCTAAAAGCTGTAGATGAGCAAGGCGCACTTACTCCAGAACTAAAATCAAAGTTTTTAAACTGCGAGGACCTTACCAGTCTGGAAGATTTGTATTTACCTTTTAAAAAAAGTAAGAAGACCAAAGCGGAGACTGCCCGTAAACATGGACTGGAGCCCTTGGCCAAAATTATAATGGCGCAACGCAGTGATGACATCGAATTCATCGCTTCCAAATACCTAAATAAAAAGATAATCAATGAGGACGAGGCCCTGGAAGGTGCCAGACACATTATTTCTGAGTGGATCAATGAACGTACCGACATAAGAAATCAGCTCCGAGGTCAATTGGAACGCCACGCCCTGATTACCACAAAAGTGGTAAAGACAAAAAAGGATGATGAGCAGGCACAAAAATTCCGAGATTATTTTGATTGGAGCGAACCTTTGAACCGATGTCCATCTCACCGTTTTTTGGCCATTATGCGCGCCGAAAAAGAAGGTTTTATCCGTGTGAAAGTTGAAATTGATGATGAACGTGCGCTTCAAAATATGGAATGTAGATTGATCAAAACCAACAACAGCTGCACAGAACATATCGAGATAGCCATTGCCGATGCCTATAAAAGACTTTTGTTTCCTTCACTGTCCAACGAACTTTTAAAAATTGCCAAGGAAAAAGCCGACGCTTCCGCGATACAAGTTTTCTCAAAAAACCTGAAACAGTTGTTGCTCGGTGCTCCACTTGGCGAAAAACGCATTTTGGCCATTGACCCTGGTTTTAGGACTGGCTGTAAAATAGTCTGTTTGGACGAACAGGGCGATTTAAAACATAACGAAACCATTTATCCGCACCCTCCTCAACGCGATAGTTCTGGAGCCATTAAAAAAATAAGCTCTTTGGTGGATGCCCATAAAATAGAGGCCATTGCCATTGGTAACGGAACAGCATCGCGCGAAACGGAACAATTGGTAAAACGGATTGCTTTTAAAAGGCCTATCGAAGTTTTTGTGGTAAGTGAAGCAGGTGCTTCCATTTATTCCGCATCCAAAATTGCACGAGATGAATTCCCAAACTACGATGTTACGGTAAGGGGAGCTGTTTCGATTGGTAGACGATTGGCCGATCCTTTGGCAGAATTGGTAAAAATAGACGCTAAATCCATTGGGGTGGGGCAATACCAACACGATGTGGACCAAACACAATTAAAAACTTCTTTGGACACTGTTGTGGAAAGTTGTGTAAACTCCGTAGGAGTAAACATTAATACGGCCAGTATTCCATTATTGAGCTATGTATCGGGAATAGGGCCCAAATTGGCCGAAAACATAGTGGCCCACAGAAACGAAAACGGTGCTTTTAAGAATAGGGAGGACATTAAAAAGGTAGCTCGTTTGGGCGGTAAGGCCTTTGAACAAAGCGCAGGTTTTTTGCGTATCAAAAATGGTGATAATCCTTTGGATGATTCTGCCGTTCACCCCGAACGTTACAGTTTGATCTCGAAAATGGCCAAAGACCGGGGAATCTCCCTTAAAGAAATTGTGGGAAACACCTCTGCTCTAAAGGAAATCGACCTTAAAGCATATTGTACAGATACAATTGGAATGCCCACTTTGGAAGACATTGTGAAGGAATTGGAAAAGCCTGGTTTAGATTTACGCGAAAAAGCAAAAGTGTTCACATTTAACCAAAACATTAGGGAAATCAACGATTTACGTGAAGGTCAATTATTACCAGGTATCGTAAACAACATTACCAACTTTGGCTGTTTTGTGGACATCGGCATTAAAGAAAGTGGCTTGATCCACATCTCCAATCTTGCCGACACTTTTGTAAAAGATGTTAACGAGCATGTGAGCCTTCATCAACAAGTTGTGGTCAAGGTCTTGGATGTGGATGTTCCCAGAAAACGAATTCAACTGGCATTGCACAAAAAGGATGTTTAAATGCTAAAAATAGCCTATCATCCCATATACAAACATCCGCTGCCGGAGAAGCATCGATTCCCAATGATCAAGTATGAGCTCTTACCTCAACAACTGCTATATGAGGGCACTTGTACCGAGGAGAACTTTTTTGAGCCCGCGCTACCGGAAGACCGGCATATTTTATCGGTGCACGATAAAACCTACTACAATGATCTTAAAGGGTTAATGCTTTCCAAAAGTGCCGTTCGAAAAATCGGTTTTCCTCTCAGTGATGAGCTTGTCCTACGGGAACGTATTATTGCCGATGGCACAATTAAAGGTTGTGAATTTGCACTGGAAAATGGTATTGCCATGAATATCGCAGGTGGAACCCACCATGCATATTCCGATAGAGGGGAAGCATTTTGTATGTTGAACGACCAAGCTATTGGGGCCCGTTATTTGTTAAAGAACGATCTCGCAAATAAGATACTGATCGTTGATCTGGATGTGCACCAAGGCAATGGAACCGCTGAAATATTCAAGACAGACCATTCTGTTTTTACTTTTTCCATGCACGGAAAGGGCAATTACCCCTTTAAAAAGGAAATATCCGACTTGGACATACCTCTTCCAAAAGGCACCACCGATCAAGAATACCTTTCCCTGCTTAAAAAAACATTGCCGGAATTATTGCAGCAAGTGCAACCGGATTTTATATTCTATCTCTGTGGCGTGGACGTACTGGATTCGGATAAATTGGGCACATTGTCCATGACCTTGGAAGGTTGCAAGGAGCGTGACCGATTTGTACTTCAACTATGTTCCGATGAAAACATTCCCGTACAATGCAGTATGGGCGGCGGATATTCACCAGATATTAAGACCATTGTCGAAGCGCATGCCAACACTTTTCGGCTTGCTCAAGATATTTTATAATTATTTTTGCGACAACCTAGTATAAACCATCATCATGAAACCTCTACAACTCCTTTTTCTAGTTCTTTTCACGACCACGATTTCGGGACAAGATCTACAACCTAAAAAAGAAAAAAACCTTTGGAACAACTTCACTTACGACGTTGGCAATATGTTTGGTGGTGTTGGATATGCCTACTCCCGTCCATTCCATTGGAAAGGTAACGACTGGGCCAATTTTGGTTATTTAACTGGCGGTACATTACTACTATTTACAGTTGATGATGAACTTAACCGTTGGAAAAATGGTTTTGACCAGGATGTTCCTGACCTTATTATGGACTATGGAAACAAATATGGTGCTCCCGAAAACAATTATATGCTAACGGGCGGCGTATATCTTGCCGGCTTATTTACCAAAAATGAAAAACTTCGCCGAACCGGGGTTCTTTTAATTTCTTCGGCCACTGCTGGGGGTTTTCTTCAACAAGTAAGTAAGCGGATCATTGGTAGGGCACGACCTAAAAGTGGTGCTGGATCGGGAACCTATGATCCTTTTCATTTGGACCGGGTGTACGATTATGATTCTTTCCCTTCCGGACACGCCATGCTTGCATTTAGCAACGCTTATGCCATTGCAAAGCAATTTAAAAGTCCTTGGGTAAAAGGAGGCCTTTATACTGTTGGGATGATTCCTGGACTAGTCCGTGTGTTGGATGATTTCCATTGGTTTTCGGATGTGGCATTTAGTACTGTGCTAAGTATTTTTATTGTAGAGTCCATTGATCGTTACCTCGACTCCAAATACGATGAAAAATATAACAACAAAAGACCCAAAGACGTAAGTTGGAACCTATCTTTTGGTCCCAATAGGGTTGGTGTCTCCGTTAACTTTTAGGTTGACTCAAAATGCAATAATGTTAAATTTTATTTAGATTTATTTAAAATAATTATTTTTGCTCCGGTATTTCATTTCTATCAATGGGAAAGAAAAAGGACAAGAAAAAGCTCAAAAAGGCACAACTTAGAGAGTTGCCCCCAACTGGTAAGGTAAAATCCAAGTGCTGTAAAAAATATAAGAAGAGCGAGAGCAAGCGCTGTAAAAAATGTCCGTGTTTTGATCTTCTGAAAAAAGTTGCTTAGATAGGTTTGTCTTCCTGAGATTTTAAAACCTTCAAAAAAAAATAACCCCTTGCCTAATTAAAACTTAGAACCCTTGGTATGTTCGGGGCTTGGTTAATACGATTTCCATAAAAAAACGCCCCAACAATTGGGGCGCATTTATTAACCAACTAAAAATATGCAATCAAAAAATTCTTGGAGAAGCTACCTGGACAATTGAACCCACAGCCTCTTTGGATATATTTTCGTTGGCCTTGTATGTAAAATATATACTTGCCTTTTCGTAGAAGTAATCGCTATGCGTACACTGATTGTTGCAAGAATGGGCATGCTGGGAGTATGCCTCCTGCTTGCTTGTCATGTATACTTGATAAGCCAGACGATTTTTGGTTTTTAGTTCCTTTTCGTATCGGACTTGATCTTGCCAAAAATCTTTTTCGTCATCTACATTTAAAAAAATGGCCGTTTGTTCTTTATAGGCGTCTTTTTTTGCTTGGTTTTCGTAAAAGGAAAGGTCATTCTCTTGTGCCGAACCAATGGCCGCCAGCCCTAACGCTAAAAATACCGTGATGTGAACTTTTAATCTCATCTGTCTGAGTTCTTCTAAATACTGTGTTCATTATCTAAAGTTCTGGCGTTTGCCTTTATAACAACTTAATTTACATTTACCCTAATGTAAAAACCAAAAAAATCGTTATTCTCCTCATTTTGTCGCCTTGGAACAACTAAACTTACTTGCCCAACATCAACAATTCGTTGCATTTGATTTCCGTTATGTACCGCTTATCACCTTCATTGGTTTCGTACGAACGGTTTACGAGCTTGCCCGCGACAATAACCTCTTTGCCCTTACTGAGGAAATCTTCTGATATTTCGGCCAATTTGCCCCAGGCCACGATATTGTGCCATTGGGTATCCGTTACTTTTTCGCCCTTGTTGTTTTTGTATGTCTCGTTGGTCGCGATGGAAAACTTGGCCAATTTTGTCCCATTTTCCAGAACAATGATCTCTGGGTCGTTCCCCAGGTTGCCGATCAATTGTACTTTGTTTCTTAGTGAATTCATAATAGTAAGATTTAAGTTTAAAATTCAATTTTTGAATCCTGCTGATTCGATAGGGCAAACTTATATCCACTAAAAAACTGTATTCGGAATGTAATTATTTGTTTTCGTTTGTAAACGTATGTAAATGATTAAACCTGTTTGTAAGTGACCCCTCATCCCTAATTAGTGTCATAACAAATAGATTTATTCATTCGACTTTATGCACATCAGAAATATTAATAGATACAAGGTCATTAAGCGGTTCAGAATTAGTAAAACGTTATTAGACATCAATGAAATCCTATATATTCAGGAAAAAGATACCGAACACGAAAATCCTCAAAAAATATTCAGTGAAACCAAAGAATATCTTACGGACATATCCCCGAAATTGTACAGTTCTCTACTACAGGGTTTCATTGTTCCCGATGAGCGCCTACCTTCCAAACCAAAATAGGTCCTAACGGTTACTAAATTTTCATATAAGGTTGATTTCATACTACTTACACAAAACTTTCCGTATAAATAATTACTGCTAAAATCTTCAAAACACAGTGGGAAAAGGCCTAAAACCCTATCGATATCGGCCCAAAAACCAATTGGATCAAGAATTAAATCGTTACAATCAATCCTCCCGGGCACTCTCTTGTACTTTTACAGTGAACAAATAAAAAATCTAGTATTATGGAAGCTGTTAAAGCAAAAAATAAAACATTCAAAAAATTAGGATTCACATATTTGGAAACTGCCGAAATCGTGGTCAGTTTAAACACCTTATTGGCCAATTATCAGGTCTTTTACAATAAACTGAGAAATTTTCATTGGAACATCGAAGGGCCCGACTTTTTTGAACTTCATGAAGAATTCGAGAACGAGTACAATACGGTAAAGGAAAATATCGATGTCGTTGCAGAAAGAATCCGGGTATTCGGGGTAAAAAGCAATTTTACCTTTAAGAAAACACTGGAACTTTCCAAGATCAAAGAGCAAGAAAAAGAAATTTCCGCTTTGGAAATGGTAAGGGAAGTGCTCCACGACTATGAAATATTGCACGATAGCATGCTAGATGCGGTAAATGCCTCCCTGGAAACCGGCGATGTGGTAACCGAAAACATGATTACCGGATTTATGACCGAATTGGAAAAGAGACACTGGATGTTCACTTCTTTCCTAAAGTAGAAACCAGTCCGCACTCTCGAAAAAACAAAGTATTAACCTTAAAAAATAATTCTATGAAAAAGCTATTCACCATACTATCTATTGCCACCTTGACTGCATTTGCGGGATATGGGCAAAACAAGACTTCTGGCGTTATGAAAGCGACCACACAATTAAAAACCTTTACCGTTTCTGAAAATGGCAAGGAGCTACAGTACAGTGTTAAGGTAATGGAGCGCAGAAAATACGGAATGGAACTGGACCATAAGGACAAGGGCATGGTAAACCAAGATAGAAAAACGTCAGCCGCCTATGTTACCAAACTAGTGGCCATTGATAGTGATTCCGATAACAACTACGATGATTATATGGTATTAAAATACAAGGGTACCGAAAACAATGATTTTGAAGTAGTACAGACGGACAAAGGATTTGATATCAATGTAGACGACAAATCCATGCACTACAATGTTCTGGAAAGCAATTATCTCGTAGATAAGAAGAGTAAAAACTTCTTTATTATCGAGGAATTTGAATCGAAATAGGTTTTAATTTCGTTTTTTGATTGATGAACGGCCGGAGATAATCTCCGGCTTTTTCAATTTTATATGCCCATATAAAGCCTATATTTGACCTAAAATTCAACCTATGGAAACTTGGTTACGCCCCACACAACTGGAAGGCGAATGGGTAAAACTGGTACCCTTGCAAAAATCCCATAAAGTAGATTTGGCCTTCGCCGCATCGGATGGAAAGCTCTGGGAACTGTGGTACACCTCGGTCCCCTCCCCCAAGACCATAGATGCCTATTTGGATGTTGCCCTGAACGAACAGGAAAATGGAACCGCATTGCCATTTGCCATAATCAATAAAAAGAACAACACCATTGTAGGCAGCACACGTTACATGAATTTGGATGCAAAAAACAAACGATTGGAGATCGGCTCAACTTGGTATGCCAAAAAAGTGCAGCGCACAGGCATCAATACCGAGGCCAAATACCTATTGTTAAAATATGCTTTTGAAAACTTAGGCTGCATTGCCGTAGAATTTCGGACGCACTTTCACAACCATCCATCCAGGAATGCCATTCTTCGACTAGGTGCAAAACAAGATGGTATTTTAAGAAACCATAGAATAGATGGTTCCGGAAACCTAAGGGACACCGTTGTTTTTTCCATTTTGAACAGCGAATGGAAAACCGTAAAAACTTCTTTGGAATTTAAGATGGGGATTAGACCTATAAATTAGCTTTTGCCCAGTTTCAGCATATTTGCGAAATTATAGCTCGCCAATTCCAAGTTCTCCTCGACATTTGCCTTGGCATCGTCCAAATTGCCCACTTCATTAAGAATCGACACTGCATAATCCAGGCCCATTTCTTGTATTTGTCCAATGGTCACTTCTACCGAACCACAGAGTGCGGCAACGAGTACATTCTGTTTTTTCGCCGATTTTACCACTCCGTTAATGGTTTTGCCGGAAAAGGTTTGGGAATCCAGCTTTCCTTCCCCGGTAATTACCCAATCGGCACCCTGCAGCACTTTATCAAAATTGGCAAGTTGCATCACCAAATCTACGCCAGAGGCCAATTCCGCATTCAAAAAAGTTACCGCTCCACCTCCTGCTCCACCGGCTGCACCGGCGCCATGGATCTCTTGGACATCAATCTTAAAAGTTGATCGCAAAATATTCGCAAAATGCCTTAAACCCTCGTCCAAAAAGGTAATCTCTTCTTCTGTTGCTCCTTTTTGAGCCCCATAGATTTTAGCAGCCCCTAGCTCTCCATAAAATGGATTGGTCACATCGCAGGCCACTTGAATTTTTGTATCCATCAGTTTTGGATGTAGATTGTTTGTTCGTATTTCCCTTACCTTGCCCAGATTTCGCCCAATAGGCTTTAGCTGATTTCCATTCGCATCCACAAAAACGTAACCAAGGGCTTGGGCCATACCCATACCTCCATCGTTGGTTGCACTTCCTCCAATGCCCAATACAATGTTTCTGGCTCCTTTTTCAAGTGCATCCACCACCATTTCACCTGTTCCCAAGGTTGTGGTATCCATACAGTTCATCTCGGATTTTTGCAATAATTTATATCCAGAAGCTTCGGACATTTCAATAAAAGCCGTTTGCCTATCCTCGGAAAGCAGGTAAAAGGCGGTAATCTTCCTAAAAAGCGGGTCTGTAACAACAATCTTCTCTTTAGATGCCTTTAGGTAATCTGCAACCACATCAATGGTACCGTCCCCACCATCGGCAAGGGGTCGATACACTGTTTCTGCATTGGGAAAAACTTTTTTGATGGCCCGGGCAACTATTTCACAAAATTCCCATCCAGTTAGGGAGCCTTTATATTTATCTGGTGCCAAAATAATTTTCATGCCTACAATGTACTCAAGTTAATTCAGTTAACCCATACATTCATGTGAATCTAAACTTTCAAATTAGACTACGGCACATGTTTTGAATGTACAGGTGAAGTATATACCTTTAATAAAAATTAATCATGAAAAAAACGATCTTTTTAATGGCCGCAGCGCTGTTCTCATCGGTAACTTTTGCCCAATCCAAAAACTTTTTGGACACCCCCTATTTGGAAACACAGGCCAAAGTGGACACTTTGGTGACCCCGGATAGAATATACCTCAATATCGTTATCCAAGAAAAGGATACCAAAGGCCGTGTATCGGTAGAGGAACAAGAAAACCAAATGGCACAACGCTTTAAAGCCATGGGCATCGACCTCACGGAACAGCTTGTGATAAAAGACATGGGCAGCAATTTTAAAAAATACTTTTTGCGCCAAAAGGAAGTCCTAAAAAGCAAACAATATTCGCTTTTGGTCTATTCGGGAAAAGAACTCGGTGATGTTATGATGGCTTTGGAACAATTGGATATTGCCAATACCCATATCGAAAAAACCGAATATTCAATGATGGACGAATTAGAGCTGGAACTAAAATCCCGAGCAGTAAAGAGAGCGAAACAAAAAGCCGATGCCCTGACCCGACCTCTGGGCCAAAAAGTAGGCATGGCCATCCATATTGCAGACAATTCAAATTACTATCCAAATTATAACCAAAGGGTATTGAACGAAATGATTGTGGTATCCGCAAGCGCTAAACAAGACCAGCCCTTGGACATCGATTTTGAGAAAATCAATGTAGAGACCACTGTAAACGTAAAATTTGCTTTATCCAATTAACGATGGTAATGTAACACTGACCAAAAAACCATTATGAAACATATCACACTTATTTTCTTGTTGTGGGCGGGACTTGTTTCCGCCCAACATACATTGCAATTGAACAAAGGCCAATCATCACCAAAAGCCAATCTGGAGGATGTTTCATGGATCGAGGGCCACTGGATTGGCGAAGCTTTCGGAGGAACGGCCGAAGAAATCTGGAGTGCACCAATGGGCAATTCTATGATGTTTGTATTTCGACTAGTGAACAATGGCAAAGTTTCATTCTACGAATCAGGTCATATCCAACAATCAGACGATTCCATAATTCTCCAGCTCAAGCATTTTGACGGCAATATGAAAGGTTGGGAAGAAAAAGATAAAACCATTGATTTTAAACTAGTAAAACTAGAACCAAACAAGGTGTATTTTGAAGGGCTCACCATGGAAAAAATTGATGACGACCATATGAATGTCCATGTACTTATTGAAGAAAACAACAATACAGAAGAAATCCTGTTCGCTTACAAGAAAGTGAAGTAATTTAGTTTCATTGGAATACGTTGAATTAGTATCTTTAACGGACTAACTAATTCCAACACTCTCGTGAAAATAAGACCTTTACTATTATGTGCCATACTTTTGGCCTTGCACCCTGTTGATGCACAACGAAGAAACAAAAAATCCAACCAACCCTCCACAGAAGTCAACGACTCCCTTTTTCCCGGTTTAAAATGGCGAAACATTGGTCCGTTCCGTGGCGGCCGAAGCGTTACATCCACCGGTGTAGTAGGGCAACCCTACACCTACTATATGGGTACCACTGGGGGTGGCATCTGGAAGACCACAGATGATGGTCTTACCTGGAAGAACATCTCCGATGGATTTCTAAAAACCGGAACCGTTGGCGATATTGCCGTTGCAGAAAGCAACCCTAATTTGGTTATCGCAGGAATGGGCGAACACGCTGCTCGCGGGGTTATGACATCCATGGGAGATGGAGTATACAGATCTACCGATGCCGGTAAAACTTGGGAACATATAGGTTTGGATTACACACGCCACATTTCGGATGTTATAATCCATCCTACAGATCCAAATATCATCTTTGTCGCTGCCCAAGGCGCACAATATGGCCCATCCGAGGACAGAGGCATTTACCGTTCGACCAACGGTGGCAATACCTGGGAAAAAGTACTCTTTGTAGACTCAAATACAGGTGCTTCCTCCTTGAGTATGGACATGAACAACCCTTTGATTCTTTATGCATCCATGTGGCAACATCGCAGATATCCCTGGACAATGGAATCTGGCGGCGCCTCTTCGGGTCTTTATAAATCCACAGATGGTGGGACTACATGGAAAAAAATGGAAAAAGGACTTCCAAAAGAGTTTGGGAAATCCGGAATTTCGGTTTCTAGGGCAAATGCCGAGGTTGTATATGCCGTAATCGAAGCCGAAGGTGAAAAAGGTGGAGTATATAAAAGTACCGATGCTGGCAAAACATGGCGGCAGACCAATAAGGACCGTATCAATATAGCACGATCTTGGTACTACATGGAAATTTTTGCCGATACGCAAGACGAAAACATCGTATATGTTCTCAATGCTCCCGTTACCAAATCCATCGATGGCGGAAAAACCTTTACCACGGTATCCACACCGCACGGTGACAACCATGATCTTTGGATCCATCCCGAGAACAACCAGATCATGGTCAATTCCAACGATGGAGGTGCTAATGTGTCCAACAACGGAGGTAAAAGCTGGAGCACACAGCAAAACCAAGCTACGGCGCAGTTTTATCGCGTAATTACCGATAATCTGGTACCGTACAACGTGTATGGTGGGCAGCAGGACAATTCTGCCATTTCCATTGCAAGCAGAACACATGGCTATGGAATTGATTGGAAAGATTGGTATTCCGTGGCAGGTTGCGAAAGCGCTTATTTGGCCTTTGACCCCGACAATCCGGAGGTGGTATATGGTGGCTGTTACCAAGGTATCATCGAAAAATGGGTAAAGGCTTCAAGAGAATCCAAGCCCATAAAAGAATACCCAGAACTGGGACTGAGCAAAGTTCCCAAAGATTTTAAGTTCCGTTACAACTGGAACGCACCCATAATCAGTTCCCCCCACGACAGAAACACCATTTATCATGCCGGGAACGTGGTGTTTAGAACACAGGACGGGGGCAATAGTTGGGAAGTAGTGAGCCCCGATCTTACCCGGAACAATCCCGACCAGCAAGGTCCGGGAGGCGGCCCATACACCAACGAAGCAGCTGGTGGAGAAAACTACAATACCCTTATGTACTTGGTGGAATCCCCTCACGAAAAAGGAGTTTTATATGCCGGTTCGGACGATGGACTGGTCCATATTACCAAAAATGGAGGTGAAAGCTGGGAAAATATTACCCCTCCCAATAGTAAAGAAGGTATTATAAACAGCATCGAAGTATCCCCGCACGAGCCAGGAACAGCATATATTACATTGATGCGCTATAAGTTCATGGACTTGAACTCCTATATTTTTAAAACCTCCGATTACGGGCAAACTTGGACCAAAATAACCAACGGAATAAATGGCGAGCACAACTTTACCCGTGTAGTGCGTGAGGACAAAAAGCAAAAAGGGTTACTGTATGCCGGTACCGAAACAGGTCTTTTTGTTTCACTGGATGATGGTTCCAACTGGCAACCGCTGCAATTAAACCTTCCTGTGGTACCCATCAATGATTTGGTGATCCACGATAATGATCTTGTAGCGGCAACAGCCGGTCGTTCTTTTTGGATTCTGGATGATCTAGGAGCGATCCAACATAGCATCGAACCAACTTCCGAGCTTCAAATTGTGCCCCCAAAACCTTCCTATCGCATCTTTAATGGAAGCACCAATTCCACTGTTCCAGGGTTGGGTCAAAACCCAAAATCGGGCGTTACTTTTGATTACTACCTGCCCAAAAAGTTGGACACGATAGAACTAAAACTCGAGGTACTTTCCGCTGGCAAGGTGATAAAAACAGTGACCAATCAACCCGATAAGAGTTTTAAAAGCTGGCCCGGTGGACCTCCAAAACCCGATGTATTGCCGTCGGCCAAAGGGTACAACCGTTTTACATGGGATTTTAGCAAAGAGGCTGTTCCTGCCGTGGACAAAGTTTTTGTTTATGGCAATTATAAAGGAGCTCGTGTGGCCCCTGGCACTTACACTTTACGTTTAACATCCGAGGGACGTTCCGTAGAAACAGAAGCAACGGTTCTTGCCGATCCAAAAGTTAGTGGTACTCCCATGGATTATGCAGAACAGCAATCGGTACTCAATAAAATTGATGAAACCGTGGCCAGCATGCACCATTCAGTAAACCAAATGCGCGAGGCCAAAAGTCAGTTAAAACATTATAAAAAGTTGCTTAAAGACCACGAAAACGCCAAAGCATTGTTGGAAAACGGTGATGAATTATTGGAGAGAATAACCAATTGGGAAGAAAAGCTGATCCAGCCCAACCAAAAGACTTTCCAAGATGTAATCAATTTTAAAAATCAACTCAATGCCGAATTTATGCATTTGAAAGGCTTTGTAGATGTGGCCGAACCAAAGGTAACCCAAGGTGCCAAAGAAAGGTTACGTGATCTTTTGGCCCAATGGAAGACTTACGAAGATGAAAAAAACGCCATTGTAGTGGATGGTATGGGAACATATAACCAAATGTTCAAAGCATTGGATGTGCCCGCCATAATCTTGACCAAGGAGTAATGGCGGATAACTTTTGGCTGGAACAGGAGTTCGTAAAACAGGATTTTACCCAAACAAAATTGCCCAAAGGCGATTATGAAGAATGTAGTTTTGTGGACTGCCTGTTCTCCAAAGGTTTTTTGGACAACCAAAATTTTGTGGACTGCACTTTTGATGGGTGCGACCTTACCAATACCAATATTGCCCATACCATTTTTAATGGTGCAACCTTTAAAAGCTGTAAAATGGTGGGGGTTCAATTTGAGACCTGTAATCAACTTTTATTGACTTTGCGTTTTTTGGACTGTAATTTATCCGTGGCATCATTTATTGGGATGAACCTCCCCCAAATCCAATTTATGGACTGCAGGCTGCATCAAACCGATTTTACAGACACCCAATTAACTATGGCCAAATTTCCAAATTGTGATTTTGACAATGCTATTTTCGAGAATACGGATCTAAGCGGAGCCGATTTGAGTACTGCCTTTGGTTTTAATATAGATCCAACCATCAACCAACTAAGGAAAACCAGGTTTAGCCAAGAGGGATTGATGGGTTTATTAAAAAAGTATGATATTGTGGTAACCTAAATCTTATCACATGTCCGAAAGAAATTGTTTGGTCTGCGGTGAAAAACTACTCGGTCGCATAGATCAAAAGTACTGTTCCGACCATTGTAGGAACGCCTATAACAACCGACTTAACCGAGACAGTAAAAACCTAGTACGCAACATAAACAACAAATTACGCAAAAACTACCGGATACTGAATGGCTTTACCCTCCGGGATGGGAAAACAAAGACCACAAAAATGCGTTTGTTGGATAAAGGTTTTGATTTTGAATACATTACAAACCTATATACCACAAAAAAGGGCAGCACCTATTTTTTTGTGTATGATCTAGGGTATTTGCCGCTGGACAACGACTATTTTATGATCGTAAAAAGGGAGTGATCATTTCCAACTGTGAGACGTTAATTTAAGTGCTGCGATCACAATATCCTTTCGGCTTATCTGCCCAACGAGAATATCGTTTTTCATAACGGGCAATCTGCGCCTATTGTGACGATCAAATACGCCCGCTGCATCGAAAATGGACATGTCGTGGGGTATGGTCTCCACATTTTTGGTCATAAACCGCTCAACACTTTTATCCAAAATGGGTTGGTTAAAATACCTACTCTCCGATATCTGTTTCATACAATCCGCCTCGGATATGATTCCTACCAAAAACCCATTATTATCTACCACTGGTCCACCGGAAATATGATGTTTGGCAAACGTCTCCATTACTTCCAAAATGGACTGCTCAGGGGAAAATGTGATCAATTTATTGGTCATGTAATCTTCCACCAAAATTGGGGCATTGTACTTTTTCTTGTTCTCCTCCTTGCTCCGTATGCCTTGAAAACTTTTGATTGCCATAAGGTTAGATTTTAAAGTTGATTCTTAAATATAGTTTTTTTTAGCGAATAACCTAATTTTAAGCGCTTAAAGATGAGAACCTTTCATATATTCACATTTTAAATTATGAATATCGCTACGCCATGAAGTTTTCCCGGACCCTTGCCCTAATTCTACTTTTTCTTGCCGTGTATTGGAGTTTTAGATCCTTGACGCCCCAGTACAAAACCGATCAGGATGCCCCGTTGGGAGCTTTCTCCACAGATAGAGCGCTTTCCCATGTAAAAGAATTATCCAAAGAACCACATGCCGTTGGTTTTCCAGGACACCAAAGAGCCAGGACCTATATTATCTCCGAACTCAAAAAAATGGGTCTGGAAACTACCACACAACAGGGTTACACCGCTGGAGACTGGGGCAATCTGAGCAAAGCCACGAATATTTTGGCAAGAATTAAGGGCAGTGGCAACGGAAAAGCATTACTGGTGCTCTCGCATTACGATAGTAGCCCCCATTCCTCCTTTGGAGCAAGTGATGCAGGCAGTGGAGTTGCCACAATTTTGGAGGGAATCCGAGCATTTTTGAGCAACAATGAAACCCCAGAGAACGATATCATTATACTAATTACCGATGCCGAGGAACTTGGCCTTAATGGAGCCGACCTTTTTGTAAATAAACACCCCTGGGCAAAAAATGTGGGGCTAGCCCTAAATTTTGAGGCTCGCGGTAGCGGCGGGCCCAGTTATATGCTTATAGAGACCAATCGCGGCAATGGCACTTTGATCAAGGAATTTACAAAGGCAAATCCCAAATACCCGGTTGCGAACTCTTTGGCCTATAGCATTTATAAAATGCTCCCCAACGATACCGACCTAACCGTTTTTAGGGAAGATGCAGATATTGATGGATTTAACTTTGCTTTTATAGATGACCATTTTGATTACCACACCGCGCTGGACAATTATGAGCGTTTGGACCGAAAAACCCTAGCTCACCAAGGCAGTTATTTAATGCCGTTGCTCGCACATTTTAGTAAGGCCGATTTGGATAATTTAAAAAGTTTGGATGATTATGTGTATTTCAATATCCCTATCTTTAATCTGGTTTCCTATCCTTTTGAGTGGATCTGGCCCGCATTTGGCATTGCAGTTTTGGCTTTTGTCCTATTACTTTTTTCAGGGTTTAAAAAACAGGTCTTAAAAACAAACGATGTTTTAAAAGGCTTTGTTCCCGTCCTCATCACCTTAGTAGTTAACGGGGCGGTCGGCTATTTTTGTTGGGCCATAATTACTTGGTGGTATCCCGGGTATAAGGATATGTTACATGGGTTTACCTACAACGGCCACACTTACATTGCCGTGTATGTTATGTTCTCGCTGTTTATCTGCTTTTACACCTATCATAAATTCCGAAAAACCCCTACCCCAAGTTTATTGGTAGCCCCTATTTTTATTTGGTTGCTAATTTGCGGCTTGGTAGCACAATACTTAAAAGGCGCCAGTTTTTTTATAGTTCCCTTGTTCGGCTTGCTGGCAGGCTTGCTCGTAACCATCAATCAAAAGAAGCCCAATCCATTTTTAATGCTGTTCTTGGCATTGCCCGCGGTTCTTATTTATTCCCCATTCATTAAAATGTTTCCCGTAGGCCTTGGTTTAAAAATGATGGTGGCCGCGACCCTTTTTACGACGTTGTTGTTTTTCCTGGCACTCCCATTTTTAGGTCAGTTAAAAAGTAAAAGGAGACTGGCCTATTTATTCCTGCTTCTTTTTTTTGCATTCGGAATTACGAGTCACATACAATCCGACTTCAACGAAGAAAGACCAAAACCCAGCAGTTTGCTATATGTTTATAATACGGACGACGACTCAGCACTATGGGCCACATACGATAACGTTCTAATTGATTGGAACGGCCAATTTATTAACGAAAACAAAAGAAAACCTAAAGCTGAGACCATATCCAGCAAATACCGCACTAACTTAAATTATGTGGCAGATGCACCAAAAAAACAACTGGAAGCATCCTATATTGATACCGTGATGGACACTATTGTTGGGAAAAACAGGGTAATCGAACTTTGCATCACACCGAAAAGAACAGTGAACCGCCTTGAGGTATTTACCAGTCCGATCAATTTATCGAAGGCAAAAGTGAACCAAATCGAATTATCCCCTTATTTCCTCGAAAACAGGAAAAACAGGTTGGTCACTCATTATATTTCCAATAATGATTTTACAGAACTACAACTCGAATTCCCTAAGGATTCGGTATTGGAACTCACTTTATACGAAGCATCCAACGATTTGTTAACACATCCGGATTTTAGCATACCGAAAAGACCAAAAAACAGTATTCCCACCCCTTTTGTGTTAAATGATGCTATATTGACCATAAAAACTTTGCGATTTGAATAAACATATTGGTATTCTGGGATGTGGTTGGCTGGGATTTCCCTTGGCCAAATCATTGATAAAAAAAGCATATCACGTTAAAGGGACCACCACTTCCACCGATAAATTAATGGAATTACAAAACGAAGGTATTGAACCCTTCGAAATTCGTTTGACCGAAACAGGAATTGAGGGCAATGTTCAAAGTTTTCTTTCCCATATTGAAACCTTGATTGTTAACGTACCTCCAAAACTTCGGGGTAAACATCCAGAGAGTTTTGTTGACAAAATAAAGTTCCTGATATCTGAATTGAAAGACAGCGAAATTTCCAATATTATTTTTGTGAGCAGTACTGCGGTATACGGAGATTTGGAGGGAGAGGTTACCGAAGCAACACCGGTATATCCCAATACGGAATCGGGCAGACAATTGGTGCAATGTGAAAACTTGTTCCAAAAAGAAGATGGTCTTAACACCACCATAATCCGATTTGGCGGGCTAATTGGTCCGGACAGGCACCCTGTGACCACCTTATCGGGCAGGAAGCAACTTGGCAACGGCAACCATGCCATCAACTTGATTCACCTCTACGATTGCATTCACATGATCCAAACCATATTGGAAGAAGGTTATTGGGGCGAAATTTTCAACGGTGTTTATCCTTATCATCCCAAAAAGCAGTTGTATTATTTTGAGGAGGCCCAGAAAAGAGGAATCTCCCCGCCATCGTATAAAGAAACATCATCCAAGGCAATGGGAAAAATCGTTTTGAGCCAGAATTTTTTAAACAAATCCCATAACTTCACTACCTCTATTGTTTCCTGAGAACCTTCCATTACTTATTGTATTCTTAACAGCTTGGTTGGGATTATTTTGTTAGATTTGGCGCACTAAACTGAAGATCAATGAAAAAGACTATACTCGTATTGCTCCTTTTAACGGGCATTAGCGGTATTTCGCAAACCGGCAACGAACTTTTAAAACATTATGAAGCGTATTACAAAGAAATGCGTTTGCAGGGAGATGTAAACGGTGTTATTGGAGCGTTGACCCATTTGAACGTTTTGGCGCCATCAAAAGAAAGAAAAGACACCTTGGCCTTTGTTTATATGAACAACGGACAACACATGCAGGCCCTAAACACCATAGGTGTGGATAAAGATGCCACCGATTCCGATCTTGCCGTGCAGATCAAAGCATTTTCGTTAAAGGCGCTTAACCAGCCCAAAAGGGCATTGGAGCATTTTGAGGAGCTTTTCTCGAGAAATCCATCTCCTTACCTGGCCTACGAAATGGCCGACCTTAAGATACAGACCGGCGAAACCAGCAATGCAAGAGTGAACATTGAGTACGGTATTGCCAATGCCACCGACGAAATGAAGTATGCTTTTTACGAACGTCAGCAGCCCTACGAGGTTCCTTTAAAAGCTGCATTTTATCATTTAAAAGGATTGGCAGATTTCAATCTGAACAAAGAAAATATTGATGCTGCTATAGTTTCTATAGATGAAGCCCTAAAGATTGCACCGAACTTTAACTTGGCGAGTTTGAGCAAACAGGCGTTGGAAGCCAGAAAAAAAGAAGCAACCCAGAGCGACGGGAACTAATCTATTATCTGTTCTTTTTTAGCTCCTCTAAGATTGCATTGTCTTTTTCTTCTTTGATTTGGACAAGTTCATCTACATATTCGTTGGGAACGGCAATTGAAAGTACATAATGGGCAATTTTCCATTGCCCATTTTCTTTTTTGAGCACACCCGAACCTCTACATATTTTCATTTGGGTATCCAAAAGTTCATCGAACCAGGCCAAATTCCCAGAATCATCCAGATACACATTCCGCTGGACGGTGGTAAAGTTCCATGCCTTTCCTTTATCAAAATATGGTTTGGAAAACTCCCTAAACTCTGTATTTTGCCAGTTTTCCATGGCATCCGTGCCCAAAAACACCCCTTCTTTGGTCATATTGCCAAAATAGGCCTCAAAATCTGCATTGGCCGCTGCCAGGTGCCAGTTATCCAACACCTTATTTATTTTTTGCTCATCACTGGTCTGGGCCAAAACGGTATTTACCATTAACAGTACAGCGATAATTATAATTTTATGTTTCATCCAAGATCAGTTTTTTATCCAATTGGCTATTTACTATTATGTTTAGTTGTTTTCGCATGTTGTTATATGCTTCCAAGGCTTCCACAATCGGACCAGTTGTTGGTTGGTTCTCTAGGATGCTTGCTTTTGCCTTGTACAGGAAAGTCCGCATCACACTTTGCCTACTCTTTACCTGAAAGGTATCGAAAAGTTCGGGATACTTACCGTTGGCCATTTTTTTCTCTTTCTCGATAAGATCGTCTATGGCCAGGGCCAAATCTTCGTTGTTGGTTGCCCTGTACAGTACGTCCACACTGGAATTCAAATCCTTGAACTCTGGCCACTCCTCAACTATGGCGGTTGCTTCCGGGTTGAACTCAATTTTATCCGGCATTTTTTGATAATCGAACTCCAACTCGGGGGATTCGACCTCGGCCGTGGCCTTCTCAACCTTCTTACATCCTCCCAGTACGGAGAACAGCAGTAAAATACCTAACAATTTTCGCATAAGCGAATGTACAAATTTTAAGAAAGGGTATCTTTGGCAACAAACTAAATTAACTTCGATTTACATGCACAAACCCATTTTAATTATTGGCGCTTGCGGTCAGATAGGAACCGAACTAACCTTTGAGCTACGCAACAAATATGGTGCGGACAATGTTATTGCAAGCGATATTAGAGAAGGAGGAGATGCCCTAATGCAGTCGGGACCCTTTGAATTGCTGGATGCCACCGACTATGCTGCTGTCGAAGATGTGGTTATGCATTACGAAATTGAAGAAGTGTATTTAATGGCTGCCATGCTCAGTGCAACTGCGGAAAAATTCCCGATGAGAGCATGGAACCTAAACATGAACTCTTTGTTCCATGTTCTTAACCTTGCTAAGGAAAAGAAGATCTCCAAGATCTTTTGGCCTTCTAGTATCGCCGTTTTCGGCCCAAATACCCCCAAGGAAGACACCCCACAGAACACCATTATGGAGCCCAGCACGGTTTATGGCATAAGTAAGCAATCTGGGGAACGTTGGTGCGAGTATTATCACAAAAAATATGGGGTAGACGTTAGAAGTGTTAGGTATCCTGGCCTAATAAGTTGGAAAACCATGCCAGGTGGCGGCACTACTGACTATGCTGTAGAAATCTACCACGAAGCCCTAAAACAAGGTAAATACGAGTGTTTTTTGAGCAGTGAGACCCAATTACCCATGATGTACATGGATGATGCAATAAGGGCGACCATTAGCTTAATGGAAAGTCCGTCTGAAAAAATAAAAGTGCGATCGTCCTACAATCTGGCCGGTATGACCTTTACCCCCAAAGAAATTTCTAAGAGCATTGAAAAGCATATACCTGGGTTCACCATTAGTTATGCTCCCGATTTTAGACAGGAAATTGCTGATTCTTGGCCAAGTAGTATAGATGATACCAAAGCTCGCCAACAGTGGGGATGGACACCTAGGTTCGACCTGGACCAAACGACCAAGGAAATGTTGGATAATCTAAATGCTACGACAAATTAGTCCTCTACCTCGTCGTTATCATCGGAATCGGAGAACTCATCGCTGTCACCGGGAATTTTTTCATAATCCTCTGAGTCAAAATCATCGTCGTCATCTTCATCGAAGTCCGCCATGGTACGCTCTAATTTTGAGCTGATCTTTACTAAATACTTGGTGTCTTCTGTGGATACCTCTACGGCTTCTATGGTTTCACCTTTCAGGTTTTTAAAGTTGATCACATCATCGTCCCCGTAACCATCGGGATATTTATCTACCAAAAGTTTCAGTACTTCAGAGGTCAATTTTTTATAGTCAACTATTACGCGTTTGAGGTTATTCATCGTTTTGGGATTGATTTATTGTTCGATATAGATCGAACCATTGTGATTGTATGGAAAAATTATAAAAAAAAACTTGGGTAGTCAAAAATTGGAATAACAAAATCGACCAAAAATGACCTTAACTTGAAGATGGTATTATCTAAATGTTGGGTAATAAAAGAATACTTCCCTATTTTGACTTAATTACTGCAAATAATGGTTTCTATTCAACAGTAAAGTATTGCACAGCCTTAATAGGTTGCATTCCTTTTGTAAATCCTTCTATAACAATCTCAAATTCACCTACTGAATCAGAGGTGAAAAAATGTATTGTCGAGGCTGGTTTGGACAGCTCCATATTTGGTTCCCATAATAGTTGTTGTCGGAAATCCGGAATAGTTTCAAAAGACCGAACACTATAATCTTGTCTAAAGTATTTCTTTTGCGCTTGAGGCCTGATCAATTCAATATTCTTCAGATCGGTTTGTTGATAGCTCATTGCAAAGTCTTCATCAAACGTTTTAACATCAAAAATTCCTTGAAAAATTTGCCCTCCAACAACAAACTGGTTCCTTGCCAATACAATGCTCTCTACCATATTTATATCATACCCGATCAAATCAGTATGGTCCTGCAGCACGATTCCATCTACGATTACGAGGGGAGCGTAGCCAGCATCCATGTTGGTTGCCTGAAAGTCTCTAACAAAAATACTTTCTTCTCCTTCAATATTGGTTGCTATCCAGGCATTGTCCACAATTTCCACCAGTGTTTCCTTAAAAGTCGGGAATCGGGTGTACTCATCCAACTTATACTCGGTAAAATCGTTTCCATATATTGGAACAAAATCGTTTTTTAGAAGAACTGTATCCGGTTTGCTATTAAAATATGCATTTTCAATTTGATTGTATGTACTCCGTTCCTCTATCAGACTTTTCATGCTCTTTTCAAGTACAAATTGTTTTGGCGCCTTTCGTTTCAATTCCAAATCAGGAATTGGCGCGACTTCAACTGAATACTTACCTTGTTGTCCGCCCCACACTTGAAATATAGATTTAGTATCTAAATTCTCTGAATTTAATGAAAACCGGAATTTGCCGAATGAATCGGTTCGAGCGAACCTAAATTCGTACTGACTACCTGGCAAGGAAAATACAAACTTTGTATTGGGCATGGCAAGCCCGTTGTCACCCATAACCGACCCACTTACCAATTCACCTCTAAGTTCTGGCAAATATTTGTACTCAGAGGGGGTAAAGTCTACCGAAGTAAAATTTCTCAAGTAATCCTTTGGGTCATACCTTCTGTCAAAGTACAATTCCTGGTCTATTCTACGAACGGAAACCGAGTAAATGCCATAATTATTTGGCTTGGTTTCTATTTTTAATGATACTTTATCCCTTTTACCGTATACCTTCTTATCCAAAGCAAGAGTTAGTTCACTATTTAGAATCTGTTCCTTGTAATTATTTTTTTGTTCAATGTACTGACCTTTTTCTGAAACAGTTGTGCCCCAAAATACTTTTTGATCATTGGTATAGGGGTTTACAACTACAATATCATCGGCATAGAAGGTATCGCTAGGCCAATTCTTCATGTAATTTGTGTAAGCCACCAGAGTATAGTATCCCGAATTCAAGCTTGTAGGAATAAAAACATCTCCTTGTCCCATTCCATCAATCAATTTTACCTTTTGAATCAACTCCCTCTCTCCTTGCCCGTTCAATAATTCAACATATGCGACCTTGCTGGCCATTGAAAGGGATTGACTTTTTTTGTTCAGGGCGTACAACTTAAAATGCAAGTACTCCCCTGTAAAAAGCAGATTTGTATTATAATGGATATAAATGCCTTCCACCCCTATTCCTTGAACCAGCCCCGAATATTGGGAACTGTCTTGAACATTCTGGCCCATTGCAGAGATTACAAAGAAAAAGGCCACTATTTTATTCAAAATCTTTTTAAGCATTGTCCTATTGAATTATTAGTCTTCCCAAAAATCGGGCACCACGTTTGTACCGAATCGCGTACAATCCACGCATCGTGCAGGCGCTACTTGATAGGTAAACGGTGGATCTTCGGCAACAAATTTGATTAGGCCACTCTTAAATCTTTGAAAAAGTTCTGGATCGGAGAGTGAGCCATAGCTATCGCGTGGGCAATCATCTAAAAATGGAATATCGTTGCCAAATATTTCTTGGAAGCTAAAAAAGAAACGACTGGATGTGAAAGAAACCACCTCGAACAGGCCAACTACCTTTACATTGTCATCCGATTCATGCCTTATGTTCCCCACAATCAAACCTGGTTGAGGTTGGGAAAACAAATTGTCGCTGCTAGAAAAGCTTTTTAGGGTTTGATAAAATTCGTACGAAGTACTGGTTTGTGCAAATTGCTTTACCAATATACTGTATCTGAACGCTATTCTTCTATCCCTACGTTCGATAAACCTAACGGGGAAATCATCCACCTTATCTTGCGCCAAGTTGTTGGTTTCCGCAATAAGTATGGTATTTGAGTTTTCGGTCACATAACAAAAACGCTCTTCAGTTTCCTTATTAACCAATTCCAACAGAGGTGGGGACTCGGATACAATTCTGAATCCTTTTAATGGTTTAAAAAAAGATTCCCATCTATATGTTTCCTCGTATTCGTATCTAAAATATCCTTCGTTTTCAGCTATAGAAGTCCCATCTACATAAATCTCGACCCCATCCATCCCATTTTCGTTAACGATTCTCTTTGCCGATATTTCATCAATACTAGTTGGAGCCGTTATCTGTACCTGTGGTGAAACAAACCTTTCTCCTTTTTCATCAGTAACATTCAATTGATAATCCATCCCCGGGACTGCTCCAAAAACTGTCGTGGATCTATAAATACCCGGTGATGTTTCCTCAAATGTCAAGGATTCACCATTGTTTACAAGTATCTCGACCTTTGCACCAGAAACCTTCACCTCCTTTTCTTCCGCCTTGTAGCTTCTTGTTATATAAATCTCGTGTTGTTTGGTCTCTGATGTGATACTAGCGTTAATAATGAGAATGTCCTCAAAATCCGTGGTCTCCACTTCGAACGGTTCCGTACAAGAAGTAATCGAAATCAATACAACCATGATCAGGTAAAAACCAAAAGTATTTTTTGTAGACATATTGGGGTCTAAAATTTAAAATTATAAGTAATCGAAGGAACGGGTATGGAAAAAATGGAACTCTTATAGGCCTCCACATTTCCATTTTCGGTTACATAAAATACCGAGTAAGGATTGTTCCTTCCTAAAACATTATAAACCGAAATTGTCCAAAAACTATGGCCTGGTTTGTTCAATTTGTGGTTTCCTTCAATATTGAACCCGAGATCTAACCTATAGAAATCGGGTATTCTGTAACTATTCCTATCACTATAAACTGCATACTCCGCATCATTGAAAGAAAAATTCCCTACCGGCACAGTAACTGGCCTTCCTGTTTGGTATACAAAATTGGCGGACAAACTAAACCTCTTGGTGAATTTATAATTGGCCACCATGCTCAAATCATGGGGCTTATCAAAATTGGATGCAAAAAAATCACCATTATTGACTCGTTCCTCGGCAAAGTCGCTATCCAATTTTAAAAAAGATCGTGAATAGGTATATCCCAACCATCCGTTAAGTTTTCCCCTATTCTTCCTAAGAAGAAACTCCAAACCATAGGCCTTGCCTTTTCCCTGTAAAACTTCCATTTCCACGTTCTCGTTCATCAACAACTGTGCACCGGTCTTAAAGTCGAGTACATTGTCACTCGTTTTATAAAAGCCTTCCAAACTTATTTCATAGGCATCGGCATCCAGGTTCTTAAATAAACCTAAAGAATATTGATGCCCTTCCTGTGGTTCAATATTCAAGTCGGAAAGTTTCCATGTATCAATTGGAGATACGGTAGTATTATTTGTAAGGATATGCACATACTGTATAGATTTATTGTATCCTGCTTTTACCGAAAGGCTGGGAGTAATCAAATATCTTGCGCCTGCACGTATTTCGGGTCCTCCGTATGTGTTGATAACCTCATTGTTTCCGTATTGAACTGTATCCCTGACCGTACTTTGACTTCTGGGGGCCCCGGACTCGTATTCAAATTGTGTACGCTCACCTAAAGCGTTGAACATTGAAAGCCTTACTCCTAAGTCGACGGCAAACTTTTTGGTGAAACTGTAATTTGCTGATATGTATGCTGCAGATTCCAAAGCCTTTTCTTTATCCAAGGATATATTTTCTACCGTTGATTCCGAGTTTAAAGGCTCCAGATTTCCTGGCTCAACCAAGTAAAACTTTCCTTCGATACCATAGTTCAGTTTTAGATTGGTATTATATAAGTAATCAAAGTTCAACCTTACTTCAGTCTCATTGATTTCATAGCCTAAATCAAAATCATTATTCGCCCCCCTTTCGTACTCAATATTAAAAGAATAGCTACTATTGGCCAATTGTAGCTCCGATAAATGCTTATCGTTGAATTTATGTTGCCACCTCAACGAAATCAATCTATTATCGTAAACATATAGGGAATCTGACGAAATACTAAAATTATCTTTGCTGTAGTATGCCGTTGCTTTTAACTTGTTGTTGGCATCAAACTGATGTGTATAATTCGATACCACATCATAAAAAGTTGCTCGGCTTTTGCTCAGAGATTGTTCTTTCATGGAACGTAAAATCCAATTTGCATAGGCCCCTCTCGCTCCAAAAAGCAAAGAGGATTTTCCTTTAATAACAGGGGTCTCCAAAACCATATTACTAGTAACGGGACCAATGGATGCCTCTCCTTTAAACTCACTGTTATCTCCATCCTTGGTCGTTATGTCGAACACGGAAGACAATCTACCTCCAAATCTTGCAGGTATATTTCCTTTGTACACCTCCAATTGACCGATAGCAAATGGATTGATTGCAGAAAAAATACCAAAAAAATGTTGCGGATTATATAAGGTGGCACCATCGAACAAGACTAGGTTTTGATCAGCTCTACCTCCCCTCACATTAAATCCGGCAGAACCTTCTCCTGCAGAGGAAATCCCTGGTAATGCCGTGGCCACCTTTAAAACATCTCTTTCCCCTAGAACCAAAGGAATGGTTTTACTTTCCTCACTGTTGATTTCTTCGGTTCCACTTACTGTTTCTTCAATATTTTTATAAATATCACCTTCTACCACAACCTCGTCCAGCTGTTCAAGACTTTCATTAAACTCCATGTTCAATGTACCGTCATTAAAAATGACTATTTCTTTTTCTGCCCTTTCAATGCCCAATGCCCTAAATTTTAAAACATTAGATCCTGCCGGCAATTCTATACGGTAAAATCCTTCAAAAGATGTAACTGCAAGTAAACGATTATCGTCCGTAGAAATTGTCATATCAGGAATTGGCTCTCCCGACTCAAAATTTCTGATCGTTCCGCTCAAGGTATACCTTTCCTTGGTCTGCCCCATTGATTCCCGTCCTACTCTAACTACTTCCCTTTTGGCCGAAGCTCTTTGGATATTTGTCGTATAAAATATGGGAGAGGTCTTTTTAAGTATCGTTTCAGTTTGTACGGCAGATGAGTCCTTTCCAAAAAAGCCCTCCGGTAGACTGGAATAAATATTATTGTTATTGGTAAGTATAATTTTATTTGGGGCCAGCAGAAAATAGTTCACCGTTGTCCCATCCAATAAATCGGATATAATATGTTCTATATCCCTATTCCTGTATTCTTTTTGAACTAAACTATCCGAAAACCAGTTTTCCTGAAAATATACTTGATAATTTGTTGTCGAATCGATTTCCCGTAAAGCTTTTAAACGAGAAATATTTTGAAAAGAGAATGTATGTTCGTCATTTACTTGGGCATAAGATTCGATACAAACCAATATGAGTAGAATCAAGATCAAATAGTTTTTCATTATTCCGCGTGGTTTGTCAGAGTATTGAGCAATAGTTTAAAAAAAGTATCCTTATCTGACCGGTATGTAATTCTGTTTTGTTTGTAAAAATCCCTTAACTCTTGTTTTTTATTGTTAAAGATGTTGCTCCAATGCTTTTTTGTATTTGCCAAAAGTAGCTTGTCTTGCATGTACAATACATAATCGATATGCTCTTCAAATTCAGTAACGACCTTACTCTCTTTTCTGGACTCCACAGCTTTCTTTTTATACTTTTTGAGCAACATGTACCCATTAACAGTTTCAATAACTTCTAGGTACCCCTTAATTTTGCCATTCTGTTTAGTCGATGGAAATCTTACGAACCGATGTCCGTTTATGGTAAATTCTTGTACCTTATCCTCAATTAACCTTACAATTAAACCTGTTGGACTATATTTTGAGGTAATTAATAGTTGATCCAATTCTTGGTGGTATTTCAAATTCTGGTCAAAATAAGGCTGTCCATCGAACACAACATCGCCATTTAAAAATCCTCTCTCCAAAAAATAAGGATGGGTATTTTTAATGTTTCGATTTTCTTCCTGGAACAATGGGCCACTGTACAGCTCCATATTTTGCTCCCCAATAATGGAGTCGAATGAATCATATACCAAAGATGGTGAGATAGCCGATTGAGCATTTGCACCATTGCTTACGCCAATAAGCATCAAAAATGTGTAGAATAAAAAAAAGGGCTTAACTTTTGCCCATTGAGTGCGCGCGCCCTTTAAAACCAATATTGTCAATTTTTATAAGTATTTTCTTGGCTAAATATAATACTTTACTCGAATTTAACCATTAAGCGCCCATTATTTTAACAAAGTAACATTTTGAATAATCAAGGTTGGATTATCCTCTGGCAAGAGAACACAATTGATTTAACGTATTGCAAATTATCCGACATCCTTTTTTAAAACAAATTGAACTTGGCGCAAGGCTTAAACTTCGATTAAAAAACACTGCTTTTGACTTATTTCACACTTTTTTCACCCCTATTTTGTAGCCCAGGCAGAATCTAATTTCTTTCCCCGATCCTCTATTTTATCGGGGTTTTTACTTTTCGATTTCAGAATATTGACAATTTGTCAACTTCTGTGATTAATTTGTCTGTCGTTAAATCAAATATACTTAAACAAATTAAGATTTTAATGTACTAAATTAGACTTTGTCTTCTTGCCTTTTGAACGGCCTCCAACTTGTTGTGGACCTGAAGCTTTTTGTAAATATTCTCGATATGCTTTCTTACCGTACTTGGGGAGAGAAAGAGATTTTTAGCAATCACGGTATAGCTTAACCCTTCGGCCAGTTGTTCCAACACCTCCTTTTCGCGGGAACTTAGTAAAATATCCTCTTCCTGTGTGGATAGGGTTTTTTGTTTCTCTGGATACCGTAACAATTTAAGTGTCTTTACGGCGATTGAAGGGCTCATTGCCGCGCCTCCCCCAATGGTCTCCACAATGGCATTGTGCAGTTTTTGTCCTTCTATTTCCTTGAGCAAATAGCCATCGGCGCCTGCTTGTATTGCGTTGAAAATATTCTCATCATTATCAAAAACCGTTAGCATAAGAACTTTAATGTGCGGGTATTTCCGTTTTACGATATGCACGGTTTCTATGCCGTCCAATATAGGCATTTCAATATCCAAGAGCACCAAATCCAGATTATGGTTTTTTTCTAGTGCGGCCAACAGTTCACTACCATTAAATGCCATGTACTTGATATCCAAATTTTCAAAATGGACCAATTTTTCGCGGACGGCCCTCGCCAAAAATGTATTGTCGTCCACTATGGCCAGTTTAATCTTGCTCATGGTCGTCTTTTTTCTACTATACTATTATATCCTAACCCTCAATGTTACCTTGGTGCCTTTACCCAGTTTACTTTCCTGTTCAAAATCAACACCTGCTTTTTCGGCCCTGTTTCGCATAATATGAAGTCCGTTCCCTGTTGACTCTTTTGACGTGTCGAACCCTCTTCCAAAGTCTAGGACCACAATTTGTACTGCACCATCAATTTCATTAAATATTACTTCTATTAGTTCGCTTCCCGAATGCTTCACGGCATTGTTGACCGATTCTTGAATAATTCTGAAAAGGTTCATTCCTACAAAAGCGTTGAGCACACTATTGGCAGGGGTTCCTTTAACTTTAACTCGCGTTTTATCATCTGTTGCTTCATGCACGGTCGCAGCCAATTGTTGGGTACGCTCCTTAATATCCTCCAAGCTGATCTCGTCTTTGTTCATGGCCCAAATGGTATCCCGAAGCTCGGAGATAGTAACCAACGAAAACTGTTTCATTTGGGTGAGTTTTTCCATTAAAAACACTTCTCCTTTGTCTATTCCTCGTTTTGCGGAATCGGTTAGGGAAGTAAGGTATGTAAGCTGAGAACCAATATTATCGTGTAGATCCCGAGCAATCCGTAAACGTTGCTCTTTAAGGTTTTCTTGTGCTCGGGCCTCGGCCATTGCTTTCTCCAGAACGGTCTCCCTTTCAAAGTTCTTCGCCTTTATTTTCTGTTCCCTGAACAGTACAAATCCAACAATCAACAGTATTGCCACCAAACCGCCGCTACCCATCAGCATATTATTGCGCTTTTTTATGGACAGTTCGCTTTCTACCAGCTGGTTTTGTTGGCGCAAGATTTCATTCTCCTTTTGTTCGGACTCGTATTTTTCTTTTAGGTTAAGTACTTCTTTGGCCCTTTCATCACTTTTTAAGCTATCGTTTATTTTTACGGACTGTTGTAGAAAGGTATAGGCTTCACCATAATTTCCAAGGCTATTGTTAATTTCGGACAGTGTATTGCACAATTCCAATTGTGCCAAAACTATACCTTTTTGTAGTGCCTCGTCATACGCTTGATCCGCTATTGCCTTGGCTTTATTAAGTTTACCTTGTAAAATATAGGTTTTTGCAATATCATTCTTAAGATGAATGGCAACGTACCAATCTTCTTTTTCCTGCTGAATTTTTAAGGCCTTCTCAAAATAGTCCAAGGCTAAATCAAATTCTTTCGACCCTTGATGGGCATATCCCAAATTGTAAAGTGATGTGGCCGTTTCAAAATAGGCTCCCGAAGACACAAAGCCTTCAAGGGATTTATCTGCATATACCATTGCTTTAACGTAATCCTTGCGCAATAGGTAGATACTGGCCAAGTTATTGTTTATCAAGGCCACATAGTATTCGTAGCCCAATTGACCATACAAATCCCGAGCCTTTTTAAAATAGTTTTCGGAAGTATCATATTCCTCTATAGCTTGATACCTACTACCTAAATTATTATAACTACCGGCAATCCATATGGAATCTTTTGAAATTTCGAATTCTTGCAATGCTTTTAGTTGATACGAAACGGAATGGTCCACTTCTCCTATTTTCTCATAGGCGTTGGACATATTTGTATAAAGGGCGCCTTTAGCAAAATGATCATCCGAATTTATAATTGTGGGCAAGGCCCTTTTGTAATATTTTAGGGCTTCCAAAGAATTACCGTTTCCGTTTTCCAATATCCCAAAAGATATGGTCAACCTTGCAGCCAAGTATTCATTTTGTTGTTCAATGGCTTCTGAGTAACCTATTTTTGTGTAATACCATGCACTATCATAATTTATAGATCTAAACTTCATCCCGATATCCTTCAGGACCAGAATCCTGTCCTCTCCCTTTTTCAACTTTAAGCTATCCTTTAGTGCGCTGATCTGTTGTTGAATATCTTGTGCAAAAAAAGGCATACTAAACATCAATGAGCAAAAGAAGAAAATGGGAGAAAGGATTTTTTTTGGACAGGTCATGGTAAAAGAAAATGGTTGGTGTTTAAAGCTAAACCAAAAGTGAATATAAATATTCTTTTTTTAGAAAAATGTCGATAATCCCAACTTGCGTTAGTTTGACTTATCCGCCAATTTTTCGATAGTTGCACCCAAAAAGGCGGTTATTGCCATTTCGGCCCCTTTATTATATTTTTCCGGGTCGCATTTTACCACTGAAACATTGATGTCTTCTTTATCTTCCACTCGCCATATACGGAAAACCCCGGCATCGGTTCCTCTCTTGTCCACATCTGCTCCCTGTGAGGCATCAAACTTTTGCTTTTCCAAAATACCCGCTACTTCCACACCTCCTTTAACGATCATTTGTCCAATATTGAACTTATTAAAACTGGAGGCGCCAATCTTAAAATCGGTCTCGGCCTTTACCTGTGCGTATCCAGCATGCCTGTTCAATGCTCTTGTGGTCTCGCTCAGGGCATTATCAAAAGCCATTACATTAAGGACCACTTTATTAAAAATGAATTCCTTTTTTTGGTTGGAAACTTTTAGTTCTACTTGTTCTTCGTAATTGGCCAGTTTTAGGGGGCCTGTTTTTTTATTGTCCATATTCTTTTTGGCCACGATAAATTTCTGACCGGTTGGGCGCATTACAATGGTTCCGAACTCATCTCCTTTTTCCCCTCCTTGTCCAGACCGTAAGTCCCATCTTTTCTCACGATTTTTTTGGTATGCGTTATGGTTCCATAATTCTTCGATGGATGCTATTTCAAACCCTTTGGCGACAAGTTCGGCTTTGTATTGTTCAAAGAGTTTATCGGTGAGTTGCTGAAGTTCTTCTATATTGAGCCCGTCCAAGACCAACGTCAAAGATGCCTTTGCGTCTCCTTTTAAACCCCCTCTCCACATTTTTCCGCCTTTCTTTTTATCTTCCAGTTGCAGAGCGGTTTGAAAGTTGACCTGAAAATCGGAGATTACCACTCTTTTTGGAACTTTCCTAAAGTTAAGATTGGCCGGCCCCAACATTTTTACCTTAAAGTCTTTTACATTTTGTGCAATCAAAACTGGAGATGCACATAATAGAATCAATAGAAAAGATAACATAGATAGATTAATACGTCTCATATACTGGTTTTATGGTTTATCGCAAACTTAAGTGCCAGTATCTGTCGACTCAATAGGGCAATTGACGTATTTAGGAAAGAAAAGCTAGCCCGGAAAGAATTGAACTTGTCTCCTAGACCTCTTTATTATCGGGATTTTAGCTTTTTAATTTCAAAATATCGACGATATGTGAACCCTTGATTAAAGTAGTTCTTTTTAAGTGCTGCCTTTATTTTAGAGCTCTCAATATGTAATTCGGTATCATTTCATTTGGCGGCGTACTTTTACCATAAAGTTCGTATGAGTTGTAATTACCCCCTGTAAATACAGTAATCATATCAAGTTCTGGCCAAATATTAATTTTTTGCCCGCCATTTCCCGAAGCTAGATAAGAATTATATCTTTTACCGTCTATCACGAAATATTTATGTTCCCATAGGTAACCATAGTCTCCTTCCTCCATATCGAATGTTTTAATTATCCAATCTTTAGATATGACTTGTTTTCCATTCCATACGCCCCCGTCTTTAAACATTTTTGCTAAACGAACTAAATCTCTTGGTGTAATATACATTTGACTGAAAGTATTTTTACTAGAAGGATTTGGTTCAAAGTCCCATTTATAATTAGTAATTTCCATTGGTTGATAGAAATATTTTTTAGCAAAGTCTTCTATTTTTTCATTTGTTGCAATTTCTACCAAATTGCCCAGTGTAAGCGCACAGCCCGTACAATAGGATGAATATTGTCCTGGAATTGCTACCATGGGCAAATCAAGGGTGTATTTTACCCAATCTTCACTTTGCATCATTAGCATTTCATTTCCCTTGCTATCCGCGTTGTTATTTTCACAGTCCAGTCCATGGCGATAGGTTAAAAAATTCTCAATAGTGATTTCTTTTTTTCTGTCATCCAAATTGTCAATATTTGGATATTTTGCAGCAAAAAAAGGTAAGAGCTTCTCTTTCTCGCTACTTATAAATCCTTTGTCAATTGCAATACCCAGTATTCCTCCAATTAAAGGTTTGTTTGCTGATCTTAATTGATGTGGTGTATTGGCATCATACCCATAAAAATATTCTTCCAGTACCAATTTGTCATTTTTAAAAATAAGTATGCCGTGTACTTCGGGGAAATTTCCTTTGATTGTTTCCTTGACCATATTTATTATAGTTTCAGGGTTAGAAAATTCTTTAAACAAATCACCCGAAACGAGACCATCATTTTTATTTTCAGGTATTCCATAAGAATAATTATCAGCGTTACCGAATAATTCTCTACGTGGAAACATTTCCATTTTTTCGAACTCCTTGTTTAAAAGTTTGAACTCTTGACCTCCTGATCTATAACTAAATATTTTACCGCTCTCATCCCTTTTAAAAACAACTGGGTTATTTCTAATATTGACGAAACTATCTTTTTCAATATAGGTCAAAGGATATTTTGAATTGTCCAATACAGCATAGAGGACTGTATCAAATTCTGATGCTACAAGATCTATTGTAGTTTTTCCCAAATACTCATAATGCCCTTCATATTCAACTAATGTTTGATATTCATTTTTCTCTTTTCGTGGCGAACATCCTATTGCTACCAGTGTTATAACAAAAAATACTTTTCTCATATAGTAAGTTTTGTTTAAAGACGATATTTAGATTTAATTGTGACATTTTCTTGTTTAGGACTCTATGACATATAATCTTTCATAAAACCGGACATATTTTAATATCATATAACTATTAAATCAATTGTTTATCAAGATATAAGGCTTATCGATGTTGCTTGAGCAAATGAACTTTTGACACTTTACTTTTTTGAATCCTGTTCATTGATTGGAATCCTTCGCTTTAAACTGATGTTGAGCTTTTTTCCATTTACAGAAATCCTGGCATAAATGGGAGCTTTGCCATTTTTAGACCTACTGGAATAAGGCCAAAACAGGACGGAAAAAGTGGAATTTGACCTCATAATTGTCTTCTTTTAGTTAAATGTTGACGAAGACGAAAGTCAAATCAAATCGAGTATATCAACTAAATTACTGAATTTTAATTACTTATCTTAAAACAGCAACCTGAAAAATGTTGACGATTTGTGAACTCTAAAAGCCAAAATCAAAGGAATTCAATTAAAATCAAAAAATATTAAATGTCTGATTTTCATTTATTTAATGATTTATTGAATCATTCAGAAGTCAAAAAGTAGCCCCGGCAAGAATCGAACTTGCATCTAAAGTTTAGGAAACTTCTATTCTATCCATTGAACTACGGGGCCATCCTTGAAAAGGGATAGCAAAAATATGCTTTTTCAGAAAAACTTTGTACTAGTTGAGAGTCAATTTTAAGATGTTCGGTGTTCGCCCGTTTTTTTGAATCAACTTCTCCTTTTCTCCTCTTCTTTCAAAATTTTCTCCAGATAAGATCGTGATAAGGGTTTGTCCACATAGCCCGCAATCAACCCATGGTCTTTGGCTATGGTTCGGTCTTTGGCATTTGTAAAGGCAGATAACACATAAACACTGGGCAGTTTGTGTTCTTTGAACAAATTTTTCATGTTTTCCAGAAAATCCCATCCACTCATCCCGTCCATAACAAGGTCCAAAAAAATAATATCGGGCAACCTATTGCTCTTTTCCACAAAGTTAAAACAGGCTTGAACACCTTCTTCTCCACTGGAACAGGTTACGATATCAAACTCTCTTTGAGATTGTTGTATACAATACCTTGTCGCAAATTGCGACACCAGATCATCATCAATGATAAATGTGGTCAGCTTCATTAATCGGGACTATTAAGTAGGTTTGCATCGAACAAAGCTATAGGCCAGCCCCCAAGCTGCCATTCATATTCGTTAATCGACCCAAATATCCCGTTAAGGCAACACTAATGTGGTAATTTCCCTCTTAAAACCCCATATACAAAGGCACCCAGCAATGCACCAAACAAAACAATGACCATGGGCCAATATCCTGCTCCGACCAAAATATAAATTGGTCCCGGGCACGAACCTGCCAGGGCCCATCCCAATCCAAAAAGCGTACCTCCCCATATATATCTTGCAAAGGATTTTTCCTTATCCGGTATTTGGATGATTTCCCCTGAAAATGATTTGACCTTGGATTTCTTGATCCAAAAAACCAAAACAACACCAATAGCCAAAGCTGATCCGATGATACCGTACATGTGGAATGCATCGAACTGGAACATTTCATAGATCCTAAACCATGATGCTGCTTCGGATTTATACAAGACCACTCCTAAAAACGAACCTAAAAGGATATACACTAAACGCTTCATACCGCAAAAATTAAAGGGAACAGTAAATGAACCATGATCAATCCCCCTACAAAAAATCCGATTACGGCAATCAGGGATGGTCGTTGTAAATTACTCAGACCAGAAATGGCATGCCCAGAGGTACAGCCGCCAGCGTAGCGAGTTCCAAAGCCTACCAAAAAGCCCGCCACCAAAAGTATCGCCCAAACTTTAGGATCGGACAAGGATTCTAGTGCAAACAGTTCTGTGGGCAAATAGGCTTTACCTGCGCTTTCAAAACCCAGTTCGTTGAGCTTGGCTACCGTATCGTCCGAAATATCCACGGCAGGATTCGGTGAAAGTACGTTTGCACCAACAAATCCGCCAATTACAGACCCCAGAACCACCAAGAGGTTCCATCGTTTTGATTTTATGTCAACTTTGAAATAATCCGAGTATTTCCCCGCTCCTCCGATAGAACATAGGGTCTCGAGGTTGGAGGACATTCCAAAACGTTTGCCCATTAATATGAGCAGTGCCATGATAATGGCAATAAGTGGGCCGGCCACATACCATGGCCAAGGTTGATACAGCATTTTCGTGAGGTTTTTAAACAAAGATCACGAAAATGCTTTAGATATCAAATATAGATGGACTAGCAACAATCCTTATCGGAATCGGGGACCCCGAACTTCTTCAGGATATCTTCCAGTAAACACCATTTGGTCAACGATGACTGTAACAGATTGGCCCCTACAAAAGCCGTAAACCACAGCCAATTTTGACTTACGTAAATGGCCAAAAGCAAACTGATCAATATAAAGCTTCCTGCTACTCCTCTTACAATTCTATTTTTCATGTTCGATGTTTTAAACGGTTCTTTCAATTGGGACTTCTACAGCCCTGATCGGGTTCGTTGTTTCACTTTCGGTATTGAATTGCTCGATCATTTTGAACAATTCGGTTACTTTTTCCTCTTCGGTAAAAGAAAAATACATGTTCGATGCTGCACCGCCTCTTTCGCTAGGAAACCAACTACTGGTGTACATTAAGGGTGCCGCTTTTTTAAAACCATCGATATCCGATCCACTAAAGCTTTCCACTCCGGCCTTTTTAAATAATTTGAATACTTCGTTCTTATATTCTTCGACCGTGGTAACAATGATCATTTTCATGTGCTTATTTTTATAGTTTTTTCAATGGTCACATGGAACCTTTGACGACTAAAATAATCTTTGCATCGTGTCTAAAGATTATTTTAGTCATGTCGGTTTCATCTTAGTTATAATTTTTACGTTCAATCATATAATACACCAATGGCACCACCAAGAGCGTCAGTACGGTAGACACTATGGTTCCTCCCATAAGTGATATGGCCAATCCCTGAAAAATAGGGTCGAACAAAATCACAAAAGCTCCAATGACCACGGTTCCTGCGGTCAATAAAATAGGAGTTGTACGTACGGCTCCTGCTTCTATAACAGCCTGCTTTAATGGAACATCTTCTTTGAGCCTTAAGTTGACGAAGTCAATAAGCAATACCGAGTTCCGTACCATAATACCAGCCAAGGCAATCATCCCGATGAAGGAGGTTGCCGTAAAAAAGGCGCCCAACATCCAATGTCCGAGCACAATCCCGATCAAGGAAAGCGGAATGGCCACCATCATCACCATGGGTGCTTTAAAATTTTGGAACCATCCCACGATCAACATGTAAATGATCACAATTACACCGAGGAACGCAATTCCCAAATCCCGGAATACCTCCAAGGTGATCTGCCATTCCCCATCCCATTTAACAGTATAATCATCCTCAAATTGCGGTTGTTCCATATACAGTTCGTTGATGGAATATCCTTTGGGCAACTCCAATTGATTCAATTTGTCCGTCATGCCTAAAATGGCATAGACCGGGCTTTCCAATTCCCCTGCCATATCCGACATAACATATACTACTCTCTTTTGATTCTTCCGATAGATGCTCTTGGCCTTTGTTCCCTCTTTAATGGAAACCAAATCACCCACGGACACCATGTTGCCCTGTTGGGATTTTATTTTCAATTGTTTGATTTTATCCAAACTGGACTTATCCTTTTCACTTACGGACAAAACAATTCCGATTTGATCAAAGGAATCTTCACGATACATATGGGATACCGGCTGCTCACGGAAAGCCATGGCCATCACCTGAACAATTTGTTGAGGGGTAACCCCGTACAGCATGGCTTTTTCCTTATCAATCACAAAATCATATTCTACCTGATCATCCTCTACCATCCAATCCACATCAACAACGTCAGTAGTATTGTTCAAAATGCCCTTTACCTTATCGGCCAAAGCAATCTGTTTGTCATAATCGGGACCATACACCTCAGCTACAATGGTAGAAAGTACGGGAGGTCCTGGTGGCACCTCAACTATTTTGATATTGGCATGGTATTTTTTGCCCAACTCTTGGATTTTTGGGCGCAACAATTTGGCAATATCATGGCTTTGTTCACTTCTGTCGTGCTTATCCACCAGATTTACTTGAATATCGGCCATATTACTACCACCGCGTAAATCATAGTGCCGTACCAAACCATTAAAGGTTATCGGTGCCGATGTGCCCACATAGGTTTGATAGTTCACCACTTCGGGTCGGGTGGATAAGTAAGCTCCGATTTCCTTAGTTACGGCAGCCGTTCTTTCCAACGTGGTGCCTTCGGGAAGATCTATCACCACCTGGAACTCGTTCTTGTTATCAAAAGGCAACATTTTTACCGCTACCGATTTGGTAAAGAACATGGCCACAGAGGCGATCAACAAGAGAAAGGTAATGCCCAAGAATAGCCATCTTTTTTTACCACTCTCGATCAAGGGCCTTTCAAATCGAGCATACGCCTTATAGATGAAGGTATCTTGGATTTCTACAGGCTCTTTTTCCTTTTTCTTTTTTTTATCTTTTTCCCTTAGGAAGATGTATCCCAAATATGGAGTTATCGTCAATGCCACAAACAATGATAGCAACATTGCAATGGATGCTCCAATGGGCATGGGTGACATATACGGGCCCATCAAACCAGAAACAAATGCCATTGGCAATACAGATGCAATAACCGTAAAGGTGGCCAAGATGGTGGGGTTACCTACCTCGTTGATGGCATACAGAGCGGCATCCTTGAACGGCAAGCGTTTCATTTTAAAGTGACGGTGCATGTTCTCCGCGATAATAATGGAGTCGTCCACCACGATACCGGTTACGAACACCAAGGCAAACAAAGTAATTCGGTTCAACGTATAATCGAGCATGTAATAGCTCAACAAAGTCAAAGCGAAGGTAATGGGCACGGAAAGGAACACGACCAATCCACCTCGCCAACCCATGGCCAACATCACCACAAAGGTCACGGCGATAATGGCACCGATCAAGTGCATCAACAATTCGGATACCTTTTGCGAAGCGGTTTGACCATAATTACGGGTCACTTCGACTTTCACTTCATCAGGAATCAGGGTTGTTTTTAGGTGCTCCACTTTCTCCAACACCACGTCGGCAATCTTCATGGCATCCGCACCTTTTCTTTTGGCAATCGAAATGGTTACCGCTGGGTATTCCGATTTAAATTCTTCTGACTTTTCACTAGCGGCCCCAAATCCAAGGGAAACATAGTTTTTGGGCAGCTCGGGACCATCCAAAACGGTGGCTACCTGCTTTAAATATATGGGCTGACCTTGTTTTGTGCCCACAATCAGGTTTTTGAGATCTTCTTTTGTTTCCAAAAAATTTCCCGTGCTAATGTGGAACTCGGTATCGTTGGAAAGGAAATTCCCAGCATCCATTTGCTGGTTATTGGCTTTAATCATTTGGGCCACGGCCAACATATCGATGCCCGATTCGGCCATTTTATCCTTATCCACCACCACACGAAGCTGGGGACTACGTCCGCCTATCTTCTTGGTGATGGAAACCCCGTTAACTTTTTCAACCTCATTGACCAATTCCCCAGAAATCTCTCGTAACTGAAAATCATCATATTCATCGCTCCACAGAGTAAGTGCGAGCATGGGTACATCATCGATCGCACGGGTTTTTACCAATGGCATGGTTACTCCGGCGGGCATTTGGTCCATGTGCTTGTTGATCTCGTCGTACAAACGCACCAATGACCTCTCGATATCCTCACCAACATAGAACTGTACAATGGCCATCCCCTGCTCTTGCATAGATGTTGTGTACACGTACTCTACACCTTTAATGTTGGATATAATTTTCTCCAGTGGTTTGGTAATCCTGGATTCCACTTCTGTAGGGCTAGCCCCGGGATATCCCACAAATATGTCCGCCATTGGCACGTCTATCTGTGGCTCCTCTTCCCTTGGGATAAGGAAGGAACTGTACACCCCAATGACCATGAACACGATCATTAGGAGCACCGTTAATTTGGAGCTGATAAACCCTTTGGCTATTTTTCCTGCAAGTCCGTCTTTCATTGTTAGCTTTTTTGGGTTATTGAATGCTTACTTTGGCTCCATTGTATAACTTTCCTTCGGCCGACACGATATATTGATCTCCTTGGGACAAACCAGATAATACTTCGACTTCATTTCCGAAGTTCTCGCCCAAACGCAACCAGCGTAAAAGCGCTACATTGTCCTGCCCTAGCGTATAAACACCTGTTAGTTGGCCTTTGTACACCAAGGCTTCGGACGGAATGGTAACAACAGTTTTACCGGCGCTCTCCTTTTCCGCCTCGAGCCTAACAGTGGCATACATACCTGACAAAATCTTGGCATCCGTATCGTCTAAGCTTACTTTCATTACATATTGTCCGCCTGTATTTTGTGCCGAGGCACTCAACTCGGACACTTTTCCCGCAATTGTGGTATTCAATGCTTTTACCAAAATGTGGGCTTTGGTTCCAACTTCGATGGCTGAAATGCTGTTCTCCGCCACTTTGGCCTCTACTTCAAACCCTGTTGCTGGGGATTCCACAGAAACCAACGGCACCCCTGGGTTGGCCATATCGCCTTCGTCAATATAGGTGTTGGTGACCACGCCATTGAATGGGGCCCTGATGTTGGCATAAGCAAACTGGGAGTTCACTTCGTTCTTCATTTGGCTTGCAGCTTCCAATCTGGCTTTTGCCATTTCATAACGGGCGGTCATATCATCCAACTCCTTTTGTGAGGCACTGTTTTCATTGAAAAGGTTTTGGAACCTTTCATAATCTTTCTTGGCATTGTTAAATGCCACCTGTGCTTCGGTAATGGATGCCTCCACTTGTGCTTTTTTGGCGCGTAGGTCCACGTTGTTGATAGAGATCAGCAAATCTCCTTTATTTACCTTCTGACCTATTTTCACAGGGATGGATTCCACATGGCCCATCATTCGGGTGCTCAAATTGGCACTATTCACGGCTTTAATCTGACCACTTCCTGCCAATATGGTGGAGCTATCGCCTATGGTTACTTCGCCGATGGTTACCGGTACTGCTTCCGTGTTGTCAGCCGGCTGTTTTTCATCACTTCCACAACCTATAAGCAAAAAGCCCAAGGAGACGGTCAGCATAAAACTTTTATATATCGTAGTGTTTTTCATCTTGCAATTATTCTTTGGTTAAAAATGTTAATAAGGATTGTGCTTGATTGTATTCAAATATGTTTTGATAATAAGCCAATTGCTTTTCGGCATAAGTGGCTTCGGCCATTAATAAATCAGTTGTTTTTTCCAATCCTTCTTTGAATCTATTGGTGCGTATCCTTAATGATTCTTCGGATTGCTCCATAGCCAATTCTGAGGTCTGGAGCCTGCTCTCGGCATTTTCGACCATCCGCTTGGTGCGTTGTAGCTCCATAGAACTTTTGGCGACGTACTGCTCGTATTCTTGTTTTGCTTTTTCATAATTGGTTTTGCTCTTTCCTGCTTTGGAAAAGCGTTGAGACCCTTTAAACACATCCCAACTTAAACTTGCCCCTATAATATATCCGTTCGCATCGGCCCGGAATATTTCGTCATCGTACATTTCGTAACTGGCGAAAGCATTCAATCTTGGCAAAAAGGTCATTTTATCGGCTTTCATATTGGCTTTGTAAGCTTCGGACACTAGGTCCATTGCCTTAACATCGGCCCTATTTTCCAGTGAGCCTTCTAAAGGTCCTCCTGGTCTGACTGGCACCAATTCTTCTGATGGTTCATAAATAACACCCCCATGTTCGTTCATTAGAAATGCCAAGTAATCCGAAGCATTTTGCACGTTGCTCTTGGCTGTTTTCAATTGGTCCGATACTTCCGTAACCCTCACTTTCACCTCCAACAAATCGGCTTTTTGAAGCAGACCTTGGTCATAACTGTTCTGTGCCGTGTTCAAATTGGCATTTGCAGCTTCAAAAGCTTTCTGCAACACGGCTACGGCTTGGTGAGCCAGTTGTAATTGACCATAGGCCTTTTGGGCTTCAAAATTGAGATAGTCCCTGGTCCGCATGGCTTGAAGCTCCTTGGCCTCCATGGTGGTCTTGGCCGCTTTACGCTGATAGAAACCATCCAGGTTGATCAAGGGTTGTTCCACTGAAATTTTTGTGGCATAGTTCTCAATCTGATCGGGGTCGTTCAACAAATCAGGGTTAAAATCGGCCTGGGTCAAAATCTCTTGGTTGAGTTTGGAGCCAAATGCCATTAAAGGATTTGTGGTCGCCAATCCAGTATGTGATACCGATACCTGCGGCAAAAAAATGGAATTAGAAAACCGATAATCATATTTGGCCATCTTGGCCTCATATTCGGATACCTTGATACTGGCATTGGATTCCTGTACCTTGATCAGGACGTCTTCCAAGGAGATTCCGACATGCTCTTGGGCAAAAAATTGACCCTGAGCAAAAAAGAATATCATTAATACTAATAATCGCTTCATATACCTAATTGATTTGAAGCAAAATTAGATTTGCAGTCAGACTTACACAGTAACATGAGTTACTGAGAATATCGCATAAAAAACCTCAATACTGGGTCCGTTAAGAAGTGTACTCCTGTATTGAGGCAATTTTAGTTCTGAGACCTATTTATTATTATGCGTCTCGGGTTCCACCGTGACCTCCTGCCACTACGACCAATACTTTGATGCTCAAATAAATGAACTTGAAGAATTGGATTATAGGGTTCATCATTGTAAATCGTTTGTATTTGGATATTCTGCGTGTCATAACTAATCTATTCAGGAATTAACCACCAAAAAGGTTTCATTTTTGCTTTATAAATAAAGGCATAGTGCAATGCCAGTTTCAACCAGTGGCCTGCCAAACCAATGGTACCAAAAGTTTTGCCCAATTTTCTGCCCTGTGTATCGGGATATTTGTTGTAATCGGGAACAATCGGAAAGGTAGTAATGCTCACACCGCTACCCTTGGTCATGCCAAAACCTGCGGATGCAATACAAGCGGCACCCATATTGCCCATAGATCCTTTGTGTTGCATTTTATTGCTCGAGTGTTTGATCATACCTATAATGTTATCGGCCACCAACTTTGCGGTTATCCCCGAAGGCATACCTGTTCTGGGAGGCGCCGGTGTAATATCCGTACCGTTTTTGCTCTTTCTTGGTTTGGATATACTGTGTGGCGGGGCAAAGGCAATTCCCGGCGCAAAAATATTGGGGTAAGACGGATTTTGATAGGTTTCGGGCCAGTCCTGAACACTCCATTCCTCGTACGGTTTTGGTGTGTAATCGGCATCAACGACCATAAATCCCCTAAAAAGTTTATCCGTAACATCCTCCCCTTCTTTATTGTAGGCTTTAAATCCGTGACCGGAAAAAGCAGGTATGAGCATGGCGAAATCGTAGGTTTTTTGTTTGTGATCACCGTCCAAGTTCTCGTAATGGACCAATCCGTCCTCTACCTTGTTTACGGCTGCTCCCAAAATCCAATTGATACCACGATCCTCAAAGATCATTTCCACCATTTCATTCGACTTCATAATGTTGCTTCCATAGCTCATTAGCATGCCGTCCATTCCAAAGTCTCCAAGATGGTATTCGTTGGAAATCCAAGTAATTTCGGCCATATCCCTGACCTTATGTCTTCTGAGTTCTTGTTCTACATTTAAAATGTACTCAAAAGCAGCTCCTTGACAGGTTGATTTGGCATGGCCCGTTCCGATCAATATTTTAATCTTTTTACCTTCCTTCATTTGTTTAATGAGGCCTTCCAAGGCAATCCAAGCTTCTTGTGCATGGGTGTAGGTACAAACGGAATGTGCTTTGTTCTTACCCGGTGAGAGTCCTTCGGTTCCTTCAAAGTTGAGTTTTGGTCCTGTGGCATTGATCAAGTAATCGTAGGTAACCTTTTCAGTCGTTCCTTTTTCATCACCATCGACATATTCCGCCAAAACATAGGGTCTTGGTTCGTTATTATCACCTTCTGGATGAAAACTTATCGCTTTGGCCTGTTTATAATCAATTTGCTTTTTTTTGTAAAGAGGTGCTAATGGGAACAGAATTTCCTTTGGTTTCATTCTCCCTATCCCTACCCAAATATTGGATGGGATCCATTGATAATTACTGTTTGGTGAAACTACCACAACCTCATGCTCCTTGGAGAGCTTTCTTCTAAGATGGGAGGCAGCAACATGGCCTGCAATACCAGCTCCCAAAACAACTATTTTGGACATTTTTTCTATGATTTACCCAAATGTAATGGTACCCAAGGAGATATAAAGTGACTTAAGTCACACACAAAAAAGAGCACTGTGCTTGATGCTTTTTTTTAATTGGAACAAAAAATCCAAAATCAATAACTGGTCTCGTCCAATTTTACTTTTCCCCAAAAGGTCTTGTACACAAAAATGGTATAGAACAGCACCAATGGAGTTCCAATGGCCACTATTACCATCATAATCTGTAAGGATTTTGTTGAAGATGCCGCATTGTAGATGTCAATATTATATTGTGGGTCTATCGAAGAACGCAACAGTACCGGATATAGTTCCACTGCTACCAAAACCAATAAAAAGGCAATGGTCAACGAGGAAAACAAAAACGCGGATTTATACCTGCGCTTTTCGGCCAACCTGGGTACGTTGGCAATACTGAGAAAGGTAAGCAGGGGTATAACAAAAAGTGCAGGATTACTTTTAAAATCGTCCGACAAATGGGGAATATAGATCAAGGTATAAAGGGTGGTCACCGCAAAACTAACCATAAAAAATATCATTCCTCTTTTTAAAAGGCGTGTTAACTTGGCGAACAACCTGCCCTCGGTCTTTAAGAGCAAAAAAATGGCGCCGTGTGCCATAAAAAGTGACAACGTGGTAAATCCCGTCATTAGAGCATATGGGTTTAAAAACTCGAACAGCACACCCCCTTGGTATTGGTAATTCTCCCCTATTGCAATTCCTTGTAGCACATTGCCCAGTACAACCCCCAACAAAAAAGCCAGCATAATACTGGACACACTGTAGCTAACATCCCATAGATTTCGCCACCACAACATCGGCTCTTTGCCCCTAAACTCTATGGATATGGCCCGGAATATAATAAATACCAAAAACAGCATAAAAGGAACGTAAAGGGACGAAAACATGGTGGCATACATTACAGGGAACCCAGCAAAAAGAGCTCCACCACCAATCACCAACCAAACTTCGTTACCATCCCACACCGGTCCAACGGCATTTAAGGCGATCCTGCGACTGTTCTCTTTCTTTAGAAAGAGATGCCATGCCCCGGCACCAAAATCAAAGCCGTCCAGTATGGCATAGCCGGAAAAAAGACCTCCTACCACCAAAAACCACCATGTGGGATAATCCAATCCTAAAAAAGTTTCCATAATCTTATTTCATCATATGTGTTAGTGTTCCCCCGAAAGGTGTATCATCGTTTTCCGATTCATCGTATGGCCCATGTTTTATTTTTTTGTGCAACAAATAAATAAATAGCACGAACAAAAGGCTATATACAAAGAAGAACAGAATGAGGGAAAACAAAATTTGATTGTCGGACACTGCTTGCGAAAATGCCTGATCTGTTCTTAAAAGACCGTAGACCACCCAGGGTTGTCTACCCATTTCAGCAGCAAACCAACCGACCTGATTGGCAATTTGAGGCAGAAAAACTGCAAATACAAAAATCCACAACAGCCATTTTTTATTGAACAATTTACCTCTCCACCATAAAAAAGTGGCATAGAGGGTCAAAAATATCAACACCATACCAATGGCCACCATTATATGATAAAACTGAAAAACGGCATTCACTTGGGAAGGTCGCTCATCTTCGGGAAATGCATTGAGACCGGTTACCGGAGCATCAAAATCATATTCCAATAAAAAGGATAAACCTCCGGGTACCTTTAACCCTGTTACTTCCTGCTTATCTTTATCCACCCATCCCAAAATATACATGTCGGCAGGGGCGGAGGCTTCAAAATGTCCTTCCAGTGCGGCCAGTTTAGCGGGCTGGTTTTTTGCCACACCATCTGCTGACCGGTGCCCTGTGAACAACTGTCCCAGAGAAAATACGGTGGCAACTACCAGGGCTATTTTGAAGGCTTTTTTGGAAATTTCAACATATTTCCCTTTGATAAGATAATAGGCATGAACGCTCATGACCAAAAAGGCTCCGGCCAAAAAGGCTCCAAGCCAAACATGCGTTAATCGGTCTACACTGGACGGATTGAACACCATGGCCCAAAAATCTGTGATTTCTGCCCTAGCATCGAACCCTTCACCAACTATATGAAATCCAGCAGGAGTCTGCTGCCAGCTATTGGCAACTACGATCCAAATAGCGGAAAACATGGACCCCAAAAATACGCCGATGGTCGAAACCAAATGTACCCAAGGCTTGACCCTGTTCCATCCGAAGAGCAAGATGCCCAAAAATCCACTTTCCAAGGCAAAGGCAAAAATTCCCTCCGCTGCCAGCGCACTTCCAAAAACATCGCCAACAAATCTGGAATATACGGCCCAATTGGTTCCGAATTCAAATTCCATAACAATACCTGTAACCACACCTATACCAAAGGTCAAGGCGAATATTTTGGTCCAAAATCGCGCTAGTTTATGGTAAATTTCCTTTTTGGTCCTTATGTAGGAACTTTCAAAAATTACAAGCAGCAGACCGATCCCAATACTTAAGGGCGGATAGATGTAATGAAAAGCAACAGTGAAGGCAAATTGAATCCGGGCGAGAATTTCGGTTTCCATGGGCAACTATTTATAGTCCAAAAATACACTAGACCGTGGTATTCTTAGGTGACCCATGTTACAAACGAAATGGATTTAACATAAAAGTAATTTAACCTATGCCAAATCCATTTCAAAGTATGTGGTTAGTATTTATTTTTTACCACTGTTCATCATGGCCAAAACTGCAACTATCAACACAACGACCACTAGGGCAAACAGACCTATCATCCAGATACCGTTTTCCCAAACTACCAGAGGAATATTTGTAAGTGCTTTCACAATGTATTGGTTTTAATTTTAAGCCAAATTTAATTGCCCCGATCTGTTCAAAACATGATATTACTCATAAATGCTGGTTCCAACAGGTTTCCAATTATACATTTTTACCTTTCATCAATATATTCCGATACAAATAAAATAGTCATATTCTTTAGGCCAATCCCAATGATCCTTCCCTCAAACACCCTTATTCTCAAAATAAAAAAGCCGTTCGAAATCGAACGGCCTTCCTATATCAACCAACCAAAAAACCTAATTTTTGACCTTACATGTACGTATTCCAAAAAGGGTATACAAAGGACAAAAACTAACTAAGCTTGTTAAAACAAATATGGTAGCCAAAGCGAGCAACACATATGCCAATGTTCCTGTTATCATATTAAAGTAATATAATGCACCAACTATAAGTGCAAGTACAATTCGGATTGCGCGGTCTGCTCCGCCCATGTTTTTTTTCATAATCGTTAGTTTATGGTTTGCTCCTTACAATGCATCAAAAAAATAAAATGATTTATATCCGAAGCATGTATTTTTGATTTACAGGGCACTATTTCAAAAATATGGTCTCTTTAAATGTTTTAGCGTAACATGGGTTACATAACCGTTATTTTTTTAAAAGTATTTTTAAGTTTGAATCAGTTTTGCCCTTTGCAAACGACTAAATACACCTATGTTGGAATATTTTGAAGCTTTGATCAATGGTTTTTTGGGTACGGTCCGTTGGACATGGAAGTCCATCCTTTTTGATGTTCCTTGCTACACCAATTATTTTTGGGGACTTATCTTGATCTCTTTGTTGGTATGGGCTTTGGAAATCCTTTTCCCTTGGCGCAAAGAACAATCCATTTTTAGGAAGGACTTTTGGCTGGATGCTTTCTATATGTTTTTCAACTTTTTCATTTTTGCCATAGTCATCAGTGGAGTTTACAAATTCCTTGGTGTGCTTTTTAAGGACGTGGGAATCAGTAGTACCTCGCTGACCATAATCGACATCGGTCATTGGTCCCAATGGGCCCAACTGCTCGTATTCTTTGTGGTATTGGACTTTGTCCAGTGGTTTACCCATGTGCTTTTGCACAAATACCCTGTGCTTTGGCAGTTCCATAAAGTACACCATAGTGTAAAAGAAATGGGGTTTGCCGCACACTTAAGGTTTCATTGGATGGAAAATATTTTATACAAACCTTTAAAAACATTGGGGGTAATGGTCTTGGGCGGGTTTGAACCTGAACAAGCCTATATTGTTCATTTTGCGGCAATTACCATTGGACATTTTAATCACTCCAATATAAAACTGACCTACGGCCCTTTAAAATATATTCTTAATAATCCGGTAATGCACCTGTACCATCATGCTTATACCATTCCAAAAGACTCCTACGGTGTAAATTTCGGAATAAGTCTAAGCATTTGGGACTACATCTTCAAGACACATTATATCCCCGAAAGTGGCGGAAAAATAAAACTTGGTTTTCCTGGTGATGAAAACTTGCCAAAAGGATTTTGGGGACAATTGGTATATGGCTTTAAAAAGCCAAAAAAATAAACGGATTTTTTAGTCTGTGTTTTTTGGGGCATCAAAAACAATACTCCAGATGCCACGGACCTCATCGGGACCGTATCCAACGGCCATATCCTTTGGATATAGCTCCAATAAATTCCGATATACTTTTGGAAGTATATCCTTGTTCGGCGTTCCATGGCAGTTTAAGCACATGGTATTGGTAACTATGGGGTAGTAAAAATACACCTTGCCGTTTTCCTCCCTTAAAATTGGTTCAACCGAATCCCCGGAGGCCACTTTGCCTTTAAACGTATCAATATGTTCCAATTCTATAGCATTTGCCCTGTTGTTCGGATTTCTGGGCTTATCCGATACTCTTCTTATACGGGCATTAAAGTGGGTGGACATACTATCGGTGAGTGGGTAGGCCCGCTCGTTGCAAAATACAACGGCCTCCTCTACCCCTTTGTTTTGTATGGTACCCATAAGGTTTTGGCCCAACACTTTTTTGGTTCCCAACGCATATTGCATCCCGAGCTCCTTCGGCGTTGGTTTTGTCTTTATCGGCGCCAACCTTTTGCCTTTATTGTACAAAGAGTCGTTATGCCTAGCCAACCAATGTTCTTTAAACCAATCCGGCTCTTCAATTTGATAATCGAACATGTACTTCGCTATTTTTTTGACTTCTGTTTCGGGAAATTGCTGTGCCGGCATTACTCCAAATCTACGGACCGCTCCACGCATTAAGGTATTTTCCTCGGTTGGAGAATTTACAAACTGCATGATGCTTTTTATAAAGGCATCTTTATTTTTATTGGCTGCTAAATAATGAGCTTTGATGGCGACCATTGGCGGCCCGATCCGAGAACCCTTTTCTGGAACGGATGGGTTATGGCATAGATAGCATTTGGTTTCCATCAACTTTTGGGCGTCCTCCGGTGAGAACACTTCCGCTTGCGCTACTGGCCCAGGATCTACATCGGTGGTTTTTGGCCCCTTTTTGCAGGATGCGATTCCAATTATAAGTGTTATGAAAACAAAAAGATTCTTCATTATTTGGACATTCTGCCGCTGGCACAGCTCATAAAGGATTTTGCCTTGTCCACAAAACCATTTTCATCATCGACTGTGGGATACCCCATCTTTTTGAGGGCCTCTTTAACTAAGGAAGCATCATCGGCGCTCTGATGATCAAAGCTAACCGATGAGCTATCCTTCTCCACAATCACATTTTTGATTTCTTTTATTTCCGAAAGTTTATTGGAAATTGTTTTTACACAACCTCCACACTTAAGGTTTTGTACTTGAACTGTTGTTTTCATGTTGTATCGTCTTCAAATTAGTAGGTCCAGGTCCGGTATCCTCCTCGGAGGTCGTACACCTTATCGAACCCCATTTTTACCAGTTTTCTGGCTGCTTTTTGACTCCTGTTCCCAGACTGGCAATACAGATAGACCGGCTGATCTTTCTTTAATTCTGAAAAATTACTTTCAAAACTCGACCCTTGAAAAAAATCTATGTTCTTGGCCCCTTTAATATGGCCCGACATAAACTCTCTTTTTGTTCTGACATCTACGAGTTGAACCTTTCCTTTGGAAATCGCGCTTTTGTAGTCCTCCCTATCCAAAATGGCTATGGCATCCGGCAGGTTTTGTTCTTTGAACAAGAAACTAAATATTGACATGGTATCTTTATTTTGAGACACTAAAGTATCTCAAACAGCCTGTCCCGTCAGTAACGATGGTTACATAACCTGAACTTTTTTGAAACTATTTCCGAAGTTTCTCCCTTATTTCAAGGTAGTGGGGCACACATAGTCGGTAACAGGTATGCCAGCTTTCTTGATGTCAGCAAAACCACCGGCAACGTCCACTAGGTTGTGTATTCCTCTACTCTTTAAAATGGATGAAGCAATCATACTCCTGTACCCCCCTGCACAATGAATGTAAAATTTTTCGTTATCCGGAAACTCGGCCAAGTGGTCATTAATGTAGTCCAAGGGTGTCAAGTTTGCATCCACAACGTGTTCGGCCTGGTACTCGCTTTCTTTTCGCACATCGAAAACGGGTACTTTCTTTTCGACCATTTTTTTGAACTCTTCCGCATTTACACTATCCACGGTATCGATTTCCTTGCCGGATTGTTTCCAGGCCTCAACTCCGCCTTGTAGGAAACCCAAGGTGTTATCGAAACCTACTCTCGACAATCGCGTAACGGTTTCTTCTTCCCTTCCTTCCGGAGTGATCAACAATATGGGTTGTTCCACATCGGCGATCAAGGCGCCCACCCATGGTGCAAAACTGCCGTCCAGACCAATAAAAATTGATCGTGGCACATGTGCTTTGGCGAAGTCATCTTGATGGCGTACATCCAAAACAATGGCTCCAGTTTCATTGGCCGCCACCTCAAATGCATTGGGATCGAGTGCTTGTGTGCCCCTTTTTAATACCTTGTCGATATCCTCGTATCCCTCTTTGTTCATTTTTACGTTCAGAGGGAAGTATTGTGGCGGTGGCAATAGTCCATCGGTAACTTCTTCAATGAATTCGTCACGCGTCATGTCCGCCCTTAACGCATAATTCATTTTTTTCTGATTGCCCAGGGTATCCACGGTTTCCTTCATCATATTTTTTCCACAGGCCGAACCTGCTCCATGCGCCGGATACACGATTACATCATCGGCCAAGGGCATGATCTTATTGCGAAGACTATCGAACAGGGTTCCTGCCAATTCTTCCTGTGTCATGTGTGCAGCTTTTTGCGCCAGGTCCGGGCGGCCTACGTCTCCAAGGAACAGTGTATCGCCACTAAAAATTGCGTGGTCCTTTCCGTTTTCATCTATCAACAGAAAGGTGGAGCTCTCCATCGTATGTCCGGGTGTATGTAGTACTTTAATGGTAATTTTTCCTAGTTTAAACTCCTGTCCGTCCTCTGCAATCAACGCTTCGAAGGATGGATTTGCCGTTGGACCATACACGATGTCGGCCCCAGTTTCTTTGGAAAGGGTTACGTGTCCACTTACAAAATCGGCATGGAAATGGGTTTCAAAAATGTACTTGATCTTGGCCCCATCTTCCTCAGCTTTTTTAATATATGGTTTTACTTCTCTTAAAGGGTCCACAATGGCCGCTTCTCCTTCACTCTCTATATAATATGCCCCTTGGGCCAAACATCCTGTGTAAATTTGTTCAATCTTCATGTGATAATGGTTTTTATCAAAATTAGTATTGTGCTCCCTAATTTTCTGTGACCAAAGTTACAAACGTTTGGTCTTATATTGTTGGGATACTTTTTTCTGTATGGTACTCAATGTTTCTGGATTACGGCAGCATTCCACGGCATCAAAGGTTTGTGCAAAAAGATTTTCCTCTCCCAGTACATCTATAATTCCACTGGTGTACAATATATCACGTGTTGGGCCAATTGCCCCGGCTATTAAAAACTGGATACCGTTTTCCCGTTGTTCCCGAATAATTCGTTCCAACATAACTGCCGCACTGCTATCGATATAATTAATAGGCTCGGCATTTAAGATTATGTATTTTAAGCTCGGTCCTTTTTTTGCAATTTGTTGGTACAATTGTTTTTTGAAGTAATCCTTGTTCCCAAAATAGAGTTGAGCATCGAATCGTAGAATGAGCTTATCCCCGGACACCTCAACATCTTCCGAAAAACGATCTATGTTTTTAAAATAGTTGGTTCCTTTGATTCTTCCCAAAACCGCAATATGTGGGTTTGATATCCTATAGACCAACAGCAGCAAAGAAAGCAGAACACCCAAAAGAATACCTTCTATGAGCCCAATTGACATGGTCATTACAAAAGTGGCCAACAAAAGGACGAATTCATCTTTTCGGTTTTTCCACAATTGTAGGGGATACTTCAAATCAATCAGTCCGAAAACCGAAACAATTATAATGGCACCGAGTACAACTGTGGGCAGGTTATAGAAAAGTGGGGTCAAAAACAACAATACTCCCGCTACCAACATGGCGCTAAATACCAATGCCATTCCTGTGCGCGCTCCCGAGTGATCATTGATCGCTGTTCTGGAAAAACTTCCCGAAACGGAAAAAGATTGAAAAAACGACCCTAAAATATTGGAGATACCCAAAGCTCTGAGTTCTTGATTGGGGTCAAGGTCGTATTCAGGATGCCTCTCTTCTACGGTTTTGGCAATGGAAATGGATTCCATAAAACCAAAAAGGGCAACGGTAAGTGCTATTGGTATAAACTGCCCTATTTTATCCCATTGAAAACTTGGCAATTGAAAACTTGGCAATCCTTTTGGAATTTCGCCAACCACTTTGATTCCTTTTGATTCTAATCCCAATATAACTACGGACATTATACCCAACACCACGACAAGTAAGGGAATCGGTAGCTTTTTATTGATTTTTTTCAACCCAATGATCAATGCGATCACCAAAATTCCCATGCCCAAAGTAAGCAGTTGGACTTCTCCAAGGTTACCAAAAATATTTCCTAGCAACACATAGATCTTGCCCGACTGCGGCAAATCCACACCGAGTATGTGCTTTAATTGACCCAGACCAATTAAAATGGCCGCTGCGGATGTAAATCCACTAATTACCGGTTTGGACAAGAAGTTTACAAAAAGACCCATTTTTAAAACGCCGAGCAATAATTGAAATACGCCAATAAGCAAGGTCAAAAAGAGTACTGCAGCAATATAGTCTTCGGTATTTCCCAATTGCATAGCGCCTATTCCGGCCGCCACCAAAAGTGAATCCATGGCTACGGGGCCAACGGCCAATTGCCTTGATGTTCCTGTTAATGCATAGACCAATTGTGGCACCAATGCCGCGTACAGCCCATATATGGGTGGCATGCCCGCAATCATAGCGTAGGCCATCCCCTGCGGGATCAACATAATCCCTACGGTAATACCGGCAACTAAATCGCCATAGAGCAAAGAGCGATTGTAAGAGCCTATCCAGGTTAAAAAAGGAAAAATCCTTTTGAGCATTCGATTGATTTTATGCAAAAATAGAATGGCCAATTACTACAAACAGTAACAAAGGGCACATATTTTAAAGGTCTATTACAAGAATGTGGTTTCTATGGAGCTCCAACTTTTTCATTTTCTCCAGTTTTTTCAACAATCTGGAAACTACCACCCTTGAGGTGTGCAAGTCATAAGCAATCTCTTGATGTGTGTTATTTATCCGGTTGTCATTGGTTACCTCGACTTTCTTTTTCAGATAATCCATTAAACGTTGATCTAAATTTTTAAAGGCGATACTGTCCACGGTCAGCAACAACTCATTCAGACGGTTTTGGTAACTATCAAAAACATAATTGCGCCAACCTTTATATTTTGCCATCCATTCCTCCATTTTCTGCACCGGTACCATCACAATTTTGGTATCGGTTTCGGTTATGGCCTTAATCTCGCTCTTGGTATGTCCCATACAGCAGGTCATGGTCACCGAACAGGTTTCGCCCTGCTCCAAGTAATATAAAAGCAGTTCATCGCCTTCTTCGTCTTCCCTGAGAACTTTTATGGCCCCGGACAACAACAGTGGCATACTTCTTATATATTGGCCAATATCCATAATGGTTTCTCCTGCTGGAATCTCCTTATACTTGCCCTCTTTAAGGATCTCTTGGATAAGAGCAGGTTCGAAATAGTTGCTGAATGTTCCTAAAAGTTCTTCTTCCATTTGGCAAAAATACACTGCTCTAAGGTAACCATTTTAACAAAACCTAGCACATAGCTTCAGGGTACAAAGAGAAAGACCCGCACTGATCATACGGGTCTTTGCACAAACATGAACTAATAAACTGAATTAAACGTACTTAAACTTATAGTTTTAGGAATTTTCTTTTTCCGGACAGGTAGTAACCAGTGAAAACTGAATCCATCACTTCGGACAAAATTTGTCTCTACTTGCTTTTTATTTCTGCCGTTTTAAATGACACCGTTGGGGACCAATCGCTCCAATTTAAGTTTTGGTCTCTATATCTGACTCTCCAATAATAATTTGTATTGGGTTTTAATCGTTTTGTTTTTTCGTCCGTCAAATCATCGTTCTCTTGACGATTTTCTTTGTAATACCAGTTTTCAAATTGTTTCCAGCTATCCAAGGCCAATTTTTCAAAATCCTTGGATTCCGATACCTGCCAATGGGATGCTGCATGGAAGGAGGCATGGTGTGCACTGGAAAATTCTCCGGCTTTTAACATGACAAACTCATCCTTTACAATTGCACCATTGATTGGGGAGACCACCTTGGGCGCTTCGGGTTTTTTACTCAGCCTCCAAATCGTGATGCTATCCCGTAGTTCATTTTCTCTGGATTTGATCGTATTCCCCCTACTAATCCTTTTAATGGTAAACTTGGGGTCGTTCCTGTTGCCATCTACCTCGACCATAACAAAGCCGTATTCGTCCTGGGTAACGGTAAACTCATCATAATCCCTGCCTTCAAACTCGCCCCAATTATCAATAGCGCCACCAGCGGATGCCACATTTATCCACAAGTGCTTATGGTCTCGGGACTGTCCTCTGGAATACCCGTGGGTATGTCCAAAGAAATGAATACTTGGCTTTCCTGTTTTTGTTGAAAACTCTTCGAGCATTTTCACCACTTTTCCTGTCGATTCTTCCTCCCCTGGAATCCACAGTTCTGATTTATGCGGATGGTGAAGTTGTGCAAAAACAAAATCAATATCCTCGTTTTTTTCGGTATCCAACAATACTTTCTCCAGCCACTCGTACTGTTCCCGTAGGTCACGATAACCTTCGTTGGAATTTAATCCGATGATTCGCGTATTCCCATAATCCTTGTACCACCAATGTTCTGCGTAGGCGGGAGTTCCATTTTCGGGTAGACTGAAGTACTTGAAGTAGAATACAGAATTTTTTTCATGATTTCCCAAAACGGGATATACAGGAACTTCTGCAAAAAGCTTTTGGGCGGGATCAAAAAAATGCTCTTTCCATTGATAGTATTTGCTTCCCGTGGTCACTAAATCGCCAGGAATCATTACCATGGCCAAGTTGTTGGGCAATTTGCCGCCATGCGCTTTTTCGAGATATTGAAGCACTCCTTGATTCACGATCTCCGAAAATTTATTGGGATGCTGGCTATCGTATTGCATATCGCTCATGGCCACAATATTAAAGGACTCTTCGTCACTTGAAAACGGCGGCGTTTTAAATTGGAAGATATCCGATGTTATCTTTCCCGTTTTTACACGATAATAATATTCGGTGAATCGCTTGAGTCCTTCCAATTTTACAGTATGCACTCTGGATTCGGAGAAATTGATGTCCTCTGCCCTTCCGGTGGCTTTTTTTCCGAGTTTTTCGGTAGTTCCCCACTCTACAATGCTTTCCTCTCCGCTAGAGGTTTCCCACATGATCACTATGGAATTGGGTTCGGCATCTTGCAAATAAGGTTGCACAAGAATTTCGGGTTTGGTCTGGGCAGCAAGCTGCATCAATCCCAAACAAAAAACAATACAAAAACAGTTGATTTTTTTCATTAGGCTATGGTGTTGGTTTTTAAAAATGCACAATTAAGTATTTCAAATGCAGTTTCCAGCTCTTCCCTGGAAATGGTCAAAGCGGGCGAAAGTTGCAGAACGTTCCCTTTGGAAACCTTGAAACTCAATCCTTGTTTTAGACATTCGTACATGATTTCCTCGGCTTCGTTGGTAGCTTCCTCTTTAGTGTTCCTATCGGTCACCAGTTCAATGCCCCATAATAGTCCTACCCCACGAACGTCTCCGATCAAGGAATACTTACGGTACATTTTGTAAAGGTTCTTACGCATAAATTCTTGGTCCTCCTTTACTTTTTGTAGAATCTGCTCATCTTTCAGTACTTCCAATAAGGTTAATCCTGCTATAGAACCCAATGGGCTTTTTTCGTGGGTATAGTGGCCCAGCGATATATCACCAAACTTGTTATATTCTTCTCTGGTAACAATGGCTGCCTGCGGAAAAATACCACCTCCGAGTCCTTTTCCCAGACAAAGAATGTCCGGTTCAATGTCAAAAAGCTCATAGGCGAACATTTTGCCCGTGCGCCCAAAGGCAATCGGGATTTCGTCCAAGATTAAAAGTACATTATGTTTGGTGCATAGCTCCCTTGCTCCTTTCCAGAATTTTTTTGATGGGATCTGCACATCGGTATTACGGATGGTTTCTGCCAAAAATGCCCCAATCTGATGGTCTTTTTCCAAAACATATCGCAAATATTCCAAGGCTTTGGTTTCGTCCCCTTCAAAAATACCACGATAGGTTATTGGCGGTGGAATGCGCTCCACCCCCGGCATTAAAGGCCCCATATGTTCCTGAAAAACAGACTCGCCGCCCACGCTTATGGCATCCAAAGAGGCTCCATGGAACGAATCCCAGAATGAGACCACTTTGTGCTTTCCTGTTACGGCCCTCGCCAATTTCAGGGCAATACCAATAGCAGAGCTTCCATTTGGCGTAAGCAAGACACGGTCAAGACCTTTGGGCGTATATGAAGTTAACTTCTCGGCAAACCGAATTGCGGTCTTGTTGGCATACCTTCGGGTGGAAAAAGTTAGGCTTTGTAGTTGCTCGGTTAAACGAGAGACCAATTTTGGATGGGAAAATCCAATTTGGTGCACATTGTTGCCGTGAAAATCCAAATATTTTTTGCCGGATATACTTTCTATGTGCGACCCTTCACACGTTTGGAGCACATCCAAACAAGGTGTCGACATGGATTGATGCATAAAATATTTAGCATCTTTTTCCAAAAGTTCTCTGGTTTCTTCGCTCACTTCGTTTTGCAACCATTCGCTCCGAGCGGGAGTTAGGTTTATGTCGCCTTCCACAACAGATTCTGCGTTGTGCCTATCGCGCTTTGTATGGTCCATGCTTACTTATTATTTCACGCTCTTTGGATGTATCCTCCAACACATAAATATCGTATGTATCGCCATTGTCATACACCCGAACAACAATATGCCCTTTTTGACTTTTATACTGGTTCAACCTGTCACCGATCACTTCTTTTGTGCCTTGCAACATTATGGTTGAAAAAATATCCCGGTTGCCGGGGTATAGTTTTTTTGATGTTATTCTTCGCAACACCTCTTCGCCGGGATGGTCGGCTGTCCAGTTTTGTTGGATCCACACCCGTGGACGCACGGTTCGCACATAAAACGGGTTTTGGGAATCCCGGTTACCGTGGTGGTTCAAGGTGGCCACATCTACCGGGCCTATTACCGGGGCCACATGCGACTCCACATCATTTAAATTCGTTTGACCAAAACCATTGATTCCGGAAATATCACCACCTGTAAAGTAATTGAACTTTCCATAATCGATTCGGATGCAATTGCTCAACGGGTTTTCCCCGGGATAGTCACCTTCTTTAAAAAGTGGATAAAACGAATTGTCATATCCTGTCCAAATATTCCCGTTGGAGGCGATGTTCTGGACCCAAAATTGCGGATAATCCTTTGGATGATGTTGCAATATGATCTGATTGCGGCTTCCGACCTGCAAAGCCTCATTTTCCAATCCTGTTTTTGCTGCTTGATATTCGATGAACTTCCAATACTCCCTCAAGGTCGGGATCATTCCGTACTTGTCCCGGGCAAACCCTTCTCGGGACTGTACTTTTTCATCTTTCAGGTCAATGGGATGATCGAATCCCCTGTCAATCAATTTTTTGATGGGGATCAAATCGCCAACCGCCATAATTCCCGTAAGTTGATATCCTCCTTCAGAAATCTTGCGCAAAGAATCTATCTCTCCGAAATGATCGTCATGGTAATGGGTGACCAGGGCATAATCCAACTTTCGTTCTTGTTTTTTTGGCGAGTATTGGTCTATATAATCCACAATCCACTCCGGTGCGGTCCTTGACCTGTTCGGGACCAAAGCTGCATTTCTACTGGACGTTGTTCTGGGATGGGTCTCGGACATATCGCCTGCATCCACTAGCATGGTGGTACCATCCGGAAACACCATAAAAGTTGCATCCCCCCTACCTGTATTTATATGGTGGATATCCAAAAAACCTGGTTCCCAAGCAGGCAATTGTGGTTTTTGCCCGTTTGAAATTTGCATCATCAAAAAGAAGATGATAACTATTTGAGGTTTTTTGAGGTTAAAATGCATGCCTACTTTTTTCTATACAAATGGTTTGCTGGAATGATTTGTTTTGGGATGTTTGGCCCCTTATACTTTACATCCAAATGATAGCCTCCTCCGCCATTAAAAAACTCCACACGCACCAAATGTCCACCCTTGGTCAATTCCAATGAACCGCTACGCTCCATTACCCCATGGTCGCCATCGTTGTCGACAATTTCGGTTCCATTTACATATAATTTGCTACCATCATCGCTATTGGTGAAAAAGGTGTACGTGCCATCTTCTTGGACTTTCAAATAACTTTCAAAAGCAACGGCAACTTGCTCTTGTGGTACCTCTTCCGAGAATGTTTGTTTATGGGAAAATTCAGTGACAAAGCCTTGGTGGATTGGATCCAAAACAGAAAAGTCGGGCAGTTTTTCTATTCCACTCACCTGATACAGTCGAAATTGAACCGGGTCTTGCTTTGATTTTGGAACAATTCTAAAATTAGCCTCCGTAACCGTACTCACCAATTGGTTGTCCTGAAATATTCCTGCTTTTACGATTTCTGTTTGTTTCAGATAGAAGGTATCTTGGTAACGTTGGCTATTATCGAATGTGGGAACTATATCTCCAAGTGTGTACCTTATCTCGCCCAAATTGTTCGGGTTTTGCATAACCACCGCCACCGAGTCTGATTTAAAAATCCCTCCTGCTGGCTCAAAATAGCCAGCATCCGGAAGAATTTTTGGTTGGGTTATTTTAACCTTTCGCTTGTAGATAAGTTTTGGGGCTTTATTCCCTATAAATGCACCTTTAACGGGACGACCGATCCATGCTTGCGGAGTTATTAGCCCCATGGCATAGGCTACAGTTGGTGCGTTGTCGTATTGATAAACGGTTTCTTCTATTTGATATCCTTTTTTAATGCCTGCGCCGTACAAAATAAAAGGAATCTCCATTTCGGCCAAGCTTTCTCCTCCATGGCCAAAGCCCAACCCACCATGATCGGAGGCCACTATGAACATGGTATTTTCAAAAATTCCGGCTTCTTTGGTAGCATCCACAATTTTGGCGATTAGGGCATCTGCTTTTTCCACGGACTTATAATAATCGGGAGTGCCGTGACCCTTGGCATGGCCTGCGTGGTCCACATGGTCCAAGTGGACAAAGGTGAACTTTGGTTTATTCTTTTTGATATAGTCCACTGCTGCAAGGGCAGTTTTTTCTTCGTGGTCTCCATCAATATCAAAATCAACATCCGATTTCTCGAACAAGCGTCCGAATCCATCCCAATCGTAAATAGCTCCTACATGGGCTTCCGGTTGTTGGTCTTTAAAAAGTGTAAATATTGTTGGAAAAGTTCCGTTTTTGGTGGCTACGACCGGAGGCAATTGATGGTCGAATTTTTCCCATCCGTTAGATGTAACCCCATGTTGTTCCGTACCGGCTCCCATGATCATGCTGGCCCAGTTTGGACTGGAACTGGATGGTAATACGGCCCTTCCGTTCATGGTGGCTGCGCCGTTCTTAACCATTTCGTCCATCATTGGGGTTTCTGCCTTAAGAATACCATCCGGGCTCATACCATCTACTCCGACAACCACTACATGCTTGATTCCTGTAGGGGTTTTCTTGATTTTGGAATCACATGAAAACAGAAGGAATACAGATAAAATGGCACATACAATTAATCTTGACATACTGTTGGTTATTAAATGCAAAGGCTGCCCTTGGTAAAGGGCAACCACTTGCAATTATTTTAAATTTTGAAAGCTTAGTATCTTGTTCCTGTTTCCCACCATCCCGGTGTATTGATGTTATCGCCTTCGCCACCCATGGCCTCTACCGCTGCTTTATAATTGTCTCCGTTCAAGGTCTGTTCAGAGGAGGGGTAAAGGAAGCGAACTGGATAACGGCCGCCATTAAGGTCGTCTTGACCATTCTCCAAGGCGGGTATTCCTGTTCTTCGATAGTCCATCCATCCTTGGTAATCCACGTTCCAAAGAGCAATTGTTTTTTGGGTCAACAATAATTCCAAAGAACCATTGTATTGAACGGCCGGCTGTACCAAATATGCTTCAATGTCATCACTGGGCACACCCCAGTAATCCAAACTTGCACGGATTCCATTGTTATAATAATCCTCTGCACTTCCAGAAATAAACCCTCTTTCTGCAGCTTCGGCAAGGATAAACTGTACTTCGGAGTTTTTCATAATAAAGGCTTCGGCGGCTGTAGAGGAAAAATAGAACAGCTCAACATCCAATCGACTAGGACTAAATTCATCGTCATAGGCACGAGCGTTATCTTGGTTAAGACCAATTGGGATCCCCACCCATTCACCTTCACTGTTGCGATCGAACCAAATATCCAATCGGGGATCATTGAATTCTTCAAAATAGCCCAACAAGGTAGTGCAAAGACTCTTTTCATCGAACCCACCTATACGGCCAGTACTTTCCGGCCAAGAATCGGTATTGGATGTTCCACTGTAGACCAAAACGGCGTTGTCGCCATTGTCGTTGATGTAATTTCCTGCACTTACAATGGCCTGCATTTCGGAGGATACATCTCTTTGCTTGGAAATTCGCAATAGGTAGCGCAAGCGCAATGCGTTTGCCAATTTTCTCCATTTGGATGCATCGCCGTTATAAATTACATCACCGGTAGACCCTGCTATGGCCTGACCTTTGGCAAGTGCCGCATCGGCATCGGCCAAATCCTGAAGTACTCCGTTGTATACCGTTTCTTGATCATCGTAAACAGGGGTGAAAATACCTTCTGTTTTACCTGCCATTGCCTCGGTATATGGAACGTGACCGTACAAATCGGTAAGGTTGGCAAAAGATAGTGCCCTTAGGGTAAGTGCAATCCCTTCGTAAGTTGAATTTTGAGTGCCTTCTGCTCTTGAAATTTCCAAAATATCGTTGATCTCGGGCAAATAGCTGTAGAAAAAATTCCACATGCCTTGATCTCCCCAATCGAACTGGCTAAACCCAGGGAAATTGTTTTTGGCCATTAATTGGGTAATTGTGTTCCCGTCGCTATACCCTTCTTGTGTCAATGTCCGTGTAATTTCGGAGGTTACCGTAGAGGTAAGCAGGTTGGCGCTAACTTGTTCGGGCGCATTTGGGTTGGAATTGATTTCCTCAAAATTGTTGGTACACGAAACCAAAACGGTTCCTGCAAATAAGATGGATTTTATGAAGTTTGATGTTTTCATCATTCTTTATCTTAAATTCTTTTTTAAAATTCTACGTTAAGGTTAAGCCCAAAACTTCTTGTGCTTGGCAATGCCATATCTTCTACGCCGGGAACAATGGTTCCTCCTGAGAATGAGATGGTTTCGGGGTCTACATGATCGTTTTCCGTCCAAAGGGCCAGATTACGGCCCACCAGTGAAATTGTGGCGGACTTTATCGGGGTTTTTGCCAATAGTTTGCTCGGTAATGTGTATCCAAGTTTTACTTCTCTCAATTTTACATAGGTGGCATCGAACATTGAACTTTCCTCGTTACCTCTGTTATAAACGTGGGAGTAATAATTGGATGCAGCTACGTTTGTGGTGTTTGGTGTATAATTTCCGTTTCCATCGTCCACAACACCTTGTGCCACGATTCCTGTTTCGCGACCGGGAACGGTAAAGTCCAGCATACCGGTTGTTCCGCCAATGGCAACTGTTCTTGAGTGATACACACCTCCTTGTCTCCAATCGAACAAGAATCCGAAACGAAGATTTTTATACCTGAAACTATTTTGAAAACCAACCATAAAATCAGGGTTGTAGTTTCCTAGGTTCCTTAACTCGTTGCTTCTAATGGGCAATCCTGAATCACCATCTATGATCCATTGTCCATAGTATTGGCTGTTCTTATCGGTAACTTTTTCAAATCCGGTTCCGTACAAATCGCCCATACGCTCGCCTACTTCGGCCACTACTTGCAAATAGTTCGATTTAACCAAATATTGATCTAGGCCTTCCGTCAACTCTTTTACCTCTCCACGATTGGTGGTAAAGTTGATGTTGGTGTTCCAGCTAAAATTATCCGTTTGTACCGGAGTGGCCGATAACGTTACTTCCAAACCTTTGTTCTCAACTTCACCTGCGTTTATGATTCTAGAACTATACCCGGAAGTATTGGATACCGGCAAGGATAAAATCTGGTTTTTGGTGATGGATTTGTATGCTGCAACGTCCAATCCCAAGCGGTTACCCAAGAATCTTAAATCGGCCCCTACTTCGAACGAGTTGGTACGCTCCGGTTTTAGGTCGGCCAATTTTAGTTCGGACGGTGAATAAACTCGTGAATACCCGTTAAACGTATTTCCAAAACCATAGGTCGCGGCCAAATTATAAGGGTCGGTATCATTACCTACACTTGCCCAACCCCCTCTAATTTTTGCAAAGCTGATCGCTTCCGGCATTTGAAACATATCCGAAAGAATAAAACTTAAACCAACGGATGGATAGAAATAGCTATTGTTGCCATCGGGTAGTGTGGACGACCAATCGTTACGTGCCGTTACATCCAAAAATGCATAATCTTTATAGGCCAAGTTGGAAAATGCATACAAACTGTTTACGGTAAACTTGCTATCGTAATCGCTTTGTGTTAAAGGTTCTGCGGCATTTCCAAAATTGTAGATCCCAGGAATGGACAAGGAATTAGCACTGATCCGCTGGTATCTGTTTTTGGCAGAACGGTGGTTACCTCCCAAGGATATCCCAAAATCAAAGTCTTGATTCAATTCTTTGTTATAGGACAGCAAGAAATCGGTGTTCTGTTCGTAGGCATACACAAAATCCTCTCTATACTGTCCATTTGGAAAACGTTGTGTAGAGTAGGCCCTTTTACGTCTATCCAACTCATTGGAATAATCGAAACCTGTACGGACCATCAAACTTAAACCATTGGCAAGATTCATATCTGCCCTAAGATTGGTAATTACACGATCCTTGTTAAAGGCGTTTGTATTTTCGAAAACCGTAAAGAACGGGTTGTCGTGATAGTTATAATTGTAGTTGTACTGCTGAACATCTTCCAATCCTGGCTGCCAGTAGTCCCTTAACCCGTTCATATTGATATGACGGCCGAACCAAATCCACAGGTACATAATGTTCTCCGTTCCATAGGAATTGTTGGGACGGTTACGTGAATTTGAGTTGATGTAATTCATAGACCCAGTAACCTTTAACCAATCGGTAAGGTTGTACGATCCGTTTACTTGATATGACCTTCTTTTAAAATTGGAGTGCGGGATTACACTCTCACTCTGTAGGTCGGTAAATGAAACCCTAAAGTTTCCATCTTTATTGGCACCGGTCAAAGCCACGTTATTGCTCATGGTAAAACCCGTTCTAAAAAAATCTTCGATATTATCGGGTTGGGGAGAAAATGGGGTTGCGATGATCTCATCGGCAAAAGTACCGTCGGGATTTCTTGGTCTAACATGTACATCGCCCGCGCGGAAACCGCTAGAGGTAGGACTATCGTGCTGTGGGATCAATTGCCCGTTCATGGCAGGTCCCCAACTTTCGTCCACATGATCGTTTATGCCTCCGGTAAGGGAACGGTTCTGACCACCATCGTTAAAGGCAAACTGACCGCCAGAACCCTGTCCATATCGGTTTTGGTATTTTGGAAGGGTCAATAAGTCCTCGAAAGTTGTGTTATGGGTTATGGAAACACCGATTCCTTTGGTACCTTGACCTGATTTTGTTGTTATAAGTACAACACCATTTGCACCTCTGGAACCGTACAATGCGGTGGCGTTCGGACCTTTAAGTACGGTCATTGTTTCTACATCGTCCGGGTTTATGTCCATGGCCCCATTACCGTAATCCACTTCCATGTTACCTTCGGAACCTCTGTTGCTAACATTGTTGTTTATAGGAATCCCATCCACAACGAACAATGGAGAGTTGGCATTTGGGCTTGGGTTTAATGAACTTTCTCCACGAATTATAATCTGTGATGTAGAACCAACCCCAGAATTACCTCCTGTTACCTGAACTCCCGCCATTTTACCGGAGAGAGAGTTCACCACGTTGGTTTCGCGAGCCTCTGCGATTTCTTCACCGGAAACCTTTTGTACCGCATATGCCAGTTTCTTGGTTTCCCTTTTAATCCCCAATGCAGTAACCACTACCTCATCCAACTGTTGGGAATCTGGCTGTAGCATTATGGAAATGGATGTTTTTCCAGCAGTCTCAACATCTTGAGAGATATACCCTATATAGGATACCTCGAGTATTTCTCCACCTTGAGGAAGCTCTATTTCAAAGTTTCCATCAAAGTCGGTGGCAACGCCATTGGCACTGCCCTTTACAACAACCGATGCACCTGGTAAAGGCACGTTGTTCTCGTCTACTACCTTTCCAGAAAAGGTGACTTGCGAATAGCCAATTATACTTACCGTAAATGCAAGTAAAAATGCTACGAATGATTTTTTCATTTGTTGAATATTTGTAAAATTTGGTTAATTATTTATCAACAAATATCCAACACCAGAATTAAGACACGCATCCATCCAGATTAAAAAAATGATACGGAAAGGTTAAAAGAAACAGCCCAATGTTATATTTATATTATTTACAAATATTTAACTTTTAACAAAGGTTAGAGACATGTTCTTTTTTAAGAACTCCAACAATATCCTACCGTTACAGATATTTTTCTTATTCTTGATCTTTCTTAGAATATTATAAATACTAAAATTTTTGAGTTCGCATATTATGGAAGATTATTTGGTGGGCATTGGAAAGAGGATCAAACAAATTCGCAAAGACAATAAAAAAACCATAAACGATGTTGCTGGAAGTGCCGGGGTCACTGCCGGCTTAATTTCTAGGATAGAAAATGGCCGTACCATTCCATCGTTGCCCGTATTTTTGAAAATTGTGGAAGCATTGGGCACCGAAATGACCGTTTTTTTTGATGGTATCCCCAATGTAAATGGACAGAATTTTTTAGTGACCCGCAAAGATGAACAGTCCGTGATCGATAAGGAAGACGAAGCTATCGGCTTTTCTTACAATTACATCTTTAGCAAGCAATTGAACTCGGTCGGCTTTGAAAGTGTGCTCTTGGAGGTACAGCCCAACTCTAAAAGGGAAAAAGTGGTGACCGATGCTTTTGAGTTCAAATATATTTTAACCGGTGAGTGCTATTACGAAATAGGCGACCAAGAAGTGCTGTTAAAAGAAGGGGACTCTATTTTTTTTGATGGCAGAGTCCCCCATGTACCTGTAAACAAAGGGAATGTTCCTTCTAAAATGTTGGTTGTATATTTTTTTATCTGATCAGGAAAACAATTCCTCCGCCAAGCTGGACAAGGATTCCAAGATAAGGGTTGGCCGTGCTGTTTCCAATTGCTCACGGTTCTGTGCTCCGGTAAGGACACCTACCGTCCAGCCGCAATTGGCATTTTTACCCTCTTCAATATCGATAACGGAGTCGCCGGCCTTTAATACCTTTTGCGGATCGGTAACACCAAATAATTCCATGGCCTTATCTATCATTTCGGACGACGGTCTTCCATTGACTACATCGTCCGCCGTGATCAAAGCATCCACCTGTTCACCGGGAATCCATCCCAATTTATTTAAAAGGGTTTCCGCTGTTTTACGATCATAACCAGTATTCAACACTATTTTTACTTCCTGTTTCTTTAAGGTTTTAAATAGTTCTTCAACGCCATCATAAGTGCCAACGTTTAAATTGGTATAAGCATCTTCCAACATTCCCTTAAAATCCTGAAACACCGCTTTGGCATCCACACTTTTGTTCTGGCTTTCCTCTAAAATATCGGAAATGGCCTTAAACTTTTCCTTTCCGGCGCCGCATTCGAGTACAGTTTCCAAAGTAACATCCACGCCATGCTTCGCCAGAGCGGCCCTTACGGTTTTGTACACCACATTATCTTCGTTCACTGTGGTTCCCGCCATATCAAAAACGGCCAGTTCTATTTTTTTCATAAATTGATTTTCTGTGCATTAAAAATTGTTGCAATGTTTTTTTTGGAAAATCCGGCACTCCCTGTCATTCCCTTACCTCCGATTCCTGTAACAATATGAATATTGTTGTCTATTGTTTTTTGATAAATATCACTGTTTTTACATTGTGAGTACATGCCGTACCATCTTTTTTGGATTTGATAGGTGGGCAGGTCAATAATTTTCTTGGCCTCCTGAACCATAAAATCATCAATATCCATATCAAGATCGTATCCCAGATCCTCCATGTTACCGGCATCGGCGTATTGGTGGGAATCCCCGAGGATTACCGAACCATCCGTTGCTTGTTTAAACAAAATGTGGACCCCCCATTTCTTTTGAAGGCTGTCCTTTGGCTCGTTGGCCTTTATCGTTTTGAAGGAAGGACATTCGCGAAACGCCTCGTACCTTCGAATGGACCAACCTGTTAGTATAGATCCTTTTAGATTGTAATTCCCTTGGGGTTTGGTCTGCATCATCTGCAATTTGGAAACTTCTAGATCACTGGATGCAAACGTTTCGGGATAAAGATTTTTAAAATCGGCCCCATTGCAGATTATCACTTTTTTGGCTTGCACTTCTTCATTTTTGGTGTTTTTGACCCTAACCCAACTACCATCGGATTCGCAGGAAACCACCGGAAAATCGAACTTGATATCCAACCCTTTTTGCTCCATCAAATATTTTTGAAGTTTATGGATCATTACCCTGGGCTCTACGGTTACTTCTTGCGGAAAATACAATCCGGACAGAACATAGTCTTTCCTTAATCCTGGATATTTTTCCAAGCACTGTTCCTTGGTTAGCATTTTGGATTCGTAATCGTTGCCGCTGTTTATTGCCCTAAGCTCCACCAGCAAACGCTCTTCTTCTTCGTTGGAAGCTAAATAAACTGTACCGTTCTGACGGATACTGATATCGAACTGCGATTGGATATCCTTATATATTCGAAGACTTTCGCGGCCAAATTTTTGCCATTTGGTATTCATGCCAGAAGGCACAACCTGTCCAAAGTTCTGGGTGGTAGCCCCTTTGGGGTAAGCATCTTTTTCCACCAAGCAAACTTTTAGGCCCATTTCCATTGCATGATAGGCATGAAAAGTTCCCAAAACACCGCCACCTACAATGACAGCATCAAACTTATTGTCCATAATCGAGTTGTTTATTGAGTTGTTCCGCCTTGCTCAGGGCGGTAAAATGAAAATACAGCACCAGTGTACAGCCAATACCTATAAATGCTACGGCATAGGTTCCATATATAAAAAAGTTGAGCCAAGATAAATTGGCCTGTCCAAAGTTTTTATAGAGCAAAACAAGTACACTGCCCACGTAGCCAAAAGAATCGGCGATGTATATAAGAAAACCCGAATTCCCTTTTACATGATAGGTGGCTATGAAGCGGTCGAAAAAAAGACAATTGAAGGGCACGTAGCAGATATATAGCCCAAAGCCGGTGCAAACCATCCAAATAAATGGGTCCAGTACTCCTGTTTGAAACAAAAGTGTACCTACGGCCAACACCAAGGTGCCCATTATTAGTAGGGCATGATAGGTAAGTAGCGCCTTAAAATTGTTCTTTATATAAAAAATGGAACCTATGATCAATAAGACTATAATTGCAATTATGATTTCCGATGTCGAAAAAACGGAAACATCGCCCTGATACCCGATGCTATCCCAAAGTTCTCGAGCAAAATTGTCCCTAAAATCCCTAAATGCGGTTAAAAATGTATAGAAGAGCACAATGAGCACCAATGGAAAAAAATACTTTTTGACCAAGTCTCTCCGGTCTGCCGCAGTCATTGGGATACGTTCGGTCCTGCTGGAAACATCTTGGGCTGTTGGTGGTGGAACCCGTTGTAAAAGAAGGGAGCAAATCAAAAGGGGAACAAAAAACAATGCCCCGGTCACGGAGGGCATCCAAAATTCGCTCACACCCCATGAATTCATAACAAAGAGGCCTACAGATTTTACAACGCCACTGGAGACAATAAAACTTGCAGATAGGACCACTCCCAGAATATCGGTAAACTTTCTTCCTTCTATATAGGAAAACACAATGCCCCAGATCATTCCCAAGGGCAAACCGTTCAAGAACATAAACAATATATTGTACGGTGCAGGGACCCAGGCAAAAAGCAACAGGGATATTTCTGCAATACCTATAAGCGATATTAAGTAAAGTAACCTTTGGTCGGGTTTTAGTTCCGATATCACTTTTATACCGACAAATTTGGATAGTGCGTACCCCAACACCTGCGCAATCACCAATAATATCTTGTAATCCACTCCCCAGAAAGCCACTCCATCAAAAGTTGCTACAGAAAATGGTTTCCTAAAAGCGTACATACAAAAGTAAGTGCCAAAAGCAGCAAGCGATGCGTGCAGCACGAATACCAAACTCGGTCGCTTAACAACAGAACTATTATCAATCAAAGTTTACTAATAATAAAATTAAGTTGCTAATTACTCAATTTATTATCATAAAAAAGCCACAAAACAGTTTAAATAATTGTTAGCTGTGGATTATCTTTTTGAAGGCCAGCCATCCATAAACTTTTGAAATTCCTTCAAATTAGAATGAAAATGTTGCGTTTATAGATTCTATATACTTTTCCGAAAAATCCAGTTATATTAGCATTTATTAGAATTTTATATTCGCTTTTAATATTGGACTGTGCCGGTTTCCCTAACAGATTCCGTGTATTCCCCGATTAATTGCAACCAACTAAACAAACCGTTTTGGCCCGGGCCGGAACATCAAACTTTAAAGTATGGCACTTATTTCCTTTTTGGGATTTACTCTAATGGTAGGTATAATATCCTGGTGGTCCGTTAGAAAAACGGACGAGACCTCATCGGACGGTTATTTTTTGGGCGGAAGAAGCCTAACCGCTGGCGTAATAGCTGGGTCACTATTGCTCACCAACCTCTCTACAGAACAAATTGTTGGCCTAAACGGCAGTGCATATAAGGACGGATTATCGGTCATGGCCTGGGAAACCCTGGCAGCGCTTGCCATAGTGGTCACCGCATTGTTTTTGCTCCCGCGCTATTTAAAGGGAGGACTTACAACGGTCCCTCAGTTTTTGGCCAAACGGTTCGATGTTACCACAAAAACGATTACATCGGGACTTTTCTTAACGGGCTATGTTGTTGTGCTGTTGCCGGTAATTTTATATTCTGGTTCGGTTGCCATAAGTGGTATGTTCGATGTTCCGACCTTACTAGGGGTATCGGATTCCACCGCTTTGGTCGTTTGTATTTGGGGTATCGGTATCATTGGTTCCATTTATGCGGTTTTTGGAGGATTGAAAGCTGTTGCCGTTTCGGACAGCATCAATGCGGTTGGACTAATTGTAGGTGGTATTTTGATTCCCGTTTTTGGATTGATGGCCATTGGGGACGGAAGTGTTCTTGGCGGCTTGCAAACATTAATGGATGCCAACCCAGAGCGCTTTGATTCCACTGGGAATCCTGGACAAGAGGTGCCCTTTTCCACCATTTTTACAGGAATGATGCTGGTTCAGCTTTTCTATTGGGGCACCAATCAACAAATCATCCAAAGGGGATTGGGCGCAAAAAACCTTGCGGAAGGCCAAAAAGGCCTATTATTGGCCGCATTTTTAAAGATTTTAGGGCCAATAATCTTGGTGTTGCCCGGGATGATCGCCTACTATTATTTCGAGGGAGGACTTGCCAGTAGCGACTTGGCATATCCCGAACTGGTACGCGCCGTGCTCCCTAAACCATTAATGGGCTTCTTTGCCGCTGTACTTTTTGGTGCTATTTTAAGTTCTTTCAATAGTGTGCTCAATAGTTCGGTGACCTTGTTCGGGATAGACATTTATAAACAGCACATCAACAAAAATGCCTCGGAAATAACCGTGGTAAAATACGGTAAGGTGTTCGGCGTATGCTTGGCACTAGCAGCCATGTTCATTGCCCCAATGATTGCCAACGCTGGTAGCTTGTTCAACTATTTACAAGAGATCAACGGTATTTACAGCATCCCTATTTTCACTATAATCGTTGTGGGATATCTCACCAAAAGGGTACCTGCCATTGCAGCCAAAATAGGCATCCTTTCAGGATCCATTCTTTATATCATCAGTCAGTTTATTGTGGGGCCCAGAATGGTGGCCAACGCACTTGCCGAAGCCAAGGCAAATGGCATTACCGACCCTGTGGAACTAAATCTGGTAGAAGCTGGTGCCTATCCACACTATCTTCACGTAATGGCGATATTGTTTGTTTCCAATATTGTAATTATGTTGATCATCGGGAAGTTTTATCCAAGAAAAGAACCCTTCGAATTGGAGTACACCAAACAGGTTTCCATTGAGCCCTGGAAGTATGTAAAACCGGCCAGTGCATTTATCTGCTTTATCGTTATTGCCATTTATGTGTACTTTGCGAAATAGAGTAAAATTTATAAAGATTTAAAGTAAAAGCCCGGAAACAAATTCCGGGCTTTTACTTTAATATGCTCTTTAAAAAAGTATCCTTATATGCCCTGCCCAAGGGTACTTTGGCCCCATTGGTCAGGATCACCAGATTTCCTGAAATCCTATCGATTTTTTTGGTGTTTATGATATGTGATTTGTGGATTTGATAGAATTGATCGCCTCCCAAAACACTTACCCAATGTCTAAGTGGTTCGTTGGACAAGATTTTTTTGTCCTCCAAGTGGATTTCGGTATAATCGGAATCCGAGGTAATCGTGTAAATATCATCCACCAGCACTTTAATATGCTCGTGGCTGGATTTTACGTAAATCTCGGTCAGTGGTTCATTGTCCCTGCCGGATCTTTGAACATCCAACTTGGCATTTGCCTTGTTCACGGCCTGTAAAAAGCGCTGAAACGAAAATGGCTTCAACAAATAGTCCACTACATTTAGATCATAGCCTTCCAAGGCGTATTCGGAGAAAGCAGTGGTCAAAATAACTTGAGGAGGGTCCGGAATACTCTTTAAAAAGTCCAGACCATTGATTTTTGGCAAGTGTATGTCCAAGAACATAATATCCACCGACTCCCGGTTCAGGAATTCCATGGCGCTCAGACCGTCCGAAAACATATCAACAAGTTCCAAGTTGGGAACATCTTGTATATATTTTTTTAAGATTCGCTGCGCCGGTGGTTGATCCTCAACTATAATACACCTCATCTTTTTAGACTTTTTCCAGTTCCAATTTTAGATATACCTTGTAATCGTTCTCTGTTTCCTCTATCTGCAAAATATGTTTTTTAGGATAAAGCAGCTCTAATCTTTTCCTCACATTTTTTAACCCGATACCCTTGGCCACACTATCCAAACTAAAGCCAGAGACGTAGTTATTGCTGCATACGAATTCCAAGGTGGTATTATTTACCTTAACGGAAATATTGATCTTGATATCCGAAGATTGACCCGACTGGCTATGTTTAAAGGCGTTTTCGATAAACACGATCAAAATTAATGGCGCGATCCTGTACTCGCCCTCTATTTTATCCACATCAAAAAGAACCTCGCCCCTGTCCTCTATCTGTAATTTGTACAACTTGATAAAGTTCCCCAGTTGCTCCAGCTCTTTATTGAGCGGGACCATCTGCTCTTTGGACTCGTACAGCATATAACGCAGAACACCGCTCATCTCCAAAATAATCTCAGGGGTTTTGGGCGATTCTTGCAGGGCATAGGAGTATAAATTGTTCAAATTGTTGAACAAAAAGTGCGGGTTTATCTGGTTTCTGAGAAATTGAAGTTCACTTTCTTCTATAGCGTTTTTCAATTCATCTATCTGCGCTTGTTTCTGCAAGGCATCCCATCCGAATTTAAATCCGGACAGAATACAGATTACGGGCAGTACACTGAACAATGATATATATATTCCAGGAAAGCTTCTTCCACGTTCGGTATCGGGAAACATTATAGGCTCCAACACCAATTCTTCTATCAAAATTACGGATACCACTACCAAGGTCACCCCAAAGAAGAACTGCCAATACTTTTTTTTATACAGAAACCGTGGCATTAGGTAATACGTTATGGACACGGTCGAAATACTATAAAACAACAGGAATACGGCCCGATACCAGACAATTCCCCCAGTGTTTCGGCTAAAGGAGAAAAACAATAGCACCAAAACGTGCAGTATTATTTGAAAAAGAAGTTCTTTTCTAGAAATCAAAATGCTCTTTTTAGCTAGAACAAAACTATTGATAAAAGCATTGTATAAGAAAAGTTGCTTTATAAACAACCATATTTACCCTGTAAACGACAGTTTGACCACAAAACGCACTTAAGTAATTGGTTAAATGCATATTAAGAAATAAGGGATTTATCGTGAAGCCAGATTTGGCAATCAACTTGTTGGGATTTCAAATATTTTGATGAAATTGGAGAAAAATGGCATGTATCAATATTGCCACTTATATGACACTCAACAACAAACTTTACCCAACAAAAAAGCCACCGTTTTTCGGTGGCTTTTGCTTTATCTGCTCCCCCTCTTGGGCTCGAACCAAGGACCCTCTGATTAACAGTCAGATGCTCTAACCAACTGAGCTAAGGAGGAATATTTTTACCTTAAGCGGGTGCAAATATAATAGATTCTTTTTTACACCACAAACAAAAAAATTGCTTTTCTATTTAAAAAGCCATTTATATAAATCATTACCATTGGCAAACAACAATAATGCGATCAATATAAAGAAACCAATCATCTGGGCATACTCCAAAAACTTATCGCTCGGTTTACGCCCAGTTACCATTTCGTACAACAAAAAGGCTACGTGACCTCCATCCAATGCCGGAATGGGCAAAATGTTCATAAAGGCCAAAATAATGGATATAAATGCCGTAGTGGCCCAAAATGCAGGCCAGTTCCATGTATCGGGGAACATTCCTCCAATAGCGGCAAAACCGCCCACCTCTTTATATGCACCAGTATCGGGATTGAATATTTTTTTCATCCCCTTAATGTAATCCGTTAGCGTTTTTACGCCTTTGTTCCAGCCAGCGGGAATGGATTCCCAAAAAGAATACTTCAAAGTTTTTAATTCCAAATAGCCCGCTTCTTTAAACTCTTCGGGTGTCATTCCCAAAACTACACCAAGTGCAGCATCATCAGATATGGATACCGTAAGGTCTTGAAGCGACCCCTCTCTCATGACTTTAATCGGTACTTCTTTGCCCTTATTTGCTTCCAAAATAGGAGTAACTTGGTCTTTGTACTCCACAGGTATACCCGCCATTTCAACAACAGCATCGCCTTTTTGTAGACCACTATCGGCATTTGGTGATTTTTTAGGGACTTCGTTAATCACAAATGGCAAGCGGTAAGAAATAAAACGAACCTTTTCCTTATCTTCGGACAAGGTTTCTATAAAATCAACTGGAATTGTTTTTTCTATAATCTGGCCATCCCTCTCAATGGTATATTTTTCACCATAAATCATTTCAGGAAGAATCTGCTGTAAAGCTTCTATCTTTTTCCCATCCACAGATAAAATTTTATCCCCAGTTCTAACTCCCAATTCATCGCCCAAACTTTTCTCTGTTACCCAAATTCCATCTTTAAGGCTATCGTTGGCAATATATTCTTCCCCATAAGTAAATACCAACCCTATAAAAATCACCACCGCCAAAACAAAATTTACGGTAACACCGCCCAGCATAATGATCAAACGTTGCCATGCCGGCTTGCTACGAAACTCCCATGGCTTTGGTTCTTGCTTCATCTGCTCTTTGTCCATGCTCTCATCGATCATACCGGATATCTTTACATATCCGCCCAAGGGCAACCAACCGATTCCGTAAACAGTTTCTCCTATTTTCTTTTTGAACAATGAAAATTTGACATCAAAAAACAGATAAAACTTCTCCACTCTGGTCTTAAAAAGTTTCGCAGGGATAAAGTGTCCCAACTCGTGAAGCACGATCAGAAGCGACAAACTCAAAAAGAATTGTATGGTCTTTATTAGTATAGGGGTCATCCGTATTATTTTCTTAAAACGAACAAAAGTAACCTTTTAGGTATTTATAAAAAAACATCTAAATTAATCCCCTTGCCATTTAAGAAAGATTTAGCAACAAAAGCCGTCTTTCTCCTTGAAGAATAACCAATTGGGCCGTAATTTTGCACCTATGGGATCTTTCTTTGCAAAATACAAGTTCTTTGGCATCGTAATGTTGGCTCTTTCCGGTGTAATCATATATCTATTTTACAATGCGCTGCAACCAAAAAAAATGTTGCCGGTCTACCAACCATCAATGGTAGACAAATCGCTTGTGGACAGCACATTGCACTATACCAAAAAGTATCACAAAATCGGGGATTTTTCCTTGGTGAACCAAAATGGTGACACCATAACACAGAACAATTACAAGGACAAGATCTATGTAGCCGATTTTTTCTTTACCACTTGCCCTACGATTTGCCCGATAATGACCAAGAATATGGCCGAGATCCAAGAAGTGATCAAGGACAAACCAAACGTTATGCTACTCTCCCACTCCGTTACACCTCAAATCGATACCGTAGCGCAATTAAAAAGGTATGCCATGGAAAAAGGGGTCTTGGACCACAAATGGAATTTGGTGACAGGGAATAAAAAACAGATCTATGAGTTGGCCAGAAAGTCGTATCTCGCGGTAAAAAACGACGGAGACGGCGGTCCTTTTGATATGATTCATACCGAAAATTTTATCCTTGTGGACAAAGAAAAACGAATCCGCGGCTTTTACGATGGAACCAACCGAGACGATATTGATCGCCTTTTGGAAGATCTTAAAATACTTGAGGCCAGTTATACCGAATAATTGACAAACGATTATCCATGATCGGCACTTCCAGTTCCTCTTTTTTACTTATTTTTGCTCTTAATTAAATTTATTCTAAATAAATACAGTGGCTACCGTTGCAGATTTACAATATGGACAAAAAGGTATAATCAAGGATTTTACCGAACATTCGCTCCCTGTTAAATTAATGGAATTGGGCTGCTTGCCCGGCAACAGTGTGGAACTGTTGCAAATAGCTCCCTTGAACGACCCCATATACATCAACCTCAGTGGAAGTCATCTCGCAATACGAAGGTCTTTGGCAGAACTCATCGAGCTGGATATTATTGAAGAAACGCAGGCCAAATGAGCAAAAACATTAATGTAGCCTTGATCGGCAACCCGAACACAGGGAAAACCTCGGTTTTTAATCAACTTACAGGACTCAAGCAAAAAGTAGGGAACTATCCAGGAATCACCGTAGAAAAAAAAGAAGGTGTCTGCAAACTTCCAAGAGGGGTCAAGGCGCACATTCTGGATTTACCGGGCACATACAGTCTCAATACAACTTCGTTGGACGAAAGCTTGGTGGTAGAACTCCTGCTCAACAAAAACGATAAGGATTATCCAGACGTTGCCGTGGTGATCAGTGATGTGGAAAACCTCAAGAGGAACCTGCTCCTTTTTACACAAATCAAGGACCTTAAGATCCCTACCATTTTGGTGATCAACATGGCCGACAGGATGGACCGCAAGGGCATCTCGTTGGACATTGAGGCCATGGAGAAAAAACTTGATACCAAGATTGCGCTGGTAAGCACCCGTAAAAATACGGGCATCGACCGAGTAAAAGAACTCATTGCCGATTACAAAAACATCTCGTCCAAACCCCTCCTCGATCCCAATCGGATTTCTCCAGAATATTTTGATCGACTACAAAAAGCCTTCCCGCAGGAAGATCTGTACAAGCTCTGGCTGGTAATCACCCAGGATGTAAATTTTATGCCGATTGAAAAAAAACGGATTCAAGATGCCACGGATTTCTCCACAAAATCAAAGGATGAGCTCAAAAAACTACAACATAAGGAAACCGTTCTTCGATATCAGCTAATCAACACTATTTTAAAGAAGACCTATAAAGTCGATTTTTTGGCGGCAAAAGGTCTTCGTGCGACCTTGGATAAGATCCTTACCCACAAAATATTCGGATACCTTATCTTTTTCGCCATTCTACTGTTGATTTTCCAGGCTATTTTCGAATGGAGCTCGTATCCGATGGACTTTATAGATGAGAGCTTTGCCTCGGCAGCTGAATGGATCAAAAACACCTTGCCGGCCGGATTGTTTACGGATTTATTGGCAGAGGGAGTAGTGGCCGGAATCGGGGGAATCGTAATTTTTATACCCCAGATCGCGTTCTTGTTCCTTTTTATTTCCATTCTGGAAGAATCCGGATACATGAGCCGTGTAGTCTTTTTAATGGACAGGTTAATGAGACCTTTTGGACTGAGCGGAAAAAGTGTGGTGCCATTAATTTCGGGAAATGCATGTGCAATTCCGGCGATTATGGCCACTCGTACCATAGAAAATTGGAAGGAAAGACTTATCACCATTTTGGTCACACCTTTCACCACCTGCTCCGCTAGGTTGCCCGTGTACTTAATTCTAATTGCCTTGGTAATTCCTGAAGGCAGTTTTATAGGACTTAGTTATCAAGCATTGACCTTGATGTTGTTGTACCTGATCGGATTTGGCATGGCGCTTTTATCTGCAATGGTATTGAACAAGATCCTTAAAATAAAAAGCAGATCTATTTTTATGATAGAAATGCCTACATATCGCTTGCCTTTAATAAAAAATGTGGGCTACACCGTAATCGAAAAAACCAAAAGCTTTGTTCTGGGTGCCGGTAAAATCATTCTGGCCATTTCCATTGTCTTATGGTTTTTGGGCTCCAATGGCTATTCGGATGATTTTAAAAACGCCGAAAACATTGTTACCGAAAGAATCCAAAATGAAGGATTGAGCACCTACAGCAAAAATTATATCCAGAACAACATTGCTTCTTATCGCGAAAAGGCTTTGGACGAAGGAATGGCGCCAAAGACCATCCAGGATTCGGTACAGGTGTTAACATCGGAACTTTCCGAAAGGGCCATAGCTCAAGAAATCGCCAGTCATAAATTGGAACATTCGTACATTGGTCAAATCGGCAAGGCCTTTGAGCCCATTGTAAAACCTCTGGGCTACGATTGGAAAATTGGAATTGCGGTACTGACATCGTTTGCTGCCCGCGAAGTATTCGTTGGAACATTGGCCACAATATATAGTGTTGGTAGCGATGAGGAGGAAACCATTAAAAACAGAATGGCCGCCGAACTGGATGATTCCGGAAAACCATTGTTCAACTTGGCATCGGGAATTTCGTTGATGTTATTTTATGCCTTTGCCATGCAATGTATGAGCACACTCGCCATTGTAAAAAGAGAAACAAATTCTTGGAAGTGGCCTATGATCCAGCTGGGCTTTATGAGCATTTTTGCCTACATTGTAGCTTTAATAGCCTACCAAATCCTAATATAACTGTAGAATGATTCAACAAATATTGGCATACGGAACCTTGGCAATAGCAGCAGGCTATCTTATTTGGAAATTCTTCCTGCCAAAATCCCTTTTTAGTAAAAGAAAAAGCAATTCCAATTCCTGCGGAAGTGACAACTGTGGTTGCGGTTAAACCAAATTGGAAACAAAAGAGTAGAGCAACAAAGCCCAACCCACGACCAACAATAAACCTCCAATTGGAGTCACAGGCCCCAAAAAACGCGGTTTATTGCCTTTTGCAGCTCCCAAGCAGAGTGCATAAATGCTGAACGAGAACAACAGTGTTCCAAAAATAAAGCAGTTAATAATCCAAGAGTCCATTGGCTTATCAAAATTTAGATTAAAGCCTAGGATCAACAATATAATGGCATGGTACATCTGATATTTGACCCCTGTTTCAAAACTATGTAACAGTTCAGGGGTCAATTTCTTTTTTAACGCATGGGCTCCAAAGGCGCCAAAAACTACCGCTAAAAGCCCGTATAGCGCACCCATCAATTGAGCCATAAAAATTGTTTCCATAGTGGTTTCAAATTTACTTATAAATCAATGTGGATTTGGTGATCGGAATCCATTCTAAAAGCGCACTCCTTATATTTTGGAGGTCCAAAAGTCTTCATCTTGGCATTGGAAAAGGCTACTTTCTCTTTTGGGATGCCCAGCCAATTGGTGTCCAACTTCCCGTTATCGTTCTCATCGTGGAAAACGGCCAAAGCATACTCTCCAGAAGGCAGATCGGAAATATGAAGCACAACACTACCTTGGTCGGCCACCACACTTTTCGTTTTTAGTACTTGATCAAAAGACAAAAAACCTTCGTCGGAATCGTAAACCGCAACATTGACCTTTCCCTTATGGGATTTTACATTGTTCACCTGAACGGACAAGGTGTTTTGGGAAAAGCCCACAACAGGCAATAAGAATAAAAACAAAAACCTTTTCATACTCATTGAAGTCCTTTCGCAGTTTCCTTTTGATTGATTAGTTCAGTGCGCAAAAGTGCAAATAATTCTTGGGTTTTTAGGCTATCCCTCAAGTTCATGTATAATTTCAAAGTATCGTGATGTACCACTTTTATTTTTTGTTGATAGAGGTCATCCACAAAAACATAGGCTTTGGAACTGGTTAAGGTATCCGTAAAAACCCCTTTTTCCTTTTCTTTCCAAGAAAATCCGCTGGAACGTTCCATTTCGGGCAGTTTATCTACCAACAAAACACTATCCATTTCGGACAGGGCAATTTTTTGATAGTAAATTCCTGACAATACCTTTAGGTTTCCATCTTCGACCTTGTGCCAGTTCTTGTAATGGGCCACAAAAGCGATTGAACAGATAATCACTGTAAAAACAATAAGCAGGTTCCAAAGCCAATGTCTTCTTTTCTTATTCATTTTTAATTTCTGTTCTGTACTTATCAAACCATGCAATGGTATGGGCCACTTTGGTCATTAAATTGCTCGGTTTGTTGGCAATACCATGGCTGGCTCCGGGAATCTCCACCAAAACAGTCTCTATTTTTCTTAGTTTAAGGGCATGGTACAACTGCTTGGCCTCGCTCGGAGGTGTTCGTAAATCGTTCATCCCGACCATCACCATAGTGGGTGTCTGTACATTACCAACGAGCGAAATAGGTGAAAATTTCCAATACCCTTCAAAATTTTCCCAAGGTTGCCCTGGATATCTATTTTCGGCATAATAAAAATAATTGTCGGCCGTCAAAGTTTTACTGATCCAGTTCATAACCGGTTTGGCCACCACGGCTGCCTCAAAACGATTGTTTTTGCCGATCATCCAAGCTGACATTATTCCTCCCGCACTACCTCCGGTCACAAACAACTGATCTTCGTGGGCCACACCTTTTTCAATGCAATGGTCCACTCCGTCCATTACATCATTATAATCCTCGCCGGGGTAATTGTTGTAGAGCAAATTGGCAAACTCCTCTCCATAACTTGTGCTACCTCTCGGGTTTGGATAGAAAACCACATATCCGGCAGCGGCATACAATTGCATTTCAATGGAAAATCTATCACCATAATTGGCAATGGGACCTCCATGGTTTTCCACCATAAAAGGATACTTTTTATTGGCGTCGTAATTGGGTGGGTAAACAATCCACCCTTGAATATCCCGCCCATCCACGGACGATTTGTACCAAACCTCCTCCACCTTGCCCAAATTTCTATAGCTGAGCAGTGCTTTGTTCAGGTTGGTTATTCTTTCAGCGTTTTTTGCTTTTGGTCCCAGAATGGCCAAATCTGCCGGGTAATTTGGTGTGGTCTGTGTAAAAACTATGGTGCCCTTGTTGGAAACACTGTACGAACCACCGGAATATGGCCTTCCCAAACTTGTGCCGCCCAGATTGTCGGCTAATTTTGTAATTTTTCCTTTGAGGGATATCAATCCCACTTTACCATTTCCTTTGTCATCATAGGATACATATATTCCATCTCCTTTTTCGTTCCATTGGATGTTCGACGCGGATCGGTCCAAGTCCTCCGAAATAACACGTTGTGCACTCCCATCAATATTCATTACATGTAATTTGTATGTTTGATGGGCCTGCACCTTATCCTCATAACCCACATAAGCGATAAGTTTTCCATCGGGAGAAACCTGCGGGTTGGAATCCGGTCCGTTACGATCGGTAAGGGCAACAATATTGCCTGTTTCCACATCAACAGAATATATCTCGCTGTTACGGAATCGATACTCCCAATCCTCTACCCTATTGGCGGAAAAGTAGATTTTGGAGCCATCTTTGGCCCAGGACAAAGTACCTCTATGGTGCCAATCACCAGAAGTTATTTGGCGTGCCGCCCCGCCATTGGCAGGAATTGTAAAAATATGGTTGAACCCAGGGGCGATATATCCTCGCCCATCCGCTTCGTGGTACAAGCGATCGGTAATTCTCGGAGCTTTTTGCCATTTTGCGCCTTTTGGCTTGGATGGTATTTTAGCAATTACCGGGGGTGCTTGCGGAACGTTCATGGAAAAAGCCAATTGTTTTCCATCCGGGGACCAGGTCAACGAACTTGGACCAAAAGGCAATTGGGTCAACTTGGCTACTTTGCCCGCACCTACCCAGTACATATATATTTCAGAACCTTCTCCAGTACTGCTGGTAAATGCGATCCGATCTCCACTGGGCGACCATCTAGGACTGCTCTCATTACTTTCCGATGCCGTAAGTTTTTGGTTCTGACTCCCATCCGAACGGATCAACCAAAGATTGCCGCGAGAGCCATCTTTCATAATATCAAAACCCATTCTTCGGTATACCACCCATTCACCATTCGGAGATATTTGAGGGTCGCTCGCATATTGAAGATCAAAAATATCGAGATAGGAAAATTCTTTTTTTTGTGCGGATGAAAATTGAAATGACAGCGCTAAAAAAAGCAAGAAAAGTGATTTATGCATGGTACTGGTTTTGTGATTTTCTAAAAGTAATGTAATTCCGTTTAGCATTCAAGACCGTACTTTCCTGTTATCTTTGAAAAAGCAATATAGCGATATGGATTTTAAAGGTAAGCACGTATTGATCACAGGGTCCTCCCGAGGCATCGGAAAAGCCACAGCTATGGCATTTGCCAAAAAAGGAGCCAAAGTAGGCATCAATTATAGGAATAATGATGCTGTCGCCCAACAAACACTTCAAGAATTGGCAGGAGACGGCCATTCACTATTTAAGAGGGATATTTCACGAAAATCCGAAACCGAAAATCTGATACAAGATTTTGTAGATGAATACGGTCAACTTGACATATTGGTCAACAATGCCGGAATTTCCATCTTCCACGAGATTGACCAAGTAGATTTTGAACACTGGTCGCATGCCTGGGAAAAAACCTTCGAGACCAATCTTTTTGCCGTGGCCAACTTGTGCTACTGGGGAGCCAAGGCCATGATAAAGTCAGGCGGCGGACATATTGTTAGCGTATCCTCTAGAGGTGCTTTTCGTGGCGAGCCTACAAAACCGGCCTATGGTGCCAGCAAAGCTGCATTGAATTCAATGAGCCAATCCTTGGCCAAAAAATTGGCGCCGCACAACATTTATGTTGGGGTTGTAGCTCCAGGATTTACCGAAACCGAAATGGCCAAAGAAACCTTAACGGCTGCCGAACGCGAAAACTTGCTCCGAGAATCACCCTTTAAACGAATGGCGCAACCGGAGGAAGTAGCCCATGCGATCTTGTTCTTGGCATCGGCCGAGGCGGCTTATTCCTCTGGAACCATAATCGATGTAAACGGAGCATCATATCTAAGATAGTTTATTATGAAAGCTGCTACCATTGCCCAACTAAAAAAAGAACTCCAATTTAAATCACAAGAGGACATAACACAGCTTTGCTTGCGTCTGGCCAGGTTCAAAAAAGAGAACAAGGAATTACTGACGTACCTACTATTTGAATCGGATAGTGAAGAAGGGTACATTGAAACGGTAAAAGAAGAGGTGGACCAAATGTTTACCGAAATCAACACCAATAGTTATTTCTACATTAAGAAAAGTGTTCGCAAGATCCTACGGACCATCAAAAAGTACATTCGATATTCCGGAGACAAAGTTACCGAGGTTGAACTTTTGCTATACTTCTGTGAAAAACTGAAGTCTTTTCGTCCCTCCATCCAACGGAACACCACTTTAAAAAATTTATATAACCGTCAACTCGAATACGTAAACAAAAAAATCCCAGGGCTCCATGAAGACCTACAATACGATTTCGGGACAATTCTAAAAGAGTTGCAAGTCTAAATAAGGCGAAAAGCATCATAACGCGCTACACCAGAGTTGTTTATTTCGAAAATTCGCTTGTTTTGGATTTATTTTCTCATTGTTATTGATTAAATTGTTCCTAATTCTAACTAATCAAAACCAACCTCTACAACATGAGAATGCCAAAAAATCCAATACAGAGTTGGGTGCTACTCTGTCTTTTTCTTTCAACAATTTTCACCTATTCACAAAATCCAGCTCCCACTGCCGTTGACACTAGCTTTTATAGCGGTTTTAAATGGAGAAATATAGGTCCCGACCGAGGTGGACGCTCCTTGGGCACCTCTGGAAGCTCGGCCAGGCCCAACGAATATTATTTTGGAGCCACTGGAGGCGGACTTTGGAAAACCATCGATGGCGGAAACACGTGGAAATGTGTTACCGATGGTTATGTCACCAGTTCATCGGTAGGAGCCGTGGCCGTGGCCGAAACCAATCCGGACGTGGTATATATAGGAATGGGCGAAACCCAACTAAGAGGAAGCATTACTCAAGGGGATGGCGTTTACAAAACTACCGACGGCGGTAAAACATGGACACATTTAGGACTGGAAGAAACCCAAGCCATTGCCAGGGTACGAGTTGACCCGACCAACGAGGACATTGTTTATGTGGCAGCACTTGGACACCCCTATGGAAATAATGAGGAACGTGGTGTTTTTAAATCTGTTAACGGCGGAAAAACATGGAAAAAAGTTCTTTATGTAAGCGATAAGGCAGGTGCCGCCGATTTAATTATTGACCCCAATACCCCCAATGTATTGTATGCAAGCACATGGCAAGTATACCGAAAAGCATGGAAAATGTGGGGCGGTGGTCCCGATTGTAAATTATGGAAATCCATTGATGGTGGCGAAACTTGGACGGACCTTACCAAAAATCCGGGTATGCCGACCGGGCCTATAGGCAAAATTGGCGTTACGGTTTCTCCTGTGGATTCCAACAGGGTTTGGGCCATTGTAGAAGCCAATGAAGGTGGTGTTTTCCGTTCCGATGATGCAGGAAAAACATGGAAATTGACCAATAACGAACGTAAACTTAGGCAACGCGCCTTTTACTATTCCAGATTGGTCGCCGATCCAAAGGACAAGGATATTGTATATGGATTGAATGTTGGATTCTTTAAATCCACCGACGGAGGAGTAACCTTTGATGATCGTATAACCACACCCCATGGAGACAATCACGATCTATGGATAGACCCCAATAATCCCAACCGAATGATCAATGCTAACGATGGCGGTGGTGTTGTGAGCATAAACGGCGGAAAAACATGGACGGCCCAAGATTATCCTACCTCGCAGTTTTATCACGTTATGGCAACAAGCGATGTTCCCTACCATGTTGTTGGTGCACAACAGGACAACTCTACCTTGGCCATACCCAGCGATGGTTGGGATTTTATGCAGGCCAGAGGCCCAAGTCCAGATTGGTATTATGCCGTAGGTGGCGGAGAAAGTGGTTGGATTACACAAAGCCCAACAAATCCCGATGTTTTTTATGCAGGTAGCCAAGGTGCTCTTTTGACCCGCTATGATCGAAGCAATGGTCAAATAAGAGATATTCAGGTCTATCCAAGATTTTTCTCCGGAGAACCTGCCAGTGCACTTCCCGAACGTTGGCAATGGACCTTCCCTATTATGTTCGCTCCCAAAGACCCCAATGTAATGTACACCTGCTCTCAACACGTTTGGAAAACCACCAACGATGGACAGACCTGGGAAAAGATAAGTCCAGATCTTACTTATGCGGACCCTGAAACTTTGGGCAAAACCGGCGGTGTGATCACTATGGACATGAACGGCCCTGAGATTTATGCCACAGTTTTTGCGTTGGCCCCATCCAATCACGACATAAATACCATTTGGGCGGGTTCCGATGATGGTAAAATACATATTACGAGAGACGGCGGCAAAAACTGGGAAGATATAACCCCTACCGAATTGCCCAAATTCTCAAGAGTGAGCATTATCGAGGAATCCATCCATAATCCGGGCACTTTATATGTAGCAGCCAACCGTTACCAAGTGGATGACCGTGCCCCTTACGTTTTTAAAACACATGATTATGGAAAAACTTGGACCAAAATAATTTCAGGCATTAAAGACGGACATTTTGCCAGGGCCATTCGAGAAGACCATCAAAAAGAAGGACTTTTGTTCTTGGCTACCGAACACGGCGTTTATTTTTCCATAAACGATGGCTCAGAATGGCAATCGCTCCAGTTAAACTTGCCGGACACCCCCATCCGCGATCTGGTAATCAAGGACAACGATGTTGTTTTAGGCTCCCATGGAAGAGGTTTCTGGATTTTGGACGACATTCAACCCCTGCGAGAGTATTCCGAAGATCTAAAGAATCAAAAAAATGTATTGTTCAAACCCACCAATGCCATACGCGGTATCTATAATGCCAACTTTCAATATTACTTGGAAGAACAAGTGGATACGGTGACTTTCTCCATTTTTGATGCCGATAACAAACTAATCGACACCTTTGGCGGAAACCAACCTAAATACGAAAAGAGTGGGAGATCATCCTGGTGGAGCCGTTTTAGCAGTACCAAACCTACTACGGCCAAAGGTATTAATACTTTTACTTGGAACTTGCGATATCCCGGACCAACCACTTTTGATGGAATAATTATCTGGGGAGCTTCGGCAGAAGTGGGCCCCAAGGCACCTCTCGGCAACTATACCGTGCAAATGAAAGTAGGTGAGGAAGTTATCAAAAGCTATCCGTTTAAAATTGAAATAGACCCAAATTTAAAAGGTGTTACAGCTGATGACCTTGAAAAGCAATTTGAATTGGCATCCAAAATCACTGCAAAAGCCACCATTGCCAACGAAGCAGTTATCAAAATAAGAAGCATTCGCAAACAAATGGACAGTTTGGGCAAAGGAGTGCCCAGTAAAAAATTTAAAAAACTGTCTGAAGATTTTATGGCTTCCTTGACCAAAATCGAAGAAGACCTGTACCAAACCAAAAACCAATCGGGGCAAGATCCTCTGAATTTCCCGATTAAACTGAACAACCGGTTCAACGCCTTGCAAAGAAGTATCGAAAATGGGGATGCCAAACCTACCGATGCCGCTTACGTGGTGTATAATGAACTTTCTGAAGAATTGGACGGGCATATGGCCAAGCTGAACAGTCTATTACAAAAAGAGCTTCCAAAGATCAATCAATTTTTAAAAGACAACCAACTATCAACCATTGAGAACAAGTAGGGTCCTTTATGGTTTTTAAAAATGAGACTTATTCTAAATTAAGAAGTTATGTTCATCCTACTACGTATTCTTTGTAATTTTACGTAGTACGGATGAACAAACTAATTTCCATAGGGGTTTCCCTGCTTATCTTGCTCCAAGGAGCCAATATTCATCTAAAGGATTTGGTTGAACTTGGAGATTTGGTAGAGCACTACCAATTCCACAACAAGGAATATGGTGACAGTTTTATGGTCTTTGTTTCCAAACACTACGGAGAACTAAAGGCATCTCACAACGAAAAGCACAAAGAAGAACAAAAGGATCATGAAAAACTGCCTTTTCAACATCAGTCCCATTGCTCGATCCAACACGTTTTTGTTGTTGACTCCGATAATTACATAACATCCGATTCGGAAATCCCTTTGGTTACAAAAGGCAATTTCCATTATCAAATATCCTACTTCCTAGTATGGGAAGACGGACCGTTCCAGCCACCAAGGCACACATAGTTCATAGTATTTCAGCATAGCTGAACACTTTTTTATCCAGCCTTATTCCATTTTAATAATGCTTTTTTTTCTATGAATCATGTTTTCAAAAATCATTTACTTTAGTATTCGGAACAAGTTTATTGTTCTTCTATTTACGGCGACCATGGCCCTAGTAGGTCTATATTCGCTATCACAAATTCCTATTGGAGCGGTTCCCGATGTAACTAATAACCAAGTTCAGGTAATTACAACTTCCAGAAGTTTGTCCACCCAGGATATGGAACAGTTTGTAACCTATCCGGTGGAACTGGAAATGGCCAATTTACCTGGTGTAAAAGAAATCCGATCAGTATCCAAATTCGGATTATCCGTAGTGACCATCGTTTTTGATGACGACATGGGAACCTTTTTGCCCAGACAGCTTATTGCTGAAAAAATAAAATCGGCATCAAATCGAATTCCCGAAGGTTTCGGAAACCCGGAAATGGGGCCGATCACTACGGGATTGGGAGAAATCTACCAGTACATTTTGGATGTGGAGCCCGAGTTCAAGGACCTATACTCATCCACCGAATTAAGAACCATACAGGATTGGATCGTTAAAAGGCAACTGTCCGGTATTCCGGGTGTAGTGGAAGTAAATACTTGGGGAGGCCACCTTAAACAATACGAAGTGGCCATACAAACACAAAAACTCAACGCTTATAATATTGGTGCCAAAGAAGTGTTCGCCGCTTTGGAAAGGAACAATAGCGTTACTGGCGGTGGCTATATCGAAAAAGTGAACCAAGCCTATTTTGTTCGCGGAGAAGGACTGGTAAATACGCTTTCGGATATTGAAAATATAGTGGTAACCACTCGAAACAGTATCCCAATTTACATTAAGGATATTGCCAAAGTAGGATTTGGCAGTGCACCCCGATTTGGCGCGATTACCGGAAATGGGGAGGGGGAAAAAGTGCTTGGTCAAATTATGATGCTCAAGGATGCAGACTCGAAACGCGTTATCGAGGCCGTAAAAGAAAGAGTAGCGGCCATTTCCAAATCTTTGCCAGAAGGGGTTTACATTAATCCAGTAGTAGATCGCAGCGAACTAATTGGAAGAACAACCTTCACCGTTACCGAAAATTTAGTTTTAGGCTGTTTGATCGTGATTTTCGTCGTGGTTTTATTGTTGGGCAATTGGCGTTCCGGTCTGGTAGTAGCCTCTGTAATCCCACTCTGTTTACTGTTCGCTCTTACCTTAATGAACCTTTTTGGCGTTGATGCCAACTTATTGAGCCTGGGAGCCATCGATTTTGGAATCATAATAGACGGCGCAGTGATCATCGTAGAGTTTATTGCATTCCAGATTACCCAAAAGCAAACTGAAATTTCCTCATTGGACAAAGATCAAAGTCAGACCATGAAAGATAAAATTACAGTGGAAGGGGCTTCTAAAATGATGAACTCAGCTGTATTTGGCCAACTTATCATTCTTTTGGTTTTTATCCCCATACTTTCGTTAAGTGGTGTGGAAGGCAAAATGTTCAAACCCATGGCTATGACTTTTAGCTTTGCCCTTTTGGGAGCCATTTTGCTCTGTTTCACCTATGTCCCCGTAGCATCCGCCTTGTTTTTAAAACCTTCAAAAGCAAGCCCCAAGAATATTTCCGAGCGACTTATGCGGTTCATTAATAAAATATACGATCCTTTGATCGATTGGGCCATGAAAAGCAAAAAATTGGTATTGGGCGTTGCTGCCGCATTATTGATAGGGGCCATTTTACTGTTCTCCTCAATGGGCGGCGAATTTGTACCGACCTTGGATGAGGGGGATTTTGTAATTCAGCCTGTTTTAAAAACAGGTACCTCCTTGGCCAAAACCGTGGAAACCACCACCAAAATTGAACAAATATTATTAGATCGGTTTCCAGAAGTAAAGCAGGTGGTAAGCCGCATTGGTGCCGCAGAAGTGCCAACGGACCCCATGTCCATGGAAGAAAGTGATGTAATTATCACATTAAAGCCTAAAAAAGAGTGGGTGTCGGCTACATCCAAAGACGAACTGGCAGATAAATTCAAGGAGGCATTGTCCGTGGTTCCCGGCATGGAGGTTGAATTTACCCAACCTATTGAAATGCGTTTCAATGAACTGATCACAGGGGTACGTGCCGACATTGCAATTAAAATTTTCGGGCAAAATCTTGAAACCTTGAACCGAAAGGCCAATGAGATAAAGGACCTCATCAAAGAGGTAGAAGGCGCATCGGATATTGTAGTGGAAAAAGTAGAGGGCTTGCCACAGATGAACGTTGCCTTTGATCGCGCCAAAATTGCAAGGCATGGGCTCAACATTGCCGATCTCAACGAAATGATTTCCATGGGCTTTGCAGGTAAAATTGTGGGCAGTGTTTTCGAAGGGGAACGACAATTCGACCTGGCGGTTCGTTTGGATGCCGCTGACCGACAAGATATTTCCAACCTAAAAAATCTATATGTGGATATTCCCAAGGGCGGAAAAATTCCATTGAACGAACTGGCAGAAATCACTTATCAAAAAGGAGCGGCCAAAATATCAAGGGACGATACCAAACGTAGGATCGTTGTAGGAATAAATGTTCGGAACCGTGACCTACAATCCGTTGTGGACGATATACAATTGTTAGTGGATGAATATATCACCCTACCTCCTGGGTACACCATCACCTATGGTGGTCAGTTCGAAAACCTGCAAAATGCCAAAGACCGTTTAATGGTTGCGGTCCCCATTGCATTGTTGCTCATTTTTATTATGCTCTATTTTGCTTTTGGATCGGTAAAGGAGGCTTTGCTTATTTTCTCGGCCATTCCACTTGCTGCCGTTGGAGGCGTACTATTGTTGTGGCTTAGGGACATGCCCTTTAGCATTTCTGCCGGTGTTGGGTTTATTGCTCTTTTTGGGATTGCCGTCCTGAACGGAATTGTACTGATTGAACATTTTAAAGAATTGAAATCCAAAAAATTCAACACCATGGAAGAGCTGATCAAACAGGGCACCAGGGATAGGCTCCGCGCCGTTCTACTTACGGCATCTGCCGCAGCGTTGGGCTTTTTGCCCATGGCAGTTTCCACCAATGCAGGTGCCGAGGTACAAAGGCCCCTGGCCACTGTTGTTATCGGTGGATTGGTATCGGCCACACTACTTACCTTGGTAGTGCTGCCCGTTTTATATGCCTACGTGAACAACGCTAAACTAGGTGTGATGAAAAACAACCTTAGCACTAATAAAAAAGCATTAACAATTCTCCTACTTGTTTCTTCCTTTAGTGGTTTTTCGCAAACCAAGTTAAATCTGGAAGACTTAATGGTTCTCTCCTTAGAAAACAACAAAGGAATCCAAGCGGGCGCTTTAATGGTTGAGCAGGCGGAGGCACTCAAGGGCACTGCATTTGAATTCGACAAAATGGATATTTATTATCAATACGACGAAAACAACCTTGCCATAAACGGGAATCCTTTACGGGTTTTTGGGGCACAGCAACAGTTCGAGTTCCCCACGGTGTACGGTGCAAAAAATAGATTGCAGAGAACCAACCATGAGTTTCAAAAGTCTTCTTTCGAAATCAAGAAAAAACAGCTCTTCCAGTCGCTGAGTACTACGTATTACGAATATCAAACCTTGCAGCAAAAAGCTAAAATGTATGGTACTTTGGACAGTATCTACAAAAAATTTGCCCATGCGGCCAACCGACGATTTGAACTAGGCGAGACCAATTATCTCGAAAAGGTCACTGCCACAGCAAAACAACGACAGATTGCCAATGCATACGCCAAGTTAAAACAGGAAATTTTAACCACTCATGTCCAAATTATGAGCTTGGTGCAGTCCGGGGATACGCTATCGATCTTAACCGAAAAACCGGAAAAGCTCAAAGTGCTCAACCAACAAGGAATGATGCCCACCGAGGCTTCATTTTTGGACAACCGCCAGGCCATGAGCCATGCAGAAAAAAGCTTGGAGGAAAATAGGTTGCTTCCTGATCTAAGCCTTGAATATTTTCAGGGCACCAACAACAATCTGGGAACATCGCTCTACGGCATCCAATTTGGGGTTCGTATTCCTATTTTCTTTTTTGGACACAGCAGCAGGGTAAAGTCTTCTAAAATTCGCACCAAAATAACGGAGATGGAAAATACGGAAATTACCGTTGTCGTGAACCAACGTTACAAAACCTTATTGACCCAATTGGAACAGCAGACCAAGGAACTCTCCTACTACGAAGAAGAGGGCAGGCTGCTCTCCGACCAAATTCTGAAAGCGGCCATTGGAAATTTTCAGAATGGGGAAATCGATTTTTTCCAATACATCCAAAGCTTGGAAAACGCATACGACATCCAACTCAACTATTTGGATGTCCTCAACGAGTACAATAAAACTGTAATAGCCATTAATTATTTGACCATAACACTATAACCATGAAACATATATTTTCACTCGCCGTACTTTTCCTCCTTTTGATGGGATGCGGTAACAATAACAAACCTGAAACAGAATCCGAAACACAAGAGGGGACATCCGGAATTGTGGTAACACAGGCGCAGTTCCAATCCAATGGTTTTACATTGGGAAAACTGGAAAAAAGAGCGTTCCCAAAAATTGTGGAGACTTCCGGAACAATAGATGTTCCCCCGGAGAATCGTGCCAGTATCACTGCATTTATGGGCGGTTTTGTAAAAACCACCTCTTTACTGATCGGAGACCAAGTAAAAAAAGGGCAATTGGTGGTCACCTTGGAAAATCAGGAATTTGTGAAGATGCAACAGGAGTATCTGGAGGTTTTTAATCAATTGGATTTTTTAAGATCAGAATTTGAAAGGAACCAGACCCTTTTTGAAGAGAAAATCGCTTCACAAAAAAATTATCTTCTGGCCAAGAGCAATTACGAAACGGCGAAGGCCCGTTACCAAGGGCTAAAAGAGCAATTACAAATGCTGAACATTTCGCCCAGTAAGGTGGAACAGGGCAACATCACCTCCGTAACTCCTATTTACGCCCCAATTTCGGGCAGTGTTACCCAAATGAACGTGGCCAAAGGAAGCTATGTCTCCCCTGCTACGGAAATCTTGGAGATTATGGACAATGATCATATCCACTTGGAACTTACCGTTTTTGAAAAGGACATTTTAAGAGTAAAAAAGGACCAAAAAATACGTTTCCGAATTCCAGAAGCTTCGGAAAATGTATTCGATGCCAAGGTATATCTGGTCGGGAAATCCATAGATAATGATACACGGACCATCCAAGTGCACGGTCATTTAGAACACGAGGAAGATGCCAACTTTCTACCTGGGATGTTCGTAGAGGCCATGATTTTGACAGATACCACACAAAATACATCGCTGCCCGAAGAAGCCGTAATCGAGTCGGAAGGCACCTTTTATGTACTCCGTTTAATCGAACAAAAAGATGGGAACTATGTTTTTGAACGTCTCCCGATAGAAAAAGGCAACACATTCGATGGCTACACCGAACTGAACTCTTCCGGACTAACGGAAACCGATCGGTTTTTGACCAAAGGTGTTTTTGATTTGATCGGTGGGTAACGATCAGCTCAACCCAACATCCAAGGTCATCATAATTATAAATCCACCGATAAAGCCCATGGTGGCAATATCGGTGTATTTGTCCTGCTGTGTTTCGGGAATAACTTCTTCCACGACCACAAAGATCATTGCTCCAGCGGCAAAAGCAAGGGCATATGGCAAAATAGGCTCAAAGGTCAATACCGCCCATGCCCCCAATACACCAGCAATGGGTTCCACTATGGCAGAAGCCTGACCGTACATCCAACTTTTTCTTCGGCTAAGTCCATGCCTGCGCATGGGTACGGCTACGGCGAATCCTTCCGGGAAATTTTGCAATCCAATACCCAGTGCCAATGCGACGGCCCCGCCAATGGTAGCACCCTCAAAACCAGAAGCTACACCACCGAACAAAACCCCGACCGCCAATCCTTCGGGAATATTGTGCAATGTAATGGCCAAAACCAACAGCGTGGTGCGGTGCCAAGGGGTCTTCACACCTTCGGCTTCATCCATTTTAAAATTAATATGGATATGCGGCAATACCTTGTCCAATCCAAAAATAAAGAGCGCACCCATTAAAAAGCCTACAGCTGCGGGAATCACTTTAATAAAACCATCGCCAGGGCTCATTTCGATTCCCGGTGCCAAAAGGCTCCAAAAACTGGCTGCGACCATTACGCCACCGGTAAAACCCAACATTCCATCCATCAAAGCCCTGTTTGGGCTTTTAAACAAAAAAACAAGACCCGCTCCGGCAGCTGTTAGTCCCCAAGTGAACAATGTGGCGTAAAGGGCCGCCAAAATTGGGTCAATGCTTTTAAAGTATTCGATTACAACTTCCATTAACTATTCTTTTTTACAAATAAATTTGATGCTATTTGGTGCGATATACGCATTTCGTTCCCATCCATTAGAATACGTAGGGAATTATCAAAATCTTCTTTGTCCACTACTTGAATTGTATTTCCCAAAGCTATTTTGTTCTTGTCCAAAAACTTGAGAAACGGTACGGATGAATCCTTCACCCCTACACAAACTCCTTGGCCCCCTACAGGCAACTCACTCAACAATTGCTTGTCTCTTTCCTGAAATTCGCCATTTTTGGTAGGTATTGGGTCTCCGTGCGGGTCATACTTTGGAAAATCCAAGAGCTCATCTATTTTATCGATGAGCTTTTCGCTTTTAATATGCTCCAATTGTTCGGCCACTTCGTGTACCTCGTCCCATGTAAAATCCAATTTCTCCACTAAAAAAACCTCCCATAACCGATGTTTTCGAATAATGGACAAGGCCGTTTTTACGCCAAAATCGGAGAGGGACACTCCTTGATACTTCACATAATCCACCAAACCTTTTTCCGCCAATTTCTTTGCCATATCGGTAACCGAAGAGGGTTTTGTATCCATCTGTTCGGCAATGGCATTGGTGCTGATGGATTTTGATCCTCCCCCTCCCAAATGGTAAATGGTCTTTATATAATTCTCTTCCGATCGGGTCATCAAAAAAATATTTTTTCAAAAATACATTTTTATTTGACAAAATCTATTTTTAGTTTTGTCTAAATTTATATTTATACAACCATAAAAACATGTGCAAACACGTTACTTTATTTATAATTGGATTACTTGGAATGCTAGGATTCTCTCAAACAGCATCCATAAGTGGCACTGTTTCGGATAACGGCGAACCTTTACCTTTGGCGAATATTATACTCAAGGGGACCAAAATGGGCACGGCCACCGATATTGACGGCCTATATGAGATTACAGCTATTCCGCCAGGAGACTATATATTGCTGGTTACTTCTTTAGGGTATTTGCCCTACGAAACCACGATCAGTTTGGGTCAAAACGAATCTAAAACCATCAACATACGGCTCGAAGCATCGGCACAGAATCTTGAAGAAACTGTGGTAACAGGCACCCTAAAACCCGTTAGTCGATTGGAAAGCCCTGTTCCAGTAGAGGTTTACTCCCCTACTTTTTTAAAAAAGAACCCAACAGCCAGTGTGTTCGATGCGCTTCAAAATGTGAACGGGGTTCGCCCACAGATCAATTGTAACGTATGCAACACGGGCGACATCCACATAAACGGATTGGAAGGGCCGTACACCCTTGTGCTTATCGATGGCATGCCCATTGTGAGCGGCTTGGGTACTGTGTACGGTTTAACAGGTATTCCCAACACCCTTATTGAGCAAATTGAAATCGTAAAAGGTCCGGCTTCCTCACTTTATGGTAGTGAAGCGGTCGGTGGATTGATCAACATCATCACAAAAAATGCCTTGAGCGCTCCCGAATTTTTTGCCGATGCCTTTGCCACAGGCTGGGGCGAGTACAACTTGGACATTGGAAGCAGAATCGGTATCGGTAAAAAAACAGACCTGCTTTTGGGCGTTAATTACTTTAATTATGATAACCCGATCGATAACAACAATGATAATTTTACAGATGTTACCCTTCAAGATCGTATTTCAATCTTTCAAAAATGGAACTTTAAGCGCGCAAACAACCGATTGTTTTCTTTAGCCGGACGTTTTTTCTATGAGGATCGCTGGGGCGGCGAAATGCAATGGACACCAGAGTTCCGAGGCGGCGACGAAATTTATGGGGAAAGTATTTACACGCGTAGGTGGGAAGTTTTGGGAAAATATCAATTGCCTGTTGAGGAAAAATTTCTTTTATCGTTTTCCTACAACGACCACAACCAGAACTCGGTATATGGCGACACTGAGTATTTAGCGGATCAACGCATAGGTTTTGCCCAGTTGACTTGGGACAAAACCGCCGGAAATCACGACCTATTGTTCGGCAGTGCCGTTAGATACAATTATTACGATGACAATACTCCGGCTACCATAAAAGCTGATAATATTTGGATTCCCAGTCTTTTTGCCCAGGATGAATACTCGTTTGCTCCCAAACATTCATTTTTGGCTGGATTACGATATGATTACGATAGGCGACATGGAAATATTTTTACGCCGAGGGCCGCTTACAAATGGAAGATTTCCGATAACGATATATTTCGTGTAAACGCAGGCACTGGTTTTCGGGTTGTGAACCTATTTACCGAAGATCATGCTGCTCTTACCGGATCAAGGGAGGTTATAATAACCGAAGAACTAAAGCCCGAAAGATCGGTTAACCTGAACCTCAACTATTTAAAGAAAATTTATAGCAATAACGGAACTTTTGTGGGGATCGATGCCTCTGCATTCTACACCAGGTTTTCCAATGTAATCCTACCCGACTATGAAACCAATCCCAACCAGATTATATACGATAACCTTGATGGCAAATCCGTTTCGCAGGGAATCAGTGCCAATTTGGACATCGCTTTACCAAGTGGCCTTAAACTTATGGCCGGTGCAACGTGGCAAGATGTCAGCAGCACAGAAAACGGCATTAGCCAACAACAGATCCTTACCGAAAGTATTACCGCTACTTGGGGCATTACCTATAGTTTTCGCCAGCTCAATTTAACTGTTGACTATACAGGGAATTTATATGGCCCTATGCGATTACCGTTACTGGGGGAGTTGGATCCCAGGAATGAATATTCCCCGACTTGGAGCATTCAGAATATCCAATTTACCTACAAGGGTCTTTCCAATTTCGAGTTTTATGGAGGCATAAAAAATCTTTTGGATTGGACCCCGAACCGAGGTAATCCGTTTATTATTGCACGGGCCAACGACCCATTCGATAAAGAAGTCACCTTTGATGGCAATGGTAATGCTGTGGCCACTCCCAACAACCCTTATGCCCTTACTTTTGATCCCAGTTATGTTTACGGTCCCAACCAGGGCATCCGTGGGTTCTTTGGTTTAAGGTATACTGTTTTTTAGGGTGAAGAAAGTTTGGTTATCTTTAAACCCATGCCCCACTTCGACTACATTATTATAGGTGCAGGAGCCTCCGGCCTTTTGCTTGCAAATGCCCTGGGCAAAGATGCGTTCTTTGCTTCCAAATCCATTTTGGTGCTGGATAAGGAGGACAAAACAACAAACGATCGTACTTGGTGCTTTTGGGAACGTGGCAAAGGTGAATTCGACCATCTCATCCATAAAACATGGAATTCAATCCATGTGGGCGGGCAGCAGCTTCAAAAATCAACTTCAATTGCCCCGTACACATACAAAATGCTCCGCGGTATTGACTTCTACAATTACTTTTTACCAAAGGTAAAAGCCTACCCCAACATTACTTGGATTCAGGAAGAAGTGCAACAGATTGAAGAGCAAGAGCATGAGGTCTTAGTGACCACTTCTTCTCAAAAATTTGGCGGACAAACGGTATTTTCCAGTCTTTATAATCCGTCCATTCCACTACAACAACAGAAATACCCAGTTTTACAGCAACATTTTGTAGGGTGGCAAATTAAAACCAAACAGTCGGTATTTAATAGTAAAGAGGCGACTTTTATGGATTTTTCCGTGCCCCAAAAAGGGAATACCCGATTTATGTACGTGCTTCCCTTTTCAAAAAACGAGGCTTTATTGGAATACACACTTTTCTCCGCCAATCTATTGGAAAAATATGAGTATGAGGATGCCATAAAAGCATATATTAAAGATAATTTTGGTGATATTGACTACCGTGTAACAGAAACGGAATATGGAAGCATTCCCATGACCTGCTACCCGTTCCATAAAAACAACACCGATCGTGTTTTTAATATCGGCATTGCTGGTGGATGGGCAAAACCCAGTACGGGCTATACTTTTTACAACACTGCAAAGCAGGTGCCCAAGTTGGTCGAATATTTGAAATCGGGAGAGCCATTGTCCGGTTTCTATCAAAAAAACAGGTTTTTGTTTTACGACATGCTTCTGTTGGATATTTTATTTGAACACAACCATTATGGACACGAGATTTTTGAATCCATGTTCAAAAGAAGAAAGGCATCCTTAATACTAAAATTTCTGGAAAATGAGACCAATATTTGGGAAGAACTGCAGATTGTAACGGCTCCTCGACCATTACCTTTTATAAGAGCTTTGTTTAAACGATTGTTTTAAACAGTCCTTTCCATTAAACTTTCCCCAAATTGTTGTAGCAGCACCTTACTTTGTTCCGGCAGTTTGGTTTCGTCCAATGCACGGAATGCCATTTGTGTATACTTTTTTATGGCCTTCCTGGTTTCTTCGACCGCTCCACTTTCCTCAAATATGGTTTTCACTGCCTCTACTTTTGTCGAGGAATCCTCAGGTTTAATGGAATATAGGTGCAACAAGCCTTCTTTATCATCTTTGGTGGCGCCTTGGAGTGCCTTTAGGTATAAATAGGTCTTCTTGTTTTCTATAATATCCCCGCCTATCTGTTTTCCAAAGGTCTCCGGGTTGCCAAAGGCATCCAAAAAATCGTCCTGTAACTGAAAAGCGATCCCCAAGTTTCTTCCGAACTCGTAAATGGCATCGGCGTCTTTTGGGTCCGCATCTGCAACGATTGCCCCCATCTTCATGGCCGCAGCGACCAAAACGGAGGTTTTATACTCGATCATTTTTAAGTATTCGGGGATGGTCACATCGTCCCGTGTCTCAAAATCAACATCGTATTGTTGGCCTTCGCATACTTCCAAAGCGGTTTTGCTGAATAATTTAGTGAGCTCGAAATAGGTTTTTACCGGGTAGCCCTCAAAAAACTGATAGGACAGTATCAACATAGCATCTCCAGAGAGAATTCCAGTATTTATATCCCATTTTTCGTGAACCGTAATCTTTCCCCGTCGTAACGGGGCATCATCCATAATATCATCGTGAACCAAGGAGAAGTTGTGGAACATCTCAATGGCCAAAGCAACATCCATTGCTTTTTCGGCCTTGCCCCCAAATGCTTCGGCCGTCATCAGGGCAAGTATTGGGCGTAATCGTTTACCGCCCAATCCCAGAATATACTGGATCGGTTCGTACAAATTCCGTGGGTCCGTAATTTGTGTTCTGGCTTGGAGATGCGTAACAAACTGCTCTCTATACTTACTAATGATATTGATATCTGACATGGGGCCAAAAATACGCTCAAAAAATTGATTTTGGCCAAAGGCCCAACCCAAAATCCGGTTTAGGGTAAACGCATTTGACATAAACAGGATTTAAAAAAATATAGAAATACTGCAATAGAAAATTTTTTCATCGTCTCTATAGATGTAGCGCAACCTGATTTGACCGAATGGCAGCCAAAAACGACAACCATAACAATTTGACCACCTTTTTTAACGAGGAGTATGGTTCGTTGCGGTCTTATGTAAAATCCAAGATCAGGGATACATCGGAACAGGACGCAGAAGATATTGTACAAGATGTTGCCCTACGGATATTTTCCCGGCCCGAGGATGCCATTCCCATAACCAATGTGGGCGGGTTTGTTTACAATGCTATACGGAACAGGATCATTGATATTATGCGAGGTAAAAAAGAGAAAAAACTCCCCAGCGAAGAAATCGACAGGCAATGGAGGGAATTTGCGGAGTTTTTCTACGGAGATGCGGACAATAGTTATTCCACAGAAATGGAGCAGGCCCTAAAAAAGGCCGTGGAAGACCTTAAACCCGTGTACCGCGACATTGTGATCGCCATAGATTTTGAAGGATACAATTATAAACAGATTGCAGAAAGAACCGGAATACCGGCAGGCACTTTAATGTCCAGAAGGCACAGGGCCATGTCGGAGCTATCAAAAAAATTAGAAAAAATAAAAGAACCTGAATATGGAAACTAATCAAGTGTTTGAAAAACAAGTAGAAAAAAAGGTGGAAAAATATGTCAAAAAAGGAGTGAAGATTTTGGCAATAATCGTTCTTGGAGGAATCCTCTTCCTTTTGGCCAATTATGTATTAATGCTTTTATGGAACTGGCTTATGCCCGACCTGTTCGGCACGGGAACAGTAACCTACTGGCAAGCGTTGGGCATTTTTGTGTTGGCTAAACTTCTGTTCGGCTTTGGAGGTGGAGGCAGCAAAGGCAAAGGCAAATCCTCCCATAAAAAGAAATTAAGGTCTTCGCATAAATGTGCAACATGGAGAAGGGATTTTGATGAATGGAAGCATTACGATCAATACTGGAGAGAAGAAGGCGAAGAAGCTTTTAAAGCCTATGTAGAAAAAATCAAAAACGAAAATCATGGTACAACAAAAGAAGAGTAAGGAAAAGAAAAAATACGTGTTACGTTTTAGCCCTTTTTTTTGGAGACTGGGACATGTTTCTAGCGACAGCTCCAAAAAGAATACGCAACTGAGCCCATTGGTTATTGCCAGCAAGGACCCCGATTATAACAAATAGACAATCCATCGTTAAATAATTGTAAAACCAAGGAAACTTTTTTTGTTTTTAAAGTTTCCGTGTTTAACTTTGCCCCTGATTATGAGGGAAAAAATAATTCAGAAAGCGACCGAAATGTTCTTAAACCTAGGGTTTAAGAGCGTTACCATGGACGATTTGGCGCACGAAATGGGCATTTCCAAAAAAACGATCTATTCCCATTACAAAAACAAAACCGATCTGGTACAACAAACCGCAATGGCCATGTCCGATTTTATTGTCTGTGGCATAGACGATATCGTGAGCTTACAAAAGAACCCTATTGAGGAGCTGTATGAGATCAAGAGGTTTGTAATGACCCATTTAAAAGATGAAAAATCATCACCATTGTACCAGCTCCAAAAATATTACCCAAAAATACACTCGGCCCTTAAAGAAATCCAATTCGAAAGCACCCATCGCTGTGTAGCCGACAATGTGAAACGTGGCATGGAACTGGGCATTTATAGAGACAACCTTAACGTGGAATTTGTTTCCAGAATTTACTTTATGGGCATTACCAGTATCAAGGACAACAGCATGTTTCCCACAGAAATATTTAGTAAAGCCGAAATACTAGATCTCTATTTAGAATATCACTTAAGGGGCATTGTAACCCCCGAGGGAAGAAAAATACTCAATTCAATCATCAATTCAAACAAAGAATAAATGCGAAAAACGTTATTCAGCCTGTTATTTATAATGTCTTGGCTGGCATCTGCTCAAGATGCACCGCCAAGCTTTAGCCTGGATCAGGCCATTGCACATGCATTGGAGCATAACTACAGTGCCCAGAATGCCGAAAGAGATGTCCTGGATGCGCAAAAACAAAAATGGGAAACCATTGCTACAGGACTTCCCCAGATCAATGGTGCCGTTAGCTATCAGAACCAGTTAAAACAACCCGTATCACAGATTCCCGCCGAGTTTTTTGGTGGAGAACCCGGCACATTTCAAGAAGTGGTGTTTGGTCAGGCACAATCCATGTCGGCAACAGCTACCTTGACACAGCAAATTTTTGACGGATCATACATCGTAGGAGTACAAGCCACCAAAACATTTTTGGAGTATAGCCAGAACAACAAGGAGAAAACCGAACTGGAAGTAAGGAAGTCGGTAGTAGAGGCCTATGGCAACGTTCTATTGGCACAAGAAAGTGTATTGATCTCCGAAAGGAACAAAGCCACATTGGAGGAAAACCTCTACGAAACCAAACGTATTTATGAAAATGGTCTTGGTGACGAAGAAAGTGTGGATCAATTGCAGATTACACTATCCACCGTGGACAATCAACTCAAAAATGCCCGTCGAATGGAGAAGATAACACTCCAAATGCTCAACCTTGTATTGGGACTCCCGATAGATACCCCAACCATACTGAGCGAGAATTTGGACGACCTTACCCAAAAACAAATTGACCTTGCCCTGATCGATACCCCATTCGATATAGAAAACAATGTAGATTACAAAATGGCACAGAACCTTAACGAACAAAGAGAGTTGGAGCTAAAATTGGCTAAAAGTTATGCCTTGCCCACATTGAACGCCTTTGTAAACTATGGCGGAAACTCTTTTAGCGATAGTTTTAATTTTTTAAATAGCGGGCAGCAATGGTTCGGATCATCCATTTTAGGGATAGACCTCAATATTCCCATTTTTAGTTCTTTTAAAAGAAGTGCGGGCACACAGCGTGCCAAAATTGCCTTGGACAAGGCCAAAACACAATTTACAGAAGCTCAAGCACAGATACGTCTACAATTGGAAAGTGCCAAAAGTGATTATATCCTTGCCATAGAGCAATATGGCACCTCCAAGGACAACCTGGAACTGGCCGAGCGTATCGAGAAAAAAAATCAAATAAAATATTCCGAAGGATTGGCCACCAGTTTTGAACTGAGACAGGCGCAGACACAATTATATTCCAGCCAACAGGAGTATTTGCAATCCATGGTCGATGTAATCAACAAAAAGACCGAATTGGAAAACATCATAAACAAATAATAAAGAAAACCATTCCATCATGAAAAAAGCAATATATATAACACTAACCGCAGCGGTTTTGGCTTCATGCGGGGGCAATGGCAACAAATCTTTGGAGAAAGCACTTAGCAGCCAAGATGTTGAGGTAATCCGTGCCAAGCATGCCGAAATTTCAATAGAAAAGAAAGCGTTGGAGAGCCAATTAAAATCCTTGGATTCCGCCATTGCACTGTTGGATGGTTCTGCCAAGTTACCATTGGTGACCACCATAGAAGTACATCCTCAAAGGTTTGATCATTACCTGGAATTACAAGGAGATGTAATGACCAAGCAAAATGTACTTATTTATCCAGAAATGTCCGGAACACTGAACAAAGTGTATGTAAAGGAAGGACAAAAAGTAACCAAGGGACAGCTATTGGCCACTATTGATGATGGAGGCTTATCCAGCCAATTGGCACAACTTAGAACACAGGCCGAATTGAGCAAAACCACTTTTGAACGCCAAAAAAGACTGTGGGAACAGAACATTGGTTCCGAAATACAATACCTACAGGCAAAAACCAATTACGAAGCGCAACAAAGTGCCGTAAAACAAATGGAAAGTCAGGTCGGCAAATCCAGTATACGGGCCCCTTTTACAGGAATTATAGACGACGTGATCAAAGATCAGGGCACAGTGGTAAGCCCAGGTCCAGGTTCCGAGGTATTCCGCATAGTAAATCTATCCAATATGTACATCGAAGTTGAAGTACCGGAAAGCCATTTGCAAAACGTAACCCCAGGAAAAGATGTAAAAGTATATTTCCCGGTACTGGGCGATAGCGTTAACACAAAAATTAGACAGACCGGTAATTTTATAAACCCCAGCAACCGTTCGTTTACCGCAGAAATCCCCGTGCCAAGTCACGATGGCAAAATAAAACCGAACCTTACCGCACGTGTAATGATCAACGATTATACCAGCGAAAATGCCATTTTGATCCCACAAAGTATATTATCCGAAAATGCGGATGGAGAACAATATGTGTTGTTGGTAGCCGCGGATTCCGTTGAGAATAATCCAGTGGCCAAAAAAGTGGTCATAAAAACAGGAAAAACACAAGGCGATTACGTAGAAGTACTCTCCGGCATCAACGAAGGTGATTCGATAATAGACGAAGGTGCCAGAAGCGTAAAAGAAGGGCAACAAGTGAATATAAAAAATAGCTAGACAGCCAAAGTACAGACTATGAGCAAACAAAAGAAAAGCGTAGACAAGGAATTTGGGCTGTCGTCATGGGCCATAGATAACCAGACCACAATGTATGTGCTAATTTTGGTTATCCTTATTCTGGGCGGTATGGCATACTTTAGTATGCCCAGGGAAAGTTTCCCCGAAGTAAAGGAAACCAAGATTTACATTAGTTCCATTTACCCGGGCAACACCGCAGAGGATATCGAAAAACTGATTACGGATCCTTTGGAGGACGAGCTCAAGACCGTAAGCAATCTAGTGGAAATCACCTCTACATCGCAGGAGGATTATTCCATGATCATTGTTGAGTTTGATGAGAACATCTCCGTAGAAGCTGCCCTGCAAAAGGTAAAAGACGAAGTAGATTCCAAGACCGCTGGCGAAGATTGGCCCACATTTAACGGTGCCAAGGTCGAGCCAAACGTATTCGATCTTAGTCTTTCCGAAGAAATGCCCATCCTTAACATCAACATCTCCGGAGATTACCCCATTGAAAAACTAAAGGAGTATGGGGAATATCTGGAAGATGAGATAGAAGGTCTCCAAGAAATCAAACAAGTAGATATTCGAGGTGCCCAAGAAAAAGAGGTGGAGGTTGCCGTGGACATCTATAAAATGATGGCGGCAAAAGTGAGCTTTAACGATGTGATCAATAGCATCAACAACGAAAACCTAACCACATCCGCAGGTAACCTAATTGCCAGTGGACAACGCCGAACCATCAGAATTGTAGGAGAAATAGACAAACCCCAGGACCTACGGGACTTTGTGGTAAAATCGGAAAATGGAAACCCCATTTACCTAAAGGACATTGCCAAAATTTCGTTTAAAGAAGAGGATAAAACAACCTACGCACGTGAATTTGGCGAACCCGTGGTAATGCTAGATGTAAAAAAACGTTCCGGAAAAAACATGGTGGCCGCGGTTGACCAGATCAAAGTAATTGTAGAGGATGCCATAGAAAACGAATTTCCACAAGACCTTAAAGTTACCATCGCCAACGACCAGTCCTCCAAGACCATTGGTCAGGTGGATGATTTGGTGAACAACATCATCTTCGGGATCATATTGGTGGTAACGGTATTGATGTTCTTCTTAGGATTTAAAAATGCCCTGTTCGTAGGTTTTGCCATCCCAATGTCCATGTTTATGTCGCTAATGATCCTGGATGTAATGGGGTATACCATGAACACCATGATCCTTTTTGGTTTGATCATGGGACTAGGTATGTTGGTGGACAACGGTATTGTGGTCGTAGAGAACATTTACCGACTCATGGATGAGGAAAAAATGCCTCGGATAGAAGCGGCGAAAAAAGGAATAGGCGAGATCGCTTTTCCCATTATTATATCCACATTGACCACAGTAGCGGCATTTGTTCCGCTCGGTCTATGGCCAGGGATCATGGGGCAGTTTATGAAATATTTCCCCATAACGCTTTCCGTGGTTTTAGGTTCATCCCTTTTTGTGGCCATCTTCTTCAACTCGGTATTGGTATCCCGATACATGACCACCGAAGACAAGGAAATGCCATTAAAGCAGATCATTCGGATCACTTCTATCATCTCGGTGATCGGAATACTCATCATTATTTTTGGAGGAGCATATCGATCATTGGGGACTTTAATGGTGGTAACCGCCATTATGCTCTGGATCTATCGCCTGTTTCTTAGAAATTGGGCCAATACTTTTCAGAATAAGATCCTGCCCAATTGGGAAAGAATGTACGAAAAAACCTTACGGTATGCCTTATCTGGGAGAAAACCTATCTTTATTTCGATCATCACTTTTGTATTGCTTTTGATAGCGTTTGCAGGATTTGGCGCATCGGTAGGAAGCCAACGGACCAAAGTAGAATTCTTTCCCGACAACAAGCCCAATCAAATTATTGTGTATATCGAATACCCGGAAGGTACAGATATCGAAAAAACCAATAAGATCACCAAAGACATTGAGGGCAAGGTGTACGATATAATCCAGTCGGAAGCCTACATGAACGGTGATTATAATTTTATGACCGAAAGTGCGGTATCTCAAGTAGGGGAAGGCGCCGGTAACCCACAAACCGATGGTGGTTCCAGTGCCGAAATGCCTAACAGGGGTAAAATTACCGCTACATTCCGAGAATTTAAGTACCGTGAAGGAGCAGATAGTGAGGAGTTGCTCAAAAAAGTGCAGACAGCGCTAAAAGATGTTTATCCTGGTGTTGCCATTTCTGTAGAAAAGGATGCGGTAGGACCTCCAGTAGGTTATCCCATCAACATAGAATTGGAAGGTGAGGATTATACGGAGCTGATCACCACAGCGGAACGCATGCGAAACTTTATCAACTCTCGAAATATTCCGGGTATAGATGAATTAAAAATCGACGTTAACAAATCCAAACCTTCCCTTTTGGTTCAAGTGGACCGCAAAAAAGCAGGTGAGTTAGGGGTTGCCACCGGGCAGGTGGGCCAACAACTGCGAAGCTCCATTTTTGGTTCCAAGGCAGGAATCTATAAAGAAGGGGGCGAGGATTATGATATTTATGTGCGGTTCAACAAAGATGACAGGTACAACACCAGTGCCCTGTTCAACCAACGAATAACTTTTAGAGACCCTTCCAGCGGGCAGATCAAGGAGGTTCCTATTTCAGCGGTCACCAAACAAACCAATAGCACCGGGTTCAGTGCCATTAAGCACCGCGATGTAAAACGCGTGGTTACCGTGTACTCGGCTTTGGCATCGGGGTATACGGATGCGGGGGCGATTGTTGGAAAAATACAAGAGGAAATGAACGATTTTGAGAATCTTCCAAGTGATATCAAAATAGATTATACCGGACAGATCGAGGAACAAAACAAGCAGATGGCTTTTTTAATGGGTGCATTTTTCACCGGTCTTGGACTTATCTTTTTTATTCTGATTTTCCAGTTCAACTCCATAAGCAAGCCAGGTATTATTATGTTGGCGATATTCCTAAGCTTGATCGGGGTTTTTGGTGGAATTGTTGCCACAGGCAGCGCATTTGTTATTATGATGACCATGATGGGGATTATCTCCCTTGCGGGTATTGTAGTGAATAACGGTGTGGTGCTGTTGGACTACACCCAACTGTTGATCGACAGAAGAAAAGTAAAGCTGGGACTTGAAGAAGAAGATTTATTGGAGTCCGAAGATTTAATGGAAGCGGTGATCAAAGGCGGAAAAGCAAGGCTTAGACCTGTATTACTTACGGCCATCACCACAATTTTAGGTCTAATACCATTGGCCACAGGATTCAACATTAACTTTTTTACCTTAATGAGCGAGTTCAATCCCAACATATATTTTGGTGGGGACAATGTAATATTCTGGGGACCTTTGGCATGGACGGTAATTTACGGTCTGTTGGTAGCTACCTTCTTAACATTGGTAGTGGTGCCTATCCTGTTCAGTTTGGTCTACAAACTTAAGATCAAAATTCGAAACGGCAGATTAAAAAAACAAGATCGTAAACAAACACCAATTCCCGAGCAAACTTAAAGAGATACAATAAAAAAGCGGCGGCCAAATTTGGCCGCCGCTTTTTTTAAACACTGATTTTAAATTATTGGTTGACCGTAACGGCATCGCCTTGGCTCCAATTCTTTACTTGGGCAATACGATTGTCCGTAAAATCGACCTCACTTAACACATCGTTCTGCCAAAAAAACCATTTTCCGGTCTTTTGTCCGTTTTCGTATTGGCCGGTGGCAATTTTTTTACCTTGAACATTGAACATTACCCAATCACCATGTAACTTTCCGTTCAACATATAACCGGTCTGGGCAATTTCGCCATTGTCATGAAAATAAGTGGCTTTCACCATTTTTCCCATTTTTTCAAAGGTCGGCTTTGTATCTTGAGCCGATACGCTAACCGCAAACATCACCGCCAAAAATAATACTGCTTTTTTCATATTTTATGGGATTTTAATATTGTTAGTACTTAATGATAACGATACAAAGTTACTTAAATTTTACTTTAAATACACTTTTACATAACTTTTTGTTTACATTAAATTAACTTTAAAGTCTTTATTATCTGTATTTCAGTGTTTTACGATATCGTCAATTACGGGTAACACCCCTGATTATCGAACATTTTAACCTTTAATCCCCTTAATATTACTCAAGAATCTATTCTAATGTTAATTTAATGTTACGTAAAATTGATCTGGTCAGCTCTATTTGGGTCCAAAAAAATACTTCCATCAGAAAATCCACATATCCCCTTTAAAATACGCACATTACTATTAAATTTGCGCTCTTATACTAGGTAACATGTACAGAAGTAATACTTGTGGTGCATTAAGGGCATCGGATATAGGTTCAGAAGTAATTTTAAGCGGTTGGGTCCACAAAGTACGCGACAAAGGCTTTGTTGCTTGGGTAGATCTTCGTGATAGATATGGTATCACCCAATTGGTTTTTGATGAAGAACGTTCGTCCAATACACTTTTGGAACAAGCCCGCGAGCTGGGTCGTGAAACCGTAATCCAAGCAAAGGGCGAGGTAATCGAACGTGCCTCAAAAAACCCCAATATTCCCACAGGTGAAATTGAAGTGCTTGTCACCGAACTTACCGTGCTGAACCATTCCCTACTCCCTCCATTTACCATTGAAGATGAGACCGATGGCGGAGAGGACATCCGAATGAAATACCGATACTTGGATATTCGTAGAAACCCGGTAAAGAACAAACTTATTTTTAGGCATAAGGTTTCCATGGAAGTTCGAAAATACCTTTCCGACCAAGGTTTTATCGACATTGAAACCCCATATTTGATCAAGTCCACCCCAGAAGGCGCCAGGGATTTTTTGGTGCCCAGCCGTATGAATGAAGGACAATTCTACGCCCTGCCTCAATCCCCACAAACATTTAAGCAGTTGCTCATGGTCGGGGGAATGGACAAGTATTTTCAGATTGTAAAATGTTTTAGGGACGAAGATCTCCGTGCCGACCGTCAGCCTGAGTTCACACAAATAGACTGTGAAATGGCATTTGTGGAACAAGAAGATATCCTGAATACTTTTGAAGGACTAACGAAACATCTTTTAAAAGAGATCAAGGGTGTAGAAGTAGATGAGTTTCCTCGCATTTCCTATGACGATGCCATGCGATTATATGGTAACGACAAACCCGACATTCGATTTGGCATGCAGTTCGGAGAACTGAACAAAGTGGCACAACATAAGGATTTTAATGTATTCAATTCCGCAGAACTGGTGGTTGGTATCGCCGTTCCGGGAGCTGCTTCCTATACCCGAAAAGAAATAGACGGGCTAATTGATTGGGTCAAGCGCCCACAGGTAGGCGCTAAAGGAATGGTCTACGTTAAATGTAATGATGATGGCACCTACAAATCATCCGTGGACAAGTTCTATGACCAAGACGATCTTGCCAATTGGGCCCAAACGACCGGAGCAAAACCAGGAGACCTTATCTGTGTGCTATCTGGCAACACCAACGAAACCCGAGCTCAATTGAGCGCATTGCGAATGGAGCTCGCCGAACGATTGGGACTAAGAAAACCAGATGAGTTCGCTCCATTGTGGGTAATAGATTTTCCGTTATTGGAATTGGATAAAGAAACTGGGGACTACCACGCCATGCACCACCCATTTACCTCTCCAAAACCCGGACAATTGGAACTATTGGAAACAAATCCGGGCGAAGTAAAAGCCAATGCTTATGATTTGGTGCTGAACGGAAACGAAATAGGTGGTGGTTCCATTCGGATCTATGACAAAGAAATACAGGCAACCATGTTCAAACACTTGGGCTTTACCCAAGAAGAAGCCAAAGCACAATTTGGGTTCTTAATGGATGCCTTTCAATATGGAGCTCCACCCCATGGAGGTATCGCATTTGGCCTTGACAGATTGGTAGCTATTCTGGGTGGCCAAGAAACCATTCGCGATTTTATTGCTTTCCCCAAAAACAACAGTGGACGGGATGTAATGATCGATGCGCCAGCAAACATAGATGACGAGCAATTAAAAGAACTCCATTTAAAATTGGACCTATGATAAATCAAAATCCCGTTCCATGAGCGGGATTTTTTAATACTTTTAATAGTATTATATACCTCAATGCCCTACAGCAACAAAAAACTGTATACCAAATTTCTTAAATGGCGATATAGAAATATCTCCAACAGGACCTTCATTCAAATAATGAGCCTGATCGTAGGTTTTTTGGCCGGACTGGTAGCGGTAACCGTAAAAAACTCCACCTACTTTATAGAATCGCTCTTAGAAAAAGGGATTGTCTCATCAGAAAATCAGTTGTATTTTATCCTTCCTATAATTGGCTTGACCTTGGTCTACCTCTATGTAAAGTTTGTACATAAAGAGCCGTTACAGCATGCTGTTTCCTCCATTATTTTTTCACTTTCCAAGAAAAAGGGACTACTTGGGATCAAGGACATTTACACTCCTTTGATCACCGCACCGCTTACCGTTGGTTTTGGTGGGTCCGTGGGTTTGTTGGGACCGGCCGTAAAATCTGGGTCTGCGGTAAGTTCCAATTTGAGCCGATTGTTTCACATAGATGCCAAGACCCGAACACTTTTGGTAGCATGCGCTTCGGCAGGGGCCATTGCCTCAATTTTTCAATCACCTATTGCCGCCATCATTTTTGCCGTGGAAATCTTCACTTTGGATTTGACCATGATGTCCATGTTGCCTTTGCTATTAGCATCGATTTCTGGGGTATTGACCTCCTATTTCTTTTTAGGTAACGAAGTCTTGTTCAATTTCTCCCTTTCCGAAGGTTTTGAACTAAACGATACGGCATTTTATGTTCTTTTAGGGGTTGGCACGGGTGTGGCCTCCATATATTTCACCAAAATGTACTTTGCCATTCTATCCCTTTTTAAAAAATTGAAAAGTCCAAAATACAAGCTCTTGGTCGGTGGAGTGGCTATTGGGGTCATGCTTTACGCCATCCCCCCGCTCTATGGCGAGGGTTTTGGATTTATTAACAACCTGTTGGACGGCAATCACCAAAAAGCCCTGGGCACTACTCCTTTTGATGGATTTACCCAAAATATTTGGGTCGTAATAGCCCTGCTTTTTGGGATAACCATTTTTAAGGCCATAGCCATGACCACTACCATAGCAGCAGGGGGTGCGGGAGGAGTTTTTATTCCTACAATGGTAATGGGAAGTGCTTTGGGCAATGCCGTAGCCAAAGTAATCAATAATTTAGGTTTGGGCTTTTCTGTATCGGAAAGCAATTTTACCCTAATTGGAATGGCAGGTCTTATTTCCGGTGTAATCCATGCTCCATTGACCGCCATTTTCCTTATCGCCGAAATAACCGGGGGATACCAGCTCTTTGTTCCCCTGATGATTACGGCGGCCATATCTTACTTGATCACAAAAAACGCACTGGATTACACCATTTACACCAAAGAATTGGCCAAGATAGGAGCGCTGTTGTCACACAATAAAGATCAGATGGTTCTCGGACTTATGGAAATGGACAATGTGATCGAAAAAAACTTTAGGCCCGTACATGCAGAAATGTCGTTGGGAGAAATGTTGTATCAATCGGTGTCCAAATCCAAAAGAAACTTGTTTCCAGTATTGAACGATGATAGAAAATTGATCGGAATCATAGTCTTGGACGATATCCGTCCAATGATGTTCGACACCGAGATGTACGACACCGTTTTTGTTAAAAATTTGATGCATGCCCCGCCAGAGGTTATCTTTTACGAAACGGACAGTATGAAACAGGTTATGCAAAAATTTCAGCTAAGTGGCGCATGGAACCTTCCTGTCATTAAAAATGGTAGATACGAAGGTTTTATCTCAAAATCCAAACTATTGACGGCGTATCGCAGAAAATTGATCAATTATTCACAATGAAAATCAAGTTAAAACACATTATTTTTTTGATCATGTTGGCCTCTTTGGGTTCAATTGCCTTCGGTCTTTCCCTCGAAGAAGGACATCCACAAGCGGCAAAGTATATAGGTGGAGGTACCGTTGGGCTCTTTTTGGTGGCCATGCCCCTATTCCTTTTTAAAGAGAGTAAGGGGAAAAACATGCAAGATTACATGCTCACCAAAGAAAATATTAAGAAAATGCAAGAAAAAGAGCGCAAATCATCTGAAAATCAATAATTTTCTAAACATTTAAAGTTCTTTTTACCCATTCACTCATAAAAAAAGTTACTTTCGTGTTTTAACATTTTATTTTTATTTAATGACTGGTACAGTAAAATTTTTCAATGAATCCAAAGGTTATGGGTTCATTACAAACGACGACACAGGAAAAGACATCTTTGTTCATGTTACAGCATTGAACGGAGTGGAACTGAACGAAGGCGACAAAGTAGAATACATCGAAGAAGAAGGAAGAAAAGGAGTGGTTGCAGCACAAGTGCAGGTAATCGGATAACAATATTTTATTTTGATTAGAATGTAAAACCCGGCGATGCCGGGTTTTTTCATCAGTTCAAATTTCTCCGCTGTATAAAAAAACGCTTTAGAAGTTCTGCCGACTCTTTCTCCAACACACCCCCTGACACAGCAGTTTTGGGATGCAGGTTGCCGCCCATTACACTATATCCGCGCTCTAGATCCGGAGCTCCGTAAACAACCTTGGATATTTGGCTCCAATACAGTGCTCCCGCGCACATTTGGCATGGTTCCAAAGTAACATAAAGCGTGCAGCCATGTAAATACTTGCCGCCCAAAAAATTGGAAGCTGCGGTTATGGCCTGCATCTCGGCATGCGCTGTAACATCCTTTAAGCGTTCCGTAAGGTTGTGCGCCCTTCCAATAATTCTATTCTCGATTACCACTACTGCTCCTACCGGTACTTCGCCATTTTCAAAGGCAATCTCGGCCTCTTGCATGGCTTTCTTCATAAAATAAGTATCGTCAAACGGATTTTCCACGAAATTTTAAGTCATTTTCAATAGATTGCTAAGCTACACATAAAATAATTTTAGGGATAATCGATACTTTTGTTTTTTATTCTTTGGAAACATTACTATCACATATCGATTCCTCTGCAGATCTCAAAAAGTTAGCTTTGGAAGAGCTGCCTAAACTCGCGCAGGAATTGAGGGAGTTTATTATTGACATTGTATCTACAAAGGAAGGGCATTTGGGGGCAAGTTTGGGTGTAGTGGAACTTACCATTGCACTGCACTATGTGTTCAACACCCCTCAGGATAAACTGATCTGGGACGTTGGACACCAAGCATACGGACATAAAATCCTAACGGGCAGAAAAAAGTTATTCGATACCAACCGCCAACTTGGTGGTATTAGCGGTTTTCCAAAACGGAGCGAAAGTGAATTTGATGATTTTGGAACAGGCCATAGTTCCACGGCCATATCTGCCATTTTAGGCATGGCCATGGCATCAAAAATACAAGGACATACAAAGAAACAGCACATTGCGGTGGTCGGCGATGCATCCATAGCCAGCGGAATGGCTTTTGAAGGTTTAAACCATCTCGGGGTGACCGATGTAAATGCATTGATCGTTCTCAATGACAATGCTATCGGCATAGACCCCAGTGTTGGGGCCCTAAAAAAATACCTTACCAATGTTAAGGCAGGAAAGGCAAAGGACGAGAACATTTTTGAGTGCCTCAACCTCAACTATTCCGGCCCTGTGGATGGACACGATTTGCAAAAACTTGTTGAAGAACTGGAAAGACTAAAGCATGTAGATGGCCCAAAGTTGCTCCACATCATCACAACCAAAGGAAAAGGCCTAAAAAAGGCAGAAGAAGATCAGGTGGTCTACCATGCCCCTGGCAAGTTTAATAAAATAACAGGGGAACGCATCAAAAAACCTGAGGTAATTCAACCTCCAAAATATCAAGATGTGTTTGGTCACACTATTGTGGAATTGGCCCAAAAGAACAGCAAAATAGTTGGAATTACCCCTGCTATGCCCAGTGGGAGTTCCCTAAAGTTTATGATGGACCAAATACCCGACCGAGCTTTTGATGTGGGTATTGCCGAACAACATGCTGTTACCTTGGCGGCCGGTATGGCAACCCAAGGGTTGATCCCGTTCTGCAATATTTACTCTACTTTTTTACAACGGGCCTATGATCAAGTGATCCACGATGTAGCCCTTCAAAAACTTCCGGTGGTTTTTTGCCTGGACCGAGCAGGCTTGGTAGGCCAGGATGGACCTACCCATCATGGTGTTTTTGATATTGCATATTTACGCTGCATCCCGAACCTTGTTATTTTTGCACCGCTCAACGAGCACGAGCTACGGGATATTATGTACACTGCACAACAAGGGCTGGAGCTTCCCATTGCAATAAGGTACCCCAGGGGGCGAGGAGCCATCATCGATTGGAAAAACCCAATGAAATCCATAAAAATCGGTACTGGCAAACAACTAAAGAAGGGCACCAAAATGGCAATACTTAGCGTGGGCCATATTGGGAACCAAGTTTCCGAACTAATCAAAAAATCAGGGAAACCGGAAGAGATCGGACATTACGATATGCGCTTTATCAAACCATTGGACAAACCATTGCTACAACATATTTTTGAAAACCATGAACACATAATTACCCTAGAAAATGGTGTCAAAATTGGCGGCTTTGGTTCTGCTGTGCTGGAAATTGCCAATGAAGAAAAGTATACAGGATCAATTAAGATTTTCGGCATTCCGGATTCTTTTATCGATCATGGAACCATTCCCGAAACCCATAAATTGGCTGGTATAGATTTTGATGCCATACATTCTTATATACAATCAACCTTAAACCCATGCGAATAAATTGTTTTTTAATCCTGTTCCTTGCCGTTTTTGTTACTTGCAATGCTCAGATCACACGTTTAAAGGCCTTTGAGCCAGACAGTACCGACTCCAATTTTAAAGTTGTTCGCATAAAGGATGTAAAGCTCAAATATCTGACCAGAAACGCTAAGCTAACAGACCCCAGAACCGTGCTGAACCGGGTAAAACCTCTGAGTATTTGGTACAAGCGGTTCAAGCCAACTTCTTTTTGGAAAAAAGTGAACAAATTTGGACTTAACATTAGTGAAGTTGCTTTTGTGAACTGGAACGCCGGAGGGGACAACTCGGTGTCGGCCTTGGCAAGTGCAGATTTTGCCCGGAACTATAAGTTCCGTTATCTGGATTGGAACAATGAGGTCCAGCTGCGCTATGGCATCAATGCGCAAGAGGGCAGGAAACTCCGAAAAACAGACGATCAAATCCGCTTGTCCACCACCCTGAGTTTTAGAAAGGACACCATAACCAATTGGTACTACTCGGTAAAAGCAAACATGAGAACACAATTCTCCAACGGATATAAGTACCCGAACCGAGAGAATCCTATTTCAAGATTTATGTCCCCCGGTTACTTGTTTGTGGGTGTCGGTACATCCTACATACCGCCTCAGGACAAATTCAACCTTTATATTTCGCCCGCCACCATGAAATCCACTTTTGTTCTGGACGAAGCTCTTTCCAACCAAGGGGCGTTTGGTGTGGAAGAGGGAGAACACATTTTTTTGGAACTTGGTTTTTTGATCACCAATACATGGGAGACACAAATAGCGGAAAATGTTTTAATGAACCATCGCCTAAACCTGTACACGGATTATGTAAGAAGTTTTGGCAATATCGATGTGGACTGGGAACTTAATTTTAACCTTAAGGTCAACCAATACCTCAATGCCAACATTGGAACCCACCTTATTTTTGATGATGATATCAAATTCGACGAACAAATCGCCGAAGATGGCACAACAATAGACCCGGGCATACCCCGAATCCAGTTTAAACAACTACTTGGGGTTGGCCTACTCTATTCGTTTTAAATATGTCGGCCTGTCAACTTATCGTGAATGTGCACCGCTGCACTGTCGGACAAACTTGCAACAAAACAGCTGGTATCCAATAGGATTTTATAAAGTGATGCATCCGTATTGCGGTATTTCTCGGGCAAACTTGTTAAGAGCAGTCGGTCATAATTCGTATCCTGGCCCTCTTTAACATTTATCAAAGCCGTTGTGTACGTATCCAGTAAATCGGAAATAATGCGATACCCGGCCAACTCTTTATCCACCACTTCTGTGGACTGATAGATTTTTTCGACGCTCAATTTAATAATATCGGCAACTTGAGCGGTATATTTTCCTTTATCGAGCAATGATACATTGAACTCCCCGTTCAATATTTTATCCTCATTTTTTACAAAAACATCCACGGCGTCCCCGATCAGTGTACTTATCGCAAGAGCCCTTAAATAACTCAAACGGTCGCTCGAGGTGGTCATTGTATTATATTTCTTCGTGTTGATGTTGTCCTTCACCAAATTGATAAGATACTCCAGGGCATACTCTTCCGGAATCAATCCTAAGTTGATGCCATCTTCAAAATCGATTATGGTATAGCAGATATCATCAGCCGCTTCTACCAAATAAGTCAAAGGGTGCCTTAAAAAACCTGTCTCCGGGTGGTCAGGGTTGGGCAAAAGGCCAATTTCTTGCACAAGTTCATGGAAAAAGGCTTTCTCCGATTGAAAAAATCCAAATTTTTTGTCCACGATGTTCTTGGACGGTCTTTTGGGCAATGATCCTTTTGGGTATTTAATAAAGGCACCCAAAGTCGCATAACTCAAACGAAGCCCCCCGGGCACACCGTCCCTGGACTCTGTCAATAATTTAAAACCATTGGCATTTCCCTCAAAATCGATAAGATCTTGGTACTCCTCTGCAGAAAGAACATCTCGAAATTGCTTCCCTTTGCCCTGTTTAAAATAATTGCCGATAGCTTTTTCCCCACTATGCCCAAATGGCGGATTCCCTATATCGTGGGCCAAGGCAGCTGCGGCAACAATTGCACCAAAATCATTAAATTGATAACCGTGGATTTCGGTCAAAAAAGGATACTTTGCCAAAATTTGCTGTCCAGCACTTCGGCCAAGACTTCTTCCCACAACAGAAACTTCCATACTGTGTGTAAGCCGGGTATGTACAAAGTTTTTTTGCGAACCAACGGCGATCGGCATCGGAAACACTTGTGTCTTATCCTGTAAACTTCTAAAAGCCGACGAAAAAATAATCCGATCGTAATCCACCTCGAACCCCAATCGGGTCTCATTCTGTTCCTTTCTAAGCCTTTTACCTTTGTCTCCGAATCGTTTTAAAGAGAGTAATTGCTCCCAATCCATTGGTCCATTATTTGTTAGCGAAGATAAATCAAAAGATGAACCTAGGCCCTACACTGGAAAAATATTGATATTTTTAAGAGCGTATTTGGTAACATTTTGTTAACCTCATTGCCGAATTATAATGGCATTTTTGCCATATTTCTTAAAGAATGGGAGAGAATATTTACATTTTCATGGTTGTGGCCCTTGGCATATTGGCCATAACCGATTTGGTAGTGGGCGTAAGCAACGATGCGGTTAACTTTTTGAACTCGGCAATCGGGTCCAAAGCGATATCTTTTAGGACCATTATGATCGTTGCCAGTGTTGGTATAGCGTTTGGCGCAATGTCTTCCAGTGGAATGATGGAAGTGGCCCGAAAGGGGATATTTAACCCCGGTGAGTTCGTTTTCGAAGAAATCATGTTCATTTTTATGGCCGTAATGATTACGGACATTCTACTATTGGATTTTTTCAACACCTTGGGAATGCCCACATCTACGACCGTTTCCATTGTATTTGAGCTTTTGGGGGCCTCTGTAGCCATCTCTTTGATAAAAATCGCCGATACCCAAGGAGGGTTTTCGGATCTGGCCACATATATAAACACAGATAAGGCGGCGGAAATTATTTTTGGGATTCTCCTTTCCGTTTTTATTGCATTTACCATAGGTGCCCTGGTTCAGTTTGTATCGAGAGCCTTGATTTCTTTTAAATTTCAGAACAAATCCAAGTGGGTAGAGTCTATATTTGGTGGCCTTGCGATTACGGCCATTGTATATTTTATTTTGGTAAAAGGACTGAAGAGCGCTGCCCTTTTTGACGGAGCAATTTCTGAGTTTGTGGCAACCCAGCCCCTTGCTTTCTTGGCCGGAAATTTTGCATTCTGGACGATTTTATCGTTCATCGTGGCAAGTTTTTTAAGATGGAACATATACCGCATCGTAATAGGTTTTGGAACATTTGCCCTGGCAATGGCCTTTGCTGGCAACGATTTGGTAAATTTTATCGGTGTACCTATTGCTGCACTTCAATCGTACCAAGATTGGCAGGCTTCTGGTATAACTGCAACGGAATTTAATATGCGCGGACTAGCCTCTGCCGTGCAGACTCCAACAATGCTATTGTTGTTATCCGGAGCTGTAATGGTAATTACGCTCTGGTTTTCCTCCAAAGCAAAAGGAGTTGTAAAAACCAGTGTCGACTTGGCCAGGCAAGATGAGGGCGACGAACGTTTTCAGCCCAATTATCTGTCTAGACAAATAGTGAAATTCAGTATCGTGGCTTTTGAAAACGTATCAAAAATTGTTCCTCCATCTCTTCAATCTAAATTGGACAAACAGTTTGTATTGCCACAAACCTATGTTCCAAAAAGTAAAACCCAGGAGCTGCCAGCATTCGATTTGGTAAGGGCTTCGGTCAACCTAATGGTGGCCAGTGTACTTATTTCCATCGCCACGTCCATGAAATTGCCCTTGTCCACCACCTATGTTACCTTTATGGTGGCCATGGGTACATCCTTGGCTGATAGGGCATGGGGTGCAGAAAGTGCCGTATATCGCGTTGCCGGAGTATTGAACGTTATCGGTGGTTGGTTTTTTACCGCCCTTAGTGCATTTACGGCCGCAGCGATAATCGCTTACCTGTTGTTTATAGGAAAATTTGTTTCGCTCGTTATTATGTTGATGTTGGCAGCGGTCATTTTACTGCGCAACTATATCTCGCACAACAAAAAGACCAAAGAAATAAAGGCCGAAGATAGTTTAAGACGTGCCGAAAGCAGTTCCATCCAAGGAGTTATAGAGGAAAGTGCAACCAATATTGCCAACGTTGTAAAGCGCAGCAACCGTATTTACTCGAACTGTATTCGAGGGTTGTCCAAACATGATTTGGACTTTTTGAAAAAGAACAAAAAACAAAGTAACAAACTCTCTTCAGAAATAGACGGTCTTAGAAACGATACATTCTACTTTATCAAAAACCTGGATGAAGCGCATGTGGGCGCGAGTAACTTTTACATTAATGTGATGGATCTTCTAACGGATATGTCACAGTCCCTCGAATACATCGGCAAGGTGAGTTACAACCACGTTAACAACAACCACAAAAAATTAAAATACAACCAGATAAAGGAACTCAAAGAGATAGATAATTATCTGGAAAAAATATTCAACAGCACGGAAAAAGCATTTGTAGATCGCTCCTTTGAGCAAATTGGAGATGTGCTTCAATCCAAAAACGAGATCAATGAAATGGTTTCGCAAAAGATAAATAGGCAGGTTTCCCGAACAAGGACGGAAGAATCGAGCCCAAAGAACACCACACTATATTTTTCTTTGTTGCTGGAAAGCAGGGACCTGATCACTTCTATGATGGAATTACTGGAACTCTATTATGCAGAGCACGATAGTTCCGTAAAACCAGCAACTATACCAAAGAAATAAATTCGGTATCTTACAACATCTATAAATTGTAAAGATATGATCAAATATTTCTTTTCTCTTATGGCAGTTGGCCTATTGGGCCTTGCGCCATTGCACTCACAATCCCTTTCTGCAAAAGAAGTTTTGGAAAAGGCCATTTCATTTCATGATCCAGATGGTAACTGGGCCAACCTAAAAACATCGTTCAAAGTAGTTATGGAAACTCCGGAGCGACCTAAACGCACAAGTGTGATTTCCGTGGATTTCCCCAAACAGGAGTTTGTATTGGATGTTACCCAAGATGGTGATCGTTACTCATATATTTTAAAAAACGGGTCCTGCGAAATCATATTTAACGAGAGCAAAGAGTTTACCAAGGAAGAAGCCGAAAAGTATCGCCTGACCTGCGAACGGGGAACCATGATGAAGGATTACTACACTTACCTATACGGCCTTCCCATGAAGTTGAACGACCCAGGCACCCACCTAGATCCCGTGGTACAACAAAAAACCTTCAAGAATAAACAATATGTTGTTTTAAAGGCCACTTACGATGCCGAAGTTGGCAAAGACACTTGGTACTTTTATTTTGACCCTTCCACTTACGCCATGGAGGTATATCAATTTTTTCACGATGAAACCAAAAACGACGGAGAGTACATTCTTTTAGAAGGCCTGGCGGAAGTAAATAGTATCAAAATGCCAAAAACGAGGGCATGGTACATGAACAAGGACGATAAGTATTTAGGAACCGACACTCTGGAAAAAATACAATAAACAGTTCGTGTTTTTTTATCTGTAAAAGTTCATCTCGTCCATATATTTCCACACCGGTTCGGGCAGCATTGGACGAATATTTTTTCCTTGATTATGGGCCTTTCGAATAAAAGTGGACGATATTTCCATTATCGGCGCACTGACCTTGGTGATTTTGGGGTGATCCTCAAATTGATGGGCCATCTCGCCCGTAGAAATGCGCGGGTAAACATGGATCGAGTATTGCTCCAATATGGCTTCATAATTTTTCCATTTGTGGAAACTTTTTAGATTGTCTTCGCCCATGATCAATGAAAACGCATAATCCGGGCCATATTTGTCTTCCAGATGGGCCAAGGTATTGGAAGTATAGTTGGGCTGGGGCAAATCAAACTCAATTGTACTGGGTTTGAGCCTGGGATAATCCTGTACAGCTTCGTACACCATTTGGAACCGGTGATTGTTGTCCAAAAGCGATTGCTTTACCTTAAATGGACTTTGCGGGGTTATAACAAACCAAACCTCATCCAAATCGGAAAACTCCACCAAATGGTTGGCAATGATCAAATGACCAATATGTATCGGGTTAAAGGTTCCAAAAAAGAGCCCTACCTGTTTCATACGTCAATCTTATTTTGAATCGGGATTCTTGGCCCCAACAAAATCGGCGACCAATTTGTGGGCTTCGTCGAGAGCTACATCCAGATCATAGTTTTTAATAATCTTATCAAACTGAGGGGCGGTTGCCAATTCTACCGACGCTTTGGCAATTCTCATATTGATCTTATCGTCACTCTCCGTGCTGCGCTTTTTAAGTCTGATCTTTAGCTCATCTACACTGGGAGGCTTCACAAAAACAGCCAGGGTCTTGTCCGGAAATTTCTTTTTGATCCTTAGCCCGCCAGAAACATCGATATCAAATATTACATTTTTGCCTTCTGCCCACAAACGTTCCACTTCACTTTTTAAAGTCCCATAAAAATTGTCGCGGTACACTTCTTCCCATTCCAAAAAATCGCCATCCTTAATGTGTCGCTTAAATTGGGAAACGGACATAAAATAGTAGTTGACCCCATTTTTTTCCTTGCCCCTGCGCGGGCGCGAGGTTGCGGAAATGGAAAAGGCCAAGTTGAGTTCCGGCTGATTCAACAAATGTTTTACAATGGTAGTTTTACCACTTCCCGATGGGGCCGAAAATATGATGAGTTTACCACCTTCTGTCATAGCACATTGAGCATTTGTTCTTTTATCTTTTCCAATTCGTCCTTCATTTGGACCACCAATTGTTGCATGGGTGCAAAATTGGCCTTGGATCCTATGGTATTGATTTCCCTTCCTATTTCTTGTGAGATGAACCCTAGTTTTTTACCATTGGATTCTTTGGAATTCAGGGTGGTTTCAAAATATTTTAAATGGTTCGCCAAACGTACCTTTTCTTCGGTAATGTCGTACTTTTCCAAATAATAGATGAGTTCTTGTTCAAATCTATTCGCATCCAATTCCACCTTAAGGTCGGCCACAGCTTTCTCCAAACGTTCCCGTATCGTAGCCAACCTATCTGGATCCATGCTTTTTACAGCATCCAAAAGTTCGTTGAGTTTTTTTAATCGCTCTACAAAATCCTGCTCCAAAACCTTGCCTTCCTCATTGCGGAACTCCACTATTTTGGATAGGGCCTCGTCCATTGCTTTTTTAATGGCCTCGTACTCTTCGGCATCGATGTCGTCTTTATCGGTTTTAAGGGTATCGGGCATACGTAACGCCATTTCCAACAGTTTAATGTCATCTCCTTGGGCAATTGCGGCCAATTGCTCCATATACTTTTTAACCACACCCTTGTTAACTTCTGCCGTAGTCTCCTCACCGGTTATTTCCACATAAAGGTTAAAATCCACTTTACCCCTGTTTAGGGCACTGGCAATCATTTTACGTAATTCCAGCTCCTTTTCCCTATAAAATTGTGGAAGCCTGGCATTAATATCCAGATTTTTGCTGTTAAGCGATTTAAGCTCTATTGTAATTTTTTTTGAAGGAAGCTGAACTACGTGCTTCCCAAAGCCTGTCATGGATTGAATCATATACGTATGATTAAATTTTGCCAAAGGTAACCAAAATAGATTTTGACCTTTGAAGATTCTAAATTTTGGCCCCTTGGAAACTACTCCAGTTCCCTGACCCAAATATTACGGTAGCTCACCCTGCTATTGTCCCCATGGTCCTGAAGCCTAAGAGGTCCCTTGCCATGTGGCGGATTCTTGGGCCAACCAATATATGGCGTTGTGCCCTTGATCTCCACATGGTCCTGGATCAACACACCATTGTGGATAACGGTAATGGTACCTGATTTTATTTTTTGTCCTTTTTCGAACACTGGTGCATGATAAATTATATCGTAGGTGTTCCATTCGCCAGAAGGGACCGATGCCATGGCCAAGGGTACATGCTGTTTATAAATGGAGCCCACTTGACCATTTACATAGGTGTCGTTGTTATTGTTGTCCAATACTTGAACTTCATAGATTCCATTTAAGAAAACACCGCTATTACCTCGGTTTTGTCCATCCATTTGCACTTCTGCTGGGGATTTCCACTCAATATGAAGCTGAATGCTCCCAAAATTTTGTTTGGTCTGAATATCTCCCGTCTTGTCCTTTACGGTCATGCTGCCATCTTCGTTCAAGAGCCATTTGGCATCCGTGCTATCCCTGGAACTTATCCAATTTTTAAAAGATGTCCCATCAAAAAGTACGATGGCATCACTTGGAGGAGCTCCTGCTTTGCCCGGAATTACCTTTGCCGGCACTGGTTCATATATCTCCGTTTCCTCGGGAGTGGTTGGCTCTATGTCCTGGGACCAGGTCCATCCACTAAACAAGATGGCCAAAAGCAATGGAACAATTTTTAATTTATACATATTATAATGCTTTGATCTTTATGTTTTTATAGGACACCCTGTCCCCATGATCTTGTAAACCGATTTTTCCAGTCCTGTAAGCGCCAAAACCTTCCCAATCTGCAAATTTTGAGGATGCGACCATTTTGTCCCAATCCGGCCCATGCACTGGAAACTCCACTATTTTTGTTCCATTCAATACTACATGTCCTTTATTGGTCTTATGGTTCACCATTAATTCAAACGTATTCCATTCACCGGCTGGCTTGGTTACATGTTGGGTAGGCGAAACCATATCGTACAAAGCTCCTGCCATACGATTTTCCCCATTTTGGGCATCAGGATGTCTTTCATTGTCCAACACTTGTATTTCTGGTCCTGTTAAATAGGGCTGGGCGTATTTTTCATCTTCTGAAACACCCCAAAAAATTCCACTATTGCCTCCTTCGGCAATTTTCCATTCCATAGTTAAAATAAAATCCGTAAACTCAGCATCACTAACCAGATTAAAAGACGCTCCTTCTTCCCTGTTTTCCGATGGGTAGAACACCATGGCCCCATCTTCCAATTTCCATGGCTCGGTAACTGGTCCGCCATTATAGTAATGCCAGCCTTCGAATGAACTTCCGTCGAATAGCGTAACCCACTCATCTTCGGCTTCTTTCACAATCTCGATCACTTCTTCTTTTTCTTCCTTATTTTCCTTTGGGTTTTCTTTACAGGCAACGCCAATGGCCAGTAATGCCAACATCAATGCTCTTTTCATAGTCCAAGTATTTTTTTCAATTTTACCTTATCCACATCTGCTCCCGCAAAATCGTCAAAGGTTTTGGTTGTTGCCTCTATTATATGATCTTGAATAAATTTAGCGCCTTCGCGCGCTCCTTGTTCCGGGCTTTTAATACAGCATTCCCATTCCATAACGGCCCAAACATCGCAGCCATATTGGGTAAGTTTGGAGAAAATGGTCTTAAAATCGATCTGTCCATCCCCTAGGGACCTGTATCTCCCTGCTCTGTCTCCCCAATCGTTGAAACCGCCAAATGCTCCCTTTTTACCTGTTGGGTTAAATTCCGAATCCTTTACGTGAAAGGATTTGATGAACTCATGATAATGATCGATATACGCAATATAATCCAGTTGTTGCAAAACAAAGTGACTTGGATCATAAAGTATGTTTACGCGCTTATGGTTTCCCGTAGCTTCCAAAAATCTTTCAAAAGTATCCCCATCGTGAAGGTCTTCTCCGGGATGAATCTCGTAACAGACATCCACGCCCTCTTCATCAAAATGATCGAGGATGGGCTTCCATCGATTGGCGAGCTCTTCAAAACCCATTTCCACCAATCCGGCAGGACGCTGTGGCCACGGGTGGGCGGTATGCCAAAGCAATGAGCCCGAAAAAGTGGCATGGACGTTAAGTCCGAGCCTACGGCTTGCTGTTGCCGCTTTTTTAACCGTTTCAACTGCCCATTTGGTTCGTTCTTTCGGTTTTCCGTGCAGTTCCTTGGGAGCAAAATTATCGAACATAATATCGTATGCAGGATGAACAGCCACCAATTGTCCCTGCAAGTGGGTGGAAAGTTCGGTGATCTCCAATCCGTAGGAATTAATTTTTCCCTTGAGCTCATCGCAATAATCCTGACTTTCTGCTGCTTGGTCCAAATCTATAAGAAATGATTCCCAAGTTGGTATTTGAATGCCCTTGTAACCAAGGTCGGAGGCCCACTTGCACATTCCATCCAAGGTATTGAAAGGAGGTTGACTGTCCACAAATTGAGCCAAGAACACAGCTGGTCCTTTGATTGTCTTCATTGAATTTAATTTTAAGGAATTAGGAAATCCCAATCAAATTGGGATTTATCTTCTATATTTAAGAAAAAAACTATGCTATTTTTACACCTCATGTAGCAAAACATAAATATAGGAATTCATATACAATTAAAATAGCTTACCGCTTATAAAAACCACATATGGAAAATGCTTCTGCCCGCAATTTATGGGGCGATTTTTTAGATGCCCATTTGGAGTTTGCCTCCCAAGATGCTCCAAAAGTGATACATTTTTGTGATAATGAACAAGATGCCAATACTTGTGCAGATCTTGTTTGCAAAGAAACCAAAAGAGCCACCTCACATGCCTTAAAAGGTTTACAGCTCCGCAACGAAAATTTACCTAAAATCGGAGATTTTTATGTGGTTACGGATTGGGACGGGAATGCCAAATGTATTATTCGCACCACTGGGGTAAAACTGCTCCCTTATTTTAGTATTAGAGAAGAACACGCCCGTTTGGAAGGTGAAGGGGATAAAAGTCTGGAACATTGGAAAAAGACCCATTGGGACTACTACACCCGCGAATTGGCCAAATTTGGCACAACTCCAAAGGAAAGCATGATCATTGTGTTCGAGCAATTTGAAATGTTATATAAAAAATAATGGCCGTCCATTGGACAGCCATTATATCTATTATTTTGGGTCCTGGATCAATCCATATCTACCCAAACATTTCCATTCTTGTGTGAAGCAACGGTGTTTTCTATAAAATTTAGGCCACGCACACCATCTATTATGGTCGGAAATTCTCCGTTGTTATAGGCTTCTCCACGAATTGCCTTGGCCACGCCCAAATATATGTTCGCCATGGCATCAAAAATTCCTTCTGGGTGGCCTGGTGGCAATTTTGTGCCGCCCAAAGAGAGTTCTGAATTATACCCATGTCCTGGCTTGTATACTTGCAAAGGTTCTGGATCATTTAATTTATATAGGTAGTTAGGGTTCTCCTGCCCCCATTTTAAACCTCCTTTTTCACCATAAACGGCAATGGTTAGGTTATTTTCTTCCCCAGTGGCCACCTGACTTGCCCTAATGACGCCTTTTACATTCTTATCCATTCGTATCAAAGCGGTTCCATCCATGTCCATTTGGTTATCGTCGTACAAATAATTGAAATCGCACAATAGAGATCTAACCCTTAATCCGGTGGTGTACTCGACCATATTAAAGGCATGTACTCCAATGTCTCCCATACAGGAACTAATCCCTGCTTTTTTGGGGTCGAGCCTCCAAACAGTGCCCCGTTTTTCCTTGTCATGTATGATAGGGTTCATCCAACCTTGGTAATATTGGGCATCGACCTTATGTATCTTTCCAATGACCCCTCCCTTGATCATCTCCCGCATTTGACGCACCATTGGGTAACCTGTATAGGTATGGGTGACTGCAAATACGGTGCCTGCCTTTTTTAGGGTTTCCTGCAATATTTTGGCCTCCTCATAGCTGGTGGTCATTGGTTTTTCACAAATGACATTGAATCCATTTTCCAACAGTTTTTTTGCCATCGGAAAATGAAGAAAGTTTGGAGTGAGGATAGAACAGACCTGAATACGTTCGTCTTCCGGCAGTTTCATTTCCTCTTCCACCAAGGTGTCGAAATCCTTATAAATTCGATTCGTTGGAATATCTATCTCTTTTGCGAACGCTAAACTATCTTCCAGTTCGGGGGTAAATACGGCCCCAACAATTTCATAATTATCATTTATAAAAGAGGCTACGCGGTGCAAAACTCCGATAAGGGAGTCGCCGCCCCCACCAAGAATTCCAAGTCTTATTTTTTTAGGCATGTTTTTTATTATGATTTATATTCTACTTTTTCATTTTTAAATACCAACGCAAACAGCACAAATACCACGGCTGCAAATATTGCTGGGTAAATCCAGATGTTTTGCCAAACATGGCTTCCGTCTTCCAATAAATAGGAGTCCGTAATTTTTCCTGCTATCCAAAACCCTATCAACATCCCCACTCCATAAGTGGCCAAGGTGATCAGTCCTTGAGCTGCACTTTTATATTTCTCCCCCGCTTTGGTATCGGTATAAATCTGTCCGGACACGAAGAAAAAATCGTAACAAATTCCGTGTAGTGCTATCCCCAAAATCAACATAAATGCCAAATCGCCTGCATTGCCATATGCAAAGAGCAAATAACGTACAGTCCAGGCCAACATTCCGACCAATATGGTCTTTTTAAAGCCAAATCTTGTAAAGAACAGTGGCAATAATAGCATGAAAAGCACTTCGGAAGCTTGCCCAATGGTCATTTTTCCGGTCGGATTGTCCAATCCGATCTCGGTGAGGAATGGATTGGCGTTTTGATAGTAAAAGGCCAATGGGATACAAATCAATACCGAGGCAATAAAGAAAACCAAAAAGTTTTTATCCTTCAACAATTTCAAGGCATCGAGCCCCAACACATCGGTTATGGTGACTTTTTCGGTCTTGTCCACTCTTGGCGGTGTTTTGGGCAAGGTAAAGCTGAACAACCCCAATATTGCCGATGCTATGGCTACCATTAAAAAAGTGTTTTTCAGCATTCCTGCGGACAAACTCTCGGGTGAATCCCACAGAAAAACATAACTGATCACCAATCCCGCAACTATCCAGCCAATGGTTCCAAACACCCTAATCGGCGAGAATTCCTTGGCAGGATCTTTCATTTGATTAAATGAAATGGAATTGACCAATGCCAAAGTCGGCATGTACAAGATCATATAGCCCAAAACATATGGATAGAACACGGAGAATTCCGTGGTCTGATACATTTGGTACATTAAAAATGCCCCTATTAGGTGCAAAATGCCCAAAATCCGTTCAGCATTAAAATATCGGTCTGCGATCAACCCAATAATAAAAGGAGCAATTATGGCGCCCCAAGATTGAGTGGAAAACGCCTGGGCGATCTCCCCGCCGCTAGCTTTTAAATTGGTTCCCAAAAAAGTTCCCAGTGTTACAAACCATCCGCCCCAAATAAAAAATTCGAGGAACATCATAAAGGACAGTTGAAATTTGGTCTTAAAATTCATGTTGTGTAATTAGTTAGTTGTTATCGTTTGTAGTGTATATAATCCAAAGGTTCCGGAGCTATACCAGCCTTTCTCCATTCCATCATAATTTGGCCGCGATGGTGGGTGGAATGATTGATAATATGAAAAAGAATATCCTTTACCTCGTTAGAAAAGTGAACTTGTTGGCTGTTCACATATTCAACACGTTTTTCAAAGGTATCCGTATTGGAAATAATTTCAAAAGAGGTCTTTTGATTTTCGTAATGGATTTCTTCCCATAGTACCATATCATGTTGATCCCAAACATCGAACTTTACTTCCGAACCAAGTAATCTCTGGTTCCAAATATGGTGCGCATTGAGTATGTGACTAAAAAGTCTAATGCAGTCGCCAGAAACTTTTTCCCGACCACTGCATTGCTCGATAATTTTTTTGTTACAATAAAAATTGTAATCGAAGAGCTGCTGTAAAAACCCCTTCATTTGATGCTATTGTGTTCGTTTTACTGCACTATTCTCTCCAAGAGCCTTTTGGTTGCCAAAATCCCTTCTTCTTCGCTCAGTTCTGAGCCTTCATATTCTACTCCAACAAAACCTTCGTATCCGGATTCCAGGACAATCTCCATGATTCGTGGATAATCCACTCTGGTCTCGTTGCCTTCTTCATCAAAACTATAGGATTTGGCGCTTACACCTTTTGCATAAGGCATGAGTTCTTTGGTTCCCTTATAACGATCGTATTCTTCCAAGCATTTGGACGAATAGTAGTCGCCGGCCTCTCTTCTGATACAAAAATTACCAAAATCTGGCAGTGTGCCGCAGTTTTCCATACCCACCTTCTCCATTACCTCGGCCAACAATGCACCGTTCGAAGATGGCCCGCCATGGTTTTCCACAATAATATTGATGTTCTTTTCCTTGGCATAGCCTGCCAATTGCTTAAGTCCTGCAACAGAGGCCGGAATCCAAACTTCGGGCTCCATGCTCCCATTTAGGTTAACACGAATGGAATGACAGCCCAATGCTGCGGCCGCATCTACCCATTTGTAATGGTTTTCCACAGCTTCTGTTCTTTTGGTTTCGTCTTCCACTGCAATATCCCCTTGGCCGTCCACCATGATCAAAAGGTTCCGAAGCCCATATTTTTCACTTTCTGCCTTGCTTTTTTCCACCCAATTGTTCATCGCTTCTTCCGAAAAATTGGCTGCCTCCAATTCTTTGTAATATAGGCCGCTTACATACTCCAGTCCTTCAAAGCCCCAGTTGCTCGCCTTTTCTGCAAAAGAGTATGGGTCCACTCCTTCTTCAAGAATCATTTTGTGCATGGACCATTGGGCCAATGAGAGTTTAATTTCCGGTTTGGACTCCTCTGCAACTTCTTGCTCTGTTACTTTTTCTGCTTCGAATTCTTTTTTTTGATTTTCCTTACAGGAAGAAAATCCTAAAAAAACAACAAAAATTAGGGTTACGATACTTTTTTGGGTTAATCTACGTCTGTTCATATTTTTATGTTGGTTAATTTCTTTCAGAATCCAAAAACTACAACGTTATAGTGCTGAATTCTCAATAAACATAGGGATTAAATGTAGAAAATTAATTTAATAATTAATACATTTAGCAAATAAACAATCCGAATAAATGAGTAAATTTTATTACAATCAGGAGCAGGAATCCTATGATGCCATCGTGGTAGGAACGGGTATCAGTGGTGGTTGGGCTGCCAAAGAATTGTGCGAAAATGGCCTCAAGACCTTGGTCTTGGAACGAGGTCCCATGGTAAAGCACCGTGAAGATTACCCAACAGCCAATATGGATCCTTGGGATTTCCCCCATGCCGGGAACGCAACCCGAGAAGATATCAAACAACAAGAAAAGCAATCCAGAACAGGCTATACCACTGGGGCGGCCTCCAAGCACTGGTTTGTAAACGATTTAGATCACCCTTACAACGAAACCAAACGTTTTGATTGGATGCGTGGCTACCATGTGGGCGGACGTTCCATTATGTGGGGGAGACACAGCTATCGTTGGAGCGATATTGATTTCGCCGCCAATAAGAACGAAGGTATCGCCGTTGATTGGCCGGTAAGATACAAGGATATAGCCCCTTGGTACGATAAAGTTGAAAGTTATATAGGAGTTTCCGGAGAAAACCTGGGTCTACCACAATTGCCGGACGGCCAATTTGAACCCATGATGGAACTTAACTGTGTGGAAGACCATGTTAGGGGTAAGGTTGCCGAGCATTTTAACGGACGGGTTATTACCGCCGGTAGGGTGGCTCACATTAACAGTGATAAAAAATTTGATGGCGATGGACGTGTACGTTGCCAGTTTAGAAACAGATGTATCAGAGGATGTCCTTTCGGAGCATACTTTAGTAGTGTTTCCTCTACTTTGCCCGCAGCGGAACGCACAGGCAACATGACCTTAAGACCCGACTCCATAGTCCACGAGGTCATATATGATCCAAATACCCAAAAAGCAACAGGCGTTAAGGTTATAGACAGAGAGACCAAAGAAGAGTTCGAGTTCAAGGCCAAGGTTATATTCCTTTGTGCTTCGGCTGTTGCATCCACTTCTATTTTGATGCAATCCAAATCCGATAGATTCCCCAATGGATTAGGAAACGATTCTGGAGAATTGGGACACAACATTATGGACCACCACTTCTTGGTAGGAGCATCCGGAAAGTTTGAAGGATACGAAGACAAATACTATAAAGGAAGAAAGCCAAATGGAATTTATATCCCAAGGTTTAGAAACCTAGGAGGCGACTCCGACATGAAAAATTTCACCAGAGGTTACGGATACCAAGGTGGTGCCGGTAGAGGCAACTATGAAGAATTGATTGCCGAAGCTTCTTTTGGAAAAGATTACAAGGATGCCATGTTGACCCCAGGTGGTTGGACCATGAATATGCTTGCCTTTGGTGAGATACTACCTTACCACGATAACAAAATGACTTTGGATTACGACAAAAAGGATAAATGGGGACTACCAACCGTAACTTTTGATGCCGAAATCCGCGAGAACGAGATCAACATGCGTAAAGACATGCAGGACCAAGCGGTTCAAATGTTGGAAAAGGCCGGCGCCAAGGACATTACTCCATATGATCGGCCCTATGCCCTTGGACTTGGAATCCATGAAATGGGTACCGCCCGTATGGGCCGTGACCCAAAAACTTCTGTTGTAAACGGAAACAACCAGGTACACGGATGTAAGAATGTTTATGTAACCGATGGTGCGTTTATGACCTCGGCAAGCTGTGTGAATCCATCGTTAACGTATATGGCATTTACTGCAAGAGCGGCCAACCATGCAGCTCAAGAACTTAAAAAAGGAAATATATAATGGAAAGAAGATCAGCACTCAAAAATATGGGGTTGGCTTTTGGTTATGCCGTTGCCACTCCAACATTATTGTCGTTACTGCAAAGTTGCAAGAACAAACCGGCATATGCGGAATGGACTCCAAATTTCCTTGATAAGGACAAAGGTTATGCCATGGCACAGACCCTGGATGTGATTCTTCCAAAAACAGATACCCCTTCTGCAACAGAGATGAACGTACATGCGTTTATCGATGCTTACTTGGATGAGGTAATGCCGTTGGAACAAAGAGACTTTGTTGTGATGAAGATGAACAAATTTTACGAAAAGGTTTTGGCAGATTCCGGTAAGGAATCCTTAATGGACATAGAACCTGCGGACATAGAACCAGCCCTTGCAACATATTTGAAAAAACGAACTGACGAGGAAGAGGATTTGCAGAACGAGGCCATTATGAGCTATATGCAAGCCATAATGGAAGGCGGCGAGGCAACTTTGGACGATGAGATTTCCAGAGTATCCTTTGCCCACGAACTAAGGGATTTGGCGACATGGGCCTACAAAAATTCCGAATATGTGGGAGAGGAAGTTTTGGCTTATCTTCCAATACCAGGAGAGTATATTGCCTGTGAGGATGTTACAACTTTGACCAATGGTAAAGCATGGTCACTCTAAGTTTTAGAAGCCTCCAATAAAAATAGAAGCCTCCTAAATAGGAGGCTTTTTTAGTTTCCTGCACAAACAAAAATACCTCGGAACGTTCTAATGTGGGGTGAACTCATCCGAGGTATTAAAATCAATAAACACTATCACACGTACCGCTTTAATACAGTACAATAAAACTGTAATCCAACATTTTGTAAAACACATCAACCAGACTACAGTATTTCTTTTTCCCAATTAAATACACCATTGCCCTATGGAGAGCTATAGCGGAAACTTGTAAAAATACATTTGGGATGGTTGCAAATATTTAAAAATACTGCGGATTAAAGAAGCAATAGCGGCTGTAAATGAAGTAAAGTTTTTAACACAAAATGTTGACATCTGGCACTTCCAACATTTTGCACAGAATAGTAACTCTTAATAAACAAAAAGCCGAGCAAGAAACTTGCCCGGCCTATCTTTTATGATGAACTAATAGCTTAATATTACCAAGAGTACGGCCTCTTCAATCATGGCCGGTATAATCTTTATTTGTTCTAGGTAGTTCCCCCGAAACCTAAAATCAAATCTTGATCGCAGCCTAATTGAAGATTTAATCTTGCAAGCGGTTTTTACAATCATGTGATTGGTTGCTGTGGCCGTACATTCTATTGGTAATACAAAATTTTAAAGAGCTTGTAATGGGATGCCAAAATCATTTCTTGGCAACCACACTATTCCAATCCGAATTTAATTCGGCACTATTCTTTTCTGATACTGCGGCAAAAATAAGAGCCATTATCAAAATCAGGAACAATATTGCACATTTTCTCATCTGCTGGCTATTTGGTCTGTCCTTTGTTTTTTGACATGCCGAATATAGATAACAAAACCCCTTGCTCAGGAGCTCTATGTATAAATTGCAACTTTTTGTGTATAATCGGCTGTTGTATATTTTAGGTGTGTAGGCGAAATCCGTAGTATTGAACAAGGAAGTCCTTATAAATCACCAGATTTCCTTTGGTTTTGTTTTTTTTACCAGTTATACGCACTAAATATCCATTAACACATAATTTTAGCAGTATTTGAGGAATAATTCTAAATTTGATTATACCTATATTATATTATGCTAGAAGCAGTAATTGTTGATGATGAGATTAAGGCCCTACAAAGTTTGAGTTGGGAACTTACCAATTTGAGCGATGAAGTGGATATTATTGCGTCCTTTACCGATGCCCGCGAAGCCTTGACCTATCTGGAGCAAAACACTCCAGATTGTTTGTTCTTGGATATTGAAATGCCCGCAATGGACGGTTTTCAATTCATAAAAAACCTAAAGAACAAGGATTTCCCGGTTGTAATCACCACTGCATACAATCAATACGCACTACAAGCCTTAAAAAACGAGGCCATCGATTATTTGCTAAAACCCATCGATTCGGATGATCTTGAGGAAACCATTACCAAAATAAAAAAGTTCAACGCCAAAAACCTGACCGTAGAAAAGTTGGAGAAAATATTGCTCAACTTCAATGCGGACTCCCATAATAAAAAAATAACCATCAATACGGATGGCAAGTTGGTCTTCCTCAACAGTGACGATATACTTTATGCAGAATCGGACGGAAATTACAGTACCATTTTTTTAGCTGATGGGCAAAAAATCCTGCTTACCAAAAAACTCAAGGAAGTCAATGCCCTGTTGCCCCAAAACAGCTTCTTTAGAATCCATAATTCCTACATCATAAACCTGAACAAAATAAAGGAATTCCTTAAAACGGACGGTTATGTTGTTTTGGAATCCAACCATAAAATCCCTGTTTCCCGACAAAAAAAATCCGACTTTTTGGATATGCTTTAATCCCGCAATGTTCCCGTGCCTATAGAAAACTTTACACAAGTCGAATACCTGAATCGAGTGAAAAGAAACACAGTGCTTTTTCTTTCGCTCTTTTTTGTTTTTAACCTATCAAGTGCACAGGAAATTACCGAAGAGTTTAAAGAAAAAGTGGAAACCTTGGTGCAGCTTCGGCCCAAGACTTACGAGGAATTGGACAAAGAGTTGTACCCGGACAAAAGAGACACTACCTTACTTCGGTTTTTTGACAATTTGAGCAGGGAAAATGAATATTCTGAGGGCAGGGCATATGCCCTGAACCTATTGGGAATGAAATACAGGAACATTTCCCAGTATGAAAAAGCTGTAAAACTGCACGAGCAGGCCCTTGAAATTTCGGAGGAGGCCAATAGTATAGATTTTAGAGTACTCAGCTTAAATATGTTAGGGGTCGTATACCGCCGAACAGACGCCATAAAAACAGCATTGGACTACAACCAGAGGGCATTGGAACTGGCAGAACAGGTAGAGAATCCATCCAACCACATTAAAAGAAGTATCAATGTAGCCTTAAATGGTATTGGCAACCTCTACCAAACGTTGGAACAGTACGATTTGGCCATTCTGCAGTTTGAACGAGCCCTAAAACTAGAAGAAGAGATGGGCAATCAACTCGGATTGGCGATCAACCATCAAAACATAGGTCACTGTTTGGAGGAAAAAGGAGATTTGGAGGGAGCTCTCGAGAACTACAGAAAGTCTTTGGCCTATAACGAAGAAATAGACTCCGACATAGGCCGTGTGATCTGCAAGAACAGTTTGGCACAGATCTATTTAAAACAGAACATGCCCTATCTGGCATTGGTTCTATTGGAACCTTTACAGAACGAATCCAAAAATATCGGGGACTTTTCCATTACCTCCTTGGTTTATATCAATACCGGATGGGCCCACACAAAATTGGCCAATTACGATAAAGCGGAGAATTATATCTTCGAAGGCCTGGAAATGGCCCAAACCAGGAATATCCCCAGTAACATCCTATATGCCTACGAAAAATTGTCCGACCTGGAGAATGGCAGAGGAAATTTTAAACAGGCCTTCGAGTATTACAAAAAAGCCGGTGAGTACGATAAACAGATTTCGAGTGCCACCAACCTACGGTACATGAACGATGTTATCGTAAAATACGAAAACGATAAGAAAAACAATCAAATTGCAGTATTGGCCAAAGAAAATGAGATTGTTAGGTTAAGATTGAAAAAAAACCAGACCACATTATTGGTAAGCGCCTTGATCGTGGGGCTTATTTCTTCCATTCTTTACATTTTGTACAGGCAATACCAAAGCAAGAACGAGAAAAGAGTTCTCACCTTGGAACAAAAAATGTTGCGCAGCCAAATGAACCCGCACTTTTTGTTCAACTCATTGAATTCCATTAAACTGTACATTATAAACAACGAGCAGAAAAATGCCGTTCATTATCTGAACAAATTTTCCAAACTCGTCCGCAAAATTCTTGAAGCCTCATCCCAAAAAGAAATTTCCTTATCGGAAGAATTGGGCACCATGGAGCTTTACATGAATATAGAAAATATCAGGTTTTCCAATGAGATAGATTTTAAGATACAGGTGGAGAAAGATATCAATGTGGACAATATCAAAATCCCATCCCTTACATTACAGCCATTTTTGGAAAACTCACTTTGGCACGGCCTATCCCCAAAAGAAGGGGACAAAAAAATACAGATCAATGTGAAGCATAAGGACAAGGGCCATGTAACCATCGAGATAGTGGACAACGGAGTAGGTCGAACTATGGCGGAGCTCAACAAAGAAAACAGGGTTCTTAAAAGAAAGTCATTGGGCATACATATTACCAAAGAAAGGTTGGCCAATTTTGCCAAGGATTATCAAAATAAATTTGATGTGGCAATTATGGACCTTTTTGATGAAAATGGCAATCCGAACGGAACCAAGGTAGTGTTGGATATCCCTACTATTTAGCGCTTTCCTTGGCTACAGTCTCCAATTCCCGGTACCAATCCTCTCCAAACTTTTGGATCAAGGCATCCTTTACAAATTTATAAATGGGCACCTTTAAATCTGCTCCCAAAGAGCAAGCGGGATCACAGATTTCCCATTTATGGTAGTTTACCGCGGTAAACTCAGTGTATTCCCTGGTCCTTACCGGATATAAATAGCACGATATGGGCTTTTTCCATTTGGTAACCCCAGCTTCGTAAGCAGCTTCCAACCCACATTTTGCAACCCCGTCTTCCGAAAAAACAACATAGGCACACTCATTATTGTTTACCAACGGAGTTTCCCACTCACCATCTTCCCCTTTCACAAAGGCACCTTGTTCCTCTATGGCACTAATTCCTTCCGGACGTAAAAAAGGTTTTACATCTTGATAAATGTCCACAAGCCTATCGGTCTCGGAATCTTCCAAGGGAGCGCCATATTCACCCCCTACACAACAGGCCCCTTTACAAGCATTGAGATTGCAAACAAAATCGTTCTGCAAAATCTCTTCGGACACAATGGTTTTACCAATTTGGAACATAAAGAATCAACTTTTATCGCAAAGGTAATCCAAAACAAAAAATTGATGATTTATAAACACTTTTATGTAGTCCAAAAGTAATTTTTAACCGTAAATTTGCCGTCCGAAAAAATTAACGCCATGAATTTTGACCTTAAGGAAATTGCGACCGCAGGAATGGTATTGTTCGCCGTAATCGATATATTGGGCAGTATTCCCATTATTTTATCCTTGCGGAACAAGGTGGGCCATGTACAATCGGAAAAAGCTTCGATTGTGGCAACATGTATTATGATCGCGTTTTTATTTGTTGGCGAGAGTATACTTTCCTTGATCGGTATAGATGTAAACTCGTTCGCCGTGGCAGGTGCATTTATTATATTTTTCCTTGCCATAGAAATGATCTTGGGAATTACCCTTTACAAAGATGATGAACCGGAAACAGCTTCCATTGTACCCATTGCGTTCCCCTTAATTGCCGGGGCCGGTACATTGACCTCCATATTATCCTTACGGGCGGAATATCATGTAGAGAACATAATAATTGCCATTGTTATAAACGTTATCTTTGTGTACATCGTTTTAAAATCGAGTGCAAAAATAGAACGCATATTGGGCAAAAATGGCCTTAATATTATCCGAAAGGTGTTCGGTGTTATTCTAATGGCCATTGCAGTAAAGCTATTCGCTGCCAATATTAACGAGTTGATGACCCACAGTGCGTAAAATATTGATATGAACAGGACTTTTGCTATTGTTATAATAATAATCGCGTTGGGGCTTATTGCCTACAACGTGACCATGGTAGATTTTGAGAACCCACTAAAGGGTGACAGCACTGTTGCCCTGATCGGTATTGTGGCTTCTTTGTGCGCAATAATTCTAATGTTGATCTTTATGACCTCCAAAAAGATTGATAACAAGCTAAAAAAATAAGTCAGGGCTTAACCCCTACCGCTCCGATTTGCGATGGACCTATTGAAGTAGCTTCGTCCAAAGCCCTTACTTTTAGAAGCATTGCGTCGTGTTCGCCCTTGATCTGTGCGGAAAGATTGGGAGAGTACAATTGCTCGGCAATATTGGCCTTTAAATACGATTTTATCTTATCCTCGTAAGCGTAAAAATCTAGTTTGATCTTGCGATCGAGTACAAATTGGATAAACTTGTCGAACAAGATATCATCTACTTTAAATTCATCCAAGAAACTATTTTGGGTATAATCATCATAAATTGTTCTATCCTCTTCCAAATGCTCGAACACAAAACGGGCAAAAAACTGATAGGTATCGTCCATACTTTCTATGGCCTCTTCCTGGTTGGTCCCAATTGGAACAAAAACATCTGGGATTATACCGCCTCCTCCATAGACCACTTTCCCCTTTGGGGTAACAAATTTTAAAGAATCGGCCACTTTTATGCTATCCGCAGATACGAGTTCTCCACTGGAGTAGCGGTCCATGAATGTTTTATAGTAGTCGTGATTGCCCTTTTTGTATGATTTTTGAATAGATCTTCCCGTGGGGGTATAATAGCGAGAAACAGTTAACCGAACGGCCGAACCATCACCTAAATCCATTTCCCGTTGCACCAGCCCCTTTCCGAACGAACGCCGCCCCACTATGGTGCCTATGTCGTTATCCTGTAGGGCACCGGCAATAATTTCACTGGCAGATGCCGAACGCTCATTGATGAGCACATACACTTGTCTATCCTGAAACTCTCCTTTTTTTGTGGCATACGCTTTCTTGACCTTTCCTTTTTTGTTCTTGGTGAACAGGATCAGTTTATCCTCTCCCAGAAATTCATCGGCCAATTTTTCGGCTATCCCCAAATATCCTCCGGGATTGTCCCTAAGGTCCAAGGTCAACTTTTCGGCTCCTCGTAGTTTTAATTTTCTAAGGGCATCTTTAAACTCATCGAACGTGGATTCTGCAAAACGATTGATCTTAATATAACCCATGTCCTTGGTGAGCATATAATAGGCATCTACACTTCGTATAGGCACACGATCCCGAACTACCGGTACCTCCAACATTTTATTTTCTGTTTTTCGAAAGACCTTTAAGTTCACTTTGGTGCCTATTTTTCCCTTTAGGGTGGACACCACATCATCGTTGGCAATTCTTCTACCGTAAAGTGTATCCATGTCCGCCATTAAAATACGGTCACCTGGTTTTATGCCACTTATATAACTTGGTCCATTTTTTATGGTCCTGATCACAGTGATGGTATCCCGAAACATATAAAAGCTTACTCCTATTCCCGCGAAGTCTCCCTTCATGCTTTCGGCAACGTCTTTCATTTCGTCCTTTGGAATGTAAACGGAATGTGGGTCCAATTTCCCCAAAATATTGTTTACGGTTACATCTACAATACTATCGGTATCCACATCGTCCACATATTCGTAATCGATATAGTCGATAAGTCGATTGAGCTTGTCTTTTTTGGAGTTTGTGGAAAATAGTTTTTCCGGGGAGTCGTTAAAATGCAGTTTGCCGCCTATAAAAATGCCAATGGCAACTGCCAAGGCAAGTAAGGTAGGCCAAATATATCCTTTGATCTTTTTCATATAGCAATTATGGTATTAAACCATTTCTTCCAGGATGGGCAAATGAACAATTTCTACGCCTGCCCTTTCCAGAAATTTTAATCCAGAATCGTCTTTGTAGGCATTCTGGTATACCACACGTTTTATGCCAGCCTGGTGCACAAGCTTACTACATTCCCTGCAAGGTGAGAGTGTAATGTACAATGTGGCGCCCTCGCAAGACTGTGTAGAAGAGGCTACTTTAAGTATGGCGTTGGCCTCGGCATGGAGCACGTACCATTTTGTGTACCCTTCATCGTCTTCGCAAAAATTTTCAAATCCAGTAGGTGTACCGTTGTAACCGTCGGAAATGATCATCCTGTCCTTAACGATTATGGCACCTACCTGCCTTCTTTTACAGTAAGACAATTTGCCCCATTCTTGGGCCATCCGTAAATAGGCCTTATCGTATTTTTCTTGCTTGCTCGCCTTCATTTATCCAAAAAACGCTGATAATTAATTAAATATACCTGCTTTAAAAGACCTTTACAACCTTATTCGATTAAATTTAACTTTGGCCCTACATGGGGAACGTAGCAATCAACAAAGGTATTGTGATGGCTATGATCAAAATTGACGCAATGGCAATATATATGCGCCTTTTTACTTTGAAGAGATTTAAAACAGCATATGCAATGGCCAGTACCACTAAAATTATGGTTACCTGCGAAAGTTCTATACCTGTGGCAAACCCCAACAATGGTGTAATTTTGTCCTCTTCCTCTGCCATTAGCATTTTAAAGTAGTTGGAAAACCCGAACCCATGGATCAAACCAAAGAATGCCGTTGCCAAAACATGAAGAAAAATACCTACATCGAGTGCTTCGCGATACACATAGGCAAAATTGAAGAGGGCTGTTAGCAAAATCGTAACCGGAATCAAAAATTCGATAAGACCCACATCCACGGTCATAACCTCATACACCGATAAAGCCAAAGATGTACAGTGCGCAATGGTAAAAATGGTAGCCAAAATCAATACCCGTTTCCAATATTTGAATGTGAACGGCACTGCTAGGGCCGATAGAAACAAAATATGGTCGTATGCCCCAAAATCCAAGACGTGCTCAAGACCTAATTTGGTATAAAATAAAAATTCGTCCATGTTTATAATTGATTAAGATAGTCCTCTTTCCTTTTGGATGGTTTCGTAGGCTTTTTGTACTTCTTTAAATTTCTCTTCGGCGCCTTTTCGTATGGCCTCATTTTCTGTGACCACCCGGTCCGGATGATATTTTTTCGCCATGGTCCGGTAAGCTTTCTTTACCTCATCATCGGTGGCGGTTTTTTCAATTTCCAAAATTTTGTATGCGGTATCGGCCGATTTAATGAACATGGCCATTATACTTTCAAAATCGTGTTGGCCGACACGCAAATACCTTGCAATCTCTTTAAGTTTTTGTGCCTCTGCCTTACTTACCTGCCCATCGGATTGGGCTATACCGAACAAAAAATGCAGCAGTTGCAACCGCACTTCATATCTGGTACGCTGCACCATAAAGCTGCAAATGCGCTCAGCGGATATCTCCCTTTTTTTAATTACTTGGTTGAACGTTCTAAAGATAGCATTTGCTTTCTCTTTTCCGTACGTGCTCAAAAAATACTGCCTTACGTAATCCAATTCTCTCTGGTTTACCTGTCCATCGGCTTTAATTATTATGGAACAAAGAGATAATAGGTTCAGTTCAAAATCGGCAGGAGAAACCGATTGTCTGGTCACATTTTCAAAAACTGTGCGTGTTCTATTGCCAGAACTACCAAAGTTGTCCAAAAAGCTCCCTACTATAAACCCCAATACCGCACCGGGAAATCTGAATAAAAAATAACCAAGAAAAGCGGCTATCCACTTGATCATACTTCAAAAATTAAAGCGCAAAGATAGGGGTTTGATAAGTAAACAAAGCTTTAAGCAATGTTAAGGGTGATGAAAAAAACCTGACAATACCGTATCTTTGTACCGTAATTAAAAAGAAGTCTATGTATCCAGAAGAATTGGTAAAACCTATGCGCGAAGACTTGGCAGGAGCCGGGTTCGAAGAACTACATACCAGCGAAGCTGTTGAGAATGCCCTAAAAAAGGATGGCACCACCTTGGTGGTGGTAAACTCGGTTTGTGGTTGTGCCGCGGCCAACGCAAGACCTGCGGCCAAGTTGAGCCTTCAAAACAGCAAAACACCGAATAATTTGGTCACTGTTTTTGCCGGGGTCGATATGGAGGCAGTTGCTACGGCAAGAAACCATATGGTCCCGTTTCCTCCCTCTTCACCCAGCATGGCCCTTTTCAAAGATGGTGAATTGGTACACATGATCGAAAGACACCATATTGAAGGAAGACCTGCAGAACTTATTGCCGAAAATTTGATGGAAGCCTATAACGAATTTTGCTAAAATCAAGTAAATAAGATATCGAAAGACCACCCTTTTAGGGTGGTTTCTTATTTTTACATCAACCAATACCTGTGCAAACGTGCTAAAACTGTTATCGTACCCCCTAACCATTGTTTTCTTTGTCCTTTTTGGTCTGGTCCTTGTTATTTTTCATCCCATACAATGGGTATGTTTAAATATTTTCGGATATAATGCCCATAAGGGCAGCGTTTCCATATTAAATTGGTTTATAATGCGTTGCACAAATGTTCTGGGCACGCGTTATAGTTTTAGGAACAAACAAGATCTTCCTAAAAGCAGACCCCTGATCATTGTTACCAATCATCAGAGCATGTACGATATTCCTCCTATTATCTGGTACATGCGTAAATTCCACCCCAAGTTTGTGAGCAAGATTGAATTGGGAAAAGGAATCCCCAGTGTATCCTATAACTTAAGGCACGGTGGTTCGGCACTTATAGATAGAAAAGATCCTAAGCAGTCCATTGCCGAACTTCAAAAGTTGGCCAAGTATATCGAGGAAAATAACCGAAGTGCTGTTATTTTTCCTGAAGGGACCCGAAGTAGAAACGGGGTGCCAAAACCTTTTAGGACCACTGGGCTCAAGGTAATGTTGAAGAACGCACCTTCCGCATTGATCGTGCCCGTGAGCATAAACAATTCCTGGAAACTGTTGCAATACGGCAAATTTCCGATGGGACTGGGCTCTCATCTTACGTTTGATGTACACCCGCCAATGGAGAACAAAGGGAATGCCGATGAACTGATCGCCCAAATAGAAAAACAAATTGTTTCGGGAGTAAATACACATTAGATGAAGAATGACCAACTAGTTCAAAGCACCATTGATTTTGTAAAAAAAGAGCTTCAAAATGCAGAAGGAGGTCACGATTGGTTCCATATTGAACGTGTTTTCAATACATCAAAATCGATTTTAAAACAGGAAAGTGCCAATTCGCTTGTGGTTCAACTAGCCGCACTACTCCATGATATTGCCGACCCAAAATTCCATAACGGCAATGAAAATATAGGCCCCTCCAAGGCGAGAGAGTTCTTGGAATCCCAATCTGTTGACAAAGAAATTATTGAGCATGTGGTCAACATTATAAAGCATATGTCCTTTAAGAACAGTTTAGATAACAATGGGGCTTCGTTTACATCCAAAGAGCTCCAAATTGTACAAGATGCAGACCGGTTGGACGCTATTGGTGCCATAGGTATTGCCAGGGCTTTTAATTATGGTGGATTTAAAAACCGTGAACTTTACAATCCAGAGATTCCTCCCAATTTACAAATGAGCAAAGAGGAGTACAAAAAATCCAATGCCCCGACAATTAACCATTTTTACGAAAAATTACTGTTGCTAAAGGATAAAATGAATACTACAACAGGCAAAAAAATAGCTCAAGAAAGACACCGATTTATGGAATGTTTTCTTGAGCAATTTTATAGAGAATGGGAATCAAAGGAAGCCTTATAGGCGCTCTGTAACCAATTGTTTTGGAAAAAAACTTTTAATATCAAAAATTACGGTTTTAGCACTTGACTTGATCGCTCCAAGATCGATTGTTCTAAATTGATCATGTCCTACGGCCAAAATTATAGCATCATAATTTTTACCGACTTTAGGTGCCAGGCTTAATCCATATTCATCATATACTTCTTCCACGTTTGCACATGGGTCGAATACATCCAGTTCCACTCCAAAATTCTTAAATTCCCGAATCATATCTATTACCCTGCAGTTTCGAATATCCGGACAGTTCTCTTTAAATGTGATCCCAAGAACTAGAATTCTTGCTCTGGTCACAGTAAGGTTGTTTTTCACCATAAGTTTAATTACCCTATTGGCTATGTAAACCCCCATGTTATCGTTAATTCTTCTGCCGGAAAGTATAACTTCTGGATAATACCCCAAACTTTGTGCCTTATGAGTTAAGTAGTAGGGATCAACACTAATACAATGCCCCCCTACCAATCCTGGCCGAAAGGGTAAAAAGTTCCATTTTGTACCCGCTGCCTCCAAGGTTTCTTGGGTGTCTATGTTCAATCGATCAAAAATAAGCGCAAACTCATTAACCAAGGAAATATTAAGGTCTCTTTGGGTGTTTTCAATAATTTTGGAAGCTTCCGCTACTTTAATGCTGGACACTTTATGTGTCCCCACAGTAACTATTTCATTGTATAGTTGATCAACAATATCCGCAATTTCCGGCGTACTACCAGAAGTAACTTTTACGATGTTATGGACACGTTTGACCTTGTCACCGGGATTAATCCTTTCTGGCGAATATCCACAATAAAAATCTTCATTAAAGACCATTCCACTGTATTGCTCCAAAACCGGCACACAGTCTTCTTCGGTACAGCCAGGATATACCGTTGATTCGTATATAACAATATTTCCCTTACTTAAATTTTTACCAACCATTTTGCTAGCCTCGAGAATTGGCCCCAAATTGGGTTGCTTGGAACTATCAATAGGTGTAGGTACCGTTATTATATAAATATCAGCATCTTTTAAGTTTTGCCAGTCATCTGTAAATTGGATGCCTTGCATACAATCGAGATCTTCGCTGGCCACTTCCCCAGTGGTTTCGACTCCTTTTTTTAGATTCGCAATTTTATTTTGGTCTATATCGAACCCTATAACCATAAAACCTTTTTTAACAAACTCTACGGCCAAAGGAATACCCACATATCCAAGACCAATGATTGCCAATTTCTTATTTTTTATGTGACTCATTTTTTTACTTTTAATTACCTTGTTCATCAGTTTTTGAAATAGAGAAACTTGATTCCATAGATTACCGCTCTCACATTTTTTGTGCACGAAACCCAAGGGCCTTGGGAATCGCCCTGAATACTGTATCTAATCCGTTACTTATGATTACCTATTGCGGAGTTAGTAATGACTGTTTATTGCTTCTTCGGCAAACCACGTGTTAACCAACCCCTTTTGTTAGCGGTAGCGATGGCATAGGGTGTAATCCAAAATAGACCAAAGGTGTATAGTATGCTATAGGAATAAGCCCAGAACGATTCGGAAAGCTCGTAGCGTTTGGCATAGAAAAATACGGGAAACGAGGTCAATACCATAATACTTACCAATGTTGAACTAATAAATAATAGCGGATGGGTTAGTATAAAGAATAACATAAAGATCAAGAACGGATAACTCATTATGATCCTTAAAAACTGACTTGTAAACAACAACCTTGTACCTGTTTTAGGTCCTTTTCGGAAATTTTTGAACACGTACTTGGACATTTCTATATTTTCCCTAACATTGCTCCTTCCCCACCTAATGAACATTTTGTACAGTCCTTTGTATTGTTCTGGAACATTGGTGTAACAGAATGCATTCCTTTGGAACAACACATGGTGTCCTTGTTTCAGGATCATGTTTGTCATAGCTCGATCTTCCCCAATATCGGAAGGTTTCCCCATAAAGGTTTGGTTGATCCAATCGGGCAAACAGGCAAATACTGCTGAACTTCTGTAGGCGGCCAACGCTCCAGGGGTGCACAAAACCGAATTTAGGCTGCTCTCCGCTGAGCGTACAAACTCAAAACTCAAAACAAAACTTACGTCCAACATTTTTGGCAACAATGCTTTTTCGTTGTTCAGCACTCGGATGTTACCTGCGACAGCGCCACACTCGGGATTGGTTACGAATGGACTCACTAAATTTCGAAGCGTATCCGATTTTACAATCGAATCACTGTCCACGGTCACAAAAATCTCTCCCTTACCTTCATTAAACCCACGATAGAGTGCATGCCTTTTTCCTTTGTTTTTTGGCTGTTTATAAATGGACACGCTGTTCCCAAGCTCTTTTTTTGCTTCTTGTATCCATTCCCATGTATCGTCCTGACTACCATCATCTATGGCCAAAAGCTCGAGTTTCTCCATAGGGAAATCACTTTCTGCAAGACTTATCAAAGTGTGATAGACCTGCTTGCCTTCGTTGTAAGCGGGCACAATTACGGTACAGGTAGGCAGCTCCTCATCCGAAACGGAGGAAATCGGTTTATACTTAAAATATCTATAAACGGTATACAAAAAGAAACTTGTCTTGAAAACAAACAATGCCGCAGCAATGATCATAAAGGTCAGTCCTAAGCTATTCTCCATCCGCTCCATGTTGAACTGTTCAAAGTCACCTTGTAAAATATATACGAGATAGGCCGACCCGAGCATTAGCACAAAAGTGCTTCCCATTACAAAAACACCCCATGCGTCCGCAGTATGGAAGAATTTACGTATGCTAGAGAAAAGGTTGATCTGTTTTAGGATATTCAAGGTAGTTTTTAAAAAGGAACTTTTTTTCTGTTGATTCGAGGTAGTGTTCTTCATAAAATTTGAATTGTATACAGTGTTTTAATCATTTACGAATCAAATGTGTTTTTAGATCGGATTTAAAAATACTTTAACGTAATCGTGTCTTAATCCTAACAAAAGGGAGCATCGACCCAAAAGAAATTTGAGATTGTGCTCCACGAGTTTTTTGTATCTTGGAATTTCATAAAATCAAACTAAACAAAATGCAAAGAAGAAAGTTCATAAAAAATGCTGCAGCTGCTTCGGCCGCTTTTTCCATAGTACCCAGCCATGTATTGGGGAAAACACATGTTGCTCCCAGTGACACCCTGTATGTTGCCGGTTTTGGTGTTGGAGGAAGGGGTAATGGCGTAATCAACGGGTTACACAATACCGGCCGTGTAAAATTTGTGGCTTTTTGTGATGTTGACGACCGCCGTGCCTCGCAAACCTACGAACAGTTCCCGGATGTAAAGCGCTTTAAAGATTTTCGCAAAGTTTTTGACAAGCACCTTAACGACATCGATGCCATTATGGTCGCTACCCCCGACCATACACATGCCAGCATTGCATTGCCCTTTATGCGCGAAAAAAAGCATGCCTATGTAGAAAAACCTTTAACGCACAATATTCACGAAGCCAGATTAATGACCCAAGTTGCCAAGGAAAATGGCATTGTTACCCAAATGGGAAACCAAGGTGCTTCCAGCGACGATAGCCGGATTGCCCGGGAATGGGTAGAATCCGGTATTATTGGAAAGGTACATACTATTGATTGTTGGACCAACCGTCCTGTTTGGCCGCAAGGGGTGCCCATGCCCACAAAGAAAGACCGCATTCCCAAAGAATTGGATTGGGACCTCTGGTTAGGCCCAGCGGCTATGCGGGATTATAACAATGCTTACCTCCCATTTAAATGGAGAGGTTTTTGGGATTTTGGAACTGGTGCTTTGGGCGATATGGGCTGCCATATTATGGAAACCCCTTTCAGTGTTCTGGACCTTGGTTACCCGATTGAAGCAGAAGCTAGTTGCACTACTGTTTGGGTGGATGATTTTGTGGAAGCGGATTACAGTCATTCTTGCCCTCCATCATCCAAAATACATCTTAAGTTTGAGCACGAAGAGCATGGTGATATCGCGTTAAACTGGTACGATGGCGGACTTAAACCAAACCTACCGGACGAATTAAAAGATGGCGAAACCATCGGAGATAGCGGAGGCGGTACCGTAATGTATGGTGAAAAAGGTATTTTGGTATGTGATACATATTCACGAAATGCCCGATTATTGCCTTCGGATATGATGGATCTATACAAAGCCCCATCTCCTAAATACCCTAGGGTTCCAGGTGGAATGGATGGACATATTGCCAATTTTGTAGATGGGTGCCAAAATGGTACGCCCACCTCATCCAACTTTGATAAGGCCGGCAAGTTGACAGAAACAGTTTTAATGGGCAACTTGGCCGTTAAAGCCTATCAATACAAAGAGCTGCAGGAAGGAAAAACTCCGAGAGACTGGAACCCTTACAATTCACCAGGAAGAAGAAAATTAAAGTGGGACGGGGAAAACATGAGAATCACCAACTATGACAAAGCCAACGAATGGGTCACCAGAGAGTACCGCGAAGGCTGGGAATTAAAATAAGCTTTATTTATATTGAAAATGGCCCTAAATGGGCCATTTCTTTTTTTCATGTTCTTGCATGCTCATGCACTATACTATCTTTCAAATTCTTATTCATTTTGAGCCGAACGTAGAATGCGCGATAAATCTTAGGCAGAATGGGTTTCTCAATCTTCACGTTGTTCCTCTTATCAAAATGGCAAATATGTCTTGCTAATCGGTGATATTCCAATTGAAGCTAAAACAATTTCATTTGCCCATCTTTATACTGCTCATGAAGTTCCATATTCAATTTTGGAAAAGTTCTTCCATTAAAATAACGCCGTCTGGCCAAATGTGCCATTTCGTGGATTTGATGAGCAATTTTACCTTCCCCTTTCATTCTAGAACCAAAACGGCTATCATTCAACGATCCCCTATGGCAATCTTTTATCTGGTGCAGCACTTTTTCCGCTCGATCGGGCATGGTCTTTCTGATCCAATCCTCAAATATTTGTCCAATGGCTCCATTGAGCCGCACCACTGTTAAACCAAAAGAAAGTGCACCATGCTCCGCCACAGTCTTCGCCAAGGGCAAGAGTTCATGTGAATTTATTCCGGGAATAATTGGTGCCAACATCGCATTAACCGGGATATTGTTTTTCGATAAAGCTTCGATCGTTTTGAGTCTTTTTTGTATAGATGCCGTTCTGGGTTCCAGTGTTCGTCTTATTTTTTCCGACAATGAGGTTACGGAGATATTTACGCCGATCAAATTATAGCTGTTCAACTCCTTTAAAATGTCCAAATCCCGCAAAACCAATGCATTCTTTGTAATGATCCCGACCGGATGGCGATATTTTAAGAACACCTCAAGGCATTTCCGAGTTAACTCATATTCTTGTTCTGCTGGTTGGTAGCAATCGGTGTTCCCTGACATAACAATAGTGCTTGCCTTCCATTTTCTACGCTTGATCTTTTCTTCCAACAGTTCCGGAGCTGCTTTTTTTATGAGTATGTTACGTTCAAAATCCAATCCAGCACTATAGCCCCAAAATTCATGTGTATTTCGGGCATAGCAATACACACAACCATGCTCACATCCTTGATAAGGATTCATGGAATATTGCATACCAACATCCGGGCTGTCCACTTTGTTGACGATGGTCTTTGGAAAAATGGGCACATAAGTTGTTTTATTATGGTCGGCCACCTCCCCTTCCAACCTACAGAATTCCAAAAAATCTTCCCGTGTTTCGTACACCTGTTGTAAAAACCTGTTATCGGTATTTTGTTGTGCCCCTCTCCCTTTCAGAAACTTTCCCATTTACAGTATTTGGATTTATTCCAAATTTATGGATTTTATACGTTTTTATATGTAAATAAAACGTTTCTATCGAAATTTTCTGATAAATGTAGTACGTAAAAGTATACTTACTCTTGGTTACAGTCGTTTGAATCTACCTTACCATCCTTGTTTTTGTCCTCTTCCTTGTCAGCTTCACCATTATGGTTCAAATCCCAACATGTGGATTCTATAACATTATCGGTAGTAACTTTTTGTAAAAAATCTACAGTTACGTTCTCTTCTTCTTTTGAACAGGAAAACATGGTAATTACACTAATTATTATACTCATTTTAAGCAGGTTAATTTTTTTCATATTATTTGGGTGTTAAATTATTAAGCGATAAAAATACTTTGATTATGACGTATTTTTAGCTGCTAATTGACCTATGCCAAGTATGAATTGACGGATACCTTAAAATTATTGACCAGATGTTTTTTTTGTCCCTTCTATTGATATTTGAATTGTTTTTAAAAAATGAATAGAAATTGTTTGATTGGCTAGGTTTATGAAAAAGATAACTGGTTCAATGTGATTCTGAACATATTGAAGAACCTCCTATTTTTGGAAAATAATGTAAGCTTTATGATTATTTGTAACGATTTCGTGTCAATCACGGAAATAAAAAAAACCGGGCTTTCGCCCGGCTTTTTAGCTAATGGTTAGATTGCCCCAAAGGGGAAAATTCTTTATGGTCTACTCCAAACCAAAATATGCGGCCACAGCATGGTAATCGGATGTATCGACACCTGCAGCTTTTAGTTCACTTAAAATATTTTCTTGTGAGCCTTTGTTTCCCAAAATGGCAAAATCTATGGCAACTACTCTAAATAAAGTATATGTTCCTTGTGGGACATCCCATGATGTGTCATCAGAAGTGTTATAGAAAAACACATTAACTTCCGCATTATTTTCATTAGTATATATCCTAGAATAAGTGGCATTGGTACCAAGTGGACCAGGGACAGGGTACCATAAATCATCAAAACCATTGTTATACTCTATATAATATAAAAACGCATATGAATTCATTTCCTCTGGAGAAAGCCCTAAGTTAACTGTAAGTTGAGTTCCCGAAAATTCGGTTATCAGGAAATCAAATTTCTCCACATTCGCATTACCATCGGCTCCATTTTGACCATCTTGCCCGTCTTGTCCATCCGCCCCTTGGCAATCTAAGGCATCAAAGTTGCCATCATTATTAATATCCTCCTCAGCATCCCCAGTCCCGTTGCCGTTAAGATCCCAACAGCTTATTCCATCTGTACCGTCAGCACCGTCAACTCCATTTATTCCGTTCGCACCATCAGCACCAGGAATTCCTTGTTCCCCATCCTCTCCCGAACAGGAAACTAAACTTACTGCCACGCAAAGCATGGCCATTGCAACTAATTTTAAAGATTTCATAATTTTTTTGTTTTTAAATTAGGGTTATCAATGCATCAAAAGTATGATGCACGAACGATCGAATTTTACCCTAATTTACCTAGGCAGGCCACCATTTGATGAATGATGCTTATCAATTGATGTAATATTTGTATTGTAAGTATTTTCTTTCTATTTTGTTTCAGCAAAATAAAAAAGCCCCGAAACGGGGCCATTGTTTTATCTATATTAAAGGGTGTGTTTATTTAAAATCTACCTTTACCAATTGTTTCCTGCCTCCTCGTTTGGCATAGAAAAGCATTTTATCATCCATCTCGTCCTTTAGTGGTTTGGAGACCATGAGGGGCAATCTTGCTTCTTGTTGATCTATTATTTTTTCATAATCCATTACCCCGTTTTGATCCAAAGAGATCATGAACACATTCCGGTTTCTACTAAACCCTTGTTTAAAGATCAAGCGTTCGTTATTGATCAATTGTGGGTTTTCTGCAGCAGTGCAGATAAAGAAGTAGGTATTCCCGTTTTTGCAGTACGAACTGTAGGAGGCATAGGCTCCATCGCCTTGGGTAACTTCGGTCTTGTTGATGTTCCGTGCCCACTCCATATTGCCGTTCGCATCTAGTTTTACGCTCACAATATCGTTGTGGTGATAGCGTTCTATCTTGATCCGCTGACCGGCTCCGGTGGTTTCCAATCCGGAAGTAACAAAATACTCTTCGGCATTAAAGAAGATCTCTTGTTCGTCCGTTACTTCAACCCCCTTGAAAACAAGGTTCTTGATGTCCTTATCTTCTTCACGGCCAAACTTATCGTCCATAAACTGTTGGGAGAATGGGTTGTATATCTGCGATTGGATCGTTAAACTGTTCGGGGCAACATCGAAATACGCTATACCGTTGTACCTATTATCCTTTCTATCCGAATAAAAGCCTACGCAAATCAATTTTCCTTTATTAAGAACGGGATACAATGCTTCTGGATACTTGCCCGGATCCACAAAGGATTGTGTTTGGCTGCCATATTGAGATACTTTGATCAACTCGTATTGAAACTTTCTTTCGTCAACCCTAAAACGTCGCTTTTTAAAGTAGGCCTTGCCCACTATATAAGCTGTTTGTAGATCGGGAGAGAAAGCCACGTTCTCGAAGGCATAGTTTTTTTCTTCTATCTCATCGGAAAAATCATATTCGAATTTTTTGTTGAGCGCGGTATCGAACATATGGATCATATGTTTATTGCTCTTTCCTTTTTTATGATGTGTACTGATCACAAAACCGGTTTTATCCTCGTTAAAAAGAATGGCCGTGGTAAATCCGCGCGAAAAATCACGATTGTAATAATTTTTTCCCACGGGGTCGCTTACTTCTGCCGATGCGATCGACAGCAACTTTTTTTCCTTAAAATTAAAAGCAATGGTTGGACTGCTATGCGCCCAATATTCATACTCTCCCTTTAGCGGGTTGTAATTTAAAAATAGAAGATGCAACTGCCCATTTTTAAGGAAGCCGTTTACAAAATCCAGCCCCTTGAGCTTGTAGTTATATTCGGAAACCAATTGTAGATCGCTATTATACTTTTCGATCAAATAGCCCTTTGGTTTAAGAATGAGCCCTTGGTAATAGGATCGGACCAAAATGTATCCTCCCGAGTCGTCCTCTTCTATGGCGACTAGATTGGAGTAGCGGTAGCGATCCTTATATTTTTCTCCAAAATCGTAGGATACGGGCATTTTTTGGGCATTTACAAACATGCCCAAAATTGTACAAAAAAGTAGTAAGAAAGTTTTTCTCATGATCTGGCTTGGTTAGGCCAATGGTCATGATCCGGGGAAATCGGCTTTACGTTTTTCCAAAAATGCTGATGTACCTTCTTTAAAATCGTCGGTTCCAAAGCAATGGCCAAAAGCATCGATCTCCACAGAATAGCCATCGGCGTCATACTTAAAACCAGCATTTACCGCTTTTATTGCGTGTTTTATGGCAACTGAGGAATTATTCGATATCCTGCTTGCAATTTTTGTACAAAAGGGCAACAGTTCTTCCGAAGAAACCACATGGTTCACCAATCCGTAACCAAAGGCCTTGTCCGAATCTATCATTCCGGCCGTCATAATCATTTCCATGGCCCTCCCTTTTCCTATCAATTGCGGCAATCGTTGCGTTCCGCCGTAGCCTGGGATCAAACCTAAGGAAACCTCGGGCAAACCCATTCGTGCATTGCTACTGGCCACTCTAAAATGACATGCCATGGCCAATTCCAATCCACCGCCAAGGGCAAAACCGTTTATGGCCGCTATTACGGGAGTGGATAGATTTTCCACAAAATCGAACAGCGTACGCTGGCCTGTAGCGGCAAGTTGACGCCCTTCCTTCACCGAAAACTCGGCAAACTCCGAAATATCGGCACCGGCCACAAAGGCCTTTTCCCCACTTCCGGTTATTATGATCGCCTTAATATCCTTGTCTTCTTCCAATTCTTTGAACGCTACATGTAACTCCTCTATGGTCCTTTTGTTGAGCGCGTTCAATTTTTTTGGCCTGTTTATGGTAATTGTGGCCAAATTGTTTTCTTCTTCAATGTAAATGTTCTCGAAGTCCATGTTTGCTATAAATTTGAAATGGTCTATTAATTTTTCCGTTCTGTACTTTGCTCTTTTGGGAACCTTACACAAAAAACTGTCCCCTTGCCTACTTGAGAAGTAAAGGTAATGGTTCCGCCATAGTTTTCCACAATGTTCTTTACCATTCCCAGGCCCAAACCTGTTCCGCTTGACTTTGTAGTGAACTTTGGCTCATAGATCTTGTGCTTAAATTCTTCCGATATGCCTATGCCGTTGTCCGCCACCGAAATTTTTACTTCGGGACCATCAGTTGCAACGGTCACCAATATTCGTGGGGAGTCTACCCCGGGTACTGCCTGTATGGCATTTTTCACCAAATTGGTAATTACCCTGATCAGCTGTGTTCTATCCAGTTTGGCAACGATTTCCTCTTCGTCCGCTATAAAATGAATATAATCCTCGTTAAAGATCTCCAAGGCCAGCTTCACAACTTTTACCACGTTCAAGGTTTCGTTCTGTTGGGCCGGCATATCTGCAAAACTGGAGAATGCCGTGGCGATATTGCTCATGGTATCTATCTGCTGGATCAACGTTTTGGAAAACTCTTTCAGTTTTTCGTGGATGTCTGGGTCGTTGGGGTCAAATTTGCGTTCAAAACTCTGTACGGTAAGGCGCAAGGGTGTTAATGGGTTTTTTATCTCGTGCGCTACCTGTTTGGCCATTTCCCGCCATGCCTGTTCCCGCTCGCTCCGAGCCAATTTTACGGCACTTTCCTCAAGCTCATCGATCATTCGGTTGTACGAATCCACCAATTTTTCTATTTCTTCGCCCGGACGATCTAAATAGATTTTTTCATTTTCCTGGGTAAGATTGGTCCGGTTCATTTTATCGGATATCGCCTGCAAGGACCGTGTAATGTATTTTGATATGAAATAGGCAAGAATTATGGCCGCAATCAACATTAACACATATACCATTCCCAACCTGAAAAGAAATTCCTTCAATTCCATATTATTGAAGGTGTTATCCTCAAAATAAGGTAAGTGCAAAATACCAATGGGCTTAAATTTTAGGTCGTGGATATAGGTGTAGGTGGATTGATAGTTATCCCCTGCAGCTCTTTTTTCCTCAACAAACCGTGTTTCTCCACTTCCTCTTAAAAAATTAAGTATCTCGGCATCCAAGCACGTTGCAAATGTGTTCGAATCAAAACTGGGCCTTGAGTTTTTGACCAGATTGCCTTCCAGATCGTATATATTGAAATTTACGTTTTGAATGTTGGCTATCTTGTAAATGTCCTCACTAAAAATAAGATGAAGATTTTCGGTAGTAACCGGGTAGGTGGTCTCTTTTAATGTGTAATTGATACTTTTGATCAATTGCTCCTCCTTACGTTCCAATCTTTCGTTATGGTAATCGTCCCCTTGTTCCTTATATTGGTAAACCGTAACCCCGGCTATAAGTACAGAGGCAACCACTACCAAGGTGATCATGGCAAAGAAAATACGTGATCGTAAGGATAGTTTTCTAAACAAGCTCGCTTGATTTAATGATAAATTTACGCAATTATCGAGCCAAGTCGAGATATATCCACGGCAGTTTTACGTTTAGGCATTGGGGTTTCTTTCCCGCACTTTCTTGTACCATCGTATTCCCAACATCAACAATATCATCAATAAAAACATGCCCACAATACCGTAAATCCAATTGAAGGCGCTTTTTAAGACTACCAAAAAAACGACCGCAAAGAGAATAAGGGTCGCCACTTCGTTCCAGATACGCATAAACTTTGAGGTGTACTTTACTTCATCGTGTTGCAACTGTTTAAATATTTGATGACACTTAAAATGATACCCAAAAAGCAAGGCCACAAAGGCAAGTTTTACATGCATCCAAGGTTGTTGTAGCCATGCCGGCATTAAAATTAAGAGCCAAATGGCCGTAAGCGTGCAAATAATTGCAGAGGGCCATGTGATGATGTACCACAACCTTTTGGTCATTAATTTTAACTGTTCGGATAAAATTTCCTTATCCGGTGACGGTTTTTGCCAAGCCTCAATATGATAAATAAAAAGCCTTGGAATATAAAAAAGCCCGGCAAACCAAGTTACCACAAATATGAGGTGCAACGATTTTATATAAGGATACAGCAAAAGATCTACGTTTTAATTTTACAGCTGAATGGCACCAATGCCATTCTCCCAAAGTTTGGTGTTAAAATTAGGGATTTCTGTTTGTATTAAAGTTTCTGCCCGTTGTTTTAATCCGATCCATTGGGCATCCAACTCTGCTTTTCTATCTTTTGATGGTTGATTGATCTGTGGCAGTTCACTGTTGCTTTGGTTCATCACAAAAAGATACTCTGCAGTAAACTTGTTGGGAAAATTCTCCACATCGTCATACGCTTGGGATTTACGTTGCACCATTTCCTGGTCCCAGGACCTAAGTTTGTCCAACAAGGCTTGCCCTTCTTGTTTTAACCCTTCATTGTCCATATCCTTGATCAGTGCTCCCAATTGACCTTGTACTTTTTTTAGCTGGTTCACTCTATTGTGCATCTCGGTTACATTGGCCTCAAAATCGTTCATGATCGCATCGTATTCCGCAAAACGTTCCTTGCTTATGTTTGTTCCTGGTGTTAGGATTACCGTTCCTTGCACGGTAACCACTTCATCTCCTGCCTTAAGTTTGATGGTGTACTCCCCCGGAGGCACTTTATGGCCGGTAAAATTGGCTTCGATATAAACGCCCGGGACACTCGGAACTATTGGTGTTTTTAAATCCCACACAAAACGGTTCAAGCCTTTATCGGTCCCCAGAACCGGAGCAGGCGGGGCACCCCCACCATTATGGGGAATATAACCAGGGTCTTTTTTTGATGTAAAACTCCGTACCACTTTCCCTTGTGTGTTCGTAATTTCCATAGTTACTTCGGATGAATCCATTTGTTTTGGGAGATGGTAATAGATTACCATTCCATTAGCTGGGTTTACCCCCTCAAAAGGGTTGGTACCGCTCAAACTTTTAGAATTACTGTTCATGGGACTGCCCCAAGAGCCAAAAATGGCCTCTTCTGGTTGGTAAAGCCCCAGACTTTGTGGACTGCCATTGTATTGCGACAGGGTAGTAATATTATCCAAGATCCAAAAGCTTCTGCCCGATGTGGCCACGATTAAGTCCCCTCGGTGCACTTTTAAATCGGTGATGGGTGTCTTGGGCAGATTCAATTGCAAGGGCTCCCACTTTTTACCATCGTTCCAAGAAACATACAATCCTTTTTCGGTGCCGGCATATAATAGTCCTTTTTGTTCCAAATCCTCACGGACCACTCGGGTAAATGCTCCATATGGTATGCCATTGCTGATGTTTGTCCAGTTTTTTCCGTAATCGGTGCTTTTGTACAGGGCGGGGGTGTAATCGTTGAACTTGTAGCGGGTCGTGGCAATATAAATAGTACCAGGATTGTGTGGGGATACTTCGATGGCGTTGACCAAACATTCCTTTAACCCCTTTGGGGTTATATTTTGCCAAGTCTCTCCGCCATTTTTGGTAATATGTACAAAACCGTCATCACTTCCTGTAAGTAAAACGCCCTTTTCATGTGGCGATTCAATAATATAGGCCAAGGTTCCATAGTTTTCAGCGCCTACTGCTTCGTTGGTGTATGGACCTCCTCCTTTTCCTTGGAGTGCATCTTGGTCTCTGGTAAGGTCTGGTGAAATTTCTTCCCAAGTTACGCCATTATCCCGTGTTCTCAGTACCAATTGTGCTCCATGATAAAATGTTCCCGGCTCGTGTTTGGACCATATGATCGGTGCATTCCAATTGTACAAGTATTTCATGTCGCGGGCATCCCTACCCAAGTATTGAATTGGGGCCGCCATAACCTTGCTGGACATTTTGGTTTCCATGTCCAACAACTCTATTGTGCCTAAATAACTTCCTCCCATCACATACCTCGGATCGTCGGGATCAAAGGCCAAAAATGCACTTTCGCCTCCTGCGGAATAATGCCAATCTTCTTGGTTGATGCTCCATCTGCCCAACGAAAGACTTGCAATTTTTACCGAGGTATTGTCCTGTTGTCCTCCATAAATGTTGTAGGGGAATAGGTTGTCCGTATTGATTCGATAGAATTGAGCCGTGGGCATATTGTCCAATGTGGACCAATCCTTTCCGTAGTTAAAAGTTATGGCCGCACCTCCATCGTTGGCCATCACCATATTTTTGGAATTATCGGGGTTGAACCACAGATCATGGGTGTCGCCATGGGGCACAGAGATAGTCTCCCAAGTTTTCCCACCATCTTCGGAACGTAGCATAGGTGCACTTAACACATATACGGTATTTTCGTTGTTGGGATCGGCAAAGACCTCAATATAGTACCAGGCGCGTTGCACCAATCTGTTATCACCGCTCACCATATGCCAGCTCTCCCCTGCATTGTTCGATACAAACAAACCGCCTTTATCTTGATTGGAATCGCTCTCGATCAAAGCATATACCTTTTCAGAATTTACAGGACTTACGCTAATGGCCATTTTGCCTTTTTCTTCTGGCAGGCCTTTGGTCATCTCTTGCCAAGTATTTCCTCCATCGGTGCTTTTGTAGAGACCACTGCCCGGTCCACCGCTGATTACGATATTGGGTTTACGCTGGTGTTCCCACATAGCCGCATACAGAATCATTGGGTTGTTTGCGTCCATTGAAAGTTCGGCAGCTCCCGTACCTTCGTTTACATAAAGGATTTTCTCCCATGTTTTTCCGCCATCCATAGAACGGTAAACCCCTCTTTCCGGGTTGGGGGCATATAATGCCCCTTGTGCGGCAACATATACAATTTCAGGGTTTGTAGGATGAATTATTATCCGCGAAATATGTTGAGTTTTTTCCAGGCCGAGCTTTACCCATGTTTTTCCAGCATCGTTGGACCTATATACACCGTCTCCATAAGAAGTCATTACCCCCCTTGGAGCGTGTTCTCCCATCCCACAGTACACAATATTGGGATTGGATCGGGAAACCGAAACTGCTCCCACGGAGCCCATTTCAAAATAACCATCGGAAATGTTTTCCCATTTGCCGCCGGCATTACTGGTTTTCCACAATCCTCCACCAGTGGTTCCCATATAATAGGTAAGTGGGTCTCCAACTACACCGCTAGCGGTAACAGACCGACCACCACGAAATGGGCCGATGTTCCTAAATTTCATGGGTTCAAAATAATCGTTGGCGGTCTGGGCGAATGCTAGCGTCCCAAAAACGCTGCATAACAGAAAAAGAAGTCCTTTTTTCATGGTAAATGCTGGTTTGTTTAAGAAGTATGGTAGTCTAAAAAAAGAAAAGCCCCTATGTTTTACGTAGGGGCTTTGGTGTATTATTCCTCAATGCTCAAATAATCCAATTTGAGTTGATTGAATTCATTATTGAATGCTCCAATTTCTTGGTCCACAAGTTTATCAAAAGCCTCCAACTGCTTTGTAATTTGTGCAGACAGTTCATTTTTTACAGCGATATCCTGATCTGTTGGAGGGAAATCGTCGATTGAAACCAAACTGTTCAAATGTGCCAGTTTGTTGGTAAGCTTTATCGGGAAGTTCAATGGATCTTGATTACTTCTGTTTTTGGTCTGATACAGTTCTTTTTCAATGGCACCAAATTCCTCCTTCATCTTTTTGGCTTTTTCCACCAATGCTTTGGTAGCCTCATCATCCTTATATTTTTTGATGAACTCGTCCAACTTTTCGTTGATGGCCCTTATTTTTTTAATGGATTGATGTGCTCTATCCACAGTTTGGTTTACTTCTGTGATAAAATCGTACTGCTTTTGCATATCGGCCACCGAAACTTCTGCCCTAGGGTCTGGAAGAATGGTAAATTCCTCCGTTTGGTCGTTGCCGTTCACATTTAAACTTACTTTATAAGTTCCGGGAACAGCTTTGGGACCGCTTAAGTTGGCCCACCAAAGAATCATGCCCTTTAATCTTTCGGCTCCTTTCCCCCGGGTATTCCACACAAAGGTATTCCCTCCTTTTTTAGCTTCTAGTTTTTTACCTCTTTCTTTGGAGAATGTGCTGTATGTGGCCAAGGTGTCTCCGTTCATTTTGGTATAGGTCAACGAAACGCTGTCCTTTTCGGAGAAATCCTTCAGATAAAAATGGGTAATTACGCCATTGGCAAGGTTTTCTCCTTCGGTTTTTGATGGTCTTCTGGCCTTTCTTCCCTTGATTCTATAACTATTTCTTGGTTTGTACAAAATGGAGCTTGCAGACTTCTTAGTATTGTCCAATTGATGCAAAACGGTAAGGTCGTCTATCACCCAAATACTTCTACCTTGGGTGGCCACGATCAGGTTATCGTCCTTGATCGTAAGGTCGGTAACGGGAACTATGGGCAGGTTCAATTGGAACTTTTCCCAGTTCTGACCATCGTTGAAGGAAATATACATTCCGGTTTCGGTACCGGCATACAACAACCCTTTTCTTTTCGGGTCTTCCCTTACCACACGGGTAAAGTGTTCATTTTCTATTCCATTGGTAATCTTGGTCCAGGTTTTTCCATAGTCGGTGGTCTTGTACAGATAGGGGGTAAAGTCGCCCAGTTTGTATCGAGTGGCGGCAACGTAACACGTACCTTCATCAAAAGCAGAAGGTTCTATGCTATTGATCATGTTCCACTCCGGCATATTGGGCGGTGTCACATTTTCCCAAGTCTGTCCTCCATTTTTGGTAACGTGGATCAGTCCATCATCACTACCAACCCAAATCAATCCCTCGGTCAATGGGCTTTCGTTAGCAGCAAAAATTGTACAATAATATTCTACACTTGTATTGTCCTGGGTAATGGGCCCACCACTGGAAACCAATTTATCGGGATCATTACGGGTAAGATCATCGCTCAACAATTCCCAGCTTTGGCCTTCGTTGGTGCTCATATGCACATGGTTGGAGAAAGTGTATAGTTTTTTTGGATCATGCTTGCTGAACATTATTGGAAAGTTCCACTGAAAGCGATATTTCATCCCTTCCGCTCCATAGCCCATAGGGTTATCTGGCCACACATTTACCGCCCTTGCTGTTTTATTGGCGTGGTTCACTCGGGTTAAAAAACCTCCGTAACTCCCTCCATAAACAATATCATTATTGTTTGGATCCACTGCAATATGAGCGGATTCGCCACCTGCGGTAGATTCCCAATCGTCTTCGCCGATGGACCCATCGTCACTTCTATAATTTACCCTCAAGGTGGAATTATCTTGCTGTGCTACATAAATACGGTAAGGGAAAGCGTTATCTGTGGTAACCCTATAAAATTGAGCTGTTGGCTGGTTGTGGTATGTACTCCAAGTTTCACCGCCATCATAACTTATCTGGGCACCACCATCATCGGCAATAATCATTCTATTTGAATCCTCCGGGGCTATCCAAAGATCGTGATGGTCACCGTGGGGCGCATTCGAAGATTCAAATGTTTTACCACCATCGGTACTTTTATGATAATTTACATTCAATACATACACTACATCCTCGTTGTTGGTATCTGCATATACCCTAGTGTAATACCATGCCCGTTGTCTTAAACTTCTATTGCTGTTAACCAACGCCCATGTTTTTCCGCCATCTTCGGAACGGTACAATCCTCCTTTATCTTTATTCTCAACAATGGACCATACCCTATTACTGTTCTTAGGGGAAACCGTAACACCAATAATACCCAAAGTATCTGATGGAAATCCTTCGTTTTTGGAAATTTCGGTCCAAGTTTCTCCACTATCGGCACTTTTCCAAAGAGCAGACCCTTCTCCACCGCTGCTCAAGCTATATGGGGTACGCTGTACCCGCCAAGTAGAAGCATAAAGTATTCTTGGATTGTTTGGGTCGACTATAAGATCTACGGCTCCTGCGATATCGTTCGCGTAGAGCACTTTTTTCCAAGATTGACCACCATCTGTACTTTTGTAAACACCTCTTTCGGTGGTTGGTTTGTACAAATTGCCCATTACGGCCGCGTAGACTATATTGTGGTCTGTAGGGTGAATCCTGATACGTGAAACATGCCGACTTTTATCCAAACCCAACGATTTCCATGTTTTACCTGCATCCTCGGTTTTCCATATTCCGTATCCTGAAGAAACATTGCCCCGTACAGTTTTTTCTCCACCTCCAACATAAATCACGTTTCGGTCACTTTGTGCTACGGAAACGGCACCGATACTTCCGCCAAAATACCCGTCGGAAATATTTTCCCATGAGCGACCCCCATCCGTAGTTCTCCATACACCTCCTCCGGTAGCACCAAAATAAAATAGGTTGGGCTCTCCGGGCACACCGGTTACCGTTGCGGAACGACCTCCTCTAAATGGGCCGATCAATCGGTAATCTAAACTTGAGTACAATTCTTCGGGGTATTCCGGTGCGCTTTGTTTTTTATTTCTGCGCTGGGAATGCACTGGTGTAACAAATAATGATACGGTAAGCAAAAGCAAACCAATTTTGAAAAAGCAAATCTTCATTTTTAAAGTGTTGAGTTAGTCTGCTTTAAATGTAGTGAAAAACCCGCAAAAAAATTACACTTTATTTTGTACTTTAACCATCCTTACAAAAAACAAAACCATATTTATTTCTTAGTGTTTCCGTTCACTTTTTTTAAAGGGAAATTGTTTTTACCGAAAAATGAATGGATGCGTAAGGGTTAAAATAACCAGAATCAACCATGAACAAAAGAGAGTTTATTAAAAAGAGCAGTGTTGGGGCCTTGGGCATAATGCTGGCTCCTTCCTTTTTGGAAAAAGGGTTTGCCAAAGAAAAGCTAAGAACTGCACATATTGGTGTGGGTAATATGGGTATGGAAGACCTTAAAGCTATTTCTTCGCATGCCGCTGTAGAAGTAGTTGCCCTTTGCGATGTGGATGCCATCAACCTATCGGCTGCGCACAAAATGCACCCCGACGCACGTGTCTTTTTTGATTATCGTGTGATGTTGGAAGAAATGGGGGATGAAATCGATGCGGTAATCGTATCGACCCCGGACCATACTCATGCACCGGCTTCGTTATTGGCCATGGAAATGGATAAGGCGGTATATTGCCAAAAACCATTGACCCACTACGTGTCCGAATCCAGGGAGATGAAAAAAGTAGCGGAAGAAAAAGGCTTGATCACGCAAATGGGCATTCAGGTGCATTCCTTTTACGATTACAAACTCGCCACACTTTTGATTCAGTCCGGTATTATTGGTAAAGTGCATACCGTACATGCATGGTCGCCAAAAAATTGGGGGTATGATGGACCATTGCCCCAAGGCCAAGACCCAATTCCGGATCAATTGGACTGGAATCTATGGTTGGGAACTTCCACCAAACGACCCTATAAAAAAAATCTGTACCACCCCGGCAATTGGAGAAAATTAATGGATTATGGTTGTGGAACCTTAGGAGATATGGGAGTACATATTTTTGATACGCCTTACAACGCGCTCCAATTGGATGTTCCCATAACCATTAAAACGGAATGCCGTCCGAGCAATGGATTTGGGTTTCCAGAAAACAATACCGTTACCTATGAATTTCCCGGCACTAGATACACGGGTAAATCCCTAAAATGGATATGGTACGATGGTCCAGGTGCTCCCACAATGCACGAAGACCTTTTATTGCCCGGCATGGAAATGAAAAAGAATACCGCATCCGTTGCTAAAAGCGCAAAAGATAAAATTTCTTTGGATGCCGGAGTGGCGGGTGAAAATGAATTGCCAGAACAAGGAGCCATGTTTGTAGGTGAAAAAGGACGGTTATTGCTGCCCCATTTTATGCAATTGCCCAAAAAATTCAGAAAAGGGAAATACGTGGATATTTCAAGGGAAATTACCAAAGTTTCGAAAGAACACAACTTAGGTGAGCCCATCCGAAATTATAATACTGAGGGCCCAAAGCATTATCATCAGTTTGTAGATGCTTGTTTGGGCAAAGACAAGACAACCGCTCCTTTTGACTATGCTGCCCGATTGACCGAGACCATTCTTTTGGGAACCATTGCAGGTCGTTTCCCTGGCGAAACTTTGCATTGGAATGCCGAGACCGCCCAGTTTCAGGAAGAAAAAGCAAACAAATATCTGTCCGGGGATTACCGGAATTTTTAATCATAAAAAATATATATGTCATCCACCCAGGAATATTGGCTCAGCGGCCCAATAGAAAATGTACCATCACTTTTACAGCCCGCTGCCCACGCTTTGTTGCAATCAGTCAGGGAAACAAAGAACTATTTGTTGGATTTTCCAGAAGAAAAACTCTGGGACACACCCTTCGGCAGGGCTTCTGTAGGATTTCATCTCCGTCATCTTACCGGGGTATTGGACCGATTGCTCACTTATGCAAAACAGGAGACACTCACGGATGAGCAATTCCAATTTTTAAAAAACGAAGGTAATGGGGAAAAAGCACCTTCGTCGCAACAATTGATCACCGAATTTGAGCAAAAGGTCAACGAAGCTCTGGACTACTTTAAAACCATTCCCGAGTCTACACTAACAGATGAAAGGTTTGTGGGGCGAAAAAAATTGCCGACCACCATTATCGGTTTAATCTTTCATTCGGCCGAGCACAGTCAAAGGCATGTGGGACAGTTATTGGTAACGATTAGTGCGCTAAAAGCGTGATTTATTGCCGATTGTAACATTCTTACATCATTTTACACTAATCTAACGGAGACTTTCTCCTTTTTTTATAAATTAATCATCTAAATAAAACACTACCATGGATATTTTTGGAAAGATCAAAGAAAAACTCAGTAATGAGTTTATTGATATTGTTGAATGGCTCGATTATACCGATGACACCATAGCATATCGATTTGAACGCTATCAAAACGAGATAAAGAATGGCGCAAAGCTTATTGTCCGGGAAGGACAAACGGCAGTTTTTATCAACGAGGGCCAACTGGCGGATGTTTTTGAACCGGGCACTTACGACCTTACAACTCAGAACCTACCTATTTTAGCTACCCTAAAAGGTTGGAAATATGGGTTCAATTCTCCATTTAAAGCAGAGGTTTACTTTGTAAACACCCACTTGTTTACCGATGAAAAATGGGGTACAAAAAGCCCAATTACATTAAGTGATGATCGCTTCGGATTGGTGGAAATCCGTGCTTTTGGGACCTATGCCTTCAAAATTTCCGATGCAGGCAAATTTATCAAGGACATTGTAGGAACCGACAGTAATTTTACCAATTACGAAATCAACGAACACTTAAAAAGTCTGATTGCTACACGGTTCACGAATACCGTTGGCCAAGCCAATTTGCCCATTGAACTATATGCTGCCAACACTACGGAACTTTCTGATACTTGCCGCGAGGTGATGTCTCCCGAGTTTGAGAGTGTGGGTATTTCCTTGGAGAAATTCTACATTGAAAATGTATCCATGCCCGAAGATCTTAAAAAGGAAATCTTCGAGTACAGCCGTATCGACAAACTTGACCTGGACAAATTGACCAAGTTCAAGACAGCCAAGGCTATCGAGGCCGCTGCCCAAAACGAGGGCGGAACCGCTGGAGCAGGAATGGGCATGGGCATGGGATTTGTATTGGCCCAACAAATGGGCGGTATGATGGGCGGAAATATGCAAGCTGCCCCACAACAAGCTGCACAGCAAACTCCTGGAGCTGTTCCGCCTCCAATGCCAACGCAGACCATGTACTATTATGCCACCAACGGAGTACAACACGGACCGGTTACATTTGAACAGATGCAATCCCTTTTTGCCTCAAGAACCATTAACCGTGATAGTTTGGTATGGAAACAGGGTATGTCCGCTTGGACAGCATTGAAAGAAGTAGAGGAACTGAAATCCTTTTTAGGAGGCAACACACCACCACCATTACCAACGGAATAACATTATCCAATGTCATTTCGAAGGGACTAGCAACGGAGAAATCCAACTTTAAAAATGAGATTTCTCAATCGTTACTTTGCAACTTCTTTCGAAATGACATTTTATCTCAATTGATATAGATGTCCGCCTCTGCGGAAAAGCAAGCATGGAAGAACCAACAATTCAAAAGACCGAACTCAAAAAAGCCTGTGTCAATTGTGGCGCAGAGCTTAAATACAAGCCCGGTACTACCCAGATAAGCTGCGAATATTGCGGACATTTGGAGACCATTGCCTTGGATGAAAACGGGTTCGAGGAATTGGAGCTGTATCCTTTTCTTGAAGAAATGGGTGCACAAAAGCACAGTGAGGAAATTTCTATGCTCCATTGTAAAAACTGTGGCGCGGATCAGCACGTAGAGGAAAACTACAAATCCCTGCATTGTGTGTATTGCGGTCAACCCTTGGTTATTGAAGATACCTACAAAGAAGAATGGATTCTTCCTGGTGCCGTACTCCCGTTTCAAATAGATAAGAAAAAGTCCTTTGGGATATTCAAAAATTGGGTTAAGCGCTTATGGTTTGCCCCAAACAACTTAAAAAAAGCAGCGCTCGACCCCCAATTTACCAAAGGTCTCTACTTGCCCTACTGGACCTTTGATGCGCAACTGTTCGCCACCTACACCGGCCAACGGGGCGAATATTATTACGAGACTAAGAGAGTACGCAATTCCAAAGGAAAAATGGTGACCCAAAGGGTACGGAAAACTAGATGGTACCCTGCTTCTGGACAAGTTTCAGGATTTGTGGACGATACCTTGATCAAGGCATCCCACCAAAAAACAGGTCGTATTCCCTCAAAAATTTCATCTTGGGACCTTTCTAAACTTCAACCTTTTGATAGTGGTTTCCTGTCTGGGTTCGTGACAGAAAAATATACCATACCCTTAAAAGATGGCCACCTGCATTCCAAAGAAGTGGCAAGGGATATTGCAGATTCCTGGTGCAGGCGTGATATTGGCGGAGATACTCAGCGCGTAACCTCCATGGACATGAAATTGACCGAGGAGACCTTTAAACATATCCTATTGCCAGTCTATGTGAGTGCTTACCGATATAATGGAAAAGAGTACAACTTTTTCATTAACGGGGACAATGGCCGCATCTCTGGAAGTCGTCCGTATAGTTTTTGGAAAATCTTCTTTACCGTGCTCTTAGGTCTACTTATTGTGGGTATTATTATCTTCCTAGCCCAAAAATAATTTCAAAACCCAAGACTCACGGTAATACTTACTGGAACCTTTTCACGCTCAATGGAATTGGTTTCTACCTTTATCTTAACATCTGCCGGCTCCTCTTTAAAGACGATGTTGTTTGCTTCCAGACCCAGCCCCATATTTTTGTATTCCTCGCTGTCGTCACCGCCCATCACCTCGAGTTCTTTGATAGGAATTTGGGTGTCAAGCGTGTATAAATGAAACTCGGTTCCATCGTTCAAAGTAGCACTACCTACATTAAGGATTGTAATTTCACCCATCTCGGTTTGTAACGGGGATTGGATATAACCTTTGAATGGAAGTTCCAAGACTTTTTCGTCCGATAGTTCCCCTACATAGGTGATCAAAAAAGTCCCTTCCAGTTGAAAACTGGTGGCACCCTTTTGGGGCGCACCATCTATCTCCAAATTAAGCTCATAAAAGGTTTCATCGGAACTTACATAACCATAGGCGCTTTCTTTAAGGACTCCTTGGCCGGTACTCAGCAAGTCGTGGCCCATATCATCTTTGATCATTGTTATCTCAGAATTGTCCATATCCAATTTAAAAAAACGTTTATTCGTATCCAATGGCACCTTGATTCGTAAAGTGGTCCTAGGATTGTCAGCATATTCCTTATTGACACAAATACTAATAATGTCTACTTGGGCCAATGAAGGTAGAAAGGTGAATAGAGCAATGGCAAACAAAATCGGTTTGATCATTGTTTTGAGGTTGATTGTTATCATGATAGTGTGATTTTTTTAAAAATACACATCATGACAGTTAATCCTTTTAAATCTTGTACGAATGGTGAGGATTTTTGGATAACTACCTATATATCAATGATTATTGGTACTGATGTTAATCCAAAAACACCAAACAAACAGGATTCGGGTGTTTGGTCTCATTCAGAAAGGTCAATGTACCTTTTTGCATATCTCTTTTGAAAATAGCAATATTGCTGGTCTTCTTATTGGCGACCAACAAGAATTCTCCCGTTGGGTCCATGGAAAAGTTTCTCGGCCAATCCCCTTGAACGGGTTCTCTTCCAACCAATTCCAATTGACCTGAATCGCTATCCACAGCAAAAATCACAATAGTGTTTTCCCCACGGTTGGAACCATATAAAAATTTCCCGTCCGGAGACAAATGCAAGTCGGCACAAAAGCTTTCCCCATCAAAATCAGCAGCTAAGGTCGATACCACCTGAACTTCCTGATAATTTCCTTCGCCATCTTTTTCAAAAACGGAAATAGTGCTATTCAATTCATTGATGACATATAACATTTGACCATTCTTACCAAAGGTAAAGTGACGAGGGCCAGCCCCATCTTCGAATGGCAAGGAATACTGTTCGGCAGGAACGAACTCTCCATCCTTTTGATTGTATCGTTTTACCGCATCCAGTCCCAAATCGGTAACCATTAGTCCATCTGTATTAAACTGTGCCATGTGCGCATGCGATGTTTTAACGGAGTCCAATGGTTTATGATCGATGATTTGTGGATTCTCGGCCAAGGAGCCATCTTCATTAAGTGAAAAAATAGAAACATTGCCACCGGTATAGTTGGCAACGGCCAAATGTCCGTCTCCCGAAAGTGATACATGACAAGGATGTGCCCCTTGGGTTCCCATGCTGTTCTGAAGTTCCAAAATATCATCTTTCAACTTAAAAGCGGTAACACCCCCGCCCAAACTATCAAAATTGGCAGTTTCTTGGACCGCATACAGGTTTTGTCGGTCCCCGGAAATGGCCAAATAGGATGGGTTCGTCAACTTCGCCGCCAGTTTTTGGTTGGACAGCTCTCCTGTATCCGCATCAAAAGTGTAAGTGTAGATGCCTTTACTATCGCCATCGGTATACGTTCCAACAAACAGGGTGTACATGGGTTTTTCTTGAGGTTTTTTCGCACAAGCGATTGCTAAAACAGCAACTATGCCCGCTAGAATAATTTTTTTCATGGATGTTTAGTTAGGCCACCCAAATTAAACATTCTAAATCAAAATAAAGGGGTTTAAGAGAGTTCGTTCTTGATTTCCTTTTGAAGAAAAATACCGGTTACAATGGTCGATAGCAGATCGGCAATACAAAATGAGAGCCATACACCCAACTCGCCCATAAACTTGGGCAACACCAAAATCAACGGGATAAAAAAGAAGCCCTGACGGGTCAAAGTGAGCAATAAGGCGGGAATGGCTTTGCCAATTGCCTGAAAATATGCGGCACCTATTAACTGTATGGCGATAATGGGAGTCGCGGCAAACACCAAGCGCATGGCCAAAGGCGTATGCTCCAAAACAAAATTGTTGGTTGCCAGTTCTTCGGCAGATAGCTCCGGCCGGTTACTTAGGAACAATGAGGCGATTTCCGAGGGAAAAACCATAAGAACTACAAAAACAAGGGTTGCTACCAAGGCTGCATATTTAATTGCCGTATAGATGGATTGTTTTACTCTTTCAAATTTTTGGGCGCCATAATTGTACCCAGCTATCGGAAGAAATCCTTGGGTTACGCCAAAAACGGGGAACAGGGCAAACATCAACATCCTGCCGATAATGGCATACACCGCTACCATCGCCTCTCCTCCCAAGTTGAACAATATATTGTTCATCAACAAATAGGTAATGCTGGTAACGGCCTGTCTGGCCAAGGTCACAAAACCCAACGAGCCAATTTCCCGAAGAATGGGTCGATCTAGTCCTAAATGGGAAATATCTATTTTTAATTCCGAATTTTTGGACAGGAAAAAATAAAACACGTAAAAGAAACATAGTAAATAACCAACCGTGGTGGCCCAAGCGGCCCCATGCATACCCCAATCGAACACATAAATAAAAATATAGTCCATCAAGAGGTTCCCAACGGACGGGATGATCATAGCGATCATGGCAAATCGAGGTTTTCCTTCTGCACGTATCACGGTGTTTCCCATCATGCAAAGTGCAAGGAAGGGCACTCCGTACAAAATGATAGTGTAATAAATCTTAGCGGGTTCAAAAATGGAACCTTTACCGCCAAAAGCTGGAATCAGGTTATCCACAAAATAGAGCCCTAGCGCCACCATGGAAATAGTGACCAACAAGGTCAACGTAATCTGGTTTCCGAACGTTTTAAGGGCCTTTTCCTTGTTATTTGCTCCAAGTGCCCTCGAAATAATGCTGGAACCCCCTATACCAATCGCCATGCCCAAGGCAGCGATAAAGAAGGATACGGGTAACACTACATTGATTGCGGCAATGGCAATGGAGCCTATCCAGTTGCCTACAAAAATGGAGTCCACCAATACGTTCAGGGACATTACCAAGATACCAATCGATGCGGGTACGGCCTGTTTGATCAGTAATTTTCCGATGGGTTCTTCGCCGAGTTCGCTTGAGGTTATTTTGGCCATGCCGGATTAAAGCTTTACATATTTTGTTGGTTGCTTAACTACAGGGTTCCCACCAACTTGCTCTTTTTCTTTTCCAATGTTTGTGCAATGTTATTCCAAAGCGCAATTCTCACCTTTAATGCCTTGGTGCTATAAACCTTAACATCGTCCCATTTTTGCTCATCTGCACCGCATAGGGATTTGATCATACGTAGGGCCAAAGGGCCGTGCTCATCGCCATCCAGCTCTATGTGCCTTTTAAGATAATATTCCAATTTTTTGTACCTGCTCGGCCCATTTGAGCCAGATTGTTCAATAATGCTCAAGAACATATCAGGAATTAAATCCTCCCGGCCAAAGGTAAATGCTGCTGCAATTATATGCGGTTGTCGGGTGCTGATAACATCAAAAGTAAATTGAAGAAAATCCTTTTCTGCTTGGTTGAGTTGAGCTTTTTTAATTTGATCGGAGATTTTATCCAAATTATTGAACGAAGAAATAGTTGCTTGCACTTTCTCCGTATCTGCACCAACCTCTTTCATGGCGTCGAGGTACATTTCAAAATGACTTTTAGGCTCTCCCAACTCGTTGCGGTCCGTTTCTTCCTCCAAAACAATTTCGTTGATGAAACGAGCCACCTCGGTATTGGGGCGTGGCTGCCAGGGCAAATCTACACAAGTTAAGCTGCGCTGAAGTGCTTTTAGGAGCGACATAAAATCCCAAACGGCATACACATGGCTTTCCATAAAGGTTTTAATGTCATCCAATGAATCCAATTGGGTATAAAGTAGGTGATTTTTGAGTGTATTGCGAAGGGGTTCAAGTTCTTTCCCCAGATTTTCAATTTTCATATTCTCTTTGGTTTCGAACTTATCGGATATGGGTTTCGGGCAAAGCACCGTTAACTTCCCATGCTTTGATCCATTTGGCCATAAGTTGGGCCCAGTCGTCGCGGTCGTTCAAGCATGGAATGTGGATGTAGTCTCCACCGCCTGCTTCTTGGAACTGTTCCTTGCCTTCCATGGCAATTTCCTCAAGAGTTTCTAGGCAATCGCTCACAAATGCAGGAGTGATCACGGCCAATTTTTTTATACCTTCTTCCCCTAATCGTTCAAACTCCTTGTCGGTAAATGGTTGCAGCCAAGGGTCACTGCCCAATCTAGATTGGAATGATGTGCTCACCTTTTCATCTGGCAAATTCAGCTCTTTCTTTACCAGTTCGGTAGTATCGTAGCATTGGTGGCGGTAACAGGTATGGTGCGCTACGGAATTGGTCTTGCAACACTGCCCGTTCAGCTGGCAATGGAACTTGGTCGGGTCTGATTTTCTGATATGCCTCTCCGGAATTCCGTGATAGGAAAATAGGATATGGTCGTAATCGAAACCCTTTAAACCTTCCGCTATACTTTTGGATAATATTTTGATGTAATCTGGATTACTGTAAAAGGCCGGTAGAGTGGTCACTTGCATATCAGGGAAATCCTGTTGTTGCACCTCCAGCGCTTTTACAACAACCGTTTCATAGGAAGACATGGCATAATGTGGGTACAGCGGCACCAAGAACACCTCATCGACCCCTTTCTCCTTCAATTCTTGTAACCCTTCTTTAATGGACATGGAACCGTACCTCATGCCCAATGCCACCGGTAATTCGATTTGATTACGGACCTTTTCTGCAAACCTTTCCGAAATAATGATCAAAGGAGAACCTTCGTCCCACCAAATTTTAGAATATGCTTCGGCGGATTTTTTTGGGCGAGTATTCAGAATGATTCCTCGAACTATAATATTCCTTAAAACAGGATTTACATCGATTACCCGTTCGTCCATCAAAAACTCATCCAAATACGGCTTAACATCTTTGGCTGTTGGGCTGTCCGGCGACCCAAGATTGACCAATAAAACTCCTTTCTTCACACTTATTTGTTTTGAGCAGCTAAAATACAACACCAAGAGGACTTCGCCTTTTGTAGCTTACAAAACTTTCTTATGATGAAATAATGAATATCGATTTTGTTTAGACTTTGGGATTGCCTTGAATTATTCTGTCTTATTTTTGAAGTATGGAGTCCTTTTATGATACAGTTTCCAAAGAGTCGCTTATTTACTTGGGCGCTGCCCTTCTGGTGCTCGTTCTCCTGTTTTGGGGTACAGCAGCGCTGATGAAACGATTGGGCAAGAATCCGAAATATCTTTTGCCCAAAAGTTCTTTTAAACGATTGGCTACGCCATTGGTTTTGATTTTTATTGCCGTACTCCTTAGGATGAAGGCATTACGTGACCTCCTTAACCTCGAGGATGCAGGATATTGGTTTAGAAAGGCCAGCACCATCCTTTTTATTTTTGCCATGGCGTGGGCAATGATCGCCATGTTAAAGATTATAAAAGCGGTAATCATTAAAAACTACGACATTGGTGTTGCCGATAACTTAAAGGCACGTAAAGTTTATACACAGTTTACAATTCTGGAGCGTATTTTTATTTTTATCATTGTCTTGCTTGCAACTGGTTTTGCATTGATGAGTTTTGAAGAAATCCGTGAGGTGGGCATCAGTATTTTTGCTTCTGCAGGAGTGGCGGGTATCATTATCGGGTTTTCGGCACAACAGTTTATCGGTACTATTTTGGCTGGCATCCAAATTGCCATTGCCCAACCCATTAAACTTGATGATGTGGTTATTGTGGAAGGGGAATGGGGCCGTATCGAAGAGATTACTTTAACGTATGTTGTGGTGAGTATTTGGGACAAAAGGCGTTTGATCGTGCCTACGCCTTACTTTATCAATCAGCCCTTCCAAAATTGGACCAAAACATCTGCCGATTTAATGGGAACCGTTTTTCTATATGTGGATTATAATGTTCCGTTTGATAAAATTCGAGAAGAACAAACAAAAATCCTGAACAATACCGATCTTTGGGACGGTAAGGTAAACGTAGTACAAGTTACCGATACCAAACCAAATTATTTGGAAATTCGATGTTTGGTCAGTGCCAAAGACTCGTCCACGGCCTGGGATCTCAGGGTATATTTAAGGGAAAGACTGATTGTTTACCTCCAAGAAAATTACCCGGAAAGTATTGCTAGAACCACAAGATTGACGGTTGAACATAAAAATGAAGAAAATTGATGAAACAAACTATACTCGCTCTTTTGTTGACTTTGGGATATGGGTTAAATGCACAACAGATTACCTGTTCCCCAGAGGACAAATCGCTTTTTGAAGTTAAGCTTTTGGACCTAATGCAAACCAAAGGCGCCAACTTGGGCGACACCATAGCACAGGTGGGCCGATCGTTCCTTGGAACTCCGTATGTGGAAAAAACCCTCGAAGTTGGTGATACGGAAACTTTGGTGGTGAACTTCGGCGGATTGGATTGTACAACATTTGTGGAAAATGTATTGGCATTTAGCCTGATGCTGCAAAACCGGCAAAAGGATTTTGAAAGCTTTACGGACAATCTGGAGACTGTTCGGTATAGAAACGGCAGTTTAAACGGGTATCCTTCTCGTTTACACTATTTTACAGAATGGATTCGGAATAACGAGCGTAAGGGGTTGGTAAAGGACATCACCGAGGAATTAGGGGGCGAGAAACTGGAAAAGTCCATTAATTTTATGGGGACCCATCGTAACCTGTACCCTTTTTTGGCCAGCGATGAGAATTTTGAAGCAATGTTAGAGGTGGAAAAGGCACTGGCCACAGAAGAAATTTGTTATTTGCCAAAGGGCCAAATAGAAAGCAAGGAACACCTGATAAAATCCGGGGACATTATTGCTTTGGCCACATCTATAAAAGGATTGGATGTAACACATACCGGAATTGCATTGCACAGACCCGATGGTAGGTTGCATCTATTACATGCTTCCAGTAAGAATGGTGAAGTAGAGATTTCCAAGTTGCCGTTGGCGGATTACCTCAAAAACATCAAAAGCAATATAGGAATCATTGTTGCCAGACCTGCTTTAGTCTCTTTTTAAACACCATTCGATAGCGCCCAAAAGATGCTGGCGGAACATAGGCTCATTGTACGAATCGTCCGTATGGCCTCCCCCTGTATAAAAGGCCCTGCCACCATCAAACTCTTGGAACCAGGCAATTGGATGATCGGGTCCATTGGTGCCCCCTTCATAACTGGTCTCGTCCAAATTGAGCAATACGGTAACATCGGGACTTAGATTTTTATAATTGTACCATTCATCTGTTCTGATCCAAGTTTCCTTCAAGTGGGCAGTGGACGGGTGTATATTGTTTACCACATCAATTTTAGCTTTTCTCACATTAGGGTCATTTGGATGGGAATCAAAATAGCCCCCTACCAATTTACCGTACCAACCCCAATCATACTCGGTATCGGCAGCGGCATGTACACCCAGAAAAGCACCACCTCCTTTAATAAACTGCTCAAATGCAAGCTGTTGAGTATGGTTCAGCACATCCATGGTTGTGTTCAAAAAAACCACTAGCTTGTAATTATCAAGATTTAAGGTATTAAAATCATCTCCGGATTCGGATTGCAAGGCAATAAAACCATTTTGTCTGCCCAATTCCCTAAAGGTCTGCACCCCTTTTTCTATGGATTTATGCCGAAATCCTTGAGTTTTGGTAAAAACAAGAACCAAATCGGGCATTTTTTGCGTATTCTCTTTTTCAGCGGGTATATCTTGTGCCGAAACATGAAGGGCGAAACAGAAGCTGAGTAAATACAGCGCAAATTTTTTCATAAGGGTTTAATTAGGCATTTGAAGTTAAATATTTTTTAGGTGTTGTGCCGAACTTCTTTTTAAAAGAAGCAATAAAATGACTAGCGGTACTGTACCCTACTTTTAATCCCACCTCGTTTACATTGTGCTTTCCTGTTTCCAACATTTTACGGGCATATTCCATTTTGTAATCGAACAAAAAGCCAAAAACAGAGTCTCCATAAATTTGTTTAAAGCCTTCCTTTAGTTTTTTAAGGCTTAACCCAACCTCTTGCGAGAGTTCTGCAAGTGTTGGCGGTTCAGCCATACGGGAAATCATAATTTCCTTGGCCATTCGAATTCGGCGAACATTGTCCTCGTCTGCCAAGTAGGGGCATTGTTCAAGATCGGCATCTTCGGTTTTATTAAAGTACAGGGAGATCAACTCGTACACTTTGCCTTTTAAATACAGTTTTTTTATGGATGGATGCAAATTATAGTTCATTAATTGGCTAAGGACAACGGCCGTGGCCGGAGATAGCATTTCTTGAGAATAGTATTTCTTCTCCTTGTTTTCGTCGCTTAAGAAAGGAATATAATCCGCTTCGTCGGAAAACAGGGAATGGAACTTCCTTATCGTCATAACTACGGAAAGCAGCCAAGAGCCAGGCGAGACCACCAGATCCAAGGGTAGGTCTTTTTGGGTGTTGTACAAGAGCAACGAGTTTTCCTCATTTACTTCCAAATAGTAGTTCCCTTCATTAAAATTGAATTTGGACCTCCCCTTTAAACAAAAATGGAATTGGATGTACGTGCTGTCTATTTCGCGCTCAATAAGTCTAGGGTCCTTGGAGTCGTTCTGAATCTTTAAGATGTAAATTCCGTCCTCTACTAAAATTTCATCATAGGAACCGCTAGCGATATTTTTTAAGTTGTTTTTCAATTTGGTTTAGATGTTTTGTTAATTTAGAATGGCTCTAAATTGTGTTCTGCAATATCAAATTTATCAATAATATCAATACTTGACGTAAATTTTATCAAAAATAAAATACAAAATAAATAGTAGTGGCCTATCTGGTTCCGCTACCGTTATTTTTTGATACATAAGCCTGTTAATTTTGTTCTGCGATTTATATCCTTTATGAGGAACTACCATATTTCAAAACATAATTCCTTCTACGCCATTGGGTTGAGTTACAAGAAGGCGGATGCAGAGGTTAGAGGAAAGTTCAGTCTGGATGTTCCTGCCATTGATCATATATTGGGCAAGGCGAAGGAAATGGGCATCGATGGACTTTTGGCCATTTCTACGTGCAACAGGACCGAACTGTATGGATTTGCACAGCACCCCTATCAACTTATAAAGCTGTTATGTGAGGAGACCAAAGGCACTGTGGAGGAATTCCAGGAAGTGGCCTATGTATATAAAAACCATGACGCGATTTCCCATATGTTCAAAGTAGGAACAGGTCTAGACAGTCAGATTTTGGGTGATTTTGAAATCATCAGCCAGATCAAACAAGGTTTTTACCGTGCCAAAAAGCAGGAAATGGCCAATCCATTCTTGGAACGTTTGTGCAATTCGGTGATCCAGGCCAGCAAACGCATTAAAAACGAGACTGAACTATCTTCTGGGGCCACCTCGGTTGCATTTGCATCGGTAAAATATATTCTGGATAATGTGGATGATATTTCCAATAAGAACATTTTACTTTTCGGGACTGGCAAGATTGGACGGAACACCTGCGAAAATTTAGTAAAACACTCCAACAATTCCCACATTACCTTGATCAACAGAACCAGGGAAAAAGCAGAGGATGTTGCAGGCAAGTTTCAATTAACGGTAAAAGATTATGGAGATCTGCAGTCCGAAATACGAAAGGCCGACATACTTGTTGTGGCCACAGGGGCCCAATTACCAACCGTTTCGAAAGCTTTGGTATACACTAAAAAGCCCTTATTGATTTTGGATCTGTCCGTACCCAAAAACGTATCCGACGATGTAAAAGAGCTGGAGAACGTTACCTTGGTGCATTTGGATCAGCTGTCGCAAATTACCGATGAGACTTTGGCCAAAAGAAAGGAATTTATCCCAAAGGCAGAAGCGATTATTGAGAAAGTGAGAAAAGATTTCCTTAAATGGTTGGAAACGCGAAAGTTTGCTCCGGTAATCAATGCCCTTAAGGACAAACTGAACACAATGAAAACCGAAGAAATCGATTTTCAGACCAAAAAAATAGAAGGTTTCGACCAAATTCAAGCAGAAATCATCTCCGATAGGATCATACAAAAAATTACCAAACAGTTTGCCAATCACTTAAAGAGCAACGAAGTGGATACGGAGGACAGTCTGGAACTTATCCAGAAAGTATTTCAGCTAGAACTACATTCCAAATGAGCAAGATAATCCGCATTGGAACCCGCGATAGCGAATTGGCGCTGTGGCAAGCCACTACCGTTCAAAATAAATTGGAAACACTAGGGTACGATACCATTTTGGTGCCCACAAAATCCATGGGAGACCAAGTGTTGGACAAACCTCTGTACGAGTTGGGGGTTACCGGTATTTTTACCAAAACACTGGATGTAGCCTTGTTAAAGGGCGATATAGATATTGCTGTACATTCCATGAAGGATGTACCCACCCAACTCCCTAAAGGCATAGTACAAGTGGCCGTACTTGAGCGCGCCGTTACCCACGATATTCTGGTACATAAAGGTTCTGGTTTTTTGGAACAGGACCAACCTGCGACCATTGCCACGGGCAGTTTGCGCAGAAAAGCCCAATGGTTGAACAAATACCCCGACCACAAAGTGGTGGACCTTAGGGGAAACGTAAACACTCGCTTGTTAAAACTTATCGAGAACAACTGGCAAGGTGCCATTTTCGCACAAGCAGGATTGGAGCGTATTAAACTATTGCCCAAAGACGCCATTCAATTGGATTGGATGGTTCCCGCTCCCGCACAAGGTGCCATGTTGGTGGTCGCCAAACAGGAAGATGACTTTACCCAACAGGCATTGGCCCATCTTAACCATTCGGAAACCGAAGTGGCAACAACCATAGAGCGTGAATTTTTGCGCACTTTGGAAGGAGGATGCACTGCCCCAATAGGAGCATTGGCCCAAATAAAGGATAAAAAAGTGCATTTTAAAGGCGTAGTGTTCTCTTTGGACGGCAAAAAAAAGATTGAAATTAAAAAAGAGGTGAAACTGTCCGAAGCAAAGAACCTTGGCAAGGCGTGTGCGGAAGAAGTGCTAAAAAACGGCGGTGATAAATTGATGCAGGAAATCAGAAATGAAAACAGTGCTGTCCACTAAAATATTAAGCCCGTCACAAAAAGAACTTTTTCTAAATTCCGGCTTGGGATTGGTGGAATACAATGCGCTATCGATCGAGTTTCTCGAAGACAAGATACCTTTGGAACACAAAAATTACGTTTTTACCAGCCAGAATACAGTCAAGGTTTTTATAAAGCAAACCGAAGGATTGGACAGGGCCGGGTTTCGTGCATTCTGCGTAGGCGATAAAACGCGATCGCTTTTGGAAGATAATGGAGTATTGGTCGTGGAATCCACGCAGTATGCTTCAGAATTGGGAAAAGTTATTGCACAAAAATATCGCTGTGAATCCTTTTTGTTTTTATGTGGGAACAAAAGAAGGGATGATTTGCCCAATGCCTTTAAAAAAAATAACATTCGGTATAAAGAAATGATGGTGTACCGGACTCACTCGAACCCTAAGGCCTTCAATAGAAATTTCGATGGTATTCTTTTTTACAGCCCCAGTGGTATTCAAAGTTACTTGTTGGAAAACAAATTGGGCAACAGCATGTTGTTCTGCATTGGAAACACCACCGCTGCCGAAGCTAAAAAACATTCAGAGAATATAATTTTAGCCAACAAACCGACTGTTGAAAATGTGTTGGTACAGGCGATTAACTACTATAAGAACTTATGATAAAAAACGACTTGTTCCTAAAGGCTTTAAAAGGAGAAACCGTTGAGCGTCCACCCGTATGGATGATGCGACAAGCGGGACGCTATTTGCCAGAATTCATGGAACTTAAGAAAAAATACGATTTCTTTACCCGTTGCCAAACACCGGAACTGGCTTCTGAAATAACCGTACAGCCCATTCGGCGCTATGGCATGGATGCCGCCATATTGTTCAGTGACATCTTGGTAATACCCCAAGCTATGGACATCGAGGTGCAAATGAAGCCCAACTTTGGACCGTATCTTCCCAATCCGATCCGTTCGCAAAAGGATTTGGACCATGTGGTTGTTCCCGATGTTCATGACTCGCTTGGGTATGTAATGGACGCAATTGAAATGACAAAGGAGAAATTAAATGATGAAATTCCTTTGATCGGATTTGCAGGCTCTCCTTGGACCATTCTTTGCTATTGTGTGGAAGGGCAAGGGAGCAAAAGTTTCGACAAGGCTCGTGGTTTCTGCTTTACCCAGCCAAAGGCTGCCCACGAACTGCTTCAAAAAATAACCGATACCACCATTGCTTACCTTAAAGCAAAGGTTAAAGCTGGTGTTAATGCCATACAGGTTTTCGATTCTTGGGGAGGAATGCTTTCGCCCGTGGATTATCAAGAGTTTTCATGGAAATATATCCAACAAATAGTGGATGCATTAAAAGATGAGGCCCCAGTAATTGTATTTGGTAAAGGCTGTTGGTTTGCATTAAAAGAGATGGCCAATTCAGGTGCGTCCGCAGTTGGGGTCGATTGGACCTGTTCTGCGCAAAATGCCAGATACTTAACAGGAGGAAACATCACGCTTCAAGGTAATTTTGATCCAGCAAGATTACTTTCACCCCCAGAAAAAATCAAGGAAATGGTGACACAGATGATCCGTGATTTTGGCAAGGACAAATACATTGTAAACCTGGGCCATGGTATTTTGCCCAACATTCCTATCGAGAATGCCCAAGCTTTTATAGAAGCGGTTAAGGAGTATAAAGGGTGAAGCTTTTTGCGATACTGAAACGGTTAGATGTAAAGAATCTCCTAAAGGTTATCGGTATTGGTTTGAGCAAGCCTCTCTTTATACTCCCGACTATAAGAGCAACAAAGGATTGCTTGGCCATTTCGAGCAAGTACTTTGGTAAACTGCACCATAAACATGGTCCGGCGAACGCATTTAGGCATGCACTATGGAATTATTTGATTGCCAAAAGATGTTTTGCCTGGAGCAGAAACGAAGAATCGGCAACACAATGGGCAAAAAGGGTAACCGATTGGCACGAGGATTCGTTTCCAAACAAAAAATTGCCAAAACAAATGGATTTGCACAATAATGAGGTAGGTAGGTTTATTTATAGGCAAAATGCCGATAAGGTGGAGACCGAGGTTGTAGCCAAGTTGAAAGAAATGACCGGTGAGTCCATCAAAATAAATGAAACGTCAAAACTTTCCAATTATAAATACCAAATGGTACATATTCTTTGATAAGTTATGATGAATACAGCTTTTCAAATAGATTATCTTAAACCGGACGATGCAGAAAGCTTATCTCTTTTAATGCGATCGAACCGGGAGATATTTGAACGTTTCTTCCCAAACACCCTACAACAAAACCTTTCAGTGCTCGATTCTCGAAATTACATTGAAAAAAAAGACCAAGAAATTGCTAAGAAAGAGGAATTCACCTTTGCCATAAGAAAGAATAACGACCAAAGCATACTCGGCTTGGTCATACTAAAAAATATTGATCACAACATCGGAGAGGGAGAACTTGCTTATTGTTTGGACAGTGATTACCATGGTAAGGGCATCACCAGTTCTTGCATAAAACAAGCAATAGATTTTGCTTTTGATAAAATAGATTTAAAAAGCCTTAAAATTATAGCGCATAAAACTAATCGAGGAAGCATTGGGGTTGCTCTAAAATGCGGTTTTCAATGGAAAAAAACAATCCAAAAAGCATATCGACCGCCCAACGAAGATTTTCTCGATATGGAACTTTACGAATTATATTATGAAGGATAAATTTTACGAATACATTCAAAAACTACAGGATACCATCACCCATAAATTGGAAGAGTTGGATGGTTCAGCTACATTTCAACAGGATTTTTGGGAGCGCGAAGAAGGTGGTGGCGGCAGAACACGGGTAATCGAAAACGGAGCAGTGTTCGAAAAAGGCGGCGTAAATATTTCAAAAGTACATGGCCCGTTGCCCAAGAGTATGCAAAACTACTTTGGAGTGGAAGATGTGGATTTTTTCGCCTGCGGACTGAGTTTGGTGATTCATCCAAAAAATCCAATGGTGCCCACGGTGCATGCTAACTGGCGCTATTTTGAAATGTACGACAAGGAAGGTAACATTGTGGATCAATGGTTCGGAGGCGGACAAGATCTTACTCCCTACTACCTGTTCGATGAAGATGCCATTCATTTTCATTCAGTCTGTAAAAAAGCCTGCGATGCCCATAATCCGGATTTCTATCCCGACTATAAAAAGAAGTGCGACAACTACTTCTGGAATGCCCATCGGAACGAAGCCCGTGGGGTTGGTGGATTGTTCTTCGATTATTGCAAAGCATCCAAAGAAACCAGTATGGAAGATTGGTACAATTTTGTAACCGAGGTCGGGGACAGCTTTTTGGGGGCCTATGTTCCTATTGTCGAAAAAAGAAAGGAATTGCCGTACTCCCAAGCACAACGCGATTGGCAGGAGATTCGGAGAGGACGCTATGTGGAGTTCAATTTGGTGCACGATAAGGGCACGCTCTTTGGGTTGCGCACCAATGGCAGAATAGAAAGTATTTTGATGAGTCTGCCACCTCATGTACAATGGAGGTACGATCACCATCCAGAAAAGAACAGTGCCGAAGCAAAATTGATAGAAGTACTCCAATACCCAAAAGAATGGGTGTAATATGTAGTCGTAAAAACAAGCCATGAGACAGAAAATTTATCAAATTGATGCATTTGCCAACCAGACTTTTGCCGGCAACCCTGCCGCCGTTTGCATATTGGATGCCTGGTTGAGTCCAGAACTGATGCAAAACATAGCTCGGGAAAATAATTTGGCCGAGACCGCATTTGCCGTTAAAAAAGATGACACCTACGAAATACGCTGGTTTACTCCAGAGCTGGAAGTGGACCTATGTGGCCATGCCACCTTGGCTACGGCCTTCGTATTGTTTCATTTTTATAATTTAGATATGGATACCGTTCGGTTTTTCTCGCATCGTAGCGGAGGACTTACTGTTGCCAAAGCTGATAATGGCTGGTTAACAATGGATTTTCCGGCAGATATTCTTGTTGCGATCAAAAATATTGACGAGATCGATCAAGCTTTGGGTAAGTCCCCCATCAAAACCTTTAAGGGTAAAACCGATTACATGCTTGTCTACAGTTCTCAAAAAGAGATTGAAAAAATTGAGCCCAACTTTTTCCTTTTAGATCAAGTGGATGCCAGAGGAGTTATTGTTACCGCACCGGGCACCGAAGTGGATTTTGTATCGCGGTTTTTTGCCCCTTCCTGCGGTATACCCGAAGATCCGGTTACCGGTTCGGCACATACCTCCTTAACGCCCTATTGGTCCAAAGAATTGGACCGGACCAAAATGACGGCAAAGCAGCTATCCAAAAGAGGTGGAGACCTGGTTTGCGAATATTTAGAGGATAGGGTTAAAATTTCTGGCAAAGCAGTACCTTATCTGGAAGGAGAAATAGATATTTAGGGCTAAGTCATAAGCTATAAGTTTAAGCTATGGTAAACTATAAAAATTATAAAGTATGGGAAAGGTCACATCGACTCGTTTTAAGCGTATATGGACTTACCAAGAACTTCCCAAAATCGGAAGAATACAATTTAATTTCCCAAATGAATAGAGCCTCCGTATCCATCCCTACCAATATAGCAGAGGGTTGTGGTAGGGAAACTCAAAAAGAATTTATTAGATATTTATACATCGCTTCAGGTTCTGCTCACGAATTGGATTATCTTTTGCTGCTGGCTTCTGACTTAGGATATATAGAATCAGAAACATCTAAAAACATTATTTCAGAAATAGACGAAATCAAGAAAATGCTTGCATCCTTGATCAAGACGATAAAAAAATCAATAAGAACTTAAATAATATAGCTTAAAGCTTACATCTTAAAACTAAAACCATGTACCCACTAATACGAAACCGAAGACTGCGCGCATCCGAATCCATTAGAAGATTGGTCCGAGAGACCCAAGTTACACCAGATGATTTTTTGGTACCGCTCTTTGTAACCGAAGGAAAAGGAATCAAAGAAGAAATTCCATCTATGCCCAACTATTTTAGATTGAGTCTGGACAATCTTGAAAAAGAAGTGAAAGAATTGTGGAAGATGGGATTGTGTTCCGTGCTACTTTTTGTAAAAGTTGATGATAAACTAAAAGACAACAAAGGTACCGAGGCCATTAATCCGAACGGGTTGATGCAACGTGCCATTAAAACCGTAAAAAATGCCTGTCCACAAATGTTGGTGATGACGGATGTCGCTTTAGATCCCTTTTCGGCATACGGGCACGACGGTATTGTAGCAGAAGGACAGATCTTGAACGACGAAACTGCAGAAGTGTTGGCCGAAATGAGCTTGTCCCATGCCCAAGCGGGCGCAGATTTTGTAGCACCAAGCGACATGATGGACGGACGAATCCTTACCATTCGTGAAGCCTTGGAAGATCAAGGCTACCTGAACACTGGCATAATGGCCTACTCCGCAAAATACGCTAGTGCATTTTATGGTCCTTTCCGCGATGCATTGGATTCCGCACCTGTGGATATTGCGGACGTGCCCAAGGATAAAAAAACCTATCAAATGGATTATGCCAATCGGTATGAAGCCATTAGGGAAACCCAAATGGACATTGACGAAGGAGCCGATATTGTAATGGTAAAACCCGGTCTGTGCTATTTGGACATTGTCCGCGAAATTAAAAATGAAGTCGATACCCCCGTTGCCGTATACCAGGTATCCGGAGAGTATGCTATGGTAAAAGCAGCTGCAGAAAAAGGGTGGTTGGACCACGATGCCGTGATGTTGGAGCAATTGACCGCCATAAAAAGAGCCGGTGCAGACATTGTTGCGAGCTATTTTGCCAAGGATTTTGTACGATCTTTGGGATAAACCTTTACCAAATGAAGAAAATATCCATTTCACTCTTGCTCATCACTTTAGTGATGCACCTAACCTTTGCCCAACGCGAACTTATACACGCATATCCATCCAAATTAGGGTTCAACGAAGATTTCATCAATCAAAAAGTGGATTCTATTATGGAGATGGGCATCGACAGTTTGGCATTTCCCGGGGCTCAAGTTTTGGTGGCCAAAAACGATACGGTAATTTTTCACAAAGCCTATGGTTTTCACACTTATGATAAGCTGCGCCCTGTTGCCCTGAACGATATTTATGATTTGGCATCGGTAACCAAAATTACTGGGCCACTGCCAGCCCTTATGAAATTAGTGGACGAAGGCAAACTTGACCTGGACAAACCTTTCAGTACCTACTGGAAACCTTGGCAGAATATAAAAGACAAAAAAAATCTTACGCTCCGCGAAATTTTAGCGCATCAGGCTGGTCTAGAGCCATATATTGTGTTTTTGCAACAAGTGCTCCGAAAAAATGGCAAGATCAAAAAACGGTTTGTCCGCAATTCATCCAACAAAAGATTTAAGGGACAAGTGTATGATGGTCTGTACATCAATGACCGTTTTGGAAGAAAAATGAACCGACTCATTGGCCGCTCCAAAGTTTCAGATGAAAAGAAGTATAGATATTCCGGTCTCACGTTTCTTATTTTCCCTAGTTTGATCGAGCAGCTCTCGGGAATCGACTATGAGACTTATCTGGATGTAAATTTCTACCGCCCATTAGGGTGCCATACCTTAGGATATCTGCCAAAAAACAACCATTACATAAATGCAATAGTGCCAACGGAAATAGATACTCTTTTTAGAAAATCCTTGGTAAAAGGTTGGGTACACGATGAAAATGCCTCTCTTATGGGCGGTGTATCCGGCAATGCAGGATTGTTCGGAACGGCGGACGACCTTGCCAAGATCATGCTTTTTTATCAAAATTATGGTATGATGGACGGTGAGCAACTTATTTCGGCCGAGACCGTAAAAGAATTTACCCAAGTGCAGTACCCGGAAAACGAGAACCGTCGTGGTTTAGGTTTTGACAAGCCATTGTTGGACAATGCCGAGCTTGCCCTGGAGGATGCTTACCCCTCTCCTAGGGTAGGGCCTAAAAGTTTTGGGCACTCCGGATTTACCGGCACCTTTGTATGGGCGGACCCAGAAAACCAACTTACATTTATTTTTCTGTCGAATCGGGTATACCCTTCCAGAAGCCATCGTCAACTGTACAATCTGAACATCCGGACAGCATTGCAGGATGTTTTTTATAAAGCTCAGGGTATAAGCCATTAAATTGATTCCGATTGCCTATCTTGGTACTAAAGATTTAGCCATTCTATGGGACTACTCATTTTTTACGCCCTCATTTCAATTTTCTTTTCATTCTTGTGCTCTATATTGGAGGCAGTGCTACTGAGCATCACCCCTACGTTTATCAATGTAAAAAAACAAGAGGGAAAAGAATATGCAGCCACTTTGGAAAGCCTTAAAAAGGACGTTGACAAGCCGCTGATCGCCATTCTTACCCTTAATACCATCGCACATACCGTGGGCGCTATTTTGGTGGGCGTGCAGGCCAAAGTTGCCTACGCAGAAATGTACGGAAGTACCGAACGTAGCATTCTTGGTTTTACACTTACCGAAGATCTTATGGTTGGGATCGTTTCTACTATTATGACGATTTTAATTCTGGTAGCTTCGGAAATAATTCCCAAGACCATTGGGGCCACTTTTTGGAAGCAATTGGCCAATTTTACGAGCAAGGCATTGAACGTTATGGTGTTTATCCTAAAATGGACAGGTTTGTTATGGCTATTACAACTTTTCACCAAACTTGTAGGAGCCAAGGGAGAGCACGGAAGCATACTGAGTCGAGAAGATTTTAGTGCAATGACGGAAATTGCCGAAGAAGAAGGTGTGTTCAAGGAATCAGAATCCAAAATGATCAAAAATTTACTCTATTTTGATGAAATCCTGGCCCGTGATGTAATGACGCCAAGAACGGTAATGAAAGTAGCATCCGAAGATACCCCGATCAAAGAGTTTTTTGAAAAGAACCGTCCCCTGCGATTTTCCAGGATTCCGTTGTACAAGGACCGTATGGACAACATTACCGGTTTCTTTTTAAAGGACGAACTATTGGAAGCCATCATCAACAAAAAAGGAAATCAGACCTTGGCCACCATCCGTAGGGATTTGCTTGTTACCAACCGGGGAAAGTCCATAAATGATCTTTTTAAAACATTTGTACAGAAACGCGAGCACATTTCTTTGGTTGTGGATGAGTATGGTTCGGTAAGTGGCTTGGTAACCATGGAAGATGTAATAGAAACTCTTCTTGGGTTCGAGATTATGGACGAAAGCGACAATGTAGAGGACCTACAAAAGCTGGCCAGAAAGAATTGGCATGCCCGCGCCAAACGGTTGGGTATTATTGAAGGTGAAGATGAGGTTGAATAATGGAAGTTGCTTATATACAAACACCTATAGGTGTAGCCGAGTTAAAAGGAGACAAGAACGGACTTGCATCGGTTACGGTTTTAAACAACAAAAAACCAATTGGTACAATACCAACGGAACTTAAGGAAGCAGCAGAGCAATTTCAACAGTATTTTAATGGAAACCGAACGGTATTTAACCTCAAGCTAAACCCATCGGGCACCGATTTTCAGAAAAAAGTATGGAATGCTCTTTTAGAAATTCCTTTTGGAAAAACCATTTCTTATTTGGAACTTTCCAAACAACTCGGTGATGTAAAGGCCATTCGTGCAGTAGCCTCGGCCAATGGCAAAAATCCACTGTGGATTGTGGTTCCTTGTCATCGAGTAATAGGAACCAATGGAGACCTCACAGGATATGCAGGTGGACTGCATAGAAAAAAATGGTTATTGGAACACGAGAGTCCTGCAAAGCAGACGACTCTTTTTTAATTAGTTGCCATGCTTTATAAACTTAACCTGGAACATATCCTTTTTTTGGATATTGAGACTGTGCCCCAACATCAACATTTCAACGATCTGGATGAAACTGGCCAACACTTGTGGGAACAAAAAACACAATATCAACGTAAGGATGAATTCACCGCTGAGGAATTTTACGGCCGGGCCGGAATTTGGGCCGAATTTGGGAAGATCATATGTATATCTGTTGGTTATTTTACCCATAAAGGAGACATAAGGAGTTTTAGGGTGACTTCCTTTTATGGTAGTGAAAACAAAATTTTAATAGAATTCAAACAACTGCTCCAAGACCATTTTAATCATGCCAAACATCTCTTGTGTGCCCACAACGGAAAGGAGTTCGATTTTCCCTATATCGCCCGCAGAATGGTAATAAACGGAATCAATCTACCCTATAAACTGGATCTTTTCGGGAAAAAGCCATGGGAAGTACCCCATTTGGATACCATGGAACTATGGAAGTTCGGTGATTACAAGCATTATACCTCCCTCAAATTATTGTCGCATATTCTTGGGATACCTTCACCAAAAGAAGATATGGATGGTAGTATGGTAAAGGATGTATTTTACAAGGAGAATGATATTGACAGAATCATTGCCTATTGTGAATTGGATGTTGTGACCACTGCACAGGTGTTTTTACGCATGCGAAACGAGGAACTTTTAACGGATGATGAAATTAAGAAGGTATAGGCAAATGTTCCCTTTACCATGCTAATTATATGTCTTTCCAAACGCAGTAAGGTATCTTTTTTTATCTACTAAAAAGTCTGTCATCGTCATTTCGAACTGTCAGCCTGAGCGCTGGTCATTGAGCAAAGTCGAAATGAGTCGAGGGGGCAGGGAGAAATCTTTTTATCCAGTAATCGGACATCAGAAGTCTGAGCTTTGATTTCTGTCCTCTGACATCTCAAATCTCATCATCTCAAAAACAAAAACCGCCGACAGCCCTTGGGCCGTCGACGGTGTTTTTATTTGATTTCTTGTGAATCGTGTTTATTGACAGTCACCGGGATCTGCCTGGGCATCACCGTCTAAGACCCAAGAATTTGAATTCACTAAAATTGCCCTGGCGGTTTCGGTTTCCACCGTTGAGCAATAGGTCAATCCTATTGCACCCAATGTTATGTTGTTCGGAATGTTCTCATTCCCTTGGGAGGCCCATCCAATCAGCGTGGCCCCATAATTTGCAGGGGACATTCCCGAATTATCCAACATTCCTGATGCATCCTGCAAACTGGAAAGGTCCCAACCCCCGATGTCCTGGTTGAAGAGGTCAGCACCTGCGAACATGCTTAACATACTTTCTACATTCGAGGTGTCCCAATTCCCGATGTCCTGATTAAAGATGTCATTACTTAAGAACATGCCTGTCATATCAGTAACATTTGAGGTGTCCCAATTCCCGATGTCCTGGTTGAAGGAACCGGAAACACCCACCATGGAAAACATCCCTGTCATATCAGTAACATTTGAGGTGTCCCAATTCCCGATGTCCTGGTTAAAGGAATCGGCAGCTGCGAACATGCCTTGCATGTCAATCACTTTCGACGTATCCCATCCCCCGATGTTCTGGTTGAAATCATATGCATTACGGAACATTTCTTGCATTATTGTTACAGCTGAGGTATCCCAATCCCCGATGGCACCATTAAATTGAGTGCAAGCCCGAAACATATTTTTCATGGAATCTACATTGGAGAGGTCGGGCACATCGGTGGCGGTATATTCGGAGAGGTTTGTACACCCATAAAAAGCGGATTCCATATCCCTCCATTCGATATTGCCCCACTGTTGTATGCCTACCAATTTGTCGGCAGAAGGGCTGTCCTTCATGGTAATGGCGGGGAAGTCCCCTTGTATGGACACCAAGTGGTCACCGGCCATATCATAAGCATGGGACACAAAAACAGCATCATTGATGTTGTACTGGGGTTTCTCCACTGTACCATCACCCCAATCAATGGTAAAGTTATACGCATAATCGTTGCTTAAATAGATGATTACCGCTTCCCCGTTCTGCTCGGTAACCCACTTGGTCACAAAGGTGGAGGGGTCCTCGGCGGAGGTGATGTCCTCCACAATCACGGTCACAAAGATTTCGAGCTCGTTAAGGCCATCGCTGGCGATCACGGTGATGTTGTGCACGGTCTTGGCCTCATGATCGAGGTTGGTGCCCTCGATAAGGCTGAGCTCCCCATCGTTGTTGATCTCGAAAAGGTCGCTCTGGTCCACTTGGTAGGTAATGGCCTGCCCCTCGGGGTCCTCGGCGGTGATCACTCCGATAACTTCGGTATCGGCAATGGTCTCCGCCACGGAGAACTCGTACTCCACCGCTCCGGTAGGGGCCATGTCCTCCGTAACGTTGATGGTGACCTCGGCGGTGTCCATGCCGCCCTTGCCATCGCTCACCTGCACGGTGATAGTGTGCTGTGCCTGTTCCGCAAAGTCCAGGGTGGTGCCGGCGGTAAGGCTCAAAACACCCTCGGGGGTGATCTCAAAGCGGTCGTTGTCGTTCTCGGTGATGGAGAAGGTCAGTTCGTCCTGGTCCTGGTCCGTGGCCGTTACGGTCCCTATTCCTTCCGTGTCGGCGATGCTCTCGACCACCTCAAAGGCCTGGTCAGCGATTACCGGGGGATTATTGGTAGGATCGGGCTCGGTCACGGTGAAGGTCTTGGTGCTGGTGTCGGTCTTTCCGCCCACGGTAACGCTGATCTTTCCTGATGTGGCACCCTGTGGCACGGTGATGGTCAGTTTGGTTGCCGTGGGCGTACCGCTTATGGTCGCCGTGGCGCTTCCCAGCTTCACGGTGTTGGCAGCGGCGGTGGTGGCGAAGTTGGTCCCGTTGACGGTGACCAGGGTGCCCACCGGGCCCTGTTCGGGGGTAAAGCTTGTTACGGTGGGGCCGGTCGGCGTGCTGGGCCCATCGTCCTTGGAGCAGGACCATAGGGCGGCCACTGCAAGGAGCGAAAGGGCTAATTTTTTAAGGTTCATAGTCTTTGTTTTTTAAGATGAAAGGTACAAGGTGCCGATTTTCGGGAAGAGTTCGGTGCACGATCTGACGGATGCCCCGTTTGGGTTGACGGATGTTCTTTTTTGAAGAGGTCAGAGATCTGTTCTTGTCATTTCGAACTGCCACCCCGAGCGCTGGTCATTGAGCTAAGTCGAAATGGGTTGAGGGGGCAGGGAGAAACCTTTTTATTTTGAGATTTCTCAATCGATGCTTTGCATCTCATGTTGAAATTACCTCCGATATTACTTTTGCATACATGGTGTCCCATTAATGGGCTTTTGGTGTGTACACTTCAAAAGGTATCGCTGTCCAGAGTATAAACAGCATGACATATAATCGATAATTTCTTTGGATAGCCTTAGACCTTCTTACTACAAAAAGTCTAGTAAAATCTCGATTTGGGTTCAACAAACTTCATTTCCACGATTACCTGTGGCAAACTTTCGTTCAATAGCCTACAAAAATAGAGTGACCGTTCTGTAAATCCCGATATCGATGGATGGTGGCCTTTTCAGAGCGGCAAAAGGTTATTGGCACTCCGGCCTTACCTCTAATTCTTATAAAACTTGGTACTTTTTATCCCAGAATAATCCTGAATGACCAAAACATATAGGCCGGAAGAAATTGAAGATACATTTATTGAGCCTTGGGTCTTTCCTTTATTTATAACATTTCCGGAAGTCGTCACAATAGAGAATTCTGCATCTTTGGACAACTCACCGTTTACATTTAGGTAGTCCACGGTAGGATTGGGATAAACGGAAATGCTCAACTGCTGTGGTACGTACATAGGTGTATTCTGAATCAATACTGTTTCTATACCATTAAACTCAAATTCAATCGTTTCCGAAAATTCGGATACTGCATTCTCGGTACAAATGGAACGTACCCGTGCTTCGTATACCTTTCCGGTTTCCAGTAAATCAAGATTAAAGCTGTTTTCCCAAATCAGTTCATTGCTCCAGTTATCGGAATCAATACTTTTATATTGAAATTCGAACAATGTTTCATCGGCATTGCTCCAAGAAAGTGTAGTGCCTGCTTCCGTAGAGTTTTTAATTTCAAAACCCGTAGGAACCTCAATAGAGCAATTGGATATTTGAGCCCCGGACACGATCAAGGAAAAATCCTGGATTTCGTTTTTTAATCGCCCTTTATGGCTTACAGTGATGGTATACGTACCCTTGGCATTTTCGATTTCAATTCGTTCGAACGGGTCTACCTTGTTATCTCCTAGTGTTGCCGGGTCGTTGGCTCTGGCTGGATTAAGTTTCCAAGGAAAATAGTTCTTTCCATCTTTTGTGATACGAATATCCAAATCGTTGACCAAAGCGGCTGTTGTGCTGTTCAAGTCTCCACGGTTAATGTTTTCCGATTCTGGGTCGGTCCAGGATATGGAAGCGATCAAAGGATGGTTTTCAAGTGCAGTTACCGTTATGGAGTAGGTTTCACCATTGATCAAACTTTCTTCATTCACCAACGAGGTGTAGTCTTTGTTCTGAAGCACCTCTGCCGCCGATTTGGCATTCATCACCCCCCAACCCATTTTGTAATCGGGTCCTTTGGCATCCACATCATCTGCTGTATGAAGAGCCAATCCTTTTAAGGTTGCCGCTTTCATATACTTGCCAAAAAGCTCTTCGTGGTATTGTTGCAGCAAAAGTAAAGAACCTGTTACTCCGGGTGCTGCCATGGAAGTTCCGGCGGACACTTGATAACTACTGTTGGTTGATGAGCTGGTAGATAGAATATTTCCTCCATCTCCTGCAAGGTCCGGCTTAACACGGCCATCGTCAACAGGGCCAAAACTGCTATACCCGGCCACCGATACGTTCTTTAAATTTCCTTTGTTGTCTATTTCTGTATTTGCACCGGCAATGGTCAATCCGTTTTTTGATGTTGTAAATCCCAATAAAAGATCAAAGCCATCGCTGGTCTTACCAAAGTTTGGGCTAGCATTATCGTTGGATTGTCTGGCATTCCCTGCTGCGGTCACCATCAAATAATAAGGAGCATTGTACATGACCCTGTCCCAATCTTGGGTAGCTTTTATGTAAGCCCCAAAGTACCAATCTGGCACTCTGTCGGACAAAATTCCATAGGAATGGTTGCTCAACAACAGGCCATTTGCGGCAGCCTGTGCCACTTCGATCTTATCTCGGCTCCAATCGTGGCTCAAAGCCTTGGCGTTATAGGCCACACCTTTGGCATTGGGCTCTACTCCTGCAGATATAAGGTTGCCCGTTACCAAGGTGGCATGCAGACTTACTTCGGTGGAATTATCATTTTTGTATGCCCTTGTATCAAACTCTTGATGCGAGCTTAGAGCAATGCCGGAATCCCATACGCCCACTTCCATATTGCTTCCTGTAAGCCCAAGGTTCAACAGGCCATTATCGTACAAGGTATGGGCTCTCGATGTTTGGGATGCTGGGTCGTTCAATGTTGTATAAAACAAAGGAGTGCCGTCGGAGCCGATATCCTCAAGTGCTATTTGAGTGCTATCACCTTTATTTTTTGACGCAAAAAGACCTTTGGTCTTTATTAATTCTTCTATTTTTTGACGCTTATTTTGGTGCTCCGATTCAAAATCGGAAATCAAGGAAGATATTTTTCCTTGATCGTAGGAAAAACGAATCTTGTCCTTCCCGTTTTTAGATTGTGCAATTAGGGAACTCACGCTGAGTAGTGAGATACATAAAGAGAAGATAGCTCTCTTGGTCCCTAAAGGAAATCTGTAGTCCATAATTAAGTTTAGGTAAGATTTGGACTACGAATATATTAGGAAAGATGATGTACTTCGATAAAATTCCTACTTTATTCGACGAAATACACGGCTTTTTACGCCTTTTGTTGTGAAAATTAACTTTTACGTTGTGTAATTTATTTCTTACTTTTTAATTTTCTTCTAAAACAATATAAACAGGAAAGTGATCGCTATACCCTCCCAAATAACTACCTCCTGCATATGTCCTGAACGGGTTCCCCTTATACTTCCCATGCCATTCCTTTAAAAAGCGCGGCGCGAAAATTTTAGCTTCAACAAAACTATGTGTGCCAGCTTGGAAATTCAAAAAACTATGGGAAATCAATATTTGATCAAAAAGATTCCAATTTCCCCTATAGTTAGCACTGCCTGTTTTGGGGGACAGTAATTTATTCATAGGGTTTATAAATCGACCCGTTTCCATCAAGGTTTGTATACTTTCCGAACGTGGATCATCGTTAAAATCCCCCATTATGATAATGTTATCGGAATCCCCTTGCGTTATTTCCAATTTATCCAGAATTGTTTTTGCGGCTTTGACTCTTTTGAAGTTGGTTTCATCTGCGCCCTCCCTTCGGGACGGCCAATGATTTACGAAAACATGGATTTCCTCCTGGTGAAGTACCCCTTTAACATATAAAATATCTCGCGTAAAATCCCTTTCCCCGTTAGTGTTATCTACGATCAAAGGAATGGTTTGAGCATCCAATACCTTAAAATGTTGTTTGTGGTAAACCAAAGCCGTATCGATTCCCCGTTCGTCCGGTGAATCAAAATGGATAACATCATAGGCAGTATTCTTTAATTTATGGGCATGTAATATTTTTTCGACCACAAACTTGTTCTCTACTTCGGCCATACCGATTAAAACCGGGGGGTGGACACTCTCCTTTCTTCCAATTTTTGAAATGGCTTTCGCAATCCGTTTTACCTTTTTGCCAAATTTATGCTCATCCCACTTTCGAAAACCTTTTGGTGTAAAATCATCATCCAACAAATAGGGATCGTCCTTGGTGTCAAAAAAATTCTCAAGGTTATAAAAAGCGATGGTGTACCTATTCTTCTTTTTTAGCAATTTTTATTGTTTGTTACTGTTCAAAAGCGAATGTACAAAAACAGCTTCCAAAACATTATGTAGATTTGCAATCTAAACCCATTTAATGCTAGAAAAGAAGACTATAGAATATGAAAAGGCGGTGCTGATCGGTGTAATGAACCAGCACCAGAACGAGGAAAAGGTAAAAGAGTATTTGGACGAACTCGAATTTTTGACCTACACTGCAGGAGGTGAGGTCGTAAAACGATTCGTACAAAAAGTCGATGTGCCCAATCCCAAAACATATATTGGAAGTGGAAAAATGGAAGAGGTTCAACGTTTTGTCAAGGAGAACGAAATCGGCTCTGTTATTTTTGATGATGAACTCTCGCCCGCACAACAGAACAATATTGAAAAGCTGTTGCGCTGCAAAGTGCTGGACAGAACCAGCCTTATTCTGGACATATTTGCCCAAAGGGCAAAAACAAGCTACGCCAGAACCCAAGTGGAATTGGCTCAATATGAATATTTGTTGCCAAGGCTTACAGGTCTTTGGACCCACTTGGAAAGGCAGCGAGGGGGTATAGGAATGCGTGGCCCCGGTGAAACCGAAATTGAAACGGATAGGCGTATTGTTCGCGACCGAATTGCTTTGCTCAAAAAGAAACTTGCCAAAATAGACCGCCAAATGGAAACCCAACGCGGTAACCGAGGCTCTCTGGTCCGTGTAGCTTTGGTCGGGTACACCAATGTAGGGAAATCCACTTTAATGAACGTGATCAGCAAGAGCGATGTGTTCGCGGAGAACAAGCTTTTTGCCACTTTGGATACTACCGTTCGAAAAGTGGTCTTGGGCAACCTTCCTTTTTTGCTGAGTGATACAGTTGGGTTTATACGAAAATTACCCACCCAATTGGTAGAGAGTTTCAAGAGTACGTTGGACGAGGTTCGCGAAGCCGATCTCTTGCTTCATGTGGTAGATATATCGCATCCTAATTTTGAAGATCATATCAGCTCGGTAACCCAGATTTTGGACGAGATAGAAAGTTCCGACAAGCCTACCATTATGGTCTTTAACAAAATAGACCAATATAGCCCGGAAACAATAGAAGAAGATGACCTTGTAACCGAACGCACCACTGCACATTTCACCCTTGAGGAATGGAAAAATACTTATTTTAACAAATTGGGCGACAAAGTTCTGTTTATTTCTGCGCTTAACAAGGAGAACATGGACGAATTCAGAAAACGAGTGTACCATGCCGTAAGGGATATTCATGTGACCCGCTTTCCGTACAACAACTTTTTGTACCCGGAGCATTTGGATGAGTTTTAAGGCAAACGGACGTTCGGCCCGTTTTTTCGATAAACTACATAAGTGAGGCAGGTTCACCACAATTTCAGTGCCCTACACAACAAAAATTTAGAAACTGACCACCGGCGGTATACTTTCACCATGTTTTTAAGTCATTTTAGTGTCATGCACAGATCTTATGGATCTTAACCTACTTAGACCTTGGTCTTAAGAACATGGAAAAATATTTTTTCACCCCACAAAAAAGCCCTCGATAAAGAGGGCTTTTTTTGTTTGTATATTCCAATGCCATTAAAATTTATAGCTCAATCCTAAAGTCCAATACGATTGCAGTTCGTTGTCTATGCTTTCAAAAGTTGCTGTGGGATCCGGAGTTGGGGCATTGTTCAGGACATAGTTCAAGGTTTCTTGCTTGTTGTTTCTCAAACCAAAATCAAAACCAACCCCGATCATTTTCCATAATGTATAGCTAAAAGAGTTGGTCCAGGTCCAGTTACTGTAATCACCGCTCTTGTAACTTTGGAACATGGAAAGGTTGCTCTTAAAACTAACTGCTCCAATCTGTTTGGTGTAATCGGCAACAATCTTGGCACCCATAGAAGATTCAAAAATGGTGTCCTCATCACTGAACACAAAGTTATAGTTGAGAGGGTGCATTACAACTATTAAATCGGGTATGGGCGTCCAAGTAGCACCAACCCCTAAATCCAAGTAACCTGGATCGTTAAAGTTGCTTAATATTGTAGTACGATATTCCATTAAGCCTGAAATCGCAAATTTTTCGCTCAGTTTTCTACCGTACAGCGATGATATATTAAAAACATCTGTAGCCTGTCGGAAGCTATCGTCGTCCGTAGGATCGTCCTTATCATCCAACTTTACCCAAGCAAGATTTATGTTGGCCGCATTACGCCAAAAGAATTTTTCTTCTTGAAGGTTGGCAAATGCATTAACGGTAAAACCTATGTTTCCGGCAGAGTTATTTGGAATGCCCTGGGCAAACCAATTATTAAATTCGGAAATGCTTCCGCCAATGGTTCCAAAAGCACCGATTTTCCATCCTGGAAGGGCATCCAGTTTTGCTTGTAGGGCATCCACTCTTGCCTGAATAGCCGCAATGGAATCTTTTTTCGGGGCAATTTCTGATTTTAGTTCCTCAGCTGTCTGTGCCGAAGCAGACACAAATACAAAAAGGGACATAGCTGTAAAAAACAGTTTTTTCATAGTATGGAGTTTAGTGTTAAGACCCGCAAAAATAAGAAAAGTCACTTTCTAACGTATTATCAATACAGAAATCAGTCATCAGATGTTAGTTTTTTGATATAAAACTCTAGAAATGAGTACGTAAAGTTGTTAAAGACAATAATGATAATAGGTATAATTCTTGTCAAATCAATGAGCAATGAATACTGCGTTGTAGAAAACAACTTCATCCTATTTTATTTACAAAAATCTTACTGCTTTTACGACTGCGCGATACTTAGTGTGATAGCCCGAAATGACATGTTCGGGGGTCATTTGGATTTATCACGTTCATTTCATTTGGTTCGAAATGACAAGAACAGATCTCTGACCTCTTCAAAAAAGAACATCCGTCAGATCAAACGGGGCATCCGTCAGATCGTGCACCGAACTCTTCCCGAAAATCGGCACCTTGTACCTTTCATCTTAAAAAACAAAGACTATGAACCTTAAAAAATTAGCTCTTTCGCTCCTTGCAGTGGCCGCCCTATGGTCCTGCTCCAAGGACGATGGGCCCAGCACGCCGACCGGCCCCACCGTAACAAGCTTTACCCCCGAACAGGGCCCGGTGGGCACCCTGGTCACCGTCAACGGGACCAACTTCGCCACCACCGCCGCTGCCAACACCGTGAAGCTGGGAAGCGCCACGGCGACCATAAGCGGAACCCCCACGGCAACCAAACTGACCATCACCGTGCCACAGGGCGCCACATCAGGAAAGATCAGCGTTACCGTGGGCGGGAAGACCGACACCAGCACCAAGACCTTCACCGTGACCGAGCCCGATCCTACCAACACCCCCCCAGTAATCGCTGACCAGGCCTTTGAGGTGGTCGAGAGCATCGCCGACACGGAAGGAATAGGGACCGTAACGGCCACGGACCAGGATCAGGACGAGCTGACCTTCTCCATCACCGAGAACGACAACGACCGCTTTGAGATCACCCCCGAAGGTGTTTTGAGCCTTACGGCCGGCACCACCCTGGACTTTGCGGAACAGGCACAGCATGTTATCACCGTGCAGGTGAGCGACGGCAAGGGGGGCACGGCCACCGCCAAGGTCTCCATCAACGTTACCGAGGATATGGCCCCTACCGGAGCGGTGGAGTACGAGTTCTCCGTGGCGGAGACCATTGCCGATACCGAAGTTATCGGAGTGATCACCGCCGAGGACCCCGAGGGGAACGCCATTACCTACCAAGTGGACGATAGCGACCTTTTCGAAATCAACGCCGATGGAGAGCTCAGCCTTATCGAGGGCACCAACCTGGACCATGAGGCCAAGACCGTGCACAACATCACCGTGATCGCCAGCGATGGCCTTAACGAGCTCGAGATCTTTGTTACCGTGATCGTGGAGGACATCACCTCCGCCGAGGACCCCTCCACCTTTGTGACCAAGTGGGTCACCGAGCAGGCCTTCGAGTCCATAATCATAGGCGTTCAGCAAAACACGGAATATGACTTTACCATAAACTGGGGCGATGGTACAATAGAAAATGTTTCCTTCACCAATGAGTCGGTATTCTTCCATGCCTATGATGAGGCGGGAACCTACACCATTGCCATAGAAGGAGTGTTCCCCGCAATCGACATGTCGAGCGGTGCAGCCACGGCCGACAAACTGGTGGGCATACAGCAGTGGGGCGCCATCCAGTGGCAGAGCATGGAATTCGCCTTTTTTGATTGCGAGAACCTCTCAGAATATACCGCCACCGACGTGCCAGATCTCTCCAACGTGGAGTCGATGGCACAAATGTTCAGGAATTGCACCCTGTTCAACGGTGCCATCGGGGATTGGGATATCAGTACGGTAACTGATATTTCATATGTATTTATGTATACCTCATTCAATCAGGATCTCAGCAATTGGAATACCGAGGAGGTTATAACAATGCGAGCTGCTTTCCATTCTACTCCCTTTAATAAAGATATTAGTAATTGGAATACCGAAAAAGTAGAGAATATGCGGGGAATGTTTACAAATACTCCTAACTTTAATCAGGACATCTCCAATTGGAAAACAAATGTAGTAAAAGACATGAGCTTTATGTTTTCGAATGCGGCATCCTTCAACCAGGACATCGGGGGATGGGATACCTCAAATGTGACCAGTATTTCTGCTATGTTCCAAGAAGCCAGCTCCTTCAACCAGAACATCGGGGGATGGGTTACGTCCAGTGTAACTGAAATGTCTAATATGTTCTTTAATGCAAATTCCTTCAATCAGGACATCGGGGGGTGGAACACCTCAAATGTGCAAGATATGACAGGTATGTTCTTTAATGCAAATTCCTTCAATCAGGACATAGGGGGTTGGGACCTTTCCAATTTGCAGGATGCATCCGGTATGTTGGGTAATTCTGGGATGTCCCCTGAAAACCTGAGCAGTACGGTTATCGGCTGGAACAATTTTGTAATGAATAATGATGGTCCTAATAATATTTTTTGGGGAGTGGACAACCTTGTTTACTGTGGCACGGATGCCTTCTTGGCATTTACCAATCTTGCGAACGAACATGGTTGGAGTATTGAAGGCACTCTTGGCGTGCAGCAAGACTGTAACTAATATTGGTTTATTACTTTACTAAATAAAACACCGTCGGTGGCCACAGAGCTGTCGGCGGTTTTTGTTTTTGGGGTGATAAGATTTGAGATGTCAGAGGACAGAAATCAGAGCTCAGACTTCTGATGTCCGATTACTGGATAAAAAGATTTCTCCCTGCCCCCTCGACTCATTTCGACTTTGCTCAATGACCAGTGCTCAGCGACCCAAGTTGGTATTCTACTCTGGATACTGAGCCGTCATTCCGTGCTTGACACGGAATCCCATCTGAGTGAGACGCTGAAACAAGTTCAGCGTGACGATAAGAAGTTATTTCGACATGAGGAACGAAGTGACGATGGAGAAATCTTAAAACACAGAATGCAACGGTTCAGATTTCTCACACTCATTTCATTCGGTTCGAAATGACAGGCAAGGTTCAAAGTGTCATTTCGTGCCCCACACGGAATCCATGTCCATGGGATGGGACCCTGAAACAAGTTCAGGGTGACGGGGTGCCTCACTTTGTCCAAAAGGACATCATCGAGGGTCATTTCGACATGAGTTCCGAAATAATTCTTGACGATTGAGAAATCTCTTGCTTAAGTGCAAGTTCAAGTCTCAAGTTCAAAAGAAATGTCCTCTTAAATCTTGATTCCTGGCTCTTGGTTCCTGTCAAGGTTTCTCCCTGCCCCCTCAACCCATTTCGACTTAGCTCAATGACCAGCGCTCGGGGTGGCAGTTCGAAATGACAATGACAGGGTTATTTAGTAGATAAAAAAGATGCTTCACGACGTTCGAATTGACAAAGAGTCCTATTAGTGATAATTCGTGATATTGGTGTCAGCGGCATACTGCCTACTGCCCGCTGGACTACTGCCAACTGAAATCTATTTCTTTCTTTTAAACAAGGGCACCGAGGAACAGGCTTCGCCGTACATTACACTTTTGGCCACTTCCTGTATTTTGGTCACGGCCATCAAATAAGCATTTTCGGGTACGGGTTTATTGGAACATCCTTTTATAATCACGGGTTTGTCCTTAAAATCAGAAACGTCCAATTGCTCCAATATGTTTTGATATAAAGCGGTTTCCAAGTATTCCAAACTTCCATGACTCACCTTTTTGGCATAGGGCTGTAGTTTAGAGGCAATCAGCATAAAGGCCCAACCGGGCACTATGGCATCCGAGGAACATTGTAGCGCCACATAGGCATCTTGATAGGCTGTCCAATCATGTTCATCAACGTGTGCACGGAACTCCTTTTCACGTAAAATAAAGCCTTCGTACAGCCAATCCTTAATGTCCAACACCTTTCGCTCTCCCTTTGGATAATAATCCTCCAGGTTGAAAGTGATCAACTTGCTTTGGGCTACTCTATTTACAATTTCTTCAGACATCAGATGTTAGATTTCAGTAGTTAGACCTAAATACCGACCAGTGGACATTTCTAAGAAAACAAAAAATGCATTAGAGCTTTTGATTCTGCGAACGAAACCGATTGGCCGGAGATGTTTTCTGGTGCTTGGTCTTTCTTCCTTTTACCCGCTTTCTCCACAACTCAAAAGACGAACGTTTAAGGTTGCTGCGCATTATTTCCCTTACATCGTTTTCCTTGAGGTCAAATTGGTATTCTATGGCTTCGAAAGGGGTTCTATCCTCCCAAGCCATCTCAATAATCCTATCAATTTGTCTTGCGGTCATCTGCATTTGGGTTTGGCTGTGTATTTTACAGGAGCCCGAGTTCCAATTTGGCTTCTTCGCTCATCAGTTCTTGGGTCCATGGTGGGTCAAAAGTGATCTCCACTTCCACATCCTTCAAAACGTCAATGGACTTTACCTTTTCTTCTACCTCCACGGGCAAAGTTTCCGCCACGGGACAGTTAGGGGATGTCAGGGTCATCAAGATCTTAACTTCGTATTCTTCGTTCACAAATACATCGTAAATCAGTCCCAACTCGTAAATATCCACAGGGATTTCCGGATCATAAATGGTCTTGAGCACCTTTACGATTTTTTCGCCCAGTTCTTGTGTATCTATGGTAGTTTCTTCACTCATTCTGTGTTATTTTAACTGTGTTTGATAGGCAACTGCATACAATTTCAATTGCTTGATCATACTGACCAATCCGTTGGCGCGGGTGGGGGACAAATGTTCTTTTAGTCCAATTTCATCAATGAACTCGGTATCGGCATCAATAATGTCCTGTGGTTTTTGGTTGCTGAACGCCCTGATCAAAATGGCAATAATGCCTTTGGTGATAATGGCATCGCTATCTGCTGTAAAAACCAACTTGTCTCCATCCAGTTCGGCGTGTACCCACACTTTGCTCTGACAACCTTTTATGATGTTGTCGTCGGTTTTATATTTTTCTTCTATTAACGGAAGTGATTTACCGAGCTCGATCATGTATTCGTAGCGCTGCATCCAGTCGTCGAACATGGAAAACTCGTCTATTATCTCTTCCTGTATCTCTTTTATGGTCATGCAATGGTTTTGTTCAAAAATACAACTCGCTATGCTGCGATTCAAGTGTTTAAGATAAAGATAACGCTTTGCCTAAAGCAACATGTTTTTGGCTCGTTTTATACCTTCTACCAGCTTATCCACTTCTTCCTTGGTGTTGTAAAAGCTAAAACTGGCCCGTACAGTTCCCGGAATTTGGTAAAAATCCATGATGGGCTGTGCACAATGGTGACCGGTTCTAACGGCTATCCCCAGTTTGTCCACAATGGTACCGATATCGTAGGGATGAATTCCCTCAATATTAAAGGATATCACCGAAGTTTTATGTACTGCAGTTCCGTAAATCTTGAGGCCTTCGATCGTGAGCAATTGCTCCGTAGCATATTGCAACAATTCATCTTCATATTGGGCAATGGCATCAAATCCGATACTGTTCATATAGTCCAAAGCTGCTCCAAAAGCGATTCCACCGCAAATGTTGGGTGTTCCGGCTTCAAATTTATGGGGCAGGTCGGCATAGGTGGTCTTTTCAAAGGTCACCTCCGCGATCATTTCGCCTCCGCCTTGGTAAGGAGGCAATTTCTTGAGCCATTCCTCTTTTCCATATAGCATTCCAACACCCGTTGGTCCACACATTTTGTGTGCGGAAACGGTATAAAAATCCACATCCAAAGCTTGCAGATCAGCTTTAATATGTGGGGCTGCCTGTGCTCCATCTATCAAGACTGCTGCCCCTACCTTGTGTGCGGCATCAATAATTTTTTCAATTGGGTTAACGGTTCCCAATGCATTGGACACGTGGTTGCAGAAGACCAACTTCGTCTTATCGGACAATAGGTTGTGGTATTCCTCCATGACCAATTCCCCATCTAGATTCATCGGAATCACTTTAAGAAGTGCTCCCGTGCGTTCACACAACATTTGCCATGGTACAATATTGGAATGGTGCTCCATGGCAGACACTAAAATCTCATCTCCTTCTTTTAAAAAGGAAGTGAATCCGGTTGCCACCAAATTGATGCTCTGTGTGGTCCCCGAAGTAAAGATCACTTCTCGGGAATGGGCAATATTGAAATGCTTCTGGATTTTGTGACGGGCAGCCTCGTAGGCATCAGTGGCTTCTTGCGACAAGGTATGCACCCCACGATGGATATTGGCATTATAGTTTTGATAATAATCGACAATGGTGTCAATCACCTGCTGTGGCGTCTGCGAGGTGGCTGCATTGTCCAAGTATACCAAAGGCTTACCATTGACCTCTCTTTGGAGGATGGGAAAATCCTTTCTAATGGTCTGTATGTCCAAAGTGGTCTCTATCATGGTAATGTAACGGTGAAAATCCTTTTTTTAGAGGTCAAAACCCATACGAACGCCGAGTTTATCCGCAATGATTTTATTAATCCTAACTTTTAGTTCAGGGATTCGAACGCTTTCCAATACGTTGTTCGCAAAAGCGTACATCATTAAAGCCTTGGCCTCTTTTTTTGGTATTCCCCTTGATCTTAGGTAAAAAAGGGCTTCATCATCCAACTGACCAATGGTACATCCGTGCGAACATTTTACATCGTCCGCAAAAATCTCCAGTTGGGGCTTCGAATTGATAGTAGACTTATCGCTCAACAATATATTGTTGTTCTGCTGAAAGGCATCCGTTTTCTGTGCAATCTTGTCCACAATGATCTTACCATTAAAGACCCCGGTGGAACTATCGCCAAAAATGCCTTTATAATCCTGATGGCTCTCACAATTAGGTTGTGCGTGGTGCACCAAGGTGTGGTGGTCCACATGCTGCTTATCTCCCAAAATGGTTACGCCTTTCAAGGTAGAGTCGATACGTTCCCCGTTCTGATAAAAGTTCAGGTTGTTACGGATAAGTTTACCTCCCAAAGAAAAAGTGTGTACGCGCACTACGCTGCTATCCTTTTGTGAAATATAGGTGTTGTCCACCAAGGAAGCTGTAGGGGCATCGTTCTGTACCTTGTAGTAGTCAACAATAGCGTCCTTGCCCGCAAAAATCTCGGTCACGGAGTTTGTAAAAACTTCGTTCCCCGTCAAACTCTGGTGGCGCTCTATAATCTGGACCTCAGCGTTGTCTTCTGCCACGATCAAGTTACGCGGCTGCAACATCAGGGCCGCTTCGTTACCCGTTGCCAAATGCAGTATCTGGATGGGTTTTTTGGGCATTTTGTTCTTTGGGATGTAGATATAGGCTCCTTCTTTACTGAAAGCTGTGTTCAACGAGGTCAGCGTTTCATCTTTTGATGCCGCTTTGTTGAAATATACTTCGATCACTTGCTGGAACATGGGCTTGCTAAAGGCCGAGCTCATCAAACATACATCCACTCCATCGTGTGTGGTTTCAGATAGGTAAGAACTGTAGACTCCATCTACAAATACAATTTTGTATGTGTCTATCTCGTGTAGGAAATATTTTTTGACATCCTTGTACTCCAACGAGGTCTCGTGTTTTGGAAAGATGCTGAAATCTATCTTTTCCAAACTTTTAAGGGATGTATATTTCCAGGCTTCGTCTTTTTTGGACGGAAACCCTTTGCTCTCAAAATTCTTTATGGCCCTGGACCTTTCTTCGTGTACGGGATGGTCTAAATCCATACCATCTTCAAAAGCCAAAAATGAGGAGACTAATTTTTCCTTTAAATCCATTTTTTTAATGTTTCAGGTTAAGGGTTTCATGTTTTAGGTTTCTCGCTGATTCTCCTTAAACTTTACTCCTTTAAAATCCTTTTTATTTAAATAGTTGATGAAGTTTGCAATTTTCCGGCTAAGGACTTCATACTCAGAAGTCAGCTTTTGCAATTCATCAATGGTGATTTAATTGTTATCAAAAACCCGGTACAATTGTGATCTTGATTCTCCCGCAGATCCTTTTGCAATTGAAAGAAATTGTCTGAATTCCAAGTTACCATCCCTTTCAAAGCCTTCGGCAATATTGTCCATTACAGAACCCGAAGATGCCTTTATCTGATCTCTTAGTCTAAAATGATTCTTCAAATCGGTTTCTTTTGCAATACGGATGATGTCCTTGGATAGCTTTCTGGCTTCCTGCCAAATCTCTAAATCTTCAAACTTTTTTACGGTAGCCATTAGATCGGGACAACATTAAACTTGAAACTCCTAAACTACAGCATCTTCTTTCAACCAATCGTATCCTTTTTCTTCCAGCTCCAAAGCTAGTTCCTTGGTCCCGGATTTTACGATTTTACCATTGTACAATACATGTACAAAATCCGGCACAATGTAATCCAACAATCTTTGGTAGTGCGTTATCACAATAATGGCATTGTCCTTGCTGCGCAATTTGTTTACGCCATTGGCCACGATACGGAGTGCATCGATATCCAATCCAGAATCGGTCTCATCAAGAATGGCCAATTTGGGTTCCATCATTGCCATTTGAAAAATCTCGTTCCGTTTCTTTTCACCACCAGAAAAGCCTTCGTTCAAAGAGCGTGAAAGAAATTTTCTGTCAATTTCCAACATTTCGGACTTCTCACGAATCTTTTTGAGCATTTCATTGGCCGGCATGTCTTCCAATCCTTGTGCTTTTCTGGATTCGTTTATTGCGGTCTTCATAAAGTTGGTCACCGACACTCCAGGAATCTCAACTGGGTATTGAAAGGACAAGAACACTCCTTTGTGAGCTCTTTCTTCTGGTGAAAGTTCTTCCAAGTCCTCTCCTTCCAAGAGAATGTTTCCTTCTCCCACTTCAAATTCTTCCTGACCTGCAATTACTTCGGCCAAAGTACTTTTACCTGAACCGTTGGGGCCCATAATGGCGTGCACCTCTCCTGCGTTCACCTTTAGGTCGATTCCCTTAAGGATTTCTTTATCGTCTACGCTTGCGTGTAAATTTTTGATTTCTAGCATCTTCTATAATTGTATCCTATCTTATTAATTGTGATTTCGACTTAACTCTACCACAAATCGAATTGGGTAGCTGAGCTCAACCGAAGCTATCCTACTGATCCTTCCAAACTAATTTCCAATAGTTTTTGTGCTTCTACTGCAAATTCCATTGGAAGTTTGTTCAACACTTCCTTACTAAATCCGTTCACGATCAAGGCAATGGCCTTTTCGGTATCGATCCCCCTTTGGTTACAATAGAAAATTTGGTCCTCTCCAATTTTACTGGTGGTAGCCTCGTGCTCTATTTGTGCCGATTTGTTTTTGGCCTCGATGTAGGGGAATGTGTGCGCTCCACAACGGTTGCCCATCAACAGGGAATCACATTGCGAAAAGTTTCTGGCGTTTTCGGCCCTGCTGTTTACTTGAACCAGGCCTCGGTAACTATTTTGTGATTGTCCGGCGGAAATTCCCTTGGAAATTATGGTACTCTTGGTGTTTTTTCCCAAGTGGATCATCTTGGTCCCGGTATCCGCTTGCTGAAAATTATTGGTCACGGCAATGGAATAGAACTCACCTATTGAGTTGTCTCCTTTTAATACACATGATGGGTATTTCCAAGTTACGGCCGATCCTGTTTCCACTTGTGTCCAAGAAATCTTGGCATTTTTTTCACAAATCCCTCGCTTGGTCACAAAATTGAATACCCCTCCTTTACCTTCACTATTGCCCGGGTACCAGTTTTGTACGGTAGAATATTTGATCTCGGCATCGTCCAAGGCGATAAGCTCTACAACCGCTGCATGCAGTTGGTTCTCGTCGCGGGAAGGTGCGGTACAGCCTTCCAAATAGCTTACATAGCTGCCTTCATCCGCCACCACCAAGGTTCTTTCGAACTGTCCTGTTCCCGCTTGGTTGATACGGAAATAAGTGGAAAGCTCCATGGGACATCTTACTCCTTTTGGGATATAACAGAATGACCCATCGGAGAATACGGCGGAGTTCAACGCTGCATAAAAATTATCTTTTTTGGGCACTACAGTTCCCAGGTATTTCTTCACCAATTCAGGATGTTCCTGGATAGCTTCTGAAATGGAACAAAAAATTATTCCTTTTTCCGCCAGGGTTTTTTTGAAGGTTGTGGCCACAGAAACGGAATCCATCACAATATCCACCGCTACCCCGGCCAACTTTTTCTGTTCGTCCACGGATATTCCCAACTTTTTAAAAGTCTCCAATAGTTCTGGATCTACCTCGTCGAGGCTATTGTACTTGGGTTTTTTGTTAGGGGCCGAATAGTAGGAGATATCTTGAAAATCGGGTTTTTCATAAGTCACATTGGCCCATTCTGGCTCCTCCATTTCCTTCCAGGCACGAAAAGCTTCCAGTCGCCACTCCGTCATCCACTCGGGCTCCTCCTTCTTTTTGGAAATAGCTATTACAATATCCTCGTTCAACCCTTTGGGCAGGGTGTCCGATTCAATATCCGTGTAGAAACCGTACTCGTATTCCTTGGTCTCCAGTTCTTTTTTTAATTCTTCCTCTGTATAAGCCATACGCTCTCATTTTGTTAATTGACAACAATCAATCAACAGTTTCAATTTTATAGTGAAAAACTCTCTCCACATCCACAGGTTCGTTGGGCATTTGGATTATTGAAAACAAAGCCCTTTCCGTTTAAACCTCCGGAATATTCCAATGTGGTGCCCACGAGATACAAAAAGCTTTTTTTATCCACGATAATCCTTACGTTATTATCCTCAAAAACCTTATCTGTATCAGCAGCCGACTTGTCGAACTTTAACTCATAAGACAATCCGCTGCATCCTCCGCTCTTTACACCAACACGTACATAATCTGTGGTCGCATTGAAACCTTCTTCGGTCATGAGCGACACCACTTTATGCCTTGCTGATTCTGAAACCTTAATCATCTTACTTGAATTTAATCTAAATAGCCCACAAATATACTGTATCTAAAGGGTTTTACCATAGCAACTAACATTATTATAACGAATGATTCCATAGGTGTTTCCTATGGAAAATCAGGACGGTTTGACCACAAGTCCCATCAGTCGTGAATTCACACATATTCTTAATGACATTTGACATGTTTCCGCCTAAAACATTTTTATGTGCCGCCCGACACCAGAATTTACGATTATCCTCATTATTTTTGTAAAATGCTAGAAGACAAGAATCAAGAACGTACATCGTTGGAAGAATTGGGCGAATTTGGCCTGATCGAACATCTTACCAAAAACTTTGAACTCAAACAACCATCCTCATTGATCGGTGTTGGCGACGACGCAGCCGTTATGGATTATGGAGCAAAAAAAACCGTAGTTTCTACGGATATGCTTGTAGAAGGTGTTCATTTTGACTTAAGCTACATGCCCTTAAAGCACTTGGGCTATAAATCGGTGATGGTCAACCTTTCCGATATCTACGCCATGAACGCCATGGCAACACAAATTACGGTTTCGTTGGCCATTTCCAACAGGTTTCCCCTCGAAGCCCTGGAAGAGTTTTATGCCGGGGTTGCGCTTGCTTGTAAATTATACAATGTTGATCTGGTCGGTGGCGATACTACATCTTCTACACGCGGAATGATAATAAGCGTTGCCGCAATTGGCATTGCCAATGAAAATGACATTGTTTACCGCAAAGGGGGCAAACCAAACGATTTATTGGTAGTGACCGGAGACCTTGGTGGCGCCTACCTGGGACTACAAGTACTTGAACGGGAAAAGGAAGTGTTCAAGGTAAACCCGAACAGCCAACCAGATCTTGAACCCTACTCTTACATCGTGGAGCGACAACTAAAGCCTGAAGCCCGCAAGGACATTGTGGAACTCCTCACGAAATTGGAAGTAAAACCTACTTCCATGATAGATATTAGCGATGGACTATCTTCAGAGGTTCTTCATTTGTGCAAGCACAGTGATTTGGGATGCAATGTTTTTGAGGATAAAATTCCTTTGGACCCCACGGTTATTTCTGCTTCGGAAGAATTTAAGATGGATAGCACCATGATTGCCCTGAGTGGTGGGGAGGATTATGAATTGCTGTTCACCATTGATCAAGCTGATTTTCCAAAAATTAAAGGAAATCCCAATCTAACGGTTATAGGTCACATGACGGAAAAGAATGAAGGGATACATTTGATCACTAGAGCAGAGACCAAAATTCCGATTACGGCACAGGGTTGGAATTCTTTTGAGAAATAAAAAATCCCGAAAATCAAGATTTCCCTACAACATGGTATTGGGGCACGTAACCAGTAGCAGTAGGTAATTACTTAAGTTTCCGGGATAAGATTTGGCCTTTTTTAAAAAGAAAAAGGGTTATGCTACTTGGTGCACCACCCTACTTTTTCGTTTTCTGTACATATCTTCCAATGTACTGTTGATTTCTTGCATTTGAGGAGTCAATGCAGATAGTTTTCCACTGACATCCGTTGTAACCTGTTTTTGGCAATGTACACATTTGTACTCTTTAATGTGCTCTGTTACTTTTTTGGAAACCACATAATGGTGCCCGAACAAACTACAAAAGAAAGAAGATAATTTTTTGCCATGCTGGATAGTAGATGTTTTCATAAGCTGGTTTGTTTGAAGAAAAGCAATGGTTGACGAAATGGGGCTTCGAAAAATGCTTAAATTGGTTACTTGTAATTTTTTGTTATACGAATATAATTTAGAGGTTACTCTTTTTACTGGAACGGATGTTGATAACTTTTTATTTTATCAATACACTGCTAAAACATTTTTTTCGATGAAATACCAAAAAATCGACTAAAAGACATCTTTTTCCGCCAAAAAACGCTTTTGAAAGATACTATATTGAAAACAAATTATCAACAACGCCAGAATAAAAAAACGTTAACTGTAACTGCATTTGCTCTGTTTTCCCTCTTTTTTGGTGCAGGAAATTTGGTTTTGCCACCGCTTTTAGGATACAAATCAGGGAGTTTATGGTGGCTAGTCACCCTAGGTTTCTGTATTTCGGGTGTTCTCATCCCTATTTTAGGAATAATGGCACATGCCAAACTCCAGGGAACCTTGTTCGATTTTGCCAAAAAGGTGTCGCCCATGTTCAGTGCCATATACTGCTACATAATTTATGGCATCGCCATTTCTCTGCCTTCACCAAGAACAGCTTCGGTGACCCACGAAATGGCCATTCAACCATTTTTGGACTCGTCATCGCTACTGACCAGTTTGATCTATTTTATTTTGGTATTTGTTTTTGCCATAAATCGCTCCAAAATATTGGACCTTTTGGGCAAATTATTGACCCCGGGCATTCTTATTATACTGATCGCGATAATTGCCACAACGATTTTTTCCCTGGATTTTGACTTTGTAACTTCCGAGATGGAACGTCCTTTTAGTTCCGGGATTTTGGAGGGCTATCAAACCTTTGATGCCATCGGAGCGGTGGTCGTTGGGGCCGTAATCATCATTTCCGTTAACATAAAGGAAAAAACAGCCTCGTTCCAAGAAAAGAAAACTCTTATTGCAAAAGCGGGACTTTGGGCGGGCATTGGGTTGCTTTTGGTTTATGGAGGACTAATTTTAACCGGCGCATTGTTCGGAGGGTCTTTTGATGACGAAATTTCCAGAACCGCACTTTTACGAGGCATTAGCACCGAAACTCTAGGTCAAAAAGCCAACTTTTTTCTAAGTGTATTGGTAAGCTTTGCCTGTTTTACTACAGCCGTGGGCATTGTAACGGGTACGGCAGATTTTATAAAAGGTAGGTTCAACAATTCCATTTTGGCATATCGGGTCACTGCACTTATAAGTTGTTTTCTAGGGGTAATGGTGGGGCAATTTAATGTAGGCCATATTATTGCCGTAGCGGTTCCTGCGCTTATGTTTATTTACCCCATCACTATTGTATTGATTCTATTGAATGTAATTCCGGAACAATGGAGCTCTTCCAAAGTGTTCAAAAGAGTGGTAAGTGTAACTGTTCTGTTCAGTATTCCCGATTTTTTGGGAAGTGTTGGACTGGGCGATCATATATCCCATTATACCACTTGGATACCTTTTAACGATTATCAATTAGGTTGGGTTCTGCCCAGTTTGGTGGCTTTTTTAATTTCCAACTTGGTTCACGGAAAAAAACAAGCGTAAAGTATTAGCCACCCATTCGTTTAAAGCTACAAAAAGTAAAATTCTGTTTGGTGCCGAAAGGTGTGATATGGTCAAGTGTTCGGCAACTGATTTTTGTGAAATTTTGAAAAGTTTCTGCCATTTGAACTTCATTATATTGCTTAATATCCAAGCCACTGCATTTTTTGGGCCCGTTCTCGGAGAACGTGCCTAGAATCAAATAGTCCAAAACAGCTTTTTCTGCCAAATTCACGTAAGCCTGAATCTGATCTTCCTCTGTCAAAAAATGAAATGCCGCCCTATCGTGCCAAACATCATACCTTTCTTCAGTTTGAAAATCAGTGATATCACACTCGATCCATGTTACTTTCCGAGCTTTGTCTCCCAACCTCGATTGAGCTCTTTCAATCGCCTTGCCCGAAATATCAAGAACCGTTATATTTTCAAATCCTTCGTTCAGTAAAAAATCGACCAACTTACCATCTCCTCCGCCTACATCAATTATTTTGGCACTCTTGTCCAAGTTAATTGCCTGTATCAATTCGAGTGATGTTTTTGGGATATCTTGGGTCCAGCTGACCTCATCCGGATTTTTTGTCCGATAAACGGTTTCCCAATGATTTTTTCTTTTTTGCATCATTTATAAAAAACAGAATCAAAAAAGGATTTCATTTTTGCAGCGTAAGGGACACCATATCTCTCGAAAGTTTTCCTGGTCTGTGCATCCGGTTTCCAATCAAAAAAAGCGTGTCCGGCTCCTTTAACCTCTATGTTCTGAACCGTCTGCCCTTGCTTCTTTAATTCTTGAACGTATGGGTGTACTACGTTCTTGGTGACCAAGCCATCCTCGGTCCCTCTGACCATAAAATGTGGTATGACCCTATGGGCACTGCTCGGAACATGGGCAACCGGAGATATGGCATCTAAATATCCTTGATCCTCCTGGCGAATAAATGGTTTAAAATCCGAGGCACTAAAAAGGCCATAACTCGGCGCTGCTACTTTTATTGCACCCATAATCCGTGAACGGACTTCTTCTATACTTTTTCCTTTGGGAATATAAGTTGGAGCAAACTGATAGACACCATCGGCAATGCCAAAACCACCATCCCCGATCAACGAACATAATACTGCCGCTGAGGCCGATAAATGTCCTCCCGCACTATCTCCCGTTACTGCAATGCGATCGGGGTCCCCGCCATATTTGGTAGCATGCTGCTGTATATGTGCTATTGCCCCGAACACATCTTCGATCAGTTGGTGCATTGAATTGGGCTCGGTATCCCCATCCAAATTGTTTATCCAGCGGTAATCAATACTAAAAACAACATATCGATCGTCTTTTGCCAATTCCCTTGCCAAACCCCTCATAATATCTTCGTTGTTGGCAGACCATCCACCTCCATGTACAATAATGACCATAGGCAATTTATGTGCCCCCTTAGGCGAAAACACATCATATTTTAAAGTTTTTTTGCCCGGTCGGGCATAGACTACATCATGGGTAACGTTGAGGTTTTCCACCAAACTGTTTTTCACAAAAACTGCTCCCAAATCCAAATCCCTGTCCACGGTTATCTTCATGGTAGGCTCAAAGCTCTCTACACTCAACGTACCCCAAGGCCCGCCCTTAAAGGTATAATAAATCGCATCCAAACTATATCCTGCCGTTGCCGTTGCCGTTACGGTAAGTTCCGTACCGGAAAGCACTATTCCATCTGCAGGTATTTCCGGGGAAACCACATAAGAGCCATGTTCCGAAGGAACCTGCGTAACCTTAAAGGCTTTTTGGACGACCATTGTATTTGGATTGGCGTACGCTGTATAAGCGAAAGCAAAAAGCAATGAAAAAATATAAGTTGTTCTGGACATTTTTTATACGATAAATTGCGAGAACCTAAGTTAAGTGAATCCAACAAAGGTCGCAAGTCCAGCACCATATATAAACCAGTAGTTTAAGGTTTATAAGAAAAGGTATTGTTATGGGATTGCCTCAGCTAGTCGGAACCACGGTTCTTTTTGTTGTAATAGTATATGGCATAAGCAATTCCTGCCAATACCACAAAAGGGAGGTAACTCCCGATCACCACACCTATTTCGTATGCGCTATCGGGAGCTTCCTTAATTTTTTGTTCTATGTTGGATTGTTGAATCGACCAGAATAGATTCATAAACATCGTGTTTAAAAAAGGGGTGTTACAGCAATTTATATTTGCTTAAATTGACACATTAACTATTCATCAATTCTTCTATCTCTTCAATTTCTATTGGGATGTTGCGCATTAAATTGAACGGCTCTCCTTTTTCTTGTATAACCACATCATCCTCCAAACGAATGCCCATACCCTCTGCTGGAATGTAGATACCAGGTTCTACCGTAAATACCATATTGGCCTTCATCGGAGTTTTCAACTCTCCATAATCATGCGTGTTAAGTCCTATGTGGTGACTGGTACCGTGCATAAAGTATTTTTTATACGCTGGCCATTCGGGATCTTCGTTCTGCACATCTGCTTTATCCAATAGTCCTAGTCCCACGAGTTCCGAGGTCATAAGCTTTCCAACTTCTTTATGATATTCGGCCCAAATGGTCCCGGGCACCAACATTTTTGTAGCTTCATCCTTTACTCGGAGAACGGCACGGTATACCTCTTTTTGTCTTTCGGTAAACTTACCACTAACCGGTATGGTCCGCGTCATGTCACTGGAATAGTTGGCGTACTCAGCGGCTAGATCCATCAAAATTAAATCACCTGCCTTGGTTTGTTGGTTATTCTCGATATAGTGCAATACGTTGGCATTCCCACCAGATGCTATAATAGGACTGTAGGCAAATCCTTTTGATCGATTTCGGATAAATTCGTGCAGGTATTCTGCCTCGATCTCGTGTTCCCAAACGCCCGGCCTTACAAAGCCAAGTACTCGTCTAAACCCTTTTTCGGTAATATCGCAAGCTCTTTGCATTATTGCTATTTCCTCGGGTTCCTTGATCCCGCGGATTTTTTGTAAGATGGGGTTGCTCTTCGCCCATTGGTGCGCCGGATATTCTTTTTTTACCTTTTCTATAAAACGGTCTTCCCGGGTTTGGGTTTCCACCGCTTGCCTGTAGTGTTCGTTGGTATTAAAATAAATGGTATCGGCCTCGGTCATCAGATCAAAGAATATCTTGTCAAAATCCGAAAGCCAATAAATGGTTTCTATGCCCGACACTTCGGTCGCTTTTTCTTTGGTCAGCTTTGCCCCTTCCCACACCGCAATATGATCATTGGTCTCCCTAACAAATAAAATCTCTCTGTGTTTGGAATCCATTGCGTCCGGAAAAAGCAACAGAACGGTCTCTTCTTGGTCGGCACCGCTCAGATAAAAAATATCCCGATCTTGCTCAAAAGGAAGGGTGCTATCTGCGCCAATGGGGTAAATATCGTTAGAATTGAATACTGCAATACTTTTGGGCCTCATGTATGCCGTGAACTTTTTACGGTTCTTCACAAAAAGTTTGCTGTCTAATTGATCGTATTTCATATCTATATTTTGATTTGCTCAAATTTAGGTAATTGCCATACCGATGACAAATTCTTACCTTACCTTTCAAATTAAAACTATGCAGCTCAGCCTAAGTATTCCAGCTCTACTTTTTCCTGCCATTTCGTTGACCATGTTGGCATACAACGCCCGTTATTTGGCCATTGCCGCTTTAATTCGGCAATTGCACAAACAATTCGAGGAAACCTCCGCCCAACCCCTTAAGCAACAGATCAACCAATTACGCTCCCGTTTGGGCATAATTAAGAATATGCAGGCCTCTGCGATAGTCAGTTTTTTATTGTCAGCGATAACCATGTTTTTAATTTATGTGGAAATGCAGGTCTGGGCCAATGTAATATTTGGCATAAGCTTGGTCTTTTTAATGATTTCGTTGGTACTCTCCCTTTTAGAAGTTCAACTTTCCACAAAAGCGCTGGGCATTCAATTGGAGAATATGGAAAAATAATAAGGGTTTTGAACTGTGTTTGTAGGAATACTTCTTTTTGGCAAAAAAGGGTCGATTTTCCCGTCAATTGAAACGGCCGATACACCAACCAACAAGGGGCATCGGTAAAATAGCGCCATTGATAACCTATGCTTGACTCTATTTTTGATGAAGACATGGATTCATCAAAAAAAGAACAGTTTTTATGCAGAGCGTTAAAGAGTTGGAGTTTTTTAAAAACATCCGGGAGATCAGGGAATACGAATTTGGCATATTTTATTTTTTTGACGGTTTGGTCATCTCCGAAATGAAAGAGGGTGCAATTTTTAATTGGGATATTGCCGAAAAGATCATCCTAGTTGCCTACCAGGTTTTAGGAAAGGACAAGCCCATTGCCTATATCAGCAATCGAATCAACGATTACTCCGTTGTTCCCACCGATTGGTTAAAGTTTTACAAACATCGGCATCGATTGGAGCACTACTCCATTGTGGCCTATAACAAGAGTGGATTGGCCAGTGTAGTGTTGGAGCGTATGTTCTTTCGTCATAAAATCCGTCAATTTTCAAATCTGGAAAACGCCATTAAATTTAGTCTGTCCAAAGTTTCGGGTAAAGAAATCGACCTATCTGCATAAAAAAGCACCGGCCATTATCGCTTACCATTTTTTTCCACGTACCGAACGATTGCCTTGGCCACATTTACACCTGTGGCAGATTCGATTCCCTTGAGCCCGGGCGAAGCATTGACCTCGATCAACAAGGGGCCACTTTTGGATCTGATCAGATCAACTCCCGCCACCCCAAGTCCCAAATGTTTGGTCGCATTCAAGGCCATATACTTTTCTCGCGGTGTTAGTTGCACCTTTTGTATCTCTGCTCCCCTGTGCACATTAGATCTAAAATCGTCCAGTCCACTGGTCCTTTTCATGCTGGCCACAATTTTATTGCCCACCACGATTATTCTTAAATCTTCCCCGTTTGCCTCCTGTATAAATTCCTGCAACAAAATACTGGTATTCATATTATACAAAGTATCGATCACGGATTTTGCGGACTTTTTGCTTTCTGCCAAAATAACCCCCTTGCCTTGGGTCCCCTCTTGTAGTTTTATAATTACGGGAGCTCCGCCCAGCAATTCGATTTGATCTTCTACATTGTTGGGATTGATGGAAAATACCGTTTTGGGAATTGAAATTCCTTTTTTGGACATCAACTGGAGAGTGGCCACTTTGTTTCTTGCTTTTAGTATGCCAAGGGATTTTGCGGTACTGAACACATGGTTCAATTCGAATTGTTTTACGATCGCTGCACCATGCCTAGTAACCGTAGTGCCGATTCTCGGCACTACGGCATCGAACTCATCCGTAATGTTCTCGGATTCGAAAAAAATCCGAGGTCTTTCCCCGCTCAAAAGCACGGAACATTTAGTGTGATCAATATGCTCAACATAGTGTCCCGCTTTTTCGAACTCCTCCGCGATTCTCGCTGTGGAATACACGTTTAGACTTACGGAAAGCAGGGCAATGTCCATGTTTTACATTGGTTTGATAATCAATCCCAATATCGGTTAAAAATCCGAAAAGCAAATCCTGAAGGGTTAAATCCCAGTAGCTTAAAATGAGTCTAAATAACCTGTTTTGCGTTGTTGAAAGCTTGTTAAAAACTCATCCGTGCCGTAAATTTGTGTAAAAACTAACTTCTGATGAGTTTGATTAAATCTTCGTTGGCCAGAAAATATGTGATGGCCCTATCGGGTCTTTTTTTGGTCATATTTTTGATTCTACACGTGACCATCAACTTGGCCTCGGTATTTTCCCCGGAATTTTTTAATGAAGCATCCCATTTTATGGGCTATAACCCAATAGTCCAATTTTTGATGCAACCTATTTTGATCATTGGTGTGATTGTGCACTTTGTGATGGGCTTTGTTTTGGAAATCCAGAACAAAAAAGCAAGGGATGTTCGTTATGTAAAGTACAAGGGCAGTGCCAATGCTCCATGGGTTTCCAGGAACATGATCTACTCCGGCCTGGTAATCCTTGCCTTTTTGGCCTTGCACTTTTATGACTTTTGGGTACACGAAATGGCTTACAAGTACGTTGAGGCCAACCCTGAGGACCCAACACGTTACTATGGAGAAACCGTGGAGAAATTCGCTCCTTTCTGGAGGACCATTCTTTACGTTATTTCCTTTGTACTGCTCAGCTTGCACTTGTGGCATGGCTTTGCTTCATCCTTCCAATCCATGGGTGCAAACAACAAATACACCGTTGGATTCACAAAATTTGCTAAAATATTTGCGGTAGTGGTACCCCTGGCATTTGCATTTATCGCCATATACCACCACCTTAACCCAATAACACATTAAGTATGGGCATATTGGACTCTAAAATTCCATCCGGGCCATTGGCCGATAAATGGACCAAGCATAAAAACGACATCAACCTGGTTAACCCTGCCAACAAAAGGAACATCGACGTTATTGTTGTTGGAACAGGACTTGCCGGTGGTGCCGCAGCAGCAACTTTGGCCGAGTTGGGTTACAATGTAAAAACATTCTGCTACCAAGATTCACCCCGAAGGGCACACTCCATTGCTGCCCAAGGAGGTATCAATGCGGCAAAAAATTATCAAGGAGATGGTGACAGCAATTATCGTCTTTTTTACGACACTATAAAAGGTGGCGACTACCGTTCCCGCGAAGCCAACGTTTATCGATTGGCAGAAGTATCCGGCAACATCATAGACCAATGTGTGGCACAAGGGGTTCCTTTTGCCCGTGAGTACGGCGGAATGTTGGACAACCGTTCTTTTGGTGGAGTATTGGTATCTAGAACTTTTTACGCCAAAGGGCAAACTGGACAACAATTATTGCTCGGTGCTTATTCCGCAATGAACCGCCAGATAAACCGTGGTAAGATCCAAGCCTACAACCGTCACGAAATGATGGACTTGGTATTGGTGGACGGAAAAGCAAGAGGAATCATTGCCCGGGATTTGGTTTCCGGCGAAATTGAAAGGCACAGTGCACATGCCGTTGTTCTGGCAACCGGGGGATACGGAAATGTTTTCTTCCTTTCTACCAATGCCATGGGAAGTAACGTAATGGCCGCTTGGAGAGCACACCGTAAAGGAGCATTCTTTGCCAATCCATGTTTTACCCAGATCCACCCGACTTGTATTCCTGTTTCTGGCGATCATCAATCCAAATTGACCTTGATGTCCGAGTCACTTAGAAATGACGGACGCATTTGGGTACCTAAGAAAAAGGAGGATGCCATCGCCATTCGCGAAGGAAGGCTAAAGCCTACCGAACTGGCCGAAGAAGATCGTGATTATTATTTGGAAAGAAGGTATCCTGCCTTTGGTAATCTGGTTCCAAGGGATGTGGCATCCAGAGCCGCCAAAGAGCGTTGCGATGCCGGTTTCGGTGTAAATAAGACCGGTGAAGCCGTATTCTTGGATTTTGCAGCGGCCATCGAACGATATGGAAAAGAAAAAGCACTGACTTCTGGGATCAAGAATCCCGATAAGGCCACTATCACCAAACTTGGTGAAGAGGTCGTTGAGGCCAAATACGGTAACCTTTTCCAGATGTATGAAAAAATTGTGGACCAGAATCCATATAAGACCCCAATGATGATCTATCCAGCGGTACACTATACCATGGGAGGCCTTTGGGTGGATTACAATTTACAAACCACAATTCCTGGTTGTTATTGCGCCGGTGAGGCCAACTTTAGTGACCACGGAGCCAACCGTTTGGGAGCCTCTGCCCTAATGCAAGGTCTTGCCGACGGTTACTTTGTGCTGCCATACACCATCGGGGATTATTTGTCCGACGACATTAGAACGGGAGCTATTCCAACAGATTCCAAGGAGTTCGAAGAGGCAGAGCAACAAGTACGAGACCGAATGGAAAAATTGATGGGCGGTTCTGGAATCCATTCCGTGGACTACTATCATAAAAAGCTGGGCAAGATCATGTGGAACAAATGTGGCATGGCCCGTAATGAAAAAGAATTGAAAGAAGCTATCGAGGAGATTTCCGCCCTTAGAAAAGATTTCTGGGAAAATGTGAAGGTTACCGGAACCATGGATTCCAAAAACCAGGAGCTAGAAAAAGCTGGACGGGTTGCCGATTTCTTGGAATTGGGCGAACTTTTCGCAAAGGATGCCTTGCACCGAAACGAGTCTTGTGGAGGTCACTTCCGCGAAGAGTACCAGACCCCAGAGGGTGAGGCTCTCCGAGACGATGAGAACTTTAAGTATGTGGCCGCCTGGGAATACGTGGGCGAGCCCAAAGACGCCAAATTGCACAAAGAGGATTTGGTATACGAGAATATTGAACTGAAGACAAGATCCTACAAATAAGAAACTATGAAATTATATCTAAAAATATGGCGTCAAAAAGACGCTTCCACCCCCGGAAAAATAGTGGATTATACCCTTGATGGTGTAGAAGGTGATATGTCTTTCTTGGAGATGTTGGATATTTTGAACGAAGAACTGGTCTCCAAAGGAGAGGAGCCTGTTGAATTTGATCACGATTGCAGGGAAGGTATATGTGGAACATGTTCCCTACAAATTAACGGCGAACCCCATGGTCCCGATAGACTGATTACCACTTGCCAGTTACACATGCGTAAATTTAACGATGGTGACACCATTGTTATTGAGCCATTTCGTGCCAAGGCATTTCCCGTGATCAAAGATTTGATCGTGGACCGCAGTGCCTTTGACCGTATTCAACAAGCTGGTGGGTATATTTCCGTTAATACTTCTGGAAACACCATAGACGCCAATGCGATTCCTATTAACAAACATGCTGCGGACGAAGCCATGGATGCTGCAACCTGTATTGGCTGTGGAGCGTGTGTTGCTGCTTGTAAAAATGCGAGCGCCATGTTGTTCACATCTGCAAAGGTTTCGCAATTTGCATTGTTGCCACAAGGTAGAGTGGAAGCCGTGGAGCGTGTACAGAACATGGTTCGCCAGATGGATCTGGAAGGCTTTGGTAACTGCACCAACACAGGAGCATGCGAAGTGGAATGTCCTAAAGGTATTTCCTTGACGAACATTGCACGTATGAACCGTGAGTATTTATCCGCTTCGTTAAAAGGATAAACACAATACATTTTAATACTCGAGACCCAAATTCCAATAGGAGTTTGGGTTTTTTGTTATCTTGGAGTATGCCCAAAGAATACCCAACAGAGCGCATAAAAGTCCCTCGGTTCAATGAGGAGTCCGGTTTTTACACCACCCCTGAGCGATCCAAGATCATGGGCAAAATCCGGGGCAAGAACACAAAGCCAGAACTAGCCTTTAGAAGAGCTCTGTGGCAAGCGGGCTACCGATACCGTACCGACTACAAAAAACTTATAGGAAAGCCCGATATAGCCCTTAAAAAGTACAAGACCGTTATATTTATTGATGGCGAATATTGGCACGGTTATAATTGGGAAGAACGTAAGCAAAAAATCAAGACCAACCGAGATTTCTGGATTCCCAAAATTGAACGGAACATACAACGCGATCAAGAGGTGAACCATGCCCTGAAGGAAAAAGGATATACCGTGTTCCGGTTTTGGGAAAGCGAGATTAAGAAAAACTTGGATGAATGCCTTGGTTTAGTCCTAGACCATTTAAAAAGTATCAAAACTGCTTCTTAACGATTTTGAATACCTGTAACACATCATCCAAAGGCAATTCAAAGTCCTTAAATTCGGGCGATGTGTTCAAATTTTGACACTGGAGCGATTTATTGATCTTATTATACCCTGTAAGCTGTTTACAGATAATTCTATCCGAACAAACCAATACATATGATTGGTTCCAAGAGGTCGGACGGCTTTTTGTAAACGACTCTTTTTTTATTTCCAAGCCTAGCACGTATGCCTTGTTCGGAATTGAATCGCACGTACCATCGTTCATGGAGTCCCCGGAAATTTCAAAAATTCGATGGGGTTCGTCGGTTAAAAAATCAATTACAAAACCGCCTTGGAACGGATTGGTCAAACTAGTGCTCTGAAGACTTTCGATATATTTTCTGTGCCACTCGACCAATACCAGAGGGGCCATTACCAAATATTTACCGTGCTCCAATGGGTAGAAAACGCTGCCGTGCTTGGTAAACGGCTGTCGTTTGGTGTACGCCTCCCCCATATCGTTGACTTCGTGCATGTAGAGTTCTGCAATGGTAAGCCCAAAATACTCCGCAATCTTTGTTAAATTTTTGATCGGGATATTCGCATCTTTGCGCTCGTAGAGCTGAATAGTGCGCAGACTTACACCAATTTCTTTCCCCAATTGTGATTGGCTAATATTATTTTTTCTTCGCAACTGCTTAATTATATACATTTATTTCTATATTGTGTAATATTGTTACGCAATACGCACTTAACGCAGCAATTTATCTGGTTTTCTGTAATTGGGTTACAAGCCAAATATAGAAAATAGGTTTCGACCCCAACATATTATTATTTAACACGACTTATGTATGGGATCAATTAAAGGGCTTGGGCCCATTGTAAAAACCGAACTGATTTTTAGAGATGAAGATTATGGAAAGCCTATTAACGAAAGGCTTTCCGTCGTGCTTCGACGAAACACCACAAAAAACGATTTTGCCAATATTGCCATTAAAAGCAATGTTAGCTTTTCTACCATTAGAGATGTGGTTTACCGGACCAATAGCTTAACCAAACTAAATGCCTATGCAATTTCGTTGCTTATCCATGCTGCGTTCGAGAATTCTTTTGCGTACAAGTTACAAGCAGAGGGGGATATTCTGTTTCTGGGAGATTTATTGAATCTCTAATCGCAACAACCAATCGGTTTGTTCATCTGTTCCTATAAAGTATGGGTGTTCTCCGAACTTTACAAATCCATGGTTCTGATAAAAACGTATGGCCTTTGGGTTATGCTCCCAGACACCCAGCCAAATATATTGCTTGTGCATTTCTTTGGCCTTTTCGGCAATTCGTTTAAGCACCCGTGAGCCAATCTTTTTGCCTTGATGTTCATTGAGCACATAAATACGTTCTATCTCGAGAGCTTTGGGGTCTTGTACATCCGATTGGGCAGATTCTACATTTAGTTTAAAGTATCCTACCAATTCTTGGCCATCGTATACAAAATAAAAAAATGTGTTTTTATTGGAAAGTTCTTTCGCCAATTGTTTGGATCCAAATGCCTTTTGAAGATAGGTACGAAAGTCATGTGGATCATTGTCCTTTTCAAAAGCATCCGAAAATGTTATTTTGGAAAGTTGTACCAGAGAGTCTAGGTCCGTACTATCACATTGTCGAAAATAAAGTGCCATTCCATCTAAATTACATCTCAAAATACCATAAAAAAAGAGCCTAACACGATGTTGGCTCCAAATTTTTCAGGGGGATGAATACTGACCTATAGCATAAAAAGCTTCTTGATCAATAGCATAAAACCTGTAAAAAAATCGTTTCTGTAAACTTGTACGTTCTCGTTCATCGTGGTGTTTGATTTTAGTGCCATGGTTAATAGGTTTTAACGGTGTTAATTTGGGTAAAAATTTCGATATAACCAAATATATAATCGATGAACTGCCTGTAAAAACTATTGTTGTGTAATCTCTTTTTTTTGTTGTAAAATTGCGATTGATTCGATTCAAATATTCATTTCGGGAATATCTCCTTCCACAATCAACTCTCCCTCAGTAGCTTTCTTGATTTCTTCCACCAAAACACCGGGAGCCCGTTCCAACAATTTGAACCCTTTTGGCGTCACCTCGAGCACCGCAAGGTTGGTCACTATTTTTTTTACGCATCCTACACCTGTCAACGGCAGTGTGCAGCGTTTTAATAGTTTTGATTCCCCTGCTCTGTTGGTATGCATCATAGCTACGATGATATTTTCCGCCGATGCCACCAAATCCATGGCTCCTCCCATTCCCTTGACCATTTTACCGGGAATTTTCCAATTGGCAATATCCCCGTTTTCGGCCACTTCCATAGCTCCAAGAATGGTGAGGTGTACATGTTGTCCACGGATCATTCCAAAACTAAGTGCAGAATCAAAAAATGAAGCTCCGGGCAATGTGGTAATGGTCTGTTTTCCTGCATTAATGATATCGGCATCTTCCTCTCCTTCAAAAGGAAATGGTCCCATACCGAGTACACCGTTCTCACTTTGAAACTCTACACTGATATCATCGCGTACAAAATTGGCCACCAGGGTTGGGATTCCAATCCCTAGATTCACATAATACCCGTCTTTGACCTCTTTTGCGATGCGTTTTGCAATTCCATTCTTGTCCAACATAACTATGCTTTCTGTCTTACGGTTCTTTGTTCAATTCGTTTTTCAAATTTTTCACCTTGGAAGATTCGTTGTACAAATATTCCCGGAATGTGGATTTGATTAGGGTCCAAGCTTCCTGCAGGAAGCAGCTCCTCCACTTCTGCGACGGTAATGGTCGCAGCTCCACACATGCATGGATTAAAATTTCTTGCGGTTCCTTTGAATATAAGGTTTCCCGCCTCATCGCCTTTCCAAGCTTTCACAAATGAAAAATCTGCCTTAAAGGCGGGTTCCAGCACATACATTTTGCCATCGAACTCCCTAGTTTCCTTTCCTTCGGCAACTTCGGTACCATAACCTGCAGGAGTATAGAACGCAGGGAATCCAGCCTGTGCTGCCCGACATTTTTCTGCCAGGGTGCCCTGTGGTGTCAATTCCACTTCGAGCTCACCGCTGAGCATTTGACGTTCGAACTCATCATTCTCTCCTACATAGGAAGATATCATTTTTTTAATTTGATGTTTTTGCAACAACAGGCCAAGGCCAAAGTCATCTACGCCGGCATTGTTCGAGATACAGGTAATGTCCTTAATGCCCAAACGTACCAGTTCGCCAATTGCATTTTCCGGAATGCCACATAGGCCAAATCCGCCCAACATAAATGTCATACCGTCCTTAACACCTTGTAAAGCTTCGGCAACATTCGCAACTGTTTTATTGATCATGCATTTCGTATTTATGATTGCCTGAAATTACGATTTAAATAAAAAAGCCCCAAGCAAATTATGATATGCTTGGGGCTTTCTTTTAAATTATTTTCGGTTAGAAGTCCAAATCGTCCAAATCGTCGTCAGTATCTATATCTTCCTCTTCTTTTTGCTTGGAACAATCCACATTTATGGATAAGTCCTCCGGCTCTTCAAATGCATCTTGCGACACTCCCAGTTCTTCGTTGGCATAATTCTTTTTCATGTACAAGGCCCAAATAGGCAATGCCATCGCAGCACCCTGACCGTAAGCCAAACGATTGAAATGGATAGATCTTTCCTCTCCGCCTACCCAAACACCGGTCACCAAGTTGGGTACCATTCCCATAAACCAACCATCACTTTGGTTCTGTGTGGTCCCTGTTTTACCAGCTATGGGATTATACAGCTTGTATGGATAACCCGTTACAACTTCTTTGTAAACCGTATTGTTGACCCCATAAGTGTGCCTTAACCTTCCGCCCGAGCCGGCTTCGGTAACGCCTTGCAATAGGTTAACTACTGCATAGGCCACATCTTTGCTCAGCACATCCTTAGTTTCTGGTGTATATTCATAAAGCACGGTTCCATTCCTATCTTCTATACGGGTAACCATTACGGGCTTAACGTACACACCTTGATTGGCAAATGTTCCAAAGGCCCCTACCATTTCATAAACGGATACATCCGGTGTTCCCAGCGCAATGGAAGGCACTTCGGGAATTTCTTTGGTAATCCCCATGCTTTTCGCAATTGAAACCACCGCACCCGGGCCCACTCTATCTATAAGTTGAGCTGTTATTGTGTTTACCGAGTTCGCAAGAGCGTTCTTTAGGGTCATATCTTCCCCAGAGTATTTGCCATCGGCATTTTTTGGGGTCCAGGCTTCCATGTTTCCGTGTTTTCCTGGCTCAATACTATACTGGTTGTCCGGCAAGGTATAGCAAGGCGAATAACGCAACTGATCAATGGCCGCTGCATACACGAAAGGCTTGAACAAAGAACCTGCTTGCCTTGCTCCCTGTATCACATTATCATATTGGAAATGCTTGTAATCTATTCCTCCGACCCATGCTTTTACATGACCAGTTTGTGGCTCCATGGACATCATCGCGGTTCGCAAAAAGGTTTTATAGTACCTGATTGAGTCCAGTGGGGTCATTATGGTATCTTTCTCGTAGGAATCACTGTTCCAATCAAACACGGTCATTTCCGCCTTTTTGTGGAAAGTGGCTTCGATATCTTTATCCGACAGTCCCTCGCGTTTTAGATGACGCCACCTGGCAGAGCGTTTCATGGCGTTTCGCATTATGGTGTCCACAGCGCCTTTACTGATGTCCAAAAATGGTGTAGTAGGGTTGCGCTCGGGCGTATTTTGGTTAAAGAACTCGGCCTGAAGGTTTTTCATGTGTTCCTGTACCGCTTCTTCTGCATTTTTTTGCATTCTGGAATCTACGGTCGTGTAAACCTTTAACCCATCCAAATAGATATTATACTTTTCACCATCGGGCTTTGGGTTGTCCTCTACCCATCGGTTCAACCAGCGTTGCATGTACATTCTAAAATAGGTGGCCAATCCTTCCCTGTGTGATTCTGGGTTAAAATTGATTTTCATCTCCAAGCTTTGGAGTGAGTCTTTCTCCTTTTCCGAGATGTATCCATATTTTGCCATTTGGCCCAACACGGTGTTTCTTCGGTTGAACACCAATTCTTCTCTTCGTATGGGATTGTATAGCGATGAATTTTTGAGCATTCCTACCAAAACGGCAGATTCTTCTGTTTTTAGCTCTGTTGGTTCTTTTCCAAAATAGATTCTGGCCGCGGAACGGATACCATCGGCATTGTAGTTAAAATCATAAATGTTCAAGTACATGGCTATGATCTCCTCTTTGGTATAGTTCCTTTCCAGACGGGTGGCTATGACCCACTCCTTTATTTTTTGGGTAACGGCTTCGAAAAGGTTTCTGGATCTTACCCCCACAAAAAGCTGACGTGCCAATTGTTGAGAAATGGTACTTGCACCTCCTTTGGATCCCAGATAGGCCAATGCTCTGGCAAATCCCCTGGCATCGATACCGGAATGCTCATAATATCTGGCATCCTCTGTTGCGACAAGGGCATCGACAATATTTTGAGGCAAGGTCTCATAATCCACCCATGTACGGTTGTCATCCAAATAGAGCTTACCCAAGGTTTCGCCATCCGCTGAAATGAATTCCGTGGCCAGATTGGTCTCGGGGTTTTCCAATCGTTCAAAAGTGGGCATTTCGCCAAACGCGCCCCAAGAGGCCAATTGAAAAATAAGAACAACGGAAAGTATTCCTATTGCGAATACAATCCAAAACCACTTAATAAAAGGTCGAAAATTTTGTTGCTGTTTTTTTTGACGCTTTTTTGCCATTATTATTTGGGTGCTTTTTCTATTTCCAAACCAACATCTGTTACTCCTTCCAAAATATGGAGTCCTTCCACATTGCCATTTTTGCGCATGGCGTGCGAAACATTCACTTTATATACGCCAGATTCCGAAAAATCGATCATTTCCTTGTACCAAAGTTTATTTTCCTTTACGCTTCCCATTCCCTTTCCCAACCATTCGCCACTGGGTTCCGCCATTCTATATTCCAACGTATCCTTAATTGTATTGCCGTTGGGATACTCTAACTCGGTAATTAAGAATAAATTGCTAAAAGGATAAGAATCATCATTTCTAATATTGATGAACAGGTTATAGGTCTGTGTGGAGTCCAGTTCGGAAAACTGAAAATCAACTGTTTTATCGAGCTCCCACTTTCCTTCCTTGATCGGCCGATAATCGGAATACACCAACAACTCATTGCAAGAAGATAGGGTCACTACTGCAATAAGAAGCAACAAAATTTTATTTCGCATTGGATGATGCTTTAGGTTTTGGCTTTCTTCGCTTTTTATTTCTTCGTTTTTTCTTTTTGGGCCTATCGAATCGGGTAAGACTGTCTTGACCGACCACGTTCTCGAAGGTTGTTTTCTCTTCGATCACATTGTCGGCAGCATACTCCTCGAGACTTGCCACTTTTTGATTTTTTTTGTTCAGTTCCAAAATTTCCAACACTTGATCTTTGGTCAAAGTGTGCCAAATTGCAGGTTCGTCCTTGTATGAAAACCAAAGCTTTTCCTTAAAAATATCTGCTTTCTGACAAAAGGCCAGGCCCTTGTTTGTTTTTAGCTTACAGTCCGACGAAGGAAAGTTTTTTAGGGCTTCGAGATACATGTCGAGCTCATAGTTGAGACAACATTTTAGCTTGCCACATTGACCTGCCAATTTTTGGGGGTTCAAGGCCAGTTGCTGGTAGCGCGCAGAGGCCGTACTCACCGATCTAAAATCGGTCAACCAAGTGGAACAGCAAAGTTCACGACCACAAGAACCGATTCCTCCCAAACGTTGTGCTTCTTGCCTGTAGCCGATTTGGCGCATCTCTATTCTGATACCAAAGGCTTTGGCCATGTCCTTGATCAATTGTCTAAAGTCCACACGATCTTCTGCCGTGTAATAGAAGGTAGCTTTGGAACCATCGCCTTGGAACTCCACATCGCTCAGTTTCATCTGAAGTTTAAGCGATATGGCAATCTCACGGGAACGCTTTTTGATTTCTTCTTCCTTGTCCCTACATTTTTGCCAAATATCAATATCCCTTTGTGAAGCTTTTCTATAGATCTTTGGAATATTCTTGTCCTCTGGTGAAACTTTTTTGCGTTTCATTTGAATACGCACCAGTTCACCGGTCAATGTAACCACACCGACATCGTGACCGGACTTGGCCTGAGTGGCCACAACATCACCTATGGACAATTGGAGATTGTCCGAGTTCCGATAAAATTCTTTTCTGCTATTTTTAAAACGTACCTCAACGCAATCAAAGGGTTTTTGACCGTTGGGCAACGACATATTGGAAAGCCAATCAAAGACTGTTAGCTTGTTACAACCATCTGTGCCGCAAGTTCCATTGTTCTTGCAACCACGCGGTTGTCCATCCTTGCCGGTTGAACAACTGCTACACGCCATATTTAATATCTTGATTTAAGGAAATTTGAACCGTCTCCTTAAATAGGGTTCATAAAATTACTCATTGTAAATATAGTACAATTTGTGGCAGCAGGGAAATGCTACTTCTTGTATTTCAACACAGGGGAACGTCCTTTTTTAAATATTTTGTTGCTGGCGCCCTTTCCCTTTCGCAAACGTTTTTGTTCTTCATAAGGTAACGCATGCACTTCTTTACATTCCACGGAACAACAATTGTTCATCTCTTGGGCACATTCCTCACATTGAATAAACAATAAATGACAAGCTTCGTTGGCGCAGTTCACATGGGTATCGCAAGGTTTTCCGCATTGGTGGCAGTGCGCTATCACTTCTTCAGAAATTCGTTCGCCCCTCCTATGGTCAAAAACAAAGTTCTTACCGAGAAATTTGTTTTCCAAGTTCTTTTCGCGCACTTGTCTGGTGTATTCGATTATCCCGCCTTCTAGTTGGTACACATTTTTAAAACCTTTGTGTTTGTAGTAGGCACTGGCTTTTTCGCAGCGGATACCTCCCGTGCAGTACATCACAAGTTTTTTATCCTCCTTGTGCTCAGCTAAATTTTGCTCAATAATATCGAGTGAATCTCGAAAGGTGTCTACATCTGGAGTTATGGCATTCTTAAAATGGCCTATCTCACTTTCGTAGTGGTTGCGCATATCCACCAACACAGTATTTTCGTCCTCAATAAGTTCGTTGAATTGCTCTGCTCCTACATGGACTCCTTTATTGGTGACATCAAAAGTGTCGTCGTTGAGGCCATCGGCCACAATCTTTTTGCGGACCTTTACCTTGAGTTTTAAAAAAGATTTATTGTCCTGTTCAATGGCAATATTCAAGCGTACATTTTCCAAGAAAGAAATGCTATCCAAATGCTCCTTAAAAATCCCGAAATTCTCTGCCGGCACCGAAAGCTGGGCGTTGATCCCTTCGTGAGCGACATAAATGCGGCCAAGAACATCCATATCGTTCCAAGCCAAAAAAAGATGGTTCCTCAAAATTTGAGGGTTCCCTATATGTGCATATTTATAGAAAGAGATCGTAAGCCTATCCTTGCCGGCTTCCTCAATAAGAGCTTCCCTTTCTTTTGCACTTAATGTATTGTACAGTTGCATGCTATACCTGATTAAGTTAAAGAATGGTCCTTTAAATTTTTTGCAAAGATAGGGATTGAAAACAACAGTAAATCAAAAGGGCCATTAGGCCCCCTTAATTCACTTTTTCTTTTTCACAACTAAATTTTCTTTTCTAGCAATTCTGAGCTAAATACAGCTCTATAAAGATGAGTTAGTACACCCAAGATGCATTGTTATTAAAAAGGTTGCGTCGTCTTTGTGGCATGTAGAAAGAAATGGTATTTTAGCCTTCCTAACAATTTTTACCATGAGCAAAGAGAAAGAAGCAAAATTAAAAGCCCTCAAACTTACACTAGATAAATTGGACAAAACCTACGGCAAAGGTGCCGTTATGAAAATGGGGGACAGTGTTGTTGAAGATGTCGAGGTTATTCCTTCAGGGTCGTTAGGTCTGGATATTGCACTCGGGGTCGGTGGTTACCCAAAAGGAAGGGTTGTTGAAATATATGGTCCGGAATCATCCGGTAAGACCACTTTGACCTTGCATGCGATCGCAGAAGCTCAAAAGGCCGGCGGCATTGCCGCTTTTATCGATGCCGAACATGCTTTTGATCGTTTTTATGCGAAAAAACTGGGGGTGGATATCGATAATTTGATCATCTCACAGCCCGATCATGGGGAACAGGCCTTGGAAATAGCCGATAATCTTATCCGTTCCGGCGCCATTGATATTGTGATTGTGGATTCCGTAGCGGCCTTAACTCCAAAAAGCGAAATCGAAGGGGAAATGGGCGATTCAAAAATGGGGCTCCATGCACGATTAATGTCTCAAGCGCTCAGAAAACTTACCTCAACCATAAGCAAGACCAAGTGTACCGTAATTTTCATAAACCAGTTGCGGGAAAAAATCGGGGTAATGTTCGGCAACCCCGAAACTACCACCGGTGGGAATGCCCTAAAATTTTATGCTTCGGTGCGTTTGGATATTAGAAGGTCTACCCAAATTAAGAGTACCGATGGCGAAGTCCAAGGGAACAAGACCCGGGTAAAAGTGGTAAAAAACAAAGTGGCACCTCCATTTAAAACCGCCGAATTCGATATTATGTACGGAGAAGGTATTTCAAAAATCGGCGAAATACTCGATCTGGGCGTAGCATACGAAATTGTAAAGAAAAGCGGTTCCTGGTTCAGTTATGGAGACACCAAATTGGGACAAGGCAGGGACGCGGTCAAAACATTACTGTTGGACAACCCCGAACTGTCCGAAGAATTGGAAGAAAAAATACGGGAAGCCATTGCTGCAGTAAGCGAATAAGCTTTTAATCGATTTTTTGGACAGATTAACTTTTGGTTATGAAAATCCTACGCAACCCTTGATTGTACCGCACATCTAAGGGAAAAAGGATTTTTGATATGAAAAAAGTGTTAATGCCCATTGTATTATTTGTGGCATGCTCATGGTTCGTTTCCTGTGAAGTGGACGATGATTCCCCCAATTTTTACTTTACCGCGCTTCATACGATAGAGGCCGATGTGCCCGAATCTTTCGAATACGGTAGAACTTACGACATCGACATAACCTACCAACGCCCTAATGGCTGTACATTTTTTGAAGGGTTCGATGTGGTGCAGACCGCAATGACCGATCGCGATGTGGTGGTGATCGGATCCGTACTCACCGACGAAAACAGAGCGTGTACACAAGCTGTTGAAGAAGTAATGGCCACATTAACGTTTAATGTAATTTACAACAAAGATTATACCTTTAGGTTTTATGCGGGAGACGATGCCGAGGGAAACCCGACCTATTTGGAATATACAGTTCCTGTAGCAACGGAATCCACGCAAAAGTAAAAATACGAATCCAGAATTGACCAACATTTGGATCTTGAAGAACTGATACATAACTGTAAAAAAGGGAATCGGCAGGCGCAAGCTGAGTTATACCGAAGGTATTCCAGCATCCTATTTGGTATGTGCCTAAAATATTCTCGGAACAAAACCGAGGCGGAAGATAATCTGCACGACAGTTTTATGACCATTTACGAGAAAATAGGGCAGTTCAATTTTAAAGGGTCCTTTGAAGGGTGGATCAAAAGAATAACCGTAAACACAGTTCTTCAAAAGTATCGAAAGGATCAACACCTCAATGTGGTTTCGGAAAACACAGAAGATGAGGTCGAGGTGGACACCGAGGCTACCGATGTCAGCCTCTCCACACTTTTGGGATACATTCAGGAATTGCCGCATAAATACCGGTTAACATTCAACCTTTATGTATTGGATGGCTATAGCCACAAAGAAATTAGTGAGCTATTGGGAACCTCAACAGGAACCTCAAAATCGAATTTGGCGAGGGCCAAGGCCATTTTGAGAGATAAAATAGAAAAAACCAAGATCAACATTGCTTAAATAGACAGACCATGGGGAAAAAGAATTTAGAGCAATTGTTCAAAGAACAGTTTCGGGACTATCAAGAAATTCCGGACCAAAAAGTATGGAGTGCCATTGAATCCTCTTTGGACAACAAAAAACAGAAGAAACGGATCGTGCCCATTTGGTGGTACCTAGGCGGTGTTGCCGCTGCCTTGGTGGTCGTATTGTTCGCTATCGATCCATTTGCCGGTGAACCGGCAGAGCAACAAATCATTACAAATGTCGAGGACGACCCCTCCTCTCCAACCAATGCCGAAAAGGATGTGGATACGGACACTTTCAATAGCCCATCTCTTTCTCCTGGTACTGATTTAAAGCTTGACGACGAAGTTTTAGCAGATACGGAAAACTCCAAAAAGAACAGTAATTCCAAGCCTTCTAACAATAAAGCAAATACAACTTCGAGCTCATTGCCCACTTCCGCCACCAAAAACAATTTCATTGTAGCAGATAATGTACCTGAAAATAATTTGGCACCATCGGAACCTAAATTTTCAAAAAGCAGTGGAACAGCATCAGAAAGCAATGCGGTCTTGGCCTCCAATAAACTTGATGGAGAACCTACTGATAAGCAGCGGTCTATTCCAACTACTCCCAATTCAGAGGAAGCAATTGTGTCTACCGAAGTAGAAAAGGATAAGATGGAAAAACAATCCATTTATGATGCCATTAAAGAACAAGAAGATCTAGATAAGGCTGTTGCCAACAACAACGCTGGCAAATGGTCCGTTGGCCCTTCTTTGGCACCAGTTTATTTTGATGCTTCTGGAGATGGCTCCCCGATCGGCCCCGACTTTTCTTCCAATTCAAAATCGGGAAACCTTAATCTAAGTTATGGACTTACCGTTGCCTACGAAATGGGAAAAAAGTTAAAAATACGTTCCGGGGTACATCGCGTTAATTTCGGGTACAGCACCAACGATGTTCTTTTCTCTTCCACCTTAAACGCTGCAGCAACGAACAAAATCGTTAATATTGATTACAATCCAAGCCAAACAAACATAATAGTTGAAAGTAGGGAGACCCAAAAAAGTTCACCTTCGGTGACAGCTAAAGAAATAGCACTGAACAGCCTTCCTTCTCTCGACGGTAAAATGGTGCAACAGTTGGGCTACATAGAGGTTCCTTTGGAGATAAATTATGCTCTTTTGGACAATAAATTCGGTGTTGATCTGATCGGGGGCTTTAGTTCGCTGTTTTTGGTAGATAATTCAGTGTTGTTGGAATCCAATGATTTGGTAACGGAGGTAGGTGAGGCCAACAATATAAATTCGCTGAATTTTAGTGCCAATGTGGGTATGGGGCTCAATTATAGATTTTCCAAAAAAATCAAAATAAATATAGAGCCTGTTTTTAAATATCAATTAAACACCTTTTCCAATGTTTCGGGTAATTTCCACCCCTACTCCATTGGTGTTTATAGTGGTTTTAGTTTTAGGTTTTAGCATAAAGAAGTTGGTTAGGATAATTGCTCCTTTAAGCAATTTATTAAGCGCTTCCTTCCAAGGGAGCGTTTTTTAGGCCATAAATTCGCATATTTTTCTTACATTAAGCAGCAAAACACGAACCAACCCCCTGATAATGTGAATGCTGAACAATTTGAGGACATCCTTATTTATTTTTCCAAATCTGTTATGGGAATGGAAAAAGAAGAAGATATCCTTTGGGATGTTGCAAAAAACTGCATTTCCAAATTGGGGTTTGTCGATTGTGTGATCTATTTGGTTGAACCTGACCAAAAAATGCTAATTCAGAAAGCGGCATACGGGCCAAAAAGCCCAAAAGACCAAACATTGTACAATCCTGTAAAAATTGCGGTAGGAGAGGGCATAACCGGGAGTGTAGCAATCACTGGTTTGCCCGAACTGATTCTCGACACCACACAGGATTCGAGATATATAGTGGATGATGGTTTTAGACACTCAGAAATTTGTGTTCCCATTAAATACGAAAATGAAATTTATGGCGTGATAGACTGTGAACATCCTGAAAAGGGTTTTTTTACAGATCGCCATTTAAGAATGTTATCCGCCATTGCATCTATCTGTGCCATAAAAATTAGAAGTGTGCGCACCAATAGACAATTGCTGGAAAAACAGCGTAAGCTTATCGAGATAAGGGAAGAAATACTCGAGCTAAAGTTAAAAACATTGAATTCGCAACTGAACCCACATTTTGTATTCAATTCATTAAATGCCATTCAGTACTTTATTACTACACAAAATACCAAGTTGGCCCTTGATTATTTTTCCACATTTAGTAAACTTGTCCGGTTTTATTTAAAACAGATAGGTCAAGACTCAGCTTCTTTGTACAGCGAGGTCGACATGTTGAACTGGTATTTAAAACTTCAAAAACTGAGATATGATGATTCTTTCGACTACACTATTTCCATGGAAAAAAATACTATTATTTCAAAAGAAGCATCCATTCCTCCTTTTGTTATGCTTATGCTCATTGAGAATATTGTGGAACAATCCATTATAAATGGAGTTACCGACCAGCATTTTAAGGTTGGGATAAAAACCTTGGAAAATACGGTGTCTTTTGATGTTGAATATCATTGTAAAGGACTGGATTCCAAGTCTCCAAACAATCATTGGTACCGTAAAAATATGATAAATTGGAAAGAGCAGATTGAACTTTTGAACACGGTAAAAGGGTATCAAATTTTCCATGAGACCACGAGCTCCTTCGACAATGGAACAGATATAGAACATATTGTTCTACAACTGCCCAACCTTGCTAAATCGGAAAATGCAATGGATTAATTCAAATCAGTTCCGTAAGTATAACATCCCGGACCTCTTCCCTTAAAGTGGATGTATCCTCCGGACTCAAGATCCCGGTTTCAAAAAATTGATGCACCCGTACCCGGATTCTACCAGGTCCGCCACTGTAAAAAGTAAATGAGAACCTCTTTTTGTTATCATAAAAAGTCATCGGCACCACCGGGATTTTATGGGTTATGGCCATTTTAAATGCTCCGTCCTTGAAACTGTCCAAAACTACTTCTTCGTCAGGCACCCCCCCCTCTGGAAAAATACAGATACTTAGACCTTGATCTAATCGCCTTTGTGCCCTTCGATACACCCCTGTGCGGCTTTTAACACTGTCTCTATCCACTAAAATGCAAACTCTTTTATAGAAAAATCCAAATATGGGAATCTTTACCAGTTCCTTTTTGCCCACAAAAACAAAAGGGTTTTTACTTACATGGAGCATCAACATAATATCGAGCATGCTGGTATGGTTGGCCACCAACATATAACTCTTCCCCCTATCCATCCGTTGTTCGCGCACAACATTAGGTATGCATCCCATACCGTACAAAATGGGACGGGCCCATAAATTTCGGGCCAACCAGAAAAATTGCGGATAGGTCTTCTCGGTAATTGTGGTGGCCAGTAAAAAAGGGAAAAACAGAAAAATAGGAACAGCTACCAAAATATAGAACCAAACCCTATACAGCCAATGCCCCACATTTTTGATTATTCCAAGCATTTGCCAAAAGTAAAGTTTTTAATTTTTTATCTTAAAGGCAATTTCTGAATAGTTGATTATCGAATTTATGTGTTTTGATATATATTAAGAAATTTTTGGAGCTTTACTAGATGCCATAATTCGTCCAAATGAAGAACATTTTAAAGACGACATTCTTGATTTTTAGCCTTACTCTCATGGCACAGGGCGTGGCTCAAAAAGAAAGGCATATTTCGTTTAAGGTTTTAAAAAGCGAAAATGTCTCTACAACCTTTTCTCAAATTTTAGCAGAGGGTAGGTTTAAGATTCCTGACTCTTCGGAAATAACGCATCGCGATAATATTTACTGGATTGAACTGGATTTTAAGGATAAGCTCCAGTCAATTGACAAAGACACAATCTTGTATCTCAAATTCAATTCTTTCGATTTTGGGGATTTGTATTATCAGGACAGCAATACTATTTCGACAAAAGCGATTGGCCTTTTTGATGATCATACGGAAGCAAAGGAATTACCGTTAACTAACTATTATTCGGAAACCCCGATTACACCGCATAATTTGATCGATAAAAGATATCTATATCTCAAAATTCGTCGCATTACCTTTAATGAAAGATTGAATAACTGGACTTTTAGCATATTGCCTTCATCCTCTATGTCCAATTTGACCATAAATGATTTAAAAAGATTATGGCCATACTACGCCTTTACAGGAGCTTGTTTGATTATTTGGTTGTCCACAATCAGCTTTTATTTCTATCTTAAAAAACCTGAGTTTCTATTCTACTCAATCTACATTTTTATTCTATTCTTTTATGTTTCAGGGGATATTCTGAGTATATATGACTTTGTTTTTGGTAAAAACAGATTGCTACAGCATTGGTTTTCACAGGGTTCCATTTTGCTGGCCAATTTTTCCTATGGCATGTTTTTTATCTATTATCTGCGCACAAAAAAAGATTATCCCAAACTGCATTCTTTAATGTATGCGATCATGGGGTCGATTTTTTTGCCTATTGTAGTCCTAGTTTTCTTCTATTTTCTTGACTACATGGCCGGCTTAAATTATATTATTTCAAATTTTATGCATATTGTCTTTGGGCTCTGTATAATCGGTTTGCTATATGTTGGCTTCCATGCTAAGAATATTTTGGCACATTTTGTTGTTTTGGCCTCTTTTAGTTTCTTGATATCCTACATGCTGCATGTCTATCATGCCAACCCCGATGATGGGCTTCTTCTTGATAGCAGATATTATTTGCTTATAGGATGTTCTTTGGAGATATTGATCTTTACCATAGGCCTTAATTATAAAGTACACTTAGAATTTCGGGAAAACCTTCTTCTCCAACAAAAGGCGCTGGAAGCAAAGAACAAAGCACTTAGGGCACAAATAAACCCCCATTTTATTTTTAATGCCTTAAGTTCTATTCAGAATTTAATCATAAAAAAAGACATTAAGTCTTCGTTAAAATATCTTTCCAAGTTCAGTCATTTATCACGTAATATTTTAGAGGGATCAATCAATCCGCTTGTTACTTTAGACACAGAAATAAATATGCTCGAAGACTATTTGGCTTTGGAATCCCTACGTTTCGATGACAACTTTTCTTATCAAATCAAAGTGGAAGATAATCTTGATACTTGTTCGATCGAAATCCCGTCCATGGCTTTTCAACCTTTTGTGGAAAACTCAATAATCCACGGGCTGCTGCCAAAATCCGAAGGAGAAAGAATCCTTACCATTAGCTTTAAAAAACAGGGTGAAACTATATTGTGTGTTTTGGATGACAATGGTATAGGAAGAAAAGCCTCCCTAGAAAAAAATAAAGGATCATTACGAAAGAAAAAATCAAGAGGAATGGAAGTTACCGCACATAGATTGAAAGCGCTTGGAAACAGCATTAAAGAATATCAAATCATAGATAAAACAGATGAAACAGGAAAACCTTTGGGTACCACTGTGCTCATTAGACTTTCTTTGTGAAATATGTCCGCATACCGATTTAGGTGCGTTATTGAAATAAGGTTGATTTAAAATATTCTAGATTCTTTTACCTTTGTTCTCTTTTAAAAATGATATGGCCAGAATTCTTACAGGAATACAAAGTACAGGCACGCCCCATTTAGGAAATATTTTAGGTGCAATTGTCCCTGCCATTGAAATGGCGGGAAACCCTAAAAACGATTCCTTTTTGTTTATTGCCGATATGCATTCGTTAACTCAAATAAAAAATGGGGAACTGTTAAGGAGCAATACCTATGCTATTGCCGCTGCTTGGCTCGCTTTTGGCCTGGATATTGAAAAAACTGTTTTTTACAGACAGAGTGATATTCCCCAAACTGCGGAATTGGCCTGGTACCTAAGCTGCTTTTTTCCATACCAGCGACTTACTTTGGCCCATTCCTTTAAAGATAAGGCCGGCAGGCTGGAAGATGTGAACGCAGGACTTTTTTCCTATCCCATGCTAATGGCCGCCGACATATTATTGTACGATGCAGAAATTGTTCCTGTGGGGAAAGATCAACTGCAACATTTGGAAATAACAAGGGATGTAGCTTCTCGTTTTCACAATCAGATGGGCGAAACATTTGTAATGCCCGAGGCAAAAGTCCACGAGCAGACCAAATACGTTCCAGGAACAGATGGTGAAAAAATGAGCAAAAGCCGTGACAACCTTATAAACCTTTTCCAAACCGATAAAAAATTAAGAAAACAGATCATGGGCATTGTTACGGACAGTACACCCATGGAAGAACCCAAAGATCCATCCAAGGACAATGTTTTTGCACTGTACAAGCTTTTGGCCAGCCCAGAGCAAATCGAGGAAATGAGCGCCAATTATTTAGCGGGCAATTATGGTTACGGACACGCCAAACAAGCCTTGTACGAGCTTATTATAGAAAAGTTCGAAGAGCCCCGGGAAAAGTTTGAGTATTACATGAACCATACAGGCGAGATCGACGAGGCCTTGGCCTTTGGTGCGGAAAAAGCCCGAAAAGTGGCCAATGAGGTATTGGTCCGTGTTCGAGAAAAGTTGGGGTATTAGCCTTTTATCGATATTTTGACTTAATAGGCCCATATTCAAGGAGCAGGCAAATTGGGCTTCCTGGCCAAACCCTTTTCAAAAAGGAAAGAAAACCCGATTTTTTGTGGCATGTCTTCGATGAACAACGCCCTAAAACAGAGTGACTGTTCTGTTATCATTCCATACGACGAATTGTCATTCCTGCGCAGGCAGGAATCCATCATCAAAAAACTAAAACTAAATCTGGTGGAATTCTTTGCTCCTCTTCCACAAGCTCAGGATGAGAGCTCTTGATGACGGTTCGCAACAACACCTTACCCACCCGTAACTGTCTGTTGAACGACCACCGACTATCGTTTCGAATACGCTCAACGACATACTACCGACTGCTCCCTACCAATTGAACCTCGGAAACTACACCGCCTCGAACAGTTTACCGGGCAGTGGTCGGATCACGCCCTTCATTTCCATGTTCAATAATGTGCTGGAAACCTTAAAAATGGGCAGATTACATTCCAAAGCCACGGTGTCCAGTAGTTGTTTTCCGTTTATTTGCAAGTAGTTGTAGATTGACTGTTCTGTTTCATCCAACTCGACAAACAGCTGCTTTTGCACCGCTTTTTCTTGTTTTTCCGCTTCAATTTCCCATCCTAGAAGATAAACCAGTTCGGCTGCAGACGTCAATATATGCGCTTTTTGATATTTTATAAGGTCATTACAGCCTTTGCTCCATTTATCGGTAGCCCTTCCCGGAACGGCAAATACTTCCCGGTGGTACCCATGTGCCAGATCGGCGGTTACCAAGCTCCCCCCTTTTTCCGCAGATTCGATCACAATGGTTGCTTCACTTATTCCTGCAATTATCCGATTTCTTTTGAGGAAATTTTCCCGATTAGGCTGGCTTGTACTCCAAAACTCCGTCATAAACCCACCATTTCGCTCTATTTTGGTTTGATATTTGGCATGTACCTTAGGATATATTTGATCTAATCCATGCGCCATACAAGCTATGGTCTGTAATCCATGGTCCATGGCCGCCTTTTGAACAGCAATATCCACTCCATAGGCGAATCCACTAACGATAACCGGGTTCAAAGGCGCCAATTCCTCTATAAATCGATGACAGAACGAGACACCATAGTTGGTCACATTTCTTGTGCCCACCACACTGATTAGCTTTTGACCCTTTAAATCTATATTCCCGCGCTGAAACAATATAATAGGCCCGTCCAAACAATGTTTCAACCGGGCCGGATAATCTTCATCCATAAAATAGGAGGTGGAAATATTCTGCTTGGACAGAAATTCGAATTCTTCTTGGGCTTTTTCAAGGTACATTGTGTCCTGCAGACCTTTCAAAGTAACTTTTCCAATACCATCAATTTTTAAAAGATGATGCATTTTATCTTCAAAAACTGCTGTTGGGCTTCCACAATGTGCAATTAATTTCTTGGCGGTCACATCCCCGATATTCGGAATGTTTTGCAGCCGTAAAGCCGCAATAATTTCAGGTTCAGTCATTTGATTTGGGAGTCAAAGTTGTTCACAAAATACAGATTTTTAAATGTTAATAAAAAGTTATGCTGCATATTTTGTACTCCCCCTTTTTTTGCAATATTTGTGGCTATGCGGATAGACTCATACCTAGAAAAATTATTGTTCGAGTACAACTGTGTGGTTGTTCCCGGTTTTGGAGCGTTTTTAGCTCACGGAAAATCCGCAGAAATCGATTTGACCACCAACACATTGGTACCACCGAGCAAGGTAATTTCCTTTAATGCCCAACTTACCAAAAACGATGGGCTATTGGTATCCCACATATCCAAAGAAAAGAATATCGGGTACGAGGAAATGCTAAAGGAAGTGGAAAATATCTCACTGGATTGGAACAATAAATTATCCAAAGGTGAGAGCATTGAGCTTTTTGGTATAGGCAAACTATGGCACAACAACGAGCATAGAATCCAATTTCAGCCAGAGGAAAAAATCAACTTTTTGACGTCTTCCTTTGGATTGTCCGCTTTTGCCGCTACACCGATCAAGCGTGAGGTGATCAAGGAGGAGGTTGAAGAACTGGAAGAGCGCATTCCATTTATAATTACCCCTGAGAAAAGGGAGCAGACCTCGTTCAGGCCTTGGTTAAAATATGCCGCGGTTATTCTATTGGCCGTTTCCATGGGTGTAACATCGTACCGAACTTATGATGATTTACAGCAAAAAGAGGTTGCGGCCCAGCAAGATGCACAACAAGAAGTTTCCCGTTTGATCCAAGAAGCTACTTTTTTTGAAAGTTCTCCTTTGGAACTGCCAGCCATCAACCTTAGCGTGACCAAAAAGAAAAGGGGAAACCACCATATTATCGCGGGAGCTTTCCGGGAACAACAGAATGCTGAAAAAAGGGTAAGTCAACTTAAAGAAAAAGGATACAATGCCTTTTATCTTGGGGTGAACAAATATGGCCTGCACCAAGTGGCTTACGATAGCTTTGAAGACCCTCAAAAAGCACTGCTGTTCCTACGAAAGGTCAAAGTTGAGGATTCCAGGGATGCTTGGATGCTTTCCGAAAAATAAATAATCCCGCTTTCTTTTAAAACCTTTCCGTACTTCAATATCTTTGCGCAAAATTTAAAGGTATGACGCCTAAGACTCCTAGTGAATCACGTACGGTAATGACAGATTTGGTATTACCCAGCGAAACCAACCCGTTGAACAATCTTTTTGGCGGTGAACTATTGGCCCGCATGGATCGTGCTGCCAGTATTTCTGCCCGTAGACATAGCAGACGTATCACCGTAACTGCCTCCGTGAACCATGTTGCATTTAACAGCGCAGTTCCTTTGGGCAGTGTGGTAACCGTAGAGGCTTCTGTTTCCCGCGCTTTTAATACCTCCATGGAAATTTTCTTGGATGTTTGGATAGAAGATCGCTTTACGGGAGAGCGTACCAAGGCAAATGAGGCCATTTACACCTTTGTTGCGGTGGATGACACCGGCAAACCAACGGAAGTCCCACCGTTGGAGCCGGAAACCGAGCTGGAAAAGCAACGTTTTGCCGCTGCGTTACGACGTAAACAGCTCAGCTTGGTACTTGCCGGTAAAATGAAGCCTGCCGATGCTACCGAACTAAAAGCATTGTTTACTACTTCCTAAAGTTTAAAAATCAAAGTTGTCCGGATCGGGGCCAAATCGTTTGCCTTTGTCCAAACTATCGAGGAGCTTTACGTCTTCATCCGAAAGTGTAAAATCGAACAGCTCCGAATTGGCTTTGATCCGTTCTTTTTTGGATGATTTAGGAATGGTGACCACTCCTTTTTGCAGATCCCATCGCAGCACGATCTGGGCAATTGTTTTGTTGTATTTAGCTGCCATGTCCTTCATAATGTCCAAATCAAAGATGTTCCCTTGCATTAAAGGGGACCACGCTTCATATTGGATTTGGTGCGAGCTGCAAAAATCCATCAACTCTTGCTGCACCAAGTAGGGATGAAACTCCATTTGATTGACCATGGGCACAATCTCGGCGGCACCCAAAAGATCTTCCAAATGGTGCTTTAAAAAGTTGCTAACTCCGATGGCGCGCACCCGTTTTTCCCTGTACAGGCTTTCAAGTGCTCGCCAGGTGTCTTTGGACAGGTCCCCTTTGGGCCAATGGATGAGGTACAGGTCCAAATAATCGGTTCCCAAACGATTTAAACTGGCTTCGAATGCCTTCAATGTAGCTTCGTATCCTTGATCGGTATTCCAAACTTTACTTACCAAGAACACATCTTCTCGAGGTACATTGCTTTGCCTTATTCCTTCGCCCACCCCTTCCTCATTTTCGTAAATGGCAGCGGTATCTATATGACGATAACCGTGGTTCAAAGCTTCTTTTACCGCATTGATCACTTCTTCTCCATCTTTGGAAAGGTAAACACCAAGCCCTAAATAGGGCATCTGGACCCCATTGTGGAGTTCAAAGGAGCCTTGCAAGTCTGATAATTTCTTCATAGTGTTAGAGTTGATATATCCAATCTTCAGGGTTCAATCGGTTGGAATCCCTATACAGATAGAACTTCAATTTTGTTGTGCCATCAAACCGATTGGTATTTATTTCGCCCAAAATATCCTTGGCAGCTACTTTATCCCCTTTTTTTACATAAAGGTCGGATAGGTTATAATAGGTGGTGATATAGTTTCCGTGTTTTATTTGAACACCCTTGTTCCCACCTGGAACGGTAAGTATGGCTATTACCTCTCCCTCAAAAATAGCCCTTGCCTTGCTGCCCTTGTCCGTAGTAATGGTAACCCCATTGTTCCTGTGCTTGATTCCAGGATACAATTTATCGGCATAAACCCCGTACCCTTGGCTTTTAACTCCTTTTTCCACCGGCCAAATGAGCCTTCCTTTATTGGAGGTAAAGTTGTCCGCAACCAATTTTGTTTCCGGGGTCATGGCAAAAGTTGGACTGCTGGTCGATTTACCGGAGCTTTTATTTGAGCTGGCGATCGCACTTTTGATCATTCGTTCTATCTCTCGATCAATTTTACGGGCCTCTGCCTGCTTCTTGTTTATTGCCGTAGTGTATTTGGCCTCGTTTTGTTTTATGCTCGTTAAAAGGCTCTTTTGGGTCTCTATTTCTTTGGTCAGTTCATCTTTTGCCTTTCTATTCTCCGCAATGAGTTGGTCTTTTTGCTTGCGCTGACGTACCAAATCCTGGTTTAAAAGGGTAAGCTCTTCGGTTTTCTTTACAATATCTTCCCCTTGTTTTTTTCGATGTTTGGCATATTGTTGCATATACTGAAGCCTTTTAAAAGCCTGAAAGAAATTCTCAGCTGAAAGCAAAAACATGAGTCGATTGCTCTGTGATTTATTCTGGTAGGTTTTTTGGATCAAATGGGCATAATCTTCTTTTAGGGCATTTAGGTCTTCTCTTAATTTGCTTATGCTTCTGATGTTTACATTTATCTGCCTATTGAGCAAGTTCGACTGTTGGTTGGTTACTCGAATAAGCTCTTGGCGAACGTTGATCTTGTTGTCCAAGGCTTCCATTTGGTCCAATACGGTGCCCTTTTCTTTACGTTCTGCAAAGAGCAATCTATTGATTTCCTTAATTTCTTTCTGCAGTCGTTCTCGTTTGGCCTCCAGTACTTTTTGCTCGCTGGTCTGGGCAAAACTCCCCGATGAAACAAAGAATATAACTAACGCATAATAAAACAGATATGAAGTTTTATCTTTCATACTACTTTAATGTAATTTTATCATATCCTTTGGGTATCTTATAGGGAAAACTCATGGGTTTGTTCAATTCCAGGTTTTTAAAACTTAGGTCAATAGTAGTCAGCTCACCTGCTTCTTCTGCGACAATCTTAACTTCGTTCGGCAGCACATTTCCTGAAATATCCTGATAGGTATATTTAGCCATTAGTTGTCTGGAATTTTCCGGCTGGGATATTTCTTGAGACGCTATCTTAAAGTTTTTGGGTTCCAACTGAAACAGTATTTTGAAAAGCTCTTGGGCCTTTTTCGGTTTTAATTGGTAATTCCCATTGTACACTTCGGTATTGAATTTTTCCTTTCGCAGGTCCAACACAGCATTGCCGAGGAGGAGGTTCTGTACTTTTTCAAAATCCAATTGGGTGCCCAAAAGTTCGCTCAAATAACTAAAATCCCCATCGAAATATTCGTTTTGTAACTTGTTGTAGAAGGAAACCTTCTTTGGGGTAATGTGCGCCTTGACCACTCCTAAGGGAGCACTCATCCATATCACCTTGTCCTTTTCCATTCTTAGGCTCACATTAACTCCTTGCGAATCGTCTCCGTTGGCGTAATCTATCTTTACCCTTCCCCTCAATGTCTTAAAATTGGATTGATTGGAGTAATGGGCGTTTATAATGTTCTTTGCAGTAAGGCGCGAATTGACCTCCCCACCAGTAATGGATTTAGTGCCCTTACAAGCGCCCAATACGAACAACAACATTGGTATTGCGGTGAATCTTATTATATTTTTATGTAGGTTCATTATAATCCCGAATTGATTTTGTTCAAATACTCATTGGCTTTCTGTGTGTCACCAATTTTGGCATATCCTGCGGATAGCTGCTTGTATATTTTATTTTGAAGCTGGTTGTCATCCAACAGATAGTCCAGTCCGCTTAACAACACTTCAATGCCCTTGTTGGAATTTCCGGTACCAATAAGGGCCGTACCATATGCATAATAAAAATAGGGCTGTAAAGGGTAAGTGTCCAGAGCCTCTTGCGATTCGCTCAACAGCTTCTTAAAATTGGACGCTGAGATCAATTGTTCCATTGTTGCTTGCAATTGCAGTACCGGATCATTGCTATTATTTCTTTGTTCCACTGTCCGAACTTCTTGCATCTGACCTCCTTTTTCCAAAGAATCGTTTATTTTTCGAGTCAGCTCTGTTTTTAAACCCGAATTCTCCATGCTACCCAACACATTGGAAGCTTCCTCATACTTTTTCATCCTAAAGAGCGAAACCGCCATGTTTTGCCGTAACTTTTCATTTTGATAAGGTATGCGTTGCTTAATCTCTTCTATTGGGCTTCCCTGTTTGTCGAGAATGGTCAATAGATTGTCCAAATACCAATAATCTTCAGGTTTTGAAAGAAGCGCTGCAACAGCATAATCTTGAGCCTGTATGTACTTTTTGTCCAAAAGATAGGCTTTGGCCAGTTCGTAGTCCACAACACTGTTATCGGGCTCCAATTGCTTACATTTTAAAAACAGATCAACTGCTCTATCGTAGTTTTGGATACCTTTTTGTTTTAAGGCCTCAAAAAAGTTTTCTTGAAACTCATCGGTATATTCGTCGAGGTAGACCTCGGCGCTTTCTTGTTCTTCTTGGGCATAGGTATCACAATGCATCAAGATTGATGCTGTTAAAAACACCCAAAGAAGTAATACATTTTTCATACCGTCTTAAGTCCCCGTCAAACTAAAAATCTATACTAAAGTTATTCCAAAACGGAATAATCTCCAATACTAATGGTCTCGAAATTACCATTGTACACCACATGGTTCCCGATCATGGCATTATCCAGATTTGCGTTGCTAATTTTACTGTTGCTCTGGATAAGGCTATTTTTTATGGTAGAATTTTCCAATACCGTGTTTGCACCTACGGATACATATGGGCCGACCGTGGTATTTTTCAATACCACATGCTCCCCGATAAAGCATGGTTCTATAATGTTTGCATTTTCTTGTTGTACCGTTTCGGCCACCATATTCTCCCCTTCCTGCTCCAAAAAGCCCAACATGCGCTGATTGGTTTCCACGGTTACATTTTTATTGCCACAGTCCATCCATTCGTCCACCTTTCCGGGAACAAATTTCATGCCCTTTTCCATCATTCGTTTTATGCCGTCGTTGATTTGGTATTCGCCCCCATGCGTAATATCGTTATCCAACACATGTTGTAGCTCGTTTTTGAGCACTTCAACGTCCTTGAAATAGTAAATTCCGATTACCGCTAGATCGGAAACAAATTCTGCTGGTTTTTCGACCAACTCAACAATTTCATTTTGATCATTTAATTGTACTACTCCATAAGCTTCGGGATGTTCTACTTGTTTTACCCATATTACGCTGTCCGCAGATTTGTCCAAATCAAAATCTGCACGGATCAATGTATCGGCATAAGCTATTACCGCTGGTCCACTAAGGGAGTCTTTTGCGCTCATTATAGCATGTCCGGTTCCAAGTGGCTGATCTTGTCTATATATTGATCCTTTGGCTCCCATTTCGCTGGCCAATTCCATTAAGCTCTCTACAACATCATCGCCAAAAAAGGCTGGATCGCCCAGAATAAAGGCAACCTCATCAATGGGTTCACCCAACACTTTGGCGATATCGGTAACCAATCGGTGTACTATCGGTTTTCCCGCAACAGGTATCAATGGTTTCGGAACTGTTAATGTGTGTGGTCTTAATCGGGAACCTCTTCCCGCCATTGGAACGATTATCTTCATAGTTTACGCACCTGTCTGGCCAGGTGTCTCTTTTTAATGGTTAGACTTTTATTAAAAAGGTCAAGACTAAGCTCAACCCTACATTCTTCTTTATTTGGTACCGGTACTTCCGAACCCACCTTCGCCTCTATCGGTTTCTGAAAGTGCTTCAACTTCTTCCCACTCGGCACGCTCATGTTTGGCTATTACCATTTGGGCGATACGCTCTCCATTTTCCACAATAAAATCCTCATTGGATAAATTGACCAAGATTACCCCGACATTACCGCGATAATCCGCATCGATGGTTCCTGGTGCATTGAGCACAGTAATACCTTTTTTTGCCGCCAATCCGCTACGAGGGCGTACTTGTGCCTCATAACCTACCGGAAGCTCCATAAACAGTCCTGTAGGGACAATGGCCCTTTCCAAGGGTTTCAATGTTATGGGTGATTCCAAATCCGCCCTTAGATCCATCCCTGCCGAGGCAAGGGTTTCGTAATGTGGCAACTTGTGGCCGGATGTATTGATTATTTTAATTTTCACGTTTTATAAAAATACTTCTAAGTTTATCTCCTTCCATCTTATATACTAACCCCAAAAATAAGAAAAGTAGTATGCTGCCCACTATTAAATTTCTATTAAAAACATAGAACGATAGTATTGAGAACAAGAGTGATACAGCGAAATAAAAGACAATTTTCCTCATGTTATAGGGGACAGGGTAATATTTTTTTCCAAAGTGATACGATAGGACCATCATGGTCGCGTAGGCCGCCAGAGTTGCCAGGGCCGATGCCATATATCCTATTTTGGGAATCAAGCTTATATTGATTGCCAATGTGATTATAGCTCCCACCGAGGATATATAGGCTCCAAACTTGGTGCGATCCGTTACTTTGTACCAAACGGACAGATTGTGATAAATGCCCAAACAGAAACTTGCCAAAAGTATGATAGGAACCACGTCCAAAGCATCCCAAAAAGCAGAATCCCTGACCAACAATTTTTTTAAAGGGTCTATGAACACCATTACCCCTAAAAAAATGAGACTGCCCATAATTACAAAGTAATTGGTGATCTGGGCATAGGTTTTTTGAGGGTTCTCCGAGTCTGCGTGACTAAAAAAAAACGGTTCCACCCCCAACCGAAAAGCGGTTCCAAACAGCGTCATGAATACCGCCAATTTATAGCAGGCCGAATATTTCCCTATCTCTGCTTTGGCAATGTCCTCTGGTAATAATCGATCTAAAAGAATACGGTCGAACACCTCGTTGACCGTAAATGCAAGTCCGGCCACCATAATGGGCATGGAGTACTTGAGCATTTCCTTCCACAAACCTTTATCAAATTTATATTTGGTGTCAAAATAAATTCCGCTCACCCATAAAAAGGCAGCACCACTGGAAATTACATTGGCAATAAAGACATACTCTATCTGAAAATCTGGTTTATAAAGAGCTGCCCAAAATGATTGCCCATTTTCAGCCAATCCGGGCAATAGGGTCAAGAAAAATATATTCAACAATAAATTAATGGCCACACTGGTGACTTTTACTATCGAATATCTTAATGGCCGTTCATTTGCCCTGATCCAAGCGAACGGCACTATGGCCAATGCATCTAGTACCAGAATCAAAATAATATATATGATCAACGATTCCTGTACATCTATAAAGGCGGCAAAGGTTCCTTTGAAAAGAAAGGCTGCACCAAAAAATATAAGGGAAGACATCAGCAAGGATATCAAGGATGTAGAAATTACATTCCCCTTATCCGAGTATTTATTAAAGAATCGGAAAAAGGCTGTTTCCATACCATATGCCAACACTACATTAAAAATGGCAAACCATGAGAAGATCACCGATATTTCCCCATAGGTTTCCGGGTCCATTACAGAAGTGTACAAAGGCACCAATATAAAGGAGAGGACCCGCGGCAATACCGTGGCCAAACCATAGATAAATGTTTGTTTAAAAAGCTTTTTTAGTGGATTCAATAGGTGTTGCTTCTTTGAAAACCTTGCTTAGGCGGCTACAAGTTACGCAAAAGCCAGTATTACCTAAACCTTATTGTCCTAAGAAAAACCAAAAAGGCCACCGAATCGGTGGCCTTTACTATTTTATTGATATACGATTCCATTTATTTAAGTTCTATGAAATTATCTAGCACGTTTAAAAGAAACCCAAATCTCTTTTTCTTGGAAATTGTTGGTGGGATTTGTCCTGTTTTTGATCAAAAGGTCGGTTAAAACACAATTATTTTTCTTGATAATATCGTACCACGCCAAACTTTGAATTTCATGGAAGTTCTTTACCTCTGGTTTTGGCATTTCTTCGTAATATTTATCCAAAGAATCCTTTCGCACCTCAATAGGTAATTTAAATCCATGCTTTTCCAGATAAAATTTAGATAAGCTGGATGTATTGGGCATACCATATTTGCCTACAACTTTTTGATAAAATTGTTCCACATCCCATACCTTAAGGATTAGAAGAATTTCTTTGAACTTTTTATCCTCTCCCAGTTTTACCTTGGCGGCTATCTTTTCTACAGAAAATCCCAGAAAATGATATTGGCCTGCCATCCCATTAACTGTGCAATAGTCATAGGATGTCAGACCAGAATCTATAGAATTGTGCATATTTAATTCTATGTAAGTAGAATCTTTAAACACATCTGAGAACGATTTGCATAAAACACTTTCATCTATAACCATTGTCTGAGCGATTAAGCACGATAAAACTAAATACCACGAAATTGAATTCATATATAAATTTAATAACAATCATCAGTACCCGACCAATCTTCTTTATATTGTCTCGGTGTTCCTAACCAACCCAAAGGGGCATTTCTTGTTGCCTGCCCTCCAATTTCTTGGAAATTTTCTTTTATAAACTTACATCATAGGAATCACCTCCATCTGGATAAAATCCAAAAGTACTTGTCATACCATTTTGAGAAATGGAAACGAAAGCATGTCCAACTTTATCTTCGCCGAAAGCTCACAACAAATTAAAGGTGAGAAAAAACCAACCCTGGTCACCTTGATTCAACAAGATCCAAGAAGCCAGTTTACTAGAGTTTTCTTCAAAAAGGAGGTAACCTAATGGATTTTCCGCATCATCCTTTAAATAGTATACTAACACATCCTTTTCAAAACCCTTCAAATTTTTTTCAAACGGCTCATATATTTTATGGGTTTTAAAAAAACGAATGGGTTTTGCATCTAAATTTTCGATGCCGATGGAATCTATCGTGGAAGGAATATGGTGAAATATGGTGTCAAAAGCTCTGATTCTTCTTTTTTTTCTTTCACTATTGGTGTCATCGAGTACATTGTCAAAAAAAATATACTTGTCAAATAAAGTGTCTTTAGAAATTTTGACCGATGTTACGATATAATCACTTAGACCTTTTATGGTTTTGTAATATTCCAACTCCTTTGCGTTCCATTCCTCATCTTTCTGTGAAAAGACAACTACTGGAATTAAAGTAAACGTGATAAACAGAAAAAAACTTCGTTTTATCTTCATATGAAATTAATTGCAGCCATTTGCCTTTGATGACGCAAAACCGCCTTCTGTATTGGCTCCTGGCCTTGTTCTTAAAATTTGTCCTAATTTTCCGGGATTGTCTCCTCCAGACCCAGTTGGATATACTCCCCAAGCATTATCAATATTGAATCCAGCTAGATTCGCCAATTCCAAGGAATAATCAGTACAGTTATAGTTATATACATCATAAATGTCAGGATAATTAATAGCCTTTTGAATTACAAGTGCTAAAGTTGCTCCAGAAATATTTCTTGATAGGCTAACATCGTAGCTGTCACCCCCATTATTGCCAATAATACTTGACCCATGTGCAGATTTGATGCCTTCCCCGCTAGGATAAAACCCGAAAGAACTTGTTTTACCACTCTGAGCAATGGAAATGAAGGCGTGACCAACATCCAAATCTGAATTGATAGAAGCACTTGAGCCTTTTATTGGTTGGTCAGCATATATTGTGATTACCGCGGGCTGCGAAGTATCATAACACGACAAAAAATCTTCAATATCTTCTATTGGCGTGTCAGGAGTCAATTCATCCAAAACGTCTTCCTCCTCAAAACTCGGGTTGCTTCCGCCTCCCCCAGCGCCGCCATAGCCCCAGGTACTGCCCCCGGATGGGCCCTCCACGTATCCACTGCCCCCGTAAAGCCCATTTATGGGGATATGGGTGATCGATTGATTGCTGGGAGCTGTGACGGTCACACCATCCAAGTGCTGTGTGTTGCAGATGCACACGGGGTCGCTGGAACCGTGCCCGCACCACTGCCTGCACTCGGCATTGTCAAACTTGGACCCTTGGCTTCCCCCAGCTTTGCCGTGCAGGTCATATGCCACTGTAATCAAGCCTTCCTCCACTTTAAATCCCTTCAATAGGTTTCCTTGAAGGGTGGCCAGGGTGATTTCACCATTAAAGGCAGTGCTGTCAGGGCTCTCAAGGTCAGGGTACATGTTGAAGACCACCGTTTTCAAGGTGCCATTGACCTCAAGGGCCAATATTCTACTGTGTTGTCCCTTAAATGGAGTTTTGGCCGGAACGACCATGAGCTTGGCATCGGACTCGGTTATGTTCTCTAGGGAAATCCGGTTGGTATCGAACTCGACATACGGGCTTTCTCCATTCTTGTCGGACATCTTTTATTGGGCCGACAGCATATCAAAAACTTCATTTTGGTCGGCAGTGGCACAGGTTTGTTGGGGATGAGGGTCTTCTTCATAAAAAGCTGCTTCCTCCTTTTGGCAGTTCCAGGCCAACATGGCCAAAAGCAACAAGAAGAGTAGGTTTTTCAGTTGTTTCATTTTGTCAAGTTTTAATAATTAATAAGATTGGGGAACCTTAAAAAATCACCGCAACACACGGTATACGAATGTTGTGTTCGAATACACTTTTGCTGCGCTCAACAAGTAATGAGGATTGTGTTGGGACTAATCTAAGAACTTTAATTTAAACCGCATTGGACAAAAACCTTAAAAAAACTAGGGGTTTTCCGTAATTGCTTTGTCCAACTTAAGAAGTTACTAAAACCAAAAAGGCCACCGAATCGGTGGCCTTTACTTATATAAATATATTGTACTTCTAGTTGTTCCGAGCCTCGGCTATTGAATATTTAACCTCGCTTTGGTTCGGCTTAATTATTCAACGCTTCCGCTCCACCAACAATTTCGAGGATTTCGTTGGTAATGGCCGCTTGACGGGCTTTGTTGTACGTTAATTTAAGCTCGTCCCTAAGCTCCGCGGCATTGTCCGTTGCTTTGTGCATGGCCGTCATACGGGCACCGTGCTCACTCGCAAAAGAATCTCTAATGGCCTTGAACAATTGTGTCTTCAAGGATTTAGGTATCAACTCTTTTACGATTTCCACTTTTGAAGGTTCAAAAATGTAATCGGCAGCAATGGCTTCATCACCTTCTGCGCCAACAATGGGCAGGAACTGTTCTGTCATCACAATCTGTGTCGCGGCATTTTTGAACTTGTTGTACACCAACTCGATTTTATCATAATCACCTTTGGTGAACAAACGCATTAAAAGTTCGGCAATTTCGGCAACGTTCTCAAAGGTCAAATCATCATACACCTTGCTCTGGTCGCCCAAAATGGTATGTCTTTTTCTAAGGATATCGTTTCCTTTCTTACCAATGGTATAGAAATCGACCTGTTTGCCCGGATACTTATTGGACACCAAATTGTTGCTCTGCTTGATGATGTTGGAATTGAACCCACCACAAAGACCTCTATTGGAAGTAATGGCTACCACCAAAACTTTGTTCACTGGCCTTTTGTCGGCGTACTCGCTTCCTCCATCTCCTTCCAAACTGGCGCTAAGCCCTTGTAGGAGCTCGGTCAGTTTATCGGAATAGGGACGCATTGCCGTAATAGCATCCTGTGCCTTCTTCAACTTGGCAGCAGAAACCATTTTCATGGCACTGGTAATCTGCATCGTTGATGAGATGGATGATATCCTGTTACGTATTTCCTTTAGATTTGCCATATTCTTCTTTGTCATTCCGCACTTGATGCGGAATCTTTTTGGTTATGGATTCCTGCAGTGCCCTTCGACTACGCTCAGGGCCCCTCAGAAATGACAATTGTTATGCTTTGTACTTGCTTGAAAGGTCCTTGCAAACAGCAGTCAATGTATCGGTAACCTCGTCGGTCAATTTACCGGCTTTAAGCGTATCCAAAACATCTCTGTGCTTGGCGTTCAAGAACTCCAAGTAATCTTTTTCAAACTCTTTTACCTTGTCCACAGGAACATCTCTCAACAAGTTCTTGGAACCTGCAAAGATGATGGCCACCTGATCTTCAACGGTAAATGGATCGTTCTGACCTTGTTTCAAGATCTCCACGTTTCTTCGTCCTTTTTCGATTACGTTCAAGGTAGCGGCATCCAAGTCGGAACCGAACTTGGCAAAAGCTTCCAATTCACGGAACTGGGCCTGGTCAAGTTTCAAGGTACCTGCTACTTTCTTCATGGACTTGATCTGCGCGGAACCACCCACACGTGATACGGAGATACCTACATTGATCGCAGGACGAACCCCTTGGTTGAACAAATCTTGCTCCAAGAATATCTGACCATCGGTAATGGAAATTACGTTGGTTGGGATATAAGCGGATACGTCACCTGCCTGAGTTTCGATAATTGGAAGTGCCGTTAAAGAACCTCCACCTTTCACTTTAGACTTTAATGATTCAGGAAGGTCGTTCATATTCTTTGCAATAGCATCGTCACCGATTACTTTCGCAGCACGCTCCAATAGTCTGGAGTGAAGGTAGAAAACATCTCCAGGGTAAGCCTCACGTCCCGGCGGTCTTCTCAACAACAAGGAAACCTCACGGTAAGCTACTGCCTGTTTTGACAAGTCATCATAAATAATCAATGCCGGACGGCCTGTATCCCTGAAGTACTCACCAATGGCAGCACCCGCGAACGGGGCATATACCTGCATAGGAGCAGGGTCGGAAGCATTTGCGGCAACAATGGTCGTATAGGCCAATGCCCCTTTTTCTTCCAACGTTTTGGCGATGGCGGCTACCGTTGATGCTTTCTGACCTACGGCAACGTAGATACAGTAAACCGGCTCACCTGCATCGTAAAATTCTTTTTGGTTTAGGATGGTATCGATACAAACTGTGGTCTTACCTGTTTGCTTGTCACCGATCACCAACTCCCTTTGTCCACGACCAACCGGAATCATGGCATCGATAGCCTTGATACCTGTTTGCATTGGTTCGTCAACGGGTTGTCTAAAAATTACACCCGGAGCCTTACGTTCCAAAGGCATCTCGTAGGTTTCACCAGCAACAGGTCCTTTACCGTCGATAGGTTTACCCAAGGTATCCACCACACGGCCAACAATTCCTTCACCAACATTGATGGAAGCAATACGCTCGGTTCTCTTAACAGTAGCGCCTTCCACGATCTCTTTGGATGGGCCCAACAATACAACACCAACGTTGTCTTCTTCCAAGTTAAGAACGATACCTTGCATACCACCCTCGAACTCTACCAACTCCCCGTACTGGGCATTGGAAAGTCCATATACACGGGCAATACCATCACCTACTTGTAATACGGTACCTACTTCATCCAAAGAAGCGGATGCTTCGAAACCTGATAACTGTTTTTTCAAAATTGCTGATACCTCAGCGGCTTTTACTCCTGCCATTTTTATAGACTATTTGTAAATTCTCTTTTTAATCCGTTCAATTTGTTTGCGATGCTTGCATCGTATTGGGTGTCGCCCACCCTAAGTACAAATCCTCCGATGATGCTCTCATCGATTTTATTCTCCAAAGTCACCTTGTTGCCGGTAGCTTTGGTAACCGTGTCCAAAATCTTTTTCTCCAACTCGGAGGTCAAAGGAACAGCAGTTGTTACATAAGCTACTTCTTCTCCCTTCAATTTTTCGTGAAGGATGATGTACTTGTAGGCCACTTCCTGTAACATATCTATTCGCTTGTTGCTGATCAAAGTTTGAAGAAGACCTTTGGTGATTTCGTTGGCACCTTTGAAGATTTCGAGCAAACTGTTCTTCTTTACTTCTGATTTTATGATAGGGCTCTCCAATACATTTTGAAGCTCCACGTTTTCAGAAATGGTCGCAGCTATCTCCCGCATGTCTTTTTCAACGGCATCGGCCGCCTTCTTTTCGACTGCGAAATCCAAGGTTGCTTTTGCGTAGCGTATGGCTGCCCTGTTTTGGTTCATGGTCTGTTAGTTCAGTTTAATATCGCCCAACATGTCCTCTACCAACTTTTGTTGTTTGGTTTTATCGGACAATTCTTCTTTGATTACTTTTTCCGCAATCTCCACGGATAGATTGGCCACTTGTGCCTTAATGTCGGCGACTGCAGCTTTCTTCTCAGCTTCAATAGTAGCTTGAGCTTGCTTGATCACCTTATCGCCTTCAACTTGGGCTTGTTCCTTGGCTTCAGCAATGATGCTTTCTTTGATTTCCCTGGCCTCTTTCAACAAAGCGTCCCTTTCAACTTTGGCCTCCCTCAAAAGCTTTTCGCTGTCGGCAGTAACGTTCTGCATTTCCTTTTTTGCCGCCTCAGCTGCCTCAAGTGCATCTTTTATACCCTCTTCACGTTTTTCAACCGCACCAAGGATAGGTTTCCATGCATACTTTCTAAGCAATAATAAAAGAGCGATAAAAAGCAACATCTGCCAAAAAAACAACCCGAAGGAAAACTGCTCGATTAACTTTTCCATTTATCTTATTCTATTAATTCTTTTAAACTATATCATTTAAATCAATGAAGGGCCACAGCCAACCGCTATGGCCTTCATCAATGTTTTTACGGTTATTAAGCTGCAAAAAGAGCGGCGAAACCGATACCTTCAATAAGGGCTGCTGCAATCAACATTGCTGTTTGGATCTTACCAGAAGCTTCAGGTTGACGTGCAATGGCTTCCATTGCTTGTCCACCGATTCTACCGATACCCAATCCTGCTCCGATTACGATCAAACCAGCACCTACGATGTTTGGAATTGTCATGATATATGAATTTAAATATTAAACGTTCTAATTAATGATGATCTTCTTCTACCGCCATACCAAAGTATAGAGCGGACAACATGGTGAAAATATACGCCTGTAATGCCGCCACCAACAATTCCAATAAGGAAAGTGCGAATGCCAACAAGAAAGACAATGGGCTACCTATCCAGTTCTTGAATATGAACATAAGCCCGATAATACTCATCAATACCACGTGACCTGCGGTAATGTTGGCGTATAAACGAATCATCAACGAAAATGGCTTGATGAAGGTTCCCAACAATTCGATGGGCGCCAATATAATTTTCATTGGAACAGGTACTCCCGGCATCCAAAAAATGTGTTTCCAGTAGTTTTTGTTCCCCGTAAATGTTGTAATAAAGTAGGTAATGATCGCTAATGCGAAAGTAACGGCAATATTGTTGGTTACGTTAACCCCAAGTGGTGTCAATCCCAAAAGGTTGATAATCCACACAAAGAAGAATACCGTTAACAAATAGCTCATGTACCTCTTATACTTGTGCTCACCAATATTAGGGATAGCTATTTCGTCGCGAACAAAAAGAACAAGGGGCTCCAAGAATCTTCCCAATCCTTTTGGCATTGTACTCTTCTGATATCTTTTGGCCATGGAGCGGAACACCAAAAACATAAGAAGCGCTACTGCAATTATGAACACAACATTCTTTGTTATGGAAAAATCCAAAGGCTTTTCGTTGGTAGGATGGGAATCGTCCACTACCAAGTTCTCACCAAAAGCATCCTCGGTATGTGTTTCCTCACCATGGTGCCCTCCGTAATTAATGGTACCCTCGGCGTCGGTCTTATAAATTTTATTATGGTATAGCTTGTAGTAGTTCCCATCAACCTCAGCCACGCCTTCTCCGTGCTTTAATTTAGATGAGGAAAAAACCTTAAGACCGTTGTCCCAAAGAATTACAGGAAGCGGAAAGCCAACGTATTTATGTTCCCCTGTATCCGTAGTGTAAGAATAAAGGTTGAAATCATGCGAATCCAAAAGGTGATGGTCGATGTATTCCTTAATCTCTGTTTTTAAATCATGGCCGCCGGTTTCAACTTCTTCTCCCTCATGGTTTTGGGCCGACACAAATCCCGCAATCAAAAAGATTACGGCAACTATTTTTTTACTGAAAAAAGAATTTCGCATATGATCCAACTAATGGGTCCTCAAAAATTGGTGCAAAAATACATTCCCCAATCAAAAGAAAAAAGCTTTTTACAGTATTATTTTTTTTATTGTTTTTTTAGGTGATTTTCAGGGCTTTGCTACACAGTATTAAGCAGTTTCACCAAAAAGAATGTTTCGAGCACCGATGCAAATCCGTAGGGCACAAAAAACACAAGGAACTCCAAACGTTCCATATTGCCGTCTTGATTAAATCCTGGATATAAAAAAATGAAGAATAGAGTAAATTTTATAAGACTTCCCCCCAAGAAAAAAAAGCCCAGCAGATCACGATGTTTATTTCGAAAAATATAAATGGCAAAAAACACGATCAATGCCATTATGCCGTTCAGCACATAGCTTTTCACAATTTGAAGGCCGGAAAGTTGATGCCCTTTATTTTCAAGCAGCCAAATCTGGGCAAAAAACAGCACAACTAGACCCAATAACAAGGAGGAAACAAAAAGGGCCGGGTAATACCTAAATTTCAATCGTTGATTTTTTTTAGTTGTTGAATCACCAAATATATGGAAATGGCAACCGCTAGCAGGGTACAAATGGGAAGGAATATTTTTTCGGTACCGTAATGGGCGTCCAGCCACTTGCCTCCCCATACGCCCAAATAAATAACAATGCCCATTTGAATGGCAGAACCAGACAAACGGGCAGCTGTATTAATTGCTTTGTTATACTTTTTTTTAGGAGGCTTTTGCTGGCTCATCTTTTTTGGATGACTGCATTTTAGTGGCCGTTGCAACAGCTCCTTTGCCCATGGTACAGGCGGCGTTAAAGGTAGCTCCGGGTTCTACGGCCAATTTGGCCACGCTCACGGTTCCTTCTATCGTTGCAGAAGATTTTAAAGAGAGTAGATCTTTTACCATAAGTTCTCCATTGAACTTCCCTTCTATATCCGCGTTTACACACTCTACCTTTCCGTTGATGTAACCATCTTTCCCAATGACTACCTTGCCGGAAGTGGTTACATTTCCTTCCAGTTTACCGTCTATCCTAAAGTCGGCCTCGGAAGTAATGTCGCCTTTTATTGTCGTGTTCTTTTCAATTCTATTGGGCTGGCCGCCAAATTCATTCATAGGTCGTGGTTTTTTGTTGTCGGAAAACATGGTGTTCTGGGGTTTTGGGGTTTAAAATTGTGCTTTGTACGATTCTAGGTTTTTGTGGACTTGTATTATTTTGTAATTCTCTGATAAAACTACAAAATTCTCATCTTTAATAAGGTAGTCCCTGTTGTTTTTTATAAGTTCTGCAAAGCCCAAGGCAAAGTCTTTGGAACGGAAACCATGTACCACCACAAACTGATCTTCCAAATTATAGATGTCCTTGGATATCCGGTTGTTGTACCGCAGTTCTTTTATTACCTCCTCGAGTCTCTTTTTCAGTTCGTTCGCCTTTTCGTCGTTCCTGATCTTAAACTGGAATACTACCTTCCAATTACCGGCTCCTGTTGAACCCGTTTCTGGAGAAAACTCTTTGTTCTCCAATTTTGGCAATTGTTCCTCCACGATCTGTTCCGCTTTTTTACCTTCTGGATTATTGGGGTAGGTCAGCGCCACATAGTTCAAAGCTTCTTTAAAAGGCTCAAATCCCTGTAGGCGGCCAATCGCATTGGCCTTCAGCATTTCGAACTTGGGCACAATGGGATCTCCCGTAAACTTGCTTATATATTCTTCGGATCGGGTAATTACATTTAAAAATTCCTGTTGTTGGTATTGTTTGAACAATGCTGCGTACCTGGCATCTGGGCTATCGGTATTGCCATCCAATACCGCCTGTGGGTTTAGCAAGATCTCCGCATATCGTGTATCGGGGTGATTGGAAATAATGTCCTGCCTTATATTGTTCGCCAATGGACTTCCTGATTCTTCGTAGATTTTGTAAAGGTTATATTTTGATGGCAATATTAATCGCTCCTCGGGATTAGAAGATAGTACGCGCTCCAATTTGGCGGCAGCTAGCATATTGTCCTTGAATTTTTCTTTATAAATAAGGCCTAACTGATAATTGGCAAAGTTGCGCTCGCCCTTTAAACTATCGATTACGGCCACATCGGTAGGTATCTGGGCCAAATAGTACTCCGTGGAATACTTTTGGTCCTCTGTTAAATTATCCTCTTTGTTGGCGATAATTTCACCTGTGGCTTCGGAAACGGAGACCCTGGCCTTGTTGCTCCATCTCCAATCGTCTTCGAGCGCTCTGTTGCCCCATCGGGTCTTAAAATCGTTTTTTCCGTAGCCCAAACTGGTAATATTGTAAAAATAGAACTTGCCTTTGTTCTCCTTTCCGCCTTTACTGTCCGCAAAAGTAGCGAATCCGGCCACTGTTTTTTGCAGTTGCTTTTCTGCCTCTGCCTCCTCTTTTCGTTTTAATTCGGCAATATAGTCATCAAAATAGGCCTTACGCTCGGCAACGGGCATTTGATATAGGGTAATAACACTGTCGGCATGCTGAACAATATCTTCGTATTTGATTACATCTTCAAGGTTGTCCAACTTCTTTGTAATATCGCGGTGTTTTCTGGTATTTTCATTCAGGTTGGTCAAAGTACTATCATAGTATGACCCCGCAATCCTATACTGGTCTTCATCAAAATAATAATCGGCCAAGCTCTGATAATTGAGCGCATTTAACTTTTGTTCTCCCTGTGTGGCTTGGATGGATTTGTTATAATAGGCCAATGCCAAACTGTCGGATTCAAATGCCATGTGGTATTCGGCCACTTGTCGATAAATTTTATCCAAGAAAGGTCGGTTTTCCCTGTTTTCTTCCAGTTTGGTAAGGTATTCCAACATTTCTTCCCTGTTGTCCTCGGTAAGTTGGGTATTTTGGATTTTTTTCAGATGCGCGTTGATCATATACACTCTCGGCGATTTGCGGTTGAGTGCTATTACCTTATCGTAGGCAAAATTGGCACTGTCCTTATGTCCCAGTTGATCGTACAACTGCCCAATTATGAACAGGTATCTACCTTTTTCCGGATTCTTTTTGGTGTAGGCCTGCGATATTTTAAGTTTTTGGATAGCTGTATCCGGGGCATTAAGGTTGATGTAGCATTGGGCCAAAACGGCATTGGCGTCGGCATATTCCTGATCCTTGAGCCTTTCGTACTTAAAAAGGCGTTTTAGATTTTTTATGGCCACCTCTGGGTTGTCCAATCGCATATTGGTTTTTTCTCGCCAGATGGTTGCCTCGTTAAGTTTATCGCTGGAACTATATTTTCTCAGGATGTAGTTGAAAGATTCCAAGGCAGGGATATAGCGCTGATCGAAGTATCGGGACTTCCCCAGCAAAAGAAAGGCTTCGTCTGTTTGTGGGTTTCTTTCTTCATCCTTAATGTCCATGCTGTGCTTTTGGATGGCCTTGGTGGCCTTTTCCTCAGCAATAATAAAATTGGGATTGTTATCTTCTGAGTCGAGTTTTACCTCGTCGGTGACCTTAAGGCGTTCCACGGGCAAAATTTCCCAATAGTCGTCCCGATAATTGGCGTTGATTTCTTCCAGCCCTTGTTGAAAGGCCAAATTTCCGTTGTACAAGGTGTTGTACTTTGTGTTGAGTGCATGCCAATTTCGGTTGACGAATTTGTCCTTTTTGGTGGAACAGGCATTAAAAACCAGTCCTCCCAAAACCATGGCGCCTATAAATGTGTGATGAAGCTTCAAAATTATCGATAATCTTGTGTAACCATTAACTCAAAAATGATCGGATTATTATAAGCCTTATCGATAAAGTGCAAGAATTTCTTCAGGTCGTTTTAAAACATCAACCCGCAAAGAAAGCTTCAAGCTCTTTCATGGTTTCTGCCGAGGTGTGGATGTCCTTTACAATTTCGCCTTTGTTGAGCACCACGATACGTTCGCAGACTTCGGTTACATGAATCAGATCATGACTGGACACCAAAACGGTAACTCCCTCTTTTGCGGCCAGATCTTTTATAATTCCTTTTAATCGAATTTGCGTGGTGGGGTCCAAATTGGCAAATGGCTCGTCCAAAATAACCACTTCGGGGTTACCGATAAAGCTGGCCACTAAACCTACCTTCTTTTGGTTTCCTTTGGAAAGGTCCCGCAGATACTTTTTTTGACCCAAGATCTCTCCATGGAAAAAATCTTCAAAATTGGACAAGAGTGCATCTACATCCGCCTTGTTCCTACCACGCAGTTCGCCGATAAAGTAAAAATACTCTTCCGGGGTCAGGTAGCCGATCAAAAAAGTCTCATCGATAAATGCGGAGGTAAAGGGTTTCCATGCTTCGCTTTGATCCACTTGTACCTCGTTGTTTATTATATGGCCTGTAGAAGGTTGAATCAAATCCAACAACAAACTAAATAGAGTGGTTTTTCCTGCTCCGTTGTTCCCAACAAGGCCAAAGCTCTGTCCTTTTGGTATTTCCAATTGATCAATGTTCAAAACGGTGTTTTGTCCGTAGGTCTTGGTTAAATTATGAACTGTTATCATCTGTGTTTTTTATGTTGGTTATTTCTGTTTGTATGCTTGTAATGTTTTGTACTTCTCCTTTTTATAGATGCCCTCGATCATGGTAAACACTTTGTTTTTAAAAACAAATCCGAGCAATCCAAAAACTGCCACAAAAATGTATCCGGCCATAGGAGAAATTAAAAAGTGCCCAATGGCATAAATGCCCATGGGCAAGGCCAACTTTGGCAGCGTGAGCAATAGTGTTTTGGCATTAAATGCCTGTTTATCGCCAAAGGCCTTTTTGTTAGAGGTTAGATCTATCGGTGTTTTTACATAGGCCCCTCCCCAAAGCACAAGGTAACTGTTAATACCGATATTATAGATGGCGCCTACCAATACTGCGGCATAGGCCTCCCAACCAAAATAGATATAAAATGAAGCCAAAATGGTGGAAATAATGGTTGCAATGATCACCAAGTACCATTTTGAGGAAAGGTACTCACGATATTTAATGTTCTGGCTCATCATTAAAGGATAATAGCTACTGTCCCAGCTGGGCACATACTGCCCAAAACTGAAGAGAAAACCTCCGGTAACAAATATGCCTGCGAATACTTTCCAGAAAGGGCCTTCATAAACTTCCAAAGCTCCGGTAAAAAATAGAAGTCCGTAAAAAATAAAGAAGGCTCCTGCTATTACGGCCGAACGTGATCTCTTGTTCCTTTTTATCAGTTTGATGTCGTTCTTGAGGAATGTTCCCAAATTGCCAAAGCGGTCCAACCACTCCAAATTTTCTGTTTTGGCCACCGATTGCTTTTTGGCCAGACCACCATCCAAATACATATGTTTTTTAAAATAAGCATAGGCTCCATAATACATGCCAGCTAAAGCTGCCCATGGTATTATGGCCGACCAGGGCATATCGTAAAATAGGTCGAAAACAGGTTGGGTGTAAACTGTAATATCAAACCATTGGTAATACTGCGATGCCCCGGCCAATATAAATATGGCCGCAAATACATAGAAAACCCCATTTTGATTGTTCACCATAACATTGATAAAGTTGTTACAGTAAAACAGGGCCATCAATGCCAAGTGCCATCCAATAACCTGCACGGGAGGATAGCCCTCTATCAGTAAAACAATACTGAACGGCACAAAAAAGAAGGCATGGGCAATATTAAAAAAAGAGATTACCGTTTTCCCCAATGAAAAGTTTACCACCTTGCTCTTATTTATGGGCAAATAGAGCAATGGTTTTATATTGGTCACCGGCATTTTTTGCAGCATGTACCTAAAAACAAGATCAAGGGCCATGTAATAGACCATAAACTGGTTGACAACGCGCAAGGGGTCGCCTATCTCCATTTTCTCGATCAAATAAAAGGCCCCGACCCCCATTCCCAAGAAAACAACAATAAAGTAAAGGGCACCCAAGGCCATCAATATTTTAAACCAAATCTCTGTTTTAAAACTGGCAGACCTAAAAAATGACTTCCATTGAAGTCCCATAAAATGTTTGAGCATGGCTGGCTTTTTTTTGTTGGTGTCTAATTTATCGGTTTTGTTACAAAACCCATGCTTTTTCTTAAAATGACTGTTCAAAACAAGCGTAATGCTTAATTTTGTAACAAAATTTTGTACATGAGCGCATCCCATGCTTTAAAAATAGCTGCAGTGGACCAACTAACTCCAAACGCTGTGGCCCTTACTTTTAACATTCCTGAAAACCTTACAAACGCTTTTGCCTTTAAAGCAGGACAATACATCACTATAAAACACGAGATGGACGGAAAAGAACTCCGGAGAGCCTATTCCATTTCATCCCCCCCTTCATCTGGTAAACTTACAGTGGGCATTAAAAAGGTGGAAAATGGTACTTTTTCCGTTTTTGCCAATGAACATATCAAAGTTGGCGACACCTTTGAAATTATGCCCCCCGAAGGCCGGTTTATCTTTGAAGACGATTCGCCCAAAAACATTGCTGCTTTTGCCGCAGGTAGTGGTATTACCCCGATAATGAGCATTGCCCAAACCGTATTGGAAAGCAATCCCGAGAATGTTTTTGTTTTGGTATTTGGCAATCAATCGCCAGAAGAGACCATGTATTTTAAGGAAATACAGGCTATTAAAGAACAATATGGTGATCGTTTTTTTGTACAATATGTGTATAGCAGATCTACAGAAAAGGACGCTCTTTTTGGGAGAATAGAAAAATCCACCGTAAACTTTGTACTAAAAAACAAGTTCAAGGAAACTGCTTTTGATGGATTTTATCTGTGCGGGCCAGAGGACATGATCCACTTGGTAACGGACACTTTAAAAGATAACGGTGTTGATGAGGGTACAATTCATTTTGAACTTTTCACAAGTGGGGATGCCGAGGATTCCTTGGCCGAAGATTTGGACGGGAAAACCCAAGTAACCGTAATTTTGGACGATGAGAGCTACAATTTTGTAATGGATAAAAAAGAACTTGTCCTAGATGCTGTTCTAAAACAAGATATAGACGCGCCATATTCCTGTCAGGGTGGGGTCTGCAGTAGTTGTATAGCTCGGCTAACCGAAGGCAAGGCGGAAATGGTGAAAAACCAAATTCTAACCGATGGCGAAATCAATGATGGTTTTGTCCTGACTTGCCAATCACACCCAATTACATCAAAAATTACCGTGGATTTCGATAATGTATAAACTGGGTCAGGCCTTGGAAAGTATGTTGTCCAAGGCCTTGCGCCCATGTTCGTAGCCGATGTTATAAGCATTTTCAATGCCTTTCTTGTCCAACACGCCTATTTTTTCAAGTCCTTGGGGCTCAATAAAAAGGTCGCACCTCTGCAATTTTTCGTCGTTGGAAGCATGTATCATCAAACTGGTGACTCTCCCGGTCAATTGAAACGAATTTCGAAGGTCCTTTTTTTGCAGCGGCACGGTGACGGACACATTGCTCCCGATCATAAAATCGGTTTTATCCTCCACATATTCCGTTGGAAAGTTGTTCATAATTCCTCCATCGGCATACAGGACATCATTGATTTCAACAGGACTAAAAACTGGAGGAAGCGCGGCGGAAGCCAATAAGGGCTTTATAAGTTCGCCTGTGTTAAAAACAGTTTCCTTGCCCCTCATTAAATCGGTGGCAACAATATAAAGTGGCCTTCCCAAACTTTCAAAGGAGTTGGATGGGAAAAAGTGCTCAAACACATTGGCATACCGTTCAGTATCTATAAAACCGGGTTTGTTTATGGTAAAAAAACTATACTGGAACAATGGTGTTTCTTTAAAAAAAGAGAGCATTTCTTCAGCGGAATTTCCGTTGGCATAAAGTGCGCCCACCAATGCCCCGATACTGGTCCCGGAAACAACATTGGCCTCGATCCCGTGTTCGCGCATGGCTTTGATCAAACCTATGTGAGCCATTCCCCGAATACCCCCACCGGATAGCACAAGCCCTATTCTTTTATTCTTAAACATCTATTCCTTTTATAACAAATGTACATTTTTGGATGGTTCCATAGTGTAAATATATCAACCGAATCTTCATCTTAATATTAAGTTGATAAACAGGCTACATTACTAGTCTATTGTAGATAGAAATGGATTTTTGAAGGTTACAGCAAAATACAATCGTGATATTTGTTGTAAGTTTAGGTGTAACATAAAAATTTGAAGCATGTCCAAATCCTATTACGACCCGGCAGACCTGAGAAAATTTGGTAATATTACAGAGTGGAGTGAAGAGCTTGGCAATAAATTTTTTGATTATTACGGCAAAGTGTTCGAAGAAGGTGCTTTGAGCGCTCGAGAAAAATCATTGATCGCCCTGGCTGTTGCGCATGTAGTAAAGTGTCCTTATTGTATTGATGCCTATACCAAAGATGGTTTGCAAAGAGGCATCACCAAAGAGGAAATGATGGAAGCCGTGCACGCAGGTGCAGCGATCGAAAGTGGTGCCACTTTGGTTCATGGTGTTCAGATGATGAACAAGTACGAGAAACTTTCCATGTAGTTTCTAGAGCGCCTTGCCCATAGAAACAAGACCGCTACCCTTGTAGATGTTAGCAATAACCTCAATTGAATTGGATTGCTATAAATCCTATAAAAGCATTAAATGGAACAAAGCATATTGACAGACCTAAAAAAAACAGCTAAAAAATCCTTAAAAGCCAACCAAAACGCACTTGCCAGTACGCAAAAGCAACTGGAAATATTGAACGGGGAACTTTTTGAGGATGGTGAGCTCCCTTACTTTAAGGATAAAATTGCCGAAACGGGTCAGTTTCCCTTAAGACCAAAAAAATTAGAGGTGCTACAAATCAACGTCGGATATATGTGCAACCAAGTTTGCGGACATTGCCATGTAGATGCGGGCCCCGACCGAAAGGAAATTATGACCCGAGAGACCATGGAACAGTGTTTGTCCGTAATCCGGAATACCGGCGCCCATACGTTGGACCTTACTGGTGGTGCCCCCGAAATGAACCCTGATTTTCGGTGGTTTGTGGAAGAGGCTTCCAAGGCCGGTATCAAGGATTTTATCGTACGTTCCAACTTGACCATTATATTGGCCAACAAGAAATACCACGATCTGCCGGAATTCTTTAAAAAACACAATGTTCATGTAGTTTCATCCATGCCCCACTATACCCGTGGCAAAACGGACAAACAACGTGGCGATGGGGTTTTTGATAAATCCATAAAGGCTTTGCAAATGCTCAACCAAGTGGGTTATGGTATGCCAGATAGCGATTTACGTTTAGATCTGGTGTACAATCCTTCCGGAGCATTTTTGCCCACTGATCAAGCTGCCATGGAGCATGACTTTAAAAAAGCGTTGAAAGCTGATTTTGATATCGATTTTCATAATCTTTTTGCCATTACCAACTTGCCTATTTCACGGTTTTTGGACTACCTCATCGCTTCGGACAATTACGAGGATTATATGTATTCTTTGGTAGATGCATACAACCCTGCTGCGGTAGAAAATGTAATGTGCACCAACACCATCTCAGTAAGCTGGGATGGATGGTTGTACGATTGCGATTTTAACCAAATGTTGGACCTTAAAGTGGCAAGTAAGGTAAAACACATCAAGGATTATAATGATGATGTACTCAGCAATCGAAACATTGTCATTTCACAACATTGCTACGGCTGTACGGCAGGGGCTGGGAGCAGTTGCCAAGGAACGGTGGCTTAATAGTCCAATATTTCCACTAGCTTATCCAGCACCTCTTGGGGTTTGATGGTGCTCATAACATTTTCATACCCCTCTGGCACTTTGTTGCCATACACAGAGGTCGGAATCAAAGGATATTTTTTTCTATCCGCCAATAGGGCATTGTCCATGGGCTGCCCAAAGGGATAGAATCCAGCATATGGGTGGGTAACCCCCCAGAGTGTCACCACCGGGATACCATAGTTTGCTGCTAAATGTGCATTTCCACTATCCATGGACAACATGGCATCCAAATTTGAAATTAATTGTAGTTCTTCGGAAAGATCGAGCTTGCCCGCCATGCACAAGGCGTTTTCATACGTTCCTGCTACCTTTTCCAACACATCAACCTCTTTGGCACCACCCCCGAACAATAAAATTTTATACTTATTGGTATTGTTTAACTGCTTAATAACTTCCTCTGTAGAATCCAAAGGATACATTTTTCCATCATGAGCTGCAAAAGGTGCAATTCCAACCCATTTCTTGGTATCTTGTTGCACCAGACCCAGCACTTTTTCAGATAGCTGGATCCTTTCCACTGGTTTTGCTTTGGTTAAGTCAATGGGGAAACCAAGTCCGGCAAACACATCGGCATAGCGTTGGTGGGTTGTCTTTAGTTGTTCAAAAACTTTGTTTTTGGGCCGGGTGAGTGCTTTTTTGTCCCTTCGTCCCTTGTCCAATTGTACAACGGGCACCCGCTCCAAAGCAAAATATTTTTTGAGAACCCTGCTGCGCAGTACATTGTGAAGATCGGCCACTGCATCAACCTTTAATGATTTAAGCTCTTTAAATAGCCGCCAAAGCCCAATAAGGCCCTTGTGTTGTTTTTTTACCTCCGCTGCTACAACTTCCACATTGGCCATCCCATTAAAAATAGGCGCAAACGATTTTTTGGTAAGCACCGTAATCCGCATTTGGGGGTATTTTTCTGTAATAGTTCGTAGTACGGGCACAGTCATGGCCACGTCACCCATTGCAGACAAGCGGATAACCAATATATGGGTATGTTTACCCTTTTTGTCCACGTAAAACCGGGTTTAGTTCATCATCGTTGTACATTTTCATTTGCTTATACACTTTCATGTACTTGTCCCCGGATTCAATATCCATTAATAATTGATCTATGGCCGTGGACAGGTCTTTCTTTTGCTCGAGCAATACGGCGAGTTTATCGCTACATTTTTTAATATGCTCGGAAGAAGCATCCGTTCGGTTTACCTCTTCTTGCATATGATAGATCTTCAGGGCCAAAATAGAAAGCCTGTCAATGGCCCATGCCGGGCTCTCCGTATTGATCTTGGCATTTTGCTTTACCTGTACCGATTGGTATTTATTTAAAAAGTAACTGTCTATATATTCCACCAAATCGGTACGGTCTTGGTTACTTGCATCAATTTTACGTTTAAGATCCAAGGCTGCAACAGGGTCAATTTCCGGGTCACGTATAATATCTTCATAATGCCATTGAACGGTGTCTATCCAATTTTTTCTATACAACAGGTGCTCCACTTTATCCTTTGGATAAGGGTTGGAAAATTCTTGATAGACATCATCCTTGATATGGTACTTTTCTATACTTTCCTCAAATATGTTGAAGGCAAAATCGCTGAACATAATAGTAGTTTTGTTCAAAGATATTGCTTTATGGCGTACTTAGTTTAGATGGACCACAAAAAGAGTGGAGGCCAATACCAAACCCCCGATCAAAACCACTTCTTGAAGGTTTTGTTTTTTTATTTCTTCAAAATAATTGGTAAGGAAAATTGATGCGGGAAAAAACGTGATCATTACCGGCGAACGATCCACAGGGTTAAACAGAATCAATACCGTGGCCAGCAAAAAGGTAAAAAACACAATTCGCAGGAGCAACAATTTTCCCCCGCTCACATTTCGCAGGCGCACAAATACGGTGATGGAAACAATGGTGATCAAAATTAGATAAATCAATATTTTGAAATCCAACACTTGAAAAAAGGATTTATCGGTAAACAATCCTAAAGAAAATTGATAGTGTTCCGCAAAAAAATGAAGAGATCCCTTTAGCTTGAGCACGGTAAACGTTAAAACAAAAACAGTGGCCGTTCCCAAAACAGGCACTAGCCAATTTTTAAAGGTTTTACGGTCGTAAACCCCTATCACATAAAAGATCAAGAGCATAAACGCCAAAGACCAATCGTAGAATAAGCTTGCGGTGGCTATTAACATGGAAGCATCAAAAATCTTGTGCTTTACGTTCCTAATGGATTTAATGGACAACACCCTCCAAAATGCCATAAGCAGGAAAAAATTGGCAAAAATAATGTTCTGGTGCCCCAAATGGTCGGAAAAGGAAATGGCCAAAAGCACAAAAAACACCATGGTATAGGAATTGGACTCGGTCGCCTTTTCCTTTCTCACGATCTGATTTGTGATAAAAACGGAGAGTAGCAATGCGGTGAACATCAGCAGTTCAAAAGGGATAATCTGGCTAAACTTTTGCCCGCTAGGCCCAAAAAAAATATTGGCAAAATAAAAAAGGAACAAGAACACTCCCAGCACAATATAGTTTATGGGCTTTGTTTTTCCGAAAAAGCTTGAAATCATCCTATCTTTTGCTACTTTTGTAAAGTAAATATAGCCAACATGAGCAAGTTTTTTTACGGTATAGAGGACTTATTTGTAAATTACCTATTCGCACCTTTGGATTTTCTACGCTTTATGCACAGCTGGTGGGGTGCCAACACGATCAACTGGATCTTTATGATCATTGGTTTTATCGCAATGGTCTATTGGATGAAACAATTAAAGATCTTTAATGACAATAACGAAGAGAACAAGGAGATCAGCTCCCATTCTTATCTATAGGTCAAAACCAAGATCTTTTCTGTAGTACATTCCATCAAAATGAAGCTTTTCCATATTTTGATAGGATTGCTGTAACGCTTCCTTAAAATCTTTTCCGAAAGAAGTGATGGCGATTACGCGCCCTCCATTGGTAACTACTTGCCCGTTCGACACTTTGGTTCCGGCGTGGAACACAATGGAATCCCTAATGTTTTCCGTACCCGTAATTACCTTGCCTTTTTCATAAGCCTCTGGATAGCCACCAGAAACTGCCATTACCGTAGTGGCCGCTCTATTGTCAATATCCAGTTCTACTTGGTCTAATGTCCCGTTGGCCATGGCCATAAGCACCTCTACCAAATCACTTTTAAGCCTTGGGATCACCACCTCGGTCTCAGGATCGCCCATTCGAACATTGTATTCGATCACTTTAGGCTCGTTGCCAACTTTGATCAGGCCGATGAAGATAAAACCTATGTAAGGCAAATTGTCTTTTTTAAGGCCATCTACGGTCGGTTTTACAATCTGGCGCTCTATCTTGTCCATAAATTCGGAATCGGCAAATGGAACAGGGGAAATAGCCCCCATTCCCCCTGTGTTGAGTCCAGTGTCTCCCTCTCCTATACGTTTATAATCTTTTGCTGTAGGGAGTATTTTATAATTAGCGCCATCGGTAAGCACAAAACAGCTCAACTCTATGCCGTCCAGAAACTCTTCGATAACGACCGTTGCACTTGCGTTTCCGAATTTGGAATCGAGCAACATGGATTTAAGCTCATCCTTGGCTTCTTGAATGTTTTGAAGAATAAGTACTCCTTTACCTGCCGCCAGGCCATCTGCCTTTAAAACATATGGGGGGGACAGGGTTTCCAAGAAGGCATAGCCCTCTTCTAACGTATCTGCCGTAAAACTCTGATATGCCGCAGTGGGAATATTGTGCCTCATCATAAACTCTTTGGCGAATTCCTTGCTCCCTTCCAGCTCTGCGGCCGCTTTTTCCGGCCCAATTACAGAAACTGCCCTTAGCTCGGTATCGTTTAAGAAAAAATCGTGCACCCCTTTTACCAAAGGGTCTTCCGGCCCTACTACCACCAAATCAATGCTTTCTTTCAACACCAATTGTTTAATGGCTTCAAAATCGTTTACGCCGACTTCGACATTTGTTGCTATTTGAGAAGTGCCTGCGTTACCGGGCGCAACAAAAAGTTTAGAAGTTTTAGGGCTTTGGGATATTTTAAGGGAAATGGCGTGCTCGCGACCACCTGAACCTAGGACCAGAATGTTCATGTATTAAAGTTTTGGCAAAAATAACTCAATTGTATTTTAATTTAAGAGTTATTTGCAAATGATCTATTGTGAAAATTCTCTATGGGCCTCCCACAACTGATCATGTGATAACGACTTGAAATATTCGAACACTTTTTTGAGCCCATCGGAGCGGTGTACCTTGGGTTCCCAGTCGAGTATTTCTTTTGCCCTTGAAATATCGGGCTGGCGTTGCATAGGATCGTCTTGCGGCAATGGTTTAAATACGATTTTCTGATCGGTTCCTGTAAGTTTTATTATTTCTTCCGCAAATTCCAGAATGGTAGTCTCATCGGGATTACCAATATTGATGGGCTCTACATAATCGCTCATCAATAAACGGTAGATTCCTTCGATTTGATCATCGATGTAGGTAAAGGAGCGTGATTGTGAGCCATCCCCAAAAACCGTTAAGTCTTCGCCACGAAGTGCCTGCCCCATAAAAGCAGGGACTACACGTCCATCGTTCAATCGCATTCGAGAACCGTAAGTGTTGAATATTCTAACTATTCGGGTGTCCAATCCATGATGCCTATGGTAGGCCATGGTGATGGATTCCATAAAGCGCTTGGCCTCATCATACACCCCTCTTGGACCAATAGGGCTAACATTGCCGAAATAATCCTCATTTTGTGGGTGCACCAAGGGGTCGCCATATACTTCGGATGTGGATGCCACAAGAATTCTTGCTCCATGGTCACGGGCCAAGCCCAATAAGTTCAAGGTTCCCAAGGAGCCCACTTTAAGGGTATCTATCGGAATTTTAAGATAGTCGATAGGGCTTGCCGGTGAGGCAAAGTGGAGGATATAGTCCATTTTTCCGGGTACATGGACAAATTTGGTGACATCGTGGTGAAAGAACTCGAAACGTTTTAAGTGAAATAGATGCTCTATGTTTTTGATATCGCCTGTGATCAGGTTGTCCATTCCGATAACATGGTGGCCCTCGGCAATGAACCTATCGCAAAGGTGCGAACCTAAAAATCCGGCTGCCCCGGTGATGAGTGTTTTTTTCATTTGATTTTAATATGCTTTCGCCTCTCCCTTGATTGCGTTGAGTACTGTCTGAACTATAATTTTTAAATCGAGAAACAACGACCAGTTTTCTATGTAAAAAATATCGAATTTAATTCTATTCTGTATGTCTGCCTCTTGTTCTATTTCCCCTCTATACCCCCGTACTTGTGCCAATCCCGTAATTCCGGGTTTAACGAAATGGCGCACCATATATTTGTCCACACTTGTTGCATACTCGTTGGTATGCTTTACCATATGGGGCCGTGGTCCTACTACGGACATGGTTCCAAATAGCACGTTGTAAAACTGTGGAAGCTCATCTATACTGGTTTTCCTTATAAATTTTCCGATTTTGGTTATTCGCATATCGTTTTTTGTGGCCTGGATATGGTCGGCATTATTATTCGGGGCCATTGATCGGAACTTATAACAATAAAACTCCCTATTGTCTATCCCATTCCTTGTTTGCCTAAAGAATACTGGGCCTTTAGATTCGAGCGTAATCAACAGGGCCAAAATTGGTGTCAACCAGGATAGTATGCCGATAATGACAAAAAGGGAAAAAACAACATCAAAACTTCTTTTAAGAAGCGCATTTACAGGAGTATGAAGAGGTATGTCTCTTAAAGACAATACAGGAATATAGTCGTAATATTCAAATTTGAGTTTTTTGGCGAAGATATTCTTGTTGTCAGGTATAAACTTTAATGTTTTAAGATTATTGTCAGCAAAATTTATGAAGGTGGTCAATTCACTGTTTTTTAATTCTGATATGGAACAGTAAATCTCTTCAACATTCTTTTCAATGATAAAATCGAAACATTCATTTATATCAAAATCTGGTGTTTTCAGCGAAAATTGTTTTAGAAACTTATAACCATATTCTCCCCTCTCATTAAAAACCCTGATCAGTTGTTCTGTTTTTTTGTTTTTCCCAATAACCACAACATTTCTTATACTTCCTTTTAAACTTACACCATAATTCACCATTATTAAAAACAGTAAAAGTTTTGTGATGGAAATGGTGCAAAAAATCAGCACAAAATATTGGGCCAAAGCAATACGCCCCATGTCTGGCTGTTTAAAAAACCCTATATAGGCAAAGAGTATCAGAAAGAATAGAACAAATTGAGTAAATATTTTTCTCAGGACACTTGGAACCTTGGTGTAACGGTGAATGCCATAAAACTCATTTTTATGTGAAAGTATAGTCCACCCTATAAGTAAATAGGCATGGAACAATATTGGTTCGTTAATTTTAATGGGGAGAAAATAGACAAACAGGTTTATGACCAAAACATCAATGATGAACGTCATGGGCTTAAACAAATCTGAATACTTAGTAAGCCTAAAAAACATGCTGGTCTAAACTAGAAATAATATTGCGGTTAAATGTATTAAAATTTAACACGATCCTTTAAGACCAATAGAATAAATTTCGTGTTCCCCACCAAATATCTTTTCCACATTCTTTTGGGCTCTTGGATAAATCTAAAGAACCATTCAAGACCGGCCTTTTGCATCCATAATGGTGCTCTTTTCACTTTTCCCGCTACTACGTCAAAACTTCCTCCAACCCCCATAATCAAGTTTACATTTGCAAGTTGATCGCGGTATTGGTACAAGAATTTTTCTTTCTTTGGTGAGCTAATGGCAACAAATAAGAGTTGTGCCTTACTTTTTGAAATTTGCACTGCTATTTGTTCCTCTTCACTTTTGTTAAAATAGCCGTTCCTATAACCGGCAATTATTTCCTTTCCGTACTTTCTGGAATATTTGTTTACAACACTTTCAACGATTTCTTCGGTTGCTCCCAGGAAAAAAATCTTATAGTTCTTTTTACTCGACAATTCTACTAGATTCTCCATCAGGTCAATACCGGCAACCCTTTCCTTTAAGGGTGTGCCCAAGAATCTGGATGCCCACACAACAGCTTGTCCATCAGCATTGATCAAGTTACTGTTAACTACGCTTTCCTTGAGTTGTTCATCGTTCTGCATTGCAACCACTTTTCCAGCATTCACAACAACATGGTGCAATTGCCTTCCTTGGTCAATAGCAGCACTAATTTCCGTCAAGGTTTCTGACATGGTCAGGTTATCAATCGGTATTCCAAGAAATTGTATTCTATCCACTAAAATGTTTTATAATTATGTTGTGTATACGTTTCCTTTAAAAACTTAGTCATTTGCTTTAAAGAATAGGGTGAGAAAGCTTTGGGGTGACCAATTATTACAAAATTGTCATTGTTGGTTGTCTTCTTTAAATAGGCCTTAAAAGACCTTTTTAACAAAATAGCCTTAAATCCATCCATGGAAACTACACTATGGCTAAAACTTAAAAGTAGTTTAAACACATTCTTTTTAGCCATTGGTATTGCACTCCCATCGCCAAACGCCATGTGATTTTTTTGTTTTAGGAGCTTTATCAAAGTAAATCTCCAAAAGAAAATAGGTGATACTCGATATGAGCTGATTGGAATCTCTACAAATTCCCCATTTTTATCTTCTAATGTAAGTTCATTGGAAAATCTATAAAAAGTTTTGAACTCAGGAACAGATGAAAAATCAAATTTTTGATTTTCCGAGTGATAATATCCCTTTGGATAAACAGTACTATCAACAAACACACCATTTTTTTTTAGAGCGTCTTTAATATGATGAAATGGTTGAGCACTCCATCCTCCGGCACGATAGGCCTTGGGGGGTGTCCCTGTTATCTTTTCTAACACCTTGGTATATCTGGTTACAATATCATACACCTCATTTGCACTAAAGTCATGTAGTCGGTACCTAGTGGTATCAAAATTCCATTTGGTGCCATCAAAAAGCGAGTCTTCCCAATGTGGGTGAATATGAAGTTCAATACCATGCCCTTGATCGGATAATTTTTTTATTTGACCTACAATCTTTTCATAGTCATTTCTTAATACAGGATACTCTCTCATTTGTTTTTCCAAGGCCAACAAATATCCGGAATCAACAAAGCAAACAAATTTGACGCCAAGTGGGTCCACTATATTTAACAACTGCTCTGTGGGTTCAATAATACACTTTTCCACAGTTCCACTATCGGGTCCAAAAAACAGTTCGTAATCCAATGTGATATAGATGTTCATTCCTTTTCCAATTTATTTTGTTGGATTCCACATAAGAATAATGTGGCAAAAACAGCAAAGAACTCTATTCCTTTTATCCTTACAAGCATTGACTCTGTAACATTGGCCATTATGAATGCAAAAAACATGAGTGAGAACAGATAATCCTTCCTGTACATGGACAACAACAATAAAAAACCCAATGAGCATGCATAAACAAATCCACCTAAGGCACCATTTCTGCTCAACAACTCCAAAAACTGATTATGTGCATTTAGATCATTTCTTGCCGCTTCATCAAAACCAAAGTCGATATATTTTCGGTTTCTCATCTCTTCAATCTTTGCAAAACCAACTCCTGTTAAAGGATTTTCCTTAAATATCTGATAGGAAGCATCCCAGCGTTCAAAACGTTTGTCTCCCACGATAGCTTCTATTGTAAATAATCTTTGTTTTAAATAACCGCTGCCTATCTTGTTGAAGACTACCAAACACAATACCAAACCCAATAAAATCCAAATGGACTGGAATCTATATTTAGAAATCCTCATTAATAAAAAATACCCGACAAGCACCAGTATCATTATCAAGGCTACCCTACTGGCCAATTGGAATAAGCCTATGAGCAAAAATAGTATGACTGCATGTCTGATGTAGGGCTTACCCTCTTTACGATGAATTAAAAATATTATGGCTGTTACAATAAACACCCCTAGGTATGTTGGATGAATATCCGCAATTTGTGTAAATCGATGGTTGACATGTCTCCAACGGAACAAATAGTGCAATGGTTCCCTTCCACTAATCATTTCATAAACTACATTCCCATAACATATGATCAAAGTGGCCACACAACCCCATACCAGTGCCGTGAAAATTCGGTTCCTTCTTTGACCATATTTGTCTTTCTGGGCCATAATCACAAATGGCACCAACAGAAAAGACCAATATCTTTCCAAATATTTAAATCCTTCCCAGAATCCTGATCCGCAAAAAGAACCCATGACGGCCAAAATAAAAAAGGAAAATACCGGCCATGATTTCCAAAAATTTGAAACGTCCTGAGATTTGTATTCAACGATTATAGAAACGATGCCCAACAAAAGGAATATGCCAAGAAAAATATTGTTCAATCGCATATACATCGGCAATGTAAATACGGTCAGGTAAAGTGCCCAAAATCTAAGTTCCAATACTTTTTTCAAATCTTATAGTTATTTATGAGCATAAATGGCAAAAGAGCGAGATAATAGATTATTTGTCGACTACGTTTAATATTTGTCTTCCATTTAAAATCAGGTTTTATGTGGATCTGCTTCTCGCTTTTCATCCGGTTACCGCCAATTATATGTGGTATTTGCAAGAACTCTGGTAAAGTTACTTTTTTCTCCCGCCCCAAAAAAATATGATGGTTAATCCTTTTGATCTCCTTGACCGGGTTTTCAACAAAATCTTCATATTTAACCTTAACCACTCTTCGATCCATCCAACAAACCAATTGTCCAAAAAAATTAATAAGACCATAGTACAATAAAGTAGATGCAGGAGATTTAGGCGTCTGCACATTTTTGCCAAAGGAATTTATCACCCCCCGAACATCTCTCACCACATAAATTCCTCTTATATTTAGTTTTCTACTTTTCGACAACAACAAATAGCGGGCAATATATTTGGAAGAGTCCAATAGAGCTACATTAGGGCTGTATGTCGAAATCCTTTCAAAAATTTCTTCTTGTACCTTTAAATAAGCCTGGTCGGTTTTTTTGGTAAAGAGAAGCTTGGGTATGTTTTTATGATTTTCACATTTTTCGCAATAAGTAAGTCCGGCAATAGTTGTAGAGGGCAAAGTTTGCACTATTCCAGACCAAAATTGGCAATCTTGAAGATTTTCACCACAGGAACATGCCTTGTCTCCATTCAAATGCTCCTTGAATTGGTGCATTTCCCCAATGGTAACTATGTCTTCCTGAGCATTAAGAATTGTCGCTAACAATGTTGTGCCGCTTCGACCGGCTCCCATTAAATAAATTACAGTTGTTTTTATAATAAACTATTTATTGGTTTTGAAAAAGAATTTATATACCCGAATCTTAATTGAAAATAAACAATAGTCAAAGCCCATATAGTATTGGTTAACTCTCTAATTCATTTTTTTCTGTCACCAATAATTTTCGCCGGAACCCCACCGACCATCGCATAATCCGGCACATTTTTGGTTACCACTGCCCCAGCTGCAACTATTACATGATTACCTATGTTACATCCTGCAGTAATAACAACATTAGCCCCCAACCATACATCATCCCCGATAGTGGTCTCATAATAATTTTTTCCTTGTTTTTGTATCGGTAAATCCAACCTGTCATATTTATGGTTTCTTGAATATATTTTAACGTCTGGGCCCATAATAACATTGTTGCCAATATGTACATTGGCCTGTACCATACATCGTGTTCCAAGTTCGGAAAAATCCCCCATTGTGGCATTCGGTGAAATTTCCGCCCCGCTTTTTACTCTGGGTTTTTTTCCACACTCCTTTAAATAAGCCTTAACCAATTTACTCCTTATCCAAGGAAAAAATAAAGCATAGGGCCTGTAATCCTCAGGAGTGTTTTTGAAAAAAATAAGATATATGGCAAAAAGGATTTTTTTCAAATTTTTACTAAATTTTTATACGTATTCATAATTTTTAGACATACCTCAGTTAAAGATAATTCTTTAAAGGATTGAAGGGCTCCTTTTTGAAGTTTTGAGTATTCTGTCTCTGAGATTTTTTTTAAATAAATCATTTTTTCAACAAACGCCTGCGTGTCTTCATTAGAAACATAAAACCCATTGACGCCTTGATTTACCTGTTCTTTGAATTGTGGTATATCTGAAGTTAAAATTGGTGTACCGCAAAACATGGCTTCTATAGTGACTGTCGGGAAACCTTCATTTCTTGATGGCTGTACTAAAAATCGTGATTCATTATAAAGTTTTCTAAGGTCTTCTTGTGATTGATCAAGTTTTAAGACAATATTGTAGCCTTGGTCCATTAGTTCCCTGATTCTGGGTTCAAATTCATCTCCTTTTCCAACTAAACAAAAAGATGTGTTTTTAGGTAATTTTGTAATCGTTTTTATAAGAATATCGATTCCTTTTACCTTAAAAAAAGATCCAACAAAAAGAAAGTCAAATTTTTTTTCAATATTCATATTATAAAAAACGGAGTCATTTACTCCAACGGGCAAAACCATACCAATGGGTATTTGAAGTTTTGTTTTCACTCTTTTAGCGAGTTCATTGCCCACAGGGATTGCAAAATCAACAGCTTTAGCTGCTTTTCTTGCTAACAACAAGTTTGACTCATTAACTTCATAATTTATGTCTGAACCATGAAATGTAACAACCAGTTTTGATTTGGGATAAAAAAACTTATATAACCAAACTAAATAAATAAATGGGTAAAAAAAGTGAAGATGGACAATATCGTACTTTTTAAACAAGTACGGGATAAACCTAAGAAACGAGTTCAAATACTTAATTACACTCCCAATTCTCGAGGTGAACTTTCTTTCTAAATAAAAAACTTGAATGTCAGGACCCAAGTATTTTTTTAATTCTATAAATTGATTCCTGACAAATATCCCGCTATAGGCCTTTTCCTTGCCGGGCCACATATTACTAACCAGTAAGACCTTCATTTTTTTCAAGAATTGACAATGTGAAAATTATATATATCAAGGCCAGTGATGTGTTCATCAATAAACTTCGGGTTATGATATTTAGGAAAAATAGACCAAATAAGATAATAAAAAATATATGCTCAACCCCGCTTTTCTTTATTCTTTTAAAAACGGAATATATAAGTGCTCCGAAAATTATCAAACCAACAACTCCAAACTCTCCTAATATTGACGCCAAGTTACTGTCATAAACACCGTCCATTTTTACGAAATAAGAGCGATGGCCTACTCCATACATATCATATACATTGCTAGATTCGGAAAAAATTGTGCCAAATGTTGCCGCTCCTGTACCAATAGGAAACTCATCTATCCCTATCAAAGTAGCTAGATGTAACATAATACCGCGAATATAGTTCCCATTTAAATCAAACCCACTGGTAATATTAATGTAAGTTTTTTCAATAAAATCAGTGAAAACGAACAAAACGGCCAAAGCCATAACAAAAAAACTTAGTATTCCTTTTAGTCCAATATTTTTAACCACTTGTGTCCAATAAATCACAAGCAATGAAAGTATAAGAAGAAGAAGGGAGGTTCGACTTGCTAAAAACAGCAATAAAATTGCAAACATAAAAGAGTTGGATAGAATTAGCAGATGGTTGTTCCTCCTATAATGGTACATTGCCACTTTCAAAAAGAGCAAAAAATAAAAAACTGCCAAAAAATTGGTTCTAAAAAACCCTCCATGCCTTAATACACCGTTTCTCAATTCCATTGGGATTCCTAAATAAAGATAAAAATCCTGTTGCATTACTAAACTCATCAGAATACCTAACAAAGAAACAAACAATATGCCTTTCAATATCTTCTCAAATCCTCGAGCATAGTATTGCCTCCTTTGGAAAAAAAAATAAAAAAAAATAAAAAACTTTAAATGAATCAAGTTCTGAAATAGTATTTGAGAAAGATTTCGATTGAACCCGAACATCAATGATATTACAGTAAGGTATATAAAACTTAATAACACGAATAACTGAAAGCGGGATATCTTGGAAACTATGATTGTCCGAAATAATTCACAACCAATAATAAACAACAATAAAAGCTCATCCGCATACCCGACCATGTTTAGGTCAATTTTCTTTGCAAAATTTTCAATGGGATATTGAAAAAGGGTAATAGTTACAAGAAAAAGAACTGTGTTTTTCGTCAGCCAGGTTAAGAGCTTATTTAATTTAATATTTTCTTTATAATCTCCCAAAACCCTGTCGCTTTAAACATGTTTTCTTCCAATGTACCATAATCATTTAAGCAAATGCGTTTTAATTGAAAATTATTGGTCTCAAAGACATTATATCCGTAATCTACCGTAAAACCATAATCATAACCTGTTTCCTTTACAAAATCAATTTCCCTTTGAGTATAATCTCCGTTTGGATATGCAAAAGCGACAATTTCTTTTCCCAATAGCTTTTCCAACTCCTTTTTAGATTCTCCAATTTCATTTTTACATTCGGCAGCTTCCATGTTGGGTAAAATTGGGTGGAATTTTGTGTGGGATTGAAAATCAACAAAGCCACTTAAACTCATTTCATCTATTTCTGAAATCGACAAAGAATGTCTATCCTTATATTTTTTTACCCTTTCGTAACCTAACCTCTTTAAGAAGGCCATCATTTCTTTATGCGGTAATTTTTTAATTTGTCCTAATTTGTTCTTCGGAATGTCATATTTACTCCAAAAATGTCTGCTCGTACCCACAATAGAACTACATAAGAAAATTACAACGGGCATATTGTGCTTTTTAAACAGTGGCAATAATTCATAATTGGATTTATGACCATCATCAAAAGTTAACATAGCAGGATAGTTTGGTAGTTTCCCCCATTCCTCTTGATTATTCTTACTTCGAACAAACTCTTCTAAAGACAAGAAATTATACTTCTTTTTTAATCTTGTTAACAAACTGTCCAGTTTGTTAACTTCCATCTCATGTATCAAAAAAATTGACACCGCTTTTTTTTGTTTAACATACCTCCAAAACTGTGATAAGCCTATAAAATATACAAAGGACCATAAAAAATTCTTCATATTACCAGTATTCCTCAACATTGATAAAATTTTGCACTTTATCCCGGTCTTCATAAATTATCATTTTTAATGAAGGGTCCAAAACAGGAGTTGTGTCTTGTGTGTTTTTCTTGGTGTTCAGATTTTTTATCCATCTCCTTATTTTAATCCGAAAATTGGGAGAAAACATCTTTCTTGCGAGACGCCGAAATATATTGTCCGATTTTTTATCAAAAATAAGTTTATTGAGCCTGCCAAATTTCACAACCCCAGTTTTATTTGCATTATAGTAGTCAATATTAGAATAGTGGCTAACTTTTAAAAACCTGAAAACGTCTGAAATCAACATTTTTGGATTCTTGGTCATAGCCTCAAACAAAATAACCTTAATGTTTTCTTTTGGGAAAATACTATATAGAAATTCCAATTTCTCTCCATAAAGGCTTCTCTCCAAATATTCCGGTCTTTTTTTAATGGCTTCATTAACATCACTATTCTCTTCTTCTGATAATTGTCGTAAAAATGTGAATGCCGAGTTTATTCTTTTCTCAGGATTTCTCAAAAGTAAAATTATCTTCGCTTCTGGGTTATATTTTTTGATTCTTTTAAGGCTTTCTTTATCCTCTATATAATCCACACAGCCGGTAATTATAATCTTTTCATCTTGCTTAGGCCTGAATTTTTCTTCAAAACTTTCATACCCTTGACTATAAAGCTTCTCTTCAATGAAAAAAGGAAATTCCTTCAGAAATGATTCCCCATAAACCTCAGGGTGTTGAATCAACCACTCATATAATGAAGTTGTTCCCGCCTTTTGTACCCCTATAATAAACGTATTTACCTTTTTCATTTCAAAGAATTAAACGGAACATATGCTAACATTATCTTGTGTGTCTTATAAATCATATATACCCCTATTATATTCCATAAAGACATGCTGACTATACTACTAATTGCCGCTCCATAATACCCGTACCTTGGAACCAAAATCAAATTTAACCCTAGATTAACAATGAATGCTAGAAAAACCAAATTCTGAAACTTTTTTTGTTCGCCAGTCATCTGAAATACGACCCCGACAGGTCCACATATAGCATTGGTCAACTGACCAAGGCACAGAATAACCAAAAGTGTAGAACCAGTCACAAATTCTTCGCCGAATAGTGCCAAAATAGGTTTTCTAAAGAGAATTAATAAGGCTATAATGGCTATGGAAAAAAAGAAATTTATTCGAACCACTACATTGATCAACTTGTTAAATTCATCTTTGTCACCCTCGTAATAGGCTTTTGATATTTTTGGAGCTAATATACTGTTGAGAGATTGTAAAGAAAACCCTATAACCGCCGCCAACTTTAAAACTACATGGTAGACCCCAACATTATTAGCCGTATCATATACTCCCAGAAAAATCGTGTCGGTCCACCCTAGTAATAATATCAATGCAGATGAAAACATTAAAGGCATAGAATCAGCAATATAGTTTTTTGTGTTAAACTTTTCCCGTGAAGGTTTGACTCCGCTGATTCTTTTGTTGACCATATAGAATGAAATCAATGTCAATACAAACAATCCCAATGTGTGCGAAATAATTGGCACTGTTGTATTATCCCTGTTTAACCCATAATAAATTGTTATTAATATTAACAGTCCAAATAAAAACCTTCCAGCATTAGATAAAAATGAATATTTTTTTGTGGCCTGTAAACCTCTTAAAACAGATGAGTTTATTAAAATAGTTGTCCACAATGGAATGGATACAAATCCTAAGATAACATACGTATCATCATCAATTCCCAAAAAAGTTGCGAACTCATATTTAAAAATAATTCCAATTGAACCAAGAACTATTGAAACCAGAAAAGAAATCAATAATGATTGATGATAGATATGTTTGGCCTCCTGAATTTTCTTCGAGGAAAAAATTTTTACCAGATTTATATCAAAACCCAATTTTGGAATTATAGAACCGATGAGGAAAATTGAAAAGCTAAGTGCAACATACCCGTTTATCTTGGCACCAAACAACCTTGAGATTAATATAACAAACAGATAACCAGACAAAAAACCAATGGTTTTCATTATAAAAAAAGAACTTCCTTTCAAAAGAAGTTCCATAATATTTTTGTCGGATTTATAAGATTTGATTGACATTTTTGTTCCTATAAAACATATTTTTCTAGTTAATTTGAATTTCTTTTTTCAAACCACCATCCCCGCAGCTACCGTCTCATTAGTCGCATCATCGATCAAAATGATACTCCCTGTAGTCCTATTTTCCCGATAAGAATCTATCATCAAAGGTTTGGTGGTTCTTATTTTTACCTTGCAAATGTCGTTCATGGACATCTCAGTATCGTCGGAACTGCGGTTCAACGTATTGATGTCAATTTTATACAATACTTCTTTTACCATGGCTTTTTGCTCGTTGGAGGTATGTTTAATGGTGTATTTTGCCCTAGGTTTGGCCGGGGAATTGTTCAGCCAACATAACATCACTTCCAGGTCTTGTTGGGCTTCAGGTTTGTTATTGGAGCGGACAATCATGTCGCCTCGGCTAATATCAATATCATCCTCCAGTGTAATGGATACCGACATTGGGGCGAAGGCTTCTTCAACCTCACCAGAGAATGTGTCTATGCTCTTGATTTTTGAGTTAAACCCAGATGGCATCACAGTGACCTCATCCCCTTTTCTCAACACACCGCTAGCCATTCTGCCAGCATAACCGCGATAGTCTCTAAATTCCTCACTCTGTGGCCTTAAAACGGTCTGCACGGGAAACCTAGCATCTACCTTGTTGATATCACTACTGATATGCATGGTTTCCAATGTGTGCAACAATGGTGCTCCCTGGTACCATTCCATGTTTTTAGATCGGTTTACCACATTATCACCCAACAATGCACTGATGGGAATAAAGCGTACATCCTTTACCAATAGTTTGGATGAAAATTCCTCGAATTGGGAAATTACTTTGTTATAGGCCTCTTCGGAAAAGTCGACCAGATCCATCTTGTTGATACAAACGATTACGTGTGGTATTTGCAACAAGGAAGCAATAAATGCATGTCTTTTGGTCTGTTCAATAACACCGTGTCTTGCATCGACCAAAATTATGGCCGCGTTGGCCGTTGAGGCTCCCGTAACCATATTTCGGGTGTATTGAATATGCCCTGGGGTGTCCGCAATAATGAACTTTCTTTTTGGTGTGGTGAAGTAGCGATACGCTACATCGATAGTAATACCTTGTTCCCTTTCATCGCGAAGGCCATCGGTGAAAAGTGCAAGGTCGACGCCGTCGTGCCCTTTCTTTTTACTTGTACTTTCAATGGCTTCCAATTGGTCTTCAAAAATGGATTTTGAATCGTATAATAGGCGCCCTATCAGCGTACTTTTTCCATCATCCACACTTCCTGCCGTAGTAAATCGTAAAAGTTGATTGTTGTCCAACATATCTTTGTCTAAAAATATCCTTGTTTCTTTCTGTCTTCCATTGCTGTTTCCGAGCGCTTGTCATCACTTCTGTTTCCACGCTCCGTTTGTCTCATTGCCGATACTTCTTGAGCTATTTTCTCCACAGTATCTGCATCGGACTCTATACCGCCAGTGATGGTGATATCCCCTAAAGTCCTAAAACGTATTTTCTTGGTGACCACTTCCTCTCCTTCATCCAACTTTAAGAATTCAGAGCTGGGAATCCATGAGTTGCTTCTCCAAACCACTTCTCTTTCGTGAGCAAAGTAAAGGGATGGAATTTGTATGTTTTCACGTTTGATATAGTTCCAAACATCCATTTCGGTCCAATTACTTATTGGAAAAACCCGGAAATGTTCTCCTTCAAATTGTTTTCCATTGAACAGGTTCCATAACTCAGGTCTTTGGTTTTTGGGGTCCCATTGCCCGAAATCATCCCTATGCGAAAAGAAACGTTCCTTGGCACGTGCCTTTTCTTCGTCCCTTCTACCACCGCCAATTGCACAATCCACTTTATTGGATTCAATAGCATCCAATAATGTTGTTATTTGAAGAGCATTTCTAGTGGCGTTCTTCCCTTTTTCCTCGGCAACCCTGCCTTGGTCAATGGACTCTTGAACAGAGCCTACAATGAGCCGTACCCCTAAACTTTCGATAAGGTCATCCCTGAATTTTATGGTTTCCGGGAAATTATGACCCGTATCCACATGCATCAAAGCAAATGGAATTTTGCTGGGATAAAATGCTTTTCTGGCCAAATGGGTCACCACAATGGAATCCTTTCCTCCAGAAAATAAGATTACTGGATTTTGGAACTGGGCCCAAACTTCTCGAAGCACAAAAATGGCTTCTGACTCCAGCTCGTCTAAATAGTTTAAATAATATTTACTCATTACAATTGTAATTTGGGTCGAATCAATTCGTATACTTTATTTACTGCTTCATCAACGGACTCATTTTCCGTTAAAGTGATATTTGGGCGCAAAGGTACTTCATACGGACTGGAAATGCCTGTCATATCCTTTATTTCTCCTTTTCTTGCCTTTTTATAGAGACCTTTTACGTCTCTTTTTTCACATTCTTCCAAACTGGTGTTTACAAAAACCTCCACATAATTTTGTTCACCCACGGTTTCTTTAATTAGGTTTCGGTCTTTTTCAAAGGGAGCAACAAATGCAGCCAACACCACCATTCCTGCATCTACAAATAGATTTGCCACTTCTCCAATTCTTCTATTGTTCTCTGAGCGATCTTCAGCCGAAAAACTTAGATCCTTGTTAATTCCTTTCCTAACATTATCACCGTCGAGGGTATAGGTTCTTATGTTCTCCTTGACCAGCTTTTGTTCCAGGCCATTGGCTATTGTGGACTTTCCTGAACCCGAAAGACCTGTAAAAAATATTAGGAACGAATTGTGGCCATTGGCCTTTCTTCTTTCATTCACGCCAATTTTATAATCGTGCCTTATGATGTTCTCCTCCATTTCTTTGCTCGTTTTCTTTTATCCAAACCATAGTTGATTTTATACCAGGACCTTTCGTGAAAATAATACAGTATCATCTTGGTAACAACCTCGGCAAATCCAATTTTTAGTCCCGTGAAGGGGTCCCCAGAGATTATCCAAGACAAAATTATGGTGTCCAAAGTACCCAGAACCCTCCAGGTTACCGTTTTTATCAAATGCCTTCTTCTACTGTCCCCTATGCCAACCTTTACCCATAATCTCTCGTGAAAGTAATACAGTGCCATTTTGGTAACCACTTCCGCCAAACCAATCTTAAGCCCGGTAAACGGGTTGCCAGTAATAATCCACGAAAGAAGTATAGTATCCATCGTGCCCACCAACCTCCATGTTATGGTCTTGGCCAAGTGTCTTTTATAGGAAACTTTTTGCGTCATTTACTTTACCAAGAAAAATGGGTTCAATAGGTTTTCTTTATTGTAAACCAGATCCTTGCCCGTTTCCCAATTTGTAACCTTTAATCCCATAGCGGAACAAATCGCATGGCCTGCTGCCGTGTCCCATTCCATGGTAGGTGCAACTCGGGGATACATATCGGCTTTTCCTTCCGCAACGATACAAAATTTCAAAGAGCTTCCTTTGGACACTATCTCCACATCTTTTCCTTCTTTTTTTAGCTCTTCAATAAAATTTTCGGTCTGCTCGTTCATGTGCGAACGACTCCCCACGACCTTGGTTTTTGCCCCACTTTTTTCTGAAGGGCGTAATTGATTTACCTCGTCAAAAAGATTGACGGGAAGCTCCTTTGCATCTCCCAACTCAATTTTAAAGGATTTCCCTTCCTCAACATTGGCACAATAGAGTTCCCTGGTCACGGGCACATAGATAACCCCGAGAATCGGAGTTCCTTTCTTAATCAATGCTATGTTTACGGTAAACTCCCCATTTCTTTTTATAAATTCCTTTGTTCCGTCCAAAGGGTCCACCATCCAACATACATCCCATTCTTTTCTTTCACTGTATTCAAGATTCTTGTTCTCTTCGCTAATAATAGGAATAGTTGTTTGGGTCAAGTAGGACATTATCACCCTATTGGATTCCAAATCTGCTCGTGTGAGCGGAGAATCATCTTTTTTATACTCGGTGCCAAAATCCACCGAGTCATATATGTCCATAATTGCGCTGCCAGCATCAATTGAAGCTTTAATGGCAAGTAAAAGTTGCTGTTCTACATTAATGGGGTTCAATTTTATTGTCTTTTGGGTTAGTGTTCAAAATATTTAGGCAAGTTCTTATCTTTTTCAGAGAGTTGCAAATCGTTAGAATTCAATGTCCACATAATATTCAGTTCTGGACAATCAAATCGAATTCCTCCCTCTGCACTTTTATCATAATAATTATCACATTTATACAAAACTCTTGCGGATTCGCTCAAAGTTAAAAAACCATGTGCAAATCCTCTTGGCACAAACAGTTGTCTTTTGTTCTCATTGTCCAGTTCAATGGATAAATGCTCGCCAAAAGTAGGGGAATTTTTACGTAAATCGACCACTACATCCTGAATTCTTCCATCCAATACGGAAACCAACTTGGCCTGGGCATGTTCGCCTTTTTGAAAATGCAGTCCTCTTAACACTCCCTTTTTGGAATAGGACTGATTATCTTGTACAAAATTTACCTCTTGCCCAATGGCTTTACAAAATTCTCTATGATTAAAACTCTCGAAAAAATAACCTCGGTCATCCTTAAAGATTGTAGGTTCGATTACAAAACATCCTTTTAACTTGGTCTCCGTCGCCTTTATCATCCCTCTTTCTTCAAAATACCCAATAAACGTTCACCGTAGCCGCTCTTTATTAAGGGCTTGGCCAATTCTTTAAACTGATCTGCATCTATATATCCCATTTCAAATGCTGCCACTTCTATAGATCCGACCACAAATCCTTGGCGTTCCTCGATTACTTCTATAAACTGCGAAGCTTGCATTAGGGCCTGAAAGGTCCCTGTATCCAACCAGGCAGTGCCCCTGTCCAAAATACTTACGCTCAGTTTTCCTCTTTCTAGATACGCCCTGTTTACATCGGTGATTTCCAATTCGCCCCTTTTGCTGGGCTCAATGTTTTTGGCAATGTCCACGACTTCGTTGTCATAAAAATAAATGCCCGGTACTACGTAGTTGGATTTGGGTTGCTTGGGCTTTTCTTCGATACTAATTGCCTTGCCATCCTCATCGAACTCCACAACCCCATATCTTTGTGGGTCGTTTACGCGATAGGCATAAACAATACCACCCTCGGGATTATTGTTGCTCTGCAATAACTTGGACAATCCAGCGCCATAAAAAATATTATCGCCCAAAATAAGTGCCACCTTATCATCCCCTATGAACTCTTCCCCTATAATAAATGCTTCCGCCAGCCCGTTGGGTGAATCTTGGGCCGCATAAGAAAAGGTACAGCCATACTTTTTCCCATCCCCCAACAGTTCTTTAAAAAGTGGAAGGTCTTTGGGTGTGGAAATAATCAATATTTCCTTTATTCCTGCATACATAAGGGTAGACAAGGGGTAATAGATCATCGGCTTATCGTAAATGGGCATCAACTGTTTGCTCACCGATAAGGTAAGTGGGTGCAATCTACTGCCTGTTCCTCCTGCCAATACGATTCCCTTCATCCTATTTATGCTTGATATTGCTTTTTATAATACTCCAAATAGTCTCCCGAAGTAACATGGTCTAGCCATTCCTTATTATCAAAATACCACTCTATTGTTAGCTCCAAACCTTCTTCAAATGTTACCGATGGTTCCCACCCTAATTCTTTATTGATTTTCGAGGCATCGATGGCATATCTTAGATCGTGTCCTGGACGATCCTTTACAAAGCTTATGAGCTTTGCCGAAGTGCCTGCCTGCCTGTCCAATTTTTTATCCATTAATCTGCACAATAATTGGGTCAGTTCAATATTCTTCCACTCATTAAAGCCGCCAATATTGTATGTTTCCCCCTTTTTTCCTTGATGGAACACCAAGTCTATGGCCCGGGCGTGATCTTTTACAAAAAGCCAATCACGAGTATAGTTGCCATCACCATAAACGGGCAATGGTTTTTCTTGAATGATATTGTTGATGAAGAGAGGAACCAACTTTTCTGGAAATTGGTTTGGCCCATAGTTATTGGAACAATTGGAAATTACAAAAGGAAGGTCATACGTTTCGCCATATGCCCTTACAAAATGGTCCGAACTTGCTTTAGAGGCCGAATAAGGGGAATTGGGAGCATATGCTGTAGATTCCTTGAAAAAGCCATGACTTCCCAAACTACCATAGACCTCATCGGTACTGATGTGATAAAATACAAACCTTGGATTATTCCGGTACAACCCCAAGGATGCATTCAACAAATTAACGGTTCCAAAAACATTGGTCCTTACAAACGACAACGGATCTGTGATCGAACGATCTACATGGGACTCTGCCGCCAAATGGATCACACCATCAAAATGATGTTTGGAAAAAAGCTTGTTTACAAAGTCCGTATCGGTAATATCTCCTTTGATGAAGGTATAATTGTCCGCGTCTTCAATATCTTTAAGGTTTTCCAAATTTCCTGCATAGGTCAGGGCATCCAAATTGAAAACTTGATAATTTTCGTATTCGGAAACAAATCGCCTAACAACATGTGAGCCTATAAACCCGGCACCGCCGGTAATAAGAATGTTTTTGGAAATATTGTGCTCCATTAAAATATGCTTAAAGCCCCTTAGGTTCTAATTATGTAGCAGCGAGAACACTATTCCTAGGTCTCCTTGCTAAGGTACGATAATTCCTGTCCAAAATAAGGTTGGCCGTTTCCTCCAAACCGTTTTCCTTGAGTATTTGTTGTGCAAAACCATACCAAGTTGTAGGCTCCCCATCGGTATAGTGATAGGTTCCAAATGGCCTTTCTCCACAAACAATTTCATTTAAAATATAGTTGGCCAGGGCATCCGAATTGGTCGGGCATCCTTTCTGAGCATCTGTAATTCGCAATTCCTCTCCCGCCTTTGCCTTGTTCAAAATGGTACGGTAAAAGTTATGTCCATGTTTTTTATTGTACAACCAGGATGTCCGAACAATAAAATGGTTGGGTATTATTTTTTGAATAAACTGTTCTCCTTTTAATTTGGATGCTCCATAAACATTGATCGGGTTAGGCCTATCATCTACCAGATAAGGGCCTTCCTTTTCTCCATCAAAAACATAGTCTGTTGAAATATGTACCAATGTAACGTTATGGCCATTACAAAGCTCTGCTATATTTTTTGCTCCCTCGGCATTAATCTTAAATGCCAAATCAGGATGTTTTTCGGCCTGTTCCACATGGGTGTATGCCGCGCAGTTGATACAAAAATCGTAATGATATTTTAGGAAGACATCGTCCAACTTGGTCGGCTGGGTAATATCAAGTTGGTCGGCTGTCTTGAAATCAAAACAAAATTGCGGAAAATCTTGGGCATGCTCTTGCAATGTTAAGCCCAATTGCCCACCTGCTCCAGTTACCAAGATTCGCACCATACATTCCTTATATTTTCTTGATTTTTGTGGAAGGAAATATCCAAACGATCGAAAAGGTTATTCTATTTTTTGCTGTAGGATTTCAAATACTTGTTGATTTCCAATAATGCCAATATTCCAAACACTAAAATCAACAGCGCTATGGGAAGTTTAAATTTGTAGCTGTTCCAAATTCCTCTTAGCTCTACTCCCCGTGTTGGGAAATCGCTAATAACATTGATGATCGTAGACTTATTGGCACGTTCTTCGTTCAGTTCTACCAGTTTTTCTTTTAAAATATCTTTTTCTTGGATCAAGGCAAGTTCCCTGCTCCTAGATTCGCCAGTCTGAGCCATATTTATGCTAGTGCCCTGCATGGGTTTATCTGCTTCCTTGACCAGTACCGTTCGGTATAAACTTTGAAGGGAATCTAGCTCAATCAACTGTTTTTGATAAATCTCTTCCTGCAAATCCAGGTTCTCATCGTTGATTTTTTTCTGGAGTTTAAAATACTCGTTAACCGAAATTGAGTTGATAATCGCCGGTTGTGCTTTTTTCGCAACCTTGTTGTCCGTACTGATTACTGATATTTGATGAAACCTTGCGTCCAAAGAATTAAAATTCTCCAGATAATTCTCGTAGTCTATCGCTTTAATCGTAGTTGTATCGAGTTCTTTGATGAATTGATCGAACAATTTTATTTTCTGATTTTCATCGGAATACGAATCTGTGAAAATTTCTTTGATTGTCGACGCCTCATGTTCAGTAATGTTCAATGCTGTGGCCAGAGCCACGGAATCCTCTGCTTTTGCTAGATCATTATAAAAATCGATGTTATTATACAGCTGCTGTACACTGTTAAAATTGGGTTCCACTACCATTCTGGAAATATATTTTTCCGCCGACACCCTGTCCAAAATAAAACCACCGACCCCACCAATAATCACTGCGGCCGCAATAATTATAATATTCTTCTGTACAAACAGAAGAAACAGGATGATCAAATGAAAAATGCCCTTAAAAATGCCCCCTATGAAGTTGAAAAATTTTTGAATGCCTCTTCCAATCATTTGGAACAATTGCCCCAAATCTATTTCGTCTGAACTATTCTGATTTACTGGTTGGTCCGCCATTTTTTATGTATTGAATATTTGTTTAAGAATTCTGTCCGTAATCAAGTAAGTGGGTTTAACACCTGTAGTGCCCAGTCCGCCAGAAGCCAAGGTGCTCCCAGTTTCCAAGGGGTTGTCCGATGCGTAATAGGCATAGCGCACCTTAACTTCTTTGTTTATGCTTTTTCGTATTTGAGAAGCCGATTGTATAGCTTTTTGATAATGTACACCCTCCATTTCCAATCCGATCACGTTCCAAGTGGACTCGTGGAAAAACTGGAGTATGTCCCTGTTCTGAAGCGAGGTTCCCAAGACTGTGACCATGGTTCCTTCCATTACTTTTAATCCATGTCCCTTAAAATCGGAGGCGCAGAGTTCGTTGTTAAAGGGGTAATTGTCCGCAGTTCCTTCGAAAATATGGGCGGATGGAATCATTAAATCTCCTTTGCCTCCTTCCAGAATTCCGGCCTTGCCCATAATGGAGACAGAATCCACATTCAAGAAAATCTTTTCACCATCCTCTTCCAAGGGCTTCAACAGTTCATCTATGGTTTCGTATGCTTGTTCCCCAAAGGCATAATCCATTACGAATATAACCGGCTTTTCGTCCTCGGAGATACCTTCCGGCAAATTATAACAGCAGCTTTCCCCACCAAATTTTGCAGTATCAAATATTTGGACATCGATATTGGCCCCGGATTCATCGTCCAAGAAAATCATCCCATTGCTCTGTGCCAGTTCCTTTACTTTTTGGTTCAGCGATTTGTGTTTTTCGGAACCCAATGCCACATAAATGTCCAGGGAATCGTTATCCGGAAATTCTTCGGCCAATGCCTTTTTGGCAAAAAGGGAATTCATTACACTGTGCATATTGGCACTGATGATATGCAATGGCCTATGTATTAAATTGTTCTGCTTTAAGGTGTTCTTTATTTTGTTGGCCCACTTTTCCCCATGAATGTGATGCCCTAACCGTTCGCGCAACAACGGACTAAATGTAATGGTTCTTTTATTGCCTGTTGTTTCTTCCTCAATGGCCAATTTGCCCAACCAGTACATCACATTTAAAAAACGGTCTGGATCTTTGTGGGTTTTTAGCTTGTTCTGAATATCAACTACCTCATCAAAAGTTCTGCCCAAGATATTGGCACAATGTATCAGGGCCACTTCTCTTTCTTCATTATCTTTTTCCTCGCTCAGTACAAACTCGGTAAGTTTGTCCCAATCTCTAATAGTTGCATTCCCATCGTCCACCAAAACTCTTTTGGAAATTTTTCCGGACTCAATGAACAAGAAGGTGAGGTGGGTCAAAATATCGTAAATATCACTACGTCCCCGGGTTATTTCTATGTTCATCTGTTCGTCGTCAATGCGGTAACAGTTTCGTCTTCTTTTTGGGGGAACAATAGGTTTTAAATGCGATTTGGCAAAGCCTTCATCCGAGGTAAGGTTAATAAATCGACATTCCTCAATGCCTTCTGGAAGGCGTTCCAATACATAGATCAATCCGTTGAGCTCTGCCTTTTCCTCGGCAATTGTACCATATATTTCGGGCCTGAGCAGCAAAAGTGCACTGCGGAGGGCGTTTCCCGAAACGCCCGATGGTTTATAAAAACCGCGATTGAGCAAATGGCGCATGGTAATGTACAAGCGTTCGATCGCATTGGTAGATTCCTGTGCCCTGGTAGTCTGTTTTACTTCTGTTGCCATCATATCTTCTGGCAAAAATAAGTGAATTCCTATGAAAGTTAAACTGTTATGAGTCAACTAATTTTAAAGGACTGTAATCCGTCCGCCACTTTTCTGTCGTTCGCAAGTCGCTGAACCTTGTTCTGCCCGCCCAGTTTACCGATGGATTTCATGTAATCCTGAAAGCCATTTGTTTTGACACTACTGATTTTTAAGGGTTGAAGGATATGTCCATCGATCAAGTCGAGATAGTAACTGTTCTGCTTTTTCATACTTGCCTCAATAATTCCGGCAAATTTTATTCGGTCAGTTGGTTCCCTTTCAAATTCAATGAACCATTCGTGATACGGGAGTTCCCCTTCTGGCGGATTGGTCTGTGGGGCAACGGTAAATTCGTTTACTAGGGCATCGGTCTGTTCCACTGCCAATCGAAGGGCTTCTTCCACTTCTTTGGCAATTACATGCTCACCAAACGCGGAGATAAAGTGTTTTATACGACCGGAGACCACAATTTTATAAGGGTCTTTAGAAATAAACCGAATGGTATCTCCAAGGTTATAGCCCCAAAGCCCCGCATTGGTAGATATTACCATGGCATAGTCCACATCCAGCTCAACTTCGGCAATGGTCAACCGTTTTGGGTTTTCGTCGAAAAACTCATCGGCCCTAACAAATTCATAAAAAACACCCGCATCCAACAACAGCAACATTCCTTTTTCCCTTTGGGAATTCTGATAGGCAAAAAAACCTTCGCTAGCGGGGAACAGTTCAATGCTGTCCACTTTTCTGCCGATCAGGTTTTCGAATTTTGCGCGGTATGGTTCATAATTTACGCCTCCGTAAATAAACAGTTGGAATTCTTTAAAAAGCTCCCCTACTTTTTTGCCCGTTTTTGCATTCAGCTTTTCAAAATACATTTGGACCCAAGAGGGAATGCCCGCTATAACGGTCATTCTCTCCTCTTCGGTTTCCTCTACAATCTTGTCCACCTTTGTTTCCCAATCCTCGATACAATTGGTCTCCCAACTGGGCAAGCGGTTTTTTTGAAGGTAATTGGGAACGTAATGTGCCGATATGCCCGATAATCTTCCCAATTTTATGCCGTTCTTTTCCTCCAACATGGGGCTGCCCTGAAGAAAAATCATTCTGCCGTCCACAAAATCCGCATTACCGGTTTCGTGGATGTAATTGAGTATGGCATTTCGAGAGGCTTCTACCTGATTTTTAATTGATGGTTTGGTGATGGGAATATATTTGGCGCCAGATGTTGTCCCGGAAGTTTTGGCAAAATATATGGGTTTCCCGGGCCAGAGCACATCGCTTTTGCCATCAAGAATTTGCTGAACATAGCCTTTGAGCTCCTCATAATCCCTAATAGGAACTCTTTCCGTAAATTCTTGATATGATTTAATGGTGTCAAAGCCATGGTCCCTGCCAAAAACAGTGTTCTTGGCTTCGGTTATCAATTGGTTAAAAACCTTTTGTTGGGTCTTAACGGGCTGTTTTACCCATTTATCGGTCTTTTTTGCAATTCGATTCGCAAATATTTTAGCTGCAAATGCTTTTAAGGACATTTAATTGAAATCAATATAATTTTGTGGGTCCACTGGTTTGCCTTTTCTCCAAAGTTCAAAGTGTAGGTGTGGTCCTGTAGTAAGCTCTCCTGTATTTCCTATTGAAGCTATTACCTCGCCTGCCTTTACCATATCGCCTTGAGCTTTGCTCAACGAGCCGTTATGTTTGTACACCGATGTAATGCCTTCTTGGTGTTCCACGATGATCACATACCCTGTTTCGGTGGTCCATTCCGCAAAAAGAACGGTGCCGTCCGCAATTGCTTTGACCGGTGTATCCCTTGGGGCTACCAAATCCACAGCATAGTGCTTTGTTTTTGGGTCGAACCCTTGGGTCAAAGTACCGTTAACGGGAGAAAAGAAAAGTGTTCCAAGGTTTTCCACATCCCTTTCAAAAAGATTGTACTTGTCTTCCAGTTCCACTTCTTCACGCAAAAGCAAATCTTCACGTATGGGTGTCAGGTCTACTGTGGAGGGGTCCAATTTGTACTGTTCGAACAGGGAATCCCTATTCGTCTGGTTATTCTCGATATCGCCGCGCAGTACTTTTCTAACATTGTCCAAGTACTTATTTGTATAGTTAAGAACAGTGACCAAAGAATCTGTTTTATAGGTAAGTTCCGTAGCCTGTCTCTTTAATTTTGTTGAGGAATATCCCGGAATATATTCTCGAAGGGGCGTAAAGGCAATGATCAATGTAGTGAGCCCGATCAATACAATTATAAATAAGGTTCCGGTAACAAAAACATTAAGCCGATTGAGTTTAAACGAAATTTTCTCCTCAAAGGTGCTTTCATTAAGAATTACCAGGCGATACTTGTGCAGTAGCTTGCGTTTTATCTCTTTTCTTTTCTTTTTGTCCTTTGCCATGGTCAACAAAGATAGTCTTAGATTTTAATATGGATGTTAAGCTTTTTAAAAAGCTACGCTGCTTACAAGTCTAAAAATCAGTTTTAAATCCTAAATTTCGTTAATCGAATATTCTCTTCCACTTCTTTTTAGTACCTTTACCTTTCTAAATTAAAGGTTTTTAAAGATATGATTGCTCAAACTATATTACTTGGAATGTTGGGCCCTTGGCAGATTGTACTGATTGTTGCCGTGGTAGTTTTGCTTTTCGGAGGCAGAAAAATTCCGGAACTTATGAGAGGGCTTGGTAGCGGCATCAAAGAATTTAAGGACGCGACCAAAGAAGACGAGAAACTGGAAGGCGGAAAAAACGAATCTAATTCCTAAACGGATTTTTTGGGCGTTGAAACGCACTGGTTTTTAATTGGTTTTCGACCAACGACCACATATTTTAAGGTTTCAATGTCGATATTCCAGCCTTTCACAACAAAAAATTATCCCCCCAATTACCTTATCCTATTTTAGCGGTTACAACTAAACTGTTAGGCTTGCATGCTTAACCTCCAAACGAGCCTTTTTTGCTCATTTGTGCAGACGGAGTGGTAATGAAAAGATTGATCTTGCTTTTTTTCTTCTCATGCTTCCTAGGGTCAAATGCCCAGGAGCTTGCCCTTTCCAATATTGGAGAGGATACTTTGTTGTCCGATAAACTGATGGGCAACAATAGCGATGAATCCCAAAGTGAGTTTGTAAAATACCTCGACGGGCTCAATAATAAAAAGCTCAATAATTACCTTGGTAAAAAGGGAGTGGCCGAAAAACTGGTCCAAAGGGGCAATGCGTACTTTAATAAAATGTGGTATGCCGAAGCTGCCCACATTTTTGATATTGTCCTCGAAAAAACCGACACAAAGCACACCTACGAAATACTTTCCAAAGCTGGCGATTCCCATTATTATACCGGTAATCTGGAAAAATCGTACAAGTGGTACAACGAGCTGTACAGATTATACGAAGATGAAATAAATACAGACACCTTTTATAAATATACCCAAACCCTAAAGGGAACGGGAAAATATCGTAGAGCGGCAGCTTTGACCAAAATATTGAGGCAAAAAAGGGACGAGCCCCTGAACGAACTGGAATCGTTAAACACCAATACTTGGAAAGGCGCAACACAAGTGACGATCAAGAATTTGGATATCAACTCCAAGTATTCCGATTTTTCGCCCATGTTCCATAATGATTCGGATATCGTTTATGCTTCCGCAAAAGATTCTTCCATTTTGACCACACGTCGTTATCGCTGGACCAACCAGCCTTTTCTTGATCTATATGTATCGAAAAAGAAAAATGATGATGGTGATCTATTGCCGCCCAAAAAGTTTTCCAAGAAAATCAACACAAAATACCATGAGGCATCATCTGCCTTTTCTCCCGACCAAAAAACCATCTATTTTACCAGAAACAACTATGGTAAACGATTGAAGCGAGGTAAAAATGGTATTAACCACCTCAAGATCTATCGCTCACAAAACATAGATGGCCAATGGACCAGCGCAGAAGAACTTCCCTTTAATAGTGAGGACTATTCAACGGGACACCCTACGGTAAGTCCTGATGGCAAAAAACTGTATTTTGTTTCCGATATGCCCGGCGGTTTTGGCGAAACGGACATCTATGTGGTGGATATTCTAGAAAATGGTGCATTTTCCGAGCCCAAAAACCTGGGTAGGGCAATCAATTCAGATGCAAAGGAAATGTTTCCGTACGTAACGGAAAACAGTCTTTATTTCTCGTCCAACAGACCAATGGGATATGGCGGGCTAGATGTTTACAAATCCGATGGTTCCGATGAGACTTTTGCAGGCGCGATGAATTTGGGCGAGCCTATAAACAGTAATAGGGACGATTTTTCGTATATCGTGGACGCCTCTAGCGGGAAGGGCTATTTTGCATCTAACCGAAAAGGAGGCAAAGGTGATGACGATATTTATTCCTTTGCCTACACTCCAAACCTAAATGCAATCACAGGGGTTGTGGAAGATCTGGATTCAGGTGAAGCGTTGCCTAGCGCTACCGTATTACTTTTGCAAGGAAATAGAATGATAAATGAAACAACCGTAGATGAAATGGGTCACTATTCTTTTCCCAACCTAAACCCAACTACCAATTATATGGTGGTGGCGAAAAAGGAGGGGTACCTAAACGATAGTCTTGCGATACAAACCGCCGATAACAAAAATATAGTGGTGACCCAAAAGCTGAAGGCAGAGATCAAACAATCCGCTGCAGAGGCCATTGTTAAAACATTTGAACCCAACAATGTTTATTTCAGCTTTGATAGCTACGAAATAACCCCGAGTTCCGCACAAGAATTAGATAAACTGATTACTGTGCTAAAATCGAACAAAGGGCTATCCTTAAAGATTGAATCCCATACCGATGCTATTGGTTCCAAGGCTTACAATAAATATCTTTCCGAGAAGCGGGCCAAGTCTACCAAAGATTATATGGTTTCGCAAGGTATAGACCCGAGCCGAATTATTAGCACCTCTGGATTTGGTGAAGACCGTTTATTGAACAATTGTGGAGATAGCCAATCCTGTCCTCCTGGTCAGCACCGTTTAAACAGAAGGTCGGAATTTATCCTAATTGCCGAATAAGCTCTTACAGGCCTTAAAACTGTGTTTATCCGACTTAAAAACACAGAACTTCTACTGTTTGTCGGTGAAATTGATCGTATAACCGATCAGGGCAATATGTAGTTTATCGATCAAAAACACAATCTTACGGATTTAACACTTTTCACAACAGCATTCACCCCTTTTTTCCTGCGTTTCATCCCTTTGTTTTCGGTTCTCATCTTCGTAGTCGAATCTTTGACATGTCTTTAAATCTTAAAATCAAGCTTATGAAAAAATTAGTACTCGTCAAAGAAATCTATATGGATGCGTTCCGCAACTTGGGGCACATCATCGTGGAAAAATACTTTAAAATATTTGCCTGGTTCAGCTTTGTCATGTTCTTTATTGTGCTTTATGCCTTTATTTACAGGATAGCAACAGGCTTTGCGTTTGATTAATCAACCTAAGTTTTAAAGAACGAAAAAGCCCAGGCAATGTGCACTGGGCTTTTTTGATATTTGAATTTGGTTGTTCCTATCCTTTTGGAGGATCGGAATCAAACTTTATGGTCTTTAAAATGGCTTCCAGCTCGAACATGTAGTCTCTTTTTGCTTCGGACGGAGCAAAAGTGAATCCCTCGATAATCATTTTTCTATCGTTCTCCTTATCGTTGATGATGTAGGTTAAGAACGGACCCGCCATTGGGTAACCGTGTATTTCCCAAACGCCTTTTACCTCAGCCGCTTTTTTGCCACCTATTTCTGCAGGAAAAACATAAGGGGCAAAAGCTTTTTCCGTAATCATATACGTGTTTTCATACGGGCCGGGAATAAAGCTTTTTCCAATGGAATCCCTCATTCTTACAATATCCTCCACAAAGGTAGAGTCGTTATTAAAATAGTCCCATGGCATCTCATAAGCAATAATGTTCATGGTTCCTTTTGGGATTTGAATGTCCATCCAAACAAATTTGTTTTCCCTTCTGCCCACTTTGTAAAGCGAGGGCACGTTAAGTTGTATTCCGAACTCTTCTTCCAGTGCTTTGTCCTTGCTCAAGGAACGCTCAAAGCGCTTCTGGGCCTCGGCAATCTCGTTTGCTTTGAATTCTTTTATTGCCCTATCGGCCAACGAATCCAGGTTTTTAATCAACACCTCTTCTGTAGGCCCGGTTACAACGGCCACTTTTTGAGGTTTTGAATATGCATCGTTTTTAATGTGGGCCAAGGAGGTAGAGTCTTGCTCCACATACAACAGTGATCGGGAATGGGTGGTTGTTCCCTTAAACACTTTTGGCGGTATCTGGGTTAGGCTGAACTTTGGTTCTATTTGCGGTAATCCTACAATCTGGGCCGCAAACTCTTCCCTTATTTTTTCGCCTACTGGGCCTCGCCAGAGTTCAGTATCCATAACTACCATTAAGGAGTTGATCCCTCCTGTGGATGGCGGTAAAAACCTTTCTTTTGATCCCGAGCTGTTACAAGCTCCCAATGCCAGCAATACGGTGACAATAAATAGTGTTCCTAATTTTTTCATCTTGTGTTAAATTTACGAAGAACAATCGCACAATTTTAGTTTTGTGCCCGGTTTTAGATTATTACCGCTAATACCGTTCCATTCTCGCAAATTTTCGATGGAAACACCGGGGTATTTTTTCGAAATGGTCCAAAGGGAATCCCCAGATCTTACTGTGTGGATTTTTGAGCCGTCCGCTACCTTTCCATTTGACTTGGAACTACTGCTATTGCTGCTTTTTTTAGCGATATACGGTTTTCTTGGAAAAATAGTTAAGCGCTGTCCGACCCTTAAATTATTGCTCCTAAGTCCGTTCCATCTTTTTATTTGGCTTACACCAACCCCATAGCGCTCCGCTATCTTGCCCAGATAATCCCCGCTTTTTACACGATATCTTATTTGATCCTGTGCCTTGATCATACTGGGCAATGGTTTCTCCATGGAATCCAATTCCTTTTTGGCATAGGCATAGATTTCTTCCTCGTTGGAGACAAATTTTCCAATTTTTGAAACCGGCAGACGGAGTGCATAATTCTTCCCTTCGATTTTTGGGATAATATTCAATTTATATGCCGGGTTCAACATTTCCAGCTCCTCTTTACCTATATCCACCAATTTGGATATTTGATCAAACGTAATCAGGTTTTTTACATGAACCGTGTCGGTTTCAAAATAAGCGCGTTCTGCTCTTTTATATTGTAGCCCATGTTCCTCCGCATATTCAAAAATGTACATGGTAGCCAAAAATGCAGGGAGGTATCCTGCTGTTTCACGTGGAAGAAACGGTCGGATGTTCCAATAGTTCTCATATCCCCCGGAGCGCCTTATGGCCTTATTTACATTTCCGGGTCCCGAGTTATAGGCCGCAAGGGCCAAATCCCAATCCCCGAAAATATCATACAATCTGGACAAGTACTTGCTCGCCGCTTTGGTGGCCATGATCGGATCATGCCTCTCATCAACATAACTGCTCACATCCAGCCCGTACATTTTTCCGGTGCTGTACATAAATTGCCACAGGCCCTTTGCCCCAACCCTGGACCTTGCCTTGGGATTGAGTGCGGACTCAACAATTGCCAAATATTTTATTTCCAAAGGAATGTTCTGGTTGTCCAGTTCTTGTTCAAACAGTGGAAAATAAAATTGACTGGCGGTCATCATCCGTTGCATTAAGTCCCTCCTTCGTGTTAAAAAGGATTTGATAACGCTTTCCAACGATGGGTTATATGAGATGTTGAAGGGTGTTTTTTCATCCATTCGGGCTAAACGGGCCTTTAGTGTATCGGTGGGCAAATCCAGTAAAACAGCCGGCTCTTGTTCCGGTGCACTTTGGATTTCCAACAACATATCACTGAATAGCTCAGCGTTACTGTGAAGCTCTTTGAGCCAAAGGCTATCGTATCTCCATGCCTCTTCCAGATCGCGCAGTCTAAATTTGCCGTCCTCTTGCGTTTCAAGAGCCATCAATTGCCCATCTATTTTGATGTTTGATACGGCAATAGTGGCATTTTCACTCTCCTGATCCTTAGTTGAATCTCCATCAACATTCTGCTGATCATCCACTTGCTGTGCCACCATATTCGAAGCTGCGCAAAGAATGGCCGCAAAAACAGCTTTTTTAATTTTCTGGTTCATTTGGACAAGGTTTGATTTTTTTGGGGCGAACTAAATTGGCTTTTTTTTCTGAAATAGTAAAGCCAAGAGATAAAATTCTCTTTCTTTTAACGTTTCCCCAATATCTCAAAACGTGAGACTTAGCCTATTATTGCAGCAATTCCGGGCAAGGTCTTGCCCTCCAAGCTTTCCAACATGGCCCCACCACCTGTAGAAACATAGCTCACTTTGTCCTCGAAACCAAACTGTTTTACGGCGGCTACGGAATCACCTCCGCCAACTAGCGAGAACGCTCCATTTTGAGTGGCTTTGTCTATATAGTTGCCAACGGCTATGGTTCCTTTGGCGAAGTTTTCCATTTCGAAAACTCCAACGGGTCCGTTCCAAAGAATTGTTTTGGAAGCAAAAATTACTTGTTTGAAAATTTCAAGGGTTTTAGGTCCGGCATCCAAGCCTTGCCATCCATCCGGAATTTCGTTTACCTCCACAAATTGGGTGTCGGCGGCATTATCAAAATCATTGGCGGCCAGAACATCTACCGGTAAATATACCTGAACGTTCTTGGCTTTTGCCTGTTTTAGAATATCGAGCGCCAAATCCATTTTGTCATCCTCGCAGATGGAGTCCCCGACTTTACCCCCTTGGGCTTTTATAAAAGTGTAGGTCATACCCCCTCCGATGATCAAATTGTCCACCTTGTCCAGAATATTCTCTATAATGGTGATTTTGGAAGAAACTTTAGCGCCGCCCAAGATTGCGGTTACTGGTTTTTCCCCGGTTTCCATCACCTTGTCTATTGCTTTTATTTCTTTGGCCAACAAATATCCGAAACACTTGTTTTCGGGGAAAAACTTGGCTACTATTGTTGTAGAGGCATGGGCTCTATGAGCTGTTCCAAAAGCATCGTTCACATAAACATCCCCGTGTTTGGACAACTGTTCGGCAAACGATTCGTCTCCAGCTTCTTCCTCAGCATAAAACCTTAGGTTTTCCAGCAAAAGAACCTCGCCGCTTTTTAACCCTGCTACGGCTTCATCCGCTTTGTTTCCAACACAATCCTCCACAAATTTCACCTGTACCCCGATAATATCGGATACGGTTTCGGCGATATGCGATAGCGACATATCCGGATTTGCTTTTCCTTTTGGCCGGCCCAAATGGCTCATTAAGACCGCAGACCCGCCATCTTCCAAAACTTTTAGTATGGTGGGTTTTGCAGCATCGATCCGGCTGGTATCGGTTACATTGAAATCGCCATCCAACGGCACGTTGAAATCTACTCGTATCAATGCTTTTTTTCCTTCAAAATTAAAATCGTCTATCGTTTTCATCTGTGTGTCCTTTTTTGAGAATTTCAAAAGTAAAGATTTCCTGCTTTTTCGGCTATTCATCCGGACTAATATTTAAAAGTTTCAGTGGATTTAACCTTTTCGTTGAATTCTGTTAAACCTTCTTTGGGATACCCTGTTTTCCTTAGGGAAACTTCAGCCGTTAAAAATGTATCTTTGGGATATGCTTTTTAAAAATGTTTTAGGCTTAGAGCACATCAAAAACCATTTGGTGACCACAGCTGAAACCGGAAGGGTGGCGCATGCTCAATTATTTGTGGGGCCAGAGGGTTCCGGCGTTCTGCCCATGGCAATTGCCTATGCCCAGTATCTGTTGTGTGGCAACATCGGTGGCGAAAATGAAGGAGGACATACCGATTGCAATACCAAATGCAACTCATTGTCGCATCCCGATCTTCATTTTGCTTTTCCCGTTTCCAATTCGGACAAGATAAAATCGCATGCGGTAAGCGACCATTATTTGGAAGAGTGGCGCCAATTTGTAAAAGAGCAACCATATGGAAACCTGTTCGACTGGTACCGGCATATCGGCATTGAAAAAAAACAGGGCCAAATCGGGGTGGACGAAGCCCAGGACATGGTTAAAAAGCTATCGTTAAAGTCTTATGAGGGCGGATATAAGATCTTGATTGTCTGGATGGCGGAAAAAATGAATGTCTCCGCTGCGAACAAACTGCTAAAATTGATCGAGGAGCCTCCGAACAAAACCATTTTGCTCCTTTTGGCCGAAGATGAAGAACAAATCATAAACACGATCAGATCCCGTTGTCAAATTTTGAATTTTCCCCCACTTGCGGAACAAGCGATTACCGATGCGCTCCTCCTAAAAGGTGTGGACCAGACCGAAGCGTTGACCATTGCCTTGGAGGCAAACGGGAATTTTAATAAAGCTTTGGATCTATTGAACAAGGATTCCGAGGATTTGGTTTTCGAAAGATGGTTTGTACAATGGGTGCGCAGCGCATTTAAGGCCAAAGGTAACAAAGCTGCGGTACAGGAACTGATCTTGTGGAGCGACGAGGTGGCCAAAACGGGACGTGAGGTGCAAAAGAAGTTTTTGAATTACTGTCTCACCATGATGCGCCAAGCACTTTTGCTAAATTATAGCGCCACGGAACTGGTACATGCGAAAATACATATGGAGGGCTTTGACCTCAACAAATTTGCTCCTTTTGTACATGAAAACAATATTTTGGATATTGTAAAGGAGTTGGAACAGGCTATTTTTCACGTGGAACGTAACGGAAATTCCAAATTGATCTTTACGGACCTGTCCATAAAACTTACAAGGCTTTTGCACGCCAAGGCCGCCTAATTTAAAATATAGTTTATGAACAATGTATTCGCGAACGCCACAGAAATCCTCTTATTATTGTTTTTGACAATTACATTTTTGCAAAGTGGAATAGATAAAATTTTAGATTGGAAAGGCAATTTGGATTGGTTGACCGGTCATTTTTCCAAATCTATTTTTAGGGGAATGGTCCCAGGACTTCTGGGAATTGTTTTGGTATTGGAAATGTTATCGGGAATACTGGCCGGTGTCGGCGCTTTTCAATTTATTGTTGATGGTGAGAGCAGTTATGGCTTTTACGGCGCCATTCTGTCGGGAATTACCTTGCTGATGTTGTTATTGGGTCAGAGGGTCGCCAAAGATTACGTAGGTGCCCAAACTATTGTTGTGTACTTGATACCTACCCTATTTTTAGTGTTTTTAATGCAGTAAGACACGTTTGGAGCACGCTCCCATATATGATTAAGAATGACCCTAAACGGAAATTCATATGGGCTGCAAGAACTCTTTGGTTCCCCATACGAAATCGTTTGACTTTCGTTTTTAATTTTAATCAACTCTACTTAATCCACCACCCCAATGACATTTGAAGAAGCCGTAATCCATCGTCGCTCCGTCAGAAATTATAAAGAAGAGTCCATTGATGAAGAGGTCGTGAAACATTGCCTCCAAATGGCCACTTTGGCACCCAATAGTTCCAATATGCAGCTTTGGGAGTTTTACCATATCACAAATCCCGAGGTGCTTAAAAAACTTTCGGTGGCTTGTTTGGACCAACAGGCGGCCACAACAGCCCAACAATTAGTGGTTTTTGTTACACGCCAAGATCTTCATCGGACAAGGGAAAGAGATATGCTAAAACTAGAAACCAAAAATGTCCAAAAGAATAGCCCAAGAGAGAAACAGGAGGCCCGCATAAAGAGATGGCAGCTGTATTATGGAAGGGTAATGCCATTTTTATATGCTCGTTTTTTTGGTGTGCTTGGAGTTATCAGAAAAATTATGGTAAACATAGTCGGGTTGTTCCGACCTATGGTTTACCAAGTATCCGAAAGCGATATGAATGTAGTTGTACATAAAACATGTGCACTGGCCGCCCAAACCTTTATGCTGGCCATGTCTTCCAAAGGATATGATACCTGTCCCATGGAGGGTTTTGATAGCAAACGGGCAAAACGCATTTTAAAATTGCCCCATGGAGCACAGATCAACATGATTATCTCATGTGGCATTCGTGCAGAAGGCGGAGTATGGGGCGATCGCATGCGTATTCCATTTGAAGAAGTTTATACGCGTGTTTAGCCTAAGTTTCATTATTTTGTTTGGTTAATCTTTTTAAAAAACTAACCCCATTTTTATATGGACACAGCAAATAACAATTCCAATACGCAAGACCTAAACCATATTAATGTTGCCCAATCCGACCTTCGCAAGGGTTACGGTTATGGGGCGTTGGGTGTATTGTCATCCGGATTGGTTTGGCTTGTTTCTGGATCAGTGGCGTTTTTGGTCAATGGCCAAACTGCGGTTTGGACGCTTTTTTTCGGCGGCATGCTTATTCATCCTTTAGGATTGTTGTTGGCTAGGTTAACCGGTGTTCCTGGTAAACATTCCAATCAAAATGCATTGGGAAAACTGGCCATGGAGGGTACATTTTTTATGCTCATGTGCATTCCTCTGGCATTGTTGCTATCTCTACAAGAGCATGCGTGGTTTTTTCAAGGTATGCTTTTGATCATTGGTGGAAGGTATTTGACCTTTACCACGCTTTACGGGATTAAGATATATTGGATATTGGGCGGGCTTTTGGGAGCTATTGCCTTTGGGTTGTTTTTCCTAAACGCATCTCCCGGCCTTTCAGCACTTAGTGGTGCCGTGGTTGAACTTGGGTTCGGTGCTTTTTTATTCACATCATTTAAAAAATCAATCGCACAAAAACAAAAAGCCCGCTCTTAAAAGCGGGCTGGTGTACAACTGAACTATAATTTTATTTTTCGTATTTATCGTTCAATATTTTTAGAATGGCATCGGTAACGTCATTTGTTTCGTCCCCATAAATAACGGAGCCCCCGTCGCCACCTCCAAGGATGTACGTGTAACCATTTGCCTCGCCATAGGCTTTTATTTCTTTTTTCACCTTTTTTACCAAGCTGTCCATCTCTGCCTGACTGGATTGCTGTAACTGCTGCTCTTCTTGTTGCAACTGTTGACCAACAAATTGCCCACGCTGTTGTAGTTGTGCGTATTCCTCTTGTGCATTTTTCTGTGACATTTTCTGCGCCTTGGTCTGAAACTGTTGCAATTCCAATTGAAAAGCTTGTGAAATACTATCTCTTTTTTTGCCCATGGCATCCGCTTTGGTTTTGAACCTGGCCTCAACATCTACTTTCTCTTGATACTCGTCCATGATTCGTACACTATCCACAAATGCGATTTTGTTCTGCTGACATGCCATGGCGGTTATGGCAATTACAAGCACTAGTAATTTTTTCATCATTAAGTTTTTATAGATGGCAAAAATAGAAAAGGTTTTCAAATAGGGATAATTAAGTTGGAACGTTCTAAAAAGTTAAAATTGGAACTATAAGCTTTTCTTATTTATAGTTTCGATTTCTATTGACCTCCCTTATGTTTTATGCGTTCAGAAACGGCTCTCTGAAAGCGTTTCTTTTTTGGCCAATGTAATTGCCCTATTTGGTGTGAAATGAGCTGTCCAAAAGGCTTAAAACGGCTTATTGCTTCTTTTTGAGAATATAAATCAGTGAAGAGTGTTCTTTGGTGAAGATGGCACTTAAATTTGACCATAGTCCAATAAAAAAGGCTTTGATCAGATAAAGCTTGTTGCCTTTGTATTTTTCTGAAAGCATGGAAACGTAAAATGCATCGAAGAGCATGGGTCTAATCTTTACCACTTCCATTTGATGTGCAGCAAATATTTTGGCGATCGCTGTTTTTGAAAAATGCCAAAGGTGCCTGGGAACATCGTAACCGGCCCAAAACGACCCATAATGGTTTGCATCATACGATTTAAAATTTGGGACAGCGATTACCATTACGCCGTCCTCTTCCAAAAGACCCACCAAAGTTTTAATATCTTTTTCCAAATCCGGTAAATGCTCTAGTACGTGCCAAAGGGTGATGGCTTGGAAACTATTAGTGTTTATCTCTTCTATTTTGGCGCTTAGCCCCACACCTTTTTTTAGAGCTAGTTCTCTAGCCTTGTTGTTAGGCTCCACCCCAAAGGCTTCAAATCCATGTTTCTTTGCCGTAAGCACAAAATCTCCTGTTCCTGCACCAATATCAAGTAGATTTATTTGTTTATTTACCTGATTATCAATTACTTGAACTTTACTTTGTAAATTTCTGCGCTTAACAACCTGGTACAATCTATCTGTAAAAGTATTTTGGGCATCGGTATGCGATATATAGTCCTCACTTTCGTAATATAAGTCAAGGCTTTCGGGTTGTGGTTTAGTAACCAACATATCCAGGTCTTGATCATGATGTAGTTCAAATTCTTCGCCTGAAACAGAAAAGTCTTTAGTTTTTAAAAACAAGCTCATTATAATTATCGGTGGCCAAATATTCTTTCTTCAAATCCCGAAGATAGGACAAAACCAATTCTCTTGAAACTGAATCGAACGATAAACAATCTTCTTCTGTTGCACTGAATATTTCTATGGCTATGTACCAATTTCCTATTCGTGTAGCATGGACATCCTCAAACATGGGATCCATATCGGCCGCTCGGCTTAATGCCACATCCAACGCCAAAGGAACCAGGTTTATGGTTTTGGTCGGAATCTCGACTTCGTAAAATGAAAAATAAAAGGTTTGGTCATTGATTGTAAATGGTACTTGCACATCCACGTAATAATCGTCCAGTTGATATTTTGTGTTTACATAATGGTAAAACTCGTCGGCATCTTTTGGGTCTTCGAAAACAAAAACTGTTTTCTTGGGCAGTCCCCTTTTAAACTTTTTCCCTTGGGTTATTTTATAGTCTTTTATAGTGGGGGCAATACGCAGTGGTATACATGAATGCAAAAACATAACCGCTAACGCAAGAAGTAGATGCTGTTTCATTTTACAAGTTGATTTGCAAATACAAATCAAAAATTGAGCCAATTACATCCGTCCAAAAAGATAATAGTTGTTCCACGTGGAACAGTTTGGCTCCTTATCGCCCCAAAAAGACTAAAAGTACGCTTATATCGGAAGGAGAAACACCACTTATACGTGAAGCTTGTGAAATGGTTGCCGGGCGAATATTCTCCAGCTTTTCTCTTGCCTCATACGAAAGTGATTTTAATTTTGAATAATCGAAATTATCCGGAATTCGGACATTTTCCAACCTCTGAAGTTTATCAGCGTTTGTCTTTTCTTTCTCTATATAACCGGAATATTTTACTTGGATCTCTGCTTGCTCCAGCACTTCGGAATCGAGCTCGTTTTCCTTCACAAATTGTGCGACAGCATCCAATTGAAGCATGTGATCCATAGTAACCTTTGGTCTTGAAAACACCTTGAATAGTTTATCCGACTGCTTTACCAAGGATGAATCGAGCCCTTCTAAAATGGGGTTGATTTCTTCCGTATTGAAACTGGTTTTTTTAAAAAAATGAACAAAAGCCTCAGACTTTTTCATTTTTTCTTCCATCCTGTTTACCCGTTCTTCTTTAACTAAACCGATTTGATATCCTTTTGGTGTTAAGCGTAAATCTGCGTTGTCTTGGCGTAGCAATGTTCTATATTCCGCCCTTGATGTGAACATACGATAAGGTTCCTCCGTCCCTTTGGTAATCAAATCATCGACTAAAACCCCAATATATGCCTCATCTCTTTTAAGTACAAAAGGTTCCTTTTCGTTAATTTTAAGATGGGCATTTATACCGGCCATTAACCCTTGGGAAGCCGCCTCTTCATAGCCAGTTGTGCCATTAATTTGTCCTGCAAAATAAAGGTTGTTCACCAACTTGGTTTCTAGGGTATGCTTTAATTGCGTTGGAGGAAAATAATCGTACTCGATTGCGTAACCAGGTCTAAAAAACTTTACATGCTCGAATCCCTTTACGGATTTTAAAGCTTTATATTGAACATCTTCTGGCAATGAGGTTGAGAAGCCATTTACATAAACCTCCACTGTGTTCCAACCCTCGGGCTCAACAAATATTTGATGAGAATCTTTATCTGCAAAACGATTGATCTTGTCCTCAATAGAGGGGCAATATCTGGGCCCTATACTTTTAATCCTACCATTGAACATTGGAGACCTTTCAAACCCTTCTCGCAATAAATCGTGAACCAATTTACTCGTATGCGTCATGTAACAATCTCTCTGTTCAGTAAGAACCGGTGTGTTTAAATACGAGAATTTTTCTGGCTGTGCATCTCCAGGCTGGGGAATCATTTTAGAATAATCCAAGGTCCTGCCATCCACTCTTGGCGGTGTTCCCGTTTTCATTCGTCCACTATCGAAACCAAGGTCAACTAACTGTTCAGTAATACCTGTCGCTGCTTTCTCGCCAGCTCTTCCTCCTCCCAATTGTTTTTCCCCGATGTGAATCAACCCATTTAAAAAAGTTCCATTGGTCAAGACAACCGCCTTGCCTCTAATTTCGAGCCCAAGACTTGTTTTTACGCCCACTACTTTATCGCCTTCAATCAACAAACCATTTACCATTTCCTGATAAAAATCGGCATTTGGTGTATTCTCCAAAGCCATGCGCCATTCCTCAGCAAACCGCATTCTATCGTTCTGTGCCCTTGGACTCCACATAGCGGGGCCTTTGGATTTGTTCAACATTTTAAATTGAATGGCCGACTTGTCCGTGATGATGCCGCTATATCCGCCCAATGCATCTATTTCTCGAACAATTTGACCTTTTGCAATTCCTCCCATTGCAGGGTTGCACGACATTTGCCCAATCGTTTGTAGGTTCATAGTGACCAACAAAGTGCTTGAGCCCATATTCGCGGCGGCAGCGGTAGCCTCCGCCCCAGCGTGTCCTCCGCCAACAACAATTACGTCATATTCCTTTTCAAACATAGCTATGGTTCCACGTGGAACATTTTAATTTTTTCATCTTCCTTTTTACGCATCAACTCTTTTTCGGCAACCGTTTTATCTTTATATCCAGTAAGGTGCAACACCCCATGGCTCATTATTCTGCGTAGCTCATCCAAAAAATCTTCCTTAAACTTTTTAGCGTTCTCCTCAACGCGCTCGGTAGAAATAAAAACATCGCCAGAAATAACCGATCCACCTGTATAATCGAAAGTAATGATGTCCGTTAACGTGTCGTGATTCAAGTACTCCTTGTTCAATTGTAACAAGTAATCATCTGTGCAGAAAATATAATCGATCTGACCCACCGAATAATTTTCTGAATCAACTACCCTAGTTATCCAATCTGAATACTTGGGTTCGTTCTCTAAAACAAAATCACTTTTAAAATGAAAATCAATCATTATCGAAATAAACCTTTACCTTCTTTTCAAAATTTTGGCGCAAAGGTAGTGCTTGTCTATTTAATATTTCAATGCTATTTCTATAATCCCGAAGGAGCTCCGGTCGTGTAGTAATGGGGTTATCGAATCTTTTAATGTTAGTACTACTTTCCCTTTCTTTTTTCTTACCTTGCTCCATAGCCGCATTTTCGAGTTTCATCAATTGATGTTGAATGTTGTTCGCCTTGCTCTGGGTGCGTTCCGTAATACCGTTCTGCAGCAGGTCATTTTCAAATTCTTCCATTAATTGAACCAGCTTTTTAGCGAGATTTTTATCAGATTCTTGTAACATATCCTCTAATTGCTGTTCCAACTTTTCCCTTAAATATTGCTGTTCCTTATAAATTTCGTAAACCTCGTTCAAGTCCATTTCACCAATACCATTGCCTCCCTCTTGCTCGCCTTTTTGCTCTTTCCTATCAGAACTTCCCGTAGAACCAGATTCTCCTTTCTCTCCTTTGTTTCCACTACCTTGGCCGCCAGTATTCCCCTCTTCTTGACCGCCACTATTCTTACCGGGCTCCTGGCCTTCACCTTGGGATTGTTGTCCCTGTTTACCACTCCCGTTCATTTTTTCCTGGATATCCTTTTGCCCTTGAATGATATCCGGTAATTGAAAATCCTGACCAGACCCCTTACCCTGTCCGGGTTGCATGTTTTGTTGCATATTATCCAGCACATTGGCCAAAAAATCAGCCAATGCATTTGTGGCGTTAATAACATATTGCTGATAAGATGCTCCTTGATAAATCTGATTTTCGGCTATACTTTCCAATGATTTGTCTATGTTATAATACACTTCGGTTATTTGCTCATTGACAAATTCAGACAATTCAGCCCTGCGCAGTGAAAGCGCAAATAGACTATCATCCACATGTTCGAACAACCTACGTAAGTTTTGTTGGTTTTTTACTGTTCTTGAAAATTGAGAAATGTCAACATCGGCATTCTGAATGTTATCGTATAAATTTTCTTGTTGAAAAGAAAATGTTACCAAATTATCCAATATTTGCCTTATCATTTCTGCGTCCTCAGCATCTGTTTCACCTCCGGCGGAACTGGCGCTGGATTTCATGGACTGGCTCATTTCATTCATTTTCTGGGCTGCGGACTTTTGCTTTTTGGAAGCGTTGCTTCCAGCTTGTTGTCTCTCTTCCGTTTGAGAAGATTCTTCCAAGCCTTGATGCTTATTAATTTCATCTAGCGCCTCCTCTTGATCCTGTTTTATAGCATCTGTCTTTTTCTTATCCGTACCTAAGTCCAATGGTTTTTGAAGCTTATCATTGTCCTTCTCCAGGTCTCGTATCTCGTTTTCCAGCTCCTTAAATTCATCATTTAATTTGTTCTGCTCATTGTCACTAAAATCCTGACCCAATTTTAATTCCGACAATATTTCTTGCTTCTTAGCTAGTTGTTCAAGATTATTGGCTATTTGATTGGCTTTCTCAGTAACGTAGTACTTTTTGGTCAATTCCAAGATCTGTTCGAGGTTCCTTGTATTCTTACTTTGATTTTTACCTAGCTCCTCCAGCCTGTTCTGAAACTCTTCCTTTTCTAATTTTTCAACGATTTTATTTAATTCTTCCAAAAGCTCGGCATTCTTCTTAGCCTCTGCCTCTTGTCGTTCCAAACGTTCCTGAAGCATTTTTTTAAGCTCAGTATCCTGCGAACTTCTCTCTATACTTTTGTTCAAATCATTGCTGAATTTTTGCATCAGCTCTTCCTGTTGTTTTTGCTTGTTCAAAAAATTCTTTATATGGTTTTTCTCTTCATAATTAAGCGCCTTTTCCTCCTTTTGTAAATTGGAAATCTCGGACAGTTTATCTTCTTGTTTCTTATATTCTTCCAATGTATTATCCAACTTTTTCAAAGTAGTGCTCTGATGCTCCATCTCCCTGTCTATCAACTCTTTATCACTATATATAGTGGCATTAAACGTAGCACTTTTTGTCACCTTGCCGCCTCTAATTCCATCATTATCAACAATTTCGAAAAACAGCTTGTACTGTTTACCACTTTCCAATGCCAATCCAGAAGGAAAAGTGTAGTAAAACTGATATACATTGCTATTTGGCTTTTCCAAAGACAAGCGTTGCTGGTTTTCTAAATCATCCGTTGGGTAAACCACCAAACGAATATCACTTATCCCATGATCATCGGCCGCTTCCCCAATAAAATATGATTCGTTCGGGTTCAATGAATCCAATACTTGATCTACTTGTACCGTAGCTTTTTGATCTTTGACCACGTTTAAACGATACGAGAGTTTTTCAAAATCTTTAACCCTCCCATTGGATGTACGCAGCTCATAATCATAATCGTTAAATATTTTTCTATCAATATTAAATAGATCACCATCTTTTTGAAAAGCAAGGACTGTATCCATAGCTATCATCTTTATGTCTTCAACATAGTTTCCTAAAATATTCCATGTCACCTTGGTGCCTTCCGGGATATCAGCATTCCCAGTACCACTAACCTTCTCAGACACCCGGTTTAAATATTTTGGAAAATCCAACTCCAACGTAAAATCCACCAATGTTGGAGTCCTATAACTATTTACAGTGTATGTTCTGGAATTCCATCCATTAGCGGAAAAATAGAACTTTGAATTTAATACTGGCGCTTGAAAAGTATATTCATAAAAATCGTTCTTTTTCTGCATTAACAACGGCTCATTATTAACAACGATCTCCACTTGATCGGGACGAACTTCGCCAACCGTTCTAACCTGGATTAGTAAGGCTTGGCTGTCCATAACCTCTAATGTGTTGTTCAATAAAACAAATGAAAAAGGTGCAGGTCTCTCAAAGGCGGTGTCGTATTGCACAACCCTTTTATGGGAGTTGAAAAACGATACCAAATCTCCTGTTAACCAAATAAAAACTAAAAGCATCAGGGGTATTACCACATATTTTGCATACCTATAGCTTTCTCTATAATCCACTGCTTTTGTAAAGGGTACCGGCTTTAGTTGTTCGGCTCTTTGATCAATACTTGCCAACAACAATTCTGTTTTTTCATTGTTATCCGATAGTTCCAATAAATTATAGAGTTTATCTCCTACCTCTGGAAAATGTGACCCAATAAGTTTAGAGGCGTCTTTTGTATCAATTCCATTTCGGATTTTAAAAAGATAAAGCAAAGGAACCACTATATAACGGTACAATAAATACAGCTCCACCAAAATAAAAACACAGAACAGCACCATTCTCCAAGCATTATCCAACCAGAGCCAGTATTCAAATCCAACAACAACAAACCAAAAAATTGTTCCCAAGCTTAAAAACAAGAACAAACCTTTAATCAATTCTTTAGTATAAAATCGTTTAGTGAAGTCCTCTAACTTATCTAATATGTGCTGATATCCATTCACAATAATGCATTTGTCTTACCAAATTACCTGATCCTTAGTAAACCAACAGAAAAATTTTGTTAAACCTTACTCTTTTCCAATTATCCCAACTACAGAAAGCAAACATCCAAAATCTTTCCAATTCGTGTGGGGGAACGTATCTTTGCGAGCAAATCCAACACTGTTATGAGTCAGAAAGTACGTGTCCGTTTTGCACCTAGTCCCACCGGCCCCCTTCACATAGGAGGCCTGCGAACCGCATTGTTCAATTATTTGTTCGCCAAAAAAAACAATGGTGATTTTATACTTCGTATAGAAGATACCGATCAGAACAGGTTCGTAGAGGGTGCCGAACAGTATATTATAGACTCCTTACACTGGTCCGGAATTCCCTTTGATGAGGGTCCAGGCAAAGAAGGTGCTTTTGGTCCATATCGTCAAAGTGAACGAAAACATCTCTACAAACAATATGCTCTTGATCTTATTGCAAAAGATAAAGCCTATTACGCTTTTGATACCCCGGAAACCTTAGATCATCACAGAAAAGACCATGAGGCCAAAGGCAAAACATTTATTTATAATTGGCATAACCGTCTAAAACTGACCAATTCCCTATCTCTATCCCCGGAAGAAGTAAAATCAAAAATTGATAATGGTGAGGATTATGTTATTCGATTTAAATCGCCGGAGAACCAACAACTCATTCTCAACGATAGCATTAGAGGTGAAATCAAAATAGACACCAATATTCTGGATGACAAAGTTTTGTTTAAAAGTGATGGTATGCCCACATACCATTTAGCCAATATCGTTGATGATCATCTAATGGAGATTTCCCATGTGATCCGTGGTGAAGAATGGTTGCCCTCTTTGGCGTTGCACCAACTACTTTATGATGCATTTGGTTGGAAGGCACCCGAATTTGCACACCTACCATTGATCATGAAGCCAGTAGGGAAAGGGAAATTAAGCAAGCGTGATGGAGAAAAGGGAGGTTTTCCTGTTTTCCCACTAAGCTGGAACCAATCCTTGGGTTATAAAGAAGCTGGTTTTTTTCCCGAGGCGGTGATCAACTTTTTGGCGCTTCTCGGTTGGAACCCTGGAACCGAACAAGAAATATTCAGCCTACAAGAATTGGTAAACGCTTTTTCGCTGGAACGTGTAAACAAGTCGGGGGCGCGTTTCGATCCAGAAAAAAACAATTGGTATAATCAACAGTGGCTACAAAAAAAGAGCGACGATGAACTCGCCCAACTATTTACTGTAGATCTTGAATCCAAAGGAATTTCAGCAAATTCTAGTTACATAAAACAGGTAGTTTCTTCGATAAAAGAGCGTGCTGTATTTGTGAAGGATTTTTGGGAACTATCCGATTATTTCTTCACGGCGCCCACCACTTACAACGAAAAAGCGGTAAAAAAGCAATGGAAAGAGGATACGCCGGACATTATGAAGGGAGTTATTGATATACTAAAAGGTATAACCGACTTTGAGTCTAACATTGTAGAAGAAAAAGTTAAGGCTTGGATAGGACAAAAAGAGCTTTCGTTCGGTAAGGTTATGCCTCCGCTGCGTTTGGTGATCGTTGGAGATATGAAAGGGCCGCATCTATTCGACATTATGGCTTTAATTGGTAAAGAAGAAAGTGTAAAACGCATAAGTACGGCCATTGAACAACTTTAGATTTTCAAGGACTGTAACAATATTTAATAATTGACTACTAATACATTGGTCGAGTTTTATAATTTCCATTTCTAACATAAAATCTAAACACTATGGGCAACTATTTACTAATACCTATTGCGTTTGTCGCGCTTATTATTTTATTCAAATTTTTCTTTATCGTAAAGCAACAGACCGCTGTTGTTGTTGAGCGTTTTGGTAGATTTCAGAGTATCCGTAATTCAGGATTACAAATGAAAATCCCACTTGTTGATCGAATCGCCGGCAGACTGAGCTTAAAGATCCAGCAGCTGGATGTAATCGTTGAGACCAAAACATTGGACGACGTTTTTGTAAAGTTGAAGGTGTCCGTGCAATACGTTGTAATCAGAGAAAAAGTATACGAAGCATTCTATAAATTGGAATATCCGCATGATCAAATTACCTCTTATGTTTTTGATGTTGTGCGTGCAGAAGTTCCAAAAATGAAGCTGGACGACGTTTTCGTTAAAAAAGATGATATCGCCATCGCGGTAAAATCAGAATTGCAAGATGCCATGCTCGAGTATGGATACGATATAATAAAGACCCTCGTTACCGACATTGATCCAGATGCGCAGGTAAAAGCCGCAATGAACCGAATAAATGCATCGGAGCGCGAGAAAATTGCAGCACAGTTTGAAGGTGATGCCCAACGTATCCTTATAGTGGAAAAAGCTAAGGCCGAAGCAGAAAGTAAGCGTTTGCAAGGTCAAGGTATAGCCGACCAACGCAGGGAAATTGCACGTGGACTGGAAGAATCTGTTGAAGTATTGAACAAAGTGGGCATAAATTCCCAAGAAGCATCTGCATTGATCGTTGTTACCCAACACTACGATACCTTGCAGGCCATTGGTGAAGAAACCGACACCAACCTGATTCTATTGCCCAACTCCCCTCAAGCGGGTAGCGATATGTTGAACAATATGGTAGCATCCTTTACAGCAAGTAACCAAATCGGAGAGGCCATGAAACGTAAACAAAACGAAAAAGATTCGGGCACAACCGAATAACTCTTTGTAATGAACAATAAAAAAGGCTCCCGATCGGGAGCCTTTTTTGTGCTGGTTACCAAATTCTAACCTAACTTTCTAAGCAATTTTTTTGCCACCAAAGAGATTGCGATTTTTTGGAACAATGGGGCCAAACCTCCCAATATATTGGCTGGGTAAAATTCCTCTTTGGTATTCTGTACCGCTAATTTTACCTTTTCCTCTTGTATCTGCCTTTGTAACTTTAGGATTTTAAGGTCTCGATCTATTTCTTCAAAAGATGTGTATTCGGTATGCATCATAACTCATCAAAATAAAATTTAGAAAATCGTTTTAAAAGTGGCTTTTCTATCCTTTTTCTGAGAATAAAAAGAACAATACCTATCAGTACATAAAAGCATCCTACAATTAAAAAGCCCGTTGCGGTATTGCCCGTCCATGATCCCAACCAAAAAGCAGCGCTTATCGATAAAAACAAAAGGGCAATGGATGCAAAGCCACCTATAAACAATGCTTTTGTGGCCATAGTGATTCCTTTCATCATGGACTTAAAACTCTGCAGTCTGTATAGGTCCAAGCTGTTTTTTAGGTAGTTCTTCACACCATCCTCTACATAGCCCACTTGCTCTTTAATGTCTTCGAATGCCATATATTACTTTTGAAGTTGGGCATTCTTTTCTCTAAGATCTTCCAGCTTTTTCTCCAATGCTACTAAAATATCATCGGCCTTATAGCTCATATTGGAAAGGGTATCCTCCAATTTTTCCTCAAATTCGACTTTTTTGGCATCCGCCGTTTTAGAGAACTCATCCTTGGCGTTGTGAAGACTTTGTGCAAGATCGTCTTTGGCCTTAACGGCACTTTTTTTAATTTTCTTTCTGGTTTTCTTTCCTTTGTCCGGAGCATATAAAATTCCTATTCCGGCACCCACAACGGCTCCAGTTAATAATGCGGTTAATACGTTTCCTGTGTTATTTGACATAATGTTATCTATTTTTGATTAAACTTTGTTTTAACAAACCAATCAGTCGGATTATAAATCGGATGATCAATTGATTTATTCCAAAATTAAAGCGCCAAAAGAACGATGATCGATTCAATCGCTCTAATCCTTGACGCTTTAGATAACTTTTGACAAAATATTAAGAATAAAGCCTTTTAAGCAACCATAGTGGTCCACATCATACAAATAGATTCCAGAAAAACAAAACGCTTGCAAAACGCAAATAAAAAGCAGCTTTTAGATAAGGTAACTCAATGGACAACAAGTACAGAATAAATAAGTCTTATACTATCCTTTTTGCTCCAATTTGGCCCAAGTGTCCCTTAAAGTTACCGTTCTGTTGAACACCAACTTTTCTGGAGTGGAATCTTTATCAACATTAAAATATCCCATACGTTGAAATTGCATTTGGTCTCCAACTTGTGAATCTTTGAGACTCGGCTCCAAATAACCTGTTACCTTTTGTAATGAATTTGGATTAACAAAATCGAAAAAATCCTTGTCCTTATGACCATCTGGTGTTGGGTCCGTGAACAAACGATCGTACAATCTAACCTCGGCTGTAATGGCATGTGGTACAGAGACCCAGTGTAAAGTTCCCTTCACTTTTCGAAGACTTTCTTCGGTGCCGGAGCCACTTTTGCTTTTTGGATCGTAAGTACATTGCACTTCGGTAATATTACCTTCGTTATCCTTTGTGCAGGTTTCGGCTTTAATAATGTATCCATTCTTTAAACGTACTTCACCACCAAGTTTTAACCTAAAGAATTTTCTGTTGGCCTCTTCTCTAAAATCTTCCTGTTCTATATAAATTTCCCTGGAAAATGGTACTTGTCGACTTCCTGCGGACTCATCCTCCGGATTGTTCTCGGCCACCAACCATTCTTCTTTTCCTTCTTCATAGTTGGTGATAACCACTTTTAATGGGTTTAAAACGCCCATGACCCGTGGTGCAATTTTATTTAAATGCTCCCTAACACAAAAATCCAATAACGAGACATCTACCACGTTTTCCCTTTTAGCAATACCAATGGTATCCGCAAAATTTCTAATGGACTCTGGTGTAAAACCTCTTCTTCGCAATCCAGAAATTGTTGGCATCCTTGGGTCGTCCCACCCGGAAACAACACCCTTTTCCACTAATTGCAGCAGTTTACGCTTGCTCACAACGGTATGGCTTAGGTTCCTACGGGCAAATTCCCGTTGTTTTGGCCTAAGTTTATTCGAAGATACCACTTGGTCTAAAAACCAATCGTAGAGCTCCCTGTGGGGCAAAAACTCCAATGTACACAAAGAATGAGATACTTGTTCAATATAATCGCTTTCGCCATGCGTCCAGTCGTACATGGGATATATACACCAATCGGTATTTGTTCTGTGATGTGCTTTGTGTAAAATTCGGTACATTACCGGATCACGCATCAACATATTGGAAGATGCCATGTCAATCTTAGCCCTAAGGACATGTTCCCCGTCTTTAAACCGCCCCTCTTTCATACCTTCAAAAAGTTCTAAATTCTCTTCAACGGAACGATTTCTGTACGGACTTTCCTTACCTGGTTCGGTAGGTGTACCTTTTTGTTTGGCAATTTGTTCGGAAGTTTGGCTATCTACATAAGCCTTTTTCTCCTTAATCAAGTATACGGCCCAATCGTACAACTGCTGAAAATAATCTGATGCATAACACTCTTTGTCCCATTTAAACCCAAGCCATTCCACATCGTTTTTAATCGCTTCGACATACTCTTTCTCCTCCTTGGCCGGATTGGTGTCGTCAAAACGTAAATTAACAGGTGCGTTGTACCGTAATCCCAATCCAAAATTGAGACAAATGGAACTTGCATGTCCAATATGCAAATATCCATTGGGTTCAGGAGGAAATCGGAACCTTAAATCGTTCTTGGTATACCCCTTGGTAAGGTCCTCCTCGATAATGTGTTCTATAAAATTGAGCGATCTAGCTTCTTCTGACATACCCTTGATTTGATGCGCAAATGTAGTAAAATCCCATGTTGATAGCTATTTTTAGTGCATCTGTGTATACAAAGTAGGCATTTTCACAACAGATTTTCAGCGACCTACAACAATATCTTTCCATTCGTCGAAAATAGAATCATATTTGTTATTGGATTACTATATGAAAAAGAGACGCCTGAACACCGTCTTTTGAAAGAATTACTATTAAGGGGCACAAACTAACAGGGCTATATGGCCCATAACCTCTTAAAATCTAACGGTGATGAAAAAAAGTAATTCAACAAATAGCATTTTAGTTCTGGCCTTGGCTTTTGTGCTATTTGGTACCCTGAGCGTACACGCTCAAATTCTCAACAAACCTGTACCCGCAGACAACCCCAACCTAGCCGGAAATTCCGCTTGGACCGCGGTTTGTGCATCGGCAGGTTTTAACGAATACTTCGTAAACTTTACTTGGCTACCGCCCATGGTGGACAGTAGCAACGAATTTATCCTTGAATTATCGGATAGCGATGGATACTTTTCTTCACCTACCGAACTAGCCAGGGTTAGCGACAAAAACGGAACTTTTGATTTTGAGTTTGAGTTTGCCCTGCCAACGAACATGAGAGGTGACAACTTTAAAATGAGGGTACGCAGCACCAGCCCGGCCAAGACCAGTCCGCCGTCTGATGCATTTTCCATGTACTTTATCGACTATAGTTCACCATTGCTAATTAGTGAGAACGGGAGCGGAACCATCCCTTCCGGAGGCCAGATTCAAATCTGTGGGGGAGGATCGGTAACCTTAAAGCCACACAATATCCCAAATGCAGATTCTTATATCTACAATTGGTACCGAAGCGGTACACTACTTCCTCAAAAATCAGAGAGCATCACCGTTTCTGATCCTGGAATGTACTACGTAGAATTGGATTATGGCAATTGTTCGGGCTCGGCCAACACCTTGTCCAATACCATAGAAATAACTACTGGAACCAGTTCTGGGCTTGCTATTAACGGAGCCAGTACCATTGAGGTTTGTCCCGGTGCAACACATCTTTTGGAGGCGAACATCAGCGGAATGGGCTATACCTATACCTGGTATAAAAACGGAAATATAGTCAGTGGCCCTACGGTTAATGGTAGCTCGTATACAGTAAATGCCAACATCTCAGGGTTTGAAGGTTCTTATGTTGTTGAAATAGAAGGTGCAGGCATATGCAAAGAATCATCCGATGCCGTCAACATAACTAGTTCAGGTTCTTTTGATATCACTTTGGACCATGAAGAAAGTATTGTTTTGCTTCCGTCTCAGAATAAAACCTTATCCGTGAGTACCAGTGCGACCAATGCTACCTATCAATGGTATAAAAATGGTTCGCCCATTACCGATGCAACCAATAGTTCGTTGGATATTGATACTGTGGGCGAGTACTATGTGGAAGTAACCGAAAATGGTGGTCCGTGTACCCCGGCACCTATAGCTTCCGCTACTACAACAGTGGTTTCACCAGATTCCTTTGAACTCGTAATCGACTATGTGGGCACTTACACTTCTTGTGCGAGTACCGACGCAACCATGAGCTTAACGACTATAAATGCCGTTGGCGAAAACGGCTCCAAAACAGATGTTACGGCCGATCTACAAAGTTCTTTCAGTTACCAATGGAAGCAAGATGGAACCAACATAGCTGGGGAAAACTCCAAAACTATCACCATATCCGATCAAGAGGGCAATGGAAATTATACCTTATTTGGATCTATAGACACTTTTGATGCTATTTCCAATGGACTTGAAGTTCGACTAGCTTTGAATGAATCCTTGGCAATAACCGCAAATAGCACGGTGCTCTGTGAAGGAGGAGAAGCTATTGTATTAAATAGTGGATTGGATCTTACCGACCAAACCTTTGAATGGCAAAAAGATGGTACCGTAGTAGATACGGCTTCTGAAGCACTTACCGTAACCGCTGCCGGTGTATATCAATTGATCATAAACACAAATGATTGTCCATTGATTTCCAATGAGGTGACCATAACTAATTTTGATGAGTCTTTACTGGTACTGGATAAATCCAAAGACCTCATCATAATCGAAGGGGAAACCGAAACAATTACCGCTAGCGGTGCCGACTCCTATGAGTGGTACGATGCTGGCAACAACCTAATATCATCCAGTAATTCTTACGATTTTACAGAAGAAGGAGAATACTTGCTAATTGCCAGCTTTGGTACATGTACCCTTAGCAAGGTGATCACAATAACCTATAGGGATATGTTTGCCATACCGAACGTTATAACTACGAACGGTGATGGAATCAACGACCTTTGGGTTTTGCCGAACACTTATTCCAGAGACCCCAACGTTCTCGTTACCATATTTAATGAGCGCGGAGAACAGGTATTCAGCCAAGCCGGCTACGAAAATAATTGGCCTCAATCCACCACATCCTTTAACAAACAGAGCATGATTTTCTATTACAAGATCACGCGAGGTGGTAAAAGCCTTAAACAAGGAACTATCACAGTTATTAAATAAGCAGCAATGCAAATCAACAAACCTCTACTATTACTAACTTTCTTGCTACTTGCCTTCTCACCAACGAGAGGACAGGAAGAAGAAGTGTACGTACCCTATAACGTGCCTTCTCAAAACCTTTTGAAGTTCAATCGGTTCTTGTTGAACCCCACCTTTTCCACGGTTCGGGAAGACAAGTCGTACATCAATCTATTCCATAGAAACCAATCGGTATCTTTTGATGACAATAACCAGGTTTACTTCTTGAGCTATAGTGGTAGAGTTAGCGATAGAAGTGGTGTGGGTTTGAGCTTGTTCACCAACAGGGAAGGGCTGTTCAACAATTTTGGTGTACATGCCAACTACGCCTATGGTGTTAGGCTAAGCACCAACAGTACTTTTACCTTTGGTGCTAATGTTAGCTACTACCAAAGTGCATTTAACCAAGATCGGGTAAACTCTGTTGAAGATGACCCGTTTTTGAATACCTTGGAAAGTAGCTCCTTGGTAAGCTTTCAACCAGGATTCAACTTCTCCATTGGTAAATTCGATATTGGTGGCTTTGCAGAGAACCTTTTCGATTATAATCTTAAAACCAGCGAATCGGTAACCGATTTTAACGAAAAAACCTATTCCGGTCACTTACAATATACCCATCAGTTCGAAAACGGAACAGGTATTATGGAACAGGCCCGTTTAATGCCATTGGCAAGGGTGCGCAAAGTAGGTGAAGAAGAAATTACCCTTGGTGGTAACCTTATTTTGGATTTGCCAAAACTAGGGTGGGTGCAAGCTGGCTACGATGACTTTTATGGTGCATCGGCAGGTTTAGGATTTAACCTTACCAAAAATATATCGCTGGGTTATACAGTAGAAAAAGGATTGTCCAACGAGTTCGAAAACTTTGGGGTCACCCACGAAATCTCTCTCGCCTATTCCTTTACCCCCAATCTAACGGAAGACAGGGTAATGTTGGAAAAAGAAGGAGAAGACTTAGTGTCGAACGAAGAAGATGTACCCCAGGACAGTTTAAGCATTACCGATAAAGATCTAGAAATAGCCCAATTAAAAGATAAATTGGCAGAAAACGATGCCATTCTCGATGAATTGCTCATGCGTCAAGATTCCATAGAATCCAACCGTAGGCAAGATCTTGAAAAACGCTTTGAGACCGTTATGAAGATGGTACAGCGCGAAACCCGTGGACAAAACCCGGAGCTGGAGGAAAAGGCCAAAGAAGTGTACTTCGCCAATATGGACAGTGCCGATATCGTAACAAGAAAAAAGCAACCGCTTGCCAACCATGGTCTATCCAATACTACAGCTACCAAAAAGGTAATAAAGATCAACGAGGCAAAAGATAATACCAATAAGGCCTATGCCTCAACTGCAAGGGCAAAACAGGACAGAACCTATAGAAATACAAAAAACAATAAAGTAAAATTCAAAGCTCATGTTGTTCCAAATGTGGAAAGCGGACATTACTTGATCGCCAATGTGTTTAGGGACAAGGACAATCTGCATTCTTTTATAGAAAAACTACAGGCACAAGGCATTGAGGCCGATTACTTTGAAAATCCAAAAAACGGACTCAACTATGTTTATATCGCCGAGTTTAACGACAAGAAAGAAGCCTTACATGCCTATCGCACAAAAATGAACGGCACTTACCAAGGAGACGCCTGGGTAATGAACGTAAACGGAGGAAACTCGCCAATTGCTGGATACAATGAAGAAAGCAATACTAAAAAATCCAAATATGGAAATAGCTTGTTGTCCAAAAACATCGCAGCAAATTCTGGAGGAAAACGCCATGTGGTAATAAGAACCCATTCTGGAGAAGGATTGCCCGAAGGGTATTACATTATTGCCAATGTGTTCGAAAACTCTACAAGCGCGAAAGAATTTGTTAAAGAACTAAATGCCAGAGGACTACATGCCAGTTATTTTATAAGCCCCCAGGACAAGCACAGGTATGTGTACTTAAAGAAACACGATACTTGGAGCAATGCATTGACCTCTTACTATACCAAACTCAACGCATCGTATGAAGACGATATGTGGATCATGCGAATAAAACCAAACACAACCATTTAACCACCACGCTTATGAAAGTATCACTACTCAGGTGGGGCATAACTACTTGTTTACTCTTGTTTGCATACGCGGGATTTTCACAAGTAAAAAACGATTTCGATGTTCGTTACGCAAACGAAATTAGGGGAGACCTTACGTTTATTGCCAATAATATAGTAAACCGGGACTCCAGAAATAGAGATCCGGAAGACCCATACAATAGCACTGGTTCAAGCTCCAGTTACAACGATGACCTCAACATGCAATATATAGATGTTGATGGCGACCCTAGTACCTTTAGCTCAAGTAGTGCAACTTTGGCAGTACCAGATTCGGATTGTTCAAGAATTAGATATGCGGGACTATATTGGTCTGCCGTTTATAGAGATAACAACCGCCAGACGGATTTTGACGAAATCAAGTTTAGGGTGCCAGGTGCCGGCTACGTAGATCTAACTGCCGATGAAATTCTTTTTGATGGTAATGGAGATTCCGATTTCGGCAGCTACGCACCATATGCCTGCTATAAAGATGTAACATCCATATTAACAGGTCTGACCAATCCAGATGGAGAATATACCGTGGCCAATGTACGGGCCAGTTCGGGAGATAACGTTACTGGTGGTGTTTCGGGTGGTTGGTCTTTAGTGATCGTTTATGAAAACCCGACCTATCCAGGAAAATACATCACTACTTTTGACGGATATGCCGGTATTAAATCCGGAGAAACAGTAGATATTCCCTTTAGCGGATTTACCACTTTGCCAGCACCTTTCCCAGTAAACGCAAAACTTGGTGTAGCCGCCTTGGAAGGAGATAACCGTATTACCGGGGATCGACTGTCCATTAGAGCAGATAGCAATGGGTCTTTCACCACATTGTCCAACACGGCAAATCCATCCAATAACTTTTTTAATAGTAATATTACCAACGAAGGGGTAATTCAAACCAATCGTAACCCTAATAGTATCAACACCTTGGGTTGGGACGTAGATCTGTTCACCATTCCAAACCCAGGCCGGTCCGTAATACCCAACGGAGAAACAGGGGCAACATTAAGAGCTTCGTCTTCACAGGATAAATACGATATTTTCTTCACCTCCTTGGATGTGGAGATCATTGAACCATCTATCAACTTGGCCAAAACCGTCGAGGATATAGGTGGTAACGATATTACTGGACAAGGTGTGCACCTAGGTCAATATCTGGATTATGTGCTTACTTTCCAAAACGTAGGAAACGACGATGCCACAAATTATACCATAAGGGACGTTCTTCCCATAAATGTGACCTTGGACGAATCCAGTATAACCATGCCCTCTGGAGTAACCTATACCTTCGATCCTGCAACCAGAACCATAGTTTTTACCATTCCCGATGATATTGTTGAGGAAGGAGATCCACCAGCAGTTATCCGTATGCGGGTACAAGTGGCCGAAAACTGTTTCGACTTTATCGATGCCTGTACGGATATCATTCAAAATTTGGCATATTCCACTTATCAGGGTGTATTGAACTCAAACCAAATTACCGACGACCCCAGTGTTTACGATTTTGATGGTTGTGGATTTGGTTCTCCTGGTGCCACAAACTTCTTGTTGGACGACCTTAGCGCGTGTAACTTTAGTAGGACCGTACAACTCTGTGGTGAGGATGTATTGTTGAACGCGGGAGATAACTTTGACAACTACATTTGGTACCGCGACGAAAATGGAAACAATCAAATTGATATAGGAATCGATACGGTTATTACCGATGCCGATTCAGATACGGATCCCAGCACCATGTTGGTTACCGAAGTAGGCACTTATATTGTGGACAAGCAAGTGGCCGACCCATGTAAAGACTTTCAAGAAATAATTACCGTAGAATTGTTTGGTTCTGTTCAATCCAACCCAATTACAGCCTTGATCAACGACCCATCGAACAGCATAGATGGTGATATTGAAATATGCCCCAACGACGGTAGTGAACTGCCCGAAATTTTCTTGTGTGGACTTAACGATACAGAACTTCTACAGATCAACATTCCAGATGCTACACGAATCGATTGGGAACAACTGGACGAATCTAGCTGTGGAGACCCCGTAGATGGTTGTGCTAACACAAATACCGGTTGTACGTGGAATGTGGTTCATACCGGAAACGATTTCTTGGCTTCGGACACTGGCCAATACAGATTGGTAATCTATTATGAGGATGGATGCTTCAGTAGGTTCTATTTCAATATTTACAAGAATCCCTTGGATCCGAGATACACCAGCAGCGATATTATATGTGATACCGATGGAAACATCACCGTTACCAATGTCCCTTTGACTTATGAGTTCCAATTGGTGAACCAGACCACAGGAACGATTATAGCTCCTTACCAATCCAGCCCTAGCTTTGATATTGACACCAACGGTGCCTACATGGTGGAAATAAGACAACAAGGAGTAACCGATGGTTGTATTTTTGTGTTGGACAATATCGGTATTCTGGATAGGGATTTCCAGGTAGATGTTGTTCCCCAAGACACCGATTGTAACGGGTTGGGAGAAATTGCCATCTCCGTTCTCAATGTTGAGGCGCAATATTACTACGAAATTTCAAGTGGAGGCACCGTGGTGGATACCCACGGACCAACCAACGATAACAATTACACTTTTGAAAATCTGAACGATGGTGTTTACGACGTAACCGTAACCACAGATGATGGTTGCGACTATACCGAACAAGTTACCATTAACGATGTAACCGATTTGGCAGTAAACGCTTTGACCACAAAAAACATAGATTGTACCGATGGTATTATCTCTGTGACCGGATCGGGCGGATTCCCAAACCCTGATTATTACTACGCTATTTGGAGCTACAACGGCACAGACCTATACACCGATATTGGTGATATTCCCCCCGGCGCTTACCAGACCAGTACCGATTTTACCTTTACCAACGGAGAGGAAGGAACGTACGAGTTCGTGGTCGTGGACGGAAATAGCTGTTATGCCATTTCCAATAGCGCGGTGATTTCAGTTTCTCCTGCGGTGGAATATACCACTAGTGTGGTTAACGAAACTTGTTTCGGGGCAGACGATGGTTCATTTAACGTAAATGTGACCAACTCCAACGGATATAGTCTTTCTTATACGTTGACTTATCCCGATACCTCGACCACATCCAACACCTCCGGTTCTTTCACAAACTTACCTCAAGGAAATTATTCTCTGACCATAACCCAAACACAGGGCGGCATATCCTGTGATTTTATTGAGACCTTTACGATAAGTGGTCCGGCATCAGGTGTAACTGCCGACGCAGTTTTGACACAAGACTACACTTGTCTGCAAAATGGAATTATTGAAGCACAAAACGTAATAGGAGGTGCCGCTCCTTACGAATACAGCATAGACGGGGTCAACTTTGTTGCTTCCCCTACCTTTAACAATCTAACGGATGGAACCTATACCATTACCGTAAGAGACGATAGCGGGTGTACATTTGTTACCGATCCGGTAACCATAGACCCATTGGACCCCCCCACCGATATTGGTTTTACGGCAACCGACCCCCTTTGTCCAACTTTTGTTTCGGACGTAACCCTATCCGTTACAGGTGGAACGCCTAATTTGATCTATGAAATTATTTCCCCTGCCGTTAGTGCAGTAAACAACGGAAACAATGCAACCTTTGCAGGTCTGTCTCCAGGAACCTATATGTTCCGGGTAACCGATAACGATGGTTGTTTCTATGATGAAAGTTTTACCATTGACCCTGTAACCGAAATCGCAGTAACAGGTCAATTGCTGAACAACATTACCTGTTTTGGTGATTCAGATGGAGAAATAAGGTACAATGTATCCGACTTCAATACCGATTATGATTATTCCGTAACTGGTCCTGCAACATTTTCGGGAACCACCGAAACCAATGGAACAATCACTCTTTCTGGATTGGCCGAAGGAACCTATACCATTACCGTTACCGATAACTTTACCAACTGTACGGACACCGCAAGTGTTACCGTTGTAGCTCCGCCTGCAGCACTCAATGCTTCAGTTACTGTGGCACAACCCACTTGTGTGGCCAATGGTTCGGTAGATATTGTTGCGGCTGATGGATGGGGAAGTTATACTTACGAAATTACTGCTGGCCCAGCAGGATACGTACTGCCAGCAGCACAAGCTAACGGCCTGTTCACCGGTTTAAATATTGGTGGTACCTATACCTACACCGTTACCGACGCCAATGGTTGTGTGTTTACGGACACCTTCACAATTAATGAAGCCATCGCTCCCGTTCTGGATATTGTTCCGAACGATATTTGTTATGATGATGCCTCGGGATTGACTTTAACGGCCAATGTTACATCTGGTGGAGATGGAAATTATGAATACAGCCTAAATGGAGGTCCGTTTGTGGCCATAAATATATTCACAGGCCTCGGCCCGGGAACCTACACCATTGATGTTAGGGACGGTAATGATTGTACCGATTCGGCATCAATCACCATTGATCCAGAACTTAGTGTAACGGCATCAGCGCCAAACATAATTGCCTGTGGAACAGATACGGATGTGACCGTAACAGCGGCCGGAGGAGATGGAAATTACGTATATGCCATTGTAAATAATGGGGCTACACCAACCGCTGGGGATTTCGCAGCTGCAAACCCCATTACTATTACTGGGGCAGGAGATTACGATGTGTACGTAAGAGATAACAATGGTGCCGCAGGATATTGCGAGGCCGTTTACGATATTACCATTCTTCAAGACGATCCATTGGCCTTGACCATTGCCAATACGGACATTCTTTGTAGTGGTGAAGCTCAAGCCCAAATTACCATAACTGCGACAGGTGGTGAAGCACCTTACACCTACAGCATTGACAATGGGGCCACCTATCAAACTTCCAACATTTTTGTAAATCAAGCAGCGGGTAGCTATAATATCAGGGTTCGCGACGCCAACAATTGCGAGGTGACCCAAATTTACTCCATTACAGAACCTTTGACCCTTTCGGCTTCTGCCGCGGTAACTGCCTTGGCAGAATGTTTCCCTGGAATGGGTGCTGAGGTGCGTATCACCAATGCCATTGGAGGTACAGCTCCTTACGAATACAGTTTTAATGGCGGTTCCAATTATGGGGCAAGTTCCATTGGATATCTATTGCCGGGGACACACACGCTTTACATTAGGGACGCCAACCTGTGTACCTACCCAATGTCTGTAACCATTGATCCAGAACCAACACCCCCAACCGCAACCGCAACTGTTGATTATGAGTGTGATGGTGAAGGAACCATTACGGTAACGCCAAGCAGCACCGATTTTGACTATACTTACGAAATTAATGGTACGCTTAACACACCGGATACCAATAATGTATTTCCAAACGTACCCGTGGGCAACCATACCATTACGGTAAATTACACCAGCAACATAGCCCCTTCACCCAGTATTCTTTTATCCGAAAATTTTGGGGTGGGACCAAATACAAGCATCACCGAAATTGACCCTGCTTACTGTTACGAACCGCAAGATGGCAGTGCCAGCGCATGTGCAGGTTTTGGTACGGATACACATATTCAAGATGGTGAATATTCTGTAACTCAAAATATTGTAAACCCTTATCATTCTTGGCAAAGTCCAAACGATCATACTGGAGTGGCGAATGGGAGGTTCTTGGCCATAAATGTGGGTGGAGTAGCCGGTGTTGGTGGAATCGTTTACCAAAAAACAGGAGTAGAAGTAGTACCCAACCGTGATATCACTGTTTCCCTTTATGCGTTTAACCTATTGCGTAATGGAACCAGTGGTGGTGACCCAACTATTGAAATTCAGTTGGTAGATGGAGGCGGAACAGTTATTGCCAGTACAACCACAGGAAATATTCCAAAAAACACAGGTGCCAACGATTGGCACAATTATACCGTAAACCTTAACCCTGGGGCAAACTCCAATCTGGATATCGTTATTAGAACCAACTCTGCGGTAATCAATGGAAACGATATAGCCATTGACGACATCGAAGCATACCAAATACCCGAGGTTTGTACCGATTCCTTAACCTTGAATGTAACAGTTGAAGATGGCCATGCTTTTGATGGTGCCATTACTTCCTTTACCAATATTTCTTGTAATGGTGCTGCGGACGGAACTATCGTTTTTGAAGCTGAAAACTTTGATCCAGCAATCGGATTTACGTATCAAGTGGATGGCGGTGCTGTATCGGCCGCCCAATTTGCCAGTCCTATAACTATTTCCGGACTCGCAGCAGGCGCACATACCATCAACATAGTTGATTTAAGAGACCCTGCCTGTTCAGTGGTGTTGAACCAAACCTTGACCCAGCCCGATATTCTGGATGTAACCGCAACAATAACCAATGTACTGACCTGTACCAACGGAGGTGCAACCATCACGGCCACGGCCACCGATGGAACACCTGCTTATCAATACCAGCTAGAAGATGATCTGGGAGGTATAATCACAACTTTCCAAACTTCCAATGTGTTTACCGGACTTGCCGCAGGGGATTATGTGATCCGTGCAAGGGATATTAATTTATGCGAGGACACGACCAATATAACAATTGATCCTCCGGCAACCATCGCTTTTAATCTAACACCTACACTTTGTTATAGTGGAAATAATGATGGAAGTATTCAAGTAGATGTTACCGACGGGAACGGTACCTATCAATTTAGTTTGAATGGCGGTGCATGGATGACGCCCACACCGACCAACGTTACAACATACCTTTTTGAAAACTTAACGGCAGGAACCTATACCATAGACGTACGAGATGCATTCGGATGTACAGCCACGGATACTGCAACCATTAATCCAGCATTGACCGCTTCAGCATCGTTGAACAGTGATTTGACCTGTTTGGCCGATGCCAGCATAACCATTAATGCAACTGGTGGTTCCGGTAGCTATTCCTACGAATGGTCCAACGATGGAGGAACCAATTATTTTGCAACCGGGTTCACTGGAAACGTATTCACTACAAATACCGATGGAACCTATCAGTTCCGCGTGACCGATACAGCTACTTGTACCACAGTAACAAATAGTGTTATAGTAACTCCGGCAACCCAACCTGTAATCAGCAATGTTATCCCAACAGATATCTTATGTTTTGGTGATAGTACCGGGTCTCTGAACGTTGTAATCGATACCTCGGTTGGCGTTCCGCCATACACCATTAATGTAGTAGAAACAAGTGGGCCTACCAACTATGGAACTCAGACCACAGGTTTGCCAGCAGGGTCTTATGAAGTAACCATAACCGATGATAAAGGTTGTGTTTCCGATCCGTTCCCTGTGGTGATTTCTGAACCAACTCCTATTTTGCCAAATGTAACGCACACCAATCTTACATGTGTTGCATCGACCACCGAATTAGGAACCATAACCGTTGATGCTTCAGGAGGAACACCAGATTATATCTATCAGGTATACAACACTGATTTCAGTGTAAACCTTACCTACGATACTTCTTTAGGGACCAATGATCATACCTTTACCGGTCTTGATTTTGGAGATTACACCGTACAAATTACTGATGCCAATGGATGTCAAAACATATCAACGGTTACCATTACAACGGGTCCGGATATATTGATAACCACGGCAGGGGCTTCGGGCTGTACGCCTGGTAGCGGTGAAATGACTGTTGAGGCTCAAGCTTCCAATGGAACTTTGGGTGTAGGAACATTCTATTTTGCCATCTATCCTGCTCCGGCTTTCAATGCGGCCGATCCTGCATGGTTCCCGGAAGATCCCCTACCAGCACCGGACAACACCCACTTGTTCACAGGTCTTACCCCCGGGGTAACTTATACCTTTATTGTTTTTGATACAGATACCAATTGTGAATATATTCAGGAAGCAACCGTTCCTGTGGCTACCAACTCTACTTTGGTATCAACTATAGATGCTTCAACCGATATAACTTGTACAGGAGCTGCCGATGGCACAGTAGATTTTACCATATCCGGTTATGGTGGAAATAATGTGAATTACGAGATTTTCTACACCAATACCCATACTACCACAGGTATATCGGATACAATATCGGGTGCAATCGGAGGCCCAGAAAGCGATACAGCAACAGGTTTGAGCCCCGGAGAATACTACATTCTTTTCGAAGAGGCCGATGGACCTAACGCTGGTTGTGTAATTGCTTCTGATGAATTCCTTATTGAACAAGCGCCTACTTTGCTAGATGTTACAGCTAGTTCACCAACTAACGACAACTGTAATCCAAATGCAGGTGTTATCACCGCATCGGCCCAATTTGGTCTTGCTCCTTACGAGTATCTGTATTTATTGGATACCGACCCCGCTCCTACAGCTGCTACCGCTGGATGGACAAGCAGTAACACGGCCAATGTAGAAGCTGGTGATTACATTGTGTATGTAAAAGATGCGAACGATTGTATACAAAGTGATCCCGTTACCGTTCTACTCGATCCAAGCCCGGATATTTCTCTGGCCATAATAGATGAATGTGTGGACGAAGGACTATTCCAGGTTATGGTTACGTTGGACAACCCAGCTGTGGCCATGGCACCGTTCCAAATTAGTATTAATGGTGGCGCATTCCAAAACTTTACATTCAATGGAAGCAATCAATATTTAATATCCAACCTATCTTCAAGTACAGGTCAATCAATAACTGTTCGAGACCTGAACGGATGTACCGAAACAGAAACTTTTGATATTCATCCACCTTTGGAGTTTACGGTTACACAAACGGTAGCATTGGATTGTGAAATTGGTGCTGCCGGTAATGCCGAACTATTGATCGATGTAATCTCGGGATCTGGAAACTATGAGTATATGATCGATGGACCGGGCACAAACGATGTAGCAAGAGGTGTTCTTACATTGGATGCTTTCAATCAATTTACTTGGACAGGCGCAGCAGTTGCCGGTAATTATGATGTGATTGTGTACGACATGGGTACAGCACCACCGAACTGTCCTAAAACCATAACCATAGAAGTTCCAGATGCACCTATTCCAGATTTTACAGAAACCCATGTAGATGTAACCTGTTTTGGTGGAAACGATGGTAGCATTACCCTAACAGCTGTGGACAATGGTATACTTCCATTGACATATACCCTAACACCCATGCCTGTTGGCGCTGTATTGAATGGAAATACTTTTGAAAATTTACCTGCAGGAACATACGATGTACGAGCAATTGGTGCAAATAACTGTCCCTTTGATATTACAGGGATCGTTATTTCCCAGCCAGATGCCATAACCAATGTAAACGCATCAGTAGTTGAATTCGGTTGTAGTGTTGGCAACAACATGAACAACGCGACCATCACGGTTGATACAGCCTCTATAACCGGAGGTAGTGGAAACTATGTTATCTATGAATTTATCAACGATGCGGGAGCTGTAGTGGTTCAATCCGGAAACAATCCGGTATACACCGAAACCGATATCAACGGTGGCAACTACACCATCAATGTATATGATAGTAATGGTTGTATTGGCACAACCACAGCTAGCATTGCAGCGTTTGATAGCTTGGACAACGCGACTATTACGGTTGATGCAGTTGCTACTTGTGCCACTGGCGAGGATATTACCATTACCGCAGTAGGATCCATTACAGATTCCAATACGCATCCGGCCAATTACGAATTTAGGGAATTGCCTTCTGGTATATTCCAGCCTACCGGAGTCTTTACAGGATTGAGTGTTGGAACACACAATTTTGAAGTTAGAAACACAGTAACAGGATGTGTTAGAACTATTTCACACGAAGTGGCCGATCCAGAAGTTTTGGATTTGAATGTGGTAAGCACCATAGATATTACTTGCTTTGGAGACACTAATGGCGAAGTGGAACTGAACCTTGTTGACGCTTCCAGCACAACCTATGCAAGTGCTACAAGTTATACACTGTATTACGATTTCTTAAATACTCCGACCAATCTGGGAGACGATACCATTACAACAGGTACAGATACCGACGGAAGCTTTACCATCACAGGACTCGCTGCCGGAACATATTATATCGAAGTAACGGATACCAATCCTCCGGGAGCTGCATGTCTGTACAGCGAATCCTTTACTATTGCAGGTCCTGCTGCTGCCATTACAGGAAATACTGTAGTAACCGATATTACCTGTTTGGGCAACGACGGTGCCATCCAGATTACCAATGTTGCCGGTGGATGGGGCGGATATTCCTACTATGTAGGTACTTCTTCTCCAACTGCTCCAGGTGATTATGTGGCCAGTCCAAACTTTACCGGACTCGTTGCTGGAACCTATGAAGCTTGGGTAATCGATTCCAGTGGTTGTGAAGAATTGGTGGATACCGTAACCTTAACCGATCCTAATCCGATAACTGCCACATTGCAAATCAATGTGGAAAACTGTACCGATCTGCAAGGTGAAATCCAAGTGGTGGGAACAGCAGGTGGACAAGGAAGCAACTATACCTATCAATTGATTAAAGATGGAACAAATGTTGGTTCTCCACAAACAAATACCATATTCTCAGGTCTTGGAGCTGGTTCCTATGAAGTGTTGATCGCCGATCAGTGGTCCTGTACCACAACTGTTGGACCAGTAGTTCTTACAGATGCCATGACAGCCAATACAACTGTTGTTAAACCTATAGATTGTGATATTAGCGATCCAGGCGGACAAATTACTGTTAATGTTTCCGGTGGATCTACAAATTTAGAATTCGAAGTAGAATTCCCGGATGGTTCAACGCCACTTCCAACAAACACTACAGGAGTATTTACAGGTTTAACCATGCCCGGTGTGTATACTTTTACGGTAACAGATAATGATACTGCCACACCATGTACTTATGTAGTTACCCAAGAATTGGATGATAAAGTTGATCCGATCATCGATAATGTTATCATACAAGATGTGAGCTGTAATGGAGGTTCCGACGGAAGTTTGACCGTTGTACTCGATCCTGCTACCGTAGTTGATCCTGTATACACCTACGAACTTTATGAAATGTCGGATTTGGTGAATCCATACCGATTTGCTCAATCAAGTCCTGTTTTTGATAATCTGCCCGCAGGTAATTACCAAGCGAGGGTAATCTCTTCAAGAGCATGTGAAGACTCTTTTGATGTAACCGTGGGCGAACCCTCTGCATTAACAGCATCTGCCTCTGCGACAGATTTTGCTTGTAGCCCAAGTAATAGTGTAAACGAAGCCACTATAACTATTTCGGCCCTTGGAGGAACAGCACCCTATACCTATAGTTTTGAAGGAAACAGCTTCACTTCCGATGCTACTTTCAATGTTGTGGACAATACGACCGTACAAACCATCAACTATATTGTTAGGGATGCCAATGGATGTGAATATCCGGATAGTATAACTGTTCAACCTCTGAACACATTTACCCTAAACTTAAATCAAGATATTGCCATTTCTTGTGTTGATCCAGAAACTGTGACCTTAACAGTTACTGAATTCATCGGTGGCGACACCTATACTTTTGAATTGTTGCCTGTAGGAAATCCTTATGGAGCAATCACAACCTCAACAGGAACAACAGCAACATTTGAGTTAACAGAACCTGGAAGCTATACATTCAGGGCTACCAATGATACTACCGGTTGCTATGTGGAGACTACACACAACATAGCTCCATACGATACCATTGACGTTGTGGCCACGGCAACATCGCCTGCTATGTGTTTTGGTGATGCAGGAACTCTGGAAATTGATGTAACTGGTTACACTGGCACTTACAATTATGAAGTATTCAATGCCGATGGTACAACAACTGGTATATCGGGAAGTGGTAATACAACCACTAATCCAATGTCCATAACCGATCCATTGTTGGTAGGTGGAAACTACTTTGTGCGTGTAACCGAAACCGGGTATCCGGAATGTATTGAAGATTCCAATACCATTACCATAATATCGCCAAGTTCAGCATTGGATTATACACCACAAGAAGTGGCCAATGTAACCTGTACCAATGATCAAGGAGAAATATTGATAGCTCCTACAGGAGGTTATGCACCTTATAACATTGTATTGACCAACACTACTACAACACAGGTATATACCATAAACAATGTTGCAAGCCATGTGTTTACAGGTTTATCTGCAGGAAATTATACGGTAAGTGTTACGGACAATGGTGGATGTGTTGAAGATAGAACGATCACCCTAACGGAACCCATTCCGATTACTGCGGATATTGATGCTGCCCCAATAGATCTTTTGTGCTATGGCGACAATAGTGCTGCGGTTTGGGCTGATAATGTTTTAGGTGGCGAAGGTGTTTACCAATACCAATTAAATATTTATGATGCTACCGGAACAACCATCCAGTTCACCACTGGCGTACAAAGCAGTGATACATTTACAGGATTGGGTGCTGGAATATACAGCATAACCGTATCCGATGGATGGAGCTGTGGTGTGGAAACCCCTCAAGTGACCATTACCGAACCAACAGAGGTTATGGCATCTTTGATCCAATTAAGTGGAATGACCTGTACTAACGATGCACAGATCCTATTGAGTGCGGCCGGTGGAACAGCCCCTTATTTCTATAGTACGGATGGCATAAGTTTTACGGCCATGAGCGGTGGAAACACCCATACGTTCGATGTAGCACCTGGAGTATACCAATACTATGTTCGAGATGCCAACGGTTGTGATGCTATGATATCCAACCAGGTAACCGTAGATGCTGTGCCAGACCTAATGCTCGAAATAGACGATTCTGCAGCCATCATCAATTGTATGGGCGAAGCTTCTGCGACCATTATTGCAAGCGCAACCGGAGGTCTGGGCAATTATAGCTACGAACTGTTCTCGGATGCAGCTTTGACCCATCTAGTAAATGGACCACAAACCAGTGGAACCTTTAACGGACTAATTGCAGGAGATTATTATGTAAGAGTAACCAGCGTAGACTGTGTTGAGATTTCACCTGTAATCACCATTGTTGATCCAGATCCTTTGGTTGTCGATAGGGAAGAATTTACCGATATCACTTGTTCTGGTATGGAGGACGGAACCATTACTGTTGAAGTTTCCGGAGGAACCGGTGAGATACTTTACGCCATTTCACCAAATCTAGATCAGTTCGATACCGAAAACACGTTTACAGATTTGGCACCAGGTATTTACGATGTAATTGCCCAGGATGTAAACGGATGCTTTATCACCTTCCAATTTGAACTTACGCAACCAGAACCGGTAGTTGCCGAGGCCATCAACATTATGGACGAGGTATGTTTTGAAAGCGGCGATGGATCCTTTGAAGTTCAAATCTCTGGTGGCACTGCTCCTTACCAAACCAGTTTAAACTCAACAGCAGATGAAAATTTTGTACAGGACCAGTTCTTGTTCCAAAATCTGACCGCTGGAACCCATGTAGTTTTTGTAAGGGATGCACAAGGTTGTGAAACCAATGTGATCGTTGAAATTGATCCTGGCGTAAATTTAGCGGCAACCGTTACACCAATGTACGAGTGTAGTGATATTGTTCCGGATAACTATTTGAATATTGTTTTTGAGGACGAATCCATTACCAACGACTTAATGTTCGCTTTGGATTCCACCGATCCGGCAGATATGCAATTAACGGCCGACTTTACCAATATGGCACCCGGCGATCATTACCTGACCGTAGCCCACGCCAATGGTTGTATGACGACTTATGACTTCACTATCGAAGCATTTGAACCATTGACATTAACCTTGGAGAATAACAACATCAACCAGATAACAGCAATAGCTGATGGTGGTGTGGAAGACTATACGTTCTATTTCAACGATATTGATAATGGAACCGAAAACACATTCTACATCAACAGAACGGATACCTACACTGTAACCGTTGTTGATCAAAATGGATGTGAGGCCACTGCGGAGATCTTTATGGAATTCATAGATATTGAATTTCCGAACTTTTTCACCCCAGATGGCGACGGTCTCAACGATATATGGCTACCTGACAACATTGAAGGGTTCCCGGACGTACTAATTATAATTTATGATCGTTATGGTAGAGTAGTGGAAGAGATGACCCGAAACGTACAGGGATGGGATGGCAATTACGATGGAAAACCATTGCCTACCGGAGATTACTGGTATGTTGTTAAGCTGGAAGGTCCATTGGACGACCGCGAGTTTGTAGGCCATTTTACACTATATCGACAATAACACTTAACCTGCTAACCCCATGCTTAAAAAAGTATATTCAACAATCCTATTGGTTTCCTTGTCACTTTGTGCCAAGGGACAGGAGTTGACCGTACCCCAATTATCTCAATACATAGCCGACAATCCCTTTTTAATGTCCCCTACCTATGCAGGTATCGGCGACCATATAAAAGTTCGTTTAAACGGCTTAACGCAATGGGTGGGCATAGAGGATGCCCCGGATACCCAAACACTGGCAGCCGATGCCAGAATTGGAAACAGATCGGGGGTAGGTATGCTGCTTTACAACGATAGTAACGGTTTTACAAGACAACGGGGTGCAAGGGTATCTTTCGCCCACCATTTAACCTTGGACCGTTATGACGATATCTTCCTCTCGTTCGGTCTGTCCTATAATTTTAACCAATTTAGGATAGATGTGGAACAGTTTGAGGAAAACAATGGTCAGTTGCCTACAGACGATAAAGCCACAACAAATCATAACTTTGATATTGGGTTTTTATATCGGTACGATAAATTTTTCTTTAGTGCAAATGCCGGAAACGTCCTCAATAAAGATTTATCCAATTTCAATACAGATATTATACGGATAGAACCCAATAAGCTTAGAAACTATTACCTGTATTCAGGATATAGTTTTTCCAAAAGTAAAAACAGTAAATTGGAAATAGAACCTTCCGTATTTTTTCAATGGTTTGAAAGTGATGGACGTTCGGTTACGGATTTAAATGCCAAATTCCGTTTTCGCGATTTTGAAGACTATTACTACGTAGGACTTACCTATCGCTTTTTGAACGACCAATTGGGAGAACCGCTTTATATTGCACCTTTGGCAGGTTTTAAAAAGAGTAACTTCTATTTTGGGTATTCCTATCAGGTAATTACCAACGAAATTTTGGGATATAGTACAGGTACGCACGTTCTCACCGTGGGTATGGATCTGTTCCAGGGAATCAGTAACTGCAGATGTATGTATTGATTTGACCGTTTTGTCCTATTTTTGCCCATTCTTAAATCACAGTTTTGGGAAAAATAAGATTAAAAAACGTTAGAATACATTCCAACCACGGTTGTTTAAAAGAAGAAATGTTGATCGGAAGCGATTACCGTGTAGATCTGGAGGTAACCTCCGACCTTTCCAAACCGGCAGATTCCGATATATTGACCGAAACCGTGGATTACATTCACCTCAACAATATTATAAAAGATGAAATGTTGGTGCGTTCCAACCTTTTGGAACACGTTGCCAAACGTATTATAGACCGTATCTTTTTGGAATTGCCACAAGTAACCCAGGTAGAAGTGGAAGTAGCTAAAATTAATCCCCCAATAGGTGGAGATGTGGAAAGCGTAGCCGTTATTTTAAACTCTCAAAGACAATAATAATCGTTTGGGTAAGCTAAAAAAAATAGTACATTTGCACTCTTAATCGGCATCGTGGCCGAGTGGCTAGGCAGAGCTCTGCAAAAGCTTGTACAGCGGTTCGAATCCGCTCGATGCCTCAAAACCCAGTACTTTGTGCTGGGTTTTTTTTAACTGATCTTTTCTATTCCTTCTTTAATATCGAATTTTTCTTTGGGCAGGAATCCTTTGCTGATCAAAACAATGCCACAAATGATCAAAACAATACCTAAACCTTTTTTTATGACTACAATACGGTCTTGGGTCAAATAACGCTTTAACTGTTTGGCCAATATAATTTTTACAAGATCGGTCGCGAAATACACTAAGATCACAGTACTAAAAAATACCAACATTCGATTTGGATTGTTCTCTAAACTTGGTCCTACAACAATAATTAAACCGAGCCAAAATGCTAGAACACCGATATTGATGAAATTCAATAAAAATCCTTTTACAATTAACCCCAAATAGGTACCCTTGGAAGCTTTTACATTAGATTTTTTCTTGGCTTTTTTAACGAACAGATAAATTCCGTACACCAAAAGAATCATTCCTCCAAATACGAACAGTCCCGGCTCGTTACTTAGATTTTCCAACAATTGGAAACTACTGAAGTAGGCAATAATCAAAAAAACAATATCCGCAACTATAACCCCAATATCCAGACTTACTCCCGCTCTAAAACCTTTTGTGGCACTGGTTTCCAATAAAACAAAGAAAACGGGACCGATCATAAAGCTGAGCAAAAATCCTAAGGGAATCGCTGCTTGGATATCGTCAATCATTATTATTTGATTCTTTTTATTTTACCACCGAAAAGGGTGTGTTCATCCATTTTTTTTGGATCTCCGTACACTAGTACTTCGCCTCTGGCCTTTACATTGGCCTTTACATAATCCGATGCATAAATTTCGGCATTTCCGCCCGCATTTACGTTTATTGTGGTAAATTTTGTCTTAAATGATTTTCCTTGATAGGATCCACCTGTGTTGATGATCACATCTTGTGTATTGGAAAATCCTCCAACAATGATCTCTCCCCCGGATATGGATTTGATCAACAATTGGTCCACTTCGCAATTAATTTCCAATTCACCGCCTTCTTGAGCTTTAAGTTCCAATACATCTTGGATATAAGTATCATCGGACGAAATTCTCGCATCCTCGTTAACATCTATTACCACCAATTCCTCGGAGTGGTAGAGATCTACATAAGTTCTATAACCACTAAAGATCTTTACGATCTCCATCCTAATTTTAAGTACACCATTATTATTGACTATGGCGACATTCTTGGTATTGGCACCTGTAATCACCGCTTTGTTTTCGTTGGATCTTATCAAGTTGATGGAAATTCCATCGAACCCCTTTACTTCAGTGAACTTTTGTAGGTCTTGGGTTATGGTGGCGTCCTGAGCTTCAATAAATTGAAAGGACAGAAATATAATAACAATCGCAAATAATCTCATGTTATAAAAATTTGGTTATCAATAGAATAACAAATTCTGTTCCAAAATAGTATTATTTCTTTTTGCCTAACAACGAAAAATCCAAATGCCGTTTTACAAGATCGGTACTCTTCACCATCACATATACCTCATCTCCCAATTGGTACATCCGTTTGGTCCTTTCTCCGATTATGGCATATTGGCGTTCATCAAAAACATAATAATCATCTTTAATGTCCCGGATACGGATCATACCCTCACATTTATTTTCAATTATTTCCACATATATGCCCCATTCGGTAACCCCGGAAATTACACCCAAGAACTCTTGATCCTTGTGGTCTTCCATAAATTTTATCTGCATGTATTTTATGGAATCCCTTTCCGCATTGGCGGCCAACAGCTCCATGTCGGAAGAGTGTTTACATTTTTCTTCGTACAAAGTGGCATTTGGGGCCTTTTCCTTATTGAGATAATGCTGTAGCAATCTATGTACCATTACATCGGGATATCTTCGAATGGGAGAGGTAAAATGTGTGTAGTAATCGAACCCTAATCCGTAGTGACCTATATTTTCCGTAGTATAGATAGCCTTGCTCATACTGCGAATCGCCAAGGTATCCACTAAATTTTGTTCTTTTTGGCCTTTTACATCCTCCAACAACTTATTCAAGGATTGGTTAATGGACTTGCTGTCCTTAAGATTAATGCTATGTCCAAATCTGGAAATTACACCGTTGAGGGCCAATAATTTATCCTCGTCCGGCTTGTCGTGCACACGGTAAACAAATGTTTTTTTCTGCTTACCAATATACTCCGCCACCTTTCTATTGGCGAGCAACATAAACTCTTCTATTAGTTTGTTGGCATCTTTGGCTTCCTTAAAATATACACCTACGGGTTCGTTGTCCTTGGAAAGATGGAATTTCACTTCGATCTTATCAAACGAGATCGCTCCGGCATCCATACGGGCCTTGCGCATGATCTTGGCCAACCTATCAAATGTCAACACGGCATTTACAATATCTTGGGATACTGCATAGGCTTTTCCACGGATGGATATTTCCTTTGGAATTTGACTTTGTTCGGTTTCAATTATGTGCTGTGCCTCCTCGTAGGCAAATCGTTCATTGGAGTTGATGGCGGTTCTTCCAAACCACTGATTTACCAATCGTGCGTTGTTGTCCATTTCAAAAACTGCGGAGAAGGTATATTTTTCCTCGTTGGGCCGTAAGGAACATGCTTGGTTGGACAAGACTTCCGGCAACATGGGTACAACGCGATCCACTAAATACACCGAAGTGGCCCTATTGTACGCTTCTTCTTCCAAAATTGAATCGGGCCTAACATAGTGGGAAACATCGGCAATGTGGATACCTATTTCATAGTTCCCGTTTTCCAACTGTTGAAAAGAGAGTGCATCGTCAAAATCCTTTGCATCCTTTGGATCAATGGTAAAGGTCAACACATCTCGCATATCCCTTCGATTGGCAATTTCGGATTCTTTAATACTGGTATCCAAAGTTTTGGCATACTGTTCCACTTCGTACGGAAACTCGTTAGGAAGGCCATATTCCGCTAAAATGGCATGTATCTCGGTATGGTGTTCCCCAGGTCTTCCCAACACTTCTATAATTTCACCGTAAGGAGAATCCGCATCTTTGGGCCAGTCTCCCAAAAGAACCAATACTTTATCACCATCGTTGGCATTTTTCAATTTTTCCGGTGGAATAAATATATCGGTGTACATTCTGGAATCCGTAGGACGAACAAAAGCAAATCTTTTTTGTTTGTCCACAATGCCAACATAAGATGTTTTTTTCCTTTCGAGTATCTTCGAAATTTCACCTTCCATTTTCTTACTCTTCTTCCGTGGCCTTATAAATACTTCGACCGTATCACCATGGAAAGCTCCGTTCAAATTATTGTTCTGAACAAATACATCGTCCTCCAATTCTTCTACGATAATATATGCATTGCCACTGGTAGTAAGATCTACCCTACCTGTAAAATAGGTATGCAAAGAAGGTTTCATTTGAAATTTGCCCCTTTCCACCTCAACGATACGATCACTGGCCCTTAACTGACCTAATCGTTTGATCAGCAGGTTTCTATCTTGTGTATCCGAAATACCCAATTTAGAAGCTATCTGCTTGTAATTAAAGGTTTTGGACGGTTCTTTTTCCAGGATGGTAAAAATGCCCTTGGTTATCTCGTTCTTCCGCTGACTACTTGCTCTCTTCTTTTTCTTTGACATTAACGTCCTTATTTTTTTGAAAAATACAAATTATAATCCGTGACCAACAAGGAAAGAAAAAGTAATCACAAACAAATCTGCTTTTATCAACAATTATCAATATTATATTTTTTCTTCTTTTTTAAATTTTATGAAAATGATGATTATGATAGATCGTTGAAATGTGGAATAAAATTTTTAGAAAAAAGTTGCTTTGAACAGTCAAAATATTTTGTTCACAATTTGTCAGCGTACAAGAAATTTAAGAATCAGGCTTTTATATTTTTTATTCACGGTTTTTAATAACCGTTGTCAACATCAATTTATTGAAAAGTTAATGTGTTTTTAATGTTAATTACCTAACATAAATGTTTCATATTCGTTGATTAATTTTTAATGAAATCTATAGTCAAGGTTAAATAATTATTACTACTGATATATTTTATTAGAAATCAAAATTTCGTTACCATATTTTTTCTTAAAAGAATTAACAAAATATAGATGTTGTTAAGTGTTTGTTTTTTAACTAAATGCAAAAAGCTTCCCATTTTTATAAACAGCATCCCATTAAAAGATATCGTACCTTTGTTTAGCATCCATTTTAATACAAAAACATGAAAATTGCGATAGGAAACGACCACGCCGGAACTGATTATAAATTGGCCATTATTGGCCTATTAAAATCCAAGGGTATAGAAGTTGTCAATTATGGTACCGATGGTTCGGATAGTGTGGATTATCCGGATTTTACCCACCCTGTAGCCACCGATGTGGCCAATGGTAATGTAGATATGGGTATTGTTCTCTGTGGTAGTGGCAATGGTGCTACCATGACGATTAACAAACACCAGAACGTAAGGGGAGCATTATGTTGGAACAAGGAGATCACACAGTTGGCAAGGGAACACAACGATGCCAATATCTTGAGCTTACCGGCACGTTTTATATCTCTACCGCAGGCCTTGGAAATGGTTGATACTTTTTTAAACACCAAATTCGATGGGGGCAGGCACGAACGCAGGATAGAAAAAATACCATGTAGATAAGTGATATGGGCCATCACCACCATCACCATTCACATGACCATTCCGATCTAAAAGGAAGAAATCTGCTTATTTCCATATTCCTTAATATTGGAATTACGGTGGCACAAGTTATAGGGGGTTTGCTCTCCGGTAGTTTGGCTTTGCTGTCGGACGCACTCCATAATTTTAGCGATGTACTTTCGCTGATCATAAGTTTTGTTGCTCAAAGGTTGGGCAAAAAACAAGCATGTAGAAAAAAAACGTTCGGATATAAGCGAGCAGAGATTTTGGCCGCATTTGTAAACGCGGCAACCTTAGTGGTTGTGGCCATAATTTTAATGAAAGAAGCTGTTGAAAGGTTGTTAGATCCCCAACAAATTGAATCCAATCTGGTAATTTGGTTGGCATTGATCGCTATTATGTTCAATGGATTCAGTGTTCTTCTCCTAAAAAAGGACTCTGACCATAACATGAACATGAAATCTGCCTATTTGCATTTGCTCACGGATATGATGGCCTCCGTGGCAGTTTTGGTAGGCGGTATATTAATGAAATATTTTGAAATTTATTGGGTAGATGCCGTATTGACCATGATCATTGGAATCTACCTTATTTATATGGGATACGATCTATTGAAGGAATCCACAAAAGTGTTAATGCTTTTTACCCCAAAATCGGTCGTGATTCAGGACATTGTGGAATCTATTTGTACTATAGATCCAGTTAAAAATGTGCACCATGTCCATATTTGGCAACTCAATGAAGAAGAAGTTCATATGGAAGCACATATCGATTTTAAAGAAGATATCCGCCTATCGGAGTTCGATGAAATTTTGGAAAAGATAGAAGAGCACGTATACCATAAACATGGAATCAACCATGTGAATATACAACCAGAGTTTGATAAGTGCGATTCCAAAAGCATAATAGTCCAGGACTAATGGAAGTGGCCATAAAAACGTTCGATCAGCTCACTACAGAAGAGCTCTACCAAATTTTACGTCTCCGCAGCGAAGTTTTTGTAGTGGAACAGGATTGTGTGTACCAAGATGTGGACAACAAAGATCAAAAGGCCCTTCATATTATAGGCACAAAAAATGGTGAAATAGTTGCCTACACGCGTATTTTTAAACCAGGGGATTATTTCAACAATGTAAGTATCGGTAGGGTAGTGGTAAGCCAAGATCAACGTAAATATGGTCTTGGAAAACGGATTATGCAAGCCTCACTTGCTGCGATAGACCAAAGATTTCCGAATCAACCCATTGAAATTTCGGCACAATCCTATTTATTAAAATTTTATACGGAATTGGGATTTAAGGTCACTGGTGAAGAATATTTGGAAGACGGGATTCCACATAGGAGGATGCTAAAAGCGTAAAGCTCCAATGTTATACTGCCAGAATGGAAAAGCATTAGCTGTTATTCATAACTTGAATTAAGATTAATAACGTCCACCAATTCCAAAATTGTCCTGCTTCCATCAATATTCTGATAATCCAAACGGACAAAACCATACTTTTTATGGAAATAGGATATTAATTCTGTTTCTCCCAACCTGCTTGTGGCATTTGACTTTATTACGAAACAATTTAAATTTCCTAGAGCAGTTTCTAATCTGGATTTTTTAATAATTTCATAGTCATAGGTATTTTTTACAAGACCATTCCAGGACAACCATCTGGGATCAGACCAGAAATCACCAATGGATAATGTCCAGTTCCAACTGTTTCCAACTTTATATGGTGCTTTTATATAGGGAAATGGGTTTAACTCCAATATTTTAAAGTATTTATCTCTAGGTGGGTGCATCCAAACATTTTTCTCATTTTCAATGACACCTGATGTACTTCCAAATGGCGCAAAATCATTGTATGTTTGATATGAATAAGATATAACTGTTTGATTATAGTCAGGCATGTATCTTTGCATGGTTTCTACCCCTTCCAACACAGTAATGCTTACTTTTTCAAATAGGCCATCTTTTTTACTGGAGTAAGGTTGAAATTTCCAATCGGAAAGACTATCAATATATTTAAATGAAAGTCTTTGATTATCCTTGGTAAGGTGTTTAAAGGAATAAATAAAAGAGGTATGCTCCTTAAAAATAGTGTTGTTGTGGTTATATCTACTATCATCCAAATTGGTATTGTCAAATTGTTCTACCCAAATGTTATCATCATCTAGAATCAAAGTATAATAAGTACCATTTTGATTCAAGGATTTACAAGCAACTAATACTACAAAGGGAATCAGTATCAAAAAGATAAATAAATGTAATATCTTCATATTTTGAAAGATAATTATTATAAAGTTAAACCAACCTTTTAGCCACACCAATTTTTATTAAATGGTCCAGTTTTAAGATAAGGTTTATTGGTTTTTCCGCTTTATTTTTTCTTGAGAAAAACAGATATCCTTCGGTTTTAGGATTGAATTCATCCAACACCAATTTGCCGTGTCTATCATTATTTTTTGAAACAACCCGTTCCAATTGCCCTTGATTCAATCCCAAACCATGCAAATAGGAAATTAGTTTCGCTCTATTTACCATCGTGATATTACAGGATGTAAAAACATCCTCTTCATCCGAATAAATACTGGTGATCAATGCATAAAAATGTGTCTTTTTTGCGGCATCGAAGAGCCAACCCTGTTTTTGGACCCCATTTTTCTGATAAAACAATTCAAAAGCAAAGGTGGGCAAGCTTTCATTTATATAATCCAGTTGGGCTTTTTCATCAACATAAAACTGTTTTGAAGAACGTTTATCCTTTAGGATAACATCGATGCCCTGTAATTGTTTTTTAAGCTGGGAAATCCGCTCAAAACTATTATACTTCAAGTGTTCTTGGTAATACGAGTCTAATAATGGGGTTAATTTTTGTTCTTTTTTTAGATCAGCTTTGAATTTGCTTTTCAACTTCGTTTATTTTCCGGAACAGGGAAGCACCTATCTTTTCCACAATCCCGACCACCAGGGCGTTGCCCATAAAAAAGGCGCGTTTGGTATCGGAAATACCCTCCAATTTGGTGTGATTGTCCGGAAACATGTTCAACCGTTCCAATTCAACTGGTAAAAGTCTTCGTGGTCCCTTGGAGGTTTGGATCACGTGTTTAAACCGGGATGGGGATTTACCGCCCTCACCGGTTATAATAGTTCTGGAAGGTTGATCAAGGGCATCGGGGAAAACCATACCGCCCTCGCTGTAATTGTATTCAAAACCTGCTTTGGTCTTGCGTATTTCTTTTTTGGAGCCTTTTAAATATTCCCACTTGGGCATATCGGACTCATTAATGTAATATTCTGGAGCAATGCAGTCATTTTCCAAAATGTCGGAAAGAACCGTTTTGGTTCCATCAAAATCGGGACTGGTTTTTATGGTTGTGACCTTACCGTTTAAGCAAATACCCGAGTTTAAGAACGGAGAAAGTTCTTTTTTACTGTTAAAAGTTTCGGATAAGGAGACTAAATTTTCTTTTAAAACAAAAGAAACGGGTTTTGGCGTATTTTGGTCCACGGGAAAAGTCTCGGCAAATGTACCTTTTTCCAAAATCCATTTATTTGGCAGGGTTTTTCTTAGTTTGGAATGTAATGTGGTCCCTTTTAAATAGGCCAGAAAAAAAACGCGCCTTCGGCGCTGTGGCATCCCATAATCGGCCGCATTTATTACCCGCCATTCCACCGCATAGCCCAAATCCGATAGACTGCGCAGCATCACGGCAAAATCACGACCACGTTGAGTGGAAGGCGATTTTAACAAACGATCCACATTTTCTAAAAAAAGATATTTTGGTTTGTTCTTTTTTTCTGAAAGGATACGATGAATGGACCACCAAAGCACCCCTTTTTTTCCTATAAGACCTTTGGAGTTTTTTAAAGATGTGGCCACGGAATAATCTTGGCAGGGAAATCCGCCCACTAGTATATCGTGGTCGGGAATATCTTTGGTAGGTACCGTTTCGATATTGGAATTCGAGTGATTTTCCTTTCCAAAACGGGCTTCGTAAACCAAGGATGCGTGCTGCATTTTGGTAGAGGGCTCCCACTGGTTGCTCCAGATCACTTGATAATGTCCTGTGTTTTCCAGTCCCAAACGAAACCCGCCCACACCGGCAAAAAGTTCACATACCTTTAGTTTTTGCATGTCCAAAAATAGGATTTATTCCTTTTTAATTAATTCTAATTTCATGAATGAAAAACAGTTTTATAAAATGAAAAGATGAACACCACCGAAAAAATAAAACTGACTATCATAAACAGGATGTTGAGAAATCGATTGAACTCCAATGTTTCCAGATTTTCGGAAATTCGTGAAACAGATGGGTTGTATGGTAAATACATAATTTGGAGATGATCTATTTCTTCTGGAGATTGATCTTCATGGATGACTTTTTTATCGGAGCCATAAATATTATCTCCGGCAATGTCAACAAAAGTATATTGGAACTGTACTACTAGGTTATTGTTGATTTTTGTTCCAGTTTTTTGATATCCCATCGTTTTTGCTGTAGCCCCAATCCCATAATACAAAATATCCCAATTTTGTTGCATGGTTTTACCGTTTACTAAAACACCAATTTTTTCCAATAACAAATAAAGAAAAAAACTAAGCCCAAAAAGAAGCATTCCTATTTGCCAGGTATTGGACGATTTAAAAACTATTTCGTAATGCTCTTGGTTTAAAAAAATTTTTCCAAGTGATTCACTGACAAGAACATAGCAACCAATCACATAGATAACTGCTTTTAAGCTACATAGAATTACAAAACCAAAGGAAAACCGACACATTTGTTGTGATAAATAGATTGGGTCTTTCGGTTTTCTCGCAATATTGAGGCCCAAGGGTATTTTTTTATCCATTTGAAACCTCTCGAGTTCTGGCTTACTGTCCCAAACTCTAATTTTTCTTTGGATGTAATGCCCTGAAAAGTTTTCGAAAAGCACTAAAAGTTCCAATAGTGGTTTCTTATGGTTTTTAATTGTTGTAACTGATATTATAGAAGCTTCAGTAGTTGAAGTGGAACCACTTTTTTGACTCTTTAGGATACAAAACGATCTTGAAAAACAATTTCTCATTAAATGATAAAGCCAAAAAAGCAAAACTAAGCCTACCAAGGCCAAGGTAAGTATTGTGTAGGTCATGTGCAGTTTTTGGTTTAAGGTAGTATCTAAAAACCTACCCTGACCCAAACAATTGACGGTTGACCCTTATGAGTTGATAGATACCCAATATGGGTTGTTGGCTACCAAATCTTATTGTAAAATACCATTGTATTCACTAGTGTTGGCCAATAGTTCTTTGGCAGTTAAAATGGCATCGTCGTGGTTTAAATAATATTTATAGAGACCGTTGCGATAAAAGTATCGGGTGATGATCTCGTCTTCCAGGTTTTTCTGAATTTCTTTTTTATAGCTGTCCAACGCGGTGATCTTGCCCCGGTTTACAGCCAATAAGAGGTCTTTGTATTTTTCCTGTACATCTTGTCCTAAAAGCGAATCGTCAGCGTTGATAGACTCTTCTAAAAGCTTTTCCGTTTTTGTCTGAAAAGTAAAGTTCTGTTCTTTTACATAGGATTTAAAAGCCATGTAATCACTTTCCGAAAATGAGAAATCGCTAACATCATTGAAATTATGTTCGTAGAAATAGTTCGTTGCAAAATCAAAAATAATATTGTTCGCCTCCAGAGCATCGATAAGGGAATTGGTTTTTAACGATTCAATGGTTACATCGGGCATAACACCGCCACCGTCCCAAACTTTTCGGCCGTTTTTTGTGGTGAACTCATTAAACTTGGTGTTTCGAACTGCATTTCCCTCAGCATCCCGGTTCCAATAATCCAAAGACTGGATACATCTTCCGGAAGGGGTATAATACCTGGATATGGTAACTTTTAACTGTGTTCCATAGGTGAGTTTGAGCGGACGTTGAACTAAACCTTTCCCAAAGCTTCTGGCCCCCACGATTACGGCACGGTCCAAATCCTGTAACCCACCGGAGACTATTTCACTGGCGGAGGCACTTTTTCCGTTTATAAGAACAACTAAAGGAATATCTACATCTTCCGGCTTGTTCTTGGTCCTATATTCTTGGTTGAACTTTTTTACTTTCGATTTTGTGGTAACGATCAATTCTCCTTTGGGCACAAACAAGTTCGTAACGTTTATGGCTTCGGAGAGCAATCCCCCCGGGTTTCCCCTTAAATCCAAAACCAAACGCTCGGCGCCTCGACCTTTAAGGTCCTGTAGGGCTAATTGCGTCTGTTTGGATGCCTTTCTATTAAAACGGGCAAGTACAATATAACCGGTTTTTTCATCGATCATATCATAAAAAGGAACGGCATCGACCTCAACACCTTCCCGGGTAATGGAAGTGGTTTTGGTTTCTCCCTGTCTCACAAATGTTACCTCTACCGTGGAATTGTTCGCTCCTTTTAATAGTTCTCCCGCATTGTCGTCGAAATCGGCAACCAATGTTTCACCTATTTTAATAATTTCGTCACCGGCCTTTAAACCGGCTTTGTCGGCCGCATATCCTTCATAAGGTTCCACAACTACCAATTTACTTTCGTACGAGCGCACGAGCGCACCTATGCCGGAATATTCTCCAGAATTATTGATTTTGTAGGATTCAACATCCTGCTCATTCAAAAATTGGGTGTAGGGATCAAGTTCGCCCAGCATATTTTTTATGGCCGAGTCCATCAATTCTGCCGGATTGGTCTCGTCCACATAGTTCATGTTGAGTTCTTTGAACAATGTGGTGAATATTTCTATCTGCTTTGCAATCTCAAAAAAGTCGCTCTTAAAACTGCTGGCCCCAACAAAAATTGCCACAGCCAAAACGGGAACAAGCACCTGCTTTTTAATCAATCTTTTCATGGAACTCTTTATTTAAAAATGACTCCAACAACTTTTTCATGGCTAGATCTACCTCTTTAAAATTTGGGGTCTTCTTGCCAAGGTATAAAAATATGAACGCAAAGTTTCCCTCAATGTTGTTAAAAATAATGGGCTTGTTGAGCCGATAGGCTTCTCGTAACAAGCGTTTTATCCGATTGCGCTGCACAGCGGTCTTAAACTTTTTTTTTGGGGCGACCACGGCAACCTTTATGGGAACCTCGCCATTGGGAGCAGTCTTAACGTAAATCAGTTGTAATGGGAATTCACGCAGGGCCTTCCCTTCTGTAAAAAGAGTTTCGAACACTTTTTTATTGGTAAGCTTTTCTTTTTTTGGGAAAGAGAAATCCATTGAAGATCTTTTGTTTAAATTCTTTTGGGTCCCTGTAGTGGTTGGATGGGTGTTTTTTTCTAACATTGTTCGGACAGCTCCATTATTAAAGACAAATTACTCAAATAAGTCCGATATAGAACAAGAAAGGGCGACACAATTGGCCGCCCTTAAAATTTGTGTTTACTAAATTGAGACTATTCCTCTACTTGGTATACATTGTTTTCTCCATCGACATCTGCCATTAACTGTGATGGGTCGATCATTATGGCCTGTACCTTTTCCAGTGGCATTTCCACAGTAAATTCATAGGTAGGGTATGCCCAAGGCCAATCTTCCAAAACGGTGCGCTTTAGGTTGGGATAAGGGTTTTCCTTTTCTCCATACATCATTCGAATTGGAACATAAAAGGTTTCCTGTGTTCCGTCCGTGCTTACCACCAAAATATCCAGTGGCATGGGCATTTCTCCAATACGTTCCATGGTTATCTTGGTTTTTTCGCCATCCGCCTCTACACTTTTAATGCCGTAGTCGATGGTGTTGGTTGTTTGTGTCCAATCGGTCAAATACCAACCAAGCTCCATTCCAGATACCTTTTCGGCAGTCCTTTTAATATCGTTGGGCACCGGATGCTTGAACTTGAAATCATCGAAATACTTTTTTATGGTCTCCATTAATTTATCCTGACCGATTATGTAACCTAACTGGGACAAGAAAATAGAACCTTTGCTATAGGCAGAAATGCCATAGGCAAAATTGGTGGTGTACCGATCGGCGTGGGTAGCTTGGGGCATTTCCAAACCAGAGTTTACCAAGGCGTAATACCCTCGGTACGATCCTTCGAATGGATTTTGCTTGTTCTGTTCCATAATTTGGTTCATGCACAGACTACTAATGAAAGATGTAAACCCTTCATCCATCCATTCGTGTTTGGATTCGTTGGTGGCCAGTACGTGCTGGAACCAAGAGTGTGCCATTTCGTGCACCATAACACCGACCAAACTCCCAAATTTACGTTCGCCGGTGATCAAGGTACTCATGGCATATTCCATACCCCCATCTCCACCTTGCACAACAGAATATTGATCGTATGGGTATTTTCCTATGTTGTTACTGAAAAAAGTCATGGCTTCTGCCGTTTTGGGCTGAAGGTTTTTCCAGTTTTCTTGGAGTTCGGGCTTGTCCTTGTAAAAGAAATGGAGCGTGGGCCCATTTTCCATCTGGTATACATCGTGAATATAATCAGGGTCCGCTCCCCACATAAAATCGTGTACCATAGGGGCTTTAAAATGCCAAGTCAGCGTTTTTCCTTTGGTTTTTACCTTTGTGCCCGGGGTTTCGTAACCATGCCCTATTTCATTCGGGTTTTGGAGATATCCGGTACCTCCAATCGTGTATTCTTTGTCCAATGTGATTTTTACATCATAATCGCCCCATACACCGTGGAACTCGCGAGCTATATACGGGTTTGCGTGCCATCCTTCAAAATCGTATTCAGAAAGTTTTGGGTACCATTGGCTCATGGAAAGGGCAACACCTTCCTTGCTGTTTCTTCCAGAACGTCTGATTTGTAACGGCACTTGGCCATCAAAAGTCATTTCTAACGTAGTTTTGCCCCCAGAAGGAATCGGTTTGGCCAAATCCACCACTAGAATGGTCCCTTCTTCGGTAAAATCAACGGGCTGCCCATCTTGGGTTAATGTTTTGGCGTGCAAATACCCTATTTCGTCTTCAGAAAGCGAAGCAATTCTGCTTTTGTCGCCCTCCATCATTCTTTTGTCCGGATCTTTAATGTTTTGGAGCCTAATGTCCATTTCACTGCCCGGTTGAAAGGCATTGAAAAACAAGTGATAGTAAACGCGACTCAATTCATCTGGTGAGTTGTTGGTATAGACCAATTTCTGGGTGCCAGTGTATCGATAGGTCTTAACGTCCATTTGCACATCCATGGTGTAGTCCACATGCTGTTGCCAGCTACTTGAATTTTGTGCACTTAGGAAGAAACTAGCTCCTAAAAAGGCTGAAAAAAGGAATGATTTTAAACGCTTCATATGTTATTTGGAATTGCTTTCTAGGGTCATTTTACCGTTTGAAATGTTATTTGCTAAAATTAAGGCATTATAGGCATTTGCCATTTTGCCGGACTTGGAAATTTTATCAAAAGACATGGCTTTGCTCTCATCGCCGGCCACAATAACGGAAGTTTTTGTTTGCAGACCCGATTGCATGATGATGCTCTTTACTTGTGCCGCGGTAAGATCTGGATGAAAAGAACGGATCAGCGCTGCAATACCCGCAACAGCCGGAGCGGCCATTGAGGTCCCCCCTTGAAATTCGTAAGTATTGTTGGGCATGGTGGAATAAATTTTTGCTCCTGGAGCAAAAATGTCCACGTTTTGACTTCCATAGTTGGAAAATGATGCCACCATTTCTGACCCATAGCTACTCGTTAGGGCACCTACAGTAATTAAGTTGTCCACAAACTCCATATTTTCAAACTTGTGATCGTTCGGGAAGTTTTTGTTTTCTGGCAGTTGTAGGTCCAAGCCATCGTTGCCGGCGGCATGTACGATCAAAACATCTTTGGACTCTGCGTATTTTATGGCGTCGTAGACCCACTCGGCCTTTGGCGAGAAAGATTTTCCGAAACTACAGTTGATAATAGACGCCCCATTGTCCACGGCATATCGTATGCCCAATGCAATATCTTTATCATACTCATCCCCGTTGGGAACGGCTCTGATACTCATAATTTCGACATTCTTTGCAACACCGTTTATTCCGATACCATTGTTCCTTTGGGCGGCTATAATTCCCGCCACATGCGTTCCATGGCTCTCGGTTTCCACCATATTATTTGGGTTGCCATTTCCGTATACAATATCTGTGATGTCGTATGGGTCGTCCCCTACGGGAGTTCGGCCATTAAAATCTTTGTTGAGGTTGTAGTTTACTTGTTCCGTAAAGTAGGTAATACCTTCCTCAAGCTCAGACAATACTTTTTCAATACTGTCGCCGTAGGTGAACATTTGTGTTAAAACAGCAATGGTTTGTTCCATTTGAGGGGTCTTTGCCTCAATCGATAGTAAATCTTCTTTGGTGTAGGAGTCCTTGCCCAATTCCTTTTTTACAACTTCATCGGCTCCTTTTACCACTTGGAAAATTTGCTCGTACTGTTGCTTGTTCTGCAATGCTTCGGGATATTCTTTATCCAATTTTAACCTTGCGGCAGCCCTATCGGAGGCATCGCCTATGTTTAAACGGAGCATTCTAACATATTCCAGTTGTTCGTTGTACGACTTGCCCAAAAAGTTATAGCCGTGCACATCGTCTACATATCCGTTACCGTCATCATCTTTACCATTATTGGGAATTTCGTCCTTGTTCGTCCAAAGCACGGGCTTAAGGTCTTCGTGATCTAGGTCCATTCCAGAATCGAGAACGGCAACTACAACTGTTTTTCCCTTTCTGTTTTTAATGATTTCTCTGTAGGCCTTGTCCACACTCATTCCGGGAATGGTATCCGCGATAAGATCCAAGTGACCCCAATTTTTTTTCTCCGCATCGGTAAGTTCGGAAACTTTTAAAGGTACGGCATCGATATTTTCAACAGGGGTCGATACCAATGTGGTGGAACCACATCCCATAAGAAAAAGAGATGCGCCCAAGGCAAAGAACGATAGTTTGCGATATGTATATTTCATAGAATTATTTTATTATGTGAGTGAGGATTTATTGTGTTTTGAACAATTCGTTGTAAGAGAAAAGCTGGTCCAAACGGGCTCCCTTTTCGGTCCTTTTCAAGGAACAGATCTGGTTATGGGCATCGTGTTCGAACAGTAATAGCCAATCATTGTCTACAGCTTTTTCCAAAAATGAAGCCTTTTCCTGTAGTGTTAACAGTGGCCGTGTATCGTAGCCCATTACATAGGGTAGGGGTATATGTCCCACCGTAGGAATCAAGTCAGCCGCAAAAACCATGGTCTTTCCTTTATAATTTAAATGTGGCAGCATTTGTTTGTCCGTATGTCCATCTACAAAATGGATTCCAAATCCAAGCTCGGATTCTTGTAAAAAGGAACTTTCTTTTCGATCAATAAAATGGAGTTGACCACTTTCCTGCATAGGCAAAAGATTTTCTTTTAAAAAGGAGGCTTTTTCCCTTGCATTGGGTTTTGTGGCCCACTCCCAGTGGTCTTTATTGGTCCAAAAGCGTGCATTTTTAAAAGCTGGCTCGTATCCTGTTCGATCCTTGTTCCATTGAATGCTTCCACCACAATGGTCAAAATGTAGGTGGGTCAAGAAAACATCGGTCACATCATCACGATGAAATCCGGCATTTTTTAAGGATTTGTCCAAGGAATGGTCGCCCCAGAGATAATAGTAACCAAAAAACTTTTCTGACTGCTTGTTGCCCAGGCCATTGTCGATCAAAATAAGACGTTCACCGTCTTCAATCAAAAGACAGCGAGCTGCAAGGTCAATCATGTTATTGGCATCGGCAGGATTTGTTTTATTCCATATGGATTTGGGCACTACACCGAACATAGCACCACCGTCCAACTTAAAATTTCCTGTTTCTATGGGATAAATTGTCATGTAGAAAATAAAATGGTCTGCAAAATAAGAAAAGCCCCACCCAATTGCCGAAAAAATAAAGATTTATTAGCCGTATTTTAACAAAAAAGGGTTCATGGTAATACATTCGCCCCTTGAATCTGCTCAAATCGACATCGGCATTTGACCCGATTTCGATTATGGCGATTAGAGCGGAACGATAATCTAAAAGAAAAACATTAAATTTCCGCAAAACTTGCACCATGGTCGAACTTGCGGGAATTATAATTCTTGGCATTATTGCACAATGGGTAGCTTGGCGCTTTAAACTGCCTGCGATTCTACCCCTTATTTTAATAGGCTTGTTGGTTGGCCCCATTGCCACCCTGTACACTGAAGACGGATCTAAACTTATAGAACCTATTTGGAACGGCAATAAAGGCCTATTCCCGGGGGAGGGACTCTACTATTTTGTTTCGTTGGCCATTAGTGTAATCCTATTCGAGGGAGGACTTACCCTTAAAAGGGCAGAAATATCAAATGTTGGTCCGGTAATCACAAAATTGATAACCATTGGAACCATTGTGACTTTCTTTGGAGCTGGTGTGGCCGCACATTATATTTTCGGGTTATCGTGGCAAATTTCCTTTTTGTTCTCCGGTTTGATCATTGTTACGGGACCAACCGTGATCACACCAATTCTACGGAACATTCCCCTTAAAAAAGATGTGTCTGCCGTTCTAAAATGGGAAGGAATTTTGATAGATCCTATAGGCGCGCTCGTTGCTGTATTGGTTTTTGAGTTTATAAGTGTTGGGGAAGGACAGGCATTTACCCAAACGGCTTTGATCGAGTTCGGCAAGATTATTTTGTTCGGAACCACATTCGGATTTACGTTTGCCCATGCACTTGCCTTTGCCATAAAAAGAAATTTTATACCCCATTATTTGTTGAACGTGGTTTCTTTATCAACAGTATTGTTGGTTTACGTAGAGTCCGACCTGTTTGCACACGAGTCGGGACTATTGGCCGTTGTGGTAATGGGAATGGTTATGGGGAACATGAACCTCCCCAATTTAAAGGAACTGCTCTATTTTAAGGAATCCCTTAGTGTTCTGCTGATCTCTATCTTATTTATTTTGTTGGCGGCCAACATCAATATGAGCGATTTGGAACTGATCTATACCTGGAACACGGTAGCTCTATTTGCCGTAATTGTATTTATAATACGGCCGTTGGGTGTATTTTTAAGTTCGCAGGGATCCAATTTAAAATTTAACGAGAAGCTATTTATCGGCTGGGTGGGGCCAAGAGGTATCGTTGCTGCTGGTATTGCCTCTCTTTTTGGTTCTAAACTGATGCAAAGGGGGGAGCCCGGTGCAGAATACATTACCCCATTGGTGTTTATGATTGTTTTGGGCACCGTTTTGTTGAACGCTACCACCGCAAGGTTTTTTGCAAAACTTGTGGGCGTCTTCTTGAAAAAATCTGAAGGCATTCTGATTATCGGCGCATCCAAGCTCTCCAGGCTAATAGGGAATTACCTTAGAAAGAACAATAGGCATGTTGTTCTGATCGATAACAACCAGAACAATGTGGAAAAAGCCAAAAAGCTTGGTATGGAAGCGATTACGGCCAACATTTTTTCTGATTCGCTAACCGACAATATCGAGTTGAACGACATGGGCTATCTCATGGCTTTGACCGGCAACTCGGACATTAATAAATTTGCGATTAATAAGTTTCAAAAACAGTTTGGGGAAAACGGCGCTTTCCGTTTGGTGAACACAGAGGAAGTCAACGATCCGGAGAACAACCCAAAAGAAGGACTGTTTTCCCACACCGATGATTTTATTCAATTGATGGATACCGTTCGGAAACATCCAACCATCCATGAAATTGACCTTAAGAACAAGGAACATTACGATAGCTTGATCGACATCACCAAAAAGATGAGGGATATAGTTCCGCTGTTCACCAAATCACCTAGTGGCAGTATTGATATAATACCTGCCAACAGTAAGGATTTCTCCCCTAAAGGAGAAGGCTATAAATTGGTTTACCTTGGTAAAATATTGGAAGCCGATGTGGATAATGGGGCGGAATAATAGCTGAAAACCTTTAACTTTCCCAGTTAATCATTCAACTTTAGAACGGCCATAAAAGCTTGTTGTGGAATTTCCACATTACCTACTTGGCGCATTCGCTTTTTACCTTTTTTCTGCTTTTCCAATAGCTTACGCTTACGCGAGATGTCCCCACCGTAACATTTTGCGGTAACATCTTTTCGCAGGGCTTTAATGGTCTCCCTGGAAATGATCTTGGAACCAATGGCCGCCTGTATCGGGATGTCGAATTGCTGCCTTGGAATCAACTCTTTCAGTTTTTCGCACATCTTTTTACCAATATGGTAGGCGTTGTCAAAGTGAACCAAAGCGGAAAGCGCATCTACGGGTTGGGCGTTCAACAAAATATCTACCCTTACCAGTTTTGATTGTCGCATTCCGATCGGGGAATAATCAAAAGAGGCATAGCCTTTGGATACAGTTTTTAAACGATCGTAAAAATCAAATACGATTTCTGCCAAGGGCATATCAAAAATCAACTCTACACGTTCGGTGGTCAAATAGGTTTGGTTGACGATTTGCCCGCGTTTCTCGATACAGAGCGACATTACGTTGCCCACAAAATCAGCTTTTGTGATAATGGTCGCTTTAATGTACGGTTCTTCTACCCGATCTATGGTCGAAGGGTCGGGCAGGTCGGAAGGGTTGTTTACGATAATTGGTTTTTCATCACCTTTGGTGGTGTATGCATGGTAGCTCACGTTGGGCACCGTGGTTATTACCGTCATATCGAACTCACGTTCCAAACGTTCCTGTATAATTTCCATGTGCAACATGCCCAGGAACCCACATCGGAAACCAAAGCCCAATGCGGCACTGCTCTCTGGGGTAAATACCAAAGAGGCGTCGTTCAACTGCAGTTTTTCCATGGAAGAACGCAAATCTTCAAAATCTTCGGTGTCAACAGGGTAAATTCCAGCAAAAACCATAGGTTTTACGTCCTCAAACCCTCCAATCGGGTTTTTGGTGGGATGTGCAGAATCCGTAATGGTATCACCCACTTTAACTTCTCGGGCATCTTTGATGCCGGTGATCAAATAGCCCACATCTCCTGTGGAAATTTTCTTTTTTGGCACCTGGGTCAATTTTAAGGTTCCGATTTCATCGGCCTCATAAGACTTTCCGGTGGCGACAAATTTAATTTTCTGTCCTTTGGTAATTTCTCCGTTTACCACCCTAAAATAGGTTTCGACCCCTCTGAACGGGTTGTAAACAGAATCAAAAACAAGAGCTTGAAGCGACTCATTGGGGTTGCCTTTTGGGGCAGGAACACGTTCTATTATCGCTGTTAATATGTCTTGGATACCGAGGCCTGTTTTTGCACTTGCAGGAATTACATCTTCTGGGGAGCACCCTAAAAGATCCACAATATCATCGGTAACTTCTTCAGGATTGGCGCTTGGTAAATCAACTTTGTTGAGTACGGGAATTATTTCCAGATCATTTTCCAGCGCAAGATAGAGGTTGGAAATGGTCTGTGCCTGAATGCTCTGCGCGGCATCTACCACTAAAAGTGCACCCTCACATGCGGCAATGGATCGGGATACTTCGTAGGAGAAATCCACGTGCCCGGGAGTATCGATCAGGTTAAGCACATATTTTTCTCCGTTGTGCACGTACTCCATTTGGATGGCGTGGCTTTTTATGGTTATGCCCCGTTCGCGTTCCAAATCCATATTGTCCAATAACTGGTCCTGTTTTTCGCGTTCGGTGACCGAACCGGTAAAGTCCAACAAACGGTCTGCCAAGGTACTTTTACCATGGTCTATGTGCGCAATGATGCAAAAATTCCTGATCTTCTCCATATCAACTATAACATACCCAAAAATGGGATATAATCAACTGCAAATATAGTTGTTTTATATACCTGTAAATGCATTTTTACAAATAAGAAAAATCGACTCCTATATTCCTCAAAAATAATTTCTTAGATTTGAGGTTCAACCCAAACCTCGAATGAAGAACCTGACCATTGCCATTTTATGGGTACTCTTTGCTATATGCTGTACTTACGGACAAACCTATAAGGTTACGGGCAAGGTTGTGGACGAGCAAAACCAGATCGTTCCATATGCCAATATTTTATTGCTTCGAGCGATCGACTCCACTTTTGTTCAAGGGACTTCTGCCAACGACGAAGGTTTTTTTGAACTTGTTGAGGTTGCACCCGATCTTTATCTTTTACAGGCAAGCTATGTAGGGAGGGGCTCGGAACCCAGGGCTTTGGATATTACCACCGATGTTTCCCTAGGGGCATTGATCATTCCCTTATCTGACAACGAACTGGAGGAAGTGGTGGTCACCGCTCAAAGGCCAAAGCTACAACGATTGCCGGACAGACTTGTCTTTTCGGTGGAAAACACAGTGGTCTCCCAGGGCACATCTTGGGATATTCTAAAAAATACGCCCGGGGTCATCGTAAATCAAGATCAATTGTTGATTCGTGGCCAGAACGCAACAGTTTACTTGAACGACAGGAAGGTTCAGTTATCCGGACAGGAGGTACAAGATTTGCTACAGGGCTTGTCGGGAACAAATATTAAATCGGTAGAGGTTATTGCCAATCCTCCGGCAAGTTACGATGCCGAGGGCGGCCCTATTTTGAACATTGTAACGAGTAAAAACATTGTGCCGGGATATAAGGGCAGTGTAAACGGAACCTTCACTCAGGCCGTTTTTCCCAAGTTTAGCATGGGTACAAGCCATTATTACAAAACGGACAAGCTTAATTTGTTTGCCAATTACACCATCAACCCCCAAAAGGAAATCAACAAAACGAACAAGGGCATCAATTTTATAGATAGTAGTGATGCCGTTTTCTCTGTTTGGGATACTGACTATGATCAAACCAATAAATCGCAATCGCAAAATGCGAGTTTTATCCTGGATTATACTTTCGATGCTCAAAACAGCCTGAATGTAACCTCCGATTTACTGTTTAACCTAGATCAAGAGCAGGAAACTGTTCTAAACACCGATATGGGAAATGCACAGGCACAATTAGATTCCACCTTTGCCACGAGAAACGGCTCTAATTTGGACAATACCAACTTGGCCTTTGATCTTACCTATGTGCATAAATTAAAGAAGGAGGGCGCGCAGATTAGAGCAAACGGACATTATACGTACTTCAATGGAGAAATGTTTCAACGACTGTCCACCAGTTATTTTGATGCCAACGGTTCCTTTTTAAGGGATTTTGGATTTGATACCGATTCCGATCAAGAGATAAAGATTTTTACCGGACAACTGGATTATTCTACACCTATTGGCAGTATGTCTTTTGAATCCGGGGCCAAGCTATCTTCGATTACTTCGGAGAACACTATGGACTTTTTCAATTTCAATGGATCGAGCAACACCGTGGACGCATCCCAATCCGACAGATATATTTATGATGAAGATGTTTACGCGGCTTATATGAGCTTAGTAAAAAATTGGGAGAAATGGTCCATGAAACTTGGTGTTCGTGGGGAGCTTACCAAGGCCAAAGGGAATTCGATCACCTTGGGCGAGACCAACACCCAAGACTTTTTTGAACCCTTCCCATCTGTTTATTTGCTGTATTCACCATCTGACAAACATAGCTTTGCGTTTGATTATGGAAGAAATATAAACCGGCCCAAGTACAACGACCTGAACCCTTTTCGATTTTTTTACAACGAGAATGATTTTGAAGAAGGAAATCCAAGCTTGAGACCGAGCTTCAGCAACAACTTCAATTTTAATTACACCCTGAACAGTGAGTTTTTCTTCGACGTGTACTATCGTAACAATGGCAGTAATATTGCCTATTTGGTGTTTCAGGATAACCAAAACCAAACCTTGGTAGAATTCAAACAGAATGTTTTGGACAGTAAGTCCTACGGGCTGGACTTTACCTTGAGCAAATCCATTGCCCCAGCTTGGTTTATGTATGCTTATACGTCCCTTTTTCACGAAGAAGAGACCTTTTTGGCCGAAGAAAGCGGCAATGTTCCGTACACAAACGAAGTTAATGGCGTTTATGCCTATTTGGGGAATTATTTAACCCTTTCCAAAGATGGTACCTTTACGGGAGAGATAGCGGGCACCTATGTTTCCAAGTTTCTTTTTGGATCATATGTGTCCGATGAACAATTCAACCTTACCATAGGCTTAAGAAAGACCCTCTTTGATAATAAAGTTACAGTATCGCTTGCCGCTGAGGATATTTTGGAACAATATGTTCCCACCTATCGTTCTAAGTATTTGAATCAGGATAACTTTTACCGAAGACGGCCAGAGACTCAATTTATCCGCTTTGGATTTACCTATAATTTCGGAAACTTTAGGTTGGAGGATAACGAACGCGGCATCGATAAAAAAGAGCGAGATCGACTGCAATCACCGAACTAGCTTTTTGGTTTTAAGCTATTTTGTACTTTTGCAGTCCAAAAAACAGTAGGATTTGCCAAAAATTGGAAACATAGAACTACCTGATTTTCCGCTTCTTTTAGCTCCGATGGAAGATGTGAGCGACCCTCCTTTCCGCAAACTTTGCAAGGAACAGGGCGCCGATGTGGTCTATACCGAGTTTATTTCTTCGGAAGGGTTGATTCGGGATGCCGCAAAAAGCGTGATTAAACTGGACATTTACGAAAAAGAGCGCCCTGTGGGCATCCAGATTTTTGGCGCCGAATTGGATTCTATGCTCCAAGCTGTGGATATTGTGGAAGCATCCAACCCGGATATCATTGACATCAATTTTGGCTGCCCTGTAAAAAAGGTAGTGTGTAAAAATGCAGGTGCCGGAATTTTACGCGATATTCCCTTAATGGTGAAGCTTACCGAAGAAATTGTGAAAAGGACCCATTTGCCCGTAACGGTAAAAACCCGATTGGGATGGGACAACAGTTCCATCAAAATTGTTGAGGTGGCCGAGCGTTTGCAAGATGTTGGTATTAAAGCAATCTCTATCCATGGGCGTACCCGTGTACAGATGTACAAGGGCGAGGCCGACTGGAAACCCATTGCACAGGTAAAGAACAACCAAAGGATGCATATTCCCGTATTTGGCAATGGCGATGTGGACACGCCCGAAGCTGCCGTAAAAATGCGCGACGAGTTTGGATTGGACGGAGCCATGATAGGTAGGGCAAGTATTGGTTACCCTTGGTTTTTTAAGGAAGTAAAACATTTTTTCGAAACAGGAGAGCATTTAGCCCCCCCAACAATGCAGGAAAGGGTCGATGCCGCGCGCAGGCATTTGCAAATGGCAATTGATTGGAAGGGCGAAAAACTGGGGGTTTTTGAAACACGAAGACATTATACCAACTATTTTAAAGGGATTCCACACTTTAAGGAATACCGGATGAAGATGGTAACCAGTGACGATGCCGCAGATGTTTTTGCCGCTTTTGACGAGGTTCAGGAAAAATTTGGGGATTACCAGTTCGCTTAAGCGGAAATCAATTTTTCGTTGATTCGGCTACTCGCAATTTTTGAAGAAATAAAGCCCAGAACCACAATGGTTCCGATCACGATCAATACGTTGAGGGCATTAAATTCCACCGGATAGGCCAAAGAGGGCGTAATTTTAAGCCAACCAAAAACCAATTGTGAAACAATCAACAAAGAACCGATCAGCACACCGATCAGTCCGCCAAAAGAGGTGACCAATAAGCCTTGGATAAAATAGATTCGACGCAATTCTTTAATGGTTGTGCCCAAGCTATATAGTGTTTTGGAGTTCTGTTGTTTGTCCAAAATCATCATAATAATGGCCCCAACTACATTAAACAGAGCAATAATCAGTACAAGGGTAAAAATCAAATAAGTTGCTAAATTTTCGGTGTTGAGCATCCGATATAAAGAGGTGTTCTGCTCCCTTCGAGTTAAAACCGAAACCTTATCCCCCAAAATCCCAACTATGGAATTTCTGACATCTTCTGCCGAGGCATTCTCCATCAATTTAAAATTGATGCCAGATATATCCGTACTATCTTTTTGTAATAATTCCTGTACTACGGGCAGGTGCGCAAAAACGTATTTTTTGTCCAATGTTTCTTCCACAGCAAAAACGCCGCTCACCACCAAGGCAATATCATCATAAGGTTTGGCATTTAATCCTTGTTGGGAAAAGGAGCCTTCGCCAGGTTTAGGGACCAAAACCTCCATGGCCGAACGATTATTGATAGGCACACCCAGTAAGTTATAGATTCCGATGCCAATAACACCATTGAATAAATCCGAGCCCCAATTACCAAAAATTAAAGTGCTGTCCACACCGGTAACATTGCGATAATTTTGATCCACCCCCTTAATGTAGGCAATGGTACTTTTTTCTTTGTAGGTAAGGTAAGCCCGTTCTTCCAGTTCTTTGGAAAAGCTGGCCAAACCTTCAATATGGTTTAGGGCAGATTCTTCGTCCGCAGAAATGGAAAAATGCTTTCCAATAGTGGGAGAAGCTTTGAGGTCGGGATCAAATGTGTTGGAAAAAGAAAGACTGAACGTTTTTAGACCGGCAAAAGCGGAAAGCACGATAAAAAGGGCCGCGGAACCGATTACAATCACCAAAAAAGTAATAAAATTGATGATGTTTACCGCATTTTGACTGCTTTTGGACCGTAAGTAACGTTTTGCGATATAAAGCGGAAAGTTCAAAATCAGGATTTCTTACGTTTATCGAGCAAGTCTCTGTTCTCTATTGGGTTTTCTTCCCCTTTTAAGGATTTTTCGATTCCTTCAATATACTCCAAGGAATCGTCCAGATAAAAATTAAGTTCAGGCACACGTCTAAGTTGGTGTTTGGTGCGCTGGGCCAGTTCGTGGCGAATGGCCACTTGGCTCTCTTTAATGCCCTCCAATAATTCTTTGGCACCCTTGTTCGGAAAAATACTTACATAAGTTTTGGCCAATGATAAGTCCACAGTAACGGAAACCTTGGATACAGAGATCAAAGTTCCCTTAAGGCCTCCATCGGTAGCGGCACGTTGTAAAATATCGGCCAGGTCTTTTTGAATGATTCCTGCTATCTTTTTTTGTCGTTGTGTTTCCTCCATAGTACAAAAATAAGCGAATTAATGACTAACCTCACTTTATGAACCGTTTACAGTGCTTAATTTTGAAAAAAGGCAGAAAATTAAAGCAAATTACATTTCCTATGGAAAAAATTGAACATATCGGAATCGCGGTAAAAGATTTGGAGACATCGAACAAGCTTTTCGAAAAGCTGTTGGGTGTACCGCACTACAAAATTGAAGAGGTGGCCTCGGAAGGGGTAAAAACCTCTTTTTTTAAATCCGGGCCCAATAAGATAGAATTGCTGGAAGCTACCAAGCCCGACAGCCCTATTGCCAAGTATCTGGAGAAGAAGGGGGAGGGCATCCACCATATTGCTTTTGCGGTGGAGGATATTGCATCCGAAATTGATCGTTTAAAAAATGAAGGTTTTACTGTTTTGAACGAAACCCCTAAAAAAGGTGCGGACAACAAACTGGTGGCGTTTTTGCATCCAAAGGGCACAAATGGGGTGCTGGTGGAGCTTTGTCAAGAAATAAAAGAGGGGTAGAACGGTCAAATCCTTGCGCTGAAGAAAAATAAACACTAATATTGCATCCGCAAAATGCGGGTCCTATAGCTCAGCTGGTTAGAGCACCTGACTCATAATCAGGGGGTCCCTGGTTCGAGCCCAGGTGGGACCACACGAAACCCTTCTAAATTGTTGATTTGGAAGGGTTTTTGTTTTTCTAATACTCGGCTTTAGATTTAACGACCTAGTTACTGGGAAATCCTGCAGGATACCCCGATAGGACAAAGCAAGTCAAAGTCCCATCGGTTGTATTCCAAACAAGAATTATTCTTTTCAGGTTTTGCCCTACATCCTTAGAAGTTGTTTTCCACCTCTGCTGCTTCCAGCATTAGGAAATGTAGGTCCGTATTTTTTATAAAGGGATTCAATAATTCGCTACCGGGGCCGTACATGGCCAATTCCACATAATCTGCGGAGTGTTGCATACTTATCCAGCCTACGGAGGTGTGCTTTTTCTGGATTTCCGCCAACGCGTTGAACGGAAGGTTCCTAGGATTGTACCACCCGTCCTTGGATTTTAAGGAGGTATAATAGCTCAGCAAGGTTTTCGCCTCTTCGTCCGTCAATGCAAATCCATTGGCAAATTCCACTCGCTCCTTTAAGTTGCTCACGGATGTTTCCTTGCCGATACCGTTCAAGATCCATTCATTGGTATGTTTGTAGTTTTGAACGGTATCAAAATTATCGTTGGCATTTTTTCCATAAATGAGCCCTGGGTTGGCATTGCCATGATCGGTAGTTATGATAACCAAAGTGTCTCCATCTTTTCCAGCAAAATCCATGGCAACCTGCACGGCTTCATCAAAGGCGACTTGATCATATAGCAGACCGGCAATATCGTTGGCATGTGCTGCCCAATCCACTTTTCCGGCTTCTACTTGTAGGGTGAATCCTTTTGGACTGTCAGACAGGTTTTCTATGGCTTTTTGAGTCATTTCCGCCAAACTTGGAATATTTTCCATGAGTTCTTTGTTGCTTTCCCTATCCTTGGTGTAGGCTAGGCCATTGTCCGAAAACACACCAAGAATTTGTTGATGGGCCGGTGCGGACATCATTTCTTGTCTGGACCGTGCCACCACATACCCTTTGTTTGCAAAGGCGCGGTACATATCTTTTTTGTCCTTTCGTTTTTCGGCATCAAAATATTCGTTGCCTCCCCCCATCAACACATCAAACCCATGCTCCAAGTATTTTTCCGCTATGGATGCTTGGTCGTTTCTGGATTTTTCGTTCACGCAAAAGCCCGCGGGAGTGGCATGTGTAATGGGCACGGTTGTAACGCATCCGGTCTTTTTTCCTGCGGATTTAAATTTTTGCCAAATAGGAAGGTGCTGCTCACCATTTACGCCGTAGTTTATTCCTCCGTTGTTTATTCTGGCACCTCCTCCCCAAGAAGAGCTAGCAGCAGCGGAATCGGTTACCATGGAATTGGCCGAGGCCATGTCCATTAGTGCACGGTTCACCTTATTTTCCCGGTACAGGTTTAGCCAATTGCTGCCTTTTCCGGTTTTTCTGGAGAGGTAAAGGTCGGCCATGTTCAGGGTACCCGTGCTCATCCCGTCGCTCACCAATAAGATGATGTTCTTGGCTTTTTTTCTTTTCCATTCACTCTCAAGGTCCGACGCCCTTACCGTTTCAAATGGTGTGAAAATCGAGGCACCTACGGCTGTTAAGGCCCCGTTTCTAAAAAACTTTCTTCTGTTCATTTTTGATTATTATGTTGTGATAGGTTAATTCATTTTTTGAGCTACGGCATCGGTAAGGATGTAGTTAAAGTGCTGAACATCGTCAGCGTTCAACTTTAGAGTCCCGGTTACGTAAAGTACATCGTCGGTATTAAAATTGGGCTTGGACATAAACTCGAGCTCCATGGCTGTTTCCGGCCCTCCCATTCCACAGAAAAAACACGAAGCCATTGGGTTTTTGGACAAGATGAACAATTTACCACTAGGGTCAATGTTCAAAAAGTATCCTGTAATGGCCACTTTTTTGCCCTCGAGAGATTTCATGTGGTCGCTAAATTCCGGGTAAAGAAAGTTTTGATCATAAGCAGGAAAAAACTTTTCTGTATAATCGATACGGGCCAAATCCCACCAATTTATTTCGGTTTGTGAAAAACAGAACATTGTGGACAACAGAAAAAAGGCAATAATTATGTTATTTCTCATGGCTCAATATTTTTGATATATTCATTTTAATGATAGGGTTAATAGCAAGTAGAATGGAAAAAAGAACCATTAACAAAACCAATACAGCGGTTTTGAACAATTCTTGGAATCCAAGCTCAAGCGGCATTTTTTGTTTGTATTGATCCGTTATCATCTCAAATATGAAATAAATTCCTATTTGCGATAAAAGTACACCAATAACAAAAGCAATAAGGGAAATCAACAATCCTTCGTAGGCCACCATTTTGATCAACTGAAAAGTATTGGCGCCGTAGCTCCGCATAAGTGCGAGATCAAAAGCGCGATCACGGACCATGCGGTACAGACTTATAAAAATGGTAATACAGGAAATTACGAGGATGGCATAGGCTATCCAGGTAATGGTTTTTACACCGACACCAGTAAATTGATAGAGTCGCTCCAGTTCAAATTTTGGAAGTGCCGCTTGCATGTTCGTGTTTTCGTTGATGGTTCGGGGAGTGGTCAAAAGTGCCATCGGATTCCGAAATGAAATCAACATAGAAGTGATTTCTTTTTCGTGCTCCTCTTGATGTCCGTGTTCCGTTTCCTGTTCGTGCCCTTCATGTTCATGTTCTTCTTCATGTTCGTGTTCATGTCCTTCCTCATCATGATGGTGTTCTCCCTCTTCATGGTGGTGCTTCTCTTGTTCTACCACCCCTCCTTCCTTTGAATAACTTGGCTCTGATTCGTGATCGTGCACATCCCAAACAGTCTGTAGTCTGGTAATGATCAATCGGTCCATAACCTTGTGGGTGGGCTCGTAAATTCCGACCACTTTTAAAAGGTCGTTGTGGGCATGCCCTCCTGTTTCTGCCAAGCCATGCGAGCTTTGAAATGTATCGCCGATCCGCAGACCGGTAGCATCGGCAATTGTTGCACCAATGGCAACTTCCATTGGTTTTTCCGGGTTTTTCCCTTCTTTTAGTATTGCATTGTAAAGAGCGGTAAATTCTGGGGTTGTCCCTACAATCCTGTATCCCATATAATTATCGCCGTAAGAAATGGGCACGCCTTTTTCTATCATGGGGTTTTTCAATAATTTCTTGGCTTCTTCATAAGGAATATTGCCTGTAGGATTGTCTATATGGAGCACGGAGGCGAGAACCAATTGCAATGGGCTGCCTTTTGCACCAACTACCATATCTATATCCCCTAAACTATTTTCCATTTGTTTGCGGAAGGATGTATCCAACTGCTGAATTCCGACAAGTAGGGCAATACTAACAGAAAGGATCAAAATGCCCAAGAAAGTATATAGAGGCTTGTACCTAAAGTTTTTTACACTGATTTTCCAAATGTTCATAGCTCCAAGGTTTTGTTGAACAATGGTTTAATGCGCTGGTCGTGGGTAATTACAATCAAATTGGCTTTGTTGGCGTCCGCTTGCTCAATTAAAAGTCGCATCACCTTTTTACAATTTGTGTCGTCTAGGCTAGAGGTGGGCTCATCGGCCAAAACAAGTTGTGGGCGGTGCACTATGGCCATGGCTATGCCCAACCGCTGCAGCTGTCCCTCACTGAGTTCCCTCACTTTTTTGTTTTTACACATTTCAATATCGAGATGCTCCAGCAAATCTTTGATCACGGTTTTGGAAATGGTTTTTTTGGCAAAAAACAGTCTTACCTCTAAGTTTTCCATAACGCTCAAAGATTGTACCGCATGGTTGTTTTGAAAAACAAGGCCGATATTTTGACCTCTAAATTTATCCAACTGTTTGTTGGTTAGTTTTTGAATATCTACATCATCTATGTGTATACTTCCATCCGATGGAGAGAGCAGACCCGCCAAAAGATGTAAAAGTGTGGTTTTCCCGATGCCAGACTTTCCCAAGATCAAAAGATTTTGGTTTTTGCTCAATGTGATGTCGGGGAACTCGAAGATGGTGTTGTCGTTATCGTATTTAAATTTAAGATTGTTGGTTTGTATCATACTACATGGATCATTATCACGAATATCCGGTTATTATTATTTTATTGGCTCAACATTCCTTTTTTCTCCGACCTACCTTGCACCGCAAACCCAAAAATAAGCAGTGCTGCCGCTATCAACAGCAAAACCACAGAGGAAAACCCAACATTGTTATTGGTATTATTGGAATAAGTAAATTGTGGGAGCGATGCATAATCTTGCTGCGAAAATGTTGCGTTGTTATATAAAAATGTGATCAAATGCGTTCTCCAAGTTTCTGCAAATTCTATGACTTGTCCCCGATAATTTTCATAATCTGCGGTGGATGTTCCGGCCAATTGGTTCAACGACTCCTGAACCACAATGGCAGGAGATAACCATTGTAATTTTCTGGACCATTCTTGTTGTTTTTGTAATTGATCTTCATACTCCCCCACTATGGGCTCTAATTCTTCTTTTACAATTTTTTGAGAGGCCATATACCGGTGATAGAAGTTTCTGGATTGTGTGGAATCGTTAATTGCATATTCCGGATGGTCCCTAAGAAAGTTATCCAGGATCTCGTCCTGTTTTTTGGTTGCCTCTGCTTTGTGCTCCCGCATTTCACTGATCAATATGGTTCGTGAAGGCATGGGATAAAGCGTACTTGCCGTTTGATTGAGTACCGAAGGGGTCAAGAGTACAAAAATTACCCAGAGCATTATTAGTGATACGGCATTTTTTGCTGAACTATCCACAAAAAGGTTGACCAAAAATGCAAGGGCAAACCAAAACAGCATATAGCACAAGGTTAATCCCAACAGGCTCAAAACGCTCAGCCAATCCAGTGCTTGAATACCAACGACGAGAAATACGATATACAAGGAAAGTGTTACCAATATCGACAACCAGAAAAAGCGAAGAATCAATTTTTGAAACACCCATTTTCGAACGGATATGGGCTGCGAGGCCAATAATCGCAAAGAGCCTTGCTCCTTTTCCGATGAAAGCACATTATAGGTAAAGGCAATAATAAGCAATGGAAGAAGGTAAACAATTACAAATGCCAGATCAAAGCTTCCGAAAAGAAGCTGAACCGGACTTGTCATTTCGGTAAAGTTCAAGGCAAAATCATCCCCGGATACCGTTGGTTTTACATAATGGGTAAAAAGATCTGCCTGCCCAGTGGAAACAAAAGCCATGGGTTGGGGTTCCATTGCCGCCACCCTTGGGTGATAGTTCCCAACGGCCATTGGACTAGTGGGAATGGTCCATGGGGAGGCACTCACCTCCATACCACGTTCAACGGAATCCAATAATTTGAGCATGGCCCGGTCGGTTTCCTCAACCTCTTTTTTGGCAGAAGAAATATCATTTGTTCGTTTTTCGACCTTTGTGCTACCATTATAGGTGGAAAAACCAAAAAGGACCAATAATAATACGCTCAAAAGTTGAATCCAACGGCTGCGCAACAATAAGCGCAGTTCGTATTTAAAATTGTATGGTAACATAGTTAAATGGATTTTGTGGTTATAAGAAAAGCGCCAAAGGAAAGTAGGATCCACGCTCCCAGAATCCACAAACTCGAAGCGTTTGTAGTAAGGATTGCATTGAGTTCTTGTGGATTATAGCTGAACTCGGGTAGTTTGCCCCAGAAATTGGCATTGGCCCGGTAGTCCCATTCGCCGTAGGAAGAATTTTGTGCAAAATTGTCGTTCAAAAACTTTTGTGTGGCAATTCTATAGTCCTCTGCCGCATCCGAAAAATCCCAATGGGCGGAGTAATCGGTGCGTGCAATTGCCATGCTTAAAAAACGAGTGGGCAAATACGGGGATATTATTGCCAAACTTTGATAAAGGCTGGACTGTTTTGAATATTGTTCCTTTAAATATTTGTAGTGCTTGGCGTATATTTCTGCTTCGTGCTCCTCGCCTTTCTGCATTCGGTAAGCGTCAAAATTAAAAGGAAGTTTGTGCAGGCTGTCCACCCCATGCTTGGCCAATACTTGCTGTTCCAACATTTTTGATTCTTTGCTCCAGGGGTTGTGGCCGTCCAGGCCATTTTGTTTGTCCTTTAAAACATTGGCAGCAAATTCCTGTCGGGTCGGATAGGGGTGTTTGGATTCGGCAATATTACTGGCTGCCTTGGGCACTGCCAAACAGGCCAATATCCAAACGGATAAGGAAAGCACCAAGGCTATCCCGGATTTTTTCGCTTTCAGTGAAATAAATAATATAATATTTAAGAAGATGATATAATATCCAATGTACACCAAGGATAAAATGAATAAGGATTGCCAACGGAACACACCAAAATCTTTGAGGTTGGACAGCACGATGCCAGCAATTACAAAAAGAACCATCGTTGCAATGAGCACCGGAAAAAACAGTGCGCTCCATTTACCTATTGCCCATTTCCATGGCGTAATGCCCTGACTTTTTAATAAAGTCAAGGTACCCATTTCCCTCTCCTTGGTAAAACTGTTATATGCCAATAAAATGATCAACAATGGAATTATGAAAAGCAAGATAAAATCTGGTGTAAGATCCCCAAAACGTGCTAATCCGGTTTGATCCGCTGCAGCACTGAATTGGGCTTCATTCCTGTTGTGGGCCGTTAAAAAAATTGAGGTTCCGACGTACTTATCAACACCTTGGTCCACTAAGGACAAAGGATATTTAGGTTTAAATGCATATGTGCCGTAATGTGCTGCGGAATGAGGGTTTTTTTCTCCTTGGTCGTCCCAGATGGCCCTTTCTGCGCTCTTTGCGTTTTGATACTGCTCATTTATATGTTGATACTGCCGTGCACTGATCCAAACTGCGATACCCAAAAGTATGGTTACAATGGTGAACGCAACACGAACCCGACCGTCTCGCCAAAGTTCCTTGCTTTCTTTTATGAAGGTTTTTACGATCATGGCAATACTTCTTTATAGTTCATCGTATCCAAGTATGCTTTTTCCAATTCTGGAAGAGAAATGTCACTTGCGACAAATTGTTGGCGAAGTTGGCCATCTTTCATAATACCGATATGGGTCGCGACCTCTTTGGCTCGGAAAAGGTCGTGGGTTGCCATTAGAACAGCAACCCCTTTGTTTTTAAGGTTTTGCAACAATTCACCGAACTCATTGCTGGCTTTGGGATCTAATCCGGAAGTGGGTTCGTCCAATAACAGTACCTTGGTGTCCTTGGCCAAAGCAAGGGCGATCCCTACTTTTTGTCTCATTCCCTTGGAAAAAGTGGATATCCGTTTTTTAAAGGCAGTTTCTTGCAGTCCAGCTTCGCTTAAAAAATCCGTTAGTGTTTTCGATGAGAGTTTTTTGCCGGCTATCCCGGAAAAATAGTCCAGGTTTTCAATAGCGGTCAGGCTGGGGTACAGCATAAGGTTTTCAGGGATATAGGTGACGAATTCCTTGGTTTTTAGAGGATTCTTAACTACATCCATCCCATTTATTTCGGCAGTGCCCGAGGTTGGCTTAATAAAATTAAGTAACATGTTTATTGTGGTGGACTTACCGGCACCATTGGCGCCGAGCAGGCATAATATTTCACCTTCTTTTACCGAAATCGAAAGATTATCTACGGCAACAAAGTCACCAAATTTTTTGGTAAGGTTATTCGTGGTTATCATTTTGGTGTTGGTTTATTTATTATTTCTATCAAAAACCCTATCTATATGTGAAAAGTATAGGCTAAAATGCGGGTAAGAAGCCAAATTACGTATTTGTTATACGGTATTTTGCTCCCCATATAGTTTACGACCATTGGTTTTGGAGAAATATGCGCAAATGCACTCGCCATTACCAATAAACAGAAAATATTGAGGTACTAAGTGGTGAGTGGTGGTGGCCTGCAGAAAAGCTGGCTGGAAGCTAAAATACCAACAGTAATAAATCTATATTCCTGTGAAATTTGTTTTTTGGGCCTGGGTTCTTCAACTAAAAGGTCATATGTCGTGGCCGATGGTGTAATTTCCGGTGCCTGTTGTGTTTTTATAATATGTTCACCAACAATGCAGTGGGCGTACTGGTCTTGATCTTCATCGTGGACCAAAACATGGAGTCCAGCCATTTTGACCATTAAAAAAATGGTTAAAAAGAGTAAGCCGATCCCTTGTTTTACGTAGCCTTGTTGCATAAGGCAATAAAGTTATTATAAATAATGTTAAAGAGGCCTTAAAGTTGAAGAGGCAAAGAATAAAAGTTGAAAATGGTCAGTGTTTGTGGTCAGCTTTTGAGGGCATAATTTTCCAATTGACAAAGTGGGCCACAGAAACCAAGATGGCACCGCTTACAGTGTTGACCGTTTCCCAAGCTTCGCTAAAATCCAGTCGTCCTAGGGCAATAATTCCGAAACCAACAGCCGCGATAAGCAATGGCCTTGAATTGTGATGCGCTTTTTTATAGCTTGGCCAGAGCGATATGAATACAAATACAATTCCAAGTCCAATAAAGGACCACTCGATAATTGGGTTGTGCAAAAAGTGCAGGCTGGACAAGGACGAGAACGACAATAGAATGGGAACAGCGGCACAATGTATTGCGCATATCAGTGAACTGGTCATAGCTATAATATCGTAAGTTTGTGTTTTTGCTTTCATATATTGTATTTAATGGTTCGCTGTTTTACGACAACACCAAAACCGATACAAGTGTTTAGCTGCTGTATATTGTCCATCCTTATAAGATGGTCGTAAAACTTTTGTCAAAATTATGAATAATTTATATTATTGCAACAAAGTCGCGATAAATTTATGAAAAGAAGAAATACACCATCAAAACAAGCCGTGTTGGATATTCTTTTGAAGAGCGATGAGGCCATTAGCCATGATGTGATCATGGGTATGGTAGATTTGGATATCAATAGGGCGACCGTTTATAGAATATTGAACCAGTTTTGTGAAGACGGATTGGTGCATAGCATTGTGGCAGAAGATGGAAAGCAATACTTTGCTATTCAGAAGTGCAAACAAAACGATCCTATGGAGCACCATTTTCATTTTAGGTGCACTTCGTGTGACACGATATCCTGTTTAGATCAAGAAATACAGATCAAATTGCCAGCTGGTTACGTTATGGAAAAGGCCAATTGTGTGGTTACCGGGGTTTGTGGAAACTGTGCATAACAAACTTTTATGCGGGCAATATTTCTCTAGCAGTTTAACCGGCACCTTTGACCGGGTCAAAATGTTCCACCTGGGTATTTTTTACCCGATTTACTAAAGATCTCTTCAATATCAACATATTGTAAATAATTGGTAGTCAGCAACATAAAACTAACAATATTTAACAATGCTTTCCGGTGGCATATACTTTGCTCTATTCTGCCAAATATTGGATGCGATTCGTGTCCTGTTCGCTAAGTACTGAGAATGAAATATGGAAGGCTGATTTTGGAGAAAAAGGACTTTGTTACCTTAAAAAAATTGCTTATTTTCTATAGGTATTATGAGGACTACTCTCATAAAGATGCACTGGAGCGGTTGAGCGAAAAAATTGGAATGGCAATGGTTGAAGATGAAATGGATATGCCGGACGATGTGGTTCGATTAAACTCCCAAGTAACAGTGGAATCGACATATGGAGCACGGAAAACTTTTCAACTCGTTCCATCCATCCAAGGCGATATCAATAAAAAAACCGTTTCAGTAGTGAGTATGGTCGGGGCCAATTTGGTAGGACATGCAGTAGATGATCATATCCAATTTGGATTTCCTTCAGATGTTCAATCCTTTAGGATTGTTGATGTGGCAAAAAACCATCGATTATCCTCGAGTTTTGAAGTCTAAAAAGAACTGGGCATTTAATTATTAACCTTAAATAGTATAGATATGAGAATTTTACTTTTCACATTTTTGATGGCGGTAGCATCCGTAAATATTCATGCACAGAATGTAACACCACAAGATATCAAGGTTGGCGATGTACTTGAGATCGGCAAGCCGGACATGCCACAATTTAAACACATTGATTTTCCCAGGGCCAACTTCATTATTAAAAAAGGAGGGATAGCGGATTTTAAAAAAGTGGTCGGCAACAAGGTGGTTGTAACCGAGATCCAAGAGACCAAAGATGGTGTGGTAGAGGTAAAACTTAAAAAAACAGATGGCAAAAGATTTTTTAATAGCCATTCAGTGGTAAAAGCAAATTTAAAAAATGCACTTGAGTCTGGCGAGTTGAGTGTATTATAATTGCTTGATTGTGATGTTTTCCGCTCAGCTAAAAGCTATTAGGTTTGCTCATGAATGGTTAGCAAGGCTGGGCGGATTTTTCATTTTAAAATAAATTTGTATTATCGGAACAACCAGAATTTGAACACTTTAAAAACAAAATGCCACAATGGGTAACATAAAACAACGTATTAATTCGGGATTTATATTGGCGGCGGCATTTTTATTGGTACTTGCTTCCAACCGGTTGAACAACAGAAACTTTTCTACCGTGGAACAAGGAGTAGATTCGGTTTTTGAAGATCGTTTGGTGGTCCAGGCATATATTTATACCCTTAACAATTATTTCCACGAAAAGGAATTGTTTTTGGCGAACAATGCGGTTTATTTGGATAAAATGCCTCAGCATCCGGATATCAAGAACATCCTAGTGGATTTCGCCAATACCGAATTGACCATTGATGAATCCCTACATTTGGATGAGTTAAGGGAAAATTACGCGGCCCTTAAAAGATTGGAGGACGATCAGGGCAACAAAGAAAAAATTATTTCCGTACTGAACAGCATTAGCAACAATCTTGATGAACTTTCTGCAGTGCAATTGTCCGAAGGAAAACAACTTACACAGCGCTCCAAGAGATCTCTTGGCATGAACCAGTTGTTGTCCACTCTGGAAATTGTGTTTTTGATCATTATTGGAATACTCTTTATCGTGATAGTTTTTAAGCGCGAAAAGAGTTCGGGAATGAAACTTGTGGAGGAGGATTCCTAAAACAATCTTTTAGCCAACCTTGGTAATTTGGTGCGTATTTCCATTAAAAACAAAAGTGTCTCCTTTTTCCTTGCCCATAAGTAATCGGGCAATGGGCGCACTTGTCGAAATACAATAGAATTTCTCTCCTGCTTGTTCGAACACTCCAGCAGAAATGGCAATAAAATAGTGGGCCATACTGGTTTCCACACAGGAGCCCAACCGGATTTTACCAGAAGGCGCATCAATCTTAATTTTATGGAGAATGCTCCGGGTAGCTTCAAGTTCTTGTAATTGTTGGGCCAGCTTTTCCTGCTCCAGTTGCACCATGGCCCGCCCGGTCTCATGCTTGTCACCTGCAGAACTTTTGGTCTCGGAACCTAAGGATTCTTGGAGTCCATCGCTTTGCTTTTTAAGCCGGGCCGCTCTTTCTTCAACAAAGTTCCTGCAGAATTTTAAAAGCTCTTCTTTTACCATATTGTTACGCAAAAGTTAGTCGAAAAACGGTTTCTTTTTTGGGAATGGACCGTACTTGTATGTTTCCGCCGTGCAATTGCATTACTCTTTTGGATAGGCTTAGACCAATACCGGTCCCCTCGCTTTTTGTGGTAAAAAAGGGAACAAAGATTTCATCCATCATTTCGGGAGAAATTCCAGGGCCATTGTCCAGTATCTCAATATATTTGGAGCCATTGGTGTCTATGCCGGCCATTACATGTACTTTACCATTATTGGCATACTCTACGGATTGAAGCGCATTTTTGACCAAATTGATCAAGACCTGGCCTATTTGCTTTTCATCAATATAAAATTCTAAATCTTTGGGCTTGCAAAACACCTTGAACTCGCTTTCCCCATCCAATAATCTTGCAGACATGAGCACATTGATCTTTTCCAAGAGGTCTTTGCCCTTGACCAACGATTTATTGGGTTCGGGCACATGTAGAAGGCTACGGTAAGATTGTACAAAATCCATTAGGTCGCTTCCTTGTTCTTTGATCACTTCCAGCCCTTTCAAGGTGTTTTTTATCTGACTTTCCTCCAACTCTGCCATTGGTGTAATTTTCCCTCCTTTTCTATAATATTTAATAATGGAGTCCGATATGGAGGCAATGGGCGTAATGGTGTTCATGATCTCGTGGGTAAGCACTCGGATAAGCCGCACCCAAGATTCGGTCTCTTTTTCATCCAGTTCTTTATGGATATCCTGAACTACTACCAACAGCAAAGACTGTCCATCCAAGGACAAGTGTGTCGATTTTAATGCCAATTGGGTTTGTTCCCGTTCGTTGGTCAACTGAAACAATTTGCGCTCAAAGGGCTTAAAATTTTTAAAAATCCGATATAGATTTTCGTCCACTTGTTTGAGCTGTTTTATGTGGTTTAAGGGAGTGTAGTCCAATAGTTGTTCCAGGGTAGGATTGGCAAATAGAATATGTCCCTTGTCATTATAGGTCATTATACCAATACTGGCCTGTTTCAATATTTCTTGATAGTACTGCTCCCTGACCTGTAATTGTACATGTACTTCTTGTATTAAACCATTTACCCGGTTTAGGCTTTTGTTCAGCTCTTTAAAAGATTCAATGGTAACGCCCTCGGGAAATCGTAGCGTAAAATCCTCGTTTTTTATTGCATCGAAGAAGTAAGCGATTTTTCGGTTGGTGCGGTTTAAAAAAGTGATCAGGGAAAACACGAGTAAAATCAATGCGACGGCAGAGATACCTAAAGTAAAATACCATTGTTTTGATACTGAGAATGCCAGAACAAGTGCAGTAAAGGTGAGAAATAACACCCGTATGATCATTTGAATATAAAAGTTTCTACTTGCCATCAGTCACCTTTTTTCTTCAGTTTATTGTAGAGCGTTTGTCTCGAGATGCCCAGTTGCTCCGCGGCCGCACTGTAGTTTCCTTCATTTTGTTCCAGCGCCCTCAGAATCATTTGCTGTTCCATCTCGTTTAGGGTCATAGGCTCGTTGTCCATAGATTGCATGGGCTTGGCGTGCAATAGAAAATCCGAAGGCTTTAAAACATTGCCATCGGATAGGATAACTGCTCGTTCCATGGTATGTTGTAATTCACGAACATTGCCTGGCCATGCATATTCCAGGAGTTTTTCCTGTGCAGTTTGATTTATCCTTAGACCCCCTTTATCATATTTATGGGCAAATTTTTTGAGGAAAAAGTCTGCCAACACTAAAATATCATCATCCCTATCTCTGAGGGGGGGGACTTCGATATGAATGGTATTGATGCGGTACAATAGATCTTCGCGGAACAATCCATTGGCGACCATCTGCTCCAAATTGCAATTGGTGGCACAGATAAGCCGAATATCCACATCGATAGGTTTGTTCGAGCCTACCCTTACCACTGTTCTGTTTTGGATGGAGGACAATAGTTTTGCCTGCATTTGTAGGGAAAGGTTACCAATCTCATCCAAAAAAAGCGAACCTTGGTGTGCGGCCTCGAATTTACCCGCCCTATCTTCTTTGGCATCGGTAAATGATCCTTTAACATGCCCAAAAAGTTCACTTTCGAACAAGTTTTCGGCTATGGACCCCATGTCAACCGGAATAAAAACTTCTTCTTTTCGGGTCGATAATCTGTGCAGCTCACGAGCAATTAGTTCCTTTCCAGTACCGTTTTCGCCGGTAATCAGTACGTTAACGTCCGTTTTTGCCACTTTTGCCACTAAGTTCAACACCGTGGTAAGTGCTTTGGATTGGCCGATAATATAATTTCTTCCCTCGTTAATGACCTGTTTTAGATGGTTCTCTTTTTTCTTGAGCTTATTTATTTCTTGTTTGGACTTTCTAAGCTCATGTGCGGATTTTACGGTAGTCATTAAACGTTCGTTGTTCCATGGCTTCAATACAAAGTCGGACGCTCCTTGCTTCAGGGCCTTTACCGCCAAATCCACGGCTCCATAGGCTGTCATCATTATTACTGAGGTGTCCGGGGATCGTTTTTTTATCTCGTTGAGCCAGAACAGTCCTTCGTTCCCGGTGTTGACACCGGCAGAAAAATTCATGTCGAGAAGCACAATGTCTATTTTTTCCAAGTTTGGAAAAGAGGTGATCTGGTTGGGATTGAATATCGTTTGGACGCTTTTGTACTCAAACTGCAAAAGAATTTCCAAAGCACTCAGTACGCTTTTGTTATCATCAACCACTAAAATATTGGCATCGACCATAAGACTACTATTTCCTATTCTTTTTTAAAACTAGTAAATGCCAGAGTACAAATGCCAAAAGTGTAAAATATTTGGACAAATTTTGTACAAAATTTTTACACCTCATTCAAGCATATTATAACTTTACGGGCGCAACTGTCTGGTAATCAGCAATAATTTATTTTGGCACAAGAATAGCCTTGAATTTGGCACAGGATATCATTATGAGATTAAAAACATACATAACATCATTATTTCTTATCACATCCGTGGTAGCGTTCTCGCAAAAGTTGTGGACTTTGGAAGCATGTGTGGACTATGCCATTGAACACAATCTACAGGTAAAGAACACTACATATAATAATGATTCCAGCAAAGAATCTTACAGACAGTCGGTCAGGGATTTGTTGCCTACTGTTTCCGGCTCGGCCGACTACACCATTCGATATGGTAGATCTGCCGATCCACAGACCAACGATTTTGTGAACACGGATTTTTTTAGCAATAATTATTCACTCAACGCCAATTTGGATCTGTTCCGGGGCTTTCAAAAATTGAATACTATCCGCGCATCCAAATTTATCTACAAGGCTACCCAAGAAGATATATTACAGGAAAAATTTTTGTTGGCCTTTAGGGTAATGAGCGCGTATTACGATATTAAGTTTTTTGAAGGGTTGGTGGCCAATTCCCTGGAGCAGCTCGAAATTTCGCAAGGAAATTACGACTTGGTGGCCAAGCAGGTGGAATTGGGCTTAATGGCCGGCGCCGATCTTTACGAAGCAGAATCCAATCTATTGGGGGATAAACTGTTATTGACCCAAAACAGGAACCAACTTACCAATGCCAAACTGGTATTGATCCAAGAAATGAACTGGACCGGAGCGTCCGATATACAACTGCAGGAAACCATGGGCCAGGAAATGGCGGCCATGGAAGAGGGGATTTCCCTGGACTCGCTGTACAAAACAGCAAGAGATTTTGTGCCGTTGGTAAAATCACAGGAATACCGGGTCACGGCCGCAAAAAAGCAAATGCAGGCCACAAGGGGTTCCTTATATCCTTCTTTATCTTTATTTGCGGGTTACGGCACCAGTTATTTCGAAACGAACGTGGATCAGAACGGAGAGGTGATTCCATTTAAAACACAGTTTACGGACAATCAGTCCAAATTTGTAGGAGCGCAATTGAACATTCCGATCAGTAGTGGATGGTCCAATCACTCACGGGTAAAACAACAGAAAATAGCCTATATGCAGGCCAAAAACAATTTAGAGATACAAGAGCAGGAACTATTTCAATTATTACAACAATTGGTGCAGGACAACAGGGCCCTAATTGCCGAGTACGAACAGAGTGCCAAACAAGTGGAATCTCAAAAAATTGCGTTTGACATTGCACAAAAACGTTACGAAAAAGGACTGATCAACGCATTGGAACTTTTTCAGGCAAAAAATCTGTACGGAGTTGCACAGAACCAGAACCTGCAAGTAGGCCTAAGACTTAAAGTAAATCAAAGCACCATAGATTTTTATAACGGGCTGCCCATTTTCAATATCAACTAAAACATACCATGGATATACAATTAGAAAAAAAGAAAGGACTTAAACTCAAACACTACGGCTACATCGCTTTGGGGATATTACTATTGTTTGTTGGTTATAAATTGGTATTTGCCAGTTCCATGTCCACTTTTAGAACCGAAAAAGAACGTTTATCACTTTCCACGGTTACCGATGGCAAGTTTGACGACTACATTACCATTAATGGTAATGTGGCGCCGATAGCTACTATTTATATGGATGCCTACGAAGGCGGACGGGTTTCCGAAAAACTGATAGAGGAAGGCTCCATGGTAAAAAAGGGGGACATTATCCTAAGACTGGAAAACATGGCCCTGTACGAACAAATTTTGGCCAGTGAAAGTAACTTGGCCCTAAAACAGAACGATCTACGATCTACCAAGCTCACTTTTGATTCCAGACAGGTAGAAGGTAGAAGGTCCTTGGCCACAGCAGAGTACGATCTCCAACGCTTAAAACGTAACTACGAGCAGAACCAAGAATTGTTCAAAGACGAACTAATATCCAAGGAAACCTACCTACTGTCCAAAGAAAACTACGAACTGGCCAAAAAACAATACGATATTGTTAAGCTCCAAACAGAGCAGGACGATGAATTGCGCAAAACATCATTAACTGGATTGGATGCCGACCTCGCAAGGATGCAAAAAACACTTTCCATGGTCTATGATCGCTTGGACCACCTAAATGTTCGCGCCCCCGCAGACGGACAATTGGGTTTTTTGGATGCTGAAATAGGGCAAAATATTTCACAGGGACAACGCATAGGGCAAATTAATGTGCTTACCGATTTTAAAATTGAAGCGGATATAGACGAACATTATATAGATCGCGTAAAAAGAGATCTTTCGGCCACTTTGGAGCGTAATGGGAACGAATACAAATTGCGATTGCGAAAAGTGTACCCTGAGGTGAGAAACGGAAGGTTCCGGGTGGATTTGGTCTTTGTGGATGACAAGCCAGAAACCATCCGTGCCGGACAGAGCTACAATATTAGATTACAACTAGGGGAGTCCAACGATGCACTATTGTTGCCGAAAGGAGGATTTTTCCAAAGCACCGGAGGACAATGGGTTTTTGTTGTAGACCCAAACGGGAACGAAGCCATTAGGCGAAACATAAGATTGGGAAAACAAAACTCAAGATATTATGAGGTCCTGGAAGGGCTTCAGCCAGGAGAACAGGTCATTACCAGCAACTACGACAGTTTTGGCGAAGCCGAGCGGATCGTATTGAAATGATCCAAGCCTATGTAACAATCATCAAAAACGAACAGTCTTTACAATAAATCGAAAAAACAACCATCAAAAATGATACAGATAACAAACCTAAAAAAGAGTTTTCGAACGGAAGAAGTGGAAACCTTGGCACTTAACGGCGTAAATCTAAAAGTGGAAGAAGGTGAATTCGTCGCAATCATGGGGCCTTCCGGATGTGGTAAATCAACCCTGTTGAATATTATCGGCATGCTGGACAATCCATCCGAGGGAAGTTACAATTTTGCCGGACACGAAGTCGGCGGCCTAAAAGAAAGCCAGCGTACCCAACTTAGAAAAGGAAATCTCGGATTTGTTTTCCAGAGCTTTAACCTGATCGATGAGCTAACGGTTTTTGAGAATGTAGAACTACCCTTGATCTACCTTAAGATGAACAAAGCTGAACGCAAGGAAAAGGTGTTGAAAGTTTTGGAACGGATGAAGATCGCGCATCGGGAAAAACATTTTCCACAACAGCTATCCGGAGGGCAACAACAAAGGGTGGCCATAGCAAGAGCAGTAGTAACCAATCCAAAATTGATCTTGGCGGATGAGCCGACCGGTAACTTGGATTCCAAAAACGGAATAGAGGTAATGAACCTGTTGACCGAACTCAACCAAGAAGGGACCACTATTGTAATGGTTACCCACTCCGATCGCGACTCACATTATGCGCATAGGGTCATTAACCTATTTGACGGTCAAATTGTGACCGAGAGCCAAAACAAACCTATGAAAAGTATGGTATAGGAGTTTATTCACATGCCCTAATCGAGTTTATGTCGAGCGCCCGACTGTCGCAGACAGGTAGTCGAAGCAAAGGGTCAATCAAAAAAACAATCAAATAAATCAAAACCATAATCATGTTCAAGAACAACCTAAAAATCGCATGGCGAAACCTCTGGAAAAATAAAGGCTACAGCATGCTGAACATTTTTGGACTGACTATCGGTATTACATGTGCCGCCATGATCTTGCTCTGGGTAGAGGATGAGGTAGGGTACGATAAGAATTTTGCGAAACAGGATGTGGTGTATTATATACCTACCAATCAGCAGTACGATGGCGAGTGGAGAACCTTTTTTGAGGCCACTCCCGGTCCGTTGGCCGAAGTTTTGAAACAGGAAGTACCCGGTATTATTGGTGCTGCTAGAACAAAAGGCGAAGATCTTTTATTTAGGGTAAATGAAATATCGGTCAATAAATACGGACGATTTGCAGATCCTGATTTTTTGAGCATGTTCAGCTTAAATTTTGTTGAAGGCAACCTGGAAACCGCTTTCAATGAGGTGGATGCCATCATCATTTCACAAGAAACTGCAAAGCAATTATTTGGGGAAAATTCTTCTGCCATTGGTAAAGTGGTTAAAATAAATAACGATACCAATTATACGATTTCGGGGGTATACGAAGATTTGCCCAAAAACGTGACCTATGGTTTTGATTGGGTAGCTCCTTTTGAACGTTTTGCCAAAGGGAAGGATTGGATGAAGGAATATGGAGCTAATTTTTCTGACACTTTTGTTGAACTATCTCCCGAAGCAAATTTTGATGTTGTCAATCAGAAAGTGAAGCAAATACTTCCCGAAAAGACAGAAGACGATGAAACCGTTGCCTTTTTGTTCTCAATGAAAGATTGGCATTTAAGGTCCACTTTTGAAGGAGGAAAAAACGCAGGAGGTCAAATTACCTACGTTCGGCTGTTCAGCCTTATCGCGATCATAATATTGCTGATCGCCTGTATCAACTTCATGAACTTGGCAACTGCCCGTAGCGAAAAGCGGGCCAACGAGGTTGGAGTGCGAAAAGTATTGGGGTCCGGAAGAAAGGGGTTGATCTCACAATTTATGGCAGAAGCCATAATAACCGCAACCATCTCCACTTTTGTGAGCGTACTGTTGTTAAAATTACTGGTGCCGCAATTTAATATACTTATCGATAAGCAATTGGAGCTACGGCTTTTGGACCCTGTCCATTTACTTACTCTGGCCGGCATTACATTGGTATGTGGTATTGTTGCAGGGTGGTACCCAGCCTTTTATTTGTCCTCTTTTATGCCGGTGGAGGTGCTAAAAGGGACACGAATAACAAAAGGGAGCGCAGCATTCATTAGAAAAGGATTGGTCGCCGCCCAATTTGTAGTTTCCATTGTGTTCATTATCAGTACCATTATCGTTTACCAACAGATACAGCATGTAAAAGCACGCGATTTGGGCTATGATAAGGAAAACTTGGTCAAAATACCAGTGACCGGGGATATGATCAAAAATTTTGTTCCTATTGAAGAGGAAATGAAGGCATCGGGCAATATAGAAGGCATTGGGCTGAACAATTCCGACATCCTTTCCGGGGGCAACAATACATCGGGGCTCAAATGGCAGGGGGGCGTAGATACCGAAAATGTCCTGGTTTCGGTGAGGAATATCACATCCGATTTTTTTAATACCGCAGGAATGGAAATTATTGAAGGAAGAGGGTTCAGTAAAAATCCCGCTCAGGACAGTACCAATATCATCGTGACCGAATCTTTTGCAAAATTGATGGGTAATGGAAGTGTCATTGGTAAAACGGTGGAAGAAGACTATCCTGTAATCGGGGTGGTGAAAGATTATTTATACGACGATATGTACGGAACCAGCGACCCCGTTATATTTTTTAACGACCCGAGCGAAGCCCGTTTTATGTATGTGAAGGCCAAATCCGGTATAGCAACGGCAACGGCTTTGGCAACTATGGAGGCATCATTGAAAAAGTTCAACCCAGCTTTTCCTTTTGAATACGAATTTGTGGATGATGCTTACGATGCCAAATTTAAGAGCGAAAAATTAATAGGAAGCCTTTCGCAAATTTTTGCATTGCTGGCCATATTCATCTCCTCTTTGGGATTGTTCGGGCTGTCGGCCTTTACCGCAGACCAACGTAGAAAGGAAATTGGTGTACGTAAGGTGTTGGGGTCTAGTGTAACCGGAATTGTTGGCCTACTGTCCAAAGATTTTATGCGGTTGGTGCTCATGGCCATAATCATTGCCGTTCCAGTGGCCTGGTTCTTAATGCAGAATTGGCTGGAGGGCTATTCCTATCGTATTTCCATAAATGTTTGGGCATTTGCCATAGCAGGGGCCATTGCCATAATCATTGCCTTGGTGACCATAAGTTTTCAGGCCATAAATGCGGCCAGGGTCAACCCGGTAAAAAGTTTACGTTCAGAATAAATCAATCAAAAAACCATCGATCATGTTTAAGAATTATCTAAAAATTGCCTGGAGGAACCTTACCAAGAACAAGGGATATACCATAATCAATGTAGGAGGTCTGGCCCTTGGCATGGCCGTAGCCCTGATCATAGGGCTGTGGATCATGGACGAGCTTTCGCACAACAGCTACTTTTCCAATAAAAACCGGATAGCCCAGGTGTTCCAATCACAGACCTTTAACGGTGAAACCGGAACAGGCCCTGCGATACCACGCCCTTTGGAAATGGCATTTCGGGAAAGTTATATGGATAATTTTAAGCATATGGTGATGTCTTCATGGACCACGCCCCAGTATCTAAAGTATAAAGAAACCAGTATTTCCAGAGAAGGAAACTTTACACAAAGGGAAGCGCCCGAAATGTTGGACTTAAACATTTTAAAGGGCGAAATAGACGGAATTCGGGAAATTAACTCCATTATGCTATCCGAATCTACCGCAGAAGCACTTTTTGGAAATGAAGACCCTATTGGCAAAACTATAGAGGTAAACAGTCAATACGACATGATGGTAACAGCGGTTTACGAGGATATTCCTTTCAATACATCCTTTAACGACACTCATTTTTTAATGCCTTGGGATAAATACGTATCCATCAACGAATGGATAAAAAATGCAGAGGACCAATGGGGGAACAACTCGTTTCAAATGTTTGTTCAGATAGCCGACAATACAACGATGGAAACCGTAACGGAAAAGATTCGGAATGTTAAGAAAAACCTGAACGAGGACACCGTTGAATTTAATCCTCAATTGTTTTTGTTGCCAATGGAAGACTGGCACTTACGATCTCGGTTCGAGAACGGAAAGCAGGTCGGTGGCAGAATAAAATATGTATGGTTGTTCGGGATAATCGGTGTTTTTGTCCTTTTGTTGGCATGCATCAATTTTATGAACCTTAGTACCGCACGATCCGAGAAAAGAGCGAAGGAAGTAGGCATCAGAAAATCAATAGGATCACAGCGGGGCCAGTTGATCAATCAATTTTTGGGCGAGTCCTTTTTAGTTGTGCTTTTTGCTTTTTTTATCGCTATTGTGATTGTTGTGCTATCTCTAAACGGATTTAATGATTTGGCCAGAAAAAAGATTGAGTTTCCTTGGCTATCATTGGGATTTTGGGGCGCCTCCTTGGCATTTATATTGTTCACAGCGCTTCTGGCCGGCAGTTACCCTGCACTTTACCTTTCCTCGTTCAGACCCGTAGATGTTCTAAAGGGCACCTTTAAGGCGGGCAAACACTCTGGCTTGCCAAGAAAAATCTTAGTCGTGGTGCAGTTTACGGTTTCCGTGGCCTTTATTATCGGAACAGTAATCGTAATGCAACAAATCAATCATGCCAAAAACCGACCTATTGGTTACGATAAGGAAGGATTGATTCAAGTGCCCACCATGAGCGAAGATTTTACGGGAAAGTTTGAATTGATGCGAGAAGCGTTCACAAACTCTGGAGCAGTGACAGAAATGTCCACTTCAAGTGCACCCACAACCAATATTTGGTCCAATCGGAGCGGATTCAAATGGGAAGGAAAACCAGAAGGATTTCAAGAAGATCTTGCATGGACCGAGGTATCTCCCGAGTATGCAAAAAGCCTGAATTTAAAAATTGTGGCAGGGCGTGATTTCTCAAGAGATTTTGCTTCCGACTCCACAGCCGTGCTCATAAATGAAACTGCCGTAAAATATATGGGACTACAGGACCCGGTAGGCAAGTTTATTACGGACTCCGACACCGAAGATCCATTTGAACCCATGAAGATCATTGGAGTGGTTCAGGACATGATTGCCCAATCCCCATACGAACCAGTAAAACAAGGTATGTATGTATTCGACAGGCACGGAAATGGCTCATATTATAATATGAGATTGAACCCCAACCAAAGTGCCAGTCAAAATATTGCGATAATCGAAAGGGTTTTTAAAGAACACTTCCCAAATATCCCTTTTCATTATGATTTTGTTGATGAGGAATATGGCGAAAAATTTGCAGCGGAGGAACGCATTGGTCGACTTTCGGGCATTTTTACCGCTCTGGCCATTTTGATCAGTTGTTTGGGACTGTTCGGTCTAACCTCTTTTGTGGCGGAACAGCGAACCAAGGAGATTGGGGTAAGAAAAGTGCTGGGAGCATCTGTATTTAATGTGTGGAACATGTTGTCCAAGGACTTTTTAAAGCTCGTGATCATTTCCTGCTTTATTGCAGTGCCAATTGCCTATTATGTAATGAACGGGTGGTTACAAGAGTATCCCTACCGTGTGATATTGAAATGGTGGATTTTTGCCCTGGCCATGATCGGGGCCATGGCCGTAACCATAATCACGGTTAGTTTTCAGGCGATCAAGGCGGCAAAATCCAACCCGGCCCGAAGTTTACGAACAGAATAACATCAATTCTGTAGGAGTAATAACTACATCAATCAAAAACGAACACCATGTTTAGGAACAATCTAAAAATAGCCTGGAGAAGCCTTAAAAAGCAGCCATTCTTCACCTTTCTCAATGTTTTCGGATTAGCAATAGGAATGGCTGGTGGGCTTTTGCTCGGCCTTTACATTTATGATGACCTGAGCCATGATAAAATGTTCACGGACGCGGAACGCATCTATCGCATCAATACGGATATGAAGTTCGGCGGTGCAGCGGAAGAAAATGCCGAGGTATCGGCACCCATGGCAGGAGCGATGGTAAACGACATACCCCAAGTGGAGATGGCCACAAGGTTTCGAAATATAGGAGGTGTTTTTATTCGTTCCCAAAACGCTAAAGACAATGTTCGGGAGCCCCAAGTATCCTATGCCGACTCTACGTTTTTCGATATGTTCGGCATTGAATTGCTGTATGGTGATAAGCGCACCGCATTGACAGAGCCCAATACAATGGTGATTACAAGAACTGCTGCCGAAAAACACTTTCCCATAGATCAGGCCGTAGGAAAAACACTTGTGATCAATGATCAAGATATGTACACCGTAACGGGTGTACTGGAAGACTTGCCGAAGAACTCAATTTTTAAGGACAAACCTCTTTTCTTGGCCATGTCCGGATATGAGGATGCCCAGTTGGCCGAATGGGGCAACCATAATTATTTTACCTTCATAAAATTGGTGCCCGGCACCACCGGAACCGACATACAAAATGAGTTACAGGCCATGGTGGGAAGATATTTGATTCCCTACGCACAGCGGTTTTTTCCGGGCATTACGGAACAGCAATTTCTGGATTCAGGTAATTATGTGAATTATTCCACCATTCCTTTGATCGACATTCACCTACATTCTGGAAGAAACCCGGAGTTCAGTGCCGTGAGCGATATTAAAAACGTGTATATTCTAGGAGCCATTGCTCTTATTTTACTGGTATTGGCCAGTGTTAACTTTATGAACCTTTCCACGGCGCATTCCCTAAAACGAGCAAAAGAAGTAGGAATTAGAAAAACATTGGGGTCCCAGCGCAGCGGATTGATAGGTCAGTTTTTAACCGAGTCTGGACTTATTGCCATGGGAGCCCTGATATTTGCCATAATCGTGGCCTATATTGCCATTCCTTTTTATAATGAGCTTTCAGGAAAAGAATTGTCCGTTCCTTTTTCCAATCCAATTTTTTGGCTGATTTTGATTATTGCAGCATTGGTTCTTGGTCTGTTTTCCGGAAGTTATCCTGCCTTTTTTATGTCACGTTTTGTAGCGGCAAAAGTACTTAAGGGGCAAGGGGACAACGCCATCGGCGGTGGAAGGGTAAGGAATGCCCTGGTCATACTGCAATTTAGTATATCGGTGTTTTTGATCATGGGCACACTCACCGTATTTCAACAACTAAGATTTATCCAGGGCAAAGATCTGGGGTATGGAAAGAACCAAGTATTGATCATAGGAGGAGTAAACGCACTCGAAGGAAGAAAACAAGCATTTAAAGATGCCGTATTGCGACTTAGTCAAGTAGACAATGCCACATTGAGCAGCTTTTTGCCCACACCTTCGGCCCGCAGCAGCGGCACTTATTTGTTGGCAGAAGACCGCAGCCAGGAAAAATCCATCAACATGCAACAATGGGCCGTGGACGATGATTATTTGAACACTATTGGACTTTCCTTGGTTTCCGGACGAACTTTCGATCTCGATAAATTCGCCACAGACTCATTGGCCATAATTGTGAACGAGAAAGCGGTCTCCATACTCGGAAAAACACCGGAAACCGTTATCGGAACCCAATTTGTAAATAATTTGGAAGAGGGCACCTTATCAACCGTAATTGGAGTGGTAAAAGACTTTCATTTTGAGACACTAAGAGAAGAAGTAGGGGCTCTTGCTCTGTTCAATGGAGCGGAATTTGCCAGCAACTTGGCCATAAAGCTAAATGGAGGCGATGTGTCCCGAACTCTTACCGAAATTGAGAATATTTGGAGGAATATGGCGCCTACCCAGCCATTCGACAGTTATTTTATGGACGATTCTTTTAACACCAGCTACGATGCGGAACAGAGACTGGGAAGGATTTTTATGATCTTCACCATATTGTCCATTATTATTGCCTGTCTTGGACTTTTGGGCCTAGCTACATTCAATGCCCAAAAACGCGTAAAGGAAATCGGTGTGAGAAAAGTACTGGGAGCAGGCGTGGGACAGATAGTTTACCGTTTGTCCGTGGACTTTTTAAAACTGGTGGGACTTGCGGTGGTCATAGCTTTGCCATTGGGCTGGTATGCCATGGACCGTTGGCTACAGGATTTCTCGTACCGTATAGATATTCCTTGGTGGATTTTTGCCCTGTCCGCATTGTTGGCTGTCGGCGTTGCACTTGTAACCGTGAGCTACCAAAGTATAAAGGCAGCCATTGTGAATCCGGTGAAGAGCCTAAGGGCAGAATAAAGGAAACAAATTAAAAAAGTAAAATGATCGTAAACTATCTTAAAATCGCTTTGCGGAGTATATTAAAGAACAAGCTCTTTTCCTTGATCAATGTACTGGGGCTTTCCATAGGTATTTGTGCTACGATGGTGATCGGTTCAATTGTCCATTACGATTTTACGTTCGATACCTTTCATAAAGATAAGGACAGAATTTACCGGTTAACGACGGAGTGGGAATCCCACGGAAATACGTTTTCCAATCGAGGGGTCGCCCTACCGTTGGCCCGTACTTTTCAAGAAGGAACAACAGGGGTTGAACTGGCCACCCATTTTAGAAACACAAGTTTTTCAAAAGTTGAAAACAAGAACTTGGACCTCACATTTAAGAACATTCAAAACTCCATTTTAGCGGATAATACCTACTTTCAGTTGTTTACCTACGATTGGATTGCTGGAGACAAGGAGTCGGCACTTGCCGAAGCTGCCCAAGTGGTACTCACAAGAAAAACGGCAGAAAAATACTTCCCGCATACGGAAGTTGGGACTGTTGTTGGTAAAACGTTGATGTATAACGATTCCATTCCGGTAAAAGTAACGGGCGTGGTAGCCAATTTTACCCAGAACAGCGATTTAAGGTTTAGTGAGTTTATGTCCATGGCATCGGCCAAAATGTTTGGCCTGCCCGATATAGAAACAAATAATGAATGGAACAGTACCAGTTCAGGAAACCAATTATTTTTTAAGATAAAGGACGAGGCAAGTATAGTTGCCATACGATCCCGTTTGGATGCATTGGCCAAAGAACATAAAAATAAAGCGCCTTGGGCCGAGAACGAAACACGCACTTTTCTTATGCAACCCCTTTCCGAAATACATTTTGGCGGGGAATACGCTGAGTATCCTTTCAATAATTCGGAACACGTTGCGAGTATAAAAGTGCTAAAGAGTTTAGGGTTTGTGGCTTTGTTCCTTTTATTGTTGGGATGTGCCAATTTTATTAACCTTAATTCGGCACAAGCACTCACAAGGGCAAAAGAAATAGGAATACGCAAAACACTGGGCAGCTCCAAAAAGCAGGTGATTCGGCAGTTTTTGTTTGAATCATTCATTTTAACCAGTATAGCGGCAGCGTTATCTCTGGTGCTGGCACCTTTTCTTCTCCGGCAATTCTCAGATTTTTTGCCTGGAGATATTTCACTCTCCGTGCTTTATTCCTTTGTTGGGATACTTGGAATTATTGGTCTAGTTGTCCTGGTAGCCATATTGTCCGGGTTTTATCCTGCTTTTGTGCTATCCGGGTTTCGACCGGCATCCGTTTTAAAAGGTCAATTTTCCAAAGGAGATCAAGGTGTACGATTGCGTAAGACCTTAACGGTTTTTCAATTTGTGGTCGCACAGGTTTTTATCATCGGGACCCTTTTGGTGGCCAAACAACTGCATTATGTAATGAACACCGACATGGGCATTAAAACCGATGCCGTAGCATTTGTTACCGTTCCACGGAACGATCGATCAGCGATTAAAAAAGAGCGTTTTTTTAGTCAAATAAAAGAAATCAAACAACTATCCTCAGTTAGTTTGGGAGGAGACCCTCCGGCTTCGAACAGTTATACGTCCACCGTGCTTGATTACTTTAAGGATGATCTTGAGAAGCATCAATCCACTCAAATACTGTGGGGCGATGCAAATTATTTGGATACCTACAATATTCCCATCATATCTGGTCGTGATCGTTTGAACGACAGTATACAGGAGTATGTCGTAAACGAAGCTTTTGCCAAGGAAATGGGGTTTGAAAACCCCGAGGACGTGGTCGGTGAATTTTTAAAACTGGACACTACGAACATTCAGATAGTAGGACTTATGCAGGATTTTAACCAACGTTCTTTAAAATCAGGAATAAACCCAATGGCAATGACCGGGGATTGGGGCGGGGACAACTATTCGCCCTTCCATAGTGTGCATTTTGATCTGGGCCAAGATTCTGAACAATGGGACGTTGCAATCAAACAAATCGAGGAAGCTTGGTCCACAGTTTATCCGGAAGAGGAAATGCGTCTTCAGTTTATGGATGAGATAGTCAAGAATTTTTATCGTACCGAAAGAAGCACGGTTCAATTACTAAAATGGGCCACGGGATTGGCCATATTGATCAGTTGTATGGGACTTTTGGGATTGGTTGTGTATACCACGGAACGCAGGGTAAAGGAAATCGGGGTTCGCAAAGTGTTGGGGGCCAATGTTGCACAATTGAACCTATTGCTCTGTAAGGAATTTTTGATTTTGGTAGGAATTGCTTTTGCGATCTCTGTGCCCATTTCGTGGTACCTGATACAAGAATGGATTCAGGACTTTGCCTATAAAACCAATATGAGCTGGTGGGTATTTATGTCAGGTGGCTTAGGAATGGTATTGGTGGCCATTGCGGTGATCAGCGCCAGAACCTATAAAACGGCAAAGATCAACCCCGTGGATAGCCTAAGGAACGAATAGTCGAAAATTATCAATCAAAAAACCATAGTATGTTCAAGAACTATTTAAAAATCGCTTGGAGAAATCTTATCAAGAACAGAATATTTACCTTATCCAATATGATAGGATTGACCTCTGCATTTGCTGTGGCCATTCTCTTGGTAATGACGGCACTTTTTGAACTTTCCTACGACCAGTTCCATAAAAATAAGGATGGGGCGTATCAACTTTACTTATCCCACCAAACCCCAAGGGGAGTAGAGGCAAGTGTGTCCAACCCTGTTCCTTTGGCACCAGCCCTTAAAGAGGAGGTTGCTGGCATAAAATATATCGCAAGAACTGTGAGCGAGGATGTTTTGGTCACCTACAATGCCAAGGAGCTGAGTTTGGATGCCGAGTATGTTGATCCGGAATTTTTTAAAATTTTTACCTATCCAACCTTATGGGATGATACAAGAAATCCTTTGCCGGAGAAGAATTCTGTTGGAATTACCGTTAAAACCGCAAAAAAAATATTCGGCACCGTGGATAATGTGGTCGGAAAAACGATTTCCATAAAAATCGGACGAGAAGAAAAGCCATTTACGATTGCTTCCATTTTAAAGGATACCCCGGCCAATAGCAGCATCGATTTTGGGATAGTGATCCCATTTGAGAACCATCCGGAATACCTTTCCAACATTGATCGCTGGGATTCCCAGTTCCACCCAATTTATCTTCAATTGGAAAATGGGGTGGATCCAATACAGTTTGAGCAGAGTACAGTGGCCTTTACCTCGCTCCATTACCAAGAAAGTATTGAAAGCGATATTAGGGATGGTGCACAACCCAATGCGGAAGGCCATTACAAGCAATTCCATTTGACACCTATAACCGATCTACACTTTGTATCGTACAATACCGGAGTGGCGGAGGCAAACCGTACATTTCCAATTATAATTTTGTGCATTGCCATAGTAATTATTTTTATAGTTAGCGCAAATTTTATAAACATGAGCATTGCCCTTAGCGAGAAACGCTTAAAGGAAGTTGGCATGCGTAAAACCTTGGGCGCTATACAAAAGCAATTGTTCTTTCAGTTTTGGATGGAGAGTCTATTTGTTTTTGCATTGTCCATCGTACTGGGATTAATGGTCAGCCAAATGCTATTGAACCCATTTAAGACACTTTTTAATACCAAGGCCACTTTCGCCGATGTTGCCCAACCAGAAGTAATCCTAATTTTTGGACTGGTTATTTTTTGTATCACCTTGATAGCAGGAGGATATCCGGCATTGTTGATGAGTAAATTGGGCACTCTGAAAGCCTTAAAAGGCAAATTAGACCTTGGTAAGAATAGATTGCGCAATGGACTCATTGTAGTGCAGTTTGCCATAGCCATTGTTTTGATCAGCGGAACTTTGGTTTTGAACGGTCAATTGGATTTTATGAGAAACAAGGATTTGGGTTACAACAAAGAACAAGTGATCTCTATACCCTTAAATGGCAAAAAACAGAGTTACAATGTGGTACAACTGTTACGGGAAGAACTTACGGGAAACCCGGATATTTTAAGCGTGACCGGCGCGGACAACAACCTTGGTTTGGGTCGGGACGGAAGCCTTTCCAGCAGTATGATGGGTTTTGATTACCAAGGGCGGGGCGTGGTCACAAATACCATTACCGTTGATTACGACTATGCAGAGACCTTAGATCTGGAAATAATAACGGGCCGAATGTTCAACAGGGAACACCAGACCGATAGTCTTAGTTTGGTCATAAACGAGACCATGGCAAAACAATTGGGAGAAGAGGACCCATTAGCGGTCACTATACCCATGGACGAAGACGTGGTGTACTCTGTAATAGGGGTGATAAAAGATTACAATTTTCAGGATGTGGGTAAAAAAATAGAGCCGCTCACACTTTTTATGGATAAAAATTGGGACCTGTACTATGCCTATGTGAAGGTATCACCAAATAATGTGGCAAATTCCTTTGAAGCCATTAAAACTGCTTGGAAAAAAATAGAGCCCCAAGCAGAGTTTTTAGGGTCTTTTTTGGATGAAAACGTAGATCGGACTTTCCGCCGGGAAAAAACAATGGCGACAATAATTACCAGTGGGAGTATACTTGGCATTTTATTGAGCTGTATAGGCCTTTTTGCCATCTCCATGTTAGTGGTGGCACAAAGAACCAAGGAGATAGGTGTACGAAAAGTGGTTGGGGCCAGTGTTTCCTCCGTAGCACTTTTGCTTACCAAGGATTTTTTAAAACTTGTTGGTCTGGCCTTTATAATTGCCACACCGATTGCATGGTATTTTTTGCATGAGTGGTTACAGAACTATGCTTCGCACGTGTATCTAAGTCCGTTGTTTTTTGTAGGTGCCGGCCTTGTAGCCTCTTTTATAGCATTGGTTACCGTTGGGTCACGAACCGTAAAAGCAGCTTCGATCAATCCCGTGAAAAGTTTACGGACAGAGTAAATTCCTGAAAAATGATTAAAAAATATCTGATAACAACAATTAGACATTTGCAGCGCAAAAGACTGTTCACCGTATTGAACATTTTTGGCCTGGCTGTTGGAATCAGTGCCTGTTGGGTAATTTATCGCATTGTTGCGTATGAGTACAGTTATGATAGTAACCTTGCAAATAAGGAAAACATCTTCCGAGTTGTCTCAGGTTTTGTGTTCAACGAAAAGGAAGATTATAATGGGGGTGCTTCTAAGCCACTTTATCAAGCTGTCCGAGAGCAAATAGATGGGTTAAAATATGTTGCGCCAGTATTTGAGACATCTTTTGCCAGTGTTGAGGTAAGAAATTTATCAGGAAACACGATCAATTTTGAAGAGCAACAAGGGGTAGCTGAGGTTGATTCCATATACTTTCGAATGTTACCCTATAAATGGTTGGCAGGGACCGAATCCTCCTTTTTTGACAACCCCAATAGTGTGGTTTTAACAAAGAAGAGGGCAGAACAGTATTTCCCAGATAGTAGCCCGAATGAAATCTTGGACAGATCGATAACATATTATGGTTATCGGGACACTACCATTAGAACAGTTGCTGGTGTTGTGGCCGACATGCAAGACCCGACTGAATTTACCATGCAAGAATTCTTTCCTTTACCGAACAGATCTTATGACCTTAATGTTTGGACCAATACAAATGGTTCGGACAAACTATATCTACAACTTGACGAGACCTCCAATCCAGTTGTTGTCGCTAAACAAATTGATGATATAATCCAGCAAAAAACCAAAGAATGGAGAAACCAATCGGAAAACACTTTTGAGTTTAAGCGTTGGATGGAACTCTTGCCATTGACCGAATCCCATTTTTCCACACATATTGGAGAAGGCAGTGTGAGAAAAGCCAGCAAACCCGTACTCTACGGATTAATGGGCATTGCTCTTTTTCTTCTACTATTGGCATGTATCAACTACATAAATATGAGCATTGCGGGCATACCACAACGCACAAAGGAAATAGGTGTTAGAAAGGTCTTAGGCAGCAGTAGAGCACATTTAATAAGTCAATTTTTGATAGAAACCATGGCAACGACAATATTAGCGGGCTTTTTGTCCATTGTTTTTGTCAAACTGGGGTTTTGGTTTCTAAAAGATATAATCCCCGAAGGGGTAACATCATTTACATTAATGTTAGAATACATTGTATTTATCATTTTATTGAGCATTATAATTACTGCTTTGGCCGGTTTATATCCAGGCTGGTTGATAACAAGGGTAAATGCAGTAAATATTTTTCAGAGTACTTCTTCGCGAATAAAACGAAGCAAAGGGTTTAATCTGCAAAAAACACTCATTGTCTTCCAGTTTGTGATTGCGATGGTTTTCATTTTGTCCGCTTTAATTATAGGGAGACAATTACATTACTCCATCACCACGGATATGGGTTTTGATAAAGACGCAGTAGTCTTGGTACAGGTTCCCTATAAATATGTGTGGGACAAAAAATATGAGGGCAAACAGTTTCCTTTGCTTGACGAGCTAAAAACAATTTCGGGCATCCAAAATATTTCTTTAGGGACAGAGCCAATGGCAAGTAATTATTCTTCAAGCCAATATGAATACGGAGAAGAGGGAAGCCCCAGTATTAAAAGACAAGTATTCAAAAAATGGGTGGATACCTCATACATCGACCTATATGATCTAAAACTGTTGGCCGGAAGAAATCTCCATGAATCCGATATGCCAAAAGAATATGTTATCAATGAAACGGCCGTAAAGGCTTTTGGCTTTGAATCTCCCCAGAAAGCCTTGGGCAAACGTATTGGGCAAAAAGGGGAAAAATTGCCCATAGTTGGAGTAGTAAAGGACTTCCACATGAAAGATTTCTACGCAACTATAGACCCTATGGCCTTTCAAATGGAAAAGAGTAATTTCTCTAACTTCAACATTAAATTGAGTGCTAATACAAATCAATGGGATAATACTCTAAAAGAGATTCAACAGAAATGGAGCAAGTTTTATCCTCAAGAGAGTTTTTCCTATACTTTTTATGATGAATCAATTGAGCAGATGTATTTAGAAGAGAAGAACCTGACCACGTTGGTTACGTTGGCAACCATTATCTCCATATTCGTAAGTTGTCTTGGACTGTTTGGTCTTGTGGCGCTAACGGCTTTTCAGCGCACAAAGGAGATCGGTATTCGAAAAGTATTAGGGGCATCTGTAGAGGGTATCGTCCATTTACTTTCCAAAGAATATATTTTCTTGGTTGTCCTTGCTCTGGTCATAGCATCTCCCATTGCTTGTATTCTAATGAATGAGTGGTTGCAGAAATTTGCTTACCGAATAGAAATAGAATGGTGGATGTTTATAGCGGCAGGAACTGTCGCTATGGTAGTTGCTTTTCTTACGGTAAGTGGTCAAGCCATAAAATCCGCTCTTACCAATCCCGTAAAAAGTTTACGGACAGAATAATTATACAACATGAAACACTCTGTATTGCAAGCCATAGGTCTGATATTACTGTTTGTAGTGGCTACTTTTGGCCAAACTCCAGCTACCAAAAACAAACTTGAACTTAAAATTGATAACTATTTGATCCAAAGTGAAAACAATGGATATTCGGGAAGTGTGCTTGTGGCCAAAAAAGGAAAGGTTATTTTTTCAAAAGGGTATGGTTGGGCCGACAAAAAATTGAAAATTAAGAACACCCCATCTACAGTATTCAATATTGGTTCTGTGACCAAGCAATTTACCGCAGCGGCAATATTAAAGCTAATGGAAGATGGCAAGTTGGATGTTTCGGATAAAATTGAAAAGTTCTTCCCTCAATCACCCATCGATAAGAAGAATATTACCGTTCATCAATTACTTGTGCAGACATCTGGTATATCACCAAGTACAGGAGGTTTTAGATACGACCCAGCTAAAAAAGAAGCCTTTTTAAAGGAGTTTTTTACATCCGAGCTAATGTATGCCCCCGGAACCAAGCACACCTATGCCAATGCCAATTACATAATGTTGGCCGCTATTATTGAGAAAGTCTCCCAAATGGATTATGAATCGTTTTTAAGAATCAACTTTTGGAAACCTTTACAAATGAACCATACCGGGTACAAAGGAATTGGGTTTAATAGCGAGCGAATTGCTCACGGGTATTATTACCATTACACCACAGGGCAATGGAAAGATTGGGGGATAACACAACAGTATTTGCCCGCGAACAATAATCATTGGTACAGTATCGGGAAAGGCGATATATACTCTACGGTAGAAGATTTATATACTTGGCACCTGGCATTGGAAAAAAACACAGTACTTTCTGCCCAATCCAAAAAAATGATGGAGTACCCATATGTGTCCGAGAATGAATCAAACAGTTCCTTTTATGGGTATGGTTGGGCGATATTCAATTCACAGAATAACTCAAAAATTGTTGCACACAACGGCAGCAATGGCATTTACTTTGCGGACTTCCTCAGATTTGTTGAGGACGATATGGTAATTATTGCATTGTCGAGCAGTATTTTAAATCCACAATCGGAGAATGTTGCGTGGGAAATTGCATTAATGGCGGCGGATAAAGATTATGATCCCGATCCTATACCAAAAAACTCATATGAATTGGTTTTTGATTTTATAAGGACAAATGCACCTAATAAATTGAGCGAATTGCCAGGGTTTATAGAAAAGCGAACAGGAGCGCCAATAAAGGAAAAGGCATTGTTAAACCGTATTGGGTTTAAGCAGGTTTCGGAAGATTTGGACATAAATTGGGGGATAGCACTTTTAAAATTGAATACCGAGCTTTTCCCCGAAGACGGAAACCTATGGGATACCTTGGGAGAAGGTTATTTTTTGATAAACGACACGGTTAACTCATTAAAAAGCTATAAAAAAGCCTTGGAACTTAAGCCCGAATCTAATTGCTACTGGTGCGATAATGCAACTAAAAGGATAGAACAACTAAATAAGAAATAACATGCTACTACAACTTAACAACATATTTAAATGGGTCCATTCAGGGGGTCAACGCTTTTTTTTGCTCAAGGACATAAACCTCGAAGTACAGGAAGGAGAGTTTATTTCGGTAATGGGACCATCGGGCTCCGGTAAATCCACATTGCTAAACGTTATCGGGATGCTCGATACCTTTGACGAGGGCGAGTATAATTTTATGGACGAATCCGTACACTCATTAAAAGAAAAACACAGATCAAACCTGTACAAACAATATATCGGTTTTGTGTTCCAGTCCTATCATTTACTGGATGACCTCACCGTAAAGGAAAACCTGGAAATGCCGCTTATCTATAAAAAGATAAAAGGCTCCGAACGCAAGGCAATGGTTGCCGATATGTTGGACCGTTTTAATATTGTTGGAAAAAAAGATCTTTTTCCCGCACAATTGAGCGGAGGACAACAACAGCTGGTCGGAGTGGCCAGAGCGCTTATATCCAACCCTAAATTGATCTTGGCAGATGAGCCTACGGGCAACCTAAACTCAACCCAAGGAGAAGAAATCATGGAGCTTTTTAAACAATTGAATGATGACGGGGTAACCATAATTCAAGTGACGCACTCTGAGAAAAATGCGGAATACGGCTCTAGAATCATTAATTTGTTGGATGGAAGAATGGTTTAATCGGCCAGATCGGCCAATTCTTCCCCTACTAGACTCCCTAGGGCAACGCCCATTCCACCCAAACGTACACCGCAGTAAACGGAATTGGAAACGGGCTTGATAATAGGTGTTTTTTGTTTACCCACCCCCATTATTCCGCTCCACCTACGGTCAATTTTTACGGGTTGATTGGGCAAAATCATGGTTTTAAGTAAAACTTCCAATTGATTTTGGATAAGGTCCGTTTGTCCAAATTCAACGGTCTCTTCCGCATCAAAATCAAGATTTCTTCCGCCCCCGAACAAGATCCTATTCTCTATGTTCCTGAAATAATAGTAACCTTCATCAAAATGAAAGGTACCTTTTATAGGTAGGTCTTTAATAGGCTCTGTGACCAACACCTGTGCCCTGGCAGGCAGAACGGTATCGGATTTGAGCAATTTGGAAGCAAATCCATTGGTAGCAACAAATACTTTCTTGGTTGTAAATTCGAAACCGGGCGTTTTTATGATAGCTCTGTTTTGCAAATCGACCACCTCTTCAACCAAAACCCCATTTATGATCGGTATTTCCATGGACAAGCATTTTTGGATCAAGGAGCGCATCATTTTTCCGGTATCCAATTGTCCTTCCTCTGTATGGGTGATGTATTTATTCTGGATTTTCCCAAAATTGAAGCTATTGTCGTTGGTCACAAACGGACCTTTCCCAAATATGGGTTCCATGAGACCGTTGAGGTATGGGATGGACTCCAAACATTTATCGAACAACTGCGTTTTTCCTAAAGGAAAAAGCTCGTGACTGCCGTGCAATTGAAAATCTATGGCCGTATCTCCAAGTAGTTTACGTAGTCTTTGAATTCCTTTGTTTCGCTTTTGGACCAATTCCACTACTTCTTGCTCCGTATGATGCTCCAGGTCCGATAATATTTCTGAAGCACTCCCGAAGCAGGCAAACCCCGCATTTTTAGTGCTGGCACCCTGTGGAAGACTTCCTTTTTCTAAAATCAAGATAGAGCTTTTGGGATATTTTTCCTTTAAACGGACAGCGCAATTAATTCCAACGATCCCACTGCCAACTACAGTAAAATCAACGTTGGAAAACCAGCTTTTATATTCCCAATAACTTAAATCCATAACTAAAAAACCCCGAATTGATCGGGGCTTAGCTTAATGTTCTTGTTTATATTTTGGATCCATTTTAAAATCTTCCATAAACTTGGTGGTATAATTACCGGCCAAATAATCTGGATGGTCCATCAACTGACGATGGAAAGGAATCGTAGTTTTTATCCCTTCGATTACAAACTCGTCCAAGGCCCTTCTCATTTTGTTGATGGCCTCCTCTCGAGTTTGGGCAGTGGTAATCAACTTGGCGATCATGGAATCATAATTCGGAGGAATCATATAACCACTGTACACGTGGGTGTCCAGACGAACTCCGTGACCACCTGGCGTGTGCAGGGTAGTGATTTTTCCCGGAGATGGCCTAAAGTCGTTATAAGGATCTTCCGCATTTATTCGACACTCTATGGAGTGTAACTTGGGATAGTAGTTTTTGCCCGAGATAGGTACACCGCCAGCGACCAATATTTGCTCGCGGATCAAATCGTAGTCCACGACTTGTTCGGTTATAGGATGTTCCACCTGGATACGGGTGTTCATTTCCATAAAGTAGAAGTTTCGGTGCTTGTCCACTAAAAACTCTATGGTGCCCGCTCCTTCGTATTTAATAAACTCCGCGGCCTTTACAGCGGCCTTTCCCATATCTTCGCGCAGCTTGTCCGTCATAAACGGAGAAGGGGTCTCTTCGGTAAGTTTTTGATGCCTACGTTGTACGGAACAGTCCCTTTCCGATAAATGGCAGGCCTTTCCATACTGATCTCCCACTACTTGAATTTCGATATGGCGGGGTTCTTCTATCAACTTTTCCATATACATGCCACCGTTGCCAAAGGCAGCAGTTGCTTCTGTAACGGCGCTGTTAAAGTTTTTCTCCATCTCGTCTTCGGACCAAATGGCGCGCATACCTTTACCACCACCACCGGCTGTAGCTTTGATCATTACCGGATACCCCATTTTCTTGGCCTCCTTTTTGGCATGGTCTACATCTTTGAGCAAGCCTTCGGAACCTGGCACTGTGGGAACACCAGCTTTTTTCATGGTTTCTTTAGCGGTCGCCTTATCTCCCATTTTGTCTATTTGGTCGCCAGAGGCACCGATAAATTTAATATCGTGCTCTGCACAGATCTTGGAGAATTTAGAGTTTTCGGATAGAAAACCGTATCCTGGGTGTATAGCGTCGGCGTTGGTTATTTCCGCGGCCGCTATAATATTTGGAATCTTGAGGTAAGATTCGCTACTGGGTGCTGGGCCAATACAAACGGCTTCGTCTGCAAAGCGTACATGAAGACTCTCTTCATCGGCCTTGGAGTAAACGGCAACTGTTTTAATACCCATTTCCTTGCAGGTTCTAATGATCCTCAAGGCAATTTCACCCCTATTCGCAATCAATACTTTTTTAAACATAGAGCACAATCTTAAATTTTGAATGATAAAATTTTAAATGGTCCCGAGCAACATTGGCGTTGCTCAAGCTATATCATCTAAAACTTACTACGATGGGTCTACCAAGAACAATGGTTGGTCAAACTCAACAGGAGAGGAATCGTCAACCAATATCTTAACTATCTTACCGGAAACTTCTGATTCGATATCGTTAAAAAGTTTCATCGCCTCTATCACACAAAGAACATCGCCTTGGTTTATAGTGCTGCCAACTTCAACGAACGGTGGTTTGTCCGGAGATGGCTTCCTGTAGAATGTTCCTATGATGGGGGATTTAATGGTAATGTATTTTGAGTCATCATCGGCTTTACCTGGAGCTGATGGTGATGGTTCCGCTGCTTCCTGCGGTGCGGCCTGTGTTGCGACTGGCGCGGCTGCTGTAGGCGCTTGGGCTACGGGAATCTGTTGTACGATTGTGGTTTCTGGTGTACTGGAGTCGTTGCTTCCTGTTCGAATGGTGATCTTAATGTCCTCCATTTCCAACTTTACCTCGCTGGCACCCGATTTGGCCACAAACTTGATCAAACTTTGAATTTCCTTAATGTCCATGGATTATAATTTAGTTAGTTGTGTGATTAAGAGTTATAGGCCCATTTAAGATAAATGGAACCCCATGTAAAACCTCCACCAAAAGCGGCGAAAATAATATTGTCTCCCTTTTTTAATTGCTTTTCGAAATCGTAAAGCAACAAAGGTAATGTAGCGGATGTTGTATTTCCGTAACGTTCTATGTTCATGAGAACCTTTTCAGGCTCCAGACCCATTCTGTTGGCCGTGGCGTCAATAATCCGTTTATTGGCCTGGTGAGGTGCCAACCATTGCACATCATCCTTGCTCAGGTTGTTACGCTCCATGATCAATGCGGAAACATCGGCCATATTGGAAACGGCAAACTTAAAAACGGATTTACCATCCTGAAAAACGTAATGTTGTTTGTTTTTAACGGTTTCTTCCGAAGCGGGCATAATGGAACCTCCTGCATCTATCTTTAAAAACTGACGCCCTATGCCATCGGATCGCAAATATTCGTCCTGTAGTCCCAATCCTTCATTGTTCGGTTCAAAGAGAACCGCTCCGGCACCATCACCAAAAATTATACAGGTGGTTCTATCGGTATAGTCTATTATGGACGACATTTTATCGGCCCCGATCAGTAATACTTTTTTATACCTGCCAGACTCTATATAACTGGCCGCGGTGGACATGCCATATAAAAAACTGGAACAGGCAGCTTGCAGATCATAAGCGAATGCGTTTGTCGCACCGATTTCCGAAGCTACAAAAGCGGCAGTAGCTGCTACTGGCATATCCGGAGTTGCTGTGGCAACCAGGACCATATCTATTTCGGAAGCATCGACACCTCGTTTTTTAAGCAAATCTTCTGCGGCCTTTATAGCCATAAAAGATGTGCCCGCGTTCTCTTCTTTTAGGATTCGTCTTTCCTTTATTCCCGTTCTGGTGGTGATCCACTCGTCGTTGGTATCCACCATGGTTTCCAATACTTTATTGGAAAGAACAAAATCAGGAAGGTATCCTCCTACAGCTGTTATCGCTGCCGTTGTTTTCTTCATTTTAGCCTCTCTTTATTGTCAAAAACATTGAAATTTGACCCAAAAGCGGTGAAAATTAGTCATTTTATATGACTTTACGGGTAAAATCAACCGATTTTGGGGGTGTTAATATGGGCGCATAAAAAAACTCCCGTTAATTATTCAACGGGAGTTGCTTTATTTTAAGGGAGTTGCGGTTAAGCCGCAGTTTCCTCTTCAGTTTTGTCTATTAACACTTGGCCTCGGTAGTACAATTTACCTTCGTGCCAGTGAGCTCTGTGGAACAAGTGCATTTCACCTGTTGTTGAGTCTTTGGCAATTGTTGGCGCAACTGCTTTGTAGTGGGTTCTTCTTTTATCCCTTCTGGTTTTCGATATTTTTCTCTTAGGATGTGCCATTATTAACCTATTTATCCGTTAGTAACTTTTTTAAATCGTCCCATCTGGGATCTGTTTTTTCTGATGATGTTGTTTTCTCTTTTGGCTGAAGCTCTTCCAGCTTGTCCAAGATATCTGATTGGAGCGAACCGTCTTCCACACCGGGATGAACCCTTTTTTGTGGGACGGCCAGTACCAGCATCTCATAAATATACTGTGCAATGTTGAACTGGTGTTCGCCATGGGGAATGATCAAGATTTCATCATCTTCATCGTTGTACTCTTCGCCAAATTTGACGACGAGCTTTAAATCGGAGTCGATAGGCTGGTCGAAAGGTTCGCCAGTTAGATCGCAATCCACATTTACAGTTCCCTTGGCTTTTATCCGTAGTTCCATCATGGTGCTCATTTTTTCCAAAATGGCATCTACATGAACGGAAGCTCCGTTAAATTCTTGGTAGTCAAAAGATTCAAAGAACGCATCATCGATTTCGTACACAAATTTATGTTCTCCCAGCTTCAGACCTGAAAAAGGGATCATATACTCTTTCAGCTTCATCATTTCTACACTTAAGGTTTGTGTACCAGCCTTTAAAGGCGGGTGCAAAGATACTACTAATTTACAAAACTGCAATTCTTACAACAACAAATATCCAAATTGCTTCTAACTTTTTAATCGCCACGCTTCATTTTTTGTTTTTGCAACGGGTTTTTGTGCAAGTCCAAGTATTCGGTTCTGTTTTTAAACACTTGGATCCCAGTAAATACCGCCTCTTTAAAAGAGCTTTCGTCGGCCTTTCCTTTTCCTGCTATTTCATAGGCAGTTCCATGGTCGGGAGAAGTCCTTACCTTATCCAATCCGGCCGTGTAATTTACTCCCTTTCCAAAGGAAAGCGTCTTAAAAGGGATCAAACCTTGGTCGTGATAGGCTGCCAAAACGGCATCAAACCCCTTATGGTTATCGGAGCCAAAAAAACTATCTGCGGAATAAGGGCCATAAACCAAAGTACCTTTGTTAAAAAGTTCTTGTATTGTGGGCTTAAGTATTTTATCATCTTCTTCACCTATGGTCCCGTTGTCTCCGGAATGCGGATTGATTCCCAACATTGCAATCTTGGGCCGTCGAATCCCAAAATCCATTTTTAAGGATTTCTCCATAATGGCAATTTTGTTACGGATTAATTTAGGCGTAATGGTTTTAGCCACATCTTTAACGGCGATGTGGTCGGTTAACAAACCAACACGCAACTCGTTGGTTACCATAAACATTAAGCTTTCACCTTTAAGTTCTTGGGCAAGGAAGTCCGTATGGCCGGGGAAATTAAAGTCCTCCGATTGTATGTTGTTTTTGTTGATGGGCGCCGTTACCAATACATCAATTTTATCCTCTTTCAAAGCAGCAACGGCCGCTCGTAGGGAGCGTATGGCATAATCGCCTCCTTGCTTTGTGGCCTCCCCATAGGCAATGTTAGGCATCTCTTTCCAAACATTTACTATATTTATTTTGCCTTCCAGTGCTTGATCGGCATCCCTAACACCATTGAATTTTATGTTAAGGCCCAAATCTTTGATCTGTTGTGAAATGGTTTTATTGGACGCAAAGAATACCGGCGTGCAAAAGTCCAACATACGAGGGTCTTCAAACGTTTTTAGTGCCACTTCGCACCCAATTCCATTAATGTCCCCAATAGAGATCCCTAACTTTATTTTTTGATTTTCCTTCATAAAATGAACGCTGTTATGGCTACTTTTGCATTACAAAACTAGTCAATTAATAATACACATGTTCACAGGGATCATTGAGACTTTGGGTAAGGTTGAAAAGATAGAAAAAGATGGGGGGAATCTCCATATTACCGTTGGGGCCGAGATTACCTCGGAGTTGAAGATAGACCAAAGCGTTTCGCACAATGGGGTCTGCCTCACCGTAGTGTCCTTGGACGGGGATAATTATACCGTAACGGCAATCGAGGAAACCTTGAGCAAAACCAATTTGGGCGAGTTAAAAGTTGGCGATGAGGTAAATTTAGAGCGAGCTATGGTGTTGGGCGCCCGATTGGACGGTCATATTGTGCAGGGCCACGTAGATCAAACGGCCGTTTGCCAATCCATTGATCAAAAAGACGGAAGCTGGATCTACACTTTTGAGTACAATCCCCATGTAAACAATGTGACCATAGAAAAAGGATCCATTACCGTGGACGGTGTAAGTTTAACAGTGGTAAACTCACAGAAGAACAGCTTTAGTGTCGCAATTATTCCCTACACCCACGAACACACCCGATTTCATGCCTACAAAGTAGGTTCTATCGTAAACTTGGAGTTTGATGTGGTCGGAAAGTATGTATCGAGGTTATTGGAATTGCGAGACTAAGTCGATTAGAATACATTTTTCATTCCCCGCCAAATTCTCAAAAGTATGAATGTGGCTACCAATACCAAGATACTGAGCCCCATGGCCAAAGGATAATTGCCGTAGATCCAATTTCCGGTAGCAAAAAGACAACCATAAACCAAAATACAACCAACGATCATGGCCAAAACACCGGATGGGACGCTCCATTTCACATTTTCATCATTCAAAGAAATGCCTTCGGCCCTAGCTTCTTCATGAAGCTTTTTCCATCCTGGGCCACCAGGTTTTGTGGTTTTGTAGAAACGGTAGAGCACTTTGTTTTCTTCTGGTTTGGTCAAAAATGTAGTGGCTAACCATAAAATAGTGGTAATAAGAACAACCAATGGAAATTTGCTCCATGTAGGGAAAGGAGCCCCGTCTGATAAAAAGAGGACATCTTCATATTGCCAGAATACTATTGAAATAATTCCGGATGAGAACATTGCCACTATTTCGCTCCATGCATTTATGCGCCACCAGAACCATCTCAATAAAAAGATAAGTCCAGTACCTGCCCCGAACATAATGATTATATCGAATAGCTGGGTCGCATTGCTAAGTTCCAAAGCGAATAGACTGCTCAGGACCATCAGGACGACCGTGGAAATCCGTCCCACATTAACCAACTCTTTTTCGGAAGCTTTTTTGTTGACCTGCTGTTTGTAAAAATCATTCACAATATAAGAGGATCCCCAATTAAGGTGGGTGGAGATGGTTGACATATATGCCGCTCCCAACGATGCCAATACCAGTCCCAATAGTCCTGTGGGCAGCATGGTAAGCATGGCAGAGTAGGCCAGATCATTTTTGAGGATGTTTTCCGGCACATCGGGAAAGGCTTGCCGGATACTTTCCAAATCCGGAAATACAACAATAGACGCCAATGCTACCAATATCCATGGCCAGGGTCTAAGGGCATAATGTAGAATATTAAAAAAGAACGTAGCGCCAATGGCATGGTTTTCATTTTTTGCGGCCAGCATACGTTGTGCAATATAACCGCCGCCGCCTGGTTCACCACCGGGGTACCAAGCACTCCACCATTGGACCGCTAGGGGTATGATCAATAAACTTATCAAAGCATCGGTATCCGAAAAATCGGGTAGAATGGACATTTTCTCCTGAACTTGTGTATTGGCCAAAATATTGTCCAGCCCACCAACTTCTGGCATATTCACCAAATATACCGCGGCTCCAATGGCACCGCCCATAGCAACAAAAAACAGAATGAAATCTGTGTAGACCACGCCTCTAAACCCTCCAATGGCACTAAAGATCACAGTTACGGTCCCACCGATAAGAACGGTTTCAACAGGTTCCAGACCGAGCATTACCTGCCCAATTTTGATAGCGGCCAAGGTTACGGCTGACATGGCCATTACATTAAAGACTACACCAAGATATAAAGACCGGAAACCTCTTAAGAAATGAGCAGGTTTTCCTCCATATCTAAGGTCATAAAACTCCATATCGGTAGCGACATTGGATTTTCTCCATAGTTTGGCATATACAAAAACCGTGAGCAGGCCGGTAAGTAAAAAGGCCCACCAGCCCCAGTTTCCGGATACACCGTCCGTACGTACAAAATCCGTTACCAGGTTGGGGGTGTCGGTAGAGAAAGTGGTAGCCACCATCGAGAACCCTAAAAGCCACCAAGGCATGCTGCGCCCCGATAAAAAGTACTCAGCCGTGTTTTTGCCAGATTTTTTGGATACGTATATTCCAATAAAGAGAACAAGGGCAAAAAACCCAAAAATGATGATGTAATCTAAAAGTTCTAGTTTCATTTGCTTGGTTTGGCTGGAGTTAAAGATAGCTTTTTTGGGTTACTTTTGTGTACCTCTAAAAATGCCACATGCTTCTCTCTGCTTTTTCCGATATATCTGTTACTGCTTGGACCATGGCTGCTACAGCAGCTTTTTTAATGGGTGTTTCCAAGGCCGGACTTAAAGGGATGTCCATTTTTAATGTAACCCTTATGGCATTGGCTTTCGGTTCGCGGGCATCTACGGGGCTCTTTATTCCCTTGTTGATCGTGGGCGATGTTTTTGCCGTGGTCTATTACAACCGGCATACCCAATGGAAATACATTATAAAATTTATTCCATGGATGATCTTGGGGATCTTGGTCGGGGTATTTATTGGAAAAGATCTGCCGGAGCGCGAATTTAAATGGGGCATGGTGGTAGTGATATTTATTAGTTTGGGGATGCTGATCTGGTGGGATCGCAGGAAGTCCAAAAAGGTCCCTACCCATTGGTTGTTTTCCGGCTCGATGGGCGTTTTGGCCGGGATTTGCACCATGATTGGGAATTTGGCGGGAGCATTTACCAATATTTTCTTTTTGGCCATGCGATTGCCAAAAAATGAATTTGTGGGCACGGCGGCATGGCTGTTTTTTATTACCAACCTGTTTAAACTGCCTTTTCATGTTTTTGTTTGGAAAACCATCTCGGCAGATAGCCTATTGATTAATTTGAGATTATTGCCAGCAATTGGAGCCGGTTTGATCTTAGGTGTTTTTTTGGTGAAGAAGATCAACGAAAAAAATTACAAACGCTTTATTTTGATCGTAACCGCGATTGGTGCCGTGGCGATTTTGTTTAGATGAGATAGTAAATCGATTTTTGTCAACCTAAACTTGTTTCAGGTTCTCATGTCTATTTGTTTTATGAATGCAGTGAGATTCTGAAATGAATTCAGAATGACGCGGTTATAGCGGTGAAAAAAAAAACCGCATCAAATTGATGCGGTTTTCCTTTATACATTAAGATGCTCTTCTACTCTGAAGCACCTTCATAAATCGCATTAAAAATCAATTTGTAAGTGCCGCGTGGCTGTGCCCTAAATTGCGGACGGAAGGCAAACAAGATGGCCGCACCTTTTCCGTACTTGGCTTTTACCATGGCAGGCTTTTTTGCTATATAGCGATCTTCGCCCATGGCCCAGCCGCTCATCAACAGATCTTTTGCAGCATAGTTAACAATAACTTCGACTTCGGGGGCAGGGGCATCTTTAATGTCCTCTTTTCCGCCTTCGCCCGTTTTTCTCTGTTTGTTTATGGTAAAGGCCCTGCTCCTGTTAAAGGAAACGGCAACGGTGTCCTTCATACCGAAGGCCAACGGATGAGAAGTATCCACTCCGGCCTTGATCAAGGAGCCGGGAATAAAGAAATCGTTGTTGTCGGCGCCTTTTACGGCATCGCGCAATGGCAAACCAAATTGTTCTATCACAAAATCACTGGCGGCATCAAAAGCAATCAAGGTTCCGCCTTCCTCCACATAGTTGCTCAACGCCAATGTTCCTTTAAGCCCAATTCCCCCGGTAAATTTTTCTGGCATGCTCATTTTATCGTGACCGTGCAAAATGGAGCTTGCTCTTTGTGATGGGATAATAATGGCATCATACTGCGATAAATCCTTGGTTTTTATGTCTGAATCGTGCAGGGTATCCATATCAAACTCATATTCGTCCATGATAAAGCGTGTCCAACCTTCATCCATATTGGCCACCCAAGACTTGTACAAACCTACTTTGGGCAAATGGATTTTTTTGAGTTGTACTTCTGGTTTTGCGGACAGTCCAGTGAATTCCAATCCGAATTCATCTGCTAGTGATTCCATCAATTCCTTATCTCCAGAAACAATGTAGGATCCTGCCGGAAAGGTTTTCTTGCCCGCTTTAAACTCGGTCATGCTCTTGTGTGCCGTACCTCCTGCCTTTAGTATTTTGTTTGTTGCGATTACGGAGGCATTGGTGTTTACGTTAAGTGCATATCCGAAGGAACCATTTCGGTTTAAGGTGCCTTCGTAATAGTTAACCAAGCCCGATACTTTTTCGGTAGGTGCTTTAAAAGGCTTTTCTATTTTAGCGACCTCAATTCCCATTTGCATGGGCAATGTCCATCCTGCTAAATCATAAGGGGTGTCCGGAGGACCGCCCGGATATTGAAAGCGGGTGGGGTAGTTTTGCTTTTCCATGAGGTCTAGCAAGTACGGTCTAAACGCCTGTGCGGTATAGATTACGTAAGAACCTTTTTCGTATGCAACGCCGTTCACCGTAAAATCCTTGGTGGCTCTTTGGACTTCGATTCCGCCTCTGAGCAAAACATTTACCAAATTTACGGCCTCAAAGGAATCCCATTGTTCTTTACCGATAATGTAAGCATACAGACCTTCTGTTTTGCCTTTATCCACAGAAGATTTACCCATTTTGTAGATGTTGTACAGGTAGTTGCTCTTACGGTCGGCAGCAAGGTCCAGAGTGGCCCATGTTGCGGTCAACATATAATCAACAGCATCCCTAAAATGAGACTCTCCACCTTTCCATGGGTCTGGGTACATAATGTCGGTGCCATCGGTAGGTGTTCCTCCGGCTACGGTCTTGGGCAATTTCTCAGGGTCGTAATATCGTGGTGTGGGGGAGGCATGCCCTGTTTCGGTCAAAATCCCTATCATATTATGGTAATAGGGCACGGTACGTCCACCTCCGTTCCAGAACATGGTGTAAAAATTGTCCGCAATGGCGCCGGGCATGTTTTCCAGCGAAAAGCGTTTGGTCATTGCTGAGCCAATTTCGCTAACCCCAGCGGTAATTGCCGGATGTATTCTTGGATTTACCGGATCGGCATATGGTGGCAATGAGATCTTGGTCCAGGATGGTGAAGTCTGATGGTGATTATAAACAATCTGCGGATACCATTCGTTGTACAGTATTTTGGTAACATTGTAGGTTTCGGGCATATTGTTCATGAACCAATCACGATTATTGTCGTGCCCCATATAGTAATGGTAAAGAATCGGGGGGCGAGATGTTTCGTAAGGTGTTCCTAAATTTTTGCGGTACCAGTCCACAACAATGTCCAGGCCATCAGGATTCATTACGGGCATAATAAGAGTAATTACATTTTCCCGTATTTTCCGAATTTCAGCAGATTCAGAAGTTGCCAAGGTGTATGCCAATTCGGAAGTCATTTGTCCGTGAGCTAGCTCAGTGGAGTGCATTCCGCCATCCACCCAAACAATGGCTTTTCCTTCTTCAGATAGTTTTACGGCTTCTTGTTCGCCCACTTGCACACGCGCCAATTTGGTGCTGATATCCTTCCATTTATCCAACTGTGCCAAGTTTTCTTCAGTGGAAACAAATAATAGGTACATTTTGCGACCTAAAACAGTTTCGCCAATCTCAATTTTTTTTACCCGGTTGGATGCATCATCCAATTTGGATAGGTAATCTTCAATCTGTGAATAATCAGCTAGCTTGTAGTCAGCACCTACTTTAAATCCAAATACATCTTCTGGTTTGGGAACATTCTGGGCTATGGAAAATGCAGCACAGAACAAAAACAAAACGGTGGTGTACAGCAGTGTTTTTAACTTTTTAGTTTTAGAAATCATTTTAGTGAATTAGTTTAATATGCTTGAAATTTAAGCATTTGTATTGAGGAAATTAAATGGATATGATATCAATTTATTACGGATGTTTTTTTTGAAGGGTTGGTAATTCTGTGAGTTAATAACTGAAAAATTATCAGTTTCCCAAATCGGGACGCTTACGGGATATCTTTTTCTCTGCGGTTTTCTTTTTGGACTTTAACCGTTTTTCTTTAGAAGTTTTGGTGGGTTTGGTCGCTTTTCGCTTTTTAGGGATTATCAATGCATTTTTTAGCATGTCGAAAAAACGTTTGACTACAAGGTCTTTGTTGCGGTGTTGACTGCGAGCTTCGTCGCATTGCAAAATTAAAGCGCTATCTTGGGTAAGTCGGGATTGTAGTTTAAGAAGTATCCGTTGTTTTTCCCTATCGGATAGTCCTTGCGAAGTAGAAATATTAAAAGTGAGTTCCACTTTCGAAGAAACTTTGTTTACGTGTTGCCCACCGGCACCACTGCTTCGCATGGCCTTGAACTGAAGTTCCCTATGAATTTGTTTTTTGTCCAACCTGAAGCCTTTTGTTAATGGTCTTCAAAGATACATTAAGAAAAATGGTTGTTCCTTCCTCCTGTTTTTTCTCGGAGTTGAAGAAAATGATGGTTCCGTCAATAGCTGTACCTTCATTCAGGTAATGGCCGCCACTAAAAAAACTTTGTCTTACCTCCACTTGTAGACCCGAAGAATCGGAAAACTTAAATTCGTGTGGATAGACCAACACCGATTTATCAATTTCGGAATAGGATTTCAATAACTTCATGGGCACTTGGTTCACTTGTCCGAACAAAGAGGCCGTGTAATAATTGGGTGGATTGTTGTACAGGTCTTTGGTGATTTCATTGGCGATTATTGTACCGTTTTCCAAGATAAGGGTGCGCTCAGCGAAGGGAAGTACATCACTGGGGTCGTGGCTTGCCGTAAGTACGGTAATGCCTTGTTTTTTTAGGTATAAAAAAAGATTTCTCCTAAGGGAACTGCGTTTAAAGTTATCGATATGGCCAAAAGGTTCGTCCAAAAGCAAGATTTCTGGTTCTTGCGCCAATACCCGGGCCAGTGCCACGCGCTGCTGTTGGCCTCCACTGAGAAATTTTACTTTGGTCTTGGCATAAGGCTTCATTTCGATAAGCTCCAACAATTCGTTGATTCTTTCCTCGTGTGTTTCCCGCTCAAAAACAGAAAGGAACTGACCTATATTTTCTTCTACGGAGATGAATGGCATCAAATCAAAATCCTGGGCCAAATATTTCATGTATGGCTCTCCGGGAACCAGATTAAAATTGGGTCCAAGAGCTTCTTTTTCGCCCCAAAAAACAGAGCCTTCTTCTACATGGAGCAATCCGTAGATGATTTTCAGCAAGGTGCTTTTTCCAGAGCCGCTCTCGCCCATTAAGGCCACATGCTCCCCTGGAGCAACGTCAAAAGCAATATGCTTTAAAATGGCCCGGTTTTTATAACTGAAAGAATTTATTTGAACTTTTAGCATAAACGTGTAAAAAGCTGTTCAGAAGCTATGTTTGTCAACCTGAACTTGTTTCAGGTTCTCACATTATGTTGTTTTTAATGTATAAGATTCTGAAATAAATTCAGAATGACGTTTTAAGTTACTTTCTGAACAGCCTATAATATGTCAATCTTTAAACTCTTTGAGCACCGCTTGGTTGGGCAATTCATCAAATCCCATATTGAACAGCGTAAACCCGAAGATGTCGGCATACTGTTCAATGGTCTTGCTTACCGGGGTGCCCGCTCCATGTCCTGCATTGGTCTCGATTCGGATCAAAGTAGGTTGGTCTCCGGCTTGTTTTTCCTGTAATTCGGCAGCAAATTTAAAACTGTGCGCTGGAACCACGCGATCATCGTGATCTCCTGTAGTGACCAAAGTAGCTGGGTAGGCAGTGCCTTCTTTTACGTTGTGCACGGGAGAATATCCTTTAATGTAGTTGAACATTTCTTCGTTATCCTCGGAAGTTCCATAATCGTAGGCCCATCCTGCACCAGCAGTAAACGTGTGATAGCGTAACATGTCCATTACACCTACGGCAGGCAAAGCCACTTGCATTAGGTCGGGGCGCTGGGTCATGGTTGCACCCACCAAAAGACCACCATTAGATCCTCCACGGATGGCCAAATATTCTTTTGAGGTGTACTTGTTTTCGATCAAATATTCGGCAGCGGCGATGAAGTCGTCGAACACATTCTGTTTTTGAAGCTTGGTGCCCGCATCGTGCCATTTTTTGCCGTACTCCCCACCACCTCTTAGGTTGGGAACGGCATACACGCCGCCTTGCTCCATCCAAACAGCATTTACTATGCTGAAAGAGGGTGTAAGGCTCACATTAAAACCGCCATAGCCGTATAGGATGGTCGGGTTTTTTCCGTTAAGTTCCGTTCCTTTTTTATAGGTAATGATCATAGGCACTTTAGTGCCGTCCTTGGAGTTGTAGAAAACTTGTTTTGATTCGTAGTTGTCCGGATCAAAATCAATCTGAGGCTTCCAATATTGCTCGTACTCCCCAGTTTCCACATTGTATTTGTAAGTGGATCCAGGTGTATTGTAATTGGTAAAGGAGAAATAGAATTCCTTGTCTTCCTTTTTGCCGCCAAACCCACCTGCGCTTCCTACGCCGGGAAGTTCGACTTCTCGGATTAATTTTCCATCATAATCGTATTGGAGTACTTTGGAAATGGCGTCTACCATGTATTCGGTAAAGAAATATCCTCCTCCGGTTCCTGCGGTCAAAACATTTTCGGTTTCTGGGATAAGGTCTTTCCAATTATCGGGAGTAGGGTTGGATGCATCTACAACGACCACCTTTTTGTTGGGAGCCTCACGGTTGGTTACCAAATAGAGTTTTGACCCTTCGTTTTCGATTACGTAGGTATCGGATTCAGTGTCGTCCAAAATAGTCACTAGTTCAGGATTATCTTGGGAGAGGTCCATCAGAAACAATTTATTGCCCGATGTTGATACCGAAGCGGAAATGAACAAATACTTCTGATCTTCCGAAACATAACCGCCTACGTAACGGTGTTTTTCCTCATCAGTTCCACCAAATATGATCTTATCTTCAGACTGTGGTGTTCCCAATTTGTGGTAATACAATTTGTGTTGGTCCGTTTTTGCCGAAAGCTCGCTTCCTTCGGGCTTGTCGTAGCTGGAGTAAAAGAAACCATCGTTTCCTTTCCACGAAATTCCACTGAACTTGATATCCACCAAGGTATCCTCAACTATTTCCATGGATTCGGCATTGATCACAATGCCCTTGCGCCAATCGCTCCCTCCTTCGGAAATAAGGTAGGCGGCTTTGGAACCGTCTTTGGTAAAACTTAGGCCCATTAAAGATGTAGTACCATCCTCGGAAAAAGTGTTAGGGTCCAAAAAGACCTCTTCTTTACCATCGTCTTTTTTACGGTAAACCACATATTGGTTCTGTAGACCGTTGTTTTTGTAGTAATAGGTATAATCTCCTTCTTTGAAAGGGGAGCCTACTTTTTCGTAGTTCCAAAGTTTTTCCAGTCGGTTTTTAAGATCCTTGCGGAATGGAATTTTATCCAAATAACCAAAAGTCGTGGCATTTTGCTGTTTTACCCATGCTTCGGTTTCTTCGCTGCGATCATCCTCCAACCAACGATATGGGTCGGGAACTTCTGTACCGAAGTAATTATCTACGGTATCAACTTTTTTGGTAGTGGGGTAGGTCACGGTAATAGGTTCTCTTTGTTTTGTAGTTTCTTGGCAGGCTGCAAACAAAACCAAAGCAGCCAACAGACTAATGTTTTTCATGTTTTATCGGATTGATTCTGATAAAAATACCACAAAAGACATAAACCAATTGGCTGAAATCGATGCTTTAACGAAATTTATGAAATTAGTTCAGATGTATTCGAAACCAGATTGTTCTCTACCAAATACTCCGCAATCTGCACTGCATTGGTTGCAGCCCCTTTTCTTAGGTTGTCCGCCACGATCCACATGTTCAATGTGTTGGGTTGTGTCTCGTCCCTTCTAATTCTACCAACAAAAACATCGTCCTTCCCGTTGGCAAAAACAGGCATGGGGTAAGTGTTTGTTTCTGGATTGTCCTGCACCACGATACCGGGGGTTTCACTGAGGAGCTTTCGAACTTCGGCCAAATCAAAGTCGTTGTGAAACTCTACATTTACGGATTCGGAGTGCCCACCGGCGGTTGGAATACGTACAGCGGTCGCGGTAACGGAAAAAGTGCGGTCGTCCAATATTTTTTGAGGCTCTCGAGCCAGTTTCATCTCTTCTTTGGTATACCCGTTTTCCAAGAAAACGTCGCAATGGGGCAAGGCATTCCGGTTGATGGGGTAAGGATAGGCCATTTCCCCTTCGATGCCCGCGGCTTCGTTTTCCATTTGTTCCACAGCTTTGACCCCTGTTCCCGAAACGGATTGATAGGTGGAAACTACGACACGTTTCATCTGGTATTTTTTGTGCAAAGGGTCTAAAGCCAGCACCATTTGAATGGTGGAACAGTTGGGATTTGCTATGATTTTGTCGTCTGCGGTCAATTCACTGGCATTGATTTCTGGCACCACCAATTTTTTGGTGGGGTCCATACGCCAAGCTGAGGAGTTATCGATAACCGTAGTTCCGACTTCTGCAAATTTGGGCGCCCATTCGAGCGAAGTGTCTCCACCGGCTGAAAAAATGGCAATATCGGGTCGAGCAGTTACAGCATCTGACAAACCGATAACGGTGTGTTCTTCATTTTTATAGGTAAGTTTTTTGCCTACAGAGCGTTCAGAGGCAACTAACAACAATTCGGTTATTGGAAAATTACGTTCTTCCAACACTTTCAACATAACTTCGCCTACCATTCCGGTGGCTCCAACAACTGCTACTTTCATCTTAAAACTATTTCTTGTAGCAAAGGTAATTCAGTCAGCGGTTTAAACAAGCATATACAGCTTCATTTATAAAAAAATAACAAAACGTTATAAATAAAACAACCACCAATGTGTTAGCGAAACACATTGATGGTTTTTAAAGGTTATTCTGGTGTAGCGGAGTGCTGAATTATTTTCAGCACCAACGATTTTTATTTTTTCAACAAATCGCGGATTTCGGCCAAGAGTTCCTCTTGGGACGGTCCTTTTGGAGCTTCTGGCGCAGGTTCCTCTTTTTTCTTCATTTTGTTTACGCCTTTTACAATAAGGAACATTACAAATGCAACGATAATAAAATCGATAACATTGGTTAAGAACGAACCGTACAATACGGCAATTTCGCCTACAATTTCTCCGGCATCATTTGGTGTGCCTTCAGTGATCACATATTTCAAATCGTTGAAATCTGAGTTGAACAATAATCCGATCAAAGGAGAAACGATTCCTCCGGTAAAAGATGACACTACTTCTTTAAAAGCAGCACCCATAACGAAACCAACGGCGATATCCACCAGGTTTCCTTTCATTGCAAAGTCTTTAAACTCTTTTAAAAATCCCATTTTATAGTCAAGTATTGGTTATACAGAAACAAATTAAGCAAAAAAGCCGTCCATTTGGTTAAAAACACAAACAAATTATTGATTTAAGACCTCTCTTTTTACTCTTTGAGAAATAGCGGTAAGAATTTCATAAGAAATCGTGTTGGCCATGGAGGCCAATTGTTCAGCAGATTTTTCGGAACCAAAAATTATGGCTTCATCTCCCTCTTGGCAGTCAATTTTCGTGACATCTACCATGATCATATCCATACACACATTTCCGATTATAGGAGCCTTTTCCCCATTAATGGTAACAAATCCCTTGCCTTTTCCATACTGACGGCCAATACCATCTGCATGCCCTATGGGCAAAGTAGCACTTTTGATCGCTCGGGTTGCTTTGAATGCTCGATTATAGCCTACGGATTGATCGAGTCCAATTTCGTGAATTTGAGAGATTATGGTTTTTAAGGTTGTCACAGGTTGTAGTTGTGCATCCACTTCTGCTTGATTGCCATAGCCATAAAGACCAATTCCACTACGGACCATCTCAAATTGTGCTTCAGGATAATTGATGATTCCCGATGTGTTCAACATATGGCGGATGGGGGCATAGCCCAACTTTTCCGTCATGGAATCGCTTATGTTTTTGAAAGAGCTTATCTGTTTTAAACTGAACACTCGTTCGTTTACATCTTCCGAGGCTACCAAATGAGAAAAAACAGACTTAATTTTGATGCACCCGTTCTCTTTGGTCTTTTCTACGATAAAATCAACATCTGCTTCAGAAAATCCTAAACGGTTCAGCCCGGTATTGAATTTAATATGGATTGGATAATCCGTTTGTTTTTTTTCTTTTGCCCTGTCCAGAAATTGGTTCAGGATGTTTATGGAGTAGATGCTCGGTTCCAATTGATTTGCGATCAAATCATCAAAATTTGAAGCCAACGGGTGCAATACCAAAATAGGGAGTTTTATACCCGATTCCCGAAGTAAAACTCCCTCACTTACGTAGGCTACGGCCAGATAATCGGCACCTAGTTCCTCTAATTTTTGTGCAATGGCCACCATGTCGCTCCCATAGGCAAACGCTTTAACGACCCCTAAGAATTTTGTATCTGGATCAATTTTGGATCGCAGTACGTTGTAGTTGTGCGTTAGTGCCAACAGGTCCAAAACCAAGGTGGTTTCTCCTACCTTACTCATCCGATTTTTTGTTTTTGGCGCTTACTTCTTCTGTGTCCACATCCATTTCCTTTATTTTTTCGCGCAACATGGCCTTGTAGAAAGCAGCCCTGCTCAAGGGTTCATATTCTTCGGTTTCGCCCAAGAGCACCAAGTTGTCGTTTAAGGATTTTCTAAAACTGTAATTGGCCAAATTCCCCGTTCGGGTGCAAACGGCGTGTACTTTAGTGACGTATTCGGCGGTCGCCATTAAGGCGGGCATAGGGCCAAAGGGATTTCCTTTAAAGTCCATATCCAATCCGGCGACCACTACGCGGACTCCTCTATTGGCCAAATCGTTGCAAACGGTAACAATTTCCTCATCGAAGAATTGCGCCTCATCGATTCCGACCACATCGCAATCGTCTGCCAAAAGCCTAATATTGGCAGCTGCAGGCACAGGAGTAGATCTAATTTCGTTGGAGTCGTGAGAAATAACGTTTTCTTCGTGGTAGCGTGTGTCCACGATCGGTTTAAAGATCTCTACTTTCTGCTTGGCGAACTGGGCCCGTTTTAAACGTCGAATCAGCTCTTCTGTTTTTCCCGAAAACATGGAGCCGCAAATCACCTCGATCCATCCAAATTGTTCTTTATGGTTTACTGTGTTTTCGAGAAACATAACGTATTTTTGAAAGAAATTGTTTGTTTTCCCGTTATAATGGGACGAGCACAAAGCTACTAAAAAATTGAACCCTTGTTTTCAATAAGATTTTAACCTTTTGTTGATAGGGTTTTTGCAAAATCGTTTTATTTTTATAGTAAAGAATAAAAGCTATGATACGGAAATTGAGGGAAGAGTTGATCAAATTGTCCACCGAGATAATTACGGCAAGGGAAGATACCGATCTTGCGGCACTTTATGATAGATCTAAAGAAATATATGAGAAATTGGCCGTATTGAAGTTTATCGATGAAAAACTGAGTGATGTTGAGGTCGATGTTTCCCAGAACGTCATAGCCTCAAGATTCGAGAAAATGGCAAACGCCGTTTTGAGCGGAAACACCTCTGTTCCCGAGAGCAATCCGCACCAAGAGGACATTATAACCACCCCATCCATGGAAACCATTAAGGATATTGTTTCCGAAATGCCTTCCAATGCAGATTTGGAACGTGTGTTCGCGGAGTTTGTGGCCAAGCCAAACTTTATGAAGAACGACAAGGAAAATCTGGCACCACAAGAGGATAGTCCAGTTTCTGCACCATCCGCAAAGTCCGTAAACGATAGGTTGGCAAAAGATTTTCAGGTAGGGCTCAACGATAAGCTGGCATTTGTAAAGCATCTGTTCAACAACAGTATGGAGGATTACACCCGGGTGCTATCCCAACTCACCACCATAGATTCACAGGAGCGATCGATAGCTTTTATCAACAATATGGTTAAGCCCGAGTACAATAATTGGAAAGGTAAGGAAGAGTACGAAGCCCGATTTGTGGCACTTATCGAAAGACGGTTCGCTTAAATTGATTTTTTAAAGTTGAATTTAATCTCAAGGCCGTAACTTTGGGTATGGGAAAATTATATCTGGTTCCTACACCGATCGGAAATTTGGAAGATATGACCTTTCGTGCCATTAAAGTGCTCAAAGAGGTCGATGTGGTCTTGGCAGAAGATACCCGTACCAGCGGAAAACTCCTAAAACATTTTGAGATAAATTCGCCCTTACAGAGCCATCATATGCACAACGAGCATAAACAGGTGGATGTATTGGTGCAAAAAATGAAAGAAGGAGGAACTTATGCCTTGATCTCCGATGCAGGTACCCCGGCCATTTCCGATCCAGGATTTTTATTGACCCGTGCCTGTGTGGAAAACGATATTGCAGTAGAGTGTTTGCCCGGAGCAACTGCCTTTGTTCCTGCTTTAGTGAACAGTGGATTACCTAACGACCGATTTGTTTTTGAGGGATTTTTGCCTGTAAAAAAAGGCCGTCAGACACGACTTTTGGAACTTGCCGAAGAAACCCGAACTATGGTTTTTTACGAATCGCCCCATAAGCTCCTTAAAACCTTGACCCATTTCGCCGAGTATTTTGGAGAAGACAGACCCATTTCCGTATCCCGGGAATTGACCAAATTATACGAAGAGACCGTTCGCGGAACGGTTACAGAGGTACTGGAGCACTTTAACAATAAGACGCCCAAAGGCGAATTTGTGATTGTGGTAGGCGGTAAAAATAAGAAAGTTTAATCTAGTATTTCGACCCATCGTGCTTGCCCTTTTCCCAGCCTACTTCGCCTAAGTATTTTTCAGCACTTTCCACGGCGCCATTCTCAATATTGGTGCCCATGGAGTCGTTCCAACGGTTCAGGTACCCAAAGAGGGAGATTACACCCATCATTTCAACGATCTCGCCATCGTTCCAATATTTATGGAGTCTTTCTTTTATATCGGCGTTTACGGTGTTCGGAACCTGAGAAGCAGCTAGCGCAAAATCCAAAGCGGCTCTTTCCGCTTCCGAAAAAGCAGGATGGGTTCTATATTCCCAGATATTTTCAAGTTGGTCTTGCTCGGCGCCATAACGTTCCGCAGCGCGTATAGCGTGGGCTTGGCAATATCTGCATCCGGTCGCGTTGCTGCTTACCCAGGCAATCATTCGTTTAAGGGCAGAGGTTACCTTTCCCTCGTTGGCCATAACCGCTTTGTTAAGGTTGATAAACGCCTTGGAAATAGCGGGCCTGTGCTGCATGGTTAAAACGGAATTCGGGCAAAACCCAAGTGTTTCGTTAAAGAACTCCGCCAGTTGTTTGGTTTCCAAGTCATGATCGGGAGATAGAGGATTTACTAAGGCCATCGATGAGATTTTAAGTTGTATTTTTGATTTCTACAAGAAACAAAAATTTATATTCATGACAAATCACATTACCACCAAATGGCTTGGTGAAATGGCTTTTGAAAGCAATAACCCATCCGGGGAGACCATAAAAATAGATGCAGGACCAGAAAGCGGTGGATCTGGAGAAGGATTGCGCCCCAAGGCATTGATGCTATCTTCACTGGCAGGTTGTTCGGGTCTGGACGTGGCATCCCTCATCAAAAAAATGAAACTGGATGTAAAGGAGTTCAAGATAGAGACCATTGCAAACCTTACCGATGAGCATCCAAAATATTACGATTCCGTTGTAATAGAGTATCATTTTACCGGCTCTGACCTTAACGAGGAAAAGCTGAAAAAAGCGGTAGACCTATCAGTGGAAAAATACTGTGGTGTAATGGAAATGTTCAGGAAGTTTGCAAAATTGGACATCAAAATTTTATATCACAATAGCTAAAATGTAGAAAAGGACGATAACCCCTGGTTCCTTTTTGGCGAAATGGGATTTTTACCAAAATCCTGCATGTTTTTACTTGTAAAATATAAATCAAATGTGGCTAAAAAAGAATGGGTTATATGTACTGTTGGCGGTTTCCGTGATTCTTGCAATGTTGGGGGTTACGACCGAAAACTTTGTTTTTAAGTCCGGTACGGCAGGTATGGGGGCTGTTATTATCCTCATCATGGGTATTGTGGACAAATCTAGCATTAAAGAAGCTTGGTGGATAATCGGAGCTTTTTTATTTTCCATAATCGGGGATTGGTTCTTATCCCATATGAACGGTGATAGCACCATGTTCGTAAAGGGAATCGCCCTCTTTTTTTTGGCCCATGTGGGTTATTTGCTTTATGCCCTTTTCAATGGTCGAATCAAGGGAATGTTCACTGTAATTTTATTGGTGGCATATTTGGTCTTCTTCTTTTTGGTACTGTACCCCACCTTTACAGATGTTACGTTAATGATTGCATCTTTGGTGTATTTGCTCATTTCTTGTTTTTCTTTGGGCGCGGCCATGGGAATGAAAGGTGATCCAACGGCAAGACGAAGTTTTATTTTTGGGATTGTACTGATCATTTTTTCGGATACTATAATTGCATTCAAAGAATTTGTGGGTTATCATTCGTTCGATTTTCTGATTACACCCACCTACTACCTGGCCCACATTTTTATTACATTTTCACTCGTTAAAAGATTTAAAAGCAACGCCCCAACATCAAACTAATACCTAATATGCGCTGGACCGTAAAACCAAAACCAGAACAAAAAAGCATTGATGATCTTTCCGAAGCATTGGGAGTTGATGATTTGGTTGCCCAATTGTTGATCCAACGAGGAGTGACCAATTATGAGGAAGCCAAAAGTTTTTTCCGACCAGAGTTAACCCATTTGCACGACCCTTTTTTAATGAAGGGAATGCAAAAGGCAGTGGAGCGCATTGAGCAAGCTTTTGCCAATGGTGAAAACATTTTGGTCTATGGAGATTACGATGTGGACGGAACCACTTCGGTAGCCCTGATGAGCTCTTATTTGCAAGAAACCTACCCTAATGTCGCGACTTATATTCCCGATCGCTATGCTGAAGGCTACGGAATTTCGTTTAAAGGGATCGATTTTGCCGCCGACAATGATATTAGCTTGATTATTGCCTTGGATTGTGGCATAAAGGCTATTGATCAGATAAAATATGCGAAGGAAAAAGGAATCGATGTCATTGTTTGCGATCACCACCGACCGGGGAAAGATTTACCGGAAGCAGTGGCGATTTTGGACCCAAAACAAGAGGATTGTGCATATCCTTACAAGGAGCTTTGCGGATGCGGCGTTGGCTTTAAATTGATTCAGGCTCTGGCCGATCAGCAAGGAAAGACCATCGACGACATTTTGCTCTACCTGGATTTAGTGGCCACCGCCATTGCTGCGGACATAGTTCCGATTACGGGAGAGAACCGAGTGCTGGCCTATTACGGGTTAATGGTCATCAACGAAAACCCGAGAACCGGGATCAAAGCATTGATCGATCAGACCAAAAAGCGCGAACTTACCATTACGGATGTAGTGTTTATCTTGGCACCTCGGATCAATGCCGCAGGACGGATGAAACATGGCCAACACGCTGTAGAGTTGTTAACCGAAACCAATTTTTTGCAAGCACAACGTTTTGCATCGGAAATTGAATCGTTCAATACCGAAAGACGGAGTTTGGACCAAGAGATTACACAAGAGGCCTTGGTGCAAATTCAAGAAAATCGAGAAGAGGACAAGTTCACTTCGGTGGTCTATAACGAAAATTGGCATAAGGGAGTCATAGGAATTGTGGCGTCTAGATTAACAGAAACCTATTATCGGCCCACTTTGGTGTTTACCAAAAGTGGGGACAAATTGGCTGCTTCGGCACGTTCGGTCAAGGGGTTTGATATTTACAATGCCCTTGAAGGCTGTTCAGATTGCTTGGAGCAGTTTGGCGGACATATGTATGCAGCAGGACTTACCCTATTGGAAGAACAGTACGAACTCTTCAAAAAGCAGTTTGAAAAAGTAGTTTCTGAATCAATTGACCCAAAATTGTTGCAGCCCGAAATTTCTATCGACGCAAAAATTTCAATGCATCAAATCACACCAAAACTAATGCGGATCTTAAAGCAATTCGCCCCATTTGGACCGGGTAACATGGCACCTGTTTTTATGGCCGAAGGTTTAAAGGATACCGGCCATGCCCGAGGGGTGGGACAGGGCGAAAAGCACTTGAAATGCAGTCTCTATCAGCCCGGTTCCAATCCCATTGGCGCAATTGGGTTTAATTTGGGCAATAAATTGACACGAGTTAAAAGCATAAAACCATTTGATGCCGTATTTTCGTTGGATGAAAATGAATGGAACGGAACGGTGAGCCTTCAGTTAAAACTAAGAGATATTCGCTAGCAATTTATGGACCCCTACGCAGCACTTCGCTATAAGGAATTCAACATATTTTTATTGGTACGTTTTGCCATGGTCTTTGCATGGTCCATGCAGTTTATTGTGATCGAATGGCAAGTGTATTCCTTGACCAAGGACCCACTTTCACTAGGCATTATCGGGTTGATGGAAGTGATTCCTGCGGTGAGTATGGCCCTGTTTGCTGGACATATTGTAGATCAGCGGGAAAAGCGAAACCTTTTGGTGATTTGCATTGCTGGATTTTCGGTAATCAGTCTTGGGCTGTTCTTGTTGAGTTGGCCCGGGCTTGAAGATTCTTGGGAATCCAAAACCATTCTGTATTCGATTTACGCCTTGGTTTTTTTGGGCGGGTTTGTGCGTTCGTTTTTGGGCCCTACAATTTTCTCTTTGATCGCTTTGATCGTTCCCAAAAAAATATACCCCAATGCCGCAACATGGAGCAGTTCCACATGGCAGTTGGCATCTGTTTTGGGTCCGGCCTTGGCCGGGTTCTCGATCAGTTGGATCGGGGTACATTGGAGCATGTGCCTTATTTTTGGGTTTTCGGTACTTGCACTTATTTTCTTGTTCCAAATACCGAGAAAACCAATCTTAAATCCAAAAATCGGAGAGCCGGTATTTCAAAGTTTACGTGATGGACTCAAGTTTGTTTTTGGGAACAAGGCCATTTTTGGAGCCTTGACTTTGGATATGATTGCTGTGCTTTTTGGGGGAGCCGTGGCACTTTTGCCTGTGTATGCCCAGGACATTTTGCATGTTGGTTCGGAAGGATTCGGAATTTTGAGGGCGGCTCCGGCCGTGGGAGCATCCATCACCATGTTGGGCTCCACCCGATTTCCTTTGCATAAAAATGCTGGGAAAAAATTGCTGTGGGCCGTGTTCGCCTTCGGTATCTGTATTATTGTCTTCGGATTGTCGGAGTTATTTTGGTTATCGGTGATTGCCCTGTTCCTCAGTGGTGCGGTGGATGGTGTTTCCATGATCATACGGCAGACTATTTTACAATTAAAAACGCCGGACAATATGCGAGGAAGGGTCGCATCTGTGAATTCTATGTTCGTTGGGTCGTCCAACGAGTTGGGGGCATTTGAAAGTGGATTGGCGGCCAAATTATTGGGAACGGTTACAGCAGTGGTTTTCGGTGGGTGCATGACGCTTTTGACCGCTGGAACAACCGCGATTGTTTCACCGACCTTTCGCCGACTGGATCTTCAAAAAGACATTGATGAACATGAAAAGGAGGATTAACCCTCCAGTTTCTCCAAAGTCAATTTTTCACCATCAAAAACGGCATAGGTATAATAGGAAATCCAATCCCCAAGATTGGTGTAGGTAGATTTTTCGTTGAGTTTTATTTCCATGGGCAGGTGTCGATGACCAAAAATAAAATGGTCATAGTGTTGTTGCTCCAGTTTGCGCTTGGCATATAAAATCAACCATTCTTTGTCCTCACCCAAAAATGTAGCATCCGCATCTCCAGAAATAACCTTGTTGTTCACGGAAAGATGTTGCCCTAAGCGAACACCCAAATCAGGGTGCAGCCATTTAAAAAACCATTTGGCCACGGGATTGGTGAACACTTTCTTCATGCGTTTGAAACCTTTATCGTGAGGACCCAATCCATCCCCATGTCCGATAAAAAAGGAAGTGTCGTTTATAAGGAACTGCTGTGGCTTATGGTAAACGGGAATATTGAGTTCTTCCTCAAAATAGCCGTTCATCCATAGATCATGGTTGCCTACAAAATAGGTAATTTGGATGCCCATGTCCGATAGCTCGGCCAGTTTCCCCAAGGTACGCGTAAAGCCTTTGGGAACCACAGTTTTGTACTCGAACCAAAAATCAAAAAGGTCGCCCATTAAAAAAATGGCAGCGGCATCATCTTTTATGGAATCCAGCCAAGCTACAAACTTTTTTTCACGGGGGAGACTATCCTTTCGGGTGGGTGCTCCGAGATGGTTATCGCTCGCGAAATAGACTTTTTTGCCTTTAGGCAGGGCAATGTTCTTCATTTATTTCTTGTAACGTCGGTTGCTTCGTATTCTGTTGACCACATATACCACAATCACAAAGAGCGCGAGTATGGGGAAAACTAAATCATTCATATTCTAAATTTTATAATTCTTCTCTCGTTTTAAACCGTCATGCTGAACTTGATTCAGCATCTCACAACTTTATCTTTTTAATGAGACCCTGAAACTAGTTCAGGGTGACGCATATTTTTATAATTAGAGAGCACACAACTACTTTTTAAACTTTTCCAATGCTTTCTTAGTATCGGGGGATAGTGCCAATCTTCCAGAGGCTTCGGCACGCACCAACAATAAGTCGTCCCAATGCTCGGTTCCTTGCCAAAGCACTTTTTTCATTTCAGCAAGGGCTTCGGGATTATAGCTCGCCAACTTTTGCAGGTGAATGTCCAGTTCTTTGTCCATTTCGGAAATGGAATCGTATACCTTGGCATAAAGTCCCTGTTCTTTGGCCCAATAGGCATTTTTCCATTCTGTGGGATACAAAGTGAGTTCTGCCAAAGCCGCCTTTCCCATTTTACGTTCCACCGCAGGGGCAATTACGAACGGACCTATTCCTATGGAAATCTCGGATAGTTTGATTGCCGCTGCTTCGGTAGCATGCACATAATCGCAGGCCGAGACCAATCCGACCCCGCCACCAACAGTTTTCCCTTGCACCCGGCCGATAATGGGTTTGGGACATTTGCGCATGGCATTGATCACATGGGCAAATCCGCTGAAGAACTGTTTTCCTTCTTCCAAATTGGAAACTGCCACCAGTTCATCAAAAGAAGCGCCGGCGCAAAAGGCCCGTTCCCCTTCTGATTTTAAGACAATCACGGAAACTTCATTATTTTCCCCTAGTGCAACTAACTCCTTGGCCAGTCGTGCCAAAAGCTCCGAAACAAAAGAATTGCTTGCCGGATGGCCAAATTCGACCGTAGCGATCCTGTTTTCTATTCGAGTATATAAACTTCCGTTGGTTCTATCTGTTGTCATTCAATTTAGTTATCAGATGTCTTTGGATACTAAATTAAGGGTTTTGAACCAAGGGCCGGAACTTTCTTCTAAATTTCCAGACCAGTGAGAATCCGCGAATCATCATCCAAACAATAAAAGCAATCCAAATGGCGTAAAAACCAAGACCTAAATACATGCCCAGGTAAAGACAGGGGATAAACCCCAAAAAGGTGGCGGCAAGGAGTACATTTCTCAGGTATTTCATTTCGCCCATACCCTTAAAAATCCCATCAAAAATAAAGGCCAAGGTGTTCATGGGAAGTCCTAAGATTACAATATAAAAAATGCTGTAAAAGGTGTTGAGCACGATTTCCTCGTTCGAAAAAAGTTGACCAATGGGTCGATAAAAAATAAATCCGAAGCACATAAGGGCCAGACTTACGATCATTCCGTACTTGAATATTGTTTTGGCCAATTTCCAAAGGCCATCATAATCTTCGGCTCCCAAAAGTTTACCGCCCATACTGTTTCCGGCAGCGGCATAACCATCAATAAAAAATGCGGCGAACAACCATAGGTTAACAGCAATGGTATGTGCCCCGATAAAGCGATCTCCTAAAGTAGTGGCTTCTCGAACGGCCAACATCAACGCAGCATTTAGGGCCAAGGTTCTTACAAAAAGGTTAAGGCTCATAAAAATGAGTCGTTTGATCTCTTTGTTCAGCGGAAGGGTCAGCTTTAGGCTGATATCCGTTTTCTTCATTAAAAAGAATAGTGCCAAAAGCGCCATAATGGCCTGGGCAATCAAACTGGCCCATGCTGCACCTTCCAAATATAGTGCAGGGATAAAACCTTCAATACCATAAACAAACACAAAATCGAGTACAATATTAAGTCCTGCCCCAAGCATTGCGATGACCATGGGATAGAAGGTGTTTTGCAAACCCCGGAAAATACCAAAAATTGCAAAGGTGAACAGGGTAAGCGGAAATCCCCAAACCCGAATGGAATAATAGGAGACACAATACTCCAATATTTTTCCCGATGCATTGAAGAGCGAAAAAATCTCTTCAATTACAAAAATGGTGGTGAGCAGTACCAGAAGACTTAAAACAATGTTCAGGAATATGGCTTGTGCAGGCATATTTTTTACCTCGTCCAATCTTCCTGCTCCCAAATATTGTGATATAATGGCGGAAATGGAACTTCGGGTCTGGCCCAAAACCCAAATCAGCATGGACAAAAAGGAGCCCACTATACCGGCCGCCGCCAAAGATTCAAGTCCGTCTACCGGAATATTGCCAACAATAGCGGTATCGGTAATGGACAGTATAGGTTCTGCAATGCCCGATATGGTAGCGGGAACCGCCAATTGGTTAATGCTCCTAAAATTTACCTCTTTGCTCAAATCGGGTGCAAGTTACAGCACTAATTCATAACAATGAAAGGGATGTTCGCTTTGTTTTGGAAAGAAGATGTCGCCTAGTTTTTGATATCCCCGTTGTTCGTAAAATCTTTGGTTTCTTTTGTTTTGGGAAAAGGTGTCCAACCGCACCGATACAAATCCATTTTTCTTGGAATGGCTTTCAGCAAAGTCCATTAGCCTTTGGGCCAACCCTTTTCCTTGATGATCTGGATGGACCGATAAACGATGGATATACGAGCTGTTGCCATTAGGTGTAAGCCATTGTATGGGTATGTACTCGTCGTCCATTAAAGTTGATATGACGATAGTGCCCAAAATAATGTGGTTTTCTTCAATCACATAGAGTTCGTTGCGCTGAATGTCTTTTAAAAAGGCTTGTTTGGAGGGGTAATGTTCGTTCCATTGAAAAATTCCATTTTGTTGCATTTTTACGGCACAGGCCTTGGTAATCGACAAGATGTCGGCGATTTCGGAAATCTTTGCTCGTCTTATCATTGATTCGTTTCAATTTAATTGTAAATTTAAGGTTTAATCATAATCACCAAACCATGAACAATATACTTGTACCTATTGGAACTTCTCCAAATGCTTCTCAAACCTTACAATATGCGGTTGATTTTGCTTCCGAATTCGGGGCTATGATCTATGTTATGGATGTTTTTTCCGTGACTACTGCCGTAGGGAGTTTGGCGAATGTGGAAGAAAAAGTAGCAAAAAGTAGCAAGGAACAGTTAAAAGGAGTTATAGATCAAGTAGATACCAAAGGTGTTGAGATAAAAATAGCGACCTATAATGGCGATATTATCGATGGTTTGAAGAGCATTAACAAAGAACTTGGCATTGACTTGATCATTATTGCCCCGAGAAGTAATGATATTAAAGAAGAACTTTATTTGGGCAACACATCTGGAAGAATTATCAAACAGACCGAGATACCGACCTTGATCGTTCCAAAGGGAACAACCTTTAAACCTGTCAAAAAGATTTTAACTGCCTTTGGCTCCGGTATTTTGAAGCGTAGTAGTATTTTGAACCCTTTGATCATTATCAAAAACAAATTTAGATCGGAAATAAGCTTATTGTTGGTAAAGAGACCAGGTTATACCGAGGATGACTTAAAAGTTAACACTGCCTTGATGGATTTGAGCTCCCAATTGACCATTACCGAGAACGGTACAACGTATTTAGGGGTAACGGAATATTTCCAAAAGGAACAACCGGATATGCTATGCGTGTTCCGAAGAAAGCGTGGGTTCTTTAAAAAACTATGGGAGAAGAATACCATACAAAAATCGGAATTCTTTGTTAAGATACCGGTATTGGTGCTCAGTGTTAAAAAAGATTAGGGAAGTAATGCAATTTTTGATACTTTCGGAAAAAAGTATTTATTTTGCGCTCTCTTTGGGGGATTAGCTCAGTTGGCTAGAGCGCTTGCCTGGCAGGCAAGAGGCCACCGGTTCGAATCCGGTATTCTCCACAAAATTTCTAAAAGCATCTCAAACGAGGTGCTTTTTTTTGTGCTATAACTTTTCCTTCCCAGCTTTTATCCAAAAGTAAACTGCAAAAACAGTTGTAACTATTGGAATCATAAAACCATATTCATCTATCCAAAACACAGTGTTTTCATTGGAAATGGTCAATGGTGTACAAATTTTCTGAATATAAATATTGTGAACTGAATGATAAATGGCGGCTGGCCATAGGCTTTTGGATTTAAACGTGAAATAGGCCAAAATCACAGATATGCCCATGATCATTATAGTGAAAGTACCTGTGTGCATTAGAAGGTTTTCTCCCCTTCCGTAAATCAGATTGATCACTGGGTAATGCCAAACAGCCCAAATAACGCCACTCACAATAGTTAGGGCTTTAAAAGACATTACTTTTCGCAATTCGAATATGAGAAAGCCGCGCCAACCTATTTCCTCTCCCAAGGTAGAGCCTAAGTTTTTAATTACTCCAACTGTCAACAGTAAAATTCCCATCACAGCTATTACGATGGATTTATTGGATTTTGCTATGCCCAGTTCGTTGCTCCATTCCGCAATGGTTTCTGGGCTCATAAAATTTGCAAAACCAAAAAGCCAGAGCAAAACATAGGCAACGGAAACATAAAGTAGAGGGGTTAGGTATGCGAATTTTACATATTTTGGATTCTTAAGACTCCAAGGTAAACTGGAAATAGGGCGTTTTTTGATTTTTAGGGTAAGAAAGGCTGCTAAAGCGGGAGAAATCATTAATAAACCTATATAGATACTCGTGGGATTTAATTTTAGAATTGCATAATATGCAATGGAACTAAATGCAATTAGAAGTAGTAAGAAGATGCCTATGGTACTCCACGCTTCTTTTTTCTGTGTTGTTGATTTCGTCATTTTATTTTTTTGATTGATTGTAATTTATGACGAGCTGGGCCAGGTTTTGTTACGGTTTTGTTCGATGGTAACATCAAACCTTATATTCGTTTATCATGAAATATCATCCCAAACTTTTCAGGCAGCACATCTGTTATTTTGATGGTTTTTTTAGTAAACGGATGCTCAAACTCTAAAGTGTGTGCGTGCAGGTACAGGCCCTTCCCTTTTAAAACCAACCCCTCTATCGCGTAATCTTTGTCTCCCAGAATAGGATGCCCCAACCCGTGAAGATGTTTTCGCAATTGATGCCTTCTGCCCGTTTTGGGGCGTAATTCTACTAAATTCAATGTACCGAAACGTTCCGAGGGCACGGATTCCATTACATTATAATCCGATCGGGAGGGTTTTCCATCTATCTCCGTGGTAACTGCTCCATTGGATCTCATCTTTCCAATGGTAACGGCATAATAGGTTTTGCAAATTAGCTTATCCTCAAACAGTTTGTTTAAAGCACGGATGCTACTGCTCGTTTTGCCCACCAAAACAATACCCGTGGTGGCATAATCCAAACGGTGGACAGGTTGGGGAGTTACAGCATCTAATAGCGAACTGGGTTGTAGGTTCTGCGGCAAAGCATTGTCGATGGTCCTGAACTTGTTGCCACTCACTTCAATGCCAGCAGGTTTGTGTATAGCGGCCAAATGGTCATCCTCAAACAATACTTTAAGGGGAAGTATAAGTTTCCTTTTGGGTATATTTTTTTGAGGAATGGATAAAACAATGTGTTCTCCACCAGAAATTATGGTCGCGGTGGTGGCATGTATTCCATTTACCGATATATATCTTTTCTTTAAAGCCTTTTTAAGTGCCGATTTGGTGGGCAAAGCTTTAAAAATTCCCACACCATACTCCTGTAGCCGTTGGGGCTCCGTAATATGAGGAACGGTATGGTTTTCAATTTGGTTAATGATGCTTCTACTCTTTAGTTATGCCCCTTGATTTTTAAATGGGTCATATAGATTTTACTCAATCCATTATTGCTTTCGTACATGTATTCTTGAAATTCCGATACAGAGTTGAATAACTTGGGAGATAGTTCGTTGCGACGACTAGTAAAATAGAGCGTTTGGTCTCCTTCGTGATAGAACGGGCAATATTCCATGTATTTGGTATTGATCGGAGCTCCAATATTTCTCGCTTTTTCCCAGTTTCCCCGATCATCTTTTACGGAAATATAGATATCCCCACTACCTAGACCATCCTCTTCGTTATATCGGGAAAAAAGAATAAAGTCCTCTTCTTTGGAAATAAAGGCATTGAATTCATACCCGGGAGTATTAATGTTTTTATCCAATAGTTGTGGTGTTGAATAAGAACCATTTTCCCAACGAGAGAAGTAAATATCATCTTTTCCAAGTCCGTTCGGCGACTCCAAGGTAAAGTATAGATTGTTGTTTTTACTTAATGATGGATAAAATTCATTTAGGCCCGAATTTATGGGAGCGCCAATGTTTTTGGGCATGGACCATTCTTGGTCAGAACCACCTCGTTCCACATACCAGATGTCAAAATCTTTTTTTTCTTTGCTCAAGTCATCCAATGGTCTATTGGAAACAAAGAATAATCGTTTTCCATCGTGAGACAAAAACGGTTCCAAATCCATATAAGAACTCGAAAAAGACATCAGTTCGGGCTCTGTCCATTCGTTTCCCTTTTTTTGGATATAGGCGATTTGGGAAATATCTTGCAATGGGCTCTGAATAGTAAAAAATGCTTCACTACCATTTTCTGAAATACATAAATCACGAACATTTAGGAATTTGTTCAGTGCGCTGTTAAATTGCGTAATGTCGTTTTGATCTTGTGCGATTGCCTGGTTCAAACAAAGTACCAGTAAAATTATCAATCTACTTTTTGCCATGGCTTAATAAATCATATCAATAACCGTAAATGTACCATATTTTATACCATGGTTTAGCGTGTCCTCCTTTCCTGCAACAAACTTTATCAACCTTTTAATATCTGTTTTTTGTATTTGGCCCATGCTTTTTTGAACTTTACTTCAAAACAAAATCAACATGAAATTAGAAGGAAAAGTAGCGTACATTACTGGAGGAACCAAGGGTATCGGATATGGGATTGCCGAAAGCCTGTTGGAGCAGGGCATGAAAGTAGCGATTAGTGGACGAAGTCAAGAAAGTGCCGATGAAGCTGTAAAAAGGCTGAATAAACCGGATAGGGTATTGGGCTTGGTATCCGACGTTTCCAAATTGGGCGATGAGAAAAAGGCCGTTGCCGCTGTTCTCGAGACATGGGGGCAGTTGGATGTGGTTATGGCGAACGCAGGAGTGGGTCATTTTGCGCCGATCGATGAATTGGAGGACGATAAATGGCATCAGATGATAAATACTAACCTGAACGGGGTGTACCACACCTTAAAAGCATCCGTAGAGGCTTTAAAAACATCGGAAGGGTATTATATGACCTTGGCAAGCTTGGCGGGGACCAACTTTTTTGCCACCGCAGCGGGCTACAATGCCACAAAATTTGGCGTGGTAGGATTTACCCAGGCCGCAATGCTCGATTTAAGACAATACAACATAAAGGTCACCACGATTATGCCGGGATCGGTGTCCAGTAATTTTAACAACAACGACCCATCGGATAAAGATGCGTGGAAGATACAGCCAGAGGATATCGGGAAATTGGTCGTTGATTTGTTGACCATGCACCCACGTACCTTGCCCAGTAAAATAGAAGTACGCCCCACGCGTCCCGATTTAAAATAATCAGACCGTCTTTTCGATCAGGGGAATAGTAGGGTTGCATATTTCCTGTATAAGTAAGAACAAGTATTTTTCAAAGGTTGCAAGAGTATCCGAATGTATTCGGGTATTCTTCTCCTCTGAAAACGGAAACAGGCCTTTACCCAAGTGCTTAAAGGATATAATGCCGGCCTGTACTTCGCCAATATTGTGTTTTTTGGAAAACAGATAAGCATAGCATAGCAATTGGAACGCTTTGCTCTTGTCGTAATCCGTGATCAGTTCGTTCCAATCTGTGACTTTTACATTTTTTGGCTCTACTTTACCGGTTTTGTAGTCGATAATGCGCACGGTTCCATCAAACTGATCTACACGGTCCAATGTTCCCTTTATTTTGATGGGAAAATCCAATCCGGGTACCGAAATAAACTCTTCGTAGCGTTCCTCGAGAGCCAATATTTTGATTTCGTGCCGTTTAAGTTGACGTAGCTCATCGTCCAAGAAATTGTGCAGATACTTGAGGATAACATTGTACACCAATAGAAACTTTCCTTTGGAAACATCGACGCCAGAGAGGTTTTGGGTGAAATGATGTTGCACCACTTCAGGCACTTTCTCTTTTAAGGATTTAATATGTTCTTCGGTCAAAAATTGATTAATGAGCGGTTTGTATAGCTGTTCTAGGCTATCGTGAATAATGGTTCCAAAAGTGTTGGCCGCAATATTTTCTTCCACTTCATCCAAATCATTGATCTTAAGAATGTTTCTGGTATAAAAATCGATTGGATTTCGAATGTAATTGGTAAGCGAAGTGGGTGAAAAGCCTTTTTCTGTAAAAGCCCTAAGATCATCCATGAAACGGCTGTCCTTTTCCATTTGGATCAGTGGCTTTGCCTCAATGGATATTTTAGGGGTGGCAATAGTATGGGCTATGTGCGGTATAAGATTTTTATCGGTCAATAATTGGGAAATCAATCGGCTTTTTTCCCCACCTTCCAACACATCGGGTTCTGTATTGTAGGTAATGTAAATATTCTTGGCGCGTTGTATCAAACGGTAAAAGTGATAAACATAAATGGCATCTTTTTCCTTGTAAGTGGGCAGGCCATAATCACGTTTTACATCAAAAGGTATAAAGGAATTGTTTGACTTTCCCGAGGGAAGAATCCCTTCGTTCACAGAGGTGACAATGACAGTGTCAAAATCCAAGTTTCTGCTTTCCAACATTCCCATAATCTGAAACCCAGTTAAAGGTTGACCGATAAAATCCAAGGATTCCATATTGGCCAATTGCTTGAAAAGATTTTTAATGGACCTGAGTTCTCCCACAAAATCCACTTGGTCCAAATATTGTCCCAATTGATTGAAAAGAGTATAGAATCTGTACAAGTATTCCAGTTCTAATGCATTTTTCTCGTTTTGATAAATGCTTTTTAACCGCTCAATGAGCCCTAGACAATTGTTTATCCAATCCATCGGCGATATTTTTCCTGAATGAAAAATAAGGGTCAATAAATCTTCTGCCTTGGGATATTTTAAAAGTGCTTCCTTGTTTATATAGAGTAGGTTACCTTCTTTAATATCTTTGGATAGTTTTTGAGCAAAGTTGCCTTGGTCTTCACCGGATAGGGTAAGTGTGTACGGATTGGAAATCAATTCCAAGACACGTTTAAAAAACCATCCTTGGTCGGAAACATTTAGGTGTAATTCCAAATAGCTTACAAAAAAGGAATACAAAACTGTTTTGTCCAAAGGCATCCCCATGGTGATGTTTACCTCTGGGATGCAACTGGGAACAGCATTGAGTATAGGGTTTAGTAAAGTTTCGTCCGCAAGTACCAATGCAGTTTTGGTAAGGTCTATTTCCTTTGTTTCCCCTAACTTTTTTAATAACTGGCCCACATATTTGGTCTGGGATATGTTTTTGGGAACCCCGGTTATGGTAATATTTTTAGGTTTGAGAAAATTATGCTGCGGATCTATTTTTTGACCGTGTTTGTAGTACGGCCAATTATTTTGATAGTTCCGGATGAACAATCCGGCGTCGTGTACATTGTCGTTTAAAAAGTAGGCGTCTATATCCCAATAAATATGGGCATTTCCTTGAGCTAGGCAATGTTGAATGATAGTTGATTCGGCGGCATTTAAGGCATTAAAGCCAATAAATATAATCGGGTTGGACCTGATTTTTCGATTGCTTTCGTTTTTTAGGGCTTTTACCGCTTCTCTTTGGATAAGGCCTTGGTAACCTTTTTTTTGTGCTAACAAGGCGGTGTAGAAAGTATTGTAAATGGTTTCGAGGTTTTTCCACAGCTGTAGATAGTTCTCGATAAGCTCGGATTTATCCTTACTTGTGGACCAATGGTTAATTTCTTTGATGGCGGATAGATAGTTGAGTATATCCGAAGCGGGAATTAGGTAACCATCAATTTCGTTAAAATCTTGTAAGAGGGTCTGTCCCCAGTTTATAAAGGTTGCAAAATCATCGGAATCTTCTATGTTCGAGGATTTGTATACCTCGAACAGCAACAGCAATAAGTCAATATTGGAAGCTTGTTTTAGATCGGATAGCCCTCCTATAAATTCTTGAATGGAGATTATTTCTGGGCTAAAAATGTTTTTTTCGAGACGGTTGGATAGATGTTTTTTTAGGAAAGTGCCCGATCGTTTACTGGGCAATACAAAAGTACAGTTTATAAAGTTCAACTGTTTGTTTTGGAGGTCGTCCAGTACGTATTCAAGGAATGTTTGTTGCATGGACTAAAAATAAAAAAGGCCCCGCATTTGCGGAGCCTTTTTCTAGAAAACTTTGTTTCTGATTATTTTACCAAGTTGATTTCAACTCGTCTGTTTTGTGCTCTACCAGCTCTTGTGTTGTTGGTAGCGATTGGCTTAGCTTCACCGTAACCGATGGCAGTCAATCTATCAGCAGCGATACCTTTGTCGATCAAGAAATCTCTAACAGAGTTAGCTCTTTCTTCAGAAAGTTTTTGGTTCAATTTTTCGCTACCTACACTATCAGTGTGACCTTCTACAGTAAACTTAGCATTAGGATACTCGTTCAAGATTTGGATAATGTCAACCATTACAGAAGTTGATTCTGCTTTGATAGAAGATTTACCAGTATCGAACAAGATAGTTCTAGCGTAGTCGTTCAACTGCTTTTGCACTTCTTCAGTTACTTCTGGGCAACCGTTGTTAGCAACAGTACCGGCAATTTCTGGACACTGATCATCTTTGTCAAGAACTCCATCTCCATCAGTATCAGGCCAAGGGCATCCGTCGTTTGCAGCAGGACCAGCTTCGTTAGGACACTTATCGTCTTTGTCAGCGATACCGTCACCGTCAGCATCAGGACAACCAGCTAGTGCAGGAAGACCAGGAGTGCTTGGACAAGCATCATCTTTATCGGCAACACCATCACCGTCAGAGTCAGGACATCCGTTCATTTCTTTAGATCCAGCTTCGTTAGGACATGCATCTTTAGCATCCTCGATACCATCACCATCAGAATCAGGACATCCGTTGAAGGCTTCTAGGCCAGCAACTTCTGGACAAGCATCGTCTTTATCGTAGATACCGTCACCATCAGTGTCAGTACCACCAAATTTGATGCTAAGACCTGCCATGTGTTGGAAGTGTGTAATCAAATAATCTTCGAAAGCATGCTTGTATTGTGTTTGAAGCGTTAGACCAAGGTTGTCAGAGAACCACAAGTTAACACCAACACCACCGTTTACAGTACCAGCACCGATTTCATCGATCCAAGTATAACCACCACCTATTTCAACGAAAGGATCAATGGTAGTGTTTTTAAGGATGTTGTACTTGATAGTACCATCGATAGCATAGTGAGAAAGCTCATCTACTTCGAAGTCTCCGATTTTCTCGATTCTGTTCAAGGAACCTCTGGCTCCAACAGAAAATCCATCACCAACATATTTGGATACACCTACATAAGATACAGAAGGCAAAATATTCCAGTGATCGGATACGTTAAAGTACTCATCGAACAACGTAGTACTGGAAAATGGATTGTTACTATCGTTAGTAGGATAAGCGTCTATTGCATTCACCCCTATGCTTACTTGCCAGGGATTATTTTCGTCTTGCGCTTGTATGCTGTTGATCCCTACAAATACAAGAGCAACAACCAATAATTTGCTAAGATGTTTCATGCTCAAAATTTTAAGTTTAAGTGTTTATCAGCAGCAAATGTAAGTTGTTAAGACTTATTAACAAAATCTAAATTTCTTTTTTTTTGACTCATTTGCCAGAAGATTTATTGCATTTCGTCGAATTTAGATGACCTTTAACGATTTTCCCACCTTGGAAAATGCTTTTATGGCATGGTCCAAATGTACTTTTTCGTGAGCAGCCGATAGTTGTACGCGTATTCTTGCCTTGCCTTTGGGAACTACGGGATAGAAGAATCCAATTACATATATGCCCTCATCCAACAGCATGTCAGCCATATTCTGTGAGAGCTTGGCGTCGTAGAGCATAACTGGCACTATGGCGGAATCCCCGTCGATAATGTCAAAGCCGGCTTCCTTCATGCCTTTTTTAAAATATTCTGTGTTGCTCTGAAGTTTATCGCGCAATGTGGTGTCCTTGTCCAACATGTCAAAAACCTTAATGGAGGCTCCAACGATGGCAGGTGCCAGGGAATTGGAGAACAGATAGGGTCTGGAACGCTGGCGCAGGAGTTCAATGATTTCTTTTTTTCCTGTGGTATAACCGCCCATGGCACCACCTAGGGCTTTGCCCAAAGTACCTGTTATAATATCAATTCGGTCCATAACGCCTTTTTCTTCCAAGGTACCCCGACCTGTTTCACCAATGAACCCAGCGGCGTGGCATTCATCTATCATTACCATGGCATCATATTTATCGGCGAGGTCGCAAATTTTATCCAATGGGGCCACTAGACCGTCCATGGAGAAAACCCCATCGGTGACTATAATCTTAAAACGGGCTCCATCTGCTTTGCTCTGTTTTAGTTGTACCTCTAGATCGGCCATATCATTATTGGCGTATCGATATCTTTTTGCCTTGCATAAACGAACACCGTCTATAATGGAGGCATGGTTCAAGGAATCGGAGATAATGGCATCCTCAGCCGTGAGCAGGGGTTCAAAAACACCTCCATTGGCATCAAAAGCGGCGGCATATAATATGGTATCCTCGGTACCGTAGAAATCGGCAATTTTCTTTTCCAATTCTTTGTGGATGTCCTGTGTTCCGCAAATAAAACGTACCGAGGACATTCCAAAGCCGTGGGTGTCCATCGCATCTTTGGCGGCTTGGATCACATCTGGGTGGGAGGATAGCCCCAAATAGTTGTTCGCACAAAAATTAATGACCTCTTCACCAGTGGAAATTTTTATGACAGCACCTTGAGGTGATGTTATGATGCGTTCTTTTTTAAAAAGGCCAGCTTCTTTGATTTCTTCCAGCTCTTTGGTCAAATGTTCTTTAATTTTTCCGTACATATCTTTATTTAGCTTTATACAAAAATAGGGTCTATTTCTTGGTCAATATAAACAATAACAGATTCTTTGATGTTATAGCCCATATCTCTCAACACATCTGCGTAGTTGGCAATCTGCTCTTTGTGCTTGAGAGATGGTTTGCCGGTTTTGTAGTCGATAACGCAGGCATTATTGCCATCCAGTACAATTCTGTCCGGGCGTAATGATCTTCCATCTGTGGTTAGAATTTCCTGTTCGTTTAAAATTTGATGGTTTTCCAGGAACAGTTCTTTTAACTTTGGGTGGTTGACCACCGCCATTATTTTTTGTTTGATGTCAACAGTTGCTCCTTTGGGAAAATGCCCCTCGATTTCCAGCTGTTCCAAAATCGGGTCAATATCTTTTGCTGTTTCGATTTTGCTTAGAACAAAGTGTATCACATTTCCCATTTCTATGGCTTCCAAACGCTCATCGTCCCACATGTGGCCAGATTTGGTGGAAATGGCAAAGCCAGTATCTTCTTTGGGCCGCGTAAGGTATGGGATATAGTTTTCGGTTGACTCTAAAGTCGAAGAAGATTCATTGTTTACAGGAAATGTACCAATGGCAAAAACACCTTTCTCGGATTCAGATAGGTTTTTTTGCTGAACATACCATTGAAAAAGATCTGGATAAGAGGATGCATCTTCGATAGTAGCAATTTCTTTTTTGCCGGATTCTGTAATTACGAACAATCCTTTTACGGGGCGGGTAAGGGCCACATAAAGGACATTCATTGCATCCAACAAGGACTTTTGTTCGACTTCCAAATACTTTGCTTGTGTTGCGGGGTTGTACTCCAGCATATCGCTTTTGGTGTTCAAAAGAAACTCATTCAGGCCTATCTTGTCTTCTTGAGGAGTGGCGGCAACCCACGACTTTTTGTCCCTTTTGATCAATGCCGCACTGGCAAATGGAAAAATCACAAAAGGAAATTCTAGTCCTTTGGCTTTGTGAATCGTCATTATTTTTACCGCATCGACCCCATCTGGAGCAGCTATGGACAGGGATTCTTTTTTTATTTCCCAATAGTTAAGAAAGGCATACACGCTGGGTCCTTCCCTTTTTTCGAGATCGAGCACCTCGTCCATTAAAAAAGAAATGTGCGCAACGGAACCTTGGTAAAGCTCAAAATGCACAATTGCGGTTTCCAATATGGTGAGTACGGGTTGTCCCTTTAAATCTACAAGGTTAAAACTATATTGGGAGGCCAAGAATGGCGCTATATTTTCCAAATGTCCGGAAATAAACTCGTGGGCACTATTTTGATCAGGGGAGAGATACCTTAATATATGGTATGCTGCTTCCCGGTCTTTTAGGTTTTCAAAAATTCGAAGTACGGATATCAAAAACCTCACTTTTTCATTATTTGCCAATAATAGAGCATCCGAAGAAATAATAGGGATTTTGTGTTGCGCCAAATAATCCGCTAACAACATGCCCTTTTTGTTATCGCGGACCAGCACACAGATGTCGGAATAAGCATATTTTTCCGAAATAATGTGTTGAATATATTTTAAGGTCTCATTACAATAAACGTAATCTTTGTCCTTCTCGTCCTTGTCCAAAAAGCTTATTTGAACGTAGCCACCGGGCTTGTTGTTCGTTTTTTGATGAGAGTCGTTCAAAAAGAGGTTTCGATAATCTTCATTGGCAAGCACAGGAGCCGTTTCTGTAAAAAAGCTATTGTTAAAGTTGACGATTTCGTCAAAACTGCGCCAATTCGTATCCAACGAACGAACACTTGGTTCCACCACAAAAGGGTGCGATTTTCCATTGATCAGGTTCAGGAACTGTTCCGCCCTGCCGCCTCGCCAGCGGTAAATGGCCTGTTTTACATCGCCCACCAAAAAAAGGGATCCCCGTTCTTGTTTTTCATCTTCACTCTCCAGGGCATTGCCAATTAACGGCACCAGATTTTCCCATTGCATTTTGGAGGTATCCTGGAACTCATCTATAAAATAATGGCGGTATTTTTCGCCCATCCGCTCATAAATAAAAGGTACAGGTTGGTTTTTGATTTCTTTGGAGAGAATTGCGTTCAGTGATGCAATGGGAACAATGTCACGATCTAGTTCGATGTTCTTGATTTCCTTGGCGATTTCGTTCAGGACCGTCATAGGCACTATGTTGCCATAAATGTTTTGGAGAAAACTGCGCCGATAGATGAGTTGTTTTAGTTCCAAATAATGTTGTAAAACAATAATGGCCAAATTGGTGACATCCCTTTTGTCGTTTGCTTTGAGTAATTTTCCTTCAACCAGATTGGGCTGCAAGGTTTTACTGGTATATATTTTACCGGGATTAAATTCACCCTGGGTTATTCTTTTAAAATGATTGGGCAAGGTTTGTCTGGGAAAATCAGAAGGATCAAACCCTTGATTATCGATCTCGTGCAGCACATTTTGAGCGAGCTGTTTTACTTTTTCCTCGATGGCCTTGCTCTCAGTTGCTATCCGTTTTTGGATTTCCTTAAAATCATTGATCGATTTTTCACGCAATGGTTCCACATGTTCGGCATGGTTTTCTTGAAACAGCAGCTTTCCAATTTCCATTAAATCGTAGGTAATGTCCCAACTTTTATCATCATCAATTTTTTTGAGCGAAAAGGAAATCAAGACCTCTGTAAGGTTCTCGTCGTTCCCGGCGCGCTCTAATAATCTGCCAACAGCTTCTTCCAATAGGACGTCCGTGTTGAGTTCCACTTCAAAATTTTGTGATAGATGAAGGTCTCTTGCAAAGGTCTTTATGATCTTATGGTTAAACTTATCTATGGTGGAAATCTCAAAAAAAGAGTAGTTGTGGAGAATACGCTTTAAAATGAGTTGCGACCTATGCCGTAATTGTTGTTCGGACAGGGAAAGTTCGTTGCAAATGGCCCAGAACAGACCGTTCTGTTTTTCTGGTACAACATCTTGTCCAAAAGCAAAAAGATTGTCCAAAATCCTGGATTTCATTTCGTCAACTGCCTTATTGGTAAAGGTAATGGCCAAGATTTGACGGAATTTTATGGCGGAATCGTTGGAAAGCAATAATTTTAGGTAGGTTTTGGCAAGGGCATATGTTTTGCCCGAACCTGCAGATGCACTGTATATTTTAAAATTGGAGCCGTCCAAGTGTATTTTTCTTGCAAAATAAGGATTCCCAGCTTGATGTTAACATGGTTTTAGCGGAATATAAATGTTAAAACTTGTATTTTTACCTAAATAAAGTAATAACCTAAAAAAACAGAATATTATGGCTTTTGAACTACCTAAGTTACCGTATGCATACGATGCATTGGAACCCCATATAGATGCAAGGACCATGGAAATCCACCATACCAAGCACCACAATGGCTACACCACTAAGTTGAATGCTGCCATCGAAGGAACAGATATGGACGGAAAAGGAATAGAGGACATTTTGTCCAATTTGGACATGTCCAATGCCGCGGTCAGAAACAATGGTGGCGGATTTTTTAACCACAGTCTTTTTTGGGAAGTAATGTCCCCAAACGGTGGAGGAGCTCCATCTGGTGAATTGGCTTCTGCCATAGATGATGCTTTTGGTTCTTTCGATGCTTTTAAAGAAAAATTCTCGGCCGCTGCCGCTACCCAATTTGGGTCGGGCTGGGCTTGGTTGTGTGTGCACAAAGGTGGCAAGTTGGAAGTTTGCTCAACACCAAACCAAGATAATCCGCTAATGCCCGGAGTAACTTGCGAAGCACAACCAATTTTAGGATTGGACGTTTGGGAGCATGCATATTATTTGAACTATCAGAACAAGCGACCAGAATACATCGATGCATTTTTTAATGTAATCAATTGGGATAAGGTTGCAGAAAATTACGCTGCCAACAAGTAAGAGCAGAAATTAATACAATTAAAAAGCCGTTCACAAAAGTGAACGGCTTTTTTGTTTCTGTTTTTTCCAAAATAGAAAAGGGCGAGGAAGTCCTCACCCTTTTCGTCCCAAATCTTACCATAAACTTAACCTACTTATGCTATGGCACGACTAAAATACTGGTATTGTGTAAAATAACAAAGGGTTTTAAAAAATATTTTGCTTTTGGAAGTAAAAATAAAATGTGCAGTTCATCGATAAAATTGTTAAAACCTTGGTAGTCAAACATAAAGAAGCCGGAGCATGCTCCGGCTTCTTTCCCCAAATCTTACCATGAACTTAACCTACTTATGCTATGGTCCTCCAAATGTAAGTCAAGAGTTGATTTTGAACCCAAGCTTTTAGATGAAACCCTCTTTAATTGGTTGAAATGTTCAACAGGGCTCGATTATTGATAAATGTCAAGAAAACAAAGGAGAAAGTGAAATATGGGCAAAGTTGCAGAAAATAAAAAAGGTGGAGTTTATCCACCTTTTTTGCCCCAAATCTTACCATGAACTTAACCTACTTATGCTATGGCAAGTACTAAAGTAGGGTTGTGGGTTTCTGTTCGTATAAAAACCCGCTATACTGCTAGTTTCATCGATAAAGCGCACAGATTGCGCTCTTTTTCTATGTGGTTGATTAATAAGCTCTTTCGTTTTTTCCTTCAAAAAAGTTGATAAACGCCTTGTTGACCACCTTATTACCGCCCGGGGTGGGATAATTTCCTGTAAAATACCAATCGCCCAAGTTTTTGGGACAGGCGCTATGCAAACCTTCAATGGTTTGATAAATAATCTCTACCTCTGCATTTATTCCTTCAGGACTTAGAATTTCCCCGATCTTCTTGGAAATTTGTTTTGCCGAGAATGGTGCATAAAATTCCTTCACGTAGTTTATCACATTTTTGTCTGAAGCTTCGGTCTGGGTAAGGCACTTCTCATAAATCTCTTTGATCAAGTGGGTAGTGCCATGTTCCTCGTGCAAAGCCAAAGCTGCCTTAAAGGCAACAAAATCTTCCAATTTTGCCATATCGATACCATAACAGTCCGGATAGCGGATCTGTGGTGCAGAGGACACAACCACTATTTTCTTGGGAGACAAACGGTCCAGTATTTTTAAAATACTACGTTTTAAGGTAGTACCGCGAACAATGCTATCATCTATAATTACCAGATTGTCCGTGGGCTTTACGGAGCCATAGGAAATATCGTAAACGTGGGCCACCAGATCATCCCTGCTGCTATCTTGGGTGATAAAGGTTCTTAACTTGGCATCTTTGATGGCCACTTTTTCTATTCGCGGACGAATGTTCAATATTTTATGAAGCTCCTCGCCTGTCATGTTCGGCCCCAAGGCCAGAATTTGTTCTTCTTTTTTCTTGTTGAGGTAGTTTTGAGCCTCCTTTACCATTCCAAAGAACGAAGTTTCCGCAGTATTCGGAATGTAAGAGAAGACGGTATTCTCCAAATCGTTGTCGATGGACTTCAAAATTTCTGGAAAAACAAGTTTCCCCAATTTTTTTCTTTCCTGATAGATTTCTTTATCACTCCCTCTGGAGAAATAGATGCGTTCAAAAGAGCAGGCTTTTCGCTCGGTAGGTTCCAAAATACGTTTTAACGCCATGGAGCCATTTTTCTTAATGATTACCGCATGGCCCGGATCTAGCTCTTTTACATCATCAAAATTTACATTGAACACGGTCTGGATCACGGGGCGTTCGGATGCTACGACCACAACTTCATCATCCTGATAATAGTATGCCGGTCGGATTCCTGCCGGGTCGCGCATTACAAAAGCATCGCCATGCCCCATCAATCCGCTCATGGCGTAACCGCCGTCCCAGTTTTTGGAAGCCTTTCGTAGTATTTTGGCAACGTTCAAGCGTTCGGCAATAAGTGGAGAGGCCTCTCTTTTGGAGTACCCTTCTTTTTTGACCTCCTTGTACAATTTTGCCACGGCGTCATCCAAAAAATGGCCGATTTTTTCCATTACGGTAACGGTATCGGCTTTTTCTTTGGGGTGCTGACCCAAGGCCACCAAGTTGCCAAAAAGCTCGTCAACATTGGTCATGTTAAAGTTGCCGGCCACAATAAGGTTTCTGTGCATCCAGTTGTTCTGTCTCAGAAACGGGTGTACGCTCTCGATACTGTTTTTTCCAAAGGTGCCATACCTAACGTGTCCCATCAAAAGTTCCCCAATGTACGGGATGTTCTTTTTTTGCCACGATACATCATCTTCAAACTCTGGGTTTTCGGTCAGTGCCGTATTGATACGGTTGTTGATCTGGGCAAAAATATCCTGGATGGGCTGCTGCTGTGCCGATCTTACCCGGCTCATATATCTTTCCCCAGGCTCCATATCCATTTTAATGCTTGCAAAACCGGCGCCATCCTGTCCGCGATTATGCTGCTTTTCCATCATTAAGTACATCTTGTTTACACCATAAAAAGCTGTACCGTACTTTTCTTTATAGTACTCCAAGGGTTTAAGCAAACGGATCAACGATATTCCGCATTCGTGCTTAATAGGATCACTCATAGCAAATCAAATAAAAAAAGCCCCGAAAATTTCAGGGCACGCATTTAGGTTAATTCAATATTGAACTGTGTCAGTTCCTTAAACTGTTGTAAGCGGGCATTTACCTCGCTTTTATGTAAATCCACCATGCGCTCGGTGCCAAATTTCTCCACACAGAACGATGCTAAATTGGAGCCATGTATAATGGCGTTCTTCATACTTTCGAATGATATGTTGCCTACCTCTGTCAAGTACCCCACAAATCCACCGGCGAAAGTGTCGCCAGCACCGGTAGGATCAAATACCTCTTCCAACGGTAGTGCTGGTGCAAAGAAAATATTTTCCTTGTGGAACAAAAGTGCTCCATGCTCCCCTTTTTTAATGACGACGTATTTAGGCCCCATCTTTTGAATTTTTTCGGCCGCTTTCACCAAGGAATATTCCTCGGTCATTTGTCTGGCTTCTTCATCATTAATAGTGATAACATCTATTTCAGAGATTACCTTCATCAAATCGTCCCAACTATTGTCCATCCAAAAGTTCATGGTATCCAAAACTATGAGTTTTGGTCGTTTTTCCATTTGATTGATTACACTTAGCTGGATGTTGGGGTGAAGATTGCCGAGCATTACTATGTCCGCGTCGGTAAAGTTGCTCGGTACTACGGGATTAAAATCGGCCAGAGTATTTAGTTCTGTGGCCAAGGTATCTCGAGAGTTTAGGTCGTTATGGTATTTTCCTTCCCAGAAAAAAGTTTTGCCTCCTTTTACCACTTCAACACCGGATAGGTCGATGTCCTTGTTTATAAAAATGTCCATGTAGGACTGTGGAAAGTCGTCTCCGACGACAGAAACAATTGCGGAGTCTATTTTGTATTGTGATGCTGCCAAACCTATAAATGTGCCGGCACCTCCCAATATTCTTCCTGTTTTTCCGAACGGTGTTTCAATAGCGTCGAAGGCCATGGTCCCCACGATCAGTAATTTGCCCATTACCTAAATTTTGCTGCAAATATACGGTTTGATATTCCATATTGGAATCATTAACAAAGGATTTAAGAAAAACAGAGAATAAATGAGGGATTAAACTCAAGTTCAAGCGAAAACTTAATAAAGGCGTGCCGTCTAATATTACTGGTATCTGCTTTCTATTTTCTGCCAAAATCAGCAGGTATTTCCCCCCAGGCCTTGGTCTCCCATTTAACTATTGGGGTGTTGAACCGATTTTTTTTGAGCCATTCTTCGGCACGTGCAATAAGCTCAAAAAGCTGTGCATTTTTCTCGGTTTTGTTCAGTTTGGTTCCACATTTTTTCTTTCTTACCCACCCAATTGCAATTCTGGAATCGGAATAGAGGATACGTTCACTTTTTTGTTGTTTTAAAAAGGCCAAACCATGGACCAACGCCAAAAACTCACCTACATTACTAGTTCCCTGTTCAAAAGGGCCTTGGTGAAAAAGGACTCTTTTACTTTTGGTATCCACACCTCGGTATTCCATTTTTCCTGGGTTGCCGCTGGAGGCCGCATCCACCGCTATAGAATTATAATTGGGGTCCCCGATTTTAAGCAGTTCCTCTGGAGTAAGTTCGCTTTTGCCCTTGGATTTACCCTTGAAATCCGCATAATTGCCGTTGTAGGCTTTTTTGGCCTCTTCGAACGTAGCAAAGGATTTGTATTGTGCTCCTTTAATGCCATCTATTTGCGCCTTACAATCGGCCCACGACTCGAAAATTCCGGGATGTTTTCCTTTCCAAACCACATAAAACTTTTTTTTCTTGGCCATTAGGAAAGTAGTTTTTTGATCACTTTAGGGAAATGCTCGTATTCCAACTGGTGTACCTTTTGAGCTATGGTTTCTGGGGTGTCCGTGGGTTCGATCATGGTCTTGGTCTGAAATATGATGGCACCTTCGTCGTAATTTTCGTTGACGTAATGTATGGTTATGCCGGTTTCGCTCTCATTGTTGTCTTTAACGGCCTTGTGTACCCTGTCGCCGTACATGCCCTTTCCGCCATAATCGGGCAAAAGGGCAGGATGTATGTTTACGATTTTATTTGGATACGCCTCAATAAGGTTTTCTGGTATTTTCCAAAGAAAGCCGGCTAGTACCACAAGATCCGTCTGTAGGCCGTGTAAAAGATCCACTATGGCACTGGAATCCTTAAAAGCTGGCCCGTTAAAATAAAAAGCGGGCACGCCGAGGCGGTCGCAGCGCTCCAGTACTTTTGCCGAATTTTTATTGGTAAGTACCGCCGCAACCGTGATCGCAGGGTCTTTGCGAAAAAAGGATATGATATTTTCTGCATTGGACCCACTGCCCGATGCAAAGATTACAATTCGTTTCATTCGTTAGGAATTCATGTGTTTTTGGACTAAATTACGTCGGCTAAAGTAAGATACACTAATGTAAGATGTTTAATTTGAATCACATTTTATCGTCAAATAGTGTATTTAATCCAAAGTTTTATATTTTTGCCAACGATTTAAATTTTTAAAACCACAATAATTATGTCAGACATTGCATCAAGAGTAAAGGCTATCATCGTTGATAAACTAGGTGTAGATGAAAATGAAGTAGTTGCAGAAGCTAGCTTTACCAACGACTTAGGAGCGGATTCCTTGGACACTGTTGAACTTATCATGGAGTTTGAGAAAGAATTTGATATTCAGATACCAGATGACCAAGCAGAAAACATCGCCACTGTAGGTCAGGCCATTAGCTATATAGAAGAAGCTAAGTAATTATATGATATATCGCTAAAGATTATAAATTATCCATGTGATTGTTGTCACATGGATAATTTTTTTTATAATTTACGTCTAAAGGGTAAAAAAATAGTTCAATGCAGTTAAAGCGAGTTGTGGTTACCGGAATGGGAGCGTTAACGCCCATTGGTAATAATTTGGAAGCTTATTGGGAAGGACTACGAACCGGAAAAAGCGGTTCTGCCCCCATTACATACTTCGATACCGAAAAATTTAAAACAAAGTTTGCTTGCGAGCTTAAAGGGTACGATCCTTCGGATTTTTTTGATAGGAAGGAAGCTAGAAAACTAGATAGGTTTGCCCAATATGCCCTGGTTTCATCGGATGAGGCCATAGCAGACTCTGGAATAGACTTGGACGTTGTGGACAAGTTTAGGGTTGGTGTAGTATGGGGTGCGGGAATCGGAGGTTTGGAAACTTTTCAGAACGAGGTGATCAGCTATGCCAATGGCGATGGAACACCACGTTTTAATCCGTTCTTTATTCCAAAAATGATTGCGGATATAGCACCTGGGAACATATCCATTAAACATGGATTTATGGGACCAAACTATACCACTGTCTCTGCATGTGCCTCTTCGGCCAATGCCATGATCGATGCGCTCAACTACATTAGATTGGGTCATTGCGATGTTATTGTGACCGGTGGTAGCGAAGCCGCTGTAACTATTGCAGGTATGGGCGGATTTAATGCCATGCATGCACTATCTACCCGAAACGAAAGCCCCGAAACCGCTTCTCGACCTTTTGATGCCACAAGAGATGGTTTTGTACTGGGAGAAGGAGCAGGTGCGCTAATATTGGAAGAATATGAGCACGCCAAAGCAAGGGGGGCTAAAATATATGCCGAAGTTTTGGGTGGAGGTCTTTCCAGTGATGCCCACCACATGACGGCTCCACACCCAGAAGGTATTGGAGTGGTAAAGGTAATGGAAAACTGTTTGCAAAACGCTGGGCTTAAACCAGAAGATGTAGATGCCATAAATACACATGGTACCTCAACCCCACTTGGTGATGTTGCCGAATTAAAGGCCATTAGCAAGGTATTTGGTGATCACGCCAAAAACATCAACATTAATTCAACCAAATCCATGACTGGCCATTTGTTGGGAGCGGCAGGAGCCATTGAGGCCATTGCCTCCATTTTGGCCATGGAGCATAATTTGGTGCCACCGACCATAAACCACAGTGAAGTGGATGATCAGATAGATCCATCGCTCAACTTGACCTTGAACAAGGCACAAGAGCGCGAAGTAAAGGTCGCCATGAGCAACACCTTTGGATTTGGAGGACACAATGCTTGTATTTTATTTAAAAAAATAGGGTAGTTTTGTAACATGAAACTCACTTCCAAAATATTCAATTCCCATCCTGACTCGGATGGGGATTTTTTTTTGGGTATGAAAAGGATCCTTGGTTTCAAGCCCAAAAACTTGGAGCTCTATAAAACAGCGTTCCTTCATAGGTCCATGAACAAAAAGGACGAAAAAGGGAATCCTGTAAACTACGAGCGCCTCGAATTTTTGGGAGATTCAATGCTGGGGACCATCATTTCAAAACATTTGTACAACCAAGTACCGGAAGGGGACGAGGGATATCTCACCAAAATGCGTTCCAAGGTAGTGAGCCGTAAGCACCTGAACGAGCTTGGTAAAGACCTTGGATTGCTGGATTTTGTGGAAAGTAGGATTCCGAAAGCACATTTTGGGGAGAATATTCATGGTAATGTCTTTGAAGCACTTGTGGGTGCGATTTACTTGGATAAAGGCTACATGTATTGTGAAAAATTCATAAATGAAAGAGTAATAGAGCCCTATGTGGATATTGAACAGCTCGAGGGTAAAGTGATCAGCTATAAGAGTTTGGTGATAGAATGGTGCCAAAAAGAAAAAAAGACATTCAATTATCACGTATACGAGGACACAGGAAACGACGAGTTAAAACATTTTGCCGTAAAACTTACCATTGGTGATAGAATGTTGGCAAAAGCACGGGCCACCTCCAAGAAAAAAGCAGAGGAAAAAGCCTCAAAACGAGCATATTTCGCTCTGCAGAGCAAGATTGAAAACCAGTAACTTTAAATAATAGTTAACTCTAACGTTTTCGTTTACTTAATAGAAGTATTGTCCTGTAGAAAACTGGACATGCATTAAGATTAAGCCTTATATTTACGGTTCGTGTTATGGGAAATTTGACAACGCACAGGATATCTGCAGATTTATATGACGACAATTTTTCCCTTATTGCCATACACAGCAATTTGGAGGACTACGCCATTACATATGCAATAAATTCCGCTTGCGGACTCAAATTAAAACGCATGAAGAAAGACCTATGTCTCGATGGTCACATGTCGTTCTCGCTGTTCGATTGGGACGATGAACTGAACGATGTATACTGGACCCTGATCTCCAATAAATGTGAAGTAAGGGAGGAAACACCTTCTTTGGGTTTGTTCGAGAACAATGTAACCACGCGGACCGATCATTTGATCAAAGAAAAGAAGGAAGTGGATTATTTTTTGAAGGTAGATGCTGAGAACGAAGGTCTATATTCCAAAAAAATCAAGTTCATAAATAAGATATCCAAGGTTATCACAGCATATCCATTGGACACGCAAAATTTGAAATCAAAAAGAAATTTAATCTTTTAACAATGCCAACTACTAAGAAAACGAAAATTGTAGCAACCCTCGGGCCAGCTACCAATAAAAAGGAAACCCTAAGGGAAATGATATTGGCCGGAGTAGATGTTTTCAGGATAAACTTTTCCCACGCCGCTTATGAAGATGTAGCTGAGAGGATCAAAATAATCAGGGAACTTAACGAAGAGTTGGAAATTAACACCGCCATACTTGCCGATTTACAAGGGCCCAAACTAAGAGTGGGCGTAATGGGAGGAGAGGCCATAGTTTCTCCGGGCGATGAAGTAACTTTTGTAACCGGAGAACCTTTCGAGGGAACGGCAGAACGAGTTTACATGAATTACCAGAACTTCCCAAAAGATGTAAAGGCCGGAGAGCGAATTCTTCTGGACGATGGTAAACTTATATTCGAGGTAAAGTCCACCAATGGAGAAAACGAAGTGGTAGCCAAAGTAATACAGGGCGGGCCGCTAAAATCCAAAAAAGGAGTCAACCTCCCCAATACCAATATTTCTTTACCGGCATTGACCAAGAAAGACATCAAAGATGCCATTTTTGCCATCGGTCAAGAAGTAGATTGGATCGCACTCTCATTTGTTCGTCATGCCCAGGACATATACGATCTTCATAATTTGATCAAGGAGCACACCGAGCATAAAATTCCTGTAATCTCAAAAATTGAAAAACCAGAAGCACTGGAAAACATCGAGGAAATCGTAAAAGCATCCGACGGTCTTATGGTGGCCCGTGGCGATTTGGGTGTGGAGGTGCCGGCACAAGAGGTTCCACTGATTCAAAAACAACTGGTATTAAGTGCCAAAAAGGGTAGAATCCCCGTGATCATTGCCACCCAGATGATGGAAACCATGATCACTAGTTTAACACCTACCCGCGCCGAAGTAAACGATGTGGCCAACTCCGTTATGGACGGTGCCGATGCCGTAATGCTTTCTGGAGAAACATCGGTAGGCAACTATCCTGTCCAAGTAATTGAGAAAATGTCGAGCATTGTCACGAGCGTAGAAGGGTCCAATTTGATCAAGGTACCTCAAAATCCACCACATATCCGTACCAAAAGGTACATCACCAAATCAGTTTGTTATCACGCCGCTTTAATGGCCAACGAGATATCGGCAAAAGCCATATCCACCTTGACCAACAGCGGATATACCGCATTCCAGATTTCGGCATGGCGACCAGCGGCACATATTCTCGTATTTACATCGAACAAAAGGATTTTGACCCAGCTTAATCTTCTCTGGGGCGTTAAAGCTTTTTATTATGATAAGTTCGTTTCCACGGATCAAACCATCGAAGACGTTAACCAAATTGCCTGTAAAAAAGGATTTTTGGAAGTTGGGGACATGTTGGTGAGTTTGGCTGCAATGCCGATCAAGGAAAAGGGAATGGTAAATACCCTACGGGTAACCGAAATCGAGACATGTAATTTCTAGAAAGAAGTTATATACCAAAAATAAAAAGGTGTGCTCTGCAGAGCACACCTTTTTATTTTAGTGGCCTTAGGTGCCACTGTGATGTAAGTATGAACCACTAAATGGGACTAAATAGCGGGTATAGAAGTAATTGATCAATGAAACACGAATACAAAGATTCCAGGTTAGGTGCTATATTAGGGTTTACGGATGATATTAAAAAAGAGGAAAGATATTTTTCCGAAACTTCCAAGACCATAAAATTTTTGTGGAACAGAAATGGCAGTCCCTTGACCATTCAAATTGATGGACTGGACCTGGAACTGTTGCCAAACCAAATTATTACGGTAACCTATCTACAACACGTTTCTTATAGCAAGGCCCAATTGCCTATAACAGGGATTCTTTTTAACCGGGAGTTTTATTGTATTTCTGATCATGATAGCGAGGTTTCCTGTAATGGAATTTTGTTTTTTGGCACTCAGGATATACCGGTAATAACTATTGGCAAAGAACAATTGAACAAGTTCAACCTATTGCACGATATGTTCATCGAAGAATTTTCGACTCCGGACAATATTCAGGGAGATATGCTCCAAATGCTGCTTAAAAGGTTGATAATTATGAGTACGCGATTGGCGAAAGAACAGTTGATCGTAAAAACTTTGGGGAATGACCAAATCGATACCATCAGAAGATTCAATTTTTTGGTGGACATGCATTACAAAACAAAGCGAAAAGTGAGCGAGTATGCCGAACTGTTGTACAAATCTCCCAAAACCCTCTCCAACCTATTCTCGATTTACAACCAAAAGTCGCCCCAACAGATTATTTTGGATAGAATTGCGTTGGAAGCCAAAAGACTTATCAACTTTACCGATAAGCAAAATCAGGAAATAGCGTACGAACTTGGTTTTAACGACCCGGCCCACTTTAGTCGTTTCTTTAAAAAAATGACCCAGATGACCCCTTCCGAATACCGCGAAAACCTGCTTTTGGTAGCCTAAGGGAAAAATCGTCAAGCCGTCGGGAAATTGCTCCTAACACCCACCCTCCTTTCCGAAGCATCTTTGCACTGTAATTAAAAAACAGACAAGAGATGAATATCACGGAAAAATCAATTTTTAATCTCATCGAGATTTTTAGAACAACACCAAAAACCGCGGTGCAAACTGTAAGAGCTTCAGAACACTGTGAGCAAAAGTACCATCACGATTTTTACTGTGATGTAGAAAAACCCTTTGTACAGACCTATTAATCCTTTTATAAAATTCATTTTAAAATTTACAATTATGAGCACAATCAATGTACCTAAGAGAGAAGAAGTAAGCACGGCCAATCAGGCCATTTTTGACAACTTGGAGAAAGCAGTAGGCTTTGTTCCGAACCTTTTCGCGACCTATGCCCACTCAGAAAATGCATTGGGCAATTATTTAGCACTTTCCAATGCGAAGACCTCTTTGAAAGCCAAAGAGAAAGAAGTGGTGAATTTGGCAGTTAGTCAAGTAAACAATTGTGTTTACTGTTTGTCCGCTCACACTGCCATTGGTAAAATGAACGGTTTTACCGACGAGCAAATCCTTGAATTAAGAGCGGGCAAGGCATCTTTTGATGAAAAATTGGACGCTTTGGCACGTTTGGCCCAAAATATTACCGAGAACAGAGGTGCAACAGATGCCCAAGTAGTGGATAATTTCTTTGCGGCAGGATGGACCAAAGAAAACTTGATCGACACTATTGTGTTGGTAGGTGATAAAACCATATCCAACTATATACACAGTACAACTAAAGTACCTGTAGATTTCCCTGAGGCCCAGCCTTTGGAGACGGTAGGCGCATAATAGCGACTACAACCTAACAAATCCTATTATTTTTGATAGGAGAATGTCACAACGAGCGTAGCCAATATGTTTTGTCCATTGACAGCATAACGTGTTCTTGACTGCGCTCGAACTGACATTTTTTGCGTTTAAATAAGCTCAGTATCCTTAAAAAGCGCCGGGGCAATGCTCCTTGCCATAAAAATGGGCCAATCGTTTTTAAATAGATGGCTCTCCGTTACGGCACTTTCGTATAGCATATAAATGCCTCCCGAGATTTTTTCGGTTTCCGCCTTGGACAAGTTGGAGATATTGTCGCCAACAATTTCACCCAAATACAATAGCAGCTCTTTTTTTTGTTGCTGGATTACGGCCAAGATGGTCGTTTGGTCCGGTGAAAGTTCTCCAAGTGTTTTAATGCCCCAACAACCCTGAAAATCCTCATCCAGATACATATCGCGTAGCAGGTCAAAAATGGCCAGCAGCTTTGGTCGGCCCGTATTCCTTTGCTCAACATAGTTTTTTAACCGAGCAATAAAAGCGTTGTGCCGTTGTTTTAAATACGCCTTGCAAATATCCTCTTTGGATTTAAAATGACTGTAAAGCGTCGCTTTTGCAATGCCACATTTTGATATGATCTCGTTGATGCCGGTAGAATTGTAACCTTGCGAATAAAAAAGGTTGCCCGCCGAAGTTATGATATGTTCGTGCAATTCGCTTCGCTGCATAGAAAAATGGTGTAATAGTGTTTAAAGTGGGGGCTGTTGGTACAAAGTAATAAAGAAATATTGGGTCGGGCAATTAAACCCCGTCAAGTACACCTTTATACCTATGGACACTAACGGTTAAAAGAACGTATCTTCAAGAAAATTATTTTTCGCCTATAGGTTAATCGCCTAGAATAGTGTTTGTTGGAAACAATTTCCTATCTTGTTGCAACTAGTATTATCAATCAAAACAATTAAAACACTATCAAGATGAAAAAATTACTTCTAGCCTGTTTTATCGGGCTTTTGTCCTTTGCCGTTGGATTTGGCCAAGGATTTCAATTTAAAGCCGATGACATTAACATCGATTACAAAAAGTACACATTGAGCAATGGACTTACCCTTTTGGTCTACGAGGACCACAAAGCACCTATTGCGGCGGTCAACGTTTGGTATCATGTTGGGTCGAAGAATGAAAAACCAGGAAAAAGTGGTTTTGCCCATTTGTTCGAGCACTTAATGTTCAACGGGAGCGAAAATTACAATACCGACTATTTTCAAGCCTTGGAGAGTATCGGGGGAACCGATCTTAACGGAACAACCAATAACGATCGCACCAACTATTTTCAGAATGTACCTGTATCCGCATTAGATCAAGTACTGTTTTTGGAGTCCGATAGAATGGGCCACTTATTGGGAGCTATTGATCAAGCAAAACTCGACGAGCAACGAGGAGTGGTACAGAACGAGAAGCGGCAAGGTGAAAATCAGCCTTACGGTATGCAGTGGGATTATTTGACCAAGGCCATGTACCCTAAAGGTCATCCGTATTCCTGGACGGTTATTGGAGAAATGGAAGATTTGAACGCAGCTTCCTTGGAAGATGTGCAGGAATGGTTTAAATCCTACTATGGTGCGGCCAATGCCGTTGTTGCTGTGGCAGGGGATGTGGATGCCGAGGAAGTGCATCAGAAGGTAATCAAGTATTTTGGAGATATCCCTTCCGGACCCACGGTGGAACGACAAGAAATCAATATTCCCAATAAGATTTTTGATTCTCGTCAGGTATACGAAGATCGTGTTCCCGAAACAAGAGTGCTCTTTGCATGGAATACACCGCCATTTGGTGTTAAGGAGGACCTCCATTTTGATTTGATTTCCGCTATTCTTAGCAATGGGAAGAATTCACGATTGTACCAAAAGTTTATCTATAAGGACCAATCTGCAAGTGCAGCAGTGTCTTTCCAAGCCTCCAGCGAAATTGCGAGCCAGTTTATTACTTGGTTAAACGTAAAGCAGGGTGAAGACCCATCCAAATTGGAGAGGGAACTTGAAGCTGAAATCGAAAAATTTATTAAAGAAGGACCTACCGAAGAAGAACTCAAAAGAGTTAAAGCAAACTACTTTGCCAACTTTATTAAAGGGTTGGAACGTATAGGTGGTTTTGGGGGCGTTTCCGATATTTTGGCTTCCAATCAAACCTATCATGGGGATGCTTCCTACTACAAAACCCAATTGAAATTTGTTGAAGATGCCACTGCGGAAGATTTGAGAAAAACGGCCCAAAAATGGCTTTCCAAAGGAAAACACATTTTGGTCTGTAACCCATTTCCAGAGTACGATATTGTGCAATCGTCCGTGGACAGAAGTAAATTGCCGGAACTTGGTGCGCCGAAAAGTTCAAAATTTCCAGATCTCCAGCGCGCGCAACTTTCCAATGGACTCAATGTGGTACTTGCACAGCGCAAAGGCGTTCCGACCGTGGTAATCAATTTGGTCGCCGATGCCGGTTACAAAACGGATTATTTGGCCAGTCCAGGAACGGCAATGTTGGCCATGAACTTGATGGATGAAGGAACCAAGGACAAAACTTCTTTGGAAATAAACGAACAGCTTCAGTTGTTGGGGGCTTCCTTGAACACATTTTCCAGTCAGGATGAATCCAATGTTTATATGAGCACCCTTAAACCAAGCTTGGATGCAAGTTTGGATCTGTTTTTGGATGTGGTCCTTAACCCTGTATTTCCAGAGAAGGAATTTGAACGACTTCAAAAAGAACAAATAAACAATATAAAACAAGAAAAATCCCAACCCATAACCATGGCACTTCGTGTAATGAACAAGTACCTTTATGGAGAGGACCACCCGTACAGCAGTCCCTATACGGGAACTGGATACGAGGATACCGTATCAAAATTGACACGGGAAGACGTGGTAGATTTTTACAATACATGGTTTAAGCCCAATAATGCCACCTTGATCGTTACGGGAGATGTAGAGATGGGAGAGTTCAAATCCAAGTTGGAAAAGAAATTGGGCAAATGGAAGAGCGGTACTGTTCCCACAATTGCATTTAATACGCCAAAAACCAATTCCAAGAATACATTGTATTTAATGAATCGTCCCGAATCCCAACAATCCGTGATCTTGGCCGGTCATCTTACCGAAAAATATGGTGATGTCTCCGAAATCGCTTTGGAGCAAATGGTAAGTATTCTTGGAGGAGATTTTACATCGCGAATCAATATGAATTTAAGGGAGGACAAGCATTGGTCCTACGGCGCCGGAGGATTTGTTATGGGTTCCAAAGAAGCACGGCCGTTTATTGTATATGCTCCGGTTCAAACCGATAAAACGGCAGAGTCCGTTACCGAGATCAGAAAAGAGATCTCTGAGTTTACATCGACCAGACCGGCAACTAGCGAAGAGCTGGAAAAAGTAAAGACCAACCAAGTTTTGAAACTCCCTGGACAGTGGGAAACCAATAGTTCCGTGAACAGCTCGGTAAGAAACTTGGTCAGGTATAATTTACCGGACGATTATTATCAAAAATACGATCAAAACGTGAGAAACCTTTCCGTGGACGATGTTAGAAAGGTGAGCAACCAGGTAGTGCAGCCCGAAAAAGTGAATTGGTTCATGGTTGGTGATAGAGCTGAGATCATTACAAAATTGGATGAACTCGGTTTTGATAACATCATAGAAATAGACGCCGATGGCAACCCCATAAAGCCTGCGGTAAAGCCAATGGAAACCGATATAAAAAACTAAATTGTAGAGGGCTGTCCAAGAAGCTTTTTACGTCAACCTGAACTTGTTTCAGGTTCTCATAACCCTTTTAGAATTTCATGATGAGATTCCGAAACTAGTTCGGAATGACGGACAACTTAAAAGTATTTTTAGACAGCTTCTCTTTTTTAAAAATCAAATTTGAGTTGAACGAGCACGGATTCTTTTTCCGTGCTTTGTTTTTCTTTTTCCGTGTTGAGGTTGGCGAGTGAAATACCCAGTAACCGAACGGAGTTTTCCAAAGGAGACTGGTACAAAAGTTCCTTGGCGGTATCCAGGATCAAATCCTTGCTGCCAATATAGTAGGGCAGTGTTTTGCTGCGTGTTTGCAGGGTAAAGTCGCTGTACTTGATTTTTAAAGTAATTGTTTTTCCGGCTATTTTGGATTTTTGTAGCCTTCTTTCCAGCTCAGTGGCAATATTCTCTAATTTTTCCAGCATAAAAATCTCACTGCTTAAATTTTCAAAAAAAGTACGTTCGGCACCTACCGACTTTGGAGTTCGATGTGGTTTTACACTGCTTAAATGAATGCCCCGGACCACTTTGTAATAATGCGCTCCACTTTTTCCGAAGTGCTGCTCTAAAAACTCTAACGATTTTGATTTTAGGTCCGATCCAGTAAAAATGCCAAGGCGGTACATTTTTTCGGCGGTAACTTTGCCCACTCCATAGAATTTACGAATATCCAAGTTTTCCAAGAATTCGATTACTTCCTCCGGATTCACTGTTTTTTGTCCATTGGGTTTGTTGTAATCGCTTGCCACTTTGGCGATAAATTTGTTTATGGATATTCCGGCCGATGCTGTTAAACCAGTTTTGTCAAGAATTTTTTGGCGTATTTCTTTGGCGATCAAAGTGGCAGAGGGATTTCCCTTTTTGTTCTCTGTTACGTCCAGATAGGCCTCGTCCAGCGACAGGGGTTCCACCAAGTCGGTATATTCAAAAAAAATACTGCGGATCTGCATGGAAACTTCCTTGTAGCGATCAAAACGGGGCTTTACAAAAATGAGGTTTGGGCAATTTCTACGGGCAATGGCGCCGGCCATGGCACTACGCACCCCAAATTTACGGGCTTCGTAGCTTGCAGCCGAAACTACTCCTCGTTTGGACCCTCCGCCCACGGCAATAGGCTTCCCCTTGAGTTCAGGGTTATCATGCTGTTCAACGGAAGCATAAAATGCATCCATATCCACATGAATTATTTTTCTTAGGGGAAAATTAAAGTCCATTTTCAAATTTAGGGTATATTTAGTTTGATGGAACATTTGGAAATAGAACGAAAATTTTTAGTAAAGTCGGATGGGTATAAAGAGAAAGCTATCTCCCAAAACCGGATTGTACAGGGCTTTTTGAATACGGATCCGGATAGAACTGTTAGGGTTCGAATAAAAGGAGAAAAAGGTTTTTTGACCGTTAAAGGAGCTAGCAACGCATCGGGAACCACCCGTTTTGAATGGGAAACCGAAATTTCAGTAGCCGAAGCTACAAATCTAATAGACCTGTGCGAATCTGGGATTTTGGAAAAAATACGGTTCGAAGTGCCTTTTGGTGATCAAATATTTGAAGTTGACGAGTTTTTGGGCGAGAACAAGGGCCTTGTATTGGCAGAAGTGGAACTTAAGCATGAAGAGGAACGTTTTGAAAGACCGGAATGGTTAGGAGAGGAAGTCACAGGTAGGATCAAGTATTATAATTCACAACTAAGCAAAAAACCGTATAAGGTGTGGTAGCAAAACCTAGGAAATCCACTGTAATTATAAATCTACTGATCATAATCAGTGGTGTTATGGCCATGGTTATGGAATATTTGGAATATCTATCGGTATATCGATTGTTAAAGCCGCTTACTACGATTTTGGTGATAGCATTACTGGTCTGTATTCCAAAAGCAAACTGGTCCATATTTAGAAAAATTGTTGTTCTAGCTTTGTCCTTTTGCTTGTTGGGCGATATAGTCTTACTGTTTCCGGAATACTTTGTGTTCGGCCTTGCCTCTTTTTTGGTGGCACACCTGCTATTTATTTGGGGATTTGTACATATAAATGGATTTCAGCGCAATTTGAGTTCGTTAGTACTGTTTTTAGGTACTGGGGGGCTAATTTTTTATTGGCTGTGGCCGGGACTTGGCGATTTTTTGGTTCCGGTCGCGATTTATATTTTGGTAATCTGCACTATGGCATGGCAGGGAATAGGTCTTTATTTAAAACATAAGGGGAAGGAATTTGGTTGGATCGCAGTAGCGGTACTATGTTTTATGTTCTCCGATACCATGATTGCCATCTCCAAGTTCAAGACAGCCTTTGCTTATTCGGGAATCGTTGTGCTCAGTAGCTATTGGCTAAGTATTGGTCTGATTGCAAATGCTGCCAGAAGCCTCGTTTTAAGACCGTCAGAATAATTGGCTCGTTGCCAATTGAACTTAAGCAGCTTTTTCTGTTGTTGGATTTAGTTTATGGTTGATAGTTTTTTGCTCCGACCACTTTTTTTTGTTGATTACACTGATCAAAGGAAAAGTGAATCCAACGCTTAAAAATAAAGCGGCCATCAAAAATATATTAAACGGATTTACAAAGAAGGATCCACTGTTCAATGTTGCAAGAATCAACATGGTGGAAAGTGGGAACGACAGAGCTAGAATGGTTACCCCAAAATCACTATTGAAAGTTTTGCTTTTTGTTTTTTTATCCATCTCCATTCCATCGACAGTTGCAATATGGGCATAGGGCCAAAAACTACAGGCACTAAGACCAAAGGCCAATGTTAACAAGATTTCGTTTTGCGCGTTAATCCCTGTTATGGCCACAAAAAGTCCAGAAATCAACAATACCAATCCTGCCCGGGCGCACAATAAGGAAAATATTTGAAAAAACTGTTTTCTCTTGATCTTTACCGCCAAACCTATAAACAATAATACCAAAGGAGTCATGATCAAACTGAGTTTTTCGAGTGTTTCACTCATAAAAAACGGAAGCGAGTCCATAGTTAGACCAAAGACCAGCAAAACCAAAGCAGCACCGATAAATATATTGACCGGTTCGGAAACCATTGCTTTGATCAAGGGCATTAATCGGGTTCCGCCATTTTTTTCTTTGCTGGATTGTTGGCCATAATGCCAGTTCATAGCAACGAGATATAAAAAAAAGAGCACAAAAATCTTATTGCCCAGATCGGACATCGCCGCTTTTGCCAAATATGATTCTCCCAAAAATTCCACGATAAAGGGAAAAGCGGACAAACCAGGTGCCAATGAGGGAATCAATAACTTTGCTGTTCTATACTCCGAAGTTCCTTTGCCAATGCCCAATGGGGGTAAAATAACGGACATGGAAAAGAACAGCAAAACGTTAAGGCCAAGGGCCAATAAGGGCAATATTAAAAGCGGCAGTTCCACCTTGACTCCCAACAACGCAATAAATATGGTTGCCGGCAGTGCAAGGTTTAGAATCACTTTTTTTATTCCAGTAATTTCTTCTTTAGATTTAAATTTAGCTTTGAGCAAGATTCCAATAAAGATGAAAAAAAGGAATACTATGGTTTTTTGAATTCCAATATCCACTATACCAACACTTTATTGAGTGCACTGGTAAAAGTTTTCATTTCTTCCATGGTCCCCATACTTACTCGGCACCAGTTTTGATCCATAAATTGAAATGCTCGAACGCCCACCTTTAACTCGGTCATTTGTTCAAGGAACGGTTTGCCCTCCATTTGAATAGGAAAAATTATGAAACTAGTGGAAGAAGGCACATAAGAATCTATACCCAATTGTTTTAGACTTGAGTACACATACTCCCTACATTCGGCATTTAGGGTTCGTGATTTATCTATAAAATCAGCATCATCCATGGCAGCAATAGCTCCATATACGGAGGGCAGCGTAATTCCCATTCCGCCTCGGGTTATCTTTTTCAACCTGTCCAAGGTTTCTTCAAGAGCTACGATATAGCCTACCCGAAGTCCTGCCATACCATGTATTTTGGAAAATGTCCTTGCGATTATAACATTTTTTCCTTGGTTTATTAAGGACACCATACTTTTTTTGGCACCATCTTCCAAGAACCATAAATAGGCTTCATCTACAAAAACGGGTACTTTTTTCGATACGCGTGAACAAAAGTCAACCAACTCTTCATGATCGGTCATAGAACCGGTGGGGTTGTTCGGGTTACAGATATAGACCAGTTTTGTTTGGTCGTCGATAGCTTCTTCCATTGCTTTGAGGTCGTGGGACCAATCCTCTTTTAGTGGAACAGGTTTCCAAGTTGCTCCCACGGATTCGGCCACTCTGATCAAGGACATGTAAGAAGGATCGGCGGAAACAACATTGCCACCATCTTTAAAGAAAACCATGGCAGTCTTTTCCAAAAGGTCGGACGACCCTGGCCCCATCATAATGTTTTTGCTCTCAACTTTTTCAAAGTCGGCTATTTTGTCGACCAACTGAAATAGTTCTTTCCAAGCATATCTGTTACCGCCGGAAACGGAGTTTTTAAATGCCTCCATGGCCATTGGAGATGGCCCGTATGGATTTTCGTTTGCATTTAACTTTGCAGCCAATTCTGGCATTAAATCTTCAGGTTTTGGCAAATATTCTTTAAAGAACGGACTATATATTGCGTTTCCTTCGGCATCCAAGGTCAATGGAGCTTTAGGAGTTTCGGCCAATCCCATATATGGCAAAGCCATTGCCCCACCTGCTGTGAGAACGCTTTTTCTTATCCAATCGCGTCTGTTGATGTTAGTTGTAGTTCCCATTGGTTATTTAGTTTTTAGAAGAAATTAAAATTATATGATCAATTCACTAAAATCAACGATAAAAACGCAAAAAACAGGGGTTTAAAGATGTGTTATCTCAATAAAGAAGCTTAAAATTTAAAAAAAGAGCAATATTATTGCCGTTAAACAGGGCATTTTTGAAGATAATTCAACGTAAGAATACCTCGCAAGTTGTTTATGATAATGTGGTCCAGAAGTTCTTTGATGCTAAACTCGTTGAAGAGATTTTCTTTGGAATAAACAATGTCTTCCATGCGGGACAGAAATAATGTACAAACCAGTTCTAGATTGACATTAGGCCTTATTTGTTCCAATATTTGAGCCTTTTGCAAAAGAGGATGTACCATGTTCCAAACAATCTCTTTTTTAAGCTCAATATACTTTTGATAGGCTTCGGGATAGTATTTGTTCAGGCCTCTTAAAAACGAAGGGTTGAGGTTTTGATATACCATCAACCCTTTTTTGTATATGTAGATTATAGTGGTAAGGGGCTCTTCCTTATTCGGGTTTTCTGATATGTATTTTTCAATGTCTGCACGGATATCTTTCAAAAAATACGCTAAGCTTTCAGAGACTAGCTTTTCCTTACTGCTAAAATGCTTGTAGAGTGTTTTTTTCGAAATTCCTAGCTCGGAGGCCAATTCATCCATAGAGAATCGTTTGCTCCCAAATTTGGTAAAGTTCTCGATAGCGTGGACCAATATTTCGATTTTATCACTCAAAATAAACTATTTCCACCCTCCGCCCAGTGCCCTGTACAATTCCACAATAGCACTTAACTGTGCATATTGTGAATCAACATAGTTGAGTTCGGAGTTCAATGCATTTTGTCTTGCGGTCAACACTTCTAAATAATTGGCCAAACCATTGTTCAACAATTCTTCGGAATAAGTTTCGGCCGTTGCGTATGCTTCGAGTTCTTTGGCCCGTGCCTCCAGCTTTTGGCTTTCCGCATTATAGGTATATAGGGCATCACTGACCTCTCTTCCGGCCGTTAACAGGGCTTGTTTGTAAGCAAGCAAAGCTTGTTCTTGTTGTGCTTTGGCCACTTCCATTTGGGTACGTAGTTTTCTGCCATTAAAGATCGGCTGGGTCAACGAGCCTACAAGATTTGAAAATAGCGAACTGGCATCCAACCAATTATCAAACTCCAAACTCTGAAAACCACCGGTAGCGGATAGGCTTAACGAAGGATAAAGACTGCTCTTGGCTACATTGGTAAGTTCAAAAGCATTGATAAGACCGTATTCCGCCTGCATCACATCTGGTCGATTGGCAAGTAACAGGTATGGGACCCCGGTACTTAGATCTGTATCGATGGATTGATTGTCCAAATTGCCTCTTTCAATTTTTTGCGGTCCTTCGCCCAAAAGAATGCTAAAAGCATTTTCCAACAATTTAATGTTGTTCTCCAAGTCGATCACAATGATCTCGGTGGTGTGTACTTGAGCTTTGGTTTGCTTTACGGCGACTTCCGTAACCTGTCCTGCATCTTTTAGGGCCATGGTGGTCTCCAGGCTCTTTTTTCGGGCGTCCAAAGTCTGTTTGGCTACTTCCAATTGTTTGTCCAAGGCCATAAGTTGGAAATACGTGGTCGCAATTCCCGCAATCAAATTGGTCTTTACAGCTTGGTGGGCAGAAACACTTTGTAAGTAAGATGCCCCGGCAGCCCGTTTGTTACTTCTGATCTTACCCCAAACATCGGCCTCCCAAGAAAGGGTGCCCGAGAGTTCGTACTGCTCCAGAGGTCTGGTAAAAAAACTTCCAAACTGACTGTTCTCGGAGTTTTTTGTCCTAGTAAAGCTTGTTGTGCCGGACAGGGTCGGGTAATATCCGGCCTTGCCCTGTTTTACATAAGCTTCTGCGGCCACAACATTTTGTAGCGCAATTCGGATATCAATATTATTTTCCAATCCTTGCTCAATATAAGCCGCAAGCTGTTCGTCCTTGAACAGATCTCTCCAAGAAACATCCGCCATGGAGATGCTATCCTGTGGCAAATTGTCGGTCCTGTAAAGACTTTCGGTCTCAAGTTCTGGTCTACTGTAGTTTTTTGCCACAAAACAAGATTGCAATAGCAGAGGTACTGCAAGTAGCAAAAACAATTTATATGAAGGTTTAATTTTCATGGATTATAATCTTTGTTGGTTCAAAGGATGATTAGGCATTGTTTTGGTTTTGAGATGCTTCGGGCTTGCCTGAAAAACGCTCCTGCATGGCTTGGAATATTACAAACAGGACAGGAATCACAAATACACCCAGAATGGTTCCCACAAGCATACCACCTACTGCACTTACACCGATTGAACGGTTTCCGATGGCACCAATTCCTGAAGATAGCGCCAATGGCAACAGACCAAAGATGAATGCAAAGGAGGTCATTAAGATTGGACGTAACCTTGCTCTGGCCCCTTCGGCGGCGGCATCATAAAGCGATAATCCCGACTTTCTTCTTTGCAGGGCAAATTCTACGATCAAAATGGCATTTTTAGCCAAGAGACCTATGAGCATGATCAGTGCAATCTGGAAATAAATATTGTTTTCCAAACCGGCCAAATTCACAAATAAAATGGCTCCTGCAATACCAAATGGCAACGATAGCAATATGGAAAGCGGCAAAATATAACTTTCGTACTGAGCACTCAATAAGAAGTACACGAACACCAAGCTCAAAATAAAGATGATTATGGTCTGGCTGCCCGCACTGTTCTCCTCTTTGGTAAGGCCGGAATACTCGAAAGTATAGTTATTGGGCAATACTTGTGCGGCAACTTCTTCAATTGCGGTAATCGCATCACCGGTACTGTAACCAGGGTTCATGGCACCATTGACTTTAACCGAGTTCAAAAGGTTGAACCTGCTTACAATCTCGGGGCCGTATATTTTCTTTAAGGAAACAAATTGAGATACGGGAACAGATTCACCGGTTGCATTGCTGACAAATATGTGGTTAAGGCTCTTTTCGTCCGCCCTGTCTTCCGGCCTGGCCTGGATCATTACTCGATACTGTTTACCGAACTTATTAAAGTCTGTGGTGTACAGTCCCCCATAGTAGCCTTGCATTGCATTGAATATATCGGTAACGGCCAAACCTGCCAACTTGGTTTTTTCTACGTCCACCTGTAACTCATACTGAGGAAAATTTGGGTTGAACGAAGTAATGGCATATTGGACTTCCGGTCTTGCATTCAAGGCAGCTAAAAACTCGTTGGTAGTTTTACCTATGGATTGCCAATCTTCTGCATCGGTGTTCTGTAAGTTTAGTTCAAAACCGGCCGAGTTACCGAATCCCCTTACCGCTGGCGGGGTAAAGAAGAAAATACGAGCATCTTTTAATCCTGCTGTTTTTGCAAATAATTGCCCAATGGTAGCCTCAACGGTTTGTGAAGGTTCTGTTCTGTTTTCCCAATCTTGTAATCGAATTACGGAGAATCCGTAGGAACCACCGTTAACACTGTTTAGGATACTAAAACCGGTTATGTTCATACGGGCTTTAATAATTCCCATGGATTCGTATATGGAATCCAGTTTCTTAACCGTTTTTTGGGTTTCCTCCAAAGTTGTTCCGGGCGGCATGGTAACATCTGCAAAGATGATTCCTTTGTCCTCGTTGGGGATAAACCCGGAAGGCGTGGTCCTGAAGAGGAAAAATACGACTATACCTGTGCCTACTAAAAGAGCCAAGGTTACCCACTTTCTTTTGACCAACGTACCAATGGTGTTGGTATACTTATTGGTCATTGCCGTAAAACCAATATTGAAAGCTTTGAAGAAACGGGCAATTAAGTTTGATTTTTTACCTTTTCCATGGTTGTGCGGTTTTAAAAACAGGGCCGCTAGTGCAGGACTCAGTGTTAAGGCGTTTATGGCAGAAATTAAAATGGCAACGGCCAAGGTAATACCGAACTGTTGATAAAACACACCGGAAGACCCACCGATAAAGGATACCGGGATAAATACGGCGGACATTACCAACGTGATGGAGATAATGGCTCCGGAAATCTCGGACATAGCCGTTTTGGTGGCCACTTTTGCATTTTGTGCACCTTCTTCCATTTTGGCGTGTACCGCCTCCACCACTACAATGGCATCATCCACCACAATACCAATGGCTAGGATCATGGCAAATAGGGTAAGCATATTTATGGAGTACCCGAACAACTGTAGAAAGAAAAAGGTACCTACAATGGCCACGGGAACGGCGATCGCAGGAATTAATGTCGATCTAAAGTCCTGAAGGAACAGGAACACCACAATAAACACTAAAATAAATGCTTCTACCAAGGTTTGCACTACATGGTCTATGGAAGCATCAAGGAAGTCTTTTGAATTGAACGGGATAACATAATCCAGGCCTTTTGGGAAGTTAGCTTTTGATTCTTCCAGAATAGCCTCGATGTTTTCAATGATCTCGTTGGCGTTGGATCCCGAAGTTTGGAAAATACCCACTGCAGTTCCGGGGTTGCCCATACCTTCGTTCTTGGTTCCGTAGTTAAAAGCGCCAAGTTCTATTTCAGCTACATCCTTCAGGCGTAAAAACTGGCCATTTTCCTCGGCTCTTATAATTATGTTCTCATATTCTGCTTCTTCTGCTAACCGTCCTTTGTATTTTAGGACATACTCATATACACCGTCGGCATTTTCGCCGATCTTACCAGTTGCCGCCTCTAGGTTTTGCTCTTGCAATGCTGCTTGAATGTCGGATGGCATCAGATTAAATGCGGACATCTTTTCTGGGTCCAACCAAATACGCATGGAGTAATCCTTGGAACCGAACACGGTAACATTTCCAACCCCTTCAATACGTTGAAGTTTGGGAACTATATTTATTCTTGCGTAGTTCTCTACAAAGGTTGCATCGTAATTTTCGTTCTCCGAGAATAAAGAGAAGAACATAAGGGCACTGGTCTGTGACTTTTGGGTAATTACCCCTGTTTGTACCACAGCCTGTGGCAGTACACTATTGGCTCGGGCCACTCGGTTCTGCACGTTTACCGCGGCAATATCGGGGTTTGTGCCCAACTTAAAGAATACATTGATTGTGGCGTTACCGTCGTTACTGGCATTGGAGGTCATGTAGAGCATGTCTTCCACACCGTTGATTTGTTCCTCCAAAGGAACCACCACACTTTTGAGCACGGTTTCCGCATTGGCACCGGTATAGGTACTTGTTACCTGAACGGTCGGCGGAGCAATTTCTGGATATTCTTCTACCGCTAGGTTACTTAAACCTAAAAGACCGAGAATAACAATGATTATCGAAATCACCGTGGAGAGCACGGGCCGATCTATAAATCTTTGAAACATGGGTTATCTTTTACTTATGTGATGTGTTATTTAATTGGATTTATGGATTGTCCTTCCCTAAGTTTGGAAACACCCTCTACAACAATCGTGTTCCCGGATTGTACACCTTGGGATACCAAATACTCCGAATCGGTCTGATCAATAATGTTGATTTTTTGTGATTTTACAGTGTTGTCATCTTGAAGTATATAGACCAATTTGTTCCCTTGTATATCCACTGTGGCCATTTTGGGGACAACCATAACATCTTTTTGAGGAGAAGGTACCTTGATGGTTCCCGTACTTCCGGAACTCAATAAAAAGTTGGGATTGTTAAAATCTGCTCTTAGGGTAACACTTCCTGTAGTTGGATTGATGATATTGTTCACCATGGCAATCTTCCCTTTATGTGGATATGTTTCACCATTGATCATTACCAATTCCACCTCTGGAGAATTCTCCGAAGAAACCGAAGCACCACCTTTGGTCATTTTGCTCTTCATCTCCAAAAGTTGCTTTTCTGTCATGGAGAAATAAGCGCGTACCGTACTTATATCCGATACTACCGTTAATGGTTGTCCCATTGAACTGCTTACCAAGGCGCCCACTTTGTATGGAATCTCCCCAATATAACCGTTAACGGGACTAACTATATTGGAGTACCCAATGTTGGCTGCAATACTGCTATAGGTACTTTTTGCTTGTTCCAATTGAGCCTTGGCCGTTTTTAGTTGAACTTCGCTTATAATGTTCTTTTCAACCAACGGAACTAGCTTGTCCACTTCTACTTGGGCGACATTTACTGCTGCTTTGGCGGCTTGGGCATCTTGAGAAAGCGTCTGGGTTTCCAGTTTAAAAAGTAACTGGCCTTTTTTAACTTGTTGACCTTCTTCAACATAGATTTTTTGGACAAAACCGGAGACCTTTGGCCAAATTTCAACGTTTTGTTCCCCTTCTATATTGGTAGAGTAGGAGTTGTACAAGGTAATGTCCTGTTTCTCTAGGGTATTTACTTTTAGTGATGGCGCTTGAGGAGCAGTGGCTTGTTGCTCATTTTTACCACCACAGGAAGCAATAATAGCAAGACTAATGGCAGATAGGCCTAATGCAATTTTTTTCATGTTTAGTATTGTTGGGGTTGTTTAATTGTGATTATGATTTTCTAATTCTTTAAGTACTTGAAGGGTATTGCTCAGTAATTCTTCACTTTGCTTAATAAATGAGTGATAGATCTCTGCCCGTTCTTTATTGGTCTCATACCTTTCGGGATTATAAGTTTGATTATAGTTTCTGATTTTCGTTATAATTCGGTTTTCTGTCTCAATACGTTTTAATTTTTCTTCCAATTTGTTTAGGTAGAAAGTGTTGGCCGCTGAGGTCTTAAAATATCTTTTCCTGTCTCCCGGTTTGGTGAAGTAGGTGATTAATCCCAATTTTAGTAGGAGATTAATTGCGGTAGATATGGAGCTTTTACTTGCACATCGGTTAATTTGGCATTCTTCAAAACTGAGCCCATTACGGTTGGTGACCACAAGCATTGCATATAGTCTTGCAGCCAATGGCGGAATATCGTGTTGGTTTTCCAAATGGATTCCAAGTTCCTCGATCAGTTCTTTTTTTTGCTCTTCTCTGGACATTTTTTTAAAAATTGAAGCGCAAAATTAGTGTTGGTTCGGTAATTACCGAACTAATAAGAACTAAAAGTTTGTTAAAAGATGGAAATGGAGGAAAACGCGAGGTCAATCTTTAGATAAAACCCCTTCTGATTGTATTACGGGAATGGTACTGAGATTTTTTTCTGTAACCGTATGTTTTGGAAACAAAAATCGTTTTTCAAAGAGTTTGTTCTCGGCAAAAAAAGTTACAAAGAACTCATTGTTTAGTGCAAGGACATCTTCTTGCAATACTTCTACTTTTTTAAAGCTGCCCGGTTCCAGTGTTCCAATAACATGTCGTATGGTAGATGTTCTGGTATCTCCATCAAACCCTTTGGAGACCACAATGGCCATTTCGATGGTATCCGACCTGTTGTTTATTAAATAGGCGTTCCAATCTTTGGATAGAAATTCTTCGTTCCATTCATGTACTATGGCCACGTGTACGTCGGTGGCAATCGGAATTTCAATATCCTTTTTCATAAAAATTATGATCTAAAGGGCGCTCTTAAACTGCTCCAAGAAACGTACATCGTTTTCACTGAGCAATCTAATGTCTGAAATCTGATGCAACAAAAGAGCAATCCGATCTATTCCCATTCCAAAGGCAAAGCCTGAATACACTTCTGGGTCTATTCCACAATTTTTGAGCACATTGGGGTCCACCATGCCACAGCCCATAATCTCCAGCCATCCGGTACCTTTGGTCATACGGTAATCGGTTTCGGTTTCCAGCCCCCAATATACATCTACCTCGGCACTGGGCTCGGTAAATGGAAAATAAGATGGGCGAAGTCTTATTTTTGACTTCCCAAACATTTCTGAAGTAAAATATTGCAACGTTTGCTTTAAATCTGCGAAAGACACATTTTTATCTACGTACAAACCTTCCACTTGGTGAAAAAAACAATGCGAGCGGGCAGAAATGGCCTCGTTTCGGTACACTCTCCCGGGCGAAATAGTTCTAATAGGAGGCTGATTGGCTTCCATGTACCTTACTTGTACCGATGAGGTGTGGGTACGCAGTAGGATGTCGGGGTCGGTCTGGATAAAAAATGTATCCTGCATATCCCGTGCCGGATGGTATTCCGGTAGGTTGAGCGCTGTAAAGTTGTGCCAATCATCCTCGATTTCAGGACCTTCGGATACATTGAAACCGATTCTTGAGAAAATATCTATGATCTGGTTCTTTACAATGGATATAGGGTGGCGTGCACCTAGCGATACAGGTTCGCCAGGGCGTGTTAGGTCCCCATATTTCCCAGCTACTTCAGCCTGGCTTTCCAATGCTTCCTTAAGTTCGTTCACTTTATTGGTAGCGGCACTCTTTAATTGATTGATCACCTTGCCAAAATCCTTTTTTTGATCGTTTGGCACGTTTTTAAATTCCGAAAAGAAACTGTTCAACAGTCCTTTTTTTCCCAAGTATTTGATTCGGAATGCTTCAATTTCATCTGTAGAGGTCGAAGTGAACTTTTCTACTTCGGCAATATGTTCCTTTATGGTCTCAATCATGATTGATTACGCTATTGGCGGACAAATTTAGCAAATTGTCCTAGAATATATGGGTTATGCGATAATATCTAACGTTCCGAGAACCGGATTTCACTGTAAATAGTGTTCATCCCAAAAAATATTATATGGTAAAAAGTAAATATTGGGGCGGAAAATAGTTTTTGGCAATGTTTGTTCGTTTTTATTCCTTCGTGTTTAGATGTGTATCTACCCATGCCAAACACGATTTTAAATTGCTAAAAACGTTGTTTTCCGGAATCAGGTCAGGAATAATGTCTATTCGTTCGAGCATATACCTTGGCTGTTCCAAAATATTGACCAAAAGTATTGTTGCACCCTTTCGTTTTAGATCTTGCAACACATCTTCCATTGCATAGAGCCCTGTTTGGTCCATATACTGCATTCTGCCCATTCTAATTATTACAATGGAAGCAGAATCTGGAATTTGGGAGGCAAGTTGTTGAAACTCGTTGGTCGAACCAAAGAATAAAGGTCCGTTTATGTGTTTTATAAATACTTTGTCCAGGATTTTTTTTGGTACATTTTTTTCATCTGACCATGCTTCTTCCCGAAGAGCCTTTACTTTGGAATGCTTAGCGGTCAGGTCTCCGATTTTTTTCATGAACATTAGCGAAGCTATAACAAGACCAATACCAACGGCATATACCAAGTTCCAAACCGAAGAAAGTACCAATACCACTAACATAATAATCACTTCCGAGCTTAATTTTAGTGGTCCAAGTTTAATGTCTTTGGGCAGATGTGGAATGGCTTTTAATCCCCGATAATCCATAACACCGATACCTACTGTGACCAATATACCGGCCAATACGGCTGCAGGTATTTGCGAAGCTACTGGTCCTAGGGCTAGCAGAATAACCAATAATAAAATGCCAGCTACCATACCGGAGAGCTTTGTTTTTCCACCAGAATTTATGTTCACAACGGTTCTGATGGTTGCACCAGCTCCAGGGATTCCTCCAAAAATGGCAGCAATACTGTTTCCGATACCCTGGCCTACCAATTCTTGGTTGGGTTTATGCTTGGTCTGGGTCATATTGTCGGCAACCACGGAGGTTAAAAGGGAATCAATGGCACCAAGCAGTGCCAGTGTAAGTGCCGTAAAAACGTAGGGGCTTACCGAATCAAATTGAAACGACGTAAAAATATCCAGATTTGGTACGGGCAAGCCACTGGGAATTTGTTCTATGGGCCTGTAGTTCCAACCAAAACCATATGCAACCCCGGAAACAACTATCAAAGCCACCAAAGTACTCGGAATTGCGGTTGTAATTTTTTTAAACCCATAAATTATAAAAATGGTCGCCAACGCCAAAGCAAGCTCCAACCAATTGATGTTATTGATTGCCCTGGGCAGTACCTTAAAAGTTCCAAGAACGCCCGAGGCATCTTTGGATGCCAAAGTACTGGCTTCTTTCAACATATCATCATGGGTGATCTTTTCGGCTCTTTTAATGGTTTCCGTGAAATTTTCCAATACCAAAATTCCTTCTCCGGCTTCTTCTTTTAGAATGTTTTCCAAGATTTTTTCTTCGGCTTCTGGCATAAATTGGTTTACATAGTCCGAGTCCTCTTTTGGATAATACCCAACAGCTGGTAATATCTGGGTAACTAGTATTATTACACCAATTGCGGTCATAAACCCGGAAACCACGGGATATGGAATGTATTTTATATACTTTCCGAGCCCAACAAGACCTAAACCAATTTGCATAAGGCCTGCCAAAAGAAATACAGTAAGAATGGCCGGGAGTGCTTTGCCCACATCTCCATCGTTTACGGCAATAATACCAGCAATAACTACCATGCTTACCGCTGTCATGGGTGCGGTAGGGCCGGAGATTTGGGTGTTTGTACCACCAAAAAGCGCGGCAAAAAAGCTAATAAAAATAGCACCGTACAGACCAGCGCTCGGCCCAAGACCGGAACTTACACCAAAGGCCAGTGCCAAGGGAAGCGCTACAATGCCCGCTGTAATTCCACCGAATAAATCTCCTCTAAAGTGTTTGAACATGGTATGGCTGTTGTTTTTGGTAATTGAATATAGAAATATTTATACTTAAAAAATGCCAGCAGGTAACCCTACTGGCATTGCTTACGTAAAGTTAATGTGAATTTATAAAAAAGTCACTTTACCATCGGATATGTCGTACATGGCACCGACCAGGGCTATTTCACCCGCTTCCTCCATTTCCTTGAGCACTTCGCTCTGTTTTCGGATGTTGTCCAAGGTCATTTCCACATTTTTAACCGCGACAGCATCAACAAATTCCAAGTTTTTGGAGTTTCTCATGCTTTCATCTTTTGGCTCGGATACAGCTTCTACTGCAGGCTCAATCTTGTTTATCAAAGCAGTTAGGTTACCTAGGCGAGCATGGTCACAAGCTCCCTTAACAGCACCACAGCTTGTGTGGCCTAGTACTACAATAGCTTTTGTGCCGGCCAACTTACAGGCAAACTCCATACTCCCCAAAATGTCTTCGTTCACAAAGTTCCCGGCAATTCTTATGCTGAAAATGTCACCAAGACCTTGATCGAACACAAGCTCTGCAGAAACTCGGGAATCGATACAACTTAAAATGGTCGCAAAAGGAAATTGCCCATCCTTGGTATCGTTCACTTGTTCCAAAAGGTTTCTGTTTGCTTTTAAGTTTTGTTGAAACCGCTCATTGCCTTCCTTTAAAAAATCGATGGCTTTTTCAGGGGTCATCGTCAACTGTGTTTCTTTTGTGTGTGCTTTCATAAGTATATTTTATGCCGATTTTTTCGGTCTTAGATTAAAGAATTCGATATAGCTCTCCGGATTTTCTACTTCACCTCTTTCAGAAATTATTTTGATGTCGATGTTTCTATTTTTGGCCTTGCTGGAAAAATCCTCTAAAATTTCCACGATATCATTATCAAGATAGCGTGTTTTTCTTACGTCCAATTCCAGGTGCGAATTTTCAGGAAGGCTATCCAACTCTTTCAGAATGGCCCCCTTGTTGAAAAAGGTTACTTCTTCTGCCAAGGTCATTTTAATTTTGTGGGCACCATTGCTCTTATCCTCGATATGAAGGAAGTGTGAGTTTTGGTAACTCTTGATCAAAACTACCACGATCCCAACCAATAGACCAAGGCTGATTCCTACCAAAAGGTCTGTGAAAACAATACCAACAACGGTTACGATAAATGGAACAAATTGTTTCCAACCTGCTTGGTACATAGTTTTGAACAAGCTTGGTTTTGCAAGTTTGTAACCTACAATAAATAGGATGGCCGCCAAAACGGACAGAGGTATTTTATTGAGAAGGGTCGGGATGATGATGACCGATCCCAAAAGTAAAAAACCATGGATAATGGCAGAAGCTTTTGTTTTACCTCCAGATTGAATATTTGCTGAACTACGCACAATAACTTGTGTTACGGGCAGTCCTCCGACCAAACCGGACAGTGTATTGCCTACTCCTTGGGCCATAAGCTCTCGGTTGGTGGGTGTAGTTCTTTTTAAAGGGTCCAATTTATCTGTGGCCTCCACACAGAGCAAGGTTTCCAAACTGGCCACAAGTGCAATGGTAAACGCTGTGATCCAAACCTCGGTGCTGGTGATCACCGAAAAATTAGGAAAACTAAAGAAACCTAAAAAGGACTCGAAACTATCGGGTACGGGAACACTGACCAAATGTTCTTGAGAGATGCCCCAAGTCTCATTTCCCTGTGTTACCGTAAAATAAATAATTCCAAGGACTACGGCGACCAATGGTCCTTGTACAAGTTCAAAGATTTTTGATTTTTTGGTCAATACCTGGCTCCACAAAATCAATATTGCCAACGAGATAAACGCAATAATGGTAGCACCCGGGCTTATAAAATTCACGGTATTGATGATTTCACTAAAGGTATTTTCACCATCTACTTGAAAAAAGGCAAAATCTCCTTCGGGATCGGCATCGTAACCAAAAAAATGGGGAATCTGTTTTAGAATGATGATGATACCGATACCGGTAAGCATTCCCTTAATTACGGATGATGGAAAATAGTAGGCGATGACCCCAGCTCTCAAGATTCCGAAAAGAAACTGTAGGACACCTCCCAAAACCACGGCAACCAGAAAGTTCTGATAACCCCCCAAAGTGCCAATGGCCGTAAGAACAATTGCAGCCAGTCCTGCTGCCGGGCCACTTACCCCTATTTGTGAACCGCTTAATCCTCCAACAACGATTCCTCCGATAATACCTGCGATGAGACCCGAAAAGAGAGGTGCTCCACTGGCCAGGGCGATACCCAAACATAGAGGTAGTGCCACAAAAAAGACCACTATACTTGCAGGCAAGTCATTTTTTAAATTCTTGAACATAATAATAAGTAAGATTTGTCCGCCACACCGGTATTACCGGATAGGGGACGTTGAAAATTTGATTTGAACGTAAAATTGAGTGTTAAACCAATTTTCGGGGAGGAGGGTCTAGTGTTTCGAGTGTAAACTCTAAAACAGCGAATACATATCCCAAGGCGTTGTTGCTTTTCTCCTGATTTATAGAAGGATCCATAGCAAAAAAGCTTTTGTACAGGAAGTATTTGCTATCAAATGTTTTATTGTTCGATGTGTCGTGGGTGTTGTTTTCCTCTTCGGAAGAACCTAAAATAATGGCCGTACTGTACTCCTTGCCCAAAAGGGGCACAAAGGAAGAGGTCATCAGAATGAAGACCATCAAAAAAGAAGCAAGTGGTAAGGCCAGTATTCGCATAAATACTTATAAGTTTTGCAAATTTACGATAAGACGTAAAGATTTCTGTTAAAATATAACTAAAAATCTTTTAATGGCTTAATGGTGTTATCCATTAACCATCCAGTTTGACCATCTGCAATGCGTATTCTCCTCCAATCATCCAACTCTTCCAAGATGTTTACTTTGGTCCCTTCGTGTAGGGTGAAAATGGCCGCACTGTTGTTGTTTGGTTCGGAAGTTACTTGAACTTCTTTGCTAAAAACAATGGCTGGATCATCATTTTTGTACTGTTGATGGTTGAGGTAAGCCATTAAGATACAAACACTCCCCAATGCTAATGAAAAAATACTCGAGATAAAGGCGGCTCTTTTTTGGTTGGCCGATCGTAAAAAATAATAGGCAATGTACGCCAGAACGAATAAAAAAATTAGTCCAACGGCAATATATGCCCACTGATCGGAAGAGAACATACCGACTATGGCATTATATAACCGAGAAAGTTCAGTTTTTGGCATTTCTTCTATGGCATCCAAACGCATATTCTGCGCAAACCTAAGATTGTTTTGAATCTCTTTGTTGTTCGGGTCCAAAAGCAGTGCCTTCTCATAAAAGTAAATACTTGGGCCTATGGCATTTAACTTATAGTTACAATTCCCAAGATTGAAATATACCGAGGACGAATGTTCTCCGTTTTCAAGTATTTTTTTATAATTCTCAATGGCCGAAGAGTATTCGCCATTGTTGTACAGTTCTGTAGCTTCGTTAAAGAGTGCTTCATTTTGGGAAAATCCCAAAGAGCACCAACCAAGACAAATTAAAAGGACTATTTTTTTTGTGCTCATAATTGCTTGTCCAATTTAGATATTACATCGCTCGCCTTTTCGTAATCCTGTTGCATCTGAACATTGGAGAATGGGCTATATCGAGCCATTTCGCAACTTCTCAGCAATTCAATAAACCCAGAAATGTCATTTGTGTCGACATTCTTTTCCGAAAGAATATGGGTTATTTTATCCTTGCTGAATTCCGAGGTCTCTATATGTAACTTTGCTTTTAAATAATTGTGCAGTCCTTTTTCCAGGGCTACATAAAACGCCTCTTTATTGCCAAGCTCCTTTTTTGCGGTGGAAAGATATTTTCTGGCCAATTTGTTGGCTTGCTTGATTTTGTTTCCGATCACATCGCTGGCAATGGCCTCACGTTTCTTAAAAAAGAAAATGGCCATTGGGATCAAGAGTAGGGGTGCCAATAAAAGGATAAAAAACGTATTTGAGCCAAAAAAGCGCTTTTGATCGATGGGCTTTAGGTTGGGATTAATGTTGATGAAATGGAACTGTTCCCCGGTAGGCACAACCAATTGTTTATTCGCCGAAGGTGCCGAGACATTGTCGGAATTTCCTGTTGGTCCCTCTATTACCTCAATGTTTATTTCTTCCGAGTTGATGGTATTGTACCTTCCCGTCGAAGGATTAAAATAGCTGAAGGAGATACTGGGTATGGGATATTTTCCTCGGTAAGAGGGCACAATAGTGTAATTATTGGCTACTTTACCTTCCATTCCAGTACTGTAGGTACGGATGTTCTCGTCGTATTCTGGATCATAAACTTCCAGGGAGCTAGGCAATTCTGGTTCGGGAAGTTGAAATAATTTTAGGTTACCCTTTCCGGTCACTTCAACTTTTGCCTGCAACGATTCCGAAGCGTTAAGTTGTGTTTTGCTCGTAGTTACCGAAAAATCAAATTCACCTACCGCTCCACTAAAATTCTCCGGTTTACCGGCTTCGGGCAATGGTTTTACGTTGATGGTCCTATTGCCTGCGGATACCGTTTTACTGGTCTGGGTGTAAATCCTGCCCCCGAAAAAATCCCTACGGTCTGTAGGCACATCAACAAACACTTCCAAGGATAACGGTTCTATGTCCAGCTTTCCGGCTTTTTGTGGATATAGTACCACTCGTTTTAAAACCACGTAGCGGTATGGCTTGCCTTGATATGTTCCATTCTGGGCCGTATGTTTGGTTACCGGGATATCCTGACTCCAAAAATTGTTGTAAGTGGGGTTGTCTAATGGGCGGTAATTGGTAACACTAATGTTCGGACTTACATATAGTTTGTAAAGTACGGTTACGGCTTCGTTGAGATATGGATTTGCTTTGGATACCTCTGCGACCAAATGAAGGCTCTCATCGGCAACATCATCAACGGTTTTTTGAGAATTCGGCTTGTCCACGGCTGCGGTCACTTCCACGTTTTGTGGAGTCGTCTTGTAAGTTTTCCCCTCAATTTCTATGGTTGCCTGATTAATGGTGAAACTTCCTCTGGCCGTGGGTACTAGGATGTAGGTGTAGGTTTTGGAAAAACTTCGCTTGCCATTAATCCACGAGGAGCTTATGGATTGGGAAGGCCCCATAACTACCTTGAAACCATCAAACTGGGGCGGTTTAAAGTTATCGCCATCCCTGTTCATGGTAAAATCAACTCTTAGGCGTTCGTTTATGCCCAGTTCCTCTTTGCTCAAGTTCAGGGTAAACGTAACCTGATCGGAATCTTCCTGAGCATGGGAATATATTCCTGTTAAAAGGAAGAGGCCCAAAATTAACCCTATGTTGCCCATCAAGGTTTTCATTACCAGTCTTTTTCGTTTTTAATTTTTTTGCCCCGAACTTTTCTTGCTTCCATTTTCTCCTGCACTTTTTTCTCTTCGTTTTGCATGGCCTCTAACAGGTTCTGAATCTGTTGCTTGGAAAGCTGATTGGGTTTTGGTTGTTGTTTTTGGTCTTGTGGCTGGTCCCCTTCGTTGGGCTTTTTCTCCTGTTCTTTTTTCTTATCACCATCGCCCTTTTGATTTTCTTCGGGCTTGTCCTCACCATTTTCACCTTGGTCTCCCTTGTCCTTGTTTTCGTCTTCTTTTTGTTCGCCCTCGTCTTTCTTTTCCTTGTCGCCCCCTTCGTTGTTCTGGTCTTTGTTTTTGTCCTTATCCTCGTTTTCTTGATCTTTTTTGTCTTGATCGTCTTTATTCTGATCGTTCTTTTGCTCGTCCTGCTGTTTTTCGAGCATTTTTTTGGCCAGGGCAAGATTATAACGGGTCTCGTCGTCGGTTGGGTTGCTGCGCAAGGCTTGCTTATAGGCCTCAACGGCTTTTTCGTATTCTTTGTTTTTCATGAACACATTGCCCATATTGTGAAAGGCCTTGTGTTTTTCACTCTTGTCCGCTGCGGCGTCACCAGCTTCTTTGTACCGGCCAAAGGCTTCGCCAAAACTTTCTCGGTTGTAATAGGCATTGCCCAAATTAAATCTAGCGGCCGCGTTTTTATCGCTTTTGGAAATGGCCTTTCTATATTTTGCCTCTGAGGAAACAAAGTTGTTGGAAGTTAGCTCTTGGTTGGCCTCGTAGGTGATATTGGTAGAGGCCTGTAGTGCTTTTTCAGCTTCTCTCTGCGCTTTTTCGATATTGTTTTCCTGTGCCTGGGTCGCTGTAAAACTTAGCAATAGTCCAAACATTAACGTCATCTTATTCATCATCGTGCTCGTTAAAAAGATTCAGTTTTTTCAACCATTGTGTTTTTCTGTCCAAAACAAAGATGTCCAAAAATAAAAATAAAAAGCCGGCCGCAAGAAACCATTGGAATTGGTCTTTGTATTCTGCAAATTGCTTGGCTTCGAACTCGGTTTTGTCCATCCTGTTCAATTGTTCTTTGATGTATTCCACCGCATTTTCGGTGTTGGAGCCATCAATATAATCACCATTGCCCCTATCGGCAATCTCGATCAGTACGTTTTCGTTTAGTTTGGTAATAACAACCTCCCCTTGGTTATCTTTTTTCAGGCTTTCAACTATGCCATTTCTTTTAATGGGTATAGGTGCTCCTTTTGGTTTGCCCACGCCTATAGTAAAAACACGGATTCCGTTTTGGTTGGCTTGTTCGACCGCATCCAAGGTGGTGTTTTCCGAGTGGTCCTCTCCATCCGACACGATGAACAGCACCCGATTGGTCTGCTGTGAATCATCGTAATAGGTGCTGGCCAGGTCAATTGCGGCGTTTATGGCGGTTCCTTGGGAGGATAACATATCCGTATTCATGCCCTGTAGGAACATTTTTGCAGCACCATAATCTGTAGTAATGGGCAATTGCGGATAGGCTTGTCCGGCGTAGGCGATAATCCCGATACGATCGCTTGCCAATTGATTGATTATTTCTGATACGATACGCTTTGCCTTCTCCAACCGATTTGGGGCAATATCCTCTGCCAACATACTTTTGGATACGTCGATGGCGAAGACGATGTCCACGCCTTCACGTTTTACGGTTTCCAGTTTTGTTCCAATTTTGGGGTTTACCAAGCCCAGAATCAAAAAAGTAAGGCCGGCCAACAAAAATACCAGCTTTACAGCGGATTTAAATGAGGACCGATTAGGGGCCAATCGTTTGAGCAGATTGGTGTTCGCAAATCGTTTTTGGGTCTTTTTTTTCCAGATTTGAAGAAAAAAGAAGGCTAGGACCATAACGGGAATTATGGCCAAGAGATAGAAATAAATTTTTTCGTCAAACTGAATCATTCGTTAAATAAAACTTTTAAAGATGGAGTTGCGCAGCCCCCATTCCAACAACAATAAAATACCGGCCAGAAATATTAAGGGCCTAAATTTTTCTTCGTATTTGTAATATTTAAATTCTTCTATTTCGGTTTTCTCCAATTTGTTAATCTCGTCATAAATTTCTTCCAGAGATTCGTTATCCGTGGCACGGAAATATTTGCCGCCCGTCACTTCTGCGATTTCTTCCAAAAGCTTTTCATCAATCTCCACTTGTCGCATTCCGTACCTAAAGGAGCCATCTCTGTTGTAGGCAATGGGAGAAAGTGCATTGCCGTTGGTTCCCAGACCAATGGTATATGTTTTTATTCCAAACTCCACGGCAAGATCGGCTGCTGTTCTGGGTTCAATAAAGCCAGAATTATTGACACCATCCGTTAAAAGAATGATAACTTTACTGATGGCCTTGCTTTCCTTTAATCGATTTACCGATGTGGCCAAGCCCATTCCAATGGCGGTACCATCTTCCAGTTCACCATAGGTGATATCGTCCAGGGCGGCCAAAACAATGGTCTTGTCACTGGTAATAGGGGTTTTGGTATAACTCTCTCCGGCATATCCTACTAGTCCGATACGATCGTTGGGGCGTTGTTCAATAAAATTGGCCGCCACTTCTTTTAGGGCGGATAGTCGGTTCGGTTTTAAATCGCGGGCCAACATACTGGAAGACACATCGATGGCCATAACAATATCGATCCCCTTTGTGGTTTTTGTCCGTGTCGAGATATCCTCTGTTTGAGGTCTTGCCAAAGCTGTGACGATCGCCGCCAAGGCTAATAGTCGGATTCCAAACAGTACTGGTTTTATTTTAGAGGCCCAACTTTTGACCGTAAATCCTTTGATGCTGGAGATACGGAGTGATGCCATTTCATTTTTTCGTTTGAAAAAATACCATAGCAAAGCCAATGGCAGCAATAAAAGCAGCCAGAAAAACTCAGGATTTGCAAACTCTATATTCTCAAACATTTATGCTTGTGTTTTTACGTCTAAACTGGTTAAAATTCGCTCCACGATCTCTTCGGCATATTCGTCGCCATCTTCCCAAGTGATCACTATTTGTTGAATAAACCCTTTTCCACCGAACGATAGAATGTTGTATTTTGCTTTTTTACTATCGCCATCCGGTTCGCCAAAAGATCCCGACCCATAGGTTTTTAATCCTTTTACACCCGATTGGGTAACAAATTCTTCCTGTTTGGTAATGATGTTTTTAAGACCCAATTGTTCGAACTTGTTTAGCGTGGAAACAATTATAGCTTCAAAATCAGGATCTTCGTTCTGTTCTTTAAAGGTGATGGAACTCGTACTAACGGAAAAAATACCGACATAACTGCCGTAGGAGAAGGTCTGCAATTCCTTGATCAGCTCTTCGGTTTCTTTGGGAAGCTCAATTTCCTTACGGACCAATACGTCTGGCGTTTCCATCAAAATTGGTGGAAAACCATAGGAACTTGCCACCCATTCTCCTTCCAAAAGATCTTTGGTAGGATAGCCGAAAACGGTGTCCCTTACTTTTTTTGCGCCAAAATATGCGACCGAAAAAACACTGCCCATAACTATTATCCCAATAAATATGGCAGCGGCCCAATACATACGTTTGCGCTGCTTTTTCTTGGTCAGTTCTTCTAAATACTCTTCGTTTAAGAGCAAATCCTCCTCTGTGGGCTCTGGCAGGGCTTCATGGGTTTTTATAACGATTTGTTCTACAATTTTTCTATCGTGTTCAGCAAGGGAAGTGGCAGGTTTTGATTTGGCAAACTTCACCAGATCTGCGGTCTGCAATATTTTTTGAAACTGATGGATGGTGTCGTCGTCCAAATTGAGTTCACCGGCATCTTTGAGCATTTCCAACTTGGTGATGAGTTCCGAGGTAGTGCTCTCCATCGCCGAAACGTGTACGTCCTCTTCTAAATAGGCCCTAACGATATCTGTGAGCTCGGAATAGTATTGTTTATACTCGTCTTGTATGAGATACTTGGAATTTTCCAGCTTTTTTAGTTCCATTAAGGCACGGTCGTAAGGCGGTAGCAAAGCTACTTTTTCCTCTTCGGTCAATGGTTTTTTGCGTAAAAAGAACCAATAGACCAGACCACCGACCACAATCAGCCCCAAAAGAATCCAGAGAGCGGTAAGCCACATATCGGCTGTGCTCCGTTCTACCTCAATCAAAGGCTTGATGTCATACATCTTTTGTTTGGTGGTATCTACTGCAACATCGGCTACCTTAACTTGGAACGAATCTGTAAAAAATGGTTGCTCGTTAATGGCGATCCGTTGTGGAGGAATGGTATACGCGCCGCTGTCAAACTGGGTCAGGGCATAGATTTTTTGAAGGATTACTTTTTCTTCATTTTTTATGGTGTCGGCCATAATGGCTTCTACGGTTTCAAGCGGCGAAAAGGTTTGCCCTTCGGGAAAAAAAACCACATCGGTAGAGTCCGCCTCCACCGTAATTTTGTATTGTATCTGTTCCCCTATTTTAATGGATAGGGTGTCCACTTCGGCGTTTACCTTTGGATCGGATTGAGCCCGGCCCGTTATGGGCAAGAGGAATAGGAGCGACAGGGCGATCCATATGATTGGATGCCTATGTCTATCTCTGATTATATGTAAATTGTCCATTAGCATTATCCTCTTCGTTTAAAATAGCCCAATAGTTTTCTTACATAGCTTTCATCCGTTCTGCAGTTAATTGCTCCGGAACCGGATTTTTTAAAGGAATTGGTGAAATACGCGACCTTTTCCATATAATGTTTTCCGTAGGCAGAACGCACTTGTTTGGATTGGGTGTTAACCAATTGAACTTCGCCTGTTTCGGCGTCTTGCATCTGTACCATACCAAGATTTGGAATGTTTTCTTCACGTTTATCGAATACCCTGATCCCGGTAACATCGTGCTTATTGCCCACAATGCGAAGGGTATTGTCGTAGTCGTCCGCCATAAAATCGGAAAGCACAAAAACAATGGCTTTCTTCTTCATAACATTGGTCAAGAATTTTAGAGCTTCCGCAATGTTGGTCTTGTTGCTTTTTGGCTGAAATTCCAACAATTCCCGAATTATTCGAAGTACGTGACTTTTCCCTTTTTTTGGCGGGATAAAAAGTTCCACTTCGTCAGAAAAAAGAATGAGACCTACCTTATCGTTGTTCTGAAGTGCCGAAAATGCAAGGGTTGCCGAAATTTCGGTAATGATTTCTTTTTTAAATTGGTTGGATGTACCAAAAAGTTCCGATCCGCTTACGTCCACCATCAACATCATGGTTAGTTCGCGTTCTTCTTCGAATACTTTTACAAATGGCTCGTTGTAGCGTGCGGTCACGTTCCAGTCGATACTTCTTACATCGTCCCCAAACTGATACTGTCTTACTTCACTGAACGTCATCCCCCGACCTTTGAAGGTAGAGTGGTATTCCCCACCAAAAATATGGTCGGAAAGACGCCGGGTCTTAATTTCAATTTTACGTACTTTTTTTAGTAGTTCTTTTGTATCCATTTGGTTCAAATAAATAGGTTTTCGGGTTGGTTAAAAGTATTGCTACTTATTCCGATAAACATTGAACCGCTAAGGCACTTCTACCTCGTTTACAATCTTGTTGATGATTTCTTCGGAAGTAATATTTTCCGCCTCGGCCTCGTAAGTGATCCCGATACGGTGGCGAAGCACATCGTGTACCACCGCCCTTACATCTTCGGGGACCACATAACCTCTTCGTTTGATGAACGCGTAGCACTTGGATGCATTCGCCAAGTTGATACTACCTCTTGGAGAAGCGCCAAAACTAATGAGCGGCTTTAAGCTTTCCAAGTTATATTTTTCAGGGTATCGTGTTGCGAAAATGAGGTCGAGGATATATTTTTCGATTTTTTCGTCCATATAAACCTCGCGAACGGTTGCTTGGGCCCTAAGAATTTGTTCCAAGGACACTACGGGCTTAATGGGTTCTGTTTCGCCTCTTAGGTTTTGGCGAATAATGAGTTGTTCTTCATTGAGTTTTGGATAATCGATCACCGTTTTTAGCATAAAACGGTCGACTTGGGCCTCGGGAAGAGGGTAGGTACCTTCTTGTTCTACGGGGTTTTGCGTGGCCATTACCAAAAAGGGCTTGTCCAAAATAAAGGTTTCGTCACCAATGGTAACCTGCTTTTCCTGCATGGCCTCCAAAAGTGCGGATTGTACCTTGGCAGGTGCCCTGTTGATTTCGTCCGCCAACACAAAATTGGCAAAAATTGGTCCTTTTTTTATGGAGAAATCATTTTCTTTTATGTTGTAGATCAATGTACCGATAACGTCTGCCGGCAAAAGATCAGGGGTAAACTGTATTCTGCTAAAACTTCCCTTTACTGCTTTGGCCAAGGTGTTGATGGCCAATGTTTTTGCTAATCCGGGAACACCTTCGAGCAAAATATGGCCCTTGCCCAAAAGACCGATCAACAATCGTTCTACCATATGGTTTTGGCCCACGATCGCTTTGTTCATTTCAACCGTTAAAAGGTCAATAAAAGCGCTTTCTTGGGCGATTTTCTCATTCACAGCACTAATATCAATAGTAGTGTTTTCTTCCATTGTATACTTTTATTGTTTGGTGTTAAGGTCGGGGTTTTTACTAAGGTGTGCAAAATGAAAATTTATTTAAAACCCACCTGTTAATTAATGGTTAAAAAAAACGCTAAAGCCCTAGTTTTATGAAGGATTTAAGGGTTTAATTTTATACTTTGAGCACTTATGGAACAGACAACGAATTTTTCCCGCATTATATCGGGAGCAATGACCTGGGGGAGCTGGGGCAAAAAACTTTCAAAAATAGAAATGGTCGAATTAATGCACCACAGCATGGATTGTGGACTCACTACATTTGATCATGCCGATATTTATGGCGGATATTCTACAGAGTCGGAATTTGGAAAAGCTTTTGCAGAGAGCGGTATCAAAAGGGAGAATATCCAATTGATCACCAAATGCGGAATCCAACTTACCGATGGGAGGAACAACAAGATCAATCATTACCAATACGATAAACAATATATTATTGAATCTGCAGAAGAATCCTTAAAAAAGTTGAATACCGACTATCTGGATTTTTTCTTGATACACCGACCAAGCCCATTGATGCAGCCCGAAGAAATTGCAGAAGCAGCCCAACATTTGTTGCAAAGTGGTAAAATAAATCGGTTCGGAGTTTCCAATTTTACCCCATCGCAAGTCGCCATGTTGGAAAAATGGATGCCGGTGGAGGGAAACCAGGTCGAATTTTCCCTGACCCATAATAACCCAATGTACGATGGTACTTTTGATGATAGTATCAGCAATAAAAGAATGGCCATGGCCTGGAGTCCATTGGGAAGCTTTTTTAGGGAAACCGATGGGCAGACAGAGCGGATAAAAGAAGCGATGAATCCATTGTTGGACAAATATAATGCGAATGAAAGCCAGTTGCTCTTGGCTTGGATTTTAAAACACCCAGCCAAGGTACACCCGGTGATCGGAACCACCAACAAAGAAAGAATTGAACAATCGGCAGCCGCCGTAAACATAGAATTGGAACTTCAGGATTGGTTTGCCCTTTTGGTAGCTAGCCAAGGACACGATGTTCCTTAGAATTTAATTGGAATGTCAAAAACAGCATTAATAACAGGAGCAACCAGTGGTATAGGAAAAGCAACTGCCGAACTTTTTGCAAAGCAAGGCTACAATCTGATTCTTTGCGGTCGTAGGGAAGAGCGGTTACATCAACTTAAGAACGAATTGGGCAGGGATACAGCTATTATTACGCTCAATTTTGATGTGAGAAATCGTGAGGATGTATTCTCGGCCATCGACAATTTGCCCAAGGAATTTTCAGAAATCGATATTTTGGTCAACAATGCAGGGAATGCCCACGGTCTGGACCCAATTGACAAGGGTAGTATAGATGATTGGGATGCCATGTTGGATATCAATGTGAAAGGATTACTTTATATGTCCAAGGCCATCATTCCAAAAATGATAGAGCGTAAATCGGGCCATATCATAAATATTGGATCCACGGCAGGCAAGGAAGTGTACCCAAATGGGAATGTGTATTGTGCCAGCAAGCATGCCGTGGACGCTATAAATCAGGGAATGCGAATAGATTTGAATGCTTATGGAATTCGAGTTGGAGCCGTAAACCCAGGACTGGTAGAAACCGAGTTCAGCGACGTTAGGTTTAAGGGCGATGCTGAAAAAGCTTCAAAAGTATATCAAGGCTTTCAACCCTTAAAACCGGAGGATATTGCGGACATTATTTTGTTTGTGGTTACCCGGCCCTATCATGTAAACATTGCAGACCTTGTGGTAATGCCCACTGCACAGGCCAGCAGTACAATAGTGAAGAAAGAACTATGATCAATAAACGCCTACTCGTAAAAAACTTATTGGCCCATAACGACGAGAATAGTTTTTACGACAAAAAGCGTTTTATATCCATTGGAGAAAAGGAAGGGAAGGCCAAGTTTCTCAAACATGTTTGTGCCTTGGCCAATTCCAATCCCAACAACAACTCTTTTATTGTTATTGGAGTAGAAGATGAAGACAACAAAATTGTCGGGGTTGATTTTTTTGATGACAGCAAAATCCAGAATCTCGTTAATGCCTATTTGGACAACCCACCTTTAATTTCTTATGAAAACATACCATTTCCGCATTTGCCCGAAGGCAAGGTAGTGGGGCTGGTGACCATCAGGTCCAATGGAAAGGTCTGTGCGTTGCGCAAAAATATATGGAAGTATTATGGTGGTGCCGTTTTCTTTAGGGAAGGCAGTATAAGTCTGCCCAAAGCCTTTGATATTGAACTTAAGGACATCAATTCTGAAAAGGTGGCCACCATTGAGCAGCATGCTCGGAACAACATTGAATATACCCTGGATGCCGTTCTCAATTTCTTCAACACACGCCATCCCGACTTAACAAGCGATTATAAAGTTTTTAAAGAACAATTTGTGGTCTGTTGGGCAGGCAATAAAAAAAAGGTCAAGGGCAAGGTATATTATTCACGGGTGGATATCGAACTGATCAATGAGCAGGTAAAACTCTTTTACTCCGCTTTGGACGAAATCACCATTGATTACGACGATGATTCCTTTAAAACATTGGAATATGTGCAATTGGGATTGGGGTCACAACAAAAATATTATCCTTTGGAGGAAATGACGATCACTTTTTCCGACAATGGCAAGTACTCGATACATAGCAAATTGATATTTGAACCTCCACAGTTCGACAAGAAAACACTTTTTCACGTATACAATACCAACAATGCCCTCCTAAAAAAGTTGGAAAGCCATATTCCCCTCACGAGTTCCGAACATACCGATATGACCCACCTGCCGGCAACTTATCTCATTTGTTATTTGAACGGGTTTGAAGAGGCCAAAGACAAAATGGATGGTGCCAGGCAATTGTTAAAGGCATACGATAGCCATGTGTACCAATCCTTAAAAGAGTCCCAAAGAATTTTGCGCAAAGTTAGGTATGCCTAGGCATTTAAAAGCCAAAACATTTGATAGGGGCCGATCTCCAAAAGACCACTGTTTAGTTTTATCTTTTCTTCGGATACCAGATCTAAGGGTTCTCCTTTACTGAAATACCCCAGCTTTTTTATCCAACCACTATCGATTACCTGCGGATTTTCATCAAAATTGCAAATAACCAACAACCTTTGTTTTTCGCATGTTCTTTCAAAAGATAATATGTGGTCGTTTCCGGTATGGTAGAGCTCAACATTGTTGTGGTCGGCAAAAACAGAGTTTTCTTTCCGAATTCTTATAAGCTTTTGCAAGGTGCCGAATATTCTGGATTGTGGAAGAGTGGTATCTTCCAGTTTGGCGATGGTTTTCCAATCCTGCAAGGGCCGGTTTACCCATCTATTGTCCCCTTTTTTGTTGTTATCTTCCTGAAAGGAATACTCGTTTAAAGTGCCTATTTCGTCCCCTGCATAGATCAATGGGATACCACCAAAGGCAAGGATGATCCCGTGCAACATATTTATTTTGGCCACGGACTGCTCTATCAATGTTTTGTTTTTTAAGGCAAGGGCTTTCTCCAGTCCCAACAACGAAGCGGCACTCCCGGTAATGCGTCCGTCACCGGTTTTGGGATTGTACATAAACAGCATTCCGGTGGCTGGCGACCAATCCAATCGTTGACAATAATAATCCAAAAGGAATTTTCGGTGCATTTGCGGGTTTAGGCCCAACTCTTCTATAAGATGGTTTTCATAACCTAACCCAATATCATCATGACAACGGATGTAATTGATCCAGGTACATTCTTTGGGTTTTTGGGGTACGTTTGTTAAACTCTTGTACAACAAATGCGTTTTCTTGGTGGCGACAGAGTTCCATAAAAGTGCCATTAAGGATGCATTGTAGGCCACTTCGCATTCGTTGCCTCGTTTTTCATCCTCCCCAAAGTACTTAATAATATCCGTTGGGGCCACAATGGCTTCTGCCAATAGAATGGTTCCAGGGGCAACGATCTGAAGACATAAACGGAAGAGGGCGATAAGGTTGTGTGCTTCGGGAAGGTTTTGCGAAATTGTACCGAGTTTCTTCCAAAGAAAGGCCAGGGCATCAAAACGGACAACATCCACTCCCATATCCGCCAATTTGACCAAGTTGGTGAGCATCTCTAGAAATACCTCGGGATTGGTATAGTTGAGGTCCCATTGGTAATTGTTGAAAACGGTCATTACCCATCTTTCCATTTCGGGAATATAGGTAAAATTCCCGGGCGCTGTTTCCGGAAATACCTCGGGCAAATTCTTTTCAAACTCCTCTGGAATGGTATGGTCTTCGAACGTGTAATAATAGTTTTGGTATTTTTTATCGCCCTTTGCGGCTTTTTTTGCCCAAGAATACTCATTGGACGTATGGTTTACTACAAAATCTAGCATTAAAAAAATGCCATTTTTACGCAAAGCTTTGGTCAAACCCAACAAATCGTCCTTGGAGCCGTATCTTTTGTCCACTTCAAGGTAATCGTTCACCGCGTAGCCGCCGTCATTTTCGCCTTTTGGGCGTGTGGTGATGGGCATTAGGTGCAAAAAATTGACACCAAGTTTTTTAAAATAGGGTATTTTTTCCTGCAGACCTTTTATGTCCTTATTGAAGTGTTCAACATACAATTGCATTCCAACAATATTCTGTGACTGATACCAATTGCCCGATTTTAATCGTTCAAGATCCTGTTTTTTTAATTCCGTTGGTCTTTCTGCAAACAGTTTGGGCAGTAGTGCCAAAAGGTTTTGGAAATGCTCCCGATTCTGTTCTTCTGGATATAAAGAGAAGAACAGTTTTTGGATCAAAGTGAGGTTGGTGGCCAACCTTAAATGGCATAGCTCAAGATCATTACTGACCTTATTTTTGGAGAGAAGTTGATGTAAACTGGTCTGGTTCATGGAATTTTACAACTGTTCCTTTGTTGGCAAGGCCACAATGGCCCCATAATTTGTTGTAGTGATGGCTCCGGCCTTATTGGCAGTGGCAACCATTTTTTCGAGGAGGGAGAAATCTTCCATTACGCGGTCAAAATTGCCCAGATCTGAAATTTGATAGAGTAAACAGCCAATAAAGGCATCGCCGGCACCGGTAGTGTCCACCGGGGTTACCGGTATGCTCGGGATTATTTTTTTTGTGCCGTTCATACTTAAAAGCGTGCCGTCTTTTCCCAAAGTAACGGTAATGATCTTTGTACCTACTGTATGTAGAAAATCGCAGGCTTCTTCAATGTTCTCTTTACCCGATATCAGTTGAGCCTCTTCTTGACTAAATTTGCACAAATGCGATTTTTCTACAAAGGGCATGCACTTTTTTATAAAAGTTTCCTCGTCATCTTTCCAAAGGTCGCTTCTAAAATTTGGATCGAAGCTGATGAACATTTCTTTGGTAAGACCATCAAAAAGATATTTGGTATAGGTTTTTTCCAAAGGACCGCCCAATAGTGCGGTCGCAGCGCCCAAGTGAAGGATGTTCCCATGCAGGTTTTTTCGAAGATTTGCATTGTACTTGAGCTCCTTGTCCGCACCTCTGTTAAATACAAAATCCCGTTCACCATCTTCCGAAAGGGAAACAAAGGCCAGCGTTGTAAAGGTGTCGGATAGTTGGGTCAAGGAAATATCAACACCTTCGTTTTTAAGGGTCTCCAATAAAAAAGAACCAAATGGGTCAGACCCAACACAACCGATAAAAATCCCGTTTCCTCCAAGTTTGGAAATCGCACAGGCCACATTGGCCGGTGCACCACCTGCTTTTTTTGTAAACTCAAAGGCCTGGGAAAGGTCACTTCCTTGCTTTTCGGCAACAAAATCTATAAGTAATTCACCTATGCAGTAAATTTTCTTCATACGCTTTTCGAAATATTCTAAGGTACATAGAAATTTATACCACGTCCAAAAATCGGGGTCCTTATTTTAATTGAAGGTTAAATACTCGATAAAGCTCCTATCATTTTTTATTGGACAGGGATTTGTGTGTAATATTGTCAAAAACTATTCTATGCGTACATTGGTTGTGGGTGATATCCACTCGGGAGTAAGAGCTTTGGAGCAAGTAATGGAAAGGGCCAAGGTAACTTCTTCCGATCATATAATATTTTTGGGAGATTATGTTGATGCTTGGAGCACTGCTGTGGAAACTGTGGATTTTTTGATTCAGTTAAATACCGATTATCAGTGTACATTTATAAGAGGCAACCACGATGAACTTTGCCGGGCATGGCTCATGGATCAAAAGGAGAACCCACAATGGTTGGCGCATGGTGGAGCAGCTACCCGAAATTCGTATTTAAAAGCGGACAAGGATAAATGGCAATTGCATATTAAGTTTTACGAAGGGTTAAAAAACTATTACCTCTCGCAGGACAACCGGTTATATCTACATGCAGGTTACACTAACCTTAAAGGAATAGATTTTGAGTATTTTGAACAGTCGTTTTACTGGGATAGAACCCTTTGGGAGCTTGCGACCGCTCTTAGCCCGGATTTAACGCCAAAGGACCCCAAATTCCCAAAACGACTTACCCATTATAAGGAAGTTTTTATTGGGCATACTCCATTGTCGAAAACAAAATTTGTGGAGCCGGAACGGCGTGCGAATGTTTGGAACGTGGACACCGGTGCTGCCTTTATGGGTGGATTGACCATGCTGGATGTGGAAACCAAGGAATTTTGGCAGAGTGATCCGGTGCATACATTTTATCCTGAGGAAAGAGGAAGAAATTAGATAGATTCCAATATTTTATCGTGATCTTTGTAAAAACCCCAAGTATGTCGATAAAGAATGTAAGATTGGAAGTAATGCAGGCAATTGAACCCAAAGTAGAAGGGTTTATAGATGAATTCCTTATTCCTACCGAAAAAATATGGCAACCCACCGACTTTTTGCCCAATTCGCAGAGCGATAATTTTTTTGATGAAATCGAACAGATCAGGGAAGAAGCCAAAGAATTGGAATACGATTTTTGGGTGACACTCGTGGCCGATACCATTACCGAAGAAGCTTTGCCTACCTATGAGTCTTGGTTAATGGATGTTGAAGGTATAGATCAGCACAATGGAAAAGATAATGGATGGAGCAAGTGGGTTCGTGCATGGACTGCAGAGGAGAACAGACATGGTGACGTCCTGAACAAATACTTGTATCTGTCCGGACGAGTTAATATGCGAGAAATAGAAATCACCACCCAGCATTTGATATCCGATGGTTTTGATATAGGAACGGATAGAGACCCCTATAAAAACTTTGTGTATACCACTTTTCAAGAACTCGCGACCAACATATCCCACAAAAGAGTGGGTAAATTGGCAAAGAAAAAGGGAAATGGCCTACTGGCAAAAATGTGTTCCATAATAGCTGGGGACGAGATGAGGCACCATTTGGCCTATAGAGAATTTGTAAAGACCATTATGGGGCAAGACCCCGACGGAATGGTTTTGGCCTTTGCCGATATGATGAAGAAGAAAATAGTTATGCCCGCCCATTTTTTAAGAGAGTCAGGGGGTAACATTGGTGAAGCATTCGAACAATTCTCCAATTGTGCACAAAGACTCGGCGTCTATACGGCACAAGATTATGTGGACATCTTAAAAAAGTTGAACGAGTATTGGGACCTTGGAAATCTTCGAGGACTTTCAGATAAAGCGGAAAAGGCAAGGGACTATCTTATGAAGCTTCCAGAGCGATTACAACGGATTTCCGAGAGAATGCAGTTTTCTCAGGAACAGTACATTTTTAAATGGGTCGAGGCCAACGGAAGAATGTAGAACGACCGGTTGGTCCAATGTAGATTTTTTAATATTTACCTGCCCTATGCTTTTCTTGCCAATCGAATAGCTGCTGCCAGAGACCTTCGTGAGCCATTTTTGCTTGCATAGGCCAAGAGGCAGGGTCGTGGATACGGTACCTTTTTCCACCAGTATTTAAAACTTCTTGGCATTTGTCCACAGAACATTCGGACAGAGCTTCCCATGTTTTAACACCAACGCCGTGGAACAGACCTTCAATTTTGGGGCCGATTCCTTCCACAAGTTTTAGGTCATTTTCTTTAATGGTTTTCCCAAATATAGCCTTAGCCTCCGAGGGGTCGAATAGGTGCGTTTCCGCTTTTGGTGACCCTACGATTTTTTCAATATCCAAGGATTTTATTTTTGAGTTGTCCAGCCTTCTATGACAATTCTCCAAATCCGATTTTAACTTGGTGTTCTCAATTTCAAGAAGATTAAGCGCCTCTGTGTTTTGTGAAATGGAAGGCGTGTCGGACTTTCCAAAAAAATAACCGAGAACAGCAGAAATGATCCCTACACCGGCCAGTAAAATCCAATACCATAAAGCTGAAGTTTCCCAATCCATTTTTAAAAAATAAACACCATGTAAACGAGACATTTAAAATATTAAAAAAATCTTAAAATTCTAAATAAATGTATCAGAAATTGAGGGAGTTAGCAAAAAATACGATTCGCTGAAAAGGAATTGAAACGGATAAAGGGCAAAAAGGAACCAATCATACAATTTTTATGGCCACTTGTAAGATACCTTTTAGAAACTATGGGGAATATATTGAACTTTAGGCCAAATATTAGGTAAAGAACCCTATTTCTCCCGACAAAGTTCCGGCATTGGAGTAGGGTTTTAAATTTAAGTTTGAGTTAGTTAAGTTGGTTTAAAGACCGCCCCTCCGGTAAGACTACTGAAAGGGCGGCTTTATGTTTTTATAGATCGAACTTAATGCCTTGTGCCAAAGGCAGCTCCGTTGTATAGTTAATGGTGTTGGTCTGTCTGCGCATGTAAATTTTCCAAGCATCGGAACCACTTTCCCTGCCTCCACCAGTCTCTTTTTCTCCACCAAACGCTCCACCGATCTCAGCACCGGAAGTTCCAATATTTACGTTGGCAATTCCACAATCGGAACCTTCTACGGAAAGGAATCGTTCAGCTTCACGCAGGTTGTTGGTCATAATAGCTGAAGAAAGTCCTTGTCGAACGCCATTTTGGAGTTCCAAGGCATTTTCAAGGTCTCCGCTGTATTTAAGAAGATATAGTACAGGGCCAAATGTTTCGTGCTGGACAATTTCGTAATGATTCTCTGCCTCTGCAATGGCCGGTTTTACATAGCAACCGCTTTCATATCCTTCACCTTTCAGTACCCCACCTTCAACCAAAATAGTTCCACCTTCTGCCTCAACTTTTTCCAATGCGGACAAGTAGTTTTTAACGGCATCTTTATCAATAAGCGGTCCTACGTGGTTGTTTTCATCCAGAGGATTTCCAATTTTGATCTGCTTGTAGGCGTCAACTATGGCATTTTTCACCTTATCGTAAACTTCTTCGTGAACAATCAATCTACGGGTAGAGGTACAACGTTGTCCACAAGTGCCCACGGCTCCGAATACGGCTCCGATAACGGTATTTTTAATATTGGCATCCGGGGTAACGATTATGGCATTGTTTCCCCCAAGCTCCAACAATGTTTTACCAAGGCGTTCGGCCACGGTTTTGGCCACTATTTTTCCCATTCTTGTAGATCCCGTGGCGGAGATCAATGGAATGCGCTCGTCCTTTGTCATCAGCTCGCCTATGGTATAATCTCCGGTAATTAAGCAGGAAATACCTTCGGGAACGCCATTTGCGGCAAATACACGGGCAGCAATATTTTGGCATGCAACGGATGTGATGGGGGTTTTTTCCGAACCTTTCCAGATACAGGCATCACCGCAGACCCAGGCCAAGGCTGTATTCCAGGACCAAACGGCCACGGGGAAATTAAAAGCGGAAATAATTCCTACAACTCCTAGTGGATGATATTGCTCGTACATGCGGTGACCTGGACGCTCACTGTGCATGGTAAGTCCGTGCAGTTGACGGGATAGTCCCACTGCAAAATCACAGATGTCGATCATTTCCTGCACCTCGCCCAATCCTTCTTGGTAGCTTTTTCCCATTTCGTAGGATACTAACTTGCCCAATGGCTCTTTTAACCGTCTAAGTTCATCGTTGAATTGACGAACCACTTCGCCACGTTGGGGCGCTGGCATGGTTCTCCATTTCTTGAAGCCTTCCCGAGCGGTACTGATCACTTTTTCATAATCTTCAGGGGTGGTAGCTTTGACCTTCCCGATAAGTGCACCATCTACTGGAGAATAAGATTCTATGATTTCACCATTTGAAAACCAATCTTTTCCGGTAGAGGTGCCATTATTGATTTCTTTCAAGCCCAACTCTTTTAAGGCTTCTTCTATTCCAAAAGCAGCTGCTATTTTTGACATTTATAACTTTTTAGTAGTGAATTGTTATATTTTTACAATATTACGAATAATCTTATTATTCTTAAGGGTTTACAGGAATTGATGGATTAGAAGCAAGCCTAGACCTAAGATGGCGGGAAGGCCTTGCACGAGCAATATTTTTTTAGATGCGGTGAGAGCTCCGTAAAGTCCGGCCACGGCAACACACCCCAAAAAGAAGAGGGCCACATAAATTTGCCATTCGGCATTTTGTATGAACAGTGACCAGATCAGTCCTGCTGCCAAAAAACCATTGTAAAGGCCTTGATTGGCGGCCAATGTTTTGGTAGGTTCGAACAAATCTTCCGAAAAACTACGGAATACCTTTTTTGCTTTGGTGGTCCAAGCGAACATTTCCAGCCATAGAAAATATATGTGGAGCAAGGCCACGATCCCAATTATGATCTTTGCGAATAGGAGTATCATTCTTCTTTGCCTACAAAACGTTCGTCCACAGGCATAATGGTACCACAATTATCACAGGTGCGCAATTGTTCCGATCCATAAAAGTGCTTAAAATGACCTAGGAAATCTTTCTCGATATCATTCAATTTAAAGTAAACCTCGTGCAGTTTGTGGTTGCAATTATCGCAAAACCACAATAATCCATCCTCTGCATCCAGATCGGTACGTTTGCGTTCCACCACGAGCCCGATCGAGCCTTCTTTTCGTACCGGGGAGTGGGGTACTTTAGCTGGATGAAGGTACATGTCCCCGGGGCCCAACTTCATGGTTTTCTTTTGTCCATTTTCCTGGATATTTACCTCAATATTACCTTCTAACTGATAAAAAAGCTCTTCGGTTTCGTTGTAATGATAGTCTTTGCGTGCATTGGGCCCGGCCACGATCATTACTATATAATCACCGGATTCTTTGTAGAGGTTTCTGTTCCCTACCGGCGGTTTTAGGGTATCTCGGTTTTCCTCAATCCATTTATTTAGATTGAAAGGTGCCTGTGTAGCCATTTTCAAAGATTTTACGAAAGGTAAAAAAATCCTTGCTGGCAACATAGCGATTAACAAAAAAGACCCGCTTAACGACGGGTCTTGATATACTTTTACTCAAAAAACCTATTCAACCTTTAAGAAAATCTGGGTGTAGTACGGTCTCCCCTCTTTATCTAGTTGTACACTAAGTGTAGTATGGGTAAAATCGCCTTCCATGGCAGCTTTATGAGAGGAGCTTTCTATCCAACCCTCTAAAGTTTTGGCAGCCGAGGTATAGTATCTTGCTACATTTTCCGAGACACTGATAGCATCGGTTTCTGCTGCTATTTTTGATGCTCTCGAATCAAAATTATCGTGACTAAGGGCATTGCGCGAAATCATGTAATCGTTATGTTCTTCGGCATATTTATAGGAGGGAGCACTTTTGGATAGTGCGCTTAACCCTTTCGATTTGCGATGTTCGTTGACCAAACCTAACAAATCTTCCTCCATTTTAGCCGGGTCAACTGTTTGTTTTTCATTTCCAAGAGTAGCTTCTGTATATCCCAATTCATCTTCTTGCGCGGGTGTGGTGCTACAAGTGGTCAGGGCAAGAGCAAGCGCTACGGCCAGCAAAGTGCCATATAATTTTTTCATTTTCGGGGTGTTTTCGGGAGTGTTCTAAGTTCCCTTGTGTTCTCATTGCTAAAATAGCGGAGCACCTTTCTTATTCCATGAAATTTCCATGTTTGGCCAGATTATTACGTTGAAATACAGGAAAAAGGAAACAAAGGGTTTTTTGGGAGTTATTTTTATCATTCTATACCAAGCCGGTTATATTATCTCTTCGGTGGCTTCAATGTTATCGGAAGGTATAGTTTTTTCGTCATCAAAAACATAGGAGAAGATCAGATCGCCCAAATCTTTGATCGGTTCGTAAAAAACAGAATCTTCTTTGGTTTCCTCATTAATTAGGCCCAAAGGAGTCGTGAGTTTTTCAAAAAAAATAAGGAAAGCGCCTAGAATAACAGCAACCTTCAAAGCGCCAAAAATACCGCCTGCGACTTTGTTCAAAAGCCCGAGCATGGCAAAATCGGCAATCTTGGTCAATATTTTACCGGCCAAGTTTACTATAACGATGATGACAAAAAAGGTTATTAAAAAGGCCGCTATTTTTAGGTATTGCTCGCTCCAATCAAATTGTGCGGCCAAATAATCGCCAGTGATGTGGGAAAAATGTATTGCGCCGTAGATTCCGGCAATAAGGGCGATCAGGGATGCCAGCTCAACAAAAAGGCCATTTTTTAAGCCTTTATATAGGCCCCAGATCAACAGAATTCCGATGATGATGTCCAAAAAGCTCATACAAGGGTTTTAACAAATATAGAATATTGATTTGTACCTTTGAAACTCATATCAAAAACAGATGTCAAGAGACGAACAATTAAAGGAACGATGGGAATTTTTGGTGGCAAAATTGTCCGCACAGTTTTCTGATGGTGACCCTTTGGAGTTGGACGGGATTGTTTATTTGGTAGGGGTCCAAGAGCTTGGAGATTTTCATCGTAAGTTTAAAAAGGACGAGAAGGTCAATCTGATGCACATTGCTATCTGCCGCCTTTTGGAACCTTATGGCTATTACGATTTTGATTTTTTTGATGAAGATGGATGGCCCCATTACAAAGTAAAGGAACAACTACCACCGCTAAAAGCAGGGGAGCAGACCGTGTTAATGAAGGAAGCTGTGGTGAATTATTTTCTGGAAAAGGAGTACATTGTTTAAATGGAACTTAAAAAACCATATTACGCTGTAATTTTTACCAACCTGAGAACCGAAGGAGATAATGGATATGGCCAAATGGCTGAAGAAATGGAAGCATTGGCCCGAAAACAATCAGGGTTTTTGGGTTTTGAAAGTGCCCGGGATGGCATGGGCATTGCCGTTAGTTATTGGGAAAGTCTGGAGGCCGTTGCCAACTGGAAATCTCAACTAGATCATAAAAAAGCTCAAAAACGAGGAATAGAAACCTGGTATTCTTGGTACAAAGTACGCATATGTCGCGTGGAGCGTGAATACGAATTCAACAAATAAAATTTTATGGGAGGGAACATCGATTTTTCAAATGTGAATAGAAGAGAGGCCCTCCAAAATATTGATAGGGATTCCTATGACCTTGTGGTGATCGGCGGTGGTATTACCGGTGCCGGTATTGCTTTGGATGCTTCTTCCAGAGGAATGAAAGTCTTACTGCTTGAAAAAGGTGATTTTGCCTCTGGTACCAGTAGCAAATCCACTAAACTGATCCACGGCGGACTACGCTATTTAAAACAATTTGATTTTTGGTTGGTAAAAGAAGTAGGTTCCGAACGGGCCATCGTACATAAATTGGCCCCGCATTTGGTGATTCCCGAAAAAATGTTGCTCCCTTTGATCGAGGGTGGTTCCTACGGAAAATGGTTGACTTCCATTGGTTTAAAAGTCTACGATATTCTGGCGCAGGTTTCTGGGGACGATAAACGCCAGATGCTGGAGAAGAAGGAGGCCATGAAACTGGAGCCCCTTTTGCCCAAAAAGATTTTGAACGGTGCCGGCTATTATGCCGAATACCGCACCGATGATGCGAGACTTACTTTGGAAAACCTAAAAACAAGCCTTCAATTTGGTACGCGGATATTCAATTATACCAAGGTCACCGATTTTCTGTATGACGATGAAAAGGTAGCAGGGGTCAAGTTTACGGACGAAGTGTTTGGAGACGAGTACAAGATTTCATCAAAATATGTGATCAATGCGGCAGGTCCCTGGGTGGATGAGCTGCGTAGTGTGAACCAATCCAAAAAAGGCAAGCGTTTGCACTTGACCAAGGGTGTCCATTTGGTATTTCCGAAGGAAAAACTTCCCGTGAAGCAATCCGTTTATTTTGATATTCCCGATGGGAGGATGATGTTTGCCATTCCACGTGGCAAGGTTACCTATATTGGGACGACAGACACCAATTATAATTCGGACAAGGACCATGTGACCACAGAATTGGCCGATGCCATTTATTTGATTTCTGCCGTTAACCATATGTTCCCCGACATTCAACTGGAACTGGATGATATTATTTCTTCATGGGCTGGACTACGCCCCTTGATTCACGAAGAGGGCAAATCCGCTTCTGAATTATCCCGAAAAGATGAAATTTTCACCTCTGAATCTGGATTAGTGAGTATTGCCGGAGGTAAACTTACGGGCTATCGAAAAATGGCCGAGCGCACCGTGAACCGTATTTCCCAAAAAATGGAAGAAGATTATGGAGTGGAACTCAAAGCGTGTACCACGGATAAGATTCCACTTTGTGGAAACGACTTTAAAAAGTTCAAACATGTAAAAAAATACATTGCCGAACTTCAAGAGCGGCTTCAAAGGGATGGTTTTACAAAGTACGAAGCTTGGTATTTAGTAACCACCTATGGTAAGCAGGCAGAAACTATTTTGGAATTATATGCTAAGATTAAGGGAAACGACCCCCAAGAAAACATGATTCGGGCAGAAGTACAATTTGCCATTGCCTACGAAAAAGCATTGAATCCCTTGGATTTTTTCATTCGGAGAACGGGCAGGCTTTATTTTGATATTGATAGTGTTCGGAAATACAAAGAAGCTGTTTTTAAAGAGTTCCAAAAATCATATAACTACTCCGATGAAGAAATGGAGGTCTTTTCTAAGGAATTGGATTCGCAATTAAAGGAACATTCCGATTTTTCTTTGGAGCGGGATTAATCCAACTTCTCCGTCAACTTCTCAAACACCTTTTTCGGGTTCTTGTTTTTATAAAGCACCTGGTACACCGCGTTTATGATCGGTGTTTTGGACTTTTTCTGTAGTTTGTCCATAAGGTCATGGGCGCTTTTGGTGGCATAATAGCCTTCGGCCACCATGTTCATTTCCATCATCGCGCTTTTTACGGTATAGCCTTTTCCAATCATGTTACCGAACATGCGGTTTCTGCTAAAAACGGAGTAGCCTGTTACCAATAGGTCGCCCAAATAGGCAGAAGCATTGATGTTGCGCTTCATTTTGTACACCTTGTCTATAAATCGTTTCATCTCCCGGATGGCATTGCTCATCAACACACTCTGGAAATTGTCCCCATATCCCAGACCATGGGCGATCCCCGCTGCAATGGCATAAATGTTCTTCAACATGGCAGCGTACTCGGTTCCAATAATATCATCGGAGATTTTAGTGCGGATATAATCACTCTTTAAGTGATTTGCCACCATTTTGGCCTTATCGGCATCCGCACAGGCAATGGTTAGGTAAGATAAGCGCTCCAGTGCCACTTCCTCAGCATGGCATGGGCCGGTGATCACACCTATATCCTCGAATGGGATATTGTATTTCTCATTAAAATGTTCCCCAACAATACGCCCACTTTCAGGAACAATGCCCTTAATGGCCGAGAAGATAATTTTTCCTGTCAAGGAACTCGTCAAACATTGCAACTCCCTTTCCAAAAAAGCCGACGGGATCACAAAAATGAGTACGTCCGAAGCATCGACCACTTTGTTTATATCGTGGCTCATGCGTAGTTGATCGGTGTCAAACTCCACCGAACTCAAATAATTGGGGTTATGACCTTCCTTTTCAATATGCCGGATAGCAGAATCGCTTCGCATATACCAGTTTACCTGATCCAAATTTTCGGTCAGCATTTTTACAATGGCTGTTCCCCAACTTCCACCTCCAAGTACGCCAAAGGTAAGCTTGTCTTTCATGTATCTTAATTATGGTGTAAATCTAAAAAATAAAATAGTGTGTCTGTTTTAGCTTGATTATCAAATGGTTAATAAAAATGGCACAGTGATTGGTCTAGCTAAAGTGAACCTTAAAACCTCGATTATGAAAAATAAAAAACTACTCTTTGGAATTATACTCATAGGCCTATTGGCCGGTTCTTGTTATACCGAGGTTATTGTGGAAGACGATTTTATAGAAGAATCGCCCATTAATACCGCCTTGGTCTTGGAATCTTATGATCTATGGTATGTGGATATCAATGAAACTCGTGGCAATGGTGAAGTTCCCTTTTTGCAACGCGCCTTTACGATTTCTTTTGACAGGGGAACCGTTTATGCGAACAACAATCTTTCAGGTCTGGGAAAAACAGGTAATGGAAAAGGTATCGATGTAGGCTTGTATGCGACCCTTGCCGGTCAAGTGGAAATAAACCACGATGTGGATGGATTGTGGTTGCTGGATGTGTATGCGCTGGATAATAATACATTGGAAATATATGATTCAAGATCAGATACCTCCTATGTTTTGGAAGGTTATCAAAAAAGTCAGTTTGATTATGATATGGTCTTCTACGATAATATCCAATATGTATTGCAGGAGTATCAAGTTTGGGAGAAGACCTACACTAGTGAATTAGGCGCACTAAATGAGTTCGATAATGAAAACTACTTGCAATTTTTTTCAGATGATGGCGGGTATTTTAGATCCTCCGTAGATGCGCAGGGAATTCCATTGACCAATATACAATGGGATTATCAGGGAGATTACCAAGTGTTCGATGTTGCCAACGATGCCACTCTGAAAACTTTAACACTCGATTATGACTTCTTGGGCAATGATTATTTTGAGTTGTACGTTATCAATGATAACACTATAGAATTGTACCATGTATCCAGTGGAACTGTGTACGAGTTTACAGGTAGAGGATACATTCAATATTTAAAATCGAACGGCGGAACAGGTAAAAAACGTTCAAAGACCAACAATCCTGTAATGAATGTTTCCCGTCAACGAAATATGTAAGGAAGAACTTTGTGGTTCGACTATACAAACAGTTTTTTTGGTTGGTTATTTAGTTAAGGATCGCCCCGAGCTTAATTGATCGGGGCGATTTTTTTATGGATAGGTTAAAGCGGATACGATACCGTTAACCATCGTTCACCAAAAGAGCTGTTTTATATGTCGCACTAACTGTTACATTATCAAATCCTTAAAAATTCCTGGGCAATTAGGGTCTTGCATTTAATAATGCTACTTTTGCCCGCTTCAAGAAATAAGCCATGAAAAAGTATCTCAATCTTTTTGACTTTTCCCAGAAAGTAAACTATCGCACAGAAATTTTATCGGGCTTAACCGTTGCACTTGCTTTGGTGCCCGAAGCCATTGCCTTTGCATTCATTGCCGGCCTTTCCCCTTTGACAGGTTTGTATGCTGCTTTTGTAATGGGATTGGTCACGTCTATCTTGGGCGGTAGACCAGGAATGATCTCTGGGGCGACCGGGGCCGTGGCCGTGGTAATTGTAACGTTGGCACAGCAATATGGAGTAGAATATGTATTTGCCACCGTAATCCTAGCAGGTATTTTGCAGCTGTTGGCCGGAGTGCTTCGATTGGGAAAATTGATGCGCTTGGTACCCCATCCGGTTATATTTGGTTTTGTAAACGGTTTGGCGGTCATTATTTTTATGTCGCAGATGAGCCAGTTCAAAACCGTGGATGGCGAGTGGTTGAGCGGAAGTACCTTGTACATTTTCTTGGGATTGGTGTTGCTTACTATGGTAGTTATTTGGGGACTGCCCAAACTAACCAAGGTAGTTCCGGCATCTTTAGCAGCCATTCTATTAGTCTTCGGGATTGTTTTTTTCTTGGGATTGGACACACGGACCATTGGAGATATAGCTTCCATTCAAGGAACATTTCCTCCATTTCATATTCCCGACCTTCCTTTTACTTGGGAAACCTTGCAGATTATATTCCCTTTTGCCGGAATTATGGCAGGTGTTGGTCTTATTGAAAGCTTGCTGACACTGAACATTGTGGATGAAATTACCGAAACACGTGGCCGGGGCAATAAGGAAGCCGTTGCCCAGGGAACGGCCAACATACTCTCTGGATTGTTTTCTGGAATGGGTGGCTGTGCCATGATCGGACAAAGTTTGATCAACACCTCCAATGGTGCACGCGCACGTCTTTCTGGTATTGTGGCCGCTTTAATGCTCTTGGTATTTATAATGTTCGGTTCCAGCCTTATTGAAAAAGTTCCTATGGCCGCACTTACAGGACTTATGATCATGGTAGCCTTGGGAACCTTCGAATGGGCCAGCCTAAAAACCTTCCGTAGAATGCCAAAATCCGATGTGTTGGTGATGGTGTTGGTTACTTTGGTCACCGTATTCCTTCACAATTTGGCCTTGGCCGTATTGGTAGGTGTGATTATTTCCGCACTTGTATTTGCATGGGACAACGCAAAACGTATCCGAGCCAGAAAAAGCATTGATGACGAGGGCGTAAAGCATTACGAAATTTACGGCCCGTTATTTTTTGGCAGTACCACTTTATTTGCCGAAAAATTTGATGTATTGAACGACCCGGAGGAAGTGGTCATCGACTTTGCGGAAAGTAGGTTGGTGGATATGTCCGCTATTGAAGCTGTGAACAAGATTACGGAACGCTATCGAAAAGTGGGCAAAAAAGTGCACCTGAAACACTTGAGCCGAGACTGTAGAAGATTATTGGCCAATGCCGACGATATTATCGAAGTGAACGTATTGGAAGACCCAACCTATAAAGTTGTGGTGGACTAAAACTTAGACTTATTCCTTGGTTTTTCCCATGAACACATTCACATTTGGATTTTGTGGATTGCCGCCGGCACGTCGCATCAAAACAATTTGGCCAGTGTGGTGAATGCAATCCGAAATCATCCCGTTAATGATGTTCCAAATTGGAAATTCGAATTTATGTTCACCTTTTTTAAAGATCACTTTATAGTTTTCCATATCCTCCATGGTGGCATTTTTAACCTTACTGCTCGCAGATTGAAGGTTGCCCAAGGTCTTTTTTCTTAAATCCTTGAAAGAATATGGAGCCGGATTTATTGGTTTTTCATAGGGTTTTGCATCTGGTGCCAATAATATATTGTTGGACAATACATAAATATGTTCCATAGTTTCAAAAATGGATCGTCCCTTTTCTGATGGTCTGTAGGCAAGGTCATTCTCCGTCAACCCCTCGGTTGCCCAATAGAATCGATACCCCAAGCCATCTATTAATCTGGCCAATATATTTCCGGGCAAGTAGTTTTCTGGATATTTTGGGATTTCTCGGTAGGGTAGTTTCATTTTAAACTAATAATCTTCGAATTCATTAATTAAAATTGATAGATTTTTCCCTACTAATCAATTTTTTTAAAAACCAATAAATTTTCTTCCGAATCATTGGAGAGGTAGAGTCTGTTGTTTTCAATTTTGTAGTTGACACTGCTTCGCAATGCCGATAAAAATTCGGATTCCTTTTCCATATTCGGGCATGCCATTCGTGTAGAGGCGATTTGTGTAAAACGCAGCACATCTTTTTCATAAAATAAACTTCCGTTCATCCGGTTACATCCGGAGAATCCAGAAAATCGATTGTTATTGATGTTGACTTCCATATTGGGAATATCATTGCCATTAAAATCTTCTTTACTGACCGTGGTTCCTTGCATCTTTTCCAACACCCAAATATCGTGTATCCTGTAATCGGGAAGGTAATAACCGCAACCTTCGTACACCTTGGTTTCGGCTCCGCCCGTATTCTTATAGGATACGGTAACGGTATATGGAAACACTTCGCCGGACATGGCATTGGTGCACTCCTTGTGCGCAATAATAACATCCAATAAGGTAGCTTCGGTTTGTATGCGGTACATGGCGATGTTCGAATCCTGTGCCTTAATAGGTTCTGTAGAAGGGGTTTGGACAGTTCCTTCCGTAGTTTTGAGAATAACTTTGTTATTGTGTAATTTAATGTCCCAAAAGGGTTCGGTACCGGAAGCCTTAAAGTAACTGCCATCTATATCTATAACAATGGGTTCCATTTCTCGTTCTTTTTCTTCTTTTTGCACAGTGTCCTTTACAATTGCTTCTGGTGCTACGATGGTTTGGGAAGGTTCTTGTTTTTTCTTGTCCAAACAGCTAAAAAATAAGAAAGCGATACAACTAAGGGTTAAAATGTTTTTCATGGCGATATTTTTTTGAAACGCAACACGGGGTCTTGATCCACTAGTAAACTGAGTTTACCGTTCTCCAAGGAGTATCCGTCTATTTTAGCCATCATTTCCAAAAATTGACGCTCACTTCCTCCACAGAACATCATGGTTGATGGGCCTGGTTCCCCAAAAGATATGTTATGCTCTTCCACTTTAAAAGGTGCCGAGTAGCCGTTACAGCTATCGGTGCCGGTAACCTTTCCAGATTCTTTATTAAAAGTGATCAGTGGTTTTTTATCGGGAAATAATCCTTCAAACGCAATTTTTGACTCCGAGATAAATTCGAGTTCCCAGGTTGTACCGTATAATCCTTCTTCGTTTGATTTTGTACCTATGCAGGATTCGGCCAAAAACACGGAAAGGAAAAGCAATATAGTGGTGGTTTTCATACTACGGCAGATTATTTTTCAGCCCTTTGGCTCCAAACCTCGTAAATGGGCTTTCCTTTGCTGCTGCTACCAGAATGATGCCAATCGCCATCCTTTACCTCATAGTTGAATTGTAAACTAGCTCCGACCCTAGAGTCGTCTCTGGAAAAGAAACCTATATTTTCGGTGTATTTGCCATCAATGGTGGTGTAGGTACCCCCTCCCGTTCCCATAAATTGTTTGGTTTCGGTATTGTATGCTATCCATTGAAAACGGGTGCCAGATAATATTTTCATGGTTTTGCGAGGTCCGGAGGTGTCCCGTTTCACAATTTCACCGTCCCGTTTTCTTCCAGAGATTAACCAGGCACCATTAAGATCGCCAGGCGAGCCATCATCAATTCGAGTCCAATTGGAATTGCCCAATTCAAGTGCCCCATTCCTTATTTTGAATGCTTCGATTTTGGATTCACCAATAACTTCGGGTGCATTGGAATCAAATTCGAACAAAAAAGTCAGTGAATCATCCGAAGTGCTATAACTACCACCTTTGGTGCGTATAAATTTTCCATTTTCTTTTTCAAAAATGGCTTCGGAAAAATGGTTTTCGGTTAAAATAAGTACGTGTTCAATTATACGGCCATCATCTGCGGAAACAGTTGTGGTCCAAGCCCCCTTTTGGTTTTGGGCTTGTAGTATTGAAATCGCCATAAACGCTAGCAAATATGTGATAAACTTTCTCATAGGTTCGATTTTCTCCTAAAATATAAAAATGCTGTTGCTTAAACAATTAAACAACAGCATTTTAAATTTTTGATTAAGGCTGTTACAACGTTCTTAAATACTCGGCAATATCCCTTGCCTCGTCCTCGGTCAAATTTTGGTTCAACATAATCGCATTGTTGTACTCTTTCAGCAATGCTTTTGCAATAGGGTCTTCTTTTAACATTCCGTCAGGGTTCAAGATCATGTTCATTACCCATTCAGGACTTCTTCTGTCGTAAACCCCTTTAAGTGCAGGGCCTATCATACGTTTATCTACCATGTGGCAGGCTACGCAAATGGCTTCAAATTTGGCCTTGCCCCGTTCAACCATCTCATTGTTGATATCATCTGGGAACTCCAGGTCGGTAATTGGCCCGACACCTTTGTTGTCCAAATCAACGGGCACTTCTTCTTTTTCCGTGGCTTTCTTTTCTTCGGTCTTGGTGCGGCTTACCTCAAAACCATCTTTTTTCTCTTCTTTTTTTCCTCCGCAGCTCGCTATCATGGCACCTAGTGCCAAGACCATAACAGTTTTTTTCATTCTGATTTTATTGAAGTTTGTTTGTGTATATCTTGCCACTAAGATAGGCAATTAGGGAAGAAAAACTGGAGGGATTTTGTTTTGTGCATCACAAAATGACTTCACCAGCTTGTTTATAGGGATTCGAAAAACTCCAAAGCCCTTTTCTCGGTATAGGTTATGTTATTTTTGCCCCAAAACCCCACATGGCCACCATAGTTGGGCATCTCTAAATGTAGGTTCGGATTATTATCAGTTTCCAACACCGGATAACAATCGGGCCCTAGAAAGGAATCATTTTTGGCATTGATGATCAAACTGGGTACCTGTATGTTGGGTAAAAATTGAAGTGAACTACATTGCTCATAATAGTCCAAAGCATTTTTAAAATTATGTGCTTTGCTAGTATAAGCATCATCAAAATCCATTAAGGTTTTAATTTTTTTAATGTCGGCATTGCTAATTTTCTCTGGGAACATAGCTTGTTTCTGTCTCAATTTTTCCAATAGATTGCCTTTAAACCGGATAGCATACAGTATATTTTTTGTGCTGAGAAGTTGTTTACAAGAGTCGTGCAAATTACAGGGCACGGAAACAGCAACGGCGCCCTTTAATTCGGTTGGGATTTGATTTCCCTCTCCCAAATATTTGAGCAAAAGATTTCCGCCCAGACTGAAGCCTTTCAAAAAGATGCTCTTATAATCCCTTGTGCTCAGTATATGATCTAGAATGTCCATCAAATCTTCGGTAGCGCCCGAATGGTAAGATCTGTATTTTATGTTCGGCTCCCCGCTACAGCCCCTAAAGTTCACTGCACAACAATCGTAACCGTTTTGGTTAAGTATTTTGGCGCTTCCGGTAATATAGGGGCGTTGTGCATCTCCCTCCAAGCCGTGGAGGAGCACCACAAGTTTTTTTGATTTGGATTGCGCATAGCTCCAGTCCAGATCCAAAAAATCACCATCGGAAAGGGCAATCCGTTCCCTGTTTTGGACCACACCGTTCACCGATCGGATTATACCCGAATATATGGTGGAAAAATGCCCGTTTCTGAACAAAATAGGAGGTGCATAATTGGAGTCTTGTTGGGGCATTGGTACAATTTATTCTTTTGGATAGGTTTTTAAAAGATTGGCCTGCTCTTCTACTGAGGTCTTAAATTCACTCTTAAGGTCGGTTACTAGTTGGGATACGGGCAACACATTGTTTACTGTGGTGACCCCTTGGCCGGCTGACCAGATGGTTTTCCAAGCCTTTGCTTCTGTATCCAACTCTTTGCCGAAATCTATTTTACGGTCTTTTTTTAAATCTTCTTCGGAAATTCCGGCCGCACGGAGACTTTCTGCCAAAAAGTTAGCGGGCACACCCGAAATAGCGGCCGTATATATAACATCGTCCGCACCAGCGTTCATGATCATTTTACGGTATTCTTCCGTGGCCTTGCTTTCTTCGGTATTTATAAAACGGGTGCCCATGTAGGCAAGGTCTGCGCCCATCTGCAAAGCAGAGGCAACATCCCTTCCAGTGCTGATACACCCTGATAATAATATGGTTTTGGTATAGAATTTTTTGATTTCCGCTACTAAGCTCATTGGGTTTATGGTACCTCCATGCCCTCCTGCCCCGGCGGATACCAAAATAAGACCGTCCACGCCTGCCTCCGCAGCTTTTTCGGCATGGCGTTTCTTAATTATATCGTGGAACACCAATCCGCCATAACTATGGATGGCATCTACTACTTGGCTTACGGCACCTAAGGATGTAATTACGAGCGGGACTTTATGTTTTACGCATAGCTTTATGTCGGCTTCCAATCGTGGATTGGTTGGGTGCACAATTAAATTTACACCGAAAGGGGCAGCTTTTTTGCCGGTTTCCTCTTCAAATTGCTTTAATTCTGCTTTTATTTGGATGAGCCATTCTTCAAAACCCTCGCTGGTTCGCTGGTTGAGGGCCGGGAATGTGCCCACAATTCCATTTTTACAACATTCTACCACCAATTTTGGTCCCGAGATCAGGAACATGGGAGCGGCAACCACCGGAAGGGATAATTTTTTAATGAATTCTGGTTTTTTACTCATGGCCTCTGTGTTAAACTATGTTTAAAAATATGAACTATTCCTATTCTTTATAGGAATCAGTTATAAAACTATGGTATTTTTACAATTTATTATGCATGCATAACAAAATAACCTTATATGTTTTTTAAAGAATTTGAAATTAGATGGAGCGATATCGATGCTAATCGACACTTGGCGAACTCCGCTTATATTAATTTTATGAGTCATACCCGAATGGCATATTTGGGTCTGCTGGGCTTTAACCATAAGAGCATGGCCACAAACAATATCGGGCCTGTAGTATTTTATGAGCACATGTATTATTTTAAGGAAGCATTTGCAGGTAAACCTGTAAAGGTTTCGTTGGAGTTTACCGGCATGAGCGAGGACGGGATGTTCTTTGAATTTAGGCACAACTTCTACGACCATAATGGGAAAAATTTTGCCCGTTGCGAAATGATGGGTGCCTGGATCGATTTGAAAGAGCGTAAATTAATCGGTCTGCCCGATGAATTTCTTCAAGCTTTCGAGGCCATGGAAAAAACGGACGATTTTAAAACCTTGACCAAAGAGGATACTCGTAAACATGTTCAAGTTCCCACGGACATGGAGATGATTTAATAGGATACATTAATTTTTAGGATACCCGAACCAGCTCGGGGTATTGGTGATCAATTTCCCCGAGATGATTTCGTCCAACCAACGTTCGTACCAATCCAAAAAGGTAAGGTCCTCAGAAAATTTTGGCGGCGACAATTCTCCTCTGTCCAAGTTCACAACCCTGCCCTTATAGTTGCCGTTTAGCACCAGCGCATGTATAAAGGAGCAACCCTGTGAGCCAAGAGGTAATATGCCTCCGTATAATTGACCGTTCAATTCTTCAAAATCCGTATCGGTAATGTTGTCCTCGTACAATGGATCGGTCCATTCGTCCCATTGTTTTTGGGTTATGAACGGATGTAAAATACAATCCCTTTTTAGGTGTTTTTCAACATGGTTATAAATCAGGTCGTCCAAATGTTGCCCAAAAGGATAAATGCCAAAATATGGCCCGGCACCCGAATTTTGGTACGAAGAACCCTCATTCCCAATGTGTAGCACAAAGTGTTTATAGCATTCAGGCAGTTTTATCTGGAAATTGTGCTCGAACGCACTAATGTCTTGCATATCTATCGGTGCATTAATTTGATATTTATGGCCTCCGGCTCCAAAAACTTTATATAGCTTATCTTTCTCCTTAGCACGAACGAGTTTGATCTTGATTCGTTGAATTTGTGTAGAATGTGCTGGCATAGTGTTCCATTTTACGGGAAAACTACATAATTCATTTATGGAATATAGCGCTAAATTGATGGATGGCACTTCTGTTTTGACGTAGGTGCCGTTTTGATCAATGTTATGAAGGTCTTTTAGGGTTTTTACTGGCCAAATACACACCCACTAACACAAAGGCCATGGCAATCAGTTTAATAACGGTAAGTTGATCTTTGCCCGAAAAAAGCGCAAAAATTATCCCGACCAAAGGTTGCATATATACAAAGGCGCCCACAGAGGAAGCTTTGAGCTGGGTAAGAGCAAATATGTTGAAAAGATAGGTTAAAAATGTAGTGCCTATAACTACAAAAGCAATAGAACTGAAGGCCCAAGCTGGTACAGAGGCCCATTCTATTTCCATGGCCTCTGGCAAGGTAATGGGTAGGTTTACAACAAAGGCAACAGTAAACAACCATTTGAGCATGGTAAATGGATGATACTTTTCTATCAAGGTTTTTACGACGACCAAATATGCGCCGTACGACGTTGCATTGATAATGAACAATATGTTGCCCAATGGAATATTTGGAGCATCTTGCCGTACTTCGGCGCCAAAAAGGATAAGGGCCACGGCTCCAACAAAGCCCAGAAAGATGCCAAGGCCCTTGTTCAAAGTGATTTTTTCCTTTAAAAAAAGTGCCGATATAACCACAACGATTATTGGGGATATGGTAACTAAAACCGCACTGTTAATGGGAGTGGAAAGCTGTAGTCCTTTAAAAAAAGTGAGCATGTTTACGGACATGCCCAGCAAAGCACATATAAATACACGTCCCCAATCTCTTTTTTCTATCTTTTCCTTCGGACCAAAAATGGATATAAGCCAAAAAAGTAAAGATGCCCCACCCACCCTTAAAAAAATAAACCCAAAGGGTTTTACATGGACGGGCATTACACCCTTGGCTACGGTGTGGTTAATACCGTAAATAACCGTTGCTCCGATAGCAGCAAGTATGGCGAGGGTTCTTTTACTCATGGATGCAGGGCTTCTTTGGCGGCTTCTACCGTTTTTTTGGAGTTGCCGACAAAGATTTGATCTTCGACCACTACCACTGGCCTTTTTAAAAAAGTGTAGTGCTCCAAGATCAGGTTCTTGTAATCCGTTTCGGAAAGGTCTTTTTCATGAAGCCCCCTTTGTCTAAACAACATTGCTCTTCTGCTGAACAAGGATTCGTAGCTTCCGCTCAAATTTGCCATGTGTTCCAATTGCTCGGAGGTAATCGATTCACTTTTAATTTCTTGAAGCTCCACGCCGTCCAATGGTTCCAATTCTTTTAGGATTCGCTTGCAGGTGGAACAACTGCCCAGATGGTATATTTTTTTCATGATTTACGTATTGGAGGAACAAAGGAAGTTAAAAATCAATCAAAATGCATGGGGAATAGATAATTTCAACACCTTTTGCGGGAGATGTTTAATTAATTATTGTAGTATGTTCCAGCTATTGGTGCGGTTTAAAATTTTAAGACTAGTTTTACAACAAATAGCCCACAACCATGAACAAGATTTTTGATATTCTTTTAAAAAACAGAACTATTCTTCACACTTTTTTGCAAAACACACCAAAAGAGGACCTGTTCAAAATTCCTGAAGGATTTAACAATAATATTTGGTGGAACATTGCCCATGTTGTGGTAACCCCGCAATTATTGCTGTATAAATTGAGCGGTCTGGATTTTACCATTGAAGAGGAGTTGGTCAACAAATACAAGAAAGGAACTTTTCCAGAGGGAGAGCCTTCCGAAGCGGAAATGGAGAAGATCATGACCTATCTATTCAGTACCGTAGAACAATTCCAGCAGGATTATGGACGAGGTACGTTCAAAAATTTCCAGGGGTACATGACTACGCCAAAGGTCGGCTTGAACAGTGTGGAGGATGCACTGCAATTTAATGTTTTCCACGAAGGGCTCCATTTAGGCTCCATTCTTGCCCTTAAAAGGGCTTTGGCGAGCGGTTGATTTTTCGCCCTCTTATGCTTTGGAGTGTTTTTTAGTCGCCAGATTTTCATGGTTTTTCCACTGAATTGATTTGGAGGTAAACCTAAGTCCATGAAAATCAATTATATTTACCTGCCAGAATTTAAGAACCCAAATCTTAATCAAAATGAAGAACTACCATTTAGACTATGGGGTCCTGCTGGCACTCCTTTTGTTTTCTTTTCAACAAGTATTTTCGCAACGGGGAAACCTATCTTTGGGCTTGGTGCCAACGTATAAAACGGACGGCTACGGTATACAGCTCAACTCAAATTACTATCATAGCACCACAGATTTTATGCAAGTGTCTCTAGCGGCGACTTTTTCCAAAGAAAAACCAAATTCGGGGGTTGAGTTTCCATACGATGATTACTTGTTCGGTCTAGGATACTTTACCACTATTTTAAGTGCTCCCGACAAGGGGATTTTTTTCTATTTTGGAGGGGGCCCTTCAGCTGGCTACAAATATATTAACAAGGGCAATACAGAGTTTGCTTTTGACGCATTGGAGGCGGAAAGTAGTTTTATTTATGGGGGATATGCCTCTTTTGAAATGGATTTCTATATATCCGATGCCTTCTCCTTGATCATTCCCATTAACGGTTACTACCATTTTAATAGCGACCTGAATGATTCTACACTGTTATTGGGCGCTGGAATCAGGTACTATTTTAAATAGATGGGCTATTCTTTTACTTTTCGCTTTAAATACAGATTTATCTCGTTGTAAGGTAAGATCAGTTCAATTGGGCCGTCGGCATAGGAAGCTACTTCGTATTGGTTGTAGATCAGTTTAAGCCCTTCTTTGGTGTACCCCAAATTGTAGGGCAGGTGGAAGGATTCTCCCTCGAACATAAAACCGGTTGAGTTGATATTGGAATCTTGGGGTATTTTTTCTTGGATTCGAAATTTGGTCTCGGCAAAATCCTCGAACCCGTCCAAATCTTCAAAAAGTTGCCAATTTTCCAGTTCCACACCTTTCTTTTTGTCAAAATTCAGGTACGATGTGGAAGCATAACCATGGGCTCCCCCGGTAAAGGAATATGAATTTAACATAAAAGTGATCACATTTTCATCCTCGTAAACCACAATGCCATCTATTTCGGCTTCCCACTGGACCTCGTTCGGAAATTTGGTCCTCAGTTCTTTATAGCTATCGGAAAAAGATTGTAGCGCCTTGCCCATTTCATCAATCGTATCATCTTCACTAAAGGACAAAATACTGATGACCTCTTCTTGTAACGATCTGTTTATGGCCTGCGAAACGGGCGAACTATCCAAAGCATTTGGAATATTGATGTCGATTTTAGGGCAACTTTCGCAATTTTCACCTTTCAAGTGTAGAGGTTCAAAAGTAAGTTTGCTCTCCGTTTGGCAACTTACCAATACAAAGAAGAATAAGAAAGCACCTAGCAATTGTTTCATGATTTGAGGTTTTGGAGCATCAAAAATAATACTTCGGGAAGATAACGATACATTTGTAGGAAGATAGTTTGAGCATGAGCAAAAAAGAGTTAAAGTTTAACAGTAGGGCCATCCACGGTGGGCAAATACCGGAGAGGGGCTACGGTGCCGTAATGCCACCGATATATCAAACCTCCACGTATGCACAGTCTACCCCGGGCGAGCACAAGGGACATGAATATTCCCGAGTTTCGAATCCTACCCGGACAGCTTTGGAGAATGCGGTGGCCAGTTTGGAGAACGGTGGTTTTGGAATGGCTTTTGGGAGCGGTATGGCAGCAATCGATGCCGTAATGAAGCTTTTGGACCCGGGTGATGAGGTTATTTGTACCAATGATCTATATGGGGGGAGTTATCGGCTTTTTAAACAGGTCTATGCAAAGTATGGTATTAAGTTTTTGTTTTCCAGTATGTCGGATATGGGCGAGCTGGAATCGCAAATAACACAAAACACCAAATTGGTATGGTTGGAAACACCTACCAACCCTATGATGAATATTATCGATATTGCAGCAGTGGCCAAGGTCACCAAAAAACACCGTATTTTGTTGGGGGTGGACAATACATTCGCTACCCCATTTTTACAGCGACCCTTGGATCTTGGTGCGGATCTAGTAATGCATTCCGCTACCAAATATTTGGCAGGGCATAGCGATGTAGTGGTCGGAGCTTTGGTGGTCAAGGACAAAAAATTGGCCGAACAACTTTACTTCATCCAAAAATCCAGTGGAGCCATCTGTGGACCTATGGATAGTTTTTTAACCCTGCGCGGTATAAAAACGCTTCATGTAAGAATGCAGCGGCACTGCGAAAACGGAGCGGTGGTCGCCAACTTTTTGAACAACCATCCCAAGATCGGAAAAGTGTATTGGCCCGGCTTTGAGACTCATCCGAACCATAAGATCGCTAATCAACAAATGGATGGTTATGGCGGAATGATCTCCTTTGTTCCCAAGGGCGGAAATTATGACGAGGCAATTAGAATCGTAGAAAAGCTGGAGATTTTTACACTTGCAGAATCGTTGGGGGGCGTAGAAAGTTTGGTGGGTCACCCAGCGAGTATGTCGCACGGTAGCGTTCCCAAAGTGGAGCGGGAAAAGAACGGGGTAGTGGACGCATTGATTCGGCTAAGTGTGGGCATAGAGGATGTAGATGATTTGATGGCAGACCTGGACCAGGCCCTAAATTAATTTTTTTGAAAAATTTATAATTATATTATAATCAGATTGTTGAAATAACATAATTTTGCCCTCAAAATCACAATTCAACAATAAAAGTGCTTTTCGCTAGCGGAGAGACATTTAATTTTAACCCATTTATGGAAAATAAAATAAAAGCATTTATGGATGAGGTAATCGCCAGAAATGGTCATGAGCCCGAATTCATACAAGCAGTGCAGGAAGTTGCAGAAACCGTAATTCCCTATATCGCCCAAAACGATATCTATCACGGAAAAAACATCTTATTGAGAATGGTAGAGCCGGAACGATTGATTTCGTTTCGTGTAGCTTGGATAGATGATAGTGGTGAAATCCATGTAAACCGTGGTTACCGGGTGCAAATGAACTCTGCGATTGGGCCGTACAAAGGAGGTTTGCGTTTTCACCCGACCGTAAATGCAAGTGTTCTTAAATTCTTGGCCTTTGAGCAAGTGTTCAAAAATAGTTTGACCACTTTGCCCATGGGCGGAGGTAAAGGAGGTTCCGATTTTGATCCTAAAGGAAAATCGGATGACGAGATCATGCGTTTTTGCCATGCTTTTATGACTGAGCTTTGTAGGCATATTGGGCCTAATACGGATATTCCTGCCGGAGATATTGGAGTAGGGGCTCGTGAGATCGGCTTCTTGTTCGGTATGTACAAAAAGATCCGTAACGAGTTTACGGGAGTTTTAACAGGTAAAGGTCTTTCTTGGGGAGGATCGTTGATCCGTCCGGAAGCAACCGGTTATGGTACGGTATACTTTGCGGATAGCATGTTAAAGACCCAAAATGAAACTTTTGAAGGGAAGAAAGTCGTGATTTCAGGATCGGGCAACGTGGCACAATATGCAGCCGAAAAGGTGATGCACCTTGGGGGAACGGTTCTTACCCTTTCCGATTCAGGAGGCTACATTTACGACAAGGACGGTATTGACGAGGAAAAGCTGGCCTTTGTAATGGATCTAAAGAACAACAAGCGTGGTAGAATTTCCGAATATGTGGATAAATACCCTTCTGCCGAATATCACAAAGGAGAAACACCTTGGAAGGTAGCCTGTGATATTGCCCTGCCTTGTGCAACCCAGAACGAATTGGATGGTGATGATGCCAAAGCATTGATTAAAAATGGATGTATTGCCATTGCAGAGGGTGCAAATATGCCTTCCACCCCAGAAGCGATCCATGCATTCCACGAAGCAAAAATTCTATTTGCTCCAGGAAAAGCGTCCAATGCAGGAGGTGTTGCCACTTCCGGATTGGAAATGAGCCAAAACTCCTTGCGTATAAGCTGGACCAGGGAAGAAGTGGATAAACGATTAAAAGGAATTATGTCCGATATCCACGATGCTTGTGTGGAATACGGAAACGAAGATGGATATTGCAACTATGTTAAAGGGGCCAATATTGCCGGCTTTGTTAAGGTTGCAGATGCAATGTTGGCACAAGGGGTGATCTAAGGCGCCCGGCATCAACAGTAATTTTTGATTGGCAGTTACCGGAACTAGTGGTTACATTTACACCTCCGGTAACTGCTTTTTTATTGGCATATGCAAATTACGACCAGAGCCATTGTACTTTCTTCCCTTAAATACGGGGACACGAGCCTTATCGTTAAGGCCTTTACCCGATCCGATGGGGTAAAATCGTATTTGCTGAAAGGGGTTCTGACTTCCAAAAGGGCAAAAATCAAGCCCGCCTATTTTCTTCCATTAATGCAGTTGGAGGTTGTTGCCAATCACAAGAACAAAGGAAATTTGGAAAGTTTACGGGAGGTTAAGGTAGCTGTGCCTTATCAAACCATGCATACGGATATCGTTAAGAACAGTGTTGTGCTTTTTTTGGCGGAGATGTTGGGCAATAGCATTCAGGAACAAGAGCAGGATGAAAGTCTCTTCAATTATTTGGAATACGCGTTTCATTGGATGGATATGCATGCGTTATCACCTAATTTTCATATTATGTTCTTGCTCAATCTTACCAAATATTTGGGCTTTTACCCCGACACTTCCTACAATAATTTGCCGTTTTTTGATCTTTTGGAAGGTAGCTTCACCAAAACACCGTCGCTCAACCCTTTGATACAGAGAGAAAACCTGGATAATTTCAAGAAGTTTTTAGGCATGGATTTTGAGGCATTGTCCACAATACAACTAACTAAATCCAATCGACGAGAACTTTTAAAAACCGTTGTCCAATATTACAAATTGCATGTAGATGGATTTCGGGAGCCAAAGTCGCTCGCAGTACTTAATGCCGTATTTACGTAAAATGCAAAACCTAAAATCAACCTTAACCCTATTCCTTTCGTTTTTTGCGCTTAACACTTATGCCCAAGAGGTAACCGTTTTAGATGCCGATACCGGTGTGCCCATAGACAATATCGCCATATTTAACAAAGATCAATCCAAGAGCACTATAACCAATGTGAACGGAAAAAGTGACTTGGATGCTTTTGCCCGTAACGAAAAAATAACCTTTAAACATATTAGTTACGAGCCTTATACCACAACAAAGGCACAGATCTATCGTCGGGGCAATAGGGTGTACCTACACTTAAAAACAGAAGAATTGGAAGAAGTTGTAATGTCCGTGTCCAAATGGGAACAACAAAAAAAGCACATACCCCAGAAAATAGAAACTATTGATGCACGAAACATTGCTTTTGCCAATCCGCAGACCTCCGCCGATCTATTGCAGAACAGCGGCAAAGTATTTGTGCAAAAAAGCCAATTAGGAGGGGGTAGCCCAATGATAAGGGGTTTTGCGACCAACCGTATTTTATTGTCGGTAGACGGTGTACGTATGAACAACGCGATATTTCGAGGAGGAAACCTTCAGAATGTAATTTCCATAGACCCGTTCTCCATAAAAAAGACAGAGGTGACCTTTGGTCCTGGTTCCGTTATATATGGAAGCGATGCCATTGGCGGCGTAATGAACTTTTACACACAAAAACCACGTTTTTCCTTTGCGGACAGCTTGGTTTTTTCCGGCAAGCTGGATTATCGATTTGCATCGGCAAATAATGAAAACACAGCGCATGTGGATATTAATATCGGAAAGCAAGATTGGGCATCCTATACCAGTTTTACCTTTAATCATTTTGATGATCTAAAGATGGGTGAACACGGCCCAGAATCCTATTTACGGAACAATTATGTGGTTCGTGAGAACGGAGAAGATGTATTAATTACCAACAATGATCCCAAAAAACAGGTAGGTTCCGGCTACGATCAGATCAACTTCCTTCAAAAATTTACTTACAGACCCAACAGTACTTGGAACTATGATCTGGGACTGTATTATTCGGAAACTTCCAATTTTCCCCGATATGATAGATTGATAAGACCTGGCCGTGATGGCACTGGGCTTCGTTCTGCGGAATGGTACTATGGTCCACAAAAATGGTTTATGGGAAATTTCCAAATAACCCAAAAAGGAAAAAATAAATTCTACGATGGAATAAAACTCACCACGGCCTATCAATTTTTTGAAGAAAGTAGGCACGACAGGGATTTTCAAGGTCTGGAACTCTATTCAACCGAAGAAAAGGTGGATGCAGTCTCAGTAAATTTAGATTTTGAAAACAAAAAAATAGGAAATCTTCACTTGTACTATGGGGCCGAATATGTTTTCAACAAAGTACATTCCAATGGCAGTATGCGTAATATTGAAACAGAGGCTACGGAAGAAACAGCATCCAGGTATCCCGATGGTTCAACTTGGCAGACCATGGCTGGTTATGTAAACGGAGAGTACCAGCTAAAACCGAACTTTACTTTATTGTCCGGAGTGCGATATAGTCAGGTATGGGTGGATGCTTCTTTTAGCAACACCCACTATTCCTTTCCTTTTGATGAAGCCGATATTGTAACTGGGGCACTAACGGGAAGTTTGGGACTTAGTTGGTTTCCTAGGTCCGATTGGCAAGTAACTTTAAACGGGTCAACAGGATTTCGCGCACCCAATATCGACGATATCGGGAAGATATTTGATTCTGAACCTGGTTCCGTTGTGGTTCCCAATCCAGATCTGGAACCGGAGTATGCCTATAATGGCGAATTGGGATTAAGGAAAAACTTCAACGACGTTCTAGTACTAAAAGGAGCAGCGTATTACACCTATCTGGTCGATGCATTGGTAAGAAGGGATTTTACGTTCAATGGCGAGACCGAAATAGAGTACAATGGTGAACCCAGCAATGTTCAGGCTATCCAGAATGCCGCTAAGGCCTATGTGTATGGATTTGAATTTGGCGTGGAAGCTTTTTTTAATGAAAACCTATCGTTGAATTCCAATTTAACATTGACCGAAGGAATCGAAGAAGATGACGATGGAACCGATAGTCCATCGCGACATGCCGCTCCAACTTTTGGGGATGTGCACTTAATATGGCAAAACCAAAAATTAAAAGCAGACATATTTCTAAACTATAATGGGGAGGTAAGTAATGATGATTTGGCATTGTCGGAACAAAGCAAAACGTATATGTATGCCAGCGACGCCAATGGCAATCCGTATTCCCCCTCTTGGTACACCTTGAACTTTAGGTCGCAATATCAAATCACCAATGCACTAAAGGCCACCATGAGTTTGGAAAACATGACCAATCAACGTTACCGGATGTATTCTTCGGGAATTGCGGCCCCTGGAACCAATTTGGTGTTAGGGATAGGGTATGTGTTTTAAAAAATAAGGCCCGGGAATTGCCGGGCCTTACACTTTTTTGTCTTTTACCCGCAACGTTGCTAAATGCTGTCTATCGCTTTTTTAGCGGCTTCTTTCATTTCATCACCGGCCTTTTTTGCGGCATCCATGGTTTCTTCACCTGCTTTTTTGAGACTGTCCATTGCTTTTTCGCCCATTTCTTTGGCTTCTTCACCAGCATCCTTCATGGCGTCGGCTGCATCATCGGCGGCCTTTTTTAGGTCATCGCCTGCCTCGTCCAATGTTTCTGCAGCTTTTTCGGTCGCCTCTTTGGCTTTGTCCTTTGTTTCTCTGCACGATGTTAATGTTGTTAAGGATAAAGTCAACACCATCGCAGTCAATACTACTTTTTTCATAATTAAAATGGTTAAGTGTTAATTAAGGTTTTAAGATAGAAAATTTAATGGAAAAAGAAGCTTGTTGGCATATCATATTTAGGGTAAGGGGATTATGTGCATTCTAATATTAAATTGCAAGGTGTAATTCCATCTAAATTCATAATTTTGCAAACTTGAATTCTACTAGAAGAAGAAGTATATGAAGTTTGCGGAATATAAAGGGCTGGATTTACCCAAAGTATCTGAAGAAATTCTAAGTTTTTGGAAAGACCAACAGATTTTTGAAAAGAGCGTTTCCACCAGGGAAGGCAAGGAGAGCTATGTGTTTTTTGAAGGACCGCCCTCTGCAAACGGAATGCCGGGAATTCACCATGTAATGGCACGGACCATCAAGGACATATTCCCAAGGTACAAGACCATGAAAGGTTTTCAGGTGAAAAGAAAGGCCGGATGGGATACCCATGGTCTGCCCGTGGAAATTGGTGTGGAAAAAGAACTGGGCATTACCAAAGAGGATATAGGGAAAAAAATATCGGTCGAGGAGTACAACGCAGCCTGTAAAAAAGCAGTAATGCGATACACGGATGTTTGGAACGAAATGACCGAAAAAGTGGGCTATTGGGTAGATATGGACGACCCGTACATTACTTACAAGTCCAAATACATGGAATCTGTTTGGTGGCTGCTTAAACAGATTTACGATAAAGGCCTTATTTATAAAGGCTATACCATACAACCCTACTCGCCAAAGGCGGGCACAGGTTTAAGCTCCCATGAGCTGAACCAGCCGGGAACCTATCAAGATGTGACCGATACCACGGTCACGGCCCAATTTAAAGCAAAACAAGATTCACTTCCCGCTTTTTTAAAAAAGGTCGAGGGAGATATCCACTTTTTGGCATGGACGACCACGCCTTGGACGCTCCCATCCAACACGGCTCTGACCGTAGGTCCAAAGATTGAGTATGTATTGGTTAAATCTTACAATCAATACACATTCGAGCCTATTAATGTTGTGGTGGCCAAAAACCTGGTGGACTACAATTTTTCAGGAAAGTTTTTTAAAGTAGAAACCGAGGAGGAATTAAAATCTTTCGGCGAAGGAGACAAAAAGATTCCATTTTTGATAGGAGGGTCATTTGTAGGTAAAGATTTGGTAGGCATACAGTACGAGCAATTAATCGATTATGTGCAGCCTTACCAAGACCCCGAGAATGCCTTCCGAGTAATTGCTGGTGATTTTGTAACCACCGAAGATGGTACCGGAATTGTACATACGGCGCCGACCTTTGGTGCGGACGATGCCCTAGTGGCCAAGCAAGCCACTCCGGAGGTGCCTCCCATGCTGGTTTTGGATGAGAACGACAACCCGGTGCCTTTGGTAGACCTACAGGGGAAGTTTAGACCCGAACTCAAAGAATTTGGCGGCAAATATGTAAAGAACGAATATTACGATGAGGGTGAAGCACCCGAAAAATCGGTCGATGTCGAGATTGCCGTCAAACTTAAAATAGAGAACAAGGCATTTAAGGTCGAGAAATATGTACACAGTTACCCAAATTGCTGGCGAACGGACAAGCCTATCTTGTATTATCCATTAAACTCTTGGTTCATCAAAGTTACCGATGTAAAGGAACGTATGTTCGACCTGAACCAATCCATAAATTGGAAGCCAAAATCTACAGGAGAAGGCCGTTTTGGGAACTGGTTGGCCAATGCAAACGATTGGAACCTGTCCCGATCAAGGTATTGGGGAATACCTTTGCCTATTTGGCGTACCGAAGATGGGAAGGAAGAAATTATCATTGGTTCCGTGGAAGAGCTTAAATCGGAAATGGCCAAGGCTGTTGAAGCTGGAGTGATGGACAAAGACGTTTTCGAAGATTTTGTAGTGGGCGACATGACCGAGGAAAACTATGACAAGATCGATCTGCACAAAAACATTGTGGATGGTATTACTTTGGTATCACCATCTGGGCAACCCATGAAACGCGAATCGGATTTGATCGATGTTTGGTTCGATAGTGGCTCCATGCCCTATGCGCAATGGCATTATCCTTTCGAAAACAAAGAACTAATAGATGATGGAGTTGCGTTTCCGGCCAACTTTATAGCCGAAGGTGTGGACCAAACGCGAGGATGGTTCTACACATTGCATGCCATTGCTACCATGGTTTTTGATAGCATAGCCTATAAAAATGTGGTTTCCAACGGACTTGTACTTGACAAGGAAGGCAAAAAAATGTCCAAACGGTTGGGAAATGCCGTAGATCCGTTCGAGGTATTGCCAGAACACGGCCCAGATGCTACCCGCTGGTACATGATTTCCAATGCAAACCCTTGGGATAACCTAAAATTTGATATTGAAGGCGTAGTTGAGGTAAAACGAAAGTTCTTTGGAACACTCTACAACACCTATTCCTTTATGGCACTTTATGCCAATATAGACGAGTTTGATTATTCCGAGACCGATATTCCATTGACTGAAAGACCTGAAATCGACCAGTGGATCTTATCCGAACTCCATACCTTGATAAAAAATGTGGACGAGGCTTACGAAGACTACGAAGCTACCCGTGCAGCTAGGATGATCTCGGATTATGTACAGGAAAATTTGAGTAACTGGTATGTGCGGTTGAGCAGGAGACGTTTCTGGAAAGGTGATTATCAAAAAGATAAGATTTCGGCCTATCAAACACTGTATACTTGTTTGTCCACCGTGGCTAAATTATCCGCACCGATTGCCCCGTTCTTTATGGATCAATTGTACCGGGATTTGGATGCCACTACGCAAAAAGAAGGTTTTGAAAGTGTGCATTTGGCGGATTTTCCGGTTTTTGATGCCAATATGGTAAACAAGGATTTGGAACGTAAAATGCAATTGGCACAGAAGATATCTTCTTTGGTGCTCTCAATCCGTCAAAAAGAAAAAATAAAAGTACGTCAGCCGCTTCAAAAAATAATGATACCGGTTTTGGATGATGAACAGCGAAGCGATATCGAAGCAGTCTCGAATTTGGTAAAATCCGAAGTAAATGTAAAGGAGATCGAAATGCTGGATGATGCCTCAGGGGTATTGGTAAAACAAATTAAGCCGAACTTTAAGGTGTTGGGTCCAAAATTCGGCAAGGACATGAAGGCCATTGCAGCAGAAGTATCAAAATTGGGTCAAGAGGATATCCAAAAATTTGAACGCGAAGGAGAAATATTGCTGCAATTGGAAAATAAAACCGTTAATTTACAGTTAACCGATGTAGAGATCAGTTCCCAAGATATCGAAGGTTGGTTGGTAGCCAGCTCAGGTCCTTTGACCGTAGCCCTGGATGTAACGATAGACGATACCTTAAGAAAAGAGGGTATTGCAAGGGAACTTGTTAACCGAATCCAGAACTTGCGCAAGGAGTCCGGATTTGAGGTAACCGATAAAATTGATATTAAAATATTGAAGGACGGCCTAGTGGAAAATGCAGTTTCCAGTAACGAAGAATACATCAAAACGGAAACCCTGACCGCCGAGCTCAACTTTGAAGAGAAACTTGAAGAAGGTGTAGCGATCACCTTTGATGAAGTGAACACAAAATTGTTTATTCAAAAACATTAAGAAAATGGCAGAAGATTCTAAAGTAAGATACTCCGACAAAGACCTTGCAGAATTCAGAACCTTGATCGAGGAAAAAATAGAAAAGGCCAAAAACCACTTGGAGCTGTTAAAAAGCTCTTACATGAACGATGGTAACAATGGCACGGACGATACCTCGCCAACGTTCAAGGCTTTCGAAGAAGGTTCGGAGACCATGAGCAAAGAGGCGAATACCCAACTGGCCATACGTCAGGAAAAATTTATCCGCGACCTTAAAAACGCCTTACTTCGTATAGAGAACAAAACATACGGAATTTGCCGAGTTACCGGAAAGCTTATCAATAAAGAGCGATTAAAGCTTGTGCCCCATGCAACATTGAGTATTGAGGCGAAAAACATGCAAAAATAATTAAAACGCCTTAGGGCGTTTTTTCTTTATGAGGGCGTTGTTGTTTTTGTCGGTATTTTTTGCACTCGTGCACGTACATGGGCAAAAACTGGTTAGAAAAGCTTTTATTGGCCCTAGAACAGAAACCATCCAGATCGATTCGCGGTATTGTTATAGAATTGATCTGCAGACCACAACCTCCAACGAGGTAGAGGTCTCCGCCAGTATGGAGGGCGAATATGCCAAGGATTTATTGATCTCTATCAAAGAAAACGGAACCACGGTAATGATCGGTGCCGATTTTCAGCCACTTTTTGTAGATCCGAACGATAAGCTTAGTGCGCATAAAGTGGTTTCCATTGCTTTGCAAGTACGCGTGCCCGAGTATAAGAATGTTGCGGTTTATGGAACCAATACCAATGTGTATTCCAGCGGCAAATACGAAAACTTGGATATAACCTTGTCCGATGGCCGTTGTACGTTGCAGGATGTTTCGGAGTCCGTCACCGTAACTACACAAAAAGGCGATATATTGCTGGCAACACCAAAGGGCGAAATAGTTGCGGAGAGCACTTATGGGAAAGTAAATGGTGAGTCCATACCCTTTGGACATAATCTATTTGTTCTTAAGACCATAGAAGGGGACATCTTCCTTACAAAAACAAAATAATATCCATATTTTTGCAATCCTTTATTAAAAGTATGAGTTTAAAAAAGTCCCTTATCATCATTCTCTTGATTCTGCTCGTGGATCAAATAAGTAAAATCTTCATTAAAACAAGTTTTGTGCTTGGTGAATCACATGAGGTGTTCAGTTGGTTCAAAATTCTATTTATAGAAAATGAAGGAGCTGCATGGGGAACCAAATTGAGCGATCTTTTACCAATTTCGGAGCCTACCGGAAAATTGGTGTTGACCATTTTCAGGATTTTTGCGGTTTTGGGAATCGGATATTGGCTTTGGGACATAATTAAAAAACAATCGCCAAGAACATTGGTGTTGGCAGTTTCCTTGATTTTTGCCGGAGCTGTAGGTAATATAATAGACTCGGTTTTCTACGGGATAATATTTGATCACAGCAACGGGCAGGTGGCCACACTTTTTACAAATGAGCCCTACGGGAGCCTGTTTCATGGTAAAGTGGTGGATATGCTTTATTTTCCTTTAGTGGATACCACCTGGCCTAGTTGGGTTCCTTCTTGGGGAGGTCAACGTTTTCGTTTTTTTGAACCCGTTTTTAATATAGCGGATACTGCGATAAGTACAGGAGTAGGTATTTTAATAGTGTTCAACAAAAAAGCCTTTCCGAAAAACGATGAGGCCAACGAGGTAAGGGAAGATTTGGGCAATTAAAATTTGTAAATCTTTTCCGGGGTTACACAATAATCCAATTTCACATCATTCGTGTTGATATCCGAAATAGGCTCCGTTTCCGGTCCAAAAAAGGAAAGGCCAATTTTTACGGTTTCTTTTCTGCACTTGTTCAAAAAGCCATCGTAATATCCTTTGCCATACCCCACTCTGTTTCCTGTAGTGTCAAATGCCAATAAAGGAACAAACACCACATCAATTTTGTTTTCCGGAATCTCTATGCCATCAATTGGCTCTGGAACACCGTAAGGGCTTTTTTTGATCGTTATGCTATCTGTGAGCAGATAATTCTCCATGGAGTTTGGGCCTGCAACTTTGGGAACAACAATATTTTTGTCCTTACCCTGTAGCAAGGTGATCAAGGGAAGAGTGTCCACTTCGACTTTATCCTCCATACTCAGAAAAGTATGGTAATAAAAAAAATCCCAAATCGGGATTTGTAGTAATTCGTTTGCTAAAATCAAACTAAAATCGGAGGCTTGTGCCGGGGATAATCCCATCCTCAGATTTTTATATTTTTTTCTTAGTTCACGTTTCAACATTTACTGTTGAAGATTAAGGGGTTATTTGGGGGTACTATAAAAAAATCACTCTCCCTTTGTTGCAACGGAGAAAAAGATTTTGAAGAACAGCATCAAAATCAAGTACATTCCCAAAACAATGATATAGTTTTCCATTGGATTGTTTTTATACCGTTAAATGTAAGTAAAACAATTGAAAAATATACCATGAACTGCACATTTTATCGGTGAAATACACAATATTTAGCAACTGTTTAACAAATTGGACTGGTTTGTTAACATGGAACTGGGGTTTTTCCATAGTTTATTTGTGGAAAAACCCCAATCTATTGATCCTTCGCAAATTGTTACCAAATTTAATTCCGATTTATATTTTTATCATTTGTGCATTGAGATACCTTAGGCGTCGATCCAAATAAGGAATTGATCAAGTTTAACAATAAACCCCATTTATAAAATATAACTTTGTTGTAAATCCTTTGAGGTCCATTTTTTAAGCTTTTATGTCCAGATCAGCATCATTAAAAGTACAGTTGAGTGCACTCCCTGACAATCCCGGAGTGTATCAATTTTATGATACAGATGGTAAAATACTCTATGTGGGCAAGGCCAAGAACCTTAAGAAGAGAGTTTCTTCATATTTCAATAAAAAGCAAGAGTATGGAAAAACCAGGGTGCTTGTCAAGAAAATAGACTCCATAAAACATATTGTAGTCCCTACGGAGTCGGACGCACTTTTACTGGAAAACAATTTGATCAAAAAATTACGGCCCCGTTACAACGTGCTGCTCAAGGATGATAAATCCTACCCGTGGATCTGTATTAAGAACGAGCGTTTTCCCAGGGTTTTTTCTACAAGAAAGCTGATCAAGGACGGGTCCGAATATTTTGGGCCTTACACCAGCATGAAAACAGTTAGGACGTTGTTGGATTTGGTAAAGGGCCTTTACCCTTTAAGGACATGTAATTATGACCTTTCCGAAGAAAAGATAAGATCCGGAAAATATAAGGTGTGCTTGGATTACCACTTGGGAAATTGCTTGGGACCTTGTGAAGGGCTGCAGAGCGAAAAAGAATACCTAAACCAGATCGAGGATATTAGGCAGATTATCAAAGGAAACCTAAAAAGCTCCATACAGACATTTAGGCAACAAATGACCGACTATGCCGAGCAAATGGAATTTGAAAAGGCACAACGGGTCAAAGATAAAATCGAAGTACTCGAGAATTATCAGGCAAAATCTACAGTGGTGAACCCGAAAATAAACAATGTAGATGTGTTCACCATTATTTCTGATGAGACCCATGGTTATGTCAATTTTTTGCAATTATCACATGGTGCCATAATCCGGTCCCATACCATGGAGATTAGAAAGAAACTGGAAGAATCCGATGAGGAGTTGCTGCAATTGGCTATTACCGAGATTCGACAACGGTTCAGTTCAAGATCAAAAGAAATTTATCTTCCATTTGCCGTTGCTGTTGATGATGATTTAAAGGTAACTCTGCCCAAATTAGGGGATAAGCGTAGGATATTGGATCTATCGGAACGGAACGCCCGTTTTTATCGACAGGATAAATTGAAGCAAATTAAAATAACCGATCCAGATCGCCATACCAAACGGATCATGGCCCAAATGAAGACAGATCTTCGCCTATCGGAAGAACCTCGACATATTGAATGTTTTGACAATTCCAATATTCAAGGCAGTAACCCTGTGGCGGCATGTGTGGTTTTTAAAGATGGTAAGCCCTCTAAAAAAGATTATCGCCATTTTAACATAAAAACGGTAGAGGGCCCCGACGATTTTGCCAGTATGGAAGAGGTTGTCCATAGGAGATACAAACGATTGCTCAGCGAAGAAGAGCCCCTGCCACAGCTTATTGTGATAGATGGGGGGAAAGGGCAATTGTCCTCGGCATTAAAAAGTCTCGAAGTATTGGGCCTGAGAGGAAAAATTGCCATAGTGGGCATTGCAAAACGCTTGGAGGAGATCTATTTTCCAGACGACCCCGTCCCGCTCTATTTGGACAAAAGATCGGAATCCCTAAAAATTATTCAGCAGCTCAGGAACGAGGCACACCGTTTTGGTATTACCCACCATAGAAACAAAAGAAGCAAGGGTGCCATTAACTCCGAGTTGGTGAACATTGAGGGAATTGGGGAAAAAACGGCTCAACAATTATTAAAAAGCTTTAAATCGGTAAAACGCATCAAGGAAGCCTCGCTCGAAAATTTAACTGCATCCGTGGGGGCATCAAAAGCAAAAAAAATCTATAAAACCTTTCATAAATAACCATGCATAAAAAAGGTCTCATCATTACAATAGTATTTGCCATGGTCGGTTTATGTGCCATGGCCCAAAGTGCCAAGGACAATACACCGCCCAAGGTGGGGCTTGTGCTAAGTGGAGGTGGTGCAAAGGGTTTGGCACATATCGGTACACTAAAAGTTTTAGAAGAAGCGGGAGTACAAATCGATTATATCGGAGGAACAAGCATGGGCGCCATTGTTGGTGCACTATATGCCTCGGGCTATTCCGCACATCAACTGGACTCCATTTTTAAGAGTACCGATTTTACAGATCTTATACAGGACAATGTACCTCGTGGCGCCAAAACTTTTTACGAAAAAGAAGATTCGGAACGGTATGCGCTTTCGTTGCCATTTGAGAACTTTAAAGTATCGTTTCCACAGGCAATTTCGGGTGGACAGAACATCTACAATCTTCTGGTGCAGTTGCTTTTTCATGTCAAGGACGTACAAGACTTTGGAAAATTGCCCATCCCATTTTTGTGTGTGGCCACCAATGTGGAAACTGGAGAGGAGATTTTGCTGGACAAAGGGTATTTGCCCGAGGCCATTGTGGCCAGCGGAACGTTTCCTTCTTTGTTTGAGCCGGCCGAGATAGAGGGGCAAATTTTAATTGACGGAGGCGTGGTAAACAACTATCCTATTGATCATGTAAAAGCAATGGGGGCCGACATCATCATCGGAGTAGATGTTCAACACGACTTGGCCACGCGAGAATCACTTTCTTCCGCTACGGAAATTTTATTGCAGATCAACAATTATCGTACGGTAAACGACATGAAATCAAAATCCAAGAAAACCGACATTTATATTAGGCCCGATATAGATGAGTTTTCCGTAATCGATTTTGAAAGGGGCAGGGAGATCATTGACAATGGCGAAATATCGGCACGAGCCAAAATGGACCAGTTTGTGCAGATTGCAGAGGCCCAAAAAAGTGAACCCAAACCAAAAAAGAACATTAAGTTGATGGATAGCCTTACCATTAATAGGATGATCATAGAGGGGAACGATAGGTATACCCGTGGTTATATAAAAGGAAAACTAAGGTTCAACTTATCGGAAAAGATTGCTTTTGAAGATTTAAAGCAAGGGATAAACAATCTTTCTGCAACGGGTAACTTTAAGGCCATTCGGTACGACCTTGTTTCAAATGGGTTGGGCACCGACTTGATTTTAAAACTTAAGGAAGAGCCAACTAAAATGTTCATCAAAATGTCTGCACATTACGATGACCTGTACAAAAGTGCCGCCCTGATCAACCTGACCAAGAAAAACTTTTTGATGAAAGACGATGTGGCATCCTTCGATTTTATTTTGGGGGACCATATCCGGTACAATATGCAGTATTACTTGGATAAAGGCTACTATTGGAGTTTTGGGGTAAATTCCAGACTCACCGATTTTGATGCAGATATCGATTTTTCCCTGATTCGGGGCAATTTTAATGTTCCGGACGACCCCAATATCCAACGGATCAATGTAGATGTGACAGATCTTACCAACCAGGTATATTTGCAAACAGTTCTACAGGAGGAATTTGCCTTTGTGATCGGGGCGGAACATAAATTTATAAATTATAGTACACGCACACTGAACCAAGTGGACCCCGAGGCGGAAGAAGGATCCCAATCTGCCAATAGAAGGAGCAATTTTGAGAATTCCAATTATTTTAGTGCTTATTCCCAGATTAAATTGGATACTTACGACGATAAATATTTCCCGACCAAGGGACTTTTGTTCGATGGGGATTTTCATTTTTATGCCTTTTCTTCCGATTACAACAAAAATTTTAAAGAATTTGCGGTCGCCAAGGCTAAATTGGGCGGGGTGTTTTCATTGTTCCATAATCTTAGCCTAAACTTGGAGACCGAGGGGGGTGTAAAACTGGGAACATCCTCTGTAGCTACTTTTGATTTTATCCTTGGAGGTTTCGGGAATAATTTTGTAAACAATTTTACACCATTTTTCGGATACGATTTTCTCAGCATACCGGGTAATAGTTATGTAAAGAGCTATGGCCGATTGGACTATAGGTTCGCGCCAAAACAACATATGTTGTTTTCCGCGAACATTGCCAATGTGGCCGATGACCTTTTTAGGACCGGAGATTGGTTCGAGGAGCCTAATTTTATCGGTTTTGGACTGGGTTATGGCTTTGAGTCTTTTCTTGGTCCGATCCAATTATATTATTCGTGGTCGCCCGAAGTGGATAACGGTAATTTTTTTGTGAGCGTAGGCTATTGGTTTTGATTGCAACCCTTGTATAAAATGTTGGACAATCTTAAAAAATTGTCAAAAACAAGAACAAAAACAACCAATTCTTAGCGACTTTAGTTAAAGTCCGTTAAAAACACTTTTTCCTACAAAATGCTGCCGTATCTTTACACCCACATAAGGGGTGGTTCCCTTATAACTTTAAGTATTGGTTTTTCATAATTTAAAGTTTGGTTGGTTATTTAGGAAAAGCCCAGTCTCGAGACTGGGCTTTTTTTGTTATACTATTTTGGAATAAGTTTTGTTTAAGTATATGTAAAACAGCATAACCCCTAAAGCTATTTTACTAATTTTATATCAATTAATTGTTTATGAAAAAGATACTGACGCCCTTACTATTGCTCATAATGGCAATATCGGCAAATGGGCAAGAACCCAGGCCAGCTTTTAAACCAGGGGAATGGCTCAAGTTTAGGATACACTACGGATTCCTGAATGCGAGTTATGCAACAATGCACCTAACTACCAATACGTTGAACGGGGTTCCTGTGTACCACGTGGTCGGCCGGGGAAAAACAACGGGTTTTGCCAGTATATTTTTTAAGGTGGACGACACCTACGAAAGCTATTTTGATATTGATCATGGGAAACCCTACAAGTTTATCCGTAAGATTGATGAAGGTGGCTATACCAAGGATATCGAGATCGATTTTGATTACAAGGAGGACAAGGCCATACTCAAAGACAATAAGAACGGCACTAAAATGAATATTCCCATCCATGATCAAATACAGGATTTGATATCTGCCTCATATTTTTTAAGGAGCAATTACAATTTGGAAGAATTCGAGGTCGGGGATGCCATAAACCTGGATATGTTGTTTGATGATGATGGGGTGTTCAAGTTTCAATTAAAATATTTGGGAAAAGAAATACTCAGAACCAAGTTTGGAAAGGTGGAATGTCTTAAATTTAGGCCATTGGTTCAGTCCGGACGTGTTTTTAAAGAAAAAGAGAGTCTCACTCTTTGGGTATCAAACGATTGGAACAAAATTCCTATCAGGATCAAGGCGGATTTGGCCGTAGGCTCGCTCAAAGCGGATTTGGATGGCTACAACGGTTTAAAGAACCAGTTTAAAATAATAATGAAATAGTAGTAGGCATTAATGGACAAGAATGCAAAAATCGCTTCCCAGATAAACAAGCTAGAAGAAAAGTTCAAAAATTCGGGCCAAGACCTGAGTTCGTACTTGGACGGCCTGCTCTATCAAAAATACCTCACCTATTGGGATTACATTCATTTGGACACCCTGCTCAGTCTACAGGTGCCCAGAACGCATTTTCCCGACGAGGAAATCTTCATTATGTACCACCAGATCACGGAACTTTATTTTAAACTTATTCTTCATGAGCAAAAGCAAATTGTAGAGGACAGGTCACAGGATGTACTTTTTTTTACCGAAAAGGCACGGCGAATAAACAGTTATTTCAAAGCACTCATCTCTTCATTCAGTATAATGATCAAAGGGATGGAGCGGGAGCAGTTCCTAAGATATCGGATGGCCTTGTTGCCAGCAAGTGGATTTCAGTCCGCACAGTATAGGATGATAGAGTTCTACGCCACACCATTGGAAAATTTGGTACATTCCACGCAAAGGGACACATTCTCATCAGAAAATATCATTGAAGAATTGTTTGAGCAGGTATACTGGAAAAAAGGGGCCACCGATTTGGCCACTGGGGAGAAAACACTCACCCTAAAACAGTTTGAGGTGCGATATACCCCACGACTTTTACGAATTGCCAACGCGGTAAAGAACAGTACTATTTATCATAAATATCTGCAATTGCCCGAGGTATCGCGGAACAATGAAGAATTGATCTCTGCGTTAAAGGAGTTGGATATGAACGCCAACGTTAATTGGCCTTTAATGCACATGGGCTCGGCCCATAGATATTTGGCCAAGGAAGGCAAGGATGTAGAGGCCACGGGAGGGACAAATTGGAAAGAGTATTTGCCCCCCAGTTTTCAGAAAATAATATTTTTCCCAACTTTGTACTCAGATTATGAACTGGATACGTGGGGTAAACAATGGGTGGATCATATTTTTAACCCAGCAAACGTAGAATACAAGGAATAGAAATGCATAGAATTATTGGGGCAATGTTGACACTTATGGTTGTATTGGTGTCATGCAAAGAAACAAGAGAACCATTGGAAGAGGTGGCAACGGTTGAAACTATTGTGAAACCACCGGTCTTGCATTATGGTTTTGATCTTAAAGAATTTAAAGTAGTCCACGACACCGTTCGCCGAGGGGACAGTTTTGGGGAGCTAATGCTCAAAAACAAAGTGGACTATCCAAAGATTGCCACTATATCAGAAAATTTTAGGGACACCTTCGACGTGCGCAAAATACAGGTTGGTAAACCCTACGTTATCTTAAAATCGAAAGATACTTCGGAAGTGGCCGAAGTTTTTATATATCAGAACGATAAGATCAATTATACTGTTGTAGACCTTCGGGATACGGCTGTGGCCTACAAGAACAAAAAGGAGGTGACCTTAAGGGAAAGAGAGGTAGGTGGAGTTATAACCAGTAGTTTATCGGAAGCTATGGACAACTTGGGGGTAGATTACGGTGTTACCATCGGTCTATCAGAAATTTATGCGTGGACCATTGACTTTTTTAGACTGGAAAAAGGCGATAAATTTAAAGTGATTTTTGATGAACGCTATATCAACGATACGGTTTACGCGGGCCGTGGCCCCATAAAAGCGGCGCTTTTTGAACACAAAGGCCGTGAAGTCTATGCCTTCCCATATGTAGCGGATACGGTAAACAATATTTTGGATTATTACGATCAGGAAGCCAATAACTTAAGAAGCACTTTTTTAAGGGCGCCGATAAAATTTGGATATAGGCTTTCCTCAAGATATAACTTAAAGCGTAGAATCGCTTACTATGGTTATAAAGTTAGGCCACATAAAGGAACAGATTATGCCGCACCGGTAGGTACGCCAATTGTGGCAACTGCCGACGGTACCGTAACGGAATCCACTCGAAGAGGGGGCAACGGAAAATATGTTAAAATAAAGCATAACGGGACCTATAGCACACAATACCTCCACATGAAAGCCCAAAAAGTAAAAAAGGGCGAGTTTGTCCGACAAGGCGATGTTATTGGATGGGTGGGCATGACCGGTAATACGGGTGGCCCCCATGTTTGTTATCGTTTTTGGAAAAATGGCAGACAGGTGGATCCCTTAAAAGAGAAACTTCCCGCGGCAGAACCCATAGCGGATTCGTTGCGTACGGATTATCTGGCACATATTTCACCATTAAAAGAACAATTGGATTGCATAGAATATGCCGATCCATCACTTTTCGAATCTGAAGAAACCCTAATATCATATAACCAGTAATGGCACTACCCACAATCAACCCTACTGCTACCAACGCCTGGAAAAAACTTCAACAGCATTATCAAGAAACCAAAGAAGTACATTTAAGGGAACTGTTTTCGGAAGAAGGACGTGGAAAAAAACTTTCCATTCAATGGAACGATTTTTTGGTGGACTATTCTAAAAATAGGATCTCCGATAAAACCTTGGAGTTGTTGTTGCAACTGGCCGAGGAAGTCGGTTTAAAAGATAGTTTAAAAAGTTATTTCCAAGGAGAGCTTATCAACCAGACCGAAGGGCGCGCCGTATTGCATACCGCTTTGCGGGCAAAAAAAGGAGAGGAGATTTATGTTGATGGAGTAAATATTGTAGATGAGGTTTTTGAGGTAAAGGATAAAATAAAATCCTTTTCCGATGCGGTAATTTCCGGTGAACGAAAAGGGCATACAGGTAAACCTTTTACAGATGTTGTTAACATTGGTATTGGAGGTTCGGATTTGGGGCCTGTAATGGTAACCGAGGCACTCAAGTTTTATCAAAACGACCTTAAGATCCATTTTGTAAGTAATGTGGATGGTGATTTGGTGCACGAAGTGTTAAAGGAACTTGATCCAGAGACCACACTATTTGTGATTGTATCCAAATCGTTTACCACTCAAGAAACCTTGAGCAACGCCCTGACCATAAAAAGATGGTTTCTACAAAACGCTAAGGAAAAAGACGTGGCCGATCATTTTGTTGCCGTGTCGACCAATCTTGAAAAGATACAAGAGTTCGGTATCGCCGATGAGAACGTATTTCCCATGTGGGATTGGGTCGGGGGCAGGTTTTCCCTTTGGAGTGCCGTAGGTTTGTCTATTGCCCTTTCCGTGGGTTACGAGAATTTTGAGCAGCTTTTAACCGGGGCCAACGAAATGGATGTTCATTTTAAGGAAACACCGTTCAAGGATAATATCCCCGTTGTGCTGGCACTGATCAGTGTTTGGTACAACAATTTTTATGGTGCGGAGACCGAAGCCGTTATTCCCTACACCCAATATCTTCACCGTTTTTCGGCATACTTGCAGCAAGGGATTATGGAAAGCAACGGAAAAAGTATGGATAGGTCGGGCAATCGGGTAGGTCACGAAACCGGCACCATAATATGGGGAGAACCGGGAACCAACTCACAACATGCTTTTTTCCAGCTGATACATCAAGGCACCAAACTGATTCCGACCGATTTTATCGGTTTCAAGAATTCGTTGCACGGTGATGTGGACCATCATAATAAATTAATGGCCAACTTTTTTGCGCAGACCGAAGCTCTGATGAACGGGAAAACATCGGATGAGGTTAAGCAAGAATTGGAGACGCAGGGTCTCTCGGGGGGAAAAGTCCAAGAACTGCTTCCTTTTAAAATATTTGAGGGCAATAAACCCACAAATACCATTTTAATAGATAAGCTTACGCCAAAAAGTTTGGGTGCCCTAGTGGCCCTGTACGAACACAAGATATTTGTACAAGGGGTAATTTGGAACATATTCAGTTATGATCAATGGGGTGTTGAATTGGGTAAGCAATTGGCAAAAAATATTTTATCCGACATAGAAAATTCAACAATCGGCAAACACGACAGCTCTACACTGAACCTTTTGCATTATTTTAAGGGGTAGATCGTTATCTTCTCAAATAGTTGTGAAAACCGTAAATAATTGTTTGTCAGGGATTTTTGTTTGTTAATTTAGTGTTAATTATATTTGATCGATTTTAACTTTGGCTTAATGAGTGTAATCCAAAAATGGATCACATTTGCAGGGCTAATAAAACACTTAAACACTGAATTAAATGAAAAGATTCTACTTGGCTATTGCGGCTATTTTTGTTTCAGCAATGGCATTTGCACAAGGAACTCTTACTGGAACGGTTGTCGACGGGGATTTAGGCGGACCGTTACCAGGAGCAACTGTAATGGTTAAAGGAACCAGGACAGGTACATCTACCGATTTCGACGGTAACTTTACTTTGGAAGTAAACCAAAGCTCAGGAACATTGATCGTATCTTATATAGGATTTGTTTCCAAATCAATTCCTTTCTCTTCTTCTGGTAGCTTAGGAACTATTTCGCTAATGCCCGATGCAGAAGAACTCGGTGAGGTTGTTGTTGTAGGTACCGGAATTATTGACCTTGCAACAGATAGACAGACTCCGATTGCAGTGTCTTCCGTGCCAATTAAAACAATTCAAGAAAAAATAGGTACGCAAGACGTTACCATGACCTTGGTAAACACGCCATCTGTGTATGTATCTGGTCAGTCAGGAGGTTTTGGTGATACCGACATGAGGGTGAGAGGATTTGAGCAAGATAACACAGCTTTCCTTTTGAACGGTCAGCCAATTAACGGAATGGAAGACGGTAAAATGTACTGGTCCAACTGGTCTGGAATCAATGATATTGCTTCAGGTATCCAGATTCAAAGAGGTTTGGGATCTTCAAAATTGGCTATCTCCTCAGTAGGAGGTACCGTAAACTTTGTGACCAAGGCCACTGAGATGAACGAAGGTGGATTTGGTTATGCAACTGTTGCCAACAATAACTATATCAAAACATCTGCTGGATACAATACAGGTATTTCAGATAAAGGATGGGGTATGAGTGTTATGTTGTCTCACTGGCAAGGTGATGGTTACAACGAAGGTAACTTTGGAGAAGGACAAACGTATTTTATTTCTGTTGGTTACAGACCAAGTGCTTCACATAACTTCAACTTTTTGCTAACTGGTGCTCCTCAGTTCCACGATCAAAACTTTACCAAGCCAATTTCAGATTATTTGGAGTATGGTAGAAGATATAACAACAACTGGGGTACATACAATGGTCAATACTTGACCGAAAGAAGAAACTTTTATCACAAGCCTGTGGCCAACCTTAACTGGGACTGGACTATTAGCGAAACAGCTAACCTTTCCACAGTACTTTATGCCTCTTGGGGTAATGGAGGTGGAACAGGAAACCGTGGTGACCGTATCAGAACGGCCGAAGGGCGAATTGACTATGATGCAATCTACGCATTCAACCAAAGTGTGCCCAATGGTGAAGGAGGATATTTCGCCGCAGGAGGTGGTTATGTTACCCGTGCATCCATGAACTTGCACAACTGGTACGGATTGATTTCAAACTTTGAAAAACAGTTAAGTGATAATTTAACTTGGAATGTAGGTTTCGATTTAAGAACATACTACGGTAAACACTTTAGGGTAGTTTCAGATTTCCACGGATTGGATTCTTGGCAAGAGAACATTCGTTTGATCGACCAAAACAACAACCACGAATCTTATGGTACCTTTGGTACATACAAGCAGGTGATAGCTACTGAATCCTTCAGACCATCTGGATGGGCAGCTGCCTTTAATTCTTATCCTGAAGATCAAAAAATTGCTTATAGCAACGATGAGCGCATCTCTTACGGTGGATTGTTCACACAATTGGAATACGCTACGGACACATTCTCTACCTTCTTCCAAGGTTCTATTTCCAATCAGTACCACCAAAGATTTGATTTCTATCAATATGCTGATGAAGCTTTGATCAATGGGACGTCATCTCAATGGACAGGAGAGCCATTACCAGCAGATATTGAGCCAGGTACGGATTCTGAAAAAGTGAACAACTTCGGGTACAATGCCAAGGCAGGATTTAGCTACACGCCAACATCCCAACATAGTTTCTACGCAAACGCAGGATATTATAACCGTCAGCCATATCACGATAACATTTACTTGAACTTTACCAACCAAGTAAATCCATTGACCGAGAACGAGAAAATTCTTGGTTTGGAAGCTGGTTATGGTTTTTCAAGCGCTATGTTCTCTGCCAATATAAACTTGTACAGAACCTCTTGGAAAGACAGGGTGGTTACAAGCTCCGACGTTGTTGACGATGTAGTTACATTCGAAACAAACTTTGGGACAGAACAATTGCATACCGGTGCTGAATTGGATTTTAAATTTAGACCAATGCCAGGTCTTTCCATCAATGGATTTGCATCTATTGGAGACTGGAAATACCAAGGTAGTGCAGTAACACAAGTTACCGATGAGGAAAGAAATGTCCTAAGTACTGAAACTGTTGATTATGACGGTGGAAAAGTAGGTGGTGCGGCCCAAACTTCTGGTGGTCTTGGTTTCTCTTATAGAATTAACGATATGTTCTCTGTTGATTCTGACTGGAGATATTACGGAGATCTTTATTCCGATGTAGGTGCTGTTAAGGATAACTTGAAATTACCGGCATATAGCTTAATGGATGCCGGTGCAACTTTTAGTGTTCCTCTTGGCGCAAACAAAACAAAGCAATTGAAAATAAGAGCCAACGTTAATAACCTATTGAATCACATTTATATTTCTCGCTTAACAACAAATAATCCTGTTGAAGCTGGCGATGAAACTTATAAGGGTATCAACGTTTCCAACCAAGGTTACTTTGGATGGGGTAGAACTTGGAACGTTACTTTGCGTTACGATTTCTAATAAACTCTTTTCATAATATTAAAAGCCCCTTGTTTTGCAAGGGGCTTTTTTTATCTCCAAAATTCCGTATTTTTAGGAGCTCAAACTATACCTATGGAAATCATTAAAAACCTACACTCTTATTTGGCCTACGTGGTTTTGGCCGTTTTGGTAATCGCAGTGGTCAATGCCATTGCCGGCTGGTTGGGCAAAAAGGACTTTACTATGCAAAAGGACCTTCGTGTAAGCCTATTTGCACTAATACTGAGCCACATTCAGCTATTGGTCGGACTTTTATTGTACTTTACCTCAACAAACGGTCTTAAGGCCATACAGACCTTGGGTATGAGCGGGCTTAACGCTCCTGCGCGCTTATTGGCGGTAGAGCATCCATTCACCAACATTATAGCATTGGTGTTGATCACCATTGGTTGGTCCCGCCACAAAAAATTTATGGAGAGCAATAAAAAATTCAAGACCATTTCCATTTTCTACGGACTGGGCTTGTTATTGATTTTAAGCCGTATTCCTTGGGGGCAGTGGTTTGCTTAAAAATGTTATGATGTCATTGCTAAAGTAGGAATCTACAAGGCATGTGAAATATTTTGTCACCTTGAGCACAGTCGAAAAGTGCTCAAAACATTCGGTTGTGGTTTATCCTGGGCGAAGCCGAAGGACACGATGTAACAGTTAACAGGAAATCCATCACCGTACCTCCTTCAACAAAAACAAATACGCAGGAAAGTGGTCGCTGTATCCAGCCGTATAGGTGCCGCCAGAGTATGTGCGCCATGGATAACCCTTGAACCTTCCTTTGTCGGTTCGGATGAATTCTGGCGCAAAGATTCCGGCTTTCCAGAATGTGAGCCTAGTTCGGTCTTCGGTCACCAAATTGGATGTAAAAAAGATTTGGTCGAACAAGTTCCATTTATCTCGGTATGCTAAAGAGCCAACGCCTTTCTTAAACATGGCCTCCATCGGATTGTAAAGGCTCGTGCTGTCCAATTGGTCTTTTTTGACTTTTGTTTTCAGTATTTTTTTCAAACTGTCATCAATGGGGTCATCGTTTAGGTCTCCCATGGCAATAATTTTAGCATCCAAATCCAATTTTTGAATGGAATCTATGATGCGCTTATTGAGCAAGGCCGCCCGTACCCGAAATGGCTGACTTTTGGTAGCACCACCCCTTCGGGAGGGCCAATGGTTCACAATAAAATAGACTTCTTCTTGATCCATGGTGCCGCCGACTACCAACTGATCACGGGTATATTCCCGTTCCCCCATGTCATCAAACAACAAAAGCCTATGACTTTTGAGCGACGATGGAATAAAAGAAGCCTTTTTGTAAAGTAGGGCAACATCAATTCCACGTTCATCGGGCGAATCAAAATGAATAATGCCATAATCCTTTTCCCGCAAGTTGGGATGTTGCACCAAATCTTCAAGCACATCCAGATTTTCAACCTCGCAGAGACCAATAATATCTGGAGATGTTTTGGACGTCTCATAACCAATTTTGGAAATGACCTTGGATAGGTTTTCCACCTTTTGCATGTAGCGCTCTTCTGTCCAGTTGTACCGTCCTTCCGGGGTGCGGTCGTCATCAAAAGTAAGGGAGTCGTTTACCGTATCGAACAGGTTTTCACAGTTGTAAAAAGCAATTGTTCTTAAGGTGTAAGCCTTGGACTTTTGTCCATACAGTGAGGTCGATATTAATACAAGTAGGCATATTAATAATCGCATTTTATTTTGATTTTGCAGCTAAAATATGTAGAATTGTTCGCTTTTCCGCAGTTTGTACAGCAATTACAACCCCTTTTTTCTTAATTAACCTACAATACGCTATGAGGCTAGCCATAGTAGTGGCCGTGCTTTGTTGTTGTGAATTGCTGTATGCACAACAAAGTACTCGAATTACAGGACAATTAATGGAAAAGGGTTCGAATGTGCCCATTTCCAATGGTATAATTACATTGGAAAACACTTCACAAGAATTTGAGACAAACAAGAACGGAGCCTTTGAAATTACCTTGTCCAAATCCGGAGACCAAATGCTCCGTATTTCAGCTTTGGATTTTATATCGAAGCGATTTTCGGTCTATTTGGAAGGAAACCCGATTGATTTAGGGCTGATTTATCTCGAACGGGATATTGCTCACGAGCAAACGGATAATTTGATTTCGCTTACCGATGGCGACCTGTCCGATGATGCTGAATCCGTTTCCACTTCCATGGGATTATTGCAATCTACACGCGATATTTTCTTGAACCGTGCCGCTTTTGATTTTGGTCAAGCATTTTTTAAGGTACGAGGTTACGATTCCAGAAATGGACAAGTGCTCATTAATGGTATTCCAGTGAATAAATTTTTTGATGGGAGGCCGCAATGGAACAATTGGGGCGGACTTAATGATGCGGTACGAAATCAAGAATTTACCAATGGTCTAACCTTCGATCCCTATACATTTGGGGGCATTTTGGGAAATACCAATATCAACACCCGGCCCTCTGTTATGCGTCCAGGCCTACGCTTATCTTCGTCAGCTTCCAATCGTACCTATCGCGGTAGACTTATGGCCACTTATAACTCAGGAGAAAAACCGAGCGGATTGGCTTATTCGGTATCCGTTTCGCGGCGGTGGGCCAAAGAGGGCTTTGTAGATGGTACGTTGTACGATGCTTATTCAGTTTTTGGAGCAATAGAGTACCAGTTCAACCCACAAAATAGCATCACATTTACCTCAATTTTGGCACCTAACCGGCGCGGACGTTCTTCAGCCTTAACGGAGGAGGTTTTTGATTTGAGGGGCAACCAGTACAATCCGTATTGGGGAAAACAGGATGGAAAAATCAGGAATTCTAGGGAACGTGAGGTTTTTGAACCGTTGTTTCTCTTGAACTATGCATTGGATAAGAATAAAATCGATTGGAATATTGGACTTGCCTATCAAACGGGGATCAATTCCAGAAGCAGACTTGGCTATTACAATGCGCCGAATCCCGACCCGACCTACTATCGCTATTTGCCCAGCTACCACATCAACAGTTCCATTGGAGCGGACTTTATAAATGCCAACTTGGCAAGAGAAGCCTTTTTGGAAAACCCGCAATTGGATTGGGGACAACTCTACACGGCTAACAGTAACAATGGAGAAAAAGCAGCTTACCTGCTTTATGATGATATTGCTCACAACACAACTATTTCTGCAGCCACTAGCTTCAATTATACATTGAGAGATTTCATTAAACTGGGATTTGGTGGAAATTTTAGATCCACATCATCAGAAAATTATGCAGAGATTCAAGATCTGTTGGGAGCCAGTTATCATGAGGATATGGATACCTTTTCCAGTACATTGAACCATGTCGATGGAGAATTACAGAAAACTGAAGGTGAAAAATTCAATTACCATTACAATTTAGATGCCTCGCAGCTGGAAGGATTTGCACAGGTGAAACTTAATGCCAAAAAGTGGAATGGATTTGCTTCCGCCTCGTACTCCAACTTTAATGTGCAACGTAATGGTCTTTTCAAAAACGAGCGCTATTTGGAAAATTCCTTTGGAACGGGCGAGAAAATAGCATTTTCCAATTTGGCCTACAAAGGAGGATTTACCTATTTCTTAACGGGGAGGCATTGGTTTGCTGCAAATGCAGCCATGGTGGAACGGTCACCTATTGTTCAAAATATATTCATCAACCCAAGGGAAAACAACGAAATAGTTCCTGAGCTTCAGAAAGAGTTGGTAAGCAGTGTAGATTTGAGCTATTTTGTGCGCTTACCAAGCTTAACAGGACGAATCAGTGCGTTTTACACAAGATTCCAGCATACCACGGATATCAATTTCTTTTTTGTGGATTCAGGACTCGGTTCCGATTTTGTACAGGAGGTGATCACGGGATTGGATAGGCTACATAAAGGCATTGAGTTTGGCTTCGAGTACGAGGCATCATCTACGGTAAAATTGACCGCTGCCGGAAATTTGGGGCATTATGTGTACGCCAGCGACCCATCTGTCCAAATTAATTTTGATACTGCAGGTGCTGAGGAAGACCTGATAGCGCCAGAAGGAAATATTGACTTGGGCGTTGCCACCCTTAAAGACCTAAAATTGGCCCAGGGACCCCAGACAGCATTTGCGCTGGGAGTTTCCTACAGAGCTCCAAAGTATTGGTGGATAAGCGGAACCACCAATTTTCTCACCAATAATTACATCAATCTGTCCACAATTACCAGAACTTCAAGTTTTTTAATAGACCCGGAAACCGGTGAAACCTTTTCCGATGCTACGGAGGAAAATGTAGCCAAATTGCTAAAGCAAAATAAGCTTGATGATATCTATTTGCTCAATCTGGTCGGAGGTAAATCTTGGCTCGTTGATGGAAAGTACATTAGCTTTTTTGCCAGCATCAACAATGTTTTTGATTCAGTTTTCCGAACTGGCGGTTACGAGCAGAGCAGGAATGGAAATTTTGGTCAGTTGAAACAAGATGATCAAAGCGGCTCTCCCTCTTTTGCACCCAAATATTGGTACAGTTACGGGAGGACCTATTTCTTGAACTTAGCCATTAGCTTTTAAATCCTACTTATGAAAAATGTACTGTTTAAAACCATTATTATTGGATCAATGACTCTTTTAGGTTGTGTTGATGGCAGAGAGTTTGATGAAATTGGCAGTAATTGTGAGACCGATATGGCCGCCAACATCTCCTTTGAAGACTTGGATTCGTTGGTGCAAGAAGAGGTAGTCCAAATTCAAGAGGATTTGATTTTGGAAGGCTACGTGATTTCATCTGACCGGGCTGGGAACTTTTTCGGAGAGCTTTATCTGCAAGATGCATTGAGCAATCCGTCCAAAGGAATTCAATTGGAAATGGATTTGAGGGAATCGCATTTAAAATTCCCATTAGGGAGTAAAGTATATGTAAAATTAAAAGGTCTTTATTTGAGCAAAAAGGGCAACAATATCCGAATAGGCAGTGTTTTTTCTTCTTTCGGAAATCTTTCGATAGGAAGATTGCCCTCGGGAAAAGTATTTGAGCATCTTTTAGTTTCTTGTGATGGTGACGGAGTTCCAGAACCTCTGGTGGTCAACATTCCTGAAACCGATAGCCTCACATCAAACATTTTGGTACAATTAAAAAGTGTTGAATTTGCTGAAGAAACTCTGGGAGAAACCTTTGCCATTGCACAAGAGGAAACGGAACGAACCTTACAGGATTGTGAAGAAAATGAGATTATGCTTGTGAATAGTGGTTATGCCGATTTTCAATCTGAAATTTTGCCCGAAACGAATGGAGTTCTGACAGGGGTTTTAACCAAGGATGGAGATGTTCCGAAATTGATCATTCGCACTTTGGAAGATATAAACTTTACAGAAGAGCGTTGCCCGGAAATTATTACCGAGTTCACCTCTGATCAAATATTTATTTCCGAATTGGCAGACCCGGACAATAATTCAAAAGCTCGGTTTGTAGAACTGTACAATTCCGCTTTGGAACCATTGGACTTAAACCTGTGGACACTCCGACGATACACTAACGATAATACAGAAGTTAGCTCCACTATTGATTTGTCGGGCGTTGTTATTGGTCCGGAAAGTACTTTGGTCATTTCGCCTAATGCGGAAGAATTTGAGCTGGTTTACGGCTTTGCACCAGACTTGGGCGTGTCCACCAATAGCCCGGCAGACTCTAATGGGGATGATAATCTGGAATTGGTTGATCCTTTTGGCGAGGTAATCGATGTGTTTGGAGTAATTGGAGAGGATGGAACAGGCACCGATCATGAGTTTGAAGATGGGCGTGCCGTTCGAAATTCTGATATTTTGTTGGGCAGTCCCATCTTCACCTTTGGTGAATGGACCATTTTTAACGATTCGGGAGATGCAGGAACCATTAAAACGCCCCAAAATGCCCCCGAGGATTTTTCCCCGGGGATTAGGGAGTAAACTGTTTAGAAAGCCGTATACTTAAATTTTTGTCCACCGACCGATGCATCTGCCATAAGACCGGCCTTCGGAAGTGCAAAAACGGCTACACCGTCTTTGTATTTGGCCTCGAAGGCAATTCCGGATTTTAGGGCCACAGCAGAAGTTTCTGCCGCAAACTGGAACTTCTCGGTTTTAAAACGTTGCAGGTCCACTTCGGTTTCAAAGAAAATAACTTCAATAATAGCCTGTCCACCAGCCTGTAGCCCGATATTCAATTTTTTAAGATTTGCCATGCCCACGGCATCACCGTCTTCATAGACCACACCATTGCCCGATGCCCCGCCAATAATAAATCCTCCTTTTCCAACATTGGGAAAAATAACGTAACCTGCGGATTCTTCAAAAAACTGGTCCAAAGCAGGACTGGTTTCCAATAGGGTTGTTTTGGCCCTCTCCGCATCGGCCATAATCTTTCTGTCCTTACTGTTCTGGGCTATAGCACTTGTTCCAATAAACATCAAGGCCACAACGATCACTGATTTTATTTTTTTCATATCTGTTGTTTTTTGTATTCAATTCAAAGGTAGAAAACGCGTAAGTCGTTTACAGGAAAGACTTTCACAATAATTGTTAAGAAAAGCATATGAGCTAAACTTTACATATAATGAATCAATAAGGATAGAGAACAGTTATGATTTAATAGTATTTTAATATTAAACGTCTATGATTAGAGATCTACTTTTTGTAATTTTAGTAATCCGAAAAACCTTTAAAAAACAATATCATCATGAGTAAAGAAATGGCTAATGGGGCAGATGCAAGTCAATGTCCTTTTTTAAGTGAAGTTGCCGGTGGAGGTACGCAGAATGAAGATTGGTGGCCTAATCGATTAAGGTTGGAACTTTTGAGCCAACACTCAGAAAAATCGAACCCACATGGAAAAGATTTTAATTACGCCGAAGAATTTAAGAAGCTGGACTATTCAGCTCTCAAAAAAGATCTAAAAGATCTTATGACCGATTCACAGGATTGGTGGCCTGCCGACTTTGGCAGTTATGCCGGTTTGTTTATTCGAATGGCATGGCATAGTGCCGGAACCTATAGAGTGCAAGATGGACGTGGAGGAGGAGGCCGAGGGCAACAAAGATTTGCTCCATTGAACTCCTGGCCCGACAACGTGAGTTTGGACAAGGCTCGACGCTTGTTATGGCCCATTAAACAAAAATACGGCCAGAAAATATCGTGGGCGGACCTTATGATATTAGCAGGGAACGTCGCCTTGGAATCCACAGGTTTCCGCACCTTTGGTTTTGCCGGAGGTCGAGAAGATGTATGGGAACCGGACCAAGATGTTTACTGGGGGAACGAAACTGAATGGTTGGCATTGAGTGATGCCCCGAACAGTCGCTACCAACATAATAAAGAGGAGCGAGAAATAGAAAATCCATTGGCCGCAGTACAAATGGGATTGATCTACGTAAATCCAGAAGGTCCGGATGGCAATCCCGATCCAGTAGCTGCCGCACACGACATCCGAGAGACGTTTGAGCGAATGGCAATGAACGACGAAGAGACCGTGGCATTGATTGCCGGTGGGCATACCATAGGTAAAACACACGGTAATGGTGATGGCGCAAAAGTGGATATGGATGCAGACCCAGAAGCAGCAGATTTGGCATCGCAAGGCTTTGGCTGGGAAAATATGAACGGTTCAGGAAAAGGTCCAGACGCCTTTACTTCTGGGTTGGAAGTAATTTGGACATCTACCCCTGTACAGTGGAGCAACGATTTCTTCAAATTCTTGTTCGAGTATGATTGGGAACTGACCAAAAGCCCTGCCGGTGCTCACCAATGGGTAGCGGCAAATGCCGAGGCCATTATTCCTGATCCTTTTGGAGGCCCCAATAGAAAACCCACTATGTTGACAACGGACCTGTCCTTGCGTTTTGATCCTGCATATGAGAAGATTTCACGAAAATTCTACAACGACCCACAGGCCTTTGCCGAGGCTTATGCCCGAGCGTGGTTTAAACTGACACACCGAGATATGGGACCGGTTTCCCGATTCCTTGGACCAGAAGTGCCCAAAGAAGAATTGATTTGGCAAGACCCAATTCCCGCTGTGGACTATGCTTTGGTCGATGATGCCGATGTGGCATTGTTGAAAACGAAGATATTGGATTCCGATCTCTCAGTATCCGATTTGGTCTACACGGCTTGGTCATCGGCAGCTACTTTTCGAGGGGGTGATAAACGTGGGGGAGCCAACGGCGCCCGCATCAATTTGGAACCTATGAAAAGCTGGGAAGTAAACAAAGGAACCGATAAAACCATACAGGTTTTGGAGGGAATCAAAGATGAATTCAACAAGAATGCAGGTGGCGGAAAAAAAATATCACTTGCAGATATGATCGTCTTGGGGGGTAGTGCCGCTATAGAAAAAGCAGCCGAGGACGCTGGTGTTTCTACCAAAGTACCGTTTACTCCAGGTCGTAACGATGCAAAACAAGAGCAGACCGAAATAGAATCAGTGGACTTTTTGAACACGCCTTATGATGGATTTAGAAACTATGTGGTGGATGGGGTTAAAGTTCCCGCAGAACATTTATTGGTGGACAAAGCTCAATTGTTGACACTTACCGTACCGGAAATGACCGCCCTTATTGGAGGTTTGCGCGTACTTGGAGCCAATTTTGATGGGTCGAGACACGGGGTTTTTACCGAGAATATTGGAGTGTTGAGCAACGATTTCTTTGTGAATCTTCTCGATATGTCTACGGAATGGAAAGCTGCCAACGAAGAAAAATCATTATACGAGGGCGTTGACCGAAAAACCGGTGAGTTTAAATGGTCGGGTACCCGTGTGGATTTGGTATTTGGATCAAACTCCATTTTACGAGCAATAGCAGAGGTTTATGCCGAGTCCGGGTCAAAAACAAAATTCATAAAAGATTTTGTGGCTGCATGGACAAAGGTGATGAACTTAGACCGATTTGATTTGAATTAAAACATAATAAACAGAAAAAGGAAATCAATTTCAATACTGCCATGACCCATACGGTTGTGGCAGTTTTTTTATAACTTTCAGCATGACTAAAAATAGGAAGGAAGAACTCTTCAACCATATAAGAAATGGAAATCTCCAAGGAGTGGAAGGCCTATTGCAGACCGATCCAGTACTCTTGGAAACACAAGATCAACGTGGATCAACACCATTGCTTTTGGCTGCGTATTATGGACATAGCGATATTGTTCGGTCCTTGCTGAACAAAGGGGCCAAAGTCGATGCTTTGGACGGTTCCGGAAACACCGCTCTAATGGGAGTTTGCTTTAAAGGATATACAGGTATTGCAGAAACTCTGATCAATGCAGGGGCCAGTGTAAATGTAAAGAATGCGATGGGAGCTACCTGTCTAATTTATGCGGTTACCTTTAACCGGAAAGATATGGCGGAACTATTGCTTAAAAATGGCGCAGATGCCACAGTAAAGGATGCAAGGGGTAAAACAGCCATGGATCATGTGTTGGAACAAGGCATCACCGAAATGCAGGAACTCCTAAAAAAATATTAGATGTATCCCACAATAAACCTGGCATTGATCCAAACCGATCTGCATTGGGAAAAACCCGAAGCCAATAGAAAAATGTTCGAGGATAAAATAGCAGGCATTTCGCATGATGTGGATTTGATCGTGCTACCAGAAATGTTCACTACCGGGTTTACCATGAATCCGGATGTCATAGCAAAGGAAGAAAGCGAAATTACTGTACAATGGATGCATACTATTGCTCAAAACAATAATGCGGCGGTTATGGGAAGCATTGTGTGTCGGGAAGAAGATGCATTTTACAACCGTTTGTTCTTTGTTTCCCCAGATCAGGAAATGTACACCTATAATAAAAGGCACACATTTACCTTGGCGGGAGAAAATGAGGTTTATAAAGCGGGAAACCAAAAATTGATATTTGAGTACAAAGGATTTAAAATATGTCCTATGATATGTTATGATCTTCGGTTTCCTGTTTGGGCAAGGAACACCGAAAACTACGATATACTCATTTATGTTGCAAACTGGCCAAAAAAGAGAATTAATGCCTGGGATACACTTTTAAAGGCAAGAGCCATAGAGAATATGTCCTACAGTATCGGGGTCAATCGGAGCGGAATCGATGAGTTGGGTTTTGAATATCCTGGACATTCCGCAATTTATAATGTGCTCGGCGAACCGTTGGCATTCTCGAGAAATGAAGAAATTCTTTATGCCAAACTGCATAAGGAACACATTGAAAATACAAGAAATAAATTAAAATTTTTGGAAGACAGGGACACTTTTAATTTGATAAAATAAAAGTTTCTTCTTTTTCCCAATTAGCTCTGATCTCAATAGTTCCGGGATAATAACTTACCCTTTCCGGTTGGATTTTTTTAAGAAAATTCCCCGTATCCATTTTGCCATTGCCATTCTCATCCAAAATTACTCTGGCAACATAATTTCCAGGTTGCAAGTTGTTGAACTCAAAAATTTGTGATTCGCGCGCCAAAATCTCTCGCTGAATTTCTCCTTTTTCGTTGGTGAGCTGAACAATTACAGGATAGCTTACGTCTCCTCCCAGTACCATGCGCAGATTTCCATAATCGGCAAAACTACCGGTAGAAAGGTTATATGAGAGGGTGTCGTTCTGTATCCCGAAGAAATCGGTGATGGCCCCGGGCAACAATGTAAACGTATAATTTTGATTTGGTTCTGTTTCAAAATCAAAATCAATTTTGTTTTTTATGGTGTCCAAAGAGGCACTGTACGGGGCAGGAATAGAATCGCTTACATTTAGGGAGACTTGTGTGGTGTCCAGGGTAACCAAGGGCGTATTGGCCAAAATGCTAAAAGTATCCTCGAAATTAATTTTCCCGTTTACCGAAGTAGAAAGTTTTAACGAATCTATGGCGAGGTCGCGCATTTTTACCGTAAAGGTGTCGATAACCTCGACCTTGTCGTTTTTTACCAGAAAAACAATGGAATCCAATTCGGTCGGTGTCAGCCAAAAATTTAAAGTATCCTTGTCCCGCTCTTTCAAAATAGTTGTGCTCACGGAATCGGGAAGAGCAGTAATAGTACTGATATCCATATCTGTTTGATTGCCTTGATACCCAAATATTATTTTGTTCTTGGCCACCAAACTGGGTACCGAAGCTTTATAATTTAATTCTTCCTTAAATAGGTTCAGCAAATAGATTGAATCGGTCGGAATAGTAATGGTATCCTCGATAAACCCAATTTTGTCCTGGGCCTGATCGAACATATTGTTCTTGTTTACATCTTTTAAACCAAAAAGGGCATATTTTCCGGCCTTTAGGTTTCTTAATTCAAAGAGCGGCAAACTATCCCCGGTGTTGGTAATGTACAAAGGAGGTTCTTTGTAAATAGTGGAATCGGTATAGGTACTGTCCATTTCGTAGAGGACAACACTGATAAATTCATCGGCTTTTCTGTTTACGGCATCTTTTACCGCTCCGGATAAGGTCAAGGAATCAATATAGTCCCCTGTAGAGAATACGTAGCTCAAAAAACTATTGGGGTTTCCTTCGTTATTGTCTTGGATACTTTGCCCAAAATTGATGGTGTACGTCGTATTTTCACGAAGTGTATCCTTTATGGTAACCTCTATAAACTTGCTGGGGGTGCCTTGGGGCTTTATCTCCGCAGCATGTTTAAATGGAGGAGATACCACTAATTGATTCTGTACATCTTGAAGCTTGATCAATTCATCAAAATAAAGTCGAATTTTCTTTTCCTTGAAATTAGTGCTAAAATTCTCTGGTTCCGTACGCGTAAGTTTAGGTGGGGTTACATCTTTTGGACCGCCACTCGGAGAACCACGTTTGGCACATTGCCAAAGTGCCAAGGTCATAAAAGCAAAGAAAAGGAGTCCGAACAGTTTTTTTAAGTGCACCATGCCTAAAATAATGTGCAACAAAGAAACAACTTATTTAAAAACTGGTGTGTCGCATTAATAAATTTTAACCCTCAGGAACAACAGCAATACTCAATACCGAAATTTCCATACCCGGTTGTTGGAGAAGAGTTTGGGCACAGGATTCTATTGTGGCCCCTGTAGTGATCACATCGTCGACCAGCAATATTTGTTTATAGGTGTACTTTTTGGACGAATCTAGGCGAAAGGCATCCTTGGAACTTTCCCAGCGCCACTGCCTGCCTTTTTTGGTCTGTGTTTTTGTGTTTTTTACCTTGATCAACCAATCATCGCAGTAAACAACACCAAGTCGATCTGCAATTGTTCGGGCAAATAGCGCAACTTGGTTGTACCCGCGCTTGTTAAGTTTTTTGTTATGTAAGGGAACAGGGATCACAACCTCAATATCATCAAGTTCTTCCTGTAGCTGTAAAAGTGAACCGCACCAATCCCCAAAAAAACCACCAATTTGTTCTTGGTTTTTATACTTGAGCCAATGCAGTAAATTTTTTATGGGTCCATTTTTTGAGAAAAATACGAACGAAGCAGCCTTTTTTATGGGAACTCTACCATAAAATATGTGGTCCACTTCATTTTCTTCCAGATAGTTATGATCGGTGAGTGGCACATCATGTCGACAAACTGCACACAAAATATGCTCTTCGGTAAATAATTGCGCATTACATCCAAAACATGCCCTTGGCAATAGGATGGTGTTAATCTCGTTTATTATCTTAGCCAACCTTTTTGGTGTCAAAACTTATATATGTTTTAGAGCAGATTGTCAACCCCATGAACTCCCAAGATAACAATTTCAATTATAAAATTATTTTTGCCGCTCTGGTAGCGGTAATCGTGGGGATTCTAATAGCCTTTTATTACAGTTACGCTCAGTCCAAGAACCAAATGATCTATTTAGAAGAAGAAAAGTCACTTTTGGTAAAGGATTTGACGTTGATGCGGGCCGAGGTGGATCGTTTGTCCGGTTTAAACGAGGTTAACGAAATCGAGCTCCAAACCTCGCGCTTTAGGGTTCAGCAACTTTTGGATTCTGTGGGACGCTTAAATTTTAGCATTACCAAATTAAAGGAAACCCGAAAAGAGCTAAGAAAGTTGGAGCTACGTTTTGACAGCCTCAAGCTCAAGAATAATTTTCTTAGGTACAACAATAGCTTGTTGGCCAGTAAGTACGACGAGACCATAAAGCAATTGGAAGAACTCCGTGGCAGGGCAAGTAGCATGCAACAAACCGAATCCCTGCTCAGGGAAACCAATAAAGAGTTAACCCGGGAACTCCGAATAAAAAGCTATTTAAAGCTGCAAGATGCAGAAGGTAGCGGATTTAGGTTAAGGGCAGGAAGACCTATCAAAACCAATAAGGCTTCCGTAATCGAAAAATTACGTGGTTGCGTTACTATTCTGAGCGATGCAAGTTCCAGAGGCGATATTAAAGTACTCTACCTTCAATTTTTGGACCCCAACATGAGGGTTGTCGAGGACAACGCGAATACCATTTCGGTAAGTGGGAATACCTATAGTAAAAAGGTGGAAATCGTATATACCGGAAAAGAGATCAGTATCTGCGATGCCATTACCGTTCCGGAAGGTTCTTTGGAAGAGGGAATTTACACACTTAATGTATTTGAGGACGAAAGATTGTTGGCTTCCACCGAATTTCAGTTGAAATAGCTTATTTCTTTTTGGGTAAAATTCTATTTTTGCCCAATGGCAAATCAAGAAGACGTTTTTAAGAAGGTAATCTCACACGCAAAGGAATATGGGTACGTATTCCAATCCAGTGAAATTTATGATGGACTTAGTGCTGTTTACGACTACGGTCAGAACGGTGCGGAGCTAAAAAAGAATATTCGCGAATATTGGTGGAAAGCCATGGTGCAGCTCAATGAGAACATTGTGGGCATCGATGCTGCCATATTTATGCACCCTACCACTTGGAAAGCCTCGGGCCACGTGGATGCCTTCAACGATCCGTTGATTGATAATAAAGATTCCAAAAAAAGATATCGTGCCGATGTCCTTATCGAGGATTATGTCGCCAAAATAGAGGCCAAAATCGAGAAAGAAGTGACCAAGGCCGCCAAACGATTTGGCGATAGCTTTGACAAAGAACAATTCCTTGCCACCAACAATCGAGTTTTGGGCTATCAAGAAAAAGCCGATTCCATTTTAAAAAGAATGGGTCAGTCTTTGGAAAAGGAAGATTTAGCCGATGTAAAAGCACTGATCGAAGAGCTCGAAATTGCCTGTCCATTGTCCGGATCTAAAAATTGGACGGATGTAAAGCAATTCAATTTGATGTTCGGAACCAAGTTGGGCGCTTCTGCCGATAGCGCGATGGATCTGTACCTTCGTCCAGAAACTGCACAAGGAATCTTTGTCAATTTTTTGAACGTACAGAAAACTGGAAGAATGAAAATTCCGTTTGGGATAGCCCAAACAGGAAAAGCTTTCCGTAACGAGATCGTAGCGCGTCAGTTTATTTTCCGGATGAGGGAATTCGAACAGATGGAAATGCAGTTCTTTATAAAACCGGGCACCCAAATGGAGTGGTACGAAGCTTGGAAGGAAAAACGCATGAAATGGCACCTCTCCCTAGGCATGGGAGAAGACAACTATCGTTTCCACGACCACGAAAAATTGGCACACTACGCAGATGCAGCGGCCGATATCGAGTTCAAGTTCCCATTCGGATTCAAGGAATTGGAGGGAATCCATTCTCGTACCGATTTTGATCTGGGGAAACATGAAGAATATTCAGGTAAAAAACTACAATATTTCGACCACGAAGAAAACCAGAGCTACACTCCATATGTATTGGAAACTTCCATAGGGTTGGATCGTATGTTCTTGGCGGTGTTCTCCAACTCCTTGCAAGAGGAGGAATTGGAAAACGGGTCCACACGTACGGTACTTAAAATTCCGGCCGTTCTGGCCCCGAACAAGGTCGCCGTACTCCCATTATTGAAAAGGGATGGACTTCCCGAAGTCGCCCAGAAATTGGTGGACGAATTGAAATGGGATTTCAATGTGGATTATGACGAAAAGGATGCCGTAGGCCGTCGCTACCGTCGCCAAGACGCGGCGGGAACACCGTTTTGTGTTACCGTTGATCATCAAACATTGGAAGATGATACGGTAACCATCCGTCACAGGGATACCATGGAGCAAAAACGCGTCAAGCTTTCAGAAGTGAAAGAAATCATCTCCAAGGAAGTGGATATGCGTTATTGGTTGCAGAAGATTTAAGGTCTAGAACAATCCGGTAATTTCACCATCATCGTTAATATCCATTCCTTCGGAAGCTGGATGAGCGGGCAAACCGGGCATTCGCATAATATTTCCGGTAATGGGGATCAAGAAACCTGCACCAACGGCAATTTCTATTTCCCTGACCGTGATGATAAAGTCTTTTGGTCTGCCCAATAGTTTGGGATTATCCGATAAAGACTTTTGGGTCTTGGCAATGCAAACGGGCAGCTGATCCAATCCAAGATCAGAAATTTTTCTGAGGTCGGCTTTGGCTTTGGCCGTGTAATCCACATACTCGGCACCGTAAATTTCGGTGGCAATGGTCGCGATTTTATCTTTTACACTGGATTTCCAATTATATAATGGTGCAAAATTAGAATCGTTGGACTCTACAATATCGATTACTGCTTTGGCCAACTCTTCTGCACCTTCACCGCCTTTGGCCCAAACATTCGCAACGGCTACGCGAATTCCTTTGGAATTGGCCAATTCTTTGATCACGGCAATCTCCTCATCTGTGTCGGATACAAACTTATTTATGGATATAACAGGGATTACCTTGAACTTGGCTATGTTCTCCAAGTGTTTTTCCAAATTCGGAAGTCCTTTTTTTAAAGCTTCCACATTGGGTTCTGTCAAGGTTTTTAAATCTGCTCCCCCATGATATTTTAGCGCGCGAATAGTTGTAGTGAGCACTACGGCTTTTGGTGTTAAGCCGGCACTCTGGCATTTAATATCGAAGAATTTTTCGGCACCAAGGTCAAAACCAAATCCAGCTTCGGTTACCGTGTAATCGGAATGCGACATGCCCATTAAAGAGGCGATCACAGAATTGGTGCCTTGAGCAATGTTCGCAAAAGGCCCACCGTGAATAATGGCGGGATTTCCCTCTATGGTCTGAACCAAGTTGGGTTTTATGGCATCTTTTAATAAAGCAGCCATGGCGCCTTCTGCCTTCAAATCTTTGGCGTAGATCGGCTTTTTGTCGAAGGTGTAGCCCACAAAAATATTGCCCAAGCGTTTTTTTAGGTCGCTAAGGCTTTCGGCCAAGCAGAGGATGGCCATAATTTCGGAAGCAGCGGTAATATCAAAACCTGTTTCGCGGGGTACACCAGAAGTTGTACCGCCCAAGCCTACAATAATGTGCCGGAGGGAACGATCGTTCATGTCCATAACCCTTTTCCAACCTATGGTCCTGGGGTCCAATCGTACAGAGTTGGTCTTGCTTTGAATATTGTTGTCGATAACTGCCGATAATAGATTGTGCGCTTTTTCAATGGCTGCAAAATCACCGGTAAAATGTAGGTTGATGTCCTCCATGGGCAAAACTTGGGAATAACCGCCCCCAGTTGCGCCTCCTTTTATGCCAAAAACAGGACCTAAAGAAGGCTCCCGTAGAACCACGGTCGTTTTTTTACCCAAGCGGTTCAAGCCTTCGGAAAGCCCAATGGACATAGTGGTTTTTCCCTCGCCCGCAGGGGTCGGGGAAATGGCCGAAACCAAAATAAGGTTACTGTTTTGGGCTTTGGTCCTATTAATGGCCTTTAGAGGTAGTTTGGCCTTGTATTTCCCGAACATTTCAATTTTATCGGAATCGATCCCAAATTTTTCGGCAATGGTGGAAATGTGTTTTAAAGAAACACCTTTGGCAATTTGTAAGTCGGACATAATTAATGGGTTAAGCGCAAACGAATCGTGTGCGATTTGCCTGCAAATCACATACAATATACTATAATTGATGCAGTAAAACTATGATGGAGTTTGATAGCTCTGTGAACCTTATTCCACGCGTCGTCCTTGGGTGGTGAAAGATAGCCCTTGTTGTCCGGATGTGGATATCATCACTCCCTCAAAATAGGGTTCGTGGGCATTGGGTTTTATGGACCATTGAAAAAGGAAATTGGCACCGGTTCCGCCCGATTGGTCTTTCTCATCAATCACGATCTCTACGGTTTCCATGGGCTTTATATAGATGGGCTCATCAAAATACGTTCGGATAGGATTGCCCTTGGTGTCAAAATATTCTGCTTTTTTGATGTAAATGGTGTCCTGTAGGTTTGTGTTCCGCATGCTTATAGTGCTCGTAAGGTTGTGAGTGCGATGCTCTGTTTCGCTATAGATTTGGGAATACACGGAGAGGTAGGAAGTGCCGTTCAATAAAGAATCTTTAGTGGATATAGAAGCAATACGGTTGTTCCAATTAACGGGGTCGATTGAGCTCACGTCTTTTTTTGCCTGCTCGTTGCAAGAAAAAAATAGAAGTAATAGTAAAAACGGAACAAGTTTCCTCATTGTTTAATTGCAGATTGGAAAATCTAAGATAAGGATTCTATACTATTTGTTGTTGCCTTCATCCTTTTTAGTCTAACTGAATTTTGTTGTTGGGATTAATTCCAATGATCTTTTTATGTATTCTTGATCGGTATCCAGAAATCTTCTTCGGAATCTGGATGTTCTCCTTTGTATTTACTCCCCATTACTGCAAAGTGGGGCCTATGATCGATAGTGAATCCAGAAGTTGGGAACCACTCGCCATAAATGTACTTGAATATTTCCATGACTTCACTGGTTTTTCCTCTGTAGTGAAACACAGCGTATTCTCCCGAAGGGATGGTTAGCACATCCATGCTTTCCGGGATTTCATCAAAATCCGATACGGCAACGGCCGCCCACTTTTCAAACTCCATAGTTGGGTCAAAATGCTGAAAGTATTCCGGACCTGGATAGATTTCAACGGAATATAGATCTTCACTTGCCAAGTTTTTTATTTCCTTTTTTCTTGGGGAGAAGCTTTGCCAAAGTTCCCTGGTCTTATCGCTGACCAAAGATGTTGTCGTTTTTTGGCCAATCAAAAATGTGGTCGGCACGGTTTCGATTCTAGGTGTCATGCATCAAATATTAAAAAACATAGTTTAATTGTATCCCTCCAAATAAATTCCGACCATTTCCCGGGTAAAAGTATCTTGGTTGCGACCCGCCAAAACCAGTCGCATTGATCAGTATGGATTGAGCATAATTGATATCAAAAATATTGTTGACACCTGCGTTCAGTCCCAAACTGATGTTCTGTGAAAGTGAAGTGCGGAATCCCAACTTTATATGGAATACGTTAAAGGAATCGCTGTTGATCGTATTGGCATCCGTTAAAGGAATTTCGTCTACAAACTGATGGGTAAGATGGAGCAGCAATCCATTGGAATGGCGAAAATCGATACCCGAACTTAAGCGATTTTTAGGGACTCCCGTGAGCGGATTTCCAGAATAATCGTTGTCGTTGTCCACAAAATCCACAAAACTATGGTCGTTCAAGGTATAACTTACGTAAGGTGAAAATGTAATACTAGGGGATAATTTCCCCAAATATTGCAGGTCGAGTTCCACACCTTGGTGACGTGTTTTTCCTGCGTTTCTTCCTATGTATTGGTCCTCTCCCACGCGTTGGGCCACCAAAAGGTTTTTTACCTTCATTCGATACAGGACAATGTTGGCCGTAAGTCTCTTTTCAAACAGCGACCACTCACTTCCCAACTCATAACTTATACCTGTTTCTTGTGCAATATCCGGGTTGATGACGCCTTCGGGAGTCAATGTTTCTTCCAAACTGGGATTGGAAAAACCCCGACTAATGTTCGCATAGATCTTTCCATTTTTTAATTGGTAGTTGAGTCCAAGGTTTGGAAGTAAAATAGCATCAAAATCACGCTCTGCCGATGCGTTTTCTGCTTCTTGGTTGAACAAATCCCTATAGTCGTAATGGGTTTTGTTCAAGTTGAGACCGGCCTGTACCAAAAATGCAGAGGTAATGGGATAGGTAAGCGTTCCAAAAAGGTTGAATTGTCGACGGAATTCTATATTGTCATTAAGTTGAGTTCCCTGTAAACTGCCATTGCCATTGTTTTCCTCATATAAATTTTGATACGTGCCCCAGTGGTATTCATCTTTATAGAATTCACTCCCTAAAGTAAATTGAACCTTGCCAAGATCGCCTTCAAAAACGGTTCTAAAACCAAACCCATTGGTGAATTCGTCCAAAATATTGAATGGCCTTGGTTCGTAATGGTCCAAATAGGAATAAAAAATACTGGTTGTATTTTGAAGATGTTGTGAAAATCGATACGTATGCGAGAGACCCGTTAAAACATATTTGTTAGCTTCATATCCTTTTGCGGCCAGCCAGTTTGATGCAGCACGGGTAGGGTCCTCATCAAAATCCGTTTGGTTAATGGAGCTTGGAATATGGGCCGTGTAATCAATATAGTTCATTAAAAAGGACAAACTACTGTTTCTTCCCGTTCGGAATAGTGTGTTCAGTAAAAATCCATCACGCTCAAATTCATTGTTCTGGCGAAACCCATCGGTTTCCAAATGATTATAGCTTAAACTTAGTTTAAGACCATCTTCTGCATGCGAAAATGTTAGGTTGTCCTTTACCATGTTATACGAGCCGACCGAAAACGTATTGGTCAATTGCGTCTTATTTTCAATGGATGCCTTGGTATCCAAAATAAAAGCTCCGCCAAGATTGGAGCCGTACGCAGTGCCTTTAGGTCCTTTTATGATCTCTATGGCACCCAGATTTTCAAAATCGAAAGCTTCAATGGTAGAAGAGCCGGTACCATTGGTTACAGGGATTCCATTAAAGTACATGCGTAGTTTATTGGTTCCGTAAGGTGTCCTTGCTCCAATGCCCCGAACTGTTATGCGGTTGGTGTTGATGGCTCCCGATAAAATATAAACGCCCGAAATCTGATTGATGGCAGAAGGGATGTCCGTGGGGTTGAAACGATCAAAGGTTTGACCGGCAATTTTTGAAGAAGGAGTGATTCCCGTGGCTTTTTTTGGAACGGCGTTCTGGACTAGAATAATTTCATCCAATTGGGTTATGGAGTCTTTTGGGGAAATCTGGCCCAGTAAAAGTAAGGGCAGTGATACACATAATAGGGAAACAAAGACTCTCATTGGAAACAAATGTTGGTAGAGGTTATTTTTTTAGTTTGATGGTTTTGCCCGTTTTTGCACTTTTGCGTGCAGCATCCAATATTTCCACTACGGTCATATTGTTTTCGAGCGCGTTTAGATCATTTGGGTTTAACTCAACGGAACCGCGCACCACAGCAACCAAAAGTGAAAATGGGTCGTTGTAGGGATAAGGTCTTTCTTCTAAGATTGAGATTTCTTCTTGGTAGCCATCATAACCTTTTGCAGTTCTTACCCGAAGTGTATTTCTGTTATCTGCGTAAATAGCACCTGTTAAGCCATAAAGTTCCATGTCCTTTCTGCCTATGGGCCAATTCCAAGAAGGTTGTAATACCGCTTGGCAGTCGTCATAAGTAAGAATTATAACGGCATCATCATCTACTTCGGGATTGTTTTCCGCCTGTAATTGTTGGGTAACAGCGGTAACGGTATTTGGTTTTTTGCCTTGTAATAGCCACGTCATAAGATTTGCCCCGTAACAGCCAAAATCGGTGAGGGCACCACCGCCATTGAGCACGGGATCTTGGAGCCACTCCAGAAATTCTTCGTTAACCCCAATTTTTACGGGTCCGCGATGACCATCGCGGACAACGACTTTTTTAAGGTCTCCAATTTCGCCATTGTCCAAGAGGGTTTTCGCTTTATGATTGGTCGGATACCAAGTGGTTTCGTAATTGGTGAGCAGATGTATACGGTGTTCTTGTGCAAGCGCTTTCATTTTTTTGGCATGTCGCATATTTACCGCCAATGGTTTTTCTACCATAACATGGATTCCTTTTGGTGCACAGGTCTGAACTACTTCCAAATGATCGAATATGTTGCCAAATGCGGTTACTGCCTCTGGTTGGGTGGCGGCAATCATTTCTTCTAGGCTGTTGTACACCAAATCCATGGAAAACCCGTGTTGATCGGCATATTGTTGGGCGAGCTTACGATTCGGTTCCGCAATGCCCACAATTTTGATGTCGCCAATGGCATCGCGGCCCAAAATCGAGTGAACATGGGTATGCGTGAGGCCTGCGATACCAATTTTAAGCGGTTCGGACTGACTGAACAATTGTATGATTGCAAGGAAGAAACATAATAAAAAAAATGATGCTGATCTTACCATAAGAATAACAGAATTATTAGAGTTGTAAAAATAGGGACTAATGATCAAGTTCTTTCAATATGGTGTCGGTATCCTTTATCGTTGCGAACTCATCTTTAAGGTTGGCCAGTTCTGCGTGGAAAATAACATCAGCAGCGTATGTGTTGCCATCGTGTCCTATTTTATCGAAGGCAGCGGTCGCATCGGAAACCAAAATAACGGTAAAACCTAAATTCGACGCCATCCTTACCGAGGTGGAAATGCAATGTTCTATCGTTAGACCCGCTATTACTAAATTAGTGATGTGCTCTGTTTTTAATCGAGCCTCCAGTTCAGTGCCAATAAAAGCACTGTTCACCGTTTTCTCAAAAATCGGTTCATTGATCATAGGTTCCACGGCCGGATGAAAAGAGTTACTTACTTTACCTGGGTGCAAAGGGGAACCAAGGTCGGTGGAATTATGTTTTACATGGAAGATGGGCCATTGTTTTTTCCTGAAGAACGTTAATAACCTTCCGCAATTTTCCTCGGCATCCATATTGTTTCTTTCTGTGCCGTAAAACCCGATTTCTTGTAGTCCGCGTTGGACATCGATTAGAACAAGAGCTGTCATGAGGAAGCTTTTTGGCTTAAAAGTAAACGAAAAGATCAAAAAAAGGGACATCAATTCATTCCATTGATAGATTCATAGGTAAATTCAATTTTAAGGAGCCGTTCACAATAGCTATTTTTGAACAAAATTGAGTATATGAAAATTGTATCCTACAATGTTAACGGTATTCGGGCAGCACTTAAAAAAGGATTTGTGGAATGGTTGGAAACGGTGAGCCCTGACGTGGTTTGCCTGCAGGAGACCAAGGCCATGGAGGAGCAATTGGATACTACTGTTTTTAAAGAGGCAGGATATTCCCATAATTATTGGTTCAGCGCCCAAAAAAAAGGATATAGCGGCGTGGCTTTACTTTGTAAAGAGGAGCCGGACCATGTGGAATTTGGTACGGGTATCGACTACATGGATCATGAAGGAAGAAATATCCGAGCCGACTACGGAGACCTTTCCATAATGAGCATGTACTTGCCATCCGGCACCAATATGGATCGCCTGGATTTTAAATTGACGTATATGGACGATTTTCAGAAATATGCAGATGAGCTTCGGAAAGAGCGTCCCAATTTAATTGTGTTGGGAGACTATAATATTTGTCATGAAGCTATAGATATTCATGATCCTGTCCGAAACAAAAACGTATCGGGATTCTTACCTGTGGAACGCGAATGGATCGGAAATTTTATGAAAAGTGGTTTTATAGACAGTTTTAGGCATTTTAATAAGGAACCCGATAATTACACCTGGTGGAGTTACCGCGCCAATGCCAGGGCCAACAACAAAGGCTGGCGTTTGGATTATGGCATGGTGGCCGATCCTTTGGAAGATCGGTTAAAGCGTTCCGTGATCTTGTCCGAAGCCAAACATAGTGATCACTGCCCCATTTTATTGGAGGTTGAAAAATAATGCTATTCTAAAGGTAGAAAGTAAGATGGTTGGGTTTGAGAGCCCCAATCGTTAACCGTCCTAATTTGTAAAAAATGAAGTATACCAGAATCCCGCATACCGATATCCGAATCAGCAAAATTTGCTTGGGCACCATGACCTGGGGGCGCCAAAACAATGAAGAGGAAGCGCAGGAGCAAATGGACTATGCCCTAGACCAAGGCGTTAACTTTTTTGATACGGCAGAATTATATCCCGTTCCGGCCAAAAAGGAATTATATGCCGTTACAGAAGAATTGATCGGGAATTGGTTTAAAAAAACAGGGAATCGGGATAGGGTGGTCTTGGCTTCAAAAATTGCAGGACCGGGGCAGGTCGCAAACCATATTCGAAGTACCGGGTTCAGTAAAGAAGCTTTGGTTAGTGCGGTAGAAGGAAGCCTAAGGCGATTACAGACCGATTATATTGACCTGTTTCAACTCCATTGGCCAGAAAGGAATACCAATTATTTTGGTCAAAGAGGTTACAATGCCCATGCCGTTGATGTTTGGGACGACAACATACACCAAGTTTTGGAGACGCTACGAGATTTGATTGCCGAAGGTAAGATTAGGCACGTAGGATTGTCCAACGAAACCCCTTGGGGCACCATGCGCTATTTGGAGGAGAGCAAAGTCCACCAAGGATTGCCCCGAATGCGCACCATTCAGAACCCGTATAGCCTTCTTAACCGACTTTTTGAAGTAGGTCTTTCCGAAATTTCGATGAGGGAACAAATTGGTTTAATGGCGTACTCTCCTCTTGGATTTGGGGTGCTGAGCGGTAAATACCTTACCGAAATCCCACCTAGAAAAGCACGGATAACCTTATTCCCGAACTATAGTCGCTATAGTGGAGAAACTGCTACACAGGCCACACAAAAATATGCTGACCTGGCCAAGACACACAATCTTAGCCTCGCTCAAATGGCCTTGGCATTTGTAAATACCCGACCATTTTTAACGAGCAATATCATTGGCGCTACCACTATGGAACAACTCAAGGAAAACATCGCCAGTATCGATGTGGACCTTTCCGATGAGGTATTGGATGGCATTGAGGAGATACACAACGCCATTCCTAACCCTGCTCCTTAGATTTACTCGAGGACGTATGCCCGATATTCATCACCCGAAGCAGTTCCCATTTTTCCGCCTCCGCATGAAATGACAAGGTATTGTTTGCCCTCCACTTGATAGGTGATCGGAGTGGCATAACCGCCTGCGGGGAGTTTATCTTCCCAAAGTTGCTTCCCAGTTTTCATATGGAACGCACGGATTTTTTCATCCTTGGTGGCAGCAATAAATAGCACTCCACCTTTGGTGATGACAGGCCCGCCATAATTTTCGAGTCCGGAAACGGACACATTCGGGTCCTGCAAACTTTCCTCATGGCCCAACGGCACGGTCCATAGATACTCACCAGTGTTGAGGTCGATGGCATTCAGGGTCCCCCATGGTGGTTTCACTACGGGATAGCCCCTATCATCTTTAAATCGTGCGAAACTAGCGACCGAATAGGGCACATCTACATTTATTTTTTCCACTCGGTGATCTTTTGCTTGTTCCATATCCATTAGAAATTCCGTAATGGCATCGGTTTCATCTGCCGAAAGATTGGGCATCCCCGGCATAGCGCCACGCCCTTTTTGGATGATGGTCTTTATGGAATCGGATTCCAAACGCAACTTTATATTCTGAAGTGCCGGAATACCGGCCAAACCTTGCAGTTCCCCGCCATGGCATCGGGCGCAGTGGATTTGTGCTAGACTTTGTCCTACACTGGAGCCTTCGGCGCCGCCACCAACCTCTTTCATTTTAATGATCCATGCCATTTCATTGGTATTTACGTACATCACCCCATCACGAGGGTCGAGGGCAGCTCCACCCCATTCAGCTCCCCCGTCGGCACCTGGGAACAAAATGACCCCTGTGGTATCCATGGGAATAAATTGTCCCTTGGATGTGATGGACTTGAACTTTTCAAGCACCGTAGGAGTATTTTCAGTTTTGTTCCCTGAGACCAAATCATCCACAAATGCGGTGCGGTCGGGCGCATATAAATCGTCTTCTGTCAATATCTGACGTGCAAATGGAGCAGGTTTTAGAGGTAAGGGTTGGGTTTCAAAAGCCTTTTCACCGAGCAATGTGGAACTGGGATAGGTTTTTTCCTCGATAGGAAACAAGGGTTCTCCCGTAATACGGTTGAATACGAACACATGACCACTTTTGGTGACCTGTGCTACGGCAGGAATGGTTTGTCCATCCCGTTGAATATCAACTAAGTTGGGAGGAGCGGGCAAATCACGGTCCCAAATATCATGATGCACCATTTGAAAATGCCAAATTCGTTCGCCTGTATTGGCATTGAGCGCCAAAAGGGAATTGGCAAAAAGATTGGCACCTTCACGGTCGCCCCCATACCAATCAAAAGCTGCTGATCCTGTGGGAATGTAAACAATGCCCTGTCCGGTGTCCAAGGCCATACCGGGCCAACTATTGGCGCCCCCTACTTTTTTATATGCTTCCGCTGGCCAAGTATCATAACCAAACTCTCCCGGCTGTGGAATGGTATGGAAGGTCCACAAAATTTCACCTGTGAGCACATCATATGCCCGTATGTGCCCAGGTGAAGAACCGGGACCTTCGCCCACTCGGGTACCTTGAATCAATATATTTTGAAAAACTGCGCCGGGCGTGTTCGATACCACGGATAATTTGCTGGGATCTCTGACCAGACCCTCTCTTAAATCGATACTGCCATTGTTTCCAAAGGAGGAGATGGGCTTGCCGGATGTTATATTGACAGCATAAAGTTTGGGTCCCGATGAGAAAAAGATACGGCCGGGATGTTCTCCATCCGATTTCCAATAATTCAGGCCTCGATTAAGTCCTAAACCTGATTCATCCTTGGTTTTTGGCGAGAATTTCCAGATTTCCTTGCCCGTGGTTGCATCGAGGGCAAACAGCTCGATGGCGGCATTGACGCCATACAAAACCCCATCAACCATGAGTGGACTGGTTTGAATCTGTGTTGTTCTACCTTCTTGAAGCCCACCACTCTTATAGCTCCATGCCAATTTTAGTTGGGAAACATTTGCTGTGTCAATTTGATCAAGATTGGAGTAGTGTGTGCGTTCGGGGTCGCCCAAATAATGCTCCCAAGAAGTGAAATAGGGCTTGTCGGCTTTGTTTTTGTCAAAGTTTGAGCAAGCTGTCAATAGCGTCAATAAGGTCAATGGGAAATATCTTTTCATGTGCGGTTTGAAAGTTTCCTAAATATAGAAAGAAACCTACAATTACAGGTTTACCCGAACAAATGGGAAACCACGTCCTCAATCTTGGATACTTTTTGAATCTGTATGCCGGATTGTTTTAGGCCGATTTTGTTGTTTTTGGAGACAAATATTTTGGAAAAGCCCAATTTTTCGGCTTCGAGAATGCGCTGATCTACCCGTTGTACCGGCCTAATTTCTCCCGCAAGTCCGACTTCTGCGGCAAAACAAACGCCTTTTTCTATGGCGATATCGGAATTGCTGGATAGGATGGCGGCCATAACAGCCAGGTCAATGGCAGGATCATCCACGGATATTCCACCGGTGATGTTTAAAAAAACATCTTTTGCCCCTAACTTAAAACCTGCGCGTTTTTCCAAAACGGCCAAGAGCATGTTCAAACGTTTGGCATTAAAACCTGTGGCGGAACGTTGTGGTGTTCCGTAGACCGCTGTACTCACCAAGGCCTGAATTTCTATCAACAAGGGTCGCATACCTTCCACCGTGGCCGCTATTGCAGTGCCACTAAGATCTTCGTCGTTCTTGGAAATCAAAACCTCAGAAGGATTGTTTACTTCACGCAGGCCGCTTCCTTGCATTTCGTAAATGCCCAGTTCGGCAGTGGAACCGAAGCGGTTTTTAAGGGAACGGAGAATGCGATATACATAATTGCGGTCTCCTTCAAACTGGAGAACGGTATCCACCATATGCTCCAAAATCTTTGGGCCCGCAATAGTTCCATCTTTGGTGATGTGTCCTACCAAAATAACAGGAGTATGACTTTCCTTGGCAAATTTGATCAGTTCCGCGGTACATTCCCGGATTTGGGAAATGCTCCCCGCAGCGGATTCGATATAATCCGTGTGCAGGGTCTGAATAGAGTCGATGACCACTAAATCGGGCTCAATAGAGGCAATCTGCTGGAATATATTTTGTGTTTTGGTCTCGGTAAGGATGTAGCAATTCTCGCTCTTAGGTTGAATACGGTCTGCTCGCATTTTAATTTGTCTTTGACTCTCCTCCCCCGACACATAAAGTATTTTATAGGGCAGTTTTAACGCAACCTGAAGCAACAAGGTACTTTTTCCAATACCGGGTTCCCCTCCTAATAAGGTTAAAGACCCTGGTACCAATCCACCGCCCAACACGCGGTTGAACTCTTGGTCTTTGGTGTCCAAGCGGAGTTCCTTTTCCTGTGTTATTTCGGAAACACGAAGCGGCTTATTGGAGGTGTTGGCGGGCCGATCTGTTTTCCACCCTTTTTTGTCCTCTTTTTGGACAACTTCTTCTACAATGGTGTTCCATTCCTTGCAAGAGGAACATTGCCCGATCCATTTTGGGAATTGAGCTCCACAATTTTGACAAAAAAATGCTGTTTTGGTCTTGGCCATTCAAAATAAAATGAGGAGCCTAAAGATATGGAATTGCGAATTGGATTCTTGGATTTTCGGAGCAATAGATTCTTGGAGTTGTATGATCGAGTACTCCAAGTGGTCAATACCCAATAATCTAATAACCCAATAATCGATCAATTTAGTACCCAAAGTCTGCTTTCAGAGCATCTATCTTGTCCAGAGCCAAATCTTTGGTCAAAAAGTCGATTTCTTCCATTTGGAACGCCTTTTCAAACGCTTTAAATGCCTTTTTGGGCTCACCGATAAATTCGTAATGTTCTGCTTCAAAATAAAATCCCATCATGGTTTCTGGGAATTCTTTTTTACATAGATCGGCCAAAGGCTTTAAGGATTCGTAATCTTGTTTTTTTAAGCAAGCGGCATAAATGGCCATAATATCGTTGAGTTCCACTTGTTTTTCAAACCCAAATAGATCTTCAATGGTGTTGTATCGGTTTTCCAAGTAGTCAAATACGGGCTCTTCGGAAGTAACAATCTCAGTTTTGTATTCCTCGGGGGTTATTGGTCTATATATTTTGAATACGTTATCGAATGCTTTGCTGATTCCGTAAGCTGCAATGGATTCGTGATCAGCCTCTTCGTATTCATCAAAAAAATAGTGCAACGATTCTTTTTTTATGGAATTGATGCTGTGGTTCATTTGCAGTATGCGCTGTCTGTCGTCCGATGGCGCCTTTTCTACAATTAGATTATAAAAAATAGTTTGGTCCAATGCGGACAAACGCTCGGGGACACGATTCTCCATTTCGGTTGCCAGTACCGGTGAGATACTCACAAAAGAGTTAAAGAATGAATTGTCCTTGAACAAATAAAAGTTGCCAAAATTCGCAGTGATATCGTACCCAACGAACATTTTAAAGGGGGCAATTTTATATGTGGTGGCCATGTAGGGAATTAATTCCGTTCCCAAAAACTCATAGAACATTTTACCTTTTTCGGTCGGTAATCCTGAGGCTTCATCATAATCGCAATCTTCCCATCTTAGATCGTTTTCTGCTTGGTGGATTCCAACCACGATGGCCTCGGGCATGCGGTCCAATCGACTTTGGAATTTAACGTTGGCAACGACCAAATCAAAAAGGTAGTCGGCATCGAGAACCACGATCAACGGATACAGTTTGTCATCGGAATAATCTTCGGGGAAATAATAGGAGACGTCCCTTCGTTCCTGGAGTTTGAAAGATTCAAAGATTTCTTTTTTTACCTGGGCATTGGAGTTCAGGCAAATAAGGCCTATCAGTAAAAATAGACTTTTTTTCATTGGTTAAGTTTTAGCGGTTGGGGCTTACCGATTTCTATTCAATAACGGTAATACAACAAAGGATATTGTACCAAAAACAACCACCATAATAGTTTGGGCGATCCACATGATCCAGCCAAAGGCATCACCAGAAACAGAACTTATTCCATAAATGCCCAATGCGGCACTAACGGCGATAGGGTACAGACCTATTCCGCCATTGGTTGTGGACATGGCGAAGGCTCCCGCGACAAAAGCGACCAATAGTTCGCCCAAGGATAACGGGATGGTTTCTTCCACAGTATATTTAATGACCCAGAACATACCAAAATAGGCGGTCCAGATAAAAAGAGTATGAAGGATAAACGGCCATTTGTTCTTCATTTTAAAAACACTGAGCACACCATCTTGTAGGCCGGAGAGGAACCCTTTTAGCTTAAGGGCCAAAGGGGATTTTGATTTGCGAATTATGTACGACCCCAGGAACAAACCTATTATGCCTGCTAATAAAATACCGATAGCGCCTACGAAATTGACTCCTTTTTCTTCTAAAAAGCCAAGGATAAAATCGGTTTGGAGCACCAAGGTGGTCATAATGATGGTCAAGAGCATCAGTAAATCGACTACTCTTTCAGTAACGATTGTACCGAAACCTTTTTCAAATGGAACTTTTTCGTAGGTGGTAAGTGCTGTTGCCCTTAAAATTTCACCAGAACGGGGAATGCCCAAGTTGGCAAAATAGGATATAAGGACAATAAATATGGTATTTGAGGTTTTTGGCCTGTAACCCATGGGTTCCAAGAGATATTTCCAGCGAATGGCACGGGAAATATGGCTCAGTATGCCTATAATTACGGAGATTACCACCCAGAATGGGCTTGCATTGGAAATGTAATGGATAATTTGATTGCGTTCTTCCGGTGTGGTGGAGTTGTAGGAGTACCAAACCAAGAAAAGCCCAAATCCAATGGGTACAAATATCTTAAGGAATTTTTTTAGGGATTTGCCCAAAATTTATTGGAGTAGATTGTTTTCCTCGTTCGGGAACACCAATGCTGGATTAAATGTTTTTGCTTCTTCGATATCCATCCAAGCGTAGGTAATTAGGATCAATACGTCGCCGACCGCCACTTTTCGGGCAGCGGCACCGTTCAATGTCAACTCACCGGAACCTCTTGGTCCGGGAATGGCATAAGTTTCCAATCGTTCGCCGTTGTTGTTGTTCACGATCTGCACTTTCTCGCCTCTAATAATATTGGCGGCATCCATAAGATCTTCATCAATGGTAATGCTTCCTATATAATTTAGGTCTGCCCCGGTAACTTTTACTCGGTGAATTTTAGATTTTACGACTTCTACTTGCATGGTGCAAAAATATCAATTCAATCTTAGATTATCAATTAGGCGAACGCCATCCGCATAAACGGCAATGAACGCCCTATATTTTTGGTTGTCCTGAATTTTTAAAGCGGGTGTCAATGTGTTTTCATCGGCTATTTCAAAATACTCCAAATCGAACAAGGGTTGTTTTTCAAATTCAGAAGTGACCCAATCCGTAATATCTTTAACACTTTTCGTGCCAATTTTAGCTTTGGCAGTCTGTAAGGTTTTGTAAATGAAACTGGCCTGTTCGCGGGTTTCTTTAGAGAGCCTTTCGTTTCGGGAACTCATGGCAAGTCCATGGGGTTCCCTCTCAATGGCGCATCCTACTATGGTATATGGAAGGTCTTTTGTTTCGGCCATTTTTCGGATTATCTGTAATTGCTGAAAATCTTTTTCTCCAAAATAGGCTTTGTTAGGTTCGGCAGTTCGCAGCAAAAGCTCCACAATAGTGCCGACACCGTCAAAATGTCCTGTTCTAAATTCGCCTTCCATTACTTTGTCCAACCCATCGAACTCGTAAGATTCGGATTTAAGGTTTCCGGCATAAATCTCATCTACCGTAGGTGCAAAAACAACTATGTTTTCAGATACTTCTTTTAAAAGGCTTACATCTTTTTGGAAAGTTCTCGGATATTTTTCCAAATCATCCTTTTTGTCGAATTGGGTGGGATTTACGAAAATGCTGACTATCACAAAATCATTTTCGGCCAAGGCTTTTTTTACCAATGAAATATGACCGGAGTGCAATGCGCCCATAGTGGGGACAAGACCAATGGTGCGGTCTTTTCTGCGCTCCTCCAAACTAAAGGCATTGAGTTCTTTTTTACGGTCGAAAATCTTCATATACAGGTACAAAAGGGTGCAAAAATACTACAAATACAGCTAATCAGCATAATTTTTGTACTTTTGCAGCTATGTTTTTCAGATAAACAAAAGAAAGCGTTTATGAATGGTAAAAAGGTATTGTTTGTATCTTCTGAATTAGTTCCCTACCTCCCAGAGAATCCTGTTTCCTTAATGTCTTACGAAGCACCTAGAATGGTGAACAGTAATGGTGGGCAAATACGGATATTTATGCCAAGGTATGGAAATATTAACGAAAGAAGGCATCAATTACATGAGGTAATACGTTTATCGGGGATGAACCTGGTGATCAACGACATGGATATGCCCTTGATCATTAAGGTGGCCTCCATACCAAAAGAACGGATTCAGGTCTACTTTATTGATAACGATGAGTATTTTAAAAGAAAGGCAACATTTGCAGATGCCGATGGGAATTTGTTCCCGGATAACGACGAACGCGCCATCTTTTTTGCCAAAGGTGTTGTGGAAACCGTAAAAAAACTGAACTGGTCTCCAGATATTATCCACGTTCATGGATGGATGGCCTCTATGGTGCCACTTTACCTCAGAAAATATTATGCTGATGAACCCTTGTTCGCCGATAGTAGAATTGTTACTTCCGTTTACGGCAAGGATTTTGAAGGTGAGCTGGATGCCGAAATGATCAACAAAATAGCTTTCGATGGTATTGATAAAGAGGAAGTTTCCGTTCTTGCCAAGCCCGAGTATAATAATTTGTTAAAGGTTGCCGTAGATCATTCCGATGCCGTTATTTTAGCCGCGGAGGATTTGTCCGAGGATTTAAAAAACCACATAGATAATCTTTCCGTACCAGTATTGCCTTATGTCCCGCTTCAAGAAGCAGAGGAGGCATACACAAATTTCTATAATACAGAGGTTCTAAAATAGTTTGAATGAGATTTTCCAAGATTACCAAAGTTGCGACACTTGTTGGAACTTTGTTTTTGCTGATCGCTTCGTGTGATGATGAAATGGACACCATTGGCGAAGGTGTTGTTGCAGGAGAACCCTTCAGTACGGGTAAAGTAGAGTACGATGTTTTTGCCTTTAATAAAGGCATAACTGCTGTGCAGACCAATAAATTGCCTTTGTACCAACTGGGTACATTCAACGACCCTGTATATGGACAAAGAAAAGCCAGCATAATTTCCCAACTTGCATTGTCCGCCGAAGCCCCAACCTTTGGAGACCTGAGGCAAGAGGTGGAGGATACGGCCGACTCGGACGATAATGCCACAACGGTAGAGGAAAACGAAACCGTGAAAGAAGTGTTTTTGACCATACCTTTTCAAACAGCCCCCTCGCCGGATTCTGATGGTGATGGTATTCCGGATGAACTGGAAAGTGGCGAGGATGCGGAAGACCCAAATTCTGATTATGATGGCGATGGTGTCACCGATAACCAGGAAAGGATCATTGGCTCCAATCCGTACGACCCAAACGAAGATGGCACCGCCGAAGGATTTGTTGCCAATATTTATCCCAATAGGTTTGATTTGGACAGTATATACGGCGATAGGACCCAAACTTTTGAATTGACAGTTTCCAAATCTAATTACTTCTTGCGCGATTTGGACCCGAATTCTAATTTTGAAGAAACCCAGGAATATTACTCCAATCAGGATTTTTCGGCTTTTATTGGCGAAGAATTGTCAATCGAAGGTCAAAAAGCGGTAACCATTGACGATATCGAAACCTTGGTTTTTGCCGAAGATGACCCCGATACGGCAGATGTAGATGAATCACAAACAGTTGTAGAGAGTAGAATTGCCCCAGGCATTCGAATTCCCCTAAACCCGGATTTTTTTCAACAGAACATTTTGGATAAAGAAGGTCAGCCTGAGTTGTTGAGGCAATCCAATTTTAGAAATTTTATAAGAGGTATCCACTTAGCGGGGTCCGATATGGAGCAACTTATGTTCTTGTTGGATTTGACCCAAGCCAACATCACTATTACCTACGAGTATAACGATTATGATGCCGAGACTGAGGAAGTTGTGGTCGCGGAGAAAGATTTTACACTTCGTCTGTTGGTAGCCAATACCAATGGCCAGATTACTGGAAATGCGGTTAACGTGTTCGAAAACGACATGCTTCCTTCACAAATTGAGAGCGCATTGAATTCCGAAGAGAATGCTTCTCGAATTTATGTAAAAGGAGGGGCCACTCTTGCCGAGGTCCGTTTGTTCGATGAAGTGGAAAACGGAGGCGCTACGATCATCAATGAAATCAAGCAGAACAATTGGATCATTAACGAGGCAAATTTGGTGTTCTACGTGGATCGAGAGACATTGGGAACTTCCGTGGTCGAACCGCCAAGGCTTTATCTGTACAACGCAGAAACCAATCTGCCTTTGTACAATATTGCCAACGAGGATGTAACGCCGAATTCTGGACCAAATTCGTTGCGATATTTTGCGAGCCACGACGGAGTGTTGCAGTCCAGCAACAATCAAGGTGTAAAATACACGGTTCGTATTACGGAGCACATCAATAATATAATCGTTAGGGATTCCGTAAACGCTAAATTGGGCTTGACCTTAACCCCGAACATTGCTTTAACCGCGGTTCAAGAAGCGCTCGGGAGCGACATGCAAGAGATAGATTATCCGGTTGGTGCCGCAATGAGCCCATTGGGAACTATACTTTATGGAAGTAATGTTGCACCAGAAGAAGAAGACCGAAAGCTAAAGCTTGAAATCTACTACACTAAGGCCAACTAACCTTGTATTTATCGTAGTTTTTTAAACGTTTGTCGTTTTAAAGAACCAGAACGGTATATTTTAACGTATACATTTTAAATTTGAGGACCAATCCCCCAGATGGTTATTAATTAAAAAAAAACTTATGTGTGGAATAGTCGGTTATATAGGTCATAGAGATGCCTATCCAATTATAATCAAAGGGTTACAGCGACTCGAATATAGAGGGTACGACAGTGCCGGTGTTTCTCTTTTCGATGGAGAAGACATCCATTTGGCCAAAACCAAGGGCAAAGTAGAGGATTTAAAAAACAAGGCGGAGACCACGATACCTCTAAAAGGTAAGTTGGGCTTGGGCCATACAAGATGGGCTACACACGGCGTGCCGAACGATGTAAACTCGCATCCCCATTATTCAAATTCTGGCGACTTGGTGATTATACACAATGGAATCATAGAAAACTACGAGTCCATTAAACAGGCTTTGATAAAAAGGGGGTATTCTTTTGAATCCGATACGGATACCGAAGTGCTCATCAATCTAATAGAAGAAGTTAAGAAAAAAGAAGGGGTTAAGCTGGGCAAAGCAGTGCAGATAGCATTGAACCAGGTTGTTGGAGCTTATGCCATTGCTGTTTTCGACAAGAACAAACCAGATGAGATCGTAGTGGCCAAGTTGGGAAGTCCACTTGCCATCGGTATAGGAGAGAACGAGTATTTTATTGCTTCGGATGCTTCACCATTTATAGAATTTACGAACAATGCCGTTTATTTGGAAGACGAAGAAATGGCCATTGTGCGTATCGGAAAGGAAATCAAACTCCGTAAAATAAAGGATGATGCCATTGCCTATCCCAACATTATGGAGTTGCAGCTCAATCTTGAAGAGATTGAGAAAGGAGGATACGATCACTTTATGCTCAAAGAAATTTATGAGCAGCCCAAGGCTATTATGGATACCTACAGAGGTCGTTTGTTGGCCGATAAGGGCATCATAAAAATGGCGGGGATCGATCAAAACCTTGAAAAATTCTTGAATGCAAACAGAATTATAATAGTTGCGTGCGGTACATCATGGCATGCAGGTCTGGTGGCCGAGTATATTTTTGAGGACATGGCAAGAATTCCTGTGGAGGTCGAATACGCTTCGGAATTTAGGTACAGGAATCCCGTGATAACCGAAAACGATGTCCTTATTGCCATATCGCAGTCAGGTGAAACAGCTGATACGTTGGCAGCTATAAAATTGGCCAAAGAAAAAGGAGCTTTTGTGTTTGGAGTGTGCAACGTTGTAGGGTCTTCCATAGCAAGAGAAACACATGCCGGTGCATATACCCATGCAGGACCGGAAATCGGGGTGGCATCGACCAAGGCGTTTACGACCCAAATTACGGTGTTGAGTTTGATCGCATTAAAACTGGCACAGGAAAAAGGAACACTTTCCCAGTCTAAATTTCATGAATATTTAACTGAATTGGAAGCGGTGCCCGCCAAAGTGGAAAAGGCCTTGTTGTCCAACCCCTTGGTAGAGGAAATTTCCGAAACGTACAAAGATTCGGCCAATTGCTTGTATTTGGGCAGGGGGTACAATTTTCCGGTAGCCTTGGAAGGAGCGCTTAAGCTAAAAGAAATCAGTTACATTCATGCAGAAGGTTATCCGGCAGCAGAAATGAAGCACGGCCCAATCGCTTTGATCGATGAACAAATGCCCGTAGTGGTTATAGCTACCAAAAAGGGACATTACGAAAAAGTGGTCAGCAATATTCAGGAAATCAAATCCAGAAAAGGCAGGATCATTGCTATTGTAACAGAAGGAGATCAATCGGTAAAGGAGCTGGCAGATCATGTCATCGAAGTGCCGGAGACATCGGAAAGTCTCTCCCCTCTGCTCACAACAATCCCATTGCAATTGTTATCCTATCATATTGCGGTAATGAGGGGCTGTAACGTAGATCAGCCAAGAAATTTGGCCAAATCGGTAACGGTAGAATAAATTTTTAAAACATATTTTTAGGAGAAAGGAGCCGATATGGGCTCTTTTTTTTGTTGAAAACGTAGATATGGATACTTTTTTTTGCCAAAAAAGTATTATGCATGCATAATTTTTTTCAAATTTGTATAATTGGAATAAAAAAAAATGTATCTTCCCATTTGATACAAACAAGCACATAAACTAAATTAACTCTAATCCATAGCAAATGAAAAAACTTATGTTTGTTTCCCTAATGCTGCTTGGTTTGGCCACCTACGGTCAAACTACGGTTCAGGGAAAAGTAGTTGATGAAAACAATGAACCCATACCAGGTGCCAACGTGGTTTTGGTGGGCAAAGCAGAAGGAACCACTACGGACTTTGATGGAAACTTTACATTTAATACTTCGGAAACACCCCCGTTCAAACTTCAATTTTCGAGTATAGGATTTTCAGATTTTACCACCGATGTAACATCTAACAACCAAACACTTTCCATTACGCTTTCGGCAGCCAATACAATGTTGGACGAAATCGTTATTTCTGCCTCGAGGACCCCGGAACGTATCTTCGAATCGCCGGTATCCGTAGAAAGATTCGGTCTAAAGGAAATTAAGAATACCACGGCAGAGTCGTTTTATGGGGGTCTCCAAAATTTAAAAGGGGTGGATATAAACACGAACAGTTTAACGTTCCAGTCCATTAACACCAGAGGTTTTGCCACTTTTGCCAATAACAGGTTTTTGCAATTGGTGGATGGCATGGACAATACAGCTCCCGGGCTCAACTTTGTTCTTGGTAACTTAGTGGGTATGTCCGAATTGGATGTTCAGAGCGTAGAGATCCTTCCAGGAGCATCTTCCGCACTCTATGGTGCAGGTGCCTTTAACGGTATTCTGTTTATGAGAAGTAAAAGTCCTTTCGATTTTCAAGGAATCAGTGCTTATGCCAAGGCAGGGGTAACTACCCAAGATGCCGCCGGCAGTAATTTTTATAAGGATTTTGGAGTGCGTGCCGCCCACGCTTTTAGCGACAAGCTTGCGATAAAGGCGAACCTTTCGGTACTAACGGGCGAAGATTGGCATGCCAATAGTCGCGTAGATTTAAACAACCCAGGGGCCGATCGTTCCAATCCAGCTTACGACGGATTGAACGTTTATGGTGATGAGGTTTCTACCTTGTTGGATTTTGATGCCGCAGCTGGTTTCCCAACAGGAACGGTTGGAACTGCTTTGATATCAAGAACAGGGTATGATGAGGCGGATTTGGCCGACTACGGAGCAGAAAGTATAAAATCTGATTTTGCGTTGCACTATAGGCCGTTTGCGGATGATCTTGAAATAATTTTGAACAGTAGAATAGGTAGGGGGACAACCATCTATCAAGGGGCAAACCGTTACGCAGTATCAGGGTTTACCATGCAGCAGCATAAGTTGGAGATCAAAAACGACAACTTCTTTATCCGAGGATATATCGTATCCGAGAATTCCGGGGATGCGTACGACACGCGTTTTGCGGCAATCAATGTGAATAGGGCTTGGAAATCCGATACTCAATGGTTTACAGATTATGCCGGGGCTTATATCCCTACTTATTTAGGTGGGATTCAAGGAGCAGGACTTACTCCTGAACAGGCTTCGGCCCAAGCACATATTGCTGGTAGGCAAGCTGCCGATCAAGGGCGATTAATCCCAGGTACTCCTGCTTTTCAAAATGCGTTCAACAAGGTAACTAATGATGGTGACTTGACGACCGGTGCCAAGTTTATCGATAAGACCAAATTCCGTCACGTAAATGGTAACTACAATCTGGCCCATTTGATCAATGATTGGGCGGATGTTCAAATAGGAGGTTCGTTCAGGGAATATGAACTGAACTCCAACGGAACCATTTTTACCGATATTGATGGTCCGATCAAATACAACGAATACGGTGCTTACCTACAAGTTCAGAAAAAATTCTTGGACGATCGTCTAAAATTCACAGGGTCTGCACGTTACGATAAAAATGAGTTTTTTGATGGTTTCCTTTCACCAAGGGTTTCTTTTGCCTATACATTGGGAGAGGAGCGTAACCATAATCTTAGGGTTTCCGTGCAGCAAGGTTTTAGAAACCCGACAACACAGGATTTGTTTATTGGTTTAAATGCGGGTCGTGCCATTTTGGTAGGTTCTGCACCAGCTAACTTGGATAGGGATGTGCGTACCTTTAATATAAGTCAAAAAGCTCAAGATGATTTGGGTCAACCAGCTACCGTAGAAATTGTTGGTCGGGCAGCCTACGAAAACGCTTATTCAACTAGCTCATTGCAAGCAGGTGCTCCTGAGGCAGTTAATACGCCGCTTGTTAAGCCTGAAGAAATTATTGCTTACGAAGCAGGTTATCGGGGACAAGTGGGCAGGTTTACCATTGATTTAAGCGGATATTACAATAGCTATTCCGATTTCTTGGCCAACACAACTACAGCTGTACCTTTTTACGGTGAAGCTGGTGATGGTGGTCTTTCCCTCTTGGCTATACAGAATGGAGATTACCAAGTATATCAAACATATACCAACTCAGAGGCCGATATAAATTCTTATGGCGCTACTCTTGGGGTAGATACCAAAATAGGAAACTTTGATCTTGGCGTAAACTATACATTCGCGGAATTGGATATAGATGAAGGGAAATATCCTGACTTAAGAACAAACTTTAACACTCCAAAGCATAAGGTGAAAGCTTCATTTGGAAATTCAGAGTTGTTCAAAAACTTTGGATTCAATGTAAACTACAGGTGGAGCGATAGCTATTTCTGGGAAGCATCATTTGCCGATGGCGATATTCCTGCGTTTACCGTACTGGATGCACAGCTCAATTATTCCGTACCATCTCTAAAATCTGTCTTTAAAGTAGGTGGTTCCAATATTTTGGGAGATGAATATTACACGGCGATCGGTACTGGTTTTGTAGGTTCTATATATTATCTGTCCTGGACCATAAACCCTTAAACCGTAGTAAAAAAGAAAAAGTAAAGGCGTTGGGTTTTCCAACGCCTTTTTTCTTTAAAAAAAACTGAAAATCAGTTTCTGAATAAGAATGTAAAAGCATATCTTTGCAGCCGAAAAAATAGCGGTTATTTTCCGCGTATTCAATTATAAATAAACATACTAATGTCTAAAGTAACAGGTAAGGTTGCCCAAATTATAGGCCCGGTCATTGATGTTGAGTTTGAATCAGGGGTAGAGATCCCAAGAATTTATGACTCCCTTGAAATTGCAAAAGCTGATGGCTCAAGATTGGTTTTGGAAGTACAATCACACATTGGTGAGAATACAGTAAGGACCATTTCTATGGACTCTACCGATGGATTGAGCAGAGGTGTAGAGGTAGTAGCTACCGGAAATCCAATCCAAATGCCAATCGGAGAAGATGTTTACGGACGTCTTTTTAATGTGATCGGTGACGCTATCGATGGTTTGGAAGAATTACCTAAAACTGGCGACAATGGACTTCCAATTCACAGGGAAGCACCAAAATTTGAAGACCTTTCCACTTCCACAGAAGTACTTTTTACAGGTATTAAGGTAATCGATCTTATCGAGCCTTACGCAAAAGGAGGTAAGATTGGATTGTTCGGTGGTGCCGGTGTAGGTAAAACCGTATTGATCCAAGAGTTGATCAACAATATTGCAAAAGGTCACGGTGGTTTGTCCGTGTTCGCAGGTGTTGGAGAACGTACCCGTGAAGGAAACGATTTGCTTCGTGAGATGTTGGAGTCCGGCATTATAAAATACGGAGACGATTTCTTGCACTCCATGGAAGAAGGCGGATGGGATCTATCCAAAGTGGATAAAACCGCAATGAAAGATTCCAAAGCAACATTCGTGTTCGGTCAGATGAACGAACCACCCGGGGCTCGTGCACGTGTGGCATTGTCTGGATTGACCATTGCTGAATATTTCCGTGATGGTTCAGGAGAAGGACAAGGTAAAGATGTTCTTTTCTTCGTAGATAACATTTTCCGTTTCACCCAAGCAGGTTCTGAGGTGTCCGCACTTTTGGGTCGTATGCCATCTGCGGTAGGTTACCAACCAACATTGGCAACAGAAATGGGTGCCATGCAGGAAAGAATTACGTCAACAAAAAGAGGTTCCATTACATCTGTACAGGCGGTTTACGTTCCTGCGGATGACTTGACGGATCCTGCACCAGCGACAACATTTGCTCACTTGGATGCAACAACCGTACTATCCCGTAAAATTGCGGAGTTGGGTATTTATCCTGCTGTGGATCCCTTGGATTCCACTTCTAGGATCTTGACTCCAGAGATTTTGGGTAAAGAGCACTACGATTGTGCACAGCGTGTAAAAGAGTTGTTGCAACGTTATAAAGAGCTTCAGGATATTATTGCCATCTTGGGTATGGAAGAACTTTCTGAAGAAGATAAATTGGCCGTAGGTAGAGCTAGACGTGTACAACGTTTCTTATCTCAGCCTTTCCACGTAGCTGAACAGTTTACTGGTATTCCAGGGGTATTGGTTGATATTAAAGAGACCATCAAAGGATTTAATATGATCATGGACGGTGAATTGGATCACCTACCGGAATCTGCTTTCAACCTTAAAGGTACCATCGAGGAAGCTATCGAGGCTGGAGAGAAAATGTTGGCGGAAGCCTAAAATGATTTCAGATGCTAGTATTGAGTAGTTAGATTTCTTTTTACTCATATCTCAATACTCACATCTAATATCTCAATACTAATAAATATGTATTTAGAAATAGTATCACCCGAAGCTACTTTATTCTCAGGAGACGTAACCTCGGTTACCGTACCAGGAGTAAATGGAGAATTTCAGATGTTAGAGAACCACGCACCTATCGTATCTCTTTTGCAAGCTGGAAACGTAAAAGTGAAAGGTAATATCACCATTGATGAGGATTTTGCCGATAAGTTTTCCAAAGGAAACAATGGGGAAACAGTTTTGGCAATATCGAGTGGTACCGTGGAGATGAAGGACAATAAAGTAATCGTCCTAGCCGATTAAAATAAATGAATTCATTCGCAAAAAAAGCCGTTCCATTGGAGCGGCTTTTTATATTATAACTTAATGGTAAGCCATTCCTTTCTTTGTTCAAGCATCTTTTTTGATGGTTGTTGCTCTTTATCCTCCATCAAACCAAACATATAATCCGGACTTGGGATCAAAACCATTTCTGTAGTTTTTTCCTCTCCGAACCTCGCGAATGTTACCAGTAAAGGCTCTCCTATGCTGAAATGGTCGAGGTAATCCTCAAAAGATTGGTCTTCGGAAAAGGGTTTATCATTTATACTAAGAACTACATCCCCATTGTCTAGACCGGCTTGGTAGGCAGGACTGCCAATTTTTGTGTTTCTGAGAATCTTATAGCCGGATCTATCGGGCAACATGGAAACATATGCACCAAAATAGGGATAGGTTTCGGGTTGCTCCAATACAACGCCAACGGACTCCATAAGTTTTTTATAGTCGGGCATTTCACTTTTATAGATGTAATTATTGAAGAAATCGTCACCAAAAGTATTTCCTGCGTATTCTTTTAAGGCATCATGTAGGTTTTGAATGGTATATGGAATTTCGGGTTTGCCATATTTTTTCCAGATCGACTTCATATAATCATCCAAGTTCAATCCTTTTTCGCGTAGTGATAGATCTAGTGCCAAACCCAAAACACTACCGTAGGAGTAGTAAGAAATAAACATGTTTTCGCGGTTTACCGGATCTACGGAGGTGGCTGCGTCCACAAAAGGAGCTTGGAAACTCATTTCAATGGGGTTGAAAAATTGCCGTGCGGGAGAGTTCCAAACATAATTGAACGTTCCGGCCAAACCTTCCACATATACTGCGGGCGTTATTAAACCGGCTCTACAAAGAATCAAATTGGTATAATAACTGGTAAACCCTTCAGCAAACCAAAGTGCACCGCTCATATTGGCTTCTTCAAAGTTAAAAGGTTCCAAAGCTTTAGGACGTATACGCTCCACATTCCAAGCGTGAAAAAATTCGTGGGATACTGTTCCAATGTTGCGCTCCATTCCACCGTTGGCCAAACTGCGCGTGCTTGTTAAAATGGTGGAGTTCCTATGCTCCATGCCATCACCAGAGGCATTTGGGATATAGCAGGCCAAAAAGGTATAGCTTCCGTAGTCAAAATCTGGCAATTCGCCATAAACTTCTTTCTCCGCCAAGACTATTTTCTTTATCTTTTCAAAATACTCATCGGCTTCTTCTTCCGTGCCATTGTGATGCAATGCAAGACTGATGGTCTTTCCATCCAATTTAAACGAGCGAAGCATATAATTGCTGATTTCCGTGGGGCTGTCCATAAAATAATAAAGGTCTGGTGCCGAGTAGGTAGTTCCCGTAACCAATGGAAGTTGCGTAGCGACCTTCCAACCTAAGTCTTCACGGACATTAAAAGTTACCTCGATGCGTCGGTCCTCCAATGTTGGGGCAAACATAAAAGTCGCAGGGATATTCAGGTGCGCATGTGTTTCGTCCACTTGGGAGTAAGTGCCGCCCCCTCTATTGGCAAACAAAATGTATTTTATGTTGATGGTTCCGTCGTGCCCGCTAACTTTCCAAGCATAGGGGTTAGGTCTGGTAACCGTCAAAGCGTTTCCTTTACCGTCCGTGGCTTTAAAGCCATATACGTTTTTGGCAAATTCATGTAGGGCATACCGCCCGGGAGAAGTCCTGCTCATCCGGAACTCAACGGTGTCCGAAGTTAGATCGGGAAAAGAGGCTTCAATAATTGCTTCATGATGTTCGGCGTTCTCGAAAGAGATTTGATAGGTATTGGTCTGTGCGTTTAGTAATAGAACCGAGAATAGCAATAAAAAAGAAAGTGTAATTTTCATTTTTGGTAAAGGTTTAAGATTGACTAAGATACAGTTTAATCAACGTAAGTACTACATTTGTGGAGTAGCTAATTTTTCCCAATAATTTTATATGGATCATCATATCAAAAGAAGGCTAGCATTACAATTATTCAGTAAATCGACAGAAGCATGAAAACAGAATTTTACACATTGGGAACCTTTGAATTTCCTGCCGATGCCGTAGTAATTAAAGGAAAGTTGGAAGCAGAGGGGATTCCTGTTTTTTTGAGGGACGAAGCTACCATTAATTCTGACCCTCTGATAAGTGCCGCTCTGGGCGGGGTTAAGCTTCAGGTATATTCGAGCGATAGGGAACGGGCCAAGGAAATTTTTGATGATATCCGGAGTTACGCTACCGATAGGTTGGGAAACCCAGTGGTCTGTCCCAATTGTAAAGCTACCAAATCAGAAATTTATTACTCTAGAAGCAATGTTTTCTATAAGCTGTTTCCATTTTTTGAACCCAGAAAGTACAAATGCATGCAGTGCAACTTTATTACGAGGCCTGCTCGCTGAGCATTGGTCAATGGAATTATTCTAAGCGTTTATAAATTAGACCTCTGCCAACAGTAGCTTCCAAATTGTAATGATCTTCTAGATAAGCATCTATGTAGGTGTTGTATTCGACCAATTTCTTGTCGAATATCTTTTTTCCTTTTCTGGCCACCAAAGTTTTAGGCCGGACAACCTCCATAATATATCGGAGTTCTTGCATTCCAGTGTTTCTGGGATTTTCCATAAACGGAAACATTTCTTCGCGGGTTATATTACTTGGGTGGGTCGCTGCTTTTGTGGGGGGTTCCGTGTTCAACAGCCAATACCCTATGTGATATTCCGTAAAAAAAATGTTCTCGGCATCCAAATTATGATCATTTATGTATTGGGGCACTTCTATACCTTCACCATTAAAAAAAGTGCCCTTTTCTATTTTGTTGGAAATAATATTCCCATACTCCAAATACGATTCCATTGGGATTAAGATCAGCAAGATGGCAATTAGGGGCCTATATTTTTTTTGAATGGTTGGAAGTTTGGAGAAGGCAATGCCCAAAAGGATCAAAATAAAGGGATATAATTGGATCAAATAATGCCCGTTCACTTTTCCAGCCTGAACAAAGGACAATAAAATGGACAGGGTAATTACCATTAAAAGTTGGATTTTTGTATCCTTCCAATCTATTATTTTAAGAACTGAAAGGGTGATTAAAAGTCCCAAAACCACCAATACAAACGGCAATGTTTTTAAGGTAGAATGAAGTTTTCCTCCAGAATAGGCCAATGGTGCCTCAATTATAGATTGCCAGCACACATGAATTTCGTTCTGGAAATAATAGGGCAATATTGTAAGAATACCGATAAGCACCGCCCCAATCACCATACATGATAATTGCCGGATCCGTAGGGACAATTGTTTTGTTTTTTGTCCCTCCCATATTAAAAACAATCCCAAAAATACGGCAGGATACACCATGTTCAACTTGGATAGTACGGAAAGGGAAATTAGACCCCCGATGGCCAGATAGGAAACCCAACTCTCTTTGCGAAAAAGAAGATAAATACCCATTACAAAGAACAGAATACTGATATGTTCGGACATTACACCTTGAAGACTACCGAACAAGCTTTGAAAAAAAACACAGAAAACTGCTGTCCAAAAAGCAACTTTTCTAGAAGTAATGTTTGTCGCTATACCGTAGGTGAACAAGGCTGTAAGGGCAACAAGTAAGGAACCAAACAAGCGTATTGCGATAAAGCTCTTACCAAAAAGTTTTATGATCAGGGCAAAGTATAAAAATGTAATGGGAGGCTTAAGGTCCCAAAGACGGGTGTACGGCAAATGACCATCGACCCACGATTGACCCATTAAGATAAAAGTACTCTCGTCGCGATCTATATAATCCCTAAAAAAGAAGGGGAACCGAATACATATGGCCAATAGCGCCAAAATAAATAAGACAGTTTTCCAGTCTAAGCTATGATACCTTAAAGAAGCATTTTTTTGAAACACGATGGAGTTGAGCAATTGGGCCATTGGTTATCTTCTGTGCAATATATATAAATTTGGATGGTTTGATAGTTTCTTTGCATTTGAAAAATTATTGAAAAGTAATTTGTAACAAAATTTGATTTGTAACTACATATAATTGGAAAGTAGAACAGATCATGTTTTTGGAGCTTCAGGCCCTCTTGGCCCCGAAATATTTGTTTTTTATTCTTGAACACCTTGGGCCTGTCCGATTGCGTTCGAAACTTACGAAGCATTTCCCAAAAAGAATGAAACGTTATGGTAAACGCTGCAAGATCTCGTAAAAATGCAGAGTCCATATTACCTTCCGCTGGATAACTTTGATCCTACCAAAATATCGATTCAAAGTAGTATCTTAACACCTATAACCAACTTTAAATTTTAATACCATGGAAAATTGGTTTGCAGCTTTGACTGTGTTTGAGAAAGTCTATTGGATTGTTGCCATTGCTGGTTCGGCAATCCTTTTGGTCCTTGTAATAATAACCTTGATCGGAGGCGATGTAGATGATCTGGGGGATGTGGATACAGACATTGAGGCGGATACTGGAATTGATTTTCAATTTCTATCCTTTAAAAACTTAATGGGCTTCTTTACCATTTTCGGTTGGTCTGGAATTGCCTGTATTGAAAATGGAATATCCACCGGACTCACAGTCTTCATTTCTGTGGTGTGCGGATTATTAATGATGCTTGCCATGGCTTCCCTATTCTACTATTTGGCAAAATTGCAGAGCAGTGGCACGCTAAAACTCTCCAATGCGGTAAATCAAATAGGAGAAGTGTACCTAACCATTGGAGCTAATCGAACTCGAATCGGCAAAGTTTCCGTAAATGTTCAGGGGACACTGCGCGAACTACAAGCTTTGACCGATGAAGACCAAGATCTGGTACAGGGCAATGTGGTAAAAGTACATGAGGTAACAGACACTGGGATTTTGATCGTTAATCTTTTAAATAAATAAACTACTATGCTAACACTACCATTACAAATGGGCGGAGGGGCTACCTTACTGGCCATAGGCTTCGCCATCCTCTTTTTCTTTATTATTATAATCTCTTTTATAAGGCGTTATAAAAGATGTCCATCTGACCGTATTCTTGTAGTCTACGGAAAAGTAGGTACAGGTAATTCTGCAAAATGTATTCATGGTGGGGCCGCATTTGTATGGCCGGTAATCCAAGACTATGAATTCTTGGATTTAACACCAATTTCTATCGAAGTTGATCTTACCAATGCACTAAGTCGACAGAATATCCGGGTTAATGTGCCTTCTCGGTTTACTATTGGTATTTCTACAGAGCCGGGAATTATGCAAAATGCCGCTGAACGGCTTTTAGGGCTTGGTATGCAAGAAGTTCAGGAATTGGCCAAGGAAATCATATTTGGTCAATTGCGATTGGTCGTTGCTTCCATGGATATTGAAGAAATCAATGCCGACAGGGATAAATTTCTGACCAATATTTCTCAAAGTGTTGAATCGGAACTGAAGAAGGTTGGGTTAAAACTTATCAACGTTAATATTACCGATATTGTAGATGAGTCTGGCTACATTGAAGCGTTGGGTAAAGAAGCCGCCGCACATGCCATAAATGCGGCAAGGAAATCCGTAGCAGAAAAGAACAGGGATGGTTCTATTGGTGAGGCCAATGCCAAACAAGATGAGCGTACCCAGGTAGCTGCTGCCAATGCCAAAGCGGTAGAAGGGGAAAACGTTGCTAAAATTGATGTTGCCAATTCAGATTCTTTACGAAGACAGCGCGAAGCAGAAGCGGAACGCACAGCGATCGCAGCAGAAAAGGTACAGGCGGCAAAAGCATTGGAAGAGTCTTATGCTGCAGAGAAAGATGCGGAAATGGCTAGGGCAGAGCGCGAAAGAAGCTCCCAAATGGCAGATATTGTCGTACCAGCACAAATAGACAAACAAAAGGTAGAAATTGAAGCGGAAGCCGAGGCCGAAATGATTCGTAGAAGAGCAAAAGGAGAGGCAGATGCAATACTTTTTAAAGCCCAGGCAGAGGCCAAGGGTATATTTGAGGTACTTACCAAACAAGCAGAAGGTCTGGACAAAATCGTTCAGGCAGCAGGAGACAACCCAAAGGATGCAGTACTTTTATTAATTGCGGACAAACTTCCGGAACTTGTTGAAAAACAAGCCGAGGCCATTAAAAATATCAAGATAGATAAGGTAACTGTTTGGGATTCTGGCAATAGTGAAGACGGTAAGAATTCTACGGCAAACTTTATTTCAGGCATGTACAAATCTGTACCGCCTTTACAAGAAATGTTCAACATGGCAGGGATGGAATTGCCAGAATATTTAAAAGGAAAAGATAAGGTTGCCGGGAAAAACTCTAAAGAGGACTTGGACAAGCCGGAATCTTCAGAAAATGCATAAAACAGACAAACCATTTAAAGAGACCATTTTTATATGGTCTCTTTTTGTTTTATGCAGCTACTACCTGCAGATAAGCTTGTTTTAATTTTTCCATTACGATTTTGAGTTCTTCCCCGTTTAGATGTCCATACCCAAAACGAATGGCACAGGTAGCCTTATTTTGATAGAGGATGGTTTTTGGTACAAATAAATCCAGTTTTTCAGCTTCTTCGGCAAGCTTAATTAAGGATATCGGAGTTTTAAAGCGCAACCACACAGCTAATCCTCCAGAAGGTGTTCGCCAGTCAAGGATATTGGCAAAGTGCTGCTTTAATAAAGCGCTTAAAGCATCTCTACGTTGCTTGTAAGTGACTATATTTTTTTTCTTGAGCCGGTATATTTCGCCTTCGGATATCAATTCGGAAAGCATTTGTTCCTGTATTAAATCTCCTTGGGCATCCAATAATTGAAGGTAGTTTTTGGCTTCGGTTATCACCTGTTCTGGCGCAACAACAAACCCAGTATGAAAACTCGGAAATAAAGACTGACCTAGTTTGCCCAAATAAATAACGTTTCCATCGGCATCTGAACTTGCCATCGGCAACATGGAACTTCCTTCAAATTGAAAATCATGGTCATAATCGTCCTCAATTACAGCAAAACCATGAATTTTGGCCAATTCTAACAATTGCAACCTTCTTTTGGTGCTTAAGTTTATTGTTGTGGGATAGTCCCTGTTGGAGCAAACATAGATGCAACGAATGTTCTCATGTAAATAATGTTCCATTATATGGCCAATATCCAAGCCTTCATCATCTACGGGCACTGTTTTTATTTTTGCCCCTGCTTGCTGAAATATCATGTTGGCCACATAATTGCTCAGTTGACCTACCAGTACCAAATCGCCCGGATTAATTAGCACCTGCGAAACAATATATAAGCTCATTTCCGTGCTTCGTGTATTTAATAAATGGGTTGGCTCAATATGAAATCCTCGAGTGGCATTTAAGTAATTACACAGTTGCGTGCTAAAAATGGAAGGGGCAAAAGCACTTGTTCTGTTCCATTTGTTGATCAACGGTTTTCGTTTCATTGCCGCACTGTACCACCTGGAAAATTGATGCACCGGATGCAGTCTTAAATCGGGCTTACCATCGCTTAAAGCATATTTAGCGGTAGTCTCTTCTTTTGTTGAAGAAAGATTAAAGGATTGTTGGAACGGGAACCCGGGGGCTTTTGGATATTCGTATGCCCGATTGATGTGCTGTGTGCTTGCCTTGATTTTTACCTTGGAATTTTCCGGGACCACGACAAAGGTTCCTCTATTGGGTATAATGTTTACCCATCCCTGCGAAGCTAATTCATCGTAAATGGCCACAGCCGTATTCCGATGAACGCCCAATAACTCACTTAACCCTCGTGTCCCAGGTAACTTGCTGCCTTTTTCTAAATAGCCTCTTTGTATCGCGTTCATAATTTGTTGGGCCACTTGCACATATACAGGCTGAACCAAGGATTTATCTATCGATACCAGCTGATTCAATAATTCAAAAACCGGACTATTCATTGTTTTAAAACTGGACTAGTTTAATCGTCCGGAAAGTTAGGACTTTTGCAGCATTAATTGAACAACTTTCAACCGGTTATAAATTCCAATTATGAAGAAATCAATTTTATTTTCTGCGATTTTACTTACGGGTGCTTCTCAGGTAAAAGCACAGCAAGATGATGCTGTTGTAAAAGTGGATTCGTTGAGCGAAGTTGTAGTGACCGCAAATCGTATCGATCTTCCTTTCAAAGAAAATTCAAGAACCATAAACATAGTTACCTCTAGTGATATAAAGAACAGTGCTGCAGTTAATGTTGCGGATTTATTACAACAAGTCGCGGGCGTAGATATTAGGAGGCGCGGTACCGGGGGTAGCCAAGCCGACTTGTACCTAAGAGGAGGCGGCTTTGACCAGACCTTATTATTGATTGATGGTGTAAAAATGGACGATGCACAAACCGGTCACCATACCATGAATGCTGCATTACCATTGGAGGTAATAGAAAGAATTGAAATTATAAAAGGACCTGCGGCACGCGTTTTTGGTCAAAATGCATTTGCAGGCGCAATAAATATCATTACCAAAAAGAATTTGAACAATTCGATGTCCTTAAATGTAGAGGTAGGTTCTTTTGGACAATTGAATGGTAGCGTAACGGCTGGCGTTGAAAAGGAAAACTCATCCCATATCATACATGTGGGCAGGATAACGTCCGAAGGTTATAGAAACAACTCGGATTATGATAATGGCAATTACTATTTAAAAAGTATTTTCAATAAAAATGCACAGCCTATAGAAATGACAGCTACATTTATGGAGCGTAATTTTGGGGCCGAGAATTTTTATACCACCAATCCTACCTTTAATGAGTACGAAGAAACTCAAAACAGCCTATTGGCGTTTTCTACCACTTTTAACAACAAGAAGCTTAAAATACAACCAAGAATTTACTGGAAACGTAATCAAGATTTATTTTTATTAAGAAGAAACGAACCGAGTTTTTATAGGAACATGCATATTTCCAATAAAATTGGAGTGGAAACCAATGCATCCTACCTCTCTAAACTGGGAATTACAGGTTTTGGGGTAGAGTTTTCCAAAATTTATTTAAGAAGTAACAACCTTGGTAATAGAGATCGTTTTATGTCCAATGTGTTTTTAGAGCACCGCTTTAGTGTTGTGGACAATAAGCTGGATATTACACCAGGTGTGGCACTCACCTACTTTTCAGATTTTAAGTTTAAAGCATTTCCCGGATTGGATATAGGGTATAGCCTAACAAACAATTTTAAAGTATATGGTAACATAGGTTATACATACCGCGTTCCTACCTATACCGATTTGTTCTATAACGACCCTGTTACTAGTGGAAACGCAGATTTGGAACCAGAGGAAGCTTTTGCACAAGAATTAGGCTTAAAGTATACCACAATCAAGTTTAACGCTAGTGTCGCTGTTTTTAACAGAGATGCGGATAATCTTATAGATTATATCAGAAACGATATTTCTGAAGACGTATTTACAGCTACTAATATTACAGAGGTAAATACCAAAGGTCTGGAGTTGGATGCCGCCTATAATTTTATGTTCAAAGATTTTGTTCAGACACTGAATGTAGGCTACGCTTTTTTGGATGATAATATTTTAGATCAGAATGAAGCATTATCGCGATATTCTTTGAACACTTTAAAACATCAATACACCACACGCCTAAGTACGCAATTGTTCAAGAATGTACGTCAGAATATAGTTTATAAGTACGCAGAACGTACTACGGGACAAACCTATAATGTTTGGGATGCCTCTTTGGCCGTTAAAGTAAATCAGGCTGAGCTTACCATAACGGCTAGCAATATTTTCGATGCAGATTACATAGAGTCGGGTTTTGTGCCCATGCCGCCGAGCAACGTGCTTTTCGGTCTGCGTTATAGTTTTAGATAGGCACTCCAATCTGTGTTGTAATACAGCACATGAGTAGGACGGAATGTAGCAGGAACAACGGTCGCCCCCGAAAGCGTGGTCAAGTATTGAAGCTAAAGCGAGGCATGGGAAAAACAATTTCAAAAAGTTGGATTGGAGACCATTCAAATCCTTTTCTTAATTTAGTGGTTTCAAATTCATTGAAATCTTGAAGCTGAATCTTGAACAGATACCTCGGGAAAAAACCCTTTCCAAGAAAGAGTTTGTCCAAAAATATTTCAAGCCCCAGAAGCCGGTAGTCATTGAGCGCTTTATTGAGGATTGGCCTGCATATTCCAAATGGAGCTTGGACTATGTAAAAGAGGTGGCAGGGGACAAGGAAGTGCCATTGTACGATGATCGCCCAGTAAAACACGACGAAGGATTCAATGAGCCGCACGCTAAAATGAAGATGTCCGATTATGTAGATCTATTGCAAAGTGGTCCAACAAAATACCGAATTTTTCTTTGGAACGTGCTCAAAGAAGTTCCGATACTTCAAAAAGACTTTTACTACCCGGACTTTGGTTTGCGTTTAATGAAAGGGTTGCCCATGCTATTTTTTGGCGGGGAGGATTCACATACCTTTATGCATTATGACATAGATCTTGCCAATATCTTTCACTTTCATTTTGAAGGGAAAAAGCAGTGCATTCTTTTTTCGCAATCCGAGACCAAATACCTCTATAAAATCCCGCATTCCTTGATTACCAGGGAGGATATTGATTTTGCCGATCCAGATTTAGAAAAATGGCCCGCCCTGCAACATGCAAAAGGGCACATAACAGAGTTGGAACATGGTAATGTCCTTTACATCCCAGAAGGATATTGGCATCATATGAAATATATAACACCTGGATTTTCAATGAGCTTGAGGGCGGTTGCCAGAAAACCCAGGAATTTTGGCCAAGCGGTCTACAATATTTTTGTAATGAGGCATTTTGATAACCTTATGCGAAAATTCAAAGGACAAAAATGGATAGACTGGAAGAACGAGAAGGCCGTGGAGCGAACACAAAAGCTATTGCTCCAAAAGTAATAGCTACTTGATCAGCTCGTTGGTTTTTTCGTAGACCAAATGGCTCTCCCATCCACGGTAGAGTAAATAATCTGCCAATTTCTTCTTTTTTTTAAAGCTATTGGTTTCCTTGATCTGGTCTAATCTTTTTCTGGCCAGCTCATCCAAGGTCCTTAAATAATCTTCATCGGAGATTTCGGCCAGGGCGCTCTTTATGTTGTAGGCAGAAATGTCCCTATACTTTAACCCATTTTTTATGCGGTTTGCTCCCCACTTTTTAATATTGAACTTTCCACGTGCAAATGCCTTTGCAAAACGTTCCTCGTTCAAAAAGTTTTCCTGTATCAAATGCCCAATAATTTGATCTATGGCCTCAGGGATCATGTTCATATTTTTTAGTTTTTCCGTTACCTCTTTGTGGCATCGTTCCTGGTAGGCACAGTAGCGTTCCATTTTTTGGGTTGCTTCTTGGATGGAGTAAAACTTCTGTCCGGAAAATTGTGATCTCATAGATTGCCTATTTGGAAACAACAATGTCCTTATCCGAAAAAGTAAGGATGGTTTTTCCATTTGTTGAGGTCCTTTCTGGGTTGCCCTCGGTTGCCATATAATCTGCCTCGGGCAATACGAGCCTTATTTTCCAATCGCCACGAGTCTGTTGAATCTTGATTTTGCTGCCAGAGTACCAAATCGAAACAGTATTGTCCCCTACTTTTACATTTTCCAAAGATGCTTCGCCCCATTCCGTTGGCATCTGTGGTTCAATAACAATGGTTTTTTTATGCGCCATAGGTTGAATTCCAAAAAATTGATTTACAATGGGAACAGCAAAAGCATAAATATTCCAAGCTTGGGTCATCATTCCGTAATCCGGGGAAACTTCGTAGATACTTCCCGGTAGCGCATAGCTAAAAGTGCGGGACATTCTCTGTAAATAGTCCAAAGCTCGATCTGGACGACCATAATTGTTCTCGGCAATGGCCTGTACCCCTGTTGGGAGTGTCATTACCGCACCGGTATAGGAAAATACCTTGCTGCCTTCAAAGGAACCATCGTCCTCGCCTGCGCTTTCATCACGATCGATTCCTGTTACAAAAACCCCAAATGGATTAGTAAATTTTGTGGCATTGTCCAAGGCCAAAATCGCTTTGGTGGAATCTGCAATTCCCATTTCCATGGGAGTGTTCACCACCCAGTTATGATAAAGCACAAAAGGCCTGGGTGTATCGGAAGGGTTGCTCAAAATTTGTTGTTTGGTGGCCTCCAGCTCTTCAATGGCCCAAGGTTTGTTCAAAGTGTCCGCCCTTACCAAGGCATCTTCTATTAAATGAAGGGCTTGGTCATCGGTTCCAATAAAATCCGCATAAGAATTAAACGTCTCCGACCAAAACTGTTCGTTGATCTTTGTCTTTAGCTCATCTGCCAAATTTTGATATTTTTTGGCCAATTCCGAATTGCCCAATTCTTCGGCTATCAGGGCAGCATCGGCAAAAGCTCGTTGGGTGTAAGAGGCAACATCGATCATTTCACTGTCAAGTCCATGGATTTCCATCATTCCAAAGCCATCGGGAAAAAGGTTGTTGTTGTCGTCGTTTTCTTCCAATAGCCAATTCAACCCCTTTTTTATGGTCGGAAAATACCTGGTCAAAAATTCTTTGTCGCCGTTCCATTTGTATATTTCCCATATCAACGATGTGAACTGGGGAGTTTCATTAATATTACCTTTATTAAAAACTACTCCGTTGGTGGACATTTCATGAAGAATCCTACCGTTGGTGTTAACGGCCATGGAAACACTGTCCAAAAGTTCTATGGTCTGTTCAACTACTTTATCCTGTCCAATGGCCATGTAGCCTTTTAGGGCATATTCGCTATCGACCCCAAAATACCAGGGGTAATCCGGTATACCGGCCCCAATCCCTGTTCCTATTTCTGGAATTGTGCGCACCAACCAATCACAATTGTACTTTAACCACTTAAAGGTTTCTTGTAAGTGTTTGTCAGGAATAGTCAACTTGGACTGATTTGCAAGCGCTTCGTAGCGGGATTTCTTTTCTTGAAACAAGTCTTTGCGTTGGCTCAGTATGGTTTTGTATTGATCTAGTGCAATTTCTTCGGAAGTATAAGAGCCAGCTACGGCAAAGTTGATAACCTGCTCGGATTTAGAAGGTACTTGAACGGTATAGGTTAAAGAATGGGAAGTACCGTTGGGTTGTTTTGCACTTTTGATTTCCTGTGTTGCAATAGGGGCTTGGTCCGACCCAAAAACATTGTGCCATGGATTTAAACTGTCTTTTACCAACCAGTGATTTTCTTTTAAAACCCCATAGTCTTTGGTGTCCAACATTTTGGATTGTTCCCCTAGCCATGTGGGTCTTAAATTGGTATGTCCAGTGAATTTTAATTGTCCTTCTATATTTTTGGAACTATTGTTTTTTATGATAAACTGTATCGAAATGCCTTGAATGTTATCGGGTACAAACTGAACTCGTTCAATTACAAGGGTATCGTCTTCAAGTTCAAAAATGTGTTTGTTGGCAAAGGGGTAGTTCACAAATTCCGAAGCCTTGTTGAGTAAATATGTGTTTGCGTTCACAGTTAGTTCTGCATCAAAGCCATCCATAAGTTTAATGGGGTGGTTCCATATTCCACCCATTTCGCCCTTTATATGCCAACCCAAAGGCGGGAAGGTGCCATCTTGATGTCCGACCATGTAAACTCTGTTCCCGGCCGTAACAAAAGGAGAGGACAAATATTCGCTGTTCCCCGAAATACTGGGGGACTCTTTCAATATGTCGGAAAGTAACGGTTCAGATTTTGGGGTACAGGCCAAAATCAATAAGGAGCAAAGCAAGGGGATTCTAATTTTCATAATAATTGTGCTTGTCTTTCAAAAATAAAGCTTTGAACGGAAATGTATAAAAGCAAAAAAGCGACTCCAAAAATATGGAGTCGCTTTGTATTATGCTCGTATTGTTTTACCGTCTTTATCCTTAAAACGATATTCGAGATACGTGTAAGCATCCCTAGGTTGGATCTTTATCCATTTTTTATAGGTTTTGAACCATTTGGAACGGATAGATGGGAACCCTTTGGTAAGGTAAGCTGCAATAAACGGATGGATATTAAGAACAATTCCATTGTTTTTTTGCTTTTGTTTTAGGATTCTTTCCAAGTCCGCTTGGATCTTATCGATCAACACAATGGGAGCTTCTACTTCGGCTCCCGCCAGGTTCGGGTTTTCCTCGCTGGTTTTTATATTCATTTCCGGACGCACTCTTTGTCTTGTAATTTGAACAAGTCCAAATTTACTCGGGGGCAAAATTTTGTGTTTGGCCCGATCGTCCTTCATTTCTTCCCTAAGGTGATCGTACAGTTTTCTGCGGTGATCGCCTTTGGTCATATCAATAAAATCCACAACGATGATTCCGCCCATGTCCCGCAATCGTAATTGTCTTGCAATTTCGGTAGCGGCCAATAGATTTACCTCTAATGCTGTATCCTCTTGGTTTTTTGCCTTGTTGGAGCGGTTACCACTGTTTACGTCTATAACGTGCAGCGCTTCGGTATGCTCAATTACAAGATAAGCCCCTCGGCTCATGGATGCAGTTCGGCCAAACGAGGTTTTTATTTGGCGTTCAATACCAAATTTTTCAAAAATGGGTGCCGAACCGGTGTATTGCTTTACAATGGATTCTTTTTCAGGTGCGATTTCGTGCACATAATCCTTGATTTGGTTGTAAAGCGTTTCATCATCAACATGGATTCCGGTAAAGGAATCGTTGAATACATCCCTAAGGATGGAGGAGGCCCTGTTCAATTCCACCAATACTTTGGATGGATGGGGCGCTCTTTGCAATTTCTTGCACATTGCTACCCATTTGGATAACAAGTTCTGGAGATCTTTGTCCAGTTCTGCAACCTTTTTGCCTTCTGCTACGGTACGGATAATTACACCAAATCCTTTGGGTTTTATACTTTTTACAAGTCTAATAAGTCGGTCCTTTTCTTCTTTGCTCGCTATCTTTTGGGATACCGAAACTCTATCTGAAAAAGGCACCATTACCAAGTATCGCCCAGCGATAGAAAGCTCGGAGCTTATTCTTGGTCCCTTGGTGGAGATGGGTTCTTTTACAATTTGTACGAGTAGCGACTGATTGGCTTTTAATACATCGTTGATGCTGCCATTCTTGTCAATATCTTTTTCAAATGGAAAATCTTTTAGGGTGTAGTCCTTTAACTTCCCTGTTTTAGCTTTTTTGATAAATTTCAACATGGAAGACAGTTGCGGTCCGAGGTCATGGTAGTGCAGGAACGCATCTTTTTCATAACCTACATTAACGAAAGCCGCATTAAGGCCCGTTACGGGTTTTCTAATCTTGGCTAGGAAGATATCCCCTACGGAAAAGTTGTTGTTGTCTTCTTCTTTGTGTAATTCTACTAATTTTCCATCCTTTAATAAGGCAAAATCGACTGCTTCCGGCGTAGATCTTACTATTAATTCTCTATTCACCTGAATCGATTTTAATTTGTCCCACATGAATTTTGGGACAAATGATTAAACAATATTTGGAATCGGTTATTTTTCGAACCGATTGAAATTCGTTTTTGGAATCTCTATGTCAAAGAACGTAATTGGGTAAAACGAAAAAGTAGTTGAAACAACTACTTTTTCTTGTGTCGGTTAGCTCTTCTGCGCTTCTTGCGCTTGTGCGTGGCTACCTTATGTCTTTTTCTTTTTTTTCCACTCGGCATATGGCTCTTGCTTTTGAGTTGTTAATTATATTATTTTACTTGTACATTGGTCTTTACGCCCTCCACAAATACTTTGGCCGGCTTAAAAGCAGGAATATTGTGTGCAGGAATTTTTATAGTAGTGTTCTTGGAAATGTTCCTACCTGTTTTTTCCGCTCTGGTCTTGATGATAAAGCTACCAAAACCTCTTAAATAAACATTGTCTCCATTCTCTAAAGATGATTTAACCTCCTCCATAAAGGATTCAACTGTCGCTTGCACGTCTCCTTTTTCAATACCTAGTTTTTCTGAGATCCTAGTTACAATATCTGCTTTCGTCATTTCGTCTTATTAATTTTCTAATTTTTTTCGGCTTGCAAATATAAACATTATAATTAATCTTTCCCTTTAACCCTTTAATTTTAAGTATATAAACTGATACATTTGACCTTTATTACTTTCTTTGATGAGTTTTGCCCAAAAAATCCTGAATTGGTACCATGAAAATCAGAGAGATCTGCCATGGAGAAGAACACGTGACCCATATAAGGTTTGGTTATCGGAAATTATACTCCAACAGACTCGCGTTGTGCAAGGTATGCCCTATTATTTGCGATTTGTTGATGCTTTCCCAACGGTACAAGATCTTGCCAAAGCACCCGAAGAACAAGTGTTGAAACTATGGCAGGGGCTAGGATACTATTCCCGAGCGCGAAACCTGCATGCCACAGCAAAAATAGTGGCGAACAATTTTGATGGCCAATTTCCCAATACATATAAAGAGTTAAAATCGTTAAAAGGGGTTGGCGATTACACCGCAAGTGCCATTGCATCTTTTTGTTTTGATGCTCCGGAACCGGTTGTGGACGGAAATGTATATCGTGTATTGTCCCGATATTTTGGTGTAGATATACCTATTAATAGTACCAAGGGCATCAAATACTTTAAGGAACTTGCCCGAGAGGTAATGGATTCGGGGAACATTAGGGATTACAATCAAGGTATAATGGAATTTGGAGCCGTGCAATGCGCCCCCAAAAAGCCCTACTGTTTACTGTGCCCTTTACAAGAAAGTTGTGTAGCTGTCAAAGATGGAAAAGTGAGTGAGCTACCTCTAAAACTGAACAAGACCAAGGTAAAGAACCGCTATTTTAATTATGTAATTCCCATCGATCCGGAAAATAATACCATCTTGGAGCAAAGAACAGGAAAGGGTATTTGGCAAAATCTGTATCAGTTTCCCCTTGTAGAGTCCGATAAGAACCTTAAGGCGGAGGAACTAAAACTTTTGATCCGAGGTAATGGCCAATTGCCGGAATATGAGTCCTTATCCTTATATAATAATGAAACCATTGTGCACAAATTGTCCCATCAACATTTGCACACAAAATTTTGGATCCTAAAAACTTCCTATATCTTAGAGGAGGGAACGCCCTGGAAAAAGATAGGCGATTTTCCTGTGCCAGTTTTAATAGCTGATTTCATCAAGACATTTAAAATTTAGTACTTTTGATTAATTAAAGAAATATGAGCGGAACATTAAACAAAGTAATGCTGATCGGGCATTTGGGGGACGAAGTCAAAGTACACTACTTTGAAGGAGGCAATTGTATCGGCAGATTTCCCTTGGCCACCAACGAGACCTATACCAACAGGCAAACGGGCGAAAGGGTTACCAATACGGATTGGCACAACATTGTGGTACGGAACAAGGCTGCTGAAATTTGTGAAAAATACCTGAGCAAAGGCGATAAAGTATATGTGGAGGGCCGTTTAAAAAACAGACAATGGCAGGGTGAGGACGGAAATACCCGATACACTACCGAAGTACACGTACAGGATTTTACCTTTTTAACGACCAAAAAGGAAAGCCTGTCCGCCGGACAGGGAGGAACGGTGAATGCACAGACATCCCCGTCGTCTTCGAACTACCAAGAACCATCCAAGCAGGAAAGACCTTCGGCGCCTATTCAAAATTCAGAAGAAGAGGATGACGACCTACCATTCTAAGAACTAAAGATTAAAAAAGCAATATTAAATTGGATCCCGAGCCCCATAGTTTGGCAATTTATCTTACCACTTTTAGTGGAATATTCACCTTAAAAATTGTTGTGCTAGTACTGCTATTGGCATGCTCCGCATTAATTTCGGCCGCAGAAGTGGCACTTTTTGGTCTCTCGCAGACCAATTTGAACGAAATGCAGGAAAACGATTCCCAACGAGGCAAACTTGTTGTACAATTGTTGGACAAGCCCAAAAAGTTGCTGGCCACCATACTGATCACCAACAATGCCATCAATATTGGAATTGTTCTACTATTTAGTTCCATTGGCGATACCATTTTTGAAGGAATCGAAGGAACCTTTCGCTTTTTATTGGAAGTGGTAGTGGCCACTTTCTTAATATTAATGTTCGGTGAGATCTTGCCCAAAATCTACGCGAACCGCAATCGTGTTCAGTTTTCCCATTTTATGGCCATTCCCCTAAAAGGACTCAATTATATATTTACCCCTTTAAGTTCCCCAATGCGGTCGATTACATTATACATGGAAGATAAGTTGGGAAAGAAAAAATCCAATTTAAGCATTAATCACCTATCGCAAGCGCTCGAACTGGCCTCCGAGGGGGATACCACCAAAGAAGAACAGAAAATATTGGAAGGCATCGTAACGTTTGGCAATACGGATACCAAGCAGGTAATGCGACCGCGGATAGATATTTTTGCCGTCAACGAGAAAATGAAATTCCCGGAGGTAATCGAGGAGATAAAGAAAAACGGCTATTCTAGAATTCCGGTATTTTCAGAAAATATGGACAATGTTTTGGGTGTACTTTACGTGAAAGACCTTTTGCCTTATATCGATAGAAAAACCTTTAACTGGATGTCCTTGATACGAGAGCCTTACTTTGTCCCGGAAAACAAAAAATTGGACGATTTGTTGCTAGAGTTTCAGGAGAAAAAGAACCATTTGGCCGTGGTCGTGGACGAATATGGCGGCACCTCTGGAATTGTTACCTTGGAAGATATAATAGAGGAGATCGTTGGGGATATCAGTGATGAGTTCGACGACGAAGATCTGGTATTCTCCAAATTGGACGACTATAATTATGTTTTCGATGGCAAAACGGCCTTAAAGGATTTCTATCGGGTCGTAAAAATTGAAGAAGAAGAGGAGTTCGAGAGCAAGAAAGGAGAATCCGAGACCATTGCGGGATTTGTGTTGGAAATATCGGGCAGTTTTCCCAAGATCGGAGAAAAAGTTATGTTCAAGGACTACCGCTTTATTGTGGAGAGCATGGACAAGAAAAGATTAAAACGAATAAAAGTTACATTGCCACATGAAACATAAAATTTTGATTTTAGTTATGGTAACCTCCCTATTTTTAAGCTGTAAGGATGATGTGTTGCCAAAGCCCAAGGCCATGTTGCATTTGGATTATCCAACCGCCCAATACACAATTACCGATGCCGACTGTGTATACACCTTTAATAAGAACACACTTTCCAATATAAAAGAAAACAAGGATTGTTCTTTGGTTCTGGACTATCCTATTATGAACGGGTCTATATATTTAACGTACAAGCCTGTGCGGGGTAACCTGGATACCTTATTGGTAGATGCACAAAAATTGTCGTACGAACATGTGGTCAAGGCCGACAATATTGTTGAGCAACCTTTTATCAATGCCGAGAAAAAGGTCTATGGGATGTTTTACGAAGTAAGTGGCAATGCCGCATCGCAATCCCAGTTTTATGTAACGGACAGTATTAACCACTTTGTAACCGGATCCCTGTATTTTTACGCAAAACCCAATTACGATTCCATTTTACCGGCCGCTATATATCTGCAGAACGATATCAGGAAAATTATGGAAAGTCTGGAATGGAAAAACTGATTATTGCACAGTATCCTTGGCAAGCAGTGCCTGCGCGCGCTCAATGCTGCCATTGATCTTGTCCTTCACCACTTTTACCTTTTCCTCTTCTTCGTCCAGCCACTGTTGCTTTTCTTCGGAAAGCTCTTTTCCTTCCAATATTTCTTCGTGGTCAAACCTGTCTCCAAAATCCTTCATCCAGTCCATCATGGCCCTATTGGCTTCTTGTAGATCCTTCATGGCTACTTCGTAATCCTGTCCCATTTCGGTGGAATCCACTTTTGGCTTTATTTCGCCAACAAGCTTTCCTATGGTGCTCATCTTTGGCATTACCTCATCATGGATGGCCATTACCTTTTTCATTTGGGAGGACTCTTCCGTCGATTTTTTTTCCTCTTTACAGGAAAAACTAAAGAATAGGACAGAGCAAATTAAAATGGCTTGGAATTTTTTCATTGTGTACAAATTTTGAACAAAAATAAACAGGAATTGGTTAGCCACAGAGCTAGGAGCTCTAATTAATGTTAACAATGAACAAATTTGGTATTCAGAACGGATGAAAAATAAAAAAAGACATTTTTATCTTAAAAAAGACAGAATGTGACTTTTATCACATTAAGGAATATAAAGAGTACCTAATTTTGCTTTAAGTTTATATCAAAAGCCAAAAAGTGCAGTCTAATTTCCAACATAGGACCATCAACAAAATCGGCATTGTCTTGTTGTTCATTAGTATGACACTGATCAGCAACCTAAGGTTTTCGTCCATGTATGTGTATTACAGTTTGGATAGGGAAGGTTTTGTAGAACAACTTTGCGAAAACAAGGATGTGCCCGAATTGAACTGTGATGGAAAATGTGTTTTGGCACAAATGCTCAACGCACAAACCGAAGACGACGAGCCCTTTCCACAAATTGGTTGGGAGGAGGTTTTGGTGTTTTATATGGAATTGCCTAAAGTTTTTCTTTTCCGTAGTGATGAAAACGGTCTAAACGTATTTTATCACAAGGATCACTACACATATAGTTTTACCGATACCCCATTAGAACCACCAAGGGTTTAAGGTTTTTTTCTGAAAATGGTCTGTAGCCTGGACCATGCATGTTAAATCTTAAACAATAATCAAAATGAATAAAAGTATACTGGCAAAACTATGTATTTTGCTTATGGGTACCGGTGTGCTGTACGCGCAACAGTCTACCGAACAAGATACCTTGACCAAAGAGCCGGTGCAATTGGACGAAGTACTGGTAGAAGGAAAGAGAAAGACGGACCCTGTTTTTTCTACCTTCAAAAGTGAACCGGCGCGAAAAATTGTGCAATCCAAAAATGTAGCCGATCTATTCAAGGACATTAATGGCTTTGGTTTGATCAAACGGGGAAATTATGCAATAGACCCATCGTTTCGTGCTTCCCAATACGAGCAATTGAATGTCCAGTTCAATGGCGGTACCAAAGTTATGCATGCCTGCCCCAACCGAATGGATCCCATAACCACCCATGTAATCCCCGAGGAGATTGAACGCGTAGAAGTTGTAAAAGGGCCGTATACCTTTAGGTATGGTCCAACTTTTGGTGGAATTGTAAACTTGGTGACCCAAGAGGTGGAAAAGCAGGCAAAAGGTTACCATGGTACCGTTAATTTTGGTGGGGAGAACAATGGAAACGCCCTTACAAGTTTCGCTAATTTAAAATATGTTGGAGAGCAGTTCGATGTAAACCTGAACTTTGGGTATCGTGATTTTGGAAATTACGAAGATGGGGATGGCAACGAAATACCATCATCATTCAGAAGTACGGATTATGGATTGCAAGTAGGCTTTAATCCAACGGAAAACCAAAGATTGCAAGTTGGTTTTAGACAATCCTTCGGAAGGGATGTGCTGCATGCCGGTCTGCCCATGGATACCGAAATAGACGATAGCAACGTACTTTCGGTAGATTATAAATTGGACAATATTTCCGATGGATTAAAAACCTTGAACGCTAAGGTGTACCGCTCCAAGGTAGACCATGTAATGACCAACGAACTGAGACCTAGCTTTATGATGACAGAGGCAGTTTCGGAAGTGGATGCGACCACAATTGGCGGCAGGGTCGAATTGGAATGGCGACCCGGTTCAGATATAAAACTCTACACGGGATTGGATGCATTCTCCGTAGGAAGAACGGGTGAAAGAACCCGTTTGGTGAAAAGGAACATGATGACGGGAGATCCACTGCCCACGCCCATGGAGTTTGTGGATGGTGTTTGGCAAGATTCCCAAATAGATGATTACGGATTGTTCGTAGAGGCAAAATATCCGTTATCTGCCAAGCTTTTGCTCAACGTAGGGGCAAGGTACGATATGGTTCGTTCCAAATCCGATGACCCTTCCGATGATTTTATCGCAGAATATCCCGATTTGGATACTCGAACCGAGCACAATATAAGTACAACAGCCTCCTTCAAATATATGGTGTCTTCGGATGTCTTGTTAGAGTTGGCCTTTGGTAGAGGTGTGCGATCAGCGAACATGATCGAGAGGTATATCAACCACTTTACTGTGGGGCAGGACCCATTCGAATATGTAGGAAACCCCAATCTGGATGCCGAGGTAAATAATCAACTTGAGCTGGGGATCAAAGCAAAAACAGACTTTGAGAATTACTTTTTTAACCGTTTGGACTATGGAGCATCGGTTTATTATTCCATTTACGACAACTATATTGTTCCGGTAATTGACCCAACATTGGACAAAAAATATATGCCAATGGCAGAACCGACCGAAGTTAAACGGTTCGTGAATTTGGAAGATGCATACAAAACAGGATTCGAAGTTTATGGAGAGTTGGCATTTTTAGAGGACTTTAGCTTTAAAACAGAGTTGTCCTATGTTTATGCAAAAAACGAGGATTTGAATGAATCCCTGCCGTTGACCCCACCTCTAGTGACACGTTTTAACCTTAATTTTGAAAAAGAGAAAATATGGGCCAAGGCCACTTATACGCTTACTTCGGAACAGTCGGACATTGCACTGTCTTTTGGAGAGCAGGCCACAGATGGTTATGGTGTTGTGGATTTAAGTTTTGGTGCAAGACCATTCAAACATTTTACAGTGGGAGTAGCTGCATCCAACATTTTTGATGCGACCTACAACAACCACTTGAACTTCTCTTTTGTGAACCAAGCTGATTTTGGTCGGGTGCCCATTAACGACCCAGGAAGAAATCTATCCGCATTTGTTCAATATAAATTTTAAGAGCAAAAGTGCTATCGATTAAAAAAGGCACCCTTTTTGGGTGCCTTTTTAATGGAATCAAAGTATATCTTATTTAAAGTCAGTGGCTTCTACGCCCTCGTTAACTTTGATTTCTTTTACAATAAACTCCATATTTTGAGGTCCCATACTTTGTATTAACTTGAACGGGAATTTAATGCCGGATACTTCCTGGTAATCATCGAATCCAATGGTGCTGGTTACTTGTTGTCCTTGTACTTCCTGTGTATTGGTTTCTTGTACCTTTAGTCCAGTTTCCACATCATAAAATGCTGTTTTGTTATCGCTTATTTTTAGCTTGTATGCTTTGGAATCACCAACAGACTCCACACCTTCCAAGGTAACATCGCCGGCGGCCAAATAGTTGAGCTCCGGGAATGCTGCAGCTTCTTCCTTTATCTTTGCGATTTCTTCGGGTGAAAGGTCTTTACGCTGGCCTTGAACTACCATATAGCCCGAATCTCCGTCCAAAACCTGTTTTTGCATGGAATTGCCCTGCATTTTTACATCTTGCATAAACTGATCTTTGGTAGTCTTTTTCATTTCCAGCTCCAACTTCATACCTTGCATTTCAGCTTCAGCAATCATGGAATATGAGTTAACGCCTTCTAATTTGGATTTACCGCCAACAGCCTTTATATAGTTTGTCAAAACAGTATTGGCATCCATGCCCTCTGGAATACCAGCAGTGTAATCTGGCTTTGTTGTTTTATTGGCATATTTGTCGTAGTATAGCACGGGTACGGTTTTTCCATTAAAAGTCACCTTTTCCAAGTTTTCCAAAACATCGCTGCCCTTGCCAGTAACCACTATGCGGGCATTTGAAGTAGTAAAGTGCTTTTGCGCGGCCTTTTGTACATCTTCTTTGGTAATGGCATCCAATCGTTCCAAGTAAGTTTTATAAAAATCTTGTGGAAGGTCTTGTGTTTCAATATTCAAGGCATATTGTGCTACCGTTTCCGGTTTTTCCAGGGCCATTACAAAGCTACCTGCATATTTTGCCTTGGCGTTGGCCAACTCTTGATCCGAAACCGGCTCGGAAGTTATAGTTTGGATTTCTTTCAATATTTCCACAACCGAGCTATCGGTAACCATATTTCGAACCTGTGCAAAGGCATCAAATCTCATAGGGCTGTATTTGTTTGCCCTGATGCCAGAATAGGCACCATAGGTGTATCCTTTGTCCTCTCTTAAGTTTTGAAACAATCTGGACTGCATTCCGCCTCCTAAAATTCTGTTGGCCAAAAGAGCGTCCAGGTAGTCTTCATCCTTCATTGTTAAGTGGGTAAGGTTCTCCACGGCTACCTCGGATTGTACGGCGTTGGGTACATCAACAAAGTTGATCTGGGTGTATTGTACATCTTTGGGGTCGGAATAGGTGAAAGATGGCGGTGCGGCTTTGGACCATGGGGTAAAGGCTTTTGTAACCAATTCCTTTACCGTATCGAACTCAACATCGCCGATCACTACCAGATAGGCATTGGCGGGCACAAAATAGGACCTGTAAAATTGCTCCACATCTATCAGGGAAACATTGTTTACGGTCTCTTCCGTCATAAATTCACCATACGGGTGGTTTTTACCGTAGGCCAAAGCGGCCTGAACTCTTTCTGCAATCGCTGAAACATCTTTTTCTTCCGATTTGATGCCAGTTATGATCTTTTCTTTTTCCTTATCAAACTCCTCTTGTGTAAAATTCGGGTTTAGCGCGGCATCGGCCATTAACTCTAGAATTCTTGGAAAATATTTGGATAGTGAACTTGCAAAGGCACTTTGGTCCCCAATAAAAATGTTGGCGCCCAAAAAGTCAACTTCTTCATAAAACTCATCTTTTGGAATATTTTTGGAGCCTTTGCCCAGTAAACTTCCGGTAAGGGCGGACACGCCTGCTTTATCCCCTTCCATAATAGGAGGGTTGTCTATAGATAATTGGATGCGGACCCTGGGCAATTTATGATTTTCGACAACAAGCACTTTTAGCCCATTTTTAAGTTCGAAACGCGCAGGCTCTTTTAGGTTGATTTTTGGAGCAGGGCCAGGTTTCGGCTGTGTGCTCCTGTCTATTTGCGTGTAAGCGGCTGTCATAAACAAGGACAGCACGGTTAAAACTAAATACTTTTTCATTTTAATTAGCGTCTTTTTGTTCTGGTAAATACTCCAATTCAACACGTTGGTTCACCTTTAAATATTTTTTGGCCACCTCCATAATTTCTTCTCGGGTAATGGAACGGTAAATATCTATTTCTGTATTGATGAGGTTGGTGTCGTCCTTCAATATGTAATTTTCGGCCAATGAATTGGCGATTCCCTCCACACTGCTGTTCGCGTTTACAAATTGATTTTCGAACTTGTTCTGAAGTTTTTGATAATCCTTTTCGGAAATCAATTCCATTTGAAGCTTAAGGATTTCTTCATCAATTTCTTTTTTGATATCCTGGATGGAGTTGTCCCCTACCGGAAGGCCACCAACAATGTAGGAGCTATAATCCTCCGCATCGATCGGAACGGAAAGAATCTGTAGGGCCATTTTTTTCTCGTCCACCAATTTTTTATAAAGTTTAGAGCTTTCACCGCTGCTCAAATAGGTAGAGATCATATTGATCACATAAGCCTCTCTCTGTCCCTGGCCAGGTGTTCGGTATGCCAACAAAATGGCTGGTATTTGAATATTGGGATCGTGGTATTTGGCAAAGATAGTTTTTGTGATTGGCTCTTCTTTTATATTTGGTCTTGGTATCTCCGCACCTCTTGGGATGGGCCCAAAATAATCCTCGATCATTTTTTTGGTCTTATCCATCTCAAAATCACCGGCAACTACCAAAACTCCATTATTGGGCACATAATATGTTTGATTGAATTTTTTAAAATCCTCCAAGGTGGCGCTCGCCAAATGATCTAACGAACCGATTACCCCCCATCGGTAAGGGTGATCCTTGTATAGATTTTTTAAAATTTGCTCAAAAAAAGCGCCGTACGGAGCATTGTCCGTTCTCAGTCTTCTTTCTTCTTGGACCACCTCTTTTTGGGTATCCACGCCCACCTGACCTATAATTGGGTGCATTAGACGCTCAGATTCCAACCAAAGGCCTACTTCCAAACTATTCGAAGGAAATACTTCATAATAATAGGTGCGATCTAAAAAAGTGTTGGCATTGGCCCTTCCGCCATTTGCTGAAACAATTTGATCCCATTCGCCCCGTTCAATGTTTTTGGTCCCTTCAAAAAGAAGATGTTCAAAAAAATGGGCAAATCCTGTTTTGTCGGGATCTTCATCCTTAGATCCCACATGGTACATTACCGATGTAGTGACCACCGGGGCGCCATTGTCCTGATGAAGGATGACGTGCAGCCCATTGTCCAAATCATACTCCTCGAACACCACCTCCTGAGCAGAGATCAGTGCTACGGCAAAGAGCATAGTAAATGCTGTAAACAAATGTTTTTTCATTGTAATAGTTAGTATTAAAATATTTGATGTTGCTACGAGGTTGGTATCTGTTTTAACCTGGATGTTACGATAAATATAAAATAATTTTATCGGGCATAAGAAGTTTATATAGGTCTTTGGGTTCAAAAATGTGGGATAATTCACAAACATTCAGTAAATTATACAATGAATCCAAAAAGAAATCACATGAAAAATTTAACTCTTCCTATTCGATTTGGGATAGTTACCAGCGCTGTGCTGATAGCGTATTTTTTGATTTTGGCCTTAATGGGTAAACATACCAATGTGTTTTATAGTCTTTTTAATGGGATAATTACCGGATTTGGCATCTATGAGACCATCAAGTATACCAAGATTAAACAGGGAAAAGGCTTTAGTTACGGCAAAGGATTTACAGCAGGTATAACCACTGGATTTGTTGCTACTCTGTTATTTACCATATTCTTCGCGTTTTATGCAACGGAACTGGACAGTGTATTTTTGGATAATCTTTCGACCGCTTGGGCCAGTGATTATCAAAATTTTCAAGGAATTGTCTTTTTTACCGTTGCCATTATGGGGTTTGCCACGACCTTGGTTTTGACACTTTCTTTTATGCAACTTTTTAAAACCAGTAATAACTCTAAAAAAATTATGGGCTAAATCCATTAAGAATACTTGTGGATTAAGGATTTAGCAGTATATTTGCACCCGCTTATTTTAATAAAGCGAAGTAATTTTAATCTAATTAACGCATTATGTACGCAATTGTAGAGATGGCAGGGCAGCAATTTAAAGTTGCAAAAGACCAGAAAGTGTACGTTCACCGTTTGCAAGAAGAAGAAGGTAAAAAAGTTACTTTTGATAAAGTACTTCTTTTGGAAGATGGTGGTAACGTAACCATTGGCGCCCCGGTCATAGAAGGTGCGGCTGTAGAAGCCAAAGTGGTTAAACACCTTAAAGGAGATAAGGTAATCGTTTTCAAAAAGAAAAGACGTAAAGGTTACCGCAAGAAAAACGGTCACCGACAATATTTGACTGAAATCGTTGTTGAAGGTATTGTAGCTAAAGGTGCTAAAAAAGCAGCCCCAGCTAAGGCCAAAGCTGCAGCTGAACCTAAAAAGGCAGAAGCAAAAGCAGCCGCTCCTAAGAAAGAAGCTCCAAAAGCAATAGAGGATTTAAGTTCCAAAACTGTTGCTGAATTGAGAGAATTGGCAAAAGCACAAGATATCACCGGTTACTCTTCTATGAAGAAAGCCGAGCTTATCGAAGCATTAAGTAAATAAGACACGAACTAAAATTTATATATCATGGCTCACAAGAAAGGTGTAGGTAGTTCAAAAAACGGTAGAGAATCAGAATCGAAACGTCTTGGCGTTAAGATTTTTGGTGGTCAGGCAGCTGTAGCTGGTAACATTATTGTAAGACAACGTGGTACCAAGCACAACCCTGGTGACAATGTATACGCAGGAAAAGACCATACCTTGCATGCCAAGGTTGATGGTATTGTAAAGTTTGAGAAAAAGTCAGGTGGTAAATCTTTTGTTTCCATCGAGCCTTTCCAAGCTTAAGACAAAGACTTATATAATTTTAAAAGGCTCCACTTTAGTGGAGCCTTTTTGTTTTGCGTTACTTTTAAAGGTTTTATAACCTAGCCGTAATATTCTTTTTAGCCCGATTGATTTACTTGTAGGTTTATTTCAAACGCAAGTGGTGGGCAATCAAAATAGGGTATTTTTGATTTTCTTTTGGATAGGTTGTTGCCTATTTCCATATACTGGCCCTGCCCAAGCCACTGCTGAAAACCAGATAGCCTATTTTCCGCTCAAAGAACAGTTGGAAAATGTCAAACAGTATCCAGAAAACTATAAAGAAATAGCCGAGGCCTATTTAAAACTAGGCGAATACTACCATTCTTTAGGTCTCTTTTCCGAAGCTACCGAACAATACAATCTGGCATTAAATCAATTGGGTACCGCCTTAAACGACCCACTGTTCATTACGCTGAACAATAACATAGGTCGAGTGTATCTGGCACTCAATAAATTTGAATTGGCCGAACAGTATTTTACCGAATCCATGAAATCGGCCCGAGAACTTAAATATGATGCCGGGTTGGCTTCATCTTTGGGCTTGTTGGGAGCAAGTCACGAAAAACAATCGGAGTACCCAGAAGCTTTAGAGGACCAATTCCAAAGTCTTTCACTTTTTCAAAAATTGAAAGACTCAACAGGAATCGCACTCACCAATGAAAATATCGGGAGTATCTATGAGGACCTCGAGGAATACGACACGGCATATCTGTACTTTAAAAAGGCCTATACTTTTTTCAAAGGCAGTTTTTCAATCGAAGAATCCAATGTTCTAAATAATTTAGGGGATGTTTTCAGGAAAACTAAGGATTACACCAAAGCTCTTGAGTTTACCGTCAAATCATTGAATTTAGCTGAAGAAATCAACGATTTACATCAGCTGGAAAGCGCCCACAAAGATTTGTCCAAAACCTATGCTTTGATGGGGGACTATGAAAAAGCCCATTCCCATTTATTGTCAGCGTCGGAATTCAACAACCAAATGATCACTTCCCAAAACAGTGACCAGTTGAACGTGCTTCAAACCATTTTCGAGACCAATAAAAAAGAAGCTGAAATTGAATTGCTGAAAGAACAAGGAAAAGTAAGCAGGGCGAATCAAAATGTTCTTTGGGTGGCATTGTTTGCCATTGCAGCTATTCTCACCATTTTATATTTCTATTTGGGAAGAAAAAAAGAAGCAAAAATCAAACTGCAGGAATATAAACAACGCATGCTTAAAGCAGAGTTGGAGAAAAAAGCGATAGAGGAGAAAAATTTACAACGTGAGGTGCAACTCAAAACCTCTTCCTTGTCCAGATACAGTTTACATCTTTCCCAAAAGAACAAAATCCTGTTGGATCTTTCCTCAACCTTGACCAATATCGCATCCCGAAAAAACATGAACACTTCGGAAAAGATTAAAACCTTGGTCAAGGAAATAGATCACAATCTTCAGGAAGAGAATGAATGGGATGAGTTCATGTCCTTTTTCAAGGAAATCCATCCGGAATTCATTAAAAAATTGTCCTCCCTTTCCGAAAATAGCTTGTCTCCGGCCGAGCTCCGATTGGGCATGTTGTTACGCTTGAACTTATCATCAAAAGAGATTGCCTCCATTTTAAGGGTAACCCCAGATAGTGTTCGTGTGGCGCGCTATCGTCTGAGAAAAAAATTGCCGATAGATCAAAAAGAGGAATTGGTAAACTTTATGGTTGACCTTTAGTCACTTTTTGCTTCAACTCTTTACAAAAAGTTAATCGCATGTAAACAAACTGTAATTGTTGCCTTGATGTTTATAGCCATTTTTCGATTTGTTTCCCTTTTGTTCTCTTTTAGTTTAAATCATAAAGAATTGATATACATAGTTTTGGGTGACTAAGTAATGTAATTCAAATTTCAACTGATGAACCTAACAAAACTCTTTTATGTAACGCTGTTTTTAGTGCTCGGAACAGCACTTGGGCAAGCACAATCAGGAAACATCCAAGGAACCATTACCGATGAAAACGGTATTTATGTTCCTGGAGCCAATGTTTATATTCAATCCATTTCCAAAGGAGCAATATCCAATTTTGATGGAAAATTTACTCTTGTTGGCATTCCTGAGGGATCCTATACACTTTCCATTACCTATATGGGATATACCGATGTGGAGCAAGAAGTTGCGGTAACAGCAGGTCGAACAACTGCCGTTAGCATTGTATTGAACCCTTCCAATGTAGAGCTGGACGAAGTTCAGGTAAGTGCTTACGGATTGAGTGGTCAGTCCAAAGCTTTGAATACCCAAAGAACAAACATGAACATTACCAATGTGGTGTCAACCGACCAAATTGGTAAATTTCCAGATGCCAATATAGGTGATGCTGTAAAACGTATTCCCGGTATCACCATGCAAGTAGACCAAGGGGAAGCAAGGAACATTATTGTTCGTGGTCTTTCTCCACAATTAAACTCAGTTACCTTAAATGGTAGTAGAATTCCTTCTGCGGAGTCTGACAATAGAAATATTCAGATGGACCTTATTCCTTCTGACATGATTCAGACCATTGAAGTGAACAAGGCCGTAACCCCAGATATGGACGGTGACGCTTTGGGTGGTTCTGTAAACTTGGTAACCAGAACTGCGCCTCAAGGATTCAGACTTTCTGCGACTGCGGGATCTGGTGTAAACTTTATCACCGATAAGCGAATTTGGAACGGATCCATTTTGGTGGGTGACCGTACCAACGATGGTAAATTTGGTTACATGTTCTCTGCAACCATCAACGACAATGATTTTGGTTCCGACAACATTGAGGCCGAATGGAGCGACGAGTTCGAATACAATACCGGATTGGAAGACGAAGAGGGAGAGCCTATTTTGGAAGAAGTTGATGTGGATCCTTACACCAATGTAACCGAACAAAGAACGTATTTGGTACAAAGGGTGAGAAGAAGCTTTTCCGCCAATTTTGATTATCAGATCAATGCAGCCAATAATATCTACCTAAAAACCATGTACAATTGGAGGGATGATCGTGAAAATAGATTTGCCTTCGCACAAGAAATTTTGGATGGAGAGGATATTGAAGCAGGGGATTTTACCATTACCAATGGAGTCCCGACCCGTTTTCCGATTGAAGCAGTTCGCGAATCCAAAGGGGGTATCGCTGGAGGACGCAACAAAAACAGACGATTGGAAGACCAGCGTATGCAAAACTACACGCTGGGTGGAGACCATTTGTTCGGCTCATTAAAAGTGGATTGGATGGCAGCTTACGCGAAAGCCTCCGAAGAGCGTTTGAACGAACGATACGCTGCCTATGCTGCGGAGTACATTGTTAATAATGACAATAGTAACCCAAAGTACCCAATAATGACTGCATCCGACCCAAGTGATTTCAATAATATGGACAACTTTGAGTTTGATGAGATCACCAACGAAAACCAATATACTGAGGAAGAAGACATAAACTTCTTTGTGAATTTTGAATTACCGGCGGATCTGTTTGGTAATGGAGGTACGATCAAATTTGGTGGTAGAGGTCGTTTTAAAACAAAAATGCGTGACAACGACTTTTATGAATATGATTTGGAAGATTTGTATCCTACTTTGGGAGCTGTTCCGGTTAAAAACTACACTGATCCAGATTTCTTGGCAGGAGAAAAATACCAAGCAGGTACCTTTGCGAGCGAAGAATGGTTAGGTGCTTTGGATTTGAACACTACAAATGGGGAAGCTTTGCCAGATGAATACCTTCCAGGAAATTTTGAAGTAAAGGAAAATGTTTTGGCCGCTTACGCCATGTTTAACCAAAAGCTGACCGACAAGTTGAGTGTTTTGGCCGGTCTTCGTTTGGAAAACACAAAACTCGAATCGGATGGAAACCGTGTGGTGTATATTGAAGAAGATGAAGATGCAGGAATTGAAGAGGGAATCGAGGTAGAACCTGTTTCTGACGAGAACTCCTATACCAACTTTTTGCCAGGACTTCACTTTAAGTACGATTTGGATAATAACACTATCCTACGCTTTGCTTGGACCAATACGTTGGCACGTCCAAACTACGTGGATTTAATTCCTAGATCGGAGATCGTTAACGAGGATGAAGAAGTTATCGTTGGAAATCCTGAGTTGGACCCGACCACTTCCATGAACTTCGACTTGAATGCAGAGCACTATTTTGAAAGTGTAGGTATTATTTCAGGTGGATTGTTCTATAAAAGAATCAACGATTTCATCTACACTTTTATCACTGAGGCAGAAGATGATTCATTTGGTTCTGGAACAACAGGGTATGATGTTTTTCAACCTTTGAACGGGGATTCAGCATCTATTTTCGGTGCGGAGGTATCTTTCCAAAGACAATTGGATTTCTTGCCAGGCTTTGCTAGAAACTTTAGTATCTACTTGAACTATACGTATTTGTCTTCACGCGCAGATGGTATCCGTAACGAAGATGGTGACGAGCGTACCGATTTGGATCTGCCAAACACAGCGCCAAACATGTTCAACGGGTCGTTGGGTTATGCCGATAAGAGATTCAGTGCAAGACTTTCAGCCAACTTCTCCGATTCTTATATCGATGAGATTGGTGGAAATGCTTTTGAGGACAGATATTATGATACGCAGTTCTTCTTGGATTTCAACGCCAGTTATGCCATCACCAATAACTTGAGGATCTATACCGATGTGAACAATATCACCAATCAACCATTACGTTATTTCCAAAGTGTAAAGGAAAGAACACAACAAGCTGAATTTTACAGTATAAGATTCACTTTTGGCTTGAAGTACGATTTGTTCAAAAAATAAAATCAGGTAGTATATTCTATATACTAGGTCAAATCGAGCTCAGTCCAGATGCTTAGAGCATTGAAACGTTCTCGACTGCGCTCGAACTTACATAAGACATAAATTTTTAACTCATGATTAAAAAATATATCCCAATAATAATGGTGTTGGCCGCAATTTCCTGTAAAGAACTAGGAAGCAAATTGCCTGCCATTGCACCAGATGTTATTACTGAAAAAACACCTAACGATACAGACGACCCAGCCATTTGGATAAATCCAGAGGATGCATCAAAAAGTATTGTGTTCGGTACGGATAAAGAAACAAATGGTGGCATCTATGCTTTCGATTTGAACGGAAAAATCATCAAAGAAAAGTCCATTACAGGGATTCAACGACCCAATAATGTGGATTTGGAATATGGTTTTCCATTGAACGATTCGGTCGCTGTTGATGTGATTGCCTTCACTGAAAGGGAAAAGCAACAAATTCGTTTGTTTTCCGTGCCCGAAATGAAGCCGTTGGATGGTGGTGGATTTCCCGTTTTTGAAGACGAGACTAACATCGAAAACCGTTTGGCTATGGGCATCAGCCTGTACAAATCCCCAAAAGATTCATCGGTTTATGCCATTGTTGGAAGAAAAATTGGCCCTAGCGGCTCCTATTTATATCAATATAAATTGGAATCGGACAGTACTGGGGTTTCTGCCAATTTGGTGCGAAAGTTTGGAAGCTTTACTGGTGGCAAAGAAATTGAAGCCATTGCTGTGGACAACGAATTGGGCTACGTGTATTATTCCGATGAAGGGGAATGCGTAAAAAAATATTATGCCGAACCTAGTATGGGTAGCGAAGAGTTGGCCTGTTTTGGAGGCGAACACTTTTTAGAGGATATAGAAGGAATTGCCATTGCCAGATATCCAAATGGAGAGGGCTACATCATTGTTTCGGACCAACAACGTGGTCAGTTCAATATTTTCTCGAGAAAAGATAACAGTTTCATCAAAGCAGTGAATCTGTCCACCACGGAAACCGATGGTTGTGATGTGGTGACAGTTCCGTTGAACAATACGTTCCCTAACGGACTTTTTGTAGCCATGAACGATGAAAAGGACTTCTATTTTTATGATTTGAACAAAGCCTTGGACTTAAAATAAATCCTAGAATTTGAGTTTCCTTTTTCGAGCGGTAATTTCCCAAGTATCAACTTTTTTACCGTTTTCGATTACCGAAACTTCATCATGAAGATTAATAGTGGGGCAAATATGATACGGGATGCCATAAAGGATATCACCGACCTTAAATTTGCTCCACTCTTCCACTTTGATCACCCCGTGCTCTTCACTTTGTGAAAGTAACTCGTAATTGTCCAGGTTAAGGAACTTTACCCGTTTGTTGATCGGGTTCTCCGCAGCCACCGATTTATGTCCTAGATCTACTGTAATTATGCCTTTCGTAGGTTTGGAAATAATTCGTGTGACCAAAATAGCGGCTGGTTTAAAATTTTGTTCGCTCAGCTTATCCCCATAGCCCCAATCCCAAAGAACACAGGTGCCCGGGCTCGTAATTCGCGTTTCTTCCAACAGGTGGGAGGTGAACGATGGAGTTCCACCACAAATAATTTTGGCCAAAGGGTAATCAGGTTTCAGAGCCTCAAGATAAGTTTCAACATCCTTTACACCTTTCTCTATTTTTTCTTTTCTAACGGTAAAATCCACATCCCTTAAATGTCCATCGTAGGCATGTAGCCCTTTAAAGGAAAGAGATTTGCATATTTTTAGATAATCCATCAATTCATCCAACCCCGAGCCTATTTCTATCCCAGAGCGGTCCATACCATTATTAATGTCAATATAAATACTGATACAGGCCTCTTTCTCCCGAGCTTTCGAATTCAATAGCTCTGCACTGTCTATATTGTCCACAATGGTGGAAAAGGTAGTGTTGGGAAAATGGTTGGACAAACTAAGGAAACGGTCCACCTTGGGCCCAACAAGCTGATGTGCGATCAAAACAGATGTAGCTCCGGCCTCTGCTGCTATTTCCGCTTCAGGTATTGTGGATGCTTTAAAGTTGGATATGCCGGCTGCCAACATTTGCTCCAGTACCTTGGGCATTTTGTTGGTTTTAATGTGGGGCATCAACCGATCCGTGTCACCATCGATCAAATCGACCATCTCGTTAATATTGTGCTTTAAATTTTCTAAGTAGAGCGCTATGGATGGAGAATCCACAGTTTCAATATTTTTAATAACGTACCAATCCCTGTCCATATATCCAGATTTATGGGATTAAAGGTAACAATCACAATGGGATGAACGGTAATTTTAATTGTTTGATTCAGAGATTGTGTTGGATAAGCGAATGGATTTCTTTTTGTAGCTTTAAGAACATTAACTATAAATCTTAAATCATGAAAAAAGCAGTTATTTCATCACTATTGGCTTGTTCTATTTTGTTTACCAGTTGTTTAGGGTCGTTCAGTGCGTTCAATAACCTAAAAGATTGGAACCAAGGGCTGACCGACAGCAAGTTCTTGGACAACTTGATTTTTTGGGGATTGAACATTGTTCCGGTTTACGGATTGTTCTTTCTTGGCGATGCAATCATATTTAATGTGATAGAGTTTTGGTCCGGCTCCAACCCAATTGCCATGAAGGACGGCGAGTCGGAAACCCAGATGGTGGAACACGATGGCAATACTTTTGAGATGATCGCCACTAAAAACAGGATTCAGGTAACTGTGGTGGAAGGGCCAAAAAAAGGAAAGAAAATAGATTTGGTCTACAAGCCCGGCGAAAAATCGTGGAATGCCATTAGGCCAAATGGAGAAATTATAAAGCTATCTTCTTTTGAAGAAGGTTTCTATATTGTTCATATGCCCAACGGTGAGAAAGTAAAAATAGACCCTATGAGCACTAGAGAAGAAGGGTTGGCGTTGCTTAAAGAAAAGGATACCTATTATTATAACGAAACCCTTTTGGCCGAATAAAAAACATTGAATAATAAAAAACCCATGGTGTTTGCCATGGGTTTTTTTATATCATTTTGTTTCTTAGTATCTGTAGTATTCCGGTTTAAACGGCCCTTCTACTTTTACTCCAATATAATCGGCCTGCTCTTTATTGAGTTCGGTTAGCTCTGCCCCTAATCGGGATAAATGCAACTTGGCAACTTTTTCATCCAAATGTTTGGGTAGCATGTATACTTCGTTGGCATATTTGTCACTGTGTTTCCAAAGTTCGATCTGCGCCAACGTCTGGTTGGTGAAAGAGTTGCTCATTACAAAACTTGGGTGGCCGGTGGCACAACCAAGGTTTACCAATCTACCTTCGGCCAATACGATCACATCTTTACCTTCAATGGTATATTTATCTACCTGTGGTTTTATTTCGTCTTTGGTATTGCCGTAGTTTGCGTTCAACCAGGCCATATCAATTTCATTATCAAAATGACCGATGTTGCAAACAATGGCTTTGTCCTTCATGGCCCTGAAGTGTTCTTCTCGGATAATGTCCTTGTTTCCGGTAGTGGTAATTACAATATCCGCATTGGGCACCACGTTTTCCAATCGCTTTACCTCAAAACCGTCCATACAGGCTTGCAGAGCACAAATAGGGTCGATTTCGGTAACGGTTACAATGGCCCCAGCTCCACGGAAAGATGCAGCTGTTCCTTTTCCAACATCTCCATAACCGGCAACAACAACCCTTTTGCCCGCCAACATGGTGTCGGTGGCCCTACGAATGGCATCCACGGCACTTTCGCGACACCCGTATTTATTGTCGAACTTCGATTTGGTCACGGAGTCGTTCACGTTTATGGCCGGCATTGGAAGCGTGCCATTCTTCATTCTTTCGTACAAGCGGTGTACTCCTGTGGTGGTTTCTTCTGAGAGGCCTTTTACGCCTCCGGCCAATTCAGGATACTGGTCCAAAACCATATTGGTAAGATCTCCACCATCGTCCAGTATCATGTTCAAAGGCTGTCTGTCCTCTCCAAAAAACAGGGTTTGCTCTATGCACCAATCAAATTCCTCTTCGGTCATCCCTTTCCAAGCGTAAACCGGAATACCTGCGGCAGCTATGGCGGCAGCGGCGTGGTCCTGTGTAGAGAATATATTGCAAGAACTCCAGGTTACATCGGCGCCAAGAGCCACCAAAGTTTCAATTAAAACGGCGGTCTGGATCGTCATATGAAGACAACCGGCAATCCTTGCCCCTTTTAAAGGTTGTTGGCTCCCATATTCTTTTCGCAAGGCCATTAGCCCGGGCATTTCTGCTTCTGCAAGCTCAATTTCTTTCCTTCCCCAATCTGCAAGAGAGATGTCCTTTACCTTATACGGTACATACGGAATTGTCTTTGTGCTCATACTTTTTATAAATTTACTTTTGTAGCTTCGCTTAAATAGTGCACAAAGATACGAATTCGCTTAACTTTTGTTCATGCCAGTTTACAAAACAATAACAGTTTCCCCTACCACAAAGGTCTACATCTGGAAAGTTACGGAGCCAGAGGCCCAACTTGCTCTGGATGTGGAGTTGACGGATCATTGCCAAAAACGAATGGAAGACATGAAATCGGAGGCGCACCGAAGGGCTTTTTTAAGTATCAGGCACCTGCTGGCACTGGCTGGGTATGTGGATCACGACCTCTATTACGACGATTTTGGTAAGCCCCATTTAAAAGATGGCAACTATATCTCCATTACCCATTCACATAATTTCACCGGGATTATTGTCAGTGAAACCGATCAAGTGGGAATAGATATTGAGATGCAGAGGGACAAGATCTTAAGAATAGCCCACAAATTCACCCCTATCCAAGAATATAAAACCTTGGCCAATTCAGAGGCGTTGATGCGAAAATTGACCATAGTCTGGGGGGCAAAGGAGTCCTTGTACAAAATTTATGCACAGCAAGGACTCAGTTTTTTACGACATATTGATGTAATGGATTTTTCTTTTGACGATACACGGACCGTAGCTGAAATATTGTACAAAGGAGAAAAAACACATTACGAAATTGATTTTCTGGAATTTGAAGGTTTTACATGTGTGTATGCCCTAAAATTGATGGGTGGGTGATAAATCCTTTTTGTAGATTTGTCCAGTAACCATAACCGCCAATGAAAATTTCCGTAGAGCTTGCGCTGTCGCCACTTCAAGATGATTTTGAAGCCCCTGTTATTGAGTTTATCAAAAAAATGCGTAATTCTGGATTGACCATTTTGGAAAATCCATTGAGCACCCAAGTTTTTGGAGATTACGATAGGGTGATGGATGTTCTTCAAACCGAGATCAAGGAAAGTTTTGAAAGTTTGGACCATGTGGTTTTGACTATGAAAATGGTGAAATCTGACAGAAGTGAGTATGAACCCCATTTTTGATTTTTTCCTAGGTCCTTACGAGGATAGGGAGCTTTCCCTGATCATACTTGAGGCAACCGCCTTTTTTTTCGGGATTGCCAGTGTGGTCTATGCCAAAAAAGAGGATATTCTGGTATATCCCACAGGTTTGGTCGCTACCGTAATAACCACGTATATTTTTTTTGTGGACAGTTTGTTCGGGGATATGATGATGAATTTTTATTATTCCATGATGAGTATCTATGGCTGGTGGAACTGGGCCCGCAGAAAGGACAATAGACAGCCTGTGGTGCATATAACCAGAACAAGTTCCAAAGAAAAATGGATCGGTTTCGGCTTTTTTGTGCTGACCATGTTGGTCACCTATGGCGTGTATAAAATCTTCGGTGCCGAAATCGGTCCGACCAATTATGTGGACATATTTACATCGGGCGTTTTTTTTACGGCAATGTGGTATATGGCCAATAAAAAATTGGAAAACTGGACCCTTTGGATATTGGGTGATTTAATAACCGTACCTTTGTATGCGTATAGGGGATGGGGTATGTTCTCTTTGCAATACCTCATTTTTACTGTGTTGGCAATACAGGGATATTTAGCATGGAAGAAAAGCTTGGGCAAGAGCCCTCAAACCTCATAAAAGTAGTCCTGTTCGGACCGGAATCCACAGGCAAGACCACACTGTCCAAACAACTGGCAGCGCATTACCAAACAGAATGGGTGCCCGAGTACGCCCGCGAATATCTACAAGACAAATGGGACCGAGAACAGAAAACTTGTGAACCTCATGATCTGCCCCCAATTGCATACGGGCAAATGGCATTGGAGAACAAATTGGCCAAAAAAGCCAATAAGGTCTTGATATGCGATACTGATCTTTTGGAAACCAAAGTGTATTCAGAGGCTTATTATGATAGTACTTGTGATCCATTGATAGAAAAATATGCACTCCAAAACAGTTACGATCTTTATTTTTTGACCTATATAGATACGCCCTGGGTGGCAGATGATCTGAGGGACAAGCCGGACGAAAGAGAGCGTATGTTCGGATATTTTAAGGAGGCTTTGGAACAGAATAATAGGAAATTCATTAAATTAAGGGGTGATAAAGCATCAAGGCTTAAAACAGCAATTGAACATATAGATAAACTACTCCAAAAACATGATCGAATTAAGTCCTAAAGACTTGGAACAACTGGATTCCAAAGGAATATCCAAAGAAAAAGTAGAAAATCAGATACAAACATTTAAAGATGGGATTCCCTTTGTGCAGCTATCGCAAGCAGCTGTAGTGGGCAATGGCATACTTCGATTTTCCGAGAAAGAACAGTTAGATCTTCTGCAGTATTTTGAAGACCATCGCTCAGAACTGGACCTTTTAAAGTTTGTGCCCGCTTCGGGCGCGGCATCCAGAATGTTCAAGGCCATGTTCAACTTTTTGGACAGTTACGATCCATCAAAAGAAAAGCTCTCCGAATATATCGATAGAACAGGGGATACCGATGCCAAAAAGTTTACGGATAACCTATCCAGTTTTCCGTTTTATGACCGGATTATGACCAGGATCAAGGGAAAAGCATCCAATGGGGACGAAGAAGCTTTTCTTTTTGTAAAGGAAATGTTGATGGAAAGTGGACTTAATTATGGATTTTATCCCAAAGGATTGTTGCCATTCCATCAGTATGAAACTGGTGCGGCAACACCTTTTGAGGAACATTTAAAAGAGGCCGTACTTTACGCAAAAACCAAAGGCAGGGCAAATCTCCATTTTACCGTATCCGAACAGCACGATGCCATGTTTGCCGAAGAAGAAGCACAGGTGGGACCAAAAATTTCAGAAAAAACGGACACCAGTTTTAATGTCTCGTACTCAAATCAAAAACCATCTACCGATACCATTGCCGTGGATATGGACAACAAGCCCTTTAAAAATAATGATGGCTCTATCTTGTTTCGTCCAGGTGGGCACGGAGCACTTATTGAAAACTTGAATGATCAAGATGCCGACATAGTCTTTATTAAAAACATAGACAACGTTGTTATCGATAAGAATCTCGAAACCGTGGCCAATAGCAAAAAAATGTTGGCAGGAGTCCTTAAGAAAGTGCAGGACAAAGCCTTTGCGTATGCCAAACTGTTGGAGGGTGAAGTATCTTTTGAAAAAGCCGATGAGATCAAGGCATTTTTGGAGAAAGACCTAAATGTTCGTATGCCCGGAAATTACGACGATTTTAGTGTAGCGGAGCAAAAATCAATTTTAAAGGATAGGATCGACCGTCCCATCCGTGTATGCGGAATGGTGAAGAACGAAGGAGAACCTGGAGGAGGTCCATTTTGGATAAAAGATAATGAAGGAAATATATCGCTTCAAATTATTGAATCCGCACAGATAGATCAAAACAATAGACAACAAGCTGCCATTTTACAAAACTCCACACATTTTAACCCTGTGGATTTGGTTTGTGGTGTCCGTAATTACAAAGGAGAAAAATATGATCTTTTGGATTTTGTAGATCATAAACAAGGTTTTATAACGGAAAAAACCAAAGAAGGAAAAGAGCTCAAGGCACTCGAGCTTCCAGGTCTGTGGAATGGAGCAATGGCATTTTGGAACACCATTTTTGTGGAGGTGCCCTTGGTTACATTTAATCCAGTAAAAACCGTGAACGATCTTTTAAAGCCTACGCATCAGGTGTAAAACAATATGTTTCAACAAGTTGGAGCCCATTGCATTTTATGTAATGGGATTTTTTGTTTTTGAAAGTGACCAATGAACAAAAGCTGTGTCTTATAAGTAAACACGAAATTATTTTCGGTTATGGAATTGAATTGAGATAATCCGAAAGGGTTATTTAAAGTTGGTTGATTGGTTTGTTAAGAAGCCGTGCATATTGTGCGGCTTTCTTTAAGATCAGGCCCAAATTACAGAACACTATACTTAATACTATGTTTAGCAAAATTGTGCTTATTATGGATTTGATCTCTTTGGGATTGGCTCTATACGTATTGATAATTTATCTGCAGAACAGAAAAAGAGACGAGGATATTAAAAATTAGGGTGATGCTATATAAACACTATCCATGTATTGTCCATTTGCCAGATTATAGATAGCTTTTCCAAGCGATTGTGATCACGCAAAGTGAAAGAGACTGCTTCGGCGGTCTTTTTTATTTGTGGGTAAACGGTTTTCTTGCAATTCGTTTTTAAAAATCATCACAACAACTTACATTTGCCGCATCTCAAAGGGGTGCTTTTACCAAAAGGCTGAGATTATACCCAATGAACCTGGGCGGGTAATGCCGCCAAGGGAATGCGCAGATCGCGCATCTTGGAATTTCTATGTTTCATCAGAAACAAAAATCAATTATTAACAAAGAATAATGACCCCTTTTATTCGTAGCAATTTTACGAATGAAAACCCTTTATTCAATTATGCAGTGCAAGGCCGCAGCACTAAAAAGCGGTTCAATGCGACAGACAAAGAAAAGAAACCGTTATCGCATTAAATTTTTGTGGTCCACTCTAGCCCTATTCGGCTTGGCATTTTCTGTAAGTGCACAAGAAGAAATCGACACATTGGAAGGCAAGAAAGTGACTCTGGACGAAGTCTTGGTACAGGGTGTGAGGGCAACCAAGGAATTTCCCATTACATTTTCCGAATTGGACAAAGTGGAACTCGCACCGCGGAATCTGGGGCAGGATATCCCGATTCTAATGAATTTTATGCCCGCTGTGGTAACTACATCCGATGCAGGTGCCGGCGTGGGCTACACGAGCATTCGGGTACGTGGCAGCGACGCCACAAGGGTAAACGTTACCATTAATGGTATACCTTACAACGATGCCGAATCGCATGGTAGTTTTTGGGTGAACATGCCCGATTTCGCTTCTTCAACACAAAACTTGCAATTGCAGCGTGGAGTGGGAACATCTACCAACGGCGCCGGTGCCTTTGGAGCAAGTTTAAACCTGCTTACCGACGCATTTTCCGAAGAAGGATACGCAAGGATCTCGTCTTCTGTGGGCAGTTTTAGTACTTTACGGAACAATGTTAAGTTCAGTACCGGACTGTTGAACGACCATTTTGAATTCTCCGGAAGGTTGTCCAGGATAACTTCGGATGGCTATGTGGACCGTGCATCATCAGAACTGGACGGTTATTTTTTACAAGGGGCATATAAAAATGAAAACACCCTGGTAAAAGCCTTGCTTTTTGGAGGGCATGAAATCACCTACCAAGCTTGGAACGGCATCACCGCAGAACAGTTAAGGGACGACCGTACCTATAATTCCGCAGGAGAATATACGGACGACAATGGCACCACCCAATACTACGACAAAGAAGTGGATAATTACAAACAAGATCATTTTCAGTTGCATTGGTACGAAACATGGAACGCTTCTTGGAACACCCATTTTGCCGTACATTATACTCGGGGAAGAGGCTATTTTGAACAATTCAGGGAAGAGGATGATTTTGCTACCTATGGATTGGAGCCCATCATTGTAAATGGAGATTTGGTGGAAACCACCGATTTGATCCGCCGACGATGGTTGGACAATGATTTTTATGGAGGTATTTTTTCCGCGACATATAAAAATAATGGTCTGCAACTTATTGTTGGAGGTGGATACAACGAGTACAAAGGAGACCATTTCGGAGAGATTATCTGGGCCGAATACGCCGGTAGCACCGAAATTAGGGATAGGTATTATGATGATTCCTCCACAAAAACCGATCTGAACTTTTATACCAAAGCCAATTACCAGTTAACGGACCAATGGTCTTTGTTCGGCGACCTACAATATCGTGGCGTATCTTACGAGGCCAATGGAGAGGATACAGGATTGGTGGACGATACCTTTAATTTTTTTAACCCAAAAGCGGGTGTAACTTTCGATTTGAATCGGAACCATAACTTTTATCTATCCTACGCCAGGGCCAATCGTGAGCCTAATCGTAACGATTACGAAAGTGGAAGTCCAAAACCGGAAAAATTGAACGATTTTGAGCTAGGATGGCGATACGTTTCCCCTAGTTTTCAAGTAAACACCAATGTATATTATATGCGTTACAAAGATCAGTTGGTGCTTACCGGTGAATTGAACGACGTTGGAGCACCATTACGTTCCAATGTGGGCGATAGTTATAGGTTGGGGCTCGAAATCGATGCTTCCGTCAATTTGTCCAATGTCTTTACTTGGAGGCCCAACATCGCCTTGAGCGATAACCGTAACCTCGATTTTTATTTTGAAAGAGATGGTGAGCTTCAAAATTTAGGGAATACAAATATTGCCTATTCTCCCAAATTGATTGCAGGGAACATTATCACGTATTCGCCAGATCAAGATTTTCAATTGTCCATTCTGTCAAAATTTGTGGGCAAACAGTACATGGGCAATATCGATTCGGACAATTCTGTACTGGATAGCTATTCACAAACGGATTTGAATGTGCAGTACACCATACAAACCAATTCTTTTGTAAAAAGTATTGTGTTTTCTGGTTTGGTCAATAACATTTTTGATGCAGATATTGTTTCCAATGGGTATTTTTACACCTTTGATGACGATTACTCCAATCCAGGAACCGTTACTACCATTGAAGGGGCCGGTTATTACCCACAAGCAGGGATTAATTTTTTATTGGGAGCGACCATCAATTTTTAAAAGAAAAGTAAGTTCGGGATAACCCTAAAGGGTTATGTACCGGGATTTGATTTTTGATACATTTTTTATATCGGGATTCTGTAATTTTAACACAATGACAGAATCCCGTTTTAATTTTTCCGAAAAACACCCTCTTAGGTGGGGCGTAATAGGTTGTGGTAGCGTAGCCGAGAAAAAAAGTGTGCCTGCCTATCAGAAGACCAAGGGCTTCCTGGTGGAATCGGTAATGCGAAGAAATGCCGGGAAAGCCCAAGACTATGCCAACCGGCACCAAATCGCACAATGGACAACCGATGCGGATAAAGTAATCAACAATCCGGATATCGATGCGGTTTATATTGCAACGCCTCCCGACACACATAAATTTTACGCTTTAAAAGTTGCCGAGGCAGGAAAGCCTTGTTGTTTGGAAAAACCAATGGCTCCTACATACCGGGAGAGTTTAGCCGTATATGAAGCTTTTAAAAGCAAGGATATTCCGCTTTTTATCGCCTATTATCGACGTTCGTTACCAAGGTTTTTACAAGTAAAACAGTGGTTGGAGGACGGTCTAATTGGAGAAGTAAGGCATATTCACTGGCAAAAAACAAAACCCCCGAACCCAATCGATTTATCGGAATCGTACAACTGGCGAACCGATGTTAATATTGCCCGAGGAGGATATTTTGATGATCTGGCAAGCCATGGTTTGGATCTGTTTACGTTTCTTTTGGGAAACATTAAAAAGGTCAGTGGGTTTGGAACCAATCAACTTGGTCTGTACCCCGCTTTCGATGCCGTTACTGCACATTGGGTGCACGAAGGCGGCACAACCGGTAGTGGCAGTTGGAATTTTGGTACGCATCACCGATCGGACAATGTTGAGATTTTGGGTTCACAAGGGCGAATAAAGTTTTCGGTTTTGGATGAAGCACCCATCGAAATAGAGAACCCATCAGGCCATCAACGGATACATATTGATCACCCAGAGCACATTCAACAACATCATGTGGAACATATAAAACAGCATCTTTTGGGTGCGGTGGTTCACCCATCAACGGGAAAAACGGGATTGCATACCAGTTGGGTAATGGAGCAAATTCTAAAACAAAAGTGATCAGTTGGAAATAATCACCGTATTTCCACTCTGCGTAGCATTGTAAAAAAGAAGGTCGTAATAACGGTTGCCATCATCTGGTCTGTCCAGTTGTTGCCCTGTAAAAAGGCTATACGTATATCCCTCGCAACCGCAGACAACATTCTGTCCGTCAATCGTCATGGTAGAGCAATTGTTCGGTGTGTGGTTGGGGCAACTGGCCTCAAAGGCATAAAAGGTATTTAAACTCGATTTTATAACAAAGGCCCCACGGGTACCAACACCATTGTTGCCAACGTAAACAGGATTTCCAATATTGTTGAGGTCGTTGTAAAGCGGTAGGTTGAGGTTGAGTTCAAAGCGGAACCGAACCTCTTGCAAATATGGATTTCGATTGGATGAATCCGAGCTACACGACAGAATAACGGCTAAAAGAACAATGGCCCAGAACTGTTTCATAATCAAAGTTTGAATGTCTTTCCGAGACAAAGTTGATGAAAAATTGTATATATTTGCGTTAAATCCTCGCAAAAATACCGTGCAGGTCATGGGTATAGTTGAGGATTTTTTGTATTTATAAAGTAAGCGCGTATTGGGGAAATTTTTTGATTTTCTTCAATGCCCTATTGCATTAAAAATTAACGATATGAGCAAAGTTTCATACTACACGCCCGAAGGACTAAAAAAATTAAGGGACGAACTGAACCACCTGAAAGATGTGGAACGTCCCAAGGCTTCGCAGGCCATTGCCGAAGCAAGGGATAAAGGAGATCTTTCCGAGAACGCAGAATATGATGCGGCCAAAGAAGCACAGGGCCTATTGGAAATGAAAATATCCAAAATGGAAGAAACCCTGGCCAATGCTCGATTAATAGATGAATCACAATTGGATACCTCCAAAATATTGGTGCTTTCCACGGTTAAGCTCAAGAACCAGGCAAATGGTATGGAAATGAAATACACCCTGGTGGCAGAGAGCGAAGCCGACCTAAAAACAGGAAAAATATCCGTTACCTCCCCTATTGGAAAAGGCTTGTTGGGCAAAAAAGTGGGCGATGTTGCCGAGATCAAAGTGCCCAATGGAACCTTAAAATTTGAGATTTTGGAGATTACACGAGAGTAACCGCTACAAAATTAGTTATATTTAATCCCGTTTTTCAACGGGATTTTTTTATGTAAAACAACGGATAATGGCCAGCATATTCACAAAGATCATAAACGGGGACATACCTTCCTATAAGATAGCGGAAGATGAGGATAACTTTGCTTTTTTGGATATTAATCCAAATACCAAAGGGCATACCTTGTGTGTTCCAAAAAAAGAAGTGGACAAAATCTTAGATCTTGATGAGGAATCGTACATGAAGTTGATGGCCTTTTCCAGAAAGGTGGGGCAGGCCATAGAAAAAGCTGTGCCCTGTAAGCGTGTAGGAATGTCCGTAATCGGGCTCGAAGTTCCACATGTGCATGTGCATTTAATACCTTTGAACACGATGGCAAACGCAACTTTTCAACAAAAAGAAAGTTTGACCACAGAAGAATTCGAAGAAGTGGCCAAGGATATAAGAGCTTACCTCAATTAAAACTTTCCAAGTAAAAATATACCCCAGCAGCTACTAGGCATAGCATTAAAATCAGAATAATAAAAAAGAGCATGGTAAACCTTACCGCAGGTCGGTCGGGATTTACCAGTTTGTTGTAGTAATCGTAAACACGTTCAATATCCGGGGTCCAATCCACTGGATAAATCGTTGAGTGGCACTTTTTACATTGGATATCGTGGCTCACCACACCTGTGGTCCTGTGATAGAATGCATTAAAAGTATGTTTTTGATAAAAGGTAATCTTAAGTTCCTGATTAAAACACACGGGGCAGTTGTTGGTAATATCAGCTTCTTGAATTACAAGTTTTTTTTCCTTGGCCATAACCTAAATTTATAGTGCTCTTATGGAAATCTGCATGATAGTTCCTTCTTTACTGGACGAAAATACTTTAATTTTTCCTTTATGGTACTCCTCAACGATTCTTTTTACCAAAGAAAGGCCTAATCCCCAGCCCCTTTGCTTGGATGTTACCCCTGGGTCAAAAATATTTTGAAAATCACTTTTAGGGATTCCGTGGCCGGTGTCCGAGATCAGTATGTTGATATTTTGCCCCTTTTTTTCAATCTGTATGGCAATGTTGCCTTTGCCCTTCATGGCATCGATACCGTTTTTTACCAAATTTTCAATACTCCAGTTGTAGAGCGGGGGGTTCATCAATACCATGGCCTGGTCCACATTGGAACTAAAAGAAAAATGGACCAATTTGGAACTACGCTGTTTAAGGTAATCATAAGCTTTTTTGGTTTCGTCGACAATATCGTGTTCCCGAAGCTCCGGTATGGAGCCAATTTTGGAAAAACGCTCGGTAATGGTCTCCAAACGGTCGATGTCCTTGGCAATTTCTTGAGTAACCTCAGGGTTGATATCTTCCGATTTGAGCAGTTCGTTCCATCCCAACAAAGAAGTTAAGGGGGTTCCTATCTGGTGCGCGGTTTCCTTGGCCATACCCGCCCAAAGTTTATTTTGCTCGGAAGCCTTATTGGTACGAAAGAAAAAGAAGATTACGGCGCCAAACAAGAAAATGATCAAAAGTAGGGCCAAAGGGTAGTATTTTAGTTTGTTCAGCACCTCGGAATTGCCATAATATAAGGTTTCCAGCAGTTCGTCTTCCTGAATGATCTGTATGGGCTCATTCTCGTTTTTGAACTGAACGATTTTTTTATGGATATATACACTATCGGTTATTTTGTCCTCCGGGATATTGTGTGTTTTGTAAGAACCCTCCTCGTTGACCAAGATCATGGGGGTCGACGTGTTGTTGCCAAGGACTTTAAGGGTTAGGTTGCCCAGTTCTTGATCTACAGAGGATTGGATGAGCTCCAATTGTGCAGTGGCCCAAATTTCCATCTTTAAACGTTCCTCCTCCTTGAATTTACGGAAGAAACTATTGGTATTCCACAAAATAAGACTGACGATCACGAATGCCGAGATCAGCATTATAATATTGGAGGTTTTCCTTTTTGGACTAAAGTTCATAAAGGTCAATTTCTTTTTAAAGATAACAAATGGAAAACATGTTGATAGTTAGTTGAAATAACGGTGATCCATGGAATTCATTTTATGTATTTTTGAGTTTTCAACAAAAATTAACATTGCATGGAAGTTCAGGGAAGAATAAAAATGATAGACGAGACCAAGACATACGGCAATAATGGTTTCAGAAAAAGAGAGATGGTCGTGACCACCGAAGAGCAATATCCACAACATATAATGATAGAGTTTGTGCAGGATAAATGTGATTTGCTGAACAACTACAGTGTTGGGCAAATGGTCAAGGTAAGTATCAACCTAAGAGGAAGGGAATGGGTAAACCCACAAGGCGAAACCAAATATTTTAACTCTATCCAAGGATGGCGTATAGAAAACTTGCAACAAGAGCAAGGATCGGACAATATGCCACCCGTACCCCCAATGGAAGCTTTTGAGCCTGCGGACGATCATGATGACCTGCCGTTTTAATCCATAAAACAACGTAAAACAAGTTATAAATAAAATCCGGGCGTTGTGTTCGGATTTTCTTGTTTTGGGACCTATTTGTATTTTTAAGAAAAATTGATCTTGGAAAACACTCCATTACATTTTTTGGGCAAAAGGTTGGAGTTTCCTCCCGTTGAAACTGCCGGAGAAGATGGATTGCTCGCTGTTGGGGGCGATTTATCCCCAGAAAGATTATTGTTGGCCTATAAGAATGGTATTTTCCCTTGGTTCAACGATGATTCCCTGATACTCTGGTGGACACCGGACCCGAGAATGGTCCTTTTTCCAGAAAAGGTGAAGATTTCCAAAAGTATGCGCAAACTGATCCGTGAAGGAAAATTTACCCTTACCCAGAATAAATGTTTTGAGCAAGTCATAGATTATTGCGCTCAAATACATCGAAAAGGGCAAGAGGGTACCTGGATTACACCCGAAATGAAAATGGCCTATATGAATCTCTATAAAAAAGGATTTATTAAATCCTACGAGGTCTGGGAAGATGGCGAACTAGTCGGTGGCTTGTACGGGGTGGACCTGGGACATGTATTTTGTGGAGAAAGTATGTTCAGTCTAACTTCCAATGCATCCAAGTTCGCATTTATAAAAATGGCCCAAGAAATGTATAAAAACGGGTATCGGATCATTGACTGCCAAGTGCATACGGATCACCTGGAAAGTTTGGGTGCCGAATTGCTGCCCAGAAAGGAGTTTATGAAAGTCCTACAAGGACAACTGCATGCTCGTCAATAGAAAAAGAATGTTTTGCGGTAAAGAGGAGCTGTAATCTTCCAGCCTATATTCAATACCCATTTGAAGCTTTAACCCCCCTTGGAGTTGCCACCCTACCTGGCCGGAAAGGCGCGTATCGTATTGTGGTGAAGTACCTTTGGCAACGCTCAGCAAATTTTCCAAACTGCCAACAAAATAAGGTTCGCCCAAGTCCAGTTTTTCCCCGATTAAAGGAAAGTCCATGGCATACCTATATCGAAACCGATGAGTGGTGAGCGATTGGGTAATTCGTTGCTCGGCACGTATCCGATGTCCGTAACGGATGGCATTGGGCCTTTGGGCAATGTTGTATTGTTGGGTTGTTCTCAGTTCATTTTCTTTGTCCTCGAAGTTGTTTCTGAACCTATATTGGACCCCTAGTGCAATACTTTGATTGTCGCGGATATTTAAATTGGAAAAATGGGCAAGGTCCAATTGCCTGGCTCTTAAAAGAAAATCCTCATTGCTAAAAATATAATTTCGGCTCGCCAAAGAAAAGTTGTGGGAGTACGATCCGGCAACCTTGTAGTTGACCGCGATCTGTGGCTGCAAATAGGCCGTTAAGTTTTTTTGGGCCCAAATGGTCGGGGATACCGAAAGTAATAAAACAAACAAAAGCAATCGCTTAGTACAGCACATGGTCATAGCTTGGAGGGAAAGATTTACGAATGGCGATTAGATTTCCGTCGGCATTGAACAAAGCTTCGTATTCTTGAAAACCATTCTTTTCTTTTGCCGAGAATATAAGCTCATAATTTACATCTGGCAGAATTAAATTTTGGAACGCATTGTATAGGGTTTTCTCCACGGACTGTCCTTTGTGCGCCGGATATTGTTGCTGTATTTTCTTTACCCTGTGATTACTGTGGTTTTTTGCCAAATAGTGTTGTATCGCATCCCAGGTGGCATTGGGGAGGTCCCGCTCTTTTACTTTAAATTCCACATCTTCCAGAAAACCTTGCTCGTTAAATTCCACGCTGTAATGCAGACGGCCTTTTTTAAATTTGACTTCGTAGCTTTTTTTTGTGCTGTCCGTTTCCTGATAAAAACGAACACGTTTGGCGTTTTGTAGGTATTCTTGGATCAATCCATAGGATTTGGAAGGGAATTGTTCTTGCTCTATTCTGGACTCTCTTTCGTACTTGTTTTGCGCAAACACGGTCTGTGCCATAGCAAGTATTGCCAGTATGATGACTTTATACTTCATGGTATCTAAAACAATTTACTTCGTGGTCGTTTACCATACCGGTGGCCTGCATATGGGCGTAAATAACCGTACTGCCAACAAACTTGAACCCTCGTTTTTTTAGATCCTTGCTAATAATGTCGGATAGTTCGGTAGTGGCAGGAGCATCCCTATAATTTTCCCATTCGTTTTTAATGGGATTGCCGTTCACAAAATCCCAAATATACTTGCTAAAACTACCAAACTCTTTTTGCGTGGCCATAAATGCCCGTGCATTGGATACGGTGGCATTTACTTTTAATTTATTTCTGATGATGCCCGGGTTTTGTAACAGGCTATCGATTTTGGTTTGATTGTATTGAGCAATCTTATTGTAGTCGAAATTATCAAAGGCCTCCCTAAAATTTTCGCGTTTGCGTAAAACAGTGATCCAGCTCAAACCAGCTTGAAACGTTTCAAGTATCAAAAACTCGAAGAGCGTGGAGTCATCCTTAACTGGAACTCCCCATTCCGTGTCGTGGTAAGCTTCGTAGAGTGGGTCGCCCAAGCACCATCCACACCTATGTTTCTTCATCGCAGTTCACTTTTTATCAAAAGTAATGGAAAAAGTCTAGAGTTAATTGAAAGTTAAAGTATCATACAATAATAGTATTACTTTTATATTTGCGAGAGAAAATTTTAAAAGTGTGAGTAATGGATTTACTTATGAAATCCTTAAAAATTGGAGTTAACGAGAAACTCTATATAAAAGACCCGGAGTCTTCCACTTTAGGAAAGAATATTGTGCAGCACAGTATACTGTTGATCGATGAAATCGGGTTTGATCATTTTACCTTCAAAAAACTGGGAGAAAAAATAAACTCCAACGAAAGTTCCATTTATCGGTATTTCGAGAACAAGCATAAACTTCTACTCTATTTGGCCACGTGGTATTGGGGATGGATGGAGTATAGAATGGTTTTTGCCACCAATGGGATATCCGACCCGGTAAAAAAACTGGAAAAGGCGGTGGAGATCTTGACCAAGAGCATTGAGGAGGATACTTCCGTGACCCATGTGAACGAAGTGGTATTGAGCAGATTGATCATCAACGAATACTCCAAATCCTATTTGGTAAAAGAAATCAACCAAGAAAACAAGGACGGTTACTTTGTTGTTTACAAAAGACTGATCAACCGTCTCAGTGATATGATCAAAGCAGTGGACGATCACTATCCTTATCCGATCAGTTTGGCCAGCAACGTTTTGGAGGGATCGCTCCATCAATATTTTTTGCAGGAACATTTCCCTACCATAACCAATTGTAACCATAAGATAACACCAACAACTTTTTTTACAGATCTAATTTTTCGCACCTTAAACAAAAAAGTAAATGGCTAAACATATACTCACGGCTTGGCAACGGTTAACGGGACTTCTGACCTTGGACAAGAAAGACATTTTTCAGATATTTTACTATGCAATTTTTGCCGGATTGGTGAACCTTTCCCTGCCATTGGGGATACAGGCCATAATTAATCTTATACAGGGGGCCAGAGTAAGCACATCGTGGATCGTGCTGGTAGTTTTGGTCACCTTGGGGGTTGCATTTGTAGGTGTTTTGCAATTGATGCAGATACGAATCATTGAAAATTTACAACAGAAAATTTTTACCAGGGCATCTTTTGAGTTTGCTTACCGATTTCCAAAAATTAAGATGAGCGAGTTGAGGTACTACTATCCACCAGAACTTGCCAATCGTTTTTTTGATACGCTGACCGTCCAAAAATCACTGTCCAAAATATTGATAGATTTTCCAGCAGCTTTGTTGCAGATCGTATTTGGTCTGTTGCTGCTATCCTTTTATCATCCGTTCTTTATCATATACGGACTCTTGTTGCTCTTATTGATTTACATCGTATTCAAATTTACGGCACAAAGAGGGTTGGATACCAGTTTGGAAGAATCAAAAATAAAGTACAAAGTGGCGCATTGGGTACAAGAGATCGCCCGATCCATTATTAGTTTTAAACTTTCTGGAAAAACATCCCATGCCTTGGACAAGAACGATGCTCTTGTAAGTGATTATTTAGAGGCCAGGGAGAACCATTTTAAAGTATTGGTCCTACAATTTATTCAAATGATCGGTTTTAAGGTCTTGGTTACGGCGGGATTGTTGTTGATCGGAGGATTATTGGTTCTGGACCAGCAAATGAACATAGGACAGTTCGTAGCTGCGGAAATCATCATTCTTTTGGTGATCAGTTCTGTTGAAAAACTGATTTTGGGATTGGAAACATTTTATGACCTTTTAACCTCTTTAGAAAAAATGGGGCAGGTCGTGGACAAGAAATTGGAGCCCAAAGACGGGGAAACCCCATTCAATGATCAAGATGGGTTAACTATCGAACTACAAGATGTAGTGTACAAGGTTCCCGGACTGGAAAAGAAGATTATAGATAACCTGTCCTTGACCGTTGGTCCCGATTCCAAATTGTTGATATTGGGAAAAAGTGGTTCCGGCCGGTCCACGCTCTTAAGAATGATGGCTGGGATCCTAGAACCCGATTCCGGTAAAATATATGTGAATAATGTATCGCTCCAAGGTGTAAAACTGAGCCAGTACCGTGCATATTTAGGGCATTCCCTTAAAGAAGAATATCCATTCGAAGGAACGCTGTTGGACAATATTACCTTTGGGAACAAAGATATACCGATGGAAGATGTGTACTGGGCCTTGGAGAAAGTGGGGCTTACTGAGTTCGTTAAAGAACAGCCACAGGGACTTAAAACCATCTTGTACCCCGAGGGTAAAAAAATACCGGACTTTATCTCCAGAAAAATTGTTTTGGCACGCAGTGTTGTTACCAGACCAAAGCTAATGATCTTAAAGGACCCCTTGGAGCAATACGATGAAGAAGCAACAGAACGGATGATGGACTTCCTTACGGATCCGGCCAATGGATGGGCACTTGTAGTGGTTAGCGAGAACCCAAAATGGGAGAATCGCTGTAATCAAATCATTCGAATGGATAACGGTAGATTGACAAACATAAAATAAAGCTCATGCTCAATATTTCTTCCAATAACAAGTTGAACGAGAAAGTGGACCTTACAGGTTATAAGGCGGGCCAAAAAGTCTTTCATAAAAGACATTACAAACATTTTAATCGCTTTTTGGCATATTTTTCCATAACAGTGTTCTTTATGATGTTTTTGCCCTGGACACAGAATATCACGGGTAGAGGGTTCCTTACAACGCTGACACCGGATCAAAGACCGCAGACCATACAGTCCCCGATACCTGGCCGAATAGAAAAATGGTATGTAAGAGAAGGGGACTATGTGCAAAAAGGGGATACCATCCTATATATTTCCGAAGTAAAAAGTGAGTATTTCGACCCCAATTTGGTAGAGCGCACCGGTCAGCAGATCAAAGCAAAGGAAATGGCCGTAACGTCGTATCAGGAAAAGGTCAAAGCGCTGAACCAACAAATAAATGCACTCAAAAGTGAGTTGGGACTAAAATTGGAGCAAGCCCGAAATAAATTGGTGCAGTCCAAATTAAAGGTGAAAAGCGACAGTATTGATCTGGAAGCGGCAAACACCAACATTACCATTGCCCAACGGCAGTACGATCGTACTCAAAAATTACAAGAAGAAGGCCTAAAAGCTGTGACAGATGTTGAGGAGAAACGCCTTAAGTTGCAAGAGACCCAGGCCAAATTGATAAGTCAGGAAAACAAATTGTTGACCAGTAAAAACGATGTGATCAATGCGCAAGTGGAAATCAATAGGGTAAAGGCGGAGTATACGGATAAGATTTCCAAGGCACAGAGCGATCTGTACACGGCGCAATCCAATCAGTTCGATTCCGAGGCACAGGTAACAAAATTAGAGAATCAATATACCAACTACGAGATGAGGAACAATATGCTGTACATACGTGCTCCTCAAAATGGGTATATTACAAAGGCGATCCAATCCGGAATCGGTGAAACTTTTAAAGAAGGTGCCCAATTGGTAGGTATAATGCCCGCTGATTATGATGTGGCCGTAGAAACATTTGTGGAGCCCATAGATTTGCCTTTGATCCATTTGGATGAAAAAGTGCGGATTCAGTTTGATGGATGGCCGGCTATCGTATTTAGCGGCTGGCCCAATGCATCCTACGGTACTTTTGGCGGTAAGGTCGTGGCCATCGAAAACTTCATCAGCCCCAATGGGAAATACCGGGTACTATTGGCGCCGGACGAAGAAGAAGCCCCATGGCCAAAAGATATTCGTGTAGGATCCGGAGCAAGTACCATCGCACTTTTGGAAGACGTTCCGGTTTGGTTTGAATTGTGGAGACAGCTCAACGGCTTCCCTCCAAATTATTATCAACCCCAAAATACTAGCGCAAATGCCACAAAGAAATAGAAGCCAACTTTTATTTTTTGCCCTACTGATCTTTGCTACCTGTACATTTTATGCACAACAAGATGTATCGGTGCTCGGCTTTAAGGAATATTTGGGGTATGTAAAAAAATATCACCCAATTGCCAAGCAGGCACAACTGAATATTGCCATAGGGCAGGCCAACCTTATGAAAGCAAGGGGTGGCTTTGACCCTAAAGTTGAGGTAGATTACGATACCAAAGAGTTTAAAGGGACCGAGTATTGGGATCGATTGAATACGACTTTTAAGATACCCACATGGTTTGGTATTGAGCTAAAAGGGAATTATCAACAGCGTGAGGGTACCTATCTCAATCCCGACGAGACTTTGCCAGATGATGGTCTGTACAGTGCAGGGGTCTCCATGTCCGTATTGCAAGGATTTTGGATCAATGAGCGAATGGCAACCTTAAAAAGGGCAAAGTTTTTTAGGGAACAGACCAAAGCCGAACAAGATCTACAGGTAAACCAAGTCTTATACAATGCCTCATTGGCCTATTTTGATTGGTTAATGGCCTTTAAGGATGCCGAAGTGTACCGGGATTTTTTACAAAATGCCGAAACTCGTTTTCAGGGGGTCAAGGAAAGTGCCATGGCCGGCGAAGTTGCCATGATCGATACAGTAGAGGCAAAAATTGCTGTTCGAAACCGGGATTTAGGTTATCAACAAGCCAAGGTGAAACTGATGAAAAAATCACTCGAACTCAGTAATTACCTATGGATCGAGGATGTGCCCGTTGAGCTTCAACCTGGGGTAAGACCTAATTTGGAGCCCGAGATGGATATCAATTCAACATTGGAGATCGAGGGTATGCCATTGGATAGCTTCAGTTTGGCATCACATCCGAAACTTTTGTCATTGAACTATAAAATAGAAGGGTTAACGGTTGACAAAAGATTGAAAGCCAATAAACTATTGCCAAAATTAAAGGCGGAATACAATTTTATAACCGAAACACCAGAATTCATAAACTCATTTGTTACCGAGAACTACAAAGCGGGCTTAAGTTTTCAAATGCCCATATTCCTGCGCAAGGAACGTGGAGACCTAAAATTGGCAAAATTTAAACTCAGGGATGCCGAATATGAGCGCGACAATGCCGAAGTGGAAATTCAGAACAAAGTAATTGCCATTTATAACGAGTTGGACTCTTTTACCCAACAAAATCAGCTCATCCGGGATATAGTAAATGACTATTCCACGATGTTGACCGCCGAAGAACGTAAATTCAGTTTTGGGGAAAGTTCCCTGTTTTTGATCAATTCCAGGGAAAGCAAGCTTATCGATGCTTACTTAAAGCAGAACGAAATGCAGAACAAATTTTTCCATACCAAAGCGATGTTGTTCAAGAGTTTGGCCATTAACCCCAAAGCATTGTAAGGAATAGCCTCTAATAACTACCAATGACAAAAGTCAGAAAATGGGTGGATGGCCCAATGTACTTTTGAAAAAATCAATTTTATGGAAGTATTGGAAAAGAATCGATTGGAAATAGTCCGGGAATATCTTCAGAAAGGGATGGATTACAGAACTTATAGCGAATTGGTGAGCGAACTCGCAAAATCCGGTAAAACTACTGGTCCTGTTCAATCCGATGCCCTAATTAATTATACCAAACTTGGCGACCGTAGAATGGTGCGGTGGGAGAAGACCTTTAAGATTTCGGAAGAGGATCAACAAAAGTTGAGCAACCTGGATAGGCAACTTGTTTTTTTGGCCCTGTCCGAGAGTTGGTGCGGTGATGCGGCGGCCAGCTTGCCCGTAATCGCCAAAATAGCCGAAGCTAGTCCCAATATTACCTTTAAGATCGTTTTACGGGATGAGAGCCTTGACCTTATGGATGCATTTCTTACCAAAGGAGCACGTTCTATCCCCAAGGTGATCGTGCTGGACAAGAACAAAAATGAAATTGTCGGTGAATGGGGCCCAAGACCTAGCATTGCCACTAAAATGGTAGAGGACTGCAAAAGGCAACACGGGAAACTTACCGACGAGTTTAAACAGGAACTACAGGTGTGGTACAATAAGAACAAAGGGCAAAATATCCTAGAGGATATATTGGAACTACTTGCCTTGGAATAGGTAGGTTATGGTTCCGATCTGCGAATTTTTGGAATCGGGGCTAAAGCGTGCTTTTAATGCATAGGCAATGGCATTGTCCACTAAACAACCATTATTGGTTCCGGAACTTTTATCGTTAAAACTTGCCTCGGTAACATACCCGTTGTTATCCACCGTAATGTTCACCACCACTTTGCCGCCTTCAATACAGGTGTAAATAGGCGGAGGAAGATAATAGGCATTTCTTTCTACCAATGAATAGGAAATGGAAGTGCGCCGATCTTTTAAATAGTTGGTGTACTCTTCTTTTTGGGCATCGCGTTCCCCTAATTTTTCTTTCTTTTCGTCGCGTTGTTCCCGGAGTTTTTTTAATTGATCTTCGAAACCGGAATTATCGGCATATTCCCCGGATTCGCTGCTCAAAGCTCTTTCTTCCATGAGCTCTTCCAGTGTTTTTAGGGGCTCTGGGTTGCCAACACTGGGTTTTGCGGTTTCGTTGAGGGCCATGTGGCTTTTAATGGGGTCATTGGCAGCTCGCATTTCTTCCAGTCTCTCTTCCTCTTCCTCAATAAGCTTTTCAATATCCTCGTCGGCCAGGCTCATTTCAATAACATACTCATCCTCTTGTACGCCCCCTAGGTGAATATTGAAAAGCAATAAAATCACTATGGACATAGAGAAGAAAGTAATCAAAAGTGATAACTGGCTCTTGTTAAGGTTCATGGCTTTACTATAACCGCTTTTTTATTAAAATATTTTATTTGGACCTATTTAGGTCGGTGTATTTACCTCAAGTTTTTCCTTGAAAACATTGGGGCTTGTAGCATTATCTACGTTGAAATCCCCTATTTTGGTTCTTCTTAGTTTGCTAAGATGGGCCCCGGACCCTAAAGCCTTGCCAAAATCGTGCGCAAGCGAACGTATATAGGTCCCTTTGCTGCACACTACCCTAAAGTCCACTTCGGGGAGATTAATTCGGGTGATCTCAAATTCAAGAATTTCTATTTTTCTTGATTTTATCTCCACTTGTTTGCCTTCCCTGGCGAGTTCATATAATCGCTTCCCATCTTTTTTTAAGGCTGAAAAAATAGGGGGTACTTGGTCAATCTCTCCTAAAAATTGTGTCGTGGCTTCTTGGATTGATTCATTGGTAAGATGTTCTGTGGGAAAGGTCTCGTTCACTTCGGTCTCCAGGTCGTATGAAGGCGTAGTAGCTCCCAAAGTAATAGTTCCGGTGTACTCTTTTACCTGCCCTTGAAGCTCTGGAATTTTTTTGGTGAATTTCCCCGTACAGATAATCAACAAACCAGTGGCCAAAGGGTCCAATGTTCCAGCGTGGCCAATTTTAATTTTTTTTAGATTGAATTTTTTCCGGATGGCCCATTTTAGGGCATTCACTGCTTGGAACGAAGTCCATTCCAAAGGCTTATCGATCAAGAGTATCCGACCGTTCAAAAAATCTTCTTGGGTATTCAAAAAATTGGGATTTTGGCATCAAATATACTGATCTATCCCCAAATGCTCCAAGCAAGGGCAATTAACCCAACTATTAAACAGTAAATGGCAAAATAACTAAGCTTGCTCTGGCGTACCAGCTTGATCATCCAGGTACAGGCCGCCAATCCGGCAAAAAAAGCGGCTGCAAACCCTGCCCCCATGGCTATGGCCTGATCACCATGAAAATTGATTTCGCCTCCCATAAGATCTTTGGCCACTTTTCCCAAGATCAACGGGACTACCATTAAAAAGGAAAAACGTGCCGATTTTGTCTTGTCAACTCCTAAAAGTACGGCAGCCGAAATAGTTGCCCCACTTCGGGAAATACCGGGCAGAATGGCAACGGCCTGTGCCATTCCAATAATAAAGGAACTACGAAAGGAAACACCTTTTTCCGTAGTTTTGGCCAAATCTGCCAAATACAGTAAAAATGCCGTAATTATGAGCATTATCCCTACGATTACAATGGCCCCATCAAAAAACACTTCGATAAAATCGTTTAAAAACAATCCTACCAAGGCGGCGGGAATCATCGAAATAACAATCTTTAAGGAAAATTGGGTCTCTTCGTTCCATTTAAATTGAAAGAGGCCTTTCAAAATATCGAAAACATCTTTCCGAAATACCACCAAGGTGCTCAGTGCCGTGGCAAAGTGCAAGATTACGGTAAATAAAAGGCTTTCCTCTGGAACGGCCTGTGCTCCCAATATGGCTTTTCCCAATTCCAAGTGTCCGCTGGACGAAACGGGTAAAAATTCGGTCAATCCCTGAATGATTCCAAGGATAATAGCATCGATTATCTCCAAATTACTCCTTGTTTTTCTTGTTAGGATTCAACAAAATGGCGTACACTTGAATGCCTAGACCGATAAGAATCAAGGTTGGTGCAAGGCGGATTCTTCTAAAGTTGTATATCTCGGGGTTGAATACTTCGGGGTCGTCGCTTCCGCCACCGCTCATCAAAATAAACCCAAGGGCAATAAAGGCAATACCTATAAATAGGAAGAGATAGTTTTTCTTCTGGAAAACAAATTCTTTTGTAGGCTTTGAACCGTTGTTGTTTTTCTTGCTCATGCTGCAAATTTAGTAATAAAGATCGTCCGTTCTCAGGTTTAAAAAGCGTTGGGTCGCAAAATGGGTGCTGGCCCACGAAATGATAACGCCCAAACCAAATACACTAACGAACAAAATAATGAGAACGATATAATCTTGCAAAAGATTCAGTTCGGGGAAGTTTTTGTCGATATAGAACACCAATACACCCAACCCGATCAAAGCGACAACTGCCCCGACCATGCCCAGTTTAATGTTGGTCCAGATAAAAGGCCTTCGGATAAAGGTTTTGGTGGCGCCTACCATTTGCATGGTTTTAATAATGAATCTTTTGGAATAAATGGAAAGTCGGATGGAACTATTGATCAATAAAACGGCAATTACGGTGAAAACAGCACTGGCCACCAATATCCATAAACTGATTTTCCGTGCGTTGTTGTTGAGCAAGGAGATCAAGGGTTTGTCATAGCTAACTTCGTCCACGTAGGCCTTGGCCGCCAAGTCTTCTGCAATCTCATCAATTTGTTGTGGAGAGACAAAATCGGCCTTTAAATGCACATCGATGGAATTTTTCAAGGGATTGTAGCCCAAAAACTCTTCAAAGTTTTCGCCAATATCTTCGCTGTATTGTTCCGCCGCATCTTCTTTGGAAATGTATTCGGCGGATTTTGTGTGCTCCGCAAGGGCCAAACTTTTTTGTAACTGGTCAATCTCGACCGGCTTGGCATTATCTTTCAAAAACACCGAAATAGTGATCTGCTCTTTAAAATGGTCTGCCAATTTTTTGGTGTTGAGCACCAAAAGGCCCAAAACACCCAAAAGAAACAGGACCAGGGCAATGCTCAAAGCCACGGAAAAGTAGGAGGAAATCAGTTTTCGTCTCTGATATCGTTCAATATATTGGCTCATATAGTAGAATCAGTATGTAAAAATAGAAAAGTAAATTGTATTTAGGGGATTAAACCTATTTTTGCACACGAAATTGAACAAGATTAACAATGAATTACGATTTCCGCGAGATTGAGGCCAAATGGCAGAAGTATTGGGCAGAAAATGAAACTTTTAAGGCATCCAACGATTCCGATAAACCTAAATTTTATGCATTGTCGATGTTCCCTTACCCCTCGGGGGCAGGCCTGCACGTAGGGCACCCGCTAGGATACATTGCCACGGACATCTATTCGCGTTACAAAAGACACAAAGGATTCAATGTATTGCATCCCATGGGCTACGATTCCTTCGGGTTGCCAGCGGAGCAATATGCGATTCAAACGGGTCAGCATCCTGCGATTACGACGGAAAACAACATTAACCGGTACCGCGAGCAATTGGACCAACTAGGTTTTTCTTTTGATTGGAGCCGCGAAGTGCGAACCTCCAACCCACAATATTACAAGTGGACACAATGGATCTTTATCCAATTGTTCAACGCTTGGTACAATAAGAAATCCGACAAAGCAGAAAACATTTCCAGTCTGATCACCATTTTTGAAAAAGAAGGGAATACCAATGTTGAAGCCGCTTGTGATGATGATGTCCCAAGTTTTGATGCAGCCACTTGGAATGCGTATTCCGACACGGAAAAGCAAGAAATTCTTTTAAAATACAGATTGACCTATTTGGCGGATACCGAAGTAAACTGGTGTCCTGCCCTTGGAACCGTTTTGGCCAATGATGAAATCGTAAATGGGGTTTCCGAGCGTGGAGGTCACCCCGTAGTCCGTAAAAAAATGACACAATGGAGTATGCGCATCACCGCTTATGCCCAGCGTTTGTTGGATGGATTGGATAAAATTGATTGGCCTCAGCCATTAAAAGATTCCCAGACGAACTGGATTGGGCGTTCCGTGGGCGCATCGGTGACATTTAATGTGTTGGACACTGAGCGTAGTCGAAGCGACCGGAATGTCACTTCGAGCGCAGTCGAGAAGCCTTACGAGATAGAAGTCTTCACCACCCGCCCCGATACCATTTTCGGTGTAAGTTTTATGACGTTGGCTCCTGAGCATGAATTGGTGGCCAAAATTACGACCCCGGAACAAAAAGCCGAGGTTGATGCTTATGTGGAAGCTACGGCAAAACGTTCCGAGCGCGACCGTATGGCCGATGTAAAAACCATTTCAGGGGTATTTACGGGAGCTTATGCAGAGCATCCGTTTACCAAAGAACCTATCCCGATTTGGATTGGCGACTACGTGTTGGCCAGTTATGGAACGGGAGCGGTTATGGCCGTACCCTGCGGCGACCAACGCGATTATGATTTTGCAAAACATTATAATATAGATATCCCCAATATTTTTGAAGGGGTGGATATTTCCGAAGAGGCATTTGCTGATAAGGAAACTACTATTATTGCCAATTCTGACTTTTTGAATGGATTATCTTATAAGGATGCCATGAAGAAAGCCATTGCCGAGTTGGAGAAGATCGGACATGGCGAAGGAAAAGTGAATTACCGTTTGCGCGATGCCGTATTTAGCCGTCAGCGCTACTGGGGCGAACCATTTCCTGTATATTATAAGGATGGTATGCCGCAAATGATCGATTTGGAGCATTTGCCCTTACAATTGCCCGAAGTGGAAAAATATCTTCCCACCGAAACGGGTGAGCCACCATTGGGCAACGCCACAGAATGGGCGTGGGACGTAAAACAATGTACAGTGGTCAATAATCAATTAATTGATCATGAAACTGTATTCCCTCTAGAATTAAATACCATGCCGGGTTGGGCGGGAAGTTCCCAATACTTTAATAGGTATATGGACCCACGTAATGATGACGCTATTTTCTCTCCCGAAGCCATTAACTATTGGCAAGATGTAGATCTATATATTGGAGGTAGCGAACACGCTACGGGCCACTTGTTGTATTCCCGCTTTTGGCAGAAGTTTATGTTCGATATGGGTTATGTGCCCAAAGACGAGTTTGCCCAAAAGTTGATCAATCAAGGGATGATTACGGGTACGAGTGCGTTTGTTTATAGATTGGAGTTGAAAGATTTTACGGATTCACTGGGTAATTTCATCCAAGGGAGGAAATATTCTCAAGAAGAAGTTGATCAAATAACAAAATTTATAGGACGTTATAATAATAAGATTTTAGTATCAAAGGACTTGTTGACTAATCAATTGTATCCGAATGCAGATTTCGGTGATGGTGAGTTAAAAATATTTTCACATTTTCCTTCTCTAGAAGCCGCACTAAAAGAGAAATTCCCAGTATTAAAAAACTTGTTAGATGGAATTTTAAAAGCGGTAATTAAAATTCACGCCGATGTTTCTTTGGTAAATGCTTCCGATGAATTGGATGTGGAGGCCTTTAAGGAATGGCAACCTGAATATAAAGATGCGGAGTTCATTCTAGAAAATGAAAAGTACATTGTAGGCCGCGAGGTCGAAAAAATGTCCAAATCCAAATACAATGTGGTGAACCCCGATGCCATTTGTGAAGAGTATGGGGCAGATTCCCTTCGTTTGTACGAAATGTTTTTAGGGCCATTGGAGCAGTCCAAACCTTGGAACACGGCTGGTATTTCCGGAGTACACTCTTTCCTTAAAAAACTTTGGAAGTTATATACAAATGGGTCGCTGAGCGGAGCCGAAACGGAACCCACCGCCGATAATCTCAAAACGCTGCACAAGACCATCAAAAAAGTGGAAGAGGATATCGAAAACTTCTCGTTCAATACATCCGTGTCTACCTTTATGATCTGTGTAAACGAGTTAACATCTCAAAAATGTACCAGCAAGGCGATTCTGGGTCCATTGGCAGTTTTGGTTTCACCTTACGCGCCGCACATTGCCGAAGAGCTCTGGGAGCGGTTGGGCAATACCGGGTCCATTGCCGAAGTGCCGTTTCCTAAGTTCGAAGAGAAGTATTTAGTGGAGAGCAGTAAGGAATACCCGATATCATTTAATGGAAAAATGCGCTTCAAATTGGAGTTGCCGTTGGATATGAGCAAGGAGGATATTGAAGCCGCGGTGCTGGCCCACGAAAAAACGAAGGATCAATTGAAGGGCAGAGAGCCTAAAAAGGTAATCGTGGTTCCAGGTAAGATTGTAAATATTGTTGGGTAATCCGATAAATCGTTGCTGTCATTCCGAACTCGATTCGGAATCTCATACGATTAAATCAGTTTTATGGAAACTGAATCAAGTTCAGGTTGACGAAAACATCACCTTACGATAAAATCAATACGAATTTTATAAGAACACCCTCAAAAAAGCATGCCGATCGGCATGCTTTTTTATTTAAAATACAATAACCTCTAAAAAATAAGGGGTAAAATGTCAAAAACATGTAAAAAAATTAATTATACCCATGTTAAAAGAGGGTATAAATGTTAAAAAAGTAATTATATAACCTGCCACCCCTGCTTTTTATCGATTATTTCTGTTGTGATTCATTTTTTTTGTACAACTTTGGTCCCAGAAACCATTAAAAACAACAAAATGACTGTTGGGATACCGAAAGAAATCAAAAACAATGAGAGCCGGGTGGGCATGACGCCCGCTGGAGTATTTGAATTGGTAAAGAACAATCACACGGTTTACGTGCAATCAGGTGCAGGTGAAGGCAGTGGTTTTTTTAATCAGGATTATCAGCAGGCCGGGGCCACAATTTTGGATACCATTGGCCAAGTGTATGCCATGAGCGATATGATCGTTAAGGTAAAGGAGCCCATAGCAGAAGAATATAACCTAATTCAGGAAGGACAGATTGTGTTTACCTACTTCCATTTTGCTTCCAGTGAAGCCTTGACCAAGGCCATGATCAGGAGTAAGGCCATTTGTATTGCTTACGAAACGGTGGAAGATGAAGATGGAACCTTGCCCTTGTTAACCCCAATGTCCGAGGTTGCCGGCAGAATGGCAATACAGCAAGGAGCAAAGTATCTGGAAAAGCCTGTTAAGGGAAAAGGAGTGCTTTTGGGTGGAGTTCCCGGAGTTTCACCCGGTAGCGTTTTGGTTCTGGGAGCGGGTACTGTTGGTATTCAGGCTGCTAAAATGGCAGCAGGTCTGGGTGCGCAGGTCACTATTTTGGATGTGAACATGAAGCGCCTCCGGTACGTGAACGACATTATGCCAAGTCATGTTGTAACCGGTTTTTCTAACGAGTTCAACATCAGAAAACATATAAAAACGCACGACCTTATTATTGGGGGAGTGCTTTTAAAAGGGGCCAAGGCACCCAACTTGATCACCAGGGATATGCTAAAGGATATGCATCCGGGCACCGTAATTGTCGATGTTGCCGTAGATCAGGGAGGATGCGTGGAGACCACCAAGCCTACAACCCATGAGGACCCGGTTTTTATTATAGATGATGTAGTTCACTATTGTGTAGCCAATATGCCAGGGGCAGTGCCTTATACTTCTACAGTTGCCTTGACGAATGTTACACTGCCCTATGTGCTACAATTGGCCAATCTAGGATGGAGAAGTGCATGTAAATTAGATCCGTCCTTAAAAAAAGGATTGAATGTTGTTGAAGGAGAGATTATTTACAAAGAGATCGCCGAAACTTTTCATTTAGATCCGGTTTTGGTCTAACTGGACTAACATTTTGACAGTATTTTAACCCTGCCACGATTTGGCGGGGTTTTTGCATTTATGTGGTATATTTATATAAACGATTAAATTATGATGACATATTATATATTGATCGGGGGAATTGCCCTGATCAGCTGGCTGGTGAGCAACCGATTAAAGAGTAAGTTCAAGAAGTATTCCAAGGTGCATTTGCGCAATGGGATGAGTGGTGCGGAGATTGCCCAAAAAATGCTGGATGATCATGGAATAAGGGATGTAAAGGTTATTTCCACACCCGGAATGTTGACGGACCACTACAACCCTAAGAATAAAACCGTAAACCTTAGTGAAGGTGTGTACAACCAACGAAATGCTTCTGCTGCCGCGGTGGCGGCACACGAATGTGGACATGCGGTACAACATGCGCAGGCATATGAATGGTTGACCATGCGTTCCAAATTGGTTCCTGTGGTGAGCGTTACCTCTGGAATGTCCACTTGGGTGGTTTTTGGTGGAATTATGCTGATGGCCGCTACGGGTGTAGCGGGTGGTATTGGCTTTTATATAGCTGTTGCTGGTTTGATTATGATGGGATTTGCCACTTTGTTCAGCTTTATTACCCTGCCCGTTGAGTACGATGCCAGTAAAAGGGCTTTGGTGTGGTTAAAGCAAAAGAACATGGTTACCCAAGAGGAGTATTCCGGAGCAGAGGATGCACTAAAATGGGCGGCAAGAACCTATTTGGTCGCAGCTTTGGGCGCCTTGGCCTCCCTATTGTACTGGGCGGTACAGGTTTTTGGAGGAAGAGATTAAGAATTGATTATAACTCAAATAAAAAGGGGCCGATCGGCCCCTTTTTTTATTGTATGTGTTGAAGTCGTCATTCTGAATTCATTTCAGAATCTCGTCAAACTGATAAAAAAATCACTATGAGAACCTGAAACAAGTTCAGGTTGACGAAAATCTGCCTCTTTTTGGTTGTTGTGATTGGATTTTTTTAGTCAATCCAGTTTGCTACTTGATTGTCGATCATTTGGAGTCCAACACCTTCGGTGCCCGTTACCTCGATCATATCCAAGATGTCTCTTACGGTATTTTCTTCTTCCACCTGCTCCATTACAAACCAATCCAAGAAACGCTCGGTTGCAATATCGCCGGATTCACGGGCTTTTTTAACAATATTGTGGATCGATTTGGTCACTTTTACCTCATGCTCCAGAGTAGATTCAAATACATCAACAATTGAAGAGTAATCGTGGTTGATATTGGTTATTTCCGGTGAAATTGGGTTCCCTCCGGTATCAACCAAAAAATTGAAGATTTTCATCATATGTTCACGTTCTTCCTCTGCTTGTTTAAAGAAAAATTTGGCGCTGGTAAAAAAACCATTTTGCTCGCACCATGAGGCCATGGCCAAATAGGTCGCAGAGGCATGGGCTTCCATTTTTATTTGTCCGTTGAGCAAATCCATGGATTCCACTTTTATGCTCATACTTTGTCTTGCGATATCTTTCATAATACTAAGTTTCTAATGTGATTGTGATATAAAGTTACAGATTTAAATCTGTACAGTGTACTGGTCCCTTTAATTTAGAAACCAATTAAGACTGGATAAAAGTAAGCAGGTCTTTTACGTAAGGGCTTCGGCTTTGGCAGAAAGTCCTATGGCCACAAAACCATTATGGATAAGATTTTTAAGATCTAGTACCTCTAGGGTATTAAGAATGAACAAATGCTCTTTATTGCAAAGCATCAAAACTTCGAAACCGTGGGAATTCAAATCACTATCAAAATGATTTTCTATGGAGATGGATAGTATTTTGTGCCTAAGGGATAACAGCTCGCAAAGAGACATGCGAATTAGTTTTTGTCCAAAATCGATATAATATCGGCGTTCGGCCGTGGATTGATAAAGTGTATAATATTTGGATTTGAATACTACATTCATGGGGTCAAATGTAATATTTATTTAGATTCAATACAAATATCAAATCCGTATTTGTCTATCAATTTGCTGATCCAGGGAGATAAAGGTTTCTGTTCGTGATACTCCTTCGATCTGTTGGATTTTTTTATTGAGGACCTGCATGAGGTGTTCATTGTCCCGGCACAATACTTTAATGAGTATGGACCAGTTTCCTGTGGTGTAATGGCATTCCAGTACTTCCGGAATTTCTTCCAATTGTTTTACCGCTCGCGGGTTGGTCATGGCCTTGTCCAAATAAATGCCGATGTAGGCCATGGTAGAATAGCCCAATACTTTTGGGTTGATTACAAATTTAGATCCTGCCAATAGCCCTGAGCTTTCCAGTTTGCGGAGTCTTTGGTGTATTGCGGCTCCCGAAATGCCTATGTTTCTTGCTATTTCGAGAATGGGTCGTCTTGCATCCTCCATGAGATACCTTAGGATCTTTTTGTCAATACCGTCTATTTTTACGGAACTGTTATTGTTTTTCACTTCTTGAATTTTAAAGTATAGCTAAAGGTATCCAAAATCTAACAAATTTTAACTCGCTACCGAATCGGGATTGTAACCTAAATAGGGAACTTGATATTCTTTGAACTCGATGCCCTGGGTACGCAATTCGGATAAGATAGGTTCGTATACCTCTTTGCTTATAGGAATTTGTACACCTGGTGTCGTAATTTCTCCGTTCAGGATTTTTAAGGTGGCGATAGCTACGGGAAGACCTACAGTTTTGGACATTGCCGTATAACGTCGGTTTTCACCGATGACCACCATATTGGCATCAATCTGTTTTTTTTCGCCATTTAATTCGTATCCAAACTTGTGGTACATTACGATCATATCCTTTTCGTCTTCTTTCAGGGTCCAGCTATCCTCAAGTATGTATTGGAGCATTTGTGCAGGCGATGCATTTTTGAGCGGAATTTTTTTAGAGTCGTCAAAAATGTTCAAGTCCAAAAGCTTGCCCCACATAATATCGTCTTGGTCGATTTTTAGGTAATGTCTCATTTTTAACTCTACCGAATCTGTAGGCGAATAGGGAAGAAATAAATTCACAAATTCGCGATAGGACATTCCTTCGGAATTTTCAATGGAGTAACTATCATCCGTCATGCCCAGGACCACAAACATTTGCCATGCTTTGGAAAAACCTACCCTTCGCATGGTTCCTCTAAAAAGTGTTAACGCGTCTTGCAGGCCGTACGCTTCGCGGTACTTTAAGGAATCGCGATTGGCATAGGCTTCAAAAGTGCCGTAGCCCTCGACGTCCATAAATTCTGTCCTTCTGAACAATTTTTGATAGGGTATGTATTTGTACGTGCCCTCTTGGATAAATTTTGCTGCGCCTCCTTGGCCGGCCAGTACCACGTTTCTGGGATTCCAGGTAAATTTATAGTGCCATAGATTGGTGTCGCTTTCCGGGGCTACCAATCCGCCGGTAAAGGATTCGAACAGCAACATTTTTCCACCTGCGTCCCGGATGCGATCTATTACCTCCATGGCGCTCATATGGTCGATTCCAGGGTCAAGACCAATTTCGTTCATAAATACAAGGCCCTTTTCTTTTACTTTATCATCCAGAGCCTTTAGTTCGTTACTTATGTACGATGCTGTAATAAGATGTTTATTGAATTCGATACAATCGTGTGCAACGTTGATGTGCAGACTTGCTGGTAACATGGAAACTACAATGGAGGCTTCCGATACAGCTTTTTTCCTGTCGGCCTCATTAAAAATATCCAACGTAAATACCGTGCAATTGGAATGTCTGGAAAATTCATCGGGGATATTTTCGGGACGAAGATCTCCGATTTTTAAATGAATATTTTCTTCGTTCGCCTTTTTTAGAAAATAATCTAGTAAGTATGAGGTTGATTTACCTGCGCCTAAAACCAATATAGTGCGGACCATGTGTTTTGTTTACTTTTGTTTAATCGTTACTAAGGTATTAAATTGTTATATTTTTAAAAAAATAGCAAATAAAAGTTATGAACAGAACAATTTTACTCACTGGAACCTTTTTGGGAATGTTGGCGATAGTGTTGGGGGCTTTTGGCGCCCATGGGCTTGAGAAGCTTGTGGATTCCGATGCTGTTGATACTTTTGAAACAGGGGTTCGGTACCAGATGTATCATGCCTTGTTCCTTCTTTTTTTGGGAGGATGGAATGGAATGAAAGCAAAGACAAAAAAAACGGTTTTTATCTTTGTGCTTTTAGGTGTTATTCTGTTCTCGTTTTCTATTTATTTGTTGGCATTGAACAGTTTGACCTCCTTCAATTTTAAGGTCATCGGATTTTTAACACCAATTGGAGGAGTTTTGATGATTTTGGGCTGGGCAGTTTTGGGATTCAAAATTTTCAAGGCAAAACAGTTATAACCCGATTATTCTCTTCTTTTGGTCGTATAATATCCAAAAACCCAGCCTTGCTGACCGTTGAAATTGATTTTGTACCAACGATCGGTAACATCATGCATTTTTTCCAATGACGCTCCTTGGGCTATGATATGGCAAATATCCCCTTTCTCAACTTGGAATAGAATCTCCCCATTTGTGTTGGGCTCTTTCCTAACATTTGCCAAATCGGTTGTTATTCCCAGATTATTGGACGATAGGTTCTCAAAAGAGTCAAGTTCTTCAATATAAAACGCTTCGCCCCCATCCTCAGTCTCGTATAGTGCTTTGTTGACATTATCAATTAATTTTGATTCTTTAAAGTTGGGGTTGGCCAGAATATTTTCCAGTAGTTTATATTTCTTTTCGCTCGACTCTTCCATCGCTCGCCAATATAGGATGCCCAGTTTTACGTCAATTTCATCTTGTATGGCACTGATGTCTCCTTGAATCCAGCCTTTTTTCTCTCTTTTCATGCTGGCAATCTGATGCCAATCTTCCTGCTCTTCATCTTCCAATATCACTACCATGTCCATGGGCTCCAATTTATTCCCTTCGTATGTCATGATATCGGGTCTTTTATAGAGTTCCGTTTCCTTGTCGATAATGGCCAATTCTCCGTCCAAGGCAAACAAATATTCATATACCCAACCTTCACTGCCATCTGAAAGCCTGACTTTTAGATATTCTTTATCATCTTCGGCTTTTTCTTTTTCATTTAGATATTCAACCGTCTCCCCAAAGTATATGGTAGTAAGATATTTGGTGTCTTTTCTTCCGGGCTTATCGCGTAATCCTACTTTTGGCCATAAACAAATGGCTGTGGAGACTTCATCAGAATTTAAATCTGTTGATTCCGACATACTGGAGTCGTTGGATGATTTGGTTTTCTTTTCAGACTTGGAATTACAACCCATACTTAAAAATAGAACGGCACAGATTAAGCCTAGACCTTTTACGATTTGCATATCAATATTATTTTGGGCTGAAATATATTGGAAACATTCAGGAAATGATTGCCCCAATTGATGAATGGGTGTTTTGAATTGACGAAAACGAGCGAAATATGAAATAGTAATTGATAATGAAGGCCTTAATGTTGACTTATTTTGTAATTATCGGCTTTTTAACACCAATCGGGGGAGTTTTCTTGATCATGGCTTGGATTTATTTGGGATATCACATTTTAACCCAAAAAGAACTCAATTAACCCGTATTTAAAAGGTCGAAAAGCGAATATTTTCTAGTTTTGTACCAACAAATAAACTAAACTATGAAGGATTCTGCTTCAGCCACGAAATCGATTTCGTTAAAAACGTATGGGATAACCCACGATAATATCAATTATCAACTTTCACCGGACGAGCTGCACGACATTACCATTGAGTTGGGTATGGGCAAAGAGGCCTCCTCTGGAGCTTTGGCCGTTAACACGGGGGAGTTTACGGGAAGATCGCCCATGGACCGTTTTATTGTCAAGGACGATATTACATCCGATAAAATATGGTGGGGCAACATTAATATTCCCTTTGAGAGCGAAAAGTTTGATAAGCTTTATGATAAAGTAATCGCATATCTCAACAATAAAGAGCTGTATGTTAGGGACTCTTATGCTTGTGCCGATCCAGAATATAAGTTGAACATACGGTTGATCAATGAATATCCTTGGTCCAATATGTTTGCCTACAACATGTTTCTTCGCCCTACCGAAGAAGAATTGCAAGGTTTTGACCCGGAATGGACTGTTGTAAATGCACCAGGTTTCAAGGCCGATCCAAAGGAAGATGGAACCCGCCAGCATAATTTTGCCATACTTAATTTCAGTAAAAAAATTGCCCTGATCGGGGGTACCGGGTATACGGGGGAAATTAAAAAAGGAATTTTCTCTGCTTTGAACTTTATTCTACCTGAATATAAAAACACCTTGCCCATGCATTGCTCCGCAAATATGGGGCAAGATGGGGATACCGCAATATTCTTTGGGTTATCGGGAACGGGAAAAACTACCTTGTCCACTGATCCCGACAGAAAGCTAATCGGTGATGATGAGCATGGATGGACCTCCAAGAATACGGTTTTTAATTTTGAAGGTGGTTGTTATGCAAAAGTTATAGACCTTGCCGAAGAGAAAGAGCCAGAGATCTACGGTGCCATAAAAAAGGGGGCAATTTTGGAGAATGTAATCATGGACGATAATGGGGTGGTCGATTTCGCCGATACCTCCATTACACAAAATACAAGAGTAAGTTACCCGATCCATCATATCGAAAATATTCAAGAGCCGTCCATTGGGGAAAATGTAAAGAACATCTTCTTCCTTACTGCCGATGCTTTTGGTGTGTTGCCTCCAATTTCTAAGCTAACACCATCCCAAGCGGCATACCATTTTATTTCCGGATACACGGCCAAGGTTGCAGGGACCGAGGCGGGTGTTGTGGAACCGCAGCCCTCTTTTTCGGCATGCTTTGGAGCTCCGTTTATGCCGCTTCACCCTACTAAATATGCTGAAATGTTGAGTAAGAAAATGAAGGAGTCCGGTGTTGATGTTTGGTTGGTGAACACAGGTTGGACCGGCGGACCATACGGAGTTGGTACTCGTATGAAGTTAAAATACACCAGAGCAATGATAAGTGCGGCATTAACAGGTAAACTTGGGCTGTACAATTACGAAAACTATCATATACACTCCGTATTCGGGGTGGCACAGCCAAGGGAATGTCCTGGAGTACCTAAAGAAGTGCTCAGTCCACGAACTACTTGGAACAATGATGAGGCTTACTACAAAACAGCCTTTAAATTGAGCAATGCCTTTAGGGAAAACTTTAAAAAGTTTGAATCTTATGCCAGTGAGGAAATCCGAAGGGGAGGCCCGCAACGGTATGCATTCTAAAAAAATAAAGCCCCGATTTTCGGGGCTTTTTTATTGATCAAAATTTCGACTTTATTTGTTTACACTGGTAATGTACTTCTGCAGTGCCATGGTCATCGATGGAGTCTCTGGCGTTGGCGCCTGAATATCGATTCTAAGTCCTGCATTGGTCGCGGCCTTTACCGTACTATTGCCGAAAACGGCAATTCTCGTGTTGTTCTGTTCAAAATCCGGAAAATTCTTCATCAAGGACTCAATGCCAGAAGGGCTAAAGAATACCAAGATGTCGTAATAAACGTTTCTTAGGTCGGAAAGATCACTGATCACGGTTTTGTAAAAAATTCCACGTGTCCAATTCACTCCCAATTCGTCCAATAATTCGGGGACAATAGGTTTTAGGGAATCAGATGACGGTAATAGGAATTTTTCGTCCTTATACTTTTTAATCAGAGGAATCAATTCGTTGAAAGTCCTTTTTCCAACATAGATTTTTCTCTTACGGTACACAACATATTTTTGTAAGTAATAGGCAACTGCCTCCGACTGACAAAAATATTTCATTGAATCCGGAACCTTGAAGCGCATTTCGTCAGCAATTCTAAAAAAATGGTCAACAGAGTTTCTACTGGTCAAGATAATTGCAGAGAAGTTGTTCAAGTCGATTTTTTGTTGCCTAACATTCTTGGCCTCTACGCCTTCTACATGAATGAATGGTCTGAAATCTACTTTAATTTTCTCTTTTTCAATTAATCTTGAGTAAGGTGAGTTTTCGACTTTGGGTTCTGGTTGGGAAACCAAAATTGTTTTTACTTTCATAAGTTATCAACCTTTTAAATAGCTTCCAATTAACACCAAGGGCGCAATTTCGAGTGCGCAAAGGTACAAAATAAAATAGACAAAATAAGGGAACAGTGCTTTTTGATAGTTCTTCAATAGCTTGGCCACACCAATGCCATTAATTAGGGCAACACATAGAATTGCAGTATATATTGCTGTTTTTGAGTTGGTTGTAATGTAAATCAATAATATGTTGGTGAGTAAAATTACAATACTGCTGTAGTTGAGGTAAGAAATTTTACTAAAAATCAGGCCGCTTATAACAACTGTATTGTTAAAAACATATCCCGTGAACATTTGAACTAAAAATTTAACCAGTTCGAACAGGGCCAAAAAACCCAATAATATAAAATAAATGGTAAGAGGTTCGCCATCCGGCAACAAGGAAAAAGTTCTTAAGACCAAGTAAAGAAACAGTGAAAGATTGATTAATTGGAAAAGGGTTAAAAGTAGATGGAACCAATGGGAAAATTGCCCTTTTTTGTTGTGGAGAAGAATGTATTTATCATTAAATGGAAGGATAATAAAATTCAAGAATTTTTTGTGGTACAAATACTTGCCCAAAGCCAAAACAACCAAACTGATGAACAGCGTAACCGTCATCCAATCTATAGAAATGATCGTTTTTTCAACCGGTTCCATCATTCAATTTTAATAGGTTGTCCGTTTAGTCCGGGAGGCAATCCATTTTCTGCAATTCCAATCCTAAAGTAAGATGGGTTTTCCATTTTGGACAGGGGTAGGTCAAAAGAATAGAACAAAGTGTCCTTGGACCGCAAGGTTGATGCTTTCGGCGTTAGCTTATTAACTTTTAAAGAACGCATTTGTTTTACTTGTTTGTGTTTGTTGGAATAGGAAATGGTGAATTTTAATTGTTCCAACGGGATGTCAAAAGGATAAGGATTGTACACTTTTAACGAATAACCCGTATTGTTTTCCTTTTTGTCCACTATGCACTTTAGATTTCGGTACGATTGAAAGTTTTCAATATAGTTTCCAAAAAATATGGTGCTGTCCAAATGCATATAGGTCACATCCCCACTCTTTTTATATTTGGATACGTACAATACTTTTTTGCCGCGGACCCTTTCTTCGGAACCATCTATGGAATATTGGTTTTTTCGGTACATATAATTGTTCAAGGAAATGGCTGGGACACCCGAGTAAAATTCATATTTGGGAGCCCTGCGATAGGAGTTTTCGAAAACAACCGGAACACCTCCAGATTTTTCTTTAAGTTCTTTGGCCCAAACCTTGTTGCCATGGGTTTCGTAGAGCATGGGAAATAACGGGTAGTGTACCATCCATGCTCTGGCGTACATTAAAAGCACCAAGCTGACAATACCTGTTCGGTACATCCATTTTCTACTTTTTTTATTGCTGATCAGGTAATCAAAAGCAATTATGGCCAACGGGATCGAGACAACAATGGTCCACTGCGCTTGCACCCTTCTGTTAAAACTGGAAATGAAAAAGAAAATCAATACACCGTATACCAAATAAACCAAAGCTTTGGAAAAAGTATCCTTGGGCCTGAACTTAAAAAGCGAACCATAGATCCAATAGAACAATAGACCGATTATTGCAATAATGTTCAAGAAATATCCCAATGTAAAACCATCAAAGGAATAGGCTTGGTTGGGCCGTTCGTACAAATGGAAGGTAATGGATACAAAGTTGTTCTGATAGAGCCAAACAAAGTGGGGAATGTAGCAAATCAAGGCCAGTATTACTGCAAGCCACGCTTTTTTGTTAAAAATTAGTTTGTAGTTGGAAAGGAAAACAAACAAGATGACCAATACCGCATGGTACTTACTGTACATCAGCGCAGCCATGGTCAGGCCCAGTAAAATGGTGGTCAAGATAGCCTCGTTTTCAAGAAAGCGTTTGTATAGCCATAGGAACAGGGCGGTAAAGAACAGTAGGGATGTATCGGGCAAGGTTAAAAAACCATATGCGTTCATCAAGGTAAAAGAAAACACCAACAAGAAAAAATGAACAACATAGTCCTTTTTCTTGGGGTTGTCCACCAAAAGCCAGAGCAAAATATAGGTGCCGGCCGAAAGTATGGTACTTATAAACCTTACCCCTAGTTCACCATCAAAGAAAAGACTACTTAGTTTGATCAAAAAGGCAACCATGGAAGGATGGTCAAAATATCCCCAGGACAAGTTTTGCGCATAGTACCAGTAATAGGCCTCATCGTAAATCAATTCCGTTATCGAAGCTTGAACAAGATTGAGTACAAAAAGAACCGCTAATAGTATAAAAAAAAGTCTGGGAAACTTTTGAGACATCAAAATAGGTTTTTTAAAGGCGCAAAGTTACAAATATTGAACCAGTGACCGTATTACTTGCCAAAGGTTACTTGTGCAGGCAAGATAGAAAACCTTATTTTTGACAAACTAATACAGTGCGAATGTCAGACGGCTTGGTCATTATACCCACATTCAATGAAATTGAAAATATCGAGGCCATTATAAAAACGGTCTTTGATTTAAAGAAGAATTTTCATGTACTTGTGGTAGACGACAACTCTCCGGATGGTACTGCCGATTGCGTCCGGAAATTGCAAATTGACTTTCCGGAACGACTGTTTTTGGAAGTCAGAAAAGAGAAGTCTGGTTTGGGGACGGCGTACATCCATGGCTTTAAATGGGCCCTGACAAAAGGATATGAGTACATTTTTGAGATGGATGCCGACTTTTCACATAGACCTGCCGACCTATCCAGATTGCACAGAGCTTGCTTAAACGGAGCCGATGTTGCCGTGGGTTCCCGGTATAAAAAAGGAGTAAATGTGGTCAACTGGCCCTTGGCCAGGATCTTACTTTCCTATGGTGCATCTTTCTATGTAAAGTTCATTACCGGAATGAAAGTGCACGATCCCACTGCTGGTTTTGTATGCTACAAACGAAAAGTGCTCGAGACCATTAATTTGGATAATGTGCGCTTTATTGGCTATGCTTTTCAAATAGAGATGAAGTATAGGGCGTACCTCAAAAAATTTAAGATAGAGGAAGTATCGATAATTTTTACCGATAGGGTAGAAGGAAAATCTAAAATGAACTCGGCAATTATCCGGGAGGCCATTTTTGGTGTGATAGCCATGAAATTTAGAAGTGTATTCTTTAAAAAGAAATTTTAGTATGTCAAAAATTCTGTTGAAAAACGCCAACATTGTAAACGAGAACAGCATTTTTGAATCCGATGTGTTGTTAGAGGGTGATTTTATTCTCCGTGTCGATGCGGATATATCCGATCCCAATGCGAAGGTAATCGATTTGAATGGAGATCTTTTGTTGCCCGGTGTTATAGATGATCAAGTACATTTTAGGGAGCCAGGGCTAACGCACAAAGGTACCATTGCCACAGAAAGCAGGGCGGCCATAGCTGGGGGCATAACCACTTTTATGGAGCAGCCCAATACCAACCCGCAAACGACCACAATAGCAAAATTGGAAGATAAATTTGCCATTGCTGCAAAAGATTCCTTCGCTAATTACTCCTTTCTTTTTGGGGGCACAAACGATAATTTGGAGGAACTAAAACGGTTGGATAAAAATGCCTGCTCCGGGGTCAAACTGTTCTTGGGCTCATCAACAGGAAATATGTTGGTGGACAACGAGCAAGTATTGGAGCAGATTTTTAGCAATACCGAAATGGTGATATCCACCCATTGTGAGGACGAGGGGACCATTAGGACCAATTTGGAATCATATAAAAAAATGTACGGGGATAACATTCCTATAGAGATGCACCCCATTATCCGGAGCGCGGAGGCATGCTACCTAAGTTCATCAAAAGCGATTGCCTTGGCCAAGAAAACAGGGGCGAGATTGCATGTCTTTCACCTTTCAACGGGCATCGAAACCGATTTGTTCACCAATGAGATTCCATTGGAAAAGAAAAAAATCACATCGGAAGTCTGCATCCACCATCTTTGGTTTTCGGATGAGGACTATGCAAAAAAGGGAACACTCATTAAATGGAATCCGGCAGTTAAGACCAAAAACGATAGGGCCAAACTTTGGGAAGCCCTCCTAGATGATCGTATTGATGTTGTGGCCACGGACCATGCACCGCACACCATTGAAGAAAAGGACAACCCCTATACAAAAGCACCTTCTGGTGGACCTCTGGTACAGCACGCACTATTGGCCATGCTACAAAAAGAACAGGAAGGTGTTATTACTTTGGAAAAAATGGTAGAGAAGATGTGCCATAATCCAGCCAAGCTTTTTGATATTGATCGGCGAGGATTTGTTCGAGAAGGGTATTTTGCAGATTTGGTTCAGGTGCACCGAGGTTCTAAAAGCGAGGTTAAAAAAGATAATATTTTCTATAAATGTGGATGGTCCCCGTTCGAAGGTGTTACTTTTGGCTCCGAAATAAAGCGAACCTTTGTAAATGGTTTATTGGCGTTTGAAAATGGTAATTTCCATCCAGAGAAAAATGCAAAGAGGCTCACTTTTAATCGATAAGGAATGATACGTACCATACTTTTTTTTATAGGTCTATTTTTTTTGATGGTCTCCTGTGCGGAAAAAGTAGTGGAAGAACCGGAAAACCTTATTCCAAAGGAACAAATGATGGATATTCTCCATGATCTGGCAATTTTTAATGCAGCACAAGCAACCACGAGCAGAAAATTCAAGGATTCCAGAATCGATATTATGGATTTTATCTACACCAAGTACGATATTGATAGTGCACAGTTTTCGCAGAGCGATCTGTATTATGCTTCGCTTCCTTTGGAGTATCAGGCCATTTATGAAGGTGTGGAAGCAAGGGTGAAGCAGAAAAAAGATACATTGGAGGCCATTGGAAAGCGTCGTAACGATAGTGTTCGCGCGGCAAGTTTAAAACGGACCGATTCCATTAAGGCCGTGCGCGAAGCCAATGAAAAGAAATCTAATTCTTCTTCATAAACTTATCGCAGCAAAAGGCGATGGCTTTGTCCAGGTCCACAAACGTAAAATCTAGCTGCGATTGTATCTTCCGATTACTATAAATTTGCTGTTGATACAATCCTTTGGCCATTATTCTGGATAGCCTTCTTCTTTTTCCGAACAAATGGCTTCTTGCCCAATCCAACCGCCAAAAGAGTTCCAACATAAATTTGGAAACTTTCCGATCTGGTGGCTCAACGCCCAATTTTGGAGCTATTTTCTTAAATAGTTCTCCATAGGTCATATTTTGGCCCACTAAAATAAATCGTTCAGTTTTAATCTCCGAGGCCATGAGCATCGTCATGGCTTTGATAACATCGTGCACGCTTACAAAACCGGTGCCACCGGGGATGTAATACTTTTTTCCTTTGGCTGCATAGGAAAAAAAGGTGCCGCTGCCAGACTTCCAAAAACCAGGACCGATCACAACACCAGGGTTTACGATAACCACGGACAGGCCTTCTTGTGATGCGCGCCATACCTCGAGCTCAGCCTCATATTTGGTAATTCCGTAAACAGATGCCTTGGTTTCGAGCCATTCGGTTTCCTCGGTGATTTCTTTTTGTTTAAGGCTTGGTCCTATGGCAGCAATGGAACTTACGTAGCACAGTTTTTTTACCTTGTGCTTTAAGGAAAGGTTCACGATGTTCGCAGTTCCTTCAACATTGGTGCGCTCTAAAGCTTTAAAATCCTTGGGGTCAAAAGAGATCAGTGCAGCACAGTGGAATACTTGAGATATCCCATCAAAAAGCGAATCCAAACCACCTAAATTGGTAATATCGGCCCTAACCCAATCAATTTGTTCCACCAAATCTGACGGATTGTCGGTATAGTATCCAAAAACGTTGTGGACTTTATCAATGGATTCCTTTGTCCTAAAATTGCTTCTGACCTTGTTCCCATTGCTGATCAAATGGAAAAGTAAGTGGGAACCGATCAGTCCAGTGCCTCCCGTAACCAAAATCATACGGTAAAAGTACCTATTTGTGCTGGAAATATTCAGTCAAATGCCAACTTCATTTTATATTTGCACCTATTCCAAAAAACTGATCATGACGAAGAACTTTGTTCAAGAACTACAATGGAGGGGAATGGTACACGATGTGATGCCTGGAGCCGAAGAACATCTTATGGAGGAAATGCGTTCTGCCTATGTAGGGATAGACCCTACCGCAGACTCCCTGCATATTGGACATTTGGTGGGAGTAATGATGTTGAAGCATTTTCAATTGGCCGGCCACAAGCCTTATGCTTTGGTGGGTGGTGCCACGGGCATGATCGGTGATCCTTCTGGAAAATCAGCCGAACGGAATTTGCTGGACGAAAAAACACTGCGCCATAATCAAGAAGCCTTAAAATCGCAATTGAGCCGGTTTCTGGATTTCGAAAGCGGTGGGCCCAACGCTGCGGTCTTGGTCAACAATTACGATTGGATGAAGGATTTTTCGTTTTTGGAGTTCATCCGGGACGTTGGCAAGCATATTACCGTTAATTATATGATGGCCAAGGATTCCGTAAAAAAACGTCTTTCGTCCGATGCCAAGGAGGGTATGTCCTTTACCGAATTTACCTACCAATTGGTGCAGGGTTACGATTTTTTATATCTCTACCAAAACCACGATTGTAGTCTTCAAATGGGAGGTAGCGATCAGTGGGGCAACATCACCACGGGGACCGAATTGATCCGTAGAATTGGTGGTGGAAAGGGATTTGCCCTTACTTGTCCTTTGATCACCAAGGCAGATGGGACCAAATTTGGAAAAACAGAAGGCGGCAATATTTGGCTGGATGCAGAAAGAACATCGCCCTATAAGTTTTACCAGTACTGGTTGAACACTTCGGATGAAGATGCTGAAAAGTATATCAAGATCTTTACATTTTTGAGCAGGGAGGAAATAGAGAATTTGGTTGCTGAACATAAGGAGGCTCCACATATGAGGGCGCTTCAAAAGAGATTGGCAGAAGAAGTTACGATCATGGTGCATTCCCAGGAAGATTTGGACAATGCGATTAAAGCGAGCAATATCCTTTTTGGAAAGTCAACTTCTGAAGACTTGAAACAACTCAATGAAAAAACGTTTTTGGATGTTTTTGACGGGGTGCCACAAGCCACTATTGGTAAAGAGGAACTAGATCCAGGTTTGGACATGATAGGGGCGTTGGCCGCCAAAACCGGGTTTTTAGGATCTAATGGTGAGGCAAGAAGAGAATTAAAACAGAATTCCATATCCGTAAACAAGGAAAAGGTTAAAGAAGATTACCTGATTACCGAATCGGATTTGATCAACAATAAATTTGTACTGCTACAAAGGGGCAAAAAAAATTATTTTGTGTTGATTGCGGAATAACCAATTCACACGGGTCAAACAAATAGTTGGGACAGTCTTAAAAAGTTCAGGACAACGAAGGTTATTTTCTTGAACATAAAGCAATATAAAAAAGCCATCTTTTAGATGGCTTTTTTGTTAGGTTAAAAAGGTAATTCCATATCTGCCGCAAATCTCGGTTATTTTGGAAAAATCTGGCGGGCCAGGGGGCAAGTTGCCCAATTCTTCGAACATTAGTTCCAGCCCTGCAGGGAATACACTTAAAATGGTTTTGCAGTCTTTATCCCCGACTACCTTCCAAGTGTGTGGAATATTTTTAGGCGCAAATGCCAAATCACCTGCCTTTAAAATAGTTGTTTGGTCCCCAACAGTTACTTCTAGCTCGCCTTCCAAAACTTTAAAGATTTCGTCTTCATTGGTGTGAACGTGTGGTGGGATCATTGTGCCGGGAGGATTTACTTCTTCTATTAAGGTAAAAAGACCGTTGGTGTCCTCGCTGGTAAGTTTAAATGTTTGTTGGTCACCGATAACATTTACTTGTTTGCCCTCTCCCTTTCGTACAATTTTTGGTTCCAGAGTTTTGTTGTTCTCTTCTTCCTCTGGATGTACATGGGCGAATCCAGGTAAAGTGGCCAATGCCGCTGCAGAGAGGGCACTTCTTTTTAAAAAAGCACTTCTATTCATAATCTCGATTGTTTGGTTATCTCTATAAATTACGTAAAATATTGATAACGCGTAGGTTATAATATTATGAAAAGATGGGTTTTGTGTATAATTGGATGTATGGACTATGTGATATTACAAGACCATCAAGTTGCAACCGCGGATATCGGAATCATCAAAACGGCCCAAAACTTCAAAAGTTCCGTTTGGATAGGTTTTTCCTAAATCCTGTGTGGCAATAAATGAACAAGAATATATGTTCGCAAGATCGATAACGTTGATGCCTCCCGTTTTACCGGCCGATTGGATAGATAATGGGTCCTCGGTATCCCGAGTAATGATTTTCATCCAAGGTGGGGTCTTAAAAATGCCATTGCCTTTCGAATATGCTTGGGACAAAAGCTCCGTCATTCCATATTCGGAATGTACTTTCTCCACGCCCAATCCTTTTTGCAGTAATTGGTGCAGTTCTTCTCGAATCAATTCTTTACGACGACCTTTCATTCCACCGGTCTCCATTATAATGGTATTTTGTAAGTTCATCGAAAATCTTTCTGCTAAATCCAATAAGGCAAAAGAAACACCGATCAAAAGACATTTGGTTCCCTTCTGTTCCAATTTGAGCAGGTTTTGGTGCAGTTCGTCCAGATTGTGAAGATAAAAACCACTGCTTGGATGAGCGGATTTATTGATCAAATCATTGACCATATAAATTAATGAGGATCCTTCCCTTTCGAGGTAAGATGGCAATAAGGCCAGAATACAAAACTCTTTTGGTGAACCATAAAATTTGTAAAAAGCGGACAAGAAACTCTTTTCGTAAAGTTCGATTTCCGGGACAAAATGCTTGCTTGTGGAAGTTTTAGTTGTGCCACTGCTTGTAAATACTGTTTCTGCTTCCTGTTCTGTGGAGCGTACAGTGTGGGTCTTAAAAAAAGATATGGGCAAAAAAGGAATTTCCCGTGTTAGCGAAACAGTTTTCGGGGTCTTGCCCAAATGGTTGCAAAATTGGTGATAGACTTGGTTGTTCTGGTATTGAAACCTAAAAACATCCAATGCGACCCGGTCAAAATCGTAAGCGTTGGAGATGGAAAATATGCGATGGGTATCAAACTGTTTCATTGAGCCCCAAAATTACCTAAAAATAAAAAAGCCCTTGATGAAAAGGGCTTTAAAAATGTTGGGCAATTTTTATTTGATCACCAATTTTCGGGTCATTGTTTTTTTGCGTTCCGTTACTTGGAGTACATAAACTCCGGGAACCAATCTGGAAATGTCCAAAGTATTGGTGTTTATTCTTTTTGTAAGCACAACTTCGCCAAAAACATCGTAAACTCTGATTTCTTTGGTTCCGTTGGATTCCGTCGTAATATACACTTCACTTCCATAGGCCGGGTTAGGGTACATTTTAAAACCCTTGAGCTCTTGTACGGGCTCATTGTTCACTGTTACCAGCTCCTGACCGAAAGAAAATAAAGGTAAAGCCATAAGTAAAACAAAGTAGATTTTCTTCATATTGCTGATTTGGGGTCTATGTGCAATATAAAAGTAGATAACCATGTTAAGTTGTACCACATTATGTTGTGAAAATACTAAAACTGGTGGTAAAGCGTTGAAAGCTGTTGTTTAGGATTGGAAAATGAGGTTAAAAAGGGCCGAACTACTTAACAATGAGCTTTCTAGTGGCTACCTTGTTTTTTTCGAAAACCCTTAAAATATAAACACCTTTATCCAAATTGGAAAGGTTGAGTTCCTTACCAAGAATAGTGGTTTCCAGGACCTGTGTCCCCAACACATCGAAAACGAGGATTTTTTTTGGTGCATTTAGAGCTGTTTCGATGTAGACCTTTCCTTGAGTAACCGGATTGGGGTAAAGTTTGAAGCCTTCAATATCGGCACTTGACCTGGCATTATCCTGAGAAAAACCAAGTGTACAGATAAATAAAAGAATAACGAAGTAAAAGTGCTTCATACGTTAATGGTTGCAAACGGTATGCCACAAATATATAAAAATTGCTTTGCCAAACCGGAACCAATTGATGAATAGAGGGTTACTTTTCGATGAAATGCAAAAAAGAAGCCCTCGATTTTTCGAGGGCTTACTTGTATCGATAATGTGGAATGGCCCTAAAAGCTCAGGCTATAACCTATAGAGAAGGACATGCCTGGGTCCCTAAAGGAGAAATTTTGTTTTGTAGCACCAAAAGATTCATACAAACTTACTCTTTCATCGCTAAGGATGTTATTTGCCTTAAGGCTTATTTTTGAGCGTTGCTCTTTACCAATGGTTTTTGAGAAATTAAAATTTAAGCTATGGAATGGTTGTGTAAAAACATCTGGATTTTGTCCGAAGCCAACTACTTCCAAAGTTTTGCCTTGTACGTTATAGAAAATACCGGTTTCTAATCCTGTCTCTCTATTGTCGTAATTAAGGCCAGCATTAATAAGGTATGGAGATTGGCCTTGTAAATCTCGGCTATCTTCAATGGTTTCCCCATCTCTGGCAAAAATCTGACGTGATTCGTATTCTTGGTTTTCACCACGTGCCATATCGATTTTGGATTCGATAATGGATACATTAAGGTTAATACTTAAATTCTTTAATCCGTCGGAGAGGAATCCTAGGTTTTTCCTTCCTTCCAGTTCAACACCAAATACGGTTGCAGATGGTGCATTCCTTGGGGTGAATTGGTTTGGTGCGGTAATATCGTAAGCAACAATTTCTATAGGATCTGTAAACTTTTTATAAAAACTGCTTATCGCAAGCATTTGTGCTTCTTCTCCAAATACCTCAAACCTAAAGTCAAAGTTGTCTATGTACGTTGGCTGTAATTCCAAGTTTCCGAGAAAAAGTATACCTGTCAATAAATCAGGTATTTGTACAATGGACAATTCTTTAAAACTTGGGCGTGCAGTAGTTCTTGAGTATGACAGTCTAAAGTTGGTATTTTCCTTAAACTCATATATTAAGTTTGCAGAAGGGAAAAAGTCCAATACATCGATTGTTTTCTCATCCTCATAAATTTCGGTTCCGGTATTGTTCTGACCTGTAAAAAAAGTCGTGAACTGTTCGGCTCGTAATCCTAAAATTGCTCTGAACTTTTCAGCGAATTTAAACTCATTGGAGATATAAAAGGCCATCGTGTTTTGTTCTGACTCAAATGTATTTGCTGGTTGAAAATTCCCTCTGATGTATGAGCCAGAACGATCATCTGTTGTCCAAATGTTTTCGTCAGCCAAAATTGCATTTGGGTCACCGTTTAGGCTAGCTGTACTAAAATTGAAGAATGCAATGTCGTAATTGTAGATACTGTAATCTCTTTTCTTGTAGCTGTAAAGCCCACCAAATTTCAATATCGACTTATTTCCAAAAAGCTCATAACTTTTTGAAAAGTCGATTTTTCCTATTGCATTGATTTCTTCCAAGTCTCTCCATAACCTAACGGGGAAACCAGCATCTGAACTAATAGTGAAACCATCTGGGTTGATAATGAACGTTGTTAGTCTAACATCCTTGTCCTGAACATTGGATAAAGTAGGGGATAAACTCCATTCTGTAACGAAGGAAGCATCCTCAGAAGTATGCTTACCAGATAGTAATAGATTGGAAACAGAACGTTGAGAGTATTCCAAGTTGTCTTTAACCACATCGATGGCATTCGAAATTTCGGTGCGTTGCTCAAAAAGCGCTGCCCTGGATTCACCATTTTGTATATGAAGTAGGTTTAATCGGTATTTGGATTTCCCTGTTTTATAAGAAAGACCTGTCAATGCAGATGCCAATACATTATTGGAGCCTATATCTCCCCGCTGTCTCCTATCAAAACGGAGCTCATAGATTTCGCTCTCCGGAGCTTTTTGATAGATACCGTTTTCAAACCCTTCATAAAAAGTTGTAGTGTTCTTGTAATCAAGTGAGGCAATGAATCCTAATCTGTTTTCTCCAATGTTGAATTGATTGCCATAACTAAACCCTAGACTAAAGTCTGGTTTAGAAGTTTGTCGTTCTGCGGCCATAATAGGATTAAATGACCGTGTTAAACCTTCCAAAGAACCATTGTTCTGCGAATCTGATGGGCTGGGTACATCTGTGTTTGATGGAAAGGGTAAATCCCTTGTTCCATCATCAAAACCCAAGAAGTCACTGCCACCGCCTTCATAGCTTAAATAGTTGTCTTGAAAGTGCATGCTTGGGTTATAGCCCACGGATGCGGATATGGACATTTGTTTTTGCGTTGGAAAGTCTTTTGTTACTATGTTCACAACACCACCGGTAAAATCTGCCGGGAGTTCTGCAGAAGCAGATTTTAGTACGATTACGTTTTCCAGGATATTGGTCGGGAAAATATCCATTTGTACGGTGTTCTTGTCTGGATCAAGTCCAGGAATGTCCATTCCGTTCAAAATGGATTTAGTATAACGGTCCCCAAGGCCTCGTACGTAAACATATTTGCCTTCTTGTACCGATACGCCAGGTACTCTTTTAATAGCGGAAGCTATATTGCTGGCCCCTGTTGCTTTAATGGATTCCAGTGATAGTCCGTCCATAAGCGTAACCGAGTTTTTTTGCAAGTTCAACACAGAGGCTTCCGTGTTTTTCCTGACTGTTGTGGTAAGTACAACTTCATCCAATTGGGAGGCTGCGGGTTGTAAGGTTACGTTAACAGAGACTGTTTGGTTGGCCTCAACCACCACGCCTGTAATTTCTTGCGTTGTGTATCCAAGGAAAGAAAAGGTGACGGTATATGTGCCAGGTTCAATATCCAAGCTGTACGCCCCTTCAAAATCTGAGGTTGTTCCAACGGTGGTGCCTTTAATGGCTACGTTGGCAAATGGTAGGACATCGTTAAACTCACCATCCATTATTTTACCACTAATGGTCCCGTTCTGGGCAAGACACCATTGTGCAAAAAACATGGTGGTCGCCAAAAGAATATTTTTTAGCATTTCAAAAATTTAAGTAGCATTATCTTATTTAACAAAATTGTCCAAAGGCCTTGGAAAAGAACCTTTGGACATTAATTTTTTAGTATGTTATCTAGGCTTAGAAAGCTTCTTCGCTAGATGCAAATGTCCAAGCAAATACTGAAGTATCCGCTCCAACAGTTGCATCGCCGGAAGTAGCTATGCTTGCAGCGTTGTTTGTAAATTTCACTGCATCTGCAGGAGCCAAGTCACCAGCTATTATATCTGCTAAAAGAACACCTTCTGGCAATACGATTTCCCAATTGGAGAAAGCGATTCTATCGTTTGTGAGTTCCGTAGCGGAATCTGCACCATTAACATTAACTGTAGCACTTGCTCCAAAGCCGTAGGCCAATACATTGTTAAGGTCAGCAATAAGGCCATCTCTAAGGTCGGCATACATACTAGAAGTGCCAGCGCCTATAAGCGTAATGTCTTCAAGTGTGTAACCACCTTCTGTGGCAACACTACCTTCAGGACCATCAAGTTCAAGACCAGTACCGGACTCTGACCCCATGATTACCAATCCGTTGGTCAATGTTCCAGTCCAAGCTTGGTCTGCATCGAATCCGTCATCACCTTGAGACCATACCAAAGCATTGGTTACATTCACAGATCCACCGAACCACTCGATACCATCATCTTGATTGGCAACGATCTCTATGTGGTCAACCATCGTTTCGGAACCTACACCACCAAGTGTCAATCCATTGATTTCGTTGTCAGCAGCTATGGCAACACCACCGTGACGGATGGAGATGTACTTTAAAGAACCGGAATAGTCTTCTGGGTCGGTACCACCATATTGTCCATAATCTTCATCAGCAGGAAGTCCTTCAATTTGAGCTGTCTCTATATCGCCATTAACGGAAATAGGCGCTTTACCCAAAACAATAACACCGCCCCAAAGACCGGTATCTGCGGTAGTCAATGTGCCGGTTGTTTGTCCTTGCTCAATACCGTCAAGTACAGAGGTAAAGATAATTGGACTTTCAGCAGTACCTTCTGCCATCAATATACCACCTTGGTCAACTACAAGTGCAGAAGCTAGGGTTTCTTGTCCTTCGGCCCCCTTAATGATTGTACCTGGTTCAATGGTCAAGGTAACACCATCACTCACGATTACTTTTCCATCCAAAACATATATGTTCTCTGCTGTCCAAGTTTCATCGACAGTCAAGAAACCAGTTTTTGTGATTGTTGTGCCTAGAGGCTCTGCAGGAATAGCGCTTTCAGAAGCGGCCAATGTCCATGAGAAAGCATCGATATTGGCACCTACACTTCCACTACCTACAGCAGTGGCATTGTCCAAAAATTTACTTTCATCACCTTCTGCAAAATCACCGGCAAAGATATCGGCCATAACCACACCTTCTGGCAATACGATTTCCCAGTTAGAGAAAGTAATTCTATCGTTGGTAAGTTCAGTAGCTGAATCAGCTCCATTAATATTTACAGTTGCTGCAGCTCCAAAGTCATACGCAAAAATGTTGTTCAAGTTTGCAATAAGACCATCTCTAAGATCGGCATACATGCTGGAAGTACCAGCTCCGATGAGCGTAATATCTTCAAAAGTATAACCACCTTCAGTAGCGGCACTGCCTTCTGGCCCGTCTAATTCTAAAGCAGAACCGGACTCTGTGGACATAACAACCACACCATTGGTCATGGAGCCAGTCCAAGCTTGGTCTGCATCAAAACCGTCGTCACCTTGGGACCATACCAAAGCGTTGGTTACGCTCACAGTTCCACCGAACCACTCGATACCGTCATCTTGGTTGGCCACGATCTCAATATGGTCAATAGTTGTACCGGAACCAACACCACCAAGTGTCAATCCATTGATCTCGTTATCAGCAGCGATGGCAACACCACCGTGACGGATAGAGATGTACTTTAAAGATCCAGAGTCGTCCGCTGGGTCGGTACCACCGTACTGTCCGTAATCTTCATCGGCAGGAAGCCCTTCAATCTGAGCAGTCTCGATATCACCGTTAACGGAGATAGGCGCTTTACCTAAAACTATAACACCGCCCCATAGACCGGTATCAGCTGTAGTCAATGTTCCTGTGGTTTCTCCGGGCTCAATACCGTCAAGTACAGAGGTAAAGATAATCGGAGAGCTTGGAGTACCTTCGGCAATTAAAGTACCGCCTTGGTCAACTACAAGAGCGGAAGCAAGAGTTTCTTGTCCTTCCTCGCCTTTAATAATTGTACCAGCTTCAATAGTTAGAGTTACACCGTCAGCAACGATTACTTTTCCATCCAAAATATAAACGTTTTCAGCTTCCCAAGTTTCATCTGCAGTTATAAACCCAGTCTTGGTTATTTCTTCGCTCGTAACAGGCGGATCATCATCTGTTGGGTCTGTACCACCACCATTGTCATCGCTGCTACAAGAGCTTACCGCAAAGGAAGCAATGGTCAACAAAGAAAAAATGAATTTTTTCATAATCTTTAAAGTTGTTTTTTCGTTTAAATTAAATTTGGTCGATTTCAACCATTTGTTCATCGCTGCAAAGAAACAGGGAGGGTGTAAAAGCCGTGTTAGAGGTATGTTAAGTGTTTATTTCAGTTATGTTACAATAAGGTTACCAGATTAAATGAACGTTAAGCATTTATCCCGTAAGTGTATTATCTTTACATTTGAGCGTTTAACACAGAAATACCAACCCATGAACAACAAGGATATTAAGATTCTATTGGTTGACGATGAGCCCGATATATTGGAAATTATTGGGTATAACCTTTCGGCCGAAGGATATGAGGTCTTTACCGCAAAAAACGGCGTCGAGGGCGTGGCCAAGGCCAAAAGGAAAAACCCGCATCTGATCATTATGGATGTGATGATGCCAGAGATGGATGGTATTGAAGCATGCGAAGTTATCCGAAGTACCCCCGGTCTGGACAATACCATAATTACATTCCTTACAGCTCGTGGCGAGGACTACTCCCAAATGGCCGGTTTTGATGCCGGAGCCGACGATTACATTACCAAGCCCATAAAGCCCAAAGTATTGGTAAGCAAGGTAAAAGCTTTGTTAAGAAGGTTAAAGGACGAGAAAAAAGAAGTAGAGGATATAGTTAAGGTCGGTGATATCGTCATCAATAGGGAAGAATATAAAATTGTGAATGCTGGAGAGGAAATGGTACTGCCAAGAAAGGAATTTGAACTACTCTCCCTACTTACCTCCAAACCCAACAAAGTGTTTAAGCGCGAGGTTATTTTGGATAAAGTTTGGGGCAACGAGGTAGTTGTGGGAGGGCGCACCATAGATGTACATATTAGAAAACTACGCGAAAAAATCGGCGACGATCACTTTAAGACCGTAAAAGGTGTGGGGTATAAGTTTGTACTCTAATGGCTATAAAGCTTAAAAAGTCATATAAATTTGCTTTAAGGTCTTCCCTTGTCATAACTTTTTTGATTACGGTCCTTTTTGTTGCATTCCATAACGATTTCGGGGATATGCCCTGGCCAAATGTAGTGCTGTTTGCTTTTATAAGTTTTATCATTTGCTTTACCATTATCCAGATCAGGGTGGAACGTTTTATCTATCGTAGAATAAAAAAAATATACGATGATGTGTCGCTACTTGAGTCGTCTACCTTTTCTTCCAAACCGGTTACCACCGATATGAGGACCTTGGTCCAAGAAATCGAAAAATTTGCCGAAGGAAAGAAGATTGAGATCGACACCCTTAAAATTAGGGAAGAGTACCGAAAAGATTTTTTAGGCAATGTTTCCCACGAACTAAAAACACCACTTTTTACAGTACAAGGCTATATTCTGACCTTGCTCGATGGGGCAATGAACGACAAGAAACTTCGTAAAAAGTATCTACAACGTGCCAACAAAGGGGTTGAACGGCTTATTTACATAGTAAAAGACCTCGATTTGATCACCAAGCTCGAAGCTGGAGAACTTAAACTGGAGCGAGAGGATTTTGATATTATAGAGCTTATTCAAAATACGTTCGACCTCTTGGAAATGAGGGCGGCCAAAAAAGAGGTGTCCTTAACCTTTGATATGAATTATCCCAATCCCATTTACGTGAATGGGGATAAGGAGAAAATACAACAGGTAATGAGCAATTTGTTGGTCAATGCCATTAAATATGGATTGCCCAAAGGAACGGCCGAGGTAAGTGTGGAAGATTTGATCAAGAACAAGGTTATCGTAAGGGTGACGGACAATGGTGCCGGAATCCCAAAACAGCATATACCTCGTTTATTCGAACGTTTTTATCGTGTAGATCAAAGTGGAAGCCGTTCGGAAGGAGGGTCCGGTCTCGGATTGGCCATAGTAAAGCATATTGTGGAGGCCCATGGTGAGAAAATCTATGTGGAGAGCGAAGTGGATGTCGGTTCCGAGTTTTCATTCACCTTGGAAAAAACTTCCGCAGCGACAAAAACACCGAACAAAGAAGAAAAATCCACCATCGGTTCAAACTGATTCAGCCCTTTATAATCGACCACTTTGGATAGGTCGTCCAAAATGAAGTCTTCTTGGGTGCTAAAGGGGACCAAGCCTTGTTTTTGCATACGTTTCGCCAAATATTCCTGCTCGTACTGGCCCGGTGTTGGAATAAAAAATGCTTTTTTCTCCAATTTTGCCAAATCCATGACCGTAGTGTACCCAGATCGGCAAAGTGCCTTTTTGCTTTGGTTCAGCGCATTCTCCAGCTCATCCGATTTCATAAAGTTGAATAAGGTTATTTTTCCATGGGACGAACGTATTTCTACGGATGTCTGTTCCTCTTCGATCTTACCTTTCACAAATAGGATATGGCCCTTGAACCCATTTAGCTCCTTGAGTAACTTTTCTTCCAAAAGGGTGCGTTGTGGTTCGGGACCGGAGAGCAGGACCATTAAATCGTAGATAATGGGGAGTTCCTTTTTTTTAAATCGGCTTAATGGGCCCAAATATGCAATATTCAGTTTCGTCTTTTTTAAATGCCCCAACTTTCCGGTTAAATTAGGTTTTCCCTTTACATCGGGCACCCAGCATTCATCAAACTTTTTAATGATTTTTTGATGGGCCTTGGAGCTCATCCATGTTGTATTCCCCGAGAGTACATTGAGCTGGTGAGTAATAAAGACGCAAGGCACTTTTTTGTAATAAGCACCAAGACGATTGTCGGAAATAATGCCATCCAGCCCATACTCTTTTACCAAGCGTTTTACCGCTTTCTTTTCCTTGGCCATTGCTTTAAGCACTTTGGGGGAATCCCAGATCATTTTTATCTTAAAATGCTTTCCTTTTTCCGCATAAGATATTTTGTAAGATGGCAACTCAAAAACCGGTAAATGGGGAAACTCCTTTTTAAGGAGTGCCAAGGCAACGCCGTCCGAAGCAATAAAAGGTTGATGTCCGTGCTTTAATAGCTCATGAATAATAGGTATGCATCTCGTGGCATGTCCCAGACCCCAATTTAATGGAGCGACCAGAATGCGTTTGGAAGAATTCATAACAACAAAAAAACAAAATGCGAATTGCTTTTAGATTTCCTTAGTTTTGCCAAATCATTAATTTTTTGCGCAATTCGATACCAAAGTGGGAAGTAAAAATAAACTCAAGAGGTTCAAGGAGAACGAAACATTTGCCAATGTGGTGCAGCCCACACGAGAAGATGTTTTGTCCGGGTTTAAGCATAAGGGCCAATGGGCCTCCTTTTTCGGCAACAACAATCCCATAGTTTTGGAGCTGGGTTGTGGAAAAGGGGAATACACTATAGGTCTTGCCCAAATGGACCCTGACAGGAATTACATTGGCATCGATATTAAAGGAGCGCGATTTTGGCGTGGTGCCAAAACAGCCATTGAGCAAAATCTGGGTAACGTGGCCTTTTTGCGTACACAGATTGAGTTGGTGGACCATTTGTTCGACGAAGGAGAAGTGAGCGAAATCTGGATTACGTTCCCCGACCCACAGATCAAGTACAAGCGAACAAAGCATAGGATGACAAACCCTGTGTTTCTGGAACGCTATAAAAAAATACTGAAGCCGGGAGGGGTAATTAATCTTAAAACCGACAGCGAGTACATGCACGGGTATACTCTTGGCCTATTACAGGGCTTGGGCCACGAAATACTCTATGCCAACCACGATGTGTATAAAAATGAAGGAGCACCATCCGAAGTTCTGGAAATTCAGACTTTCTACGAAAATCAGTATCTTGAAGACGGAAAACCAATCACATATATCCAATTTAGGATCAACTGATCAATGACCCACGTACTCATCCTCTTTTTTGCCACATTTTCGGCGGCCTTTATGGCTACCGTACCCCCGGGCTTGCTGAATATGAATGCAGCTAAAGTGAGTGTGGAAAAAGGAAAGCTCAATGGGGTTATTTTCAGTTTGGGTGTATCCAGCACCATTATGGTTCAGGCCTATATTGCAGTGTACATATCAAAATTTCTGTACCGCAATCCGCAGGTGATCGATATTCTTTTTAAAATTGCCGTTGCGGTCTTTGCCTTTTTTGCCATTTACTTTTTTGTGATGGCTAAACGGAACAAGACCAAATCCCAGCAGGGCATAAAGGAAGTAAATCTAAGTAAAAAGAATAGTTTTTTTAAGGGCGTTCTCTTGGCGGCCCTTAATTTGTTGACCATTCCCTATTATAGTGGTTTAAATGCCATGTGGAACGAGGCGGGTTGGATAAAGTTCAAGGCCGAGGACATTACCACCTTTGTTGTAGCGGCGGGCGCAGGTACATTTTCTGTACTATATCTGTATACTTTTTATTTTGATAAAATGGAAACAAAGACCAACCGTTTTTCCAAAAATTCCAATTATATTTTGAGTGCCCTAATGCTCTTATTGTTGATCATTACCCTAATTCGTATTATGTACCGCTAGTATGGAGGAAATAAGCTTCTTTGACAAAGTTTACGAAGTAGCCAAACAGATACCTTATGGCAGGGTGACATCATATGGGGCCATAGCCAAATATTTGGGAGCTGCCCGTAGTGCCAGAATGGTAGGTTGGGCCATGAACAATTCCCATACTAAAGATGTTCCAGCGCATCGGGTGGTCAACCGAGCGGGCATATTAACGGGCAAGCACCATTTTGATGGAAGTAATATGATGCAACAATTGCTGGAAAACGAGGGCATCTCGGTCAAGGACAACCAAGTTGTCGATTTTCAGAAATACTTTTGGGATCCCGTAGTGGAATTATGATCAATATCCCGGGGGGTGCATTTCATCAAACGAAGTGTTGTCCTGAAAAGCTTTTGCCAATAATAGAATACTTTCCTCATCGTACAAGTTCCCCACGAAGGTCATACTGGTAGGATGATTTTTTTTATCCAATCCGGTTGGCACTGCAATTACAGGGTGCCCTGTTAAATTTGTAGCCAAAAGTTGATCGTTTCCAAATGAAGGGGAAATCAAAACGTCGTAATTCTTCATTAAATCCTGCATTTTTTGGATAAGCACCTGTCTTTGCCTGTTGGCCTGAATGTACTCCACAGCAGGGATAAACCTGCTTTGCCTCAGGGAATTGGCGCGTGATCGTCGGTCCTGTTCAACCATAGTGTCCACTCCTCCAGAACGTACAAGTTCATCAAAAAAAGCACCGGCTTCTGCCCTCAGAATAATATCGAATCCTCGATAAGGAATATCCTTGGGCATTTCCACAGCGGTGGGTTCAATACCAAGATCCTTTAGCGATTTTAAGGCGTTTCTTAAATTGTCGCCAGAATCAGTAGTATCTTTTTCAATATCTTTTATTAAATAGGCCACCCTCAAACTTTTGATGTCTCTTTTCCAATCCACACCAAAGGGCAGGTCTATGGTGGTCAGGTCATTTTTGTCTTTTCCTTGAATCGCTTCAAAAACAATTGCGCAATCTTCGGCATTTCTTCCCAAAGGCCCAACTTTGTCCATTGACCAGCTTAGGCTCATAACACCATGCCGGCTCACCCTGCCGTATGTAGGGCGCAGGCCTGTGACCCCATTCCGTGTGCTCGGGGAGGTAATGGAGCCCAAAGTTTCCGTGCCCAAGGCAAAAGGAACAAGCCCAGCAGATGTAGCAGAACCTGACCCTGCTGAAGACCCACTGGCTCCTTGGGTAGTGTCCCAAGGATTTTTTGTTTTGCCATCGAACCAAACATCGCCACGGGCCAAAGCTCCGGATACAAGTTTGGCCACTAAAATGGCTCCGGCATCCTCAAGTTTTTGAATTACGGTGGCGGTCTCATCAATAATTTGATTCTTATAGGGTGCTGCTCCCCATGTGGTAGGGTAACCGGGAACGGACATTAAATCTTTGGTTCCATAAGGGATGCCGTGCAGGATGCCCCTATACTTGCCATTTTTTATTTCTTCGTCAGCTTTTTTGGCCTGTTCAAGCGCCAAACTTTCAGTAATGCTGATGGTACATTGTAAAGCAGGTTGATACTTTTTTAATCGCTCCAAAAAAAATGTGGTGAGCTCGGTAGAAGTTATTTTCTGATTTTTGATCAATGAGGCCAATTGAGGAATAGTGTAAAAGGCCAGCAGATCATAAGGTTTAGGGATTTCTACATTGTCGGGAATAATCCATTGGCTGCCATTTTGCTGCTTTGGCATGGTAAAATCAAAAGGAGTGGGGTCAAAGCGCACGGCAGGAAATACATCGTTGCCCAAAGAATATTTGCGCAAGGAATCGAACCCGCTTCGATTTCTTTTAAGATAGGGGTAAAGTGTGTCGATCGCTCTATCGGGGAACTTCAGTCCGATCAATTTCTCGGATTTCTTTACGTCTCGTTTGGTGAAGGAATTTTTATGGGTTGAGCAAGAGATCCAAAACAGAGAAATAACCAAAAGGGCGAACAGGGTAACTTTGTTTTTTGGTAGCATGTTGGTCGAGTTAGTTGGATAATTGCTTCTAAGCTACAGATTTTCGGAAAAATGCACATAATAATCTATCTTTTTTATGAAGGGATCGCGTTGTTGCCAGTATGTAAAAAGTAAAAACCCATTTATTTTGAAATTCAACAGTACTACTTCTTAATCTAACCCCAACACCGTATCTTTGTAGTTTAGAACCAGTTCAAACAATTGGTCAATAAATTATTAGGTTTCATGAAGTTGAAAAAAGCAGACATTCTAAGAGCATTGGAAAAAATATCCGCCCCGGGCGAAGGCCAAAATTTGGTCGAGAGCGGTTCGGTGAAGAATGTTCAGGTATTCGGTGATGAGGTAGAAGTGGATGTGACCATAAAGAATCCTAGTCTTCAGGCTAAGAAGAAGACCGAAGTGGAGATTTTGAAAATCATCCATAGTGAAGTTTATGAAAAGGCGAAGATCAAGGTCAACCTAAAGGTTGATGCCCCTGCAAAACCGAAAGTGAATCAGATAAAAGGAAATCCCATTCCGGGAATTCAGAATATTATAGCTGTTGCATCTGGTAAGGGAGGTGTTGGAAAATCGACCGTAACTGCCAATTTGGCCGTAACCTTGGCCAAAATGGGCTTTAAGGTGGGATTGCTGGATACCGATATCTACGGCCCGTCCATGCCCATTATGTTCGATGTGGCCACGGAGAAACCTTTGTCCATAAATGTGGAGGGCAAGGCTAAAATGAAGCCTATCGAAAATTATGGCGTAAAGCTACTTTCCATCGGATTTTTTACAGAACCCAACCAAGCTGTGATTTGGAGGGGGCCTATGGCAGCAAAAGCATTGAACCAAATGATTTTTGATGCGCATTGGGGAGAGTTAGACTTCTTGTTATTGGATTTGCCTCCAGGAACGGGAGATATCCATTTAAGCATTATGCAATCCCTACCGGTAACCGGGGCAGTAGTGGTAAGTACCCCGCAAGAAATAGCATTGGCCGATGCCAGAAAAGGTGTGGCCATGTTTCAGCAAGAAGCGATAAATGTGCCCGTGTTGGGAATCGTGGAGAATATGGCGTATTTTACACCTGCTGAACTACCGGACAACAAGTATCACATATTTGGTGAGAACGGAGCAAAAAACCTTTCGGAAGATCTAAATGTACCGTTCTTGGGAGAGATTCCGTTGGTGCAGAGCATCAGGGAGGCCGGAGATGTGGGAAGGCCGGCTGCTTTACAGACCGCGACCCCTACCGAAGAAGCCTTTGAGGAACTGACCAAGAACGTGGTTCAGGAGATGGTGAGAAGAAATACCGATCTTCCCCCTACCGAAGCAATTAAGATTACAACAATGGCCGGTTGTTCCGCCGTTAAAAAGAAATGAGCATGGCAACAATGACATCAGAAGAAACAAAAAGCAATGTAGTAAAAGCATTGGATGAAATACGTCCGTTTTTACAAAGTGATGGCGGAGATATTACTTTGGTCTCCATTGAGGACAATATTGTTACGGTGCGATTGGAAGGAAATTGCATTGGTTGCAGTGTAAATCAAATGACCCTAAAGAGTGGAGTGGAAATGACCATAAAAAAGTACGCTCCCCAGATTGAGAAAGTGGTCAACATCACCTAACTGATAAAAATCATTATTCCTTTTTTGGGCAAGTAGTAAGTTGCATGCCAAAATTCCTAGTTTATGATCAAAACCGATATTCTGATAATTGGAGCGGGACCTACGGGTCTCTTTGCTGTTTTTGAAGCAGGCCTGTTACAACTCAAATGTCACTTAATAGATGCATTACCACAACCTGGAGGGCAATGTGCCGAGATATACCCCAAAAAACCCATTTACGACATCCCAGGATATCCAGAAGTGCTCGCTGGGGAATTGGTGGACAATTTAATGGAACAGATTAAACCGTTCCAACCTGGATTCACCTTGGGAGAACGCGCCGAGACCATCGAAAAATTAGACGATGGCTCTTTTATCGTTACCACCAATAAAGGAACTAAACACCATGCGCCCATAGTTGCCATTGCAGGCGGACTGGGAAGCTTTGAACCAAGAAAACCGTTATTGGAGAACTTGACCAAGTATGAGGACAATGGAGTGTCCTACATGATCAAGGAACCTGAGGTCTATCGAGATAAAAAGGTATTGATTGCCGGGGGAGGAGACTCTGCGTTGGATTGGTCCATTTTTTTGGCAGACGTGGCCAAAGAGGTTACGTTGGTGCACCGCAGAAATGAATTCAGGGGAGCATTGGATTCCGTTGAGAAAGTTCAGCAGCTCAAGAACGAAGGAAAAATCAATCTGATTACACCCGCAGAAGTAATTGCCTTAAAAGGTGAAGATGAATTAGAGCGAGTAACGGTAAAAAATACCGGAACCGCCGAAGAAATAGAAGTTGACGTTGATACTTTTATTCCTTTATTCGGACTTTCGCCCAAGTTGGGGCCAATTGCCAATTGGGGATTGGAAATCGAAAAAAACGCGATAAAGGTCGACAATACCTACGATTATCAAACAAATATTCCTGGAATTTATGCTATTGGGGACGTTAATACCTATCCTGGCAAATTAAAACTTATCCTTTGTGGATTTCACGAGGCTACCTTAATGTGCCAAAGTGCCTATCAAAAAATATTTCCGGATAAAAAATATGTAATGAAATATACCACCGTAGGAGGTGTTACGGGATTTGACGGAAGCAAGAAAGAAGCACCAAAAGCCGTAGTAAAAGCTATTGATTAAGAATAAATTAAATTTAAATCGTTAAGAAAACCACCTGTAATGGTTTTTAAATAGGTATGAGCGATATCAAATTAAAAATAGTAGACCGGGACGGCAAACTGCACGAGGTGGATGCCCCTACAGATATGAACATGAACCTAATGGAAGTTGTGCGTTCGTACGAACTTGCTCCAGAGGGAACCATAGGAATATGCGGTGGAATGGCCATGTGTGCCTCTTGCCAGTGCTATGTGAAATCCGATCACCAGCTTCCTGAAAAAACAGATGATGAGGAGGCGATGTTGGCCGAGGCCTTTTTTGTGAAGGACAACAGCCGTTTAGGCTGTCAAATCCATATTACAGAGGATTTGGACGGACTGGAAGTGGAGTTGGCACCGGAAGAAGGCTAATGGAACTTTCTCTTAAAAGTCCAGGTTCCAGTAAAAAGCAAAAACTTTATCTTTAGTCCTTCTGGTAATTAAAAACATGGGAAGGACATTATTATACGGGTTACTTTTTCTACTGTCCATAAGTAGCCCTGCTCAAAAAAAAGTCCCTATTTTAACCGAAATAGTTACGGACAATGCCAAGATTTTTACAGAATCCGAGCTCGATGTGCTACGCACAAAACTCTATCAATTTGAATCGGAGACGACCAATCAATTAGTGATTTTTACGATTAATGAGCTTGGTAATGAGACCATTGAGCAATATGCACTCAATGTCTTTAACCAAAATAAGCTGGGGCAGGCGGGCAAGGACAATGGTATTCTGATTCTTTTTTCAAAACTGGATAGGGAAGTTAGGATAGAGGTGGGCTATGGATTAGAATCATATATTACCGATGCGGTGGCCTCGAGGATTATTAGAAATACCATGATCCCCAAATTTAAGGAAGAGGACTATTTTTCAGGTTTGGACCTGGGAACGGACCAGATTATCAAGTTTCTTTTAGATCCCGGGGCATTGGAAGAGTTTAAGGAGGAAATGGATTCCGAGGAGGCAGCACCCTGGTGGCTTTACGGGATTATTGGCTTGTTTTTGATGGTCTTTGTGGCCGCAGGAGGATTTGTTTTTTATAAAGGCTATAGTACATTTCTGGAAATCCTAAGAGGTATGTTCATTGGAAAATTAGCTATTTTCCGTGGAGTTTTTATGGCCATATTTATGGGAATGCCTGTAATTTTTGGCTTGGTATTTATGGGGATGCCCCTCTTTTTTATGGGTTTGCTTTTTGGGTTGGAAGACCAAATGAACGCCATGGTGGAGGATTTAACCTGGATATTTTGGGGACTTATCCTTTTTGTCCTGACAACAATTGCATTGGTAATCGTAAAGATCAAAAGAAAGGGCGATGAAGAAATAAAGGTGTCGTTTTTTAAATCGGATAAGGATTATATGAGCAAGACATTTTCGTCCACCGGAACCCATTCCTTTGGTTCTGGGTCCGGGAGTAGTTCGTCGGGCGGTTTTTCCGGAGGTGGCGGGAGTTCTGGTGGAGGTGGTGCCAGTGGGAGTTGGTAATTGTAGCTGATTTAATGTATTTTCACAAAACTAACTAAACTCTTCTTCCGATATGAGAATTACTATCCTTGTAGTGCTAATGTTATTTTTTTCTTGTGCAGAACCACCTAGGACCGAGGTTCAAGAATGGGAGTCCCAAGCCGAAAATATTACAATTATACGAGATGACTTTGGAGTGCCCCACGTTTATGGAAAGACAGATGCAGACGCTGTTTTTGGATTGTTGTATGCACAATGCGAGGATGATTTTAACCGTGTAGAACAAAATTATATCTGGGCCACGGGTCGCTTGGCGGAAGTCGAAGGTGAAGATGCGTTGTACAGTGATCTTAGGGCCAGACTTTTTATGACCGAAGAAGAAGCAAAGGAAAACTATAATAACAGTCCAGAGTGGTTACAAGAACTTTGTGACGCCTTTGCGGATGGAATCAATTATTATTTACATACTCACCCAGAGGTAAAACCCAAGTTGCTTACTCGTTTTGAGCCATGGATGCCCATGTATTTTAGTGAAGGTTCCATTGGTGGCGATATTGAGCGGATATCAACCCGTAAAATCAAAAGTTTTTACGAAAGTGGCATGGAATTGCCGGAGATGGAAGCATTACAAATCAAAAAAGAAGAGGAAATGGCCGAGCCACAGGGGTCCAACGGCATAGCCATTGCAGGAGACCTGACCGAGTCCGGTAACGCCATGTTGTTGATTAATCCGCATACTTCATTTTATTTTAGGGGAGAGGTGCACGTAGTAAGCGAAGAAGGGTTGAATGCCTATGGTGCTGTTACCTGGGGTCAGTTTTTTGTGTATCAAGGATTCAATGAAAAAACAGGTTGGATGCACACCTCGACCTATACCGATGTAATGGATGAATTCAAGGAAACCATAGTTAAAAATAATGGTAAGCTATATTATCAATATGGGGAAGAATTGCGACCGGTTGATTCGAGTTCCGTAACACTAAAATATAAGGATGGGGAAACCTTAAAAGAGAGGACTTTTCCGATGTACCGAACCCACCATGGTCCCATTACCCATCAAGTGGGTAAACAATGGACAGCTTCGGCCATGATGTGGGAACCTGTAAAAGCGTTGGAGCAATCCTATATCAGAACCAAACAGAATGGATACGATGGTTTTAGGGAAATGATGGATATCCGAACCAATTCATCCAACAATACTGTGTATGCCGACGCCGAGGGCAATATTGCCTATTTTCATGGCAACTTTGTGCCCAAACGCGATACCATTTTTGATTATACCGAGCCAGTGGACGGTAGTGATCCAAAAACAGATTGGCAAGGATTGCATACAGTGGATGAAAATATCTTGGTGTTGAACCCAGGGAACGGTTGGATTCAAAACTGTAACTCTACACCATACACTTCGGCTTTGGAATATAGTCCAAACCGTGAAGATTACCCAAAATATATGTCAAGGGACCAAGAGAACTTTAGGGGCATCCATGCCATCGAGCTGTTGACAGATGGTAGCGGATATACCTTGGACAGTCTAATCGAACTTGCGCACGACCCCTACCTGCCGGCTTTTAAAGCTTTGATTCCCGGTTTGGTGAAGGCCTTTGATCAAAACCCGATTTCTGAACTAAGAGAACCCATTGAGCTTTTACGAAAGTGGGATTATAAAACGTCAAAAGAATCGATTGCCATGACCTTGGCCCATTTTTATGGAACAATTTTTTGGAGGGAAGCGATAACCGGAAAAATGGAGAATCGCCCTTCGCAGTTCGAATTATTTAACAACAATGAAGAATGGGTGTCCGCAGAGCGAAGGCTGGTGCTGTTCGAACAAGTGTTGGAAAAGCTTAAAAATGATTTTGGTTCATGGAAAACACCCTGGGGAGAGGTAAACCGATATCAACGTTTGAACGGGGATATCCGTCAACCATTTGATGACGAAAAACCGAGTATTCCCATTGGATTTGCCAGTGGTAGTTGGGGCGCTTTGGCGGCATATGGAGCTCGTTATGATAACAACACAAAGAAAATCTACGGTACCCGGGGCAATAGTTTTGTAGCAGTAGTGGAGTTTGGTGAAAAGGTCAAAGCGAAGACCATGTTGGCCGGTGGCCAAAGTGGCGACCCGGATTCGCCACATTTTAATGATCAAGCACAACGCTATGCCGATATGGAATTTAAAGACGCGGCATTTTACAAGGAAGATGTATTAAATCGAGCTAAGGCCAACTATTCCCCGGGAGAAAAGTATTGACAATATTAGTCGTTGCCGTTTTCTACAGTGCTATCTTCTTCCTTTACAATGATCAAGCTGGCCCGAGAACCTGTGGAAAGGTTCCATCGGTTGTTGTGGATTACCACACCTGTATCATCGGTAACTAACACTTGTGCCGTATTGGGTCCAGAAGAACCTTGGTTGAGGGCCTCAAATTCGATTCGGTTAAAACCTTTCACCAAATCCAGGTTGATTCCTTTAAAGGAACCATCGAGCAATAGGTTATATTCGGCCACTTGGCCGTTTACATAAATTTTAATGCGGTCCCCGTCCACATACTCGTGGTCCCGGGCAACAATGCCCACAAATTTTGCTGTAGTTTTAAAATCGCCCAAGTATTGGTCGCCAAAATGTTCGTTTGCACCTTTTTCCTTTTTTTCCATTACTTTGGGATCGATCACCATATCGTGCCCTGCTTGCAATAAATGTCTGTCGGGGAGCATTTTTACACCCGGTTTCTCATTTTTGGAAGTAAGGTTTTCGTCCAGTACAGAGGGTATTCGCAGTAAAGTACCTTGGTTGCTTGCCTTAACATCGAGTTTGTTATTATCGCCAATCTTTAATGGTCGGGTGGTAGGCAAATCGCCCTGGGCGAACATAGGGAATGCCAAAAGCACAGTGCCCAACAAAACAAAAACTCTCTTTTTCATGGCAAGACAGGTAATAATGCAAATATAAATTTAGCAAATACCTTGCCACGAACATGATAAAATGGAGTTAAATCGTTAATCTGCAGGGTTGATGTTAATTTCTTTTTTTATCCAAATAGGGGACGTAGTAAAGGTATGCTCAAAATAATAAGATCTTGCTTTATGGGGATTTGATCAATAATAACGTTTACCTCATCCATTTTGCCGGCTTAAATTGTATCTTAACACAACTAAGTAAAAACAAAAAGTACCATTCTTTTTTTAATCGACCCAACATCAGAATGAAAAAGCGACAATTCTTGCGCCATATTGGACAAGCGGCCATGGCAGCTCCATTACTGCCGCTCACCGTGGAGAACAATTATAAGAATACATTGCCCTACCCGGATAAAAATACCGAGGCTTTTTGGGAGAGGATCAGACAGGATTATAAGCTAAGGCCGGATTACATTAACTTGGAAAGTGGATATTATAATATAATCCCTACTCCTATTTTGGAAAAATTTACCCAGCATGTACAAAACGTAAATTTTGAAGGATCGTATTATATGAGAACCGTGCAATGGGAAAATAAAAATAAGGCAGCGGCTCGGGTGGCCAAGTTGGTCAATTGTTCGGAAAAAGAATTGATTATTACCAGGAACACTACAGAATCCCTCGATATGATCATTGGGGGGTATCCTTGGAAAAAAGGGGACGAAGCTGTTTTTGCCGTGCAGGATTATGGTGCCATGCAGATTCATTTTCATCAGATGGAAAATCGTTATGGAATAGTATGCAAGAAAATATCCTTGCCCAATCATCCCGAATCCGACGAGGAAATAGTGTCCCTTTACGAATCCCAGATTACGCCTAGGACCAAATTGCTAATGGTATGCCATATGGTGAATGTAACCGGACAGATATTGCCCATTAAAAAGATTTGCGAAATGGCACATTCGCACGGGGTCGAGGTAATGGTGGACGGTGCCCATTGTGTGGGGCACATTAAGGTGGATATTTTGGATTTGGACTGCGATTATTATGGGGCCAGTTTGCATAAGTGGCTTGCTACCCCTCTAGGAGCAGGGATGTTGTACGTAAAAGAAAAACACATACCCAAAATATGGCCTTTATTGGCGGAACATGAGAAGGACCACACCAAGATCAGAAGACTTAACCATACTGGGACACATCCAGTACATACCGACCTTACCATTAACGATTCGGTAGATTATCTGGAAATGATAGGCCTGGAACGAAAGGAAGAACGCATGCGCTATCTTCAACGGTACTGGAGCGATCAATTGCGCCATGTGGAGAACGTGGTGATCAATACCCCGATAGAACCGCACCGAAGTTGTGGAATTGCCAATGTGGGCCTAAAACATATAAAACCAAGCGATATGGCCAAAATACTATTGGATGAATTTAATATTTGGACAGTGGCCATAGATTTTGAAAACGTTCACGGTTGCAGGATAACACCCAATGTATTCACCACAACGGCAGAGCTAGATCAATTAGTGATGGCGGTCAAAAAGTTGGCGGAGCGGACCTAATTTTCTATATAATCTTTAAGTTTTTCAGGACCTTCCAATAATACCCTCACAATTTGAAGCGTACCATCTGGTCTGGTATCTATGTGCCATTTAATCAGTGAAATGGTTCCGTTTTCGATTTCGATGCCGGTTATGCTCCTCGGGTGAACACAGCTCCCATCGTTAAAAAAGGGTATTTGCCCAGGTTCCGGAAATCGCGGCCGATGTGTGTGCCCCGCCAATGTAACAAGTAGGTTTTTACTGAGAATCCATCGTTTGATTCGTTTTTCGATTCGGATGAGCTCTTTGTAATTTTTAGCGGGACTTGTTGGGTCGGCAATGCCCACAACTTGGAGAGGTTTCCACAAGATCCTGACCAAAAAGCGGCCAATACGCCAACAGACATAGTTCCACCAATCCGCTTGGTGTCCGTGGATACAAAAGATCTCTTGTTCCGTATCCTTATGTTTTAAGATCAAAGCTTCGTGATAAGTAATGCCCTCAAAAAGTTCTTTGTCCGAACCATCAATGGGCTCAAAATAGTGGGAGAGATTTTTTTCTACGTATTCGGGGTCCCGGTACACCATATCGTGGTTGCCCCAGAGCATGTGCAAGCGTTGCTCCAAATGGAACCTTCGCAATAGTTGATACACGTTCTTGTGCGCTTCAAAAATGGAATCAAAGCTCAGGTTTTCCCAGAGTTCGTCACCATCGCCCAATTCTACATAACAAAAACCTTCGCGATAGTAATGGTTAAGGGCATGGAAGTATATATTTCGGTTATTGGCAAAATCATCGGCAAAGCTATTGTCGCCGCGATGACAATCGCTGAAAAAGATGAACTTGTCTTCCTCGCCGAACCAAATGGTCTTGGCATTTTTATAGGCACGGTTCAACCGGGATGAAGAGGACATGAAAATGTTTTTTGCTAAATATCCTTAAAAATGGTGATTTGTCCATAAAGATATCGATAAAAGGACGGGCATCGTTACTTTTTGTAACTTTGCATCACAATCCTCGACTAATTGCGTATGAAGCAAGATTACAATGCTGAAAGTCCTTTGGTTCAACTAGTTAGTTTCAATAAATTATTGGAACACTATGATGAACAGGTAAATAGCCCCAACGAGCATGTGGCCGAACGGGCAAAGTATGTATTGGACGTGCAGGCTCCGTACCCTATCTTAAGGGAAGGTTTTACGGACTTGTCCTTATTGGACAAGCACAAGGATGTAATCAGGGTGATCTTAGAAGATTCTTTTTCGCCCATCTTGACCAAAAATGAGATCAAGACGGCTTCGACCCCTTTTGAAAATATTGTGTTCAATTCTTCTGAACGATTTCGACAGATATTACAAGATGCCGGGGAGAACTTTGAACCAGAAATAACCAATATACCCAATGAGTTCGGTTACATTATGAGAAGTACCGTAATCCTCAAATTCTATTATGGGTACAACTTGGATTTTAAACGTCCTTTCTTTTACGATATCCCCGATACCAATGGGGTAATGCGCAGATACCGAATTTTGTACAACGCGGACTTTATGGAAATTACTCCCACCGAAAAGGCCAAGGAAATTACCCAGGAAGATGTAGATGAGCTGTTGGACAACTTTTATAACCTGGATCTGTGGAAAGAAAAAATTCCTCCCAATAGTTTTATCGCCAAAGGATTTGTTATTTCCAATATGTTCGATGTTACCGCGGAGCACTCGGTTTCGGAAATAAAATCTACCCTGATTGGAAAGACCCAAAAGGACAGGGAGTCCTTTATGGAGAGCTTCGAAGATACTTTTAGATCGTTTTTTAACCTGAACGATATTAAAGTAGGTTTTGCAGGGTATGATTCGAGTGCGAACCACTTTTTCAAGATCTACGGCAAAGGTATGGAGAGCTACATCCTTAACGGAAACGATATGGAGGAATGCGATTCATCTTTTTGTACCTATTCCCATGGAAAACTGTTTAAGGAGAATAAATATTTTGCAATTTCCAACGTAGAGAAATATTTTAAAAAGACAGAAGGAAAAGTCCAACCGTATAAAAACTTAATGGACCAAGGCATAAAAAGTGCCATTTTGGCCCCAATTGCCGTTAATGGGGAACTGGTAGGAGTGCTGGAACTGGTGTCAGGCAAAGTAAACGAGCTCAATAGCGTGAATGCCAATAAATTGGATGATGTTATGCCGTATATTGTTGCGGCAGTGATGCGCACCATTGAGGAGGAGGAAAACTTGATAGATGCCGTTATCCAACACGAGTGTACCTCTGTCCATCCGTCGGTCTATTGGAAGTTCCAAGAAGAGGCCAAACGCTTTATGGCCACCGAAATGGCCGGCGAAGAACCTGTGTTCAAGGAAATAGTTTTCAAGAACGTGTATCCGTTGTATGGCCAGATAGATATCAAGGATTCATCAAAAGAAAGAAATCTCGCGATTCAAAGGGATTTAATGATACAGCTTTCCGAAATAAACGATGTTTTGGAAATTGCTTTCAAAAAATACAAGCTTCCCATCTACGAAGAATTAATGTTCAGGGTAAACAACTATTTGAGCGAGGTTAAAGAAGCTTTGTTTACCCATACGGAACAAGCGGTTTTTGATTTTGTAAAAGAAGAAGTGTGCCCCGTGTTCAATCACCTACAAAAAGGAGAGGACACCGAGATAAAAGTACTTCTGGATAAATACAACGAGAAAATAGATAGAGCTACCGAAAGTTATTACGACCATCGTAAAAATTATGATGACAGTGTAATGGAGGCCAACATGAAGCTGGCAGCTTTACTGGACAAAAAACAGGAAGAAGCACAGGAGATGTTCCCACACTATTTTGAGCGATACAAAACCGATGGAGTGGAGCATAACATGTACATAGGAAGTTCCATAGCCAAGGATAGGGAATTTAGTGAGTTGTTCTTGAGCAACCTAAGGCTTTGGCAACTTCAGGTAATGTGCGAAATGGAAAACAGATATTACGCCCTAAAGCCCCATTTGCCGGTAAAATTGGATGTGGCCTCCCTATTATTGGTGTACAGTACATCTTTGGCCATACGTTTTAGAATGGACGAAAAGCGTTTTGATGTGGACGGTACATATAATGCAAGGTACGAGGTGATTAAAAAGCGTATCGATAAATCCTATATCAAAGGGACCAATGAGCGCCTTACCCAAAAAGGAAAGTTGTCCATAGTGTATTCGCAACGTAAGGACGAAAAGGAATACCTAAGGTACATCAGCTTTTTAAAGGCCAAGGGTTATTTTACCAATAATATAGAAATTGTTGAGCTCGAAGGTGTACAGGGTGTATCTGGATTAAAGGCGATCAGGGCCGAGATTTTATATCAAAAGGATAAAAAATCGGAAAGGACCTATACGTATGATGACCTAATGGCCGAATTGAGTCTTTGATCTAAAAAATCAATCTGTCCGGTCCAAAAAACCTAAATGCGATTCCAAATGCAAGTACCGATATAATTATGCCCAGCATAAATATGTTGTAGGTTACGCGCAAAATCTTGTATTTTCGATCTAGGACCACGCCCAAGTAGTAGAGGTCTTTGGTGAGAGAGGAGTATACATAATCCTTATCCTTGATCAATTCTTTTAAAGCCCATTCGTATTCTTGTAGCTCCATTTTATGGAAATTGCCAAAGAACAACAGATTTACCCTTTTTTTCTCAACATCTTCCTTGGTGAACTTGCCCGATGTAATATTCGGCCTAGTGGCCAACACGGAAAGGACCATGGAAATTACACTGAACAAAATCAATATAAACGTGGGGTAGATCATGTAGGAGTTGGAAGGATTGTCCAATTTGGTGAACAAATTGGCCAGTACCAAAGAAATTATGATGGCGTTTACAGATAGCAAAATGTTGGCCTTGGTATCTGCAATATCACTAAGTTTTAAGTGGTTGCGAAGGGTTACGCGATATAGTGTTTGTACACTGCGGTCAGGACTTTCACTTTTATATTTGGCCTTTAAGGCCTCTTTCTTGGCGATCTTCTTTTCGTCTTTCTTTTCTTTAAGAAGTTGTTTTAGGTTTTTTTGCTTTCCGTCTTCCCAATTTTCCTTGGCATAATCCGTATAAAAAACATGATTTCGGAACATTTTAATGTTCTTGTCCCTCCATTGCTTGGAGGTATATTTGCCAACACCCAATTCCTCAAGTTCGTCTTTTAAAAAATCGGTGGTCTCCCAATAGCTTCTCTTTGCCAAATGCGAAAAATCCGCGTCACAAATTATGCTCTCCATTAAATTATCGGGCTCTTTGGACATTTTGGTGGCCATGATCAAGGAGCATACTTCCTCTATAGTAGTGTTATCCACCCCGTTATCCGTAAGAAAATCGGTTGCGATCTTACATCCTTTTTCTTCGTGTTCTTCCATTCCGTTCACATGGCCTACATCGTGGAACCATGCCGCAACGAGCAATCTTTCATTTTCTACCTCTCCAAGGTCATAGTAGTTGATCAATTCTTTAGTACTTTTAACAACTCGTTCGGTATGTCGTAAGTTGTGGTACAAGAACTTGGAATCTAGCTTTTCTGTTAATAGATTGGTAACGAAGAGTTTAGTTTTTTCAACAATTTCCGACATATCTTCTGATTGGAGACATCCAAATTACAAAATTTTGGAATCAACCTTGTGAGATATGAAGAAACATTACTTTATAGGCTTATTAATTGTGTTTTTGTATGGCTGTGCAACGTACCAAACCAAATATGCCGAGCCTTTTACCAACAATACCGGGTGGGAAGATAAAGAAGTAGAGCACACTTTTTATCTGATAGGAGATGCAGGGAAGTCTCCCATGGGAGAGCTCAACCCCACCTTAAAAAAAATCAAAGATGTTTTGGACAATGCCGACAAAAATAGCACGGCAATTTTTTTAGGGGACAATATTTACCCGGCAGGTTTTGTGGATAAAGATAAAGATCGAGAAGGATATGAACATTCCAAACATTATTTGGATGCGCAATTGGCTACTTTGGATAATTTTAAGGGGAAAACCTTGTTTATTCCTGGAAACCACGATTGGTACAGCGATGGGCTGAAGGGTCTAAAAAGAGAGGAGGAATACGTGGAGGATGCACTGGACGATAATGAAGCCTTTCAACCGGAGAACGGCTGCCCCATTGAAGATATAGAAATCAACGATGAACTATTGGTAATTGCCATCGATACGGAATGGTACCTGGTCAATTGGGACAAGCACCCAACCATGAATGATGAGTGCGAGATTAAAAACAGGGGCCGGTTCTTTGAGGAGTTTGAAAGTTTGATTAAAAAAAACAGGGATAAAACCATTCTTGTGGCCATGCACCATCCTATGTTCACTTATGGGTCGCACGGTGGTCAATATTCCTTTAAACAAGGTCTGTACCCTAATGGTGGCAAGGTGCCCATGCCCATTTTAGGGCCGGCGATCAATCTTTTGAGAAAAACTTCCGGGGCCACGGCAGAAGATATTACCAACAGGCGTTACAACGAACTGAAAAAACGAATCGTAACCCTCTCTCAATATTCGGACAAGGTGATTTTTGCTTCTGGTCACGAACATACGCTTCAATACATTAAAGAGTTTGGAAAACCACAAATTGTAAGCGGTTCCGGAGCCAAAACAGGAGCCACACGCTTATTGAATGGCAGCAAATTTTCCACCGGAAGAAATGGATATGCCATTCTTAAAGTATTCACGGACGGCTCTTCCAAAGTCGAGTTCTATGGTGCCGATGCAGATAGTCACGAGCTTTTGTTCGAAACCCAAGTCCTACCTCCTGATAGATCTACTAAAAAAGTGGAACTTTCCGATGAGTTCCCAGCATACAAAATGGCTTCGGTGTATTCGGCCGAGGATATAGAAAAAAGTGGGTTTCATAAGTGGCTTTGGGGTGAGCGTTATCGAAAATATTATGCCACACAGGTAAAGGCCCCCACCGTTCGGCTCGATACGCTTTTTGGTGGATTGACTGTGGTCAGGAAAGGAGGGGGGAATCAATCCAATTCGTTGCGACTTGCCGATAGGCAAGGAAAGGAATATGTAATGCGCGGCCTAAGAAAAAGCGCCGAAAGATATTTGCAGGCCATTGCTTTTCAGGATCAGTATATTATAGGTCAGTTTGAGGATACCTACACAGAAAAGTTGTTGTTGGACCTATATACCGGCGCACACCCATATGCCCCTTTTACCATAGGTAAACTTTCCGATGCCCTGGGAATGTTCCATACCAACCCGAAATTGTATTATGTGCCCAAACAATCTGTTTTGGGGGACTATAACCAAGAATTTGGCGATGAGCTTTATATGATCGAGGAGCATGTGTCCGACGATCACGATAACCTAAAAAGTTTTGGCTACACAAAAAAAATAGAAAGCACATACGACCTCATGGATAAATTACGAGAAGATGAGGAGTATAGTATCGATCACAAAGAATATGTAAAGGCGCGTTTGTTCGATATCCTTGTGGGAGACTGGGACAGGCACGTAGATCAATGGCGTTGGGCTGAGTTTGAGCAGGAAAACGGGAATAAATTATATAAACCCATTCCAAGAGATCGTGATCAAGTGTATTCTCGCTGGGGAGATGGTCTTATCATGAATTTTGGCTCTAGAGCTGTACCGGCACTTCGAATTTTTGAAGGATTTCACGAAAAAGTGCGAAGCGTTAAAGGCTTTACATCCTCACCAAGAACATTTGCTTTGGATATGGCATTATTGTCCGAAGCCGACTTGGATATGTGGATAGAGCAAGCCAAGTTTATCCAAGATAATATCAATGCAGATATTATTGATGATGCCTTTATGGCTTTTCCCGAAGAAGTTAGGGACGAAACACTGACGGAGATCAAGTCAATTTTATTGGCCAGAAAGCAAAACTTGGTCGAGACCGCTAAGGAATATTTTGCCGTGCTCAATAAATACAGTGTGGTGACGGGAACGGATAAAGACGATTATTTTAATATTGTATCCATGCCCAATGGGAATGTCGAGGTGCGGGGCTATAGAATAAAAGGTGGAGAGATGACAGACTTGTTTTTCAGCAAGGTCTACAGCCCAGAATATACCAAGGAAATCTGGTTGTATGGTTTGGATGATGATGATGTATTCAATATTAAAACAGCCGACTCCAAAATAAAGGTTCGGATTGCAGGGGGACAGAACAACGACATCTATAAAATCTCCGAAGACTCCAAAAGGATATCGGTGTATGATTTTAAAACTAAGAAAAATACTCTAGATGAAGCCTATGCCGGTAGGATCAAATTAGTGAACGATTATGATACCAACACCTATGACTTTTTGAATATAAAAGGGAATAACAACCAAGTGCTCCCCATGATCGGTTTTAATCCGGACGATGGGGTAAAAATTGGACTTACCAACACCTATACCTTTAATGGATTCAGAAAAAATCCATTTACGCAACAACATACTTTTAATGCGTCCTATTTTTTTGCCACCAATGGATTTGATCTAGGGTATAACGGGGAATTTGCCCATGTGTTCAATAAGGTCAACCTGGCATTGGATGCCCGTTTTACAAGCCCTAATTTTACCCTCAATTTTTTTGGTTTTGGCAACGAATCGGTGAACAATGATGATGATGAACCTTTGGGGCTGGACTACAACAGGGTGCGTATCCGAACATTACAGTTTTCACCTGCTTTGGTGTGGCGAGGATTTTATGGATCCAAGGTAAAGCTTGGGATTTCTTATGAAAATATCGAAATAGAGGAGACAGAGGATAGATTTATCAATGAATTCTATATTGCCAACGGAGAGGAAAGCCATTTAAGTTTCTTTGGTGCGGATGCCTCTTACCATTATTCCAATGCGGACAATACTGCTTTCCCGACCATCGGAATGGCTTTTAGCCTGGAAGGTGGGTTCAAAACCAATCTGGACGATTCTTCAAGGTCCTTTGGTTACATAAAACCTTCCTTTTCCATGGACCATAAACTTACCGCAGATGGTCGAGTTGTGTTGGCCTCAAAAGTTAACGCGCATTTTACCCTTGGGGACGGCTACGAGTTTTATCAAGCAGCAAGTTTAGGGGGCAACAATGGACTTCGTGGTTTCCGTTTCCAAAGATTTACGGGAAAAAAGGCCTATGTTCAAAGTACCGACCTGCGTTATAGTTTTAGGCGTACCAAAACCGGTGTGTTGCCGGTAACCCCGGGTATATATGGTGGTTTCGATTATGGACGGGTATGGTTCCCTGGCGATGAATCCAAAAAATGGCATAATTCCTATGGGGGTGGTTTTATTTTGAACGGTGCCGACGTCCTATCTGCCAACTTTGGACTCTTTAACAGTACGGATGGTGTGCGTTTTGCCTTTGGCCTGGGGTTGGGATTTTAGTCGATATCCAACCTGTATAGTTTACGACCACCATGGTTGTTTTGCTCATCGGCAATAAAAAGTGTGCGATTATCTACAAAACAGATCGATTCTGTTTGTGTAGGAGTGTTGATGTCTATTATCTTTATGGATGCATTGGTAAAGTTGGGAGCATCAAAATCTGTCAACAGGAATATGTAACCATAGCTTAAAAGAGCGATAGTTTTGCTATCCGGGGAAATATCCGCCCCGGTTACCGAGCAATGATCCTGATCACTGCACAAGAACAGATCACCCAAAAACTCGGCCTTGTAGTCCCCTTCTTTATCCGGTACACGATATATCCATGTTTTTCCGGAGTACGGTCTTGTTCTGTTTTTGGTAAAAATATAGAGGTGGTCATCCAGGTGAAAAAAACCTTCGGTGTCAAAATAGAGATTCTCTTTTTTAGGGGGAAACTCTTTCTGCTCAGGGTACTTAAACTCGATTTTTTCTGCGTTGGGCTCTTTTTTGCCCATTTCGTCTTTAGGAACCTTGTAAATCACCAGGTTTTTGCGGTCATTTCCATTATTTCCAAAATCCCCGATATAAAGGTTGCCATTGTTGTCCATGGCCAAATCTTCCCAATCCTCATTTTTGGCATGGTCTATTTCCAAAGACTTTTTTATATCACCCTCTTGATCTACCAAATAGACATGGTCTTTGTTGCCGCTATCCTCTATCACCCAGATTTCCCCATCTTGGGTAATTTCCATACCCGATACTTCTTTTAGTTTGGATGGAAACTTGCCCATGGGATCCAATTGTGCCAAATAGGACTTTTGTGCACAGGCCTGTAATGCTATCAAAATAAAAGCAAAGACAATTTTATTCATTGGTTTCCTTTATGGGCATAAATACCTCCGTGGTCCATTCCAGTTCGTTTCCTCCCATATTTGGGTTGTTGTAGAAAATTTCCAAAGGCTGTTTCTCGATTGGGATACTATTCTTTTCCGCATAGTCCCAAATGGCATACCAAGCTCGGTCGGATGTTATGTAATTTCCGTGATAAACTGCTTTAATGGCGTTTTTGCTAAAGATTCGTTTGTACTCAATATCCGGATGGTCGGGCAAACGTTCCGAACGTATGATAGGATTACAAAAGTTATAGGATAGACTATTGTTTTCCAAATCCCAATCCAGTACTTCTACAAAAGGAGGGCCATTTAGCTTTATTTCTTTTTCAATTAGAATGGCGTTCAAAAAATTGTAATTGGCCATCATACCCTTGGCTTTGTCCTCTGGGGTTGTTTTTAGTTGTACACAGGCGCAGAACGAAGAGAAGGTTTCCTCTTCTCCTTCGATAGAAACCGTAAAATTCTTTATATGATCGATCAGGAAATCGTTAAAGTCCAAAAGGAGTTTTCGTGACCCTTTTTCAAAATCGGTGTCGGCAAAGGGAACAGCCAACCTATTGTTCAACGAATTGTGCAAATCTTTGATATTTACCTGAACAGCACTTAGCGAATCGTGAATCGGGTCGATCTCCCATTCGTACACATGAGTGGAGTCGTTCACAAAAATGGTCTGCTCAAAGTGGCGGGGGCTCGTGTACCGGATGGGTGACACCGAGTCGAAACCTTGGTTCCAAGCCTTAACAGTTTCGAATATGGTGCCGGGTATGGCCTTTGCCTTGAAATTAACTTGATAATCCTGTGGTTTTAAAAAAAGATACCACAGAATCACCCCCACTAAAAGGGCTAAAATAATTGAACTGATCTTCCTCATAACTAAGGAACAAAAATAGGGATTAACCTTTGGTCATATCCAATTTGTCCACTACAAATTTTCCAAGATCTCTACCCTGCTTAATGCCTACAACAATGGCTGCACGGTAATGGATACCACCGTACATTCGGCTCAATGCAGCCTCGTCAGCTGCTTGATTAAACGAGGTAAACGATCGAACAGGCAGTCCATAGGCTACTTCGGTGTCGTCATCAAAAGCAAAATCGTCACCAAAAATATCGGTTAAGGCAACGGCCGCAGCACCGGAAACTACACTGTGTCCGCTGGTGTATTCGGGAAATGGGGGAGTTTGTAGAACGGGCTCCCAGCTATCGTCAATGTACTCGTTAATTACGGTTTCCGGACGGATAAGATTACTTCTGTATTTCTCGTCCCAACAACTAATAAAGGCATCTGCGATCGCAATAGATGTTTTTGTATAGGCATAAACGGTTTTGGCAAAGTCGGCATTTGTTTTTCTGGAAGCAATTTTGGATATGCCGATCCAATGCGCTCCAGGTGTAATTTTTTTTGTTGCGAACATTAGGTGTCCCCGGGTTACCGAAACATAAGGGTTGCAATCCCAAAATTGTGCAATGGCAATTTCTTCGGATTTATCACCTTTTCCGATCATACTTTTGCGTACTTCATAAACTTCCATCACCTCTTTGTAAAAATCGGAGTCTTTTTCCATTGAAAATTCTGGAGGAGGTATAGGTTTAAATTGTTGAGCTGAATCTATGGCAAAGGGACGTATTTTCTCCCAATGTGGTTCAATACCGTTCATGTAGGCCGGGGGGGTGGGCTGCCATCTGGAGGGGTCCTCTGAATCCACTGAAAACTTGGGCATGGTACGGGTTTCCTTGTAATTGTCCTTATCCATCCATTCGCCGATAAAATTGGCTACTTGCAGGCCGTATTGCTTGGAAGCCATAAAAACAGGTTCATTTTTTTCTGTCCAAATAGTATAAAGGCTGTCTCGGAAACTTTCGATCTTCTCCTCGGAAAAGATAAGTCTCTTGTTCAAATCCATGTGGGCCACCAAGGCTGCCATTTCGTAATTGATGTTCTCCTCGTTTTCGGGTTTTGGAATGCTTTCCAGACCGGTAACCTGCCCCGCCAAGGAATTATATGAATCATTTTTTAGGGCCACGATTTCGTAAGCGGCAATATTCGGGTAGGCAAAAATCCTACTGGCAACGGGAGGAGAGAAAATATCATGAATCATGACCTCGATGACTTTGTCCACAGAAGCATGGAACTCCTCTGGAGAAATTTCAATAGGTTCCTGTTTTTTTTGGCATGATACCAGAACCAATACCAATGCTGTGATTATGCTTATTCTTTTTTTCATGGCCTTTTGCTTATTTGTTGATTTTATAGACTTGTAGTTTATCGTTGTTGAATACTGCCAACAGATATTTTTGGTTGTTTATACTAATAGTTTGAAGGTGTCGAATGGATTTTTTGGTGAAATCCAAGCCCAACTGATTGCCCATTATAATTTCGTTCTCACTTTTTAGTAGGGCACCTGGGAAAGAATCCAGTCTGCCGTGATATGGTTTTACACCAAAATAATTGCCACCGACCAAAACTTCGGATGTGCCGTCACCATCAAAATCGTCTACCAGAAAAGACATTATTGGTGCCACTTGAAGTTGGTTGGCAAAGGGTACAAAAACAAAATTCCCGTCTTCATTTCTCAGATATCCCGATTTTAGCGTGCTCACTTCTAATAGGGCGGCTTCCTCCAATGCTTCCTTGCCAAATATGTCTTCCATGGTTTGCCCGGCAAAAGAAGCATAGGTAGTATATTTCTTTTTAAGAAAGACCATTTGAGATGCCAGTCCATCCAAAGTCTCCAAAGGGTAATAGTTGCCATTTTTTTGCATTGCCGTAACCGTTTCGGTCTGGCCATTCTTGTCAAAATCGTTAAAAAACAATTTCATCGGATACTTGGACGAAGCTTTAAATTTAGAGTTGGTGCCCCAATTGCCAAGCAGATAATCCATATCTCCATCTACATCGATGTCAAATGCTTCAATAGTTTGCCAAAGCCCGGAAAGATTGTCCTGTTTTATTTCTGTGAACGTGCCGTTTTGGTTTTTCAAGAATTTAGGGGACATCCATTCTCCAACAATTATAAGGTCGGTTATGTTGTCTCCGTCGAAGTCACTCCATATGGCATCGGTCACCATTCCTTTGGAATGGGTTTCAAAGGAAGTGTTCACCGTAAAAATGCCGTTTTCATTTTCGAGCAAGTAGGAACTGGCTGGCGCTCCGAATTTCGCTGTAATTGTATGTCCACCTATGAAAACATCCAGATCACCGTCCCCATCGAAATCAAAAGGACGGACAACGGATGAATTTTGATATTTTTCCGGCAAGGTGATCAATGTAAAAACCGTGTCCTTTTTCTGGTAATATGCATCCAACAACGGACTTGCTTTTCCGAAAAAATCCCCACCACCGGAACTTACGATTAAATCGTTCTCACCATCATTGTTAAAATCGGCAATCGCCGCCGAAATATTTTCTTGAATGGAATCTTTCTGGAGATCGGCAAACTTTTGATCTATAAAGGAGGTGTCTTTTTGAATATAAATTTTTGCGGATTTATACTTGGATCCACCTAAGAAAACATCTTGCTTGCCATCGCCGTTAAGATCTCCAATCGCCATGGCCGGGCCCCGATCGGAGATTTGGTAAGGAATCAGCTTTTCCCTATTAAAGTCCGTATAGTTATCTTCCACGTGGTAATAATCCAATCCCAAAGTGTTGGCTACAGGTTCAAATAATTGTTTTACCGGCTTATGCAACGATCTATAGTCGAAAGGTCTGGTGTTTTCTGGTTTGATGGTTATGGTTTGGTTGGCAGGTACATCCGGCAGAACTTGATAGGTTTTGTTCGGCCAAATAATTTTTATGGAGTCGATTTGCTCTTCATTTTTGTAACCAAAATGAATCATGGGCTCCGAAGATGCCTGAAACCCACGGGTCGGGAAAAGTTCTTTGAACTGAAGTCCGTTCTTGGAATAGGAATATACCTTGGTCCCGATTCCAAAAGTATTGTTTTTGGTGTAATCGAACCTTAGTTTTATATAATTGCCCTTGCCGTTGGTTTTATTGATGTAAAGGGAGGCGGGTTGGTTAATGTTGTTCGTTACCAAATCCAGGTCACCATCACCATCAAGGTCTGCGACGGCAGTTGCTCCGGAAATTAAGGTGTCTTTGTTGATCCATTTGTCCGACATGTCGTCGAATAACAGGTCTTTACCTCCTTTGAACACATAATTGTGAACATTTCCCGAAGGCATTAAAGCTAAGGCTTGCTGGTCCACTAACTTGGTATTGTCCATTTTGCCCTGGATCTGTTCACTGGAGACAAACTTGATAAAGTCGAGGTCGTTGGGCCTTTTGGGAATCCCGTTGGAAATAAATACATCCTGCTGGCCATCTAGGTCATAATCACCGAAAAGGGCGCTCCAACTCCAGTCGGTCGCTGCAATGCCGCTCATTAAGGCCGTTTCCATAAAATTGCCGTCGGGTTGGTTAACGAACAACATATTTCTGGTAAACTGGTAATGATACCCGAAGCGTTCTATTCGCATTTTTTGGGTTTGTATATTATCATCCCCTTCGGAGGATTTTAGGGCCACTTCGTCTTCTGGCAACATATCCAAAGAAAGTAAATCCGGCCTACCATCGTTGTTGATATCGGCTACATCGCTCCCCATGGAAAACCTTGAGGTGTGACCAAAGTATTTTTTTAGGCTCTCGGTAAAGGTGCCATCTCCATTGTTGAGGTAATAGTAGTCATCCTCATGAAAATCGTTGCCTACATAAATATCGGGATATCCATCTTGATTAAAGTCAGCAATGGCCAATCCAAGGCCATAACCGTTGATTCCTCCGTAGATTCCTGCTTCTTCGCTTACGTCGGTAAAAGTTCCATTGTCGTTTCGTAAAAGTTTATCGCCTGTTTCGTAACGGCGTTCGTACCTTAGATCAAAACGACCAAAAGAGTTTTGGGTATGTACGGCATGGTTAAGGAGGTAGAGGTCCAGGTCGCCATCCAGGTCATAATCGAAAAAAGCTGCATTAGAACTGTAGGAATCGAAGTCCAGTCCGTATTTGGCCGCACTTTCGGTAAATGTATTGTCCCCATTATTAATGTACAGCTCGTTAAAACCGTTAAATCCATTGATGCCGACCACGGCACATACATAAATGTCCAGAAACCCGTCCCCGTTCACATCGGCCATGGTAGTCCCGGTATTCCAAGAACTGTTGCCTTCTACTCCCGCACTGACGGAAATATCTTCGAACTTAAGGTCGCCCTTGTTCAGGAATAGTTTGTTTTTTACCTGATTTCCAGTAAAGAAAATATCGGGCAGACCGTCGTTGTTTATATCTCCGACGGATACGCCTCCTCCATTATAAAAATAGAGGTAGTCCAAAATGCTCAGGTCGTTGGTAGGGGTCAGGGCATTGGTAAATGTTACCCCGGTTTTTTGTGCCTCCGGGTTGTTAAAAAGGCTGCCCTCTTTTTTGCAAGAACCCAGAACAACCAAAATAAACAATATGGATATAAGCCTATTCATTTACAGCAAAGATCTTAGGTTTGTTGTTGTTTATGGCGGCAATCACATAAATTTTACCGTTTTTACCTTTGAATTGTTTAAGATATTTAACTTCTTCCCTGATTTTAAAACCACTGGTCTCATATTCTTGCCAATCAAAGTTTAGATTTCCGTCCCCCAGCAATAGGTTGCCTTGACTGGCATCCAATCGAGAGAATTGGGGTTTAAATTCGTAGTTGTTCCCTGCCATAATCAAATCTAAATTGCCATCATTGTTGACATCGGTACACATAATATCACAAACACAGGATAGTTGTACCCGCGGAGGCAGCTTTTTTATGGTGAATTTGCCCCCACCTTCGTTAATTGCGATCACAGAGGCTGAAGTTTCCACTCTTTTTACAATCGATTTATCCATGATCTCTTTAGGAAAAAGTTGATGAATGGTCCTTTGTGCATAGTCCGACGCCTTTAGGTTTTGTTTTTTTAGTGAAGGTAGTTGGTCGGTAAGTTCTCTTTTTTGATGAATTGGATAGTCCCCACCATTTTCTTGGATCGTCATAATCTGTTCAATGGTACCATTGTTATCGTAATCGTTGATGTATAATTTCATTGGCGAATACTCGGTTGGTTTGTAATGCAGGTTCAGACCCTGATTGCCCAAAATAAGATCTTGGTCTCCATCTCCATCTAGATCGGCCGTTTCCACGGTGTTCCACCATCCGTACAAACTGTCCAAAGAGGTGGTCATTTTAGTCAATCTTCGACCTGTGTTTTTATAGATTTTCGGGGTGTCCCATTCGGCGGTTACGATTAGGTCTTTTTTGCCATCTCCATCTAGATCTTCCCATTTGGAGTCGGTAACCATTCCGGCATTTTTTAGGTCGTACCCCAAACGTTCCGCAACATTGTTAAAAGTGCCATCTCCCATGTTTTCGAGAAGCAGGTGGTCTGGAGAGATGCCGTATACTCCAACAACACTTCGAGACCCAATAAAAATATCCACATCACCATCGTTGTCGTAATCGTAAGTAGAAATCGTGGAAATATTTTTAAATGTGGAGGGTAGTTCGTTCTTGGATTTTGAAAAATTTCCTTTTCCATCGTTTACATATAGCCGTGCCTTATAAGTGCGTTCCATACTGACTACGTTGCCTCCTGAGCCAACCACTAGGTCGAGGTCTCCATCTCCATCTGCATCAAAAAATGATGCGGCCACATCCTCGAACTCCCGGTCTTCTTCAAAAGCGGTTGCCTTTTTGGCCGTAAGCTTGCCGTTTCCTTGATGAATGTACAAGGTGCCCGGCTGCCCTTTGGCGCCGCCGATATAAAAATCTTCGTTGCCATCGCCATTAACATCGGCAACGGCCAGTGATGGACCTTCTTGGGATACTTTGTGGGAGATCAATCCTTCGTAGTCAAAGTCGTTGTAATTATCTTCCTTGTGTGCCTTGACCGCATCGGAACTTAATTCCTTGAGAAAAGATTTTACAGCTTTATTTTTCGGAAGGCTATAGATTTCCTTTGCATTGGTGTAATCCACGGTCAATACTTGATTTGCTTCCGTATTTTCAAATTTTTGGGTCTGGTTGTCCGGCCAAATAACCCTAATGGAATCCAGAGCTTCGGTCTTTCCAAGACCAAAGGTCATATCGTACTGTACCGAGGACTGAAAGCCTCTGGAAGGAATCAATTCCTGGTTAATTATATTTCCATCAAAATAGATTTTGGCCAAAGTTCCAATGCCAAAGGGGTTATTTTTTGGTCCCTTAAACTTTAGTTGGATGTAGTTATGGGCCAATTGAGAATCGGTATTGTTTTTATAGACAAAGGCCGGAGTGTTTACATTATTTATGACCAGGTCCAAATCCCCATCGTTGTCCAAATCTGCATATGCGGCCCCATTGGAGCGGGAGGGAAGATCAAATCCCCAATCTTTGTTTGCGTTTTTAAAGGTAATGTCCCCATTGTTTTTGTACGCATAGTTGGGCTGCGGTTTTATGGGCATTCTACTTATGATGGAATCAATCGACTCTTTTTTGCCCGTAAGTGCCATTTTTTGAACGATTTCGTTGGCAAAAAAGTCCACAAAGTCCAAATCGGTAAGATCATGATTAATGCCGTTGGTTATAAATATATCTTTGAGGCCATCATTGTCCATATCGAACATAAGACCGGCCCAACTCCAATCCGTGGCATCTACTCCACTGTAGTACGCCACTTCCGAGAACGTGCCGTTTCCGTTGTTCAATTGTAAGGTGTTTTGAATGTATTGTTGTCCAAAATCCTTACTTTTCTTTAAATCAAAAATATTGTACCCTTCAAACTCCATAACGGATTTTACCCGAGACTCTTCCTCTGGTAGCATGTCCGTAATAAAAATATCGTTGAGACCGTCGTTATTAATGTCGGCTACATCGATACCCATTGCGGAAAGGCTTAAATGTGACGTCCAATCTTTGATCTCTTCCGAAAATGTCCCGTTTTTTTGATTAATATAGAGGTAGTCTCTCTCATAAAAGTCGTTGGATACATAAATATCGGGGTACATGTCGCCGTTGAAATCGGTGACCATTACACCAAGGCCAAAACCGATCAAGCTACCGTAGATGCCTGCCTCTTCGCTTACATCTACGAATTTTCCATTATCGTTCCTCAACAACATATCACCAACTCCTTTAAAAATGTCCGGAACACCTTCCCAATCCTGGGCCCTGACTTCGCGTTGCTCGGCATACCCTAAACTACTCACTGGGATATTGCTATTGTTCAAAATATAGGCATCCAAATCACCATCCTTGTCATAATCAAAAAATGAAGCGTGTGTGGTGAAGCCCGTTTTGGCAAGATTGTACTCTTGTGCTTTTTCGGTAAATGTTAGATCCCCATTATTGATGTAGAGATCGTTGTCGTGGTTATTGCCTTCCATATTCCCTGCGTTGCAGACATAAATATCCATTAACCCATCGTTGTTTATGTCCACCATTACCACTCCGGTGGACCAAGGTTTATTGCCCAAAACACCAGCTTTTTCCGAGATGTCCTCAAACTGCATGTTGCCCTTGTTCAGGTAAAGTCTGTTGGACACCATGTTGCCGGTTAGGTAAATATCTTGTAGGCCATCGTTGTTTATGTCCCCAATGGCCACACCTCCACCATTATAAAAATTCCGATACTTGAAAATATTGAAGTTCTTCTGGTTTTCTACTTTGTTGATAAAGGAGATACCTGTTTCCTCGGGTTCCAAAAGAGTAAATAAGGTTTCTATCTTTTGTTCTTCTTGGGGACTGTCATTCTTTTTGTTGTTACAAGATACCAGACCCAATATAAATATAATCGCAGTTGTATATTTTAGTTTCATCTATCGCTATTTTTGACCAAAAAAATGGGAGCTTCATTGTTCATCGTAATGATGAATCCAGTGTTTCCGTTTCTATTAATTCTTTTAATTTTTCTGGCAGCACCGGAAATGCCCAGACTTTGCTTCCAGGTTATATTGCCCTGCTCATTGTTCGTCAATAAAAACCCGTGCGAAGCATCCAATCTACCAAGTTGGGTGCTTATCTCAAAATTATTGCCGACCATTAATATTTCATTAATCTTTTCTTTATTGTTTTTTGCCAAGTGGATATCGTTCACGGAGGAAGATTGGACCAGTTGTGGCAGGGGCTTCAACGTAAAGCTGTTGTTGCCATCATTTTCAAAATAGGAAGTACCCAGCATGTACACCTGTCTTTTTGTGGCTTGCTGTAACTTTTCTTCACCGAACAGCTCTTCCAAAGAGGCCTTTGCAAAATCTTTATAGAAAAGGAATTTTTTGTTTAAAAATGGCATTTGTTTGGAGAGTTCGTCCTTGGATGCAAAAGCTGTTTCTCGATCACCATGGTAATATGTTACCACGGTTTCTATGGAGCCGTTGTTATCAAAATCGTTTATGTACAGTGTGATCGGTTTGCTGACCGATGCCGAAAATTTGGTGTTCAATCCCCAATTACCGGCAAGGATGTCCAAATCACCATCATTGTCCATATCGCCGAGTTCAATGCAGTTCCACCAACCGTTCGTATGGGCAAGGCCGTTATTTGCTTGGGGCAAAAGTTGCTTGCCGTTGTTCAGGTATATGCTTATCGGAATCCAGTGACCTGCCACAATAAGGTCTGGGAAGCCGTTTTTGTCGATGTCCTTCCAGACAAAATCTTTTATGTTGCCCAAAGATGACAAGTTGGGTGCAAACTCGGGGGTGATATTCCTAAAATTGCCTTTGCCGTCATTTTCCAAAAGAAATTGATTGCTTTTTGCACCAAATTTTGTCGGTACTGCATTTGAGGCGATGAAAAGGTCTAGATCCCCATCGTAATCAAAGTCCACAGCTTCTATTTTAGATGCATTTATTTCAATTTCATTGAATGTGTTATCCTCTTTGGAGAATTGGCCCTTTATGTTCCGGTACAACCTTGGTTGAAGTGGCTTGCCATTGGTAAATTCGTTGCCTCCGCTAACAACGATCAGGTCTAGGTCTCCGTCAGCATCAATGTCGGCAAATACCTGGTCAGTGTCCTCGTTTATGGCATCCGATTCAAATAGTTCTGGTTGATATTCTTGGAATGCCCCGGTTTGATTCTGTAGGTATAATTTTGATGCTTGTTTTTTTCCCCCACATATAAAAAGATCTTCCAAACCATCGTTATTTATGTCGGCCACCGCCGTGGACGGACCTTCGTTGGAGTAGGCAAAGGGTGTGAGCGGGTTCCGGTCAAAATCCAGACTAGGGTATTCTTTGTGCTTAAAATTTAGTTGAGTGGGAGAGGATATATAATCCGATGTGCCCTTGGTTTCTGTATTTTTATAATAGTTGCCTGATGCATTGGCATACGAAACCGTCAGCACTTGGTTGGCATCGACTTTGTACAATGTTTGGAACTTGCCTTGGGGCCATACAATTTGAATGGAATCGATTATTGTATCGTTTCCGATACCAAAATTTAGGCTATTGTCCTTTGCGGACATAAATCCGCGAGTGGCAATATTTTCTTGAACGGATATCCTATTTTTGTTGTGCAAAATTACTTTTGCACCAATACCGAAGGTATTTTTGTTGCTCCCCTTAAATTTGATTTTAAGATAGTTCCCGTTTTTCAGGGTGTTTTCCATCACAAAGGCTTCTTGGTTAACGTTGTTTACGATAATTTCCAAGTCACCATCGTTATCCAAATCTGCATACACACATCCGTTACTGTAAGAGGGTGAGGGAGGACTCCAAAGTTCGGTTACATTTTTAAAATTGGCGCTTCCTCCATTTTTAAAAAAATAGTTTTGAACCTTCTTTTTGGGCAAACGGTCTATAAGTTTCATGTCCTTGTCGGACAGGCCTTTTTCTATATTCTGTTGGATCTCTTTATTGGATATGTAACTTATATAATCCATATCGTTGGTTACGCCCTGTATGCCGTTGGATATGAAAAGGTCTTTATGTCCGTCGTTATCATAATCCGCAAATAGGGCTCCCCAAGACCATTCTGTGGCATCTATGCCACTTAAATTGGCTATTTCCCCGAAATTTTCACCATCCAGATTCAAATGAAGTGTATTCTGCATAAACTGTGGTGCAAATCCATTTTTTAAATATTGTTGATAAACTGGGTAGGGATGTTCCAATCCAGATGTTTTGTAGGTTTCCAGGTCCTCGGGCAACATGTCCAAGGAGAGGATATCGGCAAGTCCATCGTTGTTCACATCGGCAATGTCATTTCCCATGGAAAAGTGGGTGGTATGCCCCAGTTTTGTATTGTCTGCAGAAATAATTTCTTTAAACGTGCCGTTTTTTTGATTGATGTAGAGATAATCGTTCTCAAAAAAATCGTTACCGATATAAATATCCGGAAAACCATCATTGTTGATATCGCTTACTGCAAGTCCCAGGCCATAACCTATGGTGCCTTGAAAAATCCCCGCTTCTTTTGATACGTTCACAAATTTGCCATCATCATTTCTAAACAATACATCCCCGGACATGGAATCCACAATTTTACGTTTATTGCCTTTGCCGTAGGATCGATTGGGGTTTACGGAATGATTCATTAAGTACATGTCCAGATCACCATCTAGATCATAATCGAAAAATGCCGCCTGTGTGGAGTACCCTATAAAGTTCAATCCATATTCCTTGGATTTCTCTTTAAAGGTTGGAATGCCATTTTCGTTATTTCCTTGATTTATGAAGAGTAAGTTTTGACCTCGGATAATCCCGTGATCGCCCACCTTGCAAATGTAAAGGTCCAAAAGGCCGTCGTTGTTGATGTCTGCATGGGTTACCCCTGTGGTCCATCCGGTCTCATTGCGGAGATTGGATTCTTGGGTGACATCTTTAAAAGCAAGGTTGCCTTGATTTAAGTATAATTTGTCCTGGCCTTGATTAGAGGTGAAGTAAAGATCGACCAGACCGTCTCCGTTAAAATCGCCGGCAGCTACACCTGCGCCATTGTAAAAATAAAGGTAGTTCAATATGTTGAGGTCCGGAGTCTGTGTAAGGGTATTGGTGAACTGTATTCCTGTATGGCTCGATTTTTTTAGTAAAAAAAGAATGTTGTCCTTATCTCTACCACAACTTAACACGGTAAGTACAACGCCTATAATGATATAGAATGGTCCTTTCATTTCTTTTCGGTAGCAAAGGGGTAAATTAACTAATTCATGGCCAAGAAACAGCACGCTATCGATTAATCTTTTTCTAAAGAAGGATTAATAATTGATTAATAGTAGCACTAAAAAAGAAAAGACCACCGAGCGGTGGTCTTTCCATTTATAAAACAGCTTAAACTTTGGATTGTTAGTACCCTGGATTCTGAACCAAATTTGGGTTTAGAATAAGTTGTGCTGACGGAATTGGGAACAACTGACGGTTAGTGTCTCCCACTGCTCCAGCTTCTTTAAATTCCCAGTCCTTAGTGTATTGTCCAAAACGAATTAAATCGTTTCTTCTCCATCCTTCGGTGTACAGTTCACGTGCTCTTTCGTCCAAAAGGTCTTGTTCTGTAACCGAACCAAGTGGAGCTGCACCTCTAACTGTTCTTAATTCATTCACCATAGAAGTTGGGTCTCCACCGCTTCTTAACATGGCCTCAGCCTTCATCAAATAGGCATCGGAATATCTAAAGAAGATTATGTGGTTGGCAAATTCTCCGTCTCTCGGGTTGTATTTGATCACACGTATACCGGTTACCTCATTGTTGTCCACAAGACTTGGTTGTCCATTAACTGCACTAACAAACTCTCTTGTGAAAGAAAGTGGCTCACCGCCTCTGTCCTCTAGAGCGGCACCATTTGGTCCGTACTGTTGGCCCACTAGGAAACCAAAACCTACATTGGACCCATCAACAATACCGTCGTCATTTTCGTCTTTACCGTAAGTCCCGTCGAAGGCAATACCGCCTTCTACCGGCACAAAACCTCTACGCTCTTCTTGACCATCTAGTAAGGTTCCATCATTGTTACCTCTGTTGTTGTCGGCATCACCCTCGAATAAATCATAAAATTCGGCGAGTGTACTAAAACCGTTCCAACCACCACCACCTAACTCGGTTGAGTTGTAGTGCAATGTGTTGAAAATTCTAGTGCCTGCAGATGTTTGTGCGTACCAGATAGTTTCGGTATCTCCACCGGGAATGAAAATATCAAAGTAGTCAGAAGCCAATTCATATCCGTCCGACTCGATAGCATCCACTAATGAAATAACTTCGGTCATGTCTGCCGAAGCAGCTGAACCGGAACCATTGTAAATGTGTCTGTTTAAAAGAACTTTGGCCTTAAGGAATCTAGCGGCTGATTTGGTTGCCCTGAAATTATCGTCGCCTGCAGAGGAAGCTGGAAGGTTAGAAATTGCAGTGTCCAGATCGCTCAAAATAAATGTGATGGCATCTTCCCCGGTAAATACGTCCGGATCGGCCAATGGATCAGCAGCTTCTGTGTCTCTATAAGGTACTTGTCCGAAATTGTCCAAAATTATGAACATGGACAAGGCTCTTAGGAAAGAAGCGTGTCCGATGGATTCGGTAGATGAGGCAGATCTTGAATCCAATACTTCACTTGCCTGTAATTGAAGACCGTTCCATTCGTTCCATACGCCTAAAATATAGGAGTGTTCCGGAGTCCAAGAATGCTGGTGCATTTGTCTCCATATACCATTATCCCCCCAGTCGGAACCTCTAGTGGGTACCAAAAGGGCATCTGTGGTAACTTCGTTCAATGCATATAAGTTGGCTTGTGTGCCAAAATACCCGTATGCATCGTTGTACATTGCGGTAATTTGACTTGAAGCCGCTTCAGCGGTTTGTATGCCTGTAAACCCATCGTCTAGTAGCGAGTCCGTTGGCTCTACCTCCAAATCCGTACAGGAAGCTAGCAGAATACCTACGCACAAGCTGAGCGAGAAATATCTGTTTGTTTGTTTAATAAAATTTTTCATTGCTTTTTTTTTAAAATTTAGCGTTGATACCCAATGTTACAGTTCTTGGTCTCGGGAATGCAGTGTAATCTATACTGGCACTCGGGATACCTGTTCCAAGGTCACCTGTGGTGGATGATACCTCTGGGTCTAGACCGCTATAGTCTGTAATCAAGAACAAGTTTTGTCCTGTAAGTGAAAGTCTCAAACTTTTAATGGCTCCTTGTCCGCTAAGCGGCACATTGTAACCAACACTTGCGTTCTGCAATCTAACAAAATCGCCATCCTCTAAGTATAATGTAGAAACTTCTTGGCTAATGTTAGTGTCCAATCCTCTTTGATCAACATTTCTTGTTGTTTCAAAAGTTGGTCTGTTCAAAAAGGCATTAGCCGTGTTGTTGTATACGGAGAAACCGAACTGACCAGTAAAGTAAGCGGATGCATCCCAATTCTTTACCCTTAGATTTAAGGAAAGACCGGCGTTCACATCTGGAAGGCCGTCTTCTCCAACAAAATCTTTCTCGTCTGGGTTAAAGTTTGGATTACCGTTGCTATCTTCTGAATACTCAGCCATGTAGAAAGAAAAAAGAGATCTACCTTCTCCTAATCTTTGGGCAAAAGCGTCTGTTAGTCCAGGCCCGTTCAATGCTCCAAAGTTGGCGGTAACACCATTTAACCCTTCAACTTTGTTTTTGTTGTAAGCAATGTTAAAGGAGGAGGAGAATGTAATATCCTCTGTTTGCACAAAATCATAGTTCAAGGCGACTTCAACCCCTTGGTTGATAATTGTGCCATCTTCCAAATTTTTGAAAACAAATGGGTCTGCAGCAGGAGCAGCGGCACCCTGTCTAAACAATAGATCATTGGTTTCTTTTCGATAAAAATCAATGGATCCACTGAAACGATCTAGGTTGAATCCAAAATCAAGACCTATGTTCATATCCAAGGTGGACTCCCATTTTAAATCTGGGTTTTGAACGGCTACGGTTTGTGCACCTGGTCTTAAGATTTCACCACTATCACTAATACTCGGTTCGGAGAAACGAACTCTTCTTAGGAAGTTCGCATATCCCAATCCTTCTTGGTTACCGGTAACACCGGCACCAATTCTTAACTTAAGTGTTGAGATATTGTCACCTATAAAATCTTCTTCATTAATTTTCCAAGCAAAAGCACCGGAAGGGAAGTATCCGTACCTGTTATCTTCACTAAACCTTGAGGAACCGTCTGCTCTTACTGTTGCTGTGAACAAAAATTTATCGTTCAATGTGTAGTTTGCTCTGGCAAAGAAAGATTGAAGTTCATCAGTATTATCAAAGGTATCGACCCAAACTGAGGTGTATCCGCCGGAAGAAATTCCCAATGATGCAGTATCCTCGAAAGGATTAATGCTGTTTACAAAATTTCCATTTGGGGCGTACCCAGCTTGCTGGTATGGTCCGTTGATGCTTGATCTTATGTTGTTTACGTCTTCGATCAGCAACTCTCCCATTTCATTTAAGTCGGAAGTTGGAGCTTGCCATCCCTGTGAGTTAAAACCTTCTCTTTGGAAATCTTGGAAAGAGTAACCTACAATTACATCCAATGATGAATTATCAAAAGTCTTTTTATAATTCAGCGTCGCTTCTAAAAGTTTACTGGTCGCATTCAACGTGTTGTATGCAGTTTGTCCATTACCTGTAACCCGGTTAAAGTTGTTTGCGTCCCCGGAAATAGAAGAAATAGACTCCGCATCCGAATCATCATAACCAACGCTTACCTTACCGGTCAATTCCGGAGTAAAATCGTACTCAGCTGAAAAGTTGACCAGCGCTCTGTCTGTATGCGTAACCGACTGGAAGTTGGCAAGATAGTTTGCTGGATTCAATTGATTTCCTTCCAAAAAGAAATTTGGATTAGCTGGCCAAGTTGGGTTCGCAGAGTATGCTGCACCGATCAAGTTACCACTTGCTCCAGAAGTACCACTAACTGGTGGTGCATCATCGTTTACTCGCGAAATGGATGCTTGCAATGTAAGTCGTAATTTGTCTTCAAGAAAACGGTGACTTGCATTGATTCTACCGGTAATACGTTCTTGTGCTGATTTTTCTATTACACCAAATTGTTTTCCGTAAGAGAACGTACCCCTAATGTTACCACTTCCATAATTTCTGGAATATGAAAGGTTTTGGTTTTGGGAAGCAACAGATCTGGTAATATAATCTTGCCAATTGGTATTGTATCCAAAATCATTTGCATCAGCAATTGCTTGACTTCTTACTGAAGCAGTCTTTGATAAAAATTCATCCCTGTCAAAAAGATCATAGCTGTTGGCTGGCGTGGAAATACTTAAATTGGAGCTAAATTCAAAAACACCGCCTTGTCCAGATTTACCACTTTTGGTGGTAATGATAACTACCCCGTTCGCTCCTCTGGATCCATAAATGGCCGTTGCGGAAGCATCTTTAAGTATGGACATACTTTCGATATCGTTGGGGTTAATAAAGTTCAATGGGTTTCTTGTTGCATTACTACCGTTGATCACATCACCTCCTGAAGGAGTAGTGGATTCACCTGATAATGGCACGCCATCCACAACAAAGAGTGGATTGTTGTTGGAACGGATAGAATTGGAACCCCTAATTCTTAGGTTCATTCCGGCGCCGGGCTCACCACTGGCCTGTGTAATCTGTACACCGGCGGTTTTACCCTGGATTAACTGTTCCGGGGATGCAATAACACCACCGTTAAAATCCTCCGAGGTTACGGCGGCAACTGAACCGGTCGCATCTTTTACCGTTGTTTGTCCATAACCAATAATTACAACCTCGTCCAACGCTTGTGCGTCTTCTTCCAAGGTTACATTAATGGTAGATTGTCCATTCACCGCAATTTCTGCGGTCTTGTAACCAATGTAGCTGAAAACCAAAGTGGCGGTATCCTCTACGTTGTTTAGGGTGAAGTTACCGTCAAAATCGGTCTGCGTACCATTGGTAGTACCTTTTACCAATACGCTCGCCCCTGGTAACGGCCCGTTCGCATCCGAAACGGTACCTGATACTGTCTGAGCCTTTGCCAAACCGAAGCATAAAAATGCCCCAAGCAGCAAAAAGCTTTTTAGTAGCGTAATCTTCATAGATAATTAATTTTAAGTTTAGTTAATTTAATTCAAGTGTTAAACATATATAAAAAAAAGGTTAATGTAAATTTAACTATATTGTAATTTATCACGAAAACGGTTTCGTGTTGATAACTTTAGGAAATGTTGAATTCACAGAAATGGATATAGTGGTTTGAGTATATCTTAATTTTGTGAGCTGTGGTTAAGAATGTAGTAAGATTTACACTAATATAGTAAATTATATGCTTTTGCCAATTTTGGCCGCTAAGCCTTAATAGGATTTTATAACATGTTCGATGTAAAAAAGGTGATTTTCTTACGTCGTACAGCATCTTAATTAAGTATTTTTAGGGTTACGGAAATTGCAATCTAAATACAAGTATAGTTGAAGTCAAAGATTACCTTAAAGGATATTGCAAGGGAGCTGGAGGTTTCCATATCTACAGTTTCCAAAGCACTCAAGAACAGCGAAGAGATCAGTAGGGACACCAAAGAGAAAGTACAGGCTTTTGCCAAACTTTATAACTACAAGCCCAACAATATAGCCATTAGCTTAAAGAATAAGCGCACCAAGAATATAGGCGTGGTGATTCCGGATATAGTGCATCATTTTTTTACTACCGTTATCCGAGGTATCGAGAAATATGCCAATGCCAGAGGATATAATGTAATTGTTTGTCTTTCCGAAGAATCTTTTGATAAAGAAGTCATCAATATGGAAATGTTGGCCAATGGAAGTATAGATGGTTTTATTATGTCACTATCTTCCGAAACACAATCTAAGGGCGATTACAATCACTTAAAAGAGGTTACTGACCAAGGCATACCTGTTGTTCTTTTTGATAGGATCACCAACGAAATCGACTGTGACAAGGTAATTATCGATGACGAACTCGGAGCCTATCGTGCAACTCAAAAATTCATTGACCAAGGAAAAAACAAGATTGCCCTGATCACCACCGACGATTACCTAAGTGTAAGCAAGGCAAGAACAAAGGGATACCTAAAAGCGCTTCAGGAAAGCAATTTGGGCGTTGATGAATCGCTGATCTTAAAACTTCCATCCATGGAGATGGACGAGCAGGCCATCAAAACCTTTTTGAACGAGGTGAACCCTGATGCCGTTCTGTGCGTAAACGAAATTTTTGCGGTCTACAGCATGCGATTGGTCCAAGAAAAAGGATTAAAAATTCCCGAGGATATCGCTTTTATCGGCTTTACCGACGGCGTGCTGTCCAAATATGCCAATCCAAGTCTATCCGTGGTGGCCCAACACGGGGAAAAGATGGGCGAGGTCTCTGCAGAAATGCTTATCGATAAAGTAGAGAGCGAAGCGGAGGAAGAAAGCTATACGACCAAAATATTGGAGCCCACCTTGGTGATCAGAGATTCCATAGAACATTAATTCTACAAAGAAATATTTCTGTTTAGAACATGAGAACAATAAAAGGCCTAATCTTGATCTTGGCCATTGCGGCATTAAAATCGTGCAAAGAAAAACCAAAGCCAGCTCCGCAACCTATGAAAAAGAAAGAAGTAGTTTACCAAGTATTTACCCGTCTTTTTGGAAACACCAACACTACCAATACACCATGGGGTACCATAGAGGAAAACGGTGTGGGCAAGTTTGCCGATTTCTCCGAAAAAGCCTTGACCGAAATAAAAGCTCTCGGCGTTACCCATATTTGGTATACCGGAGTGCCCCATCATGCAGTGATCAATGATTATACAGAATACGGCATTTCCAATGATGACCCCGATGTGGTAAAAGGTAGGGCCGGTTCCCCATACGCAGTTAAGGATTATTACAATGTTGATCCGGATTTGGCCATCGACCCATCAAAAAGATTGGAGGAATTTAAGGCACTTGTGGATCGTACGCACAACGCAGGTATGAAGGTCATTATCGATATCGTACCCAATCACGTAGCAAGAAATTATGAAGGAAAGACCAATCCGGACGGAGTCGAGGATTTTGGAAGCTCCGATGATACATCAAAAGAATATGCGGTAAACAATAATTTTTATTACATCCCCGGAGAAGCGTTTAAAGTACCTGATTGGCAAGAAGGATACCTGCCACTTGGTGGTGAAGATAACAATTTGGCCGACTCCAAGTTTGAAGAAAATCCCGCTAAATGGACAGGTAACGGCTCCAGACTGGCACAACCACACTACAACGATTGGTACGAAACGGTAAAAATAAACTATGGGGTACGCCCCGACGGTACAAAAGATTTTGATGAACTGCCAGAGTCGTTCCAAGAGAAAGATTATAAAGAACATTATGAGTTTTGGAAGGACAAAACACTCCCGGATTCTTGGGGCAAGTTCAAAGACATTGCCCAATATTGGTTGGATTTTGGAGTAGACGGGTTCAGGTTTGATATGGCCGAAATGGTACCCGTGGAGTTTTGGAGCTACCTTAACTCCAATATTAAGATGAAGAACCCCGATGCCTTTCTGTTGGCAGAAGTCTATAATCCAGCCCTTTACCGAGATTATATCCACAAAGGAAAAATGGATTATTTGTATGATAAGGTCGAGCTCTACGATAGTATAAAACATATAATGAAGGGGTATGGTTGGACAGATCACATCCCCGTAGTGCAGAAAGGCATGGCGGATATTGAGCACCACATGCTACATTTTTTGGAAAACCACGATGAGCAGCGTATCGCAAGTCCCGATTTTGCAGGAAATGCACAATTGGGAAAGCCGGCCATGGTAGTGTCGGCAACGATCAGTACCTCTCCAACGATGATCTATTTTGGACAAGAAGTAGGTGAGCCCGGGGCAGAAGATGCTGGGTTTGGTGACCCGACCCGGACTTCGATTTTTGATTATGTCGGGGTGCCACATCACCAAAGGTGGGTCAACAATAAAAAGTTCGATGGAGGGCAACTTACCAAAGAAGAAAGGGAACTTAGGGATTTTTACAAACGCCTGTTAAATTTTACCATATCCAGTGAGGCGTTGATGGGCGAGTACCAGGAAATTCATTTTTACAACAAAGATCATACGGAGGATTATGATCACAGAGTACTATCGTTCGTTAGATGGACATCCAATGAAAAATTAATAGTACTTTCCAATTTTGATGCCCTAAAAAACTATTCTTTAAATCTAAAAGTACCGGAAGATGTAATCACAAAATGGGAGCTAACAGATGGTGATTACCCGTTGTCCGAGGTCTTATATGGAGAAGTTTCCCCAAAACTTTCCGTAATAAATGGGCAAGGACAAATCCAATTGGATTTGGCTCCGCTACAATCTTATATTTTTAAATTAAAGTAATAGGACCGATCAAGTTGGCCCTATTTTTTAATTTTAGGTTAAGTTGGGTTTCTGCAAGGGGTAAGAAGAGTGTTTTTTAATTACAAATTGTATTTTTAACCCTATAACCAAACCATCATGAAAAAAAACTTACTTATTGCACTTGGAGCCATTTGGCTTTTAACGAGTTGTGAAATGACAAAATCAAAACCATTGGTAATTGGACATCGAGGAGCCATGGGGCACGAGACCGAGAACACATTGGCATCGGTACAAAAAGCTTTGGATCTGGGAGTGGATATGATCGAGATTGATGTATTCAAGATCCAAAGTGGCGAGATTGTGGTTTTCCATGATAAAAAGGTGGACCGGCTTGCCAACGCCGGCGGAAACATCGAGGAATATAATATGTTTCAATTGCGACAACTTGTATTGGACGGTGGGCATAAGATTCCCATGCTCCAAGAGGTGCTGAAGCTCATAGACAACAAGGTAGTACTAAATATTGAGCTAAAAGGTGCGGGAACTACGGATAAGGTTAATCAAGCCATCAACTTTTATGTAAAAGAAAAAGGATGGAATATCGACAACTTTATTATTTCCAGCTTTAAATGGGACGAGCTCCAAGCCATGAGAGCGATCAACAAGGATGTTAAAATTGCCGTATTGACCTCCGAAGATCCGTTGCAAGCGTTGGAAGTGGCCAAAGAGTTGGATGCCGTGGCCATTAACCCAAATTATAAAACCCTTACACAAAACAATACTGCTAAAATCCAATCAGAAGGATTAAAAGTATATACCTGGACGGTCAACGAACCCGAAGACATTCAAAGAATGACAGAATTTGGGGTCGATGGTATTATCACCAATTATCCAGAACGTGTGAATTAATGTTCGACCTTATTATAGTAGGTGGTGGAGCGGCAGGTTTCTATGCGGCAATTCAAGTGGCAGAACGTGCTCCCGATCTGAAAATAGCCATTTTTGAAAGGGGCAAGACTGTTCTTTCCAAAGTAAAGATCTCAGGCGGTGGACGTTGTAACGTTACCCACGGGGAGTTTGTGCCCAAAGATTTGGCGGCCAACTATCCTCGGGGGGAGAAAGAGCTTTTGGGACCATTCCATGCCTATGCCCCAATGGACGTAATGGCTTTTTTTGAAGAACGGGGCGTACCATTGAAAGTGGAAGAGGACGGACGCGTTTTTCCAAAGAGCGATTCCTCCCAAAGTATTATTGATTGTTTGGTAGGAGAGGCGGACCGATTGGGTGTCACAGTCTTAAGAAACAGTTCCGTAAAAGATATAAATAAAACAGAAGAGGGGTGGCAGGTGACCACGATGAACAAGCACTATCAATCCAAAAAACTATTGTTGGCCACTGGCAGTAATCCGAAAATATGGAAGCTTCTGGAAAAATTAGGACATCAGGTCGTACCCCCCGTCCCTTCACTTTTTACCTTTAATGTTTCCGATAATAGAATTAAAGGTATTCAAGGTTTGAGTACATACGCCTCGGTCGAGGTTTTGGCCAAAAAGGTATTCCATACGGATAAAAAATCGCTCAATCTTAAAAGTAAGCTAGATCAAAATACTTTTCTCTATGCAGAAGGCCCCGTTCTCATAACTCATTGGGGATTAAGTGGACCGGCAATTTTAAAATTGTCGGCTTGGGGAGCAAATATTCTTAACGATTATAATTATTCTTTTAGAATATTGGTGAATTGGTTGCCGGAATACACCACCGAATCCATGGAAGCCAGCCTAAGGGAAATAAAGGAGATGGAGGCAAAAAAAACCGTGATGCGGACCAATGTCACCGGACTGCCAAAACGATTATGGAAACGATTGGTTGAAGCTGCACAAATCGGGCCGGAGAAACGTTGGGGAGATATTTCGAAGATGGAGCTTCGGGCGTTGGCAGAACAATTGACGGCTTCATCATTTAAGGTAGAGGGGAAAAGTACGTTTAAAGAAGAATTTGTGACCGCTGGAGGTGTGGATTTAAAAGAAATCAATTTTAAAACTTTTGAAAGCAAGTTGCATCCCGATCTTTACTTTGCAGGTGAGATTATAAACGTAGATGCCATTACGGGAGGATTTAATTTCCAAAATGCATGGACCGGTGCCTATATTGCAGCACAGGCCATAACTTCCTAGGGGCTCACTGTAAAAGTATAGCGGCCCAGGCGGCTAAAACTGCTCCTGCAATGGGACCGATCACAGGAATCCAACTATAACCCCAGTTATTCCCGCTTTTATTCTGCAATGGCAATAGCGCATGTACAATCCGTGGGCCTAGATCTCTGGCAGGATTAATGGCGTAACCCGTTGTTCCCCCTAAAGAAAGGCCTATGCCCCAAACAATTAAGGATACAGGTAGGGCCCCTAAAGAACCAAGGCCAATAATGGTATTATCCGTGGTCAGCATGGCATCGGTAAAAAAAAGTACAGAGAAAACGAGCACAAAAGTGCCCAAGAACTCTGAAAAAAGATTAATTAACGTATTGGGTATGGCAGGGGCAGTACAAAACACGGCTCTTTTAGTATCACCATCGCTAGTGGCACTAAAGTGATCTTTGTTTACTAGCCAAACACAAAAGGCCGCCAACATGGCTCCAATAAATTGTGCTAAAATATATACTGGAACTTCGTTCCACGGAAATTTTCCGGCCACGGCCAACCCAATACTGACAGCTGGATTGATGTGGGCACCGCTGTACGGCCCAGCCACTACTACTCCGGTGTAAACGGCAATCGCCCAACCTGTAGTGATCACAATCCAACCAGATCCATTTCCATAAGTTTTTTGAAGCGAAACGTTCGCAACTACACCGCACCCGAGGACCATTAACAAAAAAGTGCCTATAATTTCAGCTATAAAGGGAGTCATATCAATGTAATATTAGTGTTTATGGTTATGGAAGTTCCGTCCAAAATTCAAGTGCCTTTATTGCTTTGTACCATTCTTGTATGCCCTGTTCTATGGTTTCCCGTTCGTTGGTCGGTTCAAAGTGTACATCGGTTTGCCAGATTTCCTGGATCTCTTGGTGGTTTTCCCAATAACCAACGGCAAGACCTGCCAAATATGCCGCTCCCATTACTGTGGTTTCAACAATTTTTGGTCGAACGGTGATGGTATTCAGAACATCGGCCTGAAATTGCATCAGCATATCGTTGACGGTTGCACCGCCATCAACACGTAACTCTTTAATGGAAATTCCCGAATCTGCTTCCATGGCCTTAAGAATATCCATGGTCTGGTACGCAATGGACTTTAAGGCTGCCCGGGCAATATGGGCATCGGTGGTGCCCCGAGTAATACCGAATAGGGTTCCTTGGGCTTTCTGGTTCCAGTGGGGAGCGCCCAAACCTGCAAAGGCTGGAACAAATACAACTCCTTCGGTACTGTTGACCGAGCTGGCTAGTTTTTCTACCTCTTCGGAGGATTTAATGATATTTAGGCTGTCGCGTAACCATTGTACCACCGCACCGGCTATAAAAACACTGCCCTCTAGGGCATAAGTGGTTTCACCATTAATTTTCCAGGCTACCGTGGTAAGTAGATTGTTCTCGGATACAATGGGTTTGTCACCAATGTTCATCAACATAAAGCAACCTGTGCCGTAAGTGTTTTTTACCATGCCCTGCTTTGTACACATTTGACCGAACAATGCGGCTTGTTGGTCACCAGCAATGCCGGCTATCGGTATTTTGGTGGCAAAAATATTGGGACTGGTATTTCCATAAACCTCGCTGGATTGTTTTATGTTGGGCAGCATACTTTGGGGAATGCCCATCAGTTCCAGTAATTCATTGTCCCAGTCCATGGTATTTATATTAAAAAGCATGGTGCGGGAGGCATTGGTCACATCGGTAATGTGCAGGGCTCCGTCCGACATTTTCCAAATAAGCCAAGTGTCAATGGTACCCATGATCAAATTGCCATTGTCCGCTTTTTGTCGTGCGCCTTCTACATTGTCCAAGATCCATTTCACCTTGGTTCCGGAAAAATAGGAATCGATAACCAATCCGGTTTTTTTTCGGATGATATCGGATTTGCCCTCTTTTTTTAGTTCATCGCAATAATCGGCAGTCCTTTTATCTTGCCAAACAATGGCATTGTACACGGGCTCACCGGTGTTTTTGTCCCATACGACCACGGTTTCCCGTTGGTTGGTGATTCCTATGGCGGCCAATTGGGTGGATTTAAGTCCTTTTTTGCTCACGGCCTCGGCAGCTACTCCTGCTTGAGTGGACCAGATTTCACTGGGGTCGTGTTCCACCCATCCTGGTCTGGGAAATATTTGAGTGAATTCTTTTTGGGCCATGGACACAATTGTACCTTTTTTATCGAACACCACGGCACGTGAGCTTGTGGTCCCTTGATCCAAAGCAAGGATGTATTGGTTCATTTTGTTAATTTAATGCGCTTGAATTTACTAAAATTAATTCGGGTGCAGAATCAATCACTATGGGGAATACATACATTGGCTTACTTCGGGGTATAAACGTAAGCGGCCAAAAAAAGATTAAAATGGCCGAATTGAGGCGAGTTTTAGAGGAAATCGGTCTTCAAAACGTAAAAACATATATTCAAAGTGGGAATATTGTTTTTGAGGGTGGCAACATAGAACAAAACGATTTACAGCGATATATTTTTGATGCTATTTATCAAAATTTTGGTTTTGAGGTGCCGGTATTACTGTTCAATAAGGATGAAATAGAGCATGTTTTGAACAAAAGTCCATTTATGGACACCGATGGAGAGAACAGACTCTATTATGTTTGGCTAAGAACTTCGCCTGAACATGATTTGGTAGAACAATTTAATCAACATCATTTTAAGCATGAAGATTATTTTGTTACCGATAAATGTGTGTATTTACTCTGTAAAAATGGATATGGCAGGGCAAAACTCAACAATAACTACATCGAGAACAAACTAAAAGTGGAGGCTACGACCCGAAACCGAAAAACGATGCTGAAACTATTGGAAATGATAGATTCCTAAGCGTTGAGTTCCCAGATTTTGTAGTTGAGGGCAGAGGCAAAAGCGACCCAGATTACGTAGGGTACCATTAAAATTGCGGCAGGTTTGCTTATCACCTTGAACCATTTAATGGTAAGAAGGATCATGGTCAACAGGGCCAAAATTACAATTAGTCCGCCAAGAGGATTTTTAAGTCCAAAGAAAACTATGCTCCAAAGTGCGTTTAACAACAACTGAAAAACAAAGTGGTACAAGGCCGTTTTTACCCAAATGTGATGATATCCTTTGGACCACACTATTCCAGCTGCAGTGCCCATCATAACATATAAAGCGGTCCAGACCGGGGCAAAAAGCTCGTTGGGCGGCGTAAAAGAGGGCTTGTTCAGTGTAAGGTACCAGTCGTTCACGGAACTTTGGGTGGCAATGCTGGACAAAAAACCTATGACAAGGCAGACCAAAACACTAATGGCGATGTAAATAATTCTTTTTTTCATGGCTGGCTCAACTTCGACTAAATTAAGAATTTATTTGTATCCTAATTACTGTAAATTTGGCGCTCCTTATATTTGTTGAAATATCCATTGCCAATGACGGAAAAACAATTTTTGCCCGGTACGTATTTGGAATTGCCCGAAAATGGCAAGGTGACCTGGAAAGCACCCAGCAATATTGCCTTGGTAAAATATTGGGGCAAAAAACCGGTACAGATTCCCGCCAATCCGTCCATAAGTTTTACTTTGGATACCTGTGCCACCACCACATCGGTATCGTATGGATCAAAGAAGAACAATGGGGGCATATCCTTTGATCTATTGTTCGAGGGCAAGGCAAAAGAAGATTTTAAACCCAAAATCCATACTTTTTTTGAGCGTATTCGGGAGTATGTTCCGTTTTTGGATAAGTACCACTTTACCATTGATACCACCAATTCCTTTCCCCATAGCAGCGGAATTGCATCTTCGGCAAGTGGAATGGCCGCTTTGTCCATGTGTTTAATGGATATAGAGAAAACACTGAACCCCGCTATGTCGGATGAGCTGTTCCATGCCAAGGCATCTTATTTGGCCCGATTGGGATCGGGCAGCGCATGCCGGAGCATAAAAGGCAGTATGGTGCAATGGGGCGCCCACAAGAACATTCCCAACAGTTCCAATTTGTACGGAATCGAGTATCCGTTCGAAATTAATCCGGTTTTTAATGGTTTTTGTGATACGATTTTATTGGTCCACAAAGGACAAAAACAGGTGAGCAGCACCGTCGGCCATCAATTAATGCACGGTCACCCGTATGCCACGAATCGTTTTGAACAGGCCTTTGCCAATTTGGATACGTTAAAACCAATTTTGGCAAGTGGGGATTTGGAAGGATTCATCAAGCTAGTGGAAAGTGAGGCTTTGACCCTGCATGCCATGATGATGACCAGTATGCCCTACTTTATTTTAATGAAACCGGACACTTTGGAAATCATCAACAAAGTTTGGGAGTTCAGGCTTGATACCAAAATACCGCTATGTTTTACGCTTGATGCAGGGGCCAATGTTCATTTGCTCTACCCGGCATCAGAAAAGGAAAAGGTACAAAAGTTTATCAAAGATAACTTGGCGGACCATTGCGAGAACGGACAGTACATTAACGATGTGGTGGGGTCGGGGGCCATCAAAATAAACAGCTAAAAATGAACAGCTAAGCTGTTTTTTTACGTTATTTGCCAAAGTTTTTTACCAATCGGGAATGCTATTTTTAACGATAGAATTTATTTGTTCATCAAATTTTATCAAAAATTAAACAAAATTGTTTGTATCTTAGTACTGTAATATGAAAGGTCCATTGTTTTATTCCAAGATATTGTTGTTTGGAGAGTACGGTATTATCAAAGACTCCAAAGGATTGTCCATACCTTATAATTTCTTTAAGGGGGCATTAAAGTGGGACAAGAACAATTCGGAAATGGCCCAAGAATCCAACAAAAGTCTAAAAGCTTACGCGGCGTACCTAAAAGCGCTGGAAATTAAGGAAGAAGGCTTAGTCTCTTTTGATATCGAAGCTTTGGAAAGGGATGTGGCCGAGGGTATGTATTTTGATAGTTCCATTCCGCAAGGTTATGGAATTGGGAGCAGTGGCGCTTTGGTGGCTGCCATTTACGACCGTTACGCTACGGACAAGATTACGGTTTTGGAAAACCTGACGCGCGAAAAGTTACTACAGTTGAAAACGATTTTCGGAAAAATGGAATCTTTTTTCCATGGTAAATCTTCCGGATTGGATCCATTGAACAGTTATTTAAGTCTGCCTATTTTAATCAATTCCAAGGATAATATCGAATCTACCAGTATACCCTCCCAAAATACCGAGGGCAAAGGAGCTGTTTTCTTGTTGGATAGTGGCATTACTGGCGAAACCGCCCCGATGGTGCAGATATTCATGGAAAATATGAAGCAGGAAGGATTCCGCAATATGATCAAGGATCAGTTTATTAAACATACCGATGCTTGTGTGGAGGATTTCCTGAATGGCAACATAAAATCCTTATTTGGTAATCTAAAGCAGCTATCCAACGTGGTTTTTGACAACTTTAAGCCGATGATTCCTTCCAAGTTCCATCAGCTTTGGCAAAAAGGAATCGAGACCAACGATTATTACCTAAAACTGTGCGGATCCGGAGGAGGAGGTTATATATTGGGCTTTACCCAAGACCTCGATAAGGCAAGAAAAGCTTTAAAGGGACATACTTTGGAAGTGGTTTACAACTTCTAAATGCCAATACATGCTCAATAGAAAAAACAAACTCTTGCTTTTTAAGCTGTTGAGTCTGTTCTCCGTGGTTAGAGGGTACAATATTCTTGTGATCACCCTAGCACAGTATTTGGCTTCCATTTATATTTTGGCACCCGATATTCCTCTTGGTGAAGTGGTTTTGGACGCAAATCTATTTATGATCGTTACGGCCTCTGCGCTCACCATAGCCAGTGGGTATATCATCAATAATTTCTACGATGCCGAGAAGGATTTAATCAACAAGCCCACGAAGAGTATGTTGGATCGTTTGGTAAGCCAACGCTTTAAGCTCACCACCTATTTCATACTTAATTTTTTGACCGTTTTTGCAGCAAGCTATATTTCGTTCAGAGCAGTGCTGTTTTTCTCTTCCTATATTTTTGGTATTTGGATCTACTCGCACAAACTTAAACGCATTCCGTTTATAGGTAATTTGGTATCGTCCACATTGGCAATTGCGCCATTTTTTGTGGTTTTTGTGTATTATCAAAATTTCCAGGCGGTAATTTTTGTGCACGCCATTTTTTTGTTCCTGTTGATCTTGGCGCGTGAAATGATCAAGGATTTGGAAAATATGGCCGGCGATATGGCGCAGAATTATAGGACCATACCTATTTTGTATGGTCCCAAAACGTCCAAAACGATGATTTCCCTTTTCATTGTGCTCACTTTGATTCCTGCGCTCTTACTTATTAAAACCTTCGATGTTGGATATATGTACCTCTACTTTGCGGCATGTATTGTGCTCTTGGTGCTGTTCTTGGTATTATTGTGGAGGGCAGATGCCAAGAAACACTATGTATGGCTGCACAATATTATAAAGTTTATTATCGTGGCAGGAGTTTTTAGTATTCTTCTGATCGATGTGGAGGTGGTGCTGAACCGAATATTGTAATTCTTTGTGCTTTAGATTTTTTGGAGCGTAAAAAGAGTACATTTGCAAAAAAATACGACTGATGGCGAAATCAGACAATAGAGGAAGAAGACCTTCTAAAAACTACAAGGGAGGGGACCCTAAAAAACCATTTGGCAAAAGTAATGCACCAAGGCCAAAACAGGAGACTGCCAAGAAAAAATCCAACCCGGACGAAATACGGCTGAACCGCTATATTGCCAATGCCGGTATTTGTTCCCGAAGGGAAGCCGACACCTATATAGCTGCGGGCAATGTGACGGTGAACGGGAAACCGGTAACCGAAATGGGATTCAAGGTAAAACGTTCGGATGATGTACGTTTCGATGGTAAACGTCTCAATTTGGAAAAGAAAGAGTATGTTCTGTTGAACAAACCCAAGAACTTTATTACCACAACGAGTGATGAAAAGGGGCGCCGAACGGTTATGGAGCTGGTTTCCAGCGCGTCGAACAATCGTTTGTTGCCCGTAGGTCGATTGGATAGAAACACAACTGGATTGTTGCTATTTACCAACGATGGTGATCTTACCAAAAAACTCACCCACCCTAAGCACAATGTGCGTAAAATTTACCATGTGCATTTGGATAACAATCTATCCTTGGCAGATTTCCATAAAATAGGCGAAGGGTTGGAATTGGAAGACGGACCTATTACCGTGGATAGCATTAGCTATATACAAGGTGCGCCAAAGCGGGAAATAGGAGTGGAAATCCATAGCGGGCGTAACCGGATCGTTCGCCGAATTTTTGAACATTTGGGCTATACAGTAACCAAACTGGACCGTGTAATTTTCGCTGGACTGACCAAAAAGGATTTGCCCCGTGGCCATTGGCGGTACTTGACCGAACAAGAGGTGATCAATTTGAAGAATATAAAGTAGAAATAGATAATTGGTTCTCTAAACATACCTGATTTTAATACTGCTATAACCTCCAAGACTGTCGTATCCACACCAAATATGTCCCCAAGTAAAATTTCTGGTGGCTCCAACTTCGTGTTGTAGCCATGCAGTACAGTATTCCAAATGCTTTAATTCATCTTCATAACTCCAGTGGGTCCAACTTTTTTTAAACATAAATGGACCGGGACTTATAAAAATTTCTAGCATAAAGAGTCGATTAAGTTCAAAACTTAAACGGAAAATGTAATAATTGTTTTCAACCTTTACATTATTAAACTTTAGTTTTTGTTCGATTGCATCGATGGAACCGATAATTTCTGCACTTTCTCCAAGCTTTAGGTCTTTTAAGATTTTGAAAGCTACTTGTGGTCCAAATTGGACGTCCTGCCCAATGGTTAGGGTGCCGGATTTTTTGTCGATCATAGTTTTGTGGTCAATTAATCAAAAACCAATTTCCAAAAAATGTGGGGCAAGACAACCCCTCAATTGATCAAACCACTATTTGAATTGACGTAGTTATCAATTCCGTGTTAAAATGCGACTAAGTTGGACCGTGTAATTTTCGCTGGATTGACCAAAAAGGATTTGCCCCGTGGCCATTGGCGGTACTTGTCCGAATAAGAGGTAATCAACTTGAAGAATATTAGGTAATATTTTTAAGGGATTATTGAGGAGGTAGGACTATATAAATAGAGGTTAGCTATTGTTTGTGCTACAGCCGTTGCAACTTTTTGATCTTTACCAATGGTCCAGGACACAATGCCTTATGACAATTTAGGCAACTTACTACCATTGTATTGTAAAGACTGTCCATTTGTTTTGCTTTTGCAGACTCCAAATTTTTGATGCTTTGTAAATACAGGTCGGCAAACACTTTATACTGCCCTGAAGCTGTTTTTTCAGGTTCGGTCGCATGGGCAGTTAGCATTTTCTCATGGTCTATGTTTAATTTTACAGGTCTTCCATTGGCTATTTGCTGTTTGATCGATTCCGCTTCATCGAACATTTCTCTCATTAAAATTGCCAGTTCGCTATCGCCGTTCGGATTTACCGATTGTTGAATTTTGTTCTCGCTAGTGGTTTGTTCCTTGTTTTTTTCTGTACAAGAGGTTGCAGTAATTAAAATAACAAGTGAATAAGTAAGTATGTTAAGCTTGTTCTTCATTAATAATAGGCTACAATGATAATTAGTGACCGAATTTACTTTTTTGTGGCCACTCTCTCATAAAAGGACAAGTGAATTTTGTTAATGGCTCTAACATAGGCGCAAACTGTAGGTTCTATTAAACTGATGTACCATTTGAGAAGCGTTTTTCAGGTTTAAGAATCAAATGATCAGAGTTTGCAACTACTTACGATTGTCGGGTTTTCTACAATGATAAATCTTCTCTGAGGTATCAAATCCGTATTTAAATTGCTCTTCCTTTGAGAATGTATTTACAAAGTCATCCTCCTTTACCTCAAAGCCTACGTTTGCCAACCTGTTCTTATAGTCCTTACCGTACCATCTTACATGGTCTCGTCTACCAAACGCCTTCAACCGCCCTTTTTCCGTGGTTATGGAAAAATCTTCGTAGGTTGTTTCCCTGTTGTAATCAATGGGTACCTGGAATATGCCAAAACCGCCAGGCCTCATAACTCTGAACAGCTCCGACATGGCAAGTTGATCGTTGGGAATATGCTCCAATACATGATTACATAGAATAAAATCAAAAGAACTGTCATCAAAAGGGATTTTGGTGATATCGACTTCCATAATTTTGGTTTTTCCTTTGTAGTTATAAACGTGTGGAAATAGGTCGCATGGGAAATATTCAATCTCCGGAACATCCGAAAATAGATTGTAGAATACTTTTTCTGGGGCAAAGTGGAGCAATCGCATAGGTTCGTTGATCAGTTCGTTATCTTGAATATATTTCCAGACCAACCTGTGCCTTTCCAATGAACCACAATTGTGGCATTGTGCATTTTTTCTTTTTGTATTGCCAAAGATTCCAAATTCCCGATAGTTGGAATTGCAGATAGTACAGTGGACTACATCCCCTTTAAATAATTTTTCCTTTCTCCATTTTCGGTACTCCCTATGCTTTTCTTTTAAAGAGAGTTTGGTCAATCCCATCATATATTTTATCCTTCCATTTGGTTATAAAAAGATAAAAGTGGGGAAAGTACTCTGATTTTTCTCTTGTCAATTGACCAATGCCCGTTATGAGTTGACGGATTTACATATATGTTGAAACTAGAGCTTTTGTGTTAAAAAAGCTTCTCCATTTTTTCTTGTATCTCCACTAAACACAAATTGCCCAAACTTCCCTCATGAGTGTGTTCAATGTCTCGTTTAGGTTTAAAATTACCGTTTTCTATGGCTGTGCCCATAGTTTTATAGGCATCACGGAAAGGCATTCCACTTTTAACCAGTTCGTTCAAAGTATCCACACTAAAAAGATAATCGTATTTGGAATCGTCCAAAATAGATGGGTTGACCTTGATTTCTTTAAGACTAAAGGTCATCATTTCCAAACAGGCATGCATGTCCTGTAATGCCGGGACAACTACTTCTTTTACCAATTGAAGGTCCCTATGATAACCACTGGGCAGATTGTTCGTAATCAGTATCAACTGGTTGGGCACAGCTTGAATTTTATTGCATTTGGCCCTGATCAATTCAAAAACATCTGGGTTTTTCTTGTGGGGCATAATGCTACTTCCCGTAGTGAGCTCATTCGGAAAGGAGATAAAATCAAAATTTTGGCTCATGTACAGGCAAATGTCCATCGCCATTTTGGAAATGGTGGCAGCAACACTCGAAATTCCGAATGCAGTGGCTTTTTCCACTTTGCCACGGCCCATCTGTGCAGCTACCACATTGTATTTTAGAGTGTCGAAGCCCATTTCGGCCGTGGTGAAACTTCTATCGATGGGGAACGAGCTACCGTAACCAGCGGCACTTCCCAATGGATTTTGGTCCGCTGCCTTGTGGGCTGCTTGCACAAAGTATAAATCATCTATTAAACTCTCGGCATAGGCAGAAAACCAAAGCCCGAACGAGGAGGGCATCGCAATTTGTAAATGGGTATATCCGGGCAGCAATACATTTTTATGTTTGTCGGCGAGTTTTAGCAATAGATCAAAAAGTGACTTTACCTGATTTTTAATCTCGGTAAGCTCATCTTTAAGATATAATTGCATAGCCACTAAAACCTGATCGTTTCTGGAACGTGCCGAATGGATTTTTTTGCCGGTGTCGCCCAATTTTTCGGTAAGTACAAACTCTATTTTTGAGTGCATATCCTCAAAATCCTTCTCGATTGTGAACTTTCCTTTTTCAATATCCTTTGCGATGGAGTTCAATGCTGTTACAAGGTCTTTGGCCTCGTTTTGAGATATAAGACCTACCTTTCCCAGCATTTTAGCATGTGCTTTTGAAGCGATAACATCATACTTTGCCAATACCAGATCTAGTTCACGATCATCTCCTACAGTAAAATGGTCTATTTTTTTATCGGTACTGAATCCTTTGTCCCAGAGTTTCATACTATTTAATTATCAGTTGTCAATTATCAATAAACAATGGCTCATTTTAATTACTGGTTTGTCATTGTTTATTGCAAAAATCCTGTTAGTGTTTTGATGTAAATATCTATACCTTCTTTTATTTCGTCCACAAATATAAATTCGTCGGCAGAGTGCGATCTTGTACTGTCGCCCGGACCCAGCTTTACCGATTGGCACGTTAAAGCGGCCTGATCGGACAACGTAGGTGAACCATAGGTTTTTCTTCCAAGAGCCAGACCACTTTTTACCAAATCATGTTCAGGGTCAATACGAGAAGAGTTTAATCGAAGCGATCTAGGGGTCATTTTACAAGGAGCTTCCTTTTGTAATATATCGGCAATTTCTTGATTGGTGTAACGATCGTTCACGCGCACATCTATCACCAAATCCACATGGCCGGGCACTACATTGTGCTGGTTTCCGGCACTTACTTGGGTCACCGTGAGCTTGACCTTTCCAAGGGCATCGGAAACCTTGTCGAACGAGTAGTTTTTTAGCCATTGCAATACTTCTATGGTATTGTAAATTGCATTATTGTCGTTGGGGTGCGCGGCATGCGAAGGAGTGCCTTCGACTACCGCATCGAATACCACTAGTCCTTTTTCGGCAATGGCCAAGTCCATCAAAGTGGGTTCGCCCACAATGGCAACATCGATTTTGGGGAGAATGGGAAGGAGTGCGCGAATACTCTTTTCACCGGCATCCTCTTCCTCTCCGGTTGCAGCCATAATAATATTATGGCTCAGATTCTCATCTTCATAAAAATGGACGAATGTGGCCAAAAGGGAGACTAGACACCCACCTGCATCGTTACTGCCTAGTCCGTACAGTTTGCCATCTTCAATATGGGCATTAAAAGGATCTTTGGTATATGCACTGTTGGGTTTAACGGTATCGTGGTGGGAGTTGAGCAACAAAGTGGGCTTGCTTTCATCAAAATATCTATTGAAGGCGTATATATTGTTGTGCTGTCTTTGGGTTTTTACCCCAAAACCTTGCAGAAATTCTGCAATGGCATCACCGGTTTTATCCTCTTCTCCGGAAAACGAAGGGGTCCCGATCAGTTTTTTGAGGAGTTCAATGGCTTTTTCGGTCAATAAAGTTTGTGTTGGTCTCATAGGGTCAAAGTGGTATAGTCGGTATTGTTGGCTTCGAGCATTTCGGTGTTTCCGATGCAAACCTTACCTACTTGATTTCGAAGTGCGTAAAAGCAATTATGCATTTTGGGAAGCATTCCATCGGCAATAATGCCATAGGCCAGAAGTTCATCGTAATCTTTGGAATTGATATGATGGATTACGGAGTTGTCGTCTTCTATATCTTGCAGTACCCCCTTTTTTTCAAAACAGTAAAATAATGTGGTCTCGAATTGCTCGGACATGGCTATGGCCAATTCGGCAGCTATGGTGTCCGCATTGGTATTCAGCATTTGCCCTTTGCCGTCGTGCGTAAGGGCACAAAAAATAGGTGTAAAACCAGCTTGAAGCAATTTAAAAATGCCATATGTGTTCACAAGGTCCACATCGCCCACAAAACCGAAATCCACATTTTTTTTAGGTCTTTTGTGAGCTCTAATGGCATCGGCATCGGCTCCGCTCATTCCAATGGCATCGGTACCCAAGGCCTGTAATTTTGCCACGATTTTTTTGCTGAACAATCCTCCGTACACCATTAGGGCAATTTCGAGAGCTTCCGCGTTCGTAATTCGTCTACCGTTCACCATTTTGGATTCTACTCCCAATTGATTGGCCAATTCGGTCGCTTTTTTGCCTCCACCATGGACCAAAATTTTGTTTCCATCTAATTTGGAGAACAGATCTAGTACACGTTTGCACCCTTCGACATCTTCAATAAGATTGCCTCCTATTTTTACAATGGATAATTTTTGTTTCATCTGTTTTGTGTTATTTATAATGTGTCAGATGTTGTTCACATTTTAAGGTTTGGTTGTAAAGGCAATTATACTCCTTTTCATATATTTTCCAGTAATTTTTTTAATACAATTTGAGCGGAAAACACCCTATTTTTAGCTTGCTGGACCACCAAAGATTGTTTCCCGTCCAATACGGCATCTTCCACGATCATATTTCTCCTTACTGGCAGGCAGTGCATAAATTTGGCATGCCCCAATTTCTTTTCTGTAATGGTCCAATCGGTGTCCTTGCTCAGTACTTTTCCATAATCGGAGTAGCTGCTCCAGTTTTTCACATATACAAAATCGGCTCCTTCCAATGCCTTGTTTTGGTCGTATTCAATTTCGCAACCTTGGGTCAACCTTGGATTTAATTCATATCCCTTCGGATGGGTGATCACAAAATCGGCGTCCTGCATCCGCATCATTTCTACAAAAGAGTTCGCAACCGCATGCGGCAAGGCTTTGGGGTGTGGCGCCCAAGAAAGCACTACTTTGGGTCTTTTCTTGATTTCATTTTCCTTTAAGGTGATGGCGTCCGCCAAAGCTTGAAGTGGGTGCCCCACCGAACTTTCCATATTAAGTACAGGAATTGTGGCATAATTAGCAAAACCGGTGATTACTTCTTCGGATTCGTCCTTTTCTTTGTCCACCAATCCTGCGAATGCCCTAATGGCCACAATATCGGCATATTCGGATACCACTTGGGCGGCCTCTTTAATATGCTCCGATGTTCCTTGATCCATAATGGTGCCGTCACCATATTCCAACGCCCAGCCTTCGTTGCCAAAGTTCATGATCATTACATCCAAACCTAATTGCATGGCCGCTTTTTGTGTACTTAAACGGGTTCTAAGGCTATTGTTGAAAAATAGCAGGCAAATGGTTTTTCGTTTGCCCAGACCCTCAAACTGATAGGGGTCTTTTTTTAGGGCGATAGCTTCATCTACCCAATCGGGTAGTGATTCTATATCGCTAACGGTTAAATAATGCTTCATTATACTACTTTTTTTAGCCCATCAAAGAACAGGTCTATATCTTTTTTTGTGATGTTCAATGCGGGTAAAAATCGTAACAGCTTCTTGTTTTTGGCACTTCCAGTGAACATGTGCTGTTCCACGATCATTCTTTTTCGCAGCGGAGCAACTTCAAAATTAAACTCCAGTCCGATCATAAGTCCTCTCCCTTTTATATTTTTGATTTCTGTTATTTCCGATGCCTTTTCCCGAAAATACGCCCCTAGTTTGGCTGCGTTTGTAATCAAGTTTTCTTTTTCCAACACTTCCAGAACGGCCAAACTTGCGGCACAGGCCAGGTGGTTTCCACCAAAGGTGGTGCCCAAAAGCCCGTAAGAAGGCTTAAATGAGTTATGAATCAATATGCCGCCCACGGGAAAACCGTTCCCCATTCCCTTGGCTATGGAAATAATGTCGGGTTGCACACTTCGACTCCGCTCAGTGTCCAAATGGTGTTGAAAGGCAAAGAACTTTCCACTTCGGCCATAACCCGATTGTACCTCGTCCGCAATCAGGACAACCTGGTGTTCCTTGCACTTTTTTGCAATGAATTGGAAGAATTCCGTGGTAGGTTCATCGAGTCCGCCCACACCCTGAATTGCTTCAATGATCACTGCGCAATATTCATTGGATTGAATTGTTTTTTCAAAAGCATCAAAATCGTTCAGTGCCAAGAAAGTCACCTCTTGTTGTTTATTGATCGGGGCGTTGATATTTGGATTGTCCGTAGCGGCCACTGCTGCAGAGGTTCTTCCGTGAAAACTGTTGGTAAAGGCGATTACTTTGGATTTTCCAGTGTGAAACGAAGCCATTTTTAGCGCGTTTTCGTTGGCTTCTGCCCCAGAGTTGCACATAAAAAGATCATAGTCCTCGCAACCGGATAAACGGCCCAACTTTTCTGCAAGCTCCTTTTGTAATGGATTTTGAACAGAATTACTGTAAAACGCAATGTTGTCCAATTGCTCTTTTATCCGTTTTACATAGTGTGGATGTGTGTGTCCAATGGAAATTACGGCATGACCTCCATAAAAATCCAGATATTTTTCCCCTTTATCGTCCCAGACTTCAATGCCTTTGGCCTTGGTTGGAGTAACATCGTATAACGGATATACGTCAAATAATTTCATTTTTATCCTTTTCTTATTTCACTGATTTTCTCAAAAGATGTAACAATTCCCCTGATCAAGGAAGAACTTAATCCTTGATGCTCCATTTCGTTCAGACCTTCGATGGTACATCCTTTGGGTGTGGTTACTTTATCTATCTCTTCTTCCGGATGACTGCCCGACTCTATTAAAAGGTTGGCCGCCCCATTACAGGTATGCATGGCCAATTCTTGGGCTTCTTTTGCATCAAATCCCAATTGTATGGCACCTTGGGTGGTGGCACGGATCAGTCGCATCCAAAAGGCAACCCCACTTGCGCATATAACAGTTGCCGCCTGCATTTGCCCTTCTGGAATTTCCAGGGTATGTCCCATTCGGTTAAAAATGGCCCTTGCCAGATCCACCCTTTTTTTGCCCAATTCGTTGCTGCAGATACACGTCATGGATTTGCCTACCGAAATTGCTGTATTCGGCATACTACGGATGATGAATTTATCCGAACCGATGATCTCTTCAATTTTGGAAATACTGAATCCTGTAATGGTACTGATCACCACATGTTTTTCGGATAGAAGATCTTTGGTTTCCTCTAAAATGGATGTGAATTGCCCGGGTTGTACCGCAAAAACCAAGATGTCGGAATTTTTTACGGCTTCCTTGTTGTTGGCAGTGACCGTTACATTGCCGTATTTTTCGAACTCCTGAATGGAATCTGTGTTCCTTTTGGTCAGGTACATGGTCGTGGCGCCATTGCTGTGCAAAATCCCCTTTGCGATGGCCAGCCCTAAGTTACCCGCCCCTATAATAGCTATTTTCATAATTTTCTTTCTTTATCATTTCCGTGTAGGCGGAAATCTAGTTTTACATAATCCCTTCGACTACGCTCAGCCTTCTTGTTTTAAAATACTCCTGCTTTTAACAATAGACCTTCGGATTCTGGAAATCCGAACATCAAGTTCATGTTCTGTACCGCTTGTCCGGATGCTCCTTTCAATAAATTATCGATAGCGGACGTAACCAATAAAAGCCCATCGTGCTGGTGCAAATGAATATGGCACTGATTGGTGTTTACTACTTGTTTCAGGTGTAGTTCCCCATCCGAAAGATGGGTGAAAACAGCGTCTTTATAAAAATCGTGGTAAAGGTTTTTTGCTTCTTCCAAACTGCCGTTATAGTTGGTGTATGCAGTGGCCAGGATTCCTCGTGTAAAATTGCCCCGATTGGGCAAGAACATTAATTTACCTACGGATTTCCCGTAAGAATTGAGGCTTTCCCCAATTTCTCCCAAATGTTGGTGCGTAAACGGTTTGTACCAGGATACGTTATTGTTCCTCCAGCTAAAATGTGATGTTGGGGATAGTCCAACTCCAGCTCCGGTGCTTCCTGTAACTGCGTTGATATGTATATCTGCACCGAGCAAACCTGCTTTTGCCAATGGTAACAATGCCAATTGGATAGCTGTTGCAAAACAACCTGGATTGGCGATGGCCTCCGCAGCTTTTATGGCAGACTTGTTCAATTCGGGAAGACCATAAACAAATCTTTGACCATTAAAGTTAGAATCGGCCTGTAACCGGAAATCGTTGCTGAGGTCAATAATTTTTGTAGTAGAGGAAAATTTGTTTTCGTTCAAAAATGTGGTGGAATTTCCATGCCCCAAACAGAGGAAGACTACATCTATATTTGAATTTATTTCTCCAGAAAAATTCAATTCTGTTTGCCCCAACAAATCTTGATGGGCGGAGGTTATTGGTTTTCCTGCTCGTGTAGTGCTGTACACAAAATCGATTTCGGTCCGTGGATGATTGAGCAAGAGCCTTATTAGCTCACCTCCTGTATATCCTGAGCCACCTATAATTCCAGCTTTTATCATGATTCTTGGTTTACGTGGTTGGCAATTTTTCCAGAGTTAGATAGGATCTTAATGAATCCTTTGGCCTCGTCGGCGGTCCATCCTTTGTTCATTTCACCATAACTTCCAAAGGAAGCATTCATTAAATCGTGTTTGGATGTGATTCCGTTCAATTCGAACCGGTAGGGGTGCAAGGTCACAAAAACATCACCGGAAACGTGTTTTTGGGTGTCGGTCAAAAATGCCTCGATGTTTCGCATCACCTCGTCAAGATAATTGCCCTCGTGTAGCAACATTCCGTAAAAATTGCCCATTTGCTCTTTTTGGTATTGCTGCCATTTGCTCAGGGTGTGTTTTTCCAGCAAATGGTGGGCTTTTATAATGATCAAGGGTGCTGCCGCTTCGAAACCGACCCTCCCTTTGATACCGATTATGGTATCGCCAACGTGAATATCCCTGCCAATGGCATATTTTGATGCTATTGCGGATAGCTTCTCGATATTGGCCACGGGTGTGTCCGGCTCACCATCCAAAGCCACTAACTCACCATTTTTAAAAGTAAGTTTTAGTTCTTTTGGCAGTTCTTTCTCCAAGGGGCTTGGGTAGGCGCTTTCGGGCAGGGATAGATGTGAGGTCAGGGTTTCATCACCTCCTACAGATGTTCCCCATAGTCCTTTGTTCACCGAATACTTGGCCTTTTCCCAAGAATAATCTATCCCGTTCTTTTGCAGATATTCGATTTCTTCCTCTCTGGCGAGTTTTTTGTCCCTTATCGGGGTAATAATATTGATTTCCGGGGCTAAGATTTGAAAAATCATATCAAACCTTACTTGGTCGTTACCGGCCCCTGTGCTTCCGTGTGCGATATATTTAGCACCGATTTTTTTGGCGTGGTTCACAATCTCGATAGCCTGAACGATTCGTTCCGCACTTACGGAAAGGGGATAGGTGTTGTTTCGGAGAACATTTCCGAAGATTAAATATTTGACCACTTTGTTATAAAAAATGCCTATGGCATCGATGGAAGTGTAAGATGTGGCACCCAAAGCAAGTGCTTTTTCTTCAATGTCCTCGATTTCAGCTTTGCTGAATCCTCCAGTGTTTACGCTTACTGCATGTACTTCGAAGCCCTCTTCTTTGGAAAGGTATTTGGCACAGTAGGAGGTGTCCAACCCGCCGCTATAAGCTATAACTAATTTTTCCATTTTGATTCTTTATGTGTTATTTTCCAGTCGAGTACGGTCGAATGGAAATGCATCCGATCATGTTCGAACAGATTTCTATTTATTTTTCTTTTTGAGAAAAAGTGATTCTTTAATGCTTTTCAATCTCTGAAATGCTTTTTTGTTCACTTTTTCCGGTTGTTGATTTTTTGCTTTTGGGTCGTGAAGCATCCCGGTGCAAAGGCACATTTTTCTATCGGTTCGGGTAAGGATATCAAAATTCTTGCAGGTTTGACAGCCTTTCCAGAATTCCGGGTCGTCCGTTAGTTCCGAAAATGTAACTGGCTTATAGCCAAGTTCGTAGTTCATTTTCATTACGGCCAGTCCAGTGGTTATGCCAAAAATTTTGGCGTCGGGAAACTTTTTTCGGGAAAGGTCGAAAACGGCTTTTTTAATTTTTTTGGCCAGACCTTGGTTTCTGTAATCTGGATGGACTATTAAACCAGAGTTGGCCACAAAGTCCTTGTTCCCCCAGACTTCGATATAACAGAATCCAGCGAACTTATCTCCATCCAACGCAATAATTGCATTACCGTTTTGGAGACGTTTTATTATGTATTCTGGAGTTCGCATGGCAATACCTGTACCTCTGACCTTTGCGGAATCGGTTATGGTATCACTAATGATCTGCGCGTATTTATAATGTGATTCGTTAGCAACAATAATTTCCATTGCAAGCGATTAATCTGTAAAAAAGTGAAAAAAATGTATTTGGAGTTTTGCGGAAATGGACTCACCTATTTCCAATAGATATGTTGCACCCTTACGGGCGACGACGGCGGGGGGTAAATGGACTGATGGGAGCTGTGATGCTCAAAGTAGATAGTATGTACTGTTGTCCTTTCATTCTGAGGCTAATGTACAAATTAATTCGAATTGTACTAAAGTTGTGATTACTTTTTGAGGAAATATAACTTTTTTGGCCTGCTTCCTATTAATTCATAAATAAAATAGCCGATTACCACGATGTATTCAATGGCCAATAACCATAGGTTCTCTTTAAAATCGGGATGTGAATAGGCGTAATAACTTAAAATTATGGTGCAGGACCATACCAGTGGGAACTTGTAATCCGTAAAAATTGCAAACCCCAAAAGGAATATCACGTACCAAGGATGAACGGTGCTGGATAGGAAATAATATAGGGCCAAGGCAATGACCATTGTGCTGAGGACATGGTCTAAACTTTGGTTTTTTCGAAGAAAGGCAAGAACCAGGACTATTATTAACACGGCTATTTTTAGATAAGAACCATAAGTGTCAATGAGTTCCCATGGTTTAGCCTCAAAATAGGTTACTGCTATCTTTTTAACCACATTGTAAACACTGGCGTTGAACTCGAAATTGGAAAACCAAAGTCCGACGGTCTCTGTATAATTATCAACAAATACAGATGAGTAGAAGGGAAGAAGGAGCATAATACAGCCAGCTATGACCAGAATGTAAAAAATAGCACTCTTTTTGAGCCCTAGGTATTTTACCAATATGGGCAGGAAGATCAAGGGGACCAATTTTACCATTATGGAAATGGCATAAACAGGACTGGCCCACAGCCATTTGTTTTTTGATAAGAGGTAAATGGCCCAAATAAAAAAGAAGAGCATGACCCCTTCAAAATGAAGATTTCCTGTGAGCTCAATTATCACCAATGGATTTAAAAAGTACCAAAATGCCAAGTGGTTGGCCCTATTGAGGTTTTGAAGAAGTTTTCGTCCAAAATAAAGCATTCCGAAGTCCGCAAGGATTATAATCAATCGTAAAACGATCATGGATCCCACTACACTTCCGCCTCCCAATACAGCTGATAGTGCAAAAAGGATTTGGTTGATCGGTGGATAATTACTGTAATGTCGAGCGTTGAGGTCCGTCATGCCGGCATAAAGTTTGTTTATACCGGTAAACGCAATCTCGCCCTGTTCCATAATTTGGTCAGGGGTGTACAAATAGGGGTTGATACCGTTTTTTATGAGTTGACCGTCCCAAATAAAACGATAAAAATCTTGCGATAGATTAGGTTCGGCGAATAGAAAAACCAATCGAAATAAGATTCCTATGCCCAATAAAAACTTATAGTTCCACTTTTCGAATTGGAGTATTTTGTAGGTAAGATAGAAGAGTGCCCCAAAAAGCATTAAGAGCTTTGTAAAATCGGTTCTGACGAGATTGTATGCAAAGCTCCAATAAAACAATGTGCAAGCGACGGCAAAAAGAATGGGATATCTATGCAGTCGCCAGTAAGATTGCATGGTTTTGGTTTATGCTTTGGACGTTATGGATTTAAAGAAAACAAATCCAAAACCTAAAAACAACATTAGGTGGAATGGGAACAATCCATAATCGTTCAAAGGAATGGCACTGTACATTCCAAATAGGAAATAGATCATTAAAGCGAATTCCAAGATCATGTTCGGCGATAGCTTGTTGGTCAAATATTTATTGCCTTTCCAGCTATCGGAAAGGTTATTGATATTGAACTTAGGGGTTCTTACAAATTCACTTCGCTTGCCTAAATGCCCTTCCAAAACGGCCACGGTATTGTGCAAAGAAAAGCCCAGCGCCACCGAGAAGAAGGTGAAAAAGAGTTTTATATAATCCACAAAATTGTCGAAACCGCTCCCTTGTATACTTTTATAGGTAAACCAATAGCAAATAAACAGGATTATGGTGCTGAGGATAAAAAAGCTGGTAACCTCGAACACCCATCCCAAATGGCCGTATGTATTTTTTATATAGAGCATGGGAATGCTCAATAAAGCCACAATGAAAACGCAAAGGAACATTGAGCTGTTCAATAAGTGCATTACACCATGAAACTTGGTTTTAAACGGTATATTTTTGGAGGTAACAACGCTCCAAACCGTTTTTCTAAAGTTTTCTGCACCTCCTTTGTTCCAACGAAATTGTTGGGAACGGGCGGCACTGATCACCACAGGAAGTTCTGCAGGGGTTTCTACGTCTTCCAAATATTTGAATTTCCAGTTTTTTAATTGGGCACGGTAGCTCAAATCCAAGTCTTCGGTAAGGGTGTCGCCTTCCCAGTTACCTGCATCGAGAATACATTGTTTTCTCCAAATACCAGCGGTACCATTAAAATTGATAAAATGTCCTTTGGAGTTTCTGCCAACTTGTTCCAGGGTAAAATGGGCATCCAAGGCAAAGGCCTGGATACGTGTTAGGGTAGAATAATCCCTGTTGATGTGTCCCCAACGGGTCTGAACCACACCGATTTCTTGATCTTTAAAATAAGGTACGGTTTTTTTTAACCAGTCTGTTTCGGGTAGAAAATCGGCATCAAAAATGGCTATAAAATCGCCCTTGGCGATTTCCAGGCCTTCTTTAAGGGCGCCGGCTTTAAAACCTTTTCTGTTTTCCCTGCGGATATGCTGAATATCCAGTCCGGTTTCTTGGAGTTCTTGAACCCTGCGAGCGGTTTCTATCACGGAATCGTCGGTGGAGTCGTCCAGTACTTGGATCTCCAACTTGCTTTTGGGATATTCTATTTTGGCAATATTGTCCAGTAAACGCTCCATTACGTACTCCTCATTGTAGATGGGGAGTTGAATGGTAACGAATGGTATTTCTTTTGGATCTAACAGATTAAACTTGGGGGCTTCCTCGTTTCGTCTTTTGTAGCCAAGGTAGTTTATCAGAAGATTCAATTGGGCAAGGCTGTAGAAAAAAATCAAAATCAAGGCGATACTATAAATAGCAATTATGATGTAAGCAATAGCAAGTCCCATTATTTTAAACTGTATTTAAAGATCCAACCCAATATTTTTATGCCCGCAAATATAGTACCTTTTATGGTACCTGAAACTTTTGAGATGCCAATTCTTCGTTTGTAACGCACTGGTACTTCGATATATGACATTTTTTTTCTCAGAATTTTCAATTGCATTTCCACAGTCCACCCATAAGTTGTGTCCTGCATGTTCAATTCTTTGAGCTTTTCGTATTTAATTGCCCTAAATGGTCCTAAATCCGTAAATTTTGATTTAAAAAACAAACGCATTAAAAATGTGGCCAGATTGTTTCCAAACACCTGTTGAGGAGTCATGGAACCTGTTTCACGGAGCGACTTTTTTCTTGCTCCTACCACAAAATCAATATCATTTTCCAAAATAGGGGCCACTATCTTATCCAATTCTTCTGGATAATCCGAATAGTCTCCGTCGATAAATACGATAATGTCGGGTGTTTTGGATTGTTCGGAGATATATTTTAGCCCTTTTAAACAGGCAAAGCCATAGCCCTTGCGGTTTTCCATGACCACGGTTGCCCCCGCTTTTTTTGCATTTGCCACGGTATCGTCTCCGGAACCATTGTCCACAACGATTATTTCCGAGACATGATCGGGGATTTCCGAAACCACTAGACCAATGGAATCTCCTTCGTTGATTGCAGGAATAATGACTTTTATGTCTGCCATTGGTTCAGCTTAATTGTAGTTTGTGTTTAGGTGGCAAAACTAAAATTTTCCTAGGAATGCCTATTTTATTTTTCAAAAAGAGAAAACAACTACTTCTTGTTCACTAGGGACATTAAATCTACATCGTTGCCCAATAAAACCTGATTGCTGTCAATTCTTCCTTCCAAAGGCCCATTCTCCAATTTTAGGACGCCTCTTGGGCAAACGGCGGAACAAATGCCACATCCCACACAGCTGGAGCGAACTATGTTCTCTCCTTTTTGCGCATAGGCTCGTACATCGATCCCCATTTCGCAGTAGGTGGAACAGTTACCACAAGAAATACATTGCCCTCCATTGGTTGTTATTCTAAATCGAGAAAAAAGTCGTTGCTGAAAGCCCAGTATGGCCGCCATGGGGCAACCAAACCTACACCAGACCCTGCTCCCAAAAATGGGATAGAACCCTGTGCCGATAACTCCAGAAAAAACACTGCCTATTAAAAAGGAATAAGATTTACGAAGTGTGCCGGACTTGAATAGGAATACTTCTCCTTCGCCACTAAAAAAGTGAAACCCGATCAAAGCTATTATAATTACAAAGTAGCCAATGGCTCCGTAAAGGGCATCTTTTTTAAGCTGTTCTCGTTTAAAGATCATGACCCAGCCAAATACCAAGGTAAGCAAACCACCTACACTTAAAAGGAATGTGCTTTTGGTCAACCAATACTTACTGGTGTCGGTTCCCAAATAGGAATAGATTACCGCAGTGGTCATTAAAGTTACAAAAACCACTACGCTGTGCACTACCCAGCGTTCCACTTTCCAAGCAAATGTGGATTTATCACTCAATTGCCTAAACGAATCACCGGCAGTTTCCGCAAGACCGCCACAACCACAGACCCAGGAGCAGTACCATCTTTTACCATATTTATAGGTAAGGATAGGGGTAATCACAAAAATGGAAAGGATACCAAATATCAATAAAGCAAAACCAATTTCACCTGAACTTAAAAAGGCTTTTATACGGTAACTTTCAAAGTTGTAATAGTTGAGCGGCCAAACGTTCTTTAGGTCATAATAAGGAAGGCTTCCGCCGTACAAGATTTTATGACCGTTCAAACGGGCCATTAATTCTGGTATGATAAAGGCAAAAGCGGTTTGAAAGAACATTACACTAATGGTACGCAGCTTTTCGTAACGGTTGTGACGGTATTTCCAGAGAAATTTTATGCCAAAAGCCAATATGGCCACCGTATATAATGTGCCGTAAACAAACCATTGACTGGCCGGATTTCCGCTCAAAAGCCTGCTCAAAGGGTCAAAAAGTGCAATTATGCCTTTATTTGCACCATCGCTGACAAGGCCAAGGTATTCGGGGTAAAAATATAATACGATATAAAATCCGGTAAGTGCAATTCCGGCCACCCAACCCCATAATCCGCGACTGGATATGGATTTGAACCAGACCCCATCGTTTTTTATACCAGGAAGTTTGTTGCTGTAGGCATCCCAAGAGAACCAAATAATACCGATCGCAATAGCTGATAGCGATATGGAAAGCCATAACCCCTTGTTCGGGAAGTTGATGTTGAACATGGCAAGTAAAAAAATGCCAAGGCCGGAAAGGCCCAACAATGTTGCCAGTTTTTGAATGGTACTTAGGCTTTTTGGGGGTTCCCCGGTCAGGGCCATGCTTTTGTCAAAAGTGCTCATAATATTCGGTTAGGCGATCTGGAAGATGCGTTTTAGGTTTTTCTTTTTCAGTCTGATGGATTTTTGAAAGTCGCTATTGTACTGGGATACAACTTCGTTTTCAAAACGTTTGTAGAACTCTGGATCAAAATTAGCGTCAACCAGATGCTCCATTACAAAATCGATATCTCTTTTTTCGTTCAGCCAACGGTCGAATATCTCGTGGCGCATGCGAATGCCAAAGGTGTTGATGCCCAAAAAGGCATTGGAATCTTTATCGAACGCAATCGTTAAGCAAATTTTTTCTTTGGGGTGCCGCCAATGAAAATGGGTTTCGGAATCTTTTTTTCTTCGTTCCGAAAAAACCCAACCATAGGTTTGGTACTCAATGTCCAGAAACTTGGCCGAATTGAACCAATGTCCCGGTTTGTACTCGGTAGGATTCCCGCAAATCGTTTGGGCAAGGGTCTCGCCCATCATCCGGCCGGTGTACCAAACAGCCTCAATAGGGCGACGGTTTCCAATGGCCTCATGCTGTTCGGCACAATCGCCAATGGCATAAACATCTTTAGTATTGGTTTCCAATAAACGATTCACTTTAACCCCCCGTCCCAACTCAATACCTGAATCTTTCAGAAAATCAATATTAGGTGTGACCCCGGCGGTCAAACCAACAAGGGTGCAATCAATTATCTCGCCGGTCTCCTCGATCACCACGGACTTTACTTTTCCGTTTTCATCTGGAATTATTTCTTTTAAGGAAGTGCCCAAACGTAGGTCTATGTGGTGTTCCCGAATGTGTTCATTGATCATTTCCGATTCGCCACTTGGCAGTACCCCGTTCCAAAAGCTGGTTTCGCGTACCAAAAAGGTAACAGGGATGTTTCGGGTACGCAGCATTTCTGCCAATTCAATACCGATCAATCCACCACCTACGATCACGGCACGTTTACACACTTTGTTGTTCGGGGCGTTTTCTTCCAATAACTCCAAGTCTTGTTTGGAGTAGAGCCCTTGTACCCCATCCAAATCCTGACCTGGCCAGCCAAATTTATTGGGCTTGGAGCCGGTTGCTATAATGAGTTTATCGTATTTGAGGTCGGCAGCGCCTTTAATTTTTAGAAGTTTGTTCTGGGTGTCCACCTTGTCCACAAAGCCTTCCACCAAATCAATTCCGTTCTTTTTCCAAAAATGGTTTTCATAAGGTTGGGTATGTTCAAACTTGATATGCCCCATGTAGACGTACATTAGGGCAGTGCGTGAAAAAAAGTATTTGGATTCGGCGGAAACAATGGTAATTTTTTTATCGGACAACTTTCGAATATGTCGGGCAGCCGTAACACCGGCAATACCATTTCCAATAATAACAATGTGTTCCATAGGTTTAGTTTGATTGTTTAATACGTCGACTTTATAGGGCGAACTTAACAAGCGAAAGTAATTTAATAAGATTTTGGGAGTCTCACGATGTTTTAAAATTAGTAATTTAGTAGGTCTACAATCATTATGAAGAAGATCATTTTTATTTGTGCCACGGTGTTGGTGTCTTGCAGCAGCGCTAAATTCCATAAGGTCAACGGTGTTAGTTTTGTGTCTTCTGGTGAGGAAGCTTCGCAACAGCATATCGATCCAGTACTTAATGTCCAAGCCAATTATGCGGCCATTATGCCATTTGGTTTTACGAGTGATATAAATTCACCGGATTTGGTTTTTGATTCCGACAGGCAATGGTTCGGTGAGCGTAGGGAAGGGGTTAAGCAGTATATCCAAAAAATGCACCAAAATGGTGTCAGGATTATGGTAAAACCTCAAATTTGGATCAGCAGGGGAGCCTTTACGGGTAACTTGAAAATGTTGACAGAAGCGGATTGGAAACAATTCGAAGAGGCTTACGAAGCATTTATTCTGCTATATGCAACTTTAGCGGAGGAAACTCAAAGCGATATATTCTGTATAGGTACCGAGCTTAAGGTTTTTGTAAACGAACGCCCCGAATTTTGGAGCGAACTCATCACAAAGGTCAGACATGTGTATCATGGCGAAATTACTTATGCAGCCAATTGGGACGAGTATGCAAAAACACCATTTTGGTCCCGATTGGATTATATTGGGGTAAACGCCTACTTTCCCCTTTGCGAAGAGGAAAATCCATCCGTAGAAACACTTTCAAAAGGATGGCAACCATGGAAAGCAAAATTAAAAGAGGTTTCCAAAAACAAAAAAAGCCCCATTCTTTTTACGGAATTTGGGTATAGGAGCATGGATTTTACAGGGAAAAAACCATGGTTGGTGGATCGTAACCAAACCGATGTCAATCTTGAGGCACAGGCAAGGGCCACCCAGGTATTGTTCGATGAGTTTTGGTCCGAGAGCTGGTTTGCCGGAGGTTTTGTCTGGAAATGGTTTATGCAACATAATGAGGTAGGTGGACATGAGGATAATAGGTTTACCCCACAAAATAAACCTGCCGAATCCGTTATTCGAAAGCAATATTCCCAAGAAAGAAAAACAAGGCTTTGACGGTTTTGGTGTATCTACTGAAATTTTTTCCCGGTCAAAACATAATCAGAACAGTTTTTTTACCATCTTTGTAGGGCATCCCACCCAAAAACATACTAAAAATGAATTTTAGATTATCCCTTCTATTTTGGGTTTGGGCCTGTACGTTTATTTTTTCCCAAGAAAACCAATATACCATTGCGATTGCAGAACAAGGAGACGGTATTTTTTCTTTGCTTCGTAAACAGGGGCTGGACCCGGTAAAGCATTATGGCGAGTTTTTAGCGTTAAATTCAGATAAAATAAAAGAAGGCAGTGCGCTAAAACTGGGTACGGAATATAAAATACCCAATGCTAGCGATTCCTTTAAAAAAACAGGTATAATCGTAGCACCCAAAAACGAAGAAGAGGCGCCAATTTTTGATAAGGAACTTGCCCAAATGTCGTTAAAGAGCGAAAAATTAAAAGATGCTGTATATTACCTAATTGCGGAAAACAGGAGTGAAGGAGATAGTTTTTTAAGCGATATTTCTCAACAATTGGCGGCCGAACTTATGACGCATGGTGCCAAAGTATACATTATGGAAGAAGATTTGCCAAAGGCCAAATCGGCGAACGAAAATCCAATGGGGAACTACGTAAATGTGATCAACAAACGCTATCTACAGCACAAGGGTAAATATCAGCGGGTACTGGTTATCCGGAGCGAGAATATTTCAGGTAGCAGTGCCATGGATGTCGCTGTTTACCACTATAACAAAAGTTCACAGGGGCAACGTTTTGCACAGAGTATTCAAAAAGTGTTTAAACAAAAGAATGTTTCCAATAAAACAGTAGATGAGGCCAGCCTTATTTTTGAAGACCAACACAGTCTGTATTTAGCAAAAAACATCCTCCCGGCCATAAGTCTGCTTACCTTGGAAAAGACTTCTCCGCAATCTGATAGCAAAATATCGCTCAAACCGAACAAAAAGGAATTTGCCAATTTGATCAGCCATGGCATTATGAACGATTATGCCGATGTGGAATTTGAGAATTGACGGGGACGATCATTACTCTAGGGAAATCAGTTATGTAAAAAGCGGTATTTCTTTTATAAATAGAGCTAATGGGCAGGTTTGCTAGGCCTTTCACCAGAGTAAAATTGCTTAAAGGTCCTTAATGAGCTCTTTAAATAGTTTGATCATTTTGGGTTCGGTTTCACCAGCTATCTTCAAAATTTCTTGAACCTTTACGGGTTGTAGGTTATCCGGGTCGCATTCGTCGGTCAATACCGAGACCGCCACAATAGGTAACCGTAGTTGATTGGCTACTATAACTTCTGGAACGGTACTCATGCCCACCGCATCGGCACCCATTATTTTCAACATGCGGTATTCTGCCTTGGTTTCCAATTGTGGACCAACGACCGAGGCATAGACGCCCTTTTTTAGGGAAATATGTTCTTTAGTGGCTATTCGCTCTATCTTTTGTCGCATTTGCAGGTCGTAGGGCTCGCTCATATCTACAAAACGATCTCCAAACTCACCCACATTCTTAAATGCCAATGGGGAGCCGCCTTGTAGGTTGATATGGTCTTCGATCAGCATAATGTCGCCTTTTTTAAATTCTAGGTTAATAGCCCCTGCGGCATTGGAAACGAACAGTTTTTTTATACCCAGTTGGTGCATTACCCGTATCGGATAGGTAATATCCAAAAAATCGTAGCCTTCGTATAAATGAAAACGCCCTTGCATTACCACTGCGGATTTGCCCTCAATGGTTCCGTAGATCAACTTACCGGTATGGAATTCTACAGTGGCCAACGGGAAATGGGGTATATGATTGTAATGGGCCTCAATCGGGTTTTCGATGCTGTCAATGAGTTGACCGAGCCCCGTTCCGAGTACAATGCCTATTTCAGGATTTTCAAAGCCTCTTTTGTTTAAATAATCTACCGATTCGTCGATTTGATTTTGTGTCATGGCTCAATGTGTTTTAAAAATGGCTCAAAGGCCTCAATATCTTTAATGTCTTCGTAATGATCAACATCGTTTCTCTCGTCCAAAAAATAAACGGTTTTGGATCTTAAATCTTTTAGGGTATCGGACAAAACGGTATCGGTTCCCCATGCTTTGTTCTCGAACAATGCTGTTTGCAGGGATTTCATCCCCAAAAGATAATATCCACCATCTTCGGCAGGTCCCACTACGTAATCGTTGGATTGGAGTTGGAGAAACGCTTTTTCCAGATCGGATTGGTCCAAATGGAACATATCGCTACCAATAACAATAATATTCTCGAATCCTGCCCTAAAACCTTCGGCAAACGCATGTGACATGCGTTCGCCCAAATCTTCCCCGACCTGCAATTTTTTTTTATAGCCAAGGTTGCTCCAAATATCGTCTTCCCAAATATTTTCAGAATACAAGACCCATTTCTCTACTTGTAGATCTTGGGTAATGGAAACCGTATGGCGTAAAAGAAACTTATAAATATCCAGAGCAGCCGTATCTCCCACTTTTGCTGCCAAACGGGTTTTACATTTGCCAAGTTCCGGATTTCGTGTTAGGATAAGAAGTAGATTCTTGCTCAACGTATTTATATTTAGTTGTTGTTGCAAATCGATGCTTAAAGATAGGTAGATTTTTAGGTTCGTTCCTTTCAAGAAATATGAATTTTTTCCAAGAAAGGATATGGTCGGGTATGGATTTTTGAAGGTGCCAACATTCTTGTGAAGAACAAGGCAAAAAGTGCAGCTTCATCATCATTATAAAACATTTTGAGTAAAGTAGCACTGCCTGATGAACATCAGTTTTTTTATAAAGTTTCAAGCTCATCTTTGTAGTAAAAAGTAGGTATGGGCCTTACGGTAGATCAACTTCAAAAAATACTAGTACAAATTGACCAGGTCATAGAGCTGATTCAGGAAAAAGACCTTGAGGGCTACGAATTGGTGGAGATGGTGTCCCGAACGTACAAGGAGAGTGTAAAAAATCTAATGCACTATGCGGCTTTTCGAAGTTTTGATGCCAGAAAAATGCAAAAAGGACTCAAGCAATTGGGACTGACACGTTTGGCCAATTCCGAAGGAAATATATTGGGAAGCCTGCTCAAATTAAAACTTGTTGTTCATAGTTTGATGGGTATGCCACCAGATTTGGCCGAGGATAGAATCTTGGGCATTGGGGCCGGGGCAAAGCTGTTAAAAAAACATACCAACAAATTGTTCGGAAAATCCAAAAGATCGCGAAGAGTTCGCATAATGGTCACCCAACCGACCGAGGCCGCGGAGAATTATGGATTGGTTTTGGAAATGGTTAAAAACGGAATGGATTGCGCTCGAATAAATTGTGCCCACGATACCCCGGAGGTATGGTCCGCCATTATTAGGAATGTTAGAAAGGCGTCGCTGGAGTGCAACACCACGGTAAAGGTCGCCATGGATTTGTCCGGAGCCAAAGTAAGAACAGGAAAAATTGATTTGGGTTACCATAAAAAGAAGAAAAAGAAGAGAAAAGAATTTTTACGACTCAACAAAGGCGATGTGCTCGTGGTTACCGGCCGATCGGATGTTGCCGTAGAGGCAACGTTGGACCATGAGGGAAAGGTGGTGGTGCCAGCAGAGGTAAGTTGCGTGCCTCCTCAAATAATTCAAAGGGTAGAAACCGGGGCGCCCATTCTGTTCGACGATGGAAAGATTGAAGGCAAGGTCGTATCGGTGGGGGCAGATTCTTTTCGGGTTGAGATAACTAGAGCAGGAGAGGGAGGCTCTAAATTAAAAGGAGAAAAAGGAATTAATTTTCCGACTTTGGATCTAGGTATATCCGGATTGACCGAAAAGGATAGGCAGGATCTCGAATTTGTGGTCGAAAACGCGGACATTGTCAATTATTCCTATGTTAACAATGCAGAAGACGTTAATGAGCTTTATATTGAATTGGAAAGATTGGGTGCAGGTGTAAATTTGGGGGTTATTTTAAAAATAGAGACCAAATTGGCGTACCAAAACCTTATCAATATTTTAATTATGGCAATGCAGCGAAAACGGATAGGGATAATGATAGCTCGAGGAGATCTTGCTCTTGAGGTGGGGTGGAAGAGCATGGGGATGGTACAAGAAGGGATACTTTCCTTTTCAAGTGCCGCCCATGTCCCGGTAGTTTGGGCCACCCAAGTTTTGGAGGGATTGGCAAAAAAGGGGATGCCATCCAGGTCGGAGATTACGGATATTACATCTTCTGTACAGGCCGAATGTGTTATGTTGAACAAAGGCCCCCATATTGGCGAGGCCATTTCTTTTTTGAACGAAGTACTGATCAATGTGGAGAGCTCTCACAATAAAAGGGAAATAATGCTCCCTAAAATGGAATGGAAATAAAAAAGGCCCCTAAAAAGGAGCCTAATCAGACACATTACTAACTGAGGATATTTTGGTCGGTGTTTAGTATAGCTTAATTAAAGTAGAGATAAATACTACTTAATAGGGAGTAGACGGACAGTGCAATTACAGCATACCAGAACAAGTATCCTAACTTTGCTTCTATAGTGTTCATTTTTTGGGTGTTTTTGATTTAGTTGAGTTAAAACTACAGACCTAAATTATCTAAAACACCAACAACTCCAATGCATATTTTTATTGGTTGCGGCAAATGCAACATAAGTGGTCGTAAAAGCTATGTAGATGGGAAAACAACCTTTTTGGTAGAAGGAAATAGAAAATAAATTCCTATTTCTTACTGATAAGCAAGAGGTTAAATAATTGTGAGGAAGCTTGTTTGTAGTATTGCGAAAGGGCGTTGGTCCCAACCAACGCCCTTTCGCAATAGATTTGTATAAAATTATTTAAACCAGTGGGGTACCTTTTAGGCGCTTTTCGATTTTGCGCTTTTTGGCGGTAATGTTCTTCATAACTTCCATTAACTTGGAATCCTTGGTTTTCTTATATATCTCGTTAATGGATAGGATTAAACTTTTTGCTTCTCTCGAGGCCTCAACCCTATCACTTGTGGACATGTGGCTCATGGGTCTTTTTTCAAACTCCTCTGCCTTTTCAATTAATAGATCTTGGGTCATTTTTTATTTTTAAAATTATTCGCAATCGGCTAAATATAAGAGTTAGTTTGATATTTTTTGCCTATGGAACCATTTGATTTTCATATTTATGAAAACATTAAGAAGTCAATTTACTAAAGTCCTATCAAAATCTAAAAGAGTGAAACTCATAGGAGTTGACTATCGGTAATTATGGGATGCCTTGTCTATTCTAAGTTGCGATTATAATTGATGTTCGGAGATCAATTTGTCAATATTAAATTAATGTAAATAAATTGTTATCTAAATATTATTTAGATTATTTTTGTAAAAAATTTATTTTGAAAATAATCTGGAAATCTTTGGAAAGCGGCAAGGGTTTGGACCATTTCCAGCGCGTAGAACTGGAATATGCAGTTCGGTTACAGGTGGTAAAGATACTCATTGGTGAGGCAGAACACTTAATGGAATACCTTTCTTTGGTCGTAATGCAAATTAATCCCTCCAACGGTTATGTTTTGGTCAATGAGGAAACTCCAGAACCACTTTTTTCAAAAATTAAAAACAACCTTGTTCAGCCAAAACCAAAAAAAGGGGCCAAGGTATCCTCGTCCTTGCAGGTTAGCCTTAATTTTTAAGATCATTTACGTTAATTTAAATATGGATTGAGTAAAACTCTCCGAGCTCCACTGGGTACTTTTGAGTAAAACAAAAAACCCAAAATGGCGATTATTGGAAATATTATAAAAGGAGTTATCGAGGCGAGAGACGCCCTGAGCATAGAAGGTGATCCGGCAAAAGAGCAACAAAAGGTATTGGTGGGCCTATTGGAAAAGGCCAAGGACACCCAATTTGGAAAAAAGTATAGTTTCGATTCCATTTTGAATTCCAAAAATATCCAAAGGACGTTTTCGGACTCCGTACCCTATTTTGATTATAACAAGATAAAATCCGAATGGTGGGACAAAACCATAAACGGGGAACCCAATGTGGCTTGGCCGGGCAGTCCGGATTTTTTCGCACTTTCTTCGGGAACCACCGGCAAAAAATCCAAACGGATACCCGTAACCAAAGACATGCTCCATTCCATTACTCGAGCAGGTAGAGAACAAGTGTTCGCAATGAGCAATTTTGATATGCCAGCGGATTTTTTTGAGAAAGAGATTATGATGCTGGGCAGTTCTACCAATTTAGAGGAACGAGACGGAAAAAAGGAAGGTGAAATAAGCGGGATAAGCGCCAGCAATATTCCATTTTGGTTTAAAAAATATTACAAGCCCGGAGAAAAGATTGCTAAAATAGATGATTGGGACGAGCGGGTTTTGTCCATAGCCAAACATGCCAAAAACTGGGATATTGGTGCATTGAGCGGTATTCCTTCTTGGATGGAGCTAATGCTCAAAAAAGTACTGGAATATCATAGGGTGAACCATATTCACGAAATATGGCCCAACCTACGGGCCTATACTTCCGGGGGGGTGGCTTTTGATCCTTACGAGAAAAGCTTTAATGCTCTTTTGGGCCGTCCCATTCAGGTAATCGATACGTACTTGGCTTCCGAAGGATTTTTTGCTTGCCAAGTGCGGCCGGAGACCACTGCAATGAAGTTGATTACGGACAATGGTATTTATTTTGAATTTGTCCCTTTCGAGCCCCAATATGTCAACCAAGATGGGTCTTTAACGGAAGATGCTCCATCGCTTACATTGGACAAGGTGGAAAAGGACGTGGATTATGTGCTAATTATATCTACAGTGGCCGGTGCTTGGCGGTACATCATTGGGGATACTATTGCGTTTACGGATGTAGAGCGGGCCGAAATTAAAATTACCGGTCGCACCAAATTCTTTTTGAATACCGTTGGCTCCCAACTTTCCGTGAACAAGTTAAACGATGCGGTAAAACACCTGGAAGATGCACTGAACATAAAAGTGCCGGAATTTACATTGTGCGCCAAACGTTTTGACGATGGGTTTTATCATTCGTGGTACTTGGGCTCCGATAAAAAGTTGGACAGGGATAACACCGCCCAGATTTTGGATAATTATCTACAAAACGCCAACAAAAATTATAAGGTCGCCCGTAGCAAGGCCTTGCAAGGGGTCAAGGTGCGGTTTGTACCGCAGCAAATGTTTGCGGAATGGAGTGGTGCCAACAAGAAAAAAGGCGGACAGGTAAAAATGGAAAGAGTGATGGGAGAGGAACGCTTTCAGGAATGGGAGGATTTTATATCCCAACAATTATAAAAGGTCCTTGTTGTTCGTGGAGTCTTGTTTTTTTACCATTTCCATAATTTCGTCCGGCGACAGATAATATTGTTTGATTCGTTCTTTATACCCATTGTCTATATTGGCATGGTTCAGTATAAACCGTTTAGTTTTTAAGATATAATTGGACATGCCTCTCGATACTGCAAACGAGTCGGCAGCTCGCTCCGCTTTTTTCACAAATTCTTTAAGCATTACATATCTAATTCCAAATCCCATTAAGTTTAAATTTCCTCGCTGTTGGTAATCCATTACATGTCCGAGCTCGTGACCTATCCACCCAATGAGCACATCGCGCGGGACATCCACAGTTTTGAATTCTTCTCCCGATATTTTAAACTTTTCGCTGATAAGAATTACGTAACTCCGTTCCTTTCGGGGTTTTAACAGTCCGCTCCAGGTGGGCTGCGCGAGCATCACCGATTTTTTTATACTTTTCTTGAACTTGAAACGAATTGGAATACCATCCAGTTCGGGAAAATAGCTCAGCGCCGTTTTTACCTCTTGACGAATATTCTTGGGAACGGTGCTTTTAGGTTTTTTAAAAAATGTGATCATAATAAAGGAGCAGATAAAAAATATAAAAAGGAGCAATAGTCTTTTTTTCAAAATGAAAGTGTTAAAAAAAAGGGCAAAACTGTGTTGCCCTTTTATTTGGTTGAATGTTGCTTTTTTAGAATTGGTATCGCAGACCTAGGGCTATATCCAGATCAAGGTCATCGGAATAATCATCATTAAAACCAATTTCAGGTCTCATGTCCAGTGAGATCAATAGAGGAATATCAAAATCGTATTCAATTCCCAGGTCTCCTGCTATAAGGGCAAAGGCACCGTCGTTTTCACCGGCATCAAAGGAACCTATACCTCCACCAGCACCAACATACCAATGAAAACCACCATCAATGGGCATTACCCATTGGTAGAGTCCCACCAATTTAATGGCCTCGACATTGTCGGAATCCCTCCAACCCAGGTCGAACTCCAATCTGTTGTTCTCTTTCAAGTATCGCTGATAGGAAACCTCGCCTCCAAAACCGTCGTTGTCACCTACTCTAATACCCAGGGCATTTTTGGAAATACTCTGAGCGCTCATGGTTGTTGCTCCAATAAAAAATAGAAATACAAGTAAATTTTTCATGATTGCTTTATTTTGAGACAAAGGTAGTCTCAACCCTGTTTTTACTTGTCTTAAATCATTTAATGATTGATGCAAACCATTAATTTATTGTGCTAAATAAGCGGTTTGAAGAATTTGAAGAGCCCTTCGAGGAATTTGAGCCAAAGGCCACGGTTTTGGAACCTTTCCAACGTAACTTCATTCGCATTTTTGCAGATTCTGTCGAACTCCAATGTTAGTTCCTTATTTATTTCTGTATTGTAGATAAGAATATTGGTCTCGTAGTTGAGTTCAAAACTTCGAATATCAAAATTTCCCGACCCGATAGATGTGAGGTCATCATCTACGACCATAATTTTACTGTGTGAAAAATCTTCCCGTAAATAAATTTTTACGCCCACTTTCAGTAATTCCTCAAAGTGTGAAAACATGGCAAACTTTGCGGCTTTGGAATCGGATTTTTTAGGGACCAACAAGGTAATGTCTACTCCCTCGAGAGCGGTGATCTTTAAACTTTGTAAAAATGCTTCGCCGGGTACAAAGTAAGGATTGGCAATGCGAACTGTTGCTTTGGCCTGGTTCATCATACCTATATATTGTTGCATTATGGTCGGGTGCTTGGAATCGGGGCCTCCGGCAACGACCTGAGCTTCTATTTCGCCTTTGGATTTTTGTTCGAACAAATAGTCCGTTATATTGAACTCTTCCTGCTTACTGGCAAAAAAGTAATCTTTTAAAAAAACCATGTGCAAATCGTTGACAATGGGGCCTTCGAGTTTCAGGTGGGTGTCCTTCCATTTGCCTAGATCATTTTTGCGCTTAATGTATTTGTCGGAGACATTAACACCGCCAGTGAATGCTATTTTATTGTCTATGACCACTATTTTGCGATGGTTCCTAAAATTGAGAGAAAACAACAGGTTCTTTAACCGAATGGGCATTATGGGGTGTATTTTGACCCCTATATCCTGAAATTTCTTTTTGGGTCGCCCACGCAGTTGGTAGCTGCCCAGTGAATCGTAGAGTATCCGGATTTCCACGCCTTCTTTAATCTTTTGTTGGAAAAGGTCCAACATCTTATCGAATAAATCGCCTTTCTCTAAAATATAATACTGCACATGAATGAATTTTTTAGCTTCTTCCATGGCGTTGAAGAGTTCGTTGAAGGTTTCTGCCCCGTCTTGTAAAACGGCTATTTTATTTCCTGTTTTTGCAGTGGTGTTGGAGCTTTTGGATATGAGTCGATTGAGCCTTTCTTTTCGGATGTCCTCGTTAAAATGGGACTTAAATTTGTCTTGCGCCGATATCTTAGGGTGGGTATAGGTGTTTCTTTTTTCAAATTCTTTGGAATTGAAGAATTTGAATTTTCTGCGGTTCATACCAAAAAGGTAATAGAGAACGGCGCCGAATATGGGCAGAACTATGATGGCGAATGCCCAACTAATGGAGCGCGATGGCCTTCTTCCGTGGTAGATTATGGCCCCAATGGCCCAAACGGAAACAACTAAATATACAATAATGAAAGTTGTTTTCACAAATAAAGGGTGGTGTTCGTTTCTTCTAAGTTAAGCAGGATTTACCAATAAATCGTGAGGTAAGGGGAGGATCGGTACAATAAAAAAACTCTGGCAAAACTATTGCCAGAGTTGTTCGGTCGGGAAGTAAAGGATTATTGAGGACTATCGTCCACAGCATCTTCTACTTCGTCTTCCACGTCGTCCGCGGCATCTTCAATACCGTCGCCAACATCTTCTGCTGCATCTTCTACTTCTTCAATGGCCTCTTCGGCCTTATCTTCTTTTGTTTCCCTGCAACTGGTAAAACTTAACGTTAGTGCCATTGCAATTAACATGGTGAATAAACTTATCGACTTTTTCATGGGTTCTTTATGTTTAGGGTTAATACTTTTTTTTAAGTGTGTGTGATCTATATTTTTTTTCTTCCTGTTATTAGGGAGATGATAAATAATACAATAAATATGAAGAATAGGATTTTGGCTATACTGGCTGCTCCAGCAGCAATGCCTCCAAATCCGAAAATACCGGCAATTATGGCCAATATGATAAAGGTAACTGTCCAACGTAACATAATGATTGTGTTTTTAAGGTTAATGTCTGACTATCTTTTAATCAGTACAGTACAAATATCGGTCGGTTTGGAGCGGGAGTTTGTCGCTTTTGGTTTTAATCTTGACTCAAAAGCTAATCGATAGTGCACTAGCCAGTTAAATACGTTGTTCGCTGGTAAATAAGCTCTTTTCTCGTTGAAAAAATCTGCTTGGGACGGCTTCGGCTATTAGATCCAACTGTTGTGGGTGGTTAATAATGTTCGATAAACCCTCCTTTGGAGATTCTTCTTGTAGCCAAGTGGGTGCATTCTCTTTGGAAACGATAACGGGTGCCAGATTGCTGATGTTGTGGTACTTGGAAATAAAAGGGTGCGTTCGGTTGACCATTAGTGCAGTGCACAAAAAACCGTCCTCTAGTCTATTATAGGTTCCTGCAAGGTAGAAAGGCTTTTTGGATGCCTGTTGTATGTGGTAACCATAAGTATTGCCATTTTGCAATAAATAGGTGTAAAAGCCGGTAACAATGATCAAACAACGTCTTTGGGTAAAGGAATCCTTCATCCAGTCAACACTGTTGAGTTCCACGGATGTTACGTTCAATGAGTTGGTGTACTCTTGGAAAATGTGCCAGTCTTCTTTAAAATTTTGGGGCATAAGTCCCCAGATAGCAAATGTGATTACTTTTGGTTCTTCCATGGTCACCACACTAAGGTTGGTTTCATGAAAACCGTTGATCACTGGGTTTGGTCTGTATAGATTTGGATACCTGAAGGGGATTCCAAACTCCTTTTCTATGGCTTCTCTCCCTGCATCATTTGAAAGCTTGTAAATCATAATCTTTAATAATGGACTCCAAGTAATCGATAAATGGGTAAAAAGTTTGACTCAAACCGTTTTAATCGTGTTGCTTTCCATTTATTTTTCTCAAAATCTTTCTAAAGGCAAGGTGAATGGTTGTACAAATGCCAACAAAGACTATCTTTATGGGTTAGGATCAATAGTTGAACAAAAAGCAGGGAGACCTTTTAATGATAACAATTGAGGTAAGTGCTCAGGATACCGCAGAGTCGGTCGAGCAGATCAGGCAAGTGATCGGGGGAGAGATAACGGAACGATGGGGGCAGTATTCCTTGAATGTTGCCAATGAGAGGGCAACCGGAAGCATACGTTTCATAATATTTGAATGGGGAGTGAGCCTGTTGGAGTTCGATATTACTTTTTCTGATGAGGTATTGATGAAAGTGGACACTTCAGAGTTCAACCCTATTAATTTTTATTACTGTCTCGAAGGCTACTGCGGACATAAATTTGGATATCAGCCAGAAGACAAGATCAAGATCATGGAACAATTTCAATCGGTGATCTTAACCAATCGCGATGGTGGGGTAAGCGACAGATATTTCCCGAAAGATGTAAAGGTTTCGCAAACGGTGATCCAAGTGCGCAGAAAGCCATTTTTGCGCAAAAGACTGAATCAGGGCGAAGAGTTGAACAAACAATTGTACCGCGTTTTTCTGGATACCGACCACGAAAAGATATTCGCCTATTACGGCTCCTACAACCTTAAGATTGCCGAGGTCATATCACAAATAAAAAAAGTAAAGGCAAAAGGCATGGTCCGTATTATGATGATCGAGGGATTTGTGTACCAGATCCTGTCCATGCACATTTTACAGCACAATAAAGAAGTCCAGAATAAGGGGCCGCAGACCAATTTGCTCAAACGAGAATTAAAGGCAATCCGGAAATATGCCAATAAAATAGAAAAAAATATTGCCAAGGATTTTTCCCTTGAAGAGATTTCCGCGGAAACCGGCCTTACCCAGGCCAAGTTGCAAGAAGGTTTTAAGTTGTTGTACAATAAAACGGTAACGGAATATATTCGACATGCGCGATTGGAGCTGGCCCGTGATTATATTGCGAATACCGAAATGAATATTTCGGAAGTAGTTTATTCCATTGGTTTTACGAGTCGGAGTTATTTCTCCAAGATCTTTAAGGAGAAATATGGATTGAGTCCGAGTGAATTTAAAAATAGTAAAAGAAGCGCTGAGGTAGTGGGGTAGTAAGGACTAGTAAGAATAAAAAACAAAAAACCCACAACATTTGTTGTGGGTTTTTTTGTGGTACCTCCAGAACTACTTCTATGTAATAGTAGGGGTTTTGAGATACAGCTTAAATATTTTGAAATATCAGTGTTTGCAATACTTTTGTCGATTTTTTCTAAAACATCTCTTTGTTCCTATTGTATGAGATTGCATTATACCGTACATTGCCGTACAAAAATCAATCAATTTGTACGGTTAAAATGGCCTCAATTAACTTCTTATATCGTTCCATAAAAGAAAACGCTCCACTAACTATTCGATTGTTGTTTAGGCATGATGATAAAGATTATGTCTTAGGAGCTAAAACGGAACTTTATATTTATTCTTATGCTGAAATTCAGAACAACAGTAAGTTAAGTGCTAAAAGATATTGGAAAGAACTACATCTAAAAAGGAAGGTCAAGGATATAGATTTGGCTAATAAACAAGTTGAGGTTAGCAACAAGCTTAATGCTATTGAGAATTACGTGCTTAGAGCGTTTTCTGAATCTAAAATTGATGAGGTTATTGAAACCAAAGACTGGCTAAAAGATACCTTAGATGAGTTTTATCGTCCAAAAGTACAGGAAACAGACTTTCCCTTGGATTTAGTTTCTTTTTTTGATTATTACATAAACAAACGTCGAGAAGAGGTAAGTGAAAGTCATATAAAAACACTAAATGTGACCAAAAACAAGCTTGCAAAGTTTGATATATATAAGGGATATAAAGTAAAAATTAGCAATATAAATGAGGATTTCAAAAACGAGTTTGTTCAATATAGCACTGAAAAAAAGTACTCCCGAAATACACAACAAAAGGATTTAAAACTAATTAAGATTGTTTGCCGCTATGCGAGGTATCTCGGATTAGAGATACATCCCCAAATGGATGCATTAAAGCTATCGAACGAAGCTGCAAAAAATATCTATTTGACCTTTGATGAATTAAAAATTATAAAGGAGCTAAAACTAAAGCAAGAATATCTGGATAATGCACGTGATTGGCTACTGATAAGTTGTTATACGGGTCAACGGGTTTCGGATTTCATGCGGTTTAAACCAGATATGATAAGGGAAGAAAGCGGCAAATTTCTCTTGGAATTCAAACAAGTAAAAACCAACAAACAAATGGTTGTTCCTCTTTCAAGAGAAGTCCGTGATATTCTAAGTAAAAGAAATGGAGAGTTCCCGCGGCCTATTTCAGACCAAAAATATAATGCCTTCATAAAAAAAGTTTGTCAATTGGCTGAAATAAACGAATTATGTGAAGGAAAAAAGAGGGAGAGCATTGCGCCCGAAGGAGTGAAGCCAACGAAGAATGACTATAGAGACATCATTGGTAAATTTGAGAAATGGGAGCTTGTTTCCAGTCATATAGGGCGTAGAAGTTTTGCTACAAACCACTATGGAAAAGTACCTACTACGTTTTTAATTTATATAACTGGTCACTCTTCTGAAAAAATGTTTCTCAACTATATTAAAAAGAGCAATAAGGACTTGGCTATAGAAGCTTATAAATATTTTGATTAATTTAAGTTATATGGAATCTAAGGTAAATCCATTCAGCCCAAATTTTCCAGTCGTTAACATTAAAAGAACGCTTATTCTTTTTAATGAGTGGTTGTCGAGTGAAATTAATTTGAAACCCAACTCTAGTGAATTGAACACTATACTTGGAAAAATCAAAGATATTCTAAATAGAGCTGAGGAATATGTATACACTACAAAACTCAACAATAGAGAATTGAATCGACTTTGCGAAGAATCTAGATGTCTATATCTTCACTATGAATCAATTATGGACAAGTATAGTGATTTAGTTTTTAAAGAAAATACCGAGGTATATATGTTTTACAGACGAGTGAAAGACAAATTGGTTGAGAATAAATTGATTAAATACCACCAACAAATTGAAAAATTTGCAGAGGTAGTCTATAAATTGTCAAACTATGAGGAGTTGAAAAATGACTATCCGGAGATTTTTAAGGATTCTTTTGCTTACTCGTTTTTTCAAAAAATGCATCAATATTACAAAAACAAAACACACTTCCAAGCTTATTATAGCTTTCTATATTATGCTATGAATAAGGACAAATTTATTATTTGCTCACAATCCGAGTTTCGTGACTTCATTACAAATCAATATGGATTAGGGATGGATAGGGTAGATTACAAACAAAAGGGACTGGACAATAAAAAGTATGACTTGTACAACAGTATTAAAGGCTCCCTGATATAGAAATAATTTAACACACACAAAAAGCACAATTACGTGTGCAATGTGTAGAACTTAAGATGCCAGTTTTGCATTGTTAATCTTAAACAATGCATTATGGAATCACTTCAACTAATTAACCTCAAGCCACAAGAATTGGCTGAATTGATAAAGCAAGGGGTCAAGTCTGAACTTCAAGAATTAAAAAAAGAGCTTCTTGCAAAGGATGCCAATGATGACCTTTTAACAAGGGAACAAGCAGCAGAATATTTAAAAATTAACCTCTCCACTTTATGGCATTGGCAAAGAAAAGGAAAGATTCAGGCATATGGTATAGCTGGCTCAAGACGCTACTATAAAAGGAGTGAGCTTCTGGAGGCTTTGAAGATTCTCAAAAAATAAGGGTTATAAGTATGGAAAAAAACACTGATAACCCTTTAAAATTTGATATAAATAGTAAAATTAAAAAGAAAAAACCCTTCAAAAAAAAGGCTCAAAAAAAATTTAAAACAATCCTTAAAAAATACAGGGTTAAAGTCGATGAAGAATTTAAACGACCTGAAATTTCACACTCAATAAGGGGAAGATTAAAAGACATCCATTATCCATTAGGAACCTTAGGGAATATTAGTCTCGTAATTGGCAAGGCAAAAAGCAGGAAGTCATTTTATATGACCTATGTTCTTGCAGCTTTGGTTAGCAGCGAGGGGAATTATAATCGTTTTGACAGTTACCTTAAAAGTGGGCAAGATTTGATTCTTTATTTTGATACAGAACAAGGAAAATACCACACTCAACTCATCCTGAAAAGGGTTTGCGAGCTATTAGGTTTGAGCAAGCCAAAAAACCTGCATCTATATGCGTTAAGAAGCTTAAGGCCCAAATCCCGGCTTAGGCTTATTGAAAAAGCGATTTACAATACTGAAAAAGTGGGTTTTGTCATAATCGATGGGATAAGGGATTTGGTCAGTTCTATTAACAGTGAAGAAGAATCCACGGAAATAGCAAGTAAGTTGTTGAAGTGGACGGAAGAACGAAACATCCATATTGCATGTGTCCTTCATCAAAATAAAGGAGATACTAATGCCAGAGGTCATTTAGGAAGTGAATTAACACATAAGGCCGAGACCGTCCTATCCGTTACAAAATCTCAAGAAGATAAGGATGTTTCTGTCGTGGAAGCGGTAATGTGTCGTAATGAAGAACCTGAACCTTTTGCATTTGAAATACTGGACGGCCTGCCTGTTGAGGTGGAAGATTTTGAGCAACGAACAACCAAAAAACGGAGCAAATTTGATCCGTATCAATTGCCCGACCATAAGCTTTACGAGCTTTTAAATAAGGTCTATTCTACAAGCAATGAATATACGTACAGGTTATTGGTTGCGTCATTGAAGAATGCACATGCAAGTATTTTTAATAAAACCATCGGAGACAATGCCGCAAAATCGCTTTTGTCCCATATGGAACTCAAAGGTTGGTTGATTCAAGAAAAAAACAGAGGGCCGTATAAACAAGGGCCATTTGAAAAAAGTTAAGGTTTACAAGGTTTAAACCAATCTATTAAACCCACCAATGCATGGCTTTAGGTTTAAGTGCCTATATATAGGCACTAAACTAAATCTTAACCTATTAATAACTAGATAGAAAATATGGAAATCACATTTGAATTGCCAAAGACATTGACTAAGGAAGGTTTTGAGGCTGGATACCCAAAAGGCGAGCCTATTGTTATTGAGGAGCTCGGCTGGCTTATTCACTTTATTAGAAAACATTTTCAGAAACAGGAGTACTTCAATTATAAGTGTTCTTCCTACGGCCTGAAACACCTAGTAGAACGGTGTTTTAAAAATAAAATACACGTATCAAATGGAGAGTTTATAGCGGCAATGATGCTTTGCGGCTATCGGTATAAAAAAGTATCGGATAACAGCCCCAACTGCCGCTTTAATATTAAAAAGGTCAATGAAAAGAAAATAAAGCAAGAATTGAGTTTAATAAATTAATTACATAAAATTATTCGTTATGAGACAATTATTAAAATATGATGAGAAAAAGTACGAAGGGGTAAAAGCGTCAATCATGGAGCATGCCAATTTATTGGTTGAGGCATCTTTAGAAATTGAAAGGTTGGGTCTGCCGTTTATCAAACCTGAGCATTTATTGGACGGTAAATTTGTAAATCGCGTTATCGCATTTCATGAAAAAGATTGGAGAAACAATATTGCCTTTAAAAAGATTCGATTTGAAAAGTACTTAGAGTTTATCGAACTTGATTGTAGTAGTTTGGAAAAGTTGCAAACAAAGTTTGTTCAGGGACAAAATAGAACATTGTCTTTTTATCCCTTCAATCATATTTTCTACTCATATTTCGAGCACAGACCAGAAGGCAAAGACATTCTTTCCGAAGCAGGAAGAAAAGTAACCCATAGAATTTCTGATTTATATTCTTTTAGAAATGGAGAAATCCAAATTCATTTAGATGAGGAATATTTCAAATTGTATGCTACGAAGGCATCACAAATGGAAAAAATAAAAGATGTCGAAATGTTCGTACACGCATCAAAAAAGATTGGTGCAGAATACAGAATTGTAAAATCCGTAATAGGTCATTTTGTAAGAAATCTTAGCTCTGACCTTTCTTCCATCGAAATGAACTATCCTTATATCTTAAGTCGAGTTTAATTTGGTTACCTGTGTTTGTAATCTGTATTGACTATGTTGATGGCGGAGTTGCTTTACAGCGGCTCCGCTTTTTTTAGCGCTTTTCCTGCTGTTTCTTTAAATATACTTGTATAGGTTACCTGTTACAAATATGTGTTAAGCGTATAAAGTATTCGGTGCGCAACGTATTGTAAATTTAATTTTTAAACTACGAAGTAACTTACATTTAAAGTGAAGACGTAATATAGAAATCAGAATTTTAAAGGAATTTAAGCATAAGGATTTATAGCTAAATTGTATTAGTGTTGGTTTTAATCTCTTAAATTTTGTATTGAAAATAAAGATTCTTCTTTTCCCAAATCACCTTCACTAATATTGTCTTTCTCTACTTTATATTCCTTACCTGTTTTTAGCTTCATTATTCTGGCTAGTTCAATTGCCTTTTCTTTAGATTTTTCAGAATAATATATTATACAAGAGTAGCTTTTCATGTACGAGGGCTTATTTTCTTTATAATTATGAGCTTCAATATTCAGAAAACCGTATTTTCTCAAAAACAAATAAATATCTTGTCTTGTTGAATATGGTATTTTGTGAGATTCAAGTTTTACTAAATATTTAGTATTACTTACATCAAAAACTTCTTTTGCCAAGGGATCCGAATATTGTAAAACCAAGGTGTGTTTTTTGTTAAAATTTGACTCATTTATTAATGCACCTTCTTGATATTTAAATCCTATTCCAAAAGTTTTAAAGCGCTTATTAAGCTCTTCTGTTAACTCTATTGCTTTGGATCTTGCTGATTTATCGTAATAAAATATCGTAGGTGTGGAGGCAAATGAACTTGGCTTATCATCTAAGTCAGGGTATCTTGTTAATTGATATTGCGCTCTATTTATAAAGTTGGCAATACTATCTCTCATAGAGATAATGGGATTAAAGGAGTACATTTTAACTTGATAGTTTCGATTTTCATTGTCTCCATTACTACGTCGAGTATCTTCGAATTTCAATTCTATTGACGAGTTTTGAAGTTTTGAATCACTGGTTTCTTCAAAAGGCTTGATATTTAATATGCTAATATGGAAGGAGTCCAATCGGTTCTTTAATAATTCCAAATTCTCTACCTTGACAAAACTTCCATAATACATTGTATTAATGGTAGACCTTCCCTGATCATTTTCGGCAGGTTTAATATTCAACTCATATTTGGGGGCTGCTATAGAATTGATCGCTCTTAAAACATTATTTTTGTCAGCTAATCTTTTATGGTAGATGATGATTGTAGTATCACTAACAATTTTTGACAGAGTACTTAAAGTTTTTTGAATTGAATCGATTGAATTAATTGCTTTTTCATTAGACGTTAAACTCTTTATCAGTCCTAACTCTTGTAACATCCAATTGACCTCTTCGTTTGTATAATTCTTAAAAGTGTTTTCCCTATTTTTATTTGCTTCTAAAATATAATCTTGAAATCTTTTTTCATTTTCAAGTAATAATATTTGTTGTTCAGTGATTTGTTTCTCTACTTTAATTTTCTGAGAATAAATCTGTAGAAATAAAAATGCCAACAGTACTATAAAACTAACCAATACATATATTATAATGGATTTTCTATTTTTGGATTTTAATTCTGAAATTTTGTTTTCGATTTCACTCATAAGGTCATTATTTTAAAAAACTCCTCATTAAAACTTTTAACATCCTCTGAAGTAACAATTGTAATTGCATTTACAAGTCTTTTCCTTTTTAATTTATAGAAATCAATTAGTTCAATTCTTTCTTTATTTTTTGAAATTTCAACGAAAGGTAAAACTCCAAAGACAACTGGAACCACTGTTGAAGCTAATGTTGTTAATAGTCCTTGATCAAAAAAATATAACGTAGTACCTGCGGTTATGGCAATGACAAAAAATAGAATGATTAAAAAGCTATAATTTCTATTACTGTTTATTTTTTGTTTTTTAAAATGGTCGATTTCTTCAATTGAAATCAATTTGTCACAAATGGAATTATTGACAGGATCATTCAAAACGGCATTACCATCTTGATTCTCATTTATATTTTCTAGGAAAATAGGGATTAAACTATCATCTACTGAGATAAGTGAAATTCTATCCAAAGCAATTTTAAAAGATTCTTTAATGGTTTTACCACTAAAAAGTGATCGATAAAATGCTGCGGAAAAATCGATGGCAACGTCATCGGCTATCTCTTTTTTCATTCCAATTAAATTTGGAATTTTATGTTCTAAATCATCAAGGCCGCATAGGCTATGGCATGAATTAAGGAATACGCACTTTACATGTATTAAAAAATTACTTAGGAACTCACAAAATTGTTGAATCGGAATCTCTATTTTGTAACCATCATTGTCTTCTAGAAAAAGGGTGTTATCATCACCTCCATGACCTGAAATATGCAAAATGTTGGGTTTAAGTTCAAGTAAATAATCAAGAAGAAGATCTACAGTTACAGCACCTCGCGATTGAAAATTAAATTTTTCTCTATCCTTACATCTGGAAAGTGCTTCACGAATCCTTTTCTCCTCTGTTTCTAACTTTAATTGAGGAGTATCAATTGGGTTAGCTTTAATAAATAAAATCTCTTCCTTACTATTTGTCATAAGGTTATATTTATTATAATGTTTGAATGTTGTGTATCACGTGTTGAATTTCTAACGTCGATACCGGAAAGAATTAGTTTTTCAGGTGTGTCATCTTCAAACACTTCTATGGCTTCTTTAAAAGTTAACCTTGTAATTTTTTCAATCAAATTAACTCTTACTTGATAAGTTTCCGCATCCTTGAAGTTCATAAACGGCTCATGGTAATTCTTTGTGCTTCGGTAAACCGGTAATATTAGACCCTTTTTAGTGAGCAGGCCTTTCTGACTTGTTAGAAACCCAGTGCGATATAGTTCACCTATTTTTTCATAGTAAATAATTTTCCAAAATAAGTATGGAAGTTTAATAACTCTTCCATTAATATCGGTTACGAAGTCAGGGTCCTCATTTTGTAATACGGGCCCTGAAAACAAGGATATTTTTAAACTATTTTCAATCACCTCAGAATGTAAAATGTAATCTTCTATGCGTCTCCAAACCCCTCTATTTAATCTATCTATTTGAGGAACTGCATTGGTATAATAAAAAGTGGATACTGCCGCTTGTTTTGCTAAAGATATGGTGCTCCCCCATTGTACGTCCTCTCGTTTTGTAAGGTGACCTCTGTCAAAATCGCTTTTGTCCGCAGTGTATAATTCACTTCCGAGTTGCGTTGATTCAGGTATACGACTATCTTTTTTCCAATAATCTTTACCTGAATGAAATAGGTCTTCTCTGGCAATTTTTTTAAATAAACGTCCATCTATATTAGATGCTGTGTAATACGGGAAATATCTAACCGGATTATGTAAAAGACTATAGTTATTATAGTCCAAGTAATAATCTTCTATATTAAAACCATTCTGACTATATATATTGGATATTGAACTACCTATAATTGGCAGTGATACGCAATGGTTACTTATAAAATTTTCAGAGTAAGACATAGAAAAAGTTTTTTTAAAAGCAACTATGAATCTGGGGCTATCATATTTCTATTTGTAAAATCTTTCTCTATTGCATTTAAAATGCTGCTTGCAATTCTTTTCGCAACATAACCCTTGGTTAGTTTGATAGTGTTTCTAATCAACCATTTACCTTTTAAACTGGAATTAATTTCATGAGTTAAAATGGTTTTGATTCTGCTTTTCAATTTTGGTCGAATTTCTTTTAAGTATTCCCTTTTTAATTTGGGAAACTCATCAATCGTGTATTGATAGGGATTTGTATTATTCATTTCCTTATCCTTTATGAAGTTCAAATCGGGAATTATTGGTAAGTAAGATGTCTCTATGCCATCCTCAGTTTTAATTTTTCTTTTAAAAACATCTATCGAATCTTGAGTTATTCCATTAAATATTGGATGGCTCTTTTCAAGCATGAAAAAGGCTCTAAGAAAATTTCGGGCATTATTCCTGCCTAAAAAAAAGTCATGCTTCCTAAACTCAATGTCTAAAAATCCACCAAAACCCCCTAAAGCTGCACAAGATATAGGAGGGTGATTTTTAAGAATTCCATTTTGCTCCCATTTAACAGGAAACACTAATAATCTTATGTAGTCCTTATAAAAGTATCCACTATGTTTAACTCTAACTTGTTCTCTAAAAGTGCTATAGGCTTTTGGTATGACACTCCAAAAGTTTTTTTGAAATAGTGAAGTTGTAAATATGTCTTCCACGGGTTTAGCTTCGTCTTGATTGTAAAAGTTTGGAAAGGGATCGATCATGATTGTTCCGAACATGGGGAATTTAGGATTGTGGGTAGGGCATAATTCCTCTAAAACTTGAACAACTTCAGAATAAGGTTCGTTATTAATTGTGCCACCATCAATTATGGTACAATCAAAATATTTGTGATCTATTTTTATATCAATTTCTGACTTTTGAATATTGTTAATATCCAAATTCCTTAGAATACTGTTTTTGATATATTCTTTAGAAAATTTATTTTCAAAGTGTCTGGGGGTCAAGCCTAATGGGAATGCTCCTGTCGCTTTGGTACATAGTTTTAGAAATTCTTTTGAATCATTATCGTATGGGTCAAAATCTAGGTAAATGTCCTTATCAAGAAATGTATCAAACTTAGTCTTGAAGTGAGCAATTATCATATGATCGCTCATTCTATGTCCAGGAGAAAAAGGAAAATTAGCTGAGGTTATATGATTGAACTTAAATTCGAAAGGAATGCCTCTTAAACTACATAAAGTTAGGATTATTCTTAAGTCCTCCGAGATGTAATTAGGTCTATCCCTTTTTTGTTCTTTTGCGACCAATTCATTAAAGACTTTATCTGCAATTCTATCAATTGGTTTAGAGTTAAGAAACGAAGGTGTTCCATGAGTGCTATTCTCTATATCATCTGTAAATAACATTTTCTCAAAAGTTTTCACTTCAGCATCGTCATCTAATAGAACCCAACTATCATAAAGGATATTACCAGTCATGGTATCAGAAGGTTCTTTGACAGGTGGAAACTTTGAATATGTTGAGAGAGCAGTGATCATACTGACCATTCCACCGGCTGATGCCCCCCCTAAGACATCTATACAAACATTGTGTAGTGGAATTTTATTTTCATAGCTACTTAACTCTGTCTTATCAGCTATTTTTTTTCTGATAATTTTTTTTTGTTCTTCCCACAATTCAAGGGCTTCAATCAAATAGTCCATAAAGCCTGCAGTGTATGCTCCTGCAGATACAGCGCCTGCCATTGTTATACCTAAGTGAAATGTAGATTGACCATTATTCATTTTTCAAGAAAATCTTTATTAAATCAAGATGACCTCCACATAAATGCAATACTTATCCAATTGATAATTGAGATTCATTGCATATTCCTTTTCAAATGTAAAATGGGGGAAATGAGTAAATTAACTTCTTTTCAAGATATAAAAAATAAGAAAAAGATGTTTATTTATGTAGGTTTTGTTATCAAAAAAAGCTTTGCTAATATTTAAATGCCTAAATATTATCACCTTTTTCTAATACTTTCTAGCAATCCAAATAGATATGAATTTCCAGCTTCTTTGAGTAGGTAATCAATAAATGGTCGTAGCAAGACTGCACCAATTCTTTTTTTCAATTGAAAAGCAGATTTGTAAATCCTAAGGTTTGATTTAAACTCTTCTACCGTTGTCGCATGGGTCAAATCATTATCGTCCTCAATGAATTCTTTATAATCATCTTCCCATAAGTCGAAAACATTTTTTCTATAATAGTCTAGATATCTAGATTTAATGTTAAAAACAGTATTCCAACTATCAAACTTATTTTTCTCTGTGGGATTTGCCGGTAGAATTTCAAATTGCCAGTCTTCATCAGTAATACCATCAACAGAAGGTTCATTAATAAAATTAAAAGAGGTGCTTAGTCCATGGTTGGGTTGATAAGGATAAAAAGCAGCAACTCTATTACGAGTTTCAGGAGCGTCTATTAAAATGTTTTTCGTTCCTTTTGCTGGCCTTGAATTACATTTATCGCCGATTGGCATTAGATTGTCAAAATTTACAGAATTCATGGGAAATAAATCTTGACATAGCCAGTGATCCAAAGCAAGTCTGGACTGCCCCTCCAAATTCAAAAAAGCCTCGATTCCACAAAACGGACATATTTGCACTTTGTTAGATTTATTGAATAAATCAATACTCTCTTTTACGGTAGTCCCAACGAAATTGGTATATCCCTGATAATTAAGAGCTGTGTTATACAAATATCGAAAGAGTGTTTTTAAATCATCTTGGATGGACTCATTCAATTCACCTAATTCAATAACATCTATGCCATTTACAATGTTACACAGATCCTCAACTCTATTGTCATGTTGAAAAGCTCTAACAATTAGTTCTCTTTCATTTTGATTGCCGATACCCTTGTATTTATTATAAACAACTTCAAATTGATTGAATAAAGTTGTTGTGTCGAACACTTGTCTTGCCCATTCGGGAAACAGATGATCGCCAAATTCATCTGATGCTTCAATTCTTTCAAAGAATCGAGATGGAATTTCATGAATTCTACCAATATCTGTATTAATCTTCTGAAGGTTCGTCAGCATTGGTTAATTCATAAATTCGTTTATACAAAAATTGTTTTTTACTTGACTCACTAAACTTTTCTGTTGCCTCTGTCAATTCAGATAAGTTTCCATCTTTTATTACTTTCTTTAATTCATTAAGCGATTTGGAGCCTAGAAACTCTGTGTTGAAGAAGTGCTTTAATATATAATTTACGCTGGCTCCATAGGTGTTGAACCCCATTTCTTTAGCTGTTTTCGCTTCCACATAACGGGACTCTCCATTACGTGAAAAGAAAATAACGTTGTTGGGTAAACAATCTGAAATGATAAAGGGAGAATGAGAGGTCAGTAAGACATCTTTCATTATATTATCACTGCCCCCAGCTTCTATACTTTCATTTAGTATGCTGATGAATTTGCTTCTCCAATCTGGATTGAAATGCGTTTCTGGTTCATCTAGTAATATTATCGTTCTTAAATCTTTTAATAACAAGCAAATTCCCATGGTGTGAATAAACTGATGCTCTCCATCTGAAAAATTGCGTAACAATAACTCTTTTGTTTCTGTTCTCTCTTTATTAATGTATTTTTCGATATGGTAATTTTCGAAAAAGAACACTTTATCAGCAGGTCCAGGAATTGGCAATTTGCCATCTGTGTAAAATCCTTCTGAACGATAGACTTCTTCTTTTATGCCTCCTTTGGAATTTGTAATTTCTAAAAATGTATTATTTAATTCATATAGTAACTGAAAAAATTGAAACATATCTAAAGCCGAGGTGAAAATGCTTCGAAATGCTTTTTTCATTTCATCATCAACAAAAAAATCTAGTTTAATAATTGAAGTCTCTTGTTCTTCCGTATCCTGACCAAATCCTTTGTCAGTTGCTTTTTCTTCAAACCAACTTGTCGATAGTTTTTTTAGGTCAATGATTTTTTCATGCATATGATGCAGTACATTGGGATACATAGCACCATCATTATCTAAGGCTATTGATAATACCCTGTCATTTAGATGCATCCTAAAGCTGCGTAACCTCTTTATTTTAAGTTCTCGTAATAGGGGTTCAAGCGTTGTCTCTTTATCTTCAAAAATTAAACAAGACAATAATACTGCTTGACTCATTTCACTATCGACATATACCAAACTGCTTTCCGTTCGTTGAAATTGTACTCCAAATAAACCGTATCTCGCATAAGATTGTGAATACTCGTCAAGATGTATCAACCTGGACTTTATAAAAGGAATGCTTAATATCTCATTCTCCCCAGATGAATAACCAACCACTAATTCAGGTAAAAAGTTCTTACCTTCAGCCGAGTCTTTTTGATCCTCTGGGGCAACAATATCAATATTATTTATCTCTATCTTTTCATTTAATGATGCATTCGTTAATGAATGAAAGGTGTGATACATTACTGGAATACTATCATTTTGCTTTACAATCCTTATAAGATTATAACCTTCTATAGTTTCATTTTCGCTCTTGGGAAAGATTATGTATTCTAATTCAAAAGCATTTGGTCCATTGACGTTTATACAAGGATCAAAAAAGGACTCAAAAGCTCGAGGTTTAAAACGGCTGGCACATAAGTCAAGGTGATAAAAAATGTTTGCCAATGCCTCCAAAACATTAGACTTTCCACTACCATTTAAACCTGCAAAACAAAATGGACGAAAGCCTCGCATATCTTCAATGTTCGAAACATCTCTAAATTGCAGCTCAAAGCCAGCTTTAAGACTTCTAAAATCACTGTTTATTTGTAGCCTTAATAGCTTCATGTCACTTTTAGAGTAGTTTGATTTAATGTTTCATCATAGGTTTGTTCCGCTTTGCCCACTTTTAATAAATGAAATAATGCTTCTTTTGCATTTTCATAAACTTCAAATGACTCAAATGAAAAGTCATCTTCTTCTTTGTCCTGCACATTTTTTATGTTATTATGAATATTAAAACGATCTATTAACTTTTGAATAAGAACCTCATCCCTTTCGATTGTTTCATAATCCTTAGTCTCTAAAAAAGTGTCCAATTGTAAATCTGTATCTACCAATAAATCACCATGAAATGCTCTTTGAAGAATAGATTGAAATAGGTCTTTGGAATCTTGTAAACCATCACTAAACTTCATTCTTAAAACTTGAATAGAATTATAAATATCCTTAAATTTTATTTGAGCTTTTATATCAGGAATAATTATTTCTTGATTTAGAATATCAGGTTTAAGAATTCTAGGAACTGTTGACCCCCTAAAATAATTTGATAATCTTCCTTGCCAGTTTTTATCTAGTAGTTGATATAATAAAAATTCAGGCACAATTAAATTTTCTTTAACTCTTAACGCAATAACCCTTCTTGAAATTTGGAAAACACCTTCTTTTGGATATAAGGCCACTTCACCTACAGGTGCTTCTGTAGTAAATAATAAATCGTTGGGTTCTGTAAATCCTCTTTTCGTCCAAGTCTTATAGTTTTCTTCGGAAATATAATTTTTGACTTTAAAATTTAATTTGCCATTTTTAACATTAGCGGCACTAATAAGTAGAATGCCCGAATCAGATTTAGGTGGCGTTTTACCTCTATAATCTATTATTGTTTTTAATGTAGATCCCAAAGTATTTACATTCCATTTTTTTGAATTAAATACAGGTTCTCCAAACATCTCCAAAAAAGTCGAACGAAGAAGTTCATCTAATTGATCAATGTTTTTTTTGCGTTTATCAATAAGCCCTTTGGATTTATCTAATGTGGCAATAATATTATCCTGTTCTTTTAAATCTTTTGGTGCAGTAAAAGTTATTTCATTTAAGTGTGAGTTTCTTATGTTCAAGATACCTGCCCCAGCTGCCAAATTAGATATTAACCATCTATATTTATAACTCTGAAAATAATACCATAAAAACTTTACTCTTATAACAGAAGATATTGGTCTTAGTACTTTACAAAATGCTCCGAAAGTAAATTCTTGAGGTAAATCAAAACCAGTGGCTTTTCCCACTAAATTTTTACTTCCACTAGAGGCAGCTATAATAATATCGCCTTTTTTTAGTATTTGGTGTTGCTTTACAATACTTTTTGGAATGTAAATGAGATTTTCTGTATTTAACTTGAAGTCATCTTGGATATTATTGGCTCGTAAAAGCGGAATGTAACCACTAAAAGGCTCTTCCCTTACAACGTCTTTTTTATATGATACACCTCTAATCTGTTTAGCTACATTTTCTAATTTGAATTCTTGACTTATCATCCGATTAGATCATTTAATTCTTTCATATCCTCTAAAATCTTTTGTTCTAAATTCATTAACTCATCTAATAGCTTTTTGGGCGGATCATATGTTTGCTGTTCGTATCTAAACTCTTTGTAGCGATTAAAACTTAAATCAAAATCATTGGCTTTGATTTCTTCAAGCGGCACATAAAAATGCTGACCTTCACGTTCTGCCATATTACTTTTTTGTGCTCGATCTCTAAAATTATTAACGGCTACAGGTAAAGGTGCATCTTTTAGTCGTCTTCTATTATCATCCAGAGAATAACCATCACTTCTTAATTCATAGAACCATACTTTTTCGGTATGAAAGTTTTGACTATCATGCTGTGCTTTAGTAAACAGTAACATTGCTGTTTTAACTCCTGTATAAGGCTTAAACACCCCACTCGGCAAAGAAATAACAGCTTCTAACTGGCAATCTTTTAATAACAATTCTCGTAATTGTATGTTGGCTTTGGTAGAACCAAATAATACGCCTTCAGGAATTATTACACCACCTTTACCACCCGTTTGTAGCATTTTAATAATACGATCTAAAAACAATAACTCTGTTGAATTAGTATTAATTCTAAATTGATCGCTTTTATCGTTTTTAGAAATCTTACCTGTAAATGGTGGATTTGCTAATACTACAGAATACTCTCCATCTTTATACTGTTCTTCATATTTTTTGGATAAGGTGTCAGCATTTTCAATATGAGGTACTTTAATTCCATGTAGCATTAGGTTCATTAAACCAATTCGAACCATAGTAGGATCTATATCAAAACCAAAAAATGTATCTGTCCAAAGCTTTTTCCAATATTGTTCATTACTTATTTTATCGCCTTTGCCATTACAAAAGCCATCTTCATCTTCTTTTAATATGTCTTTACTCGTATGCTTAGCTAAAATGTATTGGTAAGCAGATAATAGGAATCCGCTTGTGCCACTTGCAGGATCGCAAATACGATCATTTAAATCTGGATCAATTAGCTCTACCAAAAAACGAATTAAATGCCTTGGAGTTCTAAATTGACCATTTTTACCTGACTCTTTTAGTTCGCTTAGTAAATATTCGTATACATCACCTTGAGTATCTTGAAATTCTTGTCCTCTGTTCCGATCACTTTGAATGAATTCAAAAATTTCATCTATTGAATTAATGGCATCTTCTAATAATGTTGGGCTTGGAATTAAAAACACAGCACTTTCCATGTGTTTAGAAAACTGCGATTGGTCTTCATTAAGTCCTTTGATAAAACTGAAGACCTGCTCCTTTACAAATTCAAATTTTTCTTGAGGTTCTTTTTCCTTGAATTTTGACCATCTTAAATCTTCTTTAGGAATGAAAATAGGTTTGTTTTCTCCATCTTTTTTCCCTGTGTCCCACTCCCCTTTAAAAATAGAGACATAACCTGTTCCTGAGAATTGATGTTTTTCAAGTTCGTCAGAATCCATTTGGTCCAATCGTCTCATAAATAACAAATAAGACATTTGTTCTATGGCTTGAATAGGATTGGACAAACCACGAGACCAGAACATGTCCCACAACTGATTGATTTTGGATTTTAATTCGGATGATAACATTTATGCTACTATTTTTTCTGTTAGTTGTACTACTTTATTTATTTGATCTGGAGGAAACAACCCTAAAATTCCTTTGGGGTGTAATTGAGTAAAAGGCGCACTAACCATGTCTTTTTTAGATACTTGCCCTCTTTCAATAATAAAATTTTTAAGGATGTCTAAAAACTGAATCTGATCATGAGATAGTGTTGTATTTTCTTGGATGAATATGGTGAAAGCATTTGAAACCTCCTCCGAAAATGAAATTAAATTTTCCGCGCCTAAAATATGTTTAATAAACTGCAAAAAAGCTGCCTTTTTATTATTGTAAACCTTCTTAAGTAAGCTTTCTGTAATATATGGATCCTTCTCGGAAAGTAGTTCTACCAATTGCTGGACTTCATCATCGGTTACCAGTTGTCCTGATTTTATTTTTTGTAGTATTAAATTAGTAGAAGTCATTTCTTTAATGGAATTCTCAACCATTTCTTTATATCTTGTAATGCTCATTAATTCATTGTCCGGGCCAAATTCTATATATTCTTTTTTAATTAATTCATCTTTGATATTGATAGATATTTGATTAGTACCAGACGGGCTTTCATTTTGTTTTCGGTACTTCATTAATGGGGAAAGTTTAGTGAGCAACAAGTCGAGTGTTTCTTCATCTAGTTTTTTCCAAAACGCAGCTCTCAACGATTTTGATATTAGGTCTTTTTCTTTGGAAACTATATTTAATGATAAGGGCAATTCTGATATCTGTGCAGTTACCACGTCTTCCATGGCCGCCAGGGCTTCGGCATCATTTTTCAGTATGGCAATAGAAGTTTCTACAATATCTTTTTCAAATCGCATACTTAAAAAATCAACATCACTTAAAGTTCGCATTAAAGGAGCTACTGATTGTTCCAATAATTGTATATTCTGTTCAGTAATATTTAGCCAAAAGGATTCCTCGGAAACTCTATCTAGCAGAGATTTGGCGTCCAAAACCACTACATTTTTGATGGGTAGAGCCTCAATCATGTCCTTAAGTCTCTGTTTCTCCTTAACAATAATCTCTTCAGCAATATTTTCTTGGGCAGATTTTAGCTTTTCTAGCCGCAATCGAAAAAGTCTAACAGGGAGGGCGACTTGTTGTTTTGACTCTTTGCCTTTAGGGTTAAGCTTAAAATAATCGAAGTTGTCCCAACAATCAATAATCAGGAAATTATCTTTTTCCTTGCACCATGGTTTAATTTTAGCAGAATCTAAAACTCTTGTTCCACGACCGATCATTTGCCAGAATTTTGTGTAGGAATAGACTGGTTTGGCAAATACAAGATTAACAATAGTTGGTATGTCAATTCCAGTGTCCAACATATCAACACTTATCGCAATACGTGGCAAATCATTATTCTTGAATTGATCTAAAAGCCCCCCCTTGCCATATACTCTCGAATCATCTGAAACAATCACTTTGGCCAATTCTCCATGGTACTGCGGATAGAGTTGATCAAAAATTTCTTTGATTCTTCTAGCGTGTGCTTTTGTCATACTAAAGAATATTGTTTTACCCGGGAGGACACCATTATGGTCTTTGATGCATTCTTCCATGAATTCTTTTACTATCAATGCATTTGTGCCTTTGTTGGTTACCTGTTTCTCAAGTTGAGATCCTTCGAAATTGAGTTCATCGACTTCAATTCCTTGAGCAATCAATTTTTTTTGCTCCTCCAATGAAATGGTACTTTTGCGAATTCCTTCTTTTTGAAATTTAGTAGTAAGGGTTAGTACTTGAAAATCATTTAGATATTTTGGAATATTATTAGTGGCCTCTTCAAAGGTATAGGCAAATGTTGGCAAACCATCTTCGCAATTAAATAGTTCGAATGTATTGTGATCGATAACATCAGTAGGTGTAGCTGTTAATCCAAGAACTATTGTATTAAAGTAATCCAATATTCCCTGATAGACATTGTATATTGACCTGTGGCTTTCATCTACTACGATTAAATCGAAGAAATGGGGAGAAATATCCGTTTTGTCACCTTCAATAATATTGAGCATGGTCGGATAGGTAGAGACATAGATTCGCCGCTTGGGATCAAAAGAGGTTTCTCCGTCGTTTGGCCAAGTGGAATAGTTTGGAGTATGTTCCTTAAAGGCGTCTCTAGCTTGGTTTCTTAGGGCAATTCTATCCACAAGAAACAATACCCTTGACACCCAGTTGGATCTTATTAATGTGTCTATAAATGCAATGGTAGTTCTTGTTTTACCAGTACCTGTTGCCATTACCAAAAGGAATTTCCTGTTTCTAGCTTCAATACCTTCCATTAATGCCCTTATAGCCTTGATTTGGTATGGTCGGCCAGCAATTAAGGTATTGACAATTTCTTCACCAAGATGTCCTTTTCTCTTTCGTATATGGTTCCATCTTTCTAAATCGCCAAGTGTTGGGAAACCATAAATTTTCCTTGGAGGGTAATTTTCTAAATCCCAGAAGTAGATATCATGCCCATTCGTGTAAAAACAGAAAGGCAGGTCGCAAGCATATTGCTTACTTATATTATAAGCATATTGTTTAGCTTGCTCTTCACCTTTTCGAGCATCTACAGAAGTTTTTTTAGCTTCAACTACTGCGATAGGTTGTTGCCTTCGATCCAAAAGGACGTAATCGCTAAATTGATGACCATAAAAAGGTGAAGGCTCGGAAGTTTCATAGTTGGGAGTTACCTCAATATCAAATTCCTGAATGACTTGGGTGAAATCTGTAACATTCCATCCCGCATCAGCAAGTCGCTTGTCAATTAATTCCTTACGTGTCTGTTTTTCGTTTTTCAATTAAGTGATAAGAATTTACTTAATAAGTCAAAGTTTGATAAAAATAACCAAAAGTTCAACTATGTCATATAGGTTATCTTTTATTGTGGTATAATAATTCTTCTTAAATATAGGGGCAGGTGTATGCGATAAAGAAATGGCATTAAGACTTAATCTTAGATAATTAGGTGAATTCAAAAGATGGTGATAAGAAGCTAGAAAATATGCTTTGAGATAGACTAATGATTGGCTGCAAAGAAAGATGAGCAATACAAATCCAGTACAATTATAAATCAAAAAATCCGTAACTCACTAAAAAATAGATTGTTACGGATTTTTGAAGTGGTACCTCCAGGAATCGAACCAGGGACACACGGATTTTCAGTCCGTTGCTCTACCAACTGAGCTAAGGTACCATGCCCTAAAGCGGGTGCAAATATAATTTCAAAATTAGGATATACAAACAAAAACCCGAAAAAAAGGTGCCGATTTTTTTCAATTCCCGATCTTTGTAATATGAACTTGGTCATCGACATCGGTAATACACTTATCAAATTCGCTGTTTTTGAGAACGGAAGGATTGTTTTTCATCAAACAACGGAATCCGGTTTGTTTTTATCAAAAATCAAGGAACTCTTCGAAAAATATCCGCAGATCAACCAAGCTATTTTATCGTCTGTGGGTAAATTGGACCGAAAAGAGCGGGATGTGGTTGCTCTTTTCTGCAAAGTGCACGTACTTACCAATGCATCCAGAGTCCCATTTAAAAACAGTTATGCCACGCCACAGACCTTAGGGGTGGATAGAGTTGCCCTGGCTGCCGCAGCGTATCACCACAACCCAAGGGGGAATACTTTGGTTATCGATGCGGGCACGTGCATAACGTACGATCTGGTGAACAATATCGGAGAATATGTCGGAGGAGCTATTTCCCCGGGCGTGCAAATGAGGTACAATGCCATGCACAATCAAACGGCCGGACTACCTTTGCTAAAGCCAGATGAGTTTTTGGATATAATCGGGAATTCTACCGAATCCTGCATGCACAGTGGTGTAATCAATGGTGTAGTCCAAGAGGTAGACGGTGTTATCGATCAATATCGATCTCGTTTTCAAGATTTAACAGTTATTTTAACAGGCGGAGACTCCCATTTTTTTGACAAAAGGCTAAAAAACACCATATTTGCGAACTCCAAATTTCTCTTGGAGGGGTTAAATTGCCTACTGGAATACAACACAAACTGAATGATTAAACAAATTTTGATCGCTTTTTTCTGCGTGGTGGCCCATGGTCTGTTCGCACAAAATGGAACAATATCGCCATACTCTTACTTTGGAGTGGGCGACCATCGGAACAACGGGACGGTAGATAACCAAATGATGGGCGGTGTAAGTATGTACGGAGATAGTATCCATATCAATTTGTCCAACCCGGCGGCATACTCCAAGCTAAAATTGACCACATACACGGCAGGTATTTCACATAGGGAATACCGACTAAAAGACTTCAACGAAGAGCAGAATCTATCCGTGACCAATTTAGATTATCTGTCCATTGGTTTTCCCATAGCGGATAAATTGGGAGTCGGATTTGGGATAATGCCCTACTCCTCGATAGGATATAGCCTTAACTCGGTGATGGACAATGCACAAGGTGCCGAAGTGACCAATATTTACGAAGGCGATGGAGGTATAAACCGATTGTACGCGTCTGTCGGGTTTGAACCCATTAAAAATTTAAGTTTGGGGGTAACGGTCAACTATAACTTTGGAAACCTGGAATATCAGAGGATACAAAGTGTGGAAGATGTCCAGTTTGGGACATTGGACAATCGCGAATCCAAAATAAATGGATACGATTTTAAATATGCCTTGAATTACAACCCTACCATTAAGGATAAATACACGCTGTATACTTCGGTTTTGGTCAACACGCAAGGGAATTTAGTGTCTAAAAACACGCAGACCCTGGGGTCTTTTTCGCTTTCCAATGGAAACAATGTTGAGGTGGTCGATGTCGATTTGGATGCTTCCAACCTTAGGAATACCGAATTAAAAATCCCTACTAGGACCACTTTGGGTCTTGGTTTTGGTGAAAATAAGAAATGGTTTTTAGGAGCAGAGTACAGTTTTCAGCAAATGAGCGATTTTGAAAATAGATTTTTAGGACTCGAAAATGTAACCTATTCCGATGCGAACACCTACGCCTTTGGAGGGTATTGGGTGCCGGATTACCGGGCATTATCGGGCTACTTTAAACGCGTAACCTATCGTGCGGGCCTACGTTACGATGTAAGCGGTTTGGTAGTGAACGAAAAAGAAATAAATAATTTTGGCATAACTTTTGGACTTGGTCTACCGCTGGGGTCATCCTTCTCCAATCTTAACCTAGGATTTGAATTGGGAAGACGTGGAACAACCGATGCTAACCTTATAGAGGAAAGTTATTTCAAAGTTAATGTGGGCTTATCATTAAATGATAGATGGTTTCAGCAAAGAAAAATAAATTAAAAGCCCATTTTTTGAAAAATTAATAAATAACCACCCATAGAAAGTCCTATTGAAGGATTTTTTAATGAAAATTTGTACTTTAACAGCTTTAAAATTAGTAAGATGAAAAAGAGACACTACTTAACAATGATAATGGTCACGATGTTGGCGGGATTAAGTATGGCACAAGCACAGAACCCCGAGTGTATGACCAATCTGTCTATTTACGCAGAACACGTAAAGGTGAAAAACTACGATGCAGCTTACGAACCATGGAAAATGGTTTACGAAAGTTGCCCAGATATCAACAAAGCGAATTTCTCCTATGGAGAGCGTATCCTAAAGGCAAAAATAGATAGCTCCACAGGAGCAGAGAAAGATGCCTTTATTCAGGATTTGATGGCGTTGTACGATAACAGCCTAAAATATTTCCCTACCAAGTACAGCAAAGCAGGTGTAGCTATAGACAAAGCACTGTTGATGTACGAGAACAAAATGGCATCGGACGAGCAATTGTTCAACTTGTTGGACAAGGCCTTCCAAGAAGATCAGGCCAATTTCACCAATCCGAGAGCATTGTACCTATACTTCTCAAGTTTAGTGGACTTGCACGGGTCTGGTAAAAAAGACCTTCAGGATGTATTCAATACCTACGATGATGTCACGGGAAAAATTGAAGAAGAAAATAAAAAGTTGACCGATGTGGTAACCAAGCTTCTTCCAAAAGACTCTTTGGGAACATTGACCTCCAAAGAAAAAAGAACCCTTAGGGTAGCCACGGTAAACTCCGAATCATTCGGTAAGGTGGCAAGCAGTGTAGACTCCAAATTAGGTGCTCTTGCAGATTGCGATAACCTAATTCCATTGTACGAGAAAAGCTTTGATGAGAAAAAGGACGACGTAAAATGGGTAAAGCGTGCCGTGGGTAGAATGTTCTCCAAAGAATGTACGGACGACCCAATGTTCAGAAAGTTGTTCGAGGCCCAGTTGGCTTTGGATCCATCAGCAGATGCATATATGTATGGCGGTGTATTAAAACAAAAAGCAGGTGACACAAAAGGTGCTTTGGCCGATTTCAATAAAGCTGTGGAATTGGAAACCGATGCGTACAAAAAATCTGAGATTCTTTACAAGATTGCAACAACCGTTAGAAGGTCTAGTAAATCACAAGCAAGAAGCTACGCACTTAAAGCTACCGAGGCCAACCCGGCAAATGGTAAAGCATATTTGTTGATTGCCAACCTTTACGCGACCAGTGCCAACGATTGTGGTAGCACACCGTTCGAGAAAAGAGCGATGTACTGGAAAGCAGCCGAAATGGCAAGAAAGGCAGGTAGGGTTGATCCCGCATTGAGCGGACGTGCCAACCAAACAGCCGCAAGTTACAGTGCAAAGGCTCCCACCAAAGAAATGATCTTTAGTTCAGGAAAAGCCGGTCAGACCATTACCTTTAGCTGTTGGGTAGGAGGCAGTGTTAAAGTACCTAGTTTATAAGGTGAAACAAACATCCAAACATATTTTAAACAGTTTTGCCACGGTTTTTACCGTGGCAATGCTTTTTATGTCCTGTGGGGACGACTACCGGAGAGTAGGTGAAGAAGCCGTAAAACCATTGTATCCGCAAGGAGTGGCCCATAATTTTACCTTGACCTATACTGAGACCAAAGAGGCCATGGGAACGCAGGATTCTGCACATTCCAAACGGATTGCCGTTTTGTCCAGTCCGTTGTCCGAGGATTTTGATAATCAAAGATTCAAGTTTAAAACCTTTCCCGAAGGACTTCAGGTGGAGTTTTACGACGACGAAAATCAAAAAAGTACAGTGGTTGCGGATTATGGAATCCAATATTCACAAACTAATTTGATAGATTTGCAAGGAAATGTGGTCATAGAGACCCACGACGGAAAAAAACTGGAAACCGACCAGTTATTTTTCGACCAAAAGAACAATTGGATATTTACAGAATCCACTTTTAAGTACACAAATCCCGAAGATGGAACCGTAATGGATGGTGAAGGGATGGATTTTAATAAGGATTTTACTTTTTTTAAGGCCCACAAAACATTTGGGCTAATGACGATTAAAGAAGAAGAATAAGATGATCAAAATTTTAAGATATACTGAATACCTTTATTTGGCCGTAGCGGTGATTTCTATTTATAAGATCGCAGCACTTTGGAGCATTAATCCAAAGGAGACCTATATCTTTATCTTCTTCGCGGTAGTATCTGTGGCAATGTTCCTCTTTAGAAGAAGGTATCGAAAACGATTTGAACAGCGCAATTCGGATAATAAAAAGTAGCATTGGACCCCTCCGTCATCATTATCGTACTTTCCCTGCTGTTTTCGGCATTTTTTTCTGGAATGGAAATAGCCTTCATTTCAGCCAATAGGATTCATATTGAAATAGAGAAAAAGCAAGAAGGCTTTTTGGCCAAGGTGCTTACCTTGCTAACGGACAAGCCTTCAAAGTTTATAGCCACCATGCTTATTGGAAACAATATCGCCTTGGTGATCTATGGTCTGTTTATGGGTGACCTGTTAATGGAATGGTTCCAAGGTTTGTTGCCTACCAATTATCAGTTTCTAAATGTTTTGTTGACGGATTTTAGCCTGCTATCGCAAACGGTGATCTCTACGTTGGTGATACTCCTCACCGCCGAGTTTATGCCCAAAGTATTTTTTCAGATCTATGCAAACGCATTATTAAAGGCCTTGGCCGTACCTGCTTATTTTTTCTACCTGCTTTTTTCCATTATATCTTGGTTTGTCATTAAAGTATCCGACTTTATACTTAGGGTTTTCTTTAAAACCGATGGAGATGATATGCAACTCTCTTTTACCAAACTGGAATTGGGGGACTACATAACCGAGCAAATGGAGACCGTGGAAGAAGAGGACGATGTGGATTCCGAGATTCAGATTTTTCAGAATGCACTGGAGTTTTCAACCGTAAAGGCAAGAGAGGTCATGGTTCCCAGGACCGAGATCGTAGCAGTGGAGCAGAGCGAGACTCCTAAGAATTTGGCCAAGCTCTTTTCGGAAACGGGGTATTCAAAAATCTTGATTTTTAAAGAAAGTATAGATGAGATAATTGGCTATGTCCATTCCTATGAGCTATTTAAAAAACCCAAGACCATAAAAAGTATTCTCCTACCGGTGGAATTTGTTCCAGAGACCATGTTGATACAGGATATTCTTAACGTACTTACTAAAAAACGTAAAAGTATGGCCGTGGTTTTGGACGAATACGGTGGCACATCCGGTATTCTTACAGTAGAGGATATTATAGAAGAGTTGTTTGGCGAAATCGAGGATGAACACGATTCCACCGACCTACACGAAGAAAAAATAAGTGAGAACGAGTTTAAGTTTTCTGCCCGTATGGAGGTGGATTACATTAACGAAAACTATAAATTGGAGCTTCCCGAGGGTGAAGAGTACGAAACATTGGGCGGATTGATCGTAAACCATACAGGCGAGATTCCCGAAAAGGATACAGAAGTAACCGTGGATAATTTCACCTTTAAAATATTGGAGGTATCCAATACCAAAATTGATTTGGTAAGTGTGGTGGTTCAGACTGAAGATTAATATATTCCACCCTTTTTTTAGCTTTCCTATTTGAAAAGAAAGTGGTATTTTCGCCCACTGAATTTAAAGAAAACAAGCAGTAAAATGGCAATATTAGAGAATATTAGAAAACGGACAACAGTTCTAATTCTAATAATTGGTTTGGCGTTGTTCGCATTCGTAATATCCGGAGTATTCAGCAGTGATAATTTTTCTGGAACAAAAGTAGGTTCCACGGTCGCTGAAGTTAATGGGGAAAATATTCCTATTGATGAGTTTAGAGTTCAGGTAGAAACAGCTTCTCGACGATATGGGCCAACGGTATCATCTACCCAATTGGTGAACATGGTGTACGATCAAGAAGTAAGAAAGACCATTTTGAACCAGCAATTCGAAGATTTGGGAATCGATGTGGAAAGTGATCAAATCGTTGAGTTCGTAAGAACATCCGGCTACGCTCAAATTCCGGATTTCCAAGATGAGAACGGAATCTTTAACGAAGAAGTGTTCAGAAGCGCCATTGCCGATTGGAAAGCGAACGATCCTTTGCGATATGATGCTTGGTTGCAGGACGAGGCCTCCATCATTCAAGCTGCCAAAGAACGTATGTACTTTAATTTGGTTAAAGGAGGAGTTACTGCGACCTTGACCGAAGGAAAACTGGACTACGATATGTCCAACGATAAAGTGGACCTTCAGTACGTTCGTATTCCTTTTACTTCAATACCCGATAGCACTATCAATGTGTCCAAAAGTGATATACAGGCATATATCAACGACCATAAGACCAAGTTTCAGCAGGAAAAGGCACGCGACATCAGATTTGTGTATTTTGAAGAAAAGCCGTCCGCAGAAGATGACAACAATGTAAAAGAAGGTATTACCGCTCTATTGGACGATTCTGTGGAATATTCAGAAGCAAAGGACGCTAACGATACCATTGCCGGATTCCGAAATACAACAGCGATGGCCGCATTTTTGGACCGCTACTCCGACACTAAATTCGATACCATCTACAAAGCCAAGAACGATTTGCCCACGGTTGTGGCCGATACACTTATGGCAATGAATGTTGGTGATATTTATGGTCCGTACAAGGATGGGGATTTTTACAAAATTTCCAAAGTAATGGACAGAAAGGCCAATGGAACCGTTAAGGCAAGCCATATTTTGATTACTTGGGAGGGTGCAGAGCGTGCCAATCCATCGATTACCAGAACTAAAGAAGAGGCCGAAACAGAAGCCAAGAGACTATTGGCAGAAGCCAAAAAAGAAGGTGTCTTGTTCTCAACATTGGCAAGGGATAATTCGGATGGTCCATCGGCCCCACGTGGAGGTGACCTTGGGTATTTCCAAGAAGGTGTAATGGCAGACGAGTTCAACGATTTTTGTTTTGGAAACCCAACGGGAACCATAGGTTTGGTGGAAACACAGTTCGGATACCACGTGATCAAAGTGGACGATAAGCAAGATGTGATCCAGGTAGCAACTTTGGCGAGGGAGATAGAGCCCTCCGAGGAAACCATAAACACCTTGTTTACCGATGCCACCAAATTTGAAATGGCCGTTTTGGATGCAGAACCCGAAAATTTTGGTGATATCGCAAGAGAAAGTTCTTACACTGTTCGACCAGTGAATAAAATCAAGGAAATGGAAGAAAATCTTCCCGGGCTCGGTTCACAACGTAGTATTGTACAATGGGTGTTTAACGAAGATACCAGTGTTGGTGATATCAGACGGTTTAATGTGAACAATGGATATGCTGTGGTGCAATTGACCAAAAAATACAAAAAAGGTCTTATGGCGCCCGAGGATGCTTCTGCTACCGCATTGCCTGCAATCAGAAAAGAGCGCAAGGCACAACAGATCATTTCGGCCAACCAAAGTAAGGCTATGGAAGCCATTGCATCCGACAATAATGTAAGTGTTAGCACGGCCTCTGCGGTGACTTTGTCTTCTCCTACCATTCCAGGAGCCGGTAGAGAGCCTTTGGTTGTAGGAAGTGCCTTTGCCCTGGATGTAAACCAAACATCCAAATTGATCGAAGGCAACTCAGGGGTTTTTATGATCAAAGTGACCAATAAAACCGAAGCTGCAGATGTTGAAAATTACAGTACCTATGCACAAAATTTGCAAAGTAGTGCTGCTGCAAGGGTAAACGGTTCGGTTTACAATGCCTTAAAAGATAAGGCTGAGATAGAAGATAAGAGAGCTACATTCTACTAAGAAATAGCCATACAGAATATAAAAAATGCCTCCCGAACGGGAGGCATTTTTGTTTGTTCAAGATAGTTATTTGCTTTCGGAATCGTTCCATTTCATTTTATAGCAGATATCCGTGATTCTTCCCTGAATATCAACAGTGACCTCAAACCCTTGCTTGGTGCGGAAATAGGCATCGCGTAAGAAGTACCATTTACCATTTTTTTGAAAATATTCTCTATGGTCGGGCTTCCAATCTTCTATGGGATAAATATAATCCAAGAGGGATTGGAATTCGTGCGCGCTTTCTTGATCAAGAATAAAATCTTCACGAATATAGTTGGTAAGTTCAGGCAAGCTCGTATTCGCTTGGACGCGTTCAAAACTTGCTACTTTTTGTCCAGTATCGATCACAATAAATTCATTGATGTTTTTCTTCTTTTCACCATACATGTTTTGGGTCTCCTGAACAATGTGGAAGACTTTGTATTTGAGTATGTTTTCTACTGGGGTGGAGGAAATTTCATTAAATGTTGTTGTGCAGTTTTCGCGCATAAAGCCATTGAGCCTATTCGAAACCGCTGGGTCAATTTGCGAAAAGGTCTGGGAAGCAGTTAGGAATATGGTTCCTAGGAGGAATCGATAACCTATTTTGGTAAAGATTTGGGCCATCTCTTATAAATAGTTTGATGAATAGGTATCAAACATATAAGAAATGCCTTGAAATTAATGGGTCTAATTGATGGATGCCCTGTTTGAGTTGATAAAATAGAGAATTTATATTGTACTGATTTGATTAAAGTTATTAGATGTTATTATGCTAGCATACATAGTTAAACATAAAAAACCAGAGAAGTTAACTTCTCTGGTTTTAATGGAAGTATTAAAAATGTCAATCTATTTTAGGATAAGCTACAGATTTAATTATTAATTGGTGTTGGCACAAAAAGGCCTACCACATCCGGAGCATTTGAGTTGGAAGATGACTCTGTTAAAGGGTATAAAAACCTTTGTGGGATGGTGGTTTGATTGTCATTTTTTATCGTTGTGCCAATCAAATTTTTTGTTCTGTTCACGTCATGGAAAGTTGGCAATCCAATAACGGAACAAAACTTCTCTTTTAGAATCTCGACATGCAACGCATTGGTGTCTGCAAAATCACCAATTACATAGGGGTCATATTGGCTACCAGCATACTTTGTTGTATTGTTGGTTCTTACCAGGTTTAAAGCTACTATGGCAGCATTACTATTTGTATTTGCCAATATTTCTGTTTCAGCAATGATCAATTGTATTTCCTCGAAAGATACAACCGGAAATGATGCTGTTTGGGCAGCAAAACCATCTGTAGTGTTTAAACTTTCACCATCGGCGTAAAAGTTATACCTTACAGTTTCATCCGTTTTGGCATTGCCTTTATAATTAGGATGATTGGCATCCAACAATTCCAACATATAGGAGAAATTGGCTGGATCTCCCTCATTAGCTCCCGGAGCTGCAACTTTCAGATAATCCCCCCTTTGTTCAACTTCAAATTGCCAGAATAAATTCTCACCAAAGTTTGCGGCTGAATGTACAATTGACCAGTCATTATCATTTGAGGTGAAGTTTGCATCCTTTGCAGCTTGATTGGCTAGACCATATTCTCTCAATGCCAAATAATATCTTGCTAAAAGTGCATTGCCAATTTGCCCCCAAGTTGAGTTTGTAGCCATAACGTTATTGGCAGCAGAGGTGTTGCCGGCTTTGCTAATTCCTTCCTGAATCAGGGAAATTGCACCGTTAATGACCGTTTCTTGTCCTTCGTAAATAGGGTCGGTTATTTCTGCGTTGTTCACTTCTGAGAATGGTACATCACCAAATAGCAATGCAGCTTCGGCAAAGTAATATCCTTCTAAAATCAATGCTTGGCCTTCAGCGGACACATTTGTAGCCTCGATGGCTTTGGCTTTGGCAATCTGTGCCTGGGTAATACCTCTTTGGTATAAATCTTCCCAGTGCTCATCAAAATCTGCTTGGGTTACACTATATCCATTTAAGGTTCCGTATTGCCTGTCAACCCCCATAAATTGATCGGTAAATATTGTAGCATATCTAGCCATGTCAGACTCAGCTACAGTTACCAAATTTAAAATGGCATGATTCAAAATCAGTGATAAGCTGGTATCATTGAAGTTATTGGGGTCGTCGTTTAAATCCTCCACTACACTTTCGCAAGAAGTTAGAGTAAGAAGAATAGTTAATATGTAAATAAATTTTGTTTTCATCTTAAAGACCTAGTTTTAAATTGAGAATTATACTTCTGGTCGCAGGGTTAGTAAAATAATCTAAACCTCTACCTTTTGATGCCCCCGTTAGGTTTACTTCAGGGTCTACACCTTCAAAATCAGTAATTAATAATAGGTTTCTGCCCGTAATACCTACTTCTAAACTATTTAAGAATGTTGATTCTAGGAAGGCCCTAGGGACTGAATAGGCAAGGCTTATTTCTCTTAATTTGGTCCATGAGGCGTCCTGAACAAATTGCTCATCCAAGTTTCCAAACCCACCGCCATCGGTTCTATACCATCCTTCTTCGAGGGCTACTGGTCCGCCGCCAAAGTCACCAATTGAGCCCCGGAACGTGGTACCAGCAGGTATTATTCCACCAAACCCTCCAGAATATCTTGGTAGATCTGTTGGCGCAACCGTTTCAACTGCGGTATTTGGGTGTATTCCAAAATAATGTAATACTCCCGAAGTCCCTCCCCACATATCGTTTCCTTGGCTGGTTTCAAATAGGAAAGAAAACTTAAATCCTTTGTGTTCCAAAGACATACCTAGACCACCTCTCCAATCTGGATTAGGGTCTCCAATAACGCCTTGTTCAGCGTCAATAAGGGGAAATCCGTCTTCATCCAATTGGATGGCTCCATTATCATCCCTTAGATAACGACCTCCATAAATTGCGGCAAAGGGTTCTCCCTCTACGACAGCAGAGGACGTTGAGGTAAATCCGTTTAGGATATATCTAGATACATTGGGTAATTTTTCCACTATGTTTTTATAGGTTGTCCAGTTCCCAAATAAATCCAATTTCCAATTTTCATTTCTTAAAATGGAATAGTTGAAATCTACTTCTACACCTTTGTTTGAAATCTCGGCAGCGTTTTCATAGGTCGAGGAGTATCCAGTTGAGGCGGGAAGTTCTAGTTCTAAAATGGCATCGGTAGTCAACCTGTCATAGTATGTTAACCCAAAACTAAATCTATCTTGAAAAAACCTAAAGTCACCACCAACCTCAAACTCATTTATTTTTTCAATTGTTAAGTCGGGATTACCTCTAATTGCGCCTCTTCTTACGGTACCGCCATAATTGGCACCATCTAAGAAATCTCCCCATCCTTCAGCACCGGCAGTTGAGGCAAAGAACACATCTCTAGCTAAATATAATTGTGGTTCTATACCAATTTGGCCATATGAGGCTCTAAGTTTGGCAAAGGATAGAAAGTCAGATTCGATTAAGTTATCAGTCAAATCATATCCTAAAGAGACTGAGGGGAAGAAATTAGTGTCTTCAACAGTTGTTGCTCTTTCCATTCTACCGGTAGTTTCCAAAAGAAGACCTTTGTACCCAAAGTTTAATGAATAGTATGCTCCGTTCTTTCTGTTGAGGCTATTGTATTCTTCCGCAAGAATGTTCTCATTCGTTGCATTGTTCATTAATTGTCTAACCGGGTCTGGATTCAAGAAAATATTAGTGGAGGAACTAAATCTACTATATCTATTGGATTCGAGCATATATCCTACTATCCAATTTAAGTTTGAATTCTCACTTACTTCTATATCGCCATTAAGGAAGATATTTAAGTTTTCAATCTTCTCAGTGTAGTCATCTCTAAAGTATGCACCTTGAGAAAAATCACCTGCTGAGTTTACAGGGAAATATGTATTCCTTTTGTCGAGGTAGAAATCCAATCCGTAACGAGCGGTGATACTTGTGTTGTCTCCTAAATCGTATTTTAATTCTGGACTTAAAGTAAATCTATTTACATCGTTGGGGTTAGATATATTGTTTATGGTCCATCCAGGATTATTGTATATAGCTGAAGCTTCACCGAGATGTCTTGCTCTGTAGGATCTGTGACTATTAGCAACTCCTACAGGGTCGGTTTGGGAAGCAAAATAAGTGCCCTCATAGTCGGTATTGTTAAAATCAGGTGCTGTTCTTAAATAACCTAGGTAAAGTCCGTTGAGGTTAGATCCTGTTTGTATTCTGTTGGAACTGGAATGCGCATAGGAGGTATTTACTCTAACGGAAAACTTATCTGTTAGCTTCCTAAAATGGTTTAGTCTAATGGTATTCCTTTCATAATCGGACTGGCCGTTTATGATTCCTTTTTGATCTAACCTAGCCAAACCAAAATAAGTGTTTGAGTTGGACTCAGCAAAGTTGATGCCGACAGAGTAATTTTGTGTTACACCAGTTCTAAATATTTGGTCTCGGTTAACGTCATTAAAAACCTCTGTACTATTCTTTTGTGTAACGGGGAAGTAGGTATTTCCTGTTTGGTTACCTACAAAATAGGCTCCCGATGTGTCAAAAATGTCATTGCCGCCAGCCCTTTCTGCAATTTTATCTCCCCACGATAGACCAGAAGCGTTCGAACTCCATGATCCACCTGCTCCTTGACCATAAATGCTTTGCTTTTCGTGTTCTCTGTTAATCTCATCAATACTCAGGCTGCTTGTAATGTCTATGGACATCTTACTATATCCTTTTCCTTTTTTGGTATTTATTACAACAACACCATTGGCTGCTCCAGTACCCCAGACTGCGGCCGCTGCAGCGCCTTTTAAAACAGTTACACTTTCAATGTCACTAGCGGGAATATCGTTTAACCTAGATTGTTGTACTACTCCAGCGGTGCCAGCGCCAAATGCGCTGTTGGAAACGGGAACACCATCTACAATAATTAATGGGGAACTATTTCCTAAAATAGTGTTTTGTCCTCGAATTTGGATATAGGCACCTGCACCTGGGTCACCAGAGTTTTGGGTAATGTTAACACCAGATGTTTTTCCAGCAAGCCCTTGCACAATATTTGGTTCTCCAGACCTAGAAATTTTATCAGTTTTAATAATTGTTGAGGATGAAATGTCATCATCTTTTTTCTTTTCAAAACCTAACGCGGTCACAACCACTTCTTCCAGTGCCTGAGCGTCATCTTCCATTTGCACATCAATTGTGGACGATGTCCCAACGGTCTTTTCCACCGTTTTTTGGCCAATGTAGCTGAACCGGATTGTTTGTTCTGTTTCAGCAATAATAGAATAGTTTCCATCAAAATCTGTTTGGGTTCCAGAATTGGTGCCCACAATAAAAACGGACACCCCAGGCAAGGGTAATCCGTCTTGGTCGGTAACCGTACCGCTTACATTTTTTTCTTGAGCCAGCGCTGCTGTAATGGAACAGCATAAAAACACCAACATCATCCAATAATTTCTCATTATCATAAAATTAGTTTTGAGTTAGTTATTGCAATTCGACAAAGCAGGAGGTAAAATATTATTTGTAGGCTAATTCAAATAATTTCCCTTTTGACAATGAGTTTTTGGGGAGTATGGTTTTAGAGCTCCCACTTTGAAGATTGCGATGTAAAAAAAAAGAAAGAAATGTAATGTAATGTAAGTGCTTATTAACCTTTACGCATTTGCCGAAGAAAGTTGACATTAACAATAAATGGTATACTTGCAATGGTTAGGCTGCTTGTTGAGCAAACTCTTTTGGAGTGATATTGGTTTTCTTCTTAAAGGCTTTGTAAAATGAAACCCGATTGTTAAACCCACATTGATATGCGATATCGGAAATGGATTCGGAGGATTTTTTAAAATTGTTGCAGAGCTTGTTTTTGGCCTCCTCAATGCGATACGTATTGATATAGTCGTAAAAACTCATGTTGAAATTTTCATTGATTACCTGGGAGGCATGGTGTCTTGAAATATTCAGCATGGTTGCGATATCGTCCAAGCGTATTTCGTGATTAAGGTAGAGTTTTTGATTTATCATGACACTTTCCAACTTGTTTTTTAATTCCATTGAAAGTGCTTTGGAAAGCCCTGTTTTCTCGTACTTATGTTTTTGTTGGACATGGGCCAATTCAAAGGACTTATCATTTAAACTATTATGGTTCTTAATCAATATGTAAATAATGATTGCATTTACAACAAGAGGGAAAAGTTGTGCATAGGCAGGTAATTGGTAGAAACTATCGTGGTAATTAAACCAATTATAAATGGTTATAAAAACGGTATATAAAAATAGGAGTGAAAATAGAATAAGCAATTTTTTGGTGAAAAGACCTATTTTATTTTTTGTGAACAACGGTGTAATTTCCCAGAATGTCATAGCTATCAATTTTAACTTCTGGTATCAAAATGCAAAAAACAAAACGTTCAGCTTAGTGTTAATTGACGAATGCCCGATTTGAGTTTACGAATGGGGTAAATGAATTCAGGGAATAATTATAAAAAGTGGTTTAAAGGACCATTTTGGAATATGGGATCACAGTGTTGTACCCCTTCGATTTAAAATAGGAAATGGATTTTTCGTCACCAGTAGCCAAGATAAAATCACCGCCCCAGGCGCCTAGACTTTTTATTGTTCCGTAATAATCAGGGAAAAGGCGCTCTTTTACAGGAGTCATCTTCAATATTGCTGAAAGTACGGTTTCGTGCCTATCCATAAACAACTCAAAATCCGACAAGGTTGTTGCTCCGATCATAGCTCGGGTGAGGTCGGTTATCTTTTTAACCAGCTCGGAAGTGTCGAACTGTTGCTCCCTATAATTGGCAATTGCCTTTTTGCTGCTTTGCTTTTGATTTAGATGTACAAAATATAGGGATTCTTTAAAATACGGGTCAAAGGCGATGCTTTCTACCTTGGGTTTATTGTTTTTTAGTTGATACATCAAGGGTGAATTGGTTTGTGCACAGGCAATATCGTAACCACTGCCGCCAAATGCGTTCCATAATAGTTGGTAGGCATCTACCCGCGCCCATTGTGCCAAATTGTTTATGAGGGTAGACGAGGTTCCAAGCCCCCAGTTCCTTGGAAAAGTAAGGTGTGTTTCAATTTTAAAACCCTCACTGTCTGTTAACAACAACGGATTTTGTGCATTGGCCTCCAACAATAGGGTTTTTAACGTATTGGCCATGGATTTGTCCGATGTGGCAACTACATTTAAATTGGTAAGGTCGAGTTGCGCCGAGAACCAAACATTCTTGTTCAAGTCCAAGCTGGTCCAATCCAAAAAACCACTGGTGTTTGGAGTTACCTGCAACGATTGCCCATAACTGGTGGGAATGGCCAGTCCCAATGCTCCATCCAAAATGGCATACTCGCCCGAGAGCAATAACTTTCCATTACTGTAAAACTCCTTTTCCATTACTCAGCTTTAATTTTTTCAAAAGCCTCTTTGACCGCGGCATTGGTTACGGTCCGCTCTTTAAAATAAGCGACCAATTGTAGTTTTTCCGCTTCCGTTGCACCTAATTGGTTCAACATGTTCAATAAGTGCATTTTCATATGTCCCTTTTGAATACCTGTAGTGACCAAGCTGCGAACCGCGGCAAAATTCTGTGCCAATCCTGCTACCGCAACAATTTGCATCAATTTCTTGGCTGTTGGTTTTTGAAGTATTTCCAAGGCAAGCTTCACCAAAGGATGCAAAGAAGTCAAGCCCCCTACTGTGCCAAGGGCCAAGGGTACTTCTATCCAGAACTTAAAAATCCCATCTTCAATTTTGGCATGGGTGAGGCTAGAGTATTGCCCATCTTTTGCAGCATAGGCATGTACGCCTGCTTCCACTGCCCTAAAATCGTTTCCTGTGGCGAGCACCACGGCATCAATCCCGTTCATGACCCCTTTGTTGTGGGTCACGGCCCGGTAAGTCTCCACTTTCGCGATATTTACCGCTTGAACAAATTTTTGCGCAAACTCTTCGGCGTCCATGTCCGAATTGTCCAGTTCTGAAACCGGACAACTTACCTCTGCCCTTACCAAACAATTGGGAACGTAATTGGATAAAATGCCCATTATTACTTCAATGTTTTTTTCGTGGTTCGAAAATTCATCAAAAGAAAGGGCCAATTCCTTGAGTGTTTTGGCAAATTGTTCCAAACAGGAGTTGATGAAGTTTGCACCCATGGCGTCCAAAGTCTCAAATGTACAATGGAGCTGATAGTACCCTTGAATTTTATCGCTTAGGTCACGTAATTCAATATCGTTGATGCCTCCACCGCGCTTTTCCATATTTTGGGTAATGGAAGCAACACTTTTTAAAAGTTCAGGTTTTGCAGCAATAAAAAATTCTTTGAGTCTTTTTTTTTCGCCCTTAAATATAAAATGGACCTGACCTACTTTTTCGGTGCCAATAATCTCTGCTTTAAAACCGCCACGATCCATCCAAAATTTGGCAGCCTTGCTTGCAGCGGCTACGACCGAACTTTCTTCTATGGCCATGGGAATGGCCAGGAACTCTCCATTTATCTTAAAGTTTGGGGCTATGGCAAACGGCAAATAATAATTGGAAATGGTATTCTCTATAAATTCATCGTGCAGTTTTTGTACTCTTGGATCGGTGTTCCAGTACTGCTCCAAGAGTTGTTTGGCAGCTTTTGGGTCCTGAGTGCAATTGGTGGCTATCCAATCAATTTTTTGGGTTTTGGATAGTTTGGAAAATCCTTCAACGGGCGTTTTCATAAAGCAGGGTTAAAGAGTTCAAAGATACGCATATTGACCGTTTGGAGGAGCCGCATCTAAATTTTGGAACCGAAGCGCATCGGCAAAGGTTAAAATTGTTGCAAACGCAACAGCAAAGTTTATTTTTCCGATAAATATTAGTAAACTTGGGAGTTTTTAATCAATTTTTTTCGCTTCATGAACAAAAAATATTTTCTATTCCTATTCCTTTTGGGAGCATTTACATTTTCTACTGCACAAAAGAAAAAAATAACCCTTGAAGAAATTTGGGGCGGGGAATTCAGGACAGAATACATGGATGTTTTACGATCCATGAACAACGGTACTCAATATACCATATTAAACACAACCCGCTCTCCGCGCGCCAGTAGTTTGGATAAGTACGACTACAAGACATTGGAAAAAGTGGAAACCATAGTGGCATCATCCGATGCTGTTCCCTATTTTTCATCATATTCTTTCAGTGACGATGAATCACAAGTGCTTTTGGCCACAGAAGTGGAACCCATTTTTAGGCGTTCCCGGCTCGGAATTTACTATGTGTACGATATTGCCACCAAAAATCTGGTAAAGATTTCCGAGACCAAAATTCAAGAACCTACACTTTCGCCGGACGGTAGTAAAGTGGCCTATGTCCTGGACAATAATTTATATGTGATGGATTTGGCCAATCGGACTACTAAACAGGTTACTTCTGATGGAAGTAAAGGAACCATCATAAATGGGGTGACGGATTGGGTGTACGAAGAAGAATTTGCATTTGTCCGTGCTTTTGAGTGGAACAGCAACGGAACTAAAATCGCATTTTTAAGATTTGATGAAACCGAGGTTCCCCATTTTTCCATGGATGTTTACGGTAAGGACCTGTACCCCTCTCAGCATGAATTTAAATATCCAAAGGCAGGAGAGAAAAACTCTATCGTGTCATTGCACATGTACGATGTGGCTTCTGGGAAAATATCGAACGTTAATTTGAACGATCCATATTATATCCCAAGAATCAAATGGATGAACCACCCAGATCATTTGAGCGTTCAAACATTGAACAGGCATCAAAACGACCTAAAAATGTATGCCGTAAATGCAAAGGATAATTCATTTTCTGTTTTATTGGAGGAAACCGATGATGCCTATGTGGACATTGATGATGACCTTACTTTTTTGGATGATGACAGTTTTATCTGGACAAGCGAAACCGATGGCTATAACCATTTGTACCTGTACGGAAGAAACGGAAAATTGAAAAATCAGATTACGCAAGGTCCTTGGGAAGTAACAAGGTACTATGGTTACGATGAGGATAACGATCGTATTTTTTATCAGTCCGTGGAAAACGGCTCCATCAATAGGGGCGTTTACAGTATATCGACCAATGGGAAGCGCAAAAAAGAATTATCCGTGGAAGAGGGAACAAATTCAGCAGCCTTCAGTAGCGATTATACCTATTATATAAATACATATTCCAGTGCAACAACTCCGTATAGGTTTACCTTGCACAATGCATCCAATGGAAAACTGGTAAAAGCAATCAAGGATAATTCAGCTTTGCTGAACAAATTGGAAGGCTATGAGATTTCACCTAAGGAATTTTCCACCATCAATATAAATGGGAACGATCTTAATATGTACATGATCAAACCGGCAGATTTCGATCCTAATAAAAAATATCCATTGTTCATGTTCCAATACAGTGGCCCAGGTTCGCAGCAAGTAGCCAACCAATGGATGGGCAGCAACGATTATTGGCACCAGCACTTGGCATCTCTAGGATATATTGTGGCTTGTGTAGATGGTAGGGGAACAGGTTTAAAAGGGCGCGATTTTAAAAAGGTGACCCAAAAAGAATTGGGCAAATTCGAAGTTGAAGATCAAATTGCAGCGGCTCAAAAATTGAGCGAGCGATCTTATATTGATGCGAACAGAACCGGTATTTGGGGCTGGAGCTATGGAGGATTTATGTCCACCAATGCCTTACTGAAAGGTAACGACACCTTTGAAATGGCCATTGCTGTGGCGCCAGTAACCTCTTGGCGTTTTTACGATACCATTTATACAGAACGATACATGCAGACTCCCCAGGAAAACCCAACGGGGTATGACGATAACTCTCCTTTTAACTACCCTGAATTGTTGAAAGGCAAGTATTTGTTGGTTCACGGATCTGGAGACGATAACGTACATGTGCAGAACACTATGCGTATGATAGAGGCATTGGTACAGGCCAATAAACAATTCGATTGGGCTATTTACCCAGATAAGAACCATGGTATTTATGGAGGATATACCAGATTGCACCTATATACCAAAATGACCAATTTTGTTAAAGAAAATCTTTAAATAAAACCAATATGTCAGAAGTAGCTAAGCCAGTGAACGAGAAACAAGTTTTTGGGCATCCACAGGGATTGTTCTATCTCTTTTTTGCAGAGTTGTGGGAGCGTTTCAGTTTTTATGGAATGCGCGCCTTGCTTACACTCTACATGGTAGATGTAATTTTCGCCGCCTTAATGGAACGGGATTACGCTACCGCAGCAGTATATTCCTCCTATGGATCATTAGTGTACGCATCCACGGTAATTGGTGGTCGTATTTCCGATAGTATTCTTGGAATGCGCCGATCCATATTTCTTGGAGGCATTTTAATGTCCCTAGGGCATTTTGTACTTGCCATTGAGAACGATGTCGCCTTTTTTATGGCCCTTTCCTTGATTATTGCAGGTAATGGCTTTTTTAAACCGAATATATCAACATTTGTAGGTTCTTTATATAAGGATGGAGACCCTAAGAAAGATTCGGGCTTCACCATTTTTTACATGGGGATCAATATAGGTGGATGGGTGGCGCCATTGCTTTGTGGATATTTGGCGGCCAAATATGGGTGGCACTATGGATTTGGATTGGCAGGAATAGGGATGCTTACCGGATTGATCGTTTTTTGGAGCGGAATCAAAAAAGGTGTTTTTGGCGATAAAGGACTCCCTCCAGAGAATGGAAATATAGAGAAAAAGGTTATGGGCCTAAAACAAGGCATAATGGTTCCAGTTTTGGCTTTTGCCTCGGTTCCCGTAATTGCTTATTTGTTGTCCTCTTACAAAGCATTGGGAGTAGAAGGTTCTTTTTTTGGAGACCAGAATATCGTAAATGTGATATTTAAACTAATTGGGTTCTCCATTTTGGTATACTTGGGCTACATTATGTACAAAGCCACATTGGAAGAGCGTAAAAAGCTATTTGTAGCAGTGCTGATAACCTTCTTTATGACCATCTTTTGGGGTTTTCATGAACTTTCCGGAAGTGTGATCACACTTTTTGCCGCTAGAAATGTGGATTTGGAGGGTATTATGACCGCTTCACAGACCAATTCCTTAAATTCCATGTGGATCATAATTTTGGCCATTCCGATTTCTTTAATGTGGCAATGGTTGTCCAAAAAGAAACTTAACCCAAGAACGCCCTATAAGTTTGGTATGGGACTTTTGTTCGCAGGGGTCAGTTTTTATGTATTGGCCATTAGTGGTGCCAGTGCAAACGACAACGGATTTGTCCCCTTTACCTATTTATTGCTAATGTATTTCTTGATTTCGGTAGGTGAATTGTTCATGTCGCCCGTTGGACTTTCAAAAATTACGGACCTTTCACCAAAAAGGATAGTGGCCTTTATGATGGGGGTTTGGTTCCTGTCGTCTGCATTTGCATTTCAGGTAGTAGGGTTTATCGGTAAACAAATGGCGATAGAAAGCACCGATTCCGATATTAGTGGTTTTAGTACACTAAGTGTTTATACCGATGGATTTATGCTCATAGCCCAATATGCAATTGGAGCGGGAATTCTGGTTATAGTGGCTTCACCATTGATCAAAAAGTTGATGGGCAACGTGCATTAATTTAATTGAGCTTAAACGTATAAAATCCCTTTTCCCCCGTGTGGTGAAAAGGGATTTCTTTTTGTGCACAAGTCGCTTTCCATTTTTTTATCAAGCTTGGGTAGTTGCTCCCGTCCACAAATATTTTTTTGGGTTGTACAGAGTCCAGAACCCGTTCCAGGTTAATTTTTGATGATTGAGTCAACAAAAGATACTCTGGCCTTGCTTTAATGGGCAGTACGGTGAGACTGTCCACCACGAACAATCTTTTAGAGCCAATTCGATAACTGTTCTTGAGCTGAACGGCACTCATTTTTTGAATCCGCTCTGCTATGGAATAATCCGTCGCTATATTTCCAATATTGAAAGTGTCCGAAGCGATAATAACGAGTGAATCTCCTAATTGATGCAGTAAAACCGTGTTTCTGGAGCGATGTGCCAAGGTTATTGTTTCCTTCTGATGTAACTCGACCTGTTTATAAATGCCCCGTACTTGAAAAATGATAAGCCCACTGAAAAAAACAACCATGGTTTTCCATTTGGGTTTGGATAAAAACAACACAAGAGCAGTAATGATCAAGTATCCCCAAATGAGTTGAAAAGAATCGAAGGGAATGTTTTTGATAATAAAACTCTCTTGTTTTGCCACCCATCCGACGGTGGCATTCATCAAGCGGATGATCCAATCAAAACCTTTGGCGATAATATTGGGCAAGAAGTCTATCAAAGCTAAAAAGATGACTAGGATACCAAAGCCTAAAATCAAACCCAGAAAAGGAACAACAAGTAAGTTGGTAACAAAAAATAAGGCCGGAAACTGATGGAAATAAAATAAACTGATAGGCAAAACACCCAATTGGGCAGCAACACTTACCGATAATAATTGCCATATTTTGCGGACCAGGATATTTTCAGGGAACCAAAACTTTTGCAATTTTGGGTAGATCCAAACAATGGAGAAAACTGCGGCATAGCTCATTTGAAAGCCTACCTGAAATAAAAACAAGGGCTTGACCAAAAGAATGAACAACATGGATAGCGCAATAATGTTAAAGGAATTGGTAGGACGATTTAGATACATAGCATACGCTACAAAAGAAAACATGGAAACAGCCCTGACAATGGAAGGAGAGAGCCCTGCAACAAAAGCATAGGACCATAGCAACAAAACTATAAGTAAAAGTTTTACGGTCTTACCTTTAGGTAAACGCTCCAAAGGCGAAAGCAAAAATTCCAATAAAAAGAGAAATATACCAACATGGAGCCCGGATACGGCCAAGATATGTACTGCTCCTGCGTTTTTGTAATTATCGTAGGTGTTCTCGGAAATGTCGTCCCGTTTTCCCAAAAGCAATGCTTGGATAACCCCCGATTCCTCTAATCCAAAGTCGTATTTTTTTAATTTGGATATAATTATTTCCCTAAAGTTGGCTGCTCTGCCGACCCAGGTTTTTGGAGCGTTCTCTTTTTTTATAATGGAGCTATAGTTGCTTTTGATGAAATGTACGATCCCTTGCTTTTCGAGATAGCTTTTGTAATCGAATTGATGGGGATTCAATGGAGGTCGGATTGCCTTTGGTTTGGCATGGATCAAAAACTCATCATCAACCTGCAACTGCTTAGTTAGTGAGTCTACAGATAAACCGAAAAGTATGGTGCCGGTTGTTTGTTCGTTGTCCAAAGCAATGATTTGGGTAATATAATTGTGGGAAAAGGTATTGGGTTTGAGCACTTCCCTTACTTTTAGGTGCCATACTTTTTCCTTCGTAACGTCCTTTTTGGAGTAATGGTGGGGCATGCCCTTGCCCATTGAAATTCCAACGACCCAAATTCCTAAACAAAAAGAGGTTAAAAATGTAAGCGCCTCAAAAAACGGGAGTCCATTGCGTTTTTGCTTTGCTCTTGCCCAGAAAAGGGTAATGGGCAATACGGATAGCGCAATGAGCAATAAAAAGGAGTTTACATCAATATAAAAACCAAAAACAATACCCAGTACAACCCACGATGTGAGTTTTACGGATATAAAGTTAAGATGTTGCACTTATAGGATGCGCATGGCCTTTACAAAGGCACTGTTCCAGTATCCCTCCCGTAACGATGATACCAGCACGCCGCGTGAGGTTGTGGCGTGGATAAATTTAATGTCGTTGCCCTTTACATCTACCACAAGCCCAACATGGTTGATGCGCTTGCCCGTTTTACTTGTTTTAAAAAAGAGCAGATCTCCTTTTTCCACACGGGCAATTTGTATTTTTTCTCCTTCCAGGGCCATTTGATACGATGTTCTAGGGAACATAATGTCGTTTTCCTTTAAGGAAACATAGACCAAGCCAGAGCAGTCCATGCCCTTTTTGGTGGTGCCCCCGTATTTGTAACGAGTGCCCGAATATGTCAGCGCCGTGGAAATAATTCTGTTTGCCTTCGCATTTTTACGCCCCTCCTTTTTGGATTTTGGTTTAGGGGAAGTTTCGGTGTTGGACCCCTCTACCGTAACGGTTCGGGTCTTGCTGTAGGTTCTTCGTTTTTTGCCCGGGCCACAAGCCGTTATGACAAAAAACAATAGTAAGATTATGGTTTTACGTAACATCCAAGAGTAGATTTACTTTCTTGGAATATAAAACTACACATTTTTCACAATTAATTGTGCAGCCAATTTACTGGCACCTTTACCGCCCAACTTTTCTTTTAGCAGTTTATAATCGGATAATATACGGTCGCGATCAGGTCCATCCACAATTTTTGAAAGCTCTTTTTTTAAGTTTTTTGTGGTCAGTTCATTCTGAATCAGTTCTTTGACCACTTCCTTTTTCATAATTAGGTTTACCAAAGAAATGTAATCGAGGGTAATAATACGTTTGGCAATTTGATAGGAGATCCAGTTTCCTTTGTAGCATACCACTTGAGGTATCCCAAAAAGCGCAGTTTCCAATGTAGCCGTTCCGCTCGTGACCATGGCGGCATGTGAGTGCTTTAAAAGCGTGTAGGTCCTGTTGGAAACGAACTGTACTTCGTCACCTTCTAAAAAAGGAGCGTAGAAATCGTTGGAAAGACTTGGTGCCCCCGCAATCACGAATTGATATTGATTAAAATTCTTTTTTACCGAAAGCATAACGTTCAACATTTTTTGGACCTCTTGTTTTCTGCTTCCCGGTAGCAAGGCGATTATCGGTTTTTTGGGATCTAATCCGTTTTCTTCTCTAAACGTTTGATTGTCCTGTAACGGGGTGTTCTCAATGGCATCGATCAAAGGGTGGCCGACAAATTGTACGGGATATCCATGTTTTTTCTCGTAAAACTCTTTTTCAAAAGGAAGGATTACGTACATCTGGTCAATATCCCGCTTTATTTTTTTGATCCTACCTTCTCTAGAAGCCCAAATTTGAGGCGAAATATAGTAGTTGGTTTTATATCCTTCAGCTTTGGCCCATTTTGCTATTCGTAGGTTAAAGCCCGAGAAATCGATAAATATGATCACATCTGGATCAAAATTCTGAATATCCTCTTTACAATAGGCAATATTTTTAAAAATGGCAGGGATGTTTTTGATTACTTCCAAAAACCCCATAAAGGCCATGTCCTTGTAGTGTTTGGCCAATTCTCCACCAGCTTGCTGCATTAAATCACCTCCCCAACATCGAATCTGTGCCGAGGGATCTTCTTTTTTTAAGGCTTTTATTAAATTGGAACCATGTAGATCCCCGGATGCTTCACCAGCTATGATATAATATTTCATTGGTAAGGATCAAATTCAAAAACTAAAGGCAAAAATCAAAAATTAATATCGATTAGTTTGGGTTGTATATAAAAGAGTTCTGTATTTACCTAGCCCATAACTTTGTACGTTAATATGATCAGGGCGGTAACCAAAGTGGCCAACATTACTCCTTTGGCCCGTTGGTCCCTCTTAATGCGCAAAAAGGCAAAAAAGGCAACAAGGTTTAAAACAGCGCCCAGTGCCAACAAACTGCCAATATGGCCTTGACTTATGGCAGCATTAATGGTTTCCCCAACACTTAAATCAGAAAATAACAGGATATAGAGCAGAGTGCCAAATGTGTTTGCAATGAGCCCGACTATAAATCCGATGATGATCTCTTTTTTATTGTTCATTTAAATTCCAGTTGTTTATTTGTGGTATGGCGTGGTGCGCTGTAAGGTCGAATTGTGTTGGTACTACGGAAATATAACCCTGTGCCAAGGCCCATTCGTCGGTGTCCTCTCCCTTGTCCAGGAGCTCAAATTCGCCCGTAAGCCAATAATAATCCTTGCCCGATGGACTTGTTCTTTTATCAAATTCCTCTTTCCAATTGCCCCGTGCTTGTCGGCAAATCCGAATGCCTTTAGGCGGATTTTCCGATTTTGGAATGTTCACGTTCAATACGGTTCCTTTTGGAATTCCATTGGTCAATGCCTCGGAGACAATATTTTTTACACAATCGAGCGCTGGTTCAAAATTAGCGTTCCAAGAATAGTCGCACAGGGAGAAACCAATGGCCGGAATACCTTCAATACCTGCCTCAATGGCAGCACTCATTGTTCCTGAATAAATAACATTGATAGATGAATTGGATCCATGGTTGATTCCGCTCACACAAATATCGGGCTTACGGTCCAAAATTACCCGAAGCGCCAATTTTACACAGTCTGCTGGAGTCCCGCTGCAGCTGTACTCACTTGGAGCACCTTCTTTATGATCAACTACCACCTTTTTGGAAAACAGGGTGCTGTCCACGGTAATGGCATGCCCCATGCCGCTTTGAGGACTGTCCGGGGCAACAACGACCACGTCACCAAGTTGTTTCATGGTGCGTATCAATGCCCTGAGCCCAGGCGCTGTAATTCCATCATCATTGGTTACAAGAATCAACGGTTTTTCCATATGGCATAATTAAAGGCATAAAAATACGTTTTTCATAAGGATATGAAGCTCTGGTCGTTTAACAAAAAATTAAATTCAGCAGAAAGGACTGGCACGGTTTTTTCTGTATCTTAGAGAATTCATACAAGTAGAACGAAGGAAGACATTGTGAAGATTTGGCAGTATGAGGTCAAATGGTTTCCCTCAAAAAAAACATATTTATGAAAAAGAACTTCATCTTAGCACTTTTGGTTATCCTTGTGGCAGTAGCCTCCTGTAGTTTTACCAATAAGTCTTTTGAAAATGATGATAAGGATAAATTTTTGTTGGAATTGATTTCCTATGTATTGGAAAAAGGACATTATGAGCCCAAGGACATCAACGATAATTTTAGTTCCAACGTTTTTGATGATTTTATCGACATCGTAGATCCTACCAAGAGATATTTTCTTCAGAGCGATTTGCGCGAATTTGAAAAATATCGGTTTATGATCGATGATGAGATCAGAAATACCGACATTACCTTTTTTAATGCCGTTTATCAACGGTTAATGGTTCGAATGGAAGAAGCCAAGGAAATTTACAACGAGGTGCTTTCCGAACCATTCGATTACACTATTGACGAAACCATTGAAATCGACTACGATAAGCAAGAGTTTGCCTCGAGCAAGAAAGAACTCAAAGAACGTTGGAGAAAACAATTAAAGTACAACACCTTAAATATATTCGACAACAAAATAGACAACTTGATCAACGATGCCAACGATGTTGCCAGTACCGATGTAAAACCGGTGTTATCTTTCAACGACATACCAGGTACGGTGGACAAAGTAGCGGTTGAAGAAGAAGCGAGAGAAGTTACTAAGAATACTTTGGACGAGTTTTTTGATTTTGTGGATGATCTTGAGCGCAAGGACTGGTTTGTACAATATTTGAATACGATCGTAGAGGAATTTGACCCCCATACATTCTATTTTGCTCCAGAAGAAAAGGAGAAGTTCGATATAGGTATGTCCGGAAAGTTTGAAGGTATAGGGGCCAGATTGCAGAAAAAACCCGAAGGAGCCAAAATTGTAGAGATTATTTCCGGTGGTCCGGTTTGGAGAGACCAGAGTTTGGAGGTGGGAGATCAGATCTTAAAGGTTGGTCAAACAGGAGAAGAACCTATAGATATAGTTGGTATGCGACTGGACGATGCCATAAAATTGATCAAAGGCCCCAAAGGCACCATAGTTGAACTTACTGTAAGAAAAGTAGATGGAACTATTGAAACGGTGTCCATCACAAGAGATGTGGTAGAGTTGGAGGAGTCCTATGCAAAATCCGCCACAATTGATGCCGGCAACCAAAAGTACGGTCTAATCAATCTACCTAAATTTTATGTGGATTTCGATGACTATTCCGAACGAAATGCAGCTACCGATGTAGCCAAGGAATTGGAACGTTTAAAAGAAGCAGGTGCAGAAGGAATTATTTTGGATTTACGGGACAATGGCGGTGGATCCCTAAAAACCGTTGTAGAAATGGCAGGATTGTTCATTAAAGACGGTCCAATTGTGCAAGTACGTTCCTCCGGACAAAGAAAAGAAGTGCATGAGGATAAGGACGAGCGCATTCAATGGGATGGTCCTTTAGTAATTCTGGTTAACGAACTTTCCGCATCGGCATCCGAAATATTGGCAGCGGCCATGCAGGACTACAAAAGGGCCGTGGTGATCGGCAGCAAACAAACTTTTGGTAAAGGAACTGTTCAAAACGTTATTCCTTTGGACCCAATTGTTAGAGGCAACGAACATGGTGATTTAGGTGCCATAAAATTGACCACCCAAAAATTCTATAGGATCAATGGAGGGTCTACCCAATTGGAAGGTGTAAAAAGTGACATTGTTGTTCCGGACAGATATAGCTATATCGATCTGGGCGAGCGCGATCAGCAAAATCCATTGGGCTGGGATAAAATCACACCTGCCGATTACAAGATATGGGACGGTTACATCGACTTGGATCAAGCAGTAAAGAACAGTAAAGAACGTATGGCCAAAAATGAGCAGATCAAGTTGATAGAAGAAAACGCCAAGTGGTTAAAAGAGCAACAGGATGAAAATTTGATCTCACTCAAATACGACGCTTACGTAGGGAAGGAACAAGAGGCCAAGAAACGCTCAGAACGTTTTAAAAGCTTAAAGGACTATGATTCAAAGCTGTCCTTTGGCTCTTTGCAATATGAGACAGAGTTGTTTACCCAAGACTCCGTATTACGTGAGAAAAGGGATAGATGGCACAAGGATTTGGCACGTGATATCTATGTTGAGGAAGCAGTCAATGTGCTGAAAGATCTTCATCAAAACAATATTAAAAAAGAAGAAACAAAATTGGCCAGCGTTAAAGGATAGGCCCGATCAGTTTCAAATTATTTAGAAGACCAACTCATTTGAGTTGGTTTTTTTATGCATTTTTGATGTCAAAATTTAAATCATAACTAACCTTTATGAAGGATAGAACTATATATGCCATTTTGATATCGGCATGTGTCATAGGATTTTGGCTATTCGATAATTTTTATACCCCTGCAACATATTCCCCTCCCGATGAAACGCCAAAGATTACTTTGGAATCCGACTTATTGCCAAGTTCAACCACGGGCGAAGTGGTACAGCATGCGTATTATGCCCTTTCTTATAGTGAACCTCATGAACAAGCGGAATGGGTAGCCTATACCTTAAAAAAAGAACACCTCACCTATGATGAGAGAAAGCGGCCATATTTTATAGAGGACCCCAAAGTAACATCCAAATCTGCGGATTGGCGAAACTATAAAGGTTCGGGTTACGATAGGGGACATCTGTGTCCGGCAGGGGACAGGCGTTTTTCTGAACAGGCCTACAACGAAACTTTTTACACGAGCAATATTAGTCCGCAGGACAAGTATTTTAATGCGGGCATATGGAACCGATTAGAGCAGAAAGTACGCTATTGGTGTAAAAAATATGGCGATTTGATGGTGATTACGGGCGGTGTTCTCCAAAATGATCTTCCCCAAATTGGGGATGAGGATGTGGATGTGCCACGTGCATTTTATAAAATCGTGGTCAGGTCCAATAAAGGAAAAATGGAACCGATCGCTTTTTTGATCCCAGCCAAAGAAACCAAAAAACCACTTCAACAATTTATAGTATCCATTGATGAGATTGAAGCAAAAACCGGAATCGATTTTTTTCATGGGCAATCAAAAGATTGGCAACAAAAAATGGAAGCTACAATAGGAGATGCAGGGCGATGGAAACTTTAAATCCCGTCCTTTAAACGGTTGGAATCAAGCTTTAGAAATATGAACAGTAGCATGGTAAAAAATATTAAACCAGAACCGCCATAGCTAAAAAAAGGCAATGGTACCCCAATGGTTGGCAAAAGCCCGATGACCATACCAATATTTATAAAGTAGTGAAACACCAAAATGGAAATCACCCCATAGCCATACATCCGGCTAAAATCACTTTTTTGTCGCTCCGCAATGTAGATCAAGCGTAAAAAAAATAGGGAAAACAACAAGATAACCGCTGTAGTGCCCAAAAAACCCCATTCTTCGCCAACCGAACTAAAAATGTAATCGGTATGTTGTTCGGGAACAAAGTCGCCCTTGGTTCGGGTGCCCTCCAAAAATCCTTTTCCGGTAAAACCACCAGATTCGATGGCTTTTTCCGACTGATAGGTATTGTAGCCAATGGTCTTTCGGATTTCGTCCAGTTTGTCCTCATCTTTTTCCAAGCTCAACCATAGGGCAAATCGATCCCTGTGGCGCTGTTCAAAAACATTTTCAAAAACAAAGTTTACCGAGAGGGAAAACAATATGGAAACCATAATAACGCCTACCACGGGCAATATTGGAATTTTTACAGATGCCCTTTTAAAGGTGTAGATGAGCAAGGTAAGTATGATCAGGCCAATGGCGACCCAAACCGTACCGAACATTAATGTAGTGGCAAAAAGCACCACGGCAAAAATTAATATACCTAAATAGTAAATTGGGAAACCTTCCCTGAACAGGACAAAGAACAGTGAAAAATAGATAAGGGAACTACCGGGGTCTGGTTGCGGCAAGATTAAAATTGCGGGCAAAAGAATAATGATCAACGCATATATTTGATGCTTGCCCGTTCGTATATCGGTCTGTATATCGCTTAAAAATTTGGCAAGGGCCAACGATGTGCCTACTTTGGCCAACTCGGACGGTTGCAGATTAAAAAAACCAAGATCGTACCAGGATGTGGCTCCGGCAATGGTTTTGCCAAATAAGAACAGTCCCAATAACAGTACAATGCAGACGATGTAAAAAATTGAGGCAAACCGTTCAAAAAAATGTGACTCCACAAACAGTACGAAAATGATGCCCAAGGCGGCAAGGCCAATAAAAAACAGTTGTTTGCCGTAAAGCGTGGAAAAATCAAAAATGGAGGTGTGCGATTCTCCAACCGATGTTGAATAAATATTGATCCATCCGATCAAGACCAAAAGAGCGTAAAGAATTACGGTAACCCAATCCAAACGTCCAAATAGACCCTTACCAGTCATACTCGTTTATCTTGAAAGGTTCGCCACTATATGGCTTGGCATATTCGTGTTCCAACGTTTTTTCCAACATTCTCTTTTCCAGGTCTTTTCGTGTTATCTCGCCTTTAAGGTATTTTTCTATCAGCAGCGAAGCTATGTGACCTGCGTAGCGAGAGCCATAGTAACCATTTTCGATATATACGGCCAAGGCAATTTGAGGGTTCTCCACGGGGGCAAAGGCAACAAAAACAGAGTGGTCCGTCAACTGCATTCTTTCTCCATCAACTCGTATAAAATTTTCTACGGTACCGGTTTTACCTGCTATTTCGATATCTGGAATTTTTACCCATCTTGCCGTTCCGTAATTGTAAACGTTTTTCATGCCTTCGATTACCGGCTCAAAATGTTTTCTATCTATGGTAGTGTACCGAGGTTCTGTAAATTTTGGGTCAATGGCCCCGTTGTTACCTATACGTTTGATAACATGTGGGGTGTAAAAATATCCGCGGTTGGCAATGGCGGCCGTCATGTTGGCCAACTGTAAGGGTGTTGCGGCAATTTCTCCTTGCCCAATAGAGTTGGATATAATGGTTGATGCCGCCCATCTGCCGTCACCGTACCATTTGTCGTAAAAATCTTTGTCGGGTATTCGGCCAGGCGCACCAGTAGGTAGATCGGTGCCAAGAAAATTCCCTAGTCCAAAACTTTTCATGTGTTTTTCCCAAACATCCATGCCCTCGTCGGTAGTTTGGTATTTATCGAATATTTTACGGAAAACACCGGCAAAGTATGCATTACAGGATTGATAAATACCGGAGTTCATATCTCTTACCCCGCCACCACAATGGCATCCTCTTAAAGTATTGCCCACATAAAACCCATGATAACATCGAAATTTGGTATTGGCATCGACAACCCCTTCTTGCAACCCTACAAGGGCATTTAAGGTTTTAAATGGGGATCCAGGGGATTGTTGTGCCAATATGGAACGGTCCCAAGTTGGTTTGGAGATGGTGTCGTAGTGCAGTTTGCTATAGTTTTTGGAACGCTTTCTGCCCACTAAAAGCGAGGGGTCGTAAGTGGGGCCGGAGATCATGGCCAAAATCTCGCCGGATTTAGGTTCAATGGCAACAATTCCCCCTCTTTTGCCGTGCATTAATTTTTCGCCATATTCTTGTAGGACCTTATCCAATGTAATATGGATTTCTTTGCCCTGCTCTGGCAATGTGTCCAATTTACCTTCCTTATACGGGCCAATATCACGGTTAAAACGGTCCTTTTGAATATGTTTTACTCCTTTTCTACCTCGCAATATTTCTTCGTACTGCTGTTCGATACCTGTTCTACCCTTTAATTCACCGGCAACATAATAAGGATTGTTCTTTAGGTCCCATTCGTTAACTTCGCTAATGTAACCGAGTACGTTGGCCGCACTTTTGGTATTGTAATAGCGCAGTGATCTTTTTTGGATATAGAAACCTGTGTAGTGGCGCATTTTTTCTTGGAGTCTGGCATAATCCTCTTTGGATAATTGAGGTACCAAAACAGAGGGCAATCTGGGAGAATAGATTCTTGCTTTTTCCATTTTGGACATAAATTCGGCCTTCTCAATGCCCAAAAGGCCACAAAATTCCAAAGTATCCAACGGTTTAACCTCTCGAGGGATTACCATTACATCATAAGCCGGTTGGTTACCTACCAATAGTTTGCCGTGCCGATCGTAGATATAGCCTCTTTCGGGATAATCGTACACTTTTTTGATTGCCGGGTCATCCAAGATTTGATCGGGTGAAAACCGGAATAATTGCAAATAGGAAAGCCTACCGATAAAGGTGAATCCTATTAGCACAACAATGGATGATAACAATAACTTTTTCATGAACTGCCTAATGTTTTTTGGCTCTGTATATATGCAACGGAAAAAAAGTCGGTTTTATTCGGATCTTGGACTAAAAAGTGAACTGAACAGTATACAAAGTACTAAAGTTACAACACCTGTCACAAAAACGTTCTTCAAAATTAACAGGATATGGGCAATACTTAAAATTTCAAAGAAAAAGTATATCAAATGATGGATCAGTACCACTAAAGCCATAAAGGTGATGCGTTGGATCTTGGTCGTATTTTTGAAACTGAAATTTTGAAAATCGTAGTTTACACCAAAACAAAAGCGCATAACCGGCGGCCTTAAATAGGCTACGGTGGTAGAGGCCAAAGCATTAAGGGCAAGGGTGTCAGAAAAAATATCGATTGTTAGGCCCAACAAAAATGCAGTGAGCATAAACACGGCCCTGTTCACTTTAATAGGGTACCAATAAAAGAAGATAACGTACACCATGGGGTTGATAAAGCCCAAGAAATTCAGATTGTTAAAAATGAGGACCTGTGTTAGGACCAACAATACAAATCTGAATATATTTATGATTACCGTATTGTTCATTCTATGGTTCTTGCCTCAAGTTCTTGAATCTCTTCTTTGTCCTTATTTTCGATCAGATAAACATTTTTGATGTTCGCCATGTCGCTGAAGAGTTCAACATCAATATTGTAAAAGCTCTTGGAATCGTTGAGGTCATATTTTTTTATGGTACCCACAGGAACGTTCTCTGGAAAAATACTCGACATACCTCCGGTTACAATAGTGTCCCCCACAACAAGAGGGACCAATCGAGGAATATCTACCAACTGCACCACGGTATAATCTTTGGCATCCCAGATCAGTGACCCAAAGTATTCTGTTCCCTTTATTTTTGCGTTGATGTTCGATTTTGTGTTCAATACACTTTGAACTGTTGCAAATTTATTGGAAACATTTTCTACAATGCCCAATATCCCATCGGTTGTGATGACACCCATGTCCTGGTGCACCCCATCCCGAGCACCCTTGTCTATAGTTACATAGTTTCTTGGGGAAATATAACTGTTCTTTATCAATTTGGCGCTGAGCACTTCGTGTTGTATTACGGTCGAATCCAAAGATGCTGTTATCGTGTCGCTGATCGAATTGAACAACAACTTGCGCAACCGTCTGTTTTCATCTACCAGTCTGGAATTTTCGTCCTTCAGATTAAAATAGGAGGAAACATCCGAACCAGCTCCATAAATGCTGCCGGTGACCCACTTGGATGAATTGAAAAACTTGGATTGATGGTACGAATGTGATCTAATGGTCATCACCAAAGAAATAAACGCAAAAAACGCATATAAAAATGCGTTTCGATAGCGTAGTACAAAATTGATGATGCGTTGCATGCAATCGTATGTTACTCAGGTTGAATACCTTTAAAATAATGGAACTGTTTTAAAAACAGGCCTATTTTATTAAAATACTTTTGTATCGTTCAATATTTTTGAGAGCAATTCCTGTTCCTCTTACCACAGCCCTTAAGGGATCTTCGGCAATGTATACCGGTAAATCTGTTTTTTGGGACAATCTTCTATCCAGTCCTCGCAACATGGAACCGCCACCTGCTAGATAAATTCCGGTATTGTAAATATCGGCTGCCAGTTCTGGTGGGGTCTGGGACAAGGTTTCCATAACTGCATCCTCTACCCTAAGAATACTTTTGTCCAGCGCCTTGGCGATTTCCCGATAAGAAACGTGCACTTGTTTTGGTTTACCGGTCAATAGGTCACGACCTTGAATGGATTTATCCTCTGGCGGCGACTTTAGGTCCTCTGTAGCGGAACCAATTTCAATTTTTATGGCCTCTGCCGTACTTTCACCAACATATAGGTTGTGCTGGGTACGCATGTAATAAATGATGTCGTTGGTAAACACATCTCCGGCGATTTTTACCGACTTGTCACAAACTATCCCTCCAAGGGCAATAACGGCAATCTCCGTAGTACCCCCGCCTATATCCACTATCATATTTCCTTTGGGCTGCATTATGTCCAGTCCAATACCTATGGCCGCAGCCATGGGCTCGTGGATCAAGTATACCTCTTTTCCGTTTACACGTTCTGCGGATTCACGTACTGCACGCATTTCCACTTCGGTAATTCCGGAAGGTATACAGATAACCATTCGAAGAGCCGGTGGAAACCATTTTTTCTTAAGGGCCGGAATGCTTTTGATCATCATGTTCATCATCTTCTCCGAAGCGTCGAAGTCGGCAATTACCCCGTCTTTCAATGGCCGAATGGTCTTGATGTTCTCATGGGTCTTTCCCTGCATCATATTGGCTTCGCGACCAACCGCGATTATTTTTCCTGATACGCGGTCCCTAGCTACAATGGAAGGACTATCGACCACCACTTTGTCCATATGGATGATCAGGGTGTTTGCAGTACCAAGGTCAATAGCTATTTCCTCGGTCATGAAATCAAAGAATCCCATAGAAATTGTCTGTTTTTCGGATTAACGGTAAAAAATTATCGGCTAAAGTACTAAAATTAATGTTTAAAATGCCTAGTACCAGTCATCACCATCGCCAATCCGTTTTCATTGCAGTAATCAATGCTCAATTGATCCTTTATGGAGCCGCCAGGTTGAATCACACTTTTAATGCCTGCTTTGTCCGCAATCTCTACACAGTCCGGGAAAGGAAAAAATGCATCGCTGGCCATTACGGCACCATCTAGATCAAAATCAAAGGACTTTGCTTTGTGTATCGCTTGGTTCAGAGCATCCACTCTTGAGGTTTGGCCCGTACCGCTGGCACATAATTGCCTGTTCTTGGCCAAAACTATGGTATTGCTCTTGGTGTGTTTGCATAATTTGGAAGCAAAGATCAAATCCTCTATTTCTTCGGAAGTGGGTTTTTTGTCGGTAACAGGATTTAAATCTTCTTTAGTATCGGTTTTGGAATCTTTATCCTGGACCAAAACGCCGTTCAAACAGGTTCTTACCAAAGTTTCAGGCAATTCAATTTCGTTTTGGATCAAAATAATCCTGTTTTTCTTGCCTTTCAAAATCTCCAAGGCCTCATTGGAATAGCTTGGGGCAATAACCACTTCGCAGAATAGCTTGTGGATTTCTTCTGCCGTTGCTGAGTCTATCTCCACATTGGAGATTAAAATTCCGCCAAAAGCTGAAACCGGGTCGCCGGCCAAGGCATCCACATAGGCCTGTTTAATGGTGTTTCTTGTGGCCAAACCACATGCATTGTTGTGCTTTAGAATGGCAAAAGTGGGGTCATCATTTTTAAATTCACCCATTAAATTTACCGCGGCATCCACGTCCAAAAGGTTATTGTAGGATAGTTCCTTGCCGTGCAACTTGGTGAACATGGCGTCAAAGTCGCCAAAGAAATATCCTTTTTGGTGGGGATTCTCGCCGTAGCGCAAAACCTGACCTTTGGTCTCGCTAATCTTCAGTACGGTTTCTTCTTTTTCTTGGTTGAAGTAATTGAAGATAGCAGAATCGTAATGCGAAGAAACATTAAAAGCTTTGGTCGCAAAGCGTTTACGGTCTTCCAAAGTGGTATTTCCCTTGCCTTCGGTGATTACATGTAAAAAGTCTTCGTAATCTTCCATGGAAGATACACAAAGTACATCTTTAAAGTTTTTGGCGGCGGCCCTGATCAAGGAAATCCCGCCTATATCGATTTTTTCGATGATGTCCTGTTCCGATGCTCCACTGGCAACGGTTTTTTCAAAAGGATAAAGGTCTACGATTACAATGTCCAATTGTGGAATGTCAAATTCCTTCATTTGTGAAACATCACTGTCGTTGTCCTGTCTGTTCAAAATACCACCGAATACCTTTGGGTGCAATGTTTTTACGCGACCTCCCAAAATTGAGGGGTAACTGGTAACATCTTCAACGGGTACCACATCGATACCGAGATCACGGATAAACTTTTCGGTTCCTCCGGTAGAATATAGGGTTACTCCCAATTCATCCAATTTTTTTACAATAGGTTCCAATCCGTCCTTATGGAATACGGAAATCAATGCAGAGGTGGCTTTTTTTGCGGTGCTCATGAGTGTCTTAAAAATCGATTTTTAAGCAAGCAAAAGTACTCGATTTAGCCTTAAAAAACAGTATGGTTTATCAACAAAATTGGGAAGTTTTACAGAATTTTGGCCACTTCGGCGTTGATGAATTCCAAAAAGTGTTCGTCCTCTGCAGTAAATGGATCCAATGTGTTGGAGTCAATATCGATCTGACCTACATTTTCCCCGTTTACAAACAAAGGAACAACTATTTCCGATTTTACGGTTATGCTACATGCAATGTAGTTGTCCTGGGCGGCTACATCGGGTACAACAAAGTTTTTGTTACTTTCTGCCACTTGTCCGCAAATACCTTTTCCAAATGGAATCGTAGTGTGGTCTGTGGGAGCACCGGCATAAGGCCCAAGTTTTAGTTCTCTCTTGTCGCCATTCTTAAAATAAAACCCTACCCAATCGTAATGGTCCACATTACTCCGTAAAAGTTCGCATATCTCCTCTAGTCGGTTATCTACGGTTTTGTCTCCGTTTTGGATAATTTCAAGCACTTTTGGCTCCAATGATGTTAGCATGATATTTTTTTTGCAAATGTATTCAATTGTGTATTGGTCCGTTAATGGAATATAAACTTACTTCTATAAAAGGGATAAACTTTTGTTAATACAACCAAGTAAAAATTAGAATTTGTATTTTTGTTGATTGATGAAAAAGGTTTTTTCACAAATAATATCTTTGGTCATGGCCGTTTTGGTTCTTGCTTCTACAGTCTCGTGGACGGTGGACAAGCACCTTTGTATGGGCCGTGTTATGGACATCTCCTTTTTTGCCCATGCGGAGGACTGTGGTATGGAATCTGCCATTGCCACTTTAGGTTCAGAAGATTACCAAAACCCATGTTGTGAGGACGAATCCTTTACCATAGAAGGTCAAGATCATCTAAAATTGACGTGGAGCGACCTTGACTTGGACCATCAGGTATTTTTGGTGGCATTTACGCAGTCTTACATCGACCTTTTTGTTCCGTTGGAGAAACTTCCTGTTCCCAACGAAAAATACCCGCCACCCATTTTGATCAGGGATATCCATGTTCTTGATCAGGTCTTTTTAATTTGATTTTTTTGAATTATTACCGTTAACCCGTCTCAATTTTGATTCGGGCGCAACATGTGTTGCTTAATTAGTTCTAATTCAATTAAATCCAATTAATGAAAAAATATTTGATTATTTTATGTTGTCTTCCATTTATGGCTAAGGCCCAAGACACTGTTCAGGGTATGGTAATGGAAGCCAATCCCGAAAACAAACATCTGGGTCTCCCAGGTGCCAATGTATACTGGCTGGGCTCTCCCATTGGGACTATGACCCTGGAGGATGGTACTTTTTCCATTCCTTATTCCAAAGAGTACAATAAGCTTGTTATCAGTTTTGTGGGCTTTCAGTCGGACACTTTGACCGTTAACGGTCCAAAAAGCATACATCACTGGTTAAAGCCTTCGAATGCACTGGACGAAGTCGTGGTAGAGCAAAAGAAGGAGGCCGTGCAGAAAACCTTCTTTTCCGCACAAAATGTGGTTACCGTAAATAGCGCGGAACTCTTAAAGGCGGCTTGCTGTAATCTTTCGGAAAGTTTCGAAACAAATCCAGCTATCGATGTCAACTTCAACGATGCGCTAACAGGTACCAAGCAGATTCAAATGTTGGGGCTAACCAGCCCTTATTTGTTGATCACACAGGAGAATATTCCTATGGTGCGCGGTGCATCCCAATCCTTTGGCCTTACGTTTACACCAGGAACCTGGGTGGAAAGTATCCAAATAACCAAAGGGGCCGGAAGTGTGGTCAACGGGTATGAAAGTATTTCGGGACAAATCAATACAGAGCTCCAAAAACCACTCACCGATGTTCCCATTTTTGTGAATGGTTACGCTAATTTAAATGGTAGGTTGGAGCTGAACACACATTTGAACACCACCTTGTCGGATAAATGGAGTACAGGATTGTACATTCATGGCAATCGCAGGGATTCCAAGGTAGATAACAACGATGATGGCTTTTTGGACAATCCCTTATCCAATCAAATCAATATTATGAACCGCTGGCAGTATCAAAATTTGGAAAAGGGATGGGTTAGTTTTATCAATGTCCGATATTTGAGTGATGAAAAGCAGATAGGGCAAACGGGGTTTGATCCAGATACGGATAAATTTACCACAAATGCATGGGGAAGCGAGATTGATACAGAGCGTTTTGATGGTTCTGTGAAACTTGGCTATGTGTTTCCGGAAATGCCGTTCCAGAGTTTTGGTTTCCAAGCGTCCTATAGTCATCATGCACAAGACTCTTATTATGGTTTCAATACCTACGATATTGATCATGAAAGCATCTATTCCAACCTAATGTTCAACTCCATCATAGGAAATACAAAGCATAAATTTAAAACAGGGGTTTCTTTTGCTTATGATGGTTACGATGAATTGGTGAATGGAAATGTATTTGCGCGATCCGATCGTTCTGCCGGGGCATTTTTTGAATATAGTTACACCAATTTGGCCAAGTTGAGTCTTACTGCAGGAGCGAGATTTGATACGCACAATAGACTTGGAAATTTTTTCACGCCTAGGCTTCATGTGCGCTACACGCCTTGGGAAAATGGAAGTTTTCGAGGTTCCTTTGGTATTGGTAGGCGTGCTGCCAATATTTTTGCCGAGAACCAGAGAATGTTCGCTTCTTCCAGAACCATACAGTTAAATGGAAATGGTGGTGATATTTATGGTTTTGATGCCGAAAAAGCGGTTAATTATGGTTTGAGCTTTATTCAAAAGTTTAAATTGTTCGATAGGCCTGGGGATTTCAGCGTTGATTTTTACAGAACCGATTTCGACAATCAAATTGTGGTGGATTGGGAGAATCCGAGGGAAGTAACATTTACCAATCTAGATGGTGATAGCTACGCAAACAGCTTGCAAGTGGAGCTGAACCACAGGGTGCTGCCCAATGTGGAAGTGCGAACGGCGTATAAGTTCTACGATGTAAAAACGGAGTACCAAACAGGATTGCAGCAAAAACCATTACAGGCAAGGCATCGTTTCTTTACAAATGTGGGGTACAATACCCAGCCTAAGGAAAATGGTTCACAATGGCGGTTCGATTATACCTTTAATTTATTGGGGGAACAACGTTTGCCAAGTACAGCGGCCAATCCAATGGAGTATAGATTGGGAGAGTTTGCCGATGGTTATAGTTTGATGAATGCGCAGATTACCAAAGTGTTCTCAGACAAGTTCGAAATATATGTTGGAGGTGAGAATTTAACTAATTTTAGACAGTACAATGCCGTTTTGGGAGCAGATGACCCTTTTGGCAATTATTTTGATACCACTATAGTTTATGCCCCTATTTTTGGGCGAATGCTCTATACGGGCTTTAGATTTAAAATTTAATTCGTAACACATTATACCATGAAAAAAGAAATCACAGTATTCGTAATTATGCTCATCTCCGTTGTGGGATTTGCTCAGGACAAAAACAAGAAAATGACATTCGAGGTCGATGGAAAGTGCGAAATGTGCAAAATGCGCATCGAAAAGGCTGCTTTGGACGTATCCGGAGTAAAATATGCAACTTGGGATGTGGCCTCCCACCAATTGTCGTTGGTAATGGACGAAAGAAAAACCAATAGTATGAAAATAAAGTCCGCCATTGCTGCCGTGGGTCATGATACAAAAGAATTAAAAGCGACTCAAGAAGCTTATGATGCGGTACATCCTTGTTGTAAATACAGAGAAGATAATACGGACGACAGTTCAACCCACAAAAAACACCATCGCTAATGCAGCATACATATTCCATAAAGGGAATGACCTGTATTGGCTGTGCATCTTCCGTACAAGAACAACTTTCTAAAGTGGAAGATGTGCAGGATGTGCAGGTGGACCTGGAGAAGGCGGAAGCAACCATTACCATGTCCCGGCATGTTTCAATGCAAAAACTTGAAGCTGCCCTTTCCGATAAGTATGCCATTGGTGACAAAGAGGAAAATCATACAACAAAGGATGCACCAATGGAAAAGTCCAAATGGGAACAATTAAGACCCTTGTTTTTGATTTTTGCCTATTTGTTCGCAGCGGCCATTTTGTTGAATTACCAGAATTGGAGTTTCAATAACGCCATGCTCGATTTTATGGGCTTGTTTTATATTGTATTCAGTTTTTTTAAGTTTTTGGATCTTAAAGGTTTTCCGGAAAGTTTTAGAATGTACGATCCATTGGCCAAGGCTGTGCCTTTTTATGGAAAAATGTATCCGTTTTTGGAATTGGCACTCGGATTACTTTTTTTAATGAGAGTTCAAATACCACTTGCTTTGATTTTGACCATTCTAATTTTGGGAATCACTACCTATGGGGTAACCAAATCTTTGTTGGATAAAAAAAGTATCCGCTGTGCGTGTTTGGGAACCGCGTTGAACCTGCCCATGACCGAGGCAACTTTCATAGAAAACGCTATAATGTTGGTGATGGCAGTAAGTATGTTGCTTCAATTTTAGTTAATGTTTAGCCAAATAAGATCGGCGGATTCAAAACTGAAATACATTTACTTCGGTTTTTAATTTATTGACTGATGAAACAAGCAAAGTCAAATGGAAAGTCAGCTCCAGCAAAAGCAATAAAGCCTGCTGCTAAGAAGACTGCCCAAGCTACTGGTAAAAAGAAGTAACTTGGTTTAGGCTCTCACGGAGAGCTATTTATCTGAACAAGAAAAAAACGCCCCGATGTAAATCGGGGCGTTACTATTATATTGGGATGTTTAATGATCTTACATCATGCCGGGCATACCGCCACCACCTCCCATTGGAGGCATTGCAGGGGCATCTTCCTTAATATCGGTCAATGCACACTCGGTGGTCAAGATCATTCCGGCCACAGATGCAGCGTTCTCCAAGGCAATACGGGTTACTTTTTTAGGGTCGATGATTCCTGCTTTGAGCATATCCACGTATTGATCGGATTTGGCATCATAACCGTAATCTTTTTTGCCTTCCAATACTTTGGAGATAACCACAGATCCTTCACCACCTGCGTTCTCTACAATGGTACGTAGTGGGGCTTCGATAGCTTTTGCTACAATTTGTACACCAGTGGTTTCGTCCAAAGAATCGGTTGCCAGTTTTTCGAGCACTTTTTTGGCTCTTACCAGGGCAACACCACCACCGGCAACAATTCCTTCCTCGACGGCGGCACGTGTGGCATGTAGAGCATCGTCCACACGGTCTTTTTTCTCTTTCATTTCCACTTCGGAAGCGGCACCAACGTATAGTACGGCAACACCACCGGCCAATTTGGCCAAACGTTCTTGCAGTTTTTCTTTGTCGTAATCAGACGTAGTGGTCTCGATTTGGGCTTTGATCTGTCCAACTCTAGCTTTTATGTCTTCTGCGTTTCCGTTTCCGTTTACAATGGTCGTATTGTCTTTGTCAATGGTTACGGTCTCGGCAGTACCCAACATGTCCAACGAGGCATTTTCCAAAGAGAAACCTCTTTCTTCTGAGATAACCGTACCACCGGTCAAGATGGCAATATCTTCCAACATGGCCTTTCTTCTGTCTCCAAATCCGGGAGCCTTTACAGCGGCAATTTTAAGTCCACCTCTCAATTTGTTCACTACCAAAGTGGCTAGGGCTTGGCCCTCAACATCTTCGGCGATGATCAAGAGTGGTCTTCCGGATTGTGCTACGGGTTCAAGAATGGGAAGAATTTCCTGTAAGTTGGAGATTTTCTTGTCAAAAAGGAGGATGTAAGGATTCTCCAGATCAGCGATCATTTTATCGGTATCGGTAACAAAGTATGGCGATAGGTATCCTCTATCGAACTGCATACCTTCCACTACGTCCACGTAGGTGTCGGTACCTTTGGCCTCCTCTACGGTGATCACACCTTCTTTGCCTACTTTGCCGAATGCTTTGGCGATCAAATCACCAATGGTATCATCGTTATTGGCAGAGATCGAAGCTACTTGCTTGATCTTGTCGGAGTTGTTGCCTACTTCTTTGGTTTGTTTTTCTAGGTCGGCCACCAAGGCTTCAACAGCTTTGTCGATACCTCTTTTCAAATCCATTGGGTTGGCACCTGCAGCAACGTTTTTTAGCCCTTCTTTTACGATAGCTTGGGCCAAAACGGTTGCAGTAGTGGTACCGTCACCTGCTTGATCGTTGGTTTTGGAAGCAACTTCCTTAACCATTTGTGCACCCATGTCTTCAAGGGCGTCTTCCAATTCGATTTCTTTCGCAACGGAAACACCATCTTTGGTTACTTGGGGCGCACCAAAAGATTTACTGATGATAACGTTTCTACCTTTTGGCCCCAAGGTCACTTTTACGGCCTCGGCCAATTTATCAACGCCACGTTTAAGTCCGTCACGTGCTTCAATATCAAACTTAATATCTTTTGCCATTTCTTTCTAGTTGATTTTTTAATTAAACAATTGCCAAAATATCGCTTTCGCGCATCATCAAATAGTCGGTGCCATCGAGCTTGAGTTCGGTACCGGCATATTTTCCATAAAGAACGGTATCGCCTACCTTAACGGTAACTTTTTCGTCCTTGGTCCCGGGGCCAACTGCCACAACGGTTCCCTTTTGTGGTTTTTCCTTTGCGTTGTCCGGGATAATGATACCGGAGGCAGTTTTTGTCTCGGCCTGTAGAGGCTCGATCAAAACCCTGTCTGCCAATGGTTTGATATTTACTTTAGCCATATTTAAAATTTTAGATGTTTGTTTTAAAAATTCTGGTATCTAAAAGACAGAAATTGTGCCAATGGAAAAAAACTGACATTCTGTAAAACAAAAATGCCAGCTTGTCATTTCAAGCTGGCATTTTTTATGCTTTGTCACTTATACTATCCGATAGTGTCCGTTGGACTCGGAGTAGTTGCTGGTACTTGTTCCGGTACTTCTTCTGGAATGGTCTCGGGAATTTCGGTATCGTCCCCTTGAAGTAGTTTGGAATCTGCTTGACTATAACTTCCTTTTAAGGAAACATTGGAAAGCAATATTAAAACGATCAACAAAGTGGCCAACGTCCAAGTACTCTTGTCCAAGAAGTCGCCTGTCTTTTTTACACCACCAACAACTTGGTTGCCACTTCCGCCAAAAGAAGAGGACAAACCTCCACCTTTAGGATTCTGGACCATAATGACCAAGACCAACAAAAGGCACACGATAATAATCAGTACCAAAAAAATTGTAAACGTGCTCATTTCTTATCTTTTTCTTTCTGCAGCTTCTTCACCGCCTGAATTTGGTCTGCAAAGAAACCACTTTTTTCTGGATATTTCAAACTCAATATTTTAAAAGCTTGAATGGCCTTTTTGTACTTTTTCTGCTCCAAATAAACCTTGGCCAAAGTCTCTGTCATCAATTCATTTTTATCAATTCTTGTAGACTCTTTTATGTTGACTTTTGGGTTGGTTTCCTTGGGGACAATTTTTGGATTGTTTTCTATAAACTTGTCCAACAGCTCAAATTTTTTCTTACGCTCCAGTTCCTCCATAACATCAGCTTGGACTTCTTCGGTTTCCTCTGAATTCGACGTTAATTGGAGCCACTCGGTAAAGGAGTGTTTCTCTTTTTTGGTAAAAGTTAGGGGTTTGCCCAATTGCAAATCGGTACCGGTGTCTTTTTCTGGTTCGGTGCCCTCTTTTTTCTCTTTTTGCGGCGCAACCGATTTAAAGAGTTCTGGGTTCAGGATCTGTTCGGCATCGTTTATATTCTGTGGAAGTGCTGGTTCATTGGATTCGGTCAGCATGCTAACCGTATCCGGATTGGGCTCAATCTCTTCGGAGACGGCTTCCTGGTCTTCGAGTTTGGAACCGCGCCCGGCAATGGCATTGGCAATATTGTTCTGGATAAACTCTTTGGAGGTTATATAATCAAAAAGTACGTCCCTGTCCGCAGTATAGGCGGCCGTTACTTTTAATGCACTGTTATATTTGTAGCTGTCCAGATTTTTAAGCCCTTTTAAGTGCAAAGCCCGTGCTGCTTGGAAATAGGGGTATTCCTCAATAATATCCTCCAGTTCCCTGGTTTGTTTTGGGGACAGGATGGTATTCGAATTTTGAAGAATTTGTATAAAATCTGAAACGTTCATAAAGTGTTACCAATTTCCCAAAGATGCATTAAAAATATCTTGGGTTAGTCGTTCAAAAATTTCTTCGTGTGCTGCGGCCTGTACCGAGGTCAGCGAGGCTGCGGCATCAAAATCGTAAAAGAAGGAAAACCGTCTTTCAAAATCTGAATCTTCTTTGGTGGTATTGTAAAACCGGACATTAACGCTCATGGTCAATCGGTTTTGAGCTGTTAGCTGGTCAGCTGTCGCTGTCATGGGAACGACCTTGTATTCCACGATTTCGCCTTCGTACATTAGATCACCATTGCTGCCGGTAAGTGATAGACTGGTAAGATCGTTGATCATATCCTGTAGTGCCAAAGTAAAATCCCTGCCCAGTCCGGGTACGATCACCGAGCCAGGTGTTTGGTCGGCATAGTTTTGGAAAAAGTTGACCTGGAAACTTTGCGCGGTACCTATATCGGCTCCAGAAAAGTTATAGGCACCACAACTCTGCAAGAAAAATGCCAGTCCCAGCATGGCAAACTTAATTCCGTTTTTTTGCATCAATTTCATGAATTGCTCATTTGTAATTTAAAGATCGTACTGCTTTATTTTTCGGTAGAGCGTTCTTTCGGAAATACCCAGTTCGGAGGCTGCCGCTTTTCGTTTTCCTTTATTGCGCTCCAGTGATTTTTTTATCAATTCGATTTCTTTTTCCTGTAAAGATAGGGTTTCTTCTTCTTCAATTTCCTCTGCAAAATGGTACCTGTCCTCCTGTGCTTGTTGCTGTATTGGGGTAGGGGCGGTCGAATCTACCACCGGCTCCGGAAGATGCAATAATTCTGTGGATAGGCTTTCTTCGTGTTCAATATCTTCCTCATCTTGATTGCCGTAGATTTTTCGGATTAGCCCTTCGTTCTCCCGTTGAACTTTATTGGAGTCGTTGTCCTTTAATAGTTCCAAGGTCAATTTTTTAAGATCGTTTAGGTCGCCTTTCATATCAAAAAGCACTTTGTACAAAATCTCGCGTTCGTTGCTAAAATCACCTTCTTTTTTGGATTGTTCAACTACCGCAGGTAAGTTGGAACCGCTTGCATTGGGCAAATAACTGTTCAGTGTTACTGCAGAAATGTTGCGTTCTTCCTCCAGGACGGATATTTGTTCCGCAATGTTCCGTAATTGACGGATGTTGCCCGGCCATCGATATTTTAATAAGAGTTGAATGGCATCTTCCTCTAAACGAATCGTTGGCATTTTGTATTTCTGGCCAAAGTCCGAAGCAAATTTTCGGAACAATAAATGGATGTCCTCGCGTCTCTCTCGAAGTGGGGGCAAATTAATTTCAACAGTGCTCAATCTGTAGTAAAGATCTTCACGGAATTTTTCTTTTTCTATGGCTTCGAACATGTTGATGTTGGTTGCCGCTACGATCCTAACGTTTGTTTTTTGAACTTGCGATGACCCAACTTTAAGAAATTCCCCATTTTCCAACACCCGAAGCAGTCTTACTTGGGTGGTCAAAGGTAGTTCTCCAACCTCGTCCAAAAATATGGTACCGCCATCGGCCACTTCAAAATAACCGCTGCGTGTTTGTGTAGCTCCTGTAAAAGCCCCTTTTTCGTGTCCGAAGAGTTCGCTGTCTATGGTGCCCTCTGGAATTGCACCGCAGTTTACCGCGATGTATTTGGCATGTTTGCGGTGCGAGAGCGAATGGATTATTTTAGGTATGGATTCTTTACCAACACCACTTTCGCCAGTTACTAGAACCGAAATGTCGGTCGGGGCAACTTGTATGGCCTTTTCGATGGCTCTATTGAGCTTAACGTCGTTGCCAATAAGCTCGAACCTTTGTTTTATGGATTGAACACTCTCCATGGTTAATTGTTCTTAGAATATGCAATAGCCTCGCCGATTAGGGTGGCAGAGGTGCATTCATTGATTTTTACGTTCACAAAATCACCGACTTTGTAATGTTCCTTTGGGAAAACTACAACAGTGTTTTGCGAGTTTCTGCCCATCCAATGGGTATCTGATTTCTTGGAGGTCCCTTCGATAAGGACTTCCTCGATTTTACCCAAATGTTGCTGGGTTCGATAGTGGCTATGTGTTTGTTGGAGTTCAATTATTTCGGTAAGACGTCTTTTTTTGATGTCTTCTGGAATATCGTCCTCCATTTTACGTTCGGCGAGTGTTCCCGGGCGCTCGGAGTAGGCGAACATAAATCCAAAATCGTATTTTACGTATTCCATTAAGCTAAGGGTATCCTTATGGTCTTCTTCCGTCTCGGTGGGGAATCCCGTGATCATATCTTGGCTAATGGCGCAGTCCGGAATAATTTTTTTGATATTATCTATCAATTCAAAATACTCCTCACGGGTATGTAAACGGTTCATCGCCTTTAAAATTCGATTGCTCCCGCTTTGAACCGGTAGGTGGATATACTTGCAGATGTTCTCGTATTTGGCCATGGTCTCGATTACATCCAGGGTCATATCCTGTGGGTTCGATGTGGAGAAGCGAATACGCATTTTTGGTTGTGCTTGGGCAACAAGCTCCAGCAGACCGGCAAAATTTACCGAAGTGGCCTTTTGCATGTCGGTCGCTTTATCAAAATCTTTTTTTAGTCCTCCACCATACCAGAGATAGCTATCTACGTTTTGACCTAATAGCGTAATTTCCTTGAAACCTTTCTCCCAAAGATCGTTCACTTCTTCCAAAATGGATTGTGGGTCACGGCTGCGCTCTCTACCACGCGTAAAGGGTACTACGCAAAAAGTACACATGTTGTCGCAACCACGGGTTATGGAAACAAAGGCGGAAACCCCGTTGGAGTTTAATCGGACGGGGGCAACATCGCCATAAGTCTCATCTTTGGAAAGGATTACGTTTACGGCATTTCTGCCTTCGTCTATTTCTTGGATAAGGTTGGGCAAGTCTTTGTAGGCATCCGGCCCAACGACCATATCCACAATTTTTTCTTCTTCCAAAAATTTGCTTTTCAGTCGTTCCGCCATACATCCAAGAACACCTACCTTCATATTGGGTTTGGTTCGTTTTACCGCATTAAACTTTTCCAAGCGTTTACGAACGGTCTGCTCTGCTTTTTCGCGAATGGAGCAGGTGTTTACCAAAACCAAATCGGCATCGTTCAGGTTTTGGGTGGTATTGAATCCCTCTTTGGCCAAAATGGATGCTACGATTTCGCTATCGGAAAAATTCATCTGGCAGCCATAGCTCTCTATGTACAGCTTTCGTCCGTTATTGTTGTTGTTTTCCAGCGACAAGGTGCTTCCTTGTTGGCTTTCGTCTATTATTTTTTCCACGCTCTTTTCCTCTGTCATAAATGTTTCAACAAGTTGCAAAGATAGTGCTTATTACATTTTAGTGACAATTTGGCAGTGTTTTTTAATAATATATTGAGATATTCTCTGTTAGTGTTACCTTCAAACCAAGAAACCAACTTGTTTACCTATGAACTATATCCATCTTACGGAAAGAATTAAGCAGAGTGCAGCCGTGGACTTTGGGAGTGTTTTGAACAATTCCGTTGAGCTCTTCAAAAAGGTATGGTTGCAAGGATTTATTGTACTGATCATAACCTTTGTGAGCATACTCCCGTTTTATCTCTTGATATATTTGCCGATGATCGTTATGGGCATAAGTGACCCGAGCTCATTGGAGCAGCAAGAAATGCCTCCTGCTTTTGCGGGGTTCATGGTATTGTTTATGCCAATATTTATTCTTGGTGTGATGATGGTTGGCATCTGCTTGAACGCTGCTTTTTTAAGAATTTGTAGAAAGTACGATTTAAACGAAACAGGCAAGGACGACTATTTTTATTATTTTAAGAAGGAATATCTGGTCAAGGCTTTATTGCTTTCCCTGTTTATGTTGGGTTTATCCCTTTTAGGTGTGCTTACCTGTGGGTTGGGTATTTTTTATTTAATAGTGCCCATATCCTTGTTTCCGGCTTTTTTTGCTTTTGACAAAGAGCTTTCTGCACTGGAAATAGTAAAATCCGGATTTGCTCTTGGAAACAAAAATTGGCTAATGATTTTTTTATTGGTACTTGTCTCTGGATTGATTGCCCAACTGGGTGTTGTGCTATGTTTTGTAGGTGTGTTTTTTACAGCTATGTTCGGTAAAATCCCTATTTATTTTGTTTACAAGGACACCGTAGGTATTTCTATGGATGCATAAATTATGTAAAAAACGCCCTTAATTAAGGGCGTTTTTTTAAAAAAGATTTATTCGTTTATGGGGTAGAGATCATTTTTATTTGATTTTGATCCACTTTTTGATTGATCAGCGTAGCTTGTTTTTGCACCAAAGCGTTCAGAGCATTGATCTCTTGGTCGAGTTCCTTGGAGACTTCCACAAAAAACTCTTGGGCCTGTTGGGTCGGTTTTTGGTCTCCCCGTTGAGAATCTACCATTAAAAAGGCCAACCTATTATTAATTCGGATGCCATAATTCAATGGGTCTTGTCTACTTTGGTTTTTGGTCATGTGGATATTGTTTTCTATCACTGAAAGCTCGGTTTCAAAATCTTTGGCCATCTTTTGCAATTCTTTATCGTTCTTGGTTTTTTCCTTTAAGTAGGCCAAGTCCTTTTTAATACTTCGGATATTGATAATGGCCTTGTTGGCACGGGAAACTTGATCCCGCACTTTCATTACAAAATCAAATTGATCTTGAAAATCAGCTTGGCTCAATGCTATCCTTGGGTCTTTTACAATGTTGAACGGTTGCTCCATGGATTTTCCATTCACAGTAAGTTTGGCCCTATAAGTGCCAGGTACCGCTTTGGGGCCTATGTTCGGGGAAGAATAAAAGACCATTCCCTTAAATTCTTGAAAACCGGGATATCTCATATTCCAAATAAAACGATTGCCTCCCTCGGAAACATCTAATTTTTGAGTCGATGTCGGGTCCAATTTGTCCGGCTTGGCATAGTTGGAGAAGCTTTGGACAACATTGCCGTTGGATTCCAAAATCTCCATGGTAACGGTATCGGTTTCTTTTAATGTTTTAAGGTAAAAGTTGATGATGGCACCATCAGGATGATTTTCCCCTACCAATTTAGTGTCGGGCTTTCTCCAAGCACGATTCTGATGCATTCTATATGCCATATCCGGTTTGTAGAGGTAAAAGTCACTGTTTGCCACGTCTTCGGATAACTGTTGAAGCGGTGTTAAGTCATCTATCATCCAAAAACTTCTTCCGTGGGTTGCGGCAATCAGGTCGTTGTCCCTTACATGAAGGTCCCTAATGGAGGTAACGGGCAAATTAAGTTGGAACGGTACCCAGTTTTTCCCATCGTTGAACGAAACATACATGCCCCACTCCGTGCCGGCGTACAATAAACCTTCGCGGACCTTATCGGAACGTATGGCCCGCGTATAATAATTCTCCTTGATGCCATTGGTGATCAATGTCCATGTTTTGCCATAATCATCGGTTTTATATAAATAAGGAGTGTAATCGCCAAACTTGTAGGAAGTGGCGGCAACATATACGGTTCCGGGCTTGAAAGGGCTAGCATCTATGCAGTTGATCATATTCAATTTTGGGGACATGGATGCCGGTGGGGTAACGTTTTCCCAGGTTGTTCCATTGTCGCGGGTTACGTGGATCAATCCGTCGTCGCTACCGGTCCAAATAACATCTTTTTCCAGGATTGATTCCGTAATCACAAAAACATTGGAGTAAAATTCTGCGCCTGTATTATCCTGTGTAATGGGTCCTCCGGATGATTCGATGGTCTCGGGAATTCCTCTGGCCAATTCTGGAGAAATGGTTTTCCAGGATTGACCTCCATCCGTAGTGGCATGCAAATAGTTGGAGCCAGCATAAAGTACATTAGGGTCGTGTCGGCTAAAAGTCAATGGGTAGTTCCAGTTGAAACGGTACTTCATTACCTCGGCCCCGGAACCAGCAGGGTTGTCTGGCCATATGTTGGTGGAAATCGTTTGTCCGGTAGTATGGTCCAGACGATTCATATATCCCTTGTAAGTTCCCCCGTATACCAACTGGTTGTTCTTGGGGTCCGGGGCTAAATGCGCACTTTCGCCGCCTGCGGTAGGTTCCCAATCTGCTTGGGTGATTGCCGAACCAGCGGAGCGATGGTAAATTCGTAATGCGGTATTGTCCTGTTGTGCCCCGTATATTCTGTATGGAAAAATACTGTCCGTAGCAATTCGATAAAACTGCATTGTGGGCTGGTTATAATAAGTAGTCCAATTATTTCCGCCATCATTGGAGATTTGGGCTCCCCCGTCATCGGCAATGATCATTCTTTGATTATTGTTCGGGTCTATCCAAAGATCGTGATGATCCCCATGGGGCGCATTTTTTAGGGTAAATGTATTTCCACCGTCTGTGGAAACGCCGTAACTCACATTCATCACCCAAACCTTGTCAATGTTTTGGGTATCGGCATAAATCCTACTGTAGTACCAGGCACGTTGTCGGAGTCCTCTGTTTTCGTTTACTTTTTTCCATGTGGTTCCAGCATCATCAGAACGATAGACACCTCCATCTTCCGCTTCTATAATGGCAAAAACTCTGTCAGAATCAATTGGGGAAACCGCAATGCCAACTATTCCCCAAGGAAATCCTGGTAACCCTGAGTTTTCAGAAATATCTTTCCAAGTATCACCACCATCTGTACTTTTGAACATTCTGCTATCTGGGCCACCACTGTCCATACGGTAACCGTTTCGTTTCATTTCCCATGTGGCAGCATACAGAATTCTACTGTTGTTAGGATCCATGATCAGGTCGCCCGCACCAGCTTTATCGCTGATGTATAAAATCTTTTCCCAGTTTTTGCCTCCATTGGTGGAACGAAAAACACCTCGTGTCTCGTTTGGTTTCCAAAGATTTCCAATGGCCGCCACATACACAATGTCCGGGTTTTTGGGGTGGATGCGAATACGAGCAATGTGCTCAGAGTCTTTCAGTCCAATGAATTCCCAAGTCTCCCCGGCATCCATACTTTTCCAAAGCCCGTGTCCCGAGGAAACATTTCCTCTAAGGGTCTGTTCTCCTTCGCCTACATAAATAATATTAGGGTCGGATTCCGCTACCGCTACTGCGCCAATGGAGCCTCCAAAATAACCGTCGGAAATGCACTCCCACGAGTTTCCCGCATCGGTGGTTCTCCATACACCGCCACCGGCAGTGCCCATATAATAAAGATTGGGGTCGTCGATTACACCTGCGACCGTACCGGCACGTCCACCTCGGTGGGGTCCCAGCATCCTCCATTCCATGCCACTATAAAGGGACTCATTGAATTGGGGCGTGTTATTTTTGTTTTTTTTGCGTTGCGCTTGCGAGGGATAAAAAAAGAGTACAGTCAGTACCAAAAAAAGAATGCGGTTGGTCATCAGAATAGGATTATTGAGTTAGTCCTTCTAAAAATAACAATTATTTTACCTCCATTTGCCATCACATATACATTAATATCAATAGGGTTGTTTTCTCGATGATTTTATTTGAATTTATGATGAAATCGATACCGGTAAATGCCGATGTTTAAATTTTAATATACTTTTGTTGTCACAAAACCCAGTGCATGCCAAAGAATTTAGTTATTGTAGAGTCCCCCGCAAAGGCAAAGACCATTGAACGGTTTTTGGGAAAAGATTTCCAAGTAGAGTCAAGTTTTGGTCATATCGCAGATCTTCCATCCAAGGAACTTGGTGTTGATGTTGAAAACGATTTTAAGCCAAAATATACCGTGGACAAGGAGAAGAAGGCCTTGGTGAAAAAGCTTAAGGATTTGGCAAAAAAAGCGGAGACCATATGGCTGGCCAGTGATGAGGACCGCGAAGGAGAGGCTATATCTTGGCATTTGGCAGAGGAGCTTGGTTTGGACAAAGACAAGACCAAACGGATTGTGTTTAATTCGATTACCAAATCGGCCATTCAAAAGGCAATAGAAAACCCAAGGGACATCAACTACAATTTGGTGAATGCACAACAGGCCAGAAGAGTGTTGGATCGACTGGTGGGGTATGAGCTTTCCCCGGTACTTTGGAAAAAAATAAAACCAGGACTATCTGCAGGTAGGGTACAGTCCGTGGCTGTTCGGTTGATTGTAGAGCGTGAACGTGAGATAGAGGCATTCAGACCAGAAGCATCGTTCAGGATAAAGGCTGAATTTAAGACAGATGGAGGGAGTACTTTTGCTGCCAAGTTAAATAAAACCTTTCCAACAAAGACCGAAGCTGAGAGTTTTTTAAAAGAAAACATAGGGGCTGACTTTTCGGTTTCCGATCTGGCCAAAAAGCCTGCTAAAAAATCACCTGCCGCACCATTTACCACATCCACATTGCAGCAGGAGGCATCACGGAAGTTATATTTTTCGGTAAGCCGAACCATGCAGGTAGCACAACGTTTGTACGAAGCAGGTCTTATTACCTACATGAGAACGGACAGCGTAAATCTGTCCAACGAAGCCATTGCCGCGGCAAAAGAGGCAATTCTGGACAATTATGGCGAAAAGTATAGTCAGACCAGAAATTTTACGGGCAAGACCAAAGGTGCACAGGAGGCCCACGAAGCCATTCGGCCAACCGATATGAAATTACAGTCGCCGCAATTAGAGCGCGATCAGGCCAAACTATACGAGTTGATTTGGAAACGTACCTTGGCTTCTCAAATGAGCGATGCCCAATTGGAACGTACCAATGTAAAAATACAGGCAAGTACCCATAACGAAGAATTCTCCGCGAACGGCGAGGTGGTTAAGTTCGATGGTTTTCTAAAAGTTTACCTGGAGGGAACCGACGATGAAGATGGGGAAGAGCAAGAAGGAATGTTGCCTGCCATGGTTGTGGGCGAGGCATTACAAAATGTCTACATTTCCGCAACTGAAAGATTTTCGCGTCCGCCTTACCGCTATTCCGAAGCTTCTTTGGTGAAGAAATTGGAAGAATTGGGAATCGGCCGTCCATCTACCTATGCCCCAACCATATCGACCATTCAAAATAGGGGGTATGTGGAAAAAGGAACCGTTGAAGGATCGGAACGCAAATATGTACAGTTGGTTCTGGAAAATGGAAAAGTGTCCGATAGCCAACTCAGTGAAATGGTTGGTTCCGAGAAAGGAAAAATAGTGCCGACCGATATAGGGATGATCGTAAACGACTTTTTGGTTACGCATTTCACCCAAATTTTGGATTATAATTTTACAGCACAGGTCGAAGAGGATTTTGATGAAATCGCATCGGGTGATGAGGATTGGCAGGAAATGATGAAAAATTTCTATAAGGATTTCCATCCCAATGTATTGGAGGTGGAAGAAAACGCCGAACGTGCCAGTGGCGAGCGTGTGTTGGGCACCGATCCAAAATCGGGTAGGCAAGTATCCGTTCGTTTGGGTCGTTTTGGTCCCATGGTCCAGATTGGTACCGTGGACGACGAGGAAAAGCCGGAGTTTGCCAGTTTGCTGCCCGATCAGTCCATTGGAACCATTACTTTTGAAGAGGCGATGACGCTTTTCGAACTTCCACGTAAACTTGGCGTTTACGAGGGTGAAGAAGTTGAGGCCAATGTAGGGCGCTACGGTCCATATGTAAGGTTCGGGAAAAAGTTCATCTCTTTGGACAAAGGCGAAAGTGCTTTCGATGTAGATATGGATAGGGCCATTGAACTGATCCAGGCAAAACAGAGAGCCGATGCCCCAATTGCCGCCTACGAAGGAAAAGATGTTACCAAAGGTAAAGGTAGGTTCGGTCCTTTTATAAAATGGGACGGTATGTTCATCAATGTGAACAAGAAATACGATTTCGACAATCTTTCCGATGGCGATATTGCCGAATTGATAGAGGCCAAAAAGAAAAAGGAGGCAGAAAAACTCGTTCAAGAATGGCCCGAGGAAAAAATCAGGATAGAAAAAGCGCGTTGGGGAAGACACAATATTATAAAAGGTAGGGTAAAAGTGGAGCTCACCAAAGATGTGGACGCAACCAAAATAACATTGGAAGAAGCACAGGCGCTATTGGAAAAGAAATCACCAAAGAAAAAAGCCAAGACAAAAGCAAAAGCTAAGAAATAATATGGCCTTCGATTTTCTGGTTCCGGTCAAGGACAAAGTATTGGCACATTCCGAATTGCTGCCAGAACAAGCATTGGGCAAAAACATTCACGTACACACCGAACAGGATGGACTTCCGGTATTTGCACATGCCGATGTTGCCATATTTGGTGTATTGGAATCCAGAAACGCATTCGAAAAAAAACCCGAGAAACTTGATCTCGACGAGGTGCGGATCCAGCTTTACCGTTTAATGATGGGCAACTGGAATTCCACCATAATCGATATTGGCGATGTGGAAGAAGGTAATACGGTAGAAGATACATACTTTGTAGTAAAGGAAATTGTAGCGGGCCTATTGGAAGAGAACATTATTCCAATTGTACTGGGGCTTACCCAAGATATAACCTTTCCGACCTACCGTGCTTTCGACAAGATCAAGAATATGGTAAACTTGGTCTCCATTGATAGTAGATTCGACTTCGGGGAGGATGATGAGTTGATTTCATCCCATTCCTACATGAGCAAGATCATTACGGACAAACCAAATAATCTTTTTAATTTTTCAAATATTGGGTATCAAAGTTATTTCAATGCCCAAGAAGAGAAAGACCTGATGGAGCGTTTGTTTTTTGATGCCTATCGCTTGGGCGAGATCGCTTCAAACATAGAATTGGCCGAACCAGTGTTGCGCAGTAGCGATATTGTAAGCTTGGATCTAAGGGCGATACGGGCAAGCGAAATGGGAATGGCCCGTAATTTTTCCCCCAATGGCTTTACCGGTAGGGAGATTTGTGCCATTGCCCGTTATGCGGGTATAAGTGACAAAGTATCGCTTTTCGGTATCTACGAAGGCGAAAACTCTCATCAGGCATTTCAGATGATCGCCCAAATCATTTGGTATTTTATAGAAGGACTGAGCTATAGAATAAAGGAATATCCCAGTTCCAAGAACGAAGACTTCACAAAATTCACCGTACCTACAGATACGGAAGAACTTATCTTTTACAAAAGCCACATTACAGAAAGGTGGTGGGTAGAAGTACCAACAATTTTAGCGGAACATACTAAAACAAATTCGGTGGCGTTATTACCATGCACCGAAGAGGACTATTTGGATGCTTGCAACCAAAACATTCCCGAAAGGTGGTTCAAAGCTTACAGAAAAGGCTTGAACTAAATAAATTAATTTTTGACCATTAATTGTTTTTAACACAATAATTTATTCAAAAATCAGTTTTGAGAATAATGAACCTGTGTATAACAGTTATAAATCTTGAATCGAACAATTTAACCTAAAGTATGAGAAAGCTATTCTTGTCATCTATAGCACTTGTTTTTTTGCTTACCAGTTGTGGCTCTAAATCAAAGTCAAAAGGTGAACTAGTTGGGGTAAGGGGAAAAAAATGGCATCCAGAAAAACCCTATGGAATGGAACTGATTCCCAGAGGCGCCTTTGTAATGGGTAAAGCCGAAGAGGATCAGGCAAAAGTATTGAACGCTCCCACAAGAACGGTAACCGTACGTTCCTTTTACATGGACGATACGGAAATCACTAATAGTGAGTACCGTCAGTTCGTGGAGTGGGTCAAAGATTCCATTGTACGGACCAAATTGGCCATTTTGGCCGATGAGTTGGGCATTGGTCCAGAAGATGAAGGTATTGGAGAGTACGCTTTTAAAGATACCGATACCACGGAACTTTCGGCATACGATAAATATATGCTCGACAATTATGCGGGACTGGGAGCCACCGGTTACGAAGGCCGTGCATTGAACAAAGATGTAGACCTTGTTTGGGATACCTCCGAGTACCCCGACGAGTATTACTCCGAAGTAATGGATTCCATGTACCTTCCCGAAGAGGAAAGCTACAATGGTTTAAGGAGTATTGATGTTACCAAAATCAAGTACAAATACAGCTGGATGGACATCGAAGCTGCTGCCAGAGCTAGAACGGGCAGCAGAAAAGACTTCATAAAACAAGAAGAATTGGAAATTTATCCGGATACCACCGTTTGGATCCGAGATTTTGAATACAGCTACAACGAGCCAATGCACAACGATTACTTTTGGCACGATGCCTACAGCGACTATCCTGTGGTAGGGGTAAACTGGATGCAGGCCAAGGCTTTCTGTAACTGGAGGACCAAATTCAAGAACGACGATCAAAAAAGTCGTGGAAAGCAGTTTGTAAACCAATTTAGATTGCCAACAGAGGCCGAATGGGAATATGCTGCAAGAGGAGGTATCGAAGGGGGAACATATCCTTGGGGAGGACCTTACGTAATAAGCGATACAGGTTGTTTTATGGCCAATTTTAAACCACAGCGAGGGGATTATGCGGCAGATGCTGCCCTGTATACCGTAGAAGCAAAATCTTTTGAGCCAAACGACTACAACCTTTACAATATGGCAGGTAATGTTTCAGAGTGGACCAATTCCAGCTTTGATCCAGGGGCCTACGAATATCTGTCCACAATGAACCCGAACATTGGTTCACAGGACAATCAAAGAAAGGTAATCCGTGGCGGGTCTTGGAAGGATGTTGCCTACTTCCTACAAGTAAGTACAAGGGATTACGAATACCAGGATTCGGCAAGAAGCTACATTGGCTTTAGAACGGTTCAGGATTATATGGGAGAGGAAGACTCCACAAGAGGTCAAGGATTACCTGACTAATTAAAATTCAACTAGGGGAACATTATATAAATAACAAGTAAAAGTAGTAACCAAATACTTATTTATATAACTTAATTAAAACTAGAATTATGGCGCAGTCAAAATCAACAAAAAAACTGTTTAACATGGCCTACGGGCTAGGAGCATCGGTAGTAATTATTGGTGCATTGTTCAAGATCCTTCACTGGGAGTTCGGACCACTTACAGGTGGACTTCTTCTTGCCGTTGGACTTATTACCGAAGCATTGATCTTTGCTATCTCTGCATTTGAACCAGTAGACGACGAGTACGATTGGTCTTTGGTGTACCCAGAATTGGCTGGAGGACAACAGAGTGCTTCCAAAAAACAAGAAGCCAAAGATGCCCAAGAAGCCGAAGGTCTTCTTTCCAAGAAATTGGACAACCTACTTAAAGAAGCTAAAATCGATTCCGACCTTTTTGCCAATTTGGGTGAGAGTATCAAGAGTTTTGAAGGTGCCGCCAAGAATATCACTCCTACAACAGACGCTATTCAGCACACTAAAAAATACTCTGAGGAATTGTCTCATGCAGCAGCACAAATGGAGTCTTTGAACAGCTTGTACAAAGTACAGTTGGAAAGCGCTAGCAGACAAGCTTCCATCAATGAAGAAGTGGTACAGAACGCAGGTGCCTTGAAAGACCAAATGGAGTCTTTGGCCACTAACCTTTCATCTTTGAACGGAGTGTACGGTGGTATGCTTACAGCCATGGGCGGAAAAAACTAATTAGAGGTTTTTGATCAACAAAAAACAAAACCAAATCAAATTAATTATTAAACCTAATTAGAATAACATGGCAGGAGGAAAACAAACACCACGTCAGAAGATGATCAACCTTATGTATTTGATCTTCATCGCGATGTTGGCACTTAATATGAGCAAGGAAGTACTTGCAGCATTCGGACTTATGAACGAAAAGTTGGAAACTTCCAACACGAGCATGGATTCCAACAACGCTAGTTTCTTTGCTAGCTTGGAGACAAAAGCTTCCGAAAACGCTGAAGAGTACGGAGAATTGTACGAAGATGCCCAGAAGGTAAAAGAACTTTCAGATGACTATTACAGCTATTTGGAAGGATTGAAAAAAGAAATGACCGCAGATTTGGAAGACCCAAAAGACTATGTGGTTATGGACAAGTCGGATTACTTGGACCAAAAATTCTTTCAAGGGGACAATTTGGGCCCAGAAGGAAAGAAGTTCATGGACTACATCAACAACTATCGTGATGGCGTGATCAATGCATTGCCAGAAGGTAAGTTCGAATCCTTAAAAGCTGCGGTTAAAGCTCGTTTTGCAACAGGTGACGCAGAAGGTAAGGTTGAGAAAAGAGACGGAACCCGTCAAGATTGGATCAACTATCACTACGAAGGATTCCCATTGGTGGCTTCTTTGACCAAGATGACCCAATTGCAGGCCGACATCAAAACAACCGAGCAAGAGGTGTTAAAGACCCTATTGGAAGGTGAGTTGACAGAAGCTGTATCCTTGACCAACTTTGCAAGTTCATTGTCCGCTCCTAAAACGGCTTATTATGCAGGAGAAAAGTATGATGGTAAGATCATTGTTAGCAAAACTGATAAGACTTCCACGCCTGTAAAAGCTGAATTGACCTTGGACGGAAGACCAATGACAGAAGGAAAGGATTACGAATTGGAAGCTGGTGGAATCAAAATGTTGATCAGTGCCGGTACTCCTGGTGACCACACCATTAAAGGAACCATGACATTTATGCAGGACGGTGAAGAAGTGCCGGTAGAAGTAAACAATACGTTCGCAACTATCTCTATGCCTAATGCAGCAGTTATCTCAGCAGATAAAATGAACGTGGTATACCGTGGTGTTGCCAACCCAATGACGATTTCCATCCCAGGAATTCCAGATAACAAGGTAAATGCTTCAGCTCCTGGTTTGAGCAGAAGAAGCGGAAGCCAGTACGTTATGAACCCAGGTACAGGTAGGTCGGTAACCATTACAGCTTCTGGTACATTGCCAGACGGTAAAGGTATCTCTACCAAGTCCGAGTTCCGTATCAAGGACATTCCAAGACCAAGTGGAACCGTTCGTGGGGAGTCTGGAAGCATTAAAATGCCAAAGAACAACTTGGAAATCGCAACTGTTAGCGCTATGTTGGAAGACTTTGATTTTGATTTGAACCTAGCTGTTAGCCAGTTCAAGTTCAAAGTGCCAGGTCAGCCTACCGTAGTTGTAAATGGAAACAAATTGGATGCAAGAGCCAAATCTGCACTTAAAAGAGCAGGTAGGGGCGAATCAGTCCAGATATTCGATATCCAAGCCTACATCACAAACAACAAGAGTTACAAGTTGAAAAAAGTATCTCCTGTAGTGGTTGAGCTTACTAACTAAGAAGTATAAAAAGTATACAAGTTATCATGAATTGGAAGAACGCATTATTAATTGGATTGTTGGGCATATTGCCGTTATCGATCATGGCGCAGGCAAATATTTTGAACGCCAAGATGCCAGAGGATATAGGTAAGAAAACCCAAGCTCAGATCGAGCAGGACAACGATGAGCCTTTGGAATATGGTTATGTGGACGATAGGGATATCCTTTGGTCCAAGACCGTATGGGAAATCATTGATCTTGACGAGAGAGTTAACTTTCCATTATATTACCCGACCGATACCATAGATATCGGAAAGGACAGAAGGTCACTGTACCACGTTTTGATGAAAAATATCAGAAATGGAAATCTTACCGAGATTTATACAGACTCCTACTTTACTGAAAAAAGAAAGTTGGAAGACCTTGGAGCCACTTTGAGCAAGGTAGATACCACAGACCTTGGATACGAGCAGGTAAATGCCGGTGAGGCAGTTTCCCCCGAGTTTATAAACAAAAGGGATTTGACCGCAGCCGATATCGAGGAGTATCGCATAAAAGGAATCTGGTATTTCGATAAACGCCAAGGTGAGCTTAAGTATCGCTTATTGGGAATTGCCCCAGTTGCCCCGGACGTAAACTTTATAGATGATGAGTCTGTAGATCCGGGACAGAACAAAGTAGAGTTGTTTTGGGTATGGTACCCTGCGGCCAGGCAAATTTTGCACGAAGCCAAAGTGTACAACCAACGAAATTCGGCAAGACCCCTTTCCTTTGATATGCTGTTGAACGCGCGTCGATTCAACGGTGTTATCTACCAAGAGGAAAATGTTCACGAAGATCGTAAAATCAGCGATTACATATTCGATAATGCACTGTTCCAGCTCTTGGAAGGCCAAAGAATAAAAGAAGGCATTCGGGACAGGGAACAAGATATGTGGGCTTATTAAGCCGAATAATATTTCCAATTCAATAGAACAGGACGCCGCACTTAGTGCGGCGTTTTTTTTGTTTTATACTTGGGCATGAATTGTGGTAAGATCACCTATATGCCTAATTTTGCAGTATGCTGGATTATATAATAGTAGGTTTGGGTTTGGCGGGCATTTCTTTTTGCGAAGTATTGGAAAAGGAAGGCAAAACCTTTACCGTGATCACCGATGAGTCCCAGAGAGCATCCCAAGTTGCGGGAGGATTGTACAACCCGATAATCCTTAAACGGTTTACCATGGCATGGAAGGCAAAGCATCAACTGGAAATGGCAAAGCCATTCTATCGGGACTTGGAAGAAAAATTGGGCGTAAAACTGGATTATGAGCTTCCCGTATTGCGAAAATTTGCTTCCATTGAAGAGCAGAACCTCTGGTTTGAGGCGGCAGACCGTCCCAATTTAGGGCATTTTCTATCCAATAAGATCATTACCAATGTCAACCCTGCCATCGATGCACCTTATGGTTTTGGAGAAGTTAAATTTACGGGTAGGATCGATACGGGTTCTTTGGTTCGCAACTATAAATATCATCTTAAAAAATCGGATTCGCTATTGGAGGAATCTTTTGATTTTGATGAGTTGCTTGTATCGGAAGAACGCATAAAATATAAGTCCATTGTAGCCAAAAACATTGTTTTTGCCTGCGGATATGGGCTCAAGCAAAACCCGTATTTTGGATATTTGCCCCTTAATGGCACAAAGGGGGAACTGTTGATCGTACATGCCCCTGAGTTCAAGGAGGAAAATGTAATCAAGTCTTCCGTGTTTACCATCCCAATGAATAATGATCACTATTTGGTAGGGGCTACTTATAAGTGGAAAGATAAGACCAATGCACCCACCGAGGAGTCCAAAAAAGAGCTTTTGGAAAAACTGGAAACCTTCTTAAAATGTGATTTTAAAATTGTGGATCATGTTGCGGGTATTCGCCCCACTGTTGTAGACCGCAGGCCATTGGTCGGAAGGCACCCGGAACATCAAAATATGTATGTGTTGAACGGATTTGGTTCCAGGGGAGTGCTCATCGGGCCCTATGCCTCCAATCAATTATTTGATCATATTGAAAAACAATCGGAGCTTGATCCAGAAATGGATGTGCAAAGATTTACCAAAAAATACTACTTTACCACTTCGTGATTTTTAACAGCGGTCGGGTCGTATTTTACAAAAAAGTTGATCCAAATATTTCTGGATAGCCTTAGAATAAGTGGCATAAAAACGATCAAGGTGCCAACAATGGAGATAAAGGTTGTTACCAAGGATGTACCTAAAAATAGGAAAGAAACTACAAAAGCTGCCACTGCAAAGGCAACACCGACCGCATAGCTCACGTACATGGCCCCATAAAAAAAGGAAGGCTCGATCTTGTATTTTAAACCGCAATGCGAACATCTATCGTTCATGCTAAAAATTTTGGACAATGCATAAGGGTTGGAATTCTCATACATACTTTCTTCGTGGCATCTTGGGCAGTTTCCTGTTAAAATGCTGTACATTTTGGTTCCTTTTTTTAACATTTGCAAGGCTTTTGCGCAAAAGTACACATTCACCAAATAATTAAATGTAATCAAGGTCACATATAAATGCTAAATATTCATAACCTATCTGTAGCTTTTGGAGGAGAATATCTGTTCGAGGAAATATCCTTTCGTCTTAACGGGGGCGACAGGGTTGGACTTATCGGAAAGAATGGAGCGGGGAAATCCACAATGCTAAAACTATTGGCCAAGGAAATGCCTTTGGACGAGGGCACCATTGCTACCGAGAAGGACGTGAAGATAGGTTTTTTAAAGCAGGACATCGACTTTGAAGAAGGTAGGACGGTGTTGGAAGAGTCCCATCAAGCATTTGCGGAGATCAAGGCTTTGGAACTTAGGCTGGACGAGATCAATACAGCATTGGCAGAGCGTACCGATTACGAAAGCGAAAGTTACCATCAACTTATGGTGGATCTTACCGATGTTACCCATCGATATGAAATTTTGGGAGGCTATAATTACCAGGGCGATACCGAAAAGGTGCTACTCGGCTTGGGATTTAAAAGGGAGGACTTTAATAAATTAACGGACACTTTTTCCGGTGGATGGCGCATGCGCATAGAATTGGCCAAACTTTTATTGCAGAGCAACGATGTGCTGCTGCTCGATGAGCCTACCAACCACTTGGATATCGAATCCATTATTTGGTTGGAACAGTTTCTACGCAATTTTGCCGGAGCCGTCGTAATTGTTTCGCACGATAAAATGTTCTTGGACAATGTCACTAACAGGACCATTGAGATCTCTCTTGGACGAATCTACGATTACAATAAACCATACACACAATTCTTGGTGCATCGGAAAGAAATAAAAGAACAGCAGCTGAGTGCCCAAAAAAACCAAGAAAAACAAATTCAGCAGACCGAACGCTTGATCGAGAAGTTCAGGGCAAAATCCAGTAAGGCCTCTATGGCGCAATCCCTGATCAAAAAGTTGGATAAAATGGATCGTATAGAGGTGGATGAAGAGGACAACAGCGTAATGAACCTTAGATTTCCGGTTTCCGTGAACCCTGGAAAAGTTGTAGCAGAATTGGACGGAATTGGCAAAAGTTATGGCCCCAAAAAAGTATTGGAGGGAATAGATTTATTGGTAGAGCGCGGAAGTAAAACGGCCTTCGTGGGTCAAAATGGTCAAGGCAAGACCACATTGGCCAAAATTATGGTTGGCGAACTGGATTATCAAGGTCATCTAAAAATGGGTCATAATGTGCAATTGGGCTATTTTGCACAGAATCAAGCCGAATATCTGGAGGGCAATAAAACCGTACTGGACACCATGATCGATGCGGCCAATGAGACCAACCGAAGCAAGGTCCGTGATATTTTGGGTTCTTTTTTGTTCAGGGGGGATGATGTGGAGAAGTATGTTAAAGTACTTTCAGGGGGAGAGCGGAACCGTTTGGCCCTGGCAAAGATGTTGCTCCAGCCCTTTAATGTGTTGGTAATGGACGAACCTACCAACCACCTGGACATTAAATCCAAAAATGTTTTAAAACAGGCACTTCAGAATTTTGAGGGTACTTTGATCTTGGTTTCCCATGACCGTGACTTTCTTCAAGGGTTAACAGATAGGGTGTACGAGTTTAAAGAAGGCAACATAAAGGAGTATCTCGGAGATATTGATTTTTATTTGGAGCAACGAAAAATGGATGATTTCCGAAGCGTTGAAAAAGGTGAAAAGGAAAAAATCGAGAAACTTCAGGAAAAACCGAAGGAAAACGATTATCAAACTCAGAAAAAACAAAAATCCCTTAAAAATAAATTGAGCGGTGTCGAAAAGAAAATCTCCCAATTGGAAAAGGAGATTGCCAATATAGACCACGAGCTGCTCATGGATTATGATGCTACCATAGCAAAGCCCAATTTTTTTGATTCGTATGAGGGCAAAAAGAAAGACCTGGAATCTTTAATGGAGGATTGGGAAAACATTTCTCACGAGCTGGAATCACTGGATTAGGGAAGTAATCCTACATTTTCACATCGTTTTTTTACTGATACACAACAATAAAGCGTGTATTCGTCGATTATATTTGTAGGGTAATTCTTCTTTTTCTTACTTTGTAAGTAAATTCGCTACAAGAAAATAAGTATTCAATGATTCGATCAGCCATTTTTTTCTTTTGTTTAATGTTTTGCTCGGCCATTTCGCTGGCCAGCGGACAAGTTTCCAAGTCCGAAAAAGCCGCTTTGGTGGATCTATATAATAGCACCAATGGAAAGGAGTGGAATGCTCCATGGGATTTAGATGCGCCTGTCGACACTTGGAAAGGTGTGGAGGTAAAGGACGGGAAGGTTGTGGGCCTGACCCTTTTTATGAACAATTTAAAAGGGGTGTTACCAGAAAGCATTGGTAAATTAAAGCACCTGCACACCTTAAATCTGGCGTTTAACCAAATTACCGGCATACTTCCATCGGATATTGTTAAACTTGAAAAACTTAAGGTCTTTCGTTTGGAAATGAATCGAATCAAGGGTGAAATTCCCTCAGAAGTAGGAAAATTCAAGGAAATGGAAGTCTTTTCCATGTTCAACAATTTTTTGAGCGGACCAATTCCGGAAGGCTTTGGTGAACTTGAAAATTTGAAAGAGCTTAATCTATCCAGTAACAATTTAAAAGGAGCCATCCCAAGATCAATTGGTCAGCTTTCCAAATTAGAGGCATTGGGGCTTTTCGAAAACATGTTGGAAGGTCAAATACCGGCGGAAATCGGAAATTTGGGCAAACTGAAGGAATTGGTGTTGTCCAACAATAGATTGGGAGGAGAAATCCCAGCAGAGTTTGGACAATTGGCAAGTCTTGAGATATTGCAGCTCCAGAACAATCAGTTCAAATCCTTTAATGTGCTCCGAGCAATGGATACAAAACAATTCCTGGTTTTTGATACGGATGATAAAACATTGAATCCCAAATTTAACGATCTACAATTTGAGCGTACTCGAATGGCAGATACCAAGTTTGAGGATGATGACGAAAATGAGTAGTTAAATTATTACTTTAGTTTGTTTGGTTAGGGGATGCCGTTTGGGGTCCCCTTTTTGCATTTGACCGGGTTTAAATTGTATTTTATGAAATATTTAACCAATGTAAAAGATGTAGGCGATAGATTTGCAAGGCTTAAACCAACTAACACATGCGAAAGCTCATCATATCAGCAGTTGCTGGAGGCATAATTATTTTTGCTTCACTATATTTTGCAGGCCTAATTGCGGGTGGAAAAGATAATAAAAGACCACCCTCCCAAAAAGTGGTCAAAACCGTATTTGTAGATACCATAAAAAACACCACGGTACCTATCCAAGTGCCCGCCAATGGTAATCTTAAGGCAAAAAAGCGAGTGGAACTCTATTCAGAGGTGCAAGGAGTATTTAGGCCAGGGAGCAAATTGTTTCGAACAGGGCAACCATACACTTCCGGACAGACCTTGATCAGAATAGATGCGAACGAGTACTATGCCACGGTGCAATCTGCCAAAAGTAACCTGTACAACTTGCTCACTTCAATTATGCCTGACCTTAGATTGGATTATCCTGAGATTTATCCAAAATGGCAGCAGTACTTAAATAGTTTCGATTTGGACAAAACCACGCCCGAATTGCCCAGCTTGGATTCGGAAAAGGAAAAGTTCTTTATAACCGGAAGGGAGATCATTACTACATATTATAACGTTAAGAATCTGGAACAACGTTTGTCCAAGTATACCATTACGGCACCCTTTAATGGCATTTTGACCGAAGCCTTGGTTACTGAGGGTACCTTGATAAGGTCCGGGCAAAAGTTAGGGGAGTTTATCGATACAGGATTGTATGAGCTAGAAGTATCCGTGAGCAAAACCTATGGGGATTTCCTTAAAGTGGGGAAAAAGGTAAACCTGACCAATTTGGAAAAAACCAAATCTTTTGTTGGCGAAGTAACCCGGGTTAATGGTAGGGTAGACCAAAATTCACAAACCATAACAGTGTATATCGAGGTGCGCGGGGATAATTTAAAAGAAGGTCAATATCTCGAGGCCAATTTAGAGGCCAAAGAAGAAACCGATGCCATAGAGATCGATCGGTCATTACTATTGGAAAACAATCAAATTTTTGTGGTAAAAGACTCCATCCTTGACCTTATGGATGTAAGTCCCATTTTTTTTACAGATAAGACCGTTGTGCTAAAGAACGTTCCCGATGGAGAAGTTATCGTTTCCAGACCAATGACAGGGGCTTATGCAGGCATGTTGGTAAAAGTATTCGACGAAAATAAATCCTAAACCTCCAAGGCCATGAGAAAACTGATCTCGTATTTTATAAAATACCACATGGCAGTAAATGTCTTTATTTTGGCATTTTTTGTTTTTGGGGCAGTGGGGATACTTTCGCTAAAATCTTCCTTTTTTCCACTAAGTGAAGCTCGTAATATTACCATTTCCATTGCCTATCCCGGGGCATCTCCCCAAGAGGTCGAAGAAGGTATCGTACTAAAGATCGAGGATAACCTAAAAGGACTCGAAGGAGTAGAACGGGTCACTTCCACATCAAGGGAAAACAGTGGTACCATCAATGTGGAAATCGAGAAGGAAAGGAATGTCGATTTTATGTTGTTGGAGGTAAAAAATGCTGTGGACAGGGTTCCTACCTTTCCCACCGGAATGGAACCTTTGATAGTTGCCAAGCAAGAACCCGTAAGGCCCACTATCAGTTTTGCAGTGAGTGGGAAGGATATACCGCTGGCCACACTAAAGCAAATTGGTCGCCAAATAGAGAACGACCTTAGGGCAATCGATGGCATTTCCCAAATTTCAATAGCAGGTTATCCGGATGAAGAAATAGAAATCGCCGTAGATGAGAATAGTCTATTGGCCTACAACCTTTCCTTTGCCGAAGTGGCACAGGCAGTGGCCAATGCCAATATTTTGGTAACCGGGGGTAATATAAAGACCGTTACCGAAGAATATCTGATAAGGGCAAACAACAGATCCTATTATGGAGATGAGCTTTCCAATATAGTTGTAAGGGGAGATGCGGCCGGTCGTGCAATCCGCTTAAAAGATGTCGCTATTATTCGGGATAGATTTTCCGAGACACCCAATGCATCTTATTTTAATGGGGAACTGGCGGTTAACATTACGATTACAAGTACCAATACAGAAGATTTAATGGGCTCTGCCGAAAATGTAAGGCAGTATATCCAGGATTTCAACGAAAAATACACCAATGTTGAGCTTAATGTAATCGATGATAGATCCACCACATTGACACAGCGTACCCAATTGTTAACGGAAAATGCTATCGTTGGGATGCTTTTGGTCTTGGTCTTTTTGTCACTTTTCTTGAACACCAGATTGGCATTTTGGGTTGCATTCGGGCTTCCCATTGCATTTCTAGGAATGTTTGTTTTTGCACCCATGTTCAATGTTACCATCAACGTGCTCTCTTTGTTCGGGATGATCATTGTTATCGGTATCTTGGTGGATGATGGTATTGTAATCGCGGAAAATATATATCAACATTACGAAGATGGCAAATCGCCGGTAAAAGCCGCACTGGATGGAACCATGGAGGTGATACCGCCAATTATCTCGGCAATAATTACCACAATCTTGGCCTTTTCCATTTTCCTTTTCTTGGATAGTCGGATTGGGGAATTCTTTAGTGAAGTTTCCGTGATCGTTATCCTAACATTAGTAGTTTCACTTGTGGAAGCATTGATTATTCTACCTGCCCACTTAGCACATTCCAAGGCTCTCCATCGTCATAAAAAAGAACCCAAGACCGCAATTTCAAGGGTTTTTGCCAGACTTAGGGTGATCAATAAAATAGGGGACAGACTTATGAACTACATGCGGGACAATTGGTATAGCCCCGTACTCCGTTTTATGATGGACTACAAAATTTTGACCTTTGCACTGTTCTTTATGGCCCTCGTTCTAACATTGGGGTCTATTAGTGGAGGAATAATTCGAACCGCTTTCTTCCCTAGAATTGCCAGTGATCAAGTCTCCATTCAGTTGACCATGCCCAACGGAACCAACGAAAAGGTTACAGATTCCATTATAAGCCTAATTCAGGACAAAGCGCATATTGTAAACCAGGAATTGACCGATACATATTTACAGGGCATGGATAAAATGCTGTTCGTGAATATGATCAAAAATTTAGGCCCCGGTTCATCATCCGCTCGATTGGAAATTAACCTTTTGCCCGGAGAAGAACGGCCAGATGGGATACGGTCAGATATGGTTACCACAAGGCTTAGAGAGTTGGTAGGCCCAGTGATTGGTGTGGAAAGCCTTATTTATGGCTCGGGAGGCAATTTTGGTGGAAATCCAGTATCTGTTTCCCTATTAGGGAACAATATCGAAGAGTTAAAAGCAGCAAAGGAAGAGCTTAAACAAGCTATGGAGAGCAACGCGAACCTAAAAGATGTTACCGATAACGACCCAGCTGGAATCAAAGAAATAAGACTGCAATTAAAAGAAAATGCGTATTTGTTGGGACTTGATCTTCGTACGGTGATGAACCAAGTAAGGGGCGGTTTCTTTGGAGCACAGGCACAACGATTTCAACGTGGTCAAGATGAGATAAGGGTTTGGGTGCGTTATGACAGGGAAAATAGATCATCGATTTCCGATTTGGACGAAATGAGGATTTTGGCGCCAAGCGGAGATCGCATCCCATTAAAAGAAATTGCCACTTATACTATTGAGCGAGGGGATGTAGCCATCAACCATCTTGAAGGACGCAGAGAAATACAAGTATCCTCGGACCTTACCGACCCCGAGACTACCAGTGGAACAGATGCCATGCTATGGGTTAGAAATGAAGTGCTGCCAGAGATATTATCAAAGTATCCATCCATAACACCATCCTACGAAGGACAGAATAGAGAGGCCAATAAATTGATCGGATCTTTGGGCTTTGTTGGCCCCATCGTTATATTTTTGATATTTATCGTGATAGCTTTTACCTTTCGAAGTATAAGTCAACCCTTACTGTTGATTTTTATGGTACCCTTTAGCCTAACCGCAGTTGCTTGGGGACATTGGATCCATGGATTTCCGATAAATGTACTATCCATGCTCGGAATTATTGCATTGATTGGGATTATGGTCAACGATGGATTGGTGCTAATAGGTAAGTTCAATATAAACTTACGTAGTGGGATGACGTTCGACGATGCCCTCTATGAAGCAGGACGTTCCCGATTTAGGGCCATATTTTTAACATCGGTTACCACAATTGCCGGGTTGGCACCCTTGCTGCTCGAAAAAAGCCGTCAGGCCCAATTCCTAAAACCCATGGCTATTTCCATTGCATACGGTATTGCCTTTGCAACGGTACTAACGCTGTTGATGCTTCCTTTGTTACTGTCCTTCGGAAACAATGTAAAAGTATTTGCCAAAAAACTTTGGACAGGAGAAAAGGTTACCAAGGAAGAAGTGGAAAGAGCCATTCGGGAGCAGCAAGAGGAGGAGGAAATGGAAGCGGATAGTCAACCTATTAATGGCGCCGATAACCGGCAAGTTTCCCATAACGGAGAAGAAACCCAAAAAGTTACAGAAGAGACCACCTAATGAAAAGCATTTTTTATACCCTGTTCTTAACATTGTTTTTATTTGGTCCATTGGCCATGGCCCAAGATCAACTCCTTACAAAAGAAGAGGCCATTGATCTGGTCTTGGAGAACAACCTGGACATTCAGGTTGCCCGCAACACAAAGCAAATAGACGATAACAATGCGGATATTCTAAACTCTGGCTATTTACCCAGTGTAACCGGGAATGCCAGCGGAAGTATTGATAAACAAGATTCCGAAGGTGTTCTTGCCAATGGAGATACCAGAACCGCCGAAGGAGCAGAAACCAGAAGATATAGTGCCGCCGTAAATGTAAACTATACCCTATTCGATGGCCTGGGGCGATATTACAATTATAAAAACTTTAAGGAGCGTTCCCAGCAATCGGAGCTTGAGGTTCGCCAAACCATAGAAACAACCATTTTACAGTTGTTCACGGTGTATTATGAAGCAGCTCGCCTTACGGAGAACACCAATACCTTGGAACAAGCTCTGGAAATTTCCAAGGATAGGCTTAAAAGAGCAGAGTATCAATTTGAATTTGGACAGAATACGGGTCTGGATGTGCTCAATGCAGAAGTCGATATCAATACGGACAGTATTAACCTCTTAAATTCCAGACAGCAGCTAAGAAATACCATGAGGGATTTAAACTTGATACTAAATCGTGAGCTTTCCTCAAATTTTTCTGCGGACACCACGGTGAATTTTGTACCCGAACTACAAATGGAAAGTATGTTCAACGAGGCCCAGCTAAACAATGTGAGGCTACAGATCGCGGAAAAAGATTTAAATATGGGACTCAATAATATTAGAGTGGCCAGAAGCGGTTATCTGCCAACGATTGGCCTTACCGGAACTTATGGCTGGAACGAGTCCAATAATAACAGTCCTTTGGCTTTTACGTTGCAAAACACTTCTACAGGAGTAACGGGAGCCGTTAACCTTACTTGGAACCTGTTCGATGGTGGCAGCACCATTACAGGAATAAAAAACGCCAAGATTGCCTACAAGAACCAAGAAATTGCCAAGAAGCAGATTCAATTAGAGGTGGAAAGGGATATCCGTAATGCTTGGGATAGTTATACCAACGCCCTTTTTGTGTTGCAGGTACAAGAAAAGAACCTACAGACCAATCAGAACAATTTTAAGCGAACGGATGAACGCTACAAACTGGGCCAAGTTACCTCCATTGAGTTTAGGCAAGCACAGCTAAATTTACTGAATGCGGAATTGGCCAAAAGCCAGGCAAAGTACAATGCCAAGTTGGCCGAGCTTCAAATGCTTCAAATTAGCGGACAATTGCTCAATGTAGATTTTTAATTTATGTACGAACACTTTTTCCAATGTCCGTACTGTTGGGAAACCATTTCTTTCTTGCTGGATAGTTCGGTAAGTGAACAAATGTACATAGAGGATTGTGAAGTATGTTGCCATCCCATAGAGGCAACGGCCAAATTCCAAAATCGGGAAATGGTATATTTTAATGCTCAAGAACTGGGGCAATAACTAGGTTTTAAGTCGATTTGGTATTTAATCCCTGATTGCTTCTTCTCTCTTTTTCTGAACCCTTTGTGTATAAATAATGGCAATACCGATAGCGGCACCCATAAAGGCCAACATACCGCCGACCAAACTGGAGTAGTTCACCTCCAGACCAAATACCATGGGCAAACCACCAAAATAAGCCCCTGAAGCATTACCCATGTTAAAAGCACTTTGGTTCATGGACGAACCTAGGTTTTCTGCCCCCTTGGCAGCTTTTATAATGGCAATTTGGATTGGAGTGGCAATTGAAAAGGTGATTACGCCTACAATAAAACTCAGGGTATAGATAGCGATGCTGCTTTCTGCCAAAATAGAATTCAAGATCAAGGCCAGCGTCATGCAGAGCATACTTATAACCACAGATTTTACGGGATTTAAGATTTCTACCATTCTTGCACCTAGGAAATTTCCAAAGAACATTCCCACACCCGCAATGATCATTACATAGCCTACATTTGCTTCGGGCAGTTTTGTAATGGTAATTACCAAGGGAGCTATATAACTGTACCAAGCAAAGAAACCTCCAGTGCCCACGGTGGTCAACAGTATTAAAGCCCAAAGCTTTTTGTTTTTGAGTACAGGCGTTTCATTTTGATTTTCCTGTGGGCCAACCTCTTCTAAATTTTGTTTTGGCATCCAAAAATATAGACTCGCCAAGGTGGCGATCCCGGAAATCCCGACCAGCAAAAAAGAATAGCTCCAATGCCATTCCTGACCAATATATGTGCCCAATGGTACCCCTAAAATATTGGCTACCGTGAGTCCGGAAAACATTATGGCCATGGCCTGCGCCGCTTTGCCAGGTTTGGTCAAATATCCCGATACAACGGCACCTATACCAAAAAAAGCACCGTGAGGCATACCAGAAAGGAATCTAAAAAGCATCATGGTCCAATAGTTTCCGGAAAAGGCGGATAAAGTGTTAAAAACCGTAAACCACAACATTAAAAAGAGCAATGTTTTTTTGGGGTTAAGACCAGAAGTAAGCCTAGCCATAAAAGGAGCTCCGATCACCACTCCCAAAGCATAAATGGCAATAAAATGGCCAGCTTTTGGGATAGATATTTCTAGAGATCCAGCAATATTTGGCAGAATGCCCATAATAACAAATTCCGTAAGCCCAATTCCAAAACCACCAATGGCAAGAGATAAAAGTGCTTTCTTATTTGTTGGTTGTGAAGAGTTGTCCAAACTAATTTAATTAGTGGGCAAAGTTACGTGGTATTGTTTGAATTGAAAGCAAACATATTTACACAATTCTGTGTTGGATTGCCTTTATTGGGAATAAAAAACAGCCTTGAGGATTGGACTAATTCAAATACATTCAAAAAATGAAACAGATACTTTTGAAAAGATATTTTGGGTTCAAGGCTGTTCTGAAGATTACTTTTTACTTGCCCTAAACTACATTTACTTACAGTTTTTTGAGGTAATCCTCAACCACAAGTACCTATCCCGATTTAATAGAACTGTTTTTAAGTAAAACAAAAGTCCCGCTCCAATTTGGAGCGGGACTTTCTTGGTTGGATAGTATGTAAAGATCAATTGATGCATGGCAACGGATTGGGTCCAAAAGGCCCGAGCACATCACCACTTGGTGTTTCAATTGTGTAAACATGCTCTTCTTCAAAAGCACCACTTGTATAAGATATGACCAGCGAACTTGTTCCATCGGGCACTTCTACATTAAAGGTTGCGGCGTCGCCAGCGGTGAAGGTGTAATCCGTTGCTACGCCATCGATCTCGAATGTTACAAAAGCACCGTCCCAACCATCACCGAATAGATCTTGCATTTCGATTACCCAAGTTCCCGGCACTGTTGTCCCGGAAATAGGTGAACACTTTACCAGAACAATAAAATTAAAGGCCTGTAACTGCTCTGGCTGACCGGTAATCGTAGCACTATAATTGTCCACGGTGGTCACGGTGCCATCGGTGCCGGTGGACTTGCCCAAAAAGCGGATAAAATCACCTCCCGAAATATCATCTATCGTAATTCCAAGAGCACTTGCAATATCTGGGTATGGAATGGAAATGTCACTAGGAAACTCTGTAATGGTCATAAGCTGGACCGTGTCGGTGGAAACCCCACCAGATTCCAAGGTTACGCTTAGTTCCCAAGAGGCCACATTGTCGCTAGGGTCATCTACAGTGCCGGTTAACGAAGAGGAGGCAAGGTCGCCTTTGGCCACAATGGTTTCATCTAAAACTATCCGAACATAGGGCGAGGCCGAATCCTCTAGTTCAAAAACATTGAACGGGTTTTTATCGCTGTCATCACAGGCGACAATCCCAATAGCTAAGAGTGCCAATCCGATTATATATTTAAAGTTACTTTTCATCTGTATTGTTTTTTTGTTATGAATCAATCAACGAAACCATCAGGGTTGGTATCCCAGAACACCGGTGTGCTCGGAGCGCTCTTTTGCGTAATATTGGTGTTACTGTCCGCTGCGGTCTGTGAATACCACATAGATCTTAGGAACGGTCCAGGGTCGGGAGTTGTAAAGGCCGGTGTAAGATTATCGGGCTGCCCTGTTCTTCTGTACGTGTTGTAGGCTTCAATACCGTTGCACCAAAGCGCAATAAAATATTGCTCTACAATTATGCGTAATTTGCCGGTATCATCGGCAGCATCATAACTGGTCAATATTTCCGCGACATGGTTGTCTATGGCCGTGGTCGTTGCCTCAAAACCTGTTCCGGTTGCCAAGGAGGCTCCAAAATTTGCCACGGTTCCAATAGATTGTCTTATGCCCGATTCCAGATAATCCCTAGCATTTCCAGTTGTATTTAAGGTCAATGCGGCTTCTGCCAACATAAAATAGGTGTAAGAGGACATCAGTATGGGGGAAATACCAGCACCCACCAGTCCTTCGTTAATGGCGGCTGATCCCGATACATTTCTAAATGTATTGTCGTCAAAAGGGCCGCCCACAGGGTATGTGCCGTGCAATGTTCTAAAGGCATCATCTGGTGGAATACCGTCATCGTCCAAGTGGTTTCTGCCCCAATATCCGCTGAGCCCATTGGTGGACGGTACCAAACAATAGGGTTCCGATGGGTCCCACCAGGAAGGCAAGGATATTTCGGTAACGCACTCCTTGGTGACTACATCCGCTCCGGAATAGTCTTCCTGTTGACGGTAAAAATAATACCGGATTCTAGGGTCTGGTTCACTATACTGGTTGGCCATTAGATTCATATAATAGTTGGATGTATAAAAATCCGAACTAGGTCCGGCGCCGTCGTAATTGGCATCGAAATATGGATGTCTACTATCAGGTGAAGCATTGTTTGTGCCCCATTGAAAATAGAAATCATCGGAAGCGTCCAAAATCAATTGGTTGCTATTGATCAATTCGTTGATGCGCGAGGTAGAAACCGAGGCGCCAAAACCTTCTGCGTTTGCCAAACGTGTCTGTAGATACAACTTTAGGCGCATGGTGTTGGCCACCTTTCTCCACTTCCCTTCGTTTCCGTTATAGAAAAGATCGTTCAACGGCAACGAAGTTTCGTCCTTGCCGAGGTTTGCAATGGCCTCAACCAAGAGCTGATCTGCTGCCTGATAAATGGATGCGCCGGAATCCACGGTTGGATTAAGGATGCCTTCGCCGCCCGAAACTGCTTCGGAATAGGGAACATCTCCAAAGAAATCAACCATCGACATCATTATATAGGCTTCCAAAATTTGTCCTATGGCAATGTGTGTAAATTGCCCGGCTTCTTCGGCCAAGGGATTCATGGTGCGTATGTCTATCAATGCCCGGGCATATACATTGTCCCAAACCCGGTCAAAATCCGATGGGTCGTAATTCTCGCGGTATGTGGGTCCAAAACCATGTTGCATACGGACCGGTTCCATGCCAAACTGACTTAGTCCGTTCTCTGCACGTCCTTCTTCGCCAGAATGGATTTGTGCGGTCATTAGTTGTATTTGATTCAAAAAGAAATCAACACTCGCCTGCGAGGGGTTCAATGCATTTGGGCTCTCCACAACATCTAAAGATGTGGTCTCGCAGCCCAACATGATCGTCAGTGCAGCGATTAAGAGACTTAGTATATTTGATATTTTTTTCATAATATATTTTTTGATTCTAGTTAGCTGCTTTTAAAATGATGCTCTTACGGTAAGACCATACCTTCTTGTTGAGGGCCCCGTAAAGAAATCGATCCCTTGACCATTGCCCACACCTGTACTGGAGGAGTTGGTGTCGTAGCGCACATTGTCCGGAAAGTTTACTGCTTTGTACCATAAATTGGTTCCAGATAGTGTTAGCGAAAGGCTACCGAAGGGTGTTTTGTCCAACATTTTCTTTGGAATGCTGTAGCCCAAGGAAGCTTCTTGAACACGGATAGTAGTTCCATCAAAAACATTCACTTCGTTAATGTCCCCACCAAAGAATGTGTTGAACCCAAATTCGGTGGACGATATGGCCACGTTGTTTGGAGTACCGTCCGCAAATACGCCGGGCAACACATAATTGGTTTCCCTATCTATTGGGTCATCTGGATCTACTACTCCACGACCAATAAGCCCTGCTGTGGTCACCGAGTATACATCACCGCCATGGCGGTATTGAAGGTTTGCGGAGAGGGTGAAATTCTTATAGGTAATGGTAGGGATCAATGCTGTGGTCCAATCTGGGTTGGGGTCACCGATTTCTGTGATATTGTTGTCCACCAAATAGCGTCCGTTCGGCCCAACTACCTTATTGCCATTGTCATCTCTTTGTATGGTGCTGCCAAGCAATACACCAAATGGTCGGTCTTCTACTGCATAGTTTGCCGCCTCGCCAGCAACCGCAAAGGTCAATAGGATATTGTTGGTGCCTTCTGCCAAGTCGGTGACAGTAGTTTCGCTTGCTGTAAAATTACCAGCGATGTTAAATCCGATACCAGCTTCACTTTCCCTTAAGACATTGAAGTCATAGTCCGCTTCAATACCTTTGGTCTCTACTTCTCCGATGTTTACAAATGTGGAGCGGAAACCTGTTGAGCTATCCAAGGTGCGGTTGGTAATAAGGTCCGTAGTTGATTTTTGATATAAACTCAGATTAAAATTGAGTCTGTTGAACAATCGGGTGTCCAGACCAATTTCCAGTTCTTGTACTCTTTCTGGAGATAAATCCCGGTTACCTAGAATATCGGAAACCGTATTTCCGGAAACTACATTTCCATTAAAGTCCACAAAGGTTCTTGCACCCAACGAGAGAACATCCCGAGTGTTAAAAGGTGTTGGGAAACCTGCTGATGAACCGTAACCTACCCTAAGTTTGGCATAGTTGAGCACATTTCCTTGCAGTGATGGAAATGCAGTGGTAGGTATAAAAGAAACACTGGCGCCGGGGTAGAACAATGAATTGTTTTCTCTTTCCAATGTGGAGGACCAATCATTTCTGCCCACCACGTTTAAGTACATCCAATCTTTGTAGGATAGGGTGGCGTCCAAATAAATACCGACCAGATTTTCTTCAAAATTTTGATTTAGATCGATTCCTGAAAAGGAGTTCACCGATGATGGTGTGGTGAAGTTGTAATGTTCCAATACTCCAAACACCAATTGCCCTTGACTTTCTATTCCATCTTGTGCAAAGGTGTCCCTTCTACTGTTCGCGCCCAATGTAGCGGTGAGGTTAAGGTCGTCCGATAGTCTTTTCTCTGCACTTAAAATAAGATCGTGGTTCCAAATGGAGTTTCTAACCGAACTGGTTCGTAAGATTCCCAAAGTTGGACCATCCACACCACCTCTGTTTTGTCCATAAGAGTTTAACTCTGTATAGGTGTCCAGACCTACACGATAGGTGAGGTTCATCCAATCGTTAAGGGCATAGCTCATGGAGACATTTCCTGTAAACCGGTCTGTTTCTTGAGAGGTCTTGGAGTTTGCAACGGTCCAATATGGATTTTGAATGTCGTTACCAGATCTATAGTACAAACTTCTTCCATCTACAGCTTGGAACGGTAGGTTGGTAAGATCTACACTCCGTGGTGTGTAAAGTACGTCGCCAAAGATAGCGGAACCATCAAAAGCAGCACCACTACCCGTACTTACTGCATTGGGTGGCGACTTGTATCCGGTTCTTGCAAAGTTGAACACCCCGGAAACGGTAAAGTTATTGGAAAGGGCGGCGTTGCCCCCTAAACTAAAATTGTTTCGTAATAACCGGTTCCCTGGGGTTACCCCGATATCTTCCGTTCTACCGTAATTTGCATTAAAGCTTACTTTTTCCGACCCTCCTCGAACATTTACAGAGGTACTGTACACGTAACCGGTTCTAAAAAAATCTTCGACGCCGTTGTAGGGTTTGTACAAATATTGATCATCCAATAAGTCTTCATAGCCAGCAATTAATGTAGGGTCGGCTATATAGTTAAAGGGATGCTGCAGAACAGCAACGCCATTGGGCCCTGTGCCCAGGTATTGTCCCGCCGAGGCAATTCCGTCATCATCTGTTCTATCGAATCGTGGACCCCAGTTACTAAAAAAGTATCCAAAGCCTTGGTGGAAACCACCGCCATAATTATCCTGAAATTTAGGAAGTACCGCTTTGGACATAAATACGGATTGTGTTACGGAAACTTCGGTCTTGGTAGGGGCATCGCCTGTGGCCGCACCTTTGGAGGTGATCAGGATTACACCGTTTCTGCCACGGTTACCATATAAAACCGTTGCACTTAATCCTTTTAGGACACTTACACTTTCAATATTATTGGGGTCAAGATCCAAAAATCGGCTGGACTCAGTGTTTCCGTCCAAAAAGTTGGATTGGGTATTGGTACCTGAATCAAATGGGATTCCATCAACAATAAATAGGGGTTGGTTGGATTGGGTTGCCGATGAATACCCTCGGATGATAATGTTGGTTCCTGAACCGGACATACCGTTGTTGGAGGTAATATTTACCCCTGCTACCTTGCCGTTCAATACCCGGGCCACATCTGCTTCGGGCCTGGATTCTACCTTATCGGACTCTACCGTGGTCACTGAATAGCCCAACGAACGTTTTTCCCGAACAATACCTTGGGCGGTTACTACTACCTCTTCGAGTTGAGAGGCATCTTCTTGCATTTGTACATTGATCGTACTTGCATCGCCTACACTTCTTTCCAGTGTTCTTTGGCCCAAATACGAAAACACCAGTACATCTCCTGTACTGGCTTGTAAGGCGTAGTTGCCATCAAAATCGGATTGTGTTCCACGTACCGTACCCTTAACAACGATGTTTACACCGGGCAAGGGCACGCCATCTTGGTCGGTGACCGTTCCGGTGACCGTTTTTTCCTGGGCATGGGCAAATAGTATGGATAAACACATTGCCGCTAGTGCTCCAAACAGTTTCTTTACTTTCATACGATTAAACTTTTGTTAGTAATTTGAAATGAGTTAGGGCAACTGAGAAAGGTGGACGGCGCAAGGATATTGATAGCTAATTCAAATAATACTTCTGGGAAGTGAACAAAACTCAATGGATTTTGTTTTTTTAAGAAGTAAGGCCTCTCACCGCCCTACCTTTACAATTGCATAACAAATCAACCCAAATCGGTTTTGGAACAGGTACTTTTTAAACGGCGAGAACCTTATAAATCGAAATCCCTATGGGGAAGTACCGATTTTAACATTCTAAGAAATGTGAAGGTAACTGTTTGATAATGAGCAATAAAAAAGTCTCTTGTGTTTTCAAGAGACTTTTTCCGTTAGGTCCAAACCATTTTTGAAGAGTAATGTTGGTAGTTAGTTAGGCCATTTGAATTTTGGTCTGTACAAAATCTGCATTGGCCAATGCCCTGTAATTGTTGGGACAGTGTCCCGTAATTTTCTTGAAGGCATTGTAGAAGCTGTTCTTACTGTTAAAACCTACTTCGTACATAACTGCTTTTACACTTAAGTTTGGATCCGTTACCAAAAGTTGCTTAGCCTCGTTGATCCTATATTCATTTAAAAATGAATAAAAGTTTTTTGCAAGGTAGGTGTTGATCACTTGGGATACTTTATACCTGTTTTCTTGGATGTGCTCGGATAGTTCGTCGAGTCCCATGGTATTGTTCCTGTAGATCTTTTCTACCTCAAAGGCACTTTGGATTTTTTCCCTTATGGTAAGGGCTTCCTCATGAGTGAGTCCGGATTTCTTGTACTTTTCATGACTGTTCAATGGGCTCGGGCTCCGGTGTTCCTGCCCAATGTACTTAAAAACGAGTTGTTTTAGTAGTCGTTTCATAGGATTGATGATTTTTGATTGATGACTACTAGTTACCTATAAAATGCTAGTAAATCGGTGTTCCCGATAAGAGTTTACTGTTGTTTTATGAGAAGGAGGTACTCACTAGGGGTAAGCTGTGTATCTTTTTTAAAAGCTTTGTTGAAAGACACTTTATTGTTGTACCCAACTTCGTAAGCAACATCAATAATGTTGAGTTCCGTTTTCTCCTCCAATAATTCTTTTGCTTCTTGGATTCGGTGAGAATTTACAAACTCGCGAAAGCTCATATTAAAATGTTCGTTGATGAGTTGGGAGGTATTGTGCCTGGTGGTATCCAATTTTTCGGCCACCATATCCAGATTGATATCGTTATGGCGATATATTTTTTCTTTCTGAAATAGATCTTTTAAGTTGGTCTTTAATTCTTGGGAGAGGCTATCGGTTAAACCCGACTTCACATATTTGGGAAACAATCGGTTGGTGTAGGAGTATAGCCCACTAAAAACATCGGGTTGTACATTGGCCGCATATCCTATATATAAAACCATGGTGGACATTAAAATTATAGGTGCGTGGAAAAATGCTCCACTGTTTATTCCTGTAGAAATATAGACACCATAAATAATATAGGCCAATACATATCCTACATGGATCAGATAGATGTTTTTTTGCCAGATACGGGTCTTCTTGTTTAATTCCGTTTTGCTCTCTTTTAACAGAGAATGGACAAAGTAGGCATACACACTTAAAGAAATCGCTTTAAGGATTACCAACAAAACCAGTTTAGTGGAATCGCCAGGGTTTAGTCCGTCCTCCAGTCTTTGGAGCATTTGTATCACTTTTTCTGAACCTGAAAATGCATATACGGTGAATGTAAGGTATATGGTTAACACCACCGTAGGTAACAAATGCCAGTAATTTTTTTTGTTGAGGTCCGTTGATTTTGATACTCTTTTAAAATAGAGGAAAAGGAGTGGACCATATAAGAAGGAAGACCATGTGGACATTAGGTATGTGTGCGGGAACTCAAAAACATAATTGGTTTGGTTTGCGCATATGTTTAGGATGAACAAGGAATGTATAAAAACAAAAAGTGCGATCAGGCCCCTGGCCTGAAGGTCAATTTTTTTGTTGATCAATAGAACAAAGGTCACATAAAACCCGATTAGGGAAACAAAAAAGTAGAATATGGACCACACCGTGAGCTTTGGGAGTACCGTTCCGGATAGTTTTACAAATTCGGTCTCATCTCGGATGCCGTCAAAATCTTCGTGTAAGAGGAACGCAGGGTGAAAATCTATCTCGAAATAATCGTAGATGTAAGAAATAGATTCTTGAGGGTGGTCCAATGCCGCCTCGCTCAGGGCAAGTTTTTTAAGAACATGGATTTTCTGTTCTTTATCAGGAAGTTCTAGATTCTTTTTGTATATCGGTACAGCATCCTCAAACCGGTGAATATTAAAATAATAGTCCGCCCAATCCAGCGAATCCTTAAAAGTTTCTGCTGTCGGTACGGGTATTCCGGCATAGCTGTCCAAGGCTTTGCCGTGGGCAAACATCACATTTGCACATAGAATAATGAGGACAATATATTTTGTTGATTGTCTCATTTTTGATTGATGATGAATTAGATATTAACAATTTATGAAAATAAGGCGTTAAAAACGTTAACAAACTATTAAAGTAGGTAAGCCCCGATAAAAGTTTACTATCCTAAAGGCAATGGAAGCATCAATAAAAAAGGGTATAAAAAAAGCCGAGAAAATTTTCTCGGCTTTTTTCTAGTAGCGGGGACTGGACTCGAACCAGCGACCTTCGGGTTATGAGCCCGACGAGCTACCTACTGCTCTACCCCGCGATGTGGACGGCAAATATACAACCGTTTTTCTGTCTTTTCCAAACTAAAATTAATATTCCTGTATTCAATAGGGGCAATCCGTTCAAAATCCATAAATTGGACATTTTTACTTTATGGACGCAATCAACGATTTTATCGCATCACTTTTGCCATACACCGAGTGGCCCATGTTAATATTGCTAATAGGTGGTGGACTATTTTTGGCCTTTTACTCAAGGTTTGTACCCTTTCGTCATTTTGGCCACGCCATTGCTGTAGTATCCGGCAAATACGACGACAAGAATGCCAAGGGAGATGTAAGTTCGTTCCAAGCGTTATCGGCAGCAGTTGCAGCAACTGTGGGGCTCGGAAATATTTCCGGGGTGGCCATTGCTATACACGATGGAGGTCCGGGTGTGGTTTTTTGGATATGGATGACGGCCCTTTTGGGAATGGGCATAAAATATTATTCCGGAAGTTTGGCCATAATGTACCGCGGAACCGATTCGGATGGGCATATGCAAGGAGGCCCCATGTTCTACATTACCAAAGGGATGGGCAAATGGGCAAGGCCCATGGCCATTTTTTTTAGTATTTGTGGATTGTTCGGCTTTTTGGGCGTATTTACCGCCAATCAGTTTACCGAAGCTTTTATGGGCGTCGTGGAGCCGCACGAAACCATTTGGGCAACTAGTGAGTACAATTGGAAGTTGGGTATAGGATTCTTTTTGGCAATTGTTACATCCATCGTAATATTTGGGGGACTGAGCAAAATAGCCAAAGTAGCATCGGCCATTGTACCATTTATGGTAGGAGTATATCTTTTGGCGGTAATTTTTGTAATGGCCAGCAATGCAGGAGAAGTTTGGCCCGCCCTAAGAATGATTTTGGTGGAGGCCTGGAACTTCGATACCATGGTCACAGGTGGCTTTTGGGGATTGGTGATCGTTGGGGTGCGAAGAGCCATGTTCTCCAACGAGGCAGGTTTGGGTAGTGCGCCTATGTACCACGGACAATCCAGAAACAACGAGCCCACCAAAGAAGGATTGGTTGCCATGTTGGGTCCCTTTATCGATACAATTTTAGTATGTACCTTTACCGCGGTGGTAATTATCTTGAGCGGAGCCTACCTTGAGGATGGCAGTGGTATTGTAATGACCATGTCCGCTTTCGAAACAACACTATATGGTATAGGCGATGTATTGTTGATGGTCATTGTGTCCGCATTCGCATTGTCGACCCTATTTACCTATTCGTACTACGGAGTTAAAAGTCTTTCATTTTTGACGAACGCCAAGATTGGAAAATGGTACAATGTATTTTTTGTGGTAATGATCGTTTTTGCTTCGATTGCATCGTTGACCTTGGTAAAAAATCTGATCGATCTCTCGTATGCACTAATGGTAATACCCAACATGATTGCAGTACTTTATCTTGCACCAAGGGTAAATGCAGCATCCAAACAATATTTTGAAAAAAGAAAAAAAGGTGGCGCATAAGTCTGGATTTGTAAATATTATCGGTAACCCCAACGTGGGTAAATCAACATTGATGAATGCCTTTGTAGGTGAAAAATTATCAATAATTACCTCAAAGGCGCAGACCACACGGCACCGTATTTTGGGAATTGTGAACGGTGATGATTTTCAGATGATTTTGTCCGACACGCCCGGTATCATCAAACCCGCCTACGAGCTGCAAACGTCTATGATGGACTTTGTAAAATCCGCTTTTGAGGACGCAGATGTATTGCTCTACATGGTTGAAATAGGGGAAAAGGCCCTTAAAGATGAGTCCTTCTTTAAAAAAATACAGAACAGTAAAATACCAGTGTTATTGCTCCTCAATAAAATTGATACATCCGACCAGCAAAAGTTGGAAGAGCAAATGCAATACTGGCAAGAGCAGCTGCCCAATGCCGAAATACATCCTATCTCCGCTTTGGAAAATTTTAATGTGACCGAAGTTTTTAACCGTATTTTGGACTTATTGCCCGAAGCACCTCCATACTATCCAAAAGATCAGATTACGGACAAACCGGAACGTTTTTTTGTTAATGAGACCATCCGTGAAAAAATCCTACTGCACTATAAAAAGGAGATACCGTATTCTGTAGAGGTAGAAACCGAAGAGTTTTTGGAGGACGAAGACATTATCCGTATCCGTTCAGTAATCATGGTGGAGAGGGATACGCAAAAAGGTATTATTATAGGTCATAAGGGGAGTGCCATCAAAAAAGTAGGTGTAGAGGCCAGGAAAGACCTCGAAAAATTCTTTGCCAAACAAGTACACATCGAACTATATGTAAAGGTGAACAAAAACTGGCGAAGCAACTCCCAACAACTTAGACGCTTTGGTTACAACGGTTAATCCTAGTTGCTGATTCGCTCAAAAGGAGCAATAGCATCCCTTACAAACTGTTTTAGTTGTTCCATTTGTCCTCTTCCCTTGGATTTTCCCAAGCGGCCAAAAGCATAGAGCGCGAACCAAATCACGACCAAAAAGCACATGCCCACCAACCATAGGGTAATATCTTTTCCTAAAGAATAGTTCGAATAGGCAAAAATTCCCATAATTATAAAAAGGGTTCCGACCCCAAAATGTAGGAACATAAAAAAAGTCCATAACGTAGGATTGGGCCCGAACACGCCCCGTATGTTGCTCACTCCTTTTTCAAAAGAAGAAAGCTCCAAATGTAGTTGAGGGGTCCAAAAGGTGCTCTCCGGTTTTTTAAACTTGATAAAAATATGCTCATCAAGCCTTTTAATGTCAAAAGATGAATTATTTATCCCATCAAAAACCTGCTCCAACTGCTCCAATTCGGTGCGTAGGGACAGGCGAAAACGGGGCCGTAAGACAATCTCGTTGGTAAGGTCGCTCATAATCATTTGAAAATGATCAAAAAAGGTATCATTTTTTCTTCATAATAAATGGTATTTTTGCCAAAAATTAAACCTGATGGGAGCTATCGTAGCCATTGTAGGAAGACCCAATGTTGGGAAGTCCACCTTTTTTAACCGACTAATTCAACGCCGTGAAGCTATTGTGGATGCTGTTTCCGGTGTTACGCGCGACCGTCATTATGGGAAAAGTGATTGGAACGGCAAAGAATTTTCTTTGATCGACACCGGAGGTTATGTGGTGGGCAGCGACGATATTTTTGAAAAAGAGATCGATAAACAGGTAGAACTGGCCATTGATGAAGCTGATGCCATTATTTTTATGGTAGATGTGGAATCGGGGGTAACAGGAATGGACGAGGATGTGGCCAAACTGCTTCGCCGGGTGGATAAGCCTACCTTTTTGGCCGTAAACAAAGTGGACAATACCCAACGTATCGCCGATGCAGTGGAATTTTATTCCTTGGGATTGGGTGAGTATTACACACTTTCAAGTATTAATGGGAGCGGTACAGGTGAATTGCTGGATGCCCTTGTGGAGGTTCTTCCAGATGATGTGGAAGAAGAAAGCGAACTGCCCCGATTTGCGGTCGTTGGTAGACCAAATGCCGGGAAATCATCCTTTATCAATGCACTGATAGGCGAGGATAGGTACATTGTTACCGATATTGCAGGGACCACCCGCGATAGTATCGATACCAAATATAATCGGTTTGGCTTTGAATTCAATTTGGTGGATACGGCAGGTATCCGTAGAAAATCCAAAGTAAAGGAAGACTTGGAGTTCTATTCCGTAATGCGATCCGTTCGTGCCATTGAACACTGCGATGTATGTATTTTAATGCTCGATGCCACCCGGGGTTTCGACGGACAGGTACAGAATATATTTTGGCTCGCGCAGCGCAATAATAAGGGAATCGTGATTTTGGTGAACAAATGGGATTTGGTGGAAAAAGAGACCAATTCGGTAAAGGAGTATACTAACAAAATAAAAGAGGTAATCTCTCCATTCGAAGATGTGCCGATTCTCTTTGTATCCGTATTGAACAAACAACGAATATTTAAGGCAATCGAGACTGCCGTAGAGGTGTTTAATAATCGTTCCAAAAAAATACCTACTCGTAAATTGAACGATATCATGTTGCCCATCATAGAAAAAACACCTCCGCCATCCACTAAAGGGAAGTATGTAAAAATCAAGTTTTGCACCCAATTGCCCACACCGTACCCGCAATTTGCATTTTTCTGCAACTTGCCGCAATATGTGAGAGATCCTTACAAGCGATTCTTGGAAAACAAGATCAGGCAAAATTTTGACTTTACCGGCGTTCCGATGACCATATTTATGCGTAAGAAATAACTATTCGCCAGAGGCGTAGCGTACTTCCACTTCTTGCTGTATCCGGTTTCCTTGATTGTCGACTGCGGTGAGCATGTATTCACCAGGTTCGATGGGTATAACCAATTCATGGAAATTCTCTGTCTTGCCAACAAACACCTCGTCCAAATACCAATAAATAATGGTATTGGATTGTTGGTGGGCCAATTTTAGAATGATTTCCATTCTTTTTTCGCCCAAATCCTTTGGTAATAGCACAGCTTCATAAGGTTTGGGGTAGATAAATTCCATCAAATTATTTTCCAAAGCAGAACAACCTTCCATGTAAGGAGGTAAAGGCTTGTAGTTTGGATTCGAAGAAGCATAATAATATTCCAAAATGGGAGGTAGCACCAACCAATTTTTAGCTACCATGTCTTCTAACGGGTAGCACTCGGAGTTAACTCTAAAGTGTTCCGACTTATCTAAAAACACCTGCTGATGATAGGGGCAGGGGCGACTTCGTGTTCCGTGGGTAGGCACCCATTCTTTTTTGATGTCATCGCAATACACCGAAGCACGAAAGCCACTTTGGGTACATACCTCTATCTCCACAAGATCATCTAAAGGTTTTTGAAACCAACTACTTTGTGGTAGTGCGGCCAATACATCAAATAGTATGGGTGCAGCTGCTGTGATTCCGGTTAGCCCAGGTCTTCCCTCCCCATCGGCATTGCCCGCCCAAACCCCGATGGCATATTTTGGGGTGACACCAACGGCCCATGCATCCTTAAAACCAAAACTTGTTCCAGTTTTCCAAGCAACGGGTTGGGAGGAATCGAAAAACTGCCAATTTTCGTCACCCTCCGGCCGATTGACCTCATACATTGATTGGAAAGTGCTGAAAATAGATCCTGCGCCAAAAACCAGGGGGTCAAATTGTTCTTTGCCAAAATTCATTGTTTCATGTTGTAAATAAGTAGCTTCGGTAAATTCCCGATTCCTGTACGTGCTGGAATGTGTCAAAAAATAATTCAGGCTGGAGGCCATGGAGGCATAGGTGGAGGTTACTTCCCAAAGGGAGCTTTCCGCACCCCCGAGAATCAAGGACAGCCCATAATGGGAAGAAGGCCTATCCAAGGATTCCATATTCATCTTATGGAGCTTATTGTAAAATTTTTGAAGCCCATATTCCCGTAACAACCGAACAGCCGGTACATTTAAAGAGCGTGATAACGCTTTGCTCGCAGGCACCGCACCTGCATGTTTTAAATCAAAATTCTGCGGATGGTATCCATTGATTACGGTCGGGACATCTTCCACAAGCGTATGGGGCAACAATTGGCCCTCATCCAAAAGCGAAGCGAATAAAAAGGGCTTCAACGTACTGCCGGTACTTCTTTTCTTGGTGATAATGTCCACATAGTTGGCGTGTGTTTTATCGGAAGGTGAATTTCCCACATATCCGATTACTTTGCGGGTTTCTACATCGAGCACCAAAATGGCCAGATTATGTATTTCGTTGCTTTGCAACTGCCTGTAATGTTTTTCGGCCATAGTATTCAGTTGTTGCTGTAAGGGTCTGTATAAAGATGTGGTGATTCGTTGGCCGGGATGTTCGAGCCGGATGCGCTCGGTAAGGTGGGGCGCTATATTGGGCAAGGGGAAAGGCTTTTGTGGCAAGGGTTCTGCTACGGCCAATTGGTAAGTGGTTTTATCGATGATTTTCTTATCCCATAGCTTCTTTAATAAACGATTTCGCTTTTCCAAAAAAGCCTGATCGTTTTTTCCTGGAAAGATGAGGGCAGGGGCATTGGGCAAAACCGCTAAAGCAGCTGATTGCCCCCAACTTAATTCATGTGCAGGAATTCCAAAATACCGCCAAGCAGCTGTCTCCAAACCAACCACGTTTCCGCCGAATGGGGTGTGGGAAGCGTAGAGTTCCAAAATTTCTTCCTTAGAGTGGCGTAATTCTAACCGTGTGGCCATAAATACCTCGATGATTTTTTCCCAATAGGTCCTACTTCGATTTTTTCTGCTCAAACGGATAACCTGTTGTGTAATAGTGCTGCCTCCCCGCCGTGTTTCTTTGGTGAGATTATGTCCAATGGCTTTTAAAATAGATATAGGATTGAAACCCGGATGCTGATAAAAGTATTCATCCTCAAATAGCAAAATACTTTGTTTAAAGCGTTTCGGGATAGAATCAATTTGTGGGAAGCGCCATTGGCCATCATCAGCAATACGTGCCCCGATAAGTGTTCCGTCCGAACTATTGACTACGGTAGAGTTGGGGTCGTTAAAAAGAGTTTTGGGCAGACACAGCACCCATAAAATCAAAATGATGAAAAATACACCTACCTTGATCTTGTGGTTGGCCAGCCCCCTTTTTAATGATGATAAAACCTCACTCATCCAACATTACCGAACTATTTTAACCCATTGCCCTTTATTGCGGGCTTGGTAGTTGTTGTCGTACATGGCTTCGGCCTGGGCACCTGGCAAATAATATTCACCCAAGAAAGAGGCATTCAATTTGATGATAAAGGTTTTGGATTTTTTGGCGCCCATGTCAAAATAGAGGTGCGTACGATCGTCTCTGGTATCGACATAGTCCGTTGAGGATGAGTTTGTGCTGTTTCCTCCGGCAAATGATGTGTCCACGATTTCCCATCCACTAGGCACAATATGGGTGAGTGCAACATTCTCCACAAAATCATTGGAATTATTAAGAACCGTCACTCTTGCTTCAAATTCTGTACCTTGTCGTAGCTCGTTCACATTGACCGAATTGCCAAGCGGGTCCACATAGCTGACCGATAACCTTAGGTTTTGCTGTTGGGCCAACTCTTCGCCCACGGGTAACTTACCTGTTTGGGTAAGCGTGGCATATATAGTATTGCCTTGGTTGTTCTTTATTTCAATTTCTTCTTTGAACTTGGTTACGGAGAGTTCCCTTTGCGCTATGGCCCTATCTGTTTTTACCGCTACGCTTTTTCCGTTATTGGTAAAAGTAAGGTCAAGGGACTTCCCACCGTTTTTAGCCACCATTTTGGACATGGCCAAGAGGGCAAATGCTGTTTCTTGAGTGCTGTACCATTGCTGTGATGATAAATTTTTGGCTAAGGAAACAGCTAATTCCCGTTGTTGGGAGTCGTTTAAAATTACCATGGTTTCCAATGCCATTGCCCGGTTTCTGAAAACTGAACCATAGGTTCTGTAATTGTAATTATTGGGTTTAAAGTTGATGTTTGCCTTTTGTGCTAGAGCTTGGGCTACCTCTTTTTTGCCAACCAGCGCATAGGCTGCTGCCAATCTCCATTTGGCCTCGTTGCTAAGATTTACGGTTTCACGCAAGCGATTCATTGCGGCCAGTTCTGGTTGTTGCGCCAATGCCAATGTGTACAAACGATAGGCTTGCGAAACATCATCGTTATAATAGGTGGCCTGATTGCTCCATTGGCGTGCGGCGTTCTTTTGATAACGTAACCAATTGCTCAAGAAAGTCAAGGGTAATTGGTACCCTTCCTGTTTTGCTTCCAACATAAAATGTCCGGCGTAAGAAGTGCCCCAATCATCGGCATTCCCGTAACCGGGCCAATAACTCAATCCTCCATTCGGGATTTGAAAATCGCCTAGGCGTGTTATAGCGGCTTTTATGTTTTTTTCGATAGCCTTCTTTTTGTCAAAAGTGATGTCCAACACATCGCCCAAAAATAATTGTGGGAATGCTGCCGAAGTAGTCTGTTCTACACAGCCATGTGGGTATCGTAACAAATAATCCATACGCTTGGAGAAATCCATGGGAGGGAGCGTGGAGAATTCGATGAAGGCCTCATTTGTGCCCGATGTCCCAAAAGTCTCCATTGAAATGATCTGTGAGCCATTGGCTTCCAAGGTGTAGAGTTCACTTTTTGTGGTGACGGGATTGGGGTTCTCCACGTCAATTTCGGTTTCGTTACTGGCACGTTCGCCAGCCCCCGAAGCGGTCACTTTTATCGTCTGGAACGATGTTGCCGGGTTGACCTTAAAGTCGAAATTCACGATTTGCTCCCCAACGGCATCAAAAGTGATGTTTTTTGAAGTACCGTTGATAGGTTCCAATGCTTTTCCTGCATCAATACTGATCTTTACGTTTTTAACTTTGGATTCCATGGCAAAAACCGTTACAGGAATGGTCACGGTTTCACCAGGTGATAATTTTCGAGGAATAGAGGTCAAAACCATTAAAGGTTTACGAACGGGTGCTGTTTTTTCGGCATTGCCATAAGCGCTGTTCGGGTTTCCTGCAACCACCATGGTACGAACAGAACCCACGTAGTTCGGCATATCGATGGTGTGCGACACTTTTTCCCCTGCCTTTAAGGAAAATGGACCCAAATAGGTGACGACAGGTTTAAAACGTTGTGCTTTACGATTTTTGGCTCCTGCTCCGATACCGCCCCCACCAATGGCGTATATATTATCTGCGCTAACAGAGTACGCTCCCATGACATCATCAAAAATATCAAAGGTTTTTACACCTAAGGCTTGTCGGGCATAGAACGAACTGTGAATATCGGGTGTGGCAAAACGGGTCAAATCCAATAGTCCTTCGTCCACTACGGCCAAGGTATAGGTCATAGGTTTTTGGTTGGCTTCGGAAATTGTGACCTTATAGGGTTTTTCAGGTGCCAGTACCTCGGGCATATCGATTTGTGGTTTCAACAAGGTGGCCGGATTTTCTACCATAACAGGAACAACTCCGTACAATCGTATGGGAAGATCGTTTTTGGCTTTGCTGTGTGGTTGTAAAAGTGATATGTTGATGTAGGCATTGGGTGCCATTTCGGCCGTAATTGGAATGGTAGCTCTAGTCTCTTTGGCTGAGGTTTCTATCCATTGTTGGGAGAGTACCTCGGTACCGTTTTCAACACTTAGTAAGGCTCGGCTTCCAGTGTCGGAGGGAAAAGTTACAGCTACTTCTTCCCCAAGGGTATATTTTTCCTTATCGGTAGAGAAAATCAAGATTTTTGAACTTTCGGTATCGGCTGTGGCAGGTCTGCGCCACCAATTTCGGTAAAAATAGGCGGTACGTCCTGTCGCATGGCCGGAGACCTCGTCAATAACACGAATCAAGTAGCGTCCACCCTCCTCGTCGGGAATATTGATGTTGAAGTTGGCTGTTCCGTTACTTCCCGTGGTTAGGCTCATTTCTTTAAATGGACGATGAACGGTAGCGTTTTCGTAGCGCGAAAGATTATCGTACCCTCGGTTCCACCACCAGCGCCATTCAATTTTAAATATTTGGACTTTTAATTTTCGGTTGCCCGATGGGTTACCTTGGGCATCAACAGTCACCACATCAAAGGTGTTGTTCTCATCCGTTAAAAATGAACCGTATTGTTTTGCTTCGGGTGAACGGAGGCCCACAAAGTTTGAAAATGGAGCCAGATTTTTTGAAAACACATCAATGGAAAAATCTCCTCCTCCTTCAAAAACCTTGGTGGTAAAGGTAGCTTTCAACATGCCCGGGGCATTTCCGTTTACATTAATTTCCTTATTGATGTTGAGCACACCGTTCGCATCCAATTTGGAAGAAATCCACTGTAACTCGGTTTCGTTAAAAGTGCGAGCGGGGTCTTGGAAAATAAAATCTTTATACTTGGGGAAAGCGGTTGCCGTTTGACTCAAAGTGGCGTTAATGTCTATTTTAAGATTGCGGGCCGGAGCGCCGTGCAACCATTTTACCGTGGCCTTACCTTGATTATTGGTGTTGGCTTCGAGTACTTCATCATCAAAAGCAAAATCCACTTTTAAACGGTTGGGCTTTACCGTTGCCACTTTTAAGGTTTTATTGAATTGGGCACCTCCCACTATTACTTTGGCTGACCAATTTCCGGTAGATGCCGTTGCATCTGTTGGGATGGGGAAGTAATAAAAATTCTTTTCTTTTTTGGCGTACAGATTATCGGAAACGGGAGTATTTCCTTCTTTTAAAACGTTGCGCTGTACCAGTTTTCCCCGGGCATCGGTTACTTCCAGGGTCACTGGGTGTCCTTGGGGCAATGGGTTGGCGTTATCATCCAAAGCGAATGTTAAATGGATCACATCACCTGGTCGGTGAACCCCTCTTTCGGTATAAAGAAAGCCTTTTAATCCTTTTTGAAGTTGCTCGCCGGACACATCGAATTTACTAAGGGACAGTGCATTGCCGTCCGATAGCTTGGCGTATGCAAAATTATTGTTGCTTTCGGCAACCGCAAAGGCGATACCTTTATCGCTATCGTAAACAGATAGGCCGGAAGCGTCTGTTGTAACCTCCCCGACAAGTTGTTGTTGGTAATTGTAGAGTTTTATTTTTGCATTGGCCACCGGCTGGGTAGTGAGCAAATTAGTTACTGCAAAATGATGAGAGCGATTATTGCCTTTTTTAACAATCAATCCCAGATTACTGCCCAATAAATTGGTTGCAGCTATCCTATCGTAGTTGTAATAGGCCGAATGACACGGGTTATCGCGTTCTTCCCAATTATAGTTGTAGTTTCTATAATTGTATATTTCGTTGTTCCAATATTGCTCTTCCAGTGATTCATCGTCCGAACCTTGTTCCAAAGTATAGTCATTGACGGATTCTTCGGTTGACGCTGCTTCGCCACAATCGTAAGTGGTGTGTTCCTTATTGAAACTGAATTCTACGCGGTACAATGATCCCGGGTTCACGTTTATCAATTCGGATAAATCCAATCCGTGGGCTTGCCAATAACTGTTGTTTTCGTTGCCTTTCTTTGTTAAGGGAATCACTTTGTAGGCCACTCGGCGACCAACAGGTCTAAAATCCGGGCTGTAGTTTTCCGTTAGGTCGTAATTTTGAAGATACTGGAGCATATTGTCCTGATACACCTGTATTACTCGAACTTCTACTGCAGAAAGGTTTACGGTTTCAAAATAGATGGGAGTAGCGTTTGCTTTGGGTAGGATCGTACCTTTTGAAATTAAACGGACCGCTGGCTTTAATTGCTCAAAAGAGACCAGTTCCGAAAAATCGTTTTTAAGCGTAAAACCGTATTCACTCTTAATTCCCTGAAAAGCGTTTATGCGTACTTCTCCCAAAATCCTATTGGAAGGATAAACGCTCAGTACATTCCCGTTGATTTCATATCTAAGGCTTTCGGCATTTTCAATGGTTACCAATCCATTTAGGTTTTGATCTTGTTTTAAGGGCTCCGAGAAGTTAAGGGTCAATACGGCATTGGGTGCAGATGTGGTTCTTGCATCAATGATCACAAACTTGTTTTTACCCGGTATGGTGTAAGTTTCCGAACCTTTATTGTCGATATTGTAGGCATCACCGGTCCAATTTATAGCGAGTTCACTGTCCTCTGTTTTTCGGGATATACTATCTATCTTAAAGCTAAAATACTGCGCGTTTTCATCGGTATTGTCCCATTTTACAGGGATGTTTTTTTCTCCCTGTTTTACGGATAGTACCGAGTTTATCTTGGATGCGTCCAATATATCCGAAGCATCCAAAGTACCGGTAAGGTATTGCCAATCTTTGTTATAGGATTGCAGATCACCCAAATTGATCCTAAAATTGGGTGCGATGGTCTTAAAACTGAAGGTATAAGTTTTGAATTCACTATCAATATCCTCAAAAAGCTTGTTGAGCTTCAAATTAAGGGTGTATTCTGTGTTTGGTTTTAAATATTCCGAAGGTTGGAATAGAAGTTCCCTACCATTTTCAATCACTAGCTTTCCATCCACTTTTGGTGAAATTTTCAAATATTCCGATGGTAACTCTTGGGTCAATTCAAACTGATCCAATTGTTGTGCCAATACAATGGTGATTGGTTTGGAAATGCTTTGGTTCCCATTGGTATGGTAGCTGATGTAATCCTTGAACTTAAAAAGATTGTCGGTTTCGGTGCTGTTCTGTTTTTTACAGGCAGTGGCTAGGACAAATAGTGCAGCCACTAGTGTTTTAAATGACCGGGACATGTGCTGAATAGTGTTTAGTGATGAAAAATATCTAACGGCAAGATAATTAAAATTGCCCATGGGTGAGATAGAAATTGATGTATGGGCAGTTTGGGTTTATGAATGGATAAACACAATGTCCATTGCAAATTTTGGAGAAAAAGTACGGGGTCTTTTTGCTTTTAGGTTTACTCATAAACCTACCACCCCCCAGAGGCACCGCCTCCGCCAAAGCCGCCACCGCCGAAACCTCCGCTAAATCCACCACTGCCACCGAAACCTCCACTTCCAAAACTACCGGAAGAACCGGAGCTACGACCCATATTACTGAGAATGATCATGTCCCAAATATCGAGCCCGCTACCGCGTCGGCCGCCTCTACCGTTGCCTCCCCCTTTGTTTTTACGACTCCATAAAATAATAAGGATCACTATAAAAATGATAAAGGGAAACAGGATTTCAAAAGGAAACGGTCTTCTATTGCCAAAAGTTCTGTCCTCGGAAAATTCTCCGGTGAGCACTTTAAAAATGGCATCGGAGCCTTTGTCCAGTCCACCATAATAATCACCTTTTTTAAATTCAGGGATAATTACGGATTCTATAATGCGTTTCGACATTAGATCGGTTAAACTTCCCTCCACGCCATAACCTGTATTAATGGCAATCCTACGATCGTTTCTCGCAAGTAACACCAATACGCCATTATCCTTATCGGCCTGTCCAATACCCCATTTTTGTCCCCATTGTGCTCCTAAATAATTAATGTTCTCACCTTCTGTGGAACTTATAATGGCAACAACAATCTGGGTAGAGGTGCTATCGGAATATCGAATCAGTTTTTGTTCCAAAGCATTGCTTTGCGAATCGGACAATAAATTCACATAGTCGTAAACACTGGTTTCTTTTTGTGGTTTTTCGGGTATGTTGAATTGCCCCCAAGCAAGGGAGATAGATAAAAAAAAGAGGAAAAAACTAGCCTTTGGATATCGCATTGTTCAGTTCGTTCTCATCATTTTGTTTCCATGGAAAATGGGCTTCGAGTTCCTTGCCAGCCATAAGAACACCTTCGACGATACCTTGTTTAAAATTTCCGTTCTTAAACTGGGAGGCAATAATATCCTTGGTGGTCTCCCAAAAACCTTTTGGAACTGCCCGGTCGATACCTTCTCCTCCGTAAATAACAAATTTTTTGTCGTCCACTGCAACGTAAAGCAGAACCCCATTGCCTTCTTTGGTGTTGTCCATTTTTAGGAAATGGAATAGTTGCTGCGCCCTGCTAAAGTGGTCTATTTTGGTGGAAGCTTCAATATGTACCCGTATTTCTCCCGAAGTGTTCTTTTCTGCCTCGACAATGGCATTTATAATTTCACTTTCCTCCTCTGCGGTCAAAAACTCTTCTACCTGCGACATGGTTTAATTGAATTCGAAGTTTACATCCGGAGCATTTTCTGAACCTGGATCTGCAGAATATCTCGGCATTTCCTCAAAGCCAAACCAACCGGCAAGTAATTTGCCGGGAAATTTTGAGATATGGACATCATAAATGTTCACCTTCTCGTTAAATCTATCCCGGGCAACATTGATTCGGTTTTCGGTGCCTTCCAGTTGCGATTGAAGCTCCAAAAAGTTCTGATTGGCCTTTAATTCGGGGTAACGCTCCACGGTAACGAGCAATCTCGATAGTGCAGAGGAAAGCCCTGTTTGGGCTTGTTGGAATTCCGCTAACTGTTCCGGTGTAATATTGTTGGCATCTATGTTGGTGGATGTTGCTTTGGCTCGTGCTTCGATTACATCGGTCAAAGTGCCTCTTTCAAAATCGGCGGCACCCTGAACGGTCTTTACCAAATTCCCGATCAAATCGTTTCTACGTTGGTAGGAGCTCTCCACATTGGCCCAAGCTGTTTTTGCATCTGCTTCGTATTGTACGGCCGTGTTGTTGAAACTTACTGCCCATTGGTATAGTCCAAAGACAATGACTAAGACAATAATCAAGGGGATTAACCATTTTTTCATTTTGCTATGGAATTAGTGTTTAAAGTTGATCTTTTATCTTGAGTAGTTCGGCCCTTACTTTTTGTAATTTTTGAATTACCTCGAAGTTGGACAGTACTTTTTGCTTTTCTTCTTTCAGATGGATTTTGGCTCCTTCGAGGGTAAACCCGCGTTCTTTGACCAAATGATAGATCAATTGAAGGTTCTGAATATCCTGCGGCGTGAATTTTCGATTGCCCTTGGCATTCTTTTTGGGCTGGAGTACATCGAATTCTTTCTCCCAAAAACGAATCAGGGATGTGTTCACCCCAAAGGCCTTGGCTACTTCGCCAATGCCATAGTATCGTTTTTCTGGCAGGTCTATGTGCATTAATCCAGTGATTGGTTCTCTTGGTTCGCCAACCTGAGCATGTTCTCAAATTCTTCAGCAGATAAACTTCCGTAGTAGAAGTTGATCGGGTTAATGCGTTCCCCGTCCTTGAACACTTCGTAGTGGACGTGGGGTGCTTGGGAGCGTCCCGTACTGCCTACAAAGCCAATCAGGTCGCCTCTTTTTACTTTTTGGCCTACGGTAACATTGTACTTGCTCATGTGCCCGTACAAGGAAATGTAACCATACCCATGGTCTATTCTTACGTGTTTTCCATAACCGGAAGACCTATTATCCGCCCGAACCACTTTGCCATCTCCGGTCGCATAGATCGGTGTGCCCCGTGGTGCCGTAAAATCCATGCCCCAATGCATTTTTCTAGCTTTGGTAAATGGGTCGGAACGCCAACCGAACCCAGAGGCCATTCGGGTAAGGTCTTCGTTGCTCACAGGTTGAATTGCCGGAATAGAGGCCAAAAGTTTTTCTTTTTCTTCCGCTAACTTGGCAATTTCATCCAAAGATTTGGATTGGATAACCATTTCCTTTTGAATAATGTCCAATCGTTTTGTGGCATCGATGATGATCTCTGAATTATTGAAACCCTCAAGGTCCTTATATCGATTGATTCCACCAAAACCGGCCCTACGCTGTTCTTCGGGTATGGGATTGGCTTCAAAATATAATCGGTAAATATTGTTGTCCCTATCCTCGATATTGGCCAAGACCTGTTCCATTTGGTCCATCTTGCGACCAAGGATCTCAAATTGGAGCTCATAGTTGCGTACTTCGCGTTCCAAGGAAAGCTCCTTTGGGGTATTCACCCAACGTGTATTCAAAAGAATGATGAGACCAAGAAAACCGAACAAGGCAGAACCCAAAAGAAACAAGAAAACATTCCTGTAGCGCTTGGATTTTTTGGGCTCTATCTTTCGGTACGAAAGCGTGTCCGGATCGTAATAGTACTTTACTTTAGACATGAATGGATTTTATCCTATTTTTGCTCACTCATTTTAAACAGAACAAACAAATATAAAAATTGTTTTGCTTAAAGTGTTAAATTTAAGAAAACCCTAGGAATTCAATGACATCCCAAGAAGTTAGAAAACAGTTTTTAAACTTTTTTAAAGAAAAGAGCCACAAGATTGTTCCATCCGCGCCCATGGTAATGAAGGACGACCCTACTTTAATGTTCACCAATGCGGGAATGAACCAATTCAAGGAATACTTTTTGGGCAACTCCGTGCCAAAGCACAAACGTTTGACGGATACTCAAAAATGCTTGCGTGTGAGCGGAAAGCACAACGATTTGGAAGAGGTAGGGAAAGATACCTACCACCACACCATGTTCGAGATGTTAGGGAATTGGAGCGTAGGGGATTATTTTAAAAAAGAGGCCATTGCCTGGGCTTGGGAACTGCTCACAGAGGTATATAAAATTGATAAGGATCGCTTGTACGTTTCTATTTTTGAAGGTAGTGAGGATGATGGTTTGCCCTTGGATCAAGAGGCTTATGATCTGTGGAAAGCGATAGTGCCCGAAAACCGAATTATAAAGGGGAACAAAAAGGACAACTTTTGGGAAATGGGCGATCAGGGGCCATGTGGACCCTGTTCCGAAATCCACGTGGATATCCGATCCAAAAAGGACAGGGATAAAGTCGATGGCGCTTCATTGGTAAACCAAGATCACCCACAAGTTGTGGAAATCTGGAACTTGGTATTTATGCAGTTCAACCGTAAGGCCAATGGAAGCTTGGAACCACTTCCCGAAAACCATATTGATACAGGAATGGGCTTTGAGCGCCTTTGTATGGTGCTCCAAGGAAAACAATCCAACTACGATACCGATGTTTTTACCCCGCTTATACGAGAGGTGGAAATCATCACAGGAAAAAAATACGGTAAGGAAGAGCAGACGGATATTGCCATCCGGGTAATCTGCGACCATGTTAGGGCAGTTGCTTTTTCCATTGCCGATGGGCAGTTGCCCAGCAACACCGGCGCCGGTTATGTAATCCGAAGGATTCTACGCCGCGCCATACGCTATGGATTCACTTTTTTGGATACCAATAAACCTTTTATATACCGTTTGGTAAAGGTGTTGAGCGAGCAAATGGGAAAGGCTTTCCCAGAGTTGAAGGAGCAATATCAATTGATAGAGAACGTGATAAAAGAAGAGGAGAGCTCTTTTTTGAGCACTTTGGAACAAGGATTGGTATTGTTGGATTCCGTGATAAAATCATCAAAAAACAAAACTATTGCTGGCGATAAGGCCTTTGAGCTTTACGATACTTTTGGTTTCCCGATAGATTTGACCGCCCTTATTTTGGAAGAGAAAGGCTATCAATTGGATGTGGAAGGATTCGAAAAGGCCCTAAAGGCCCAAAAGGATCGATCAAGGGCAGCTTCCGAAGTTACCAAGGACGATTGGAATGTTCTATTGACAGATACCGAGCAGGAATTTATCGGGTATGATAGCTTGGAAGCTACCGTAAAATTGGTTAAGTATAGGAAGGTCACCAGTAAAAAAGAAGGAGATCAATATCAAATGGTGTTTAATCTTACCCCGTTTTATGCCGAAGGTGGTGGTCAGGTAGGGGATAAGGGTTACTTGGAAGCCTCTAATGGCGATGTTACTTACATTGTGGACACCAAACGGGAGAACAACGAAATTGTTCATTTTGCCAAGTCGCTGCCCAAGGAAGTCTCTGGAACCTTCAAAGCTATGGTAGACCAGAAACAGCGTTGGAGAACAGCTTCTAACCATACCGCAACGCACTTGCTGCATCAAGCATTGCGCGAGGTATTGGGAAGCCATGTGGAACAGAAAGGGTCCGCTGTCCATTCCAAATATTTACGATTCGATTTCTCCCATTTTTCAAAATTGACGACGGAAGAGCTTAGGGAAGTGGAAAACTTTGTAAATGCTCGAATAGATGGGCACCTTCCTTTGGAAGAAAACAGAAATGTTCCCATGAAAGAAGCTATGGAACAAGGGGCCATGGCACTTTTTGGTGAAAAATATGGCGATACGGTCCGCACCGTCCGTTTTGGTCAATCCATTGAGCTTTGCGGCGGTACTCACGTAAACAATACAGCGGATATATGGCATTTTAAAATTGTGTCCGAAGGAGCTGTGGCGGCAGGAATACGCAGGATCGAAGCTATTACTTCCGATGCGGTAAAGGAATTTTATTTTAACAACAACCGCATGTTGTTCGAGATTAAGGATTTGCTGAAAAACACCCAGGATCCGGTAAAATCCGTGGCAAGTTTGCAAGAAGAGAATGCAGCCCTTAAAAAACAAGTGGAGCAATTATTGAAGGACAAGGCCAAAGGACTCAAAAACGAACTGATTTCCGAATTGGAAGATATCAATGATATTAAATTCCTATCCAAAAAAGTGGATTTGGATGCAGGTGGTATCAAGGACCTTGCTTTTGAAATGGGTGGACAGGTAGATGATTTATTCCTGTTCCTTGCTTCGGAAAAAGACGGAAAAGCCATATTATCTTGCTACATTTCCAAAGATTTGGTGAAAGATAAAGATTTGAATGCCGGAGCCATTGTCCGTGAATTGGGCAAATACATCCAAGGCGGCGGAGGTGGACAACCGTTTTTTGCCACTGCGGGGGGTAAAAACCCGGCAGGGATTCCCGAAGCACTCAACAAGGTAAAGGAATACCTAAAGTAGTTTCCTGAGAATTCCTTTGTCGCATCGTGCATAGGTGTGATGTGTTGCCATGATGTTCTCGACTGCTCTCGAACTAACATTTATAATTCGATGGAACTACAAACCAAAATACCTTTAAGCCCTAGTGATAATCCAATAGATTATCAAAATAAATTGGTGCTTTTAGGTTCTTGTTTTGTTGAGAATATGGGGGCTAAGTTGGACTATTTCCAGTTTCAACAACTTCAGAATCCTTTTGGGATATTGTTCCATCCTTTGGCCATTGAGAATTTAATTGAAAGAGCCCTAAACGGAAGGGATTATAAGCTAGAAGAGATATTTGAGCAGGATGGGATTTGGCGCTGTTTCGACGCGCATTCCGATTTGCGTTCCGATAATCCCGAAGCGTTGTTACAAATACTGAACCAAAGGTTAAAGGAAACCGAGACTTGGTTGGGGGTGTCATCCCATATCATCATTACTTTGGGAACGGCTTGGGTCTATGAATATTTGGATTCCAACAAAATAGTGGCCAATTGCCATAAAGTGCCCCAAAAACAGTTTGCAAAAAAATTGTTGAGTATCGAGGCAATTGAATCTTGCCTGGATTCGATTGTAGACAATATAACAAAGGTAAACCCCAAGGCACAAATTATTTTCACGGTTTCTCCTGTCCGACATTTAAAAGATGGTTTTGTGGAAAACCAGCGAAGCAAGGCGCATCTGATAGCCGCAGTCCATTCGTTATTGTCATCTCGAACGCAGTCTAGAGGCCTTGGGTACTTTCCGTCTTATGAAATTATGATGGACGAGCTTCGTGATTATCGATTTTATGGAATGGATATGGTGCATCCCAATCAGTTAGCAGTGGATTACATTTGGGAAAAGTTTAAATCGGTCTGGATTACCTCGACTTCCTATGCCGTGATGGATAGGGTAGATTCTGTACAAAAAGGGTTCCTACATCGACCGTTCAACCCGGATTCTGAAGCCCATCAAAAGTTTAAAACATCGCTCCGAACAAAAATTACGTATCTTCAAGAAAGGTATCCTTTCATGAAATTCAGTTAAATGAAGAAAATCCTAGTAGGGGCGGTGATTGCGTTGGCCTCCGTGTTAATTTATAAATCGTGTACGGAAGATCGTTCCCAAAAATCCATACTGGAAGAAAACTCCATGCTGATCCAGCAAGAACTGCGCAATGTGTCCAAATTGGTGGTCACCGAAGGTCATTTTGCCGAAGTGTACAATTACAAAGACTCCAAAGAACTGTTCGGTCCATTGATAACGGCAAATAAAAAAGCTTTGGTGGTGGTCAATGCCGATGTGTCCGTGGCATACGATATGTCCAAGATCGATTACGATGTTGATCGGGAAAATAAAGTATTGACCTTAAGGTACATTCCGGAGCCGGAAATTACCATTAATCCTGATTTTGAATATTACGATGTTACCGCAGATTACTTGAATCCATTTAATGCAGGGGATTATAATGCCATTAAACAAAATGTGAAACAGTCCTTGATGAAGAAAATAGAAGCCTCATCCTTACGATCGAACGCAGAGAACCGATTGTTGAGCGAACTTTCACGCATTTTGGTGCTGACCGATTCCATGGGATGGACGTTGGTATATAAAAATACCCCGGTGGAAAATACCGTACAATTGAAAAATATTTTGGATTGAGGTGTCACATTTCGACCATTTTTGCGTCTTTATAGATACATCAATCAATCAAAACCATGTTTAAAAGAGTACTGCTAACCGCCCTTTTAGCCATAATTTTTGTTTCCTGTCAGCAAAAACCAGAATCCGATATCAGCTACGAAATTTCTGCTGTGTTGGTAGATAGTATTCCGCAACTTAAAATAAAAATGACCTTAGAGGCCAGTTCGGACGGCACTACATTGCTTTCTTTTCCCAACGAAGCATGGGGCGAAGAAGACCTGTTTAAAACACTTGGCCGTATGGAACTTTTAAATGTAGAAGGCGTGGTGGAAAAAGATGTGGATAGTGGTCGGATTGTATTAATGCATCCGAAAGGGGTGAAAAAATTGGAGTTTGAATATTTTCTTAAACAGGATTTTGAAGGAGAAATTTCAACTCGGGAAATATACCGACCTATTATCAATTCAGATTATTTCCATGTGTTTTCCCATAATTTGTTCATGGTGCCGGAAAATGCAAAGCATAGCATGGATATTGTCTTGGATTGGACATCTTTTGGGAAAGATTATGTTGTTCACAACAGTTTTGGGAGTAATAAGAAAATGCAACTATTACAAAACCAGGATATGGATTTGTTCAATAGCGCCATTTTTGTTGGAGGTGATTTTAGAATTTATGAGGGGCAAATACAAGGGAACAGGGTCAGCTTGGCCACCCGAGGCGATTGGATTCCTTTTGCGGATGAAGACGTTTTTCTGGTTTTGGAAAAGACCTTGACCTGTCAGCGAAACTTTTGGAACGATCATTCCCAAGACTATTTTACAGTTACCCTGCAACCCTTTCCGCAAGAAAATGGCAGTAGTTTTCAAGGTACTGGTCTAACCAATTCCTTTGCAACATCGGTTTCCAACAACGACCAGACCGATATTGGTCAAATGGTGTATCTTTTCAACCACGAGTTAATGCACAATTGGATCGGGCATACCATAACCAACGATAACGAGGAAGAACAATATTGGTTCAGTGAGGGGTTTACCGAATATTATACTTATAAGAATATTGCGAAAAACAAGATCAATGGTCTGGACGGTGCTTTTTTTGTTCAAGAAATCAATCGTACTATTAGAGATCTATACGCATCATCGATAGGCGAGGTACCCAATGCTGAAATCAACTACGATAACTTTTGGTCCGATTATGAGTATTCCAAACTGCCGTATTGGCGAGGGGCGATTTTTGCCTTTTACCTTGATCAGAAAATTCAACAAATAGGTGATGGTAGCCAAAGTTTGGACCATGTAATGCATCAGATCTATGCAGATGCTACCACTAAGGACCAAAAACTGACCCATGATTATTTCATTCAAGTGATGGATGGGTTTTGGGATGGTGATTTTGAATCGGTTTTCCAAAAGTATATTGAAGAAGGGCAAAAAGTGGATTTGGTAGCACTGTTTGATGCACTGGCATTGGAATACAGTGCGGAAAGTGATATTTACGAGTTGGGTTTTAAATTTACCGATGACCGAAAGGAAATTGCAAGCGTAACAGAAGGAAGCAAGGCTTGGGAAGCAGGTGTCCGAGAAGGTGATGAGGTATTTTCCCGAAGCATATGGCAAGGCAATATTGATCATAAAGTTGAGCTGGGTCTCCGAAGAAACGGTGAGGAGTTCAATATATCGTATTACCCAGTAACAAAAGCAGCGGTACCCCAATTGAAGCCCGCTGCAGAAAATATCGAAAAGCTTGGATTTTAGCTTACCAATGCTATATCCAAAAGCTGTAGTCCGTCATCGATCAAATGGCCCACTTTTGGATTATCCTGCTTAATGTGCTCCAAGTGTTCCATAATCTCTTTCTGAAAAGCCAGATTATTGTCCTGCTTGGCAAGCTCATACAATTCTACGGGCAGTAACCAGTCCTTTGGATGGTCCTTTTTTAGGGCTTTTAATACCTTGTTTCGGGAAATTGTGGTATTTGTTCCTTCCCTAAACTCCCTCACTTGTTTATAAAATAACTCCAGTTGTAATCTTTTTTCGCTTTTCTTGGGTTTGATGGTACTTTCTGTGATTTGATGGCTCATTAAATTAAAGCTGTTCAGGTCGGCAGGGCCGTTGTAGGCCGAAACAATATTTTGGCCAACAGCCATGTGGTACAAACCCCAGTCGGGTTGGAACAACACATTGTCGCCATGCGTAACCGTACAGTTTTCAAATGTTATCAATATGATTTTGCCCATTAGATTACGGGTTCCGGTAACAATGGTTCCCGTTACTTTAATTCCACCTTCAAATTCGAGGGTTATCTGTTCTCCTTCATATATTTTGTAGGCCTTAAGGTCTCTTGGCCCCATATCTTCGATCGCGATATTGATGCCTTTCAATTTACCGATCGGTGAACCAAAACCTTCGGCATGGTGGGCTATACTGTGCCCAACAAGTTCTTTTTCTCGATAGGCCAGTGCAGTTCCGCTGTTGGTCTGTATGTAGATCGGTTTCGCGTTATTTTCGATCACGTTGCTGAACTCTCCCGAGATTTGCAGACCAGTGCTTAGTTCAATAGTGCCGAGTGCTTTGGAGGCTATCAATTTTTTAATCCCTGCCAGACCTCCCGTCCGCACGGCCATGGTGTTGGCAAAGTCTTCCAGTACCTGGCTCAAAAAGGCAAAATCGGGTGTTACAAAAAGCTGGGGTTGAGGTTTGGTAATGTCGAATTCGGTATGTGCCGCTTCGATGGAGTAGGGAATTTTTTTCACCTTGTCCGTCATGCACCAAGCACTTTCGCCAATAGAGGAAAGTAGTCCCGCTCCATAAATTTTTGGGTTGTCCACAGTTCCGATGAGGCCATATTCCACTGTCCACCAGTGCAGGTTTCGGATAAGCGCCATTTCACTGGGTTCGCCCATATTTTTTTGTAGATGTTCAATGTGTTCTTCCGCTTCTTCTATCTCACTTTGAGGAGTTCCATGTGCCTCTTTTATTATCGAAAGATGGCGAACCGCATTATAGAGTTCGTAGTCTTTTGCACTGGAAATCGCCTTGCAGCCAATTTCCCCGAACCTGCGCAAGTATTCCGCATATTCTGGATTGGCGATAATAGGGGCATGTCCGGCACCTTCGTGGATAATATCCGGGGCAGGGGTATATTCGATGTTTTCAAGTTGTCGAATGTCCGATGCGATTACGAGTACGTTATAAGCCTGGAACTCCATAAAGGCCGAAGGCGGGATAAATCCGTCCACAGCAACGGCTGCCCAACCAATTTCTTTCAAGATTCGGTTCATGCCATACATATTGGGAATGTGGTCAATGGAAATTCCGGTCTTTTTTAGGCCATCTACATAAGATTTATGGGCCACTTTGCTCAAATAATCTACATTCTTGCGCATAACATAACGCCAAACAGCCTGGTCTATAGCCGTGTACTCTTCATAATTTTGGGGCTTTATGAATTGTTTCAGGTGTTTTGGGAGTTTGTCCAGAATTGGATTGGATTCGTAGTTCATAGGTCAATTTTTATGCGACCTAAATATACGAAATCGATATAGGATATTTTCTTAAGAATCGTTAAGCGCAATAAAAAACCGCCCTAAAGGGCGGTCTAAATTTTAGTTGGTGGCCACGGCCATTTGTGGGGGGTATTTCTCGAGAATTTGGGAAACAAATTCACGGATACGCTGTTCTTTCTTTTCAATATTATTGGTATTGTTCAAGGTGCCTATTCCACGACCTTGCCATACCAGTTCTTTTTTATTGGCATCGATCACATCAATATATAGAGAGCCCTCGGTACTTGTGCTTACATTGTTGCCTCCCCAGCCCCAACCCGGGCCCCAGGCCCATGCAGGACCCCAGCCCCAACCCCAGCCCCAGCCGAAGTTGTTGTTGTACACATCTACACGTTCGCGTTCTTTGGTGAATATACTGATCAGCATATCGGGCTTATCCGATTTAACAAAACCTCTTGACCCCATTTCGGCCTCAATGGCGCGCAGGATTCTTTTTTTGTCCAAATCGGAAATTTGGGCTTTATCTATTCCGGTTTTATAAAAGGCGTAACTCTTGTAATTGTTGAAGTCAGCTTTCTGATCATAATCGGAAACAACCCGAACAGAGGAACAAGAAGCTAAAAACCCGATGCAGAAGACGGCAAGTGCCAAACGTGTTAAACTTTTCATAGTACTTTTTTTAATTGTTTGAGATATCCCTAAAAAGACCACAAATATTATGCCGAAAATTAAATTATTGAGCGTTGATTTTAGGGTCGTAGCCAAACGGGCAATGTCGGCAACCACTTTCGCAACAGTATCCACGTTTTAGGTGATATTGCTCGGTAAAAACCCGATATCCATGTTCCGATAAATAATAATCTCCTTCTTCCAGTGGAATGCGCTCTTTCATCCGTAGCCCAGCTTTTACTACCTAAAAATAAGGCTTTCGTGCCAAAACTGCCAAGGATTTAGGATTTTGAAAACAATGTTGTTCACCGAAATTGTTGATGGAATTATCGTAACTGTCCAATTTTGAGCGCTTTTTGCAGTTATATTTGTTGGTAACCAATTGACAGTAACCATTTGATACTCGTTTTTAAACATTTCTTTTATAAAAATTATGTTGGCCTTTCGCTTTGGCCATTCATTATTCTAAAGGAAGATTCCTTAAAAGCGGATGAGGTGCTCATCAACCACGAGCGCATCCATTTAAAACAACAAAGGGAACTGCTCATATTACCTTTTTATATTCTTTATGTTTCCGAATGGTTGTTGCGTACGGTATTGTATTTGGACAGTTACCGTGCCTACCAGAATATAAGTTTTGAACGGGAAGCCTATACCAATGAAAAGGATATGCAGTATCTTTCCAAGCGGAAAACCTTTGGGTTTTTGCAGTACCTGACCCGTTAATTTTTTAGATTGAACATACCCGATCAGTATATTGATTTGCCCCTTTTGAAAGAAAAGGGCATTCGCCTTTGCCTGAAAAGAGAGGATACTATCCATCCCTTTATATCTGGGAACAAGTACCGTAAACTTAAATATAACTTGATCGAGGCCAAAAACCAGGGCAAAAGTACCTTGCTCACCTTTGGTGGGGCCTTTTCCAACCATATAGCCGCCACTGCCTTTGCAGGGTTTGAACAAGGCATACCAACAATAGGGGTGATACGTGGCGAAGAACTGGCGGACAAATGGCAGAGCAATCCGACTTTAAAACTTGCCCACGAACATGGCATGCAGTTCCATTTTGTGTCTCGCCGCGATTATCGGACTAAAGAAACTCAGGCCTTTGTTGAAAAGTTAAAAGAAAAATTTGGTGATTTTTATCTGTTGCCCGAAGGTGGAACCAACACTTTGGCAGTAAAAGGCTGTGCCGAAATTTTAACGGAATTCGATGCTCAATTCGATTACATCTGTAGTGCGGTGGGTACAGGTGGTACCATGGCAGGGCTTATCAATGCATCCAGAGCGCATCAGACCGTCTTGGGATTCCCGGCCTTGAAGGGTGATTTTTTAACCCACGAAATTCAAAAATATTCACATAGCGGTCAATGGCGCCTTATTATGGATTATCATTTTGGAGGGTACGCCAAATTAAATGCCGAACTGATCGAGTTCATCAATCTTTTTAAACAAAAAACAGGCATCCCACTGGATCCCATATACACAGGTAAGATGCTTTTTGGTATTTTTGACCTTATAAAAAAGGATTTTTTTACACCAGGAACCCAAATCTTGGCAATCCATACAGGGGGGCTGCAGGGCATAAAAGGCATGAACCTTGTATTGAAAAAGAAGAATTTACCGTTATTGGACGTATGATCAGGCAAATAGGTTATGTATTGATAGTGGCGCTTTTGCTTTCTAGCTGTGGTGCAAAAAAGAAACGTAGTACCCACCGTAAGGGGGCTCCGACCATTAGTAATTCCGACAGAACTCCCACGAGTTCCCCAAAGGAGAACACGGATGAAACCGGGCTATATCCCATGCCGGAAGATACCGGGCGTTTTGCGCGTTTTCCCATTTCGGATACACAACATTATATCGAGACTTTTGCCGAGATTGCCCAGTACGAAATGCGTGCGTATGGTATACCCGCCAGTATTACCTTGGCACAGGGCATTTTGGAGAGTGGCTCCGGTCGTGGGGAGCTCACCCTAAAAACCAATAATCATTTTGGGATAAAGTGCCATGCCGGCTGGCAGGGCGAGTTCGATTTTCACGACGATGATGCCAAGGGAGAGTGTTTTAGAAAATACAACCATCCCATGTACTCCTTCCGCGATCATAGTATTTTCCTGTCCACACGTTCACGCTATGCGTTTTTGTTCAATTATAAACGGGACGATTATAAAAAATGGGCTCATGGTTTGCGGCAGGCCGGATATGCCACCGACCGCAAGTATCCCCAAAAGTTGATTGCACTTATAGAACGGTACGATTTGCATAAGTACGATGAAGAGGTCGTTGAAAATGGCTTGTCCACGGTTAGGGACACCAAACAATATGAAGTGTTTACCCACGAAGTGAAGAAAGGGGATACACTTTACGGAATTTCCAAACGATACGATATTTCGGTCGAGGAACTGCGCCGTCTCAATAACCTGAACGGCAATATTATTTCCATAGGTCAAATACTCAATATCCGAAGGGCGCAGTAGTTTTTAATATCATTCAAGGCAGAACGAAGCATCTCTCTTATCCTTATGAATTCCGTTTCCAAGAACGAACGATCCTCATTACCTTTGTAGCACCTGCGTCAACCTGAACTCGTTTCAGGTTCTCATTGTTTTTTTGACCGACAGCAATGGGATGTTGAAATAAATTCAGCATGACGGCAGTTCTTCATGGTCCGATTATCGTTCTGGGCAGAACGAAGCATCCCTCATATCCCTATGAATTCCGTTTCCAAGAACGAACGATCCTCATTACCTTTGCAGCACCTGTGTCAACCTGAACTCGTTTCAGGTTCTCACAAGGTTTTATGACCGACAGCAATGGGATGTTGAAATAAATTCAGCATGACGGCAGTTCTTCATGGTCCGATTATCGTTCTGGGCAGAACGAAGCATCCCTCATATCCCTATGAATTCCGTTTCCAAGAACGAACGATCCTCATTACCTTTGCAGCACCTGCGTCAACCTGAACTCGTTTCAGGTTCTCACAAGGTTTTAGGACCGACAGCAATGGGATGCTGAAATAAATTCAGCATGACGGCAGTTCTTCATGGTCCGATTATCGTTCTGGGCAGAACGAAGCATCCCTCATATCCCTATGAATTCCGTTTCCAAGAACGAACGATCCTCATTACCTTTGCAGCACCTGCGTCAACCTGAACTCGTTTCAGGTTCTCATTGTTTTTTTGACTGACAACAATGGGATGTTGAAATAAACTCAGCATGACGGGATGAATAAAAGTATACTATGATCTACCAACGAAGCAGTGCCTTGTTTGCAGAGGCCAAAAAATACATCCCCGGAGGGGTTAATTCACCAGTAAGAGCATTCAAAGCTGTAGGGGGCGACCCTATTTTTATCAAAGAAGCCAAAGGAGCGTATTTGTACGATGCCGATGGCAACCGACTTATCGATTACATTGCTTCGTGGGGGCCGCTTATTTTGGGTCATGCTTACGAACCGGTGATCAATGCTGTTATCGAAAAAGCTAAAAAGGGCACTTCCTTTGGAACGCCCACCGAAATTGAGACCGAACTCGCACAATTGGCGGTGTCCATGGTGCCCAATATCGATAAAATACGCTTTGTAAACAGTGGAACCGAAGCTTGTATGAGTGCGGTGCGCCTCGCGCGCGGGTACACGGGCAAGGACAAAATCATCAAGTTTGCGGGCTGCTACCACGGCCATTCCGATTCTTTTTTGATACAGGCCGGGAGTGGGGCCGTAACTTTTGGTAGTCCCAACAGTCCCGGGGTTACGCAGGGCACGGCCAAGGATACCCTATTGGCGGATTACAACGATTTGGAGGGCGTAAAAGCTTTGGTGGAAGCGAATAAGGGCGAAATTGCGGCCATTATTTTGGAACCCGTAGCGGGGAATATGGGCTGTATTATCCCCAAGGAAGAATTTATAAAAGGCCTACGCGAACTCTGCACCCAAGAAGGTATTTTGTTGTTGTTTGATGAGGTAATGACGGGCTTTCGTCTCGGGAAAGGGGGCGCACAGGAAGCCTTGGGCATTGATGCCGACATTGTAATGTTCGGAAAAGTGATCGGGGGCGGACTGCCCGTAGGGGCGTTTGCGGCCCGTGCAGAGATTATGGCGCATCTGGCCCCCGAAGGACCGGTGTACCAAGCAGGTACCTTGAGCGGAAATCCTTTGGCGATGAGTGCCGGACTGGCCATGCTTACCGCGTTGAACAACCAACCTGAAATTTTTGACAGCCTTGCCGAAAAAACGGAATATTTGCACAAGGGCATTGCCGAGACCCTGACAGAAAAAGGTGTAACGCACCAAATTAACCGCTACGGCAGTATGATCTCCGTACACTTTACGGACGAACCTGTGGTGGATTTTGCCAGCTCGGCGAAGGGCAATAATGATACGTTTAAGAAATATTTCCACGGCATGTTGGAGAACGGGGTGTACTTACCGCCTTCTGCTTTTGAAAGCTATTTTTTAAACGACGCCCTTAGTTATGCTGATTTGGATAAGACGATTGAAGCGGTGGGGAGGGTTTTTTAATAACGTTTGGCTATGCGTAGTGCCCTAACTATACTGCATGTAGATATTGTAGTATGCCATATATTATTCTAACAGTTTTAGAATTTTTCTTTTTACTGACTTCTTTATTGGATTTCTAATTGAGTCTGAAGAGAACTTATGACTAAATCCGAATATGGTCAATAAACCTAAGATGATAAAGGAAACAATTTGCAAGGTCTTTGATATAGCAGGAAAAAGAAATGATGCAATACTTACTAAGAATGACGAAATAATTAAGATGTAAAAAAGACCAAGAATCAAATTTGCTACTTTTAGACCAAATACTTCTGCCTTTTGATTAATTTTTTCTTCTTTCCGTGATAATGTGGTTGTCAATTTCTCATTTTGGGACTGTAATGATTTATTTTCAGATTCAACTTCTAGTCTCTTAGCTCTCTCTTCCTCGCTCATTCTATCTAGGAACTGGTTTACAAGTTGAGAGGTGGACTCACCACTAAATAACTCAGGGTCTCCTAATGTTTTAGAAGACAGCATTTCAATAGCAACGTGGTGTGTGCGAAGTGTTAAATAAGTGGAGTTGTTAATCCTACCTTTCTCTTTTAGTTTTTTGAGTTCGGCTTCATATTCCTTAATTAGTTCTTCAGAAGGGCTAATTCCTGCATAGCAATCTGATAAAACCCTCTGCTTATTAATTTTGTCAGCAAGAACAGGATTTTGAATCCATATTAAAGTTGACAGAAATATGTCGGTAAAACAAGTTGGAATTGTATTGTTGCGCTTATTAAGCTTGTTTTCAAAAACTCTACTTGCAAATGCTAATGCTGAACTAGTGGTGACAAAAATAGCCTTGGCATCTTTAATGCTTATTGGAATTTTGCCTTTTCTAAACCTATATATTCCTGACAGCACCTTCACATCCCTTCTTATTGTGCGCTCTAAATAATCTGGTAAGTTAGCCTTAATCTTATTTAGTGTTCGTGGCTTTTTATCACCGCGATTTATTTTTTCATAGGACTCAATAATGGTGTCAAAAAGTTCCTCTTCATTGATTACCAACTTGTAATCCTCATAATCTGGAACTTCATTTTCATCAATACCCAACTCCTCCATTCTGGCAGAAAAGTCAGCCATTATTTGCTCAATATCTTCTGGCTTTATATTGTTTTCAACACACATGCGAACAGAGAGAGATTGTGAAATTCCATTTCCTTTTTTTAAGGTTGATTTACATCCGTCTAAAATGTTAAGTACTTCACTTATGGTTGTTTGGAGAACATATAAGTTAGCGTTCTCATTTCTTAATTGACTCAAAATTTCTTCAGAAAGTTGAGTTCTCTTCTCGCCATTTATTCCAAGTAAACTTAAAATAAATGGTGTATCTAAGTAGATATCAAGATTAGCAAGTTTACCTTTGAAAGGGTTAAATTCATCATATAGTATTATAGAACTTAAAGCATGTCCAATTGAAATATCCTTAAGGTAATTAACTAGGATAGGATTTGAATCCCAATTTTCTACAACAAACCAACAAATAAGATATTTCAGTTTTTCTGGAGCATCTGCCTTTGGAAGAATAGAGAGACTTTCAGCTCCAAAAGAAATATCGGCATCATGTTGTTTCAGAAAAGCAAGAAGTCCCTCTGAAATTTCATCTTCATTGAATGTTATACCTTCTGGGGCATTTTGCTTAATAAATTTTTGTAGTTCCTTGAGAACGTAGTTATAAGCTCGGTTAATTTCTGCTCTTACCTTGGTATTATCTTCAACATTGATTTTGGTTTCATTCACAGTATATATTCCATTGTCAACTGTGAAATAATCCCTCTTTTTCGCTCGATTTACGATTGTAATTAATGCTGAGCTAGGCAAATCCAAACCATATTCATCAAGAATCGCTTTTTTTATTAGTGAAACGTTCTCAATGTCAAAGTTCTTTATTTGTTTAGAGAGAATTGTGGTTACTAATAGAGGCAGAAAGCAATCAATATAGTCAACTCCTTTTGACCAATTTACTTTTAATAATGCTAAACTTAGTATTGTTCTATTCATATTTTTCTTTGAAATGACATACAACTAGTTCTTCTACCATAAAATACATCCATATACTCCCAAATAGGAATGTTATCGATGCATATACAAAGTATGCTCTGTTCAGTAAGTATAGGGGAGGGGCTGCGAGTAGGCAAATTACTAATTACCAATAAAATAACATTACGGAAAAACCTTAAAAAAACTGGGGGAAAGGTGCAATATGCAGTTGACAGTAGGCAATTAGCAATGGACAATGAACAATGGACAATGGGGAGTTTGCAGTGGGCCATGGTGCTAGCTATGCTAGATTGCGTTGGTGGGTAGCTATATTCAAAGGGTGCCAAAGCGCATTATATTGGGGTACTTTCCGTAATCTGTGAACGTGACAATGATGATATGATTGGCGTACTACTTTAATAATCCCACATGGCTATGGGATTCTTTTTTTGTTCGTGCATATCACCACCCGAAATCCGGTCCCAGAAACGGCCGCCAACAATCTGTTCGGCATCATAGGTTACCACCAAATAATCTTCCAGGTTACCGTCCAGCGCTGTGTTTTCCATTTCAAAAGTCCATAGCTTTAATTTTCCCCTTCTATCCTCAGCCAAAACACTTTTTACAAACCCATGGGGAATGGGAATGTCTATTCCGTAATCATCCTGTTCATCACCAATGGTTTCGATCAATCGGTCAAAATAAAAAATGGGGCAGGTCAAAACATAGGTTTCCAAGATGTCGTCCGTGTCATTTAAAGTTCGAATGGCCTGCTCCAAATCCCGCCATATCCTTCTGTTGAAATTGGGTCGTTGTGGCGCCATGTTCGACATTAGAAAGGTTTCACTGTTCTGTATCTCCAAAATATCGTTGTTCGCGCTGGCCACTAAATGTCCTCTATCAAAACCGCTGCCCCGGTAAGCACTTAAACCCGCTCTAAACCGTTCCGGTATTCTGATGTCGGCCCGAAAATTATCCATTCGCTCGGCATCGGTCAACAGATAGTCGTTTCTGTTGATGATTTCCAGCGTCCACTTGGCTTGCCGGAAGTACCAAGAATAGCCAATGGTGAAATACCGGCCAATTAAAATTTCATCGCAAACTGGTGCACCATACCTGAGTTCCCGCTGAATGTGAAAAGGATTGTCCATAAGAGTAGCTTTAAGGTTTAAAATTCGTTTTGCATGACACAAATATGTGGCTCCATTGCGTATATACCAACACCGTGTAAGGCATCCAGTTCATACGCTCTGTAGCTTTGGTCCAAGCTGTTTCTAAATTCTACGGGGGACTTGTTCAAGTTACTAATTATCAATAAATTACGATTGCATCAAATCCTTAAAAAAACTGGGGGAAATGTATAGTTTGCAGTAGGCAGTAGGCAGTAGGCAGTAGGCAGTAGGCAGTGGTTGGTATTTTAAGTCGGAATACTAGTTGTTGGCTTTCCTGTTCTTTTTATCGGCGGTTTTTTGCACGTCTCTATAATCAATATCGTTATCCACAATATTTTTAAAGGCCTCGATCCATCCATTTTTAAAGATATTGATCACGGTGGGCCACGTTTTGGTTTTTACATTGTTGAGGTCGCCTTCAATGGGCACTTTGGTGGCCAAGGTGTTCTCCTTGTGATTTTTTAGAACAAACTTAAAGAAGCCAACAAAGCCTTCCCACAGAGTTTCCAAAAAAGCATCTTCCTTTCCGATCAACTTCGCATTTTTAATGATCGGTTTTAGGGAACCTTCTAAATAGCCATCGGCAATCGCCATTTCGCCATAAAAGTTAAACTGGCCCTTGTTAAAATCGATGCCTGCATAATGGTCGGTAAAATTGTTCAGGGCAGTGGCGTCGGCATTTTCCAAAGCGAGGGCCAAATCCATATCCGGGATTTGCTTAACCAGGTCCATTTTACTCTCCAAATGCAAGTTTCCTCCGCCAAAGGATACGGCTTCGGCCACCAAGTTGGAGGGGAGTCGCTCCCCGGTGCGTACCACATTGCGCAGGTTGTTGGCGTATAGCTCTATTTGATCGAGGTGAAGATCAATATTGGGGTCGGCAGCGAGCTGCACAAAGGCCATTTTACCATCGTGGATTTCCAGTTGGTTAATGTCGATCGGAACCAAATCTGTCAACGCTTTGGTCCAATCGTCAATGTTGGCATTTGCTTCCGTTTCTTTTTGTTGGTCCTCGAACACATAAATAAGCGAGGGCCGGTACATGCTGATCTCGCTTACGATTTTGCCTTTTAACAACGAGGCCCACTCAATGGAGATGTTCGTTCGTTCAAAATTGAGGAAAGGAATCTCGGTTTCGGCATTTACTTTGTTCAAGTACAATTGATCTATGGTGTAGGACCCGGTGATCAGGGAAAGGTCAATATCCTCCACCTGGCCATAATACCCGGGGATATCGGCCAATACCTTGTTTACATAATTTTTTACAAGGTAGGGGAGCGCCAACCGAAGGCCCACCAAAAGCACAAGGATAATGACCGGAACGAGAAAGCGTTTTCTTTTGATGATATGTTTGCGATTAGTCGACATACTCAGTTTTTTTCTTTTTTTCCATTACCGGTCACTGTGTCCAACAGGCCAGCTTTTAGGTTGAGCCACAAATAATTGAAAAAGGATTTATCCTGTTCCCTTTTTACGGTAAAATCACCGTGCCTAAAACCGTCCTTATCGGTTTTGTGGCCATTTTTGGCAAAGAGATTTACCACCGCGGTGAGGAGTTTGTTAACGCCCAAACGATTTTTTTTGAGAATGGTAAACTCAAAATTGTCGTATTTCATTTTTATATCCCCATGCGATTCCAGTTCGTTGCCGTTTATGGTAAAATACATTTGCTGTACGTTGCCCTTCACCTCGGCCTGTAGGTTGGATTTTAAAAAAGGGTTAATGCTTTCGGTCTGGAAATTGGATAGTGATCCTTTTACCAAAAATGCGTTGGCCTTGTTTTGGGGGTCAAAACTCCAATCGAGCGCAAAGGGAGCATTGTCCATTAATCTGGCCTTTATGGCCACCATAACCTCCCCATGGCCATGGCTGTGTAGATTGCCCACGGTGGCCTCAATACCGGAAAAGCTCACATTTTCTGGTTCCACATCGGCCTCTATCCGTTCTTGGTAGGTAATGAGACCGTTCGAAATTTGAACAGTATCCACTTGCAAGTCCAATTGCATATCCCTCAAGGCTGCGTTGTAGAGTTTTTTATGTGTGGTATCGTCTGGTAATAATTTGTCGCGGTACACTTGAAATTTTGGGGATTGCAACAGAAGTTCTGACAAATGGAAACAGGGTTTTCCACTTTTGCTGCCGAACCCCCAATTTTTTAAACCGATATGATCGATCTTTAGGTCGTAATGGTCGTGTTCCTTGGACAGTTTTTTGGATAGTTCGGAAGGGCTGTACCTGGTGCGCCATACAAATTTTTTCAGCCCTCCTTTTTCGGAGGATAGATGTAATTGTTCAAAGGCCGCATATTCCAATGGGTTGATTTGGAAGTAGCCGTCTTCGGTGCTCAATTGAAATTTATCGTAGGTGAAGGGAATCATCTCTTTTGCACTTTCCGAATCAAATTGGATGTCCGACATGGACAGATGTATGCCTTTAACCGTTGCTGTACTGTCCAATTTTGTGTTACCGATCACAAAGTTCCCGTTTTCTAAACTGAAATTTTTGATGGTATATGTATTTCGGGGTTTTTCTTTGGTTGTTGATGAAGAAGAACCCTTTTGGGTTGGATGATAGGAAAATGTAGGGGATTTAACTGTGAGATCGGTAATGGTAATGTCCGCATGTAAGAGCAGGGGAAAAAGTCTTAAGCCAGAAATGGTGAAGGATTCTGCCTTAAAATCCAGGTTTTGTTCCCTATGCTTTGCATTTACCTGACCCAAGCTTATTTTTCCGAATAGTACATTGGTGCTCAATGTTTCATAAGTTACATGGATAGATGGTGGTAGTTCTTCTTCCAATATGGATTTTACCTTGCTTGTGAAGAACAGTTGTGCAGCTATCGCGATCAGCATCAAAATAGCCAAAGTAAGGACTACCAGTTTTAAAGCTCGCTTGTTTTTAGGTGCGGACATATAAGTTTTGATCAGGTTGTTTTCGACTACAATTTAGAGGATTCATCATCCTTTAAAAATACCAATGCCTCCGAGGGAGTGTCTATTTGAACCGCTTTGTCGTGGTGCAATAGTATGGGCTGCGTGACGACCGCAGGGTTGTTGACCAGTATTTTTAGCCAATCTTCATCTGATTGTAGGTCTTGCGAACTGCCGTATTCCTTTTTAAAATTGGGATGTTGGGTGTTTATGAGGGCTTTGATGGACTTGCCCAACCGTTTTGCAATTTCTGTCCATTGGGTGCCGGTCACCTTGGTTTTGGACAAATCTATGTCCTGTACTTTTTTCGATGAGGATTGTAGGTAGGCCAAGGTCTGCATACCTTTTTGAGTTTCTGCGTTGTAGTACAGGGTTATTTCTCGATGGTTTGTTGCTATTACTCCCATGTCTGTTTTCATTTTAAATAAAATTTACGTTAAGCTAGCTTTTTGTGATGATGGGGCTTAACGCAATCCAATTTTTTTGTGTCGTAAAAGCGGATAAAAAAAGCGGGACAAATGCCCCGCTTTCAACACAAACTAACTCATACTAAACAATAATGGTCTACGATAACAAAAGGTAGTGCCTAGTATTGAGCATCTGAACAAATAAGTATTATAAGCGTTCGTAAACGAACTGGTAGTTTCCTCTTTCACCTTCTGCGCTGGTGTAGGCTGTAAAATCGAATTTGTAATAATTACCGTCGGCGTCCTTAACAATATAGTACACATCTTCGTTGATTACACCGCCAAAGGCATCTCTCCATCCGCTGCCCACAACTGCTCTGTTATCGTACACAAATGCAGATTCTTCCACATCGGTCCTGGTAAAGTTCGCATAGGTGGGCACATCGGCTTCAATGGTAACCTGATAAAGGCCAACACCTCCCATGGTATTGTGCAGTACATAATCGGAAAACGTTAATCCGGCAACAAGCGGGCCTTGGTTTCCATAATAGGCGAAAACACCACTTAGGTTAATGTCCCACTGTTCTTTTGTTGGTTCCACGCTAACAGTATCCCCATTGGTCAGACTAAAGGCAGTAAGGTTATAAGCTGCATCTTTGTTCACCGTTACTTCGTTGTAGGACTCGGTTTCGGCCAAATCGGCGTATTGGAGGGTATAGCTGTTGCCATCGGTTAGGATTCTGATTTTCATGAAACCTCTTTGGTCCCCTGTATGTTTAATGCTTCCCGTTTCGGCCGGTTCCGTAGGGATTTCACTTCCTAGACTTATAATGTACACAAAATTCTCTTCTGCTGTGGTGGATACTTCGGCAATAGCGGTGTCATCCAGATTGCCTTCTGGTCTGTCCGTAAAGGAAATTCCAGCTTCCAGATCACCATATTGTTGGTAGCCGACCGGTAGTCCTTGTACCAGTTCGGCAACGGTATTTACGGTGACGGTGGTTGGTTGGAACATGGCATCCAGGGCATTGAGCTCCATGGATTCGGGCAGATTGCTTGCTTCCGTAACAGAAAGCAGGTCGGTAACACCGGTCAACTCGGCAGCCGATACCAAAAGGGAAGAATTTAGAAACACCCGGTTTTCCGTTCCGTTGTAAAATGCTATTTCCCAGGTATCCCGCTTCACTGCAGTTTGTGTGGCAGAGCTAAAGTCGAAATATACTTGGTTAGGTATATTGGAACCTCCATTTTCCGAATCCACTACGCCGCTGGTAGAAGCAATGGGGGTGTAGCTTACCAAAGTGGAGGTTGTTGTGCCTTGGGACCAATCCGTTTGATCAAATCCATCGATGGTAAATGTTACGGACTTTGTGGAGCCTTCTATGGCATTGGTGAGTTTATTAAACGTAAAGGAGGCGTTTTGTGCTCCACTTGCTACGGGGACGGAAAGTGTTCCTGTTTCCCCATTGGGAGACGTGGTGAAATCTGTTCCATATTCGGCATTGGTGCCAGTATAGCTTAAGGTAATCGTGCCGGCCTCGGATGCTGGCCTGGAAAAATTGAGCTGCACATCCACAGCGGTGTCCTCTTCGTTGGTGCTTACGGTCTCGCTGCTAAAATTAACGGTAAAGTCGATAAGGTCCTGGCCTTCATCATCGCTGCAAGAACTAATGAGCAAAACTAGGGCGATTGCTTTTAGAATGATAATTTTTTTCATTGGTTTTAATTGAAATTTAGATTGTATAATAGTTTTAGGTAATATGATCTTCCATTGCCGAACAAACGACTGGGAGTTCCTCCGCTGCCATGTGTGCCGCTCGGGCTGTCGGTTGCGTTTACCCGAACAATGTCGAAGAGGTTTCTTGCACCCAAAGTGAGGCTTAGATTTTTAGTGATATTGGTCCTAGCCGACGCATCCATCCATGTAAAGTCGTCTGTTTGTCCCACAACATTTCCGTTAGTGCTACTCTGTACTATTTGGGTTCTTCCGGTATATTTTAGCTGTGCGGACAGGGTGGTGTTTATGGAGGGTATGGTGTAGCCTAGTGAGGATTGTAGGTTAAAGCTCCATAAATAATCGTTGTTATTGTCCTCGGATGCATCTATTTGTGTGGACTCTCCCATGTAGGTCATGCCCAGTGAAGCTTGCCAACGGTTCATGATCAGTGAGTTTTCTAAAGAGAACCCCAGGATTCTTGAACGATCTACATTATCAAAAGTGAACAGGTTTCGATCCTGTTCGTCCACATCTATAACGGAGGCTATTTTTCCATCAATATCAAAATAGTAAGATTTTAAGGCGGTTTTTAGCATGCCTGTTTCGGACAACCGGAACTTTTCCTCTATGTTCAAGAAAAGGGATATGCCATCTTCGGGATCTAAGTCGGGGTTTCCCTGTACGTTGTGGTTGGAATCTACAAAGTAGAAAAACAGTTCTTCAAAGTTCGGGGCCCGGAAAGCAGAACCGAAAACAGCTTTTATTTTAAATGTATTGCTTATGTCGTAGGTGGAACTCAGGGACCAGATCAGTTTGTTGCCGAATTGGGAGTTGTTCGTAAATCTTGCTCCGGGGAACAAGGAGAACTTATCGGTTAGGTTAAAATCGGCAACTCCAAAAAAATCATAGTTCTCCAAGGTATTCTCGACCACATCGCTCGAGTATTCACCGGTGGCAATGGCGTCGAATCCGGTTTGATGGTTAAACTCGTACCCCAATTGTAGGTTAAAAAAGCTTGATTTTGGAACCAAATTGCTCACAAAGCCCTTGGAATACCAAATTTCACTAGATTGACTCAGGTCGTCGGCGATAATGGATTCGATGCCCTGTTGTAATATATTGTACACGAATTGCTTGTAGTATCTTTTCTGTTTTTGATGGGACAGGGATAGATTATAGATCGTTGGTCCTTTTAACGGTCCTGTGAGGTTAAGGTTATTGATGGTTCTTTGGGTATCAAAATTTTCGTCCAATGCGGTAGGGTTCACCATTCCTGTGTTACTGTCCACTCTCCCGTTTACAAAAGAATTGTACACGGGGACCGATTCGTCATAATACTGGATTTTATAGAAAAGGTTGTGCTTTCCGATACTGGTATTAAAGTTGCCATAGGCGGTAAGCTGTTCTTTTGGGTTCCATTCCATACCGCGTAGGCTATCGTTGACCACCGCGTTGTCTTGGATGTTTACGTAGTTTTGGCCTTGGAAGTCGTTAAAAAAACCGGCATAGTCGTTTCGCGAACCGCCAATCGAAACACTCGTTCTATCGCTGATCTCGTAGCTTACTTTGGCATTTTGTATATGTCTGCCTTTATCGAACAAAGCATATTCGCTGCCTACGCTCTCTTCTTGTGCGGACAGTTGAATCTGCCATTTATGAACACCACCCGGACCTCTTTTGGTTACAATATTGATAACCCCTGCCACGGCATTATCGCCGTATAGAACACCCATGGAGCCTTCCACAATTTCGATGCGCTCCACATCTTCCAGATTTATTTGGGTAATGTCTATATTGTTCCCCATTCCGTTATCACTGGCCATGGGGATACCATCTATCAGTACCTTTACATATTGACCGTCCAGGCCGAACATGCTTATAGTTGAGCGCCCTGTAGATGGGTCTGGGGTAACGTTTATGTTAAGGTTGTAGTTAAGAATGTCGGCCAAATTGTTTCCGGCTACTTTTGCAATATCCTTTTGGTCGATAACACCTACAGCAAACAATTTTTTACTGAGGGACATTACCTTGCTTTCTCCAGTTAGGACAACTTCGTCCAATTTTTGCATGGACATGGAATCTTGTTCCATGGTTTGGGTTTCTTGACTGATGCTGATGTTGGTGCAAAAAATTATAATCGTTAAAAAGAATAGACTATTCTTATTTAGACTCATTATTGATAAATTTGTCGCAAATATATAGTTTATTTGAAATGAATCTAAATAAAAATAAAATTAATTCCAGGAATATTGGGATTTAGGTCGGAAGCGGGAGCAACAATGTGGTCTTATTGGGTAAATAAGAAGGAAGTAGAGGGTGTTTTTATCGGTGCCGTTTTCAAAATGCTATCACCAATATCCTAAAAAGTCTAGATGCTATCAACAAGATGGGCGTACAGTAAACCGGATAAAATGGCCAGGCCAAAGCTCAAAAGCGTACCAATAAGTACGTATTCGGTTAGCTTTCTATTTTTGCCTTTATTGAGATCCCCAAACCTAAATACGGACTTTGCAGCTATCAGTAAGCCGATGGCGGCCCATTGCTGCATCAGTATAAAACCAAAAACAAAAAGACGTTCCAGCATGCCAATATAGGTACCGGCATTTTTTAACGAACCGCCCTCATTTGGATCATCGGTTTTTGCAACTTCATTTATATAAGGTGCCAGGAGCATTCTCATAATAATACCGGATACGAAGGTCACAAATGCCAAAAAAGTAATCAATAGCAATGTCCTTTCATCAAAAAGATATGTGAAATCGATTGGGAACGGATGTGCCCAATACAAGATAATGCCCAAAACCAGCAGATGTAAAAATTGATCTACAACAAAGAGCCATCTGTAGTTTTTGGAATTGGTAAGGGATAATTTTCCCAGATCTATGAGATAATGTGATGCAACAATGATCAATATGGTCCCTATATTTTTAAATTGGAAAAGGAGCAAAAGTACCAATGCATGTATACCAATATGAAAGTAAAGGTATTTGGACCGCCCTTTTTTTTCTAGTTTGTCTTCCACCCAATGTCCTGGCTGTAGTACAAAGTCGCCCATAAAATGGGCAAGAAGTAGTTTAAGGGCAAAAAGCATCATAATTGTGCGAGTTGTGTTCTGTAAAATTGAATCATTTTTTTGACTTCTTCAAATCCTGCTTTTTTTAATTCTTCGCTTATGTTTCCTTGTGATTTGTTTAGTATATGGGCAAGTTCTTTTTGGTTCAACTTTGGGTTCTCCATGGCGTATTTTACCGTTTTGGATATGGCTGGTGTCCAACTATCCATGGTTAGCAGGGCAAGTTCCAGCAAGAGGTTGATCTGCTCGTTTACATTAGAGTTCGGAGTTTGTATGCCCAATCGTTGTTTTTTGAGCTGCTCAAAACATTGGCCGGAGTTTATAAAGGCCGAACCGTTGGATTCTGTAATTTTGGTTGCTTCATGGTTTTTATCTCCCAGGCCTATGGCTATCCGAACATCCATGCGGCGTATTTGTTTTATACATGCCTTAATGTAAATCGCCGCTTCCAGGGCCAACTCGGGAACGGTCTGTAGTTGAAAACTGTCCCCTCGGTATATTTCCCACTCGGCCGGTTCTTTGCCAAATGTGTCCAAAGCTTGTTTTAGCAGTGGAAGCCATGTGCTGGCGTTATGTTCGGAAGAGTTTTTTATGTCTCCGGTAAGTACGGCTATCATGGTTAGTAGTTTTGTTGAATATCTGTAAATTAATAGATAAAATTAAATATCTGTAAAAAAGCAGATAAACAAATATATCTGTAAAAAAGCAGATAAACAAATATTTTTACGTAAGGGACATAACAAAAGAAGCCGCGACCATGGCAGGCGCGGCTCCTTAAAATCAACAAAAAACACTATCCTCTTCTCCCTCTCTCCTCCATTTTTTTCTTGCCGTGCATAGACTTTTTATGTTTCTGCATTTTTTTCCAGGCCTCATACTGTTTTTCATCCAGTATTTTTTTCATTTTTTCTTGAACGGCGATTTGATGATCCAACCGTTCATTTTGCATTTTAAAATGTTCTTCGGATGTTGGTTTTTTCCGTTCACCATTCTCTTTCATCGATTTCATTTGATCCTGTTTGGCTTTCCTCAACTCGGCATTTTCCAAATTAATTTCATATACTTTGTCAAATTGTGCTTTTGTAAGGTCCAAGGCCAAGGTCATCCTTTTCGTGTGTAGAGTGGCCATTTCTTCTGCGCTCAAGTCCATTTTTTGACCTTTGTGCATTCCTTGTCCACCATGTTTTTGAGCGGCCATGCCAACACTGATCAGCATAACCATTATTACTGTTAACCGTTTCATATTACTGTATATTTAAGATTTGTTCCTTGGACAAGGATCCTTGACAAAGGTTTAATCTTTCTACATAGATTATGATGCTTTTAACAGTGGGAACGTTGAAAGGGTAGTTTGATTACCGGAGCTCTTCTTCGAGGTTCTTATTGGTATCATCATCAAAATCCCCGGTGTCCTGGAAATTGGTCTCGGCATATGTTTCTGATGTGATGGGTTCCTGGAATTTATCGTTTTGCTCCACTAGGTAGTAAAGGGTTGAAGCTGCCACGAAACAGATAAAGTAAACTAAGCTCTTTGTCTTGTAGGTCATGATGTTGAGATTTGGGATTACTAAGGTAAGCAAAGACAATTGAAATCTCAGTGATATGTTGTGAAACAATCTTGTTTAGATGTGAACCTTAAAAAAAACAAGGTGTAACCGGTATGAAAACCGATTACACCCTGATAGATGATTCCAAGTTCTATAGGAGGCCCTTATTTGGTAGGTTCCAAGATTAGGTCTATGCGCTCCAAGGCATCTTGTAAATGATAGCGGCTCATGCTATCCGAAATTCTTGCCAAGCCATTTCTAATATCTCTTTTTAAGTTGTTCAGTTCGGCTCGTGCCACGGAACGGATATCGGATTGACTAGTGTTGATTGGTGTAGATTTTCTATAACCTCCAAAGTCTGGCATTTTTCGTTGACTATCGGCGGTCATTAAATACTCCAATCTGTCGATATGGGCTTTTTGAAGATTTCTTCTGTAGGTATCTATGGATTTACCATTACGGGTCTCTGACCAAATTCCCCTGCGAAGGTCTCGCATCATTTCCAACAAGGTGTAGGCTTCGTTGCCGTTTATGGTTTCGTTTTCTATGATTCTTGCCAATTTGCCCAATTGCAACATGGTGTTCATATAACGTTCTTGTACGGAACGGATACGCTCCACGGAACCTGAGTATTGGATTTTGTTAAAAATATTCTGATCTAACAACCATTCGGGAGTTTCAAACAATTGTTCTTGCATAAACTTCATGGCGTTTTTCTGGTGCTCTTTGCTAACATGGGTATAAACGGCACCATCTTGTTCCGCTGTTTTGTAATGTTCGTATACTCCTCCAATATTATTGGCAACATGTCCCATATATCTGCCGTATTGAGAAACTACGTGTCCGTACATAGTTTCCAGATCATCATAGTTTTCACCCGCCTCGGTGGTCCAATCTATTAAGTTGGGTACAATTCGTTTTAAGTTGGCAATGCCGTACAAGCTGGCTTTTATGGCATCATCACCTAAATCCTCGGTTTGTGAACTCGGGTCGTGGACATCGCCCACTTGTTGGTGTCCAAAACGGTACATTGGATCTCCTGCATGCTCTAAGATCCAACTGTTAAGAATTGGTTTTTCTTCTTCGGCAGTTTTGTCCAAAATAGGCTTGTAGCCCCATTTAATGGAATATTTATCATAAACTCCGATATTGGGCATTAGGGCGACTCCTTCATCTCCGGGCTGTGCTACATAATTAAAACGGGCATAGTCCATAATCGATGGTGCGGTGCTATGTTTTTTGGTAAAGCTTGCCGAACGCAAAGAATCCACGGGGTAGGCGGCACTACTGCCCATATTATGTGGTAGTCCTAAAGTATGGCCCACTTCGTGGGAAGATACAAAACGTATCAACCTTCCCATTATTTCTTTGTTGAACTCTGTTTTTTGGGCTTCGGGGTTAATGGCTGCGGTCTGTACAAAGAACCAGCCTCGTAACAAACTCATTACGTTATGGTACCAATTTATGTCCGATTCCAAAATTTCGCCGCTTCGTGGATCACTTACGTGAGGACCATTTGCGTTGGGAATAGGAGAGGCCAAATAGCGTACCACAGAATAGCGTACATCTTCTGGGGACCACTCTGGATCTTCCTCCGGAGATGGAGGGTCTTTGGCAAGAATGGCATTTTTAAAGCCCGCTTCCTCGAAGGCAACTTGCCAATCCTCGATACCTTGTTTAATGTAAGGTATCCATTCTTTGGGAGTAGCTCTATCTATATAATATACAATAGGCTTTTTAGGCTCTACTAATTCTCCTGCTTTGAATATTTCAATATCCTCGTCCTTTACCTCGAGCCTCCAACGATCTAGGTAAGTAAGAGTTTTACTTTCTTGGGCATCCAGTCCGTAATCCACCTGTCCTCTGGCGAACCATCCAACACGTTCGTCAAAATAACGGCGTTTCATCGGTTCTTTAGGCAGCAAGATCATGGAATTGTTTATTTCCAACGAAATTGAACCAAGGCTGGAATTGCTTGGAGGGTTGTTGGAAAGGTACGTTTTTACATGGCGAGCTTCGATGTTCAACGGGTAGCTTTTTATGGATTCGATATAACTTCTATCGTTGTCCATTCGGGTTACCTTGAATCTTTTTCTATATCCATCAGGGAATCCAAGAGCTTTTACATCTTTGGTGAACAAAGGGTCGATTTCGATTACCGTTGATGGGTTCAGGGAATCTTTTTTGTTGATGGCCTGAATGTCAAAAGAGAAAAGGACAGGTTCAAAGTTCGAGTTTACTACTGCTTCGTGGACGGGTAAGGAATCCGCAGCAACATTTTCATAAGAAGCCACTCTTACCAAAACTTTTTTGTCCTTCTTTTCCCAACGTAGCACTTGGGTGTTGATTTTTCCACCGCCAAATCCAATTCCGGTAGCGGTTTTGGAAATTCTGCTTACCATAAGCATTTCCCGGTTAAACAGGGAATCGGGAATTTCGTAATAATGTTTGCCATCTACCGTGTGCACGCTAAATAACCCTGCATCGGTTTTCGCATCTTTGGTGATTACCTTGTCGTAAGGTTTAATGTCACCAGGTTTAGGCTTGTCTTGTTTTTTTTGTTCGGTGTTTTTCTTCTTCTTTTTAAAAAGTTGGGCCTCCGTAGTTTGGATGGTACCCAATACAATGACTGCTAGAAGTAGTCGAGGTAGTAAATATTTGATCATTATAAGTCAGTTTGGATAACTAAAACAACCAAAGAACTTAAAATTCGATCGAATTAACTGTTAAATAAATATTAACAGTCGTTTTTTTAACGCAATGCCCCAACCATTGGGAGTCCTGCGTTTTACTGGTGGTTTGGCTTGTATCGCCCCGTATTGCTGGGCTCAACGGATATCTAAATTTCGTAAAAAAATGCTAAAGACTGTAACGTTTTGGAATTTGGATAGTCTTATAAGCATATCATCAATCATAAAATTCAATCAAAAAATGAACAAGTTATTATTAATTTATGGAAGTGTATTATTAAGTAGTACCGCCATAGCCAACGACCAGCAAAATTTCAGGTCCGTCGAGCTTCAATCCGAGAGCCTGAGCAGTCTAGAGAACAGTTTAACCGTACTTAATATAGGTGCAGAGTTGAACGATTCAACTTCCGAGATGAACGATTATGCATCTTACGAGTTGAATTTGAACGAAATAGTGTATTTGGAAGAAGAGCCTGAAGTTGAATTAGGTTTTGATACCTCCGATTATCTTCCCGAGGGTTTCGATCCATATGTAAGCTATTTTGATTTGAATTCCATTATATACCTCGAAAACAACGTTGAATCAGCATTAGGTTTTGATACCACAAAATATCTACCCGAGAATTTTAATGCTTACACAGAGGTAGTGGATGTACACTCCATTAACTATATGGAAGAGGAGGATATGGAACTTGGTTTTAATACCAAGGATTATTTGCCAGAGGACTTTTCTCCCTACGAAGCTTATGTGGATTTAAAATCGATCCCTTATGTAAAGGATGAAGTAGAACTGCAATTGGGAATTAACAGTGAATATTTGTTGCCCAAGGGTTTTGACCCGTACACTGATGTAATTGCGGTAACATCCATCAACTACATGGAGGAGGAAGAAATAGAGTTGGGTTTTGATACTTCCAAGTATCTCCCCGAAGGTTTTGATCCTTATGTAGGGTCAATGCAGTAAAATGTTCTTCATTTTACAACTTATTTGAGTTAGCTAAAAAAGCCCCTTGACCAAGGGGCTTTTGTTTTGAAGGTAATTTATGTTAAAGAATACTTATAAGTTGTTGGTTAACAAAAATATAACATTGAACTAAGGAAGTGGGAATTGTTAGTGAAATGGATTTATACCTATCGATTTTTCAATAAAAAGTGTAAATCTGTACAATTGCTTTAGGAATTGATGGGGTTTGAACGAGGTACGCAATGTTTTACTGCTTTTTTGGTTCGTTAACAAAATTCTAATTACAATAATTTATCGCAAAAAGAGTTATAACTTTGTACCTAACAAATAGTTACGCACCACTTGTTTAGTGGCGAGTAGCGTTAGTTAAGTTAGTTTCTTACATTTTTTTGAGTTAGTTAGTTTGTAAAAATGCCCTTCCGCCCGGAGGGGCATTTTTAGTTTAGAACAATAGGGGAATTACAAACTGGAACACTAACACCAACAGAAGTACGGCAATAAGATTGAGAATTACCCCCACCCGGGCCATTTGGGGTATTTTAACATAACCACTGGCAAAAACAATGGCATTCGGCGGTGTGGCCATTGGAAGCATAAACGCACAACTACTGGCAATGGTCACCGGAATCAATAAATGGAGCATTGGAATATCAAGACCTATGGCAATCCCTGCGACCACGGGCGCTAAGACTGCGACAAGGGCAACGTTGCTCATAAGCTCCGTCATAAAAAGCATCAGGAAAATTAACAGGGCAGCAGTGAACAAAATACTGATTTCACTTTGTGCAATGCTGCTTGCGACCAAATCCACAATACCGCTTGCGGACATTCCTTGGGCCAGGGCCAGTCCACCACCAAAAAGGATCAAAATACCCCAGGCCAGTTTGGAGGTGTCTTGCCAAGTAATGATAAAATCACCCTTTTTTATGTTGTAGGGAATGGCAAACAATGCTATTGCTGCAAAAATACTGATCATGGTATCCGTGATTCCCAATTGAGGGAAGAGGTTATTGATCAAGGTTCTAAAAATCCATAGAAATACGGTTACACCGAAAATGGTGAGAACCATTTTTTCCTTGCCAGAGGTGGGGCCCAATTTATCCAATTCGGTACGGATAACATCTTTTGATGCATTAAATTTTAGGTCCCTATTGGGAAACATCCATTTAACCAATACCAAATAGCAAATTCCTACCATAATGATCGAAAATGGCAATCCAATGGTCATCCATTTTAAAAAAGATATTTCGGTATTGTACTCGTTTTCCAGTAAACCGATCAGCACAGAATTGGGAGGAGTACCGATTACCGTGGCAATGCCCCCAGCATTCGCCGAAAAGGCGATGCCAAGCATTACGCTCAGTGCGAAATTTTGATCGTTTTTGGTGAAACCGTCGGCATCGTCCACCAATAAATTGATTACCGAAAGCGCAATAGGCAACATAACTACCGTACTTGCAGTATTGCTGATCCACATACTTAAAGATGCTGTGGCGATCATAAAGCCTAAAATGACCTTGTTCGGCGTCGTTCCGGTTAGTCGGATAATGTTCAGGGCGATTCTTCGGTGTAAATTAACTTTCTCCAAAGCCAGGGCCATTACAAACCCCCCAAAGAATAGAAACACGATGGGGCTGCCGTAGTTGGCACCCACCTCCGCAATGGGCAAGATTTTTAAAATGGGCAATAGGAGCAACGGGAGCAATGCTGTAACCGAAATGGATACCGCCTCAGTGATCCACCATATGAGCATCCATACAGCAACAGAAATAACCGGGTCACCTTTTTCCGAAACAATTTCGAAAGGTAATATATTCAAAACCAGAAAGGCTACGGGACCTAAAACCAGGCCTATTTTTTTGCTTAGTTCCATATGGGATTCTAAGCTATGCTTTTTTTGTTAAACTTTAAAAAAATAAAAAAGCCCCAATTGGGGCTTCAAAGAATATGAAATTAAAGAGTAAGAATTCTTTATTTTAAAGCAAGGCTAATTCTCCCAAAAAGGAACCTACCGCCAATACCAAATTGCTGAGCTCTTCTGGACCAGTCAAAACGCCCATCACTTCTGTTATTTCCTCCATCGCTCAAGGTCTCAGCCGCCCTATCGGGATAAATATCCAATAAGTTGTTGGCGCCAACAGTAAAAGTAAGTGCAGGGGTTACCTTATATCCGATGGATAAATCCGTAACTATTTTGGTACTAAACACTTGTTGTCTGTCTATATTTGTAGTAGCCTCTGTAACTTCCCCAAAATATACATTCCTTAAAAACACAATGAATTTGTCAGAAGTTAAGCTGTTGGATAAGTTTATTTTAGTTCTAGGAACGGCCTCTTCCAAGTAAACCCTACTGTCTTCAGGAAAGTAGGTGTCGACCAATCCTGCATTTTCCAAAACTTCTGAGGCATTTATATCTCCCACCTTTCTTGTTTGGGAAAAAGTACCTGCCAAATCGGATTTTAAATTCCAATTACCACCAAACTGGGCCTTGTGCGTAATAACCACATCCAAACCTTTCGACTCGGTATCGATGGCATTGGCAAAGAAAGATGCTGCGGTAGCATTGGCCTGACTTAACAAGTTGTCTAGTTCAGTCCCATTGCCAGGTCCTTGAAATTGTCCAGTATAAACTACCCTGTCATTGATTTTAACAAAATAACCATCTACAGTTACGGTTAGATTTGCATCAGGGATTTTAGCTGTAAGACCTAAACTAACACTGCCAGATGTTTCTTCCTTAAGTTGTGGAATACCCAAAAGCTGTGCAGCCCTACTATCATTGGCAAAAGTACCGACCTCTTGTGGATTTCCGTTCTGGTCAAAAATTGTTGATGTGGAATTAAAATTAATTTGATGCAAGGAAGGCGCTCGGAATCCAGTGTTTGCCGCAGCTCGAACATTTATATTGTCTGAAATTTTGTAACGGGTCGCCAATTTAAAATTGATGGTGGACCCAAAATCACTATAATCCTCAAATCTAGTGGCAAAACTTGCCAAGAATTCTTCGGAAAAATCAGCCTCTACATCAAAGTAACCCGCAATACTACTTCTTCCCCTGGAAAGTTCATTGTTTGGACTAAAGCCCGGAAAAACCTGTGAGCCACCTGGTCTAGCATTTCCAAAGAAATCTCGTGAGGGTTCTTGCGAAGCTAGGGTTATTACTTGGCCTTCTGCCGTATATTGCGAATAGGATGCCTCCTCACCTGCTTCTATGTTATAATTTTCTACTCTATATTCCGCTCCGAAAGCCACGTTCAGACCAGACATTACATCATCGAAAAATTGATTGATATCGAGGTTGGTGGTGTTTTGGCTAAAGGAAAACCCCCCTGCATCAAAAACAGTGGGAGAGGAGCTTTGTAAAGAAGCGTTAAAGGTGTTCCCAATGGTGTATAAGAAAGAGTTTTTTCCGTAGGTATTACTGAAATCCACATTCCAATCACCAATCATACCTTTTATGCCAGCAGATAATGATTTATCTCTGATGGTAGAATTGATTTCAGGTAAAAATCCATTAATGTAGGCCGGTGTAAATGTTCTACTTTGATTTGGAAGTCTATAGAATCCTGCAGAATTCCCTGTTCTGGAGCTAATACCTGCAAAAGAGTACAGTTCAGTACCCTTATTATCCAAGGGCAATGAAAAGTTTGAAAAGAATCTACCGCCTCGCAAGGCAGATTGGCCTACGCGCATATTAAAATCGCTTCTTTCCTGCCCTCTTGCTGCAAGTTCTGCCTCGGTGTTATCTGCAGCTAAAATGGGTTGAAGCTCTTCTTTGGTCGTTGCTCCGTTGAGATTGATATTGGCCTGATTTGCATATTGGATCACATCTGCAACATCATCGTCCAATAAATTGGCCAGATCATAACCATCTTGATTGGCAAAACGTTCCACCGTATTGTAAAGATTAAAGACACTGCCTTCCCATTCTTTCATCCGATTATAATCTTGACGGACATCAAAATCGCCTGAAAATGTGATATATCCGCCATTATTTCCAAGTGGCAGACCATAACTAGCTGCAAAGTTTGTTGTTTCACCATCTATGCCGCCTGTTTGCCCATTTGCATTTTTGGAAAAATTGGCACCACTGGTTACGGTTGCCGTTAATTCATTTACGGTGGTATTCAAAACAATATTGATCACACCGGCAATGGCATCTGAACCGTATTGGGCAGCTGCACCATCCCTTAGCACTTCAATACGCTTTATTGCAGCTGCGGGAATTGCATTTAAATCGGTACCAACACTACCTCGGCCAAATGTGCCATTTACATTAATTAGAGAAGAGGTGTGCCGGCGTTTACCATTGATCAATACCAAAACTTGATCGGGCCCAAGCCCTCTTAAAGATGCTGGGTCTATATGGTCTGTACCATCGGAAATAGTTTGGGTGTTGGATGTAAAGGATGGCGCTACATAATTTAATATTTGATTTAAATTTACCTGCGGCGCCACATTGTTTAGTTCCTTTATGTCTATGACATCTACAGGGACAGTACTTTCTGTAGCTGTCCTATTCGGGTTTCTGGAACCGACCACTACAACATTCTCCAACTCCAATCCTGCTTGTAGGGTTACATTTAAGGTGTTGCTGGTAACTGTGACTTCTTGGGTGTTGAAACCCACATAGGAGAAGACCAAAATATCTCCCGTATCCGCTTCAATAACGTAGTTTCCATCAATGTCGGTGATGACCCCTGTTGTGGTTCCCTTTACTTGGACCGACGCTCCTGGTAGTGGGGCGTTTTGATCATCATAAACGGTTCCTGTTACCTCTTGTGCTCTGGAAATAAAAGATACCAACAGCACGAAAAGGAATGCTAAATTCATTCTTTTCATATAAGTAGATTTTAGTAAGATTATTGGGGTAAGCTGCTGGAAATTTCCTTCCATTTAGGAAGAAAACCGTCGAAAGATAGAACTTTTTTTGAAAAAGAAAACCCCTGAACTTTATTTAAGGTTCAGGGGCTTAGGTTTTATGTAATCAAAAATTCTAGTACTATCCTGTATACTTTACGAGTAGGGCATCTTCCGTTTTTTCTATTTTGATGAGCCCATGCTTGTTCAAACCTTTAGTGCTCTTGTCCCATTTTTTACCGCTTAGCCCTGCTTTTTCCTTAAGGTCGGATAGGGCCATTTGACCTTGTGGCTTAAGAATGTCCAAAATGATTTTTTCCTCTTCGGTAAGCTCTACTTGCTTTTTCTCTGGTCGCATTTGCGGGAAGAACAACACTTCTTGAATGGACGAATTGTTCGTCAACAGCATCACCAAACGGTCTATCCCGATACCGATGCCCGATGTTGGGGGCATTCCGTATTCCAGCGCGCGTAAGAAATCCTGGTCTATGAACATGGCTTCGTCATCTCCTTTTTCGGAAAGTCTAAGCTGATCTTCAAAACGCTCACGTTGATCAATGGGGTCGTTGAGCTCGGAATAGGCATTGGCCAACTCCTTTCCATTTACCATCAACTCAAAACGCTCCGTCAATCGAGGATTGGAACGGTGTTCTTTCGTCAAAGGGCTCATTTCTTTTGGATAATCGATAATAAACGTGGGCTGAATGTAATGGTGTTCACATTTTTCACCAAAAATCTCATCGATCAATTTACCTACGCCCATGGTGTCATCCACTTCAATGCCCAATTTTTTGGCGGTTTCTCGAAGTTCATCTTCGTCCATTCCAGAAACGTCAATTCCCGTATGGATTTTAATGGCCTCCAAAATGGGAACCCTTGGGTAGGGTGCCTTAAATTCTATTTCGTGATCACCCACTGTTACTTTGGAACTGCCAGTTGCATCAATAGCTACTTTTTCCAATAGTTCTTCTGTGGTGTCCATCATCCAATTATAGTCCTTGTAGGCTACGTAGAGTTCCATTACGGTAAACTCCGGGTTATGGGTGCGGTCCATACCTTCGTTGCGGAAATCCTTGGCAAATTCGTAAACGCCGTCAAACCCGCCAACAATCAACCTTTTAAGATAAAGCTCGTTGGCAATGCGCAGGTACAGTGGAATGTTGAGCGCATTGTGGTGCGTTAGGAACGGGCGCGCCGCAGCTCCGCCCGGTATGGGTTGCAATATGGGTGTCTCAACCTCTAAATATCCTTTTTGGTTATAAAACTCACGGATACTGGTGGTTATTTTTGTTCTTTTTATAAAAGTGTCCTTTACGTGTGGGTTCACTACCAAATCCACGTACCGTTGACGATAGCGCAGTTCAGGGTCGTTAAAAGCGTCGTACACTTTACCTTCGTCATCTACCTTTGGTAGCGGCAACGGTCTTAAACTTTTGCTCAATAGCGAAAAGTTCTTCACCATAACGGTTTTTTCGCCCACTTGGGTGGTGAAAAGCTCTCCTTCTATTCCAATAATGTCCCCTATGTCCAGCAATTTTTTGTAGACATCGTTGTACAGGGTTTTGTCATCTCCCGGGCAAATTTCGTCACGGTTAAAATACACTTGAATTCTACCTTCGCTGTCTTGAAGTTCGGCAAACGAAGCTTTACCTTGAATTCTACGCGACATCAATCTACCGGAAATCACTACTTTTTTTCCTTCTTCAAAATCATTCTTAATACTTTTGGAAGTGGCATCAACAGGATATAAAGCTGCGGGGTAGGGGTCTATGCCCATTTCCCTGAGTTTGGTCAATTTTTCCCTTCGAACGATCTCTTGTTCCGATAGTTGCATAATCTCTAAAAAATTTAAAGCGCAAAATTACACTTTTGCGCTTTAAAACCTTGCCTTACCATAACTTAATATGCATAATTGGGCACATAGTTCTTACGGAAAACAATTTGGGAAATGTCTTCTTCCAAAGTTTCCAGTGGACTCTCAACGATTCTATTGACTTCTTTTCCGTTTTTAAAAAAGATGATGGTCGGCACCTTGATTATGTTCAACCCTTTCTCCTCTCCGGTCGGACTGGTCTTGTACAGCCCGTTTCGGTAATCCAACCCAACTATTTCCAATTGTTCCATGGGAAAATTAGCGGCCTTTAAAATTTTGATCAATTTTGGGCTTTCCCGTTTGCTGTCACCGCACCAGGTCCCCAAAAATAGTTTGATGTTGTACCCCTTTAATTCTTTTTGAAAAAGGGATACCAAAGTTTCGTCTACTTTATGGGCGTTGTACCGAGCCTGAAACCAGTTGCCATATGGTTTGGATTGCAAACCATCCAGGTTTATTTGTCCTACTAAAAATTGTTGACCGTTTTTTGTTGTTATTTCCTTGTTGAAGTCTTGTGCCGAAACACAAACAATGCAAAGCATAAGCCATGCGGTTAAAACTTGTTTCATGATTTTACGTGATTTATGGTTTGATGGCCAAATTCACTAAAATCAATGGTTGGACGAATTTTGTTCCGTTGGAAATCGGTACTAGTCCCTGGGTTGAAATTTATTTTTTTTGAACAGAATGGACATTTCGTCCCTGGAGGCAATATCCAGTTTTTTATACAGATTGTTAATGTGGGTCTTAATGGTGCTCACACTTACAAAAAGCTCAGAGGCAATTTCTTTATTGGTTTTGTTTTCCAATATTAGATGGGCTATTTTTTGTTCTTGAGGGGTTAATTTTTCGAGTAGAAGGGAGGCATTGCTCTTTCTTTTTTTGCTAAAGAAAAAAACCACATTTCCCAATACGGATACTGCCAAAAGCGCGATTATGGTCCTATACCATTTGCCGGACTGTGGTTTGCCAAAACTGGCCAACTCCCTGTCCGTGGTTATCTCGGCACGGTATTGCTGGGTAAAGGTCGAGTTGGGATAATCAACGGTTAATCTTTCCGCCAAATCTTGGTAATAGTTGTTGGTAACTAGGTCTTCCAGATAAAATTTGAAGGTCTCATTGCTTTTGTCGGACAGAAAATCGTAAATGTAGAGTTCGCCCAAAGGCTCGTTGGTTTTTTTTCCAAAGTTATGAAGGGCCTTGAACCATTTTTTTAAATTCAAATTAAGGTTGGCCTCGCTGGGATATTCGGCCAAATCGTATGCCATGTGCTCTTTTAGTTCCTCTATTTCCAGAATTAGGCCGGATTTTGGATTTGTAGAGTTTATGGTGCAGAGGGATTGATCTTCAAAAGAAGTTGGAAATTGCAGGGTGTCCTTATTGTTGGCGATAAAAAGAACACTTTTGCTGTTGTTGCACAATCCTAAAAAGTGTTTGCTGCCCAAACTGTCCGAACATCCATCCAAATGGATGCGATATATGCGGTTTTGTCCACTTAGATTATCACCGGAGAAGGAAAAATGCCCCATGGAATCCACTATCCCTTGTTGAACTATTTGGTCCAAATACACTCGAGAAGATTTTCGGTAGTCCTCTACCACGGATAAATAAATGGCATTTCCGGCATTTTCCAGGGCGACCTCTCCAGAAAACTGGTATTGCCCTAAAACAACAGATGAACTCACCATGAAAGTGACAAGGACGAAAAACCGCATATTTGGTAGATTTTTGGTTAAAAATAGTCGTTTTTCTGTAACAGAACAGGCATTTTAACTACCTATAAGTAATCATCAATCAAAAATCAAATCAATGAGTTTCTGGAGAGTTTTATTGGCCATTCTGTTTCCTCCCCTTTCCGTAATCGGGAAAGGATGTGGGTCTATTTTAATTGTTTTTTTACTTACCCTTTGCGGTTGGGTCCCGGGCGTTATCGCGGCTTTGATAATTCTGAACAACACCAATTGATCGTAGCTTATCCAAAAAAGCCTTGTCTTGTTGTGCATATGTGGGGTTAATGGTATTTTTAGCGCGCTTTTGGTAATAGTTAAATCAAAAGTGATAGAACGATAAACAACTAACCATTACATAAACATGAAGAAACTTAAGTACGTTATAATTTCCATTTTGGGCCTTTTGGCATCGTGCAATTTTACCGAGGAACTCCATTTGAACGAAGACGGGTCGGGCAAGTTGTCCATAAAGTTTGATGGTTCAGAAATGATGGATATGGCAGGGGACGAAATGACCAAGGAAAACGAAAAAGCCATAGATTCCATTATTTCGTTCAAAGATTTTTTGGAAGAGCACAAGGATAGTATTGCACAATTGCCTCAAGAGGAACAGGCAAAACTGAAAAAATTGGAGCCATTTAATATGCATATGGTTATGAATCCGGATACCAAAGAGATGAAGTTTGATCTTTTTAGCGATTTTAAGGATGTGAACCAAGTGAACGATGCATTCAATGCTTTCCATAATGCAAGTTCCATCGGGAACAAAACCAATACCCAACAAGGTCCGATACAGCCTGCAGAGCAACCTACCGAGGTAAAGTATACATTCAAAAAGAACAAGTTCAGCCGTACGGCAAAGATTTTGGACCAAGAGCTGTTTCAGCAACAATTGGATAGCATGCAGGGCGGCGAAATGTTTCTTTCGGGGTCTACGTATACCCTAAAGTATCATTTTCCCAGAAAAATAAAATCTACATCAGCAAAAGAAGCAACCTTTAGTCAAGATGGTAAGACCTTGATTTTTGAGGTTAGCTTTTTGGATATGATGAACGACCCCACCATTTTGGATTTGGAGGTGGTATTGGAGAAATAGTTTTCCATAATTGAGCTTCGTATCTTTGTAACATGAACAAGAAAATTGCGCTACAGGATCTGGGGTTTAAAGATTACAAGGAGACTTGGGATTACCAAGAATCCCTTTTTAAGGATATTGTGGATGCCAAAATTCGCAACCGAAGGGAAGATGCGGGTCTTGAAACTCCCAATCATTTTTTGTTTGTGGAACACCCTCACGTATATACACTTGGAAAAAGTGGCGATATCAATAATTTATTGGTGGACGAGAAGGCCCTGGAGGCCAAAGGAGCTACTTTTTATAAAATAAACCGTGGTGGCGATATCACGTATCACGGTCCGGGTCAAGTAGTGGGCTACCCCATTTTGGACCTGGACAATTTTTTTACCGATATACACAAGTACTTACGTTTATTGGAGGAAATGGTAATACTCACCCTGCGAGAATATGGCCTTAAGGCCGAGCGTTCCGAAGGAGAAACAGGGGTATGGCTGGATGTAGGCACCCCTTTTGCCCGTAAAATATGTGCCATGGGCGTGCGTGCCAGTCGTTGGGTAACCATGCACGGTTTTGCCTTGAACGTAAATGCCGATCTAGGTTATTTTGACCTCATGATTCCGTGCGGCATTAAGGATAAGGCCGTGACTTCCCTTAATGTGGAACTGGGCCAAAAAGAAGTGGATATGGAAGAAGTGAAACAAAAACTTCTCAAACACTTTACCACACTTTTTGAGGCGGAATTGATCAGGGAAGAGGCAGGAGTTTAGATTATCCTTTTTTCTCAATTTAGAACAGGCATCCGACCATTTCCACTGGAATTTCAACCGGAAAAATACTAACTTCACTTGTTGTGCCGAACTTGCTTCGGTAAATGGTCGATATTATTAACCTGTACAGAGCGAAGTTCGAAGTACTAAAACGAATCATATCGTAAACGTTAGAGGTAAGCTTGAAAAAAAACAGACGCAACCTGACAACTATAAATGAGTCTAGATGTAAAAGACAACCATGAAAATTTTAACTTATCTACCGAAAATTGTTTTAATAGCAATTGTTGCATTCTGTACAAATGCTTGTGACAAAGATGAGCTTGATACAGCATATGATCTTAAAGGCGACTGGAAAGTAATTTCATTCGAAGATTATGAAAATTCAACGGTTGTTACAAAAACAGAAGAAAATACTTGGAGTCAAATCAATAATGGAGATAATATAGTAAGCTTTATTCCTGAAAACGAGACAAGTGGAACTGTATCGGGACAAAATGTTACTAATACATTTTCTACTAACTATACTATTGACAAAAAAGGAGGGATTTCATTTAGTGGTGGTATCTGGACTAAGATTAATGAACCCGAATGGGGAAAGTTGTTTCATTCCATATCCGAGGCTGAAACTTATGAAATTAAAAACAGACTTTTAATAATCTATACAACGGATAAGAAAAAAAGCATTACTCTTGAAAAGATGGATGAATAATACAACAGCCAACCGCTAACAAATTGCTAATTGCATTGTGGGTGCAGTTGTATACGTTGTTTCTAATCGTTTCTTGACCGTCTTCGTCCTGGGGCGCTGACGCACTTCAAAATCCGCGACTAGAGCTTGCAAGTGGCCAATAAGTGCAACTCCAGCAAACCCTGTCCTAAAAATTCTTACCTTACTACTGTACTAAATAGGTTCTTGTAGCACAAACCAGTGGATGAATATAGATTCTGCTCGTAAGCTTCCTTATTTTCAATAACTAAATTACTATACCATGAAACAATTTATCACAGTAATTGCCCTGATGGGAGTTTTGGCTTCCTGTAAAAACAGCGATGGAAACAAAACAGAGCTAGATGATTCTACCATTACAGAAAATTTAGAGGGTGGTTCAGGTAAAACGGAAACCAACTACGTCCCCATCGACTCCGACGAGGCCTTGGTAGCAGCATCCTTAATGGCAGCCCCGGAAGTAAGCCGAGATGGGTGTACCGTAATAGGGTACAACATGGCCGGCGAGTTTGTAACCTTTAAAGAAGGGAACAACGAGTTTATCGTGCTTGTGGATGACCCTAAAAAATCGGGATTTAATTCGGCCTGCTATCACAAAAGTTTGGAACCTTTTATGGCTCGTGGCCGAGAATTAAGGGCAGAGGGGAAATCAGGACCTGAGATCAATGAAATTCGAGAGGCGGAAGCAAAATCCGGTAAACTGGCCATGGGAACACAGGGTGCTACCTTGCACATTTACTTTGGAGAGAGCGATAGGTACGACCCTGCGACCAATAAGGTCGAAGGTGCACATCACCGTTATGTAGTATATCTGCCGTATGCCACGGCGGCTTCGACCGGGCTTCCAGAAAACCCGATCGGATCTAACCATCCTTGGATAATGAATCCGGGAACACATAGGGCGCACATTATGATCTCACCTCTACACAACAATTGATCAGAACAACATTAGGAATAAAAAAAACCGAGGCAAACGCCTCGGTTTTCTTTTGTAAATAATTATCTCTACTTACTATAGTTTGTCAGGACCATGCTATTGGTCAGTTTTCCACTTTTGTTATACGACTCTTGTTTTACCATGCCCACGCCTTCTGAGAACCACGTGCGTGAGGGCAAGGTTTGGTTGGTCATCATCATTTTGGTCTTGGTCTCGCTGTAGATCACGTAGCAGTCAAACGTGCCGGCAGGTGTGGTCAAACTTTCAAGCTTTTCCACCTTTCGGTTAACGGTTTCCACATTGGTGTTCATATTAATGGCTCCGCCCATTTTCATTTTAATCGAAATATTGGCGTCTGGTAATTCTTGGCCTACCGAAAGACTGTTGGGCAGTTCTATATCGGTTCCGGAAATATCCATTTCAACATCTCCCATTTGACTTAGCATTTGTTCGTTCATCAGGGATTTAAAATCAATTTTAACTATGTCGCCATCGCAAACTATATCATAATCAGAGGTATAGACCTTGCCCTTTTTGTCCACTATTTCCATTTCCATTGTGGCGCTAATGTTGTTGCCACTGCCTTGTACATTGGTGACTGTATAATTAAACTTGCCGTCCTCTTTTCCTTTTTTGTTATAATTGGTGTATTGTAGTTTAGCACCATCGACCATGGGATAGTAAGTGCTGCAAGTGTTCTGTGCATGTACAATGGCTATGGCGAACGTGGCAATAAATAGTGTGGTAAATAAACGTTTCATTTTCTACGGAGATATTATTTTTTAATGAATTCAACTCTTCGGTTCTGTGCTTTGCCTTGTGCGGAACTGTTGTCGGCAACAGGTTCCGATTCTCCTTTTCCATCGGAGGTCAAGCGGTCCGGAGATATTCCATAAACCGATACTAAAGCATTTTTTACGGCCTCTGCCCGATTTTTGGAAAGTGCCATATTGCTTTCGTCGGTACCATCGGAATCGGTATGGCCAACTATGTTGAGGCTGATGGAGGAATCCTGGTTCAACACTTGGGAAATCTGCCTTATAATTCCCATGGATTGCGGAAGTATTTCTGCGGAGCCAGAATTGAACAGAATACCATTGGTGGAAATTTTTCCTTCGGACATTAGTTTTCTTCTCAAATCAACACCGCCTTCGGCAACCTTGAGATTACTGATCAATACTTGCTCTTGATTGTTCTGGGTATCTATTCCGTTTACGTGTAGCTTTAGATGGTTTATTTTTTCTGGGTCCACTATAAATTGAGGTAGATCAACGATCTTGTTCTGGTTGATCCATAAGCGGTATCGGTTTTTATTTACGGCAATGGAGACATGGGCCACATCTTGAAATACCTCCCGCAAGTCCTGTTGCATGGTATTTTGGATAGGGGACGGGTCGTTGCTAAAATTATTGTCCACCTTAACGCCAATGGGAATATATTGGCAAAAAGAGAGACTGGACAATGCATTGTTTTCGTTTGTGGTCAGGTTGGCGGTCTCCGACAAATAAATGCGCATTACCGCTTGGGAACTTGTGTTCTTGGTTAGGTTTACCGCTCTTATATCGAATTCGATGGTGAAATCTTCTGGCAGGTCGGTTCCTAAGTTGGGTACGGTAAGACTTCTATTGGCTATGGCGTACCATTTACCGGGCATATTGCCCAGGGTCACCACTTCGCCGGAACCGTTGGTGTTCCATTTAGATGGAAAATCTCCAATGAAATCATCATTAAAATCATCAAAGAACAATGGTTTGTCTCCCGGGACAAAATCGAACTTACTATAAACTTGGATGGTCTGGGGTTCGGCCTTTACCGGCCCCGAGGTGTTGGAATTTTCATTGGTGCCACCAGGAATGTTTCCGGTTTCTGGATTGTTGCCTGGGGATTGTTTTCCGCCAGTGCCCGGTTCCAGAATACTGTCCAGGACTTGGTCTGTTTTTTTTGAAGTTTCTCTATCTACCCGATTTTCAACGGTACGTTCGGCTGCCCGTTCGGCTTTTTTGGCCAATTTTTTAAAAAATTGGGCTTCTGCACTGGCAGCCATCAACAGTGTAATTGACAAACAGTAGAGTAGTTTGCTGGAGGTTTTCATTTTTACTAGTGTTTTTTTAGTTTGTGATATAGCAATACCGTACAAACTACTAAAATGAAAACTACACTATGATCAAATATGTGTATTTCGTTTAAACTATTGTATAGGTAGCAGTTACGAGATCTTGTTAATTGATTTGGTACACGATCAACGAGTTGTCCTGGTCCTTGGCGACCAGCTCCAGTTTTTTGTCATTGTCCATATCCGAGAGGTCGATCAGGGAGCTGCCATAAACCGGAAAGTTTGGTATGGGCTTGGCCTGACTATCAAATAAATAGATCTGTTGGTTTTGGATGTCCGTTACAGCAACATAGATTTTATCGTAGATATAGAATATTTTTGGCTTGGAATAAACTCCTAGTTCCAATTCAACTTTTTTTCCTTTAATGCTTAGGATATTGTCGTCCATAAATACCAAAGTATTGCTCGTGGCATAATAACCGTGGTCCGCGTTTAAGTTAAAATTGGTGGCCACTAGTTTTCCATTTGTGTCTATTTGGTGCAAAACCCCGGCTTTGTTCGTTACCGAGAACTTATTTTTATAAAGGAACACTTCATTGTTGGAAAAATCTATTTTCTCGGTCACCTTTATACGGTCGCTGCCAACACGATGCAGTATTCTTAGGGTATTGTTATCCTGTTTAAATACCAAATAATCCTTGTTGCCCACTCTAAAATGTTTGGGAGCCCCAAGGATGTTGCTTGGAGCTTCCTTAAACGTGAAACCGTTTACAATTTTTCCTTGGTTGTTGTACATAAATACTTTTTTGCCCTGTGTGACCACAAAGCGGTAATTACGGCTGCCATCGTAATCAAAAACGGCAAGTGGGTTTAGATTACCTCCATCAAAATCAATGTTAAAAGGTGCTACTTCGTCCCCATTGCGATCTATGATCAAAAATTTATCGTTGGTGCAAAAGGCCAATTGTAGTTTTCCGTTTTTGTAGATATCAACCTGTTGGATGTCACCTTGTATCCTTCCGTCCAATTGTTTGGTCCAGAGAATTTTTCCGTCGGTGGAAATTAGATAGAGAACATTGTTCTGATCTTGCACTACAACTTCTTGTTTTTTGGTCCGGTGGTTTTTCACGAATTGTGGGTCAGTGGCCAAATCGGTGTTCAGTTCCAATGTAAATAGGGGCGATACGGTATTTTGTTCTTGTCTTTTGGCAATTTTGGACACAAGAATATTAAAATGCCCAAAGCCATTGTCCATTACCATTTGTGAGGCAAAAACTTGATCCTTAAAATCGCTGTCTTTGATGTCGGAAACCATTTCAGTGGAAAGTTCTCGCTCTGCAAGTAAATTGATACCTGTTTCATCCGAAACAAACAGGATGCTGGATTCATTTGCCAAAGAAGCCTTTGCGGTGAGATAGCCTTGATCTTTATCCAATGAGGATGAACTTTTGTAGCTACTGACTATGGTTTGTAATGCTTCCTTGTTTTCGGAAAAAATAAAGCTATTATCAAGTAATGTGCAAAAATTGGATTCAAAATTTTGTACAAGCGGCGTAAAACTCTGCTCCACCCATCTTTTTTCTTGAAGCTCCAATATCTCGTTGCCTTGGTAGGTTTGTGAAGCTGTTTTCCTTTGATCAAGATAATCGTATAGACTTTCTGTGCCGAAAGATTTTAACAGTACAACCTTTTGGTTGTTCAAATAGATCACACCGACTTCCTCTATGGTGTTAAAAAGGGAGTCCACTTTTCTGACCCTATCCAAATAGTTGTTTTGATTTTTAGCGAATACCTGATAATCGTCAAAAGTATACGATACAATGGCCTGGGTATTAATTGGTGCATATGTCGGCGTTTTGTTGGAAAGGGGAGAGGTGCCCTTGAACAAATTGACGAAGCTTTTTATGGAATCTGGTGCCATGGCCACTCCGTTTAGATTGACTTCGTCCGAATTGGCGGTAAAATCCAACGATATCCATGAAGAAAACGGATTGGCGATTTCATTGTTCTCTTTTACCGGTAGCAGGGCGGCATTGCTGGCCGGATTTATAAACAGAGTAGCTGATTTGTTTTTGGAACTGGCCTGGTACAATTTCTCCAAAACTGGGTCTACCAAAGTGTTGTGGCCAAGCCGAACAATGTTCTCCAAAAGCATCATGGAGGAACTCATCAAAATCTCCTTGTTTTTATTGAGGCTAAAAACCTCCAGTCCATCCAGGTTGTATTTTGTAATGTTGGCACCCTCATAGCTCAAGGTTTCAACCGTTTTGTTCGCAACGCTATCTACATTGAACAGTCCGGATTCATTTTTTGTGGCCAGTACGTAATCAAAATTGTCCTTGCCTATTTCATAAAGCGCAAGTATACAGGTCTGTTCTGTATTGAGGTGATCCAGTCCTTTTACCCTTGCCATTATTTCTTGTAAGCCGGAAAACCGCTCTACCGATTGTAGCGATGCGTTGTTCTTTAGCTCACTTTTAAAATTGGTGAGATTGGATATTTTGATAACAAGGGAAGGATCGGGCGGTAAATGTTCCAATAAAGAATCTTTGGTCTTTACTTCTTTTGTGCAGGATAGTAGGATTAAGGGGAGCAAACAAAAAAGTACCTTTGGTCTCATTCTTGAAGTTTGACACAAAGTTAGCGTTTTTAAATATCCAGTGTCAACTGATCGGGAAGTTGTCTAAAGCTTTTTCGATGGTATTTTGTTAGGCCATGTTTTAGAATGGCCTCCCTGTGTTCTTTTGTAGGGTAACCTTTGTTTTTTTTCCAATTGTACATGGGGAACTCTTCATGGATCTTGGCCATGTACTCATCTCGGTAGGTTTTTGCCAAAACAGAGGCGGCTGCAATGCTCATGTATTTTCCATCACCTTTTACGATGCATTCGTGTTCAATATTTGGATAAGGTTTAAATCGGTTTCCATCCACTATAATAAAGGAAGGGCGTGGCTCTAGTTTGTCTATGGCCCTGTGCATTGCCAAAAAGGAAGCGTTTAAAATGTTTATTTCGTCGATTTCTTCCTGAAAAACATGGCAAACGGAATAAGAGACGGCTTCTTTTTCCAAAATAGGCCTTAACCTAGCTCGTTTGTTTTCAGAAAGCTGTTTCGAGTCGTTTAGGATGTTGTTGGAAAATTTGGGCGGTAGAATTATCGCTGCAGCGGTTACGGGGCCAGCGAGGCAGCCTCTTCCGGCTTCGTCGGTGCCGGTTTCAACAACGGATCGGTAACACAACTTTAACATAAATTATCAAAATTTAACAGTGTCGCTATCAAGAAATACATTTTAATTAAAGAAAAGTTAAAAAAATTCTTACATATCACATATATAGGGATTTGTGTTGCTAATAATATGTTAAAATTATCAAAAATGTTGATTATTGTTGGCTTTGTCGGTTCTGGGCAAAGGTGTTAATTTTTTTGAATATTAACTTTTTATATTGATTTTTGGGCGGACTAATTCAAAAAATGAAATAAATGAAAGCTAAGTTAGCATGGATGCTGACGCCTTTGTTGGCGTTGTGCATTTCTTTCTCTTACGCACAAGAGAAAACAGTTTCAGGTAATGTGACCGACCAAGGGGGTCTGCCACTTCCTGGTGTTGCTGTGGTCGTTGTAGGGACGTCCAACGGTACACAAACAGATTTTGATGGAAACTATTCCATTTCGGCTTCCGAAGGAGAAACACTTCGTTTCAGTTATTTGGGGCAGAGGACAGAGGAAAGAGTAGTTGGATCATCTTCAACTATTAATGTACAAATGCAAGACGACGCGCAGGCACTGGAGGAAGTGGTTGTAGTTGGGTACGGTACAACAACAAAACAAGCCTTTGCTGGTACGGCATCCGTTGTTGAGGCAGAAGCTTTGGAAGTTAAATCTTTTTCCAATGTGTCTCAGGCACTTGCAGGAGAGGTTGCCGGTGTTGCTGTAATCAATACATCTGGTCAGCCCGGTACCGCATCTACGATTCGTGTAAGGGGCTATGGTTCTGTAAATGGTAACAGAGATCCGTTGTATGTTGTGGATGGTGTACCTTTTACAGGTAGTATTAATTCCATTAACCCTGCGGATATCAAAACGACTACTGTTCTTAAGGATGCTACGGCAACCGCGATTTATGGTTCTCGTGGTGCCAATGGGGTGATTTTGATTACTACAAAAACTGGTTCTTCCAACGAATCTTATGTTGAGGTGGATGTTAAATCCGGTTTTAACATGCAGTTGATTCCAAGGTACGATGTGATTACTTCTCCCGAGGAGTACATTGGTTATGTTTGGGAGGGAATTCGCAATGGAGCAGCTTTGGATGGTGAGGCTGATCCGGTTGCTTTTGCAAATGCAAATCTGTTTTCGGTTAACTACGTTGCTCCTGGTTATAACATGTGGAATGTAGCTGATGGTGGTGAGTTGATTGACCCTGCTACCGGTACGGTAAGGCCAGGTGTAACTAGAAGGTATACTCCACAAAGATATTCTGATTTGGCATTCGATTCTGCTATCAGGACAGAGGCTAACTTAAGAATGGCCGGAGGTAATGAAAAAAGTAAGTACTTTACTTCAATAGGGTATCTGGATGATAATGGGTATGCTTTAAACACAGGATATCGTAGGTATACTGCAAGGTTGAATGCGGATTCTCAAGTGAAAAAGTGGTTAAAGGTAGGTGTTAACGCTGGTTATGCTTATTCCAAAAGCCAAAATAATGGTCAAACTGTTGGTTCTGAAAACTTGTTTGAGTTTGCCGATAAAATGGCACCAATTTTCCCTGTTTTCTTGAGAGACGATAACTATCAATTGGTGGAAGACCCAATTTTTGGCGGGTATCAGTATGATTATGGTACGGCATCTGGATTTAGATCAAGACCAAACGCGGATCAGTTGAACCCAATTGCATCGGCACTTTATGATTTCGTTGGTACAAATAGACATGAAATCAATGGTAACTTTTCGTTGGATGTAAATATTGCGGAAGGTTTGACCTTTGAAACGCGATTTGGAGCGCAGTTTGCTACAGAACGTTATAAGTCATTTACCAATCCTTTTTATGGAGGAGGTATTTCAACAGGTGGTGATCTGTACCAAAGAGATAGAAATTTCTTGACCACTAACTTCTTAAAATTGTTGCGTTACCAAACTGAATTTGGTAGTCATTCTATCGAAGCGTTGATTGCGCACGAGAACAACCAATTCGAGAGAGAGCAGTTTGATGCTTCAAAAAGATTGGCAGTTAGCCCAAATATTTATGAGTTGAACAACTTTGTGGTTCCTCAAGGCCCTGCTGGTGGTTTTTCAAGAGGGTATAGTATAGAATCTTACTTTGGACAAGTAAATTACGATTACGATAAGAAATATTTCTTGACCGCATCTGTTCGTAGGGATGGTTCTTCAAGATTCATCAATGAAAAATGGGGTACATTTGGTTCTGTAGGAGCTGCATGGGTTATTACCAATGAGGACTTTATGTCTGGAAATAATGTATTCGATTTCTTGAAGCTTAAGGCATCGTATGGTGTGACAGGTGATCAAGCTGTTGATACGGATGATTATTACATCGCGTACGATACATATGACATCAATAACTTGAATGATCAAATATCACTTTCAATTAGAGATAATGGGAATCCTGATTTAACTTGGGAAACTTCAAAAATGTTCCAGACTGGTGTTGAATTTGGTTTGGGCAAATATTTGGATGGTGTAGTTGATTTCTACAGCAAAAAGACGGACAACCTTATTTTCCAACGAAGAGTTGGGCCATCTCAAGGTATCGCAATTGTTACCGTTAACGATGGAGAGTTGTTGAACCAGGGTATTGAATTCAACTTTACCGGTCATATTATCGATAAGAACGATTTTAAATTGGACTTGTCCTTTAATGGTTCTCATATAAACAACGAAATTCTAACCATGCCTATTGAGCCTTCAACTGGTGAGCCGAGAATTTTGGATGTTTCCGCTGCTCCATACGGTTATTCAAAAGGAAGTTCTATTTATGATTTCTACGTTAGGGAGTGGGCCGGAGTAAATCCAGATAATGGTGTTGGAATGTACTATCAATATTTCAATGATACCAACGGAAACGGTGCGCTTGACGAAGGTGAAGATGGTATTTTGGATATGGAGGCTTACATGAGCGAAAACCCAGATGCAACTGTAGCGAGACAGACAACCGAAACTTATGCGGATGCAACTCAAAAGTATGTTGGTAAATCTGGTATTCCTGATTTGTTCGGAGCATTTAGATTGGCTGCTCAGGTTAAGAACTTCGATTTTTCAGCTCAGTTTACCTATAGTTTGGGTGGATGGGCAATGGATAACCAATACTCAGAATTGATGAGTGATAACTTTGGTGCCGCATCTACAAACTTTCACAAGGATATTTCTCAAAGATGGCAAAACCCAGGAGACATTACCGATGTGCCTAGATTGGATGATGCAACTGGTCAGGATCAAAGGGTAGCCACTACAAGATGGCTGACAAGTACCGACTATATTGCTTTTAACAATGCCAAGATTGGTTATACCTTGCCGTCTAAGGATGCCGAAAGAATGGGATTGAAAAATGTAAATATCTGGTTGGCAGGTGATAATCTGGCCATCAAGACTGCTAGACAAGGTTTTAACCCTTCTGTAAGGGAAAATGGTGCTTCGGCAAGGAGAATTTATGCTCCTCTGACCACTGTGACCTTGGGTGTGAGAGTTAAATTTTAGAAAAAAAAGTTATGAAAAACATTAATATTAAATTATCAGTTATCGCCTCGCTATTTTTATTGGCGAGCTGTGGTGAGGATTTCTTGGACGAGCAACCGTCTGAATTCTTAACGCAAGAGCAAGTGGGGGAGGCCGCGGCCGTTAACCCAGCAGTGATTGAAGGAACAATTTCCGGTATATACTCTACGATGTTTGCCACCGAGAGTGGTGGAACAACGAACCATGACGATTTTGGTCACAAAGGGTATGATATTTATGGAGACATGCTTTCCGGGGATATGGCATTGTCCGTTAGTACCTATGGATGGTACAGGGCGGATATTACCGAGTTCCAGGCAACTACGGATTTCACAAGAACTAGGAATTACATGCCTTGGAGATTTTATTATCGTATTATTCGTTCTGCTAACTTGGTAATCGATGCCTTGGGCGGTAACGATGTTGTTCCAGAATTGGAAGAGAACAGGTATTTAATGGGTCAAGCTAAAACATTGCGTGCCCATGCTTACTTTTACTTAACTCAATACTATGCGAACAGTTATGATCCTTCAGCTGAAATTTTGCCTATCTACGATAGTCCGGATGATTTGAATGGTCCAAAGGTTACCACAGCTGAAATATATGCTTTGATGGAAAAAGACCTTAATGAGTCTATTTCATTATTGGACGGCTTTGCAAGAAGTTCAAAAAGTCAAGTGGATAAAACAGTTTCGCAAGCTATTTTGGCATATGTATTGGCATCTAAAGGGGACAGCCATCAAGAAGTTATGGATTTAACTGCTGCTGTTATCAATAGTGGTGGTTACACTTTGATGAACTCTGAGGAAGTATTGGCTGGATTCAATGATTTGAATACATCTGGATGGATTTGGGGTGTTGATCTTACTGTAGATAACGGTCTTGGATTGGTTTCCTGGTGGGGTCAAATGGATAGGTTTACATATAGTTATGCTTGGGCAGGTGATGCCAAGGCAATCGATTCCGATCTGTATGATGCAATCCCTGAAGATGATGTTCGTAAACAACAATTTGCAGCTCCGGAAGGAGCCTATGCGGACTTGATGCCATTAAATAAATTCTATCACCCGGATAGAGTAATTGGTGGGCAGGCCAACATTACTACAGATTATTTGTATTTAAGAGTAGCAGAAATGTATCTGTTGCACGCTGAGGCTGCTGCTAAAGCCGGTCAAACAGGTGCTGCTCAAACTATGTTAAAAGTGTTGTTGGACGAAAGAGTTCCGAGCTCCGCTTATGTGGATGGGCTTTCTGGTCAGGCACTTTTGGATGAAATCTATCTTCAGACGCGTATTGAACTTTGGGGAGAAGGAAAAAGTTACCTGTCCCTTAAGAGAAATCAAGGTACAGTTGTTAGAGGGGCAAACCACCTTTCAAACGTTGGTACTGCAATACCTTACGATGATGAAAGGTTGACATTTGAAATTCCTCAGTTGGAAATTCAGAACAATCCATTTATTTCGACTCAAAACTAGTAGTTGGGTCAAATAAAATCTTAAATAAAACCCTGCCATTTGGCAGGGTTTTTTTGTGTTTGAACTTTTCACATTTCTTTAGAAACAAAACTTTTACCTTTGTCCAAGCAATAACGTGGAATGAGAATTTTATTTGTTACCCTATTTATCTTACTAGGACAATTCATAATGGCGCAGCAGGATTCCCTGCCGCCAACCAAAAAGGCAGATACTTTAGATCTAGATCCAAAAGAAGGTCCTCTTTTGCAATCCAAAGATTCTATAGCCAAGGATAAACCCAAGGGAAATTTAAAGAAACCAGCAAAGCCCACTGCCAAGGATTCTATTACTATCCATGATTACAAGATCATATCCTACAACAAGGATACTACAATTGTAGACACAACACTTACCATTAAAAAGGATTACATATACAATTACCTAAGAAAGGACGATTTCGAGTTAATGCCATTTGCCAACATGGGTCAGCCCTATAATCGGTTAGGTTTAAATTTGTCGGCAACCCCGTATTACCCAAGAATAGGGGCATCTGCAAAACATCCAGGGTATTTCGAGAAAGAAGACGTCAACTATTATAGTGTGCCCACTCCAATGACGGAGCTTATGTTCAAGACCACAATGGAGCAAGGGCAATATTTGGATGCATTGCTCACCTTTAATATTACCAAAAGATTTAACGCATCCATAGCATACAATGGCTTCCGGTCATTGGGTAAATATAGGTACGAAGAAGCACAAGATGGTAAATTTAGGTTTACGTTCAATTATCTTACGGAAAATGGAAGATATGGTATTCGCGGTCATATCGCTGCCCAGGAAATGGAAAGTGAGGAAAGTGGCGGATTATTGGATAGAAATCAGTTTGAAGGAGATTTGCCGGATTTTCAGGACAGGGCTAAAATTGACCTGCTCTACACCAATGCCAATAATCGAATTTTAGGAAAACGATATTACTTTGATCAACACTATAAGCTGGTAAACAAAAAAAAGGATTCATTGGATACGGAACCTACAAGTTTGTCCTTGGGGCATGAATTTAGTTACGAGACTAAAATTTACGATTTTGGGCAATCCGCACAAAACGATGCATTTGGTACCGACCCATTTTTGATCCCCATTGAAGATCAGGCGCGGTTAAAAACCATGTATAATAAAGGGAGTGTCGAATTTTTCAACAAAACTTTGGGTAGGGTGTCCGGCAACATAGCACTTTTCAATTACAATTACTTTTTCAATAGTATTCTATTGACCGAAGAAGGTATCATACAGAATAAGTTGGATGGGAACGAGGTGTCGATTGGAGGAGCTTATGCAAATACAATAGGCCCGCTGCATTTGCAGGGAAATCTAAATTACACAGTATCTGGGAACCTAACAGGAAATAATCTTGATGCCATCGCGGCATACAGGCTCAACAAAAACAATAAGATTACAGGGGCCATACATATTTCGTCCCGTATGCCGGACTTCAATTATTTACTTTATCAAAGCGATTATCGAAATTTTAACTGGCAAAACAATAGTACGTTCGAAAAAGTACAGACACAGAGCATCGAATTCGGTCTGGACTCTAAATTAGTAGGAAACATCCGAGCAGAATACAGTGCAGTGGATAACTACAGTTATTTTGCATCCACAGCTACCGAAGAAGCCATTGGATTGGGTCAGGAAACCGCTTTTGTAAGGCCATTTCAAGAATCCAGCACAATAAATCACTTAAAAGTAAAGTATGAAAAAGAGGTAAAGTGGAGAAAATGGGCGTTAATGAACACGGTAATGTATCAAAATGTGACGCAAGAGAATCAAGTGGTCAATGTGCCCGACCTGGTTACAAGGAATACCTTATACTATTCAAGTGACGTTTTCAAAAAAGCCATGTACATTCAAACAGGAGTGACCTTTAAATATTTTACATCCTATAACATGGACGCCTACCACCCTTTATTGGGTGAATTTTATATTCAGAACAACGAAGAGTTTGGAGCATACCCTTTAATGGATGTATTTATTAATGCCAGGGTAAAACAAACACGGATATATTTAAAGGCCGAACACTTGAATTCTATTTTTTCCCAACCGAATTATTACTCCGCTCCCAATTACCCATACCGGGATTTTGTGATAAGATTCGGATTGGTTTGGAATTTCTTTTCATAAAAATGATAAAGTGTAAAATTTCTGAATACTGAAAAACAAGCACTTATATATAAATTGATTTTTTTTCGAAAAAAACATCCAAAAACATTTTGTGGAAAGAAAATAACCTGCGTATATTTGCACCCGCTTAGCTGATAAGGCAGGGCGCTTCTGAAAAGCCGAAAGGCTAAAATTGGAAGAAAAAAACAAACAAGTTCATATACATATTGTAACGACAGCGTAAGAATTATAAAGAACCATTTTGATGCGGGGACTCGTGTTTTCGGGTGTCGGACAGACATTCAAGGAAATACAATGAAGAGTTTGATCCTGGCTCAGGATGAACGCTAGCGGCAGGCCTAACACATGCAAGTCGAGGGGCAGCGGGAAAAAGCTTGCTTTTTTGCCGGCGACCGGCGCACGGGTGCGGAACGCGTATGGAACCTGCCCCTGTCAGGGGAATAGCCCAGGGAAACTTGGATTAATGCCCCATGGTACCGTTACATCGCATGATGTTTCGGTTAAAGATTTATCGGACAGGGATGGCCATGCGTACCATTAGTTAGTTGGCGGGGTAACGGCCCACCAAGGCAGCGATGGTTAGGGGCCCTGAGAGGGGGATCCCCCACACTGGTACTGAGACACGGACCAGACTCCTACGGGAGGCAGCAGTGAGGAATATTGGACAATGGGCGGGAGCCTGATCCAGCCATGCCGCGTGCAGGATGACTGCCCTATGGGTTGTAAACTGCTTTTATACGGGAAGAAACGCACCTACGTGTAGGTGTCTGACGGTACCGTAAGAATAAGGACCGGCTAACTCCGTGCCAGCAGCCGCGGTAATACGGAGGGTCCGAGCGTTATCCGGAATCATTGGGTTTAAAGGGTCCGTAGGCGGGCCTGTAAGTCAGGGGTGAAAGTTTGTGGCTCAACCATAAAATTGCCTTTGATACTGCAGGTCTTGAGTCATGGTGGGGTTGCCGGAACATGTGGTGTAGCGGTGAAATGCATAGATATCACATAGAACACCGATCGCGAAGGCAGGTGACCAACCATGTACTGACGCTGATGGACGAAAGCGTGGGTAGCGAACGGGATTAGATACCCCGGTAGTCCACGCCGTAAACGATGGATACTAGCTGTGGGGACTTCGGTCTCCGTGGCCAAGCGAAAGTGATAAGTATCCCACCTGGGGAGTACGTTCGCAAGAATGAAACTCAAAGGAATTGACGGGGGCCCGCACAAGCGGTGGAGCATGTGGTTTAATTCGATGATACGCGAGGAACCTTACCAGGGCTTAAATGCAGGCTGCATGGGGTAGAGATACCCCTTTCTTCGGACCGCCTGCAAGGTGCTGCATGGTTGTCGTCAGCTCGTGCCGTGAGGTGTCAGGTTAAGTCCTATAACGAGCGCAACCCCTACCGTTAGTTGCCAGCATGTCAAGATGGGGACTCTAACGGGACTGCCGGTGCAAACCGTGAGGAAGGTGGGGACGACGTCAAATCATCACGGCCCTTACGTCCTGGGCTACACACGTGCTACAATGGCCGGTACAGAGGGAAGCCACCCCGCAAGGGGGCGCGGATCTACAAAACCGGTCACAGTTCGGATCGGGGTCTGCAACTCGACCCCGTGAAGCTGGAATCGCTAGTAATCGGATATCAGCCATGATCCGGTGAATACGTTCCCGGGCCTTGTACACACCGCCCGTCAAGCCATGGAAGCCGGGAGTGCCTGAAGTCCGTCACCGCGAGGAGCGGCCTAGGGCAAAATCGGTAACTAGGGCTAAGTCGTAACAAGGTAGCCGTACCGGAAGGTGCGGCTGGAACACCTCCTTTCTAGAGAAAGAGACGCCCGGAATACCGGGTCCTGCACGAGGTGGTTGTTATAGTATTGCGCTGTCGTTCATAATATGTTACAAATACTGGCAATAGGCCAAGACAGTCTCATAGCTCAGCTGGTTAGAGCGCTACACTGATAATGTAGAGGTCG
>NZ_JBSWWP010000001.1:1020000-2702500 GCF_056160185.1 Flagellimonas sp. ABD4_174
CTGTGGTTTTACATTCAGGAAGATTGCCGGGGGACCGTTTTCATAAATCGGGGTAAATGCAGGGTCAAATTCATCGTTGTTATCACCGTCCGTAGCGTAAAGGATAAGATCAACGTCCAATTGTTTCGCTTTAAGCAGAGCGGTATAGATATTGGATCCCGTAGCCTGTAAAATAAGATGCACCGTTGGATATGCTTCACGGATGGCGGCCTCTGTTTTTTCTAAGAACATTTTAATTTGTTCACCGGCATATTCCGCAGGCATGCTTGCGGAAGTATCATAAAGTAATAGGATTTTGGGGGATATGGTATTTTGTTTCATCCAGGCCGATACAGGTTTGCCATTATCGGTAACGGAAAAGTTGTTTATGGAAAGACCTTCGACGATTGCCCCAGAAGCGTCCATGGGACTTAGTTCGAGCCGTACTTTTGGAAATGCTTGAGGCAGCAACTTAGCTTCAAAGCTGTGGATTTTTTCAATGGCACCTGCTTCTTCTGACTCTGGTAAACTAGATGGACTATAGGTTTCAAAAATCCGCTCACCTTCCATTGTGATAGGCTCTCCCATAACAGAGCGTTCCTCTGCAGTCCCATGTTCTTCATTTAGGCATTGGACAGCAAAACAGGGGGTAAAGTGGGCAATTTGGGACACGGTTTGGGTTGCTTGACCTGCTAAAGTCATATTGTTGAGAAATTGGACCTGTAATTGGTTTCCCAAAAGTTCGGACAACTTCCATGTTCCCGATAGCAATTCAGTTTCGTTCCAATGATCCAGAGCTCTACGGCAAGATAGGGTTAAGGTGACTTCCTCATTCTCAAAAGGTCTCATTTCTACGGCATCATAAAAATGATTTTCGGTGTTGGTGGGGTGTAGGTTTCCAAATGATACCTCTGGGTCAAATACATGTGCATACTTTTCTTCTTCCCCATCCTTAAAAGCGACCGAGGGAACGGCATCTGCATGAAACCTGAAGTTTACAATACTGTCCCGAATAAATTTTGGGTCGATTGTGTTTAGCAGTTTATTGGAGAGGTTATTGGCTTGTTCCAGCAGGTCGGGAATAACATCCACACCTCCCTGCGGAGCGGATATACCCAATGCCTTGTACCATTTTTTTATTTTACCTTCCGAGACAGGAGGATTAAATGCTGGCATGTATTTTCGGAAAACTATTGCTTTTGCCTCTTCCAATGAAATACTGGTTTCCTCCATGATCACGCGAGCTTCGTATCCAGCATCCACTAACATGTCCTTTAAAATCTCTGCTTTCTCCCTTGGGGTTGCCAAACCACAGCGCAGTGCCATTGCTGTTCCATAAATGGAGCCATAGGCCGCATGGTGCAGAAAATCGCTTTGCCAGGGTAAAACCTGAAAACTATCCCTTACGAAATCTGTCATGGCCTTGGGGTCTTTGGAGGCTACAAGAGTCTTGCGTCTGCCCATAAAATGGTCCGGGCTCTGTTCTAAGGCTTTTATCATATCTTGCCAGACTCCAAATGGCGGCCTACCCAAATCTTCACTACTGCAGCTTTGAAGTAGTAACGGAGACAAAAAAACTCCGGTTCCCCCTAAAACCAATTGTCTGAAAAATTCCCGCCGGGATCGATCGTCCAAACCTGTCGTGCCTTGATTTTTCATTTGTTATTGACGTTCTAATTCTCTCAGTTTTTCCAATTTTAATTCCTGTACTATTTGGTCAAGGGATTCCCTAGTGAGTTCGTTAAGTTTTATATCCACAGCAAATCTTTCGTTGTAGAACATGGATGCATTGAGTCTGTCCTCTTCCAAATAGGACACCTTGGCCTTTAAGCCGTTTATGGTTTCCGTTTTGGTACTTCCCCAAGCACCTTTGTCGTTAATATTTAATGTGCTCGAAGCTCTGTATGGAGCAACACCATTGGCACCCTTTTCACCGGCACCGTCTATGATCATGATCCGAATTCTTGTATTTCCCTGACTATAATTCGCCGTGCACGACCCAACACCAGGGAGTAGATTAATGGTAGATGATGTTAAGGGAAGTCCCAACATGGTCTCTGGCAACCAAGAGGCAAATTGTTCCTTGGTGAGAGGTGTTTTGTTCAAGAGGGAATTCTTGTTTTCTTCAAAAGATTTTGATGGTGTATTGGATACCACAGTCTGGGTGGGTTTTTGTTCTTGGTTTTTACGGTTGTTTGTGTTGCAGGCAACCAAACAAAACACCGTTTGGATAATGAGTACTGTTCTTATGGTCTTCATAATGGTTTTAGCTAAAAAAATATTGGAGATGTATTTTATCGGTTTTAGTTGCTGCATTTGTAAAGGTTGCTGAGTTTTGCGATTTCAACGGTCTTAGCAAGCATAAATTCTGGGGTGAACATTTTGCCTACAAAGTCTATCATAGCACCCTTATGATTTATCCCATTTATTCCATGTAAACCTAACTGTTGGTTAGCCTTTTGAAAAGTTTCAAAGAGTTCAAAATTGCCGTCTTCTTTCTTGAAGTCATCAAAGATGTACTCATGTTGAAGTCTTATTACGAGATCATAATAAATATTAACGGCATTATCTAATTCGTCTGGCCCAAGACTCATATCAGGATTGTTTTTTACAATTTTATCCCTTAATAATTCTTTCAATTTTTTTTCATCAATTTGTTGATTTAATCTAAAAATATCTTCTGCGTAAGACCCAAAAAAGTATATATAAATTTCTGCTTCATATCTAGTTATGATTTTTTTTTGTTCATTTTCATCTAAGCTTTCATCGGAAAGCCCATAAAATTCTGTGGGACAATAATTAATGGTGCCCCCGGTCAAGAGTAAGAGTCCCTCAATGCCCAACCACTCTTTTTTTTCGCAGGCATTGCCGGCCAATTCAACTCTTCGGTCTGCATAGGCCAATGCTTCGGCATAGGCGCCCATTACCTGCAGACATTTACCGGTATAGGACTCGTTTTCAAATTCTTTTAATGCTTGGCTTAGGTTTTCTATAAGTGCTTTAAAAGCTGGGTCATCGGTCTTCTTCAGTAATTTGTCGACCATTTGTCCCATGGATTGGTTGTCGGCTTGGGTTTCTGTTCCGCCTTGGGCTTCCTCTACAAAATCCATGGCGGTCTCCATTACATCGCCCATATCGAATTCTTGGGCTTGCAGATGGGAAGTGGATATGATTAGGAATACTATATAAAACACTATATTTTTCATACTAATATTTTTATGGGTTGGATGAGATATAATCCGCTTTTGCCAATACGAAGTCTTCTTGGATCAGTTCGGTGCATACCATGCTGAAATTGTCCTTTTTCTTTTTGGCCGACTCGAACTGCATTTCCATGAACATGGTATTGTTGCCAATGGGCAGGCCTGTTGTGGGTATGCTTTCTGCCTGTCCCATGCCTCCCAAGAATCCCACTGGGGTCTCATTGGTGAGCCAAATTTTTGAGATGCCTTCCTTGCTTGTGATTTGATACCCCTGACACGTATATCCGAGTATGGTTTTGTTCCCGATCGGCGTGACCTGCACGTTATCAGCGTTTGACTTTTGCTCCATTTTCTTGGCCATTTTTTCCATCATTTTTTTTCCTACGGGCATTTTCATGGCCGATTTACGTTCACCGTCATCCATGAACATCACCACCATTTTATTCTCCATGTCCATAATGGAAATGCTGTTCGTGGTTCCCTGCTCTTGCCAGTTGCCAAAATACCTTTGGTCCGGTTCCATCCAATACTGAATTTCGGTTTCGTCCTTACGCGTGGTTATTTTCATTGTGGCCTTATATGAAAAGGTGTAGATGTCAGGTACTCCATTCAGGTCCTTTCCCCCGAATAAACCGGCCATTTTTTGCTCCATCGCTTTGTTCTTGGCATCAGTTTGTTTTTTGGTAGGCGTATTTTTCTCTGTTTCACCAATGCTCTTAGGGGTCTTTTTGCCTTTTTTTCCTTGGGTAATGGAATCGATGGCGCGGTCCGTTCCTTTTGAGACTTCTTTGTCGGTGCGTTCCAAAACGGTGCGCTCTACAGCGTCTTTGGCTTTCTTCTTTAGTTTTTTAAAAAATTGGGCATTTGATTGACCCATGATTAAAAAACATATCAGTGTTGAAATAAGTGTTCTTGCTTTCATGGTTTGTTTATTTAATTGTGAATTTGTACATCATATTTTTTTCGTTGGCCATGGGTACTTCGGAAATCAGTACGTAGTTTCCCGGTGATAGGTCTGCATCAAAATATCCGTGTTTCCCAGAAGGCAGATTGTTCATTCCGCCCAAAAAAGTGAATCCCTTTGGGGCAGGGGTGCGCAATCCTCTTGGATTCATCCAGTTCATCCAATGTACCAGGGAATCCAATGATGCCGTTGTATCATATTTAACCAGATTAACATCATGTCCCAAAAAATGTTCATGAGTCGACTGGTCCCTAAATGTGACCTTGAATACCTGTTTGCCCTTTGGAATATTGTCTGCGACCAAGATGCCTGCTTTGCTTGAAATTTCAATAGCAACCGTTTCTATTGGTGGCGCCAGATCGGTGTTTGTTCCTGTGACGATAATTTCTTTGTACATACCGTGCGAAGTATGCCACGTGCCGTCGGCCATTTTCACATAACATTCCATTATATAAAGCCCAGGCTCAAGATAGATAGTACTTATTGCAGTTCTATTGGGTGAAATAAGGCCTGTGCCTCCCATATACTTAATTTCTTGGAACCATGCAGGCAGTTTTCCGAAAGCGGCAACCGCACTTTCCATATCATTATTCATTATAAGTTTCATTCCTTCTTCGAAAGGAGGCAGTACTTCGTTTTTGGTATTTCTGGCATTCTTTCCTTCGGGATATAGATCCATTAATATAAAGTGGACTTCAGTGGACTCGTTGGTGTATTTAAAAGTGTTCCAGCCCGAATTAAGGGTGTCTTTTACTATAAAGTCCATTCCAATGCTCTTTACATGGACCACACCAGGTTGAGTAACGGACCGTGATAGGTCGATACTTTTTTCTTTTTTGTCCATGTCCTTTTTTTGGCGTTTGCAGGATAGAAGGACAACTATCAAAGTCAGTAGGATGCATAGTGTTCTCATAACAAAGGCAATTCGGTTTTTTGTATATTGATAATCTGCATTGTTATTGGCCATACACGGGTCAAAACAGAATGGGAGAACTCTGATCAAAGCTAATCAGTGATCATCATTTTTAAAGGCTGTTGTTAGGCACTGAGGTATGGATTGTATTTTCTGTGGAAAGTATTATGTAGTTGGCAAAAAAAGTCTCAGAGCACTGAGGAATACCATAAAAAGCACCTTTCTATCGAACTATGTGCCCAATCCTACTGAATATGTAATGGTTACGATGAATGTTGCCTTATTGATTATCTTTATTAGGACTTAAGAATTCCAATAATGATCACGGCAATAATTGTAGATGATGAGTACAATGCAATAAAAAACCTGGCTTGGGAAATAGAGAGGTTTTGTGATGATGTAAAAGTACTCGATACTTTTACCGATCCCATGGAAGCTATTTCTGCAATAAACTATTTGAAACCAGACTGTGTTTTCTTGGATATTGAAATGCCGGAAATGGATGGTTTCGAGTTGTTGAACACCCTAAAATATCGGAATTTTGACCTTATTATAACCACTGCATACGATAATTATGCGATCAAGGCCTTTCGCCAGCATGCAATAGATTATCTTTTAAAACCGGTTGACTCCGACGATCTTAAAGAAGCAATAAAAAGGATAAGCGGCAACAAGGGGCAGAATATGTTGGGAGCAGAGCTCAAAAGTGTTTTTAACGAATGGGCAGATCAGAAATCAAAAAAAATGGCCTTGCCCATGGCAGGGAAAACACTGTATGTAGATCCTGCGGAAATTCTCTATTGTAGAGCGGACGGCAATTATACCGAAGTCTTTTTTGGAAATGGAAAAAAAGAGGTTTTGAGCAAACGAATCAAAGATTTCGAAAAAATGTTGGGCTCCAGTTTTTTTAGGGTGCATAATTCCTATTTGATACGGTTGAATGCCATTAAGGAATTTGTAAACCAAGACGGTCAATATTTGGTGTTGTGCGATGGTACTGATGTGCCCGTTTCGAGGTCTAAGAAGCATAAGCTAATGCAAGCTTTAAATGGGTAGTTTTCTTTTATTTGTGCATGGGTTAATGGATGTCCTCAATCATCCAAATGAGAACGGTATCACAATTTTTGTCATTGGGATTTTATTCATTTTAAGCGTTTACCACTTTTTACTTTACTTTCAGCACAAGGACAAAGCCTATTTGTATTATAGCCTATATACATTTATGATTTTCTTTGGATTGCTCAATAGATCAAAAGTTGGGTTTGTAATAGATCTCATTGAACCCATTAGGGGATTTATTGACCATCTTGAGCTTAATTTTATTTTAACCTATAATCTCATTTACATTGTATTTGCCTACGTTCTTTTAGATTTTAAAAAACACTTATATAAGTGGTATCACTTTTTCTATTGGACGGTGAGAATCATTTTTCTGTATGCTATTATTCTAGAATTACTCTATTTCATTACAGGGGACATGCAAATTTTAATGAAAGGACATCTGGCTTTTTCTGTCTTAACATACTTATCGGGTCTATTACTGTTTTACTCTTTATTTAAATTGAACTCTCCATTGCGATTCTATATTGTTATGGGAGGTTTTTTTTTATTAATGACTGCCTTAGCCGTTTCAATTATAAAACGAATTGGTCTTGCACCTGAAGAGCAAGAAGTACGGTATAGCATTTTTTATTTAGGTTTGGTAATAGAAAATATATTTTTCGCTCTTGCTTTGGGCTATAAGCAAAAGTTGATTTTGGATGAGCGTAATCGTTCACAAGAAAAACTAATTGCCCAATTTAGGGAGAACGAAGATTTAAGGTCGAAAGTGCAGGCGCAATTAGAGGGAAATGTGAAGGCTATGGAAATTAAGGCGGAAGCAGAGCGATTAAAGGGACTACAGACCCAATATGATAAAGAATTGGCCGAACTAAAACTATTGGCATTGAGGAGCCAGATGAATCCCCATTTCATCTTTAATTCTTTGAATTCCATTAAGCGCTATATTATAGATAACGATAAGGAAAAGGCTGTTTACTACATGAACAAGTTTGCCAAGTTGATTCGCAGGATTCTTGCCTCTACCATGAAAAAGGAGTCCAGTTTGACCGATGAACTGGAGACGATGGAACTCTATGTGAATATTGAAAACCTCAGGTTCAATAACGAAATTGAGTTCTCGATTACATGTGGGCCTGATATAAATCCAGCAGGCATCAAAATACCTTCCCTTCTTTTGCAACCCTTTTTGGAGAATGCGATTTGGCATGGCCTCTCTCCAAAAAAGAAAGATATGAAACTTGAGGTTTTCCTGTTCAAAAACAAAGAAAATGAAGTCCGGATAGAGATTATCGATAACGGTATCGGATTGCGAAAATCACGATATATAAAAGAAAGAAAGGTACATAAGAGTGATTCTGTAGGTATATCGTTGTCCAAGGAACGTTTGGAACATTTTTCTAAACAGTATCAAAGTAAGGGAGCCATTAACATCATAGATTTAGAAGAAACGAGCAAGGAATTGTCGGGTACACAAGTAGTAATCGACCTTCCTTATTTGTAAAGGGGTTTGCAATACGTAAAAACTCCCCAGTACATCCTGGAGAGTTTGTTTATTTAGTTGATCTATGTGTTCTTAAACCCTTGGAAGATCGCCCTCTCCCTTAAGTGGTAAGCCGGAGCTTCCCATTAAAAAGGTATCCACATGGTGGGCAGCTTCCCTACCTTCGGAAATGGCCCAAACAATCAAAGATTGGCCACGACGCTGATCCCCGGCAACAAATACGCCTGGCACATTGGTTTTGTAATTGGCCGCAGATGCTTTTATGTTGGTCCGTGGGTCAATTTCTAGCCCTAATTGATCGGCAATGGTAGTTTCGGAGCCGGTAAAACCTAACGCCAATAATACCAAATCACATTTCCATTCCTTTTCCGTTCCTTCAACTTCTTTGAGAGTGGGACGTTTTCCGGGTTGCTTGATCCACTCAACTTCTGCAGTGACCAAGCTAGTTAGTTTACCGGTCTTATCCGCATTAAACTTTTTTGTGGAAATACTGAATACACGTTCCGCACCCTCTTTGTGCGAGGTGCTGGTTCGCAATCGCATTGGCCAAAATGGCCATGGCTGACCTTCGGGACGGTCAACGGTGCCTTTTGGCATAATTTCAAAATTGATGACGTCTGTGGCGCCTTGTCGTATAGAAGTTCCAATACAATCGGAACCTGTGTCTCCACCACCAATTACGATTACTTTTTTGCCTTTGGCGGAAATATCTTCACCTTTAAACGGAATGCCATCGACCCTGCGATTGTTCTGTGGCAAAAAGTCCATGGCCTGCACCACTCCTTTAGCATCGGAACCGGGAATGGGCAAGTTTCTTCTCACTGTCGCTCCACCACAGAGCACCAAAGAATCATACTCTTGTTGTAGCTCTGTTGCTGTAATATCGACGCCAACATGAACGCCTGTTTTAAATTCGATACCTTCTTTTTCCATTACCTCCAAACGGCGATCGATAACATTTTTCTCCATCTTAAAGTCTGGGATTCCGTAACGGAGCAGTCCTCCGATTTTTTCATCGCGCTCAAAAACCGTAACCGTATGGCCTGCGCGGTTCAATTGTTGAGCTGCGGCCAATCCAGCTGGTCCAGATCCGATAACGGCCACTTTTTTACCAGTTCTTGTTAGTGGTGGTTTTGGTTGTATCCATCCGTTTTTAAAAGCGGTCTCCACAATGTTTTTTTCAATGTTCTCAATGGATACGGGCGGTTCGTTAATCCCAAGAACGCATGCTTCCTCGCAGGGTGCGGGGCATAGCCTTCCAGTAAACTCAGGAAAATTATTCGTGGAATGCAGGATTTCTGCAGCTTTTTGCCATTTTCCTTGATAAACAGCGTCGTTAAAATCCGGAATCAGATTCCCTAGTGGGCATCCACTGTGGCAAAACGGGATACCGCAGTCCATGCAGCGGGCTCCTTGGTCTTTTAGTTCGTTTTCCTTTAATGGTTTTGTAAACTCCTTATAGTTTTTGATACGCTCTTTCACAGGAACGTATGTTTCGTCCTTTCTGTCAAACTCCAAAAATCCTGTAATCTTTCCCATGTCTAAAATTATAAGGTTTGCATTTTTTCTTCTTCCAATCTAATAAGTGCTTGGCGGTATTCTTCTGGGAATACTTTAATGAATTTGGGAAGGCATTTTTCCCAATTTTCCAAAATTCGTTGCCCCAACGGGCTCAAAGTGGCATTATAGTGGTTTTCTATCAGGTCTTTTAATTGTTGAACGTCCTTATCCTCATCAACAGGAAGCAGGTTCAAATGGTCGCCGTTGCAGTTTCGGCTAAATGTATTATCGGGATCGTATACGTAGGCAATTCCGCCACTCATACCTGCTCCGAAATTTCTTCCTACGGAACCAAGTATAACGGCAACACCGCCCGTCATGTATTCACAACCGTGATCTCCAATACCTTCAACTACCGCTTGTGCACCGGAGTTTCGAACACAAAAACGTTCTCCGGCCTTACCGTTTATATATGCTTCACCAGATGTGGCCCCATAGAGTGTTACGTTACCGGTTATAATATTGTCCTCTGGTTTTATGGTTGATTTAAATGGCACCTTAATGACCAATTTGGCGCCCGAAAGCCCTTTTCCAAGGTAATCGTTGGTGTTTCCGTTAACTACCATGGTAAGGCCTTTTGTGGCAAAAGCGCCAAAACTCTGTCCGGCAGAGCCTGTGAAATTGAGTTTTAATGTATTTTCTGGCAATCCGTCTGCACCATATATTTTTGATATTTCGTTACTAATGATTGCTCCAACGGCCCTGTCCGTATTGCAGATCGGAAAATCCAAAGAGGTTTTTTCCTTTCTGAACAAAGCAGGGTGTGCCTTGCCGATAATTTCAAATTCTATGGATTTGTCTATATCATGATGCTGTTTTTCGGTGTTATGGAACTTAGTTCCTTCGGGCACATCCATCTGATAAAGAATTGGGGTAAGGTCTATACCAGCAGCTTTATAGTGTTCAATGGCTTTTTTTCTGTCCAGTTTTTGTACTTGTCCTACCATTTCATTCAAGGTTCTAAACCCTAGTTTTGCCATAATCTCTCGCAGTTCTTGCGCCACAAAGTACATGTAGTTCACCACATGTTCGGGTTTTCCCTTGAACTTTTTACGCAGTTCTGGATTTTGGGTGGCTATTCCCACAGGGCAAGTGTTCAAATGGCAGACCCGCATCATTACACATCCCGAGGCAACCAATGGTGCTGTTGCGAAGCCAAATTCTTCGGCCCCTAAAAGGCATGCAATGGCAACATCCCGGCCTGTTTTTAATTGCCCGTCGCATTCCAGGGTGACCCGATTTCTCAGGTCGTTCATTACCAATGTTTGTTGCGCTTCTGCAATGCCAAGCTCCCAAGGCAGGCCGGCATGTTTTAGAGAGGTCAGTGGCGATGCACCGGTGCCTCCATCAAAACCAGAGATTAAAATTACATCTGCCTTGGCTTTTGCGACACCTGCCGCTACGGTCCCCACGCCAACTTCTGAAACTAATTTTACATTTATTCTTGCTTCCCTGTTCGCAGATTTTAGATCATAGATCAGTTGAGACAAATCCTCTATGGAATAAATATCGTGATGGGGCGGTGGCGAGATCAACCCAACATACGGGGTTGAGTTTCTTGTTTTGGCAATGGCCGGGTTTACCTTAGGGCCGGGCAGTTGACCGCCTTCTCCTGGTTTTGCCCCTTGGGCCATTTTAATCTGGATTTCTTGCGCACTTGTCAAATAGTTGGAAGTTACCCCGAATCTTCCTGAGGCTACCTGTTTTATCGCACTGTTTTTCCAATCCCCGGTTTGACTTTTATAGAAACGAGCCGAATCCTCTCCTCCTTCACCTGAATTGCTCTTTCCTCCAATTCGGTTCATGGCAACCGCAAGATTTTCGTGGGCCTCCTTGCTGATACTACCGTAGGACATTGCTCCTGTTTTGAACCTTTTTACAATTTCTGTCCAAGGTTCAACCTCCTCAATGGGAATCGGGTCATAGTTCGAAAACTCGAACAGTCCACGGATGGTCATTAGGTGTTTGGATTGCTCATTTACCAATTTGGAATACTCTTTATAAGTTTCCGGCTCGTTATTGCGTACCGATTTTTGAAGCATGGCTACACTTAATGGATTGAACATGTGCTTTTCACCATTTCTTCTCCATCGATACTCTCCGCCGACCTCTATATCGAGATTGGCCGCTACTTCCTTAGATTGGAACGCCTTGTTATGGCGTTTGGTAATTTCTTTTTCAATTTCGTAAAGTCCTATTCCTTGGATACGGGTAGGGGTGTTGGGAAAATATTTGTCCACCACTTTCGTATTTATTCCAATGCATTCGAACAATTGGGATCCTCTGTAAGAATTCAAGGTGGAAATCCCTATTTTGTTCATCACCTTTAAGATACCTTTCCCTATCGCCTTATTGTAATTTTTGATGGCCTCGTCAAAAGTATAATCGGTGATATTGTTTTCTTCTATTTGTTCTCCAATTATCTCATTTACCAAATATGGGTTGATGGCGCTTGCCCCAAAACCGAACAACAAAGCAAAATGATGTACTTCTCTTGGTTCAGCAGATTCTATAATTATGCTCAATTTTGATCGCTTGCCCAATCTTACCAATCCGCTGTTTACAAAGGAACAGGCCAAAAGAGCGGGAATGGGGGCCATTTCCGTACTGATCATTCTATCGGATAGAATAATAATATTGGCTCCTTCGTCTATGGCATTGGTAGCTTGTTTAAGAATGGACTCCAATCCTTCCTCCAAGCCGTTGTGGCCCTTATTGATCTCGTACAGCATAGAGATCGAGACCACTTTGTAATCCGGGCTGGCATCGTAGTTCTTTATTTTATCCAGGTCTTCTTTTGAAATTACCGGGTTTTGAATTTTAAGCTTTCTACAGTGCAGTTCGGAAAATTCAAAAATATTATGGTCGCTGCCCAGTGTTAAACTTATGTCGGTGATCAATTCTTCTCGGATGCCGTCCAAAGGAGGGTTGGTGACCTGGGCGAACAATTGTTTAAAATAGTTGTAGATCAATTGTGGTCTCTCGGACAAAACAGCAATAGGCGTATCCGACCCCATGGAACCTATGGGCTCCTTGCCGTTTTGAGCCATGGGCATTATTATGGTATTGATGTCTTCTTGGGTATATCCAAAAGCAGTTCTTCTGGTTTGTAATGGAAATTCTCCAAAGAAAACAGGGCAGTCGTTATAAGGTATGTCCCTCAAATGGACCAGATTGTCCTTGAGCCATTTCTTATAAGGATGTTTTTTGGCAATGGCTTCTTTGATTTCCTCGTCGTTGATAATTCTGCCTTCCTCCATATTTACCAAGAACATTTTGCCCGGTTCCAATCTTCCATGGAATTCTATGTCCTCTGGTTCCAGTTCCACAACACCGGTTTCCGAAGACATGATCACATAACCCTGTTTGGTCACGGAATAGCGGGATGGTCGAAGACCGTTACGGTCCAAAACGGCACCAATGTAGTTGCCATCGGTAAAAGGTATGGATGCGGGTCCGTCCCAAGGTTCCATTAAGCAGGAGTTGTATTCGTAAAACGCTCTTTTAGATTCGGACATATCCGGGTTTTTTTCCCATGCTTCGGGTACGAGCATCATCATTACTTCCGGCAGTGAACGGCCGGTCATCAGCAATAATTCGACGACCATGTCCATGCTGGCCGAGTCGGACTTTGCAGGTAAGACCACGGGAAGGATATTTTTAATATCGTCCCCGAACCAATCGCTCTGCATAAGTTCCTCACGAGAACGCATGCGGGAGACATTGCCTCTTAGGGTATTGATTTCTCCATTGTGACACATATACCTAAATGGTTGTGCCAAATCCCACATTGGAAATGTGTTGGTGCTAAAACGTTGATGGACCAAAGCCAAACGGGTAACAACTCTCGGGTCCAATAGATCTTCGTAATATCTACTGATGTCCTTTGGTACCAAAAGCCCTTTAAATATGATGATCTTGGTGGAAAGGCTGGGTAGATAGAAAAAATCACTCTGAGAGAGTTTGCTATCGATAACCTTGTGTTCCGTTATTTTTCGGGCAATAAAAAGTTTAAGGTTAAACTGGAAATCGTCCGGGGCGTTTCCCTTTCCGATAAAAACCTGCATTACAAAAGGCTCGGTCTCTGCTGCAATTCGTCCAGGAACCGATCGGTTAACAGGTACACTTCTCCATCCCAATAGTTCAAGCCCTTGCTTTTTTATGTTCTCTTCGAGAACTTTTAAACAAAAGTCCCGTTGATTCTCTTTTTGAGGTAAAAACACGTTTCCAACGGCATAATCTCCTGCATCTGGCAATTCAAAATCACAAACATCCTGAAAAAAAGCATGGGGTATATCGATCAATATTCCAGCACCATCGCCTGTTTTTCCGTCGGAACTTACAGCTCCGCGGTGTTCCAGCTTATCCAAAATCTCAAGAGCCTTATGGATAATGTCGTTGGATCTTATTCCTTTTAGGCTGCAAATAAAACCGGCACCGCAGTTGTCGTGTTCAAATTCGGGAAGGTACAATCCTTGTTTTTTCAATCTCATTATTAACGAATTTTCTCAAAAATATCGAAAAAGATGAGAAAATATCAACAGAAATTGGATATCTATTGATAAAAATCAGTTTAAGAAGTGAAAGTGTGCAAAATGTGTAATATGGGAATATTTCTGTTCATAAATTATCATTCTGACAATTTAAGGGGCGTCCATATCTTTTATCCCTGTAAATTGAGGTGTCTAAAAGGGTAAATACTGCGCTATATGGGTATCTGCATTCAATTTAAAAGGGATGGGGGTAGGTAAAAATGGGGTGTATTTTTACACACCCCCTAAATGCAAGGGGGTGTGTAAGTATCAATCTTTTAAAATACTTCTGGAAATAACAATTTTTTGAATTTCGGAAGTACCTTCGTAAATCTGTGTTATTTTGGCGTCCCGCATTAATCGTTCTACATGATATTCTTTCACAAAGCCATTGCCTCCATAGATTTGTACGGCTTCTACGGCTGTTTCCATAGCAACTTCTGAAGCGTATAGTTTGGCCATGGCTCCGGACAAGGTATAATCATTGCCGGTATCCTTATCGCAGGCGGCTTGGTACACCAAGTGCCGCGCTGCTTGTATTTTAGTGTGCATATCCGCCAACTTGAATGCAATTGCTTGGTGGTTGGAAATTTCCGTTCCAAAAGCTTTTCGTTCCTTGGAATATTTTAATGCCAATTCGTATGCTCCGGCTGCTATTCCCAAGGCTTGGGCCGCAATACCTATTCTTCCACCGGCCAACGTCTTCATGGCAAACTTAAACCCAAAGCCATCTTCGCCTATACGGTTTTCTTTTGGGACTTTAACATCATTGAACATTAAGGAGTGGGTGTCGCTTCCGCGAATACCAAGTTTATTTTCTTTGGGGCCAACATCGAAGCCTTCGGCTCCTTTTTCAACAATCAATGCGTTTATCCCACGGTGCCCTTTCTCTCTGTCGGTTTGTGCGATAACCAAGTACACTTCGGCCTGGCTCCCGTTTGTGATCCAGTTTTTGGTTCCATTTAATAGGTAGTGATCACCTTTGTCCAATGCCGTCGTTTTTTGTGAAGTGGCATCGCTACCCGCTTCTGGTTCGGACAGGCAAAATGCACCGATAATTTCACCGGATGCCAATTTGGTAAGGTATTTTTCCTTCTGCTCTTCTGTTCCATAGGTTTCCAGGCCCCAGCAGACCAAAGAATTGTTTACAGATACCATTACCGAAGCAGAAGCATCGATTTTGGATAGTTCTTCCATTGCCAATACGTAGGATAAGGTGTCCAGTCCGCTTCCTCCATATTTTTCGTTGACCATCATTCCCAGAAATCCAAGTTCCCCCATTTTTCTTACTAGTTCGCTTGGAAATTTTTGGGCCTCATCGCGCTCAATAACTCCGGGTAAGAGCTCATTCTGGGCAAAATCTCTTGCCGCCTGTTGTATCATCAACTGTTCTTCGGAAAGTGTGAAATCCATAAAACTGAAAGATTTTTAAAAATTACATACAAATATAGTTTTAGAATATTAATTTTCTATGGAAAAGGATGAATAAATGAGAATGATTGAATTTTTAACGATTCTTTTATTTGTCATTATTTTCCTTTCACATATTTTTATATCCTTAAGATTATGCGGAAATATTCATTTTGAATATCTTTAGCAATTCAGATAACTACTCTAAAAAATTATTCCTTAATTAAACCAATCTTCACATGGAAACCCTTTTAGTTGTCATTTTTGTAATTGGATATTTGGCAATTACCCTAGAACATAATTTAAAAATAGATAAACTTATTCCGGCTTTGGCGATGATGGCCATTTTATGGGCCATGATGGCTTTTGGTATCGATGGTTTCAACACTTGGTTCGATTCCGGAAACCACGCTCTGCTCGAAAATTTCGGTGCTTTTGGCCACGAAGAGAAAATGGAGCTCATGGAGGAGACCTTGTTGCACCATCTTGGCAAGACCGCCGAAATTTTGGTATTCCTTATCGGTGCAATGACCATTGTGGAAATTATTGATTATTTTGATGGCTTCTCCACCATAAAATCTTTTGTGAAAACAAGGAGCAAAAAGAAGATTCTTTGGATTTTCTCCTTCTTGGCGTTTATACTTTCTGCGATTATCGATAACCTTACCGCAACTATCGTATTAATTTCGATTCTTCAAAAAATAGTTAAGGACAGGGAAGTAAGACTTTGGTACGCAGGTCTGATCATTATTGCAGCAAACGCAGGTGGGGCATGGTCTCCAATTGGTGATGTTACCACGACCATGTTATGGATCGGTGACAAAGTTTCTACCGCAATGTTGATCGAACATTTGTTGATTCCCTCTTTGGTATGTATGCTTATCCCTTCTTTTATTGCATCCTTCCTTCCCGCTTTCAAGGGGGAGATCGAGATGGAAGAAGATACCGGGGCAAAATCAAAGTTTGGACCTACCATGCTGTACTTAGGTCTGGCAGCTATTGTTTTTGTTCCGATTTTTAAAACCCTTACCCATTTGCCACCGTATGTGGGGATGATGTTGTCCTTGGCCGTGGTAGCAACGTTTGCCGAAATTTACAGCAATTCCAAAATTGCTATTTCGTCTGTGGATCATGAAAGTGATGCGGCAGCACACCATAGCCCGGTACATAGTGCATTGACCAAAATCGAATTGCCGAGTATACTTTTCTTTCTTGGTATTTTAATGGCGGTGGCCGCTTTGGAATCCCTGGGTCTGCTTTTCAATTTTGCGGAAGGTCTTAAACAGGGCATGCCATTGATGGGAACTGAGATGGCAGGTACTCAAGTATCGGATTTAGTGGTAATATTATTAGGTATAGGTTCTGCAATTATAGATAATGTACCGCTTGTTGCGGCAAGTTTGGGAATGTTCTCCGAGCCAATGGATGACCAGCTTTGGCATTTTATAGCTTACTCTGCCGGAACAGGGGGAAGTATGCTAATTATTGGCTCCGCTGCAGGGGTTGTGGCCATGGGAATGGAGAAAATAGATTTCTTCTGGTATCTTAAGAAAATATCTTGGTTGGCCTTTGTTGGATTTATCGCCGGAGCAATTTGTTACATGTTTATGCGATATTTGTTCTAAAAAATACTTTAGTTCAAAAATCTCCGTTATAATTGCAACTTAAATTGGGGATTTTATATGAATATTTTTCAAGAAGTAACGGAAGGCACTGAGGCAGCTGCTTCAACTTCCGAGGAAAAGACCTTGTCCGTAATCGATCTTATTGTAAATGGAGGCACAGGAAGCATCATAATTATTATGGTCCTTTTTGTGCTTCTTTTTGTAGCTATGTACATTTATTTTGAACGCATCTTTGCCATTAAGGCAGCGTCCAAAATAGATAAGAACTTCATGAACCAGATTCGCGACCACGTGATGAATGGTAAATTGGAGGCCGCAAAACTATTATGTGCCCAAACGGATTCTCCAGTGGCCCGCCTTACGGAAAAAGGTGTGTCCCGCATTGGAAAACCATTGGACGACATTAATACGGCCATAGAAAATGCTGGCACACTGGAGGTGTACAAGTTGGAAAAGAATGTTAGCGTGTTGGCCACAGTGGCCGGAGCGGCACCAATGATCGGGTTTTTGGGAACTGTAATCGGTATGATTTTGGCTTTCCACGAAATGGCAAGCAGTGGCGGGCAGGCCGAAATGGGTTCCTTGGCATCGGGCATCTATACTGCAATGACCACTACGGTGGCTGGACTTGTTGTTGGAATTATAGCTTACATCGGGTATAACCACCTTGTGAACAGGACAGATAAGGTTGTTCATCAGATGGAGGCCAATGCGGTAGAGTTCTTGGATCTTTTGAACGAACCTATATAAATCCTGGGCTATGAAACTGAAGGGAAGAAACAAAATTAGCCCTGAATTCAGCATGTCATCCATGACGGACATTGTGTTCCTGTTATTGGTGTTCTTTATGCTGACTTCCAATGCACCCAATGCATTGGATTTGCTATTGCCAAAGGCGAAGGGAAAATCGACGAACACTCAGAATGTTTCTGTTACCATTGATAAGGACCTGAAATATTTTGTAAACAACGAGCAAATCAACAAGGAATACATTGAAATTGAATTAAAAAAAGCACTAGAAGGTCAAGAAAAGCCAACAATTATCCTAAGGGCAGAAGAAAACGTCGCCATAAAAGAGGCGGTCAACGTTATGGACATTGCCAATAGGAACAGTTATAAGGTTATCTTGGCGGTGCGGCCTAAATAATGTCGTTCTTAGATACGAGACACAAGAAAAAATCTTTTACGCTTACCACTCTTTTGTTAAGCGCATTGCTGCTTTTGCTTTTTTATATTGGATTGACCTATCTCGACCCGCCCATTGAAAATGGAATTGCCGTTAATTTCGGTACCATGGAATATGGTAGTGGAGAGGTTCAACCTACAGAAAGGGTGAAGTCCGAACCCAGAGAAGTGGAGAGCCAACCGGAGCCACAGGAGTTTACTGAACCTGCCGAGCCGGAAGAGACCGTCGTTGAAGAAGCTCCTGTTGAAGAGGTGTTGACCAGCGATGATGCGGAAACCATTAAACTAAGGCAAGAGCAAGAGGCTAAACGCAAAGCGGAAGAAGAGGCTCAAAAAGCCAAGGCCGAAGCGGAGCGGATCGCCCGCGAAAAGAGAGAGGCCGAAGAACGGAAGCGCCAAGAACAAGAGGCCAAAAAGAAAAGTGTGGATGCCTTGATCGGCGGAATCGGAAAATCCGATGGTACGGCCACGGGCAGCGAAGGGGACGATGATCGTGCTGGAGACAAGGGCCAACCTGATGGTGATCCATATGCAACTTCCTATTATGGTTCTCCTGGAACCGGAACCGGAGGGTATGGTTTAAGTGGCAGGGCATTGGCCGATAATGGTAAAGTTCGTCAAGAATGTAATGAAGAGGGGCGTGTGGTAGTTCGTATTGTGGTAGATAGGTCGGGTAAAGTGATCAAGGCCGAACCAGGTGTTAAGGGAACAACGAACAATGCTCCCTGCCTTTTGGAGCCTGCCCGTAAAACTGCAATGCTTCACCGTTGGAACCCGGATTCCAATGCACCTGCACAACAAATAGGATTTGTGGTAGTCAACTTTAAATTAGGCCAATAGTGACTTATAAAGAAACGTTGGACTGGATGTTCGCCCAGCTTCCGATGTACCAGCAGAAAGGTGCTGCGGCCATGAACGCAAAATTGGATAACATAATCCACTTTTGTAGTGTACTGGGCCATCCCGAAAAAAAATTTAAAAGTATACATGTTGCCGGGACCAATGGTAAAGGTTCCAGTAGCCATATGTTGGCTTCAATACTACAGGAAGCTGGGTATAAAGTAGGACTTTATACATCCCCTCATCTTAAAGATTTTCGAGAGCGCATCAAAATAAATGGAGAGGTTACAAGTAAGGAATTTGTAAAAGGATTTATCTCACGGCACCAACCTTTTTTGGAATATCATAAACTCTCTTTTTTTGAAATGACAGTGGGTATGGCTTTTGATTACTTTGCCCAAGAACAAGTTGATATTGCCGTAATCGAGGTCGGATTGGGAGGCAGGTTGGATTCCACCAATATCATTACACCCGAAGTGTCCTTGATTACTAATATAGGTATGGATCATACCCAATTTTTGGGCGATACTTTGGAAAAGATAGCCTTGGAAAAGGCGGGTATCATTAAACCAAATGTGCCAGTAGTAATTAGTGAGACGCAACCAGAAACGAAAATGATTTTCACCCTTATTGCCCATCAGCTAAAATGCAGCATCGTTTTTGCCGATTCCGTGCCCAATGAGGGATATGAAACCGATCTGCTCGGTGAATATCAACATAAGAATATCAATGGGGTTGTAACAACCATTTGCCAATTGAAAGGTTTTGATGTCCCGGAACATGCAATAGTTGTTGGTCTTAAAAAAGTGGTGGCGAATACAGGACTTTTAGGTAGATGGCAGGTTTTACAGGAAGACCCAATAGTGGTTTGCGATACTGCGCATAACAAGGAAGGACTAAGTTTGGTGCTCCAACAAATCAAAAAACAAACCTATAAACAGCTTCACATTGTTCTTGGTTTTGTGAACGATAAGGATGTGAAATCTGTATTGGGACTATTTCCAAAGGATGCCAAGTACTATTTTGTAAGGCCCTCCATACCAAGAGGAATGGATGTAGGGGTTCTTTTCGAATTGGCAACTGAACAAGGGCTAACAGGTGAAAAATTTGCATCTGTAGAAGAGGGGCGCCAAAAGGCCTTGCAAATGGCCGAGGTGCAAGATATGGTATATATAGGGGGCAGTACCTTTGTGGTTGCAGAGGTAGTTTAGTTGGTTTTACAGTCCCAAATTGTTCAAAAAAGTGGACTTATAGCTTTCCCCGATAGGAATTCTCATATCATTTATTACAATTCGATTTCGTTGTATCGTTTTAATGCAACCTATGTTGACGACAAACGATTTGTGTGCCCTCACAAATTGATGGGAAGGAAGTTTGTCCAGGATTTCCTTAAAGCTCATTAAGGTAAGTATGGCTTTGTTGGTGTCTCGCACATGAATTTTTAGGTAATCCTTTAATCCTTGAATGTACTCAATATCATCCAAGTTTATTTTTATACTCTCGTACTCCGCTTTTACAAAAATATATCCGGGGTTAGTTGATTTGGATTCTCCGTGGGAAGGAAAAACATTGTCGTTTAAACTAACCGGAGATTTTCTGTATGCCAAAACTTCTTTTGCTCTTGAAATGGCTTTTATAAATCTATGGTAGGGGATAGGTTTTACCAAATAATCGATTGCGTTAAGATTGAAACCTTCAACGGCGTACTGTGAATATGCTGTGGTAAAAATAAACAGCGGGGTGTTGTCCAGTGAATTTATAAAATCTATTCCGTTTATTTGTGGCATTTCAATATCACAAAAGATCAGATCGATCTTTTTTTCCTTGATAACGGAGATGGCCTCCAATGGATTGGTAAAGGTTTCTTCCAGCTCAATAAAATCCATTTTTTGGCAATATTCTTTCAAAACGTCAATCGCCAAGGGCTCATCATCAATAATAATACATTTCATAACTGGGGATTTTTTAGACTTTTTACAGCTGCAATATTAAATCTACCAAATACATTTCTCCAGTATTGGTAATTTTAAGCTCGTGGGAGTTTGGATACAACAATTTTAAACGGTTCTTAATGTTCTCCAATCCAACACCAGAGTTTTTGTTGTGTCCTCTATGTGCACCTATTTTGTTTTCTACCTTAAAATGGATTGTTTTTTCTTCAATGAGAAGAATAATGTTTACATAGGTTCTACCTTTAAAGTCGGTCCCATATTTAAATGCATTTTCAATAAATGATATAAATAATAATGGGGGAACTTTTTTGCCTTTGTCCTCACCTGATATTTTCAGCTTAACATTGGCACTGTCCGATAGTCTTAATCTTTGTAACTGTACATAGTTCTTGATGTACTCCAATTCCTTGTTCAGCGGAACCATATCGTTATCCGCTTCATACAGCATGTACCTCATCAATTCGGAAAGGGAAATTATTGCATCGGATGTCCTATTTGAGTTTTTTACCGAAAGGGAGTAAATGGCATTTAGGGAGTTGAACAAAAAGTGGGGATTTAACTGGGTCTTCAAAAATTGAAGTTCCGAGCTTACTTTTTCATTTTCCACTTTTTTTCTCAAATCTTCGTTCTTTCTCCATTCTATATATAGGCGCAGTAACCCGCTAACTATGATCGGTGCGCTTAAATTGATCAAGGTAAAGATGTGTCCCATAAATCTCCATGGTCGTCCAGGACCTCTTAGGGGCAAAGATTGATTTATATCCGGTCTAGGGAAAAATGGTGGGTTGTTCGGTCTAGGCGTAAAACCCAAGTGCACGATCAGACCGGCCACTACGATTAAAGATATGCACGTTATTAGATAGATCAATGTCCTTTTTTTTAACAACAATTGAGGGACCAGAACAAAATAGTTGAAATAGAAAAGAACAATGGTAAGGACCAGGCGAATCGGTAAATTGGGAGGTAGTTGCCTTAATTGAAAGAAGAAAGGGAATAGAAAAAAGCCATAAACAAGGGCCCAAAGAAATAGATGGATAAAAAATAATCGAATATGTTTTTTTTCGTAGACCATTAGATAGTAGGACTAATCCAATTTAAAAAGGTTTAATTGTTTTAGTTCTTCTTTTTTAATAATGGGTTGTGTGCCGGCATTAATTTTATCCATCACCAATGTGGCGACCTTTAGTGCGTCTTTTGCTGATCGGAAAGGAACCTTGCCCTGAACGGAAGGCATAAACTCCTGCTGTACCAAAAGTTTTTCCCCGCTAAATATTTGATAACCAAAACCACCATCCACCTTAATGGCCTTTTTAGAAAGCACAGGAGCTTCATTTTTGGTTTTGCTTATAAGTTTGGTCGTACCAAAAAGCAAAAGCCCTAAAATCAACAAAACGGAAAATAAGTTCGGAATCTTTTTCATGGGTTTAAATAAATTTGATTGGGGCCAAGTTTCTGACCTCTTGACCCCAATCGACACAAACTAGAACTGATTAAAAATTAATCTTCATCATCATATTCCTCAAAAGGATAAAATTCATCCAGATCATCCAGATATAGTGAACCGGTGCGTCCCATCCCAATAAAGGCCCTAGAGGAATTGGAGAATACTATGGCATCTTGTCTACTAGATCCCTCAAAGTTGGTTTTCTCTTCCCATGTGTCGGAAGATGGGTCGTATTGCCAAACGGAATTGGTGGACCCATTTTGTTCGCCACAGGCAATATATCCATATCCATTGAGTTCAAACCCAAGTGCATTACTGCGTTCCACATTGTAGTCGTCCTCTTCGTCCAGATCTAATTTTTTGGTCCAAGATTCATCTGTAGGGTCAAATGCCCAAAAATCATCAAGGTATATTCCGTTGGAAACGCCGGTACCAAGGTAAACGGTGCCATTAATGGTAAATGTGGTCGCCGCTCTTCGTTTGTTGCCTCCAAACCCTTCTAATTCTGTCCAAGTATCGGTGCTCGGGTCATATTTCCAGAAGTCTTTCATGTCATTCTCCCCATCGTAGCCCGTGCCAAAGTATCCGTAGCCATTGGCGCCAAATGCTACAGCGTTTCTTCTAACAATGTCTGGTAGCGATGCTGTTTGGGTCCAGGTATTGCTGGAAGGATCGTAGGAGTAAAAATCGCCCAATTCGTTTACACCGTCATATCCAGAGCCTATATAGCCTGTTCCATTAAGTTCAAAGCCAACGGCCGCATTTCTTTCTGTTCCCGGAAAATCAGCTTTTTGGGACCAATAGTCGCCCTCCATGTTATAGGCCCAGAACGAGTTTAAATAATCGTCCCCATCATATCCGGTGCCCATGTAACCTATATTGTCGATTACGAAACCGGCTACGCTACTTCTTGGTGTTCCGTCGAATACCGAGCGATCCACCCAGTTCCCTAATTCTTCGTCTTCTTCATCTGTTGAACATGCATTGATAAAAATTAAAGGGATTGTGAAAAAGAACACAAACTTTACTATTTCGATTGTTTTTCTCATGTGTTACAATTGAATTTTTTCCCAAAGTTAAATTGGACTTCTTGTCGATCGTAACGGAATATATAAATACATGGATTTAACATATGAATTAGTGGAATTGATCTACGAACGGGATTCTCGGGTTCATCGTATTTATTGGATTCTTCGTCATAAAAAAACAAAGGTTGGTCTATTCCCATTCCGCCCTCTTTAAACTCAGCCTACATTTGGATCAAACAAATAATTATGGGAAAGGTTTTTTGCTTTTTGAGCCTATCGATATTTGTATTGTGGTCTTGTAGTTCTGAAAATTATAATGCATCAGATTTTTTGGCCGGAGAAGAATTTACCGATAGCAATATTCGTGTTGCCCTGATCGATACGATCACCGTGGAAATTTCCACAATGAAGTTTGATAGTATTGTTACCAGCGAGTCCAGTAGGGTGTTGGTGGGTAAATATAACGACCCCGAATTTGGAGTGGTCAAGTCTTCTGCTTACATGGGATTGATGCCATCTTCGTATGTAATAGATTCCGAGGCGGAATATGATAGTATTGCTTTGTATATGAAGTATGACTCTTACTACTATAACGATACGCTGCGGACCAATACGTTGCACGTAAAGCGATTGTCCGCTACCTTAAAACCGTCAGAAGGGGATTATCTTTATAATACCAGTGAAGCCGAATATTTTGAAGATGATATTGGTACATTGACCTTTATGCCCCGACCAATGGATGGTGACTCCTTGGAAATAAAACTCTCTGATGCATTGGGGGTAGATCTATTTGAAAAGTTCCAGGAAAAGGAGATAACCACATCCGATCAATTTAAGGATTACTTTAAGGGAATTGCACTTATTCCCGGCCAAACGGACAATGGTTCTGTGATAGGATTTACAAAATCTTCGGAATCTATTTTTGTACGCTTGTACTTTAGTGAGGCAGAAGAAACCGAAAGGGTACAAAGCTATTTGGACCTGAATATGGATGTGACATCTTCTCCTGTTCCATTTTTTAATCGCATCGAGTCGGAAAACCCCAACACAAACCTCGAGACATTATCAGATCAAGAAGTCAATCTCGATTCTAAGGATACAGGCGGACTTAGTTATATCCAATCGGGTGTGGGCATTGCCACCCGGGTAGAGTTCCCACATATAAAGAACCTATACGACATAAAAGGTCGGGGGACAATTTTGGATGCAGTACTCAAGATCAGGCCTTTATCGGGATCGTTTACCGATAATCTTATTCTAAAGGACTCCTTGTCCGTATACATAGTGGATCAAAACAACGATTTAATTTCTCAATTGCTTGTAGAGGAAATCGCCCCCGTACAAGGTATTCTAAATCGGGACAATGAGGAGTTCAATGATATGTATTACGAATTTTCTTTGGGAAGCTATATCGAAGAGCTGTTCACAGAAGAAATGGAAACGGAAGAAGCATTGATCTTGTTGCCGGATAATTATAATTCCACGGTAGACCGATTTATACTAAATGGCTCTGGCAATACAGGGTATAGCACGGTAATGGAACTAACATTTGCGATTTATGATGAAGAAGACGATTAAATATTTACCCATAATAGCTATATGTTTTATGACTGGTTTGGCAAATGCTCAATCAGAAGGGCTTACCAGTTCACCCTATTCTTTATATGGATTGGGAGTGATCAATCAAACAAGTATTGGAAAAACCAATGGAATGGGGTATGCCGGTATTGGATTGCGTTCAGAGACTGAAATCAATAATCTTAACCCATCTAATTTTGCACTAATACCACAAAACTCCTTCTTTTACGATATTGGGGTGGTCGGTGAACTGAACAGTTATAGCAATGCCAGTTATAGCGAATCCAAGAGTACTTTGAATTTTTCTAATTTGGCCTTTGCTTTTAGAATTGCTGATCGATTGGGAGCGGGTGTCTCCTTAGTTCCCTATACTGATGTTGGCTACACTTTGGTAGGGCTGGAAACGAACATCGAAGGATCCAACGAAACATTTGACAGTAATGTAACCGGATTGGGGGGGCTTAACGACCTAAGTATAAACCTTGGGTATGGCCTATCGGAGGCTTTTAGGCTTGGAATAAAGGCATCTTTCCTATTTGGCAATATCGAAGAAACCGAGGGTTTTGCCATAAGTAATAGTTATTTCCAATTGGATGAGGTTACCAATTACAGTGGAGTTAGGCTGGGTATCGGTGCACAGTACGATATTTTTAAGGACTTTACTATAGGGAGTACGGTTCAATTACCGGTCTCCCTTAAAGGAAATGTAACGCGATCGGTGTATAAAACACTGGACGATGTAGAAATTCAGGTAGAAGATGAAGAGGGCGATTCGGTTTCAGATTTTAAACTTCCATTGGAACTTGGCTTTGGTTTAAGTACAAAGCTCATTAAGTCCTTCACCTTGTCGGCCGATTACAAACATAACTTTTGGGATTCCACCGAGCAGTCCGAAAATGTGGGGACTTATATTGATCAGGATATATATGCCATTGGATTGGAATATTTAAAAAATGAGAGAGGTTTTAAGTATTGGGATCGTGTTCGGTACCGAGGGGGGTTCAATTATGATAATGGATATCTCGCCATCAACGATAATAAAATTGATGGATATGCTATAACGGCTGGCCTGGGCCTTCCGGTAGGGCGTACGAGCAATTCTATGTTGAATATATCCTATTCCTATGGCAGTAAGGGACAAATTCAAAATATTTTGGTCAAAGAAAATTACCATACCATAACAATTAATTTTAGTTTGGAGGATCTGTGGTTTAGAGATAGAAAAATCAATTGATCCAAAAAGGTGGATTCTTTTTTTATTTTTTCTTTTTGAAAATGAAAAACTATTATATATTTGCACTCCCATTTAGGAAAATGAATGGGCGCTTAGCTCAGTTGGTTCAGAGCACCTCGTTTACACCGAGGGGGTCGGGGGTTCGAATCCCTCAGCGCCCACAATAAAAAAGCCTCCAATTTTGGAGGCTTTTTTATTTTTAAATGTTGATGGATTCCCCGATACCGGGCAATAGCAGTTTCTTGCCCTTACTTTCAAAGTGTTCCACTGCTGTTGTTTTGTCAATTTTTATAGGCGGGAATATATCGTAATGATAGCCTAGAACTTGGTTGTGGCCAACTAGATCCTTCATCATGGCACCTAAAATATAATCAAGGGATTTTATAATTGTTCTTTCGTGTTGGTTTTGATCAAACTTCAATTACTGCCCATTCTCCGGATATTGATGAATAGAATGAAGTGTTTTCAATATTGATTAAAGCAAGACAGCGGACTCAATTAAAATTGGAGAGGCTAGCCGGAAATACATTCAATAAGATAAATGAAAGTAAATATTTAGTTGACCGACCAATGTCTAAATCGGATTGGTCAAAAAGCGTGCAAATGAATAAATTTCTGAAAATATTAAAAAAGGTAGTTTTATATACATTTTCTGTTCTATTACTTCTTTCAGCTGCGGGATACACTTACCTATATGTACTTCCAAAAGGACCTGAAATCACAGTTGCCAATAAAATTAATGAAGGAATAGATACTTTTGTTATGCAGGCTTTTAAAGATAGTGGGAAAAAATCCATTAAGGTATGGACCTACAAACCTGAAAGTTGGAACAACCAAGACAAAATTGTTTTTGTTATGCACGGTGGTGGTCGAAATGCAGATGATTATCTAAATGCATGGATTGAGTTGGCAAATAAGAATAACTTATTTATTGTAGCGCCTGAATTTGAGAACAAGTTTTCAAAATATACGACAAACGACTACCAAGAGGGAAACTTATTTACTTTTTTTGGAACTAAAAACCCAAAAACTGAATGGGCGTATTCAGTCGTTGAGAACATATTCGACCATATTAAATCTGTAAATAATATTACGAATGAGCAGTACGATATTTTTGGTCATTCAGCTGGCGGACAATTTGTGCATAGAATGGTGATGGTAATGCCCGAATCCAGAATTGGAACAGCGGTTGCTGCAAATTCTGGATTTTACAGCTTTCCGGACCAGTTCCTTGACTATCCGTATGGATTGAAAAATATAGGAACAGATTTGCCGAAAGCCTACAAAAAAAGATTGATCATTCTATTAGGGGAATTGGATAATGATCCAAGTTTAGGGACTTTTAGAACAACAGATCTGGCAATGGAACAAGGAGCGCATAGGTTGGAACGTGGTACAACTTTTTTTAATGCGAACAAGGAATTAGGAGATAAGAACAAATGGGAGTTTAATTGGACAATGGACACAGTGAAAAATGTAGGCCACGACTATAAAAAAATGTCAGAAAATGCAATTGAGTGGATAAAAAACCGCCCCCATTAATATATTTCATTCATTTCCCCCAAGTTTTTATTTTTTAGTTGATGTAAGAATCCGCCATGTTTTGCCTGTACTACTCCTTGAGCCAAATACATCATTTAAAACCTTTGACCGATAGTTGTACAGTATTGTCGCCACTATTCAAATAATTGTTTTTAAACAATGTTGATTTTATTTTTAAATGTTGATCGATTCCCCGATACCGGGCAATAGCAGCTTCTTACCCTTGCTTTCAAAGTGTTCCACTGCTGTTGTTTTGTCAATTTTTATAGGCGGGAATGTATCGTAATGATAGCCCAATACCTGGTCACAGCCAACAAAATCACTTGCAATCGCTGCATCTTCATAACCCATGGTAAAATTATCGCCAATTGGCAGTACCGCAATATCCAACTTGGGACAGGTCAATGGGATTAACTCCATATCCTTTGTCAATGCCGTGTCCCCGGCAATATAAATGCAATTGGATTCATCATAAATTACAAAACCACCGGGATTGCCTCCATTGCTTCCATCGGGCAATACACTGGAATGGATGGCATTTACATATTTTGCGGTCCCAAAATCAAACGAATATTTACCGCCGTGATTCATTGGGTGGCCTTGTATTCCCTTTTCCCCAAACCAAGAAATAATTTCAAAATTGGAGACCAAGGTTGCATCTGGATTGTTTTTTAAAATCGCCTCAACATCCAGAACATGGTCTTGATGGCCGTGTGTAACAAATACGTAATCCACCTTAAGAGTTTCAACGTCGATGTCGGACGCAAGCTCATTACCGGTGATAAAGGGGTCGAACAAAATTTTCTTGTTGTTGATCTCTACCAATAAAGTGGCATGGCCCAAATAGGTTATTTTCATAGTGTAATGTTTATATCAGATTTTAAACGTAGCTGTAATAAGAAGTGTTTTTTTGATGCATAAATTTAGTAAGAACGCACGGCATTATCAATTCCGCTTATTTTTTTGAATCCGAAAATATGGAATGCAGAAAAAGGGATTACCTTTGCAGCATGATTGCCACAATTTGCAGAAAAGCCCATTTTAATGCAGCCCATAGGCTCCATAACCCTAATTGGAGCGATGAGAAGAACATAGAAGTGTTCGGAAAATGCAACAGCCCAAGTTACCATGGTCATAATTTTGATCTTGAGGTGAGAATTAAGGGCGAGGTTGATCCCGACACCGGGTTTGTAATGGATCTAGCGGAGCTGGGAACATTGATCAAGGAAGAGGTCGAGGAACGTTTTGATCACAAGAACTTGAACGAGGACTGTCCTGAGTTCGCAAACCTATTGCCAACTACAGAATACTTTGTGAAAGTAATCTACGATATTCTAAAACCTAAATTAAAAGAGGGACAATTATTGCATATTACTTTGCACGAGACATCAAAGAACTCTGCGGAGTATGGAGATTGGGATTAATTTCCGATATTGCAGCCCGTTTCCAATAGGGGATATTAGCTCAGTTGGTTTAGAGCGCTGCCTTGACAGGGCAGAGGTCACTGGTTCGAATCCAGTATATCCCACTTTTCTTTTCCATTTACAGAATATCCAAAACCCGTTCTAGGGCCATACCGCGAGAGCCTTTTATCAGTAAATTGCCTTTTTCTAAAGGATTTTTCAGGAGGTGTTCTTTTAAATCATCAAACGAATTGAACTTGTTCAAGGTCGTATTGGTGCCAAAAAAGTTGGTGCCTACCAAATAAATATGGTCAAAATGTAGTGTTGCGGCCAAATCAGCGATGGCCTGGTGCTCCTCTTTGGCAGTACTGCCCAGTTCGAACATATCGCCTATAATTATGGTTTTTGGATGATTTGGCATGGAGTCAAAATTTTCCAAAGCGGCTTTCATGCTTGTAGGGTTTGCATTGTAAGCGTCCAAGACAATAGAAAACCCATCTTTATCAAGTATTTGGGAACGGTTGTTTTGCGGTCGATATGATGCTATGGCCGATTTAATATCATCCAATGGAACGCTAAAATACTTACCCATTAGAATGGCAGCGCAGCAATTGGTAAAATTGTATTTGCCTACCAGCTGTGTGGTTACTCTTTTTCCTTCAAACTCCAAGGATACATAAGGATCGGCCCCTAAAAACACGATGTTGTAAAATTGATGGTCTTGGGTGCTGAACCCGATTTTTTTTGTGTAGGCATTCAGTTTTTCTTTTTGGATTCCATCATCGGCATTAAAAAAAACATGTTTGTCGTTGCCTATAAGATAATCGTATAGTTCGCTCTTGCCCTGAATTACACCTTCGACACCCCCAAACCCTTCAAGATGGGCCTTGCCAAAATTGGTGATGTACCCAAAATCTGGTTGGGCAATAGAGCTCAAAGCTGCAATTTCTTTTTTATGGTTGGCGCCCATTTCCACAATGGCAATTTCAGTGTCCTCTTTAATGGATAGCAAGGTCAATGGCACCCCGATATGGTTATTAAGGTTGCCCACCGTAGCGATGGTCCTGTATTTCTTGGAAAGCACGACATTAATGAGCTCCTTGGTCGTGGTCTTTCCATTACTTCCGGTCAGAGAAATAATTCTGGCATTGGAATATTGTCTGTGAAAAGTGGCCAATTGCTGTAAGGTGGTCAGTACATCTTTGCAAACTACAAATCGGTCTGAAGTTTTGTAGGATGGATCATCAATAATTGCATAGGCCGCACCTTTTTCCAACGCATCTTGGGCAAAGGCATTTCCATTAAAATTGGGGCCTTTAAGAGCAAAAAACAAACCGTTTTTCTTGATTTTACGTGTATCCGTCGAAATTGTAGGGTGCGCTAAAAAGAGCGCGTGCAATTCTGTTATAGTCATAAATCGAAGATAAAAAAAAGCCCCGACCTTTTGGCCGGGGCTTTTAAAATACTCAAGAAGTTATTTATCTCGCCTTTTTATGGCGTACTGTTTTCTTTGATTTGGATTTTGATCCCACTCTGGACATGGCACATCTAAATCCGATATCGTCCGTTGCCATGTATTGTGGCAAATATCTACGTTGTGCCGGGTCTAACCAGAATGCACGGTCTCTCCAGGATCCACCTTTGTACACTCGAACTTCGTTGTTGATCAAAGAAGTTCTGTAGTTGGATTCGTCGTACTGGCGAACGAGCTCCCCGTCTTCGTTGCGCTCCACTTTGTGCTGCGGAGAGTCATACATCTTTTGGTTATCCTCTTCGTCGCTAAAACGGCTGAAGAATCTAGAGGAACCTGGGTCCCCATCCCTAAATCCACGGTTATCACTTTTATCAAAATTGGTTCTTAAATAAGTTTCCTCTTCTGTTACCGCAACTTCTTTGATCTCTCCTGGCAGGTTGATGGCTACGATTTTTCCATTAGGGAGTGTATCGTACACAATTTTATCCTCTAGGATTTCAACTTTACCATCTTCGCCGATTGCTTTTTTCATGAAAACGTTTCCACGATAGTAGTTAAAGTCACTGATTTCATCATCGACAATGGGGCGGTAAACATCGGCAACCCATTCGTTAACGTTTCCGGCCATATCGTAAAGTCCAAAATCGTTGGGTTTATAGGATTTAACCTGTCCCGTAATATCGGCACCATCATCGGACCATCCGGCAATCCCGCCGTAATCACCTTTACCTTGTTTAAAGTTGGCTAGCTGGTCACCACGTCCTACACGTTGTCCATTTCTGGTGTAATCACCGTCCCATGGATATTTTTTTCTACCTCTGTAGTTATTGTATTCCCTTGATCCAACAAGTGCCTGTGCGGCATATTCCCACTCTGTTTCGGTAGGTAGTCGGTACTCGGGCATAATTACCCCACTGCTTCTTTTTGCAAAAGTGTTTATGGAGTCTCTTTTTTGTTTCCCTTGAAGTGAATCTATTTGCCCACCATATACGGATTCTGGATTGTTAAGGTAAGCTTCGGTGCTAAAAGTACCTTGAATGTCACCATTCAAAACTTTGTACTTGGCGTCCTCCGCCAAATATCCTTCGCGCTCCAACATAACCTCGTTTACCCGATCAGTCCTCCACTCGGCATATTGTGTGGCCTGTACCCAGTTTACACCTACTACGGGGTATTCTGCATATGCGGGATGTCTTAAGTAGTTGTTGGTCATGGTTTCGTTAAAGCCCAAACGGTTTCTCCATACCAAAGTATCGGGTAGGGCACCTTGATAAATGTTGGCATAATTTGGGTTTTCAGGAGGATAAACTTCCTTCAAATAATCCAAATATTCCAGGTACATTACGTTGGTCACCTCTGTTTCGTCCATATAAAAGGACTGCACATGCTGTTGGGTCGGCGTATTGTTCCAATCGTGCATTACATCGTCCTGAACTTTACCTTTGGTAAATGTTCCACCCTCTATAAATACTGTTCCAGGAGGAGTTTCCTGCTCTTTGAAGTCCGAATTGTATTGAAATCCCCCTTCTTTGGCATTGATTTTCCAACCAGTGGCTCTGGAGACGTTCTTGGATGAAGAAGAGTTTTTACAACTTGAAAAACTTCCCATCACTACGGCGCAAGAAAGTACAACTTTGATTAAGTGTTTTTTCATAATTTGGGCTTGAGTACTTTAAAACTCAGGGTTCATACCCTCAGTAACTTCGATTTGTTTTGATTTTTAAAATCTTTCGATGGCATTAAAACGGCGATTTTGCCATTATATTTTGTGCACATCAAATATTTATCGCAATGCCATGATCGGCACCTGCTACATTTCTGTAACGGAGAAGGAACCGAATTAGTATGATTGCCTTTGTTTTTAACGAATTCGCTCCCATATAAATTTTACAGGAATCTCCATACCTTTAAAAAAAACACCGTTGGTTACAAGAATTTGTGGAATTAAGCGTTTACATGTAATAATCCAATAGGTTTAAATTTAGACCGTGAACTTTACTAAACGCTAAATACTTAGAATGAAAAAGTTACTCGCATTAGTAGCAATGCTTGCCATAGCCCCATGGATGAGCGCACAACAGGAAAGAGCGATTACAACGGCAGTACCATTTTTGACCATTGCTGCCGATGCAAGGGCATCTGGTATGGGCGATATGGGGGTAGCTACATCTTTTGATGCCTATTCACAACAATGGAACCCGGCCAAATATGCATTTGCCGATCAAAAATCGGGTGTGGGCATTAGTTATACGCCCTATCTGGAGACTATTGTAAACGATGTCTCCCTTTTAAATGCCAACTACTATAATAAGCTGAACGATAGAAGTGCTTTCGCCTTTGGACTTCGCTATTTTGGGTTGGGGGAAATTGAATTAAGACAGACCATAGATCAAGATGCTACCTTGGTAAAACCTAATGAGTTTGCATTGGATGGGTCCTACTCCCTTAAACTTAGCCAAACTTTTTCCATGGCGGTCGGGGGGCGCTTTATTAGTTCCAATCTTAGGTTCCAAGATGGTGCGCAGGATTCTCAGGCAGCAAATGCATTTGCAGTGGATATAGCCGGTTTTTTTAGGTCAAGGGAAATTGCCTACAGTAATTTTGATGGCCGATGGAGAGCAGGATTCAATATTTCAAATATTGGGGGTTCACTACAATACGATGAGGGCGGACAGGAAAACTTTTTGCCTACCAACCTTAAATTCGGAGGTGGATTTGACTTTATTTTTGATGCGGACAATGTATTGGCCATCAATACGGAGTTCAATAAATTATTGGTGCCCACCCCACGGGATTTCAATGGGGACGGCGATATTACTATTGAAGATAATGACGAGTATCAAAACATCAGTTTCTTTAACGGTATATTCGAATCTTTTGGAGATGCACCAGATGGTTTTAGTGAGGAATTGAAAGAGGTGACCTGGGCACTCGGAGCGGAATACCGTTTCCGGGAAGCTTTTATGCTCCGAAGTGGTTACTTTAACGAGAGTGAGGAAAAAGGCTCTAGAAAATTCTTTACTCTGGGTGCCGGATTCAAATTTAAATCGGCCCAAATAGATCTTTCTTACCTCTTTTCGACCTCACAGGTTAGAAACCCACTGGAAAACACCTTGCGATTTTCGTTATCGTTCGATTTTGGAGAGGAGTTCTTCAACGATTGATCACAAACAGAAACACCATAATAAAAACCTGTCCCTTGGGCAGGTTTTCTTATTTTTGGAACACATCACCATCAAAAGATATGGAGAAAAAGAAGATTGATTTTGAACTGCTCATTTACGAGAATGAAAACGAGCTGTCACAAAACGACAAAAAATTGTTAGAAAAGGCCAAAGAGGCTATGCAGAATGCTTATGCGCCATATTCCAAGTTCAAGGTAGGTGCCGCAGTACTTTTAGAAAACGGGGAGGTTGTCCAAGGGAACAACCAAGAAAACGCTTCGTACCCTTCCGGTCTATGTGCCGAGCGGGTCGCCGTTTTCCATGCAGGTGCCACATATCCCGGGGTCACCATTCTAGCTGTTGCCATTGTAGCATCATCATCTTTGCACGAGGTTACCGTTCCAGCGGCGCCATGTGGCAATTGCCGACAATCCATGATCGAGTACGAACAAAAGCAAAAATCACCAATTTCAATAATACTGGGGGTGCCCAACGGACCTGTTTATAAATGTGCTTCCATGTCCGATATTTTGCCTTTGGCGTTCAATAGTTCATTTTTGAGCGATTCTTAATTCAATTCTTTTTCCAAAAACAGATATATATGTATTTTTGCTCTTCCCTAGTGCAGGGCGAATCCATTTAATATCACAGTCGATGAAAAAAATCACCAAAGAAGTTTACCTTAAATGGTATGAGGACATGTTATTCTGGAGAAAGTTCGAGGATAAACTGGCCGCTGTATATATACAACAAAAAGTTAGAGGGTTTTTGCACCTCTACAATGGTCAAGAAGCGGTACTGGCCGGTGCATTGCACGCAATGGACCTGGAAAAGGACCGTATGATCACGGCCTACCGGAATCACGTTCAACCGATTGGTATGGGTGTTGATCCAAGAAAGGTGATGGCAGAACTCTATGGAAAAGTAACCGGTACCTCCAAAGGAATGGGCGGGTCAATGCATATCTTTTCTAAAGAACATCGTTTTTACGGTGGACATGGTATCGTAGGGGGGCAAATCCCTTTAGGTGCCGGGTTGGCCTTTGGCGACAAATATTTTAAAAGAGATTCGGTAACTTTATGTTATATGGGAGATGGTGCCGTTCGACAAGGTTCGCTCCATGAGGCATTTAACTTGGCCATGTTGTGGCAACTGCCCGTTGTTTTTATATGTGAGAACAATGGCTACGCCATGGGAACATCAGTTGCAAGAACATCTTATTCCACGGATATCTGGAAATTGGGTCTTGGGTACGAAATGCCATGTGGCCCTGTAGATGGTATGGACCCTGCAATTGTGGCCAAAGAAATGGATAAGGCCATTGAACGTGCAAGAACAGGGGGAGGCCCAACTTTCCTGGAAATGAAAACCTACCGTTATCGAGGACATTCCATGTCAGATGCACAGCATTATAGAACTAAAGAAGAAGTAGAAGAGTATAAAAAGATAGATCCGATTACTCAAGTAAAAGATGTAATTCTGGAGAAAGGATATGCATCCGAGGACGACCTTAAACAAATAGATAAAAAAGTCAAGGACTTGGTAAAGGAGTGTGAAAAATTCGCGGAAGAGTCGGATTTTCCACCAAAAGAACAATTGTACGATACTGTTTACGAGCAAGAAGACTATCCATTTTTACAACATAAATTATAATTAGATGGCAGAAGTAATCAACATGCCTAGATTGAGCGACACCATGGAGGAAGGTACCGTGGCAAAATGGCTCAAGAACGTAGGGGACAAAGTCGAAGAGGGAGATATTTTGGCCGAAATCGAAACGGACAAGGCCACAATGGAGTTTGAATCCTTTCATGAGGGAACTTTGCTTCATATCGGAATAGCGGAAGGTGATGGGGCCCCGGTTGATTCACTTTTGGCAATTATCGGTGAAGAGGGAGAAGATATTTCCGCCCTTTTGAACGGCAATACAAGTGACTCGGCACAACAGGAAGAAACTTCGGTATCAGCTGAAGAAAAACCAGAAGCTCCGGCGGAATCCGTAGATGTTCCTGAAGGAGTCGAAATTGTTACCATGCCTCGGTTGAGCGATACTATGGAAGAAGGTACCGTGGCCAGTTGGTTGAAAAGTGTTGGGGACGAAGTCGAGGAAGGAGATATTTTGGCCGAAATCGAAACGGACAAGGCCACAATGGAGTTTGAATCTTTCTATTCGGGTACACTTCTTCATATCGGTATTCAAGAAGGAGAAGGAGCGCCAGTGGATTCTTTATTAGCCATAATTGGTCCAAAAGGCACGGATGTGGACGCAGTGCTCAAATCACAAGCATCCGGAGGATCTTCAAAAAGTGCTCCAAAACAAGAAGCTCCCAAAAGCGAGGCTACAAAAACCGAAGAATCATCAAACAAAGTAGAGACACCTTCTGCAAAAGATGGTCAGCGTATTTTTGCATCGCCATTGGCAAAAAAAATAGCCGAAGAAAAAGGAGTTGATCTTTCTCAGGTAAAAGGAACCGGAGACGGTGGTAGAATTGTAAAAAAGGATATAGAGAACTTTAAGCCATCGCAATCGGCGCCAGCTGCTGAGAAAGCCGGGGAGCCTGTCACAGCAGTTGCCCCAGTGGGTATTCCTGTTGGTGAAGAAAGCGTTGAGGAGGTAAAAAACTCTACAATGCGCAAGGTAATAGCCAAACGATTGGGAGAGTCCAAATTCTCTGCTCCGCATTACTATCTTACCATTGAAGTGGACATGGACAATGCAAAAGCATCCCGTTCACAGATCAATGGTTTGCCGGACACAAAAGTATCTTTCAACGATATGGTGTTGAAAGCCTGTGCCATGGCACTTAAAAAACACCCACAAGTAAATACGTCTTGGAACGGTGACACCACGATCTATAAGCATCATGTGCACATGGGCGTTGCGGTGGCAGTAGACGAAGGCCTTGTTGTTCCCGTAATTAAGTTTGCCGACCAGTTGAGTTTGACCCAACTTGGTTCTGCTGTGAAGGATTTGGCAGGAAGAGCTAGGAGCAAGAAAATAAAGCCGGACGAAATGGAAGGCAGCACCTTTACTGTTTCCAATTTGGGAATGTTCGGTATTCTGGAGTTCACATCAATTATAAACCAACCTAATTCGGCAATCTTGTCGGTGGGTGCCATTGTAGATAAACCAGTGGTGAAAAATGGTGAAATAGTTGTGGGCAGTACCATGAAAATTACTTTGGCCTGTGATCATAGGACCGTCGATGGGGCAACAGGGGCCCAGTTCCTTCAAACTTTGAGGGCATATTTAGAGAATCCTGTTACCATGCTCGCCTAAAAATAGTAGGGACTCTTCCCTTAACTTATATATATAAAAGCATCCTTTTAAGGATGCTTTTTTTATCTTTAAAAAATTTCAAAAAACGAAATTATGAAGATTGTTATCTGTACTTTGGCAACCCTGTTTGCAATGAATTGTGGGTCCACTCAAATGGTGGAAACCTCAAAAAATGAATCTCCGGCCCGGCCGGTTTCCGAAGAAGCCTTTACTAACGCGGAACGTGTAGGGGAGATGATGAACTATTTGGCATCCAATGACATGAAAGGGAGAGATTCCGGGAGCGAGGGCATTGAAATGGCCGCAGTTTACATAGAGAATTATTTTACATCATATAGGCTTGCTCCGTATTTTACATCTTATCGGGATACGCTATCAAACTTTAAGAAACCTTCCTATAATATTGTTGGGGTAATCGAGGGAACCGACCCGGAATTGAAGGATGAGTATATTCTTATCGGTGCACATTACGATCATATAGGCATTATTGATCCCGAAAATGGTGATAACATCGCCAATGGAGCTAATGACAATGCTTCTGGGACCATATCCGTTTTGGAGTTGGCACGCTATTTTGGTACACACAAAACCAATAAACGAAGTTTGATCTTTGCCTTGTTCAGTGCAGAGGAAAAAGGACTGTTGGGGTCAAAGCACTTGGCAAAAAAACTAAAAGAAGAGGACTTGAACCTCTATACCATGCTCAATTTTGAAATGACCGGGGTTCCTATGAACCAAAAGGATTATACCGTGTATATAACAGGGTACGAAATGTCCAATTTGGCGGAGGTAAGTAATACGTATGCTAATGAAAAATTGGTTGGTTTTTTACCGACTGCAAAAGAGTTCGGTTTATTTCAACGTTCGGACAATTATCCTTTTTATCAAGAATTTGGAGTTCCCTCGCATACCTTCTGCTCTTTTGATTTTACCAATTATGCGTTTTATCACAAGGTAGGGGACGAAGCATCGTTGATGGATTTTGAACATATGGCTACTTTGGTGAACAAGACCATTCCTGTAATCGAGGGTATAGCCAACTCCTCTTTCCAAGAGATTAAATTGGCGGAGTAACCGTATTTCGGTTTCTATAGTTAATGGGCAATTATTTTTAAACGGATGAGAGGTTGTTTGTTGACCTAAAAATGCATCAAAAGTATTCCTGCTGTTGTGGGAATCTAAATTAATAAAGTAAAATGGCAAACATTATTATTACGGGGACAAGCAGGGGAATTGGATTTGAGTTGGTTAAACTTTTTGCCAAAGAGGGACACCAAGTGTTGGCACTCTCACGGAATGTGCAACCAGTTCAGCGTTTGGATTTGTCCAATGTCCATTGTTTTTCGTTTGATTTAGGTAACCCGAACGATTTTAAAAAAGTAGAAGCATTTCTAGAACAATGGAACGGGGTGGATGTGCTGATCAACAATGCGGGAAGTTTATTGAACAAACCCTTTTCGGAGACCACTATCGAGGAGTTTGAGCGAGTTTACAAAGTAAACGTATTTGGGGTGGCGGAGATGATCCGGACTGTTCGTCATAAAATGGGGAAAGAGGGGCATGTGGTCACTGTAAGTTCTATGGGCGGGGTACAGGGCAGCATGAAGTTTCCGGGACTATCCGCATACAGTTCGAGCAAAGGCGCCGTAATTACTTTGACCGAACTTTTGGCAGAGGAATATAAGGAGACAGGCCCAAGTTTTAATGTGTTGGCTTTGGGGGCTGTGCAAACTGAAATGTTGGAAGAGGCATTTCCCGGTTATCAAGCTCCCGTAACAGCTCTGGAAATGGCAACTTACATTAAAGATTTTGCGCTTACGGGCCATAAACTCTACAATGGAAAGTTGTTACAGGTGAGTAACAGTACCCCGTAGGTTTTACAAAGTTCGTTGTACGGATAAACTTGTAACTTTATTCCTGTGAACCATACCCTTCAAAAATACCTGCCTGAACTTGCAGTTGCTCCTTGTTTTGAGCTAATAAAAAAGCACAGTGTCCATCTAAAAATAGTGGATCATAGGGTCACAAGGCATGGGGATTACCGTAGATTGCCCAATGGGATGCATCAAATTACGGTAAACGCTTCATTGAATAAATACCGATTCCTAATTACGCTCGTCCACGAAATAGCGCATTTGGTGGCCTTTGAGACCTACGGTCGTCGAATAAAACCGCATGGTGTGGAATGGAAACGTACCTTTCAACTTTTAATGGTTCCATTTATTCGGCCAGAAGTATTTCCATCTCAACTATTGCCCATAATTGCGAATCACTTTAAAAGTCCAAAAGCGAGCAGTAGCACGGACGCTCGGTTGTCCATCGCTCTAAAGGCTTTTGATGATGAAGAACGAAAAAACAGTTATGTGTACGAGTTGTCCGAAGGAAGTATTTTTAGACTATACAATGGTAAGTTGTTCAAAAAAGGAAATAAAAAAGTAAAACGCTACGAATGTGTGGAGTTATCAACAGGCAGATTATATTTGTTCCAACCCAACGCTGAGGTTGAGCTGGTCAAGGATGCAAGTGGATAACAAGCCTTAAATATAAAAACAGCAACATGAACAAGAATTATTACGCAGTTTTAATGGCCGGAGGTGTAGGGTCAAGGTTTTGGCCGGTAAGCACAACATCCAATCCAAAACAGTTCCACGATATGTTAGGGACAGGGAAAACATTGATACAAAAAACGTTTGATCGTTTGAACCGATTTATCCCAACGGAAAACATATTGATCTTGACCAATGAGAGATATAATGATCTTGTTTTGGAACAATTACCAAAGGTAAAACAAGAACAGGTGGTCCTGGAGCCGGCCATGCGCAATACTGCCCCATGTATCTTGTATGCTTCCCTTAAAATTCAAAAAATGAATCCAAATGCGTTGATGATTGTGGCCCCTAGTGATCATTGGATAGAGGATGAGGAAGCATTTGAAAAAGATGTGATCGCTTGTTTTGATAAATGTGAAAAAGAGACGGCTCTTTGCACGCTTGGTATTCAGCCAACGTTTCCGAATACGGGTTTTGGCTACATCGAATTTAAAAAAGGAAGTGACGAGCAACTCAAAAATGTGTCTCAATTCAGGGAAAAGCCGGATTATGAAACCGCCAAGGAGTTTTTGGCTCAGGGCAACTTTCTTTGGAATGCAGGTATTTTTATGTGGAGCGTAGAAACCATTGTGGATGCATTTAAAAAATACCAGCCAAGTCAGTACAAACTATTTGGAGAGGGGATTTCTTGCTACAACACCAAAGAGGAGAGAACCTTTATCAAAGAAAATTATGGCAAGGCAGAAAACATATCCATTGATTATGCTATCTTGGAACAATCCAAGGCCATTTATACACTGCCAGCGACCTTCGACTGGAACGACCTGGGAACTTGGGGCGCTCTGTACGAAAAATTGGAAAAGGACGATGCCGATAATGCAGTGGTCAACGCTCAAGTGGTATTGAACAATGCCAAAGGCAATATGATCAGGTCGCCAAAAGGAAAAGTAGTCGTGGTAGATGGATTGGAAGATTATATTATTGTGGATAAAGAAGAGGTGCTTCTAATTTATCCAAAGGACAAACAACAGGATATTAAAAAGGTATTGAGCCAAGTAAAGGATAAATTTGGCGATCAGTTTGCGTAACATATGAACGAGAATCAAAAAAATGTAACAGCACCTTCCGGACAGGATAGTGGAGACGAAGTAAGAAAAGACCTAAAAGGGCTTTTGGGGAGTGTTCGGAAATTCCTTTCGGAACTTTTGGAAATACGATCCAATACCGATGCTGTTGCCACCAAGGAATCCATAAATGCGGATATACCCTTTAAAGGGCATACCTCCTGGATTTTGGTGTGTTCCATATTTATTGCATCCATCGGGTTAAACGCGAACTCGACAGCTGTGGTCATCGGGGCTATGTTGATCTCCCCACTAATGGGTCCCATTTTGGGAATGGGTATGTCCTTGGCCATCAACGATATTGACACGTTGAGGCGATCCCTAAAGAATTTTACGGTAATGGTGGTGCTCAGTGTTATCACCGCCTTTTTGTTTTTTTACCTTTTTCCGTTAAGGGATGAATCCTCGGAACTTTTAGCGAGGACCAAGCCGGATATCCGTGATGTGCTCATTGCGTTTTTTGGTGGTCTTGCCCTTGTTATTGCAAGGGCCAAAAAAGGGACCATTGCCAGTGTTATCTTTGGTGTGGCCATTGCAACGGCCCTTATGCCGCCACTTTGCACAGTTGGATTTGGTTTGGCGATTGGTAAACCTTGGTATGCGGCTGGGGCCATGTACTTGTTCATAATCAATACAATTTTTATTGGCCTGGCGACATTTTTGGTCATCAAGTACCTGCGTTTTCCTATGGTGCGATATGCCAATTCGCAACGAAGGAGGATGATTGCACGTTTGGCCTCCATTACGGGTATTTTGGTTATGATTCCGGCCGGATTCACATTTTATCAAGTATTTCAGGAATCACTGTTTAAAAAACAGGCACAAGAATTTTTGCAGGATACGGTAGAGATGTACCAGTTCAACGGTTCCGGAAGGTATGTGGATAATTTGACCAAATTGGAATATGTAGATGATGGAGAATCCCTGGTAGAAGTTGTTTTTATGGGTGATGAATTGATTCCTGATAACGTTATCAATACATGGAGAACACAGAAAAATCAATTTTCAAGATTAAAGAATGCCGAACTGCACATTATTCAGGGAGGTAGGGACGATTCCGAGGAAAAATTCAACTATGTGAGTGAATTGTATGAGAAGAACAAAGCTGAATTGCTGAACAAGGATGAACAGATTAGATTGCTTGAAGAAGAACTGGCAACGTTGACCAAAAACGTTGGAAAACAAATCCCATTTCGAGAAATTAGTGCCGAGGCCAAGGCCAATTATGAAAATATTGATGCGCTAGGGTTTTCGTACCTCATTAAAACCGATTTTAACAAACTGGATACCGTCCCCGTATTTGAAGTAAAATGGAAAGACGGGCTACGAACCGATCAAAAGCAAACAGATGCCAAAAAAATGTTGTCCTGGCTAAAACTTCGTTTACAGGATAGCACATTGGTGATCAAACAAGTTAATTAAATGTCCGATGTTTGAAGTTGGAATCAATTCCGTTCTTCGATATACATTTGTCTTACTTTTTTGAAAAGCTCGGAGGAATAGACAAAATCGGTAACGGATTGGTTGTCGGTTTTAAAGATTTCTTTATTGGTGCCTTCCCATTCTTTGATTCCATTCTTTAAAAAAATGATTTTTTCCCCAATTTCCATAACCGAGTTCATATCGTGGGTGTTTATCACCGTGGTAATATTGTATTCTTGGGTAATTTCTTGAATCAGGTTATCGATTAAAATGGCCGTTTTTGGGTCGAGACCGGAATTTGGTTCATCGCAAAACAAATATTTTGGATTCATCACGATCGCCCTGGCAATGGCCACCCTTTTTTGCATTCCACCGGAAATTTCGGCGGGATATCTTTTATGGGCATCGATCAAGTTGACGCGTTTCAGGACAAAATCTACCCTGTCTTGCTTTTCCGACTGTGACTGGTTGGTGAACATATCCAAGGGAAACATAACATTGCCCTCTACTGTCATCGAATCAAAAAGGGCACTGCCTTGAAAAACCATGCCCATTTCTTGGCGCAAGTTTCGCCGTTCTTTGGTAGATAGTTCGGAGTAGTATTGCCCATTGTAGCAAATTTGCCCTTCATCGGGCTCAAATAGACCAAGTAAACATTTTATAAAAACTGTTTTTCCCGAGCCACTTTGCCCAATGATCAAGTTTGTTTTTCCTGTTTCGAACTCGGTGGAGATTCCTTTAAGAACGTGGTTGTCCCCGAACGATTTATGAATGTTTTCTACTTGTATCATCAGCCCAGTAACAATTGAGTTAGAACATAGTTCGATATAATGATCACCACACTGGTCCAAACAAAGGATGTGGTGCTAGCCTTTCCAACTTCCAAGGCACCACCTTTCATGTAAAAACCGTGGTAAGATGGCACTGTGGCGATCACAAAGGCGAACACGATCGATTTTATAAAGGCATAGGTAACATGGTAAGAATCAAAATCCATTTGTAGCCCTTGTATAAAATCACCGCTGGGTGCAAAACCACCAAATACGGCCGCGACCCATCCACCCAAAATACCGACAAACATGGAAATAGCTACTGCAAAAGGGTACATCATGGTTGCTATTATCTTGGGGAAAACAAGGTAGTTCAACGAGTTGATTCCCATAACTTCAAGAGCGTCTATCTGCTCGGTTACCCGCATGGTACCAATACTGGATGTGATGTACGAACCCACTTTTCCTGCCATGATGATGGAGGTGAAAGTCGGGGCAAATTCCAAGATGACCGATTGCCTCGTTGCAAACCCGATCAGACTTTTTGGCAGAAGGGGATTGTTCAAGTTCAGTGCAGTTTGGATAGTGACCACGCCCCCGATAAAAAAAGATATAAATATGATGATGCCCATAGCACCAAAAATAAGCTCGTCGATTTCCTTGAGGATCAAGGTCTTCATTATGCGCCACTTGGTAGGTTTTTTAAATACTTCCCAAATCATGATGAAGTATTTTCCAATCGCTTCTAGGTATTTCATGCGTTTTATGGACTTGAGTTGATAAAAATAAGAATATTGTTAAGCATTTAACCTTGATTTAAATTTTTAAAGGGGAGAAATCTATAGTTTTGCCCAAATTCTGAATAAATACCAATCATGAGAACAACCAACCTTATCGTTTCTGTTTTAGCATTCTGTACTATCGGCCTTACTTACGGTCAACGCAGAAAAAAGAATGTTGTGGAAGAAAAGCCCAAAGTTATTGCCCAATCGCCAAAATTGGTAGTGGGTATTGTGGTCGATCAAATGCGGTACGATTATTTGACCCGCTTTTGGGATCAGTATGGCGAAGGCGGTTTTAAACGCTTGGTTAACGAAGGTTTTAATTGCAAGAACAATCATTTTAACTATGCGCCAACCAGCACCGGGCCAGGACATGCTTCGGTGTACACGGGAACTACACCTGCCATGCACGGTATTATCGGGAACGATTGGTTCGATAAAACAACGGGTGAGGATGTGTACTGCGCCGGAGACGATGCCTATACCTCTGTAGGAACCACTTCGGGTGCAGGGAAAATGTCCCCGCATAGAATGTTGACCTCAACCATAACCGATCAATTGCGATTGCACACACAAATGCGGGGCAAGGTAATTGGTGTTGCCGTTAAGGACAGAGGTGCAGTGTTGCCAGCAGGACATGCCGCCAATGCGGCCTATTGGTTTGAAGGGGGAGCAACCGGTAATTGGATCAGCAGCTCCTATTATATGGAGGAGTTGCCACAATGGGTCTTGGATTTTAATGCTTCGGATAAGGTTGAAGAGTACAAAAAGCCCTGGACTACCTTAAAACCTATAGAAACTTACGTTGAGAGCGGATTGGATGTCAATAATTATGAAGGATTGCAAAAAGGGGAGACTACCAATGCTTTTCCACATGACCTTCCTGCAATTTGGGAAGACAACGGTCAGTTTGATTTATTGAGAAGAAGTCCTTTTGGAAACAGTATTACGGCAGATTTTGCACTGGCGGCTTTGGAAGGCGAAGCTTTGGGAGTGGACTCCATAACCGATTTCTTGGCCATTAGCTTTTCCAGTACCGACTATGTAGGGCATTTTTTTGGGGTAAATTCCAAAGAAATAGAAGATACCTACATTAGATTGGATAGAGATTTAGAGCGTATTCTATCCGTATTGGACAACAAGGTGGGTAAAGGTGAGTACACGGTTTTTTTGACTGCCGATCATGCTGCAATCCATGTTCCTTCTTATTTAATGGATTCGAACATTCCATCCGGGTATTTGGATATGCAAGGTATGAAAGCCCAATTCAACGAGTTTCTTCAGTATAAATATGGCACAACGGATGTTGTAAAAAACATTAGTAATTATCAGGTTTTTTTGGATCATAAGATTTTGACCAATCTGGACATTGATGTAGAGCAAGCGCAAAAAGATATTGCCATGGAAATGTTGTCCTATCCAGGGATTGGTCAAGTGTACACCGGATACCAAATGTGGCAAAACGAGTACGTAGAGGGAATTCCATATATACTACAGAACGGATACAACCAAAAACGCTCAGGTGATGTTCTTTTGGTACCAGAAGTGGGGTATATATCTTACAATAGAACCGGTTCCACCCATGGTTCACCGCAAATATATGATACACATGTGCCCTTATTGCTTTATGGGAAAGGGATAAAACAAGGGAGTACGGTAAACCGTACGGAGATCCCGGATATTGCGCCCACAATTGCTGCTCTATTAGGTATTGCTTTCCCTAGCGGAACCACGGGGCGACCCATTGGAGAGGTTTTTTCTAAGTAGAATATTAATTTAAATTAATAACATTTAAATCTGTATCAACAGATCCAATGAAAATTTTGGTGACTGATAAGTTTCCGTAATCAGTCGGGTATGATGACCCATAACTGGAAGCAAAGTATATTTGATTTCCTTTTCTGATTAAATCAGGTGTGGAATTGCCTGCAAATCTTAAAGATTTAATTAGATTACCATTTAAATCGTATTTTTTTAAATACCTTCCTGATGATATAATGAATCCACCCTCTGAAAGACATATCAATCCTTGATTATAAGAATTATTTGATAGAAACACCTTCTTAAGTTCGACGCCATCAGAATTAATTATTCTGAACTCATCATGACTGTATAAAACAAAATTGTTATTAGAAAGTTTCTTAATGTGAAATGAAACGTCAAGGTCATTAAAATCATTGATTTTTATTTCTGTTTCGAAAAACTTATAGTCGATAAGTTCAAAATTTGAATCCAGAATCATAATCATAGGCTTATAGTCAATAAAAGTATTTATGCCTGTAACCGTAGATGTTCCGCCGAAAGCAATATAACCGTTATCGACCGCAATAAGATCTCCAATGAATCCCTGCTCTATTTCATTAAAGACTTTAGAGTCCATCTCCTGACCAAGTTCGTCTGTTATTTCTATATAAGGCCTCCTAAAATAAGTGAAGTTTTCATTCTGTTCATCTGTAACTCTTGTTGAACCGAAAAAAACTAATCCTGAATTTACCTCAATTGACCCATATATTGGTTTTGAAGAACTGTATGAGGCGGTTTCTTTATTCCAGTTGGTGTCCAGAAATATTTCACTAGAGCCGATTCTGTCGGTCATAGATTCAAGAGTATGAACTATTTTATTTCCATTGTTAAGTTGTCTTAAAGAAACATGGGATGAATTGTAATTACGATCATGTAGATTGAATTTTGTGATATTGTATGAATTATCAATTTCTACATAGTTAAAGTTTCTGATATCGTTGGAAATTACGTTCTGATAATTTTCTATATAATAGAATTTATCATTTAATATTCCGAAATCGGTAGGGTGAATAAAATCACCTTTGACTACTGGTGGATGAATATAATTATCTTCTATTGGACTTACATTGATTTTAGTAGAAATTGATTTTGATTGACCATCTTGAGTTTTGATGGTTAATCTTATGATATACTCACCTGGATAATCATATGATATACTGGGATTGGGGTCATTACTTGTTGTATCGTTTCCAAAATCAAATTCAAAAGAAATTGCTCCCACAGAACAATTGTTCAGTTCCGTTGATTCACCAATTTCTAAAGTTAATTTTTCTATTTCAAAACATGCAATACTTTCAGGTGAATTGTTGTTGTCTTTGCTACACCCAGCAACAATTAGAATTAATAAAAGTGAAATTTTCTTTATACTTTTCTGCATCGTTTTTGAATTTTATTGATACTAATTACTGGATTTTAACATTGAATAACAGGTATGAATTGACGGATGCCCATTTTCAATTGACGGGGATGAGGAAAAATGACAAAAAATGAGCCCAAAATAGTATTCTACCGTTTGACAATCCATTTTTTTTGAAAATTGATGATTTCCTCTACTTGCTCAATGGTGTAATGGTCGGATAAGGATTCAATCTAAAGATTATCTCCATTTAATAGAGTTTTGGAGACTAAACCAAGACTAAGTGACAGTATTACTAAAAACAAAAAATATAGTATACTCCTTATTGTCATAATTTATAAATCTAATTGTGGTTAAGCCGTGTTAACCTTAAATAATTATTTCTACCAAAGATTTGCCAGCCCACAATTATGGCTATTGGAGAAATAAGACCTAGATATGCAAATGGATTTATCTTATCCAAAATCATTAAAAAATTCCCTGTTATAAAGCATCCGAATATTAGTATAAATAAACCATTATGGATTTGACTAGAGATAATAAAGGAGTGACCTTCATTAACATTTTGATTTTCTCTATGTGAAATTTCCACGGTGTTGGAATAGCACCAATCAACCTTGATTTTCAGTTTAGAGCCTTCTTCGATTTCAATTTTTTTGATCTTTTCATCTGGTTCAAAATAATCTATAAATTCATTATTTATATATATTTTTAAAGCTCTGAAAATAATCATGTAATCTCTCTTTCTTTTTAATATTATAATAGGCATATTTTGTATTTTTCAATTGAATAACGGATTTCTGTAGAGAAACCCGTTATTACAGTTTTTACTTGTTAACAACCAGCTAAATCTGCAGCATAAGCTGCGGCACTAATTGCCAATACAATTCCACCGCCAACGCCGGTCCACCATGCAAATACTTCAATAATAAGAGCTACTCCACCTAATCCTTCAGATAAAAACCATTACATTGTACATTGCCACCAAGAACATTTTCCATTTCGTTTAAATTCATTGTTCTCATAATAGATAAATTTTGGTTTTTGCCGTTCAGGTTAGAGCATAAGAAATTGCGAACAGCATTAACAATTTCCTACTCTGATATAAACCGTAGTTTATTTCTCCTTATCTGAAAGCTTTAAATATTTCTTTTTTCCAATGGTGATGTAATAAAAAGGATATAAACAGATGATAAAAGGAAATAAACCAAAGAATGTGTACTCAGTAACTATGGCAACAAGAGTTGAAAGTAAGATTAAACTTAAAATCAAAACAAAAGCTTTGTTGGATAAAAAGCTGGTCAAAAAAACCTTTTCAGTTTTGTCGTCAACTTGAAACATATTCGAAGAGCAGAACTGAAATTTAGCGCAGAGAGTGTCCCCTTCATTTGCCATTACTTCAACTTCCTGTTGGTAGTCGCCTAAAACTCCTACTTCTTTTTGGTTGGAATATATTTTTATCGTGCCGTTTCTTAGGTTTAGAGTTGGCTTTCGTATAATTTTTATAGTTTTCATATTCAAGTTTTAAACTGGGACAATAAAAATTGTCCCAGTTTTCTTTTACTAATTCATACAAGAAGCTGTAGAAAGCGCCATTGAGGTAGCTGCTAAAGCCAACATTCCCCAACCAATTGGGTTTGATGCAGCAGCCACTGCTGCAACTGCAAATATTAGACCGCTACCACTAACAGCAAAACTAGCTTCTTCTACCGCTCCACTGCATTTACCACCACTAACCTGTTCCATTTCATTTAAGTTCATTGTTCTCATAATACATAAGTTTAAGTTTTTGCCGTTCAGGTTAAGTTTAGGTATAAGAAATTGCGAACGGCGTTTACAATTTCCTTTACTGATATAAACCGTAGTTTATTTCTCTCAAGAAAAGAATTTTACCAATAAAAAGTGTGTATGAATTGACGGATGCCCGTTTTCAATTGACGGATGAAGTGTATCCATCATCTATTAACGTATAATCAGTTTTTTTACAATTCTTTTACCAACTGTTAAATCGTGGTAGATTAAAAAATAGATACCGTTGGATAAGTGGGAAATATCCAATGCAGTGCGATTTTCCCAGCGTTCTACAAGACGCTGTCTTGTGTCAAATATTTCGATGTAAAAGTGATGTTTGTCCGGTTTTACCACATATAAAACTTGGGAGGCTGGATTGGGGTAAATCAAAAAGGCATTTGATAATGCTTGTTCAGACTTGGGTTCAGGCTCAGGTTTGGGTTCGAATGGTATTGAAACCTCAATATACCCATCACAATTTTCGTCAATTTGATTGTCTAGCACCTCCTCCGCACCGGGGTTGATGTCGGCATTGGAATCATCACAATCATCTGCATTGTTGAAACCATCTTGGTCAAGGTCATCGTCTAGAGTTGCGGGATCGCAGTCATCGTCGATACCGTTGTAGGGAATCTCATCCGCACCGGGGTTGATGTCGGCATTGGAATCATCACAATCATCTGCATTGTTGAAACCATCTTGGTCAAGGTCATCGTCTAGAGTTGCGGGATCGCAATCATCGTCAATACCGTTGTAGGGTACTTCTTCTACACCGGGGTTTACGTTGGCATTGGAATCATCGCAATCATCTGCATTGTTGAAACCATCTTGGTCAAGGTCATCGTCCAAGGTGTCCGGGTCGCAGTCATCGTCGATGCCATTGTAGGGAATCTCCTCCGCATCGGGGTTTACGTTGGCATTGGTGTCGTCGCAATCATCTGCATTGTTGAAACCATCCTGATCAAGGTCATCGTCCAAGGTGTCCGGGTCGCAGTCATCGTCGATACCGTTGTAGGGTACTTCTTCTGCACCGGGGTTTACATTGGCATTGGAATCATCGCAATCATCCACTTGGTCGAACCCATCCTGATCAAGGTCGTCGTCCAAGGTGTCCGGGTCGCAGTCATCGTCTATGCCGTTGTAAGGAATCTCCTCCGCACCGGGGTTTACGTTGGCATTGGTGTCGTCGCAATCATTGACTTGGTCGAACCCATCCTGGTCAAGGTCGTCGTCCAAGGTGTCCGGGTCGCAGTCATCGTCGATACCGTTGTAGGGAATCTCCTCCGCACCGGGGTTTACGTTGGCATTGGTGTCGTCACAATCATTGACTTGGTCGAACCCATCTTGGTCAAGGTCGTCGTCCAAGGTGTCCGGGTCACAATCATCATCGATGCCATTGTAGGGAATCTCCTCCGCACCGGGGTTTACGTTGGCATTGGTGTCGTCGCAATCATCTGCATTGTTGAAACCATCTTGGTCAAGGTCATCGTCCAAGGTGTCCGGGTCGCAGTCATCGTCGATGCCATTGTAGGGAATCTCCTCCGCATCGGGGTTTACGTTGGCATTGGTGTCGTCGCAATCAATATCAGACAGTGCCCCATCTTCGTCATAATCAATAATTCCGATTCCATAATGGAGCCCTAAATAGTTTTTTATTGATATTGCGCATGATTCAGCAAACTGTTCTCTTACTGCCTCACCACCGTTTATTCGGATATCTTGGTCGGCCTCAATTTGAAAAGCATCAAAATTATCATTGAAGTGAGCTCCATGGTAATATACATTGTACCCTCCGTTAAAGTATGGTTCATTAAAATTGGGATAGGGATCGGCCGGACTTGGAACAGCAGGATATCCTTTGTTATGAATAAGAGCTCCAAAGCTTAAAGGGCCTCTCACCAATTCTGAATGCGTTAGATTTAGAACATTATCGTTGACCAAGTTTTTAGTACTATTTCTATTAATGTGAAATTGTCCGTTCAGCTCGTCATCTGTGGTGTTAAGATCGTTATGTGTTAGTATATACCCTAATTCTATTCGTTGGATTTGATGGCCGTGTCCATGTAGGTCCACTAAAAGTCCTCTTTCAAAATCTTGACCAATCTTGGTTTTTGCGTCTTCTATAAAATCTTGATAATTCTGCCAGGCTTGCACCCCAATGGGGTCGCCATCCGCACCCTCTTCAATGGGGCGATTGGTGTCCAGTTTACTGCGGTCCAGAAGATTGATGATTACATGCGGGTAATGACCTGTTTCGTTAAAAAAGTATTGGGTAATGCTCCTCCCAATTTCCTGAGTAAAAGAGTCTCTCTTATAATTACAGCCATCACAGTCCCTATCCGCTACCTCGTCCGGTACCAAATACCCACCATGAGGTATGGATATAATGAGTGGATAATTGCCTGTAATGTATTCAATATAACCTGTATCATCGAAGGAGCTTTGACCTGGTAACTGAGCTAAAAGTGAATTGGAAAAGAACAGCGTACAAAGTACGCAGAGCCTGAAAATGTCGTGGAATAACGATGGTTTCATAACCTTAAGATTAAATAATCAATCCATTTGATGTACGGGGTTTTACACCTTTGATCTATTAATATTAAATAAGGTTATGCTACAGTTCTGTTATCTATTAAAGTTATAAATCGATTACTGTTTCGGGTTATGAAAATTGATGAATGCCCCTTTTCAATTGATGAAAAGTCCTTTATTGGTAATTTTGTAGCTTGACAATGACAAACCTGTAAGTATAATCACTTTTTTTTATACAGAAGGGAATGTTAAAAGTTGATTATCAGCTATTTGACTATTGTGACAATTTCGAGATTATCCCTTTCCAACGGTATTTTCGAATGAACTTGCCTTCTTTTTTGGTCACATATTTGGACGTTTGTCCTAAATAGGATTGTATAAAACCCAATATTGCGAATAAATACAACGATGGACTTTTAGCTTGCCATGCCATTTTTAAGGCGGCAATTTTGGTAAGCACAAGTCCGTATCGCATTTTGTACATGGCAATACCTTTGGCTCTGTAGTTTTTGGAAGAATATCCATGACCGGTAGGGCGTAGGTGTTTTACCAGAAGATCGGGGAGTGTCAAGGTTTCAAAATCGTGAAATTTGGCCAAAAGAATATCCACTGTGTCCCAGCCTATACCCGCTCGCAAGCCTCCTATTTTGTTAAAGCAGGCTTTGTGATAGAGTTTGATCGGGCCTCGGATATGGTTTTTGTCGGCGATGTTCTCATAGACCCATTTGTGTTCTTTTTTGATGAAAAGGAGTCCTGAGCACATTCCTAGTTTCCAATTGGCCTGAAATTGATTCACAATGAGTTCAAAATAATTGTTTGGGAGAACAATATCTGCATCAAATTTGCCAATGAGGTCATATTCCGAAGCATGTTCCAAACCAAAATTAAAAGTGTCTACAACCTTTTTCCCGGGGATATGTTCATCCGAAGAAAAACGCTTTACTACTTTTATCCAGTTATGTTGTTGGGCAAAACCTTGGGCTATCAAGAACGTATCGTCCGTAGAATTATCGTCCACCACAATGAGCTCATTGGGCAAATAGGTCTGCTTTGCAAATGAGTTTAAGCACTCGTTTAAATGGGCAGCCTCATTATGGGCGGGAACAACAATACTTATTTTCATGGGCTATGTTCTTCTATAATCGTGGGTATAATCCCAAGTTGCATTAAGGCCTTTCAGCGTACACAATATAGTATCGGTCGGTGAAGTATCTAAGAATCGGTCTAATACCAATTTTTTTGGTAGGGTTTGTCCATTTGGCAGTGTCTTTAATGTGCCAACCCGATTTTTCCAACAGCCAATCAAACTGCCAATCTTCAAACTCATGATAATGCCTGTCCCATGGGTCGGTTTTACTGCGATACGCAGGGGAGAACCATAATCGCATGGGTATGCTTGCAATCAATTTTTTGGCTTTGATTTCCCTTAGAACATTAAAAGGAGCCACTAAATGTTCAAATATTTCAAAAGCGGTCACTACATCCACATCCGATTGGACAACCCGGCTAAAGTCCACATCCAAATCTTCACCTTTTGTATTTTCCACCTGAAACCCGTTGGTCCTCATTATCTCCGAAAAAGGATTATCCACCCCCAGGTCTAAAATCGATTCGGCAGGGTCAACGTGTTTTTGCAAAAACTCGAGGGTGTGCCTGTAACGTTTATTGGGAAAGTTGTTTTCGTACATGGGCTAAAATTCCAAAAAACAAATAACAATTCCCAAATTACTTTTACGTTAGATCGATTTTGTGATGAGATCAATACCGATAAACAATGGCATTGATGTTCATTCCGGCACCAACACTGGCAAACATGATAACATCCCCTTTTTGTAGATCGTGCCCTGGGAGATTGCCCTGTAGGACCATGTCGTATAAAGTGGGAATGGTGGCCACGGAACTGTTTCCCAGTTCGTGAATGCTCATGGGCATAATATTCTCTGGAACACGCTTGCCATAACTTTTGTAAAAGCGCTTAATTATGGCTTCGTCCATTTTTTCGTTGGCCTGATGGATGAAGATTTTTTTTACGTTGTCAATATCCGTGCCGCTCTTGTCCAGACATTCGGCCATAGCCTTGGGTACATTGATGCAGGCAAATTCGTAAATTTTACGTCCCTGCATTTTTATAAATCTAGTGTTCTGGTTTTGCTCTGGATTGTTGGACTTGTCAAAATTTAGGTAGTAAGCCTCCTCATTGGCATATGTTTCCGATGCGTGGGCAAGAATTTCCCCCGAAGGAGCATTGGCTTCAAGAATGGCGGCTCCTGCACCATCGGCAAAGATCATGCTGTCGCGGTCGTGTGGATCGATAACCCTGGAAAGCGTTTCACCCCCAATAACCAAACATTTTTTGGCCATTCCACTTTTGATGAAGGCGGATGCCTGAATTATTCCTTCAACCCAACCGGGACAACCAAAAATAAGATCGTAGGCAACACATTTGGGGTTTTTAATGCGTAAAAGATGTTTTACCCTCGAAGCCAAGCTTGGCAACATATCACTTTGGGTCTTGCCAGCAGTAAGATCTCCAAAATTATGGGCAAAAATAATGTAGTCCAGTTCTTCCTTGTCAATTCCTGCATTTTGGACCGCTTTTTCTGCGGCCAAAAAACCAATATCGGAGGTTTTTAATTCCGGTTTTGCATAACGCCTTGCCTTAATTCCGGTTATGGCCTTGAATTTTTCTACGATAACCGTATTGGGCTGTTCAAATTTAGAACCGTCCGTTTCTAAAAATGCATGTTCCAAAAATGCTTCGTTTGTAGTAATGATGGAGGGGATGTAACTTCCTGTTCCGGATATGCCTATTTTCATGCTGAGGATAATTTGATCTAAGATACATCATTGTATGTTTTTTATTATGCATGCATAATAAATCTTACAATGCCCAGTCCCGTTCTGGAACTTTATTGGAATCAAAAAAGCCCTGAAGGCATAACGTCTTCAGGGCTATATATCAATGCTCATCGAGGTTTTTAAGCCTCCATGTATTCTTCAATCGGTGCACAAGTACAAATTAAATTACGATCCCCAAAAGCTTCATCGGTTCTTCTAATACTAGGCCAAAACTTATTTTCGGCAACATAGGTCAACGGATAGGCGGCTTTTTCTCTGGAATAGGGAAAATCCCAAGAATCGTTGGTTAGCATACCAAGCGTGTGGGGTGCATTTTTTAGTACGTTGTTGGGCTCTCCAGCTGTGGCCTCATCGATTTCTTGCCTTATGGAAAGCATGGCGTCGCAGAATTTATCGAGTTCTGCCAGGCTTTCACTTTCTGTTGGCTCTATCATTAAAGTGCCGGCTACAGGGAACGATACCGTTGGGGCATGGAAGCCATAATCTATCAATCGCTTTGCGATATCGGTAACTTCTATGCCATTGGCTTTAAACGGACGACAATCCACGATCATCTCATGTGCGGCTCGGCCCCGTTCACCGGCATAAAGAACATCGAATTTTCCTTTTAATCGGTCCTTTATGTAGTTGGCATTCAAAATAGCAGCTTTGGTAGCATTGGTCAAACCTTCGGCCCCCAACATTTTAATATACCCATAGGAGATCAAACATACCAATGAGCTGCCCCATGGAGCTGCGGATATGGCGGTAATAGCATCTTTTCCACCCGTTTTAACCACGGGATTGGACGGTAAGAACGGTTTTAATTGTTCAGCTACGCAAATTGGCCCAACTCCGGGCCCACCGCCTCCGTGTGGAATGGCAAATGTTTTGTGTAAGTTTAAGTGGCATACATCTGCACCTATGGTGGCCGGATTGGTCAAGCCTACTTGAGCGTTCATGTTGGCGCCATCCATGTAAACTTGACCACCGTGGTCGTGTATCAGTTTGGTAATCTGTTTTATGGATGATTCAAAAACCCCATGGGTGGAAGGGTAGGTTACCATTAAGGCTGCAAGGTTTTCGGCATGTTTAACCACTTTTTCCTCCAAGTCGGTTACATCAATATTTCCTTGGTCATCTGTTTTGGTCACCACCACTTTCATTCCGGCCATTACGGCAGAAGCAGGGTTGGTGCCATGTGCGGACGCCGGAATAATACAGATATTACGGTGTCCTTCGCCACGGGATTCGTGGTAAGCGCGTATGACCATTAAGCCGGCATACTCACCTTGGGCTCCCGAGTTAGGTTGTAGTGATGTGGCAGCGAAACCTGTAATAACGTTCAGTTGCTCCTCCAAGGATTGAAGAACTTCTTGATAGCCTTGTGCCTGATCCAGTGGGGCAAAGGGATGGATATTGCCCCATTGTGGCCAACTTAATGGTAGCATTTCCGAAGCTGCATTGAGCTTCATAGTGCAGCTACCCAAGGAAATCATAGAGTGGTTCAGTGCCAAATCCTTACGCTCCAATTTTTTGATGTAGCGCATCAACTCGGTTTCTGAATGATAGGAGTTGAAGACTTCATGCTCCATAAATGGAGCTTTTCTCTGAAGACCGGCGGGTATGGCATCGTCCAATTCTAAGTCTATTAAAGACTTTTCCTGTAAATTGTGTGATTCAAGGAAACAAGATATCAATGTGTTCAAATCCGATTCCGAAACGGATTCATTCATCGAAATGGACACAGTTTCCCCATCTACATAAAATAGGTTGATGCCTTTCTTCTCGGCAAGCTCTTTAAGGCGCTTCGTGTTTTTGACTTTTACTTGTACAGTGTCAAAATAGGAAGAGTTTACTTGGTCAAACCCACAAGCTTCCAGACTTTTGGCCAATTTTTTAGTATAGCCGTGTACTTTATCGGCGATGTATTTTAATCCATCCGGTCCGTGATAAACGGCGTACATCCCGGCCATTACGGCCAATAGTACTTGGGCGGTACAAATATTGGAGGTGGCCTTGTCCCTTTTTATATGTTGTTCCCTTGTTTGTAATGCCATACGCAAGGCACGGTTACCATCAGTATCTTTGGTAACACCGATTATACGGCCCGGGATACTTCTCTTATATTCTTCTTTGGTGGCAAAAAAAGCAGCGTGCGGTCCTCCGTAACCCAAGGGGATACCAAAGCGTTGTGTAGTTCCCACCACGGCATCTACGCCCCATTCTCCAGGAGGGGTCAGCATAACCAAACTTAGAATATCGGCAGCAACGGCCACTTTTATATCCTTGGCTTTTGCATTTTCCACAAAGGATGCATAATCATGGACCTGACCGTATTTTCCGGGATACTGTAACATAGCGCCATAAAAATCATCGGAAAATTGAAAAGTTTCATGGTTGCCCACTACCAATTCTATACCTAAAGGTATAGCCCGCGTTTTGAGCAAGCTCAATGTTTGCGGCAAAATCTCTTCGGATACAAAGAACTTGCTTACTTGTTCTTTTTTCTGGGGACGACTGCGCAATTCAAACAACATGGTCATCGCTTCGGCCGCAGCGGTACTTTCGTCCAAAAGCGAGGCATTGGCAATTTCCATGCCGGTTAGGTCGGAAACCATGGTCTGGAAGTTAAGCAATGCTTCCAGTCTTCCTTGGGCAATCTCGGCCTGATAAGGCGTGTAAGCGGTGTACCACCCCGGGTTTTCCAATATATTTCGTTTGATTACCGATGGTGTCAAGGTTTCATGGTATCCCAGCCCGATATAACTTTTAAAAACCTTGTTCTTTTCGGCCAGTTTGTGAAGGTGGCTCAGGAATTCGTGTTCACTTATCCCTTCGGGAAGATCAAGTGTCTTTTTTAATTTGATGTCATCGGGGATAGTCTCATAAATGAGTTGATCCATACTATCGACCCCAATAGTTTCGAGCATGTGGGGCAAGTCCTTTTCTGTAATGCCAATGTGCCTGGCAGCAAAAACCTCTGTGTTCATGTTCAATCCAATAAAGTGCACAAAATTAGGGATAAATTCGATGAAAATGGTCAATTTTGAATATCACGGGAACAAAGTTGTTAACCACAAATTAACCTTGAGTGAAATAGAAGCGACAATGATTTGATGCGAACCTTAAAAGCTATATTCGACTTTTATCTCGATGCCAGTATCCATGTGGCCGTTTCGGTTATTTCTATGGCCGGGGCAACATTTTATTTGATGGGCAGCTCTACCGATATATATCTTTTGGGCTTTATTTTTTTTAGTGTGATCGTTTGTTACAACTTTATAAAATATGGGGTAGAGGCCTATAAGTATATAATCGTGTCCAATGCGTACCACAAGCTTATCCAAGTTTTTAGTTTTTTGTCGTTCGGTATGGCCATTCTTTTTCTGATGCGATTGGATGCCAAAATATGGGTGGCAACCATTTGTCTTGCAGTATTGTCCGTACTTTATGCGGTTCCTTTATTGCCCAGGGCCAGGAACTTAAGGAATTTAGCTGGTCTTAAAGTGTATATTGTGGCCTTTGTTTGGGCCGGATTCACGGTCTTGCTGCCGGTTTTGGATGCCGATATGCCCTTGGATTGGGATTTTGCAGTTACATTTATCCAGAGGATGCTTTTGGTCTTGATTCTTATTCTACCGTTTGAAATCCGCGATTTACAATGGGACCACAAGAGTTTGAGAACCTTACCACAACTATTGGGTGAACGCAATACCCGGCGCTTGGGAACTATATTGTCCTTGGTTTTCTTTATGATCACATTTTTAAAGGACAACCTGAAAAGCGAGGAAATAGCCCTCAGACTGATCCTGGTCGCAATATTGATTTTTGTTTTGCAGATGGGTAAAAAAATGCGTTCCAAGTATTTTGTAATGTTCTGGATAGAAGCAATCCCTATTTTTTGGTTGGGTCTGCTTTGGCTTTCGGAAAGATACGGTTAGGCATTCTTTTTTTCCAGGTCCCTTTTCATTTTTTCCTTGTCTTCTTCGGACAATACAGTAAGTCCGGCCCTATCGCAAAGCGAGGTCAGTTCGTTGTTCTTCTTGGAATATCCTTTGCATACTTTGCAGGTAAACAAGTGAAAGCGCAACTTGATAATATCCCAAAAACTTGCTTCCTTGTATTGGGATTTATCGCAGATGCCCTGTGCTTCCTCACATGAAATCTTCATAGCTAAAACCAATTTTCGTTTAAACAACCCATTAATGCAGTTCTTGCCCTATGGATCATTACCCATAAGTTGGACGGATTTATACCCAATTCATTACAAACATCTTCCGTGCTCATGCCCTGTATGGTTTTCATGCTAAAAACCAATGCTTGTTTTTGGGGTAATTTGGATATACAATCTTGTAGTGCATCACCCAATTCCTCGTTCTCAAGTACATTGTCGCCGTCTTTACTGTAAGGGTCGGCTACCTGCTGTTCCAGCCAATCACCTTCAGCATCGGTATCGGAACTATAATTTATACGTACTTCTGCTTTGCCTTTTTTTGAATTGATTTTTCGGTAGTGGTCTATAACCTTTCGTTTTAGGATGGACACCAACCAAGTTCGCTCGGCAGCATCGCCCTTGTAGTTTTTAGCTGAATTAAGACCTGCAAAAAAGGTCTCTTGAACCAAATCCTTTGCAATTTCTGTGTCGCTTACACGGGATACTGCATAGTTAAAGAGGTAATCCGCATATTGATCTACCCAAGTGTCCGGTTGAAGTTTATGTTTGGTCATATTCCTATCGAATAACCAAAAGTAATGGTTTTTGGCGTTTTAACATAGGTTTTGAGGCAGGTTAGACGTATGAATTGCTCCTACCTAACACATTGTTTGTGGTTTAACAACAATTTAGTTCTATAAAAAAAAGGAAAATTGAGTTTATTTGAATTGGGTCAGGATGTTTTTTACCTGTTCCGATTTTAGCGGTTTGATCAAATAATCGGTAATGGCATCGTTTCTTTTGGCCTTGCGGATGTCTTTAGGGTCAATGGAAGAGGATACAAGATATACCTGTATGGGTTTGTTCAGCTTTGGTAGCAGATCTGCGAATTCATCCATAAATTGGAACCCATCCATTACGGGCATGTTGATGTCCAGAAAAATAATATCGGGCAGTGCATCCTTATCATTTTTATTGTTGATGATATATTCGAGTGCTTGGGCGCCGTCGGTAAAAACTTGGGTAGATTTTACCGTAGGGATGTTTCTTATGGTCACCTTCATGGTAAATTGATAGATATCATCATCGTCGACTATACATACATTAATAGGTTTCATGGGGGTCAATGATTTAGGTTAACAAAAAAGGATGTGCCGATGCCCGGTTCGCTCTCGGCCCAAATTTTTCCGCCCATGGCGTCTATTTGTGCCTTGGTCAGAAAAAGGCCCACGCCTTTGGCGTCCTTGTTACGATGGAACACCTTGCTAAATCCAAACAATTTATGTCCGTTTTTTTTAAGGTCGATGCCCAGTCCGTTGTCCCGAAATTCCAGTTGGGTCCTTCCATTTTCTATTTTGGACTTCACCAATATTTTTGGTTTTCTATTCTCGTCCCTATACTTCAACGAATTGCTGATCAGATTCAGGAAAATGCTCTCCAAATAAATTTTATTGTACATGGCGCTTTCGACTTCGGAAAAATCATGTTCAATAATTGCTTCGGTCTTCAGTATTTGGGCGGCTAGCATATCCTTTGTCTTCTGGAGGATAGATTCAAAAATGGTCTCTTCGAGGGCAACGTTGGTCTTGTTTTTTATTACCAAGGACTCTACTAGTGTGTCCAAAGTCCAGGTTAAATGATTGGTAACAGATTCCATTTTTTCTATGAGCTCCTCCCGCAGGTCACTGTCCTCCTCCGTCTTGTAAATATTGATCAGGGAACTTAGGTTGCTCACCGGCGATCGCAGATTATGCGATGTTATATGGTTGAATTCGGCCAGTTGCTTATTCTGGATTTTTAGCTTGTTTGCGGATTCCTTTAAACTTTTATTGGTTTCCAAAATCCGATGGGCACTCTGTTTTTGTTCGGTAATATCCCGAATGGCCAAGGAGACCAACAGTCCCTCGGAGGTTACAAGAGGACTAAGGGTGACCTGAACGGGTATTTGAAAACCAGCTTTGTTTTGTACATAGAAATCGAGATCGGCAGGCAGTCCTGTATGTTTTGGGTCTTTAAAAAATATGTTGGCGTGGTACTCCATGGTATCCCACAAGCGATTGGGTACGAGCATGGAAACATGTTGGTCTACAAGTTCGGTTGCCTTGTACCCGAACATTTTTTCCGCTTGTTTGTTGGCCAATTGTATCAGACCTTTTGTGTCTACAATGATCATTGTGTCCGGTGCGGAATCCAATAGGCCCCGGAACTTAATTTCGGACATACGTTGTTCTGTAATGTCCTGTGTGATCCCAACCATTTTTAGAACATTTCCTGCTCTGTCCGTTACCACCTCGCCATAAAGTTCAACGGTTCTCACCGCTCCACTATCGTAAACAATACGGTGCATAAACTTTCTGAACTTTTTTTCTGCAATAAATTCCTCTGCATGGGCGCGGAACATATCCCTGTCGTCGGGGTGAATGGCTTCAACCACATTCTCAAAACCAAGGGGAGTGCCCACCTCCATGTCAAAGATTCGGTACATGTTGTCGGACCAAGTAAGATGGTCGTTCACTACATCCCATTCCCAATATCCTATTTTTGCCAGTTCTTCGGCAAAGGTCATTTGCTGGTTTTTTTGAATTACCTCTTGAGCTTTGTTGAATTGATCGGTAATATCTTGGCATGTGCCCAGCATTTCAATGGTTTGCCCATGGGCCACATTGACAATTCCAGTGGATTTAATGGTTTTTACGGAACCATCTTGTAACCGGATACGATAGTTAAGGTCTTCGTAAACCCCTGTTTCTGCTGCTTCGCCTATCTTTCGTTCCACAAAAGGTCGATCTTCTTCATGTACATAGTTTAAATACACTTCATAACTTAAGTCTGCGTCTTTTGGGTGTCCGTAGATGTCGTATAAGTTATCGGACCATTGTACTTCATTGGTAAGTGCGTTCCATTTCCAGTTGCCGATTTTGGCCATCTTTTCGGCAAGGTTGAGCTGCTGGTTCTTAATTATAAGTTCTTGTTCCTTTATGGTTTGTTCGGTAATATCTTGACACGTGCCCAGAATTTCCTGGACCATTCCTTTGCTGTCCGTTATAGCCTGCCCAACGGTATTAATGGTTTTTAGGGTTCCATCTTTTAACTGGATACGATAAACAATGGGCTCAAAATTTCTTGTAGCTACAGCGTTTTCCATATTTGCCTTAACGGCTTCTCTGTCTTCATGGAAAATGGTGTTCAAAAATACTTCGGTATCAACTTTGATGTTTTTGTCAACTCCTGATATTTCATATAAGTTATCCGACCAATAGGCTGTGTCGGTATCCAAACACCAGCGCCAGTGTCCGATTTTTGCGATTTTTTCGGCGTTGTTGAGTTGTTGGTTCTTTTTTATTAATTCTTGTTTCTGATGCACAAATTCCGTTATATCCTGAGAGGTGCCGATTATCTGATCTATTTCTCTCTGTTCATTAACAATGATCTCTCCTAAGACTTTAAAATGGTGTATACTGCCATCTTTGTGTTTTATTCTGTGGGTGAAGGGTTCAAATATCTTGGTTTCGTTGCATTTGTCTATATGCTCCAAGATCTTTTTTCTATCCTCTCCGGGAATGTGTTTTAAATATTTTTCCAAGGTCATTGGAACACCGATTTTAAAGTCGGCTATCCTGTACATATTTTCGGACCAAGTGAATTTTTGGGATACCGGATCTATTCTCCAATGGCCTATATGGGCCATTTTTTCGGCAAAACCTAGGAGCTGGTTCTTTCGGGTCAAATCGAATTTTATTCTTTTTCGCTCCGTAATATCCTGTAGAACGCCAATGATCTTAACACAATTGCCATTCCTGAACTCTGGATATCCTATGTTCCGTACATATCGCTGATTTCCTTTGGCGGTTATCATTTCCACATCCAGATCAAAAGGTTCTCCATGTTCCTTTGCCCGGTTTAATGCCTGTATGGCTTGTTCCCTACAATTTCCCTCCTTGAAAAAATATTTGATATTTTCCAGTGTTGGCACAAAATCGCTTGGCACTTCCGTAATTTCTCGGGTAACTCCGCTCCAATATATTGTATTGGATGCAACGCTAAGTTCATATATGCCGACCTTTGCGATCTTTAAGGTTTTTTCGAACAAATCCCTTGTGCTGATATCTTCAATATCCCAATGCTTCATTTTAAAGGTTGATTACATTTAGGGGGAACATAGCATTATTGTTTAGGACATTTGTTTTGCCCGTTTCATTTGTATTTGGTAAACCGTTAAGTTATAGAACAATATAACTCTAATTTATGATATCAATCAAGATTGACTTTAAAATCAATTGGTTTTCAACAAACCTGCCCGTTCGAGCAATGCATCAATGTTGGGTTCGGCTCCCCTGAACTTTTTGTAAAGGTCCATTGGGTTTTCTGTGCCTCCTTTCGAGAGGACATGTTCTTTGAACTTATCGGCCACCGTAGTATTGAAAATTCCATTTTCCTTAAAATGGGCAAAGGCGTCGGCATCCAAGACCTCGGCCCACTTATAACTATAGTAGCCGGATGAATACCCGCCTTGGAAGATGTGTGAAAATGATGTGCTCATACATGTTTCCGGTGTTTCAGGGAACAGGTTGGTGCTTTTAAAGGCCGCTGTTTCGTATGCTTTAACGTTGTTGATGTTATATGGGTCTTTTCCATGCCATGCCATATCTAAAAGGCCAAAGCTCAATTGGCGTACCGTAGCCATGCCTTCTTGGAAAGTTGCCGATTCCTTTATCTTTTCAACCAGTTCCATGGGAATCATTTCCCCACTTTCGTAGTGATGGGCAAAAAGTTCCAGAGCCTCTTTTTCGTAGCACCAGTTTTCCATTACTTGACTTGGCAGTTCCACAAAATCCCAGTATACCGAAGTGCCGGATAAACTAGGGTAAGTGGTGTTGGCCAACATCCCGTGCAGGGCATGTCCAAACTCATGGAAAAGCGTGGTCACTTCGTTAAAAGTGAGCAAGGAAGGTTTTGAGGCTGTTGGTTTGGTAAAATTACATACGTTTGCTATGTGTGGTCTACTATTTTTACCGTTCAAGGTGTATTGTGGCTTAAAAGATGTCATCCATGCGCCACCACGTTTACCCGGTCTTGGATGGAAGTCGGCATAGAAGAGCGATAAAAAATTATCGTTCTCGTAAACCTCGAAGGTTTTTACCTCTTCGTGGTATTTGTCCACTGTGTCAACCTCTTTAAAAGTGAGTCCAAACAGTTTTTCGGCCACTTTGAAAACGCCGTTGATCACGTTCTCCAGTTTAAAATAGGGTTTTAGTTTTTCATCGTCCAGATCAAAGAGTTTCTGCTTCAATTTTTCGGAATAATAGGCGCTGTCCCATTTTTCAAGCCGATCAATATTATCCAACTCTTTGGCATACGCTTCCAATTCAGCAAACTCGCGATCGGCGGCTGGTTTGGCTTTCTCTAAAAGTTCGTTCAGGAAGTCAAGTACTTTTTCGGGGGTCTCCGCCATGCGCTCTTCCAGAACAAAATCTGCATGGGTTTTATAACCGAGCAAATTGGCACGCTCAAAGCGCAGGTTTACGATTTTTTTTACATTTTCTTGATTGTCCAGCTCGTCATTATGAAACCCTTTACTGCCGAAAGCTAAAGAAAGTTCTCTGCGCAATTCCCTGTTCTTGGCGTATTTCATAAACGGGATATAGCTCGGATAGTCCAAGGTAATCAGCCAGCCTTGCCTGCCTTTGGATTCTGCTAGTTGCGCTGCTGCCTCTTTGGTGCCTTCGGGAAGGCCATCCACATCTTTTTCATCCGTTAGCAACATTTCATATTTGTTAGTCTCGGCCAGCACGTTTTCGCCAAACGTGAGCTTTAATTTGGAGAGTTCCGCATCGATTTCTCGTAGGCGTTTTTTTTCTTTTTCTTTTAAGTTGGCACCATTTCGGCTGAAATTCTTGTATTTCTTTTCAAGAAGGGTTTGCTGCTCCGTGGTAAGGTCTAAAGAATCGCGTTGTTCGTAAACAGTTTTAATTCTGTTGAACAGGTCCTCGTTTAAAGTGATGTCGTTGCTGAATTCCGATAATAGTGGGGAGACTTCCTGTGCGATTTTTTGAATTTCTTCGTTGGTTTCCGCTGAATTTAGATTGAAAAAAACACTCGAGATACGATCCAATTGTTGCCCGGAAAAATCCAAGGCTTCCAACGTGTTTTTGAAAGTTGGAGGTTTTGGGTTGTTCACAATGTCATCGATTTCCTTTTTGGTATCCTCGATGGCCTGAAGAAAAGCAGGCTTAAAATGTTCGTTCTTTATTTTGGAAAATGGAGCTTGATCAAATGGCTCCAATAATGGATTGTTCATAGTTGTCAAATCTATTTTTTGTTTTTTAACCATATTACCGCCCAGTCGCTCAATACATAAGCCAATCCAATAATAGATGAAATGATTGCCATCGTTACTGGGGCATACAATCGGATATTGGCGCCGTAGGTTCTTTTGTTCATGGCTTCCATGGCTTCATCCGTGTATTCGTTGAGGTCTACAAAGCCATTATTGTTCAAATCATAAGTGTTGGCATAATCCGAAATAAATTGCCAACGAATTTCAATAAAAATTAGCAAAGCGGCATAAATGGTGAACACCAGCAGACCACCTTTCCAAAGTCCTTTTATATATGGGTTGTCGACTTTTTTTAAGGTCAGCCCAAAAAGAGCAATGGCACAGATGCCTAGCAAAATACCGATTTGATTATAGTTCATAATCAAAAAAGATTATTAGAAAGATTTTTTGACTTCCTCAGCCCCTTTGATCACTTTTTCTTTGAGACCTTCCTTGTAGGCGATGATATTCTCCATAATCTCGTTATTGGAGCTCCCAATAATCTGGGCGGCAAGGATTCCGGCATTTTTGGCACCGTTAAGGGCTACTGTGGCCACGGGAACACCTCCTGGCATTTGTAAAATAGATAACACTGAATCCCAACCATCAATGGAGTTGCTACTTTTAACGGGAACCCCTATCACCGGAAGTGGCGATAAGGATGCTACCATTCCGGGTAAATGTGCCGCACCGCCCGCTCCGGCTATAATAGCAGAGTAACCGTTGGTGTGGGCACTTTTGCTAAAACTGAACAATTTTTCGGGCGTTCTGTGGGCCGAAACAATGTCCACATCCACATTAATTCCCAATTCTTTTAAAATATCGATGGCGTCTTTCATAACGGGAAGGTCACTTGTGCTTCCCATGATCACGGCTACTTTGCTCATATCTTATTTGCTTATCACTTTAATGGTTTCTTTTACCTGCTGTGCCACTTCTCTGGCTCTGGCCATATTCTCGTCCACGATGGTTACATGGCCCATTTTACGGAACGGACGTGTTTGTTTTTTGCCATAAATGTGTGGGGTAACCCCGTCCATTTCCAATATTTTGTCGATATTCTCGTAAACCACATTCCCGGTATGGCCCTCGGCACCGACCAAATTAACCATAATTCCGGCCACTTTACTGTCGGTTTTTCCTAAAGGCATGCCCAAAATGGCACGAATATGCTGTTCGAACTGATTGGTGTACGAGGCCTCAATGCTGTAATGGCCACTGTTATGAGGTCGTGGAGCAGACTCGTTTACCATAATCTTATCATCCTTGGTCTGGAACATTTCTACGGCCAACAAACCAACATGTTTCATATGTTCCGAAACTTTTAATGCCACTTCCTGTGCTTTTTTGGCTACGGCATCATCAATTCGAGCAGGACAGATTACATATTCCACCTGATTGGCTTCTGGGTGAAACTCCATTTCCACAACAGGGTATGTTTTAACTTCACCTTTGATGTTTCGCGCAACTACAACGGCCAGCTCATTTTTAAAATCGATCATTTTTTCGGCAATGCACTCAACATTGGGCAGCTCTTTAAGGTCCTCTATTTTACGGACCACCTTAACGCCCTGTCCGTCGTAACCAAATTGGGCGCTTTTCCAAACAAACGGCAAGGAAAGTCCTCCATTGTGAATGCTGTCCTCAATTTCTGAAGTATAGGCAAATCGGGTGAATGGGGCAGTGGGTATATTGTGATCGGTATAGAACAACTTTTGTACGGCCTTGTTCTGGATGGTTCTTAGAGTTTTGGTCGGGGGATAAACCTGGATTCCTTCGTGCTCTAATTTTTCGAGTGCATCTATATTTACGTTCTCGATCTCTATGGTAAGTACATCTACATCTTTTCCAAATGCCAAAACAGCATCATAATCCATCAGGCTGCCCTGAATAAATTCGTTACAGGCTATTTTGCAAGGGGCTTCGGCCGAAGCATCCATCACTTTGGTCTGTATGTCCCATTTCCTGGTTTCGTAAAGCATCATTTTGCCCAGTTGTCCACCACCTAAAATTCCCAGTTTAAAGTCGGAAGAGAAAATTTGCATTGATTTGTGAATTGAATGTGAGCAAAAATACGTGAAATCCACGAGGGTATAAAAGTTGAACGGGCCTAGCAGCTTTAAAAATATTATCTTTGCCAACCTGATGATAACTTGAACACATTGATTAAGCTCCACGACAAGTATTTTAAGCCCTATATTAAGGAAGAAAAAATCCTCGCCGCCATTGAAAAAATGGCTCAAGAGATCGCTGAGGATTATAAGGACGAAACACCTCTATTTGTCGGTGTGCTCAATGGGGCCTTTATGTTTGTTTCCGATTTTTTAAAAGCCTATCAACATCCTTGCGAGGTGTCTTTTGTTCGGTTGAGCTCGTACCAAGGTCTCACATCAACGGGTATTGTGGAGACCCTCCTCGATGTTCCAGAAGGGATGGAGGGAAAAAGTGTGATCATTTTGGAAGATGTTGTGGATACCGGTCGCACCTTAAAGCAGTTGGTCCATTTATTTTCCAATACCAATGTAAAGGAATTTAAGATCGGCACCCTTTTTTATAAATCCGATGTGTACAATGGCGAATATGCCATCGACTATGTAGGCCTGGAAATTCCCGATGATTTTATTGTAGGGTATGGGCTGGATTATAATGAATTGGGCCGAAACCTAAGAGAAGTTTACCAATTAAATCAAACAGATATGATTAACCTAGTGCTTTTTGGAAAGCCAGGAGCTGGAAAAGGTACCCAAGCAGGGTTCCTAAAGGAAAAATATAATCTGAAGCACATTTCCACGGGGGATGTTTTCCGATACAACATTAAAAACGGTACGGAGCTCGGTAAATTGGCCAAGTCCTATATTGATAAAGGGGATTTGGTTCCAGATGAGGTTACCATTGATATGTTGAAGGACGAAGTCGAAAAAAACCCGGAAGCGGCAGGTTTTATTTTTGATGGATTCCCCAGAACGGCGGCACAAGCAGAAGCATTGGACAATTTCTTGGAGTCCAAGGATATGAAGGTGAACGCAACCATTGCATTGGAAGCTGAGGACGATATTTTGGTACAACGCCTTTTGGAGCGGGGCAAGAGTAGTGGTCGCTCCGATGACCAGGACGAAAGCAAGATCCGCAACCGTTTTGATGAGTACAACGAAAAAACCGCTCCCTTGAAAGCCTATTATGAAAAACAAGGGAAGTTCCACTCCGTAAACGGGATAGGTGGCATTGATGAGATTACCGGGCGTTTGAGCAAAGTGATCGATTCCCTATAATTAGTTTCCTTTGAAAAGATATTGGATTTATGACCGAGGGTAATTTTGTGGATTATGTAAAAGTGCATGTCACTTCTGGTAACGGAGGCAAAGGCTCTGCACATTTACGTCGCGAAAAGTATGTGGCCAAAGGTGGCCCGGATGGCGGTGATGGCGGTAGAGGAGGTCATGTGATCATAAAAGGGAACAAAAATCTATGGACTTTGGTCCATTTTAAGTTTAAAAAGCATTTTAAGGCAGGTCACGGTGAGCACGGAAGCAAAAGCCGAAGCACAGGAGCCGATGGCGAAGATGTGTACTTGGAGGTGCCTTTGGGCACAGTGGTACGAAATACTGAAACCAACGAAATACTCTTTGAGATAACCGAGGACGGTGAGGAAAAAATTGTTCTCGAAGGCGGTATGGGAGGTCGTGGCAACTGGCACTTTAAAAGTGCCACGAACCAAACTCCAAGATATGCCCAACCCGGGATCAGCGGTAAGGAAGATCACCTTACCTTGGAACTTAAAGTTTTGGCGGATGTTGGTCTGGTTGGTTTTCCCAATGCAGGTAAATCCACATTGCTTTCCGCAATGACCTCCGCAAAACCTAAAATTGCCAATTACGAGTTTACTACCCTAAAACCCAATTTAGGGATTGTTGAATATCGGGATTTTCAAAGTTTTGTAATGGCAGACATTCCCGGAATAATCGAAGGAGCTGCAGAAGGTAAGGGTCTGGGACACTATTTTTTACGCCATATTGAACGTAATGCAACGCTCTTGTTCTTGGTTCCCGCCGATAGCAAGGACATCAGTCAAGAATATAATATTCTTCTGGATGAATTAAGGAGGTACAATCCCGAATTGTTGGATAAGCAACGCTTGGTGGCCATTTCCAAATGTGATATGTTGGACGATGAGCTTATCGAGGAAATGAACGAGGATATGAAAGAAGATTTTAAGGATGTTCCATACATGTTTATTTCTTCTGTGAGCGGACTCGGTATTCAGCAACTTAAGGACAGACTTTGGAAGTTATTGAACGATTAATCGTCAATATTCACTTTTCCGATCAATTTATTGGTTAAATTTAAGTGGATCCAAAGATTTATCATGCGCAAATTTCTTTCTTTACTATCGGTATTCATATTGTTCTCCTGTAGTGCTGTAAGGGTGAACTACGATTATGATAAAACGGTCGACTTTTTAAGTTACTCTACCTATAATTATTATCCGGATATGCAGTCTGGCCTGAGCCAATTGGACGAAAGGCGTCTTCTCAGTGCACTGGATTCAACTTTACAGGCCCGTGGCTACCGATTGGCCGAAGAACCCGAACTCTTTTTCAATATAATAAGCGATGAATACAGAGGTGCGCCGAACAATAATGTTGGTGTCGGTATCGGGGGGACAGGGAGAAATGTTGGTGGTGGTATTTCTGTTGGACTGCCATTGGGAGGCCCAACTTTACAAAGGAGTATTCAGTTTGATCTAGTGGATGCCCAGCGAGATGCACTTGTCTGGCAGGCTAGGGCAGAGAGCGGACTTCGGGATAATGCATCGCCCAGTGTACGGGAAGCCAAACTTAGAGCTGTGGTAAAAAAGGTGTTCTCCAAATTTCCACCACAGCCCAAATAGTTCTTAAAATCAACTGTTTACAGGATTATTGGCGCACATATATAGTACATTTACCGTTCACTTGCCCCAAATTACCACTTGTCATAAAATACTTCTCGTAAGAAGTGTTGTCCATTACTTTCGCTTTAGAAATAAAATCTAAAAAGCAGAACAGTCATGATAGCACTAGCTAAATTTATTATCTCAATTTTAGTAAGCATAATTTTATAATCCGTTTAATCGGGGTAAAAACTCATCAATATGAAAAAACTGAGCACACAACAAAAAATAGTATTTGCCATGGGTATCCTTGGGGTGTTGATAGGAATCTATGGAAAGTTCAATTCCTGGGAACATGCAATGTATTTTCCATTCTTCTATTCTGGCTCCGCCATGATGTGGATTGCATTTTTGCCACAGAGAAAATCCTGTTGCAGTCTTTTTAAAAGGAAAGCGGCGCAAAAATCGTAGTAGAGTCTGTGCCGAGTAAGTTTAATGCAAATTTGGGCAGTAGATACCCTAGCGAATGGAATTAAGTTCAAAGAAAAGGAATATTGCGTTTTGGACGCTTCAATTGTTAGGATGGGTTTTTATTAACTCTATTGGAGCATTGATACCCCAAAAGATCAGTTTCGAGATGGTCGTGTTTTCGATTGTTGTTGGAACTTTTATAGGTGTGTTTTCAACCGCTATTTTGCGCTGGTATCTTAAAAGGAACGTTCATTTTGATTCCTTTGGAGGCAAAGAAGTCATTAAAATTATTTTGTCCACATTGGTGGCCTCTGCAATTTTTGGGCTCCTTAATGTCCTTTTTGGGTATATATATGTGGAATTTGGGCCGGAGCTCACGGAGTCGGAAATCCATATGTTCGAAGGCTATGATAAAGTAATGGTCCAAGTGCTGAATTCGCTCTTTTTGGTCGGCGCATGGACGATTACCTATTTGGTGATCAAATTGCTTTTAAAGGTGAACCAAAACCGCATTGAACGGTTGGAGCTCAACACTACTTTAAAGCAGGCTCAATTAAATACGCTAAAAGGTCAGATAAATCCACATTTTATGTTCAATAGCCTCAACAATATCCGTGGGCTTATGTTGGAAGATGTGGAAAAATCCAGGGAGATGCTCACTAAACTTTCTGAAATTATCCGCTACTCCTTGACCAAAAACAATGTAAACGACATCCCGGTACACGAAGAACTGGAGGTAGTGGACAATTATATCGATCTATCCAAGATTCAGTTCGAAGATCGTTTAGAGTATGTAAAACAAATTGAGGAAGATACGTTCGATCTTAGAATCCCTCCGATGGTCATTCAATTGTTGATAGAAAATGCGGTAAAGCATGGCATTTCCAATCTAAAAAATGGAGGGCGGGTGCTCTTGTCCATTTATAAAAAGGACGGCGATTTGTTCATTATTGTTCGGAATACCGGGAAACTCAACTTTTCCAAGGGCTCCACCAAATTGGGGTTGAAGAACATAGAACAGCGCCTTAAATTGTTGTACGCCGATAAAGCTTCCTTTAAATTAGAGGAAATATCCGATGAAGTAGTGGCAGAAATTAAAATACCATTGGCATGAAGATAAAGGCGGTAATCGTAGAAGATTCCAGACTGGCTAGGAACGAGCTTAAGGAGCTTTTAAAACTCCACGATGATCTAGAGCTAGTAGGTGAAGCGGAAAATGTGGACGATGGGGTGGCGCTGATAGAATCCGAGTCGCCGGATTTGTTGTTTTTGGACATTAACATGCCAGAGAAAGATGGTTTTGATCTATTGGAAATGTTGGATGAGGTCCCTATTACTGTTTTTACCACGGCTTATGACGAGTATGCTATAAAATCCTTTGAGTACAATGCGTTGGACTACTTACTGAAACCTGTTAGCAGTAAGCGTTTCGATATGGCCTTGGAAAAGGTACGTGAAAAAATGGTGACCAAGGAGGAGATTGCTTCCAACGTTAAGGTTTTGACAGAGACCAGTCAAATTTTTATTAAAGATGGGGAAGCCTGTTGGTTGGTTAAAATAGGGGATATTACCCTGTTCGAAATTGTTGGGAACTATACCAGGGTGCATTTTGAGGATAAAAAACCATTACTATATAAATCCTTGAACCAGGTTGAGGAAAAATTGCCCCAAGATTCTTTTTTTAGAGCCAATCGCCAACAGATTGTCAACACCAACTATATTGAAAATGTAGTGCCATGGTTCAACGGGAAGTTAAAACTTACCATGAAGAATGGGGAAGAGGTGGAAGTTTCCCGCAGGCAATCTTATATTTTCAAGGACAAAATGAGTCTTTAATTTACAACGATTTTAGCAGTCCGCCATCAATCGGGATATTGGTTCCCGTAATAAAGGCCGCCTGTTCCGATGCCAAGAAGGCAACCAAATAGCCATATTCCTTTGGGTCGCCAATCCGTTTTACAGGTACTTGCTCTTCCATGTTGGAGCGCACTTCATTTGGGGAAACACCCAATTTTTCTGCTTTTTTAGAGTTCAGCTGGGCAATTCGGTCAGTATCAAAATAACCTGTTAGCGTACTGTTCACGGTAATGCCATCTTTGGCTACATCGTACGCCAAACTTTTGGCCCAGGTAACCACTGCGGCCCGTATCGTGTTGGAAAGTGCCAAATAATTCAAGGGCTCCTTTACCGATATGGATGCTATATTGATGATGCGCCCCCATTGTTGCTCTTGCATATGCTTTAGGGCAAGTTCCGTGGTGAATACCACCGATTTGAACAGCAAGTCGAACGCGTTCTGATAATCATCCACTTTCTTTTCCAATGCACCTCCGCCTTCGGGTCCTTGTGTATTGTTGACCAGGATATCCACGGTATTGGTCTCGAAGAAGGCTGATATTTTTACCTTGTAGGCCTCAAAATCTGTAAAATCCACTGAAAGGAATTGGTGCTGTTGCCCTTGGGAGCTGTCCATTTCCATAATGAGCTCCTGCATCCGCCCTGCGCTACGTGCCATAAGGGTCACACTGGCGCCACTAGCTGCAAGTTGTTTTGCTATGGCTTCGCCGATCCCTTTGCTGCTGCCTCCAACTAGGGCTTTTTTTCCCTTTAATGATATATTCATGATTATCGGTACTCTTCTCTTACAGGACTAAAAATATCCATTAGTTTACAAGGTGTCAAGGCTTTTCCGCTATGGGGAATGTTGGATGGAATTACTACAACATCACCGGGCTTGTACACTCCTTTTTCTCCATTCAGGGTAAATTCGAAAGTACCTTCCACTACGTGCATGATCTGTTCGTGGTCGTGCTGGTGTTCGGGTACTTCCGCATTTTGTTCCACATCCCAAAACACCCAGCTCATCCGCTCTCCGTGCACTAATTTACCGTGGTAACCGGGCATAATTTCCCTTGGTTCAATTTCTGATAGGTTCATTTTGCTATTTTTTGGAAAAATAACAATATATCAAATAAAAATGGACTCAATCTAAAACAAATGCTTTGTGTGGATTTAATGCTGCTCAATGATTAAAAACTCACATCTCCTGTTTTGCTCGTGATCCTGTTCGGTACAATCGTTTTCAGTTCCGCATTGCACAAGTGGTTTGGATTCCCCATACCCTACCGCTGTTATCCTTTCTTCGGAAATACCTTTGTTAACCAAGAATTCCTTGACAGAATTGGCTCGTTTTTGGGAAAGTTCCAAATTGTACTTGTCATCTCCTCTATTGTCGGTATGGGTTCCGACTTCAATTTTCATACTAGGGTGTTCGTTCATTATGCGAACAACCACATCCAATCGACTTCTAACATCTTTTCTCAAATACCAAAGGTCATAATCAAAATGGATTTGTTGGGTTTTAATAAAGGTTTTGTCGTCCTTCCGCACAATGGTGCCTTCTTCTGGCCTTTCATTTTTATCTATAACAGGTTTAGTCTGGGATACTATTGTTGGGCTGTCATCAATATCTTTTATGATAAGGGGTTTGGTTTCTTTGAAAGAATAGATGTCATCACTTCCCTTGCCAGTAGGTCGGTTTGATGAAAAATAGCCTTCTTTGGATGTGTGCAAAGAAATCGCAAAATCATCATACCCACTATTTACGGGCAACCCTAAGTTGTCGGGTTTTGTATGGTTTCCTGATTCAAACGTTGAGATAAAAATATCCAGCAAACCAAAACCAGGATGACCATTGGAGGCAAAGTAAAGGTTGTTTTGGGTGTCTACGAACGGGAATTGTTCCTTCTTATCTGTATTGATGGTTGAGCCAAGGTTGATAGGGTTACCAAAAGCTGTTTGGGAAATAATATCAACACTGTACAGATCAAATGAACCGAAACCACCAGGACGATCGGAGGAGAAATACAATTTAGTTTCGTCCTCGTTCAATGCCGGGTGGGCAGTCGAAAAGCTATCACTGTTAAAGGACAGTTCTGTAATGTTCGACCATTCGTCATCAATCCATTCTGCTTTGTAAATCTTTAAATTGGAGACTTTTTTATTGTCCGATCGTTTTTTGCCATGTAAAAAATTGTTTCGTGTAAAATATAGGGTCTTTCGATCTTTGGTCATGGCAAAGGTTCCTTCGTGCATTTTGGTATTTATCTTACCCGGAAGAGGTTTGCTGAAAGCGTCATTTTGTTTGATTTTAACGATAGGATGGAAGTAAAGGTCGAGGTAATTTTGGTTGTTCCACCGGTATCTTCTCTTTAATGAAGTGTTGTTTTTTTCAGCTGCGGTGTAAATTAGGTTGGAATCTATTTGAATCGCCCCGAATTCCGAAGCAGCTGTATTCAAAGGTAAATTTTGAATAGTAAATCTATCGCCATTGTCTTTAATGGAATTCAGGTATACGTTATCCTTTCGTGCTTTTTCAATGGGTACCGAATCTCCCAACTGTTGGTAATATTTTTGCAGGGCTTTTTCCGCTTCAGTATATTTTCCGATTGCTTTTAAGGATTGGTTAAGTTTGAAATAGTAGGAAGCATCGACAATTCTTCCTGCTCTTGAAGTAAGTGTCTTGTACCAACGCGCCGCGGAATGCATGTCGTAGGTCCTATAATAAGAATCCGCAAGGTTTTGCAAAACTTGCTGACTCTGATTGGTTGATAAAATTTCCTCGTACAAAGGGATTGCATCACTATAAAAAGCCCTTTCAAAATAAGTATTGGCACGTTCCAATTCTTGCTGTGCAGATAAAGGTTGTAACCCAATAAGCAGGATAAAGAGTAACTTTTTCATTGTTTAATAAAATCTAGGAGATTTGTCATATCCTTTTCTCAATCCCAGCAAATCCAAGTCAAAAAGAGCAAAAATTTCATGCGATCCAGAACTGAAGCTTCCCAAGTTGGACAATGTATAATCGTAGGCGTAGCCTATTCTAACGGAAGGTGCCACGTACACGTTGAACATGGCACTTACGGCATCTTCCCACCGATAAGAAAGTCCAGTCTCAAACTTGTTATTGAAAAGTAGGTTTAAGGAAGTATCCAACGAAATAGGTGAACCCTTCATCATTTTGGTCATTATTGAGGGCTTTAATTTAAAGTCAGGGTTTATGGTGTATACATAACCTGATGTAAAAAACAAGTGTATTTCCTCCGAACCTATGCGCCTAACTCCATCTTGGTTTTCAATATGTTTTGAGGTGAGTAGGTTAGGGGCCGAAACCCCGACGTAAAAGTTAGATCTATTGTAAAATGCCCCGACTCCGATAGTAGGGAAAATACTATTGATGTTTTCATTAAAGGCATCATCTTCTTGGAATTCTGGAAAAACCAAATTGTTAAAATTGGTCTCAAAGGAGGTAATGCCGCCCTTTAGACCAAGGGCCAAATTGCTTTTGGAGTCCAGTTGTAAAATATACGCAAAGTCCGTATTAATATTGCTTTCTGAAAGAACGCCGTCCCCAATCTCATCTTTTATGATGGAAATTCCTGTTTCCACCTTGTCACTTAAGGTGGCGTGTGCAAAAAACGTGAATGTTTCAGGGGCGCCCTCAACATTTTGCCATTGAGACCGGTAAAGTGCTCCAAAATTGATAAGTCCCCTTTCGTTTGTGGTGTAGGCGGGATTTATTACACTAAGGTTGTACATGTATTGTGTATATTGTGGGTCTTGCTGCGATTTTGCCCCGACGAAACTGAGAAATAATAACAAGGTTATTGGAATTCTTTTCATGGATTTGGTTGCTTATCGGTTTAGGTATAGTCTTCCCTGTTTGGGTTGATAACCTTCCCTGTTAAAATTGATGATATAGAAATAGACCCCGTTGGGAACGGTCTTTCCGTTAGGTCCAGAGCCATCCCAAGCAGGTCTGGAGGCATCTCCCTTGAATAGTGAATTGCCATAGCGATTAAAGATTTCCAATGTGAAATCGGGAAATATTATTTCAATGTTGGGAATATAATATGTGTCGTTTCTGCTGTCGTTATTCGGAGAGAATGCATCTGGAATAAAGAAACCATACTTTTCGGGGTCACAATTGTTGAGATCGACCGCTACGGGGACTCTATTGGTATTGATGCACCCGGTATCCACATCATAACTTTGTGCGTAGTAAACTGTATCGTCTTCCAAAAGTTCGAAGCTAGATAAGGCCGCACCACCCTCCGCCACGTTGAACCATTCCACTTCTGCCGCAATCACGTTTTCAAGAGATTCCAATTCCGCTACGGTAGGATTATCCAGTGCACAGACCAAGAGTGCATCGGAGATTAAATAGGGTATTGGAGGTTGCACAATGATCGGTGTAATTTCCAATCTGGTGTTGCTCTCGCAGAATCCTTCCAGTTGTTCTGCTGCATAGTAGGATTGCCCATCAATAAGGATTTCTGTCGGGTCCAAAATGGTCCCGCCTAAATCCGCATCGTACCAAACCACATTTCCTCCATTGGGCGTAGATATTGAGAGATCTGACAATGTAAAGTTTTCAGAAGCACATAAAACTGGATTGGAATTGTTGGTAGTGGGTACACCTGATGTGAAAAAAGATACTTGAACCCTGGTACGTTCTTCGCTGACGCAGTTGTTGTTCTGATCGGTGCTGGAGATGTAATAATCCTCGCCATCTTCCAACTCAGTACCCAAAGGCAGTGCTTCCTGACTGTCCGCAGTTGGATAAAAGGAAACAGAGCCACTTGTGGTAACCGCAATGTCCTCCAAAGTTGGGGTGCCATTGTTCAAGCAAAAGGATTGTTGTTCTTCTGCGTCTACCACAATAGGTTCTCCTCCAATGGAAAAACCTTCTTGTAGTTCAAATTCGAATTGTGTTCTACAGGGAGTAGCGTCGTCTTGTGTACTCTTTAGAAGTACCATGTAATCTCCATCGGGGAGATTGGCAATATCGATTCCATAAACAGCAACTCCTCCCATAAAATTAATACTGTTGTCCGTTAGGCTGGTTTGGCTATTTTGCTCCACAACTTCGTATTCAATCGTGTAGCTTCCGTTTGGAAGGTTGGGGGCATCTACAAGCACATCAATTGATGTGGCATCACAATTGTTGTCCACGGCAATATCCAACTGAATTTCTTCGGGAATGGGCTGTACCTGAATTCCGGTGTTGATAGTGCAGCCGATTTCATAACTATCCACAACCGTGATTTCTACGGTGTATGATCCCGAGAGCTGAAATTGCTCCGCTGCAATTTGGAATGATGCAGAACCATTGGTAAACGCAATATTCTGTTCTGATAGGTTTACCACAGCGTTATCGGGAAGTATTACATCATAATCTATGGAATGTACTTCATTGGTAGGATTCGCCATTGCATCCAAGATGTTTTCCAGATTCACGTTCACGAGATTGTTAGGACAGATATTCTCAGCGGTAGCAACTGGATTGGATACCAAAAATTCTGTCTGTGCCACATCAATATCATCGCAGATTATTTGTTCGGGTAAGGTGCCTATTATTCCAATTACGTTTACTTGTACTGTTTCATTTATGGGGACTGCCGAGGGCATCACATTGAACGTGCCCGTTCCGTTTTCCAAGAGAATACTGGCAGACTCATCTTGATTTCCCTCGCTACTGGTGACACGATAATCAATTTGATATTGTCCCGATGGTAAAAGCGACGAATCGTAGTTTAAAGTAACTTCGTAGGGTGTTCCTAAACAGTAGTTTTCGGACTCCAAGGAGCCATTTAATGTAGGAAGAATGATGATGAAAATTTCAGTGGAAGATTCTGGACAAACAGGATGTGAGGGTTGAACGGTGTAAGTGAAACTGTAACTCCCATATCCATGATTTGTGTTGATGTCATCCACATTCACAAAGTGGTCCTGAAGATTTTCAAGTTGATTGGTACTGACTTCGGACCATACTCCATTTGGATCTTCATTGTTTAGTAAACTATTCAGATCCAGATTTGTAAAACCGGATAGGTCGTCTGTAGTGCATACTATAAAGTCGATAGGTTCACCAGAATTTGGTGCCTCGTGTACTTCTAAATTTACGGTGGATTGCATTCCTGGACATACATCCACTGCGGGTACGGTATAGGTGAAAATGTATTCTCCAGGACCTGCAGCTTGCGCATCAAATAGATTGCCGTTTAAAAAACCCGTTTCTGTATTGGGGTCCTCAGCCCAAACACCATTAAAGTCTGGAACCTCTCCATCTATTAAGCTTCCTAAAAAATTGAACATGTTTACGGGTCCATCACTGCACGCATTCGCACTTCCATCAATATTATCTTGTCCAGCGTAACCGCCTAAGAACAGTGTGATGGTAGCAGATTCGTTGCAATTTGGATTGGTGTAGGTGAACTGATGTTCCCCAGAATAGCTTACTGCCCAAAGGTTAAGTATTCCTGTATTGGTGTCCAAGGCACCAATGATGTTGGAGTTTGGTGTGGACCAAGTACCACCTGGGTCGGGCATTCCGTTCAAGTTTGTGAATAAATCAAAAGTTTTATTCGAGATATCATCATACTTGTTGCAAACGGTTATCGTATTGTCCTCTCCAGCACATTGGGAATACATTGACTGTACAACAGTCAAGAACATTAAAGAAACCCCAAAAGCACGATGCCAAATATGGGCAAGGTTGTTTTTTGTCATTTTTAAGTAGGTCAAAAAGTTGTAGGTCAATTCGGGGAAGAACTGAAAACAACGGTATTAAAAACAATTAAAAATCGGTTGTGGGGTTACAACGCGATATGCTTTTTGAGGTTAGAAGTCACAAAACTAATAAAAAAAATTTTTAGGGCGGGCTTGCATGTACTTAATGCAGACTTATCGGTACAGATGGTTTAAAGTTTTGTGTTTTTGATGATTTTTGGAGTTGGCTCCAAATGGAATATCGAACACCCCTATTTGCAATGGCATCGGCAATGGTTATTTTTGCGGTTCAAAACACAAAAGATGCAGGTACATTTTATTGGTTTGGGCGAAATAAACATGTTGAATTTGGCCGTGGCCTTGTACAAAAAAGGGGCAACTGTAACCGGCAGCGAAGAAACATTCAACGATTCCCTCTCATCGGGTGTAAAAGAGCGGGGTCAGATTGCCCAGAAAGCAGGTTGGTTTACCGATAAAATCCATGATCGGTTGGACGCAGTGGTATTCGGTCCTAATGTAAAACCTGATAATCCAGAGTTGCTCAAGGCAAAGGAACTCAATTTAAATATACTGACCTGTTCCCAATTTTTGTTCGAGCAGACCAAACTTAAAACTAGGGTGGTTATAGCGGGGACCAATAACAGTGCAACGGTTGCTGCCATGGTTTTTCATGTTTGCGTCTACAACGAACTTCAGGTTGACTATGTTTTGTCCAAATCCACTGAAATTCGTTTGACAGAGGAGAACGATTTTGTGATCATCGATGGTGGTAATGTAATCGTGGAAGGAGGTTTCCAACTCCAATCCATTCCCCCGAACATAGCTTTACTGAGCGATATTTATTATGATGAAACTTCGGTGCAACCAGATTTTGAAAACTATGCCGAGACGTACGGTAAGTTTGTGGACAGTGTTGTAAAAGGCGGTAGCATTACCTATAATGAGGAGGATGTCGAGGTTAAAAAGCGGGTCGAAGCATCTGAAAACCCTATCCGAAAATTTCCATATTCAACCCCGGCATACCAAGTAATGGATGGTGAAGTGTTTGTGGATACCCCGGATGGTGAAATGCCCTTGAAAATTTCTGGACAGGAAAAACTAAGATGTATGGCAGGGGCCAAGTGGATATGTCAACAAATGGGTATTGATGAGGTCGAGTTTTACGAGGCCATGGCAACTTTTGGATAAGATTCTCAAACCCCAAATTGTCGCAAATGATGGTCCAGATGTTTATATTGCATTTGTCCCCATTGCTCTGGGGTAAACGAGCCAAAAACCGGATGTGGATCCCATTCTTTCTTATCTTTTTCTTGATGGAAATCATTGATTAACCCTATCAATTTATCTTTTTCCTTGCCAAAATCTTTGGACTCGGTTACTTTTAAACCTTTGGCCGTTGGAAGGTTTTGTCTCCATGGTTTATCGTTGTACAGGCTTTTTTTGAAAAACTTCCCCATAAGTTTCAGCATTATGTTGGGTCGGTTATTGGGATTGTATCTTTTTAACGAAATTTTTAGTGGGTATTGACAGTGATTCAGCATCTGACCCACTTCCATTTTGCCCCATTGCCTTTCGGAAGAATTCGATAGGTTATCGATACGTTCCAATATTTCTTTGTGGGCCTCGGGACTAAAAAGCGATTTCATTTTTGAATTCTTTATGCCCAAGGTACATAAAATTATTCTTCTATCTTTAGGCCATGCATATAAAACAGACCTACTTTTTTCAAGAAAATAAGGCAGGCCAAATTATCCCCTTGGGGAAACAAATAAATCCCTGTATATCAATAAGAAAAGAGATTTTACCCTTGCTGATGATATTGTTTTTGGTATTTGGTTGTGATTCTGAAGAAAATGAAACCCCCGGGACCTTACCACCGGATGAAACCAATGAAGAGTTGGATACAACACCGCCAACTGTCACTATTTCCAATTTGGTGGCCACTGTGGAAGTCACAACCACTTTTAATATCACCGTTGAGGACAAGTCCGATGTAGTTTCTACCGAGGTTTTGATCAATGGACAAGAAATATACATGAGCGATCAAAAATCTTTTTCTTTTGATGTGGACCCCTTTGATTACCCTTCCGGGGAGAATACCCTTACTTTGGTTTCCCGGGATGGAGAAGACAACAGCGTTGAACAAAGTGAAACTTTTGAGCTGAGAAAACTTCTGGTAAGTATAGCGGCACCCTTGGTGGCCGATAGCCAGCAAGTGCTATTTTCGGTCAATTCTTTAGAAGGTGAGCTACTTGCGTTTATTGAAACTGAACGGAAAGTCGAGAACGTAAAACTTTATGCCGAAGATAGCTTCTCCCCACAGCCAATAGTGGTGACTTCTTATATTTTGGAACCACAGTCTACAAGAAAAGCGACGATAAATTCCATTGCGAACATAGAACCAGGTACAAATTTGATCGATTTTCAAGTTACCGGAGGAGTACTTACAGAGCACACCTATAATGGCGGACCATATGGCACTCCTGTTACTATTGGGGTATCGGGTGTTCCAACAAGTAAACTGGCAAATTCGCTTTGGACCATCGGAAAAGATCATAGTGCAAAAGCTGTAAACATTGTGGAGGAATCCGAAGGGTTTACTGCACAATTGCCATTCAGGTCGCAAAAACAAACCATTGATAAAGCATTTATCTATACTTCCAATTTTTCATTCCCTAGCAATGATCAGATTAATGTTGGGGATTATCAATATGTATTTATGGAAGACCCGTCGAGTTCGTCACTCTCTTATTCCGAATTTAAAACACCTCAAAGCATTGAAAATATTAGTATTCCGAGCTCAGTGACCTCACATGCTTTGAGTGTGGTCGGATTTCAGGATGCTGAAGCTTATTCCAACAATGCGTACCACTACATTTATGATACTAAGTTCTCCGATAATCTTACCAATAAAATAGAGGTACCGGTTATTTCGGAATTTGGTGTGGTAAGGAACACGGTTACCATGCAGCTTAATAACTCTAAACGATATGAATCTTCCACCTTGGGCTTAAAAAATATAACCGAAATACCGAATTGGAGCGCTCAACGGAATGGAACAACTCTTTCGCTGGCCGGCGAATTCGATACGTTTACCCTTTCCATTCTAACAACGCACGATCCCAACGCAGGACTTAAGTGGTCCTTTACAAATGAGCCGGAAGAAACTTTTGTATTACCGTTTGAATCTTTTGAATTTCCCGATGATTTTTTGACCTATGCCACCTCGCAAAACTTAAATCTATCAAGCTTGCATTCCAATAGCATTTTCTTCATATCCTTGTTCGATTCTTCGGAAGAATTGGAATATGAGGAGCTACTGTTCAATATATATACCTATAATCGCCTTGGTGATGTTAGGGAATTATCCATCAATCTATAAGGATTTTGGGAAAAGAAGGGACCGAACTGCTTAAGTGAAGGCATTTGACCTAATCAGACCAAATTTTGATTTGATCGGTGGAACAGCTTTATCTTGAGATGTTTAATTTAAAAATCACATAAAATTATTCTTCTATCTTTAGGCCATGCAAGATAAACTAGCTTCTTTTTCCATTAAAAATTGGGCGGACGATGATCGTCCCAGAGAAAAATTGGTGCAAAAAGGAAGCTCAGTATTGTCCGATGCAGAATTGATCGCTATTTTGATTGGATCGGGCAGTAGGGAGGAAAGCGCCGTGGAGCTGGCCAAACGGATATTGGCATCGGTCGACCATAACCTTAACGAACTTGGGAAGCTCTCCGTAAACCAATTAATGCGATTTAAAGGTATTGGGGAAGCCAAGGCGGTTTCCATTGCCGCGGCTTTGGAAGTAGGTCGACGAAGGAGAACGGAAGATACCGCCAAGATTACAAAAATTAAAAGTAGCTACGATGCATACGAGATGCTCTACCCTTTGATCGGCGAGTTGCCGCACGAGGAGTTTTGGATAGTGTACCTGAATAATTCGAATAAGGTGCTCCATAAATGCCAGTTGAGCAAGGGAGGGATAACCGGAACTTTGGTGGATGTTAGGTTGGTGCTCAAACTAGCTTTGGAACTGGGTGCCGTCGGATTGATTTTGGCACACAACCATCCATCGGGTACGTTAAGGCCCAGTGAGGCAGACAAACAACTTACCGACAAGTTGAAGATAGCTTCGGAATCTCTGGACATTAAAATATTAGATCATTTGATATTGGCCAGACAAGACTATCTTAGTTTTGCGGACAAAGGAATATTATAGCCCATGTTATTGATATTTACCCATAAGGTAACCAACCGATTAACATATACTGCCAAACAGATTTTTGAAAGGATCTTGGGAGTGGAGATAGGTTTTACCACAAAGGTGGAAGACTTTATAAAGCATAACGGCCCCAAGATGACCTATTCCAAACAACCGTTGCAAAATGAGTTTTTTATTCGAAGCAACGACCTTTTGTTCGAACAGGGCATTAATGATCTGGATATAAAGGTCGCCGATTGGGACGACATACCTTGTTTTTTCTCGGCGGGAGATAAAAGCACGGTACCTTTCGATATTTTTTCCGCAAGTTTTTTTCTATTGAGTAGGTATGAAGAGTATTTGCCTCATGTAAAGGATAGTGTGGGCAGATTTCCCGTAAAGGAAAGTATTGCTTATCAAAACAATTTTTTAGAACTGCCAGTGGTAGATCTGTGGGCATACAAGCTGTTCAAAGCTTTGAAAGAGCGTTTTCCGGAATTGGAAAATAAGGAAAATGGGTATCGGTTTACATCGATCATTAATGTTACCACCTCCCATGCCTACGCCCTTAGAGGGCCATCAAGAACCATTGGAGGGCTCTTATTGGATTTGGGCAATTTCAAGTTCAGAAAAGTTTGGGAGCGTATTTCCGTTGTATTGGGCATCAAAAAAGATCCTTACGATAATTTTTTGGAACTGGTGGAAATACACAAAAGGTTTCCGATCGAGACCATGTTCTTTTTTCAATTCGCCAAGCATTCGGCCCACGATAAGAACATATCCACAAACAATAACAAGTTCCGTTACCTAATAAAATCCGTAGCGGATTATAGTGCAGTCTCCCTTAGTACCTCTTTTGTATCCTCGTTGGACAAGAATGTGCTTAAAGAAGAAAAGAAGCAGTTGGGCAATTTGATCAATAGGCCCATCAACTATGCCAGGCTCCGCTATAATAAAGTCAACGTTCCGGCCACATACCGAAACTTGGTGGAAACAGAATTTACAGACGATTTTTCTATGGGCTATACACACGAAATAGGTTTTAGGGCGGGCACTTGCACACCTTTTTATTTTTACGATATAAACACCGAGGTGAGGCAGCCCATTAAAATACACCCCTTCGCCATGCACGATTATGCCTTGCTCAAGTTCAAGAAAAAGGAAGAGGTATTTGAAAAAATGGACAATTTGTACCGAATGGTAAAACAGGTCAAGGGAGAATTTGTCCTTGTGTTTTCCAACGAACTACTGGGTGGAAAACAACAATGGGATTGGATGGAACTGTATCAAGCCATGTTAAAGCGCTATTATGTTTGAACATAAAGTAACCGATATTTTTTTTGATCTAGATCACACACTATGGGATTTTGAGAGGAATTCGGCCCTTACATTTGCCAAAATTCTTGACCATCATAAAGTAGAAGTGGATTTAAATGGGTTTTTGGAAATTTATGCCCCCATCAACCTACAAATGTGGGCCTTGTATCGTAAAAATGATATAAGTAAATCGGAGTTGCGATACCAACGGTTGAAAAAAACTTTTGATGTTCTGAACATATCCATTTCCGATGATATGATCAATGCACTGGCCCACGATTATATTGCGCATTTGTCATCGTTTACCCATCTATTGCCCAATACGCTTACCGTTCTGGAATATCTATTTCCAAAATACAGATTGCACATTATTACCAATGGGTTTCAGGAAGTGCAGAACAAAAAGTTGAAAGGGAGCAGCATACACCATTTTTTTGAGAAAGTAATAGATTCGGAGATGGCAGGGGTTAAAAAACCGAATCCGCATATTTTTAAGTTGGCTTTGGACCTGGCCGAGGTAAGACCAGAAAATTCACTTATGGTTGGGGATAGCTTGGAAGCCGATATTTTGGGGGCAAAGGCCATGGGGATGCAAGTGCTTCACTACAATTTTCATAATGATCCAAATCACGGTGAATGTAGAATGATTAACGATCTTATTGAAATAAAAAGCATATTATAGAGTTATCTAAAAAGTGGCATACCCCATTTTTTGGCTATGAAAAAATTACCCTATTTACTTGCTTTGGTAACGGCTTGCCTGTGTACCTTGGTTTCTTGTACCGAAGAACAAAACTTTAATCAGATCGAAGATTTAAGTCTTACCCCGACTTTGTCCACAGGTATTTTTTATCTGGAATCGGACGAAGCTTCTATAAATCAAGCAGGTCCTTTTAATTCGTTTTATTTTCAGGAAGTAAATTTTGATGCTTTTAATGAAGAGTACGTCTCGGAACGTTTGTTGGAAGGGACAATTCTTTACGAATTGGAAAATACAACAAGCAAACAACTACGGGTTACCATCGATTTTTTAAGTGAAGATGGTCAGGTTTTGGACACAGAAGTTTTTAACGTCCCGGCCAATACAACAGATATAATAACCAGAGATGTGTATTACGGACCGGGAGGAAAAAGTTTGGATGTTCTTATCAATACTTCGGGTTTACGGATATCCGGTAATAATTTAAGTGATAGTACTAGTGTATCTTCCAACGAGGATCCAAAGGTTATTTTACGTTCTGGGGCGGAATTTGAATTTGAGCTGCTATGAGAATGGTATGCAAGATTTTTTCAGCCGTTGTTTTTTGTTGTGCAACTACTTTTGCCCAAAACAAGCAGTTGTTGTACGACTTTTATGAGATTCCCCAATCTTTAATGATAAACCCAGGGGCAAAGACCTCACAAAAATGGCATGTAGGAGTTCCGGTAATATCGGGCATATCGGTTCAGGGAGCTAGCAGTGGGGTAACCGTAAACGATCTTTTTGCCAATGACGGTGTTGATTTCACTACAAAGGTTCAAGAGCGATTGCTTGATGTAATGGGCAATAGGGACGATTTTGGTTCAACAAGCCAGATAGAGGGGTTTACCATTGGTTTTCGAGGAAAAAACAGGCCGGACGATTATTATTCCTTTGGAATGTACGGGGAAATGGATGTTATCTCTTATTGGCCCAAAGATCTAGCTATATTGGCCTTTGAAGGCAATGGAGGCACAAATATTGGCCGAAGTTTTGATCTGGGTGATTTAAACGTTCGAGGAGAAATGGTCAATGTTTTTCATTTTGGTATCAACAGAAAAGTGAACTCCGATCTTACCATGGGAATCAGGGGCAAGCTCTATTCGAGTATTTTTCAGTTTCAATCCATAAAAAACTCAGGGTCGTTTGTAACCACCCAAGGAACCAACAATATTTTTGAAAGTGCCATTAACGCCGACATGCAGCTTCAAACGGCCGGTGTAAAAGGGTTTTATGATATTGTGGACGAAGATTCTGGAACAACAAGAAAAGATGTGGAGCGGTTGTTTTCCAAACGTGTTTTATTGGGGGGCAATCTTGGTCTCGGACTGGATTTTGGGTTTAGTCACCAACTAAATCAACAGACGACCATCACTGGCAGCATATTGGATTTAGGATTTATTTATAACGCCAAAGATGTTTGGAACTATACCTTTAGCGGAAGTACCGTTACCGATGGCATTTCGGTCATTCTTCCGGATGATATAAACAATCTGGACAATGATTTATGGCAAGACCTGATCGATGAGATAGACGAAGCATTGCCACATGGGGAAAACCAGGAAGCATATATTTCATGGAGGCCTGTAAAACTGTACGGATCTATCCGTTACGATTTTGGAGAAGGGGGAAACCCACTGTCCGATAATTGTGGGTGTGCCGTAAATCCCGGAGGAGGAGTAAATCGGGATTATTACAGGAACAGCTTGGGCGGACAATTGTTCATGATCAAAAGACCCAAAGGTATTCAACCGGCGTTAACGGGTTTTTACCAGAGAAGGTTCGGAAGGGCGATTACCTTAAAAGCAACATATACGATGGACAAATATTCCTATACAAATGTTGGACTGGGCACTAGTCTTCAAATGGGGCCGGTAAATTTTTATGTCTTGGCGGACAATCTGCTCAGTTATTCCAATATGGCCGACAGTCACTATGCTTCTTTACAGTTCGGATTTAATATTATATCTTGGAACGATAATTGAGTATACCATCTATATGAAAACAAAAGTATTGTACATATTGCTATTTGCAATGGGGGTGAGCGGAGCTGTAAATGCTCAACTGAACAACTATAAATATATTATTGTTCCCAAGAAATTTGAAGCCTACAAAACAGTAAACAAGTACCAGACCAGTACGTTGGTCAAATATTATTTTGAGCAAAACGGGTTCAATGCCGTATATGATGACGCTCTGCCTTCGGACTTGGCAAATGAAAGATGTTTAGGTCTGGTGGCCGATATCGAAGATAGCTCTTCCTTGTTTGCAACAAAATTGAATATTACCTTAAAAGATTGCAATAATGTTGAAGTATTCCGGTCTATGGAGGGCAAGAGTAGAATCAAAGAATTCAATGAATCCTACAAGGATGCTATCCAAAAAGCCTTCGTTTCCTTTTCTGGGATGAATTATAGCTATGTTCCAAAAACAAAAGTGAAGGTGCAGGACGAAGCTCCGGTAACCATAAGTTTTAAGGACGATGTTAAAACCGTGGAAGAAGAGCCGGCAAAGTATGTAGTTGAGCAAAAATCCACAATGGATGAGCAAGTTTATAAGGCCATAGAGCCAAAGTCAAGTAATATCACCAGGGCAGTAGTGGAGAAAACAGAACTTCCGGACCCATCTAATGTTTTGTATGCACAGGCCATAGGAAATGGGTATCAGCTAGTGGACAGTAGTCCTAAAGTGGTGCTAAAACTGGAAGAAACATCCATGGACAATGTTTTTATGACCAGTTATAACGGAAACAACGCATTGGTTTTTAAGAAAAATGATAAATGGATATTGGAGTATTCAGATAATGGGGAGAAAATCCAAAAAGAATTGAACATCAAGTTTTAATAATCATATTTGTTCTTCCACCTTTTCTTTAAAAAATCCTTCATGGCATTTTCCCTGGGATTATTGCCAGGCTTATAAAAGGTAGTGCCTTTTATTTCATCTGGTAGAAATTCAAAATCCACAAAGTTGTTTTCGTGGTTATGGGCATAGTCATAACCCTTGCCATAGCCAAGGTCTTTCATTAATTTGGTGGGGGCATTGCGAATGGCCATGGGCACGGATAGGTCACCGGTTTTGCGAACCGTTTGTTGTGCTTCGTTGATGGCCATATAGCTGGCATTACTTTTGGCCGAACTTGCCAAGTAAACAGCACATTGTCCTAAAATAAGTCTCGCTTCTGGGTAACCAATGGTTGTAACGGACTGGAAGGTGGTATTGGCAAGTACCAAGGCGGTCGGATTGGCGTTTCCTATATCCTCCGATGCTAGTATTACCATTCTACGGGCAATAAATTTAACGTCCTCCCCACCTTCGATCATTCGGGCCAACCAATATACGGCGGCATTTGGGTCGCTCCCACGAATACTTTTAATAAATGCCGAAATTATATCGTAATGCTGTTCACCGGTCTTGTCGTAAAGCACGGTGTTTTTTTGCACTTTGTTTTGCACTAATTCGTTGGTGATGACTATTTTGTCGCTGGCTTCGGAATTTATGATCAATTCAAAAATGTTCAGCAATTTTCTGCCATCACCTCCCGACAATCGTAGGAGGGCTTCGGTTTCCTTTAGGATTATTTCTTTTTTGGCAAGTTGAGCATCAGTTTTTATGGCACGTTCCAACAAGGCGATAAGGTCGTCCTTGCCAAATGGGTTCAATACGTAAACCTGGCACCGTGATAAAAGTGCAGGAATTACTTCAAAGCTTGGGTTTTCCGTGGTCGCACCAATCAAAGTGACCCAGCCTTTTTCAACCGCTCCAAGCAACGAATCTTGTTGCGATTTGCTAAACCGATGGATTTCATCAATAAAAAGAATCGGATTTTTAGACGTAAAAAGTCCACCGCTCTGTTTGGCTTTGTCTATAACTTCCCTAACATCCTTAACACCGCTACTGATAGCGCTCAATGTGTAAAATGGCCTTTGGCTTTCTGTTGCAATAATATTGGCCAAGGTGGTTTTTCCCGTTCCGGGAGGTCCCCAAAAAATCAAAGAAGGAATAACGCCGTTTTTTATCTGGTTGATCAATGCTCCTTGCTTGCCCACCAAATGCTGTTGACTTATATAATCTTCTAACGTTTTAGGACGTATGCGTTCTGCCAAAGGTTCGTTCATGGCGTAAAAATAAAATATTTTTGATGGTCTTTCATCAATGGATTTTATGGTATGCCTGACAATTTGTATAATTTTAGGATTGTGGCGGGATGTTTGATTTTGTGGTAATATGAGTGCGGATACATTTAAATTTTCAAATTCGGTGGTTTTTGTGCCCTTGTTTGCCGTTCTGGCCATTTGGGTGGTTTTTTGGGTCGAGGTCAAATTCGGCGTCAACCTTAACGAGTATGGGGTATACCCCCGTAGGCTATCCGGGTTAAAGGGTGTAGTGTTCAGTCCTTTTATCCATGGGTCCATTACGCATTTGTACAACAATACCATTCCGTTGGCGGTCTTAACGGCTTTCTTGTTTTATTTTTATAATAGTGCCGCACTACGGGTATTGCTTTTGGGGACGCTTGTCTCGGGTATTCTCACGTGGGCGATTGCTAGACCATCGTACCATATTGGTGCAAGCGGGGTAATCTATTTATTGGCCAGTTTTATCTTTTTTAAGGGCATTTTGGCCAAAAATTATCGTTTGGTTGCACTTTCTTTAGTGGTTGTTTTTATCTATGGCAGTATGATCTGGTATATTTTCCCGGTAAAGGATGGTATTTCGTGGGAAGGGCACTTGGCAGGTTTTGTAACGGGATTGTTTTTTGCCTTTTTTACCAAAGTACCTGTTCCCGAAGTTCGAAAGTACGATTGGGAAAAGGACGATTACAACGAGAAGGACGACCCATTTTTACAACATTTTGATGAAAACGGCAATTTTATAGCATCATCTGAGGAAGATGAACCTGTCCAAAAAGTGGAAATCAAATACCACTACAAAGAGTCCGATAAGGATTGATGCTTACGTATTTCGCTGCCTTACTACTTCGTAAAGGAAAACGCCACAGGCAACAGACACATTTAGTGAGCCAATTTTGCCCATTAAAGGTAGTTTTGCCCTATGGTCCAATATGTTGAGAGTGGAAGGGGAGATACCTTTTTCCTCTGAGCCCATAATTATGGCCGTAGGTTGGTTAAAATCCAAACTATAGATCTCATGTTCCGCTTTTTCCGTGGCTCCGGTGACAACAACCCCCGAGGACTGTAGGTAAAAAATAGCGTCCTTTAAGTGATCTACTTTGGCAATGGGAATGTTAAAAGCAGCCCCGGCAGATGTTTTAATCGCATTCTCGTTCAGAGGGGCGGACCCGGAGGTAGGTACTATGATCGCATGAACACCGGTACATTCTGCAGTACGTATTATTGCTCCAAAATTGCGTACATCGGTTACTTGATCCAATAATAGGAAGAGCGGTAATTTTTCGGTTGCCATTACGGCTTCTGCAACAGATTCAAAATCTTGGAATGCTATTTGGGAAATTTTGGCCACGGCTCCCTGGTGATTGCCATGTGCCAATTTGTCCAATTTTTGAAGAGGGACATAAGAATGACTTATTTTGCTTCTTCTTATGTCCTCCTCCAATTGTGTAAAAAGATCACCCTGTAATCCTTTTTGTAGATAAACTTTGTTTATTGGGGTTCCGGAATGAATCGCTTCTTGGATCGCCCGTATGCCGTAAATGGTGTGGTCAGATTTCAATAGTGATCGATCAGATTTAATAAAGATTGTTAAAAAGTATCAAAAGACCTTGGTCCGTATCTAAATCGATGTCTTTTTTTCTGAAGCTTTTTGCATCAAATCCTGCAATATTATCCTCTAAAAACTTAAAAAGTTTGTTCTTTTTAGTGGGTAGTTTTACAATTTTATCCGATCCTTCCATTTGCACATAATATCCAATAAATGGTGTAAATCTACTGGGTATAGGGTTTACCATGGAATTTTCAGCTTCTTTGCCTTCAAAAAACTTAACATCGTATTGTTTGTACAAAGATGCCTTTTCTCCGGCAGATAAAAGAATAAGATAGCCATTTTGTACCTCTCCTTTTTTATCGAAGAATTGGTTGTAGATATACTTTTTGCCGCTATTGGAGATGATATAGATATCGTTACTCTTTATAAGTGCCTGATAGTCTTCTTCTTCCAACTGGGTCTTTTTTACTTCCAATTCATCGGAAAAGGCATTGTACCTAAAATAAACGTCGTCCAAAAGTTCGTCTTTACTGTAAACTTTTCCATTGGTGAATTTTTCGTTTTCGTAAGCGGAACCTTCTTGGGCGCCTATATAGAAAGACTGTGTTGTACCATTGTTTTTTACATCCCGCATTAGCTGGTCCATTGCAGGTGTTCTTCTCTGAAAATAATTGGCCAATGGGCTTCCTTCTACTTGCGCGTTGCCAAGTGCGGCACGAACCGATGCATCGTTAGTGTCCAAAACCTGCCCAAAAGCAAGACAGGTTGTGCTTAAAAAAAGAATAAGTACTATAGGTTTCATAAGGTGTCTATTTTTTGAAAAAACAGTTTTAAGTCGTTCTCGTCGTTTAAATCGGTTTTTTCGGTTTTTAAGATTTCGTTTATTGTTTTTCTTTGATCCGGTGTAAATAGTTTCAAAAATTTTCCTTTACGGGTATCGACCTCATCGATTCGGTTTACCCCTTTCTTTTGGAAATAATATTCTGAAAAATGGGTAAATCTGCTCGGTGTACTTTGTACCATGGAATTTACGGCTGACCTTCCTTCGGTGAACTTTACGGATAGTTTGTGGTAGAGCTTGTATTTATCACCTTCCCAAATGGTTGCCAAGTAGCCGTTTTTAGTTTCTTTTTTCCTGTTGATAAAGGTGGAGAACTTCATCATTTTGCTACCATAGAGCACTTCTATTTTTTTGTCCGGTAAAAAAGATTTTAACGGTTTGTCCCCTTGGGCACTTTCCTTTATTTCGAACTCGTTGTTGAACGCATTGTAGCGAACCATAAATTCGCCTGTAAATTCACCATCATAAAAAACTTTGCTTCGGACAAAGTTTTTGGTGTAGTACGGAGAGCCCAAAATATTGGAGTTTTCATTAAAGGAACTTTTCTTGTTTCTTAGCTCCATCATTACCAGGTTCAATTGGGGACTTCCTCCTCTTGCTGCGTCGAACATTCCCTGTTCGGTGGTGGGAGCGGAGGACAGTTGTGCAAATCCGTTAAAAGTTAATGCGATAAATACGGTAAAAATTGAATATTTCATTAATTAGGGTTTAGTATGTCATTCGATATAAGTTCGTTCTCTGTATAGCTGTAGGTTCTCCAATAGAAACCGTCACCTGAAAATTTCCAGACCACTTCTTTATCCCGTGTAACTTCCCAGACACCGAAATCTCCTTCGGTAATCAGAATATTGCCATTGGGCAGTGTAACTGCACCGGATACTTTCGGGGAAAACAATTCTGGGTCCGTAAAACTCCAGAGGATTGAGGGTTCATTGAATTCGTTATTTTGGTTTTTAAAGGTTTCGGGTATTTCAATCTCAAAAACAGTAGATTGAAGCTGGTCGGAGCCGTTTCCAAAAACAAACATTGTATTGTCTTCGATAAGATTGGGATGGTGGTTGTTGTTAAACATCCTTTTGGATTCAAAATCTCCATAGGCCTCCGGGTTTCCAAATCGATAGATCAGGTCACCTCCCATATTATAATTTCCACCTTCGTGCGAGGAGGCTTCCTCTGTAGTGGTGCTATGATCGATTGCCCAAATTTCGTGATAAAAGTTAACACTGAGGTAGATAATATCGTTGGTGGCGTCGTATTCAATGCCGTTTGCGTGGCTTACATCTCCATTTTCGAGTTGATTGTAGTTGATGTCTATTAAATGCGGATTTTCTGAAATACTACCATAATACGGTAGATTTTCGTCGTAATCCTGAACAAGATGGTCCCACATGTGCCATTCCCATACGATTTCGTTGTTGGTTGGGTCGACTTCAATTATGGCATCTGGATAAATATCAATTTCTTGTTTGTACCCGATTGCTAACGCATTGGAAGCTGATAATTTTTCCCATACCATAAGTAGCACGTTTCCGTTGGGCATTCGTTCGGCATCGTGGTGTAGAATATAATCTTCGGATGAATATGTGAACTGCCATTCCACATTGCCCTCTTTGTCCAAAAGTTCTATTTTGCCACCTTGCCCACCTAGCGCTATCAAAGTTTCCTCGGATTCGAGCATGGCCAGCAGTTTGCCGTTGCTCTCTATAAAACAATCGTTGCCCAGATTACCGTTATTAATGTTCCAATCGAATATGATTTCCCCTTTTTTGTTCATTAAATAGACCAAATTGTTTCCTGCATCATTGATCAATACAGGATTTTGATCTATAAGATCGGAGTTTAATATTTCTACTTCACCGGCCTTTTCATAAGTAGGTGCATTGCCATTGTCCTGATCGGGGTCATCGTTATTGTCCGGTCCATCGTCCGTATTGTCTTGCTGTTCCTCATCAGGTAATACATCCTCGGTGGTTGAATTATTATCACAAGAATAAATTAAAAGAAAGAGGAGTAAAGTATAAATGAGTTTGTTAGGTTTCATGCTACAATATAAGAAAAAGACAAAGGCCACCGATTAAAGTGACCTTTGAAGTAATTAGGAACTATATTCAAAAAAATTATTCACAAACTTTTAGTTCTATAGGATATTCTATTGGTCCTTGGCCATTGGTGCGAGGGAACGATCCCACGGCTGCTTTTTTACCATTAGGGTCTAGAATGGTGAAAGTGTTTTCATCGTCCCATTCCAAACTGGTATAGACCACGGTCAAAGAAGTGGCGCCTTCCGGTACTGTGAATTCACCTGTGGCTTCGGAACCTGTTTCGACCCTGAAAGGAGATCCAGGAACTTCCTCGCCGTCCAAAGTAACGGTCAGGAATCCACCGTTCCATCCGTCCCCGTAGCTATCGGCCATGTTGATAATGTAGTCACCGGCATATGGACCATCGGCATTCAATTGAACGCACTGAGAAGTCGATATGCTAAAGAAGTACTCGGTATCATTCTCATCGGTGGTAACAATTCTACCGTCCGTAGTAATTATCTCGTATCTTAGTTTAATATCGTCACCTACAGCAAGATCGGATAGTTCCAAGTCCTCACCTAAAAGTTCTTCGATAGTATAAGAGATGTCCAGAGTTCTAGCCCCATCTACCAAATCAAGGTCTGCAATGGCATAAGTTTCGAAAAGTGCCTCTTCTTCAGAAAGATTTACATTGTCGTCACCAATGGTCAAGTCCCTGAAAGTCCTGTAAATATTCAATGTTTCTAAAAGGCTTCCTTCACTGGCATCATCAATGCTGATGGATGCTTCATAATCTTCGACTACAGCACCTTCGGATAGATCTATTTCGTCGCTTGTGGTTACTTCATAATCGAAAGCAATACCATCATCGATCAATAGGGAATACAGGAAAGGTGAGCTAAAGAACGAGCCTCCTGTTACCGTTACGGCAGCATCACTGGCTTTAAAAGACCTACCATCGGTGAAGAATAGTTCAAGATTCATAATGATTCTATCTCCAGGTAGAACTTCGGTCAATGGAATGTTCAAAGTGGTCAAAGCCTCTTCCATGGTGAATGAAAAGCTGGTGCTTGGCAATCCTCTGTCACCTACTGTAAAAGCAGATGCCGGAATAGTGCTATAGGCAACACCGGATACACTGACATCGTTGTCGTCCTTGTTGTTGTCCACATAGTCAACGGTAAGGTCAACACGGTCGATAAGTTCGCCTTCGGTTTCGTCTTGTTCTTCAACCGTAACAGAAAAAGAGTTTTCCGTCCTGAACATATCAAATGCTTCATCTTCGTCATCTGGAACTGTTTCCAGGGTTCTTAATACGGCTCCGGAGGTGTAGGTTTCCAAAACCTGATCCACTACTTTTTCGTCGGTATCACAAGAGAAATTGAGCGCGAGTAGGGAAATACAAATTAGATATAAACTGATTTTTTTCATCGTTATTTTTTTTAGTTAGCAGGTGGAAATGCTGGAGATGCAGGGTTTGTATCCCAGAATACTTGGCTCGCAACACCTGATTTCTGTACTATAAACTGATTGTTACTAGCAGCATTTGCAGGATAGAAGAAAGATCGGATGAATGCTCCTGGATCTGGCTCTATGTTTGGCTCAAGGTTATCAGGGAATCCTGTTCTTCTATAAAAGTTATAGGCATCATGGCCGTTTCCTTTTAATGCAGTAAAGAATTGTTCCGCTAATACGTTCCATTTGTCGGTTCCCTCTGCTTCATCGAAAGCAGCTCCTCTGTTCAAAACAAAGTCGTTGATCTCGAGTGCGGTTGGGCCAACAGAAAGGTCGGCATCTGGGTCTAAGCTACCAAAGGTTTGAACCTTGGCAATAGATTTTTCGATACCGGAAATCATAAACGGTCTTGCTGCCTCTGGGCTTGTTGCCATGGCCAACTCAGCTCTCCAAAAGTCAACCGTAGAGGCCAAAAGCATTGGTGTTACACCTGCCCCTTGTCCACCTGTAACTAATGAAATTTCAGAGAACGAACTGTCATCATACTTACCTGCTTGTGGGTAAACACCAGGAGAAGTCCTTAAAAGACCATCTGGTGGAATACCTTCATCGTTACCGTGATTTCTTCCCCAGTAGCCATTAGGCAAAGAACAGTATGGGTATCCTCCATTTACATAATGTGCAGGAGCACTTGTAAGGGAACATGCCAAGGTTTCTTCGTTAGGGGCTACACCTGGAGCACCAGGTACAGTTTCGCTCTGACGATAGAAGTAATATCTGATCCTAGGGTCACCTGTGGTATCCATCATATCCATCAACCAAATGGAAGCATAGTCGCCACCACCTTCGTTGGAGTAGTTTTGCGAATAGTTTGGATGCCTTGTATCTGGTTGTACCTGGTTGGCGCCCCACTGGAATTGTAGGTCATCTTCTGTACTTTGAATGTAATTTCCACTACTGATTATTGAGTTGAATGCAGCTGTGTTGCCTAGATTTAGGTGTAACCTTAATTTTAAAGTGTTACAGGCCTTGATCCATTGGCTGGCATCCCCGTCATAAAAGAAATCGTATTGAGGCAATGCAGATGGTGTCGCATTGAAGCTAGAAATGGCTTGGTCTACCAAGGCCAATGCAGCTGCATAAATATCTGCTCCGCCATCAACTTGTGGATTAAGGATCTCTGGAGCTGCGATGGCCTCTGTATAAGGTACATCTCCAAAATAATCCACCAAAAGGGTAATTGTGTAAGCCTCTATGAATTGGCCCATTCCAATATGGTAGGTCAATTCAGCTTCTTCGGCCAGAACATTCATGTCGCGAATGTTCTTTATTACCTCTTGATACGCTCTTTCCCAAGCCGTATCGAAAGATGATGGAGAATAGTTGTTCTGGTAATTTCTACCATTCATATTCTCTATTCTTGTCACCTCTGCGCCATTCTCGCCAAGTTCCTCCACTACACGAGCAAAAGTTTCTTGAAGGGCGTTCAAATAGAAATCAGGATTCGCCTGACTCGGGGTGAGTTGATTAGGGTTTTCACTAATGTCCAATTCTACTGTCTCACACGAGAAGAGCAATGTGGCGGTCATTAGAGCAAAACCAAAGTATTTTGTTATTTTTTTCATGATTCAATTTTTTTCTAATTAAAATGATGCTTTAACGCTCAAACCGTATCTTCTAGAACTAGGTCCATTTAGGTAATCAAAACCAGCACCGTTACCAACACCTACACCCGCAACGTTTGGATCAAAGTTTGTTCCATCGGGCATGTTGATGGCTTTATACCATAGGTTCTGTCCTGATACTGTGAAGCTCAAGCTTCCGAAAGGAGTTTTGTCCAAAAATTTACTTGGCAGGGCATAAGTTAATCCCAACTCCTGAAGTCTGATGGTCGAAGCATCGTAAATACCTAATTCATCCGGTCCAAATAGAACGTTGTTGAAGTAGAACGTTGAGTTGTTGATCTGTCTGGTGTTAGGAGTGCCGTCCGCTAATACACCCGGAAGGATGAACGTGTTCAAACGATCTTCTGTATCCGTGGTCAGACCTCTACCCAAAAGGGTTGAAACAGTACGACTGTATATGTCCCCGCCGTGGGTGTAGTTTACCAAGAAATTCAAAGAGAAATTTTTAAATCTCAATGTGTTTGCCACGTTAAATTGCCAGTCCGGGTTTGGATTGCCAATTACAAAAGTACCTTCCTCAACTACATAATCACCAGCAGAATTTACCAAATACTCTCCGCTTTCGGTTCTGCCGATCCTACTACCAACGATTACACCTAATTGTTCTCCTACGATGGCTGCATTACCCAAGTTACTGAACCCGGCATATACAACAATATCGGTATCAAGACCAAGGTCGGTAACTTCGGAGTCGTAAGTTGTCCAGTTGGCATTGATGTTCCAGTTGAACCCATCGCCATCGTTACGGAAGATATCCGCTCCCAAGTCAATTTCCCAACCATCGGATTTGATCTCACCAATGTTTGTTTGTGTGGAAGTATAACCTGTAGATGGATCAAGTGGTCTATCGATGATCAAATCTTCGGTTGTTCTACTGTAGTAAGATACATCCAGCGTTAAACGGCTGTTAAAGAACCTTGATTCCATACCTACTTCGATCTCAGATAAAAGCTCGGGCTTCAAATTTGGGTTACCCAAAAGATTTGCACTTGTGTTGCCCACTACATCAACACCAGATCCATCTTGGAATGACTGGGTGTTCAGGTTTAGCGTGGACGCCACTGGATATCCTGTCGGGAAGTTTGCCGAAGTTCCGTAACCAGCTCTAAGTTTAAGGTAATTAACTCCTCCTGGTGTTTGTAACCCTGGGAATATTTTGGTAGGGATCACAGAAAGACTCGCGGATGGATAGAATATAGAACGATTTTCTCTTGCTAGGTTGGATACCCAATCGTTCCTTCCTGCCAAGGTTAAGTACACCATTCTGTCATAATCGAAATCCAACTGGCCATATGCACCTGCAATATTCCTCTCTTGGAAGAACTGAATCTCATCTTGAAGTGCAAAGTTGAAGTGTCTAAGAACGCCAAATACCTGCTGACCTGTACTGCCTACACCGTTCTGGTCAAAAACCTCTCTTCTGGTAGTCGCACCGGTGTTAAAGCTAAATCCTACTTTTTCGGATAGCTCATATTGACCTGTAAGTATAAGGTTGTGGTCGTGGATGGTATTGGTGTTGTTCCATGTGTCCAACACACCACTTTGAGTGGCAACACTACCACCTACACCACCTTTGTTCTGGTAGTTGGTGTTGTTCTCGCTATAGTTGTCCAAACCGAATCTATAAGTAAGATTCAAATTGTCGTTTATGTTATAGGACAAGGCTGCATTACCAAAAACACGGTTGGTAACCTGTTGGTTTTTGGAGTTCTTAACTGTCCACAATGGGTGTTGTATACTATTGTTTTGACGATAGTAAACGCTGGAACCATCAATTGGGTTCTCGAAAGGCAATCCTTGGATATCTACACTTCGGGGAGTGTAGAACAAGTTTGCGAATATGGAAGAACCTGTACCGAATACACTGTTACCTGTACTTGCAGCAACAGGAGGTGTCTCAAAATCCGTTTTGGCATAGTTCAATGTTCCGGAAACTGTGAACTTGTTGGATAATTCTGCTCTACCTCCCAAACCTATTGTATGTCTTTTAAGCTGGTTTCCAGGGGTAAAACCTTGATCGTCCAGATGTCCAAAGTTAGCGTTGTAGGATACTTTTCCGTCGGACGAAGCTCCTCGAACGTTAACAGAGTTAGTTTGAACTACCCCGGTTCTAAAGAATTTTTCAACGCTATCATAAGGTTTCCAATCGTAACGAGCGCCTTGAAATTCTGGAAAGGCTGCTTGGATTGCAGATGTAGAAGTTGAATAAGGGTGAGCCAATGTTCCATTGTCATCAATTGAGGGTTGAGCTCCCCATCCAGCGATTCCGCCTCTATCAAAACTTGGTCCCCAGTTACTAAAGAACCATCCAAAGTTTTGGTCGAATCCGTTACCGTACTGATCTTGGTAATCCGGCAACGAAGCAATCTCGTTGAAGAAAATAGAGCTGGAAACGGTAATCTCATTTTTCTTGGCCGCAGTTCCAGCAGCACCGTTTTTAGTGGTAATCAAGATTACCCCATTACGCCCTGCCGTACCATATAATGTTGCTGCAGCAAGACCTTTAAGTACGTTTACACTTTCAATGTTGTTCGGGTCCAAATCCAAGAAACGGCTGGAACCATTGTTACCATCCACGAAATCACCTTGTTCGTTGGTTCCGCTATCGAAAGGTACACCATCAACAATGAACAATGGCTGGTTACTTCCACTAAATGTGCTTAAACCACGAATAATAATACTTGTACCAGATCCTGAAAGACCACTTTGGGAAGTAATGTTTACCCCGGAGGCCTTACCTGTTAGAATACGTCCGACATCACCCTCGGCACGCTGCTCCAATTGCTCGTTTCCTACTTCGGAAACCGCATAACCTAGAGCCTGCTTTTCTTTCTTGATACCTTGTGCGGTAACAATAACTTCCTCGAGCGCTTGAGTGTCCGCCTCCATCTGAACGTTTATTACGCTGGATGCGCCAACAGTTCTGGTTGCGGGTCTCTGGCCAATGTAGGTAAAGAGAAGTGTTTGGCCTTCACTTGCGCTGATGGCATAGTTCCCATCAAAATCCGTTTGGGTACCCGTGGAGGTCCCTTCAACGACAATGTTGACCCCAGGCAGCGGGAGGCCATCGCCATCCGTAACTGTACCTGTAATCGTCTTGTCCTGCGCATAGGATATATGCACAACAAACGCCAATAATAGCGTTAACAATCCATTAAGTTTTGTTCTCATTGTTAAATTATTTGAATTAGCTGATCGCTAAAATCTTAATTTCATGTTAATAATCCAAAATAATTTTATAAAATATTTAAGAATATGGATTTAATTTAGATAACAATAAAATCATTGAGTATGATTAATAGATGTATAAAAATCAAGTCAAATGATTATATAATGCATAATAAACATGGTTTAACATAAAAAAGGGGTGGTATATTTAAATCAACTGTATTTTGATTGGATTGAAGTAAAATCAAAAATAATGTTAATAAAAAATGTTATAGAAATGTTAACATAAATAGATTTGAAATTTATGGTATACCTTAATATATATAAGTGGTAAAAAAACAAATGAAAACACTTTGTTTGGTGGTGATATTTTGCTGTTGTGGTACCGTATTGACTCTATAGGTTTAATGGGCACACAACTTTTTTCTGTTAAGATGAAAATTAAATCGGTATGGATTTGAATTATTGGGAATTATCATTACATTTGCAGCCCTCAAAAAGAGGGTTATTTAGTTTTTAAAAGAAATTTAATGCCAACAATTTCACAATTAGTACGAAAAGGAAGGGCCACAATTACCAAGAAGAGTAAATCGGCTGCTTTGGATTCGTGTCCTCAAAGAAGAGGGGTTTGTACGCGTGTTTACACTACTACACCAAAAAAACCTAACTCTGCAATGCGTAAAGTTGCAAGGGTGAGGTTAACTAACGGTAAAGAGGTCAACGCATACATCCCCGGAGAAGGCCACAACCTCCAGGAGCACTCGATAGTATTGGTTAGAGGTGGGAGAGTAAAGGATTTGCCTGGTGTGCGTTATCATATCGTTAGGGGTGCGCTGGATACTGCAGGTGTTGCAGGTAGAACTCAGCGACGATCTAAGTATGGTGCAAAGCGCCCTAAAAATTAATCATTTTTAAGAAGAAGCGATGAGAAAAAAGCAGGCAAAAAAGAGACCGTTATTGCCAGATCCAAAATTTAACGATCAACTTGTTACGCGTTTTGTTAACATGATGATGTGGGATGGTAAGAAATCAATTGCATTTAAAATATTTTATGATGCCATTGAGATAGTCGATGAAAAGAATACGGACGAGGAAAAAACAGGATTGGAGCTTTGGAAAGATGCTCTTTCCAATGTAATGCCGCACGTTGAGGTTAGAAGTAGAAGAGTGGGTGGTGCTACATTTCAGATTCCAATGCAAATTCGTCCAGATAGAAAAATCTCAACTGCTATGAAGTGGTTGATCAGTTTTTCCAGAAAACGTAATGAAAAATCTATGGCCCAAAAATTAGCGGCCGAGATTTTGGCAGCGGCCAAAGAAGAAGGTGCTGCAGTGAAAAAGAGAGTAGATACACACAAAATGGCCGAGGCCAATAAAGCATTCTCGCACTTTAGATTCTAATCAATACAATGGGAAGAGATTTAAAATATACAAGGAACATAGGTATTGCGGCACACATTGACGCGGGTAAGACGACGACTACGGAGCGTATTCTTTTCTATACAGGTGTGAGTCACAAAATCGGAGAGGTGCACGATGGTGCAGCTACCATGGACTGGATGGAGCAAGAGCAGGAGCGGGGTATTACCATTACTTCTGCAGCTACGACTTGTACTTGGAAGTTTCCAATGGAGAATGCGCAGACTTTGCCGGATACAAAAGATTATCACTTTAATATTATAGATACTCCCGGACACGTGGACTTTACCGTTGAGGTGAACCGTTCTTTGCGTGTGTTGGATGGTTTGGTTTTCTTGTTCAGTGCTGTTGATGGTGTTGAGCCTCAGTCGGAAACCAACTGGAGATTGGCCGATAACTACAAGGTGCCCCGTATTGGATTCGTAAACAAAATGGATCGTCAAGGTTCCAACTTTTTGAACGTGTGCAAGCAGGTTCGAGAAATGTTGGGTTCGAATGCTGTACCAATTGTATTGCCAATTGGCGAGGAAGCGGATTTTAAAGGTATCGTGGATTTGGCCAAGAACAGAGCTGTTGTTTGGCACGAGGATAACTTCGGTTCTACCTTTGATGTAGTTGATATTCCAGCAGAAATGCAGGAAGAGGTAAGAGAGTATAGAGCTGCCCTTATTGAGGCTGTTGCGGAGTATGATGAGGAGTTGATGGAGAAATTCTTCGAAGATGAGGATTCTATCACAGAGGAGGAAGTGCATGCTGCATTGCGTGCCGCTGTAATGGATAGGGCTATCATTCCTATGGTTTGTGGTTCTTCGTTTAAAAACAAAGGTGTTCAGTTCTTGTTGGATGCTGTTTGTCGTTACTTGCCATCGCCATTGGACAAGGATGATATCGTTGGTGTAAATCCGGATACAGGTAAAGAAGTTACAAGAAAGCCGGATCCAAAAGAGCCTTTTGCTGCGCTTGCATTTAAAATTGCTACCGATCCTTTTGTTGGTCGTTTGGCATTCTTTAGAGCGTATTCAGGTCGTTTGGATGCAGGTTCTTATATATTGAACAACCGTTCAGGTAAAAAAGAGCGTATTTCCCGTATTTACCAAATGCACTCCAATAAACAAAACTCGATCGATTATATCGAAGCAGGGGACATTGGTGCAGCTGTTGGTTTCAAAGATATTAAGACAGGAGATACCATGTCGGCCGAGAATGCTCCGATAGTATTGGAGAGTATGGATTTCCCTGATCCCGTAATCGGTATCGCGGTGGAGCCAAAAACAAAGGCTGATGTTGATAAATTGGGTATGGCTTTGGCTAAATTGGCCGAAGAAGATCCAACATTCCAGGTAAAAACAGATGAGGCTTCAGGTCAGACCATTATTTCTGGAATGGGCGAGCTTCACTTGGATATTATTTGCGACCGTCTTAAACGTGAGTTCAAGGTGGATGTGAACCAGGGTCAACCTCAAGTAGAGTACAAAGAGGCTATTACTGGAACTGCCGATCATAGGGAAACATATAAGAAACAAACAGGTGGTCGTGGTAAATTTGCGGATATCGTATTTACTATGGAACCTGCCGAGGAAGGAAAATCCGGACTTGAGTTTGTGAACGAAATTAAAGGTGGTAACATTCCTAAGGAATTTGTGCCATCGGTTGAAAAAGGATTCAAAGAGGCTATGAAAAATGGTCCTTTGGCCGGTTTCGAAATGGATTCTATGAAAATTACCCTTAAAGATGGTTCGTTCCACCCGGTGGATTCTGATCAGCTTTCTTTTGAATTGGCTGCCAAATTGGGTTATAAGGAGGCTGCTAAGAAAGCAAAAGCGGTAATAATGGAGCCAATCATGAAATTGGAGGTGTTGACACCAGAAGAGAACATGGGTGATATTGTTGGGGACTTGAACCGTAGAAGGGGTCAAGTGAACAACATGTCCGACAGGGCCGGTGCCAAGGTTATCAAAGCTGAAGTGCCACTATCCGAAATGTTCGGGTATGTAACTTCTTTGAGAACATTGTCCTCTGGTAGAGCAACATCAACAATGGAATTTTCACACTATGCCGATACCCCTTCCAATATTGCAGAGGAAGTTGTAAAAGCAGCTAAAGGAGTAACCGCTTAATTTTTCAGCAAGATGAGTCAAAAAATTAGAATAAAATTGAAATCTTACGATCACAATTTGGTGGACAAATCTGCTGAAAAGATCGTGAAGACAGTAAAAACAACAGGGGCTGTGGTGACCGGACCAATTCCATTGCCAACACGCAAGAAGATATTTACAGTTTTGCGTTCCCCTCACGTAAATAAAAAATCGAGAGAGCAGTTCCAATTAAGTTCATATAAAAGACTATTGGATATATATAGCTCTTCATCAAAAACCATCGATGCACTTATGAAGCTCGAGCTTCCAAGTGGTGTCGAGGTTGAGATCAAAGTCTGATAATGTTTCTGCCTCGAGCAGAAACGACATGTCCCGAACGACGGTTCGGGAAAAACGGAGAAAGAAAAAAAATCTGGGTCAGAACAGAATGTTTTTCTTGACCCAATTTTTTTGCCAAATAATTGGCGAGATTTTAAATAAGTAAGTAATTATTAATTAATTAAATATGTCTGGGTTAATAGGTAGAAAAATCGGTATGACCAGCATTTTCGACGAGAATGGAAAAAATATTCCATGTACCGTGCTGGAAGCTGGGCCATGCGTGGTTACCCAAGTCAGAACCGAAGAGGTGGACGGGTACAAGGCCCTTCAATTAGGTTTCGATGACAAGGCAGAAAAACGTGCTAACAAGGCCGAAACAGGTCACTACAAGAAAGCAGGTACTTCTCCTAAGAAAAAAGTCGTTGAGTTCCAAGGATTTGAAGGTGAATACAAATTAGGCGATACTGTTGGTGTCGATCTATTTGTGGAAGGTGAATTTGTGGATGTAATCGGTACATCCAAAGGAAAAGGATTCCAAGGTGTTGTAAAACGTCATGGTTTTGGAGGAGTTGGACAAGCGACACACGGTCAGCACAATAGATTGAGGGCTCCAGGTTCCATCGGTGCGGCATCTTACCCTTCTAAAGTTGTTAAAGGTCTTCGTATGGCCGGTAGAATGGGTGGTGAAAGAGTGACAGTTCAAAACTTAAGAGTATTGAAAGTGGTTCCTGAGAAAAATCTTTTGGTTGTCAAAGGATGTGTTCCAGGTCATAAGAATGCTTACGTAACAATTGAGAAGTAATGAAGGTTGCAGTATTAGATATCAACGGAAAAGAAACAGGTAGAAAGGTAGAGCTTTCTGACGATGTTTTCGCGATAGAGCCTAACGAGCACGCTATTTATTTGGATGTTAAGCAGTACTTGGCCCATCAAAGGCAAGGAACGCACAAAGCCAAGGAGAGAGCCGAAATCGCTGGTAGTACCAGAAAGATCAAAAAACAAAAAGGTACCGGTACCGCAAGGGCGGGCAGTATCAAATCACCTGTTTTTAGGGGTGGTGGTAGGATTTTTGGTCCAAGACCAAAGGATTATACCCAAAAGTTGAACAAGAACATGAAGCGATTGGCCAGAAAATCGGCCTTGAGCATGAAGTCTAAAGAGCAATCCTTGGTGGTTGTGGAAGACTTCAGTTTTGAAGCTCCAAAGACCAAGGACTTCGTTAATTTCTTGTCTTCCTTGGGAATAGAAAAGAAAAAGTCCCTTATAGTGTTGGGCGATACAAATAATAACGTATATTTGTCGTCGCGTAATTTGGAGCGCTCTGAAGTCGTAACAGGCTCAGAATTAAACACTTACAAAATAGTTAATGCAACTAGTTTGGTGTTGACCGAAAGCGCTTTGGAAGGAATTGAATCGAACCTAAAGAAATAAGAGAATCATGAGTGTGTTGATAAAACCGATAATTACGGAGAAAATGACCGCTGACAGCGAGCTTTTCAATCGCTATGGTTTCTATGTTGATCCGAAAGCCAATAAGTTGGAGATCAAGGAAGCTGTAGAAGCTACTTATGGTGTTTCTGTTGAAAAGGTAAGAACCATGATCTATGGTCCAACGCGTAAGAGTCGTTATACAAAAACCGGAATTCAGCACGGTAAGACAAATGTTAGGAAAAAGGCAATTGTTGATGTGGCTGAAGGCGATATTATTGATTTTTACAGTAATCTATAAAGACGAGAAATGTCAGTTAGAAAATTAAAACCGATAACCCCTGGGCAGCGTTTTAGAGTAGTAAACGGATTTGACGCGATTACTACTGATAAGCCGGAGAAAAGCTTGCTTGCTCCGTTAAAAAAGTCAGGTGGTAGGAACAGTCAAGGAAAAATGACCATGCGTCACAGAGGTGGTGGTCATAAGAGAAGATATCGAATCATCGATTTCAAAAGGGATAAGCAAGGTGTAGAGGCCACTGTGGTGTCTATACAATATGATCCCAACAGAACTGCGTTTATCGCCTTGGTAGAATACAAGGATGGTGAAAAAAGATATGTAGTTGCCCAAAACGGATTGCAGGTTGGTCAGACAATCATGTCTGGTACCGGATCTGCACCCGAAATAGGAAATGCACTTCCTTTGAGCGAGGTTCCTTTGGGTACTATTGTCTCTTGTATAGAGTTAAGGCCTGGTCAAGGAGCTATTATGGCTCGTAGCGCAGGTACATTTGCTCAGTTGATGGCAAAAGACGGTAAGTTTGTAACCCTTAAATTGCCTTCAGGGGAAACTAGAATGGTGTTGGCTACTTGTTTGGCTACCATCGGTGCAGTTTCCAACTCCGACCACCAATTGCTTGTATCCGGTAAAGCTGGTAGAAGCAGATGGTTGGGTAGAAGACCAAGAACCAGACCAGTAGCTATGAACCCTGTGGATCACCCAATGGGAGGTGGTGAAGGTAGAGCTTCAGGAGGTCATCCAAGATCTAAGAACGGTATTCCTGCAAAAGGATTTAGAACCCGTTCCAAGACCAAGGACACCAATAGATATATCATAGAACGTAGAAAGAAATAAAAGAAAAGTAAATGGCACGTTCGTTAAAAAAAGGACCATACGTTCATTTTAGTCTGGAGAAAAAAGTCCAGGCCAATATAGAATCAGGTAAGAAATCAGTTATCAAAACGTGGTCTAGGGCCTCTATGATAACGCCGGACTTTGTTGGGCAGACCATCGCGGTGCATAATGGGAGACAATTTGTTCCTGTATTTGTAACCGAGAACATGGTGGGTCACAAATTAGGGGAATTTTCACCTACAAGATCGTTTAGAGGTCATGCAGGGGCTAAAAACAAAGGTAAAAAGTAAGTAAGCTATGGGAGTTCGTAAAAGACAAATGGCCGAAAGGTTAAAAGAAGAAAAAAAGCAACTTGCTATTGCAAAGCTTAACAATTGCCCAACTTCTCCAAGAAAAATGCGTTTGGTCGCTGACTTGGTAAGAGGTAAGCAAATTGAGATGGCCTTGGCAACCTTAAGGTTTAACCCTAAAGAGGCATCCAGAAAATTGGAAAAGCTTTTACTTTCTGCGATTGCAAACTGGGAAGCTAAAAATGAAGGTGCCGATATCGAAGCTGCGGATCTTTATATTAAAGAGATTCGTGTAGATGGGGGAACCATGTTGAAGCGATTGAGACCAGCTCCGCAAGGTAGGGCACATAGAATTAGAAAGCGTTCCAATCATGTAACCATGATCTTGGAGGCCAATAACAACGTTCAAAGCTAGAAGAATAATATGGGACAGAAGACCAATCCAATAGGAAATCGCTTAGGAATTATCAGAGGATGGGAATCCAACTGGTACGGAGGAAATGATTACGGCGATAAACTGGCTGAAGACGATAAGATCAGAAAATACCTTTATGCGCGTTTGGCCAAAGCCAGTGTATCAAGGATTATAATTGAGAGAACCTTAAAATTGATCACGATTACCATTACCACGTCCAGACCTGGTATCATAATCGGTAAAGGAGGTCAAGAGGTAGATAAACTTAAGGAAGAGCTTAAGAAGATCACCAATAAGGAAGTTCAGATCAATATACATGAAATAAAGAGACCTGAGCTTGATGCAAATTTGGTCGCTGCCAGTGTTGCAAGACAGATCGAGAGCAGAATTTCATACAGGAGAGCCATTAAAATGGCAATCGCCGCAGCAATGCGTATGAATGCAGAAGGTATCAAGATTCAGATTTCCGGACGATTGAACGGTGCAGAAATGGCACGTTCCGAGTCCTACAAAGAAGGAAGAATTCCATTGTCTACTTTCCGTGCAGATGTGGACTACGCTTTGCACGAGGCTCATACTACCTATGGTAGATTGGGTATCAAAGTTTGGATCATGAAAGGAGAGGTGTATGGAAAAAGAGAGCTTTCCCCACTTGTAGGATTGAGCAAAAGTCAAGGAAAAGGCGGCAAGGATAACAAGAAATCCCGTCGTAGAAAGTAATTAAGATAAAGTAAGGTAAAATGTTACAGCCAAAAAGAACAAAATTTCGTAAGGCCCAGAAAGGGCGTATGAAGGGTAATTCCCAGAGAGGGCACCAACTTTCCAATGGAATGTTCGGTATCAAGTCCATGGATTCACACTTCATTACTTCCCGTCAGATAGAGGCTGCGCGTATCGCTGCGACAAGATACATGAAGAGACAAGGTCAGTTGTGGATCAAAATATTCCCGGACAAGCCCATCACCAAAAAACCTCTTGAGGTTCGTATGGGTAAAGGTAAAGGTGCTCCGGAATATTGGGTAGCCGTGGTAAAGCCGGGTAGAATCATGTTCGAGGTTGCCGGTGTACCAAAGGAGATTGCCCAGGAAGCCTTAAGGCTTGCGGCACAAAAACTTCCGGTGAAGACCAAGTTTGTTGTAGCAAGGGATTATTCCGCCTAATTTTTAATTGAGAAGAAAGATGAGACAATCAGAAATAAAAGAACTTTCAATTGAAGAGCTAAAGGAGAGATTGGCCGAGTTCAAAAAACAACACGCCGATCTTAAGATGGCCCATGCCGTTACGCCTTTGGAAAATCCTTTACAGATCAGGAAGACTAGAAGGACGGTAGCAAGACTTGCAACTGAATTAACTAAAAGGGAATTACAATAATCGGTTCTGCCTTATGGAAAACAGAAATTTAAGAAAAGAAAGAATAGGCGTTGTTACCAGCAACAAAATGGAGAAATCGATAGTGGTTTCTGAGGTAAAAAGAGTGAAGCACCCCATGTACGGGAAGTTCGTTCTGAAGACCAAAAAATATGTTGCGCACGACGAGAAGAACGATTGCAACGAAGGTGATACCGTTAAAATAATGGAAACACGACCATTGAGCAAAACAAAATGCTGGAGGTTGGTAGAAATCCTAGAAAGAGCTAAATAATTATGGTACAGCAAGAATCAAGATTAAGAGTTGCGGACAATACCGGTGCAAAGGAAGTTTTGACCATCCGCGTACTAGGAGGAACAAAAAGAAGATATGCTTCTTTGGGTGACAAAATTGTTGTTACCGTAAAAGAGGCTACTCCAAACGGTACTGTAAAAAAAGGTTCTGTTTCTACAGCAGTTGTTGTTAGAACCAAGAAAGAAGTGAGAAGGCCTGACGGTTCTTACATCCGTTTCGATGACAATGCATGTGTGTTGTTGAACCCGACAGGGGAGATGAGAGGAACTCGTGTGTTCGGTCCTGTTGCAAGAGAGTTGAGGGACAGACAATTCATGAAGATTGTTTCATTGGCGCCTGAAGTGCTATAACAGAAATATCAGAAAGATGAAGTTGAAAATAAAAACAGGGGATACGGTAAAAGTCATTGCGGGAGACCACAAAGGCAGCGAAGGTAAAGTACTTAAAGTAGACCGTGAAAAGAACAAGGCTATCGTAGAAGGCATCAACGAGGTGTCCAAGCACGAAAAGCCAAGTGCGAACAACCCTCAAGGAGGCATAACAAAAAAGGAGGCCCCTATACACATTTCCAATCTTTCCTTGATCGACCCAAAATCTGGCGAGGCAACTCGTGTTGGGTACGAAGTAAGGGACGGGAAAAAAGTAAGGTTTTCCAAAAAATCCAATGAAGTAATTTAGTCATGAGTTACATTCCAAGATTAAAGCAAGAATACAAGGAGCGCGTGATCAAGGCGCTGACCGAAGAATTTGGTTACAAAAATGTAATGCAAGTTCCCAAGTTGCAGAAAATAGTGGTTAGCCGAGGAGTAGGTGCTGCTGTTTCCGATAAAAAACTAATCGATCACGCTGTGGACGAGTTGACCAATATTACAGGTCAGAAAGCGGTTGCGACCCTATCCAAAAAGGATGTGGCTACCTTTAAATTAAGAAAAGGTATGCCTATCGGGGCCAAAGTAACCCTTAGAGGAGAACGCATGTACGAATTTTTGGATAGATTGATCACAAGTGCCCTTCCAAGGGTGCGTGATTTCTCAGGAGTTAAAGCCACAGGTTTCGACGGTAGAGGTAACTACAATTTGGGAGTTACCGAGCAAATCATCTTTCCAGAAATCAATATCGACAGAATTAACAGGATCAATGGGATGGACATCACGTTTGTGACCTCCGCTGAAACTGATAAAGAAGCAAAATCATTGTTAACCGAACTGGGAGTACCCTTTAAAAAGAACTAGAATGGCCAAGGAATCAATGAAAGCCCGCGAGAGAAAAAGGGCTAAAATGGTAGAAAAATACGCCGAGAAAAGAAAGGCTCTAAAAGAAGCGGGAGATTATGAGGCTTTGCAAAGGTTGCCAAAGAATGCTTCTCCTGTTCGTATGAGAAACCGTTGTAAACTAACTGGTAGACCACGTGGTTACATGAGAACCTTCGGTGTATCTAGGGTTATGTTCAGGGAAATGGCCAATAAAGGTCTAATTCCAGGAGTTAAAAAGGCAAGTTGGTAATTTAGATAAAGAAAAGAAATGCTTACAGATCCAATTTCAGATTATTTGACCAGATTGAGAAATGCCAACAAGGCAGGTCATAGGGTTGTAGATATCCCAGGTTCCAATCTAAAGAGACAGATTACCAAAATATTGTTCGATCAAGGATATATTTTGAGCTATAAGTTCGAGGACGATAAAGTACAAGGGAACATTAAAATAGCCCTTAAGTACGACAAGTTGACCAAAGAACCCATCATAAAAAAATTGCAGAGGGTAAGTAAGCCCGGTCTGCGTAAGTATTCAGGCTCTAACGATTTACCTAGAGTTCTGAACGGATTGGGAATTGCCATTGTATCAACATCACATGGTGTTATGACAAGTAAGCAGGCCCAACAGGAGAACGTAGGTGGTGAAGTATTGTGCTACGTATATTAATTGAGAAAAGAGAAGAAAAATGTCTAGAATAGGTAACAGTCCAGTAAACATTCCTGATGGAGTCACTGTAGAAGTGAAAGATTCCACGGTTACTGTAAAAGGTAAAATGGGTGAGCTTACACAAGAATTTTCGGGAATCGACATCAAAGTCGAGGACGGAAGTGTTGTTTTAGAAAGAGCCTCCGACGACAAAGATCATAAATCAAAACATGGTTTATACCGAGCTCTTATCAATAATATGGTAGAAGGTGTTTCCAATGGATGGACCAAGGAATTGGAACTTGTAGGCGTTGGTTACAGAGCCAGCAACCAAGGACAAAAATTGGATTTGGCACTCGGATTCTCTCATAACATTGTTCTGGACATTGCTCCCGAAGTAAAGATCGAGACCATCTCCGAAAAAGGGAAAAACCCTATTGTAAAACTAACATCTCACGACAAGCAATTGGTAGGCCAGGTGGCCGCCAAGATCAGATCTTTCCGTAAGCCAGAACCTTACAAAGGAAAAGGAGTGAAGTTTGTAGGTGAGCAATTAAGAAGAAAAGCAGGTAAATCAGCTTAATAATTAAGACTATGGGATTATCTAAGACTGAAAGAAAATTACGCATCCGAAGAAGAATACGAAAAGTGTCCTTCGGAACTGAAGCAAGACCAAGGTTGTCTGTATTCAGAAGCAATAAAGAAATATACGCCCAGTTGATTGACGACAATAAAGGTGTAACTTTGGCGGCAGCTTCATCCAGGGATAAAGATGTCGATGCCAAAGGAACCAAGTCCGAAGTAGCGACCAACGTGGGTAAGGCCATAGCCGAAAAGGCTCTTAAGCTAGGTGTTGAAACTGTTGCTTTTGATAGGGGAGGAAACCTATATCACGGAAGAGTAAAATCATTGGCTGAAGGAGCTAGGGAAGCCGGACTAAAATTTTAATAAACTATGTACCAGAATTACAAAAACGTAGAAACAGTAAAGCCGGGTGGACTGGAGTTGAAAGACCGTTTGGTTGGAGTACAAAGGGTTACCAAGGTAACAAAAGGTGGTAGAGCCTTTGGTTTTTCAGCAATTGTTGTGGTTGGTGATGAAAACGGAGTAGTAGGACATGGTTTGGGTAAATCCAAAGAAGTAGCAACGGCCATCGCCAAAGCTATCGAGGATGCCAAAAAGAACTTGGTTCGTATTCCATTGAACAAAGGCACGCTGCCTCACGAGCAAAAAGGAAAGTTCGGTGGTGCTAGAGTGTTCATTAAGCCTGCATCGCACGGTACCGGGGTAATTGCCGGTGGAGCTGTAAGGGCCGTATTGGAAGCTGTAGGTGTACAGGACGTACTTTCTAAATCCCAAGGTTCTTCCAACCCGCACAACGTGGTAAAAGCTACTTTTGATGCATTGTTGCAACTAAGAAGTGCGGATACCGTTGCAAAGCAGAGGGGAATTTCTTTGGAAAAAGTCTTTAAAGGATAAATAGAGGATATTATGTCAAAGATTAAAGTTACACAAATAAAGAGCGGCATCAAAAAGCCACAGAACCAAAAAAGAACTTTGGAGGCTCTTGGACTAAAGAAAATCGGACAGGTGGTTGAGCACGAAGCAACTCCTAGTATCCTTGGAATGGTAAATAAGGTAAAACACTTGGTTTCCACAGAGGAAGCTTAAAATATAAAGGCACATGGATTTGAATAATCTAAAACCAGCGGATGGCGCTGTGCACAAAGAAGGAAAACGTGTAGGACGTGGAGAAGGTTCCGGTAAAGGAGGAACTGCAACACGTGGGCACAAAGGAGCCAAGTCTAGATCGGGGTATTCCAAAAAGATTGGTTTCGAAGGTGGTCAGATGCCATTGCAAAGACGTGTACCCAAGTTTGGTTTCACCAACATCAACAGAAAAGAGTACACAGGGATCAATTTGGGCAAACTACAAGAATTGGTGGATAAAGGAACCATTAAAGATGTTGTTACCTTGGACATTCTTGTGGAGAACGGATTGGCACACAAAAACGATTTGGTAAAGATATTGGGCGATGGTGAATTAAAAGCAGCGCTAAAAGTATCTGTACATAAATTTACTGCTTCCGCTAAAGCTGCTATCGAGTCGGCAGGAGGTGAAGCAATAAGTTTATAAGAATTATAGCATGAAGAAATTTATTGAGACCATATCAAATATCTGGAAGATAGAAGAACTAAGACAACGCATTATCCTAACATTGGGTTTATTGTTGGTGTACCGATTCGGTGCGCAAGTTGTACTTCCCGGTATTGATACCGCCCAGTTGGCCCAATTATCCTCGAACACTGAAAATGGTATCTTGGGTATTCTGAATGCTTTTACGGGTGGTGCTTTTGCGAATGCTTCTGTGTTCGCTTTGGGTATTATGCCCTACATCTCCGCTTCCATTGTGGTGCAGTTGATGGGAATAGCGATTCCCTACCTTCAAAAACTACAAAAGGAAGGAGAAAGTGGTAGAAAAACCATAAACCAGATTACCCGTTGGTTAACCATCGGTATCTGTATTGTTCAAGCTCCTGCCTATTTGTACGGTCTTGGCGCCCTAGGTGTACCGGACAGTGCTTTTGTTTTGGGTAAAGGCTTGGATTTTATCGTTCCAGCGGTAATCATCTTGGTTACAGGGTGTGTGTTTGCCATGTGGTTGGGTGAGAAAATCACCGACAAGGGAATCGGAAACGGTATCTCCTTGTTGATTATGGTCGGTATCATTGCAACATTGCCACAAGCGTTTGCACAGGAATTCGTGTCAAGAACAACCAACAATACCGGTGGAATCATGTTTATGTTGATAGAGGTGATTGTTTGGTTCTTGGTTATCTTGGCCAGTGTGTATTTAACAATGGCTGTAAGGCAGATTCCGGTACAGTACGCAAGAAGAACAGCTTCTGGAGGATACGAAAAGAACGTAATGGGAGCACGTCAGTACATTCCACTTAAGTTGAATGCATCTGGAGTAATGCCCATTATCTTTGCACAGGCAATTATGTTCGCGCCAAGTTTAATTGGTAGAACATTTAACGACACCGCAGCAGGACAATGGATGGAGGTTCAATTTGCCGATATATTCGGATTGGCCTACAACATACTGTTTGCAGTGTTGATCATTATATTTACCTACTTCTACACAGCGATTACCGTGCCTACGAACAAAATGGCCGATGACCTGAAAAGAAGTGGTGGTTTTATCCCGGGCATTCGTCCAGGGAAAGAAACAGGAAACTATTTGGACAAGATAATGTCCTTGATTACATTTCCTGGTTCCATCTTTTTGGCACTTTTGGCAGTATTGCCGGCAGTAGTGGTAAAGTTGATGGATGTACAGGCAGGTTGGGCATTGTTTTATGGAGGTACATCACTGTTGATTATGGTAGGTGTAGCTATTGATACGGTACAGCAAGTAAATTCTTATTTGTTGAACAGACATTACGATGGCTTAATGAAAACCGGTAAAAACAGAAAAGTAGCATAATATATGGCAAAGCAGCCAGCAATAGAACAAGACGGGACTATTATTGAAGCATTGTCCAATGCAATGTTCAGGGTAGAATTGGAAAACGGGCACGTGGTAACGGCGCACATCTCCGGAAAAATGCGTATGCACTATATTAAGTTGCTTCCCGGGGATAAGGTAAAGTTGGAAATGAGTCCATACGATTTAACAAAAGCAAGAATTACGTATAGATACTAGTTACATGAAAGTAAGAGCATCAATAAAGAAGAGAAGTGCCGACTGCAAGATTGTTCGCAGAAAGGGCAGATTGTATGTAATCAACAAAAAGAATCCTAGATTTAAACAAAGACAAGGGTAATTATGGCAAGAATTGCAGGGGTAGATATACCTAAACAAAAGCGTGGCGTTATTTCGCTTACCTATATCTTCGGGGTAGGTAAAAGTAGGGCGAAGGAAATTTTGGCGGCGGCCCAAGTAAGTGAAGATACAAAGGTTTCAGATTGGACCGACGATGAAATCGGAAAAATCAGGGAAGCTGTTGGTGCCTACACTATAGAAGGAGAACTTCGTTCAGAGACCCAAATGAACATCAAGCGTTTGATGGACATCGGTTGTTACCGTGGAATTCGTCACAGATCCGGATTGCCATTAAGAGGTCAACGTACCAAAAACAACTCTAGGACCAGAAAAGGAAAAAGAAAAACAGTTGCCAACAAGAAAAAAGCAACTAAATAATAGATAGTCATTAGTATTTAGACGTTAGAAGAATCTGTTTGAAATGTAAAAGTCTAGGATTCCAATAACCAAAAAGCTAACACTAGAAACTAAAAAATATGGCAAAGGCAAGTACCAAAACAGCAAAGAAGCGCAAGGTAGTAGTAGAATCTACCGGAGAGGCGCATGTTGTTGCATCTTTCAACAACATCATTATTTCACTTACCAATAAGAAAGGTGATGTTATATCATGGTCATCCGCAGGTAAAATGGGTTTCCGAGGCTCTAAAAAGAACACTCCATACGCAGCACAGGTTGCAGCAGAAGATTGTGCCAAGGTTGCTCACGAAGCAGGACTGAGAAAAGTGAAGGTTTATGTAAAAGGACCAGGTAACGGTAGAGAATCAGCTATACGTTCCATTCACAATGCAGGAATCGAAGTAACAGAGATCGTAGATGTTACTCCATTGCCGCACAACGGATGTAGACCACCGAAAAGAAGAAGAGTTTAATTATCAATTATATTGTTTAACGGGCCCCCTAAAAAGGGTCTTCACCCGAAGGTGCAGTTAGATTATCGAAGGATAAGCCTTAATTCATAATCGCACTTTCAAATAAATAGAAGATGGCAAGATACACAGGACCAAAAACAAAAATCGCTAGAAAATTTGGAGAAGCGATTTTCGGAGACGATAAGTCGTTCGAAAAGAAAAATTATCCTCCAGGACAACACGGTAACAACAGACGTCGTGGTAAGAAATCTGAATACGCAATCCAGTTAATGGAAAAGCAAAAAGCAAAATACACATACGGTATTTTGGAAAAGCAATTCCGTAACCTGTTTGCCGAGGCAAAAAGAAAAGAAGGAGTAACCGGTGAGGTATTGCTTCAATTGTGTGAGTCTCGTTTGGACAACGTAGTTTTCAGAATGGGAATTTCACCATCAAGAAGAGGCGCGCGCCAATTGGTTTCGCACCGTCACATTACCGTAAACGGAAATGTTGTTAACATTCCATCCTATTCACTAAAAGCAGGAGATGTAGTTGGTGTTAGGGAAAAATCTAAATCAGTACAGTCCATCGTAGATTCTTTGGCTAACAATAGCAGTGTTTACGAATGGATCACTTGGAACTCTGAAAAGAAAGAAGGTACTTACGTTGCTGTTCCAGAAAGACTTCAGATCCCTGAGAATATCAAGGAGCAACTGATAGTCGAATTATACTCTAAATAAGAATTCAACATTAATCCAATTATGGCATTACTTAATTTTCAGAAGCCCGATAAAGTTATAATGATCGATTCAACAGATTTCGAGGGGAAATTCGAATTTCGTCCTTTGGAACCTGGATATGGATTAACAGTTGGGAATGCGCTGAGAAGGGTTTTGCTTTCCTCTTTGGAAGGTTTTGCCATCACTTCTGTGCGCATAGATGGAGTTGAACATGAATTTTCTGTTATACCAGGCGTTGTTGAAGACGTTACAGAAATTATACTGAACCTAAAACAAGTTAGGTTCAAAAGACAGATTGATGATGTTGAGAGCGAAACCGTATCCATTTCCGTTAGCGGAAAGGAGCAAATGACCGCTGGTGACTTCCAAAAGTTCATCTCCGGATATCAAGTCCTTAACCCGGACTTGGTTATTTGCAACATGGATCCGAAAGTGAGCATCAACATGGAGATCGTTATAGAAAAAGGTCGTGGTTATGTTCCAGCGGAAGAAAACAAAAAATCCAATGCCCCTCTGGGCACAATTTCAGTGGATTCTGTTTATACTCCTATAAAGAATGTAAAATACAGCATCGAAAACTATAGGGTAGAGCAAAAGACCGATTACGAAAAATTGGTTTTTGAAATCATTACGGATGGTTCTATCCACCCAAAAGATGCATTGACCGAGGCCGCCAAAGTTTTGATTCACCACTTTATGCTGTTCTCCGATGAGCGCATCACCCTTGAGGCCGATGAAATTGCCCAGACAGAGACTTATGATGAGGAATCATTGCACATGCGCCAATTGTTGAAGACCAAATTAGTGGACATGGATTTGTCCGTAAGGGCTCTGAACTGTCTTAAAGCTGCCGAGGTGGATACTTTGGGGGATTTGGTATCATTCAATAAAAACGATTTGATGAAGTTCAGAAACTTCGGTAAAAAATCATTGACCGAATTGGAAGAATTGGTCATCAATAAAGGCCTACAATTTGGTATGGACCTTTCCAAATACAAATTAGATAAAGATTAACAATCATATTTTGCTCTCCTCATACAAAAGGATTTGGTAGCAAGATGATAACTTAGAACAATGAGACACGGAAAGAAGTTTAATCATTTAGGTAGAACTGCCGCACACAGAAAGGCAATGTTGGCCAACATGGGCTGTTCCCTAATAGAACATAAAAGAATCAACACAACGGTTGCAAAAGCCAAAGCGTTGAAAAGGTTTATCGAGCCTTTGATCACCAAAGCCAAGACCGAGAACAACCAGACTACCGAAAAAGGTACACACAACAGAAGGGTTGTTTTCAGTAACTTGAGAAGTAAAGAGGCTGTAACCGAATTGTTCGGTACAGTTGCTGAGAAAGTTGGCGACAGACCTGGAGGTTACACTAGAATTATCAAGTTAGGCAACCGATTGGGAGATAATGCCGATATGGCAATGATCGAGCTGGTAGATTTCAACGAGCTGTACAATGCAGGTAAACCTAAGAAGAAATCGACCAGAAGAAGCAGAAGAGGTGGTGGAGCTAAAAAAGCTGAAGCACCGGCCCCGGCAGCTGAAACAAAAACTGACGATTCTGAAGAATAAGAAGAATGTTATTAACTATTGTATTTTAGGAAAAAGGATAAGTGAAAACTTATCCTTTTTTTATGTTTTTTTGTCATAACTGAAACTAGAGCACGAAATGAAGTATCACACAAAGAAAAAAGCGTTGATTTTGTTGGCCGATGGAACCATTTTTTATGGAAAGGCAGTCGGAGGTAGAGAAGGTACCGCAGTAGGAGAAGTATGTTTCAACACCGGGATGACCGGTTATCAAGAGATTTTTACCGATCCATCCTATTACGGACAATTAATGGTGACCACTAACGCGCACATTGGCAATTACGGAGCCCATTTGGACGAAGTGGAATCGGATTCTGTTAAGATTGCAGGTCTGATCTGTAAAAATTTCAGTTACGAATATTCAAGACCAGATGCCACTATGAGCCTTTTGGATTTCTTGGACAACAACAACCTTTTGGCCATCTCCGATGTAGATACCCGTGCTTTGGTAAGCTACATAAGGGACAATGGAGCCATGAACGCATTGATTTCCACTAGAGTTGACGAAATCGAAGCTCTAAAAGAAGAGTTGAAGCAAGTGCCAAGCATGGAAGGTCTGGAACTATCTTCCAAAGTATCCACAAAAGAACCATATTTTTATGGAGATGAAAATGCGGATATTAAAATTTCCGCTTTGGATATCGGAATCAAAAAGAATATCCTTAGAAACCTGGCAAAAAGAGGAGCGTACATTAAAGTCTTCCCATACAACACGTCGTATTCGGAAATGAAGGAATGGAACCCCGATGGATATTTTATATCTAACGGACCAGGTGACCCAGAGCCTTTGACAGATGCCGTTACAGCAACCAAACAAATGATTGCTTCCGACAAACCATTGTTCGGAATCTGTTTGGGGCACCAAGTATTGGCATTGGCAAACGGAGTATCCACCTATAAAATGCACAATGGCCACAGGGGAATCAACCACCCGATACTAAATTTAATGACCGGTAAGGGTGAGATTACTTCCCAAAACCATGGATTTGCCGTGAACAGGGAAGAGACAGAGGCCAACGCCGAACTGGAGATTACACATACCCATTTGAACGACCAGACGGTGGCAGGAATAAAAATGAAGAACAAAGATGTTTTCTCGGTACAATATCACCCAGAAGCAAGCCCAGGTCCACACGATGCAGATTATTTGTTCGACCAGTTCTTTGATTTGATCAAGGCTAGGAAAAACTAAAACGATATAGTTTTATTTTTAAGTAAATATGTGCGTTTTGTGAGGATTATCATGGAATTAAAAACAGCACCTTTTGTATCTTAGCCCAATAATCACAACTAAAAATATAGTAGTAAAATGAGCATCATTATCAACATTCATGCAAGACAGATATTGGATTCCAGAGGGAACCCGACAGTAGAAGTAGATGTCGTAACAGAAAATGGAATTATGGGAAGGGCGGCAGTGCCTTCTGGAGCCTCTACCGGAGAGCATGAAGCCGTTGAGTTGCGCGATGGTGGCAATTCCTTTATGGGTAAAGGAGTAGGTAATGCAGTAAACAATGTAAATACCCTGATAGCCGAAGAATTGATCGGTACTTCTGTTTTTGAACAGAATTACATCGACCAGACAATGATCGAGCTGGATGGCACGCCGAACAAATCAAAATTGGGAGCAAATGCCATACTAGGGGTTTCCTTGGCAGTGGCCAAAGCAGCAGCCAATGAATTGGGTATGCCGTTGTACCGTTACGTGGGCGGCGTAAGTGCCAACACACTTCCAGTTCCAATGATGAACATTATAAATGGAGGTTCGCACTCCGATGCTCCCATTGCGTTCCAAGAGTTTATGGTGATGCCCGTTAAGGCCAAGGATTTTAGCCATGCCATGCAAATGGGGACAGAGATTTTCCATAACCTTAAAAAAGTATTGCACGATCGTAATTTGAGTACTGCAGTGGGAGATGAAGGAGGGTTCGCCCCAACCTTGGAAGGTGGTACCGAAGATGCTTTGGATACTATCGGAAAAGCGGTGGAAAAAGCAGGCTACAAATTGGGTGATGAAATCATGATCGCATTGGATTGCGCATCTGCGGAATTCTATGTGGACGGCAAATACGATTATACCAAGTTCGAAGGAGATAAAGGAATGGTCAGAACATCCGAAGAACAGGCCCAATACTTGGCCGATCTTTGCGAAAAATATCCAATAATATCCATAGAAGACGGAATGGACGAGAACGATTGGGACGGTTGGAAGATGCTGACCGACAAAATCGGTGATAAGGTACAATTGGTAGGCGATGATCTATTCGTGACCAACGTAGAGCGTTTGTCCCGTGGTATCGAGAACGGTATTGCCAATTCTATTTTGATCAAAGTAAATCAAATAGGTACATTAACGGAAACCATTGCAGCCGTAAATATGGCCAAGAATGCAGGGTATACTTCCGTAATGTCCCATAGATCTGGTGAAACCGAAGACAATACCATTGCCGATTTGGCAGTAGCTTTGAACACAGGTCAGATCAAGACCGGTTCCGCTTCTCGAAGTGATCGTATGGCCAAATACAACCAGCTGTTGAGAATTGAAGAAGAGTTGGGAGATGTGGCCTACTATCCACAAGAAAAAGCATTCAAAGTAAAATAATCATAATGATTACTTAGCATTAAAAAAGCCTTTTCCGTTTCGGAAAGGCTTTTTTTTGTTTCAGTAACAAACTTTGGTTAAATTAAGGGTGCACTAAACTACCATATCAAATTCTCCTACATGAACAACTTTCTTTTTGTCGCCGCCGAAAACGATGCTTTGGAAAACTGTAAAGCCGGGGGCATGGGCGATGTGGTTCGCGATGTACCGAGACAAATTTCGGAGCGTGGAGATAAAGTGCACGTGGTAGTTCCGGCCTATTCTAGACTTCATCATGGGGGATTGCCACGAACTACCCTGAATTTTTCATTGCGGGGCATGGCCTACACTGCGGAGTTGTACGAAGTAAAACCTAAAAAAGAATTTCCCAATATATTTCATTATGTGCTCCATCATCCTGAGATAGAAGCTGGAGATATTGCACACATCTACCACAACGACCCAGAAGAGCCGTTTTACACCGACGCCATTAAATACATTATATTTTGTACAGCGGTTGCAGAAGCCATAAAGCAAGGTGCCTTTGGCGATGTGGACATTGTACATTTACACGATTGGCATTCCAGTCTGCTTTTGTTCTTAAGGGAATATCACATAGAGTATACCAATTTAAAGGACATACGCATAGTGTATAGCATCCACAATTTGGCAATACAGGGAATTCGTCCGTTCGATGGTAATTATTCTTCGGTAAAAAATTGGTTCCCCAGTGTACCGTTGGACTATCAAAAGTTGATGGATTACCGATATCAGGATTGCATTAACCTTATGGCCGTAGGTATTCGATTTGCAGATGCTGTCCATACCGTTTCACCATCCTATAAAGAAGATGTGCTACTACCAAGTTCCCCACCAGAGTTTATTGGTGGCGAAGGGTTGGAAAAAGACCTACAGAAAGCGGATCAAGAAGGACGTTTGTTCGGTATTTTGAACGGATGTAATTATAAGAACATCAACAAGGAGAAGAAAGGAAATATTTATCGCAATACGGTAAAGGCTTTGTTTAGATGGTTGCAAGAGGAATCCAAAAAATACAAGGCCGATTTTTTGGCACACACCGGGGAGAAAATAATGGCATATGTGGACGAAAACCCTAAGTTCATCGCTTCGAGTGTGGCACGGTTGACCGAGCAAAAGTTTTACTTTTTTATGCGATCTCCCGAAGCATTTGTAGAAATTTTGAAACGATTGGAGAAAGTCGACGGAATTTTTATGCTGTTGGGAACGGGTGCACCGGAATACGAAGAGCTTTTTAGAAAATTGAGCTACGAGCACAAAAACTTTATTTTCACCAATGGTCAGTCGGAAAAGTTGATCGATTCCATTTATTTGGAATCGGACCTGTATTTCATGCCCAGTCTGTTTGAACCTTGTGGAATTAGCCAGATGTTGGCCATGCGGAACGGAAATCCATGCCTTGTGCACCATACCGGGGGGCTAAAGGATACCGTTGAACACATGAAAACCGGTTTTGCCTTTGATGGGGAAAGCTACGACGAGAAAATTTCCAGCATGATCCAGACTCTGGATGAGGCACTAAATGTGTTCGAAAACGACAAACCTACCTGGAAAAAAATCCAATCCGCTGCGCGTAGAAAACGTTTTACATGGAAGAAATCAGCGGACGAGTATTACAAACTGCTCTATAAATTGGATTAGGTTATTTTTCCTATATCATTTTAGCGTTAATATCAGCACAAAAAGGGTCTGTAAATTGTTAATGGCAGTGCTTTTTCGTAATTTTCGCAATCAATTTTTACTAATCTATTAAAATATAAAATGTCGGATAAAGCTATACTCGAATATGGGGGAGAAAGGTATGAATTCCCTGTGATCAAAGGTACTGAAGATGAATTGGCCATAGATATTAAAACCTTGAGGGCCGTAACAGGAATGGTGACGATAGACCCCGGATATAAAAATACGGGCTCGTGCGAAAGTGCCATTACTTTTTTGGATGGCGAGCAAGGTATTTTAAGATATCGTGGATATTCCATTGAAGATTTAGCAGAGAAAGCCGACTTTTTGGAAGTAGCCTACCTATTAATATTTGGTGAACTGCCTAATAAAGAACAATTGGAGAAATTCCATAGCGATATCAAGGAAGAGTCCCAAGTTGATGAAGAAATGAAGAAAATCTTGGATGGCTTTCCAAAATCGGCTCACCCAATGGGGGTGTTATCCTCATTGACCAGTGCTTTGGTGGCGTTCAATCCATCTTGCGTAGATGTATCCTCGGAATCCGCCATGTACAATTCCATAGTCCGTATTTTGGCCAAGTTCCCGGTGTTGGTCGCTTGGGCCATGCGCAAGAAAAAAGGTCTTCCGTTGGATTATGGAGACGATTCCCTGGGGTATGTTGAGAACATCCATAAAATGATGTTCAAAAGACCTAATCAAGAGTATAAAAGAGACCCTATTGCCATTGATGCCCTAGACAAACTTTTGATTTTACACGCTGATCACGAGCAAAACTGCTCAACTTCTACAGTTCGTATTGTTGGTTCTTCGCACGCCGGATTGTTCGCATCGCTGTCCGCAGGCATTTCTGCACTTTGGGGACCATTGCACGGGGGGGCCAACCAAGCGGTTTTAGAAATGCTCGAGGCTATAGAGGCCGATGGAGGCGATACTAAAAAATATATGGCCAAAGCCAAGGATAAGGACGATCCCTTCCGTTTGATGGGCTTTGGACACCGTGTATACAAAAACTTTGACCCAAGGGCCAAGATCATTAAAAAATCCGCAGACGAAGTGTTGGGCAATCTAGGTATCGAAGATCCTATTTTGGACATAGCCAAAGGTCTGGAAAAAGAAGCATTGGAAGATCAGTACTTTGTGGATAGAAAATTATATCCAAACGTGGACTTTTATTCCGGTATCATTTATCGGGCGTTGGGCATACCTACAGAAATGTTTACCGTAATGTTCGCGTTGGGCAGACTGCCCGGCTGGATAGCACAATGGAGAGAAATGCGTTTGAGAAAAGAGCCCATCGGAAGGCCAAGACAGGTATACATAGGAGAAAACCTAAGAAGTTTTGTTCCTTTGGAAAAAAGGTAAGATTTGGGACAATACAAAAATTAAAAGGGGCGGTTTCGCCCCTTTTTATATAGGGTAAACCTTTAAACTACAACATGCCTGCGGCATTATGGTTCAACGATTTGTCCCTTTCGTAGCAAATTCGCATAATTTCCAAATGATAATATTTCTGTAGGTCGGATATATCTTTATTGGCAATAATGTGCTTGGATTTTTCAAAGGACTGATGGATATATTCATGCGCATCCACCGTGCTTAGATTCTTTAAGGTAGCGTCCATGGATCTCCCAAACTTTTTTATAGAAGCATCTATTTTAGAAATTGAACTATCCAACTGAAGCTCATATAATTTTTGAATATGCCCATGTAGTTCAGTGGGTAGATCAGCATCTGTAATACAATCGTTGTATTTGATGGAGGATTGTCCTTCAAAAGGTAGATCGGCATCAGGTTTGGAAGATAAACGGACATCATTCATTTTTTGGAACGCATGCATACTTCCCATAACAATGAATAAGGTAGCTAAAATAGCTGATGTAAGTAGTAGTTTTTTCATAAGTAGGAAAAATCTTAATGCAAATGTAGTCAATATAATTTATTGAAAAACTGATAATTGTTAGTTTTTTGGTTTCAAAGGTATTTTTAAGCATTTGATAAACAATTTCGTATGGAATAACATCATTTTGTTGATTTAATATTTCTACCGTGTATTCAGTAAAGAATTTTTGATTTTGTCAGGGCAAAAAAATCAAGTAAAACACTAGATTTGCCCTCATACTCTAAAGGACACTACTTTAGGGTGGTCATCTATGATTTTTGACCCATAAAAAACCTTATATGATTAAACTAAACGTGGTCAACGAGACCAGTGCACTAAAAGAGGTTATACTGGGAACGGCACAAAGCAATGGACCTGTACCCACTATTGATGAAGCCTACGATCCAAAATCAATTGAACATATCAAAGCGGGCACTTACCCCAAAGAAGAGGATATGATCAAAGAAATGGAGGCCTTTGCCCAGGTTTTTGCCAAGTACGGGGTAAAGGTATATCGACCGGAAGTCCTCCAAGATTGCAACCAAATTTTTGCAAGGGATATTGCTTTTGTAATAGAGGACAAATTGTTCCATGCCAATATTTTGCCCGATCGAGAGCAGGAATTTGAGGCCATACATAATGTGCTGGATATAATTGACCCCAATAAAATAATTAGGCCGCCGGAAGAGGTGCATATTGAAGGTGGTGACGTAATGCCGTGGAACGATCATATTTTTATTGGAACCTACACCGGCCCGGACTATGCTAGCTATATTACGGCACGAACAAATATTGAGGCAGTTGAGTTTATTCGCGATATGTTTCCACATAAGACCGTAAAATCTTTCGAACTGCGTAAATCCAATACCGATCCCAAGGAAAATGCCCTGCATCTGGATTGTTGTTTTCAACCTGTTGGAAAGGACAAAGCTATTTTGCACAAAAACGGTTTTTTGGTAGAGGAAGAATATCAATATTTGGTTGATTTTTTTGGTCCAGAAAACATTTTTGATATAGATAAAGAGGAAATGTACCAAATGTTCAGTAATGTTTTCTCCATATCGCCAGAGGTAGTGGTATCCGAAAAAAGCTTTACCAGACTCAACAATTGGCTTCGTGACCATGGTTTTACCGTGGAAGAAATTCCCTATGCCGAGATTGCCAAACAGGAGGGGCTGTTACGTTGTAGCACCATGCCTTTGGTAAGAGCGTAAATTAGTAGAATAATCCCTTTTGCGGGGAACAACAAAAAACTTCATGCAATTGAGAAATCAGATTACCAATACCATTCTTATGGTTCGTCCGGTTAATTTTAGGATGAACGAACAAACAGCGGTCAACAATTATTTTCAAGAAGATCCGGATTTAAAAAAAGCCGAAATCAACCTAAAGGCACAAGAGGAGTTTGATCAATTTGTAAAGGTGCTTCGGGAGCAGGGCGTAAATGTATTGACCATAGATGATAATATGGAGCAGGATACACCAGACTCTATTTTTCCAAATAACTGGGTGTCCTTTCACGATAGTGGAACAGTATGTGTATACCCGATGTTTGCCGAAAACCGAAGAAGAGAACGTAGAGAGGATATATTTGAGTTGTTGGAACAGAACGGATTTGTGATCAACAATGTTATGGATTATACATCTGCCGAGGAAGAGGGCGTGTATTTGGAAGGCACTGGGAGCATACTAATGGACCGCATAAATCAAAAGGCCTATTGTGCTTTGTCCGAGCGAGCCCACGAAGAGCTATTTATAGAATTTTGCGAAGATTTTGATTGTTTTCCCGTGATTTTTCATGCGAACCAAACTGTGGACAACAAGCGATTGCCCATTTATCACACCAATGTAATGATGGCCATGGCGGAGACCTTTGCTGTAATCTGTTTGGATTGTATCGATGACAAGAAAGAAAGAAAAAGTGTCGTGGAACACCTAAAGATGGATGGAAAGGAAATCATTAAGATCACCGAAGAACAGATGTACCATTTTGCAGGGAACATGCTCCAAGTTGTGGGCTCCAACGACCGACGATTTATGGTAATGAGTACCCAGGCGTACAAAAGCCTGACCACACAACAGATCAATGCTATCGAAAAGCATTGTGGCATTGTACACAGTTCCCTTGATACCATTGAGACTTGCGGAGGCGGCAGTGCACGTTGTATGATGGCCGAAGTTTTTTTGCCAAAGGCATAGTGCCTCAGTTTCATTTCCAGATGGTTCCTGAGCGGAATCGAAAATGTATAGTGTCATTTCGAACCGACTGAAAGCAGAGTGAGAAATCTAAAAAACAGTAATGATTTCTCAATCACTGCATTCGCGTCTCATTTCGAAATGACACCTTATCATGATGAACTAGAAGGTATATAAAGTCAAGAGATAAAAACATGGAAGTCCCTTTATCCCAAATTTGTAGTTTGGAAACTCAGAACTCTTAACCCAAAACTCATAACTAATCTTCCTCTTCAACCGTAAAACCACGAATGGCCTGGTTGGGTTCCATAATATTGTAACCGTTCCAAAACTCAGGATTGTAACGGGGCATATAGGTGGCCCGCACTGTTTTATCCTCTTTGTAAGATGTGAATTCGGATTTGGAAATATTATCTTGCTCGAACACTACGAGTTCATATTTGGTGGTCATGTTCATACGGAAATCAATGTTCAACTTTAATTCGTTTTGCTTACGGCGGCCTTTTACGTGTTTGTTTTTTTCCACGACTTTTAACGGACGGTCAACGCCAAAATATCTACCATCGGATAAATCCATAAACTGAAGATCGTATTTGCCAGTGGGCAATTTAGCAAAGCGCATGGTTCCCTTGTACATGGTTTTGCGGTAGGTAATACCCAGCAACCTAAAATTGCGGAGGCGTTGGGTATTGGTAAAGTCGAGCCGCATAATGGCATAATCCTCAATGTTGATGAATAGGCGACCTTTAAAGTCCGCACTGCTCCGTTTGGGCCAAAAGTCTATCACGTAGACCCCTGCATTGTCTATTTCCGCATAACCCGCCAGTTGAAATTCGTAGCGGTTGGGTTTTTCCACAAAGTCCAGCTTGGTATCCTCTTTGTAATACAATTGACTCAACATTTCCTCAAACTGCCAGCGTTGACTGTCCACCAATCCAGAAACACTGTCTTTTTTTACCTGAGCTTTCACTTTTTCAACTTGCTCCATCCGTTCGTCGTCCATAGTGTCCAAAATGGAATCCACTTGGATTTTTTCACTGAAAATGCCCGATTTAATTTTAAGATAGGATCCCGGTTTTACATTCTGTTTAAATATATCCTCCATGTGTTCGGCCAGATCTTCAAAGGAACCCACATCTTTTTTATCGTAAAGATCGGCCGCTTTTATTATGTTGAGTTTGTACTCCGTATCGTTTTTATAAAGATCCCCAAAACTTTCTGTGTAATGTGAAGCATGTTGTGGAATGGCCCTGGCTATACTGTCCATAAGCTCTTTGTTCAACTCTTTTATGGTGGATTTCTCAAAACCAAAATCCACTTTTTGCATGTTGGCCAGTTCCGATTTCCTAAGGAAGAAGCGTTGTTTAATGGTTTCCTTGTTCACGTTTTTGGAAATGTTCTCGATCATTTTTTCAATAATGTCGTCCACCTCCAGTTCCTTGTCGAAAACATAGACTCCGCTAAGTTCAATGGCCCTGGCATTTAATGTGATCACACTGTCTTGCATTTGCTCTAGGGCGAAACCTTTTTTTTCATACCCCATCGAGGTAATATAGATCGAATCGGGCCTGGAAATGCCATCCTCCAAAACAAAACTGAACCTGCCTTCTTCGTTCGTTATAACCCCGTTATATTCTCCATATTGAACAGTGGCATAGGGAATTCCTTTTTGGGTCTTGGCATCCACCAAACGAGAACTAATGGTCTGTGCCATTGATGTAAACCCTGTAAAAATGCTAAAAATGGAAAGGTAGTAAATAGGTTTTATGGACATATTGTGATGTATGGTTTCATTAAAAATAGACGCCTCTTGGATGGAAAAGGTTGCCTGCTTGTTAGACGAGCCGAAATGAATTTTGTGACAAAGTGCCAAAAATTCCGCGAATAGTAGTGGCACTTAGTAGTATTTTAACAATGTATGTGTTTAAAGTTAGGTGTAGGGAGATAGGGGCAATGGAGAAAGATTTATGGTTTTTGATAAGGATTGTTCCTATTATAGAACCATCTATATTTTCTCGCTCATGGATGGATCCCTGAGCGTAGTCGAACGGACAGCAGTATGGTTTGATCATTGCTCTCGAACTTGAAACCTCTTAATTTTCTTAGTTTGAAATGAGATTAATTGTTGTGTTTCTTTTGGTGAAAAGTACGTTGAGCAACATTTAAGGTCTAAACACTGGGGTCAATCAGTTTTTGCAATATTCTTTATCATATTCCCAAAAATGAAGAGGTGAAAGGGTAGTACGGAATACCAATACAGGCGACCCAATAATCCTTTCGGTCGGAACGTGGCAGTTTGGTACAGAATGTTGTCCTTGATCCTAAATTCTAGCCATGCTTCCCCAGGGGTTCGCATTTCTGCAAAAAGGAGCAAACGTTTGTTTTTTTTGTCGGCTAAAAGCACTCTCCAAAAATCCAGGGCATCACCGGGAAAAATTTTATCAAGATGGGTTCGTCCACGTCGTAGCCCCGGACCTCCGACCAATTTATCCAAAAAACCACGGATTTTCCACAGCCAATTGCCATAATACCACCCATTTTCACCACCAATTCGCCAAATGTTGTCCAAAACAGCTCCTTCGTTTGTAATTTTAATGGATTTTTTATCTTGTAGCACCCCGAATTTAGGTACTTGGATATAATTTTCGAGATCTTCCTGTATTTGCCCGCTAGCTATGCTGTCCTTCCAACTACTTATTACCAGATTCTGTTCAATTTTCTTAAAGGCCAGATCAATGGCTTCTTCATAAGTGTGGGTTTTTAGTGCCAACATTTGCTGTAATCGATTGTCCTTTGCCACGACTTCCATTTTCATGCTATCCACAAGATTTGTGGCCAATTTGTACGAAGTAGAGGTAACAAAATAAAGCCAATAGGAGGATAGTTTAGGTGTCATTACCGGAACGGTGAATATCCAGTTTTTAAAGCCACGGACCTTTGCGTAGCGTTGGAGCATATCCTTGTAAGTAAGAACATCTGGCCCACCTATATCAAAAGATTCGTCGTAGGTTTGCTTATTGCCCAATACCATGGTCAGAAATTGGATCACATCGCGAATGGCTATGGGCTGTGTTTTGGTAAGTACCCATTTGGGCGTGATCATAACCGGCAGTTTTTCGCAGAGATCTCGAATAATCTCAAAAGAGGAACTGCCCGAGCCTACAATGATCCCGGCTCGGAGCACGGTAAGTTTAAAATTGCCCCGATATAGTATGTCCTCCACATTTTTCCTGGAACTTAAATGTTTGGAGAGTTCTTCGTTATTTACGATCCCGCTCAGGTAGATCACCTGTTCGCACTGGGTTTTTTCAATAATTTTATTAAAGTTTTTAGCGGCCTGGGCCTCCTTTTCATCAAAATCGGTAACAGAGGAGGTCATGGAGTGTATCAGGTAATAGGCCGCATCAATATCGGGGGGTATTTTTTGTTCTTCAGGGATGTCCAGAAAATCTATCTCAACTACTTGGATTCGGGAGCGTATCTTACTATCTACCGAAAGTCTTTTTTCATCCCGAACGGCACATACCACTTCGTGGCCCATGTCCAAAAGTTGGGGCAATAGACGCATACCGATATACCCATTGGCACCTGTCAGTACTATTTTCATAGGTCTTCGAGATTTGTAGGTAGGTTTTCCGCACGATGATCCATTAACTTTTTAAAATAACGTTGGATAGCTTTGGTATCGGCACGCACCTTTACAAAATAATGGTCCATATAAATGGAATAAATGCCAATATCCCCTTTGTACATATTTAATTTGTAATAGGGTATTACCAGCCCGTAGGTTTCCAATCGGGAGCGAAACCGCACGATTATGCCGTTAGGTCGCATTTCTACATTGCACGTATTGGTATTGTTGTCCAAAACAAACAAATTATAAATATCTACACTGGCTTCTGTTACGTGTAGTTTTGGCGATCCAATGCCCCCCATGGCAAAACGATCTTTTAATGGGTATGGCTTACCAACGGCATCGTTTATTTTTTGAATGATTTTTTTGTCGTTGTACGAAACGTTCAGTAGCATGTTTAAAGGTTTTGTCCAAATCGGATCAGGTTGCCGTCAATGTCCAATATGGAAAACTCTCGAACTCCCCAAGGTTTGTCTTCTAGACTGCCATTGGGGTGGATAACTTTGGAATTTTGCATTTCAAGGTAGAGCCCGTCCACATTTTCAACATAGATGTAACAACTGGTGTTTTCTGGAAATATCTTGTTGTTGCATTTCCAAAAATGGATCTCCACTTTGTCCCTGCCAATTACGGCATAGTTTTCATCAATCCAGCCAGATTTATCAAACCCCAATTTCTCTTTGTAAAAAGTCACGGTTTTATGGATGTCCATTGAGGCCAAAACAGGGGCGGCATGTTGAAGATGATCCATAGATAGTTTTTCTTAAAAATACGATTTATATGTGGTCAACACCAATCCATATGACGGAAAAAGCCCAAAAAAATGCGTAGTTTTGCGCCCTTAAAAGCCTTTTTAAATGAGTTTGCAGAACGATTTGACCCAAAACGTGATCGAGGCGGTAAAACAACTGTACCAAGTTGAGCTGCCAACAGTGGAGTTTCAACCTACCCGGAAGGATTTTGAAGGAGATATTACCGTAGTGGTATTCCCAATGTTGCGCTACGTGAAGGGTAATCCTGTGCAGATTGGAACAAAGATCGGTGATTACTTGGTAGAGCAGGTCGACGAGGTGTCCAAATGCAATGTGGTCCAAGGTTTTTTGAATATCGTTATCGAAGAAAGCTACTATTTAAACTTCTTCAATACCATTTTGGGCGAGGTGGATTTTGGTTATGTAACATCTAGGTCCGATGATGCGGTAATGGTGGAGTATTCGTCCCCGAACACCAACAAACCATTACACTTGGGGCATATTCGGAACAACTTATTGGGGTATTCCGTGGCAGAGATTCTAAAAGCCTCGGGCAAAAAGGTCTATAAAACCCAGATCATTAACGATCGGGGAATACATATTTGCAAAAGTATGCTGGCCTGGCAGAAGTTTGGTGAAGGAGAAACGCCGGAGTCTTCAGGTTTAAAGGGCGATCACTTGGTCGGAAAGTACTATGTTGCTTTTGATAAGGCCTATAAAGAAGAAATTACCGGTCTGGTAGATAAGGGCATATCCAAGGAAAGAGCAGAGAAAGAAGCGCCAATATTGCTCGAAGCCCAGGAAATGCTTCGTAAATGGGAAGCTGGCGATGATGAGGTAGTACATCTTTGGAAAAAAATGAACGGTTGGGTGTACGATGGTTTCGATATTACCTACAAAAATTTGGGGGTTGATTTTGATACCCTGTACTACGAGAGCGATACCTATTTGTTGGGGCGTGATGTGGTAAAGGATGGATTGGAACGTGGTATTTTCTTTAGAAAAGAGGATGGCAGTGTTTGGATAGATCTTACCGATGAAGGCTTGGATGAGAAAATTGTGTTGCGTTCGGATGGTACCGCGGTATACATGACCCAGGATATCGGCACCGCCATTCAACGGGTAACCGATTTTCCGGATATCAACGGAATGGTCTACACAGTGGGAAACGAACAAGATTATCATTTTAAGGTCTTGTTCCTTATTCTTAAAAAGTTGGGTTATGCATGGGCAGAACAACTGTACCATTTAAGTTATGGTATGGTAGATTTGCCAAGTGGCAAAATGAAGAGTAGGGAAGGAACCGTTGTGGATGCCGATGACCTAATCAAAAATATGGAAGATACCGCAGCATCCATTTCACAAGAATTGGGCAAGCTCGACGGTTATACCGAAGAAGAAAAAAAACAATTGTACCGAACCATAGGTTTGGGGGCACTTAAATACTATATATTAAAAGTAGATCCCAAAAAACGTATTCTTTTTAACCCGGAGGAATCCGTGGATTTTCAAGGAAACACAGGGCCGTTTATCCAGTACACCTATGCAAGGATACAATCCATTTTGCGCAAGGCCGATTTTGATCTCTCGACTGCGATCGACATAACAATGGATTTGCACGAAAAGGAGAAGGAACTATTGAAACAGCTGCAATTGTTCCCTGAAACGGTACAGTTGGCGGCAGAAAACTATAGTCCAGCACTAATTGCCAACTATACCTACGAACTGGTCAAGGAATTCAACTCGTTTTATCAACAAGTTTCCATTTTAGGTGAAACGGACGAACAAAAGAAAACCTTTAGGGTATTGTTGTCCAAGAAGGTGGGCGAGGTGATTCAATCTTCCTTCCGCCTGTTGGGTATCGATGTGCCCGAGAGAATGTAGCAACTTACTTTTGCCGGAACGACATCTTTTGTTATTTTGAGTAGCTAACCTGAGCGTATTCGATGGTTTTATAAAAGTGCTTTAGGTATTTTTTGCGAATTATTTGAGTGCTCACAAATTTGCGTAGGCCGTTTAGGGCGCAATCGAAAAATCTCGATTTAAAAACTAACCCTAAAACTCACATTGGGCGTAATACCCAAAGAAAAATTTTCAATGGTTTCAATTTCATTGTCCTCGTTTACCCGATAGTATTTGTTCAGGGTGTTTCTTCGGTTGGTAATATTTAAAATGGAGAGTCCTGCATTGGCACGGATGGCCCTGCTTATCGAAAAATTATAGATGGCGGATGCATCGGCCCTAAAATATTCCGGTAGACGGCTATTGTTTGGCGATTGAAAATTGATTCTGGGCGGAAAGAATTCTTCATCAAGTCCTTCGTCCCCCTCAACAGGTTCCGTATAAGGCTTACCCGTTCGGTAATTGATACCCATACTCAGTTTTAGATTTTTGTAGGTGTAGGTGCTCGCAAATGTGACCGTGTGCCGAATATCCAAGTTGTTTGGGAAACGTTTAGGTACAATGGAATCGAACGTGTAGTCATTTTTGTTGTACGCATAGCTCAACCATGTACTATAATTGTCCCCTTTTTTGTTGATAAGAAACTCTAGTCCCTTAACCTTGTAACTCCCAATTTCTCCGGAAAACTGATAGGGGTTCTGAAATCCTTGGGTACTTGTACTGATACCATCCACATTTTTGATAAACCCTTCAATACCGATATAAAAATTGTTCTTTTCGTAATTGAGTCCAACAGAACCTTGCTTGCTCTTGGTTACCGGTAGTGTATCATCGTTGGACAGGATCCATCGTCGTTTTTCGATACCCAAAAAGTTTTGCTCCAAATCTATCACCTGATTTGTGGTCTGGCTTTTAAATTCGCCCAATATTTCGGCTCTTACATAATTGGCCAGCTTAAAATTTAAATTGAGCCGTGGCTCTATTAGTAATTTTTTAAAAGTGTCCAGATTTTCCACAAAATTGAACCGTGCTCCCACTTTTCCAACAAACGTATTGTCGAGCGAACTGTAATTCAGCTGGGAATAGGGGGCATGTGTTCGGATAACCCCTTTAATTTCGCTATTAAAATCCGGTTGATTGATTATGGTGGCATTTGTGATCCCCGTTTCAATATATTGGTAACCGTTGTTCCAACTAAATTGATCGTTCATCATATAGTTGGTATCGAACTTTAGTGCGTTTTCGGTGACCTGATTGTTCTGGAACAATTGCTGTACCTGATTGGCGAACACATTTTGTGCATCCAAATTATATTTGGAGTAATATAGATTGAGGTGGGAGGTAAACCTATCCGTCCATTGGCTTTGCAATTGCCCTCCAACGGAAATATTGTCTTGTTTTAATAGGCTAACATTGGTTTCGTTGGCATCGATATTGGTCTCTTCGAATTTTAAGTTGTTTTTAATATGAATGGCACTCAGTCTGATTTTGTGCGCGTTATTGAGGTCATAAAGAATTTTTCCTGAAAAATCGTAAAAGAAAAAATCTTCGTCCCTAGCAAATTCATCATCTACCATATTGTTGTTTTGCAGGGTAATTTCACTATCCTGAAAGGCTCTGTTGATGAACTGTTTGTAGGTGGGAGTACTCAAAAAATCGGTTGCAGAGCGACGTGCTGAGAACTGTATTCCCAAATTGGGTGCAATGGGAACTTCTGCGTAAACATCGCCACTGATCAAATTAAAGCCTGCACCACCTTTCCAGGTTTCGGTTATGGTATTGCCGGTTTCCATTTGGATCACACTGCTTACCCCATCGCCAAAATTGGATGGTGTTCCGTTTTTGTAGATGGTGACCTTATCTGTCTGGTATGGGTTGAAGGCTGAAATCAACCCAAAAAAGTGCCCTGATTGATACATTTTTATACCATTCCAAAGAATAAGGTTCTGGTCGTTCGTGCCACCTCGGACATTGATATCGGAAACGGTTTCGTCGATACTTTTTATGCCTGGCAAAGCTTGAACGGTTTGCAGGATATCGGGTTCGATCAGGCCGGGTAGAATACCGAATTCGGCAGTGTTCAAGGTTATACTCGCATCATTTTCTTTAATAATTCCAGAAGTAAGATATTTATAAACGAATACTTCATCTAGTTGCTCATAATATTGGGCCAATAATATTTTGGGGCAATCACCTTGCTGCAAGAGCTTTTCTATGGGAACATATTTGGTGATAAAGCCAAGATATCTAATCTTTAGGGAACTGTTTCTGGGGATGTTTCTCAATGTAAAAGAACCGTCCGAATCAGTTATTTTGGCGATTTTCGTCCCTAAAACTTCCACAGTGGCACCTATTACCGTATTCTCGGCAAAATTATCCAAGACCACACCACAGAGATCCACTCGGTCGTTTTTGGTGATGGCGTAGTATCTATCATTCAATTTTTCCGTGTCTATATGGAAAGTACTTTCGATAAATGTTAGGATTTGCCCTAGCGTATTTAAGTTCTCGGGAATAGTAATATTGAGCCCTTCCAAATCCTTGTCAATGTAAGAGAACTTTACGTCGAATCTATTTTCCAAGGTTTTTAAATACGGGATAAGGCCAACGGAAGTCGGTTGTTTTTCCTGTGCATTAACATGGCAAAACAGAAAAAACAGTAAACCTAAGATGAGCCCAAAATGCTTATTGTAGTTTGTTCCCAGCATAAAAAAGTACGTTGTCTCCGTCTATTTTAAATCTTGTTTTGGAGGGTGTGCTTATACTTTTTAACGCCATATTTAGGTCTGTGTTGTTAAAAGACCCTGTAAATAAGAGGTTTGTGTCGATGTCTTTTGTGCTTACTTTAATGTTGAACTGCCTTTCCAGCTCGGCGAAGACGTAGGTAAGAGGAATGCTTTCAAAACTACTTTCGTTGTTCATCCAAGATGGAACAGTGCCTTCTGGGATGACCGTGTTCACTATTTTACCGTTGACCACCATAAAAGCGCTACCTGCAGGTAGCTTGGTAACTTGTTCGTTATGGGTTACGCTGACCAACCCTTCGAAACAGGTTACCTCAAAAAAGCCATCTCTATTTTCCACATTGAACTGGGTTCCCAAAACAGTAACAGCTCCATGTTCTGTGGAAACAGTAAACTTTTTTCCTTTGGCAACCTTAAAAAAAGCTTCGCCTTCCAGTTCAATATTTCTGTTTTTGTCCCAATTCTTTTTACTGTAAGATATTCTGGATTCTGCGTTAAGGAAAACCTCTGAATTATCGGGCAGAACAACTTCGGAGCGTTCGGCGAATTCGGTTCTTACGCTTTCGTTAATTGTGCTGATATAAAAATACGAACCAGCAATCAAAACAGCGATAACCGCTGCCACTCTTAGAAATTTCTTGAACGGGTTAAGGGTAATGACCTTGGGAGTATTGTAAATTTGTTCATCTTTTAAGCGTTGCAAAGCAAGATCAGCATCAAATTCGGGTGCTGTTAACTTCTCGGAAGCGTTTTTGAGCTTTTGGTACGAAGCATACTCCGGAGAACTCTCAAATTCCCTGAGTTCTTCACCGGAAAGCTCTCCACTAAGCCATTTTGCCAAATAATTTTCCTGCATGGTTTCTATGCTTTACTCTATTTAAACAACTGATCTAAAAAATACCCTACCTATTAATTAATAAATTAAATGCCGTCGATATGTTCGCGCAAACTTTTAAGGGCCAAATGCATGCGTTTTTCGATTGCTTTTACGCTCACACCTTCCAATTCGGCAATTTCTGCATATTTTTTTCCATCCACGCGGTTCAATAAAAATGTAGTGCGTTGGTTTTCCGGAAGGGCGTTCAATGCATTGTCCAATTTTTCCTTGTATTCTTTTTCTTCCATCAAGAACTCAGGGGATTCATTGGTGCGGTCGTTAACCAGGCTGCCGGCATGTTTTAACCTTACCTTTTCTGCTTTTATTACATTCAAATACAAATTGTTGGCAACGGTGTAAACGTAAGATTTAGCTTTGTCGGGGCTAACTTTGGCGCAGTTCTGCCAAAGTTTCACAAAAGCCTCTTGTACGGCATCGTGGGCCTTTTCCTCATTTCCGAACTTGTAGAAAATAAAATTAAAGACAGTACTGGAGTGTGTCTTAAAAACTTCACTAAAAATATGGTCTTCACAAACATTGTCCATAAACCCGAATTTGTTTACCCCTCCAAATATATTTGAAAAATTTTAAGGAAAAGTAGGGTTTTTTTTTAGAGTGTTGTTTCAATATTGAATTATAACCCCAAAAGTTCAGTTATTATGAAAAAGTTGATTAGCAATATATTGCGCGCAGCATTGGTTGTACTCGTTTTCAGTATGTCGGCATGCCAAGAAGAATATGAAGAAGTTGGCGGCGGCAACGAAGAACAAACTATAGCTGCTAACTCCTCAACGGCCATCTTGATCCAAAACACATCTTCCAATGATGGCTCCTACGACAATATCGTGGACGGTGCAAGCTGTTTCGCCGTTCAATTTCCGTATACCGTAAATGTAAATGGTGTAGAGGTCACCATAGATTCCAAGGAAGACCTTGAGGTTGTCGAAGAAATTTTTGATGAGCTTGATAGCGATCAGGACATTCTTGATATTATTTTTCCCATTGTGATTACCCTGTCGGATTTTAGTGAAATCAATATCGAAAGCCAAGATCAGTTGGAAGCGTTGGCCAGGGAATGTTTGGAAGGTGGTGACGACGATGATATCGAATGTATCGATTTCGTCTACCCGATCACTATGTTCAAGTTTGATTTGCAAAACCAGGTCACCGGAGAATTTCAAGTGGAGAGTGATAAAGAAATGAGAAGGTTTTTTGCTGATCTGGAGGACAATGAACTCATTAGTATCGAGTTTCCCATTACCCTTAAAAAATATGATGGAACAGAAGTTGTGATCAATGGCAACAGCGAATTGGCGGCCGCTTTGGAAATGGCCAAAAACGAGTGCGATGAAGATGACGACGATGATTATAACGATGATGATTTTACAGTAGAAGAATTGGACGAGCTATTGATGGAGTGTCCATTGCAGGTAAGGCAAGTGATCCGTAACGAAGTAGATAATACAGGCCAGTATATTGAGCGGTTGTTGACATTTAATGCGGATGGCACTGTGTATTTCTCAACTTCCACAACAGATCAGGTTATGGGTACATGGAGTACGAGCAATACAGATCAAGGCGTACAGCTTGATTTAAATTTTCAGGATTTCCCGGATTTTACTTCCGAATGGTACGTTTACGAACTGGAAGAAGGAGTCATCAAACTATATAAAGATGGCGGTAACAAAATCGTGCTCAAAAGGTTTTGTGAAGACGATGGCAACATAAATAGGGAAGCATTTCTAAATCTACTTTTGGAATGTGAGTGGATCATAAAAGAGGTGGAGAACCAAGGAGAAGATGTAGAAAGGTTGCTAGGGTACGAGTTCCAGTTCACGGCCGATGGAAGCGTATCTCTGGGCAATGGCGTTACAACCATGCAGGGAACTTGGCAAGTCGGATTCAATAGCGAATACAAACTATCCTTGATGATTTCGATCGGGGACGAGCCAGGAGTAAGTTTTGAGTGGCCAATCAGGGAAATGCTGGAAACCCGCTTGGAGTTCGAAATTGAAGAGACTGACCACGAAATGGTACTCCTACGGGTATGTGACGATAGTGCCAATGATGGAGATGTGGCCGAAATTAGAAACATAGCCATGGGCGGAACCTGGAATGTAGCTTTGTATCAAGAAGGGGAAACGGATTTGACCGCTACTTATGCCGAAATGGATTTTAATTTTTCCGCCGATCACCAAGTAGATGTGTCCATAAATGCCGATCCTATTGCCGAAGGACTATGGAGAATAGTTAGGGATTCCGAAGAAGGCTTAAAATTTTACCTCAACTTTGATTTCGAGTACGATTTGGGAGAATTGACCGAAGATTGGAAAGTTATTTCCATTACTTCAACCAGAATAGAACTAAAAGATGAGAGCGACGATGGTACAGTAGAAACCCTGGTTTTTGAAAAACCATAAGATTATCCCCAATCTTTTTTCCAAAAGAAGGACGGCTCACCCCAAAGCCGTCCTTTTTCTTTTATATTATTATTAAATTTGTGCCTCCTTTAAAACAAAGAACACATGTTCGATAATTTAAGTGAAAAATTAGATAAGGCATTACATGTCCTAAAGGGACACGGTCAGATTACGGAAATAAATGTTGCGGAGACCCTCAAAGAAGTCCGCAGGGCTTTGTTGGACGCCGATGTCAACTTTAAGATAGCAAAGGAATTTACCAATACCGTCAAGGAAAAAGCAATGGGTCAAAATGTATTGACCACGCTTCAGCCAGGGCAGCTTATGGTAAAATTGGTAAAGGATGAGCTTACCGAGCTTATGGGTGGAGATGCAGAGGAAATAGACCTTTCCGGTAACCCATCCGTAATTTTAATGTCCGGTCTGCAAGGTTCCGGTAAAACCACTTTTTCTGGAAAACTTGCCAATTATCTTAAAAACAAGAAAACCAAGAAGCCCCTTTTGGTAGCTTGTGATGTATATCGTCCGGCGGCGATAGATCAGTTGCACGTAGTGGGCGATCAAATTGGCGTGGAGGTGTATTCCGATCGCGATAACAATGACCCTGTGGCCATTGCCAAGGCAGGTATTGCACACGCCAAGAGCGTCGGGTGCAATGTGGTGATCATAGATACCGCAGGTCGATTGGCCGTGGATGAGCAGATGATGACGGAGATATCCAACATCCATAAAGCCATTCAACCCCAAGAAACATTGTTCGTAGTGGATTCCATGACGGGTCAGGATGCCGTAAATACCGCTAAGGCATTCAACGATGTGTTGAATTTTGATGGAGTTATCCTAACCAAGCTCGATGGTGATACCAGAGGTGGTGCTGCCATTTCCATTAAATCCGTGGTGGACAAGCCCATCAAGTTCATCGGTACTGGTGAAAAAATGGAAGCTATCGATGTGTTCCACCCATCACGTATGGCCGACCGTATCCTTGGTATGGGAGATGTTGTCTCCTTGGTGGAACGTGCCCAAGAGCAGTTCGATGAAGAACAGGCACGCAAGATCCAAAAGAAAATTGCCAAAAATAAGTTTGGATTCGACGATTTCTTAAGTCAGATCCAACAAATCAAGAAAATGGGGAACATGAAAGACCTTATGGGAATGATCCCAGGTGCCGGCAAAGCATTAAAAGGCCTAGATATTGATGATGACGCCTTTAAACATATCGAAGCCATCATTCATTCCATGACCCCCGATGAGCGATCCACACCTTCCAAACTGAACGCCAGTAGAAAAAAACGTATAGCCGCAGGTAGTGGTACTTCAATTCAAGAAGTAAACCAATTGCTAAAACAGTTCGATCAAATGAGCAAAATGATGAAGATGATGCAAGGCGGTGGAGGCAAAAAAATGATGCAGATGATGCAGAACATGCGCTAACCCCAATCAAAAGATAAAACCAACACAATCCATGAAGATCCTTGACGGAAAAAAAGTATCCAACCAGATAAAAGAAGAAATCACCGTTGAGGTGGCCAAAATGAAACAGCAAGGGGAAAAAGTCCCTCATTTGGCAGCCGTTTTGGTGGGTAACGATGGTGCTAGCCTAACCTATGTTGGGAGCAAGGTAAGATCCTGCAAAAAAATAGGGTTCGAATCCACATTGATACATTTGCCAGAAGAAACCACCGAAGAAGAATTGCTAAAGCAAGTAGATCAATTGAACAATGATCCAAATATCGACGGTTACATTGTGCAACTACCACTGCCCAAACATATTGATGAGGAAAAAGTTCTTATGGCCGTAGATCCGGATAAAGATGTGGATGGTTTTCATCCCACCAATTTTGGGAAAATGGCCTTGGACATGGAAACTTTTGTTTCGGCTACCCCATTCGGAATTATGGAGTTGTTGAAACGTTATCAGGTAGAAACCGAAGGCAAACATACCGTTGTAATCGGTAGAAGCCACATTGTAGGTAGGCCGATCAGTATTTTGATGAGCCAAAAAGGAAGTCCCGGAAATTCTACAGTGACCTTGGCCCACAGCAGGACCAAAAACCTAAAAGAGCTCACTCTACAGGCCGATATTGTAATTTCTGCCTTGGGTGTTCCAAAGTTTCTTAAGGCCGATATGGTAAAAGAGGGGGTTACCATTATCGACGTAGGGATTACCCGTGTTCCAGATAATACATACGAAAAAGGGTATTACATTACGGGAGATGTAGATTTTGAAAATGTCAGTAAAAAAGCATCCTATATTACCCCGGTACCCGGTGGCGTAGGTCCTATGACCATTGCAATGTTATTGAAAAACACATTGTTGGCAAGAGAGCGCCACAACGCCAAATAGGTCAGTCTGCGTTTTCCTGTTCCAATTGTAAAGCAGTTTGTTGCTCTTCCTCGGGGTTTATGATCTGAAAATCCGTATCGTCTTCATCATTGGTGCAACTGGACACGGCCATACCGGAAAAGATCAAGGTGATCAAGAGTAGAATTGTCTTCATAATTGTAGGATTTGGGCAAGGCATAAGGGCCTAATCATTGCATTTATAACGAATTACCTTGTAAATTCTTGTTTTTATCCCCAAATAATCGATAACTTACTTCTTGCAAAACCAATAATATGGCTCAATCGGTACGGAATAAAGCGGCATGGGTGGTCTTCGTTTTATTGGCCATTGGTATTGGTCTATACCCATTAATTTACCTATTTGCAACGGAGGAGTTTGGTATCCTAATGAACAAATCGGATGAGTTGATGTCCAGTACTTTATGGAATTTAGCCTTTTATGGACATATCAGTTTTGGGGGTTTGGCCTTGATGATCGGTTGGTTGCAATTTGTGAAAAAAATAAGGTCCAAACGATTGCTGGTACACCGCAATGTAGGTAAGGTTTATGTAGTCTCGGCAGTGGCAAGTGGTCTATGTGGTGTTTATCTTGGTTTTTTTGCCACAGGAGGTATAGTTTCTTCAATAGGGTTTATTTGTTTGGGCGTTATTTGGTTGTTTACGACCATAAGGGCCTATATTGCCGTTAAAAACAAAGATCTATCGCTACACCAAGGATTGATGATTTACAGCTACGCGGCATGTTTTGCTGCGGTCACTCTACGGATTTGGTTGCCTATCCTGACCTTGATTTTTGGAGAATTTGTATTGGCCTACAAAATAGTGGCTTGGTTGTGCTGGGTGCCCAATATGATTTTTGCCCATTTGTGGGTTCGTAAAAAAGGGTTGAACCTGGTATAGCTTATTTTGCAAACAATTGTCCTATATCCTTAAAGGCTTTAAATTCCAAGGCATTACCGGCAGGATCTAAAAAGAACATGGTGGCCTGTTCCCCGGGCTCACCCTTAAATCTAATGTAGGGCTCTATTACAAATTCGATTCCTTTTTCGATCAAACCTTTGGAAAATGTTTCAAAGGTATCCCAGGGCAATACAACACCGTAGTGGGGTACAGGAACATTTTTCCCGTCTACTGGGTTGGTGTGGGTCTTTTCGTCCGATTTAGGCTTGTAATGAATTACAAATTGGTGACCAAAAAAGTTGAAATCGACCCAATGTTCGGCACTTCGACCCTCTTCGCATCCAAGAACATCCCGGTAAAAAGTGCGGCATTCTTCCAAATTATGAACGGGTACGGCAACGTGAAAAGGTGAAATGCTTTGCATGGTCTCTATTTTTTATGAAAAATAGAACAACTTTTTTAACCCTCCAAAAATGAAATGATCTGGTCGTTTATATTGTCTTGGTGCATCGAATGGCCAAGCCCTTCTGTACTTATCAATTTGCTGTTTTTCCATTTTTCACTTACCGATACCGATGCATTGTAGGGTGCTATCTTGTCTAGTTTATCATGAAAAAGCAAACCTTTTTTACTGATGGACTGGGCAAATTCCGCTGTAGAAAATTGGTCGATTTTAAACCCAAAACGATTTTCGATATAATTGTCCAGATTCTTCATTACCCTATTGTTCAATTTTAACAAATCTTGAAAATGGTCGATAAAATCCTGGATCTGGGAAGGGGCTCCAATCGTGATTATCTTTTCAACGGAATCTTTGGGATTTTTATATTGGTTGTAAACAATGGTCATCCCGCCCATGGAGTGGCCGATAAGGTGCTTAGGGTCGTGTTTTAGCACCATGTAGTTTACCACTTCTTCATATAGTGGTACGTATAGATGTTTCCCGGAGGAGTACCCATGCGATGGAGCATCAAAAGCAATGATATTAAAACCGGCTTCCCGTAGTTTCTTAATAAGGTTGCGCCATCTATAGGTGTTGCTCTCCCATCCATGTACCAGCAAAACGGTTTCTTTGTTTCCGGGCCAATGGTAGGTCTGTATTTGATGTCCCACAACTTTTTCAATAGTAAACTTGGCCCCGTTCAAAAAATCGGCCTGTTCTGGTTTAACCCTTCCCTTTCTTGCTGTACTGAACGTATGAAAGGCACTTTGGGCCGCTTTTTTCGGAGCTATCCATGTATAGGCATTGTAGTACTGCCCATAGACCAATGGAATTATTTTGTTAAGTGCTTTTTTCATTTGGGGACAAGGATTTTGGGTCTATTCCCAACCCACCATCAAATATTTTATTTTAGCTTCATCGGGTATCTGTACCGCTTCAATATTGGAAGATGAGAAACGAAGGCCCTCGGGCAGTTCTTCTTTATCAATGGTAAAATAAAGATTGCTTCCTTTTGGAAAAACAACAATACTGTTCAATGTGGTCACAATTTTTTTGATATCGTAACTGTTTTGGATGTCCTTGAAGGTACTTTGCAAGCTTACACCTTTGTCCGAAACATACCTTGGGTCCATGATCCTTACGTTTTCAATTGTAGGGATACTATCGGAATTCGCCTTTAGGGTTAAAAGGTGTTTGCCGCCTTTTTCGTAAACCTCCATTTTTTTTGGTGATACCCCCAGGTTGATCTGTGTAGAATCGGCTACGACCGAATCTTGCACAAAAACAGTTTTTATGTCTGCCACTCTGGTAGTTTGGGTCAGCGGGCCTACACTGGTTTCGGTAATTAAAAACGTGGTGTCCTTTTTACAGGATTGTATTGCTGCAATGCCGCAAATTAGGGTCAATATGCTAATTGTTCTTTTCATTTGAATTATTATCGAATCACTTTTTTTAATACGCCCAAAACCCCCCGGATAAATGTTGCACTGGTCAAAACTTTGACCACAGGGTTCATTCTGGTGCTTCTTCGTGTTGAGGTTGTTCTGCGGGAAGTTTGTTTTATTTCTTTTTCTTTCTCTGCCTCCTTTTCAGCTTTTTCAATTTTTTCACTCAGGATTTCGTAAGCACTTTCCCTATCGATTTCCTCATTGTATTTTTTTATCAATTTGGAGGCGTCCAAAACCTCTTTGATCTCAGAATCGCTTAACACATCCATTCGACTCATAGGAGCACGCATCATGGTTGCTGCCAGTGGAGTGGGGCGTCCTTTTTCGTCCAAAGCGGAGATCAAGGCTTCCCCGGTTCCTAAAGAGGTAAGTACCTCGGCTGTGTCGTAAAACTCGGAAATGGGATAGTTCTGCGCCGTGAGCTTGATGGCTTTTCGGTCCTTGGCCGTAAAAGCACGTAGGGCATGTTGCACCTTTAATCCTAATTGTGCCAGTACGTCGTCCGGCACGTCGGTCGGGTTTTGGGTTACAAAATACAACCCTATTCCTTTGGAGCGAATTAGTTTTACAATACTTTCAATTTGATCTAAAAGCGCTTTGCTGGCATTGTCAAAAATAAGGTGTGCCTCGTCTATGAACAATATCAATTCGGGTCGGTCGCTATCGCCTTGCTCTGGGAAGGTGGCATAAATTTCCGCCAAAAGGCTCAACATAAAGGTTGAGAAGAGTTTGGGACGGTCCTGAATATCGGTCAAACGGATTATATTGATAAATCCTCGTCCGTTTTCATCAATACGGACCAAATCGTCCACTTCGAACGATTTTTCCCCGAAAAACAAATCGGCTCCCTGTTGTTCGAGCTCGATGATCTTTCTTAAAATAGTCCCTGTGGAACTTGTGGATATACGGCCATAAGCCGATTGAAACTCTTTTTTGCCCTCACCAGTTGCATATTGCAGTACCTTTTTAAAATCATTTAGGTCGAGCAAGGGTAATTTATTATCGTCACAATATTTAAATACTACGGCAACAATACCTTCTTGGGTTACTGTCAAATCCAAAATACGGGATAAAAGTACAGGGCCAAATTCGGAAACAGTGGCGCGCAGGCGTACCCCATCTTGTTCGGATAGTGACATAATCTCTACAGGAAAACCTTTGGGTTCGAATGGAAGCCCGATCTTTTCGTGCCGTTCATCAATTTTAGGATGGCCGGGGCTTGGTTGGGCGATACCGCTCAAATCTCCTTTTAGATCCATGAGCAAAACCGGGATTCCTTTGTCGGATAAATTCTCTGCAAGCACTTGTAGGGTCTTCGTCTTACCGGTTCCCGTTGCACCTGCGATGAGTCCGTGACGGTTCATCATTTTTAAAGGAATCTTTATATGTGCATCGGTGATGGTTTCACCATCCAACATACCGGCACCCATGGTAATGTAATCGCCTTTCATGGCGTATCCCTGTGCTATATGTTCAAAGAAATTTTCTTTATTGCCCATCGCTGTTCAATTTGCGATAAAAATAGGGTAATTTTAGGCAATACTAAAAACGAGATCATGAAACCTTTTCAGTACACCATCTTGGCAATTTTGTTGAGCGGCTTTGTTGCAACCACTTATGCACAGGAAACCACCGAACTTATTTTCCATAATTCGCACGAACCTAAAAAACAGAAAGCTCCCTTTAGCGACGTGGTTGAAGCTGGCAATATGTATTTTTTGGCCGGGCAGATTGGAATGGACCATACAACGCGTACCCTTGTTGATGGCGGTATCCAGGCCGAGACCAAACAAGCTATTGAAAATATAAAAGCGGTTCTTGAGCAGCACAATTTGACTTTGGACAATGTGGTGAAATGTACCGTGATCTTGGCAGATATTGATGATTTTGCGGCTTTTAACGAAATTTATGTCCAGTATTTTACCAAAAAGCCTGCTCGGACCACTTTTGCCGCGAAGGGCATTGCTGCCAACGGACAGATAGAAATCGATGTTATTGCCGTAAAATAGGTGAAACCGCCCAAGAGGATTATCTTTGCGGCATGGTAAAAGAAAATGTAATGGAATTGGTGGAGAAAGGTGCCATGTTGCCGCTCATGGAAGAATTCTATACCATTCAGGGTGAAGGATATCATAAAGGTACGGCCGCTTATTTTATAAGGGTGGGAGGTTGTGATGTGGGTTGTCATTGGTGCGATGTAAAGGAGAGCTGGAACGCGGAAACACATCCTCCTACACACATTGATAGCATAATAGCAAACGCCGAAAAGTACTCCGATACCATTGTGATTACAGGAGGTGAGCCCCTGACTTGGGATATGGGGCCATTGACCCATGGCCTAAAGGCCAAAAACATGAAGACACATATCGAGACTTCCGGGGCTTATCCTTTAACAGGGGTTTGGGATTGGATTTGTCTTTCGCCAAAAAAAAATAAGCTCCCTGTTGGGGATATTTCCAAAAAAGCACACGAACTAAAGGTAATTGTGTACAATAAACACGACTTTATATTTGCGGAAGAGCAAGCGGCACAAGTTGGGGAGAACTGTATTTTGTATTTACAGCCCGAGTGGAGCGTTAGGGATAAAATGGTGCCACAAATTGTGGATTATGTAATGAAGCACCCTAAATGGAAAGTATCTTTGCAGACCCACAAATATTTAAATATCCCTTAAATTTTTTTGGAAATTTATCGACCACCGTACTTTTGAAGGTCCAAAATGCATTCGGTATCAAAATCGGGAATAGTGGCCAATCCTTTGGAGGCGTTTTTCTCCATCTGTTTGAGCATGGAGCTCCCGAATTCCAATTCAGAACGCATTAAACAGCCTTCAACATTACAATGGTTGGTGCCTTCCTGATTCCCGTCCTCATTTTCCGTGGTTTCTTCGTGGTCGTTTACAGATTGTGTGGACAAGTTTACCAAACCGAACAAATGGCCAAATTCATGTAGTAAGGTAGCAGTCTCCACATCGGCTATGGTTACGAACGAGCTGCGGTTTGCAATATCCTCCACGGTGGATTGATAAATGACCATGGATGTATTTCGGTAGACGGCGCCAAGAGTGACCAATCCTTCATCTTCATCATCACTATCGGATGGTGCGTCGGCAAAATAGATATATACCGCAATGGCATTTTCGCTGTTGTACTGGGTCCTGTTTTTTTCCTCCAGGTCTACAACTTCATCTAGGGTAAGGGTTTCTTCGGATGGTGTGGAAAGTGAGGTAAACTTGAATTCTATATTCTCCTTAAAGGTTCTTTCCAATAAAAAGTCCTCAAAATTGGAAATGGCCTCAAATGTAGGCTCAAAACCGGCAACATATGCAATTTCGATTATAAGCTTGTCAAAATTTTCGTTGGATAATAGGTCTCTTGCCGACGCGCCCGTGGTCAATAGGTTCCCAGCTTTAAGATTGGTACTGGATTCGTTAGTGGTGTTTTCGTCCGAACTCTTGGAGCAGCTCGTTAATAATCCAACACAGAATAGGGCACAAAGAGCAATTTTTTTCATAACAAGAGAATTAGTATATCAACGTTCTAAATAGGAAACTATTACTTTTTTAACGTTAGTTTGGCCAAATAATCGTAGTGTTCCCCAGATAGTACAAGTTCACAATTAAGATTATTCGATTCACAGGCATTTTTTAGGGTATTGAAGTCTATATAGACCCAATCAAACTCATCGGTTTCCATTCCTTTATATTCCATCTTAAATTTTACTTCGCCATAGTAATCGCCATTGTCCGGAATCCAATAACCACCGTCATCATCCTGTTCGAACATGTAAATAATGTCGCTGGAATCGACCAAAACCTGACCATTGGGCATCAATAATGAGGCCAAATGCTTTAAAAAGTGACTTAAATTTTTCAATTTTCCGGCCAAACCGATTCCGTTCATCAATAATAGCAAGGTGTCGAAACGGGTATCCCTATACTCCAATATGCTGCCTAAAACCACAGATTTTATGCCACGCTCCTCGCATACCGCTATACATCCTTTGGAATTGTCCAAGGCTGTAACATCCAATCCCTTTTCTTGAAGATACAGGGAGTGGCTTCCGGCACCTGCACCAATATCCAGGACCTTTCCCCGTGCCAACTCAAGGGCCTTTTGTTCTATTTTGGGCATTTTATGGAAGCTGCGGAACAAATAGGGGACAGGGATAACATCCTCTTCATCTAAAGATGAAAAGGTTTTAATGTCTTCCGTATATAGGCCTTTTTGATAATCTAATACCGCCTTTCCAAAAGCATCTGCCATTTTGGGTGTTTTGTTTTTGCAAAGGTGGGACTTTAATTGCATTGAAAGGTTTAAAATAGATAAGTTTGTGCACTATGGACGAAATACTTAAGGAGTTGGCGCAACGGGCAAAGGAAAAACATGCCGAGAACAAAAAATTCTTTGCTAAACTAAAAAAGCGTCCTCCCAAAAACCTTGATTATACAATGCAGGATTTGCACGAGAGCGAATTCGAGCGTACCGACTGCCTTAATTGTGCCAATTGTTGCAAAACCACGGGTCCATTGTTTACCACTGCGGATATCGAGAGGATAGCAAAACATTTTAGGATGAAACCTTCACAATTCATAGATGAGTTTTTGCGAATGGATGAAGAGAACGATTATGTGCTGCAATCCGTACCCTGTACGTTTTTGGGTGCCGATAATTATTGCTCCATTTACGACGTTCGGCCCAAGGCATGTCGAGAGTTTCCGCATACGGACCGAAAAAAGTTCCAACAGATTGCCCATTTGACCCTGAAGAATGTGGCCATTTGCCCAGCGGCCTTCAATATTGTGGAAGAAATGAAAAAATCCATAAAATTTTGATGATTTGTTATATTTGAAGGAATGGAACAGATAATTTCTTATTTTGAAACGATTCCTTCGTGGCATCGAAGCCTAATTTTGGTAGGAGGAATCACTTTTTTTTGGATTTTGGAGGGTATTGTGCCCTTGTTCAACGCGCCTTACAAAAAATGGAAGCACTCCGTCCCCAATTTCTTTTTTACGATCACAACGATAATCGTGAACTTTCCTTTAGCGTTCTTGCTCCTAAAATCTTCGGACTGGGCTGTGGAGAATGGGTTCGGGATCATTAATTGGCTGCCCGAAATGCCGTTGTGGCTTTATGTGCTTTTAGGGGTAATGCTTCTGGATTTGATCGGGGCATATACAGCTCATTGGGTGGAGCACAAAGTAAAACCTTTATGGATGGTGCATTTGGTGCACCATTCCGACCACAATGTGGATACCACTACCGCCAACAGGCACCATCCATTGGAAAGTTTAATACGCTACGCTTTTACTTTGGCAGGTGTTTTAATCGTTGGTGCGCCCATAGGAATAATAATGCTGTACCAGAGTCTGTCGGTAATTTTTTCTCAATTTAACCATGCGAACATCGGATTGCCAAAAAAAGTGGACAAGGCTATCAGTTGGTTCATTGTAAGTCCGGACATGCACAAAGTGCATCATCACTACAAGTTGCCCTATACCGATTCCAATTACGGGAATATCTTTTCTATTTGGGACCGGTTGTTCGGTACCTATATGTATTTGGATGCAGAGGATATTGTTTACGGCGTGGATACATTTCCGGATGAAAAGGAGAACAGCAGCATCAAAGGCTTGCTAAAACAACCTTTCCATAAATATCGAAGGCCTACAACAGATGGGTAGTAAAGAATCGATCTTTAGATTTCGATTGCTCAAGAATTCCAAGATGTTATTCTTGTTTTTAAGCAGAATCCATTATCTATCTACATCATCATTGGAACTGATGATTTAAAATTCCGTAACAATCACTACCTTACTTCCCCAATCCAAACCTTTCTGAAATGAAAAACAGTTTTGTTGCGGCCTTACTTTTTGCCGCATTTGCCATCACTTTTAATGTCAACTCCCAAGAAATATATTTTCCAGAACGCTACGCAACGTGGAAAACAGCTGAGAATGGTCAATTTAAATTTGACAAAGCTGCTTTGAAAAAGGCGGTCGATTATGCCAAATCCAACGAATATTCCGGGTCCAGGGATTTGCGGGTCGCTATTTTGGAAGGGTTCAAGAGAGAGCCTTTTCATCAAATTTTGGGTCCGACCAAAAAACGTGGGGGACCTGCCGGATTGATTATGAAGAACGGCTATGTTTTGGCATCGTGGGGAGATACCAAACGTGTTGATATGACTTTTAGTGTTACCAAGAGCTTTCTGTCCACCGTTGCTGGTCTTGCCGAAGATCACGGATTGATCAACGACACCAAGGATAAAGTTGGCGACTATATCTGGGACGGCACTTTTGATGGCGAGCATAATTCCAAAATTACCTGGGAACACCTATTACAACAAAATTCCGATTGGTCGGGCGAGCTGTGGGGGGGAAAGGACTGGGCGGACCGTCCACCTAGCAAAGGAGGTCTTGACGATTGGAAGTACCGAACCCTTAACGAACCAGGAACCGTAATGGAATATAACGATGTTCGTGTGAACGTACTTGCCTATTCGCTCACCCATGTGTGGAGAAAACCTGTTCCCATGGTGCTCAAAGAAGAGGTGATGGATAAAATTGGAGCAACTACATCTTGGCGATGGTTCGGTTACGAAAATGCTTGGACCGTTATCGATGGTATTAAAATGAAATCCGTTACGGGAGGTGGACACTCAGGTGCAGGGCTTTTTATTTCTACCGAGGATATGGCCCGTTTTGGAATCCTATTCTTGAACAACGGGAAATGGCAAGATGAACAGATTATCAGTGAGGATTGGATCAAGAAAGCGACTATGCCTTCCGTGCCCAATGTGAATTATGGCTACATGTGGTGGTTAAACCAACAGGGTGATCGCCATTGGGATAGTGTTCCAGAACATGTGTTCTACGCTGCCGGTTTTGGGGGCAATTTTATTGTGGTGGATCAAAAAAGTGGTTTGGTGATCGTGACCCGTTGGCTGGAACCTTCAAAAATAGGGGAGTTTGTTAAGCAGGTTTACGGGGCTTTTTAAGTTTGAATGCCATTTCGTACTATACGGACTTATTCTTTTATTTTGAAGTTGCTGGACGCTTCACTCAGTCGAAATGACCTAGGTGGTGTATCAGTCCTTTCGAACGATATGAGATATCTTACCTTATGCAGAAACATTCTCTTTTGAAGGCGTAAACGGCTCCAACACCTTCAATGCCTTCTCCACACTTGTTATTTTATCAAAAACCAACAATAACCGGAGTCCATTTCGGGTCTGTTTTTCCTTGAGTTTTACCAATTGCGGATGTGTTTGAGCGTATTGCAATACTTTGGTGAATGTAGGACTTTGGTAAAAACTGGATTGTTGGTCGGCAATAAAGTAACCTATAAACTTGCCTTTTTTCATGATCACTTTTTCCAGTCCTATATGGGTGGCGATCCATTTTATACGAACGGAGTTCATCAAATCCACGGCAGGTTCCGGTAACTCCCCAAAACGATCTACTAGTTGTGCCTCGAATTTTTGTAGGCCTACTTCGTCCTCTACACTGTTTAGTTGGGTGTAAAGGTTCAGTCGTTCGGTTATGTTGTTTATGTAATCATCAGGGAAGAGCAATTCAAAATCGGTATCGAGCTGCATCTCTTTTACATATACTTTTTCTTTGTCGCCCTCTACTTCTTCATACAATTCTTTGAACTCATTCTCCTTAAGTTCATCTATGGCTTCCGACAATATTTTTTGATAGGTCTCGAAACCGATCTCATTTATGAAACCACTTTGCTCGCCTCCTAAAAGATCGCCCGCTCCTCGTATTTCCAAATCTTTCATGGCTATGTTAAAACCACTGCCCAAGTCGGTAAATTGTTCCAAAGCTTCGATTCGTTTCCTTGCTTCGGGGGTCATAACCTCGTAAGGCGGTGTAATAAAGTAACAGAAGGCTTTTTTGTTGCTTCTGCCTACACGCCCGCGCATTTGGTGTAGATCGCTCAACCCAAAATTATTGGCATTATGAATAAAAATGGTGTTGGCGTTGGTTACGTCCAATCCACTTTCTATAATCGTGGTGGACACCAATACATCGAACTCGCCGTTCATGAACGAAAGCATTAAGGATTCCAATTTTTTGCCTTCCATTTGACCATGTCCGATACCAATTTTTGCATCGGGTACCAAACGTTGGAGCATTCCGGCAACTTCTTTAATGTTCTCTATGCGGTTATGGATAAAAAATACTTGTCCGCCCCTTTGGATCTCGTAGGATACCGCATCGCGTATAACCTCTTCGTTTAAACGAATAACCTGACTTTCGATGGGGTAGCGGTTGGGCGGTGGCGTATTGATCACGGATAGGTCCCGAGCGGCCATCAAACTAAATTGAAGTGTTCTCGGAATAGGAGTGGCGGTTAATGTAAGCACATCCACATTTTCTTTTATGGAACGTAGCTTCTCTTTTACAGCAACCCCGAATTTTTGTTCCTCGTCCACGATCAACAATCCCAGATCTTTGAACTGCACGTTCTTGTTCACAAGTTGGTGGGTGCCTATAATGATATCTATTTTGCCCTCGGCCAAACGTTCCAGGACATCCTTTTTCTCCTTAGCGGTACGGAAGCGGTTGAGGTAATCGACCGATACGGGCATTTCTTTTAAGCGCTCCTTAAAGGTTCTGCTATGTTGAAAGGCCAAAATGGTAGTAGGTACCAAAACGGCGACCTGTTTGCCATTGTCCACGGCCTTGAATGCGGCACGAATGGCAACTTCGGTTTTTCCAAAACCTACATCACCACAGATCAAACGGTCCATGGGGCGTTCGCTTTCCATGTCCTTTTTTACATCTTGGGTGCTCTTTTCTTGGTCAGGGGTGTCTTCGTAAATAAAGGATGCCTCCAGTTCGTGCTGCAGATAGCTGTCCGGGGCATATTGGAACCCTTTTTCGAGTCTACGCTTAGCATAAACCTTAATAAGGTCGAAAGCAATTTTCTTAACCCTTGCCTTGGTCTTTTGTTTCAGTTTTTTCCAGGCAGCAGAACCCAGTTTGAATATTTTTGGTGGTGCACCGTCCTTACCGTTGTACTTGGATATTTTGTGCAATGAGTGAATGCTCACATATAAAATATCACGATCGCCATAAATAAGTTTAATGGCTTCCTGCTTTTTGCCCTCTACATCAATTTTTTGCAATCCTCCAAACTTGCCGATACCATGGTCAATATGGGTCACGTAATCCCCAATTTCGAGTTTGTTGAGCTCTTTTAAAGTAATGGCCTGTTTTTTTGCATAGCCATTTTTTAAATGGAACTTATGGTAACGCTCAAAAATTTGATGATCCGTGTAGCAGGCTATTTTCAGGTCTTGATCAATAAAACCTTGGTAGAGCGGGAATATTATGGTTTGATAATGGACGGTTTGGTCCACTTCATCAAAAATATCATGAAAACGCTTGGCCTGTTGTTCCGTGGAACAGAAAATATAATTGCTGTAACCCCCATCCCGATTATCGTTGAGATTTTCGATCAGCAGATCAAACTTTTTATTGAAGGAGGGTTGCGGTTTGGTATTGAATTGGATTATCGAAGCTGTCGTCCCGGGCGTAGCCGAACTAAGTTCTTTTGTCTGGTTCTCGACTGCCCCCGAACTTACGGAAGAATTGCCTATCTCAACACATAAATAATCCTCCAATTGTGCTTTTAATAAAATCGAATCTGCAAAAAGTTCTTTAGGTTTTGCGTGTTTGATCTCTTGGCTCAATTTGGCGAAACTTTCCTCCGCTTTTTCAAAAAGAGAATCGATTCGGTCGTAGATCAGTGCCAGGTTTTTGGCAAATACCACTGTGCTTGCCGAAACATATTTTAAAAAGCTTTCGCGTATCTCCTCGGTAAATTTGTTCTCTACATTGGGGATGATCGTGATTTTCTTCACTTTGTCCGTGGAGAGTTGTGTTTCTACATCAAAAGTTCGAATACTGTCCACTTCATCGCCAAAAAACTCTATACGATAAGGTTCGTCGTGCGAGAAGGAGAACACATCCACAATTCCGCCCCGAACGGAAAATTCTCCCGGTTCGGTAACAAAGTCCACTCGTTTAAACTGATATTCAAAAAGGACTTCGTTCAAGAAATCCAAAGAGATTTCGTCGCCAATTTTAATCTTTTGAGTGTTTTTGTCGAGTTCCTTTCGCGTAACCACTTTCTCAAATAGTGCATCGGGGTAGGTAACGATCACCGCAGGTTTTTTTCTGGAATTGATACGGTTTAGGACTTCGGCACGCAAAAGTACGTTGGCATTATCGGTTTCTTCTATTTGATATGGCCTGCGATAGCTTCCGGGGTAGAAAAGCACATCTTTTTCACCGATGAGCTGTTCCAGATCGTTTAAATAATAGGCGGCTTCTTCCTTGTCGTTCAAAATTAGGAGAAAAGGTAGGTCTGCCGATTTGAACGTGTCGGTTATCATAAAAGAAAGCGATGAGCCCACAAGTCCTTTTACATTGATTTTTTGTGATCTTGCAGAAGAGTTGCTTTGAGATTGGGCAATGGCGCTCCTCAGTTTCCCAAGTGCGGGAGACTGTTCGTATAATTGGGAAATCGGGGTTTTGGTCAATCCAAAAAACTTTGCGGCAAAGATAAATCGTGAAATCTTTTACAAGAAATGTTTTTTTGGATAAAATTTCAATTCAAAAAACTAATCATAGATCAAATACTTTGCCCTGATCTTTTTGAATTCTTTCAGATCATTCTGCCAAGTCGCCCGGATTTCTTCATTGGTCATACCTTCTTCAATCTGTTGTTGGAGCAAAGGCGTGCCGGCATGTTTGGTAAACCCATTGGTTAAAAAGAACTTTGATTTATCCAAGGTGTTGTTGTAGGCATCAATGATCCACTCCATGCTTACTTTGTTCATCCTTGGCGTTTTGGATAGATCTTTGCCGTAGCAGGTCTTGCCTTCTTCTTTAGGATATTTGGAGCCAAAATTAGGTTTGGGAACATAACTGAAATCGTAGGCCGTACTATCCATAAAGGATGCCCCATAGCGCTGAAATTGGGATTCGGTGCCCCTGCCTGCATTCACATTGGTGCCCTCAAAAAGTCCCAAGCTGGGGTATAATGTAATCGATGTATCGTTGGGCAAATTCGGGGAAGGTCGGATAGGCAAATGGTACTCCGAATCGTGTGTATAATTTTCGAGTTCTATAACTGTTAAGTCGGCTTTTATACCGTTTTCCATCCATTTTTCACCGTTCAGCATTAAGGCATATTCGCCCATCGTCATCCCGTACACCAACGGTATAGTGTTCATTCCCAAATATCCTGTGTGCTCCTTCATCATGGTGGGGCCATCCACATAATGTCCGTTGGGGTTGGGCCTATCCAACACAATTATAGGCTTGTTGTTTTCGGCACAAGCCTCCATTACCAATTCCAGTGTGGCGATGTAGGTGTAAAACCTGACCCCGACATCCTGAATGTCAAAAACCACAACATCGAGCTCTTCGAGTAGCTCTTTGGAAGGTTTTTTATTTTTGCCATAAAGGGAAATTAAAGGCAGTCCCGTTCGCGTATCCATACCGTCCTTCACGTGCTCTCCCGCATCTGCGGTACCTCGAAAACCGTGTTCCGGGGCAAATACTTTTTTAATATCGACACCTAGAGAAAGCAAAGAGTCCACCAAATGTGTGTAGCCTTTTTCTTTGAAAATAACGCTTGTTGGGTTGGCTACAATTCCTACTGATTTTTCTTTTAAAAGGGGAACATAAGCCTCGGTTCGGTTGGCGGCCACTTTTATGGACGGGGGAGTGGCTGTTTGTGCCTTGGTATCGGAATTGTCTTCTTTTTGTTGACCCTTGCATGCGGAAAGCATTAAAAACAACAATAAAAATGTACTTTTGAATCTAGATAAAATGGGCATTCGTTGAATTTAGAATTATTTATAGCCAAACGCCTTGTTACAGGGAAGGAGCATAAAATTAGTATTTCCGCCCCGATTATAAAAATTGCCATTGCGGCAATTGCCATCGGTGTTGTAATGATGTTGATTGCCATAGCGACAGGTGTGGGCCTTAAAAACAAGGTTCGAGAAAAGGTTGCAGCCTTTAACGGACATATCCAAATTTCCAATTTTGATAATAACAACTCCGAGGTTTCCTTGAAACCAATTTCCATTGATCAGGACTTTTATCCAGAGTTTTTGAACGTTGAGGGTATAAAGCACGTACAGGCCGTAGCCACCAAAGGAGGAATTATTAGAACTGCAGATACTTTTGAAGGGATGTTGGCCAAAGGGGTTGGGAGGGATTATGATTGGAGTACGTTCAAGGAATATCTGGTGGACGGTAGGTTGCCCGATTATAGCGATGAGTTGAACGAAGAGGTGTTGATCTCCAAATTAATGGCCAATAGGTTGCAACTAAAGACCGGTGATAGCTTTTTTTCCTTTTTTCTGAGGGATGGGGATGCCTCCAAGCCACCGAATAATAGACGGTTCGATATTGTGGGTGTTTATGACAGTGGTTTCGAGGAGTTTGATGAAACCTACGTGTTCGTGGATATCCGACATATCCAACGAATGAACAAATGGGAGGAAAATCAAATTGGAAACTTTGAGGTATTTATAGAGGATTTCGACCAACTTGAAGAAAAAAGTAACGAAATATATAACAAAACGATCTCTGTTTTGGATACCCAAAATATAAAGAACAAGTATTTCCGAATTTTTGAATGGATCGGACTTTTTGATTTCAATATTGCTTTGATCATTGGGATTATGATCATTGTGGGCGGTATAAATATGATTACCGCTTTACTGGTTTTGATTTTGGAACGTACCCAAATGATAGGAATTCTTAAAGCGTTGGGGTCGGCGAACTGGAGCATCCGAAAGGTATTTTTATATAACGCAGCCTATTTGATTGCCATTGGGCTATTTTGGGGTAACCTTATCGGATTGGGTGTTATTTTTCTTCAGGACAGGTATCGAATGTTCAAATTTCCAAACCCGCAAGAATATTATATTGAGTACATTCCCGTACATATGGATCTGTCCACAATTATATTTTTGAATATTGGGGTCATGGTACTTTGTTTGTTAATGCTTTTGATCCCATCGTACATTATCACAAAGATTACACCTGTAAAAGCCATCCAGTTCGAATAACCAAAAATTAAGAAGATGATTCAGCTAAAAAACAATACAAGCGAAATAAGCATAGATAAAGGAGAGTTGGTCGGTTACAAGGTTAACGGATTTGAATTTATCCATCAAAAAGGAAGCCCGGGTTGGAGTAGTTCGGATACCGAAATGTTCCCTATTATCGGGCCAGTTAACAAAGCCGGTTTTAGGGTTCAAACCCCAAAAGGCCCTGCTGTACAGGACCAACATGGTCATCTACGTCAAATGGAATACGAACTGGCAAACCATTCGGATACTACAGCCGTTTACGAAAAAAAGTATAAAGCGGGCACTGAAGTTTTCAATGCCAAGTTCCCGGAAAAATCCACTGAAGAAGCGTTGATCTGGCCATATGATTTTAAGTTTGAAAAATCGTTTGTGTTGCATGAGGATTCGTTGGAAATCGGTTTTAGAATTACCGGCGAGCAAGGAATGCCCTTTATGTTGGGGTATCATCCAACTTTTAAGTTGTATTCCAGTGCTCCCACCATTGTGACCAAAAACAGGGAAATAACCTTGGACGAAGTTTTGGCTGTTGGGAGTAGGGCACTGCAGGTAGCGGATTGTACCTCCATCACACTAAAGGATGAAAAGGAGATTACCATCGAGACCAAAGGTTTTGGAAATTTTATGTGCTGGACGGAAGTTCGGAATATGGTATGTATCGAGCCGATTTCGTTCTATCCTTACGCCGTGGAACAGTCCCATCTGCACAACGGATTTCAACTATTGGAAGACGAAGCTGTTTTTAATGTACTGTTAAAACCAAAAGCGTAACCTAACTGAATTTCTGCTGCAGTTCTTCCACTACTGATTCGGTTTTCAAGTTCTGTTGTTTTTTTTGCAACACCACAGGAGGTGATTGTCTTACATCACAATCTTTTATGGAACAACGCTCGCAAGTAACGCCAACATTGTAGGTTTTTATTTTGGGATCATCCAAAAACTTTACTTTCTTTTGGAGTTCTGTATTGATCAATAGTCCAAGACTTACACTCCTATATTCGTCTTTTTTAAATGGATCTGCCGTAGCACTGGAAAAAATAAGATAGGATAAACCGTCGTTTGGGTAATGGGAGATCTGAACATCCATGAGGTGCTCGGCCGATGTTTTTGAAATTTCCTGCAACACCCGGATAGAGACCCAACGGCGACAATATTTTTCGTTGGATTCGTTTCCGTGTGGTGAATGGTGGTGGGTAAGGTGCAGTTCTTTGGTAATATGGAATCGATTGCTTCCTTCTTTATGCCCCAACCGAAGAAAGAATAGGTTTTCCAGCTGGTAATCGTTGGGCAAGATGTTCGTCAGTCTCTGATAAAGTGATTCCGGTGACGCATTAAAACTGTTCTTGATTTCGGTAAGAAACGATTTGTCGAATTTTGGTTGGGCTAAAAAGGTCTCCAGATTTTGTTTGATCAAGTGCCTCGGGATGACCAGAGCTCCAGCAAAATAAGAAGCGTAAAAATTATTGAGCACTTGATCAAAATTGTTGAATTTGATCCAGGTAAATGTGTACAGTCGTTCTTCGATGTTTAAATAATTGTACCCGATTTCTTTGGCATAGATAAAAGCCCGTTGTGCCTCATCGATATGGTCCGCTACCAAAAGTGTTTTTGTTTTGGGGATAAAAATAGACCGTAGGTTGTCCAGTTCCTTATATCGGGTCAGTTCGTCATTATTAATGGAATAGCCATATTCCTCCACCAATATTTCTTCTAGTTCCGTTGATGTTGGTGACTTTTTAGAATTGACCTGATACGCTTTGATAAAATTCTCTGCCGCCTCCTCCAATTCGGGGAAAAAGTTATTGCTGGCCTCTTGGAAAGAACGCAAGGAGGCCAAGTAAAAACTTTCCTTGCCAAAGTTATAGTGTTTGGCAATCTCAATAATGGTGCTGATAAAAGCATTTACCTTGGTAGGGGCGTTGGCTACAATGTCAATAAGGTCACTTTCCTTGATCCCGAACAGTTCCAAGGGAAGTTCTTTCAAAACTTTGGACTTTAGCAATTCGCCGACCGGAGCTAGATTTTTGTCCAACTTAAGGGAAACCATATTATCGTAGGGAACTTCCAATTTTTCCGCCAGAAGGGCAATTTTATCCGTTTTGGGATACTTTTTCCCTTTTTCGATTTCGTTGAGGTAAGATTTGGAGAGTCCGGATAGTTTGGACAAACCAAACAACGAAAGTTTTCTTTTGGTCCGTATCTGCTTGAGCTTGAGCCCAAAAATCAGTTTAATATATTCTTCTTCCATTTTTCTCGATCAAAGATAGTTCTTTTTGCGAATATGATAAAAAAAGCGAATAAATTAAAATTAGCGAACGTTCGCTTGTTTTTTTCAAACGTTTGCGTTAACCTTGTTTCATAAATTTAAAAGTACTATGGAACAAGCAGTTATGACCAATACCAAATTGCAATTTGCAAAAGAGGTGAAGAACTACTACCCAGAACTGTTGACAAATCGGACTTTTGATTTTTTGATCGCATTGCATCAAAAGTTCAATAGATCAAGGTTGCAGTTGCTGGACGAACGAACTAAGCGGCAAGCACAATTTGATGCCGGTACTTTTCCGGATTTCCCCAAAGAAACGGAACAGACAAGAACCGTAGATTGGAAGGTAAAAGGAATTCCAGAAGATTTACAGGACAGAAGGGTGGAGATTACCGGGCCGGTGGACCGGAAAATGGTGATCAACGCTTTGAACTCCGGCGCCAAGACCTTTATGGCCGATTTTGAGGACAGCAATGCCCCGACTTGGTATAATTGTATGCAAGGCCAGCAGAACTTAATAGATGCAAATAAACGCACCATTACCTATTATGATTCAAAAAAAGGTAAAAACTATAAGTTGAACGAGGAGGTAGCCGTTCTCTTGGTGAGGCCCCGTGGACTGCATTTGAACGAGAGACATATCTTGATCGATGGGGAGGAGGCTTCGGGCAGTTTGGTCGATTTTGGTTTGTATGTGTTCCACAACACGGAGATATTGCGCAACAGGAAATCCGCTCCATATTTCTACTTGCCCAAGTTGGAACATTACTTGGAGGCCAGATGGTGGAACGAGGTAATGACATTTGCTGAAGAATACCTGAACGTTCCGGTAGGAACCTTCAAGGCAACGGTTTTAATAGAGACCATAACGGCCAGTTTTCAATTGGACGAGATCATTTACGAGCTGAAAAACCATATTGTAGGTCTTAATTGTGGCCGATGGGATTATATTTTTTCCTACATCAAAAAATTTAAGAATCATCCCGAATTTATTTTGCCGGACAGAGATCAGGTGACCATGACAGTGCTCTTTATGGATGCCTATTCAAAACTGGTGATACAGCGTTGTCATAAAAGAGGTATTCATGCAATGGGCGGTATGGCAGCACAAATACCTATCAACAACAACCCCATTGCCAATGAAAAGGCACTTGAAAAAGTACGATTGGATAAGGAAAGAGAGGTTAAAAACGGGCACGATGGCACATGGGTGGCGCATCCCGGGTTGGTGAAAATTGCCAAGGATATCTTTGATGCGCACATGCCCAGTGCAAATCAACACGATGTGCTGCGAGAAGAAGATTCAATAGCGGCTTCCGATCTACTTGCCATTCCCAAAGGTACAGTTACCGAAAAAGGGGTCCGTAAGAACATTTCCGTTGGCATACTGTACATGGAGTCTTGGTTGCGGGGCAACGGGTGTGTGGCCATCAATAACTTAATGGAAGATGCGGCAACGGCCGAAATCTCCAGGACACAACTGTGGCAATGGCTAAAGTTTACGGTTAGGTTGGATGATGGTAGAAAACTGACCGAAGCTCTCTATACAAAACTATTGGAAGAAGAAATCGCAAAAATCCGACACTTGGTAGGTGAGGGCAATTTGCACAATACCAAATTTGATGAAGCCATCAAATTGTTCGATAAGCTGGTGAGGGCAGATAAGTTTGAAGAATTTCTGACCACCAAGGCCTATCGTGAGATATAACTTAAACAAAGCGTATTAATCAAAAAAAATCCCAAGAATGCGCGAACATTACCTGGGATTCAAGTCAAATTTCGAATTATAAAATTATGGAAAAAAAGGAGAAAATTCAAGCATTGGTAACAGATTGGACCGTTAACCCGCGATGGAAAGGTGTGGAACGCCCGTATACCGCAGAAGAAGTTATAAAGCTTCGGGGGTCTTATGAGATAGACCATTCCATTGCACGTTTAGGTGCCGAAAAGCTATGGAAAAAATTGAATACCCAAGATTTTGTCGCTGGTCTGGGCGCATTGACCGGTAACCAGGCCATACAGGAAGTCGAGGCCGGACTGGACGCCATTTATTTGAGCGGATGGCAAGTAGCGGCAGATGCCAATCTGGCTGGGGAAATGTATCCCGATCAATCATTGTATCCGGCCAATAGCGTGCCCATGGTGGTTAAACGGATCAATAATGCCCTTTTGCGCGCCGATCAAATTCAAACGGTAAACGAAATCGAGGCGAAAAAAGATTATTTGGTGCCTATCGTGGCCGATGCAGAAGCAGGTTTTGGAGGTAACCTCAATGCCTATGAATTGATGAAATCCATGATAGAGAACGGAGCCTCCGGAGTGCATTTTGAAGACCAGTTAAGTTCTGCCAAAAAATGTGGGCACTTGGGGGGAAAGGTTCTGGTACCGACCCAAGAAGCCATAAATAAGTTAATTGCAGCTCGATTGGCTGCCGATGTAATGGGTGTGCCATCAATAATTATTGCTCGTACCGATGCTGATGCGGCAAATCTGTTGACCAGTGATATTGATGACAGAGATCATAAATTTTTAACGGGCGAAAGATCTCCAGAAGGCTTCTTTTATGTGAACAATGGTCTAGATCAAGGTATCGACCGTGGACTGAGCTATGCTCCATTCGCCGATTTGATTTGGTTGGAAACTTCGAACCCCGACTTGGAACAGGCACGAAAATTTGCTGAGGCCATCCACAGTAAATATCCAGACAAAATGTTGGCCTATAATTGTTCGCCATCCTTTAATTGGGCTGCAAAACTATCCGTAAAGGATATGGAGAGCTTCAGAGAAGAACTCGCCGCTTTGGGCTACAAGTTCCAATTTATTACCCTTGCCGGTTTCCATGCCCTGAACACCAGTATGTTCGAACTTTCAAAATCCTATAAAGAAAGGGGTATGGCCGGTTATTCAGAATTGCAAGAACGTGAGTTTGCTTTGCAAAAAGACGGCTTTAAAGCGGTAAAACACCAAGGTTTTGTGGGTACGTCCTATTTTGATATGGTGCAAAACGTGGTTACTTCAGGAAAAGCGAGCACCATGGCCATGAAAGATAGTACGGAAACTGCTCAGTTTAAATAATACTTTACTTTAACTTGTTGTAGTTATTTGTGTTTTAAAGTGCCCCCGATTTTGGGGGCATTTTTATGTGGCGACGTTAAATATTTGGGTGGTCGGCTCTTTTAAAAGGTATTGTGTAAGTATGCTTTCCGTTTCCACCGTATGTTTTTGAGGAATGATAAAAGCCGTTAGATCCTCTAAAGAAGAAATTTCAATGTCCGTATCAATAAATCCAAAGCCCTTGTACACACCATCGGCTATTAGGATTATGGCGTTTTCATTGGCTTCTCTTCCTTTTTCTTTGATAACCCTCACTTCGGAAGCGAGCATTTTCATGTGTTGTATTGCTTCCTGCACTTTTCCGTTATAATCGGCAACGGATTCTTCTCCCTTGCAAATGCCTTGGCATGTGGTAATTTGATGATGGGAACAGGCCGATGTGGTCTGTTGTAGATGACAGTATTTTGGACACAACGAAAAGCTTTTGCATATCTCCTCGAGATACGCTCTGCAATCCGTTTGGTTATGAAAGATCTTCAATGGGTCGGGCACCCCTTTAATAGTGTTGAAAGCCAGGTGTGTTATTCCGTTCCGGTCCTCATAAGAGAATATGGCGTACTGCTTTCCCATTCTTTTTTGGGCACGGTTATAGGGTGGGAATAGCCGTTTGATCTCCGCAGATTCCATTAAAAGAGCTACCAGTTCACTCCCCGCGAGTTTAAAATCAATGTTGGCCGTCTCGCTGCACATTTGAATTTCTTTTCGGCTTTTGTCGTAAAAATGTCCCAACACCCGTTTTTTTAGGTTAATGGCCTTTCCCACATAAATAATCTCCCCTTTTTGGTTCATAAAATAGTAGATGCCCGGTTTCTGGGGAATACGGTCAAATACCGATTTGGGCAAATGGGGCGGAAGGGTAGCTTCTTGGCTTCGGGCGTTCAAAAACTTTTTGAACACCGTTTCCGAATCCGGTTTTGCCAAGAGTTGCTCAAATAGAAGAACCGTAGCGTGTGCATCTCCTCGTGCACGGTGCCGGTCCGTTAATGGAATCTCGATGGCGGAGCATAATTTGCCCAAACTGTACGAATGGAGACCTGGAATCAACTTTCTGGACAAACGTACCGTGCAGAGTTTTTTGCGAGTAAAGTCAATTCCAATTTGCCGAAACTCTTCCTTGATCACCCCGTAATCAAAATTAACGGAGTGCGCCACAAAAATACAGCCCTCCGTAATACTCATTATATTTTCGGAAATCTCAAGGAAAGTTGGGGCATTTTGTACCATTTGATCATCGATTCCCGTGAGCCCGGTAATAAAATAGGGGATGGGGCTTTGCGGGTTCACCAAAGAAGTGAATTCATCCACAATTTGATTTCCATCATATTTAAAAATGGATATTTCGGTGATCTTGTTGCCCTTGACTCCGTTTCCCGTTGTCTCTATGTCGATTATAGTGTACAAATTACTGACTCTAATAAAAGAATGAAATTATGGATAAACTCAACAGCTTCCAAAACTAGGTTCACTGTATTAAAATTGCGCACGGTACTGTGTTGGTGTACAATGTTTGTATGTTTTAAACTTTCGGTTGAAATTGGCAATATTGTTAAACCCGCATTGTTCGGCTATGGTCCCGATCGACAGCTCAGGTTGTTTAAGCATCAGTTTACAGGCATTCTCGATTCGTATCTCGATCAAAAATTGAAAAAATGTCTTGTTGGTTCGTTTTTTAAAATATCTGCAAAAAGCATTCTTCGTCATGTTGGCCCTTTCAGCAATTTCCTCCAAGGTGATGTTCTCACCATATTTCTCCATGGCATAGTCATAAACTTTGCCCATTCGTTTTCCCTCGTCGTCCGAAAAACTTTTTCTGTAGATAAAAGAAGAAAGCGGAACGGTTTTGGACTTGTTGATATAATGTATAATCAATAATAGTGAGGAGATCTGTTCCACTTTGCTTTGTTTGGACAGTGAATCGAACAGGGGGATTATTTTAGTTTTTTGAGTCAAGACCATCATACCAAACTCCGCTTTTTTAAAGAAATTTTGGGTGGACGATAGATCTGCCAGTTGAAAAAAGTCTTTGCCAAAGGCATCTTGATTAAAAAAAAGGGTGTGCATTAAGGACTCCTCTTTGTGCCGGGCATCACTTCGGAACACATGAGGAATGTAACTGCCGATTACAAGAATGTCCCCAGCTTTGTAATCGTTTATACGGTCGCCTACGATCAATGTACCTGAACCTTTTTCCACATAACTGATCTGGATTTCTCCATGTTGGTGCAATTGGTCATAAAAAACATGTTCCCTATCAATTTGATAAACGAGAGCTTCATTTTTTGGTTTTGGGATTTTAAAGGGTAAGACCTTCATGGGTGAGCTTAAATTAATTTAATTACAAGTTTGATGTCAAAAATAGGGTAATATAGTATCAAAATATGCTAATAATACTATAAACTACCTTTCCGGTCTCTTTGTAATTTTAAATCATATAATTTTAGAAACTATGGTAAAATGGGAAGGCGTAATGCCTGCGGTAACAACAAAGTTTACAAAAGAGGATGCTTTGGATCTTGTAATGTTCCAAAAAAATATTCAAGCACAAATCGAAGCTGGTGTACACGGGATTATTTTAGGGGGCACTTTGGGTGAGGCTAGCACCTTGGAGCAAGAAGAAAAGGAAATCCTGATCAGGAAATGTGTAGAACTAACGGAAGGAAAAATTCCTGTGATCATGAATGTGGCAGAGCAAAGCACCAAGGGGGCTATTGCAGCAGCTCAAAGGGCCGAAAAATCAGGTGCAGATGGATTGATGCTTTTGCCACCGATGCGTTACAAATCCACCGATAGGGAAACCGTGACTTACTTTAAAGCGGTGGCCAACAGTACTTCCCTACCTATTATGTTGTACAATAACCCAGTGGATTATAAAATAGAGGTAACTTTGGATATGTTGGAGGAGTTGATCGAATGTGAGAATATAGAAGCCATAAAAGAATCGACCCGGGATATTACCAATGTTATTCGAATACAAAATAGATTTGCGGATAGAATAAAGGTGTTCACGGGAGTGGATACCCTTGGAATGGAAAGCTTGGTTATTGGAGCAGTAGGGTGGGTTGCTGGATTGGTTTGTGCTTTTCCAGCAGAAACCGTGGCCATTTACGAGTTGGTGAAGGCCAACAGAATTCAAGAAGCGCTTAAAATTTATAGATGGTTTATGCCACTATTGGAGTTGGATATTAGCCCTCAATTGGTTCAAAACATAAAGCTGGCCGAGGTGGCCACAGGCATTGGTACGGAACATGTTCGGGCTCCTCGCTTGCCTTTGGAGGGAGCGGAAAGGGCAAGAGTGCTAAATGTGATTGAAACGGCAATGAGAAACAGACCGGAACTACCGGATTATAAAAATATAAATAGCATAATATGATTACAGGTAAAAACTGTATAGCAGGGAAATTTAAAGCAGATGGTAATGTTGAATTTAGAACCGTTGATCCCAAAAAAAATGTTCAAAACCCTACAGTGCACATCGAGGCGACTTCGGATGAAATAGAAGCGGCCGTGGAGAAGGCATGGTCGGCTTTTAAAATATACAGAAAGATGCCCGGAAAGATGCGAGCAGAGTTTCTTAATGCGATTGCAGACGAGATTTTAGCTTTGGACAAGGTTTTGGTGGATACGTATATGTTGGAGTCCGGTTTGCCGGAAGGACGTGCCATTGGTGAAAGGGGGAGGACCGTTTTTCAATTACGCTCTTTTGCCGAATTGATTGCGAACGATGACTGGCGCGAAAATACTTTCGATGCCGCACAGCCGGACAGGAAACCTATGCCAAAGGATGATCTTCGAAAAACCATGATACCATTGGGGCCAGTTGCCGTTTTTGGGGCCAGTAATTTTCCCTTGGCATACTCAACGGCAGGCGGGGATACAGCAAGTGCCCTTGCTGCAGGATGTCCAGTTGTGGTAAAGGCGCACCCCATGCACGCTGGTACCAACGAACTAGTGGCTCTGGCCATTGTAAAGGCCGCCGAAAAAACAGGAATGCCACAAGGCGTTTTTTCCAGTATAAACGGAGGCGTTCAAGCTGGAGTAGATTTGGTAAAGCACCCTAAAATAAAGGCCGTTGGGTTTACCGGAAGTATTGGTGGAGGTAGGGCACTTTTCGATTTGGGAACAAAACGTGAAGAACCCATACCGGTTTTCGCAGAAATGGGAAGCATCAATCCGGTGATCATTACGGCAAGAGCCGTTTCCAAACGGGGAAACGAACTGGCCAAGACCTATGCAGGTTCCATCACCTTGGGAACTGGGCAATTTTGCACAAATCCAGGACTTTTGCTGACTATTAAAACTGCCGATACCGAGCAATTTGTTCAAAACTTGGCAAAGGAGACCATTGCTATTGCACCACAAAGTATGTTGCATCCGAATATTAAAAAAGGATACCTGAAAAAAGGAGAAGATGTGCTGTCGCAGGATGGAGTCGAAGTAGTTGCCAAATATGTAGGGGAGCTAAATCCCAACGATGCCGCATCTGTAATTGCCTCCGTTTCTGGCGAAGCCTTTTTAAAGAACCCTAAAATGCACGAAGAAGTTTTTGGGCCATTCAGTATGGTGGTCCAGTGTAAAAGCGAAGCAGAGCTTATCCAGATTATCGATGGATTGGAAGGCCAGCTCACAGGCACTTTGATCGCAGAAAAAGATGACGATTTAAACCTTGTGGAGATAGTGGATTCCCTTCAAAACAGAGTTGGAAGAATAATTTACAACGGAGTTCCAACAGGAGTGGAAGTATGTCCGTCCATGCAACATGGAGGGCCATATCCCGCATCTACCGACTCCAGATTTACCGCGGTTGGAACCCATTCCATAAAACGATGGGTAAGACCGATTAGCTATCAATCGTTTCCCATGGAGTTGTTGCCGGACCATTTAAAAAAATAGCTAGTGGCGAGAAAAACATTTTTTTGTGTAGATGCCCATACCTGCGGAAACCCCGTAAGGGTAGTTGCCGGTGGAGCCCCAAATTTACAGGGTAAGAACATGAGCGAGAAGCGGCAACATTTTTTAAAGGATTTCGATTGGATTCGAAGGGGGTTGATGTTCGAACCCCGTGGCCATGATATGATGAGTGGCAGTGTCTTGCTCGAACCGCACGATCCGGCAAACGATTTTGCCATACTGTTTATTGAAACCTCCGGTTGTTTGCCTATGTGCGGGCACGGAACCATAGGCACCATTACCGTAGCCTTGGAAGAAGGGCTCATTGAACCTAAAGTTCCGGGAAAAATCCGAATGGAAGCACCGGCTGGTTTGGTGGAAATCGAATACCGGCAAACCGGAAAAAAAGTGGATTGGGTTCGTTTGGTCAATGTGAAATCGTACCTGGCGGAAGAAAACCTGACCGTAGAATGCCCTGAGCTGGGCGAGTTGATTTTTGATGTGGCCTACGGCGGAAATTATTATGCAATAGTAGATCAACAGAAAAACTTTGAAGGAGTACATAATTTTACCGCAGGTCAAATTATACATTATTCCCAAGTAGTAAGAAAGCGTATCAATGAGAAATATCCGAATATATTTATACATCCGGAAGATAGTACCATTAGGGATGTGAGCCATATGCTTTGGACCGGTGACCCCATAGACCCAACATCTTCTGGAAGAAATGCCGTTTTTTACGGGGATAAAGCAATCGATCGCTCCCCTTGCGGCACAGGCACTTCGGCCCGTATGGCACAATTATTTGCCAAGGGCAAGTTGAAGGTTGGTGAACCTTATATCCACGAAAGTTTTATTGGTAGTAAGTTTGTTGGAATTGTAGAAAAGGAATCGGTCTTGGCGGATAAAAAAGCCATTATACCCAGTATTCAAGGTTGGGCGCAGGTTACAGGGTACAATACTATTGTTATCGATGATGATGATCCCTACGCACACGGGTTTCAAGTGATATAAAAATCAAGAGATATGGAAAACAAATCAATGCATTTTTTGGGAAATAGAACCATGTGGATGGTCGCACTTCTATTTTCGCTTCAAGCTATGGCACAGAATAGTGATCTGGCGGATAGGATCGATGAGTTTAGGGCAGATACCAGGGCATTGAACCATATCTACATCATGGAAGAATCCGAAGAGTATTATGAGCGCTTCAACAAATTTTATGATAATTGGCATAATCGATTGGAGAAAATGGATTTCTCCACTTTGAACCAACAGGAAAAAGTGGATTATATCCTTTTAAAAAACTCCGTGACCAAAGCGGACTATTTTCTTGACCAGGAATACAAAAAATATTTAGAAGTGGCACATGTGGTAGATTTTACTGCCCCATTGCTTTCTTTTATTCAAGAGAGACGAAGAGGAAAAAGGCCGGATGCCAAGAATTTGGCAAAAATCATGCAAGATGCGACCAAAGTTTTGGACAATGCAATGCGGCCATCAAACAGTAAACCTTTTAAAGATTGGCAAACTGCGGATAAAGCATCATCCGTTGTAATTTCCTTTCAAAAAGGATTAAAAAATGCTTTTGATTTCTATTACAGTTACGACCCGGATTTTACATGGTGGGTGGATAGGCCCTATAACTTATTGTATGATAAATTGACGGTCTATGCGGAATTCCTAAAAGAAAATTATTCTCAGAACAGTGTTAAGGACGATGGTAGTGGTATTGTGGGCAAACCTATTGGTATAGATGCACTGCAAGAAAGCTTGGAGATGGAGTTTATTCCTTACACGCCGGAGGAACTCATTAAAGTGGCCCAAACCCAATATGAATGGTGCAAGCAAGAAATGATCAAAGCCTCTCGAGAGTTGGGTTATGGAGATGATTGGAAGGCGGCACTAGAGCATGTAAAAAACACCTATGTTCCCGAAGGAGAGCAGCCAGAGGCCATTATGAAACTTTATAAGGAATCGGTCGATTTTATTGAGGAGCGCGATTTAATCACATTGCCCGAACTGGCCAAAGAAACATGGGGAATGGAAATGATGAGCCCGGAAAGGCAAAAGGTAAGCCCTTTCTTTTTGGGGGGAAGGGATATCATCATATCATACCCAACGCAGGAAATGGACCATGATTACAAAATGATGAGCATGCGTGGCAATAATCCCAATTTCTCGAGAGCCGTTGTCCATCACGAGTTGTTACCAGGGCATAACCTCCAGTATTTTATGACCAGTCGCCATAAACCTTATCGAAATGCATTTTACACTCCATTTTGGACCGAAGGATGGGCCTTGTATTGGGAAATAATTCTTTGGAACAAAGGGTTTCCTCAGACACCTGAACAAAAAATGGGGATGTTGTTCTGGAGGATTCACCGCTGTGCACGGATTATATTTTCGCTCAAGTTCCATATGGGGGAAATGACACCACAGGAGTGTATCGATATGTTGGTGGATGAGGTTGGTCACGAATACGCCAATGCCGAAGGCGAAGTCCGACGTTCCTTTACCACCAGTTATCCACCCTTGTATCAATTGGCCTATATGATGGGGGGGCTGCAATTTTATGCCCTTCGAAATGAGCTTTTGGCAGAAGGTTGGTCAGAGAAGGAATTCCACGACCTGGTGATGCACGAAGGCAGAATGCCCATCGAAATGTTAAGAAGCCTGTTATTGGATTTGCCATTAAATAAAAACCACAAAACCAGTTGGAAGTTTTCTACGGCATTCAATTAATGTGGAAATAGGTTTTCGGGTTGTATTTTTCAATTTGCACTTTTTATAGGTAAATGACTTTAGGATAAAACGCTGCGGGTTGTTGCATAGGCTTTGGGATTGACCAATATCATTTTATTGCACTTTATTGGGGGCTATCTTTGGGAAAAGCGAGGAACCCATGAAAACCATACTGATCCCTACCGATTTTTCCAAAAATGCACTGCATGCACTACAGTATGCCCAAGAGCTGTACAAATGTGAGCGCAGTTGTTTTTTTGTGCTGCATGCCTTTGCCGAAGAGGTATATGGAGAGTACAATACGGCAAACAAAGACGGAATTGATAAAATTAAAGAAGAGAAAAAGCAGGTCGTTGAGCGAAAACTGGATGAATTGATCGATTCTGTTATAGGGGAACCACCCAACCCACTGCATAATTTTGAAACCGTAGCCTGTTTTGATAATCTGGTCGACGGTATCAATGATTTTGTGGATGAAATGAATATCGATTTGGTGATCATGGGAACCAAAGGGGAAACCAGTGATCATAAAACAACGTTCGGTAGTTATACCATAGAAATATTCAAGTATGTAAAATGTCCTGTTTTGGCCGTGCCAGAGGGTTTTGAATACAAACAACCAAAAGCGATTCTTTTCCCGACCGATTATTTACTGCCTTATAAACGTAGGGAACTTAAATTATTGGGAGACCTGGCCGGCAAGTTTAAATCCAAAGTGCATTGTTTGTACATCACCGATTTTGATGAGCTCAGTCCCCGACAAGCGGACAACAAGCTGTTCTTGGAAGAGACCCTTACTAAGCCCTATCTGTATTTTGAAACAGCACCCATTAAAAACAAGGCAGAAGTTATACTCGAAAAAATAGCGGAAAAAGAGGCGGGCATGTTGGTTATGATGAATTCAAGACATTCTTTTTTTGAAGACATGCTGTATAGATCAACGGTGGACCTGCTCGGCTTAAAGATCAAGATACCGTTTATGGTAATGCAGAATTTAAAAAGATGAACAAGATGAAAAAGAAGCGGATTGTACTGCCAACGGATTTTTCCAAAAACTCTTGGAACGCCATAGCTTATGCTTTAAAAACCTTTAAGGGCGTTCCTTGCGATTTCTTTCTCCTTAACTCCTACCAAGTGGGTGCATCAGGACTGTCCACTAAAATGGCAGGGGCCAACGATACGCGACTTTATAACTTGATGAAAGAACAATCCGAACGTGAGCTCAACCAAGAGTTGAAAAAAATTCAGGAAATCGATACCGATCCAGAACATCGGTTTATTCTACGGTCAGTTGCTGGTACCTTGGTAAATGCCGTGGGAAAAACAGTTTACAAGGAAGAAATAGATTATGTGGTCATGGGAACCAAGGGGTCTTCAGGATTAAAGGAAGTATTTATGGGAAGTAACACCTACAAAGTGATCAAGGATATCGATTTTTGCCCCATAATTGCGGTTCCGGACGATTATCGACCTGATGGTAAAATGGATGCCATTCTCTTGGCCACCGGGTACGAGCACCTGTTCGAAAACTATGAACTGAAACCGGTTTTGAGCTTGGCAGAGCATTTCAATGCCAAATTATGGATTGCCCACGTAGGACGTATGGATAACCTAACGCCAGAACAAAAAGCCTCCAAATTGGCACTGGAAAAACGGTTGACAAATGTTGAATATGAATTTTTTGAGGTTGAAAAAGAGGACTCCGTAAACCGAACCATACAAAAGGTCGTTGACATGGATAGGGCTCTGGACATGGTAGTAATGATCAATCAGGACCATACTTTTTTTGAGCGACTGACCCGTGAGCCTGTGATTAAAAAAGTAACCTTTAATACCACAGTGCCATTTTTGGTGATTCATTTATTTGAATAATGGATACGGTTTATTTATAAGAAGGACTTGGCAAGCTGAACCAGTTCTGCTTTTTGGAGTACTCCGGATTTCCTCCAGAGTTGTTCACCGTTTTTAAAGAAAATCAGGGTTGGAACCCCTCTTACCTGATACGTATTGGCCAGACTTTGATTTTTGTCCACATCGATCTTTACAATTTTTAGATTATCGCCCATTTCATCTTTTACCTGTTTTAAAATAGGAGCCAACATTTTACAGGGACCGCACCATTCGGCAGAAAAATCGATCAGTGTTAACTGCTCACTGTTGATCAATGTTGCAAAATTTCCTTTCATTGTTTTTAGAATTGATATCGCAAGGTATAAAAACCCCATTTTTTTCTAAGTGACCTAGGTCACCTTTGCTTTACCCATTATAGTGAAGGTCGGCAAAAGTGAGTAGATTACTTTTTCTATCTTTAAGCACAGCACATTTGAAAATTCTTTGAACCTTTATGAACAAGAAAATATTTGGAAGTATTCTGGTAGTGGTGATTCTATCCTGTAAGACAGAGAAAAAAGAGCAAGAAACCAACACATGGCGCACTAAAAAGGAAGCAATGGAAAATGCGGTGCACAATAAATTACTGGAAGTCGAAAAGGAGCAAGGGTGGGAATTGCTGTTCGATGGAGAGACCTTGGATGGATGGCATTTGTACAATTATCCAACGGCTGATTCGGTTTGGGAAGTAGAAGATGGGACATTGCATAGCAACACAAAGAACGAATCTTTATCCGCAGGCGATCTGGTTACCGATACATCATATTCGAACTATGAGCTTTTGTTGGAATGGAAGGTCGTCGGAAATGGAAACAGCGGTATTTTTATAAACGTACAGGAACTGCCAGATGTCCCCACGGCATGGCAGAGTGGTCCAGAATATCAAATTTTGGGTGCCGACCACATGGATTACGATGTTCCAGTTAAACGCCCCGGATGTCTGTATGCATTTTTACCACAACAAAATAAGGTAGAAGTAAAACAAGGAGACTGGAACAGGACAAGAATAAAACAAGTCGATGGCAAAATTGAGTTTTATTTGAACGGTATTCTTACAGCAGAGGAAGACTTGGGTTCGGACGAGTGGAGAGAAAAGATAAAAGGCACCCATTTATCCAAATATCCGGAATTCGGAAAAACTACCGAAGGCAAGATTTCTCTGCAATATTGGTATTTTGAGACTTGGTTCAGGAATATTAAAATTAGGGAGCTGTAGTTCGAAAGATTCCCCATTAAATTTATTGAACCTGGTTTTTCCAGCTAAGATAGGACAAGAAAAAACCTGTAAACTTTCATTTACAGGTTTCACGTTCAAATCAAACTTGCTCCTACTTATTAAGAACAATCGGTTATGCCAGAACTTTTTCGGGCATGTTTTTTTTAAGCTCGGTTTTGCTTTTAGATGGTATAACTTTCTTTTTTGAGTTTGAGGACCACCCCAAGTTTTTTTGATAACTGTAGAAGACTCCATTTTTCACAGGGTCCATAACAATGATATAGATCCACTCGTTATCGATCAATGATTTTAGGTTGTTGTTTTGGTTAATAATCGCTCTTACCGTATCCAAAGGTGCCTGTATTACAACGGATAGTCGAAGGGGAGCGTGGAATGGGGTTTCCTTGGAAGTGTATAGCGATTCCCACGGAAGACCTATTTTAAGATCGCCTCCATTCCCCTGGACTACTCCAAATTTACCTGTAATGTTTTGCGTTACCTTGGTTCCGCCACCAAATGTGTTGTTGTCCACTGTAGAAAAGTAGTAGTGGTTATTGATCCATTGGGTAACTACCATAGGACCTTGCATTATGGTTTCCAGTATTTTACCTTCTTTGTCCGTTTTCCAATCATAGGAATGCAAAAAAGAACGCCCATCCAAGGACAAGTTTTGCGTAGTGGTCCTTGGTGCTATTATAAAGCTTGCATTTTTTGCCAATCCCCATTCTGGTCTGGTTTCGCCCCAGTTGCTCGCATTGATCTGGGCGCGATAAATACTTCCGGTGTTAATGCCCAGCCTTTCCTGGGTTGCTGTTTCTTGAATCTTGCGCAAGTCTTTCCGTAGTATACTTATCTGTTGTTTATGAGAATTCGGTATTGTGGAATCAAAAAGTACGATTTGATCCGTAGTGGTATTGTGCTCGCCCCCTACAAAGTAGGTTCTTTCAGGTATTTTAATCAGAAACTTGTCCTTCAGGATTTGCCGAACTTCGGGTTCATTGGCCAGCTTGGCAAGCAAACGGGCATTATGCCTTCCCGGAGTAGCGGCACATGCACCACAATCCAGACTGGAACCATATGGGTTATTTGCTGAATGACTCCCATGTCCTATAAAAAGGATAAGCGGCGCAAATTGTTTCCATCCCATTAGTTCAAAGGCCGATTTAACCAGCATTGCTTTTTCCTCCGCTGAGATATTCAACTCTGATGAAGAGTTACAACCTTTGTTTTCCAAATGTGGCTCACAAGCGGATTCGTAGGATGCCTCGTTGGTTTTGGACATGTTGTACATGGCTCCGGGCACCATTGTTTTTAAAAACATCTGCAGTCCATAGAAAAACCCGGAACCTTCGACAAAGCCAAAGCTCGAGGGCAACATGTTTTTCATTCTTTTTAGAAAATAGTTCCAAAACCTTTGCTTTTCAATTTGTAGATCCAGGGTTCTTTTCTGCTCATTCTTATTTTTTTGTGCCGATTCGGACACAGCATAGCTGGAATCTAAAATCGGTGGGCACGATTTATGGGATAGACCGTCTTTCGGATTCTCATAATCCATGGCAATGCCAAAGAACCCTGCGTATCCATAGGTTTCGTAGTTTCCTGTGGACTCTACATGTCTTCGGATCATTTCCGAGCGAGTATCGATACAGAAAACAAATTGGGCGTCAGGGATACTTTCTCGGTTTGCTTCTTTTGCTGTCCAAGTGGAGGCTTTTTCTAGCTTCTGCATTAATCGTTTTTGCCAACTTTTTTCCCATGCTTTCAGCCAAATATATTTAAGTTGTTGTACCTCGGAATTGTCTTTGTCCTTTGTTGTTTTTGGGAGGATATCTACCTGTAGTAATTTTGCCGTCCATAGTCGCACGGCCAAGTAATCTTGAAGATGTATAGGGAAGGCATCTTGCCAGGCATGCGGCTGGAGGTTTCTGTGTTTAATGTAACCTGCCCAACCTGGTAATGCCGCTAAATGATGTGTAAAGATAGATTGTATTTCTTCATCTGTGCATCCCTCGGTAAGTTGTGTTAGTGCCTGCTCGCTTAAAGATGGAATGCTGGCTAAAGATGGTTTGCCCGATTCGGCATCAAAAGGAGCCAACTGTCTCCATGCCATATAAAATCCACGATCCTTACCTGGCATTTCCCATTCGGCCAAGCCTTCATCCAAAAAAGTGGATAGCCACTTAACCATAATTCTATCCAGCTGGTGGTTCTGATTTTTGATTTCCAATATTGATTCGCAACCCATTATTTCCAGGCAATCTGTCGGTGTAGTATTGAAACCATGTTCTTTTAAAAGTGGAACCAATTCGTTTTTTTTAATTTCTCCATTATCCCATGCTTTGCGAAACATTGTTGCACTCGGATACACTTTGGCATCTAAAAGTGATTTTATTTTGTCCACCGCCTCGGAAAAGTGTAGATCTTGTAGGTCGTTCAAAGGATTGGATGTTACGAAAGAATAGAGGGGCCAGGTATTACCAATAACCTTGGAAGCTTCCTCTATTTGATATATAAGGTTTGTGGATTTCATTGGATTTTGGATTTGTACATTAAAATGGTTCGGTTTTTCGGTTGTGAAAGGTTGAGCAATTTGACATATAACCACGGAATCTTGCGATAGAACCCCAACTTCATTAAGAAAAACCCAATGAGGAAAACTATGCCAAAAACAACTTGTGCAGGGGATAGGGGAGTGGGGGCGGCCACCAGTGGCAAGTCCGACATTAGAGTGGTAACACCATTATAAAATAGGGAGTACGCCCCAATGCCCAAGATAAAAAGTAGGGGAGGCAATAAAATTTTCTGAATTCCGGATAGTGGACTCTGTTTCACGATATTGTAGGTCACCTGGCCTACCGTTAAGGAAACTATCAGTATGAGGAAAATACTACTATCCAGTTGCACATTTTTCCCCGTAAACAGAACAAAGGTATATGCTCCAAGTACACTGGACAGCAGAACAACAGGAGCTTGGAACCATTTTATTCTGATTTTCGGACGGGTACTTGGTCTTGTTTTCTCAATCTCCTCTCCCGAAGCAAGAAAAAGGTATGCCTTATAAAACCCGTGCAGAATAAGGTGGGCTATTGCCGCATTAAAAAACCCGAGCCCACATTGCATGATCATAAAACCCATTTGGGCAATGGTAGAACATGCCAAACGTTGTTTAACATTAACCTGGATCAGCTTTGTAAATTGGGCTAGGATTGCCGTGAGGCCGCCTATGACCAGTAGGATCTCCAGTGTATTGGAAACATATAATAATGGTGCGAACAAGGTTAACAATATTCCGGAGCCGTTTACAAATCCTGCGTGCATCAATGCAGATGCAGGCGTAGGGGCCGTCATAGCGGATAATAACCATTTATGGAATGGAAATATTGCGGATTGGATCAGTGCAGCAGTTATTATGCACAATGCGGAGATGATTTTTATAAAACCTGGTGTGGCACTAACTTGGGCAACCCATTCAGTTATCGTGATGGTATTGTTGTACGATGCAGGTAGAAGAAGGCCTATACTTAAAAAACCGGTCCCGATAACAAAATTACGTCGACTAAACCTTTTAGCTTCCCTTGCATCACCCCATTGGGATTGCATTCCGATTAACCTGGACATTATTGTTCCCATAAGTAGCCAAAACACAATAAATAGAATGAGATGGTCGGAGATTACGAAGAGCATCACCGTTATGGTAAAAGCAAGACCTAACCCCATGAATGTGTTTTTTTGGTCTTCATCCTTAAAGTAGGATAGCGCATACTTGCCAATAATGGCACTAAAAAATGTGAACGTAGTCCACAGTAAGGCTGTAAACCCGTTTATTCTAAAAATGCCGTACCATTTCCACTCTGGAATATCCGGATATAAAATTAAAATAGGGATGAGGTTGGCCAAAAAGGCCAACCAAAATAATATATGTATAGCTCCAGAAAAGTGCTTTTTTATGGAAGATGTTTTAGATGTACTGGTCAATGTGGTCATAGTTTCTGTGGCTCTTGATATATTATCCGTTATCTTGTTTTTTACCGGTAATGTTGCGGCGCACCCCACTTTGCAGATTGGCCAACAACACTACGGCAAGAATAAAGCTGCATAGGAGTATTTTATCTAGGAATAGAGATCCTTCCAAATAAGAAAGCGCTATAAACCCTAATAGTAGAAGGAGGCCCAATAGTGTTGTTGTGTTTTTTTTTGATAGTTCCATTGAAAATGAATTTTTATTGAACTTTTTGAATGTTGAAAAGAATGAGTCAATCTTCGAGCGATATTTGTAATATGCCATTTATGCTCAGGTTTTTACCTTGGCTCCTGGCTTCGGCTACAATTTTTTTAGCTATTTTCTTTTCTTCTACCAGCTCGTCTATCCGACTGTCCAACAAATTGGTTTTGCGATGATGGTCACCTTCCCAAATTTTTAATCTTTGGATTTTGTGAAAATTGATTTTTTCATTGATCAAAGAAGTAATCACGTCCGATGCTTCGGTCGGGGTGAATTTTCCATCCACCAGTTGGATGTTTTTTGTTTCGGTCAAGATCTTAGCGACTTGCTTTGTTTCCATGTGTATGTTGTTTTACTGTGATTTTGATTGCAAAGATTATCCATATTAATCATTAATTTTTATTTATCTTTATAATAACAAGCATTAAAAATATTTATGAACTATACATTGCATCAACTTCAGATATTTCTTAAAATAACTGAATTACAGAGTATTACAAAGGCTTCTGAAGAGTTGCACTTAACCCAGCCAGCAGTGTCAATTCAGCTAAAAAATTTTCAGGATCAGTTTCCAATTCCATTGACCGAAGTGGTCGGACGACGACTTTTTATCACGGATTTTGGAAAGGAAATTGCCGTTGCTGCAGAAAAGATCGTTAATCAGGTCCAGGAGATTAATTACCGTACCATGGCCTATCAAGGTAAGTTATCGGGGCGGTTAAAAATATCCGTCGTATCCACTGGAAAGTACGTAATGCCATATTTTATGTCAGAGTTTATGAGCGAACATAACGGTATCGATCTAATTATGGATGTAACCAACAAGACCAAAGTAATCCGAAGTTTGGAACTGAACGAAGTGGATTTTGCGTTGGTGTCCGTTTTGCCCGAAAAACTGAATGTTGAGCGCGTTGAATTAATGCCGAACAAGTTATTTTATGTGAGCCATTATAAAAGGGAATTGCCCAAAAACCCTAGTAAAACAAAATTGTTCGAGAAAATCCCATTAATTTATCGAGAACCAGGTTCGGCTACCCGAAATGCCATGGAAAGCTTTGTGGCGAAAAACAGCTTTCGAGTAAACAAGAAATTAGAATTAACCTCTAACGAAGCTGTTAAACAGGCAGTTATATCTGGTTTGGGTTGTTCCATTATGCCATTGATCGGTATAAAAAATGAGTTGTTGAACAAAGATTTAAAAATTGTTCATTTAAAAGGGCTTCCGATTTCGACCACGTGGAATTTGATATGGTTAAAGTCCAAAAACCTTTCTCCGGCAGCCGTTGCCTTTTTGGATTATTTAGAAGTAAAAAAGAAAGAAATAATTAAGGAAAAGTTTAATTGGATCGATAATTTTTGAATGGTTCAAAACAAAAAAAGCCGCCTAAACGGCAGCTTTTATCAGTGGAGCCGGAGGGATTCGAACCCTCGTCCAAACAAGCAATAACCATGCTTTCTACATGCTTAGTATCTGCTTAATTTTCGATGCATACCTGACCAGATACGGCCTAATACACACTTAGCTTCTTAAGATTTTAGAGGCACCGCCAAAGCGAGCGGACACCCTTGTGTTGACTTTTTTGGTGCTCCTAAACGAATCGCCGTCAACAAGGGCTATTCAGGAACATCTCGCTTCCCTACCTTGTAGGGACGAGGCACATCTTACTATAATTCAGATTATGCGGCAAGAGCGTAATTATTTTCGCCAATTAAAAGTGTGAAACATGAGATTTACGAGCTGTATCCCAGCGCTCGGCATGCTTACATCGCCATTGGTCTTGCTGTCAAAACCGGTCGGCCCCATAATGAGTTAGGTAAGCTTTGCTTACCGTAAACGAATTATGCCCTGAGCGCAGTCGAAGGGCCTAAACGTAAACTCACTTTTTTATCAAAGAACTATATCCTCACTTGGTATTTCGACCGCCATCTGTGAAGGTTCTGTCGAAAAATGGGCGTTACCCAAACATTGCTTCGCAATATTTTGGTCGGGCTATCGGCTTTATCTTTTTCTGCCACTTGGCTACGCTCAAAATTACAGAAAAAGGATGCCGCCTCTATCCCTAACGCGGTCGGCAAAGGTAAATCATATCCATCAAACAATAAAAAGTTTGCTTACCCTGCCATTTACCCTTATTTTGGTCAACAATTATACCAAATTTTATATGAAGTTCGGAATCATCAGGGAGCGCAAAAATCCGCCCGATCTTAGGGTGGTCCTATCGCCAGAGGAATGTCAAAATGTCCTTTCCAAATTTCCAAAAGCCAAAATTTTAGTGGAATCGTCCCCAATTCGGGTGTTTTCCGATCAAGAATATATCGATAAAGGACTCCAAGTGGTTCAAAACCTAGAAGAATGCGAGGTCCTGCTCGGCGTAAAAGAGGTGCCTATTAACGCTTTGATACCCAACAAAAAGTATTTCTTCTTTTCCCATACCATAAAAAAGCAGCCTTACAATAGAGATTTGCTACGAGCCATATTGGATAAGAACATAGAACTCTGCGATCACGAGGTGATCACCAATACAAAGGGAGCAAGATTGGTAGCTTTTGGCAGATACGCCGGGATTGTGGGTGCCTACAATGGGTTTAGGGCTTTTGGGCTTAAACACGATCTTTACCAATTGCCCAAGGCCGAGACACTTGTGGACCAACAGGCTTTGATCAACGAACTCAAAAAAATACAACTTCCCCAAATTAAAATATTGCTCACAGGCAAGGGAAGAGTCGGCAATGGTGCCAAGGAAATGCTCCATGCCATGGGATTGCATCAGGTTGGGGTGACCGAGTATTTAAAAGATGATTTTGAATACCCGGTCTATTGTCAGATAGATGCTTCGGAATACAATAAACGTAAAGATGGGGTACGGGGGAACAAAGCTGACTTTTTTGAGAACCCAGAGGCCTATGAGTCCAACTTTTTCCGTTTTGCCAAGGTGACCGATTTTTATATTGCCGGACATTTTTATGGAGATGGAGCGCCTTATCTGTACACTCGGGAAGATGCCAAACACCCCGATTTCAAAATAAAGGTAGTAGCCGATATCAGTTGCGATATAGATGGTCCTGTGGCCTCCACCATCCGTCCATCCACCATAGCGGACCCTGTATATGGCTATGATCCTATTGGTGAGAAGGAAACCGATTTTAAAAATAAGGATGCCATAGCAGTTATGGCGGTTGACAATTTACCATGCGAACTGCCCCGGGATGCCAGCGTAGGATTCGGGGAGGCATTTTCAAATTACGTTATCCCGGCCTTTTTTAACAAAGATGCACAAGGCATACTCGATAGGGCGCGTATGACCCAAAATGGCAAGTTGACCGAAAGGTTTGCCTACCTACAAGATTACGTGGACGGTAAAGAATAACCATTGCCCGAAAATATGATCTGTTTTGAGTGATAATGTATTGTTTTTTAGTATCTTGTATGTCCTTATTCTTGAAGATAATGAAATTTAGTTGGGTGTTTTCTGGAGATGACAATCCAGTAATGAAAAGAACCTGTATCGAACTGGAGTACAGTCTAAGACCTAAAATCATGAGGTTTCTGTTGTCCAGATTGGATGTGGATACCGATTTTGCCCAATTTTGTTTCGATGTGGATGTGGACAAAAACTGGGTTTCCATATCAGACAAGACTCCAAAAGAATATTTTTTGATCATATCGCCCGGTTTTAACCAGGAAATAAATGGGTCGTCATTTTCTTCAGTAGCCTAGTAATTGCTTCATTTGGAGCAAATCGCCCAATTCGTTGTGCTGTTCAGCGCTATAAATCACAATTAATAAATTTTTAAGGGTTAAAAAAGGGGGTAAACGTAAATTCCTTATTAGGTTTGTAGGCTTAAAAAAACGGTATTTTGCACATAGACCTTATTATAGCGGCGCTCTGGAGCCTTTCGCCATTCGGTGAGGCCAAGGTGGGCATTCCTTATGGAATGTACCAGGGGGTCAACGAATACCTTGTGTTCGTAGTGTGCTTTGGGGCCAATGTTTTGGTTTTCCCGTTAATGATGTTTTTCTTGGAGTACATCAACCGTCATTTGATCAAATGGCGTTTTTATAAAAAATCGGCTGTATATGTGGGGCAAAGAGCCAAAAAAGGATCGGGGAATAAGATTCAACGATTTGGCTTTTTGGGCATCGTTCTTTTTGTAATGATTCCTCTGCCCGGAACCGGAGTTTATGCGGGCAGTATTGCCGCTTACTTGTTCAAAATGAAAAAAAGAGAAGCATTTGCAGCTAATACGATTGGTATTTTCTTTTCATCGGTAATTATTTGGGTAGCTACCTTAATGTCTTTAAAAGGTGTATAAAAAGAAGCTCCGGTATTTTTAGATTTTTGCCCCCGGATTATTTTTCTATTTATTTACTTTGCGATCAAACTCTAACTTTATTTATAACCTAATAAAACTATTATGGCTTCCGGTTTTTTTGCAGTTTTAGACGATATTTCCGCACTTATGGACGATGTAGCTTCTATGAGCAAGATCGCCACTAAGAAAACTGCGGGTATTTTGGGCGACGATTTGGCCGTCAACGCAGAAAAAGCCACAGGATTTTTATCCAGCAGGGAAATTCCCGTTTTATGGGCCATCACCAAAGGGTCCTTTGTTAATAAACTGATTATTTTGCCCATAGCCTTTTTATTAAGTGCTTATCTACCCACGGCAATAACAGTTATTCTTGTTTTGGGAGGTGTTTATTTGGCGTACGAAGGGGCAGAAAAAGTGTACGAATACATCTTTCATAGAAAGGATAATGCCGATGGGGATGATCCGATCGAAATTCCGGAAGAAGATTTGCCCGAATTGGAGAAGAAGAAAATCAAGCAGGCCATAGTAACGGATTTTATTCTTTCCATAGAGATAGTGATCATAGCATTGAGTACTGTGGTGAACGAAACCTTAACAATTCAAATTGCCACGGTATCGGTAGTTGCATTATTGGCCACCGTAGGAGTTTATGGCATTGTGGCACTGATTGTTCGTATGGACGATTACGGTTACCGACTTATCAATTTAAACGAAGAAACCGATAGTTTTTCTGATAAAGTCGGAATGGTTTTGGTCAATGCACTGCCTAAAATAATCAAAGCGCTTTCTGTGGTGGGAACACTGGCCTTATTATTGGTTTCAGGTGGTATTTTTAGCCATAATGTAGAATTCTTTCATCACTTGTTCCCGGGATTGCCTTCTTTGGTAAAAGATTTTATACTAGGGTTGGGTATCGGTTTTGTGGCGGTACTGTTGTTGCAGTTGATCAACAAATTGTTCAAACGTAAGTCGTAAACAAGTCGTTTATATGAACCCGGCCGAAGATTATATCATTAATCAAAAAGAACCTTTCAGAAGCATTTTATTGCACTTAAAAGCTGTAATCGAGTCTGTTGTTCCTGATGTAGATATGAGATACAAATGGAGCATTCCTTGTTTTTATTCTGGTAAAAGGCCCATTTGCTATTTAAATGTGTCCCAAAAAAAGAAGTACGTGGACATTGCGTTCTGGAATTCGGCCCATCTCACATTGCATTTGGATAAAATGGTCGTCGAAAACCGAAAGGTGGTTAAGTCCCTTCGCTATTTTACTTTGGAAGAAATTAATCAAGAGGTATTGGTAGAAGTTTTACAGGAATGTTATTCCCTCAAAAGCAAAGGGTTTTACAAAAAATAGATTTAGGAAGGTGCAAGATCTTCTCTAGAAGTGTTCAGTTTAAATAAAGCGATCCAGAGAGCCACTAGCCCCAAAATCAACCAAAGCAAATCCACCAAGAAGATATGTTGATATCCGTTTTGATAGGCCGCCCACATCCAATTGCCCGTTGTAATTCCATTTGCAATCGGTACCAATAAGCCTAAAACCCCACCAGATATCAAAGTCCATTTGTTGGTGAAGGCAATATCCTTTTTAAGGATGAAGAACACTGTTGCCACCAACCAAATTGTAAAATACGTTTGGTATAGAAAACCCATGTCCACTGTGGGCGCAAACTTTACAATAATAAACTCCAAAGCGGTAACGGGCAACATGGTAAGGCAAATGGCCATAAACCAATTGGCTACTTGTTGGTTGAACTTTCTACGTTTTTCGGGAATGTTCTTTTTGTCGCGGGCCACCAACCAGATCATAATCCCGGAGAGGATCACAAAGCAAGATACCAACCCCAAAATAAAGGAAACCACTCGTAGCCCGTAGCCTGCGTAATCACCAAAGTGGAGACGGAACATCATATTTTTTACACCATCCAAGTATGAGGTTGGGGCAATCGGTACTTTTTCCTGCGCAATGGAACCATCGGCAATTTTGTAAATACGATATCCCAAACCATTCAGTTTGGTATCGTAACCCAGGTATCCGCTAATGGCAGCGTGCATGTTTTGGTCACCGTAGTTAAAAATGTGTGTTTCTGTAACTCGAAAATCGCCCCATTCTTCTTTCATTTCTCGAACATATTGGTCCAAGTTAATGGCATTTTTCAATTTTTGGTTTTGGAATTCGTAAACGGGATGGTTGTACTCAAGATCTTCAAACAATTGGTTTTGATCACCATTATACAACCCCATTACAATGGGGAGCATTAAAATACCTTTTAATAAAAAGAACGCTCCGGTTACGGCATATACAAATTGAAATGGAAATCCAATCACACCAAGGGCAGTGTGGGCATCCGTCCACATGGTTTTGAGTTTGGCCCATGGCCTGAAGGTGTAAAAGTTGGAAACTATCTTGTTCCAATGTACCAAGATACCGGTAATGATGGCAAAAAGAAAAAAGAAGGCCACAAGCCCCGCCAATGTTCTGCCATAAGGGTAGGGAATTTGATCTAAAAAGTGTAGGCGGTACAAAAATTCTCCCAAATGGTAATTGCTTGCATAATCCGCCGTTTTGGTTTTGGTTTCAGGATCTAAATAGAAAAATACCGGTGCTTTGGCATCTTCCGAAGCCAAGGAATCCTTGGAAGCTCCCAAGTTGACGGAAATACTTCTTTCGTTGTAATAATGCCTCAGTTCCACATCACGACCGAATAAATTGTACTCTTTGGATAAATCGTTGAGATGGCCATCCACACTGCCGGGCAATGCATCTTCCTGACTAACGGAATGTCCGTGCTGCCAATTGGCGATCTCATCCCTGAAAAAGGAGAATGAACCCGTGAAAAAAATAACATAGAGCGCTACACTGATCACTATACCGCTTACGGTATGTGTGTGGAACAAAATATTGTAAATGCGGTTTCCCATGGTTTAAACAAGTGGGTTGGTTTGGTTTCCAAAATAAAATATGACAAAGAGCACAAGGCTGATCAACAGGTAAATACCCCATATCTTCCAGCCATTTTTGCCCAAAAAGGCAATAACCATCAAAATGGCCCAAAGGATAAAAGCGGTAAAAGTGCTGGTAATAATAACTGCCACATGGTTGAACCAACTGGCCAGGGCCAAGTGGAACAATACGGCCACAACTAGACCGCCCAAAATGGCAGCGGATATTTTGGCTAATCGTTGCCATGGCGAAGGGGTCAAATATTTTTTGTTGGCAGGCATAGGTTAAAACAATAAGGTTTCAAAAAGGAAGGAGCATAAAAAAAAGATGCCTAAAAAACGGTGGTTCAACAAGCGTAACGGCGCCAAGAGAATCACTAAACTGGCAACTGTCATCAATATGATGAAAAAAGTAAACGTACCCGAACCTAGTCCCCAATAAAAGCAGCTAAGCCCCAATGAGAAAACCATTAGGGCCAAACCGGCTATTTGTGCTATTTTTCTATTTTCGCCAGTCCACTTCATAATGCCTAACTCGCCTACGGAGGCCATCTTTTTGGAAGTGCCGTAAAACAGGTAAAACGCTATAAAAGTAAGAAGGGAAATTCCTGTGGCCATACTTAGGGTTTTATGCAATAAGTGGCACAATGCCAAATAAATTCATAATCGTCTCCATTGTAGGTACCAGGAATTTCTTCCTTGGTCGTGGTCTCCACAATGTACTTGGTGTTCCAGGGCAATGCAAAGGAAACCTCTCCATTATCGTCCGTGAACAAGGTTTTGGACCATAGGTCGGAAACATAGACTTTAAGTTCGTTTTTGGCAATGGGCTCACCTTTGTACAATACTTGAAGCTTGATTACCTCTCCATCGTTCTCCAACTGCTTTATCACAATTCCATCGGGATTGGCGGTTTTGGTATCGCCATCGGTTCCTACCAAAATCTTTGCTGTTGAATGATAGTGGGTCTTAAAAATCCCAAAATCGTATTGGGTATAATCGATCACATCAATCTCATTATTGTTCAAAGCGATGGTGTACACACCTTTCTGAGATGGTGTAAAGCTCGCTAAATAATGGTCCTCATTTGCTACTGTGCTCAATGGGGTCTTTGTGCCATCGGGAGCTATTGCCCAAAGGGTAAACTTGGAAACCAGTGGAAAGGCTTCGCCCTCTACTTCTTCAAACACACCATAGGTGTATTCTCCATAATGTACACGGATTTCCTGTGTCTGGCCCAAGGCCCCTTTGCCGTTTGTTTCGATCCATAGGTAGTGAGCTGAGGCCGATAGTACGGGCAGGGTAATGAGCAATAATGTTGCGATGAGTTTTTTCATTTGGTTCTCTTAGAATTTATAAGTGAAATTGGCAGAAAGACTTCTTAAGTTTTGGGGGCTGATGGTTGACCAACCTTTGTAGTAGTCTTTGTTGGCAATGTTGTCCAGTTTCAAAGTAATTCTGAAATCCCTGGCATCGTAAAAGGCGGATGCATTAAAAATGGTGTACTCGTCAATTGCAAACGTACCATTGGATCTATTAAAGATTTTGTTCTCGCTGGCGTAGTTACCTCCAAATCCAAGTCCAAAGTTTTCCAAAGTACCTTGGGTAAATCTGTAACTTGCCCATAAGTTGGCCAAGTTCATTGGCCCGGCGCTCTCGGGTCTAAATCCTATAAAGCTGGCATCACCCTCTACCAGTTCACTATCATTGTAACTATAGCCGGCAACAATGTTCAATCCTTCTATGGGAGATGCTATAATACTTGCCTCAAAACCTTTACTGGTCTGTTCGCCATCTTGGGTGTAAAAGTAGTTGTTGGCATCGGTATCGATTCGTTGCGCCACATCGGTCACGGTAATATCATAATAGCTCAAAGTGGCAGAAAGCTTATCGTGGAACAAATTTAATTTTGTTCCTACCTCAAACTGATCTGCCTGTTCTGGATTTAATGCCCGTACCGCTTGGTTTCCGTTCGATAATTCGGTAACAGGGGCCACATTACTAAAGCCGTTCATGTAGTTGGCAAATAGGGAAACCTTGTTTAAAATAGGTTGATATACCAAACCAAATTTTGGGGAAAACGCGGTTTGATTGTATCCATCGTTAGAAAAACGGTCCACACGTAAACTGGCCATTGCGGACAATTCCGGCAGTAGGTTGATTACGTTTGAGGCATAGGCACTGAAAACCTCTTGCTCCGCCTCACTGAATTGCGCTCCTGGATTGGCCAAGGTGGCGATACCGGCATCCGCTCCTGCTTGCGTCAGAACACCAGAGTCGTACAAGCCGGTGCCCATAGGTGTTCCAAAGTAATTGTGCAGGGCAGGGGCAGCAGTTTGGAACTCATCGGTGTTTCTTCCAACATAGGCAAACCCTTGATTTCCATAACCTGTACTGTTGTTTATAGTTCTTGTTTTGAGGTAATCCAAGCCCACTACCAAGCGGTTTCGCATGGTTCCAATATTAAAATCCCCAATGAAGTTCTGTTGAATATCGGTCCCCAATGTCTCAGAGTTTTGTTTACTGGTGTAGCGCGCCAAGATAATGCCGTCTTCAAGGGGTGTTCCGGAAACCGCTTCAGCGGTCGAGGTAACTTCATATAAATATGAGTAATAGCCATCAGACTTTGAGTTGGATCGCGATATAACGGTCTGGGAAGTCCATGAATCATTTAAAATGTAGTTCATCTGACCTTGTAGACTGTATGTTGGGGTATCGATATATAAATCGTTGCTAGTGTACGAACGTTTAAAGTCGTAACCCAATTCATCCAAATTGGTCACGCGTAGAGGTGAACCGCGATCTAGGAAAAGCATGGTTTGGTTAGTGCTTCTGCCGTTATAAAATTCGGTATTGATGTTGAAAGAGAGTCTATCACTTGCCTGAAATGCCAATGAAGGGGCAAAAAAGAAGGATTTTCTAAACCCAGCGTCCTGGTAGCTGTTCTGTGTGTGGTATGCCGTGTTCACACGAAGAGCAATATTGTTTTGGGAGCCCAAGGTCGTATTTACATCGGCGCTTACCCTATTAAGGCCATAACTGCCAGAAGTATAGGAGATGTTTCCTCCAAATCCATAATAAGGTTTTTTAGTGTTGATGTTGATCAAACCTCCATAGGAAATTAAACTGCTCCCGTACAGAGTTCCCGATGGACCCTTGATTACTTCGATGGATTCTATATTGGCCGGATCCGGACTTCCGTTGGTCAAGCTGGGCAATCCGTTGATCATAGTAGGTTGAACGGCAAAACCACGAAGGGAGAAATAACCTGCACCATCGTTGCCCCTACCTGTAGACTCCCAAAGTTTGTCGATTCCTGGTGCGTTTTTAAGGGCGTCATCAAAATTGGTGACCACTTGGTCTTGCAACAATTCGGTTGAAATGGAATTGTACACCTGTGGATTTTCAATATCCTTTAATGGCATTTTGGAAACATAAACACTTGCCTTGCGAGAAAATTTGTTCACTTGACTCCCTTCGACAACAACTTCATTCAGTTGTTCTTGACGTTCTACCAGAGTAATGGTCTGTACGTTTGTGGTTTGATCGGCGTAAACACGAACAGTTTTGTTCTGTGTACCAAAACCTACCATAGAAAACGTTAAAGTATAAGCGCCAGGGGCTAGGTCGGGTATTTCATAGTTGCCAGAATAATTGGTGTTTGTCCCTAAACTAGTGTTGGAAACGGCAATATTGACATTGGCCAAAGGATTGTTTCTTTGGTCTGTTACTTTTCCTGAGATGTTACCTGATTGAGCTTGTGCCAAGGAATAAAAAGCCAAGCTTAGTATGAGGAGTAGATGTTTCATTTTTTATTTATAATTGGTCTAAATAAATTTGCAGTGCAAATGTATATTCCGTTGCTAAATCAAACAAAGAATATTTAGACTAATTACAAATAGTGAACATAGGATTTAGATAGCTATCTGATAAACAATTGCTTACAGTTAAAATTTTAACATTTAAACATGGAGCTATAATGAATTGATTGTATTTCGGATAGCAGTCAAATCCGTCAACAACTTTTCCAACAAACTTAAATCCAGCATGTTGGCGCCATCACTTTTGGCATTCGCGGGATCAAAATGGGTCTCCATAAAAAGGCCATCCACACCTGCCGCAATTCCAGCACGTGCCATGGTCCCGATCAAAGCGGGCCTACCGCCCGTAACCCCTGATGATTGATTGGGCTGTTGTAGGGAATGGGTAACATCCAGCACCACAGGAGCGTATTGCTTCATGGTGGGAACTCCTCGAAAATCCACGATCATGTCCTGATACCCGAACATTGTTCCCCGATCGGTGATCCAAACTTGTTCGTTACCAGAATCGGTCACCTTTTTTACAGCATGCTGCATGCTTTCAGGACTCATAAATTGCCCCTTTTTTAAGTTAACGACCTTGCCGGTTTCCGCGGCTGCCACAACTAAGTCCGTCTGCCTAACCAGAAATGCCGGAATTTGCAGAACATCAACATATTCTGCCGCCATGTGGGCATCGGAAATTTCATGGATGTCGGTAATGGTAGGTACTTTAAAAGTTTCTGAAACTTTTTTTAAAATTTTCAAGGCCTTTTCATCACCAATTCCAGTAAAAGAATCAATACGGCTACGGTTCGCTTTTTTAAAACTCCCTTTAAACACGTATGGAATGCTCAGCTTGTCCGTTATGGCTACAACTTTTTCTGCAATTCGCATGGCCATATCCTCGCCTTCTATGGCACAGGGGCCCGCCAACAAGAAAAAATTATCGCTTTCGGTATGTTTTATCTGTGGAATTTTGGTGATGTCCATTTCTTAAAGTTTGCACAAATATAGTATTAAACCACGGTATCCTTTTTAGATTTATGAGGATAAAACATAAGCCATGAATTATAAATATCTGTTGCTCGCCCTCTGTTTATTCCCTGTACTATCCACTGCGCAGTGGCAGGAGCGCGGCGGTACTTTTGATTTGGCCCATTTGGAACGTCATCAGTTTAAATTTAATCTATTGAGTCCCGGATTTACCTATGAGTTTGGGTTGTTTAAAAATCAGAGTGTCTCCACCAATTTAGGTTTGGCCCTGGCGACTTATGAGGAAGGTTACGTGTTTGGTTTGGCCTCCAATAACCGCTATCGCTACTATCATAATTTTAATAGGAGGGATAGGATGGGAAAAAATACATCAGGAAACTCAGGAAATTACATTGCCGCGGCCCAGGCCATTTTTTTTTCGCAATTGCGGATTGCAACGGATGTGGAGGGACCGGACGATTTTAACCTTGGATTTTATGGCATGGTCTACGGTATCCAGCGTACTTACGAAAAAGGGTTCAATTTTAATCTGGAACTGGGAGCGGGATATTATAAAGGTGATGGTGTGCTAAATGGTTATGGCCCACTGTTCAATTTTACTTTTGGATGGGTGGCGACCAAAAGAAAGAAAAAAGACCCTTATTTTGATTAAATAACAACATTACAACATACTATTTTAACAAAGTGGAGGTTATATATACTACCAAATTAACCTACAATGCGTTGCTTCTTTATTTTGGCATTCCTGTTCTCAGGTGTTTTTATGCATGCCCAATATGGTAAAAATTGCGAAATCCGTCAATTTAAACTCAATGCCTTCAACCCGGGTATTGAGTACGAAATGGCATTGGGTGTCAACAGTACTTTAGATATTAGGGTAGCATACCAAGCCTCTCTGGAACCTGCGAGTTCCAAACCCATAGAAGATTTTGATTTTTTCCCGGCCATAACGGTCCAAAACAGATATTATCATAATTTTAATGGAAGAGAGCGCCGCAGAAGATCTATTTATGGAAACTCTGGGAATTATATTGCGCCGAGTGTTGCCGTTTTTTCTCCCGGAGATCGAGTGGTAGAAGGTCGGTTAGTAGATGGGATACATGGCTATGGCGGTGTGGTCTACGGGGTTCAGCGTAGTTACGATTCGGGATTTAGTTTCTCTATAGATGCAGGTGCCGGTTATTATGTAGGCCCGTTCAAGGGCACTATACAGCCCGTAATTAACTTGAGTATTGGGTGGATTATTAGCGAAAAACGTTGGTGTGTTGGTTTGTAGGTTCGGAACTATCACTAAATCAATAAGATAAAAATAACATTTAGGTGTGCTGACAAGAAAAAAATAGCAGTATCTTTGCGGGCTTAAAATTTAGGTTATGTCCAAAATCAAGAACATTGCAATCATTGCACACGTAGACCACGGCAAGACAACCTTGGTCGATAAAATAATGTACCACTGCCAGTTGTTCCGAGAAAACGAGAACAAAGGCGACCTTATATTGGACAACAATGACCTCGAACGAGAACGTGGGATCACCATTGTATCCAAAAACGTTTCCGTTGTTTATAAAGACACAAAAATCAATATTATAGATACCCCTGGTCACGCCGATTTCGGTGGGGAAGTAGAGCGTGTATTGAACATGGCCGATGGGGTTTTGTTGTTGGTCGATGCTTTTGAAGGACCAATGCCACAAACGCGTTTTGTACTTCAAAAGGCTATCGATCTTGGATTAAAGCCTTGTGTGGTTATCAATAAAGTGGATAAAGAAAACTGTACCCCGGACGAAGTACACGAGAAAGTGTTCGATTTGATGTTTGAACTGGGCGCAGAGGAGTGGCAGCTAGATTTTCCAACGGTTTATGGTTCTGCCAAAAACAACTGGATGGGTGAGGATTGGCAAAAGCCAACCGAAAATATCGAGCCACTTTTGGATATGGTAATCGAGCACGTGCCAGAATTTAAACCAGAGGAAGGTACCACCCAAATGTTGATCACATCGTTGGATTTCTCCTCATTTACAGGACGAATTGCTATTGGTAGATTACAAAGGGGAACACTTCGTGAAGGGCAACAAGTTTCTTTGGTAAAAAGAGATGGTTCCATCGTTAAAACAAGAATAAAGGAACTTTACACTTTTGAAGGTCTTGGGAGGTTGAGAGTTGAAGAGGTCGTAGCAGGAGATATTTGTGCCATTGTAGGTATGGAAGGTTTTGAGATCGGTGATACCGTTGCCGATATCGAAAGCCCCGAAAAATTAAAGACCATTGCGATCGATGAGCCAACAATGAGCATGCTTTTTACAATTAACGATAGCCCGTTTTTTGGTAAAGATGGAAAGTTTGTTACTTCAAGGCACATTAAAGAGCGTTTGGAAAAAGAACTGGAAAAAAACTTGGCGCTTCGTGTTCAAGAAACCGACAGTGCCGATAAATTCCTAGTTTTCGGACGTGGAGTATTGCACCTTTCGGTATTGATAGAAACCATGCGTAGGGAAGGTTATGAGCTTCAAATTGGACAGCCACAGGTAATCATCAAAGAAATTGATGGTGTAAAATGCGAGCCAGTAGAGCACTTGACCATCGATTTGCCAGAAGAAGTATCCGGAAAGGCTGTAGAAATGGTGTCCATCCGAAAAGGAGAGATGACCAGTATGGAAGCAAGAGGCTCCCGAATGGTCTGTGAATTTATAATTCCATCAAGGGGAATCATTGGACTAAGAAACCAATTGTTGACCGCAACGGCCGGAGAGGCTATTATGGCGCACCGGTTCTTTGAATATCAACCACTAAAAGGCGATATCGCACAACGATTGAACGGATCTTTGGTTTCCATGGAAAATGGAACGGCGATTCCTTATTCCATTGATAAACTTCAAGAAAGGGGTAAATTCTTTATTGATCCAGGAGAGGATATCTACGAAGGACAGGTCATTGGGGAAAACTCCCGTCAAGATGATATGACAGTAAATGTGACCAAGACCAAAAAGCTTTCGAACGTCCGTTCTGCCGGAGCAGATGAAAAAGCCAAAATTGTACCGGCCATTAAGTTTTCTTTGGAAGAAGCGCTCGAATATATCCAAAAGGACGAATACGTGGAGGTTACTCCCAACCACTTAAGAATTCGAAAAATCTATCTTAAGGAAGTAGATAGAAAAAGAAATAAATTATAAAATGGAAAAGCCCCTTTAAAAAAGGGGCTTTTTTATTGAAAGGATTTTTTGTTACAACGACTTACTGTAATCAAACCTAAAGCAAATAACATGAACAAAACCATTTTAACAATAGCATCAATTTTATTTGTCGTTTCTTGCAAGGAACAGGCAAAGCAGGATCCCGATTCCGAGATTGAGGTCACTACAAAAGAAAAAGTTGAAAATACTGTTGCCGTTCCAGAAAGCTGGATCAACAACAGAGTGAAAAAAGCAGAAGAACGCTTAGTCTCGTCAGAAGCAGGACAAATAGTTTGGGCTGCTATGAAAGCTCATGGAGGATTGGATACTTGGTATAAAAACGGACCGTTGGGAATGCGTTTCAAATATCAGCCGTTGGACGGTAAAACCCCGCGTGATAGTTACGAAGTGGTGGATGTCTGGAACAATAGGGTTGTGCACAATAGTATCGAAAATCCTGATGCCAAATTCGGGTTCACAGGAAAAGAAGCCTGGATAAAGGCGGAGGATTCCACGGCATTTAATTACGATGTTAAATTTTGGGCACTTACACCACTTTATTTAATGGGACATCCGTTCGTGGAGGATGGAGAAGGGGTTAATTTGGAATTGCTCCCGGATACCACTTATAAGGGTAAAAAAAACAAGGTGGTAAAAGTAACCTATGACCCTGGCACCGGAGATGCACCGGACGATTATTACATCCTACATTTTGATGCAGAGACCTACCTTCTCACTGCAACACGTTACATTGTTTCGTACCCGGAATATTTTAAGGATGGCGGGCATAATCCAGAAAAATTTATGGAAGTCGGGGAATTGGTAAATGTCAATGGTGTATTGCTTCCAAGTGAATTGAAAACGCATTGGACAGTAAATGGAAAACCAGGTGAATATATTACCAAAATAGAAATTTCCGAGATGGAGTTCAAATCAGGGCTGCCGTCCAACTTTTTTGATGCGCCGGATGGGGCAAAAAAACTGTAATATGGATTTATTGGTGCAAGTGTCCGTGGTGTTGTTCCCTTAAACATGCCACGGCCGCCCCAATAATACCGGCATGGTTCATAAGTTCTGCTTTTACCACTTTTGTCTCAATCTTGATATTGTGACTGAATTCTCCCCATTTTTTGGAAGTTCCACCACCCACAATAATAAGATCCGGTGAAACGATCAGTTCTACATATTTTAAAAATTTATTGAACCGTTTGCTCCATTTCTCATAGCTAAGATCCTCTCGTTCTTTGGCGGAAGCGGCTGCCCAAGATTCTATTTTTTTGTATTTCTTATATGGAATTTGGCCCAATTCAAAATTTGGGATCAAGACCCCATTGTAAAAGGCGCCACTTCCCAGTCCGGTGCCAATGGTGATCATGATCACCAAACCATTTTTTCCTTTTCCCACACCATAGTTCATGGATGCGTAACCTGCGGCGTCGGCATCGTTAAGTACGGTAAATTCATGATTGGTGTATTCGGTGAAAAGTTCATCAATATTAACGCCTACCCAACTTTTATGGAGATTACCGGGAGACATGCAGACCCCATTTTTAACAATGGAAGGAAAACCACAGCCAACGGGCCCTTCGTAATTGAAGTGCTTCACAATTTTGGCCACTACTTTGGCCATGTCCTCTGGTTTTTTTGATTTTGGAGTTGGGATTCGGAAGCGTTCTGTTAACATTTCCCCAGTTTCGGCGTTCACCAAGGCACCTTTAATGCCCGATCCGCCAATATCAATACCAAGAATTTCCATATAGGAAGCGAAATTTGTTTAGGCAAAGTAACAAAAACTTTCGGTGATCAGGCAAATGTTTTGTAAATGAATGGTTTACAGCGTGATACGTCTTGCTAAATCGCCTTTTGGATTACTTCAAAAACCTTGCTGCCATCGCACTTCAATGTTTTGTGAGGATATTTTAGGATAAGGGCGTAATCGTGGGTAGCCATTATAATGGTACGTCCATTTTGATTGATATCCTGCAATACCTTCATCACCTCTACGCTGGTCTGTGGGTCAAGGTTGCCCGTAGGCTCGTCTGCCAAAATAAGTTCAGGATCGTTCAAAAGGGCACGGGCTATGGCAATCCGCTGTTGCTCTCCGCCCGATAGTTCGTGGGGGAATTTAAAACCTTTGGTTTTCATACCCACTTTATCCAAGACTTCACCTATTTTGTCGTCCATTTTTTTTGGGTCGGTCCAACCGGTGGCCTTAAGAACAAATTTAAGGTTGTTGTTTACATTTCTATCTGGTAGCAATTTAAAATCCTGAAAAACAATGCCCAATTTTCTTCGTAAAAAAGGGATGTCCTTTTCCCGCATGGTTTTTAGGTCGAAATCTACAACATTACCGCTCCCTTGCCTTAAGGGGAGATCGGCATAGAGCGTTTTCATAAAACTACTTTTGCCACTTCCGGTTTTACCGATCACATAGACAAAATCGCCCTTTTTTACTTCCAGGTCTATATGGTTGAGCACTAGGTTCTCATTTTGGAAAACAGCGGCGTCTTGTAATTTTACGATAGTCTCGGGCATAATTTTATTTCAAAGGTTACACAAAAATATTTGAAAAAATGGAACTCAGAATTAAAACGTGATACGAATCTGTAAATTTAAACAGGTTTGGCAATCGATTCCCTTTTCCAGATTTTGGAATTTAGGTTGAGGTCCTCCACGATATCAATAGCCATTAAAACATCTTCATACAGTAGCTCCAAAGCATTTGATCCAATCAAATTTTTGCTTTCTTCCAATCGTAAAAAACCATAGGTATGGTGTACCGCAACATACAGTTTGTTATTTTTGAAAGAGAGCATTATTGGTTTGTTGATTTTCTTTTTTAAGTGGGTTATTCGTTGCATTAGCAATGGTGAAAGAATGTAGCGTGCCTCTATTTGGTCTGAACTATAAACCACAAATTCATTTTCAAATTCGGTATCCTCAAGGTTTACCAGTTGATTGTTGTTTAGATTCAAGGATTGGAAAGTTTTGGCCAAGTAGCCAATTCTTTTTTCCATTGAATCGGGAAGTATGATGGTTTTACCCTTAAAATTTTTATTGAACTCCATTACAGCGACCATTCCCAAAAATGTACTTCCAACCTGTTCAAACGTGTACCTTTTAAACAACCAGGGCCTAATATAGGTAAAGGTGAGGTAGAGGTAGTTGAACAACGGAATATATAGAAAGTAAGAATAGGGGTTGCTACTTAAGGTTTTAACTGCTCCCATGGTTATTTTTGTATGGCCGACTTTTCCGGAAAGTAAGCCATGGGTGAGATTGTAAATGGAATTTGTTCCCTTGTTTTTATTAAATCGGAGTCCTAGCGGCGAAATCAATTCGCTCTCTGCTATATCCTTACCGTTGATCTGTTTGCTTTCATAATACTTGAAAGATGGAGCGGTTTTGGCAAGGAAAGTTTTTAGAATCTCTTTTTCGATCTTAACATACTTCGCTTTCGCTTTGTTCGAAACTGTCATAAACACAAAAAAGAGTCCCCAGAACAAAAGCAATATCAGTTGGGGAGAAAGGTAGGGCAGCTTATCACTGTTAATATTTAATGTCCATGTAGGTAAAAGTAAACTGAGCAAGTAGAAAACCAATGGAATTGAAATACCTAGTAGAAGCACGCCAAGCAAAAACAAGGAGTTTGCAAATAAGAAAAATCGATATGTTTTCCTGTATTTCTCTGCCAGTACCAACAATGGTAAAAGTTCTTCTCTGGTTTTAGCGAAATTGATCATGGATGCTATTTTTAAAAGGATACTTTGGGCTGTATGGCATCGGACGGATCGATTTTGTACAAGTCCTGGTTGGTATACCCCATTGCTCGCCCCATAATATTAGAAGGGAACATTTGCAATGCGTTGTTAAAGGCATTTACTGCAGCGTTGTAGGCCCGTCGGGCGGCGGAAAGCTGTTCTTCGACCTCATTTAAACTGGATTGCAAGAGCATAAAATTCTGGCTGGCCTTTAGGTCAGGATAGTCCTCCATCGAAACGTTTAGTTTGCTTAACAGTCGGTCCATTTCGCTCTCTAGATTCAATCTTTTATCGATAGAAAGCTTATCATCAACTACCTTTTCCCTTAATTTGGTTATGGAGATCAGTGTTTCGCTTTCGTGCTTTAAATACCCTTTTACCGTATTGACCAATTGAGGAATTAGGTCGCTCCTCTTTTTTAGCATCACATCTATACTGCTGTATGCTTCTTTGACCTTATTTTTTTTACCTATAAGGTTATTGTACAAAAACACAATGAACAATAGGACAATGGATAATGGAATAAACAAGTAGGTCATCTCAACAATTAAAAATTATACAATGGGACAATGATAGAGCATTGTCCGTTTTACGATGTTAAAAGGCTTTTGCCCTTTTATGTTGAGGTTTTGATGGAAATTGCCAACGAGGTCTTTTCGGCATTTGGTCTAAAATTACTATTTCATGTCAATAAATCAAGCGCAGGGTCGTAAATTTCGGCAAATGACATTTGAAATATACTTTGGCCTTAATTTTGACGTTATGATTAAAGTCAATCGAGAACAGCGTAGAACACTATGAATCGAAACAACCTTCTATGTATTCCCATTTTAATGGGAACTTTTTTTGTGCTTTCCGCACAGGAAACCAAGATCCACACTCACGAGAACAAAGCGTATCAAGATGCCTTGGCGCTCTACAACAATGAGCAATACCAAGCAGCGCAAAATATTTTTGAGTCTGTCAAAGCCAACACTAAGGATGGGGAAACCGAAGCCAATAGCGCCTATTATGCCGCTAATGCCGCCATTCGACTGAATCAGCGAGGAGCGGATAAAATGATGGAGGATTTTGTGAAACGTTATCCCACGTCCACCAAAAGGAATTCTGCTTTTTTGGATGTGGCCGACTACTATTTTGAAACGGGAAAATACCCCTATGCGTTAAAATGGTACAAGAAAGTGGATGAGAACTCCATGCCCTATTCGGAGCGCGACCGCTTTAACTTCAACAATGGCTACGCATTGTACGCATCCAAGCGTCCGCAGGAGGCCGAACGTTATTTGAACAAGGTCACTACTTCTCAAAAATATGGGTCACAGGCCAAATATTATTTGGGGTATATAGCTTACGAGCAGGACGACTACAACTCTGCAAGTGCCCGGTTCGACCAAATCCAAGACCCCGAATTGCTAGATGAAAAGTTGACCTATTATCAGGCCGATTTGAATTTTAAATTGGGCAAGTTTGAAGAAGCCATTGCGTTGGCCAAAAAACAACTGCCCAAATCCAATCGTCAAGAAGTTTCGGAATTAAATAAGATCATTGGCGAAAGCTATTTTAATTTAGAACAATACGCCGAGGCAGTTCCTTATTTGGAGGAATACAAGGGCAAACGTGGCAAATGGAACAATACTGATTTCTATTTGCTCGGATATAGTCATTATAAGCTCGGTGATTATCAAAAAGCAATTCAGCAATTCAATAAAATTATAGGGGGCAGCAATGCTGTTTCCCAAAACGCATATTACCACTTGGCGGAATGTTATTTAAAGTTGGATAAAAAATCCGAAGCCTTGAATGCATTTCGAAATGCTTCGCAGATGGAGTTTAGTCCAGAAATTCAAAAAGATGCTTGGTTGAACTATGCTCGCTTGAGCTACGAAATCGGTAATGCTTACGAACCTGTTCCCCAAGTGTTGACCACGTACTTGGAAAAATACCCAAAGGATGAGCATCAAATGGAAATTCAGGAGCTTTTGGTGGATTCCTATATCACCTCCCGAAATTTTGAAGGTGCTATGCAACTTTTGGAGGAGAACCAGAACTATGCTAGCAAGGAAACCTATCAGAAAGTCGCCTACTACCGAGGAGTGGAACTTTTTATTGATGGTAATTACGAAGGGGCTTGGGAAAGATTCGATAAATCACTGAAAAGTGAAGATAACGCAAACTTTGAAGCCCGTGCTTTATATTGGAAAGCGGAATCGGCCTACAGATTGAACCGTTTTGAGGAAGCTTTGGTGGATTTTGTGCGGTTTCAGAACTCACCAGCGGCCAAATCACTTTCAGAATACGAGCAGTTGGATTATAATTTAGGCTACTCGTACTTCAAACTAAAAGATTACAACAACGCTATATCCTATTTTCAAAACGTAGTGAGCTCCAATGCCATTGATGAGGAAAGAAAGAATGATGGTTATCTAAGATTGGGCGACAGTTACTTTGTAAACAGCAAATACCAATTGGCCAAAAAAGCTTACGACGCATCATCCAAAATGAACGGGCCAGAGCGTGACTATGCTGCATTTCAAAAAACACTTTGCGATGGATTTTTAGGTAACAATGCTGCAAAAATTGAAGGCTTGAACGCATTTTTGAGGAAGTTCCCAACGTCATCATTACGAGATGATGCCTTGTTTGAATTGGGTAATTCTTACATCAACAATAACCAAGAAAGTTTAGGACTTCAGACTTACGATAGGATTGTGGCCGAATATTCCGGGAGTAAGTTTGCCCCTCGAGGACTGCTCCGATCTGGGCTGGTGTACTACAATTCCAATAGAAACGACCAAGCATTGAGCAAGTTAAAAGAAGTAGTTCAAAAGTACCCGAAAACCCCAGAAGCCAAACAAGCGGTGGCCACAGCTAAATTGGTGTATGTGGACGAAGGTCGAGTAAGCGAATACGCAGCCTGGGCCAGAAGTTTGGATTTTGTTGAAGTAACCGATACCGAGTTAGACAATGCCAGTTTTGAATCCGCAGAGCGAAAACAAATTGAAGGTAAAACCGCAGCAGCAATCCGTGGCTATGAAGATTATTTGAACGAATTCCCTAACGGACTCCATGCGCAAAATGCAAATTTTGCCTTGGCGCAGCTATATTTTGCCGATGGAGAAAAAGATAAAGCCCTGCCAAAATATAAAGCAGTTGCCGATAGTGGAACTGGAGAATACACTGAACAGGCCTTGACACGTGTTTGTGAGATTTATGTGGATAAGCAGGATTACAACAGTGCTATCCCTTATTTAAAAAGATTGGAAAACACGGCCGATATTTCAGAGAACAAAACCTTTGCCCAGTCCAATTTGATGAAAGGTTTTTACGGTCAAAAGGATTATGAACAGACCATCGCCTACGCCGAAAAGGTACTTAGCGCCTCCAAAATAGATGATCGTATAAAAAGTGATGCGCAGATCATGATCGCGCGTTCGGCTATTGCAACAGATAACGAAAGTATAGCCAAATCTGCCTACCAAGAAGTTCAGCAAATTGCATCTGGTGAGCTCGCTGCCGAAGCTTGGTACTACGATGCGTATTTTAAAAATAAAGAGGGAAATTTTGAGGCTTCCAACACTTCCGTTCAAAAATTGGCCAAAGATTATGCGGCGTATAAAGAATGGGCGGGAAAAGGTTTGGTAATCATGGCGAAGAACTTCTACAATTTGGGAGATGCCTTCCAGGCCACCTACATTTTGGAAAGCGTTATTTCCAATTTTTCCGAATTTGAGGAAATCGTTTCGGATGCTGAAATTGAGTTGGCCACCATTAAGGCCAAAGAGGCAGAGAGCAATTCATCCGTGGATCCCAACCAAAATTAAACGAGACACAACATGCAGAAGAGAACCTATATATTTTCATTACTATTTTTGAGCCTTTGCGGATCAGTTATCGCCCAAGAAGAGGATAACATTGGTACAGAAACGGTAACGGTGGTGAAACCGTATTCCCCTACCGTTTCGGATGCCTTTAAAATTAAATCGTCGCCTAGTTTAAACGATTCCATTGTGCTGCAAAAGAAGAAAATCAATTATAGCATATTTTCGGTGCCCGTAGCATCCACTTTTACACCGGCAAAAGGAAAGGCTTCGGGTGTGGAGAAAACACCACCGCCCACCTTGTACAATTCATATGCCTCGGTGGGATTGGGCAATTATAACAATGCCCTGGTCGATTTTTATACCAGCCGAGAATTTAATCGGGGCGAAGACCTTTTGGACTTTGGTTTGACCCACAATTCTTCAAGAGGTGACTTGGATTCCACACCTTTGGATACCGATTTTTACAACACCAAGCTCAACGCTTCCTATGCCAAAAAAGATCGCTATATGGATTGGGGCGCAAGTATTGGCTTGCAACATCAATTATATAACTGGTACGGCATCCAGAGTGAATTGTTCAGCGAAGATGAAATCAATGCAATCGACGAGACGCAAAATTATTTTAATGCCCAGGCCAAGGCCCATTTTAATATGGAGGATTCTCCTTTTAAAAGTGGAAATGTATTGTTGAGGCGTTTTTGGGATGCAACCGAATCAGCGGAGAACCGTGCGGTGATCAACCCAACTTTTGAACTTCCCATAACCGAGGAATTGATTACCGTCGCTGCCAAAGTGGATTATGTTGGAGGAAATTTTAAAAATGGCACCATAACGGAACTCGAGAATACAGGAGAAAAAAAATATAGCCATTTACAGGCCGGTGTAACCCCAAGTCTTTTGATTTTGAGGGATGACCTTACATTGAACCTGGGGGCCAACATAGTTTATGGTCTGGATTTGGAAAACAGCGAGAACAATTTTTATATCTATCCTGCCGTAACCGCTTCGTATAGATTATTGGAAGAAAATGTAATTGCGTATGGCGGAATAGAAGGAGAGCTAAAGCAAAACTCCTATTACGATTTTGTGAATGAAAATCCGTATGTGTCGCCAACGTTGGACATTATGCCCACCGACCAGCAATACGAAGGGTATTTGGGACTTAAGGGCCAGCTAACCTCCAATATCGGTTATAATCTTAAAGGATCCTACATGGCGGAAAATAGAAAGCCGCTTTTTTATCAAAATACAGTCAATACTTCCAGAATGGATGAAAAGAGCTATTACTACGGTAATTCTTTTCAGGTTTTTTATGATGATGTAAAAACATTGGGAGTTTTTGGTGAAATAAATGTAGATGTAAATCGAAATTTTTCTTTAGGGGTAAACGCAGAATTCTACGATTACGATACGGAAACGGATAATCCGGCCTGGAACTTGCCATCGATAAAAGGATCCCTGTTTTTGGATTACCAGATCACCGACCAATGGTATATGGGCGCCAATCTGTTCTTTGTGGGCGAGAGAGATGCTTTGACCTCAATTGCACTAACCGATAATGTGCCACCGACCATTTCCTATTCGCCAATTACCTTGGATTCGTTTTTTGATGCCAATGCGCACCTTGGCTATCGTTTCAATGATCAGCTCTCCATCTTTTTAAAAGCTTCGAATATAGCAAATAACAATTACCAACGATGGGCCAATTTTAGAGTGCAGGGATTCCAAGCGTTGGCAGGGGTCTCCTATAAGTTTGATTTCTAGTTTGTAGGATTTTACGCAATAAATTATTGAAAATACCGTTCATTATTTTTGGTCAACTTGTTGATGTACCCATAGTTGACCTTTCTTATTTTGAGGAAAATAATGGAGCCAAGACCAATATTTAAAAGACTTCTATGCCTTTTTTTGATGAATTCCTTCTTTGGAATTGGTCAAAATTTGGTTCATAATGGAGGTTTCGAAGAATATTCTTCCTGTCCTGTTAAAATGAGTAATCTAAATAGGGATGCTGCTTACTGGAGCGCTCCGACTTTGGGAACAACCGATTATTTTAATCAATGTAGTAGAACCAAGTTGGGTGTCCCCATGAACTTTAAAGGTAAACAAGAGCCTTATGAGGGTGCAGCATATGCCGGACTCTACTTGTTTGCTCCAAAGGATTATCGCGAATATATACAAGTGCCGTTGACCGAAACCCTGCAAAAAGGTAGTCGGTACAGGTTGACCTTATTTTTGAGCCTATCCGAAAAATCGGATGGTGCTGTGATGGATATGGGCGCCGTTTTGTCGGATAGACCCTTATCTATTTATACCAAAAAAGAACTGTCTCAAAGTCAATTGATCGCCACTTCCGCACAAACTACCCATATCAAACAATTTCCAGTATCAAATTATTATCAGGATAAACAACAGTGGATGGAGTTAAGTTTTGATTTGGTAGCCAAAGGATTTGAGAATCATTTGATCCTGGGAAATTTTAAAAGTAACGCAGGTACCGCATATATCGATAGCAAAGACCCTTCAAATAATAAGGAAGGTTATGCCTATTACTATTTGGACGATATTTCTTTGGTCTATTTAGGACCGGAATACAAGACCAACGAAGTGTACGTTTTAAATCATGTAAATTTTAATTTTGATAGGTTCGACTTGCAACCCAAGGCAAAACAAAGTCTCCGGGATGTTTATAATTATTTGCAGCAAAACCCGGATTTAAAAGTAGCTATCAGTGGCCATACGGATGATTTGGGTTCCTCAGAATATAACAATGTGCTCAGTCGCGAGAGGGCAAGTTCGGTCGCCAATTACCTTATAACTTTAGGGTTGCACAAAAACCGGATTTCCTATCAAGGATATGGTGACAGTAAACCATTGGATACTACTCTGACCGAAGAAGCACGGAGGAAAAATAGAAGAGTAGAGTTTGTTATGACAGAGTTCGAGGATGACAATCCCTAAAATTTCAATCACTTTTTCTATTTTTGGAAGAAACCATCCAAAATGAAAAAGTACGTTTTACTGCTCTCCACATTGTTCATTATTTCTTGCCATAATAAGGAACAAGTGGACCTAATTGTATCCAATGCCAATATTTATACGGTAGATGAGGATTTTTCCAAAGCGACCGGCATTGCGATAAAAGACGGAAAGTTTGTAGAAGTCGGGGATACGGACGAAATCAACAAAAAATATACTGCCCAAAACAGTTTTGATGCCCAAGGTAAAACCATAGTTCCGGGACTTATAGATGCACACTGCCATTTTTACGGATTGGGGCAAAATCAACAAGTGGTCGATTTGGTCGGCACGGAAAGTTATGAAGAGGTGATGGAGAGAGTGGTGGCCTTCCAAAAGGAACGCCCATCCAATTTTATTCGTGGTAGAGGTTGGGATCAAAACGATTGGGAGGTCAAAGAGTTTCCCACCAAGGATAAACTAGATGAATTGTTTCCGGACACGCCCGTGGCTTTGGAGCGCGTGGATGGTCATGCCTATTTGGTCAATCAAAAAGCCTTGGATATGGCCGGAATTACTGCTGAAACAAAAACCGAAGGTGGTGAAATCGTAAAGGAAAACGGTGAGCTAACAGGTGTTTTAGTGGACAATCCAATGGGACTTATCGATCCTATTGTTCCTCCACTGACCAAAGAACAACAAATTCAAGCACTTAAAGATGCTGAAAAGATTTCCTTGGGTTATGGATTGACCACGGTAAACGATGCTGGTCTGTCCAGAGATATTATCGAGTTGATCGATAGTCTACAACAATCTGGTGAGCTATCCATTAGGGTATATGCAATGATCTCCAATTATCCAGAAAATTTGAATTACTTTTTGGAAAAGGGAATCATCAAAACCAATCAATTAAATGTACGTTCCGTAAAGGTATATGGCGATGGGGCCCTTGGTTCGCGAGGTGCGGCCCTAAGAGATCATTATTCCGATAAGCCTGGCCATTTTGGTGCTATGGTAACACCTGTGGACCAAATAGAAGCACTGGCTCATCGCATTGCGGAAACCGATTATCAGATGAACACCCATGCAATTGGCGATTCTGCCAATATTGTGGTGCTAAGGGCCTACGAAAAAGCACTAAAAGGTAGAACGGACCGCAGATGGAAAGTGGAACACGCGCAGGTAATTTCGCCATCAGATTTTAACTATTTTGAAAAGGGAATCATTCCATCCGTACAGCCAACACATGCCACAAGTGATATGTATTGGGCAGAAGATCGTTTAGGCAAAGAACGGATAAAAGGAGCTTACGCATATAAAGACCTGTTGAACAAAGCAGGACTGGTTGCCTTGGGAACCGATTTCCCAGTGGAGCAGGTAAATCCGTTCTTAACCTTTTATGCGGCGGTCGCCCGCCAGGATGTAGCACAATACCCCGAAGGTGGTTTTCAGATGGAAAATGCCTTGAGCAGAGAGGAAACTTTAAAGGGGATGACCATTTGGGCGGCCTATTCCAATTTTGAGGAAGAAGAAAAAGGAAGTATTGAACCAGGTAAATTTGCAGACTTTGTGATTCTGAGCGATGATATTATGACAATCCCATCCGAAGATATTCCCAATATAACTGCAGAACATGTGTTCTTGGGTGGTGTTCAGAAGAAATAATGCCCCCTATGTTGATTTAAACTAAGCGAGGAAACCAATCTATAATAGGTTTTGTTGCAAAAGAACAATAAAAAAGCCCCTTATTAAGGGGCTTTCGTATTTTTAGAACGACCATTAATTAATAGCTGATAGGCAAGGTAACCCTTGTAGTTCCCCAGCCCATGACCAAGTTTCCATCGTCGTCAAAAGCAACGGAGAAGGCTTCCAATTCTTCGCTATCCGAAGAAACTGCAGCAGTGGCACGTACCACATCACCGTCACTATCATAAGAATAAGCGCCCCATTGGTGTAGGTTGCTGTTCAAGATAACGGTCCATTCGCTATCACCCGGAATAGTGAACAATGCATAAGAACCTGCCTTGATCGTTTTGCCGCCAATAGTGGCATCTTTGTAAAAAGTTATTTCCGTAGCTTCGTTGGCTCCGGTTCTCCAAACTTTTCCGGCAGGGGCCAATTCGGCCATGCTACGTCCCTTCAATTGTGGACGACTGTAAATAATGCGCGCAGATTTATCATTTTCTCTAGAGCTTGCTGGATAATAGGCAATATCCGCAGGACTTTTGTCGAGTCCACTAAACTTTTGGGCCAAGGCATCCGTAGAAAACACTAAACTGGCACAAAACATCAATACTAATACTGTTAAATTCTTCATGATTGCGATTTAATTTCCGTTTTTCAGGAGTTGATTAATAGTTTTTTCAAATATACAGACGGGAAAATTAAGCGACCTTACAAAGCATTGGATAAAAATGATTTAAAAGCGCATATTATTTCAATATGAAACAGTAAGATGATTTAAAATTATAAAATATAATTAAATATCTAATAATAGTTTTATTAAATAATAATAAGGTTCATATTTGTTTTAAAATTGTTATTAAATATAATAAATTATGTGTGGTATTGTTTGCGCATTTGATGTGAAGGAAAGTACGGAAGTACTAAGGCCCCAACTATTGGAAATGTCTAAAAAAGTGAGACATAGAGGGCCGGATTGGAGTGGTATTTATGCCGATGATAAGGCAATTTTGGCCCATGAGCGATTGGCTATTGTTGATCCGGCTTCGGGAAAGCAGCCGTTAATCAGTGCCGATGGTAAATTGGTATTGGCAGCCAATGGCGAAATTTATAATCATCAAGAATTAAGAAAACAGTTCGAGGGGAAATATGAGTTCCGTACACAATCCGATTGTGAGGTTATTTTAGCCCTATATCAGGAAAAGGGAGTCGATTTTGTTGATGACATGAACGGTATATTTGGTTTTGCCATATACGACTCGGAAAAAGACGAGTATTTCATCGCCCGCGACCATATGGGAATTATCCCGTTGTACATAGGTTGGGACAAAAACGGAACGTTCTACGTGGCTTCCGAGTTGAAAGCTTTGGAAGGCACTTGTTCCAAAATCCAACTTTTCCCCCCTGGTCATTATATGCACAGTTCTAACGGTGAATTTGTACGCTGGTACAAGCGGGATTGGATGGAATATGATGCAGTTAAGGAAAACGAGACCAGCATTGCAAAAATCAAAGATGCATTGGAAGCTGCGGTACACCGTCAATTAATGTCCGATGTGCCTTATGGCGTACTATTGTCCGGTGGATTGGATTCATCGGTAACATCGGCCATTGCAAAAAAATATTCCCAAAAAAGAATCGAGTCCGGGGACACGGCCGATGCTTGGTGGCCACAATTGCACTCCTTTTCGGTAGGCTTGGAGGGTTCTCCTGATTTGGCGGCGGCCCAAAAGGTGGCCGACCATATTGGAACGGTCCATCACGAGATCAAATTTACCATCCAAGAAGGGTTGGATGCCATAAAGGACGTTGTTTATAACCTCGAAACATACGATATTACAACCATAAGAGCTTCGACTCCAATGTATTTAATGGCCAGGGTGATCAAATCCATGGGAATTAAAATGGTCCTTTCGGGTGAAGGAGCGGACGAATTGTTCGGCGGATATTTATACTTCCATAAGGCCCCTAGTCCAAAGGATTTTCATGAAGAAACAGTAAGAAAACTGGACAAGCTGCACATGTACGACTGCCTTAGGGCCAATAAATCCTTGGCGGCCTGGGGTATTGAGGGGCGTGTGCCCTTTTTGGACAAAGAGTTTATGGATGTGGCCATGAGCATAAACCCAAAAGATAAAATGATCAACGGCGAACGCATGGAGAAATGGGTAGTGCGCAAAGCATTTGAGGATTATTTGCCCGAAAGCGTAGCCTGGAGGCAAAAAGAACAATTTTCCGATGGAGTCGGGTACAGCTGGATAGATACCTTAAAAGCTTTAGTGGAAGAGGAGATTTCGGATGAGCAACTAAAAAATGCCCATTTTAAGTTTCCAATTCAGACCCCTACATCCAAAGAGGAGTATTATTACCGTTCAATTTTTGAAAGTCATTTCCCTTCCGATGCGGCGGCTATGAGCGTGCCGCAAGAACCATCAGTGGCATGTAGTACCAAAATTGCCCTGGAGTGGGACGAGGCATTCAAGAACATGAACGATCCATCGGGAAGAGCTGTGGCTAAGGTTCATACCGATGCATATGTGAAATAACCCCTGTTTAAACCAACCAAACGATATGAAGCAGTTAATCTAACATGTTTCATTTTTTAATTAGTCAGAAAGCCCCTTTCCCAAGGGGCTTTTTTGTTGTTGGGGCCATGTTGGGGTACAAGCAATAAAAAGAGGCTGTTTTCCACACACTTTGTTGATAACTTAGGGGCTTGAGAGGGGTGTTTTAGGCCATTTCCACAGGGTATTGATTATATTTGTAAGATTTGAATTTTTGAGGCAAATACTGAATATATATGAGCGAAGAAGCTAACAAGAAACAATACTCCGCGGATAGTATCCAGGCCCTGGAGGGGATGGAGCACGTACGTATGAGACCTTCCATGTATATTGGAGATGTTGGGGTCAGAGGATTGCACCATTTGGTTTATGAGGTGGTGGACAACTCCATTGATGAAGCCATGGCGGGCCATTGCGATACGATAGATGTAATTATTAACGAAGACAACTCTATCACTACCCAGGATAACGGAAGGGGTATCCCCGTGGACCTGCACAAAAAAGAAGGTGTTTCCGCCTTGGAGGTAGTAATGACGAAGATCGGGGCAGGGGGTAAATTCGATAAGGACTCCTATAAAGTTTCCGGTGGATTGCACGGAGTGGGTGTGTCTTGTGTGAACGCTCTATCGTCCCATTTAAAGGCCACTGTTTACCGAGATGGAAAAATTTGGGAGCAGGAATACGAAAGAGGAAAAACGTTGTACCCAGTAAAAAGTGTTGGCGAAAGCAATGAGACTGGTACCATAGTAACCTTTGTTCCGGACAATACCATATTCACCCAAACCACAGAATACAGTTATGAGACCCTTGCCAATAGGATGAGGGAACTCGCATACCTGAATAAAGGAGTGACCATAACGCTTACCGACAAGCGCAATAAGGACGAAAAAGGAGAATTCGTTTCCGAAACTTTCCATTCCGAGGAAGGCCTAAAGGAATTTATCAAGTTTTTGGACGGTACTCGTGAGCCCTTGATCCAAAAGGTAATCTCCATGGAAGGGGAGAAGAACGGAATTCCGGTGGAAGTAGCCATGATCTATAATACGGGATACACCGAAAACCTTCATTCCTATGTAAACAATATCAATACCCATGAAGGAGGAACACATCTTTCAGGTTTTAGAAGAGGTTTAACATCGACCCTTAAAAAGTATGCCGATAATTCCGGCATGCTGGATAAGTTGAAATTTGAAATCTCTGGTGATGATTTCCGCGAAGGACTGACGGCGATCGTTTCGGTGAAAGTGGCAGAACCGCAATTCGAAGGGCAGACAAAGACCAAATTGGGTAACCGAGAGGTTACCAGTGCAGTGAGCCAGGCCGTATCCGAAATGCTGACCGATTATTTGGAGGAAAACCCGGATGATGCCAAACAAATCGTTGAAAAAGTGAAACTTGCTGCACAGGCCAGACATGCTGCGGCAAAGGCCAGAGAAATGGTACAGCGCAAGAACCCTATGAGTGTAGGAGGGTTGCCAGGGAAACTATCCGACTGTTCGGAGCAAGATCCTACCAAGTGCGAAGTGTTTTTGGTAGAGGGGGATTCTGCAGGTGGAACAGCCAAACAAGGTAGGGATAGAAACTTCCAGGCCATTCTCCCATTGAGAGGTAAAATCCTGAATGTGGAAAAAGCCATGCAGCATAAGGTTTTTGAAAACGAGGAAATAAAGAATATTTATACTGCTTTGGGAGTTACCATCGGAACCGAAGAAGATAGTAAGGCCCTCAATTTAGATAAACTGCGATATCATAAAGTGGTGATCATGTGTGATGCGGATGTCGATGGTAGCCATATTGAAACCCTGATTTTAACTTTCTTCTTCCGATATATGAGGGAGTTGATCGAGGGTGGCCATGTCTACATCGCAACACCACCTCTATATTTGGTAAAAAAAGGATCTAAAAAACGTTACGCATGGAATGATAAGGAGCGTGATCAGATCAATGCAGAAATGGGAGGGGGAGCAGGTATCCAGCGATATAAAGGTCTTGGTGAGATGAACGCCGAGCAACTTTGGGACACCACAATGAACCCGGAATTCAGAACTTTACGTCAAGTTAGTATTGACAATGCAACAGAGTCCGATCGTATATTCTCAATGCTAATGGGTGACGAAGTGCCACCGAGACGTGAATTTATTGAGAAAAATGCCGTCTATGCGAATATAGATGTATAGAATTCAGGCATTTCACAACAAAAACTCGCCCCAGCAGGGCGAGTTTTTTAGTTTTGGGTATAACTTCAATATTATGAAAAGACTAATTTTAGCGCTTGCACTAGTTACTGTGACCATGGGCAAGTCCCAGGATCTCAACGATATATTTGTTTCGGGAGTTGCGGATGCCGAGCGATTTGCCAACGCTTATTTGTCCCCGGTCTCGGAAGGAGCCATTTACAGCATCTCCAATGGATGGTACAATACGGCAGATGCCAAGCCCTTGGGTGGATTTGAGATTTCCATTATAGGAAACATGACCGGATTTAAAAACAAGGACGATAAAAAAGCATTTATATTGGATCCTGCCGATTACGATAACTTGGATTTTGTACAAAACCCGGGCCAGGCCAGAATGGTGTCTACCGCGTTAGGGGATATTGAGGGAGTAGAAGTTTTTGTGGAAGATGAAAGTGGTATCTTCAGAGAGAGTTTTGAGCTGCCCACAGGTCTTTCTGCTGAAAACCTCAATTTTATACCATCGGGGTATCTACAGGCCAGTGTAGGTTTGATCAAGGGGTTGGAAGTAAAAGCTCGTTTTTTGCCAAAGATCAAATTTGACGACGATGCCAAGATTGGACTGTTCGGGGCCGGATTGCAATATGATTTTACCAAAATATTGCCTGCCGATAAAGTATTGCCCGTTGCTATTTCTGCGGTAATTGGCTATACCAATTTAAATGGGGAATACGATTTTTCCGATTCTGATTTTATCAGCGGAAGTGATCAACGAATCGATGCTTCTTTCAGAACATGGAATTTTAGCGCCGTGGTCTCTACTAAAAATATCCCGGTAATTAATTTTTATGGAGGGATTGGATATATCACAGGGAACTCGGATATCGATGTGCTTGGTACTTACGAGGCCAACGGACCTTTCTTTTCAGAAACTGTGGTAGACCCTTTTACGGTATCGCAAGATGCAAGCGGAGTATCTGCTAATTTGGGTACCAAACTTAAACTGGGATTTTTTAGGTTGAATGCAGAATATAATTTCTCCGAGTTCAGCACATTTACCTTTGGAGTGAACTTTGGATTTAGGTAAGAGAGAATCAAAAATTACCGATCAAAAATAAAGAAGGCCCCGTTTCCGGGGCCTACTATTTTCATATATGTAGTCTTCACGTCATTCCCTGGTGGCGAAGACCGAGCCATTATCCAAGGTTAATACTTCGGGGGTTTTTGCTTTTTCCAAACTAACGGTTATATCGGTAACCTGTGGGTCGCCATAAATAATGGAATAGGCCCCATTTTCTTGCGACCATTTAAAATCGGTGTAGAAATCTAATTGGGAGTTGGTGTATCTCTGGTATCTTCCTAGATAGACATCGTTAAAAATCCACTCTTCACGGATCGTGTTCGAATTTTTTCCTTCAATAGTTGAAGATGCAGTTTTTGCCCAGATACCCAGAATGGGATCGTGGTTGTCCGGAACACTGGTACAGTTGCTTATGGCTATAATGCCAAGAATGGACAACAATGAAAAGAGCTTTTTCATAGGTCAAGTAGGTTACGTTAAATTTGGGACTATAAGAACGTAGGTTTGTAAGAATCTATTGTATAAAACGGATAAAATATTTTATTGCACAACTCTTATGCTGCTCAAGAGTGATCTAGGCATAGTTAAATCCATGTCAACTTTGTTGTTTTTACCGGAATTGATGGTCTAAAACTGGTAAATGTCAGTTTTTATCTGCCCTAAATGCCTTATTTTTGAGGACTAAAATTTAAATCTATACAAATGAAAGTTACCGTAGTAGGAGCAGGCGCAGTTGGAGCAAGTTGCGCTGAGTACATAGCAATGAAAAATTTTGCATCGGAAGTAGTTTTATTGGACATCAAAGAAGGGTATGCCGAAGGTAAGGCCATGGATTTGATGCAAACGGCATCATTGAACGGATTTGATACCAAAATTACCGGGTCTACCAGCGATTATGGTAAGACTGCCAATAGCGACATTGCAGTGATCACTTCGGGAATTCCTCGTAAACCTGGTATGACGCGTGAAGAGTTGATAGGTATTAATGCCGGCATTGTGAAAACAGTGGCCACAAGCCTTTTGGAGCACTCCCCTAACGTAACTATTATTGTAGTGAGCAACCCAATGGATACGATGACCTATTTGGTGCACAAAGCAACAGGACTTCCTAAAAATAGAATTATAGGAATGGGTGGAGCTTTGGACAGTGCCCGTTTCAAATATAGATTGGCCCAAGCCTTGGAAGCACCTATTTCAGATGTGGATGGTATGGTGATCGGCGGGCACAGCGATAAAGGAATGGTGCCCTTGATCGGCCATGCTACAAGAAACAGTGTAAAAGTTTCCGAGTTCCTATCCGAAGAAAAAATGAACTGGGTTGTGGAAGAAACCAAAGTTGGAGGTGCTACCTTGACCGGATTGTTGGGTACAAGTGCTTGGTATGCCCCAGGTGCTGCCGTTTCCAGCTTGGTCCAGGCCATTGCATGTGATCAAAAGAAAATGTTCCCTTGCTCATCACTGTTGGAAGGTGAGTACGGACTAAACGATATTTGTATAGGAGTACCGGTAATCCTAGGTAAAAATGGTATCGAGAAAATTGTAGAGATAGAATTGTCCGATGCCGAAAAGGCCAAAATGCAGGAAAGTGCCGAAGGTGTAAAAAAGACCAACGGACTGCTAGAGGTCTAGATTTAAACCCTATCGGTTAAAGTGTCATTTTGGGCATAAACCAAAAGAAAGTTACCATTAAATTAAATGGAAATTTCTAGGTTTGTCCGGGATGACATTTTTAATTTTATACCGTAACCATTAACAGTAATTGCAATTACATCAAATTCTATTGTCAAATCTTATCGGAAATGATATATTTGCACGCTGTTTAAGAAAACTTCTAAAAAATTAACAATCAATGCAGAATAAAGGACTTATAAGGCTTTTCGCGATCCTTTTTGGCTTGGTGAGCATCTATCAGTTATCTTATACTTTCATCACTAATAAGTTGGAGAAAGATGCTGAGGCTTACGCAATTGGCCAAATTTCGGAGGCTGAGGAAGATTATGTTGCAAAGCGCGAAGCTTTAGAGGCATCGTACTTGGATTCCATCAGTGATAATACTGTTTTGGGGTATACGAGCTACGCGGATGCCAAAACAAAAGAGTTGAACAAAGGATTGGACCTTAAAGGAGGTATCAACGTTACCCTTCAGATTTCCGTTAAGGATATTTTGAAAGGCTTGGCCAACAACACCAAGAACCCTGTGTTCAACAAAGCCTTGGCAGATGCCGACGAAGCATCAAAAAATAGTGACAACACCTATTTGGAACTGTTTTTCGAAGCTTTTGATAATATCAAAGGAGATACCAAACTGGCCTCACCGGACATTTTTGCCAATAAAGGACTGAGCGATGATATTAATTTTCAAATGTCCGATGATGAGGTAAAACCCATCATCAGAAGAAAGATTGATGAATCCATAGTTTCTGCGTTCGAAGTTTTGCGAGAGCGTATCGATGGTTTTGGGGTAACACAGCCCAATATTCAAAGAGAAGGTAACTCGGGAAGAATTTTGGTGGAACTTCCAGGGGCCAAGGATATTGCCCGTGCCCAGGAATTGTTGTCCAGTACGGCACAGTTGGAATTTTGGGAAACCTATCCACAGAGCAACCAAAGTATTGCAACGTTTTTGGTTAATGCCAACGAACGTTTAAAAGAGATTTTGGAGCCGAAAACATCTACCGAAGACGAAATCTCAAAACCGGAATCGGAAATTGATTCCCTGCTATCCGATGTAGCTCAAGACTCGTTGGATATGTCACAGGATGCCAATCCGATTTTGGGTAAATTGATTCCGGCCGATCCAGGGAGTCACGCCATAGCAAGAGCCTTGGTGGCCGATACCGCAGAAATTGGCGGGTATTTAAGAATGCCTGCAATTAAAAGGCTATTGCCGAATGATGTTCAGTTTACCAAATTCCTTTGGGAAAGACCTTCGCAAGATGCGGAAATAGTTGACTTGTATGCTTTGAAATCCAACCGAGAAGGTACACCAAGGATTAGCGGAGATGTTGTTTCCGATGCTCAGGATACCTTTGATCAGTTCAATAAACCGGCCGTTAGCATGACGATGAATACTCGTGGTGCCAAAGAATGGGAAGAATTAACGGGGGATGCCTACAACAACCAAACTGGTATTGCCATTGTATTGGATAACAAAGTGTACACTGCACCTGGGGTTTCTTCGGGGCCAATTTCTGGAGGGCGTTCGGAAATTACGGGAACATTTACTGTAAACGAGACCAAAGATATTGCCAACGTTTTGCGTGCGGGTAAACTTCCTGCTTCTGCGGATATTATCCAGTCAGAAGTGGTAGGCCCATCTTTGGGTCAAGAAGCTATCGATAGTGGATTTATGTCCTTTATGATCGCCATGGCGTTCGTATTGCTTTGGATGATATTCTACTACGGTAGGGCAGGAGTGTTTGCGGATATCGCTTTGGTATTCAATATTTTGTTGATTTTTGGTGTGCTGACCAGCCTTGGCGCTGTATTGACATTGCCAGGTATTGCGGGTATTGTACTGACTATAGGTATGTCGGTAGATGCCAACGTACTTATTTTTGAAAGGGTTAAAGAAGAGTTGGCGCGCGGAAAAGGAAAGGCACAAGCCATAGCCGATGGTTTTGGAAACGCTTTGTCCTCTATTTTGGATGCCAATATTACTACAGGTCTTACCGCGATCATTCTTTTTGTTTTTGGCTCGGGACCAATTAAAGGTTTTGCCACGACCTTGATGATCGGTATTGTTACTTCCTTGTTCACGGCCATTTTTGTTACTCGATTAATGATCGAGGCCTACACGAGCAAAAAAGGAAGGCGCCTCGATTTCAGTACAGGTATCACAAAGAACCTGTTTACCAATTTGGATATCAACTTCTTGTCCAAACGTAAGATTGCCTATGTGGTATCCGCCATTTTGGTAGCGGTGAGTGTTTTCTCGTTGTTTACCAATGGACTTAACCAAGGGGTTGATTTTATAGGAGGACGTTCTTATCAGATCCGTTTTGAGAAAGCTGTGAACCCTTCGGAGATTGCATCCGAACTTAATACGGTATTCGGTAGTGGTACCAATGTGAAAACTTTTGGTGATGCCAATCAGATAAAAGTGACCACACCATACAAAGTGGATCAAGAAGGAGTGGAGATAGATACGGAGATCCAGGATAAGCTGTACACATCGCTACAAAAATATTTGCCAGACGGAACTTCTTTTGAAGATTTTACCGTTGGTGCTTCCGAAAAATCTATCGGTATCCTTCAATCTGTTAAGGTTGGGCCTACCATCGCGGATGATATCAAGAAAAACGCTTTCTTGGCCATTATCGGTTCCTTGGCGGTAGTATTCCTTTATATTCTTTTCAGGTTTAGAAAATGGCAGTTCTCTTTAGGGGCTGTGGTAGCGGTATTCCACGATGTTATGATCGTTTTGGGTATATTCTCCCTTACAGGTAGCATAATGCCGTTCAACATGGAAATTGACCAAGCCTTTATTGCGGCCATCCTAACCGTAATTGGTTATTCCCTGAACGATACGGTGGTAGTATTCGACCGTATTCGTGAAGTAACTGGTCTAAAAGGCTGGAAGGGTGGAGAGCACATTAACTTGGCATTGAACAGTACATTGAGCCGAACCTTGAACACCTCGCTTACCACATTGATCGTGTTGTTGGCCATCTTTATTTTTGGAGGTGAGAGCCTAAGAGGATTTATGTTCGCGATGATCATTGGTGTAATCGTAGGTACATATTCATCTGTATTTATCGCAACACCGGTGATGTTCGATTCATTAAAGAACAAAGTTGCTGAAGCAACCGAATCGTAGTTTTTCGTTTTTTATATTACACTTTATATTAAAGACCCTCTTTTTTAGAGGGTCTTTTTTTTTGAACTATCCTGAATAAATACAATCAGTGATCAAATCAGTGGTTTTTGTAAAAGAATGCGTCGTGCGCCAATCTATTTATGAATTTTTTGTGATGGTTTGCCCGTCGATCCCATTTCGGATGGTTGTAGTTCAAAGATGTGTTCTGGATGCAACTGAGGTTCTTCTCTATGTGAGACAAAAACTATAGCAGTGTCGCTTTCTTTGGCCACCTTGTTCACCAAGGCAACAAAAAGATTGGCGCTCTTATCGTCAAGTCCAGCAGTAGGTTCGTCCAAAATTAACAAAGGAGGGTGTTTTATCATGGCCCGTGCCATCATAAGTAATCGGCTTTCACCAATTGTTAGATCTTTGAAATACTCATTTTTTCGAGTTTCCAAATTGAGTAGTTGTAGCCATTGTTCGGCCAAATTTTTTTCACGGTCGGTTGGTTGTACATACAGTCCAATGGAATCGTGCAGGCCAGAAATGATCATATTTTCCAGACTGTGGTATCCTCTAAATGTATTGGTGATTGCAGGAGTGTAATAGCCGATGTTTTGTTTGAGATCCCAAACACTTTCACCCTTGCCCTTTTGTAGGCCAAAAATGGTCAAATCTTGGCCGTAACCTTTATGGCTGTCCCCTGTGATCATGGACAATAGTGTGGACTTTCCGCTTCCATTCGGACCTTTCAATTGCCAAAACTCTCCTTTGTTTATGGTCCAATCTATATTGTTCAGTACTTGACGGCCATTAAAGCTGACCGAAACCTTCTTAAAACTTACCAGTTCCTTATGGTCAATTTTGACTTGTGACAAAGATGGAGGAATGGTGCCATTAAAAGGTATGGGTTCCATTTTGTTTTGCGTCCAAAACTCATCGGATGAACAATAGTGGTGTAGCGTATTTCCATCAAGTTTAAAAAAATCGGAAGTGTTGGGCAAAATATCATCCAATCTACTGACCAATTGTACCAAAATTTTGTTTGATGAAATATTTACAAGTTCTTCTTTTAATTTGGCTTGTGTGTCAGTGTCCAAATTATCGAATGGATTTATCAAGATTAAAAAATCCGGGTCTTTTTGAAGCAGATAGGTAAGTAGCGCTTTTTTTTGCTCTCCACTGCTCATGGTTTTTAACGGCTGTTCGCTGTCCTTGGTCAAAATTTTAATATCGTGGCGTTCCTCTTCGTCCATATAACGGTCAATTTCTGACTTTGAGAAAAGCAAACCTTTTAAGTTCTGTAATTCGAGCAGCCCATCAATTGGATCGTTCTTCAATAGATTTTGAACCAATTGATTGGTATTGGAATTGTTCTGCGTAAGGATAGTGTAGCTTTTGTGTAGCTTCATGAGGCAATTGGTATTGCCTTAAAATTACGATTATCCTCGCTTAACTCTAAAAATATGTACGGGATTGTTCTTATAGACTGTTGTTTTGTTCAAGTACATACCATTGTTTATTGCGACTTTTTGGGAGGGTATGTTGTCCACATGGATAATGGAGATCAGGGAATCCGAAAAATTGTTTTCAAACGCAAAGGCCTTACATTTTCTGGCAGCTTCAGATGCAAGACCCTTAAGCCAATAATTGGGTAGAATGGAATAGCCAATTTCCAGTTCCTGTACATTGTCCACAGTTTGAACTAGGAGTCCGCAAATACCGATCAGTTTTCCGGATTCTTTTAAAATTAGGGCGTTCATGCCGCCTAGATCGTTTTGATAGCGTTCAAATACCCGTTCGAACTGTGCTTTGCAAGCTTCTACGGGATCTTTGGGCAGACCGTCCCAGTATTGTGTGGATCTTGGGTCGTTGTAAAAAGGGAGCCAATCTTCGAAATCTGAATCGGTCAACTTACGATAAAGCAGTCGGTCGGATGTTTGGTTGTCCAGTAGGTATTTAGACATTTAATCACGTGTAAATGAAATGCTATCACCAACTTGTAGTCCCAATTTATCCGAAAGCCCTGCGTTAATTTCAAATACATATCTTGCAGGGACATTGGATGGTAAGGTATCTTCATTGAACGGTTGGGCGTTTTTCTGAAAGCTCACGATCTTCATTCCTGAATCAATGTAAATTATATCCAAGGGAATTTCTGTGTTCTTCATGTAAAAGTACTGCAAGGATTCTGTGGGCTGAATAAATAGCATTCCTCGATTCTCTTTCATGGATTTTCGATACATTAACCCAGTTTGGGTCTCATATTCCGACTCGGCAATCTCAATTTCAAAACTAGCCTTTATGGCTTCTGATTCTTCAGAAAGAATGGTTAGCTCTCCTTCTTTTGTAAAGGAAACCGTTTCTGTTTTAATGGCTTGTTTGGATTCGCTCTTGCACGATACCAGAATCAAAACAACCGTGAATACTATTATTTTTCCAAAATTTGCCATGTTGCTAAGGTTCTACAGGTGCTGGTTTTACCATAAAAAATACACCGATCAAAATCATGGGGATACTGAGCCATTGCCCAGTGGAAAGCATGCCGAGGGTATCTTCGAAACCGCCTTGGCTTTTTTTGTAGAATTCCACAAAGAACCTTACCACGAACAAAAGAACCATAAACAAACCAAAAAGGAAGCCCGGTTTGTTTTTCCAATCTGTTTTCCAGTAGAGCAGGTATAGAACCACGAATACGAAAATGTAACAAATGGCCTCGTACAATTGGGCGGGATGGCGAAATGGTATGGACTGTAAAACTTCAGAGAACTCCGGGTTGTGCTGAATGGCTTTGTAGGCTGCGTTCGGTGTTTTTTCTTTGGTGAGTGCCATCGCTTGATATGCAGGCATATCGTCCGAATCACGGATAAAACGAGTTGCTAGGAAATAGGCTTCATCCACTTTTTTTCCATTGATCTCGGAATTGAAAAAATTACCGAACCTCACAAATGCGGCACCGATTGCAGAGGGAACCACCAACCTATCCAATAGCCAAAGCATTTTAATATCTTTCCATTTACGAGTATATAACCAAATACCGATAATGGCAGCGATAGTAGCTCCATGACTGGCCAAGCCTGTAAAGCCGGTAAACTCGTACCCGTTGATGATGCCGAAGAGCGAACTGTTCGCGTTCTCGTGGATAGGTAAAAGGATTTCTGCCAAATGATCTTTATAGTAGTCCCAATCGTAAAAAAATACGTGTCCCAATCGTGCTCCGAGCATTATGGATACCACGGTATAAATAAAAAGGGAATCCAGTTTTTCCATGGACTTCTTTTCGTTCAAGAAGATTTTCTTCATGATGAACCAGCCTAATATGAAGGCGGCAATCCATAGCAAATTGTAATATTTTATCTGTAGAAAACCCAGTTTAAAAAGAGTTCCTTCGGGGTTCCAGTCAAATCCTAGAAAGTACATTGAAATAAATTTTGGACTAATATAACTACTTTGAACGGTTGCAGGGTGTTAATTAAAGTGCAATTTTTTAAGGGACAGGATCATATCCGCTTCCTCCCCAGGGGTGGCAACTGGCTATACGTTTAATAGAAAGCCATCCGCCTTTAAAGAGTCCGTGCTTTTTTAAGGCTTCCAAGGTGTATTGTGAACAAGTGGGGGAATAGCGGCATGTGGAAGGAAACATGGGCGATATAAAAAGTTGGTAAAACCTTACCAACAAAACAAATGGCGCTATCAAAATTTTCTTCATATTATCTTCCGGGTGAATCCAAGGACAAGGTATGAAAAAGCCCCGAATTTGTCGGGGCTTGCTTTATGCTTCTTCTGCGGGTTGTACGGGCGCCAAATGTTCTCGTTCCTCATCCGTGTACAATCGTGATTTGATGACAAAACGGAGTCCCAACGGAATTTCCAGGCTAAAACTGGCACCACGTCCCGTGGTCACATCGACCGTGAGCTGTGTGTGTTTCCAGTATTCGAACTGGTCCTTACTCATAAAAAAATCACAGCCGTGGATGGTGCCCAACTTCACATCGTTCTCATTCAGCATCAACTCACCTTTTGGAAAGCACATGGGAGAGGAACCATCACAACAACCTCCACTTTGATGGAACATCAGTTCATCGTGGCGTTCCCTCAATTGATCAATTATTTTTATGGCATGGTCCGAAACCAACACACGTTTAATCAAGTTTTCCATCCTAGAAAAAGCCTAATTTGTTCTTATCGTAGGAAATCAGCATATTTTTGGTCTGAGTATAGTGGCTGAGCATCATTTTATGATTTTCTCTTCCGATTCCTGACTTTTTGTATCCTCCAAACGGTGCATGTGCAGGGTAGTTGTGATAGCAGTTTACCCAAACCCTGCCAGCTTGTATCTGTCTGGAGATTTTATAGGCTTGGTGCATATCGCGTGTCCAAACTCCCGCTCCCAATCCATAAAGGGTGTCGTTGGCGATTTCCAGTGCTTCTGCTTCATCTTTAAAAGTGGTGACACAGACCACGGGACCAAAAATTTCTTCTTGGAATACGCGCATTTTGTTGTTTCCTTTCAAAATAGTGGGCTGAATGTAATACCCACCTTCCAGGCCTTCGTTATAAGCAGCGTCACCTCCTGCCAGAACTTCGCATCCTTCTTCTTTACCTATTTGGATGTAGTTCATGATTTTCTCGAACTGATCATTCGATGCTTGTGCGCCCATCATGGTGGTTGGATCCAACGGATGGCCAAGTTTGATGGCTTTGGTACGCTCTATAACTCGCTCAATGAATTTGTCATAAATGCTTTCCTGAACCAATATTCTGGATGGGCAGGTACAGACCTCCCCTTGGTTCAAGGCAAACATTACAGCGCCTTCCAAACATTTATCGAAGAACTCATCATCCGCATCCATAATGCTTTCGAAGAAAACGTTCGGGGATTTACCGCCCAACTCCAAGGTCACGGGAATAATGTTCTTGGACGCATATTGCATGATCAATTGCCCAGTAGTGGTTTCTCCCGTAAACGCGATTTTTTTTATGCGTGGACTGGAAGCCAATGGTTTTCCTGCTTCCAAGCCAAATCCATTTACAATGTTAAGTACGCCTGCGGGTAGAATATCCTCTATAAGTTCCATCAAAATAAGGATTCCAACGGGTGTTTGCTCTGCAGGCTTAAGTACTACACAGTTCCCAGCGGCCAATGCGGGGGCCAATTTCCATGCGGCCATCAGGATAGGGAAGTTCCATGGGATGATTTGCCCGACCACACCTAGAGGCTCCAAAACGTTCATGGACACGGTGTTGGAATCCAACTCACTTACGGAACCTTCTTCTGCGCGAATTACTCCCGCAAAATACCTGAAGTGGTCAACCGCTAATGGCATGTCCGCGGCACGTGTCTCGCGCAAGGCTTTGCCATTGTCCCAGGTTTCGGCACGGGCCAAAGCCTCGAGATTGTTTTCCATAACGTCGGCAATCTTTAACAATAAGTTGCTGCGGTAGGTTGCGGAGGAATTGTTCCATTCTGGTGCTGCCGCCCACGCTGCATCGATGGCTTTGTCCACATCCTCGGACGTAGATCGCGCAATTTTGGTGAATGCATTCCCATCGACAGGAGAAATATTGTCAAAATATTCCCCTTTTGTCGGTGGGGTCCATTTTCCGCCGATGTAATTTTCATACTGATCTTTGAACTTAGGTTTTTCCAAAACACTACGTTCCGTAGTTTGTACATTGCTCATAATACTTGTTGTTAAAATTAATTTTTATGTGTTGCGCACTTTGCTCAAGTGGCTGATTCTAAAAGTATTGATTTTGAACCCCGTATATCTGACGTATACTATTAATGACATGACCAATTCTCTTTGTTTTTATACTTTTAACAAAAAAAAGTATCATAATTTTTATATTTATTAAGTATTTATATAATTTATTAAGAAGTAGGTATTTTATATGCATTTACCGGATAAATTCTTTAAAGAAAGAAAGCTGGAATATTTGGTCGAGAACCAAACCTCCTATACTTTGAACAATGCTTCAATGCATGTTTTTGAGACGCATCTGCAAGCAGAAAAAGTATTCCTTCAGTTTGATCAACCTGTGCTCGCCTCTATGCTGATAGGGAAAAAGGTAATGCATCTCAGGGATAAGAAGTCATTTAATTTTTTGCCGGGTGAGTCCTTGATTCTTCCCTCCAATGAAGTTATGTGCATTGATTTTCCAGAAGCAAACGAAGAGAATCCGACACGTTGCTTGGCCATGGCCATTTCCGATGAAAAAATAAACAAAGTCATCAATTTAATGAACGAAGTAATGCCGAAACACGATGGAACTGAATGGGTTTTGATGGATTACAACTACCACTTTACCAACGATGCCAGTATTTATGGTATTATTCAGCGATTATTGTACTTGTTCACCGAGAACCATCCGTCCAAAGACTATTTTGTGGACAACATGCTTCAGGAATTGATTATTCGAATTTTACAGGGCAATACGCGGGAAAAATACATGCAAAATGCCTCTAAAATAAGTTCTAACAATCGGTTGGCCTATGTAATCGAATTTATCTCCCAGCACTTGCACGAACCTTTGTCCGTAAGTGATCTGAGCAAAAAAGCCTGTATGAGCGAATCGCATTTCCATAAGACTTTTAAAGAAGAATTAGGAGTAACCCCGATTGATTACATTAACAGCGAGCGCATAAAAATGGCCATCAATCTCTTAAAAGATCCCGATAGGAAAATAAAGGAGATTTATTTGGAATGTGGGTTTGAAAACCGCTCGTATTTCAACCGTTTGTTCAAGCGAAAAATACACGTTTCGCCAGGGGAGTACCAATCAAAATTTATCAAGCATTAATTTACGCTGAAAGTGGTCCCGTCCTTACCATCTTTGATTTGGATGCCCAGTTCAACCAATTGGTCCCTGATTTTGTCGGAAGTGGCAAAGTCCTTTTTGGCACGGGCTTCATTTCTAATATCAATCAATAATTCCATAACTCCATTGAGCGTATTGGAATCATCTTTGGCCATGGATTGATTTTCGATACCGAGCACATCGTAAACAAAGGCTTTAAGTGAACTGGAAAGCACCTCTTTGTCCTCTGCAGAAATTGTTTCCTTGTCCTCTTTGATCAAGTTGATATGCTTTACGGCCTCGAACAACTGTGCAATTAAAATTGGCGTGTTGAAGTCGTCGTTCATGGCATCGTAGCATTTCTGCTTCCAAGTAGCCACATCAAAATCTGTTTTGTCTGCGGTTTTCAGTTTATCGATTCCGTCCAAAGCATCCATCAAACGGTTGTACCCTTTTTCAGATGCCTGTAATGCTTCGTCACTAAGATCTAAAATGCTGGTGTAATGGGCCTGCATCATAAAGAAGCGAACCACTGCAGGGGTGTAGGGCTTGCTTAAAATATTATTGTCGCCGCTAAAAATTTCGGCAGGGTAGATGTTGTTGTCCGTGGATTTGGACATTTTTCTGCCGTTCAGGGTCAACATATTGGCGTGCATCCAGTAGTTTACAGGGGATTTACCCGTACTGGCCTCTGCCTGTGCGATCTCGCACTCGTGGTGGGGGAATTTAAGGTCCATTCCTCCGCCGTGAATATCGAAGGTTTCGCCAAGATATTTGGTGCTCATGGCAGTACACTCCAAGTGCCATCCGGGAAAACCATCTCCCCAAGGGGATGGCCAGCGCATGATGTGCTGGGGTTCCGCTTTTTTCCAGAGGGCAAAATCCTGAGGGTTTCTTTTTTCGTCCTGGGCGGTAAGCTCTCGAGTGTTGGTGATCATATCCTCCAACTTTCTACCACTTAATTTTCCGTAATCGTGATCTTGGTTGAACTTGACCACATCAAAATATACAGAGCCATTTGCTTCGTAGGCAAATCCTTTTTCAAGGATCTCTTTAATAATCTCTATTTGCTCAATAATATGACCTGTGGCCGTTGGCTCAATACTGGGTGGTAAAAGGTTGAATTGCTGCAGGGTGTTATGGAAATCCACGGTGTAGCGCTGCACCACTTCCATGGGTTCAATCTGCTCCAGTTTGGCCTTTTTTGCAATTTTATCCTCACCTTCGTCAGCATCGTTTTCCAAGTGTCCGGCATCGGTGATGTTTCGAACGTAACGCACTTTATATCCCAAATGTTTGAAGTACCTAAAGATCATATCGAACGACATAAACGTGCGGCAGTTGCCCAAGTGCACGTTACTGTATACGGTAGGACCGCAAACATACATGCCTACGTGGCCTTCGTTTATGGGTTCGAACAGGTCTTTTTTTCCGGTAAGTGAATTATGGATTCGTACTGGTTGGTGTTTATAAAGTTGCATTAATCTTTTAGGATTAAAATTCGGTTTCTAGTTTAATGTAATCCAGGAACTCTCTTCGTGTGGCTTCTTCTTTAAACTTTCCGCCATATTCCGCGGTTACCGTGCTGCTTTCTATATCGCGGATTCCACGGGAGTTGACACAAAGGTGTTTTGCGTCGATAACACAAGCGACATCTTCGGTGCCCAATACTTTCTGGAGTTCCTTTACAATTTGGATGTTCATACGTTCTTGAACCTGAGGTCGTTTGGCAAAATAATCTACAATACGGTTCATTTTGGAGAGACCAACCACGGTACCATTGGAAATATAGGCAATATGTGCCCTTCCTACAATGGGCAGCAGATGGTGTTCGCAAGTGGAATAGACCACAATGTTTTTTTCCACCAACATTTCACCGTACTTGTATTTATTGTCGAACGTGGACGATTTTGGTTTTCTATCAGGGTGCAATCCTCCGAAGATTTCCTGTACGTACATTTTTGCTACGCGTTTTGGTGTTCCTTTCAAACTATCGTCATCCAGATCAAGTCCGAGCGTAAGCATAATTTCTCTTACATTGCTCTGTATTCTCTCGATTTTTTCTTCATCGCTCAATACAAAAGCATCTTCTCTCATGGGTGTGTCGGTAGATGCAGACCCTACATGGTCCTCACCTCTTTCGTCGTGTTGTTCTTCCAAAGTTTGCTCAAGTTTCATAGCTGTTGCTTAAAGAGAGCAAAGATATACATTAATGAACGATTTAACATCTGGTATCAAGGGTTTGACAACATAAATTATTGTTAAGACCTATGCCATGGTACTTTTATAATGCGCAAACCTACAGTGTTTTATGTTCAAATCGATTTCAAAGACTTTACTTCTGTTCTTATTTTGCCAATGTGCTCTGGCACAGGTGGCCCAAGATTGTACGGATGCCATTCCCATTTGTAACAATACTCCTATCAATGGAGGTACCAATGGTTTTGGTTCCGACGATTTTTACGGTGCGACCTCTAGTGGGTGTTTGGAGCAAACAACTACTGGTGCCATTGAATCCAACTCATCCTGGTACCGGTTCAGGACCGCAGAGGCAGGTCAGTTAGGGTTTAATATTGGCCATAATAGCAACGAAGATTGGGATTTTGCACTTTATCGAGCTACCGATTGCAATAATTTGGGCGAACCCATTCGGTGCAATTTTTTTGACAATAGTGAGGGAGCCAGTTTTATTGGAGTAGGGGAAGATCCTACAGGTGATTTGGATTCGGTACATTTTGAAGATTGGGTTCAGGTGCAGGCTGGTGAAGATTACTATTTGTTCATCAATAATTTTAGCAATGTAAATTCTGGTTTTTCCATACAGTTTACTGGTGATATTTGGGAGAATCATCCGAATACTGCATTGGACTGTTCCATTGTTAGTAACCTTCTGGGTCCACCCATAGCCGCATGTGAGGGCGAGAATATTATCTTGGATGCTACTACCTCCGGAGCCCTGGGATATGAGTGGTACATGGATACGGGCATTGGTTTTCAGTTGATTACAGGTCAGGTGAGCTCAGTTTACAGTCCACAAGTTTCGGGTCAGTATCGCGTAGTGGTTTCAACGCCTAGCGGAAGTGAAATAAGCGATGTTCAGGTTGGCTTCAACCAAGTTCCGGTGACGGGCACGCTTGAAGATGAGTCTGTTTGTTATGATTTTGATACGATCTTTGATCTGAATGCAAAGAATTCCGAAGCGCTGGGTGGCATGGACCACCAAAGTGTCATGGTGAGCTATCATGCCTCCCAACAAGACGCCTTCGCAGGAATCAATGCCTTGGATAAGGATTACATGCCCATAGGTGGTGCGGAAACGATCTTTGTTAGGACCACGTCTTTGTCCAACCCGGATTGTTACGATGCCAGTCAAAGTTTTATTTTGAATTCCATTGAGATCCCGGTTTTAACCTTTGATCAGCAAGTGGTGATTTGTGAATCGGTAGGCGTTTTAGAAATAGGGGAAACAACACCCGACCCCAACTATAGCTACGAGTGGGAATCCGGCGAACAAACACCGTCCATTCTGGTTTCGGAAGAAGGGGAATATACGCTCACGGTGAGCAATGAATCCAATGGAGTTGTATGCGAAACTGTCCGTACCGTGTCTGTAACGATATCCAATTTGCCGGTAATTTCGAGTATCGATATCGAGGATATGAGCGTAAACAACACCGTAACCATCAATACAGAAACTTCTGGGGCCTACGAGTTTAGTATGGATGGTGGAGAGTTTCAGGAAAGCAACCTTTTTACAGCCGTAGCTCCAGGTGTTCACAGAGTTACCATGCGAGATCCCCATGGTTGCGGCGAGGTTCAAGAAGATATTGTCGTTGTTGGGTTTATGCCCATTTTTTCTCCTAATGGGGATGTTTTGAACGAAACATGGCAAATAGAGGGGCTTTCTACTTTAAATTCTCCAATAGTCACCATATTTGATCGTTATGGAAAACTTATAAAACAGATGACGGAGTTCGACCCTGGATGGGATGGCAGCTTAAATGGGAAACCACTTCCCTCTACCGATTATTGGTTTAAATTATCTTACATAGACGAGAGTGGGAACAGAACCTATGCCAAGTATTTACAAAGTCACTTTTCTTTGAGAAGATAACGGAAAACGTCCCGTTCATCGATTAACTGCAAATTTTTCGGATAAAAACATACTAAAACGATGAGTTAAGGAGTTATACAGGTTATAAATAGAATAACCTTTAGCCCCAAAATTCTATGAAAGCCCTTTTCAGCGCTGTCTGCTGTTTTTTTCTATTTCAAGCGACAAGTGCGCAAAACTCGCCAGATTGTAGAACTGCAATTCCTGTTTGCGCCGACGCGCCTATCTTGGGGACCACCGATGGAGGTGGGGATATCGACGATTTTGACCCGGAAGTGATTACCCAAACAGGATGTTTGGAAAAAGGAAGCGTAAGTTCTGCCAATATAGAAAACAATACGGGCTGGTTTGTATTTAGGGCTGGAACAGACGGTCAAATAGGGTTTGATATTGAGGCATTGCCCGTTAATCCCGGAGGCCCTATAACGGCGGAATGGGATTTTGCACTATATGGGCCATTTGATGAAACATCCAATGATAATTTTTGTACCATAATAGGGGATGGCAGCGCCCAGCCGATTCGCTGCAATTACGAATACAACGACACAGGTTTTACCGGAATTGGGGTTAATCCTGTGGATGGCCGGGAGGGAGCTCCCTTTGTAAAGTCCAGTCAAAACACTTACGACGAATGGCTAAATGTGACTGCTGGGGAAATTTACTATTTGTACATTAACAACTACAACACCAATTTTGATGACGAGCCAGAAGATTTTATCCTTACGTTTACAGGGTCTTCGGTAGATGCTGATCAGAACAGCGCATTGGATTGTACACTTCGTGACCAGTTTTTAGGGTTCGATATTGTTGCTTGCGAGGGTGACCCGGATATCACCTTGTCAGCTTTAAACTCGCCGGCGGGTTCCAATATCACTTCAGTAGAATGGAGTGTGGACTATGATGATGATGGAATTATTGATGCTACTTTGCCAGGAACAGGTTCTTTTGGTGCCGAGTTGGTGGTTTCAAGTCCTAATTCAGGAAGATATTATGTTGAGATCGAATGGCCTTTTGGTAACCCTTTGACCGACGACATCTTGATTACCTTTTACGGAACGCCCGAATTGGATGAGGTCCGGGTAATCGACGATTTGGTAAACAGTGATCAAACTGACCCCTACAATATCGAGATTGTGCCCGTGGGCGATGGTAATTACGAATATGCCATTAACGGTGGAGAGTTTCAGGACGACCCCTTGTTCTACGATGTGCCTCCCGGGATAAATACCGTGGTGATCAACGATAAAAACGGATGTGGTATAACCGATCCTATTGAGTTTTTAGTGGTCGGTTATCCTAAATTTTTTACTCCCAATAGCGATGGGGTTCACGATAACTGGAATGTTTACGGTGTTGAGGAGTTGGTGAATCCGGTGGTTTATATTTTTGACCGTTATGGTAAACTATTAAAACAAATAGATGTAAATATCGGTTGGGACGGAACATTTAATGGTCGTGATATGCCCTCTTCCGATTATTGGTTCCTTTTGGATTATGAACGCGACGACGAGGGTGTATTGGTGGCTACCTCGGTTCGCCGACACTTTTCATTGGTGCGATAAAAAAAGCCGGAATTTCTTCCGGCCATTGAATATCATCTTCGAATTGTATTCTAAAATTTTAAGGTGTAGCCCAGAGATATATTGGTGTTGACCCTTTCAATAAAGGTTGCGCTATCGATGCCGCCATCAAATAAATATGAATTTACATCTTGTTCGGTTCTACTAAAGGCCAAATCCAGTCGGTTGGGACCAAAATTGTAACCAATTCCTGCGGAGAACCCATTTAGGTCACCAATAAAATCACCATCCTCATAAGGGCTTTCTTCAAACCGGTATCCAGCTCTAAGGCTTACTTCCTGTATCCTGTATTCGCCACCAAGTCGATACGAATTTACAGCACCCAGCGTGCTGGCTATAAAATCGTTCTCAGCGCCAAAACTAGGGTCGGATGTGGGTCTAAGTTCGGCCTTGGACATATCTTGGTACGAATAATCCAAGCTGATCAGTCCTTCTTGTCCAAATACAAGGGCAATACTACCGGTATACTTTTCGGGTGTTTTGATTCTGTATTCATCATATAGGTTAACAATGCCAAAATTGATGAAGTCGATATCGGAAACCGCCAAATTAGTGTTGATGCGTTGGGATGTATCATCCGTTAGTCTATACCATGTTGGTGATTGGTAACTACCGCCCACCCTAATGGATTGGTTCAATTTGGCTATGGCGCCCACGCTAAAGGAGAAACCGTGTCCCTCGGTGTGCAATAAATTGTCAAAAGAGGCAAACTGAATCGGGGATTCGGCATCGTACCCACTTTCATCCAAATAGGTGACCCTGTCGTACAATACATTGTGAAAATTCAGCGTGGCCCCTATGTAAAGGCTCTCCTCGTATTGACTGGCAAAATTCAAGGTGAACTTGCTATTGTAGCCCGATGTGTTTTGGATAAATCTCTGGTTTACGCTTCCGTATTGGGCATTGGAAAAATAAGCTGTGTTTTGGTCATCATCATCAACGGGTTCTATTAATCCGGCCTGAAAACCAAGAAACGCTTGTTGCGCGGAATAGCCCAAACTAGAGCCAATATCCAAATAAGCCTCTTCGATAAATTCCCCTTGTTGGGTTCGCAATGGCCCCAATGGTTCTCCTTGTGCAAAATTGAGGAAATAATTGTCAATTCCGACGGAAGTGTTTCCGGTAGCAACGAATTCATTGTCAAAGTTATTCACCAAATCATAGTTGAATGCCAGTGCAATTTTCTTCCAAGGACCATCGTTCGATGAATTAAAAACAAATACGCCACCGACCTGATTAAAATCCAAAGAGTTGGATGTTGTATTGGTTACGCTGTTTCCGTAAAGTGCATCGTTATTGGTATGATAGTTGGACCCTGTGATGGCAATTTCACTAAAATTGAACACGGCCGAACCCGCAGGATTGATATTTAGGGCGGACAAGTCGCCTCCCAAGGCACCAAATGCGCCGCCCATGGCTTGGAACCTTGCAGTTCCCTGAAGGTTTTCGGAACTGTAGCGCAATACATCGTCGATGGTCTGAGCACTTGCGAAAGTGCAAGCCAATACCATTATGAAAGTTGAGATTCTTTTCATTTTTTATGTTTTAGTTTTTTTATGCCGTTTGTGGAATTATGGTCTTCCGCCACCTCTGCCACCTCTACTTCCACCTGAAGAACGAGATGCTCCCGAAGACCTTGACGAACCGGAAGACCTACTTACGCCAGAACTTCTTGAGCTGCCACCGGAGCTTCTGTAACTTCCGCTGGATCTGCTGCTGGAGGAACCGCTGCTGCGGTAACTCCTGGAGCTTGACCTACTAGAGGAGCGACTGTAATTTCTGCTGGGAGCAGAACTTCTTGATTGGTAGCTTCTTGAGGTTCCACTAGGGTTCCTGTAGCTTCTCGATGAAGATGAGCTACTTCTGTTGTAACTCCTACTACTGCGCGTGGAAGGCGATGTTCCATAAGAAGGATAATTTCTTGAGCTTCTATTGTAATTAGGTGAGGTCCGTGTGCTTCTGCTTGTTCTATAGTTTTGGTTTCTGGCCACGGCATCCGCACTAACAGAGCGTCTTACATTGGAACGATTGCTATATCCACGAGAGCTTCTATTGGCCAAATTGCTGTTTCGGGAAACTGTTGCATTGGAGCGGCCACTATTGCTTCTATATCTACTGGCATAGGTATTAGTTCTAGATGATAGGGTAGTGCCGGGAATTCGTGAACTATATCCTCTTCTTCCGGACATATAGGCATAATTTCTGCCGTAGTACCCTCTGTTGTAAGGGTTGTTCCAATAGCGGCCATAGTAGCCGCCCCAGCCGTAACCTGCCCAGCCCCAGCCATTATATGGGTAGCCCCAGCCCCATCCAGCATTCCAGCCCCAACCGTAGCCTGCCCAGCCCCAGCGGTTCCATCTCCAAGGGTTGTTCCAGCCCCAGCCCCAACCAGTGTTCCATGCCCATCCGGCATTCCATAACCAAGGATCGTTCCAGCCGTAATAGCCTCCCCAGCCCCAACTGTTATCGTAAACGTTTATGGAGATGCTTGTTGGATTGTCTCCCCACCCAGGGTTGCCGTTATAGTTATTGTTGTACGCGAAATAATCGGTTTGTTCACCATAAGGAATCGAGTCATTTCGAACTTGACTTGAGTAACTATCGATATCGGTGAAAACTTCGTCATCCAATATTTCGCCATATTCGTTTGCCTTTTGGCCAAAATAATCCCCATACATATTATTTTCCTGCTCTTCAACCCGCATAGCTTCGGCATTTTTCTTTTCTACCCCAACTACACGATCGTTGGTAGAATAGATTCCATCATCATAATAAGATGCTTGTTGGTAGGAGCCGCACGATGCCATAAGGATGGCAGTTACCATCAATATGGAGGGCGTTCTCAATTTATTGTGGAGTAAAGACTTTAACATGGCGCAATTTTTATTGTTGAACATACTAAAAATAATTAGTTTTACCCAATCATTTCAAGACTTAAAGGCACAAGTTTTGTGCCAAACTACAACAGATGGGTAAAAATTTAACAAGAAGAGAAGAGGATTATTCCAAATGGTACAACGAACTGGTTGTGAAGTCAGATTTGGCGGAAAACTCAGGAGTTCGGGGATGTATGGTGATTAAGCCCTATGGTTATGCCATATGGGAAAAAATGCAGGGTCAACTGGACAAAATGTTCAAGGAGACAGGGCACGAGAATGCTTACTTTCCGTTGTTTATACCCAAGTCTTACTTAAGTAAGGAAGCGAGCCATGTGGAAGGTTTTGCCAAGGAGTGTGCCGTGGTGACCCATTACCGGCTAAAGAATGCCGAGGATGGCAGTGGCATTGTGGTGGACGAGGATGCAAAACTGGAAGAAGAGCTGATCGTAAGGCCAACTTCGGAAACCATTATCTGGGATACGTACCGCAGATGGATTCAATCGTATAGAGATCTTCCGTTAAAGGTGAACCAATGGGCAAATGTGGTTCGTTGGGAAATGAGAACACGCCTTTTTTTACGGACTGCCGAATTTTTATGGCAAGAGGGACATACGGCTCATGCAACAAGAGAAGAGGCTATGGAGGAGGCTGAGCTTATGATGAACGTGTATGCCGAGTTTGCCGAAAAATATATGGGTGTTCCTGTGATCAAGGGCACAAAAACGGAAAGCGAACGTTTTGCGGGAGCAGAAGAGACTTTTTGTATAGAGGCTCTAATGCAGGATGGTAAAGCTCTACAGGCCGGTACTTCTCACTTTTTAGGACAGAATTTCGCAAAAGCTTTTGATGTGAAGTTCGCAAACAAAGAAGGAAAACAAGAATATGTCTGGGCAACCTCATGGGGTGTTTCCACCAGATTGATGGGAGCCTTGGTAATGACGCATAGCGATGACAATGGTTTGGTGTTGCCCCCTAAATTGGCACCGATCCAGGTAGTTATTGTTCCGATTTATAAAGGGTTGGATCAGTTGGATGCCATTTCAGAAAAAGTTGAGCCATTGGTGAAAGAGTTAAGGGATAGGGGGATTACCGTTAAGTATGACACTCGCGATACCCATAAACCAGGCTTTAAATTCAATGAATATGAGCTTAAGGGAGTGCCTGTTCGTTTAGCCGTGGGTCAAAGGGACCTTGCCAATGGTACTTTTGAGGTTGCGAGACGGGATACCTTGACCAAGGAAATCGTAAAAGCCGGAGAGGTTGTGGATAAGGTAGTCTCTTTAATGGATGATATTCAGGAAAACATTTTCAAGAAAGCTTTGGATTACCGCAAAGAACATATAACCCAAGTAGATTCTTACGATGAGTTTAAAAAAATAATCGAGGAAAAGGGCGGATTTGTTTCGGCCCATTGGGATGGTACCACGGAGACGGAGGATAAGATAAAAGAGGAGACCAAGGCCACTATTCGCTGTATCCCATTGAATGCGGAAAAGGAGGAGGGTAGCTGTATGGTAACAGGAAAACCATCTGTTCGGAGGGTGTTGTTTGCAAAGGCCTATTAAACAGATGTCAAAAAAACAAAATTACTGTTGCAAGACTTAAAAATAGTTGTATTTTTGCATCCGCAATTATGCAAACATAATGGCCCGTTCGTCTAGGGGTTAGGACGCCAGGTTTTCATCCTGGTAACAGGGGTTCGATTCCCCTACGGGCTACAAAGGTTGTTGAAACCTGTATATTTGGGTTGTCCCGGATAGTATTGAAATCAATGGCCCGTTCGTCTAGGGGTTAGGACGCCAGGTTTTCATCCTGGTAACAGGGGTTCGATTCCCCTACGGGCTACAAAAAAAAGGATTAAGAAAGAATTAATTTTTAGCAATGGCAAACCATAAGTCAGCATTAAAGAGAATCAGAAGAAACGAAGCAGTGCGTTTGCGTAATAGGTATCAGCACAAAACTGTGCGTAACGCCATCAAAAAATTACGTAACGAAGAAGATAAAAAAGCTGCTGAAGCTTTGTTGCCCACTGTTGTTGGAATGATAGATAAATTGGCAAAGAAAAACATCATTCATAATAATAAGGCGGCAAACCTTAAAAGCAAATTGATGACCAAGGTTGCAGCGATGTAAATCTTGATTGTATTATAATATCAGCGCCTCCCATCGGGAGGCGTTTTTGTTTGGGCTTATTTTTATCTAAATGCCCTTCTACGGTGAATCAGGACCCCGATTAAAAACGAACCGTACATTATCAAAATAAGAATTTTGAGGACTTCCCTAAAATTATAGGTTATCCAAATATTGGGAGCCTCGTAACCAATAATTATTAGATAGGGAAAGAAAAGTTGAAAAACGGCCAACCCTGCACTTGTCCAAAACAATAGGTTATATCTTAATGGATAAGGACTTATTTCTGCCTTCTTTTCTTTAAGGTATAGCCAAATACTAAACAAAAGTACCCACGAAGCCAATAAGTCGGCATAGTAAAGGTCGGAATAAAAAGGGTTCTGAAAAAAAAGACTGATGGCATATCCGGTTAAGCTGATGCCTGCTCCATAACGTATCCATTTTTTGTGTTTTTCTTCTTTTACCGTTTTCCAATAGATATAATAAAAGAACAAATAGGATAGGGTGAGATATATGTTGTAGATTATTACGTTGTACCAATCGTAATCGTCATTGCTCACTATTTGAAACTCTTCGTGGAACTTGATAAAATATCCCAATATTTCTGTCATAAATGTGTACATCAGGTATATAGGGTAATATTTTAATTGGGTATCAAAATAAGTACGGTATCTTGCCATGGCCACTAGCCAAACTATAAGATAAAATGGGAGGATGTAATGTTCGTGCAAAAAAGTGAATAGCTCCTCCATGTGTGGGCAACAGGCTAAGTGTCAAGGTTTTTAAAAGAGCTAAAATAAGGAATATAAATCTTTGTGCTTTATTGATTGATGACGGTGTAGTTTATCGGAACGCTTTTCTTTTACCAGCGATCAATCCAATAATGATCAAACCGTACATCAAGGCTATCGCAGTGAGAAGTATAGGTCTAAAATATATTTGAACACCAATATTGAGTTTTAGTAGATAGATCATCGATATTATTGGGAAGAAAGTGTAAAATATGGTCAGGCCGGAACTTAGCCAAAACATCAAATTGAATTTAAGAGGGTAAGGTGATTCCTCCAAGTACTTTTCCCTAAAATAGATAATTAATACATAAAGTAAAATCAGAGACCCAATAATGTGGGCATAGGTGGTTTGGTTGTGCAGGGGATTATAGGCGATTGCATTGATTGTATAGGAAAGAACGCAAACAGTGTTCAAGTAGCGAATCTGCTTTTTGACCTTCTTGCTGTTGATTACTTTTTTGTATACCTGAAGGAAAAAAACGAAGAACACTACTTGGTAGATATTATAAATTATTACGTTGTGCCAATTGTATCTCCCATCGGAAAAAAATTGATACTCATCATTATACTTGATAAAATATCCCAATACTTCGGTGAAAAAAGTATAAATGATGAGTATCGGTAAATGTTTTAGGGCAGTGTCAAAAAAACTTTTATAGCGCCATAGTGATATCATCCACGTTATAAGATAAAGCGGAATATAAAACTGTTTTAAAAGAAAATCCAGGCTAAAAAAGCTTTCAAACATCATGCACTATTGAAAATCGGTATATGGCGGAGGACCAGAGTTGCCATGGTTTAAGTTTAAGCTCGTTCCGTCATCCTGAAAAAGAGTGGGAATCATACTGGCCTTGGCAGTGTTCCCTTCGTCGTTTCCTTGGTCTTCGGAACTGCCCACCACGTTTTTAATAGGTTTTGCTTTTCCTTCAGCATCAATGTAAAACCCGAGCTCTTCCCCATCAATAATAGTGGTGGGAACAATAAAAATAGAGTTTTGTCTTGGGTGGACCACCTTTTGTCCGTCGGGAAAATCGGGTTTATTGGGGTAATTGGCAAAGTATAGTCTTAAAGAAGCAACTTCTACCCCTGCCTCTTTGGCTTCTTGCTCCACGTAAGCCATATAGTTTTTCATATCGGCGTAGGTAAAGGAGGTGAAGCGTGCGGCATCGAATTCTTTTTCGGGCTCTCTCTCCGCTTCGAACTCTTCGATCATGTCCACTCTGTTTTTCGTGTAATTGTCGTAAAGTGATTTGGATTCCTTTAAGGATATTATGCCTTTTGGCGGTGGAACAGGTTCGGTTTGTTCTGCGATAGGATTGGCAGGTTCGGTCGATTCTTCTTTTTTGTTGCCCTGTTGGCAGGAGGCCAAAAATAGTAAGCTGGCCCCAAAAATAGCAAGGAGGGCTCTTTTGTTGTTTTTCATAGTTAAGTATTTAATGTTCAGTTTTGAGGAAACCGAAATAAAGATATGCCTTTTCTACAAAATGGGTCAAAAAAAGCCCTTCAAAATATTGAAGGGCCTGTAATCTTATTTTTATAAAGTACTGTATGTTTTTACTCACTCATGGTAAGTAAAAATTCTTCATTGTTTTTTGTTTGTTTAATGCGCTGCTCCATAAACTCCATAGCTTCAACCGGGTTCATGTCCGCAAGATATTTTCGCATTATCCACATGCGTTGAATGGTATTTTCATCCAATAATAGGTCATCTCTTCGAGTAGATGAAGAAATTAGGTCGATAGCAGGGAAAATTCTTCTGTTGGATATTCTTCTATCCAACTGAAGTTCCATGTTACCAGTACCCTTGAACTCTTCAAAAATCACCTCGTCCATTTTAGAGCCGGTCTCCGTTAGGGCTGTGGCGATAATGGAAAGGGACCCGCCATTTTCAATATTACGTGCCGCACCGAAGAAACGTTTCGGCTTGTGCAGTGCATTGGCATCCACACCACCACTCAATACTTTACCGGAAGCTGGCTGTACGGTGTTGTAGGCACGGGCCAAACGGGTAATGGAATCCAACAGGATTACCACATCGTGGCCGCATTCCACCAATCTTTTTGCTTTGTCCAGAACAATGTTTGCAACCCTTACGTGCTCTGTGGCTTCTTTGTCAAAAGTAGAAGCAACTACTTCACCTCGCACATTGCGTTGCATATCTGTAACCTCTTCTGGGCGTTCATCGATCAAAAGAATGATTTGGTAAACCTCTGGGTGGTTGGCTGCGATTGCGTTGGCAATATCTTTCAACAACATGGTCTTACCTGTTTTGGGTTGGGAAACGATCATTCCCCTTTGTCCTTTTCCAATAGGAGAGAACAAATCCATGATTCTTGTGGAAAGTGTACTTTGTTTTTCGGCTAAATTGAACTTTTCCTGAGGGAACAATGGGGTAAGGTGCTCAAAAGCTACCCTGTCACGAACCACTTGGGGGTCGAGTCCATTTATTTTGTTCACTTTGATCAAGGGGAAATATTTTTCACCTTCCTTTGGCGGCCTTATGTTCCCGAGAACAGTATCCCCGGACTTAAGTCCGAACAATCGAATTTGTGATTGGGAAACATAAATATCATCCGGTGATGACAGGTAGTTGTAATCCGAAGACCTTAGGAACCCGTAGCCATCCTGCATAATGTCCAGGACCCCTTCACTCTCGATAATGCTATCGAACTCATATTCAGGTTCTTTGTACCTGTTTTTTAAATCCTTATCGAAATTGCTGTTCTTTTTATCATGATGGCCTTTGTTATGTTGTTTGGTCCTTCTGTTATTTTGATTTTTTTGCTGGCCGCCCTCGTTTTGTTGAGGGGTGTTGTCCTTTTTTTGAGGTTGCCCTTGTCCTTGATTTTTTCCTTTGGCGTTGTCGTTGGAACTCTTGGGCTCTCTTTTCTGTGGGGCTTTTTCCGTGGTTTCTCCCTCTTTGCTTTTGGTGTCGGTAGTTTTAGGTCGGGGAGTTCTTGTTCTTTTTGGTTTGGGCTCTGGCGCTGGTTTCTCGTCTTTGTTCGCAGCAACGGTTTCTGCAACCGCTTTTGGGTTGGAGGCCTGTACGTCCAGAATTTGGTAGACCAGGTCCAATTTTTTTAACGATTTGAATTTGGGAACATTAAGATCCTTTGCAATTTCTTGCAACTCAGGAAGCTTTTTAGCTTTTAGATCTGAAATCTCGAACATTAAGTAATGGAATATGTTAAACTTGTGTGATGCTAAATATTAGAAGTAAAGTTATTTTTGAATGCTACTGGAGAAAGAATTCCGAGGTAGGTGCTTGCTAATAACGCAACAATATTACAAATAAATTTTGAAGAATTAGGCCTTATTTATCAAAAAAGACTTCTATTTTTGCATTTGAAAGCAAATTCAACAATGATTCAGCGGATACAAACGTTATATTTACTGATTGTAGGCCTTATTTCGGGAATACTTCCGTTTTTTCTGAATCTATGGGTCGAAGTAGACGGAAAAGAGGTATATGCCCAGGACCAAGTGCTTGTTAGCCTTGTTTTTTATGTGGCCGCCGTACTTTCCGTGGTTTCGATTTTATTGTACAAAAAGCGACAAAATCAATTTGTGGTAAACAGATTGAATATGATATTGAATCTTTTTTTACTAGGATTTTTCGTTTATCGATCGCTAAGTTTATCCGGAGAAACTGTGGTTTCTGAGAAGGGTATTGGGATGCTGATTCCTGTATTTTCTATCGTTTTTCTTGTCCTGGCCAACAGGGCTATCAAAAAGGATGAAGATCTTGTAAAATCTGTTGATCGCTTACGTTGAACCTAACATCTTAGTAGTATTAGTGCGAAAAAACCCTGGCTTAGGCCGGGGTTTTTATGTTTTGGTCAGCGCTTTCCCAACTCTACAACTTCCAGGTCCGATATTTTGTCGCCATCGATCACAAATCGCAACATGGTACGTACTTGATGGAACCCTTGTTTGCCACAGGCTCCGGGGTTCATGTGCAATAGGCCCAGTTTTTTATCGTGCATCACTTTTAAGATATGGGAATGTCCGCAGATAAAAAGTTTTGGGGGATTGACCTTGATCTCTTCACGAACCCGCACATTATATTTGTTGGGGTAGCCCCCAATGTGTGTAATCCAAACATCCACGCCTTCGCACATAAATCTATTATTTTCCGGAAATTCCTTCTGTATTACATGGTCGTCAATATTGCCATGTACCCCTCGAACAGGTTTCAAAGCTTCCAATTGGTCGGTTACCGATAAACTTCCAATATCTCCGGCATGCCAGATTTCATCGGCCTGCGAAGCATACTTTAAAATGGATCTATCCATGTGTCCGTGGGTATCGGAAAGCAATAAAATCTTGGTCATAACGCTAAAAATATGCTAAAAAAATAGGGTCGGATTCGTGTTGGGTAGGATTGAATTATCTTTACCGACCTAAAAGTAAGGGATTCCATTGAGATACTTCATCCAATTTTCATATTTCGGAAAAGCATATCACGGTTGGCAAAACCAACCGAACGCCATAACCGTACAAGAAGTATTGGAGAGAGCGTTAAGCACCTTGCTTCGTGACAAAATTGATGTGGTTGGTGCTGGCAGAACCGATGCAGGTGTCCATGCCAAACAAATGTTCTGTCACTTTGATTTTGATTCGATTGACGATAAAAAGGATTTGGCATACAGGCTAAATGCCTTTTTGCCAGATGATATTGCAGTACAAGAAATTAGAACCGTTGATGATGGCGCCCATGCCCGGTTCGATGCCATTGAACGCACTTACGAGTATTGGCTGGTACGGGAAAAAGACCCTTTTCTTTTTGATTACGCCCATTGGGTGAAGCATCCATTGGATTTACCCGCCATGAACGAGGCGGCAAAAATTTTGCTGGAGTACACCGATTTTGAGTGTTTTTCCAAATCCAATACCGATGTAAAAACATTTAATTGTGATGTGCGGGAGGCTTACTGGCAGGATTGTGGCGATAAATGGGTGTTTACCATTACTGCAGACCGTTTTTTGAGAAATATGGTTCGGGCCGTGGTTGGTACCTTGCTGGATGTTGGGTTGAAGAAAATCAAAAGTGAAGACATACACCTAATCATCGCAAGTAAAGATAGGAGCGAGGCAGGCGTGTCCGTCCCTGCAAAAGGGTTATATTTGACCAAGGTTATCTATCCAAAAGATGTTTTTTGATGAGCAAAAAAGAGGAAATAGGAAAAGCGTTCGATTTTAGATTGTTCAAGCGTGTTTTTTCAAGAACAAGACCTTATCGTGGTATTTTTTGGTTGGTTGCGGTAGTAGCCATACTCTCGGCAGCGTTTGCTATCGGAATCCCGTTGTTGGTCAAAAATATCATCAATCAATCATTGGAGAGCAAAGATGCGGCCCAATTGCTGAACCATGTGCTGTTAATGCTGGTGTTTTTACTGGGTCAGGTAACCACTCAATTGTTGTTCAACTATTATGCAAATTTGTTGGGCGAATCCGTTATAAAAGACATACGGATCAATCTTTTTGAAAAGATGACCAGCTTTAAAATGACCTATTTTGATAATTCATCGATCGGCGTTTTGGTCACTCGGGCCGTAGCCGATATGCAGCGAATAGGGGAAATTTTTAGCCAAGGATTTTTTATGATCGTCGCCGATGCCTTAAAAATGTTGTCCGCGGCCGTGATCATGGTGGTGATCAATTGGAAACTGGCCTTGATCGTGTTTGCCATTCTTCCCGTAATTTTAGTGGCTACGCGTCTTTTTCAGCAGGCAATGAAGGTGGCCTTTATCGAAGTGCGTGCCCAAGTATCCAACCTAAACTCCTTTGTTCAGGAGCGGATAGCCGGAATGAAGATCGTACAGCTCTTTAACCGAGAGGAAATAGAAAAGGAAAAGTTCAGGGTCATCAACGAAAAACACCAGAATGCATGGTTGAAAACAGTATGGTACAACTCCATATTTTTTCCTGTGGCCGAAATATCCAATTCAATTGGTATTGGTTTGGTGGTATATTTTGGTGTAATACAGAATATCGAAAATGTAGGGCTCGACAATAAAGGGGCCATCGTAGCTTTCTTTTTCTTGATGGATCTTTTGTTCCGTCCACTGCGTCAGATTGCGGATAAATTCAATACCCTGCAAATGGGAATGGTGGCTGCGAACAGGGTGTTTAAAATTTTGGATACCGATAGCCATATCGACGACAACGGTACGGTAGAAAAGCAAAGCGTAAAGGGAGATATCGAGTTTAAAGATGTACATTTTGGTTATGTGCCGGATGAAGAAGTCCTTCATGGTATATCGTTCAATGTAAAAGCAGGTGAAACTGTGGCCATTGTGGGGGCCACAGGAGCAGGAAAATCTACAATCATAAATTTGCTCAACCGATTCTATGAGATAAATTCAGGTAAAATTATGGTGGACGGCGTATGCTTGGACGACTATACTTTGAAGTCGCTCCGTTCCCATATCGCCATTGTGTTACAAGACGTTTTCCTGTTTGCCGATACCATAGCACACAATATTTCGCTTCGTGATGAAAATATCTCTACGGAAGAAATAGAAGCTGCCGCCAAGCAGATCGGGGTACACGAGTTTATTTCCAGTTTACCTGGCGGTTACCAATACAACGTGAAAGAGCGAGGAACCATGCTTTCCAGTGGGCAACGGCAATTGATCGCATTTTTACGCGCTTACGTGAGCAATCCCAGTATTCTTATTTTAGATGAAGCTACTTCTTCCGTGGATACGTATTCCGAGCAGTTGATCCAACAGGCCACCGACAAGATTACCGAAGGCAGAACATCAATTATAATTGCCCACCGTTTGGCAACTATTAAAAAGGCGGATAAGATCATAGTGATGGATGCTGGTAAAATCATAGAAACCGGTACCCACAAAGAACTTCTGGAGAAAGGCGGTTACTACAACGACCTGTACAATGCCCAATTCTTGGCCGAGGAAGTGGCGTAATCAGTTTTGGGGAGGAGGTGGTACTAGATCTTGTAAACTTATTTCTCCGATCAAAAGCATGATGATCGGTATAAGCAGTGAACTCAGGAAATAGAGAATTCCAAAAATCATATAGAACAAGAGTAGTCTTGCGATAAGGGAAACTCCTTTGGAGTTGCTGATTCTAATGATTACATATCCAACATAAACCATCATTGCCAAAACACTTACCAATGAAAATGACATATAGATTTCCGGAGCAAAAAGGAGAATGGGTAGAGAAGGTATAAATATGAGAAGACTATAATGGGCAAGTGCATAGGTAAAAATAATGATGCGCTCTGCAAAATTGTACTTCTTCTCATCAAAACATAACCAACCTGATATCGCCGTTAATGGAATGTAAAGGATGAATATCAAAGCTTGGTAATCCGAAATAAAACCCATTAACTTTTCTTGGTAAACCGATTGGGCCTCCGATTCCAAAAAACCAAAATCTATACTATCCAAAGATTTGGACATAATAAACATGAGCAATCCAGAAAGTGTCAATGCAATACCAACATAGCTGATGGGATTTAGATATTTTCTGCGAATCCCCTGCAAATAACCCTCGATGACCACTTCGGGTTTACTGAACAAATGGATAAAGGTTTTTATAAAAGTGTTGTCGAGATTAAAATATCTTTCTAAAAAATCAACCCAAAGATTTTTAATGGTAATTCTGTTGCGAACCACTTTTGCGCCACATGCCGGACAATACAAAAAATCGGTTCGAAGTCTTGCTTCACAATTTTTGCAGGTCATTGTTCCAAGTCCTTTTTAATTCGCTTAACCAATTCCTCCCTACCTTTAAATGGTATAAACTCACCATTTTTTATATATGAAATTGAACCGGTTTCTTCGCTCACGACAAGGGAGAGTGCATCTGTTTTTTCGGTAATGCCCACAGCGGCCCTGTGCCGTAAACCAAATCTTAACGGAATATTACGGTCGTTGGAAACGGGCAGAATTACCCGGGTTGCCGTAATAAAATTGTCTTGGACCACGATGGCGCCATCGTGCAACGGACTATTTTTAAAGAAGATGCTTTCTAAAATGGGTTGGGTAACCTTAATGTTCATGGCGTCGCCAGTGGATTTTATAAAATCCAAAGAATTGTTGCGCTCAATAACGATCAAAGCTCCCGTTTTGGAAGTTCCCATACGTTCGCAGGCACTTATTATGGCATCTACATCTGTATTGGTGGAAATAGCTTCCTGTTTTAGGAACTTAAAATGTTTAAAAATGTTTCTTTTGGAAGCAAAGTTAGTAGAGCCGATCATCAACAGAAATTTCCTGATCTCTTGCTGAAAAACTATGATTAATGCAATCAGGCCAATGTTCATAAACCCGCCCACCATGCTGCTGATCATCTTCATTTGGAGTAGTTCGGTAAGTTTCCAAAGTGCCCAGACAATTACAATTCCAATAAATATATTGATGGCCACGGTTCCCTTGACCAGCTTGTAAATATAATAGAGCAATGCGGCGACCAGGACTATGTCGATGACATCGGTAATCTTAAATTCGAGAAAGTTTAAAAAATCCAACCGCAGCGTTTTTGTAAAATTAGCAAAATTAGGAGAACATCAAATCAGAGGGCATTCTCTTTTAGAGCTTTCACAAGTTTAATACATTCCGATGCTTCTTTTACATCATGTGCACGAATAATGTTTGCGCCTTTTAAAAGGGCAATGGTGTGCAAGGCCGTTGTTCCGTTCAATGCTTCTTTCGGGGATGATTCCAAAATTTTATAAATCATTGATTTTCTGCTCAAACCGATCAAAATGGGCAAACCAAAGGTTTGGAACATGTCTAAATGGTTTAAAAGAGTATAGTTCTGGGCCGTGGTCTTTGCAAAACCAAATCCTGGATCTAGAATAAGATCGTTGATTTTCTTGCCGGAGCTTTCTTTTACTTTTTCAGAGAAATAAAATCTAAGGTCATTGATCAAGTCCTCGTAAGCAGCTTCTTTCTGCATGGATTGTGGAGTGCCTTTCATGTGCATCATAATATAAGGGACCTGATGCTTGGCAACCATATCAAACATCTTCTTATCCAAATTTCCCGCAGAAATATCGTTGATCAAGGCCGCTCCGTGCTCAATACTTGTCGATGCCACCTTGCTCCGAAATGTGTCCACTGATATTAAAGTATCTGGAAACTTTTTCAGGATAAGGTCGATAACAGGGATCATTCTACGCAATTCCTCCTCCTCAGGGACATGCTCCGCACCAGGTCTGGAGCTGTAGGCGCCCATATCTATAAAGGTTGCCCCATGGGTGAGCATATATTCAATTTGAGTAAGTATGGAAACCTCATCCTTGTACTTTCCTCCATCAAAAAACGAGTCTGGTGTAAGATTAAGAATTCCCATTACTTTGGGAGATGATAGGTCTATTAATTCACCTTTGCAGTTTATGGTCATAAAAAATATCTGCTTTGTTGGGTTTCATTATCTTTGGCAAAGTACTTTAGTACACAATCAAGTTGGACGAAATTTACGCAAATTAGCAACAATACATGCAGCATACTTCCCAACAATACGATGAGGTGATACAAACCTGCCGGGAATTGTTTTTAAAAAAGGCCAAGGATTATGGCACCGCTTGGCGAATCCTGCGATTACCCTCTTTAACGGATCAGATTTTTATCAAGGCACAACGGATACGGAGCCTTCAGCAAAATGAGGTAAGAAAAGTGGACGAGGGCGAACGTTCAGAGTTTATAGGTATTATCAATTATTCCATTATGGCCCTGATCCAACTTAAGAAAGGGGTGGTGGAACAACCGGATCTTACCGCAGATGAAGCCATTGAACTCTACGATGCGGAAGTTGCGGTTACCAAAAAGCTGATGGAGGACAAAAATCATGATTATGGCGAGGCTTGGAGGGATATGAGGGTGAGTTCCCTGACGGATTTGATTTTGCAAAAGTTGTTGCGGGTAAAACAGATTGAGGACAACCAAGGAACCACTTTGGTGAGTGAAGGTGTAGATGCCAACTATCGAGATATGGTTAACTATGCGGTTTTTGCATTGATTCATTTAAACGAAGAAGAATGAAATATTTGGTCTGGATATCAAGGATTTTTGTGGGCATATTGTTCATTATAAGTGGACTCATCAAGCTCAATGACCCCATGGGTTTTTCCTTTAAACTAGAGGAATATTTTAGCCCAAGTGTATTGGATCTAACCTTTTTGACCCCATTGGCATTGGCCATATCCATTTTTGTGGTGATAGCCGAAGTGATTCTCGGTGTGTTGCTGCTAATTGGATTTAAGCCAAAGTTCACGGTTTGGAGTCTATTGCTCATGATCGTCTTCTTTACCTTTCTTACTTTTTATTCGGCCTACTTCAACAAAGTGACCGATTGTGGGTGTTTTGGGGATGCCATAAAACTGACACCATGGGAATCCTTTACGAAAGATGTGGTTCTGTTGGTGTTTATTTTGATATTGTTCTTTGGTAAAAAATATATTGCCCCGTTGTTCAGCCCCAAGACCAATTGGATCATTGGGGGAGTTGCCCTTTTGGCATGTATGTTGTTCGCCAACAATGTGTTGGCCCATTTGCCCTCAGTGGATTTTAGACCCTACAAAATCGGTGCGAACATACAAGAAGGAATGTCCGTTCCAGAAAATGCACCTAAGCCAGTTTACGAATATGCATGGCGATTTAAGGTCAACGGGGAAGAAAAAGTAATTGTGACCGAAGGAGATTATCCATCCGTTGATGGTGAATTTATCGATGTGGAGACCACTGAGATCCAAGCTGGATACGAGCCGCCAATACACGATTTTACCATTGAGCAAGAAGGACAGGATTATGCGGCAGAATTACTCGAAGAGGAGAAATTGGTAATGGTTATAGCCTATGATATGGCAAAAAGCGATTACGAGGCCTTTGAGCAGGTGGCCAAAGTTACTGCCGAAGCAAAGCGTAAAGGCTACAAAGTAATAGGAATGTCAGCGTCCAGTAGTGATACGGCCGAAAAATTGATAAAATCCTACGGCTTGGACTTTGAGTTCTACTTTACGGATGAAACTACCTTAAAGACCATAGTGCGTTCCAATCCGGGTATCTTGGTGTTGAACAAGGGGACTATTCGGCAAAAGGCACATTACAATGATTTTGAAGAACTTACTTTCTAAATATAAAACTGAGAAAAACCAGAGAAAATGAGAACAAAAATAGTGGCAGGAAACTGGAAAATGAACAAGAATCTTCAGGAAACAGAAGAATTGTTGGCCGAACTTTCCGCTAAATTACCCGATACCGATGCAGATATCATAGTAGCACCCACTTTTGTAAACCTTCAAGCAGCAAAGGAAGCATTGCAAGATTCAAAAATACAGGTCGCAGCACAGAATATGCACTTTGCCGAAAATGGTGCATACACCGGCGAGATTTCTGCCGATATGCTCCTTGCCCTCGGTGTGGACACGGTAATCATCGGTCATTCTGAAAGGCGAGCCTATTTTGGGGAAGATGATGCGCTTTTGTCCAAAAAGGTAAGAACGGCCGTAGAAAAAGGACTTAAGGTAATCTTCTGTTTTGGAGAAGAATTGGAGGATAGAAAATCCGACAAGCATTTTACCGTAGTGGAAAACCAGTTAAAAAATGCCCTTTTTGATTTAGATGCCAGCGCATGGAGTAAAATTGTACTTGCCTACGAGCCTGTTTGGGCCATTGGTACTGGCGAGACCGCGAGTCCGGAACAAGCACAGGAAATGCACGCTTTTATTAGAAAAACTATAGCGGATGGGTTTAATTCCTCCATTGCGGAAGATGTTTCCATACTATATGGTGGAAGCGTAAAACCGGCAAATGCATCGGAAATTTTCTCCAAGCCCGATGTGGATGGAGGTTTGATCGGTGGCGCATCCTTAAAAGCTACAGATTTTTCCGAAATAATTAAGGCTATTTAAAATTTGGCACTTGGTATACCTCGAATACAATTTTAAGATCGACCCGCCCCAACCCGCAACAGATATTTTGATTGCGGAGTTGGGAGAATTGGGTTTTGAAAGCTTTGTGGAAAACGAAACAGGGCTGTTGGCCTATATTTTAAAGTCGGAATGGAAGGGGGGCATGCTCAGTGAACTGTTCGTTTCCCAAAACCCAAATTTTAAGATAAGTTGGACCAGCAAGGAAATTGAGCAGCAAAACTGGAATGCCGAATGGGAAAAGAATTTTCACCCCATTAAGGTCGGTGACCAATGTATGGTTCGGGCACCTTTTCACGACCCAGCTAAGGTAGAATACGATATAGTGATCGAGCCAAAAATGAGTTTTGGTACGGGACATCATGAAACTACCCATATGATGCTCGAGCATATCCTCGTAAACGATTTTGAGGGTAAATCGGTTTTGGATATGGGGTGCGGTACCGGTGTGTTGGCTATTTTGGCAAAAAAACGCGGTGCTACGGATGTGGATGCCATAGATATAGATGAATGGTGCTATCTGAATACCCAGGAAAATGTGGAACGAAACAATTGTCCCGAAATCAAAACCTATCAAGGAGATAGTAATTTGCTCAAGGATAAAAAATATGATGTTATTTTGGCCAACATCAATAGAAATATTTTATTGGAGGACATTCCGATATACGCAGATTGTTTAGCAAAAGAAGGTACGCTTTTTTTAAGTGGTTTTTATTTGGAAGATTTAGATGCAATATCTTCAAAATGTGCGGCACATGGTTTGGAATTTGAAAAAAATCTGGAGAAGAACAATTGGATTGCAGCAAAATATGTAAATTAGAATAGCATAAACCTCAAGTATTATGGGCACTAGGGAAAAGGAATTGGAAGATGTCCTTCTGGAAGAAGAAACGGTGAAGGAGCACGAGATCGTACTTTTTAATGATGACGTGAATACTTTCGACCATGTTATAGAAACCCTTATCAATGTGTGCGAGCATACACCCGAGCAAGCGGAGCAATGCTCCATAATTGTTCATTATAAAGGAAAATGTACGGTTAAAACGGGTGAATATTCCTATTTAGAGCCCAGATGCAGCAAACTTTTGCAGGCAGGTTTGAGCGCAGAGATTTTGTGATAGACCGGTTTTACCCTTTTTAGTATTACTATTTTAATTGTTTTAAAAGAATCTGATTAAGCAATAATTTCATGAATTCTTTACCTTGACCTAGAACTTTTTGCCGTCCCACTTCTTTATTTTTAGCCTAAACAACCATAACCAACCCAATAACGCCCATTTTTAAAAATGAGTGAATTTTTTAAGGCAGAACTAAAAGATCGTTTTTTGGAATATGCTTTGGACCGAAACGACTATTTTCAGATCCACACACTTTACGACGAATTTTTACGGCCACATTATAGCTTGGAATATGTACAGAGGTTGGTACAGGAAATCCAGAATTACGATTCCACTTTACTGGATGTTATGGGAGGCAATGGAATGGATATGTTTATGTTGGCTTCAACGCCTAACACCCAAGATTTTTTGGACGAAGGAGGGTTTATGAATCTTTATGTAAAAGAGGAGGAAAAATGGGACACATTTTTGGGACATTTATCGAACACTCCAAAGCTCACCAAAGATGAGAGAAAACTGCTCAAGAAGAAAACATCAACCTCCAAAAGGGAAAAAGCGTTGCTTATTGGTTTGGTCTCTGCGTTGGCAATCAGTTTTTTGTTTACGATAATCAGTATTTTTTCCGAGGTTTTTTTGCGTCCGGAATACGTGCCTGCCGATGAATTTGAACGTAAGATCAATCAATTGAAGGAACAGAGTATTTTGGAAAATCAAAAGCTCAAGAATCAACTGGAACTGACAAAGCAGCAACTGGATTCACTCAAAAATCTAAAAGATTAAAAAATCCGAGAGCATATTACAATTGGCCCATAACCTCGCCAATCTTACGTATGGTTTCCTTGATTTGTTTTTGGTTTACCGAGCAAAACCCCATAACCAGCCCATTGGCATCATTTGGTAAAATATAATATCTGCTCAATGCATGTACACGAATGTTTTGGTCCATTAACTTCTTTTCTATATAAAGGTCGCTCTGTTTTTTTTTGATATGAGCGATCAAATGGAGCCCCAAACAGGACGTTTCTAGCTGGAACCAATCTCCTAAAATGGTATTGAATTGTTCTACAAAATATTCTTTTCTCTGTTGGGCCGTGTCGACTACCTTTCTTAGGTGTTTGTTTAAATAATCCTTTTCGATAAAAGCGCTCATGGCTTTCTGGTCTTGTCTTGGTACGAACCTGCTGGACTGCTGGTACAGGCCACTTACCGGACCGATCAGTTGTTCAGGTAGAATTATGTAGCCCAACCGCAGGGATGGGTGTATCAATTTATTGAACGTGCCCAAATAGACCACTCTCTCCTGTAAATCCATTCCGAACAGCGACCCCAATGGCTTTTCCCAATTACTGAATTCGTGGTTATAATCATCTTCAATGATATAGGTTTCATTCACTGCTGCCCAATTTAATAATTGGAATCTTCTGGACATGCTCATTTTTACACCAGTTGGGTACTGGCAGGATGGTGTGGTGTAAACAAATTTCGGGTTTGTGCAATTAATGCCTTTTAGATTGATTCCTTCATCATCTACCGGAGCGGGTTGTATCACGGCGCCCAAGTTTTTGAAAAGACTATGGGCCATTGGATACATTGGGTTTTCAACTACAATATTGTCATTTTTTTCAAGGAGAATGCTCGAGACCAAAAAAAGGGAATGTAATGATCCAGTGGTAACGATTATTCGATCGGGCGAACAATTAATGTTCCTATATACTTTTAAGTATTGGGAAATATTCTCTCTTAGACAATTTAGGCCCTTCGTATCACTGTAGGATAACTCAGAAGGAGTAATACGTTTCCAATAGTCGTCGATGAGCTTTTTCCAAATTTGGACGGGGAAAATATCCAAAGGAGGTAATCCCGGCCTAAAAGCGACCTCTTTTATGGAATCTTGTCCGGCCCAAAGATTGTTTTCCGAAAAAGCTATTCCTTGTTTGGATAGCTTTGGGTGGCCACCTTTATGGTCGAGAGCGGAAATATTGAGCCTTATTTTTTTGTCTTCAGTTGCTCGAACATAATATCCAGAACCTCTTTTGGATGTAATATAATTCTCCACCAACAATAGGTCAATGGCTTTTAAGACGGTGCTTCGGGATATGCCAAGGTCCGTTGCCAGAACCCTGGAAGGGGGCAGTTTGGTACCGTTCTCGAGGGAGCGGTTCAATATAGCTTTTCTGAACGCCGTGTAGAGGTTGACATAAATTTGAGGTTGATTTGCATCCAAAAAAAAGCCATTTCTTTCTAAAAGGCCTTTAATGTTAAAGTGCATAATTGGTATGCTAAATCAAATAAGATTGGTATGCGGAAGGTAGTGGTTTATCCTTTAATTTTCAGTTTTTTAACAAAAGGTTTACAATGCAGTTCCCAAATCCTACAAGTAGAGCTTTGTTGTTCAAGTGCTATAGCGAAGTGGTTTTTTCACCTGGCTTGAACGGTTGGACAAGCTTCTTTTTTGAATTTGATAGTTTAAGCTTTCATACTTGCTGGATCAATATCAGACCTCGGCCTCAGTATCCCGAACCTGTTTTTTTCAAACATCAAGACCAATCTAATCACGTTTAAACCTACTTACCAATGCCCATAAACCAAAATATATGCCTGTGTCTGCTTTTACTGTTTTCTTTCACTATAAACGCACAACGACAGATCAATGGAAAGGTAAGTGATGCCTCTGGGCCATTGCCCGGCGCCAGTGTTGTTGTAAAAGGTACCAGTGTAGGAACTACCACCAATTTTGATGGGGAATACACAATTACTGTTCAAAACGGAGCAGATGTTTTGGAATTTAGCTACATAGGGTTCACAGCACAGGAAGTCGTTGTGGGCAATCAAAATGAGATCAATGTGCTATTAGTGGAAAGTACAGAGCTTTTGGACGAAGTAGTAGTGACCGCCCAGGGAATTAAAAAGTCCAAAAAAGCACTTGGTTATGCCATTGCCAATGTAAAATCAGAAGAAGTAGAAAAAAGGCCCGAAGCGGATTTGGCGCGTACTCTACAAGGTAAGGTCGCTGGTGTAGCGATAACCCCGGCCGATGGTCAAACAGGCTCATCTTCCACAATTCGAATTCGGGGAAATATTTCGTTGACTGGTTCTAACGCACCTTTGATAGTGGTAAACGATGTTCCGTTCAATGGACTTTTAAGGGATCTAGATCCAAACGATATCGAAAATATAAGCATCTTAAAAGGGTTCAATGCTGCTGTTCTATATGGTAGCGAAGGAAGAAACGGGGTCATCTTGATTCAGACCAAGAGTGGTTCGGCAAAAATAGGCGAAGCTAGCACAACGGTAACTTATGCCACCTCGGTGTACACCAATATGGTGTCCCAATTGCCAAAATACCAAAACACATATTCCAACGGACTGGAAGGGGTACAATTTGGCGCGACGATATTTTCAAACTTTGGACCGGCTTTTTCGGAAATGGACCCAGTACCGCACCCTTATGCCAATATGGGCGATATTTTTCCTGAGTATGCGGACAAAATGATCAAAATAGGCCCAAAACCGGATAACGTGAAGAATATTTTTAGAATGGGAATAGGAACAAATCATTCCTTGACCTTTTCAACATCCAAAGAAAAAGTGGGCTTTAACTTATCGGCCGGATATACCGATGAGTCTGGAATAATTGACCACAACGATTTAAAGCGTTTTAATTTGAGCTTGGGAGGAAAGGCCCAGCTTGGTGAAAAACTGGATGTTTCCGCAAATATTGGGTATTCGACCAGAAAGGTAAATTTGATCAATGATGAGGATATTTTTAATCTGGTGTTCTATTTGCCCCGATGGATAGATTTAACAGAGTTGCCCTATCAGAACCCTTTGACAGGGGAGTCTGTCTATTACCGTAACGATACCAATCCACTTTGGATTCTAAACAATTCCGGGAATTATGATGATAAAGTCCGTGTTTTTGGAAATGTAACCGCAAATTATCAGCTCTCCAACTCGCTGAATGTTACATACCGCGCAGGTTTTGATTCGGAGAGCTATACGGGCTTCGATTTTTCCAATAAAGGCGGGTATGATGATGTGTATCAGCAAGGATATCTCAATGTAGGGGATAGTAAGGAGGTAATTGTAAATCAAACTGCTATACTCGGGTTTAATAAGGAGTTGATCAAAAACTTGAGTCTGGAAGCACAGATAGGGCTCAACAGCCAAATAACGCGATACGTAGGAAATTCATCAAACTCGGATGGTCAAATTGTATATGGATTTTTAAGACCGAGTAATTTTACCGTAACGGAATCCAGCTACAGCCGTACCAACGAGAATTTGGCTGGTGCCTTTGGTCAATTTCAATTTGCGTACAAGAGTTATTTGTATGCCACAATATCTGGTAGAAACGATTGGGGCAGTACGGTAGAAAAAGATAACCGATCACTTTTCTACCCAGGGGCATCCTTATCGTTTATTCCGACCAGTGCGTTTAATTTTGGAGGAAACACTCTTAATTACCTTAAGCTTAGGGGAGCGTATGCAACATCATCAGGGTATCCCGCGCCATATAGAACGCGAAGTACATTGATTATTGATCCCTTGAGGTTTGCCGCTCCCGACGGAACCTATCCGGTAACCAATAGATATAGTACCCGCTACGCCAATCTAAATTTAAAACCAGAACTGCATAAAGAAATTGAGTTTGGTATAGAATCCAAACTGTTTCACAATAGAGCCTCTTTAGAGGTGTCCGTTTATCAACGCGTATCGGAAGACCAGATTGTAGAGTCGCCGGTAGCCCCGGCCACTGGATACGATGATCAGTTTATAAACTTAGGAAGGATAGATAGTGAAGGAATCGAGGTTGATCTAGGTGTCGATATTTTTCGAGGGGATAAATTTCGTTGGAATTTCAGGAACATAGTCACTGCGGACGAATCCATGGTTCGTGAAACCACGCCAACCGGAGCGGATATAAATATCCGTGAAGATAGATTTGCCGTGGAAGGCGAGCCTTTTGGTGTTATAAAAGGGGACTATGCCTTAAGGGATGAGGATGGAAACCTACTGATCAATGGCAATGGCTCGGCGACCAGAGTAGGTGAAGTAATTACCAGTAACGATATTGGCCTGCCCAACAAAGTTATTGGAGATCCCAATCCGGATTGGAGGCTTACCAATATAAATAGCTTTGGTATCGGGAGTTTTTCGATCAGTGCTCAAATAGAATACCGCCATGGGGGCGAAATTTACTCCACAGCGGTAAAAAATATGCTTGAACGTGGCGTGGCAAAGGAAACCGAGGATAGAGAAGGGTCATTTGTGTTGCCTGGTTTTTTGGCGGACGATGTTACAGGCGAACCATTATTGGATGCCAATGGAAATCAAATTCCCAATAATATTCAATTAAATAGCGGAAGATTGGGTTATTCCAACTATTACAATGCTAACGATCTTGCCATGTGGGACACGTCGATCTTTAGGCTTAGGGAAGTGGCGGTAGGCTACACGTTGAAACCAAAAAAAGCTGACAGATTGCCGTTCAAAAGAATGGACCTTACCCTTTCGGCAAGAAACTTATGGTATGTGGCCCCCAATTTTCCAAAATATATCAATTACGACCCGGAAAGTGATGGTCTGGATGGCGATAGCACCGTCCCATCAACAAAAAGGTTTGCCTTTAATGTATCAGTGTCCTTCTAATTCAAAAATAATTTAAACCACATGCGAAGAACAATAGAATATTTTGGTAGAATAGCCTTGATATCCATAGCGATGCTAGGGTGTGAAGTTTCTGATTTTAATCTACAGGACAACCCTAATTTCCTTACCCCGAAAAGTGCGGACCCTGAATATCTTTTGAACGAAATCCAGTATCAGTTTCAATCCCTAATGGGACTTATGATATTAAATACGGACGATCTTATGCGTTATGAAGCAATGACCGATACCTATGGTGATTTGGTCTCCGTAACAGTATTGGATACTGAATGGGAAAGCTATTTTGAGGCCCTGAACAATTCCAAGACCATAGAAGCTTTGGCAGAAAACGATGAAACCTTATTGTTTCATAACGCCATCAATAAATTGCTTTTGGGATACCTTACCATAACTATGGTGGACTATATGGGGGCAATACCTTACACTGAGGCGGTTGTCCCATCCGAATACCCGAACCCAGGATTGGAAAGCGGTATAGATATTTATAAAAAAGTCCTGAACGATATTGATCGGGCCATATTGGATATTGAGAACTCCACCTTCAACTTTTCTACAGATTTGTTCTATGATAGCGATAAGGATAAATGGATAGCTTTTGCCAATTCTTTTAAGCTCAAGATTTTGGTGCAGACCCGATTGGCGAGTTCTGAAATTGGGGTATCAGATATTGCATTGGCAATTAATGAACTGTTGGAAAAAGATTTGATAGATTCAGAAACTGAAGATTTCCAATACACCTTTTCCACTGTGGAGGAGCCAGAAAGTCGCCATCGTTATTTCCGTAGAGGGTATGTGAGCAATTTTGGACAATACATGGGCAACTATTTTATGTTTATGCTCAAAGATTCCAAAAGCGTTGTGGACCCACGGCTACGTTACTATTTGTATAGGCAGTCCGATTCCAGTCCGTTCAGTATAGTGCCCTATTCAACGTGTTTGCAAGAGTCCAATGTGGATTATTGTTATATCGGGGATTTTTACCGAGGACTGGACCATGGAGAAAGTCGTACTGGCTTTGGAGATAATGAGGAAAGAACAGTATATGGTTTGTATCCCGGAGGTGGAACATTTGATGAGGACCAGTTTGTATCCGCCCCAAAAACCTCTACACATTTGGATGGAGCGGGTATTTTACCCCTTTTAACATCTTCCTTTGTAAAGTTTTTAAGGGCAGAGGCAGCATTAATGCTGAGTACGGACGAAGACCCGGAAACACTATTAAGGGAAGCAATACAGGATTCTATGGACAAAGTTCTCTCTTTCGGAGAAGTAGATTCGGACTTTGAGCCCACGGATGAAGAAGTAGAAGCATATATTGATGAGGTTCTTTTCAATTTTAACAATGTGGCCACCAACGAACAAAAACTCGATATAATTATAACGGAGTATTATTTGGCAGCATTCGGAAATTCGATGGAATCCTACAACGCATATAGAAGAACAGGATACCCTTCTAATATTCAAGTCCCCATAGATAACGATAACCCAACATTCCCACGAAGCTTTCCTTATTCGGCACGGGCAGTAGAGATAAACTCCTCATTAACCCAAAAGCTGAATACAGATAGGGTTTTTTGGGATACCAACCCGGAAGGGTTCATAAAATAACTAGAAAACTTGTCAATATGTATAGAAAAGTACTTTGGATTGTTGCATTGGTGTTGACTCTATCCTGCGATAATGAGAACAATACTCTCGAGGATATTGCATTCAGGGGCGGTTATATCACGTTTGTAGAAGCACCGAACCTTAGTTTTAATATTTTAAAGGTTGACTCGGAAGTGTTTACGGCGACGTTGCAAGACCCGAATCAGAATGCATCAAGCTATACCTTGGATGTATTGTACAAAGATGGCGAAGCGGTCATAGAAGATTATATCGAGATAAGTAGTTTTCCATATACCCTAACATTTGATCTCTCCGATGTGCTTGAAGCTTTACAAGTAGAAGAAACCGAAGTAGAGCTAACGGATAGAATAACGTTTGTAGCAACTGTTGTGACCCCAACAGGAACTTTTAATGGAAGGTCGCCGGATTTTGATTTTAATTATATCAACCAAGGTGGACAAACCACAGACCGGTTAAAGCAATCTGAACATTACAATGCAATGGAATTTACCATTGGGTTCTATCAGCCGCCTGGTGTAAAGATCAGAGGAACTTCTTTCGAAGAACCTGCCGTAGCGGGCGATGAAGATGTTTACAATAGAAATGGTACAAACGATGAAACACTCGACCTGATCAATGGACCAAGTCCGCCCTACGTGGATTACGTAGCGCAAGGGTCCGGACCAGATAATGAGTTAGGCTTCGATACCGAGTATTTGGCCATTCCCAATATCAGTACCAGTAGCCTTGGCTTTTCGGAAGAACGCATAGGAGTAATGTCTTTATTCGAGGATTACGAAGAATATCCGGATGGAGTACAGGGATTCCATTCGGAAGACGCTGATGGCGCTCTGAGAATAACTTTTGATACGGTACATGTTCCCGAAGGGCAAAACAACTCGGGAATCTCTTTTGAAGTTTTCTTTGGGGATACCAGTTGGGAGGACTTGGATGGTATCCACGCCTATGCAAATATCACCACAGACAATGGCGATGAGGTTTTGGAACTAATAAATATCTATAACGATGATGTAGAGGCCGTAGCTGGCCAATGGATGGAGGTAAACAGCGGATTTCAAAAAGGAATTCGCTCGTATCAATTGGTTGTTCAAATACAATCAGGAGCCACGGCAGAATCGTTCGATTTGGATAATATCATTGTTTATGAAGCTGAAGACTAAACCTCATTAATTGGAGACTTAAATTAAAAGTTATGGATTTAATAATAAAAAGAAGAAGTTGTTCGCAAGCAATTATAAGTGTTTTGTGCCTATTGTTGGGAGCAATCTCTTGCTCATCCGAGGATAAAGAAAATACTGAAACAGCTGTAGATCTGGACCCCCCTACCATACCAGTAGGTTTAAAGGCCGAAAATATTACACAACGGACATTATTTTTGTATTGGAACCCCGCAGAAGATAATGTAAACGTAAAGAATTACTCCTTGTACCAAAACGGTGAATTTTTAGTGGGGTCGGGCAAGCCATCTTATTATTTGGATGATCTGTTACCGGGAACCGATTATACTTTTCAAGTACTGGCTACCGATGAAGCAGGAAACTCATCTAATCTCAGCGACCCTATCAATGTACATACATCCGACCCCCTTGTGGCGGAACTGCAGTTTGCCTCCGGTAACTTGGAGGATTACTTAAGGGATTTGCTGGATATTGTGCCGGGTATATCGGCCAAGAAATACAAAGTCCCCACGGACAACGAATTGGATCAATGGGACTCCATTATAGATGCTATTTTGGATGAAGACATCACCAAAGCTGTTGATGAAGCCGTGTACCTAAATTATCAGATAGTGGAGTTTACGGATATTTATTCCTCTCCGAATCAAGTTTACTATGTTATAAAGGAATATCAAGAAAGACAGAACTACTGGGGGACTTATGTTTTTAGCAAGACCCCAAAACGAAAAGACTTGGTTTTGGCTGCTCCTCACGTATTGCACGATCAAAAAACTGGATACCAGGCAGCATTCGCCTTTAGAAGAAACGTAGCTAGGGCATTGTTTTTAAGCGGGGCACACCGATGTGATCAAGAAGGTTCCTCTACATGCGATGGCACGACCAAATCTTGTAGCTCAAATTTTGGGGCATACAGGATATCAGATGTTCCACACAATACCAATACTACATTTCAGGTCACAACCGAAAATCTGTTTAATGCACTTCCTTCCAGTGTTTTTGTTCAACTCCATGGATTTGGTAAGGAGCCGACCGACCCTGACGTAATTTTAAGCAACGGTACCAATAAAACACCAGCAAAAGATTATGTGGTTATGCTTAAGGATGCCCTTCTTGAAGAGGATAATACCTTGACCTTTAAAATTCCTCACATTGATCTAAATTGGACACGTTATGCCGCGTTCGATAATACTCAGGGCAGATATATAAACGGTTCGGCATCTCCTTGCAGTGTGCCGGCAACAGGGACAACAGGTAGATTTGTGCATATAGAGCAAGAGCGCTCAAAACTTCGGCAAGATGAGTCTGGGTGGATTAAAATCAGTAATGCATTGGGCAAAGTGTTTTAAAATGATAGGTTCAATGACAATTAAAACTATGACTTTGTTAGGTTTCACCTATATTTATGGATGATGAGGCAACTAATGAAACTCTGATCAATTGGGTGTAAAGATTAAATATAAGGTGTTTTGTGTCGGTGCAGTGCTCACATTGCTATTTGTTGCAGCCTGTACCCACCCTGCAATTAAAGCCGATATACTAATTAAAAACGGAACCGTGTACAATGGGATGGATACCGTTCCGAGTATAGTGGATATAGCCGTTAAAGAAGATAAAATCGCTTATGTTGGCAGTGCGGGCAAAGTTCAAATAAACGCTTCAAAAATAATTAATGCCGCAGGATTGACAGTATCACCGGGCTTTATTGATCCCCATACACATGCAACCAACGATTTGGTAAACGAAAATTTGTCGGACAATAAACCGTTTCTTTTTCAAGGCGTAACAACGGTAGTAGTGGGCAACGATGGTAGTAGCCCATATCCATTCGTAAAATATGCTGCCAAATGCGAAGAGCATGGGGTCGGTACCAATGTAGCAGTGTTTGTAGGGCATGGCACGGTAAGGAAAATGGTAGTAGGATCCAGCGACCGTAAGGCAACACAGCAAGAAATAACAAAAATGCAAAAGGTAATCCGAGCAGAAATGGATGCAGGGGCCTTTGGTATGTCCACCGGATTGTTCTATGCCCCGGGAAGTTATTCCGATACCGATGAAATAATAGCATTGGCAGAAGTCGTTGCCGAAACAAAAGGTGTCTATGATACACATTTGAGAGACGAAAGCACATACTCCATAGGATTGATCCCCGCAATAAAAGAAACCATAGAAATCGGAGAAAAAGCGGGTTTGCCCGTACATATTTCGCACATTAAATGTTTGGGAGTAGATGTATGGAAACAAAGTGATTCCATTATAACCATTATTGAAGCTGCACAAGAAAAGGGAGTTCAGGTAACCGCAAATCAATACCCATATAACGCATCGGCTACTGGACTTCAAGCTGCAGTAGTACCACGCTGGGCAGAAAGTGGGGGTAGGGATTCGTTGGTTGTTCGTATTAATACCTCTGGGCAAAGAACTAAGATATTGGAAGAAACCAAAATTAATATCGCAAGAAGGGGAGGGCCAAAAACCTTATTGATCGTTCAGTCGCCCAACAAACTGTATGAAGGTAAAAATCTTGAGGAAATATCCGAGATTCATAATATGTCTCCAGAAGAAACCGTCTTTAAAATCTTGGAGGAAGGTTATGCAAAGATCGCCTCCTTTAATATGACCAGGTATGACATTGCAAATTTTATGGATGAGCCATGGGTGGTAACTGGTTCGGATGGCGGTTCGGGACACCCGAGAAAGTATGGTTCGTTTCCAAGAAAATATAATACCTATGTTAAGCAGGATAGTGTATTAACTACAGCAGCCTTCATTAACCGAAGCAGTGCAGTAACAGCAGATATTCTTCGGATCCCCAATCGGGGTAAGTTGTTGGAGGGGTATTTTGCAGATATCATTATTTTTGACCCCGCTACTTTTATGGATAAAGCTACTTATGAAGATGCTTTTAAATTGGCCGAAGGGTTAAAATATAGTATCATCAACGGGAAGATTGCCATTGATGAAGGAAAATATACAGGACAAAAAAATGGGGCGGTTCTTAGGAAAAAACAAGAAAAAGGTGTCTAATTCTTTCTAAGGCTTAATGCCTGTTTGAAAAATTTGGTTTAAAAATTCCCATAAGGTAGATGCGGTTGGTTCTAACTTAGTTTTTTTGATGTTTATCGATATTTCAATTTAGGACTTATTGAACTTTACGGATAATTGCCTTTAATTTCCGAATCAAATCGCTAAAAATGTGAATTCGGGTATATTAATTTAAGTAAGCCATTGTTTTTTGTTAAATTGGTCTTGTCTTATCCAAAGAAATCTAAGAGCAATTGTATTGATGGGCGAACCGATTTGCCCTCGTAACCATCCAACTAAAACCAAAAAGATCATGAAAAAAATATTCCCTACACTGATTCTCTTTATTGCTTTTTTTAGTTTATCCAATCAAAAAGCGATCGGGCAGTCCCAATTGGATGCCGAAACGGTAAACGATTTAAAAAATACGACCCAGTTCGCTATCGGCGTAAGTGACGAGCGACATTTTAAAGGAGCTTTGAGCATGTACGATTTTTTGGTGGAAAATGGGGCGGAAATAACCGACTATGAAATTGTGGTAAAAGGTAAAATTGTGGCAAAATTGGTAAAGGGATCGGAATTGGAGGTCTTTTTTCAAAAATATAGGTCAAAGGTGCGCGTAAGCCTTTGCAGTGTTGCCATGAAAAAACAAAATGTTACCAAAGAGCAGATTATCGAAGGTCTTGTTCCGGTCCCCACATGGTCCGTCCGAATCTTGCAGTTGCAGGCCAAAGGGTACAACACGCTTACCTATTGAATTCTGATTTAGAAGTATTTGTTTTTCTTTCATTGTAAAATAATGTTGGCATAACAAATTATTATACTTTTGCTGATTGAATCAATGTATTTAAAATTGGTAAAAGGGCGAAAATCATATGTTTTTGTTGCATTGTTGGCAGTGTATGCTTGGGCGATGGCATTGGGGTATTCATCACTCCATTCGGTCCATGGATCTCCAAAGGCACTAAGTCAACAATGGTACCAATTGGACGATACGTCCGATGGCTTCCAGCACACATTGCCCGCTGTTTATTCCGATTATATTAGCAGTGCTTCGGAGAACAATCAACAATTAGGTACAGATAGTCACATTGTCGCAGGTTTACATGGTCTATTGCATCCGATGGTTTCTCATCTAGATGCGCTTCCAATAAATTCACCAAATGGCCTCATTAATAAGAACAAGGCCAATTTACTTTATCCTTTCCATTTCTTTTTTTGAAATCTTTTTGATTTTTCCGTGACATGGATTGTGTCATACACATCTATTTAAGCCCTCACATACGTGCTGGGTTATATTATTTTATTTAAAAAATCAAAAAATGGAATTAGGGACAATTAGTATTGGGGTTGTAGTTATAGCCCTTTCCGCTATGCCATTTGTACTCATGGCAAAAGGAAAAAAGAGAAAACAAAAAGAACTTCTGGATAAATTAAAGAATATAGCTGCATCACTCGGGTCCGACGTTGCCAACGTGGATTATGGACGTAAAATGGCGTTAGGCATATCCAGCGCCAAAAACTATATTTTGTTTTATAAGGAAACCAAAGATAAGATTGTGGAAAAGACCGTGCCTGTAAATACACTACTTAAATGCGAGGTGAATGAGGCAAAGCAACGTGTTAGGGTGAACAAGAAAACCGAGGAAATTTTGGAAAGAATAGAACTTGTTTTTTACTCCAAGGACAAAAGTGCTGCACCGATCAGTTTTGAGCTTTATAATGCAGACGAATATTTACAACTGAACGGGGAACTTCAACTTGCCAAAAAATGGCATGGTATTACCAAAGAAGCGATGGAGTTTTATGCCCATTGATCAAACTGTGATCTTATTTTTAAGGCCTCTGGAATTTTCTGGGGGCTTTTTTGTTGATGGGCCTTAACTGATCTTGTGATTCGTTATTTGATACTTCCTCGGGAGAACCATCGGATTTGAAATTACATTAACCGTTTGAGCAAAGCTTCTTTTCTTCGTACGGCGACCTCAATTTTATTGCCGTCGGACAGGGTTAAGTATCCGCCCTTCCCTTTATTGTAGGATTCTATGAATTTAAGATGTACCAAATGGGATTTGTGTACCCGGAAAAAATTTTGTCCTTCCAAAAGCTCCTCAAAAAATTTAATGGTCTTGGATGCCGTAATCTTTTTTTGGGTAGCGGTGTAAATATGCGTGTAGTTGGCATCGGACTGCAATCGTACAATGTTACCGGTGTCCACCATAGTAAAACCCTCAATGGTTGGGATTGCTATCCGTTTTGAGGAATCGTTGGTATCTTTAAAGTTATGGAAAAGGACATCAATCTTTTTTGATGTTTCCTTTAAGTTGTTTTGTTGTCGTAGTTTTTGAAGCGATTGGATAAAATCTGTTTTGTCGATAGGTTTTAAGAGATAATCCAATGCCGAAAATTTAAAAGCCTTTAATGCATAGTTGTCATAAGATGTGGTGAAGATTACTTCAAAATCGATTTGGGACAATTGTGAAAGTAGGTCGAATCCGGTGTTGTTCCCCAATTGAACATCCAAAAATAAAATATCCGGGGATTCACGTTCTATTTCTGATTTTGCCTCCTTAATGGAATGGCATCGTGCCAAAACATTTACATCGTTTCCATACTCTTGGAGTAAACCGTCCAGTCGGTTTATGCAATGTTGTTCATCGTCTACTATTATTGCTTTTAGCATAGGGCATTAAAATTGGGCTTCATACGGAAGTCTGATCTCTACACGGACCCCTTCGTTTTTATCAAACAATTTAAGTGATCCTTTGGTATTTTTTAAATGGTTGATAATATCTATTCGATTCCTTGTAATTTTTAACCCAAATGAGTTGTTCTTGTGCGTTTGGCCATGGTTTTTTAATCGTCCTACACCATTATCGTCCACGGAACAAACAAGCATGCCTTCAGCTTTTTTAATGGAAAGGTCTATTTGCCCAAGCCCGTTTTTTGGAGCGATGCCATGCCAAATACTATTCTCTATAAATGGTTGTAAAATAAAAGGTGGTATCAAAGTATTGTCGGTTTCAATGGACTCGTCAATGGTAATGGTATAGGTGAGTTTCTCTTCCAAACGCAAAGCTTCCAACTGTATGTAAAGTTCCATCAGTTCTAGATCTTCCTCCAAAGGAATCCATTTTTTTTCCGAGTTTTCAAGGATAGATCTGGTCAGCTTGGAAAATTTTACCAGATAATCATCCGCTTGTTTGATGTCTTTTCGTGCAATAAAATCGCTTATCGAATTTAGCGAGTTGAATATAAAATGGGGATTCATCTGAGAGCGCAGGGCCTTTAGCTCCGTCTCGGCCACTTTGGCATTAAACTCGGCAGTTTTCTTTTTTTCCAAGGCATCTCGCCTACGTTTGTAAAAAACATATCCCAAGGCGCTTATGATCAAGAGCACCAATGTGCCGATCAAATAACCATTCTTCACCAAACGTTCTCTTTTTATTTCTTCTTGGGCTATGGCCTGTTGACGCTCCATTTTGAACTGCATTTCCTTTCGGGTCAGTTCCGATTTTTTTTCTTCGCTCAACACGCTGTCCCTTAGTGTAATATATTCCTTGTAAGCATAAAGTGCATCGGCCATTTTGCCTTTGTTTTCATAAGCACTGCTAAGGACTTTCCACGAATCTGCTTGCCACTCCACGGCCCCGATTTCCTTGGAAATGGAAAGGGCGCGATCGGCATTGGTCTCGGCAACTGAAAAATTTTGCAGTAGCGCATTGATTTCTCCAATACTGTTCAGTGCAGAGGCTTCGATGTATTTGTTGCCGATTTGTTGGGCCAAGTCTGCGGCCTTTTGGTAGTTTACCAAGGCCTTTTCGTGGGCACCTGCTTTTTTTTGGGCCAACGCCAGGTTGTTGGTAATGGCGGCCACAAATAGATCATTGTTCTCAAGTTTGGCCAGTTCCAATGCTTTTTCCAAATACGAAATTCCTTCTTCAAAGTTTTCGGAGTCGTTGTACACAATGGCTATGTTGGAAAGTGCCTTAATTTCATCAGGTCGACTGCCCAATTCCCGGGCAGTATTAAGGTAAGCACGATAATTTTCCAGAGCGCGATCATACTCTTTTAGATCTGCATGTATATTGCCTATGTTGCTCAATAAGCTGGACTCAAGGGGTTTGTCCGATATTTTCTTGCTCAGAAGCACTGCTTCTTGATAAGCGTCCAATGCATTTAGGTTGTCTCCCAATACGTAATAGAGGTTGCCTTTTTGCCGTAATCCCAAGGCTTCGCCCTTCGTCCATTTTTCATTTCTAGAAATCGAAATCGATTCATCAATTAAAGGAAAGGCCTCATTCGGGTCAGAATACGTCATTTCAGAAACGGTACGGATCAATAGGCTTGCTCTAACGGTGTCTTGAAGGGTGTGGTTCCGCAACTCGACCTTTAAGGAGTCTAGGGTTTTTTCTTGTGACCGGACATTAAAAACAATAAGAAAAAGCAAACAAAAACAAAGACTATTTGGTATGGTTGGGCGCATGTTGAGAGGTTGGTTGCTTCCAAATTTAATCCTTTTGTCCAAAAAAATAACCATAAAGTGGGTATTGCGGATATCTACCCATCGGGTACGGTACGGTATTAAATGGGCACGTAGAATAAATCAAGGTGGTGTACTTCGTTTTAAAAATATAGTTTAGAGATTGCTATATACATAAACCATCAACTATATGAAATTTAAAACTATGTACTGCTTGTTATCTGCCATGTTTTTTTTACTTTTTAGTTGCGATAACAACAACGAAGACGATAATGAGGACACACTGACCACAGCACAAGGGACCATACGTTTGTCAGGAAATGAAACGCAGGTACTGGGAACAAGCTTGACGGTCGGTAATTTGGAAGTTGGCAATGTTGCGTTGTCGGGTACCAATAAATCGGTAATCCTGATGTCGGAAAACATAGCGGTTGTTGATAACGAGCTCGTCTATGAAAATGACCAAAACGGGTTTGTAATCGTAGCTGCGGATTTCTCCACTGGAGGTTCACCAAATATAGACAAAAGTATATCCATGACCATAGTAAAAGATGGTGAAGAATATAGGCATGCCTGCACTTCTCCCTATCAAAACTTTTTTATTGCTTGTGGTGACGGGTATGAGGTTGATTTTGAGGCGAAAACCATTACTTTAGAGGAAACAACGGTAATCAATACCGATACCAATGTGATTTTGACCTTGGACGGAACCATTACTTGGGATTAAAATATGAGGGATAAAATTATGGCAAGATCAATTTTGTACATCGTTTTCTATTTTTTGGGAATTCTGGTCGGCAGAGCACAATTTACAAGTGATAAAGAACTGGTCGTGCTCCAAGCGCCTTCTGACAAATTTGTTTCCATAACATTGCAAACACATAAGGGCTTGCTGCGTTTCGGGGCTTTGAACATGTATCGGGGACAGGCTACCGGACAAAGACAGGGAATACGGGGAGGCAGACCGGTTCGTGGTGCCGGCGACCCTAATGGCATGCAGAAAAGTAAGACCGTTTCTTCGGGCAAGAGCAATTTTGCCTTATTGGTCGGTCTAAAGTATCTACAACCGTTTATGAAAGACCTGGATCGGGAGCGGTTGACCACAATGACCTCCAATATGTCCGAAAAAGATGCGAATTCGGCCTTTCTACAACGGTTTTTACGGCGTCGGGTGGCTCCAGATCTATGCTTGGCAGAAGAGTGTAGGAATGCCGGACAGGGCAAAAATGAATTTGAAATTCTTCGCAACTATACGTCTTTCGTCGATAACTGTTTAGACCCACTTTTGGATTGGAGCAAAACTGTTATGAAGAACGATGAGTTGGTTGTTTACCATGTATCTATACTGAATATTGGCGGTACTTATGATTTTGATAAAAAAGGATATACCGTATATCACCTTCTAAAGCTAAATAACATTTTTCCGATGAAGCAGGGCATCTTGAACAAGGTGGAGTTCGAACCCGTGAAACCTTTCGAGTTAGCGCTCCGAAACGCGGTTGATAAGAGGATGGCCATCAAATTTTTACTTCAGATAGATGAACAAATAGCAGAGCAATTTCAGAAAGAAGGGACAAGACGTTTGTATGCCGTGAAAAAAATAAAGGTAAAATGGGCGAACAAACCTATGGTGGCTGCTTCTGAACCCTTAGAATTTACATATTCGCACGAAAACGCCGATTTGGAAATTTATACCGACGAGGCACTGACACAACACTTCAAAACATTGTCCCTTGCCGATCTAACTCATTGATTTATGAAACAAATACTATTTATATTCATCGCATTTTCCGGCCTTTATTCTGCTTGGGGGCAAGGAAAAGAGAAGGTCTACAAAGCCCCTTCACCCAATTTTATAGATCTGTCGCTACAGACGCATAACAACAAATTGCGTTTTGGGGTGCAAGATGAGTATTATTTAAAATCGGATGGCAGTTACGTAAAGCCGAGTGATGCAACGTATGTGGATATCGACAAGCGATTCAGTCACAACAATGCCAGTAGACATGCTTTTGCGGAACTTTTAAAGATTAGGTTTAAAGAAGAGATGTTTGCGGCTATGGACACGGATTATTTTACAGAGCGAACCAATACGATGTTCGAAAAAGATAAAATGTCCCATACCGCCCAGCAACATACTTTGCTTCTTGCTAATGCGCTCAGCACCAATGAACACGCAATGAGCTATTTCTGTAATCAAAAAGAAGATTCGGATTGTACATCGAGATTTCCACAAGCAGGATATTACAACGAGCCAAGGAACATAAGGCCATGGGGCGGGAGGGGAGCCACCGAGTTTCAGCAACTAAGGGCCTACACCTCTTTTGCCAAGAACAATTTGCCCGTAATCGTAAAATGGGGAAGTACGTTGCTCCCAGACAATACACTTAATGGATACTATGTGACCAGGACCCATCTGGGGAAATACGATTTTAAAGCCGGAGGGTTTTGGTTGATAACACATCAATTTTACAATCAAGGATTTTTGTTAAAGTGGTATGGATTGCAGCCTGGCAATTCAGCAGAAAGAAAATTAATGCACCCCAACGGTGCCTCCATATTATTAAAAATGTCGCCTGAGAAAGCCGAAACCTTTTCGGAAAAAGTACAGCAGATACATTTGGTGTTCAATGTGACCGGAAAGTTGAACGGACTCGAAAGTTATAGGGCAGACCAGCTAAAAACCACATTCACATTGAACTCCCCGATAATTGAAATCTATTCGGATGACAGCTTGACGAAAAAGGTTGGCGAAATTGATATTAATACGATGGTGACCAAAATCAGATAACAAATGATGAGAACCAAAAACACACAAACGATTCTATTGATCTTGTTCGGGGCAATGGTCTTTTTGAAGCCTATTTCTGCGAATGCCCAATTTTTTAAGAAAATAAAAAAAAGCATAGAGGATAAGGTTGTAGAAACGGCAAACTCCAAAACGGATAAATTTTTAAACGGGGAAAACAATACAGCTTCAACCGGCCCTGTTGTACAATCTCCACCCAAGGTTGGGTCCAACAATCCTGCTGACCAGGCAAAGCCGGTCAACGTAAAAAATACTGGCCAGAATCAAGATCAGGAAGTATTGCGATTCCCGGCCCCATCCAAAGATTTTCGAGATGTAGTGATTCAATCCCATAAGGGTTTGCCAAGATATGGAGCGCTACATTTCAAGAGAAATACACACAAACTGATTACCAATAAGGCCTATAAGGCTATTTTGGAGATGCGGTTTTTAGAGGAAACGTTCAAAGATATGGACCGTTCAAAACTCATTAAAAATCAAAACTCAACAGCAGACCTGAGTAAAAGGAATTCGGAATTTGCCCAGAATCAGGTAAGGATCCTGGCAGGGGAAACGCTATCCGACGATAAATTGAAAGACTATTTTTGTGATTCCGAAGCAGCATCGCCCTGTAATTTCTATAATCCTTCAGGAGAGCGGATCAACGTTTCCTATTGGGGGGGCATGGGTAACAACGAGTTTGCCCAGAACCGCAGTTATACCGATTTTGTGAAGAATTATTTCGACACTCTAAAAGATTGGAGTAAGACCTTCTATGCCGATGGCAGCGAGGTTGCATATTATGTGGCAAAGGGTCTGGTGGCCGAAAAATATGATTTTAAAGAAAAAGGCTATTGGATAGGGAATCTATTTTCCATAGGAGGGGATTTCATACTACATCATTCCAATTTTATACCCTACACCGAGAACGAGAAAGCAATAAGGCACCAACGCAAAAAAATATTCTTGCCCATAGATGCCCAAAAGGCCAAGAACTACAAATTAATTCCAAGGTCACCGGTTTTTGTGGTGTTCAAGGTTCGGGTAAACCCCAAACCCTATAATATGACCTCTGTAAATTGGGAATACGAACTGGAGAGTCCGATTATTGAATTTTACAAAGATGTGGCACTTACCGATAAAATGGGCGAGGTGGATATAAATAGTGCAAATCTTAAACAATAATCAAAATGGGCAACAATCGGGCATATATGTTGATCATGGCGGGGCTAGTGTTTACCATATTGCCCAAGGCCAATGCCCAATTTTTCAAAAAGCTGAAACAACAAGCAGAAGAAAAATTGCTCAAAAAGGCAAACAATGGGATAGATGTTGTTTTTACCGAAAATAAAAGTGGCACTAAGGAAGCTGGGGACGCTAAAGGTCCTGTAACGGTCAAAAACGATCAAGATAAATCGGCATCCCCCAAGACCGTAGAGCAATCAAAAACCACGTATAACGAATCGGATTATTTGGTGTACAAATCTCCGGATCCTGCCTTTAAGGATATAGTGATTCAAAAACACAAGGGGCTTCCCCGATTTGGGGCGGTGGATTTTTATATGAAGCGGGACAACCCCAAGCAGGTAGATCTTTCAAAGGAGGCGGCGGACAAAAGAAACCTCACGGGCTTGGGCTATACGGGTTTTGCCCATTTGGTACGTATCCATATGTTAAAAGAGCATTTTAAGGCGATGGATAAAACGACCCTTACCCAACAGACCAAAGGAAAGATCATAGAGCAAGAGGCGAAATCCAGTCTGGCGCAAAAAGTATTAAAAGAGTTTGCTTTTGATATGGGTACCGATGCCTTAAAAAGGGAATATTTTATGAACGATTGGAGCGGCGACGGAAAAAGTCCGTTTGTTCGTAAATGGGGCGGTCACCAGGCCGATGATTTTACCGAGAACGAAAGGTATGTTTCGTTTGTGGACAAGTATTTGGACACCATATTAAAATGGAGCGAAGCCTTTTTTTTGGACGGGACCGAAGATTTTCAGCTGGTACATGATATAAAGTTTCACGGGCAATATGATTTTGACAAAGGTGGATTCTGGATTCAATTACCTTTAAGAAGCAAATCGATCAAGGTGTCTTCTTTGGATTATTTTTCTGAATTTTTGCCCCAGACACCGTATGGGCAAGAGATTGCCAATAAAACGAGCCAAGTGGAGTATATAAATGGGTATGTCCTCTTTAAGATAGCCCCGGAAAAGGCCGAGGCCCTGATCAATGATAAAAGCGTACTCCTACAGCTTACCATGAAAGTAAGGTCGGTTTTTAAAGATTTTCAAACGGACAACCCTTTCGTGTATGGAGCTCGTTACAGCTATCATTTCTTAGAGCCGGCAATGGAGCTGTACTCTAATGCAGAGCTTACCCAGAAAATTGGGGAAATTGATTTGCAAGACCTAAATTATAAAGGGCCTAACTAGCTAAAGGCCAATTTTGTTCAAAAAAGGAAAGTCTTTACGGTGGCTCGCATAAAGGCATAGGCTCGCTTTATCTGGGTTTTTACCGTGTTTACAGATATGCCATTGGCCTCGGCGATCTCAGCATAGCTATGGCCATTGATCACCGAAGCTTCAAAGATTTTTTTTCTTTTTGGAGGCAAAGATTCCATTAGCCTAGAAAGATTAAGTTCCCGTGGGTCAACTTCCATGGCCGGATGGTCGATTACTTCTGTTTCTTTTGGAAGATTTTGAAGTAGAGCTCTTTCTTGACTGGTTTTTCGTAAAAAAGTATAGCTCATGTTTTTTACAGCACGCACTGCATACGCTTGGAAAGATACTTTTAGCGCAATGGATTCATTTTTGTTGATGTAGTATTCAAAAAAATCTTGAACAATGTCGCAGGCAATATTTTTATCCTTAAGAATAGTGTAGGATGTTATCAGCAACAACTCATAATTTTCTTTGAATTGAAGTTCTATATCCACGTTGTCACTATTCAATTTTTCTTTCACTATTGGGGTTACAGGTATTTTTGAGATTAGAAAAACCTTCATAAAAATAGTAATTGCTCATTAAATGTGTAAAAAAATTGTCTTACAACCATGTTTTTTTAGAAAAAAGTTAAAATTTAACAAGCAACTGTCACCCTATTGTAAAACTGTCCCTACTTATAATTAGAAAAACACAGTTGTGGAAAAATCAAGACTAAGACAATTATTGCACCGGATTAAATCCTCGGATGTTATTGATCAGGAATTGCTGAAAGACTTGACTCCCGAAGAAAAGGAGTTGGTACAGAAATTACATTCGGAAGGATTGGTGGAAAGTTATTTGGAGGAAACACGTTCGCTCAACATCGATGAAGAATGGACACGATTCCAAAAAAGACTGCAAAAGAAAAATGGAGTACAAACACGGGTAGTGCCCTTGTGGAAAAATGTTCTAAAGTATGCCGCAGTGGCCATTGTGCTGTTAGGGGCCACAATTATCTTTAAAATAGTTAAATCTCCAGAACTGCCCGAACAGCCGGTCAATGGGGAAGTGGTGACCTTAAAAGGAGCCGATCACGATGTTCGGATTATTGATGAGGACGGCAATGGCCAGATCCGCTCTTCAACCGGGGAGCTCATCGCCGAACAAAAAGGGAACAGGATCAAGTACGTATCACAGTCCAGTATCAAAAAATTGGAATACAACGAATTAAAGATTCCATATGGACAAGTGTTCGAACTTGAGTTGTCCGACGGTACCTTGGTTCATCTTAATTCAGGAACGACCATTACATATCCAATAAATTTTATCAAAGGAAAAAATAGAGAGGTATTTATAAAAGGAGAGGCCTATTTTGATGTAACCTCGGATAAGGCCCATCCGTTTTTGGTGCATTCCGATAAAGTAACCGTGGAAGTATTGGGTACACAGTTTAATGTGAGTTCGTATCCAGAGAACCCAGAAATACAAACAGTACTTGTTGAAGGGCAGGTGGCCATGAGAAACTCGGAAACCGATGAAGGGGATATGATACTGACCCCCGGCACCAAGGGATCGTGGAACAAAACAACACTTTCTTCTCGCATGTCCGAAGTGGATGTAGACCTTTATACAAGTTGGATAGGAGGTGAACTGGTTTTTAGGGACACTCCTTTTAATGAAATACTCACCATGCTCGAGCGCAGGTACAATGTAAGTATCGAAAACAAAAACACCGATTTAAATAATAAAGTGTTGAACGCCAGATTCAGTGTGGAGATTGAAACCATAGATGATGTGCTTCGATCAATGAAGAATATACTGGGCTACAATTACCAAATAGATGGCAAAACCATACAAATAGAATAAAAAACACCTGATAGTTCCCGAGCAAATACGAATTCTTATACAACCATAAGAAACCAGGCCAATTAGTCCAACCAGTGTTGGGCCAAAAAACCAATTGGCTTTACTAATAACTAACTTCAAACTCAAATAACATGGAAAAAACCCCAACTAGGATTATTAGGCCAGACCAATCAACGGTCAAAAGGTCCAAGCTTAATCTGTTAACCTTTTTCTTGGCGCTGAGTCTTTTTCAGCTTCAGGCAAACGATCGGTCATCCGAAGTCCCACTAAATCTGCACATGAAAAATGTGACGGTGGAACAAGTATTCAAAAAGATAGAATCGTTGACTACCTACCGTTTTTTGTATGAAAGTGGTATTGCTTCTTTAGATCAAAAAGTAACCTTAAAGATAGAGAATGGTGATATTACGGATGTATTGAACACCGTATTTAAAAACACAAAATTGTCCTATGCCATTCAAGGTCGTCAGATAATTGTAAATATAGCTGCGAATCCGCCTACGGCTAAAAAAGCGATGCCCAAGGAGGACCTTGAGAACGAACAAAACCAAATCAGTGGAGTTGTTTCCGATAATAATGGAATGCCGTTGCCGGGAGCAAATGTGGTAGAAAAAGGTACCTCAAACGGAACACAAACCGATTTTGATGGTAAGTTTTCATTGACCGTTGCTCCGGGGGCAGTTTTGGCAGTAACCTATTTAGGATTTAAACCGTTGGAAGTACCGGTAAACGACCAAAGCAACCTTACTATAACCATGGTGGAAGATTCGGAGCAGTTGAGCGAAGTAGTGGTAGTTGCCTATGGTGAGCAGAACCGTGAAACTTTGACCAGTAATGTTTCGTCGGTTAAGGCAGAGGAAATTGAAAACCTACCGGTGGCTAGCTCAGATCAACTTTTACAAGGGCGTGCTCCCGGAGTATTTGTTTCCACCAACTCGGGCGATCCAGGAGGAGGTGTTTTTGTTAGGGTCCGTGGTTCCTCTTCCATAAGTGGGTCCAGTGATCCACTCTATGTAGTGGACGGAATTCCAATCCAAAGTGGAAACCTTTCCCAAAACGATGTCGGTGGAGCAACGGTTAGCCCAATTGCAGATATAAACCCTGCCGATATTGAATCCATAGATATCTTAAAAGATGCTTCTGCTACTGCAATTTATGGTTCCAGGGCGGCAAACGGAGTGGTACTCATTACTACTAAAAAAGGTACGCGGGACAAGGCCGTGGTCAGTATTGGAGTTTATGGAGGTGTACAGAGTTATGTAAAGAAACCATCATTGGTAACAGGCCAACAGTTCGAAACTCTTATGAATGAGAGTGCCCGTAACAATGGCCGTCCAGAGCCCTATGCCGATCCGGCCAACGCCGTTAATACCAATTGGAACGATTTGGTGGTGAACGATGGAGCTCCCATTCGAAACATAGATCTTTCCGTGAAAGGAGGAGGAGAAAAAGCAAGATACTTTGTTTCGGCCAACAACTATTCGCAAGAGGGATTGATCAAAAACTCTGGTTTTGAGCGTTTCTCAGGAAGGGTGAACATGGATTTTAGGGTCAATTCCAAACTAAATATGGGAACAAGTATGCTATACTCCCGTTCCAATCGGGATATAGTGCCGAATAGCGACAATATTGCCGGAGCCTTTGCCGGTTCGCACTTTTACCCTTCAAATATGGAGGTGTTGGATGCAGATGGCAACTATAATCGGATCCCTACCATTGACCACCCTTTGGCAACGATCAACGATGTGGATATCCAAATGGAAACAGGAAGATTTCTAGGTACCGTTTTTGCCGAATATACCTTTTTGCCCGGGTTGAGGTTAAAATCTTCATTTAGTGCGGATTATACCAATAATAGGGAAACGGAATACCTTAATACCAATACAAATGCGGGTAGTGCCGTACAGGGAAGTGCAGATTTATATACCCTAGATGATTATAACTGGATTCAGGAAAATGTTTTGAGTTATCAGTTTAATTTGGAAAAAAATGCATTTAATATTTTGGTGGGTAATTCCGTTCAAAAGTCGATCAGAAGATATGGTTTTTCGAGTGGGACCGGTTTTCCTACCAACGATTTTAGACAAATAAGCTCAGCAGCTATTTTAGATGCCAGTTCAGGAAGCACGAGCTATGGATTGGCCTCCATATTTTCGAGGGTCAATTATAATTTTGATCAAAAATATTTGGTCACATTAAACTTAAGGGGCGATGCCTCATCCCGATTTGGAAAGGACAATCGTTGGGGAATTTTCCCGGCGGTAGGCTTGGGATGGGTCATATCCAAAGAAAAATTTTTACAGGACGTAAAGTTTTTAAACAACCTAAAGTTTATGGTGGGCTACGGTATCACCGGTAACCAAAGTGGAATTACCGATTTTAATTCGGTCGGTCTTTGGGAAGGAGCTGCATACACCTCTGAGCCAGGCGTACGTCCTCTACAATTGGAAAATCCTTCGCTCAAGTGGGAAACTACAAAGCAGACGGATATCAGTATGGATATGACCATGTTCGATAACAGAGTCAACTTTACGGCCGGCTATTATTATAAAAAGACCGAAGATCTATTGTTGGAAGTACCTGTGCCAACTACATCCGGATTTGAGTCGGTGATCCAAAATTCGGGAGCGATCCAAAACCAAGGTGTGGAAATAGGTCTGGGTGTGGAAGTATTCCCAACGGATAATGATTTGACTTGGTACATCAATGGAAATATTTCCGGGAATAGAAATAAGATTTTAGATCTGGCAGCTCCTTTCAATGTGTACAACAGGGATTTGTTCCGATATGAAGAAGGTGCACCGATGTATTCCTACTACATGCACAAACAATTGGGCGTAGATCCACAGACAGGTGATGCCATTTTTGAAGATTATGATGGGGATGGGGAGTTTTCTACCAGCTCCGACCGATATATTGTTGGCGATGCCAACCCGGACTTTTTTGGCGGACTTACCAATACTTTGAAGTACAAGGGAATAGATCTTAGCTTTTTCTGGCAATTCTCCTACGGAAACGAGCAATTGAACTTTACACGCTTTTTTATGGAACATGGTGGTAGTAGGGGTACCAACTACACGACTTCGCAATTGGCCAGATGGCAACAGCCGGGCGATATTACGGATGTACCAAGAATGTCTGCGGCCAATTATGCATCGGATCTTAGACCATCTCGATTTGTGGAAGACGGTTCCTATTTAAGATTGAAAAACATATCATTGGGTTATACTTTGCCATCTTCGATCACGGAATCTTTAAAAATGTCAACGGCAAGAGTATATGTTTCAGGTCAGAATATTGTGACCATTACAAATTATTCGGGATTAGATCCGGAAGTGACTGCAACTGCAGATACATCATTGACTCAAGGAGTTGAGTTTTTTACCACTCCTTCCCCAATGACGATCATGGCAGGTATCAACCTAAGTTTTTAATTGAAAAACAAAGAAATAGGAGTGAAAAACTTAAAAAAAAATAAACCAATGTATAAGACCATAAATATAAACGTGAAGACTTTCCTGAGATATACCACCGTGCTCGGATTGTTGATATCCACCGCATGCGATGATATACTGGAGAGGACACCTGAAAATCAAGTGGAGGAAGCTTCAGTGGTTACTGATGAGACCAGTGCCCGTGCCGCGGTAAACGGTATGTACAACGAATTGCAAAGCTCGGACTACTACGGTGACAATTTCCTGATCATGGGAGATGTATCGTCCGATATAGCCCAAAGTATTGGAACTTGGGATTTTTATCGTGAAATGGACACTTACGAAGTATCGGCCGCGGGGAATACCGAGAACGATAATTTTTATAAAAGAGCCAATTCTGCCATTAATATTGCCAACAATGTGCTCAAAAAAGTTGCAGAATTGGATAATATCACCGACGAAAGCAAGGATGCAAAATTGGGCGCAGCATACTTTATTAGAGCGTTGGCCTTGTTCGACTTGAACCGGGTGTACGGAGGTGTTCCCGGGGTGGTAGGGACCATGGGTATGCCAGTAATTAGAGAGGCAACGGGATCTATCGAGGAGATCACCTATCCAGAAAGGCCCGCACTGCTGGATTCCTATTTGGCAGTAGAAGAAGATTTGTTGAACGCTATAGAGCTGTTGCCGGATACCAACGACAAAACAGTGGCATCCAAAGGAGCGGCACGGGCATTAATTTCTAGATTGTATCTGTATTTAGGATACTACGAAGACGTAATCGATTATTCAACAGATGTAATTGCTGACCCTAAGTACACACTGAACCCAAATTTTTTGGACATATTTGTCACCAAATCCAACCAAGAATCGGTTTTTGAACTCGATTTTAACACGACCGATCAAAGTGGAATCCGAAACTGGTACAATCCCAATGGCGGCCGTGGGGATTTAACCTCGCACCAGGAATTTTATTTGGAGGCTTCATCCGATCCAATGGATGTTCGCGGACAGTTATTTGGATTTTCCGAGTCCAACGGCAATTTTCAAATCAAATATCAAAAAGCAGGCGGACTGGATAACATCCATATCATCCGTATTTCCGAAATGTATCTAAATAGGGCAGAGGCCTTGGCCCAGACCGATGACCTTGATGGGGCAATCGACGATTTGAACGAGGTTAGAACTAGAGCAGGTATTGATGCCATTGCAGTTACCCCAGCAACTAAACAGGAAGTTTTAGAGCTAATCTGGCAAGAAAGAAAACTGGAGTTTGCCTTCGAGGGACACCGTTTCTTTGATTTGACCCGAACAGGACAGGTTATGGATGTACTTCAAAATATCAACAGAAACAATGGGCCGGCGGTAAGCATTCCAGAAATCGGAAGGGCAGTTTTTCCAATCCCAAGATTTGAACTTGATGCAAATCCAAATCTCGAGCAAAACGAAGCGTATCGCTAATTTATCTAACCAATAAAACAACAATTATGAAACACTTTAAAAAGATAAAACATATTGCACTAAGTGGTTTGGGCTTCTGTATCTCACTTTTGGGTACAAATGCACAGGCGCAGAACAAACCTTTGGACACTACACTTTTTAAATCCATGGAATATCGCGTAGCAGGGCCATACCGTGGCGGACGTTCCATTGGTATTGCAGGTCACGCGGACCGACAGAACGAATACTATTTTGGTGCTACCGGCGGAGGACTTTGGAAAACCACCGATGGAGGTAACACATGGGACCCAGTTACCGACGGACAGATCAATTCGTCCTCTGTAGGCGCGGTGGATGTGGCCGATAGTGACCCGGATATCGTATACATTGGTACGGGAGAGTCAGAGTTTAGAGGCAACATAATGCAGGGTGATGGTGTTTACAAATCCACCGATGCGGGAAAAATCTGGGTACATGCCGGTTTAAAAGATTCGCAGACCATTTCGAGGATACGGATCCACCCGACCAACCCCGATATTGTATATGCAGCAGTTTTGGGGCATCCTTTTGGTCCAAACGAAGAAAGAGGTGTGTTTAAAACCACAGATGGGGGGGACACCTGGAAAAAAATCCTGTACAAGGGCCCAAAAGCAGGTGCGGCCGATTTGATCTTGGATCCTTCCGATCCAAATACGATTTACGCTTCTATCTGGGAAGTATACAGAACCCCGTGGAAAATGTGGGGAGGTGGTGGAGCATCTGCCCTGTTTAAATCCACCGATGGAGGTGATAGCTGGGAAGAGCTGAGCAATTTACCAGGAATGCCAGAAGCCCCGATCGGTAAAATAGGGGTAACTGTATCCCCGGTAGATTCCAACCGTGTTTGGGCCATAATCGAAGCCAATAACGGCGGTGTTTTTCGTTCAGATGATGGGGGAAAAACTTGGAAACAGACCAACAACGAACGAAAATTGCGTCAGCGGGCATTTTACTATACACGTATTTATGCAGATCCAAAGGACAAGGATGTGGTTTATGTGCTCAATGTAAATTTCTGGAAATCAACCGACGGTGGAGAAAAGTTCGATACAGAGATTAAAGTGCCACATGGCGACAACCATGATCTATGGATAGACCCTAACAATCCAATGCGTATGGCACAGGCGAACGATGGAGGAGGAACTATTTCGGTAAATGGCGGTAAAACTTGGACAGATGAAAATTTTCCGACCGCTCAACTTTACCATATTACTGCGACGAACGATTTTCCATATTTTGTGGCAGGTGCCCAGCAAGACAATAGCACCATTGCTGTCCCGAGCGAAGGGTGGAACTTTTTAACGGCAAGAACAAACACTTTAAAAAAATCCACGCCCCATTATGCCGTTGGTGGAGGTGAGAGCGGATATATAACCCAAGACCCGGAAGACCTGGATGTTTTCTATGCGGGCAGTTATTCCGGAGTACTTACCCGCTATAATAGGAGAACAGGAGAAAGTAGGAGAATTGAGCCATATCCACGTTATTTTATGGGTGAACCGGCAGAAACTTTGCCCGAGCGTGTACATTGGACCTATCCTATAGTATTTTCCCCACTGGATTCGGATAGACTTTACGTAACTTCCCAACACGTATGGGTCTCCAACGATCGTGGGCAATCCTGGGAAAAAATCAGTCCAGACCTAACTTATGCCGACCCGGAGACCATGGGGGAAAGCGGAGGGGTCGTTACCCTGGATATGAGTGGTCCCGAATTGTATGCCACTGTTTATGCATTGGCACCTTCGTACCATGATGTGAATACTATTTGGGCAGGCTCAGATGATGGAATGTTGCACATTACCCGAAACCATGGTAAATCTTGGGAAAATATAACGCCTCCCGATGTGCCGAAACACTCAAGAATCAGTATTATCGATGCTTCAAGGCATCATGCCGGTACAGCTTATGTTGCGATAAAAAGGTATCAAATGAACGACCGTGCCCCATATATCTACAAAACTACCGATTACGGTGCCACTTGGACCAAGATCATCAATGGTATTGCAGATGGTCATTATGTACATGCCGTTCGAGAAGATATACAAGTGCCCGGATTGCTTTATGCAGGTACCGAACACGGAATGTATGTGTCTTTTGATGCGGGGGAAAATTGGAAATCGTTCCAGTTGAACCTACCCGATGTAGCTGTGCGCGATCTAGTCGTTACCGAAAAGGACATTGCTATTGCAACCCATGGTAGATCTATGTGGATTTTGGATGATATATCCCCGATACGTGAGTACAAAGAAGATATTTTGCAGAAAGATCTGCATGTGTACACCCCGTATTATTCAGTAAGACGAGTGCAAGATGCTGTTTTTCAGTACTATTTGGGTAAAGAGGCCAATGAGGTAACCATCGAGATTTTGGATGGATCTGGAAATGTAATCAGAAAGTTTGCCCCCAAAGATCCTAACGAGGAAATGGCAACCGAAGAGAAGGATAAGAACGAGGAAGAAGAAGGCAAGAAGAAAAAAGATAAGGATGTGCCCACTACTCACATGGGGCTGAACACCTTTAACTGGGACCTTCGTTATCCAGGCGCCACTGTTTTCGATAAAATGATCCTGTGGTCTGCACGCCCTAAAAGAGGTCCAATGGCCCTTCCTGGAAAATATCAGGTAAGGATAACCGCAGATGGCAAAAGCGAGACCAAAGAATTTGAAGTGAAAATGGATCCAAGGGTGAAGAACGTGAGTTCGGCCGATCTTAAAAAGCAATTTGACCTTTTAATGAATTTAAGGAACAAATTAAGCGAGGCCAACGAAGCTGTTATCGCCATCCGAAAATACAAAAAGGAAATGGGGGACGATATCAGAAAATCCACATTAAAAAAATTGGATGCCATAGAAAGTGAATTGTACCAGGTCAAAAATGAAAGTAATCAGGACCCTTTAAACTATCCTATAAAATTGAACAACAAGTTGGCCAGCCTTAGTTTAATAGTGGATAGCGCAGAATCAAAACCTACCAATGGTGCCTACCAAGTTTACGAAGAGCTGAGTCAAGAACTGGCAAAATTATTGGACGAACTGAATGCGTTGAATTTGGAGAAAAAAATGGCGAAGAAAATCAAGGGTTAAAATGAATTAGCTAAACAACAATCCAAAACCTTATACGTAAGGTGTTAAGTTTTGACCTCTTGTTTATCGATTGACCCAAAACTTCAATCGTAACGATCCCCCTAATTTTAGGGGGATCAATTGTTTCTATGAGAGTGTAAAGGTCGCGATACATACTTTTTGAGACAATTTCAATCGTGTTTTTTAAGGATGGTAAAACAAGAAGGAAATCGTTCAAAAACTTAAAGAAACCTTTAAAAGCTTGTTAGAGGGGAAATCGGGTATCAACGCATCTAAAATTAACAGAAATAAAAAGGTAAACTAAATCTTATAGTTTGTTTTTTGTTTTAATTGAACAGGGTCAAACCAAAAAAAGGCGGTATTGTAAATCCTTGTATGGTATCAACTGATAGTATTCAGTGAGTGTAAAGGGTTCATCTATTTATATTAAAGCTTATTGGTACGTCGGGTTACCAACTATTTTCTGCCATTTAACCCCATAAACCTGCACTCCTGTACTTTTACTATACAGAGTAGGATGATTTTCATTGCTTTGTATCAAGTTATTCATCAATCAAAAAACGAACAAATGAGAAAAGGAGTAATTGCAAAACTTGTATTGGTATTGATTTTCACTAGCTGTGCATCAAAAAAGACCAATGAACCCATTGTGAAAGATTACCAAATGGGAGAAAAATGGACTTGGAAATGGGAACGAAAAGTGGATGGTGAAGTTCGGGCAGAAGGCGAGGATGTACAAAAAGTTGTTAAATACAAGAGTACTTTGGGGCTTTGGAACGGAACGGATACCCTTCAAATTCCAACTGAAATAAATAAAAACCAGAGCAGTACACCATTTAGGAGTTGGCCTTTGCAAGTAGGAAAAAAATGGAAGTATATTTCCGAATGGGCGAACAACGAGGGAACCACCGGAAAAACCAGTCAGGATGTTGAAGTTGTTTCCTTTGAAGAGCTGAATGTAGAAGCAGGGAAATTCGAGGCCTATAAAATTGAATATAAAGGGATTGTGACAAATTCAAGAGGTTTTAAGGGTGAGATGACCGATATTTGGTGGTATGCCCCAGCATTGAAAACATACATCAAACATATAAATGATGATGGTTATGGTTTGTATACCAATGAATTGACCAGTTATTCAAAAGCCGGGGAGTAATATTTTTTTTAGGATAAAGTACATTTCAAATACGAGCATTGGAAAATAAAGGCACACATATGGGATTATCACTTTATTGGAAATGCCAACTTATAGGTTGGGGCGTGGTATCCTTGTTGTGGCTTTATATTGCACTGGACAGAGACCGATTTACCGTTTCCCATGCCATGATCAACTATGTGCTCGATGTTTCTATCTGCATTGGGCTTACCCACGCATATAGGACCATAGCATTGCATTTTAAATGGAATCAAATGGGCATTAGACCATTGTTGAAAAAGCTCATACCATCCATATTGATTTTGGCCGTTTTGTTCATGCAGCTCATGAATTTAAAAACATCGGCATATATCTATTTGGTCAATAAGGCAAATGTCTTCGTGGAAAATATCTTGGTTTGGAACCCGGTATTGATCACAGGTTTGAGGCATATGGCAATTTGGGTACTCGCCTATCACGCGTATCATTTTTATATGAGGGAAGTAAATACGACAAAAGTAAATGCCCAACTTACCATCAAAGCAAAGCAAAGTCAGTTGGATAATTTATCGGCACAGCTCAATCCTCATTTCTTGTTCAATTCTTTGAACTCGATCAAGGCGCTGGTTGTTGAGAACCCGACCGGAGCAAGAAGGGCCATCGATTTGTTGTCCGATCTATTGCGTACATCGCTCTACGATAAGGAGCACTTGACCATTTCCATAGCCGAAGAAATGGCTTTGGTAAACGATTATGTGGAGTTGGAAAAGCTTCGGTTTGAAGAACGATTGACCATTAATATGAACCTTGACAAATCCCTCGATAAAGTAAAAATTCCACCTTTGAGTATCCAACTATTGGTGGAGAACGCCATAAAGCATGGGGTGGACAAACAAATACAAGGAGGTACGGTAGATATTTCAGTTCAAAAAAAGGAAGGTTATGTCGTGGTTCAGGTAAAGAATCCTGGGGTCTTCTTAAAAGGAGAAGATGCGGGAGTAGGGCTTAAAAATCTAAGTGAACGCCTTTTGTTGCAATATGATGGTCTAGCGAAGATCGAGATTGCAACGCCTTCGGAAAATGAGGTTCTGGCCACTTTACTAATTCCAATTGAAAAATAATGGGCAACTATAGAACATTGATCATAGATGATGAACGCTTGGCTCGTGAAGAGGTACGAAGAGCACTGGATCACTATCCGGAATTTACCATAATTGGGGAGGCAAACAATGTGGAAGTAGCGAAAGTATTGGTGGAAAAGGAACAGCCGGACCTCATTTTTTTGGACATCCACATGCCCGGAAAATCAGGTTTTGATTTATTGGAGGAGTTGGGAACTGTCCCAGAAGTGGTGTTCACGACTGCTTATGATCAATATGCGGTTCAGGCCTTTGAAGTAAATGCACTGGACTATTTGGTAAAACCGCTTCGGGAAGAACGTTTTGCCAAAACCATCGAAAAAGTAAAGCTTGAGTTTAAAAAGCAGGAAGAAGAGCAGAAGGTACCCTTGGCGAGCCATCAAAAAATCTTTATTAAAGATGGCGAAAAGGTGTACTTTATTGCATTGGCGGAAGTTAGTTTAATCGAGTCCATGGACAACTATGCGCGGCTATATTTTGGTGATGAAAAACCTATGATCAAACGCTCGTTGAACCAATTGGAGAAGAGATTGGACCCCGATATTTTTTTTAGGGCAAATAGAAGTCAGATCATCAACACCGAGTACATTAAGGAAATTCAGCCCTATTTTAATAACAAACTACGACTTGTATTGACCACGGGGGAAATTGTTGATCTATCGAGTAGGCAATCCGTAAGCTTCAAAAAACGAAATAGTTTGTAGTTATTTACAAACAATCACATTCAAAAACGAACAAAAAACGCATACAGCAGTAGGACATCTATGTCCCAATCCTAACATCAATCAAAATGAAAAAATCAATCAGTTTAATAGCTTTTGGTATTGCAACGGTCCTTGTTTTTTTTGCTTCTTGCAAGGAGCAAAATCAAGTTCGGCCCCCTAGAATCATTACCGAAAATAATTCATCCTATCTGGTTCAGGATAGTATTTTGATCCCAACAGCCGATGGCGCAAATATCCACGCAGTCATCGTTCGAAATTCCGAATTGGAGGAGCCAGCCCCAACTATTTTGTTCCACACCATTTATGCCCGTAAAAATGACCTGGACAGGGCAAAAATGGCGGCCGATCATGGGTATATAGGTGTGGTTTCGTACACCCGAGGCAAAGGATTGAGCCCGGATTCGATTGTACCCTATAAATATGAGGCAAAAGATGCGTATGAAGTAATCGACTGGATCAGCAAACAGGATTGGAGCAATCAAAAGGTGGGGATGTACGGTGGAAGTTACGTGGGGTTTACCCAATGGGCCGCGGTAAAGTACAAGGTACATTCAGCGCTTAAAACTATTGTGCCCTCCGTTTCGGCAGCACCCGGTATAGCCGAACCTATGGAGAATGGCATTCATTGGAACTTTCATTATCCTTGGAACCATTATGTGTCCAACAACAAGTATTTGGACACCACTTTGTATAACAATTGGCAACGTTGGAACAATTTGAACATGAAATGGTTTGAAACCGGCGTAGCTTACAAAGCAATGGATAGCTTGGATGGATTACCCAATCCACAGTTTCGAGAGCGCTTATTACACCCAACATATGATAATTATTGGCAAAACATGATGCCCTACAAAGAAGAATTTGCCCATATCAATATTCCTGTTTTGGCCACGACTGGATATTATGATGGGGGGCAAGTGGGAACACAGTTTTATTTAAAAGAACATACCAAATTCAATACAAATGCAGCACATTATCTAGTAATTGGACCCTACACCCATTTTGGGGCCCAGGAGAAACCTAATCGTCATATTATGGGATACGATATTGATCCAGTGGCCCAAATTGATATCACAAGCTTGATCTTTGAGTGGTTTGATCATATTTTAAAAGGAAAAGCCAAACCAGCATTGTTACAGGATAAAATCAATTATCAGGTAATGGGAGCGAACAAATGGGGTCATGCCCCTTCTTTGCAGGCCATGGCAACTGATACTTTAAAGTATTATTTAGGCAATGGGCGTTCGGGTGTAACTTTCGCATCTTTGTTTGGAACGGGAAACAATGACAAGGATGAACATTACACTCTCTCCCAGCAACCCTTGGATTCCAGCGAATATTTGGAACAGGTCATAGATTTCACAGACCGTAGCAATCGAACTTGGAATTCGAGCGGATGGCGGGCTATTGTTGCGGATAGCCTTATGGTTGGCGGTGGTTTTTCTTTTATCACCCAACCTTTTGAATCCGATGTTGAATTGAACGGATCCTTTGGTGGCGAAATTTTGGTGTCCATTAACAAAAAAGATTTTGATTATACGGTAGTCTTGTTTGAACAGACCCCAGATGGTAAATTCTTTGCCTTGACATTGCCCTATAAGGCTAGAGCCAGTTTTGCACATAGTCTTGAGAAACGGCAGTTGTTGACCCCCAACAAAAAAACAAAACTTCCTTTTGGCATTGTGCGGATCACCAGTAAAAAGATAAGCAAGGGCAGTCGTTTGGTAGTGGTCGTCAACGGAAACAAAGAACCCTTTACGGAAATAAATTATGGAACGGGAAAAAATGTCAGCGAAGAAACCATCAATGATGCGAAAGAGCCTTTGATCATTAAATGGTATGGGGATGGTTATATTGAAATACCGTTAAGGATAGATAAGTAATACGATTGGAAATGTAGGTGATCAATATACAGGGGTGCCAGAAATAAAAAAGGAGCTATTTTTAATAGCTCCTTTTTTGTGACCGCGGCAGGATTCAAACCTGCAACCTTCTGAGCCGTAATCAGATGCGCTATTCAGTTGCGCCACGCGGCCTTATTTAAGGGCTGCAAATATATTTCTTTTTAACTTTACCACAAAACCCTAGCGAACAAAAATGGATTTTGAACCCTACATTCGTGATATTAAGGACTTCCCAAAACCGGGAGTGACTTTTAAGGATATAACGCCCCTATTAAAAAATGCCACAGCGCTGCAAAAGGCGGCCAACGCCTTGGTGGGGTTTATTGGCAATACGAAAATTGATAAAGTAGTAGGGGTGGACAGCCGAGGATTTATTTTTGCTCCCATGTTGGCCGAAAAACTAGGTGCTGGTTTTGTAACTGTCCGAAAATCAGGAAAGCTACCTTATACGACTATTTCTGAGTCCTATGATCTGGAATATGGAAAGGGGATCTTGGAAATCCACGCGGACGCCATTGAGGAAGGTGACAAGGTGTTGGTGCACGACGATGTACTGGCAACAGGTGGGACTGCCGAAGCCGTATGTAAATTAGTGGAGAAGCTAGGGGGAGAGGTGGTCCAGTGCAATTTTCTAATCGAACTTTCCTTTTTAAAGGGGGGCGATAAGCTCAACGGTTATCCTGTAAAAGCTCTCTTGAGATATTAATTATTGTCCAAAGCCTTGGTGGTTACAAAATAGCGCCACCCGATTATCGCTAGCTGCAATTTACTTGCCTTGGATAGATCCAGTCCCTTTTTAGAATATGACGGGAGAATAAACTTGTTTATTTTGGCCAAAACCTTGTAAAACATAAATTAATTGGGTTTAGGACAAATATAGGCAAAGCAACTTATAGGTTATATCTTATAAGGTTGCAGGTAGCTCGGTGTTTTTTAAATAAAAATTAGAGTCAGGAGTTGCATTAAAAGAGCGATGAAAAACTTTACGATTGCGATCATTTATTAGATTGGTTTAAATGTTGAACAAACAACTATTTTGCTTGTATGTTTTTCGAATATAGAATGATAAAAGTCATGCTTCCAAGCAATTGAGTAAAAATCTATGCAATTGAATACGAGATTGAATCTTTTAAAACGGTAAGCTGCTATAAGTGTAATCTTGGTGCTTGGTAATAATTAATATATGTAACCTATAAGTGTTTATGTGGTTAAATAATGTTAGAATTGTAGGGGGTCTTTTAATAGGTTTGCCAAAACCTAGGGAGCTTTCGTTTAAAAAAGCGCTATTTTTAGCTGTTTCGTTTCTCGATAAAAAAAGAGCCGCTAAAAAAAGCGACTCATTCAACATTAAGTTTTTATGGTTTAAAAAGGAATTATTTATTTTTTTTGGTGGTTATCTCAACCACTCCATTTGTAGCTTTTTTACCATATTTTTCAATAGCAGGGTCTCCCTTTAAAACGGTTACATTTTCAATATCGGATGGTGATATTTTATTGACCATTTTTTGTTTTGTTTTTTTACCATCCACAATATACAGTGGTCGACCTTTGTCATCAGAACTTATAAAAAGGAAGTTCGAGTCATCACCGCTGACTTCGATATCCTCGTCATCATCGGAATCCCTAATGACCATTACATTTGTTTTATTCTCAATGTCCACATCCTTGTCGTCAATCATTTTCATTACAAATGCACCGTCTTTCTTTTTTCCAATTTTCTCAATTTTTACATTCTTCTTTCCGTTGCCTTTTTGTTTGACTATAAAAACACTTTCTTGATCACTATCCTCATCTAAATGTATATCCATGGTATGTAGCTTATCTTCATTGACCTCCTCACCATTGACGAATACCTTCTTTTTACCATCTACTTTTTTTACGATAATTTCTTTTTCGTCATCCGTACTCCATGAGACGTCACTATCATCCGTTCTATGGATTTTAACCTTACTTTTCTTTTTTGCGTTCCAAAAGGAGACAGCATTGTTCGTATCATCGTAAAGTACGGTTATAGGGTTGATCGGACTATCGGAATTTGAGTTGTAATTCCCACTAAAGTCTTTACCGTTTGCGTTTTTTCCGCTTAGGTTCAACGAGATAGAAATAATTTCGCCGTCGTCGTTCCTTACTGTGGTATAGCTAAAGTCCACACCCTCTTTGGCCAAATCTTTTTTAATGTTGTCCAAATCCGCATCTGTGGTGTTCTTGTCAATGGTTAGCTCTACCATCTTGTCGTCTTTTGGTGTTTCTTTTACCATAACGTTATCGAGGGTGACGGAATCTTTATAAAGATATTTTTTCTCAATATTGAAACTCACCAGCAGCAATCCCAATAGGGGCATTACGGCCAATGTTTTAAGAATGTTGATTTTTTTCGATTGATTTTGATTTAACATGACTATTCGTTTTTTGATTAATGAATTATAAAATGAGTTGGCCAATGTGTATTCTTTTTGATCGACCGCCTGTTTAAGCATAAGGTACTGGTAGGATTTTTTGTTGTCCGTTTCTTCCACGGCGTAATGATCCGCCAAATACTCTAGGTTCTGTTTTATTGCACTTTGATACAACCATAGAATTGGATTGAACCAGAAAACTATCTTTAAAACTTCCAATAATAGAATATCCAAGGTGTGATATTGTCTTGCATGGACCTTTTCGTGTTCCAAAACCGAGCGTAGTTCGTTTGGTTCGAACAATCGCGGATTATAAAAAATATAATTGAAGAACGAGAAGGGGGAAATCCGCTTTTCCGTAATCATATGAACATACGGACTTTCCTTTTTAATATTTGCGGTTCTGGATAGCTTTCTTAGCGAAAGCAACCTTGTAATGAATTTTATAAATAATAAAATGACGACCGATAAGTATAAGGCTATGATTAAACCCTCGGGGACAATAAAGCCATTTTGACCTGTTGTGGCGTGAACTTGAGAGGAGGTTTCACCAACTTGCACTAAAATAGGTTGGGCCGCAACAACGGTTTGCTGAATTTTAAGTAATGGAAAGATAAAGGACAGTACCAGGCCTGCAACCAAAAAAAGCCGATTCTCCATAAAAAGGGTCTCCTTTTTTAGAAAAATATGGTACACCGCCAAAAAACCACCGGCCACAAGAAAGGATTGTAAAATATATAGTAGAATGGTTTCCATTACTTTTTCTTTTCAATTAGGTCAATAATCTCTTTTAGCTCGGAAACCGATATCTTTTCTTCTTGTGCAAAATGTGAGACCAAACTCTTAAAAGAGTCGTTATAGTAATCGGCAATTGCGGCATTCACATATTTTTTGCGGTACTGTTCTTTGGTGATCAAAGGGAAATACCGATGGGTGTTACCGAACGCTTCGTGGTCTACGAATCCTTTTTCCTGTAGGTTTCTAACTATGGTGGACAAGGTGTTGTAATGAGGTTTTTCACCTCTAATTTCCTCAAGAATTTCTTTTACAAACGCTTTTTTGAGCTCCCAGAGAATTTTCATGATTTCCTCTTCCTTGTTGGTCAATTTTTGCATAATACTGTATTTGTTGCCCAAACATAATACTAATCTTATAGTTAAGCAACTATTTTTATAGTTTATTAACTAAAAAAGTAGTTTTTATTTTTGTTATAACCTTCTTGGGTGAGTTATTCTTCCATTATATTTGTATGCAAATCATACGTTTTTGGGAAATCTACTTTTTATTGTTTTAGGATTGGTTCTGCTTATAGCAGGTGGAAATTGGTTGTTAAAATCGGCGGTAGCCCTGTCCTTGCGGCTCTATATCCCTAAAATTGTTATTGGTATGACGGTGGTGTCCTTTGCTACCTCTGCCCCTGAGCTTATTGTAAGCATTAAGGCTGCTTTGGATGGGTTTCCGGACCTATCCCTAGGCAATGTTGTGGGGTCCAATATCGCAAATCTGGGACTGGTTTTGGCCATTACCGTAATAATGGGAAGTATAGATGTGCGTAAAAGTTTTTACACTACCGATTGGCCGGTTATGATCGTTGCTTCGTTGTTGTTTTGTGGCTTTATTTATTTTGATGGGGTTCTGGAACAATATGAAGGGATCATAATGGTATCCTTGCTATTTGTGTTCCTTGTTTACTTGCTGAGGTTTCAAAAAACAGCGGTAGTGGACGAAATGCCGGAGGACGATGTTCCTTTGCCATTGTATAAAATAGTCCTGTTTCTGGGAATAGGGGGAACTGCACTTTGGGGAGGTTCCGAGCTGCTTATTGATGGTGCAGTGGGTCTGGCGTCCTCCTTTGGAGTAAGTGATCGTGTAATTGGGATAACCATAGTGTCCGTAGGAACCAGTATTCCGGAGTTGGCAGCATCGGTAATCGCGGTGATCAAACAGGAAAAAGCGATTTCTTTAGGGAATTTGATCGGGTCCAATATTTTTAATCTGCTCGCAGTATTGGGAATAACTTCGATAATTACCCCGATAACCGTAATGGACGAGGGGTTGTTGTCCAGCGATATCTTTTGGATGCTTGGGATATCTTTTCTTATTTTTCCATTGGTGTTTTTTCCAAAAGGATTACGGTTGGGCTGGAGAGATGGTTTAATCCTTTTAACCTTCTATGTGGTATTTATATATATGACCATAAAATAAAAACCGCCCCAAATGTGGGACGGTTTTCATATATAATCAACAACTAATTAATATGTGTACTTATATATCCGCGGATTTAACCGTTTTAATAATTCTGGCAGCTACCTTATAAGGGTCGGCATTGGAAGCAGGTCTTCTGTCTTCCAACCATCCTTTCCAGCCCTTTTCCACGGTCATAATCGGAATCCTGATAGAGGCACCTCTATCGGAAACACCGTAACTAAAGTCCTTAATGGAAGCTGTTTCGTGCTGTCCGGTCAATCTTTCATCGTTAAATTCACCATAAACGGCAATATGCTCTTTGGTAACCGGGCGGAAAGCCTCACATACTTTTTCATATGTTTCTTTTGATCCACAGGTCCTCAACAACGTATTGGAGAAGTTGGCGTGCATACCGGAACCGTTCCAATCCCCTTTGATCGGTTTTGGGTGGTACTCAATATAGTATCCGTAACTTTCTGTCAATCTCTGTAATAGGTAACGTGCGACCCAAATCTCGTCTCCGGCCTTTTTGGCGCCTTTGGCGAACAATTGGAACTCCCACTGCCCGGCAGCAACCTCTTGGTTAATACCTTCGAACTGAAGACCAGCATCCAAACAAAGGTCGGCGTGTTCCTCAACAAGATCCCTGCCCCAAGTATTTTTACCACCTACGGAACAATAGTATAATCCTTGTGGACCCGGATAACCGCCAACGGGGAAGCCTAACGGCAGCTGGGTGGCCGTATCCATTATAAAGTACTCTTGTTCAAAACCAAACCAGAAATCGTGATCGGCATCGTCTATGGTCGCCCTCGAATTACTGGCATGAGGCGTTCCATCCGGATTTAAAACCTCTGTCATTACCAAAAAACCATTTCTTCTGGCTGGATCTGGATAAATGGCAACGGGTTTCAATAAACAGTCGGAATTACCACCTTCTGCCTGTTTTGTGGATGAACCGTCAAAAGACCACATAGGGCAATCTTCTAGTTTGCCGCTGAAGTTTTCTTCTATTCTGGTCTTACTTCTGATGTTGGCTGTTGGGTCATATCCATCCAACCATAGATACTCTAATTTAGATTTGCTCATAATTCCGGTAGTTAATCGTTTTATATTTTATGATTCACAAAAATAATTGTTTCGATGGAATATCTGTATTTTGAGGGGGTAAAATCACAAATTTTCGTTTAATGTTTAAAATACCCCTTTTAAAGGTGGGGTCAAATATCAAAAAAGTAATTTTTTGATTATTAATTATTAAATTCTTAATTGTAGATTTGAAAATTAAAAATACTTCAATATGCCGCAAACAAGATTTCAAGCACTGACCGAAAGCCGCAATCGAACATATACCAATATCAACGAAACGGGCAAAAGGTCCGAACTCTTTGGGAAAAATGTTTTCAATGAAGAGAAAATGCTTCAGTTTTTAACTGCAGAAGCATTGGATAACGTAAAATCGGCAATATTTCAAGGAACCAAAATCGACCGTAAAATCGCCAATCAGGTAGCAGAGGGGATGAAAGCGTGGGCACTATCGGTCGGAGCGACCCATTATACCCATTGGTTTCAACCGCTCACAGGTTCTACAGCAGAAAAACAGGATGCATTTTTTGATCTGCTTCCAGATGGTAGGGCCATGGAGAAGTTTGGAGGGGCCCAGTTGGTGCAGCAAGAACCGGATGCATCCAGTTTTCCCAGTGGCGGTATCCGAAATACGTTCGAAGCCCGAGGATATACGGCTTGGGACCCAACATCTCCTGCATTTATTTATAAGACCACTCTTTGTATACCTACTATATTCGTGGCGTATACCGGCGAGGCGTTGGATAATAAAGCGCCATTGCTGCGGGCATTGAGCGCTGTGGATGAAGCGGCGACCTCCGTAGCACAGTATTTTGATAAAAATGTTAGAAAAGTACATGCTACCTTGGGTTGGGAACAAGAGTATTTTTTAATCGATAAATCTTTGGCCAAATCCCGGATAGACCTTTCGGTTACCGGGCGAACTTTAGTGGGGAGTTTTTCTGCCAAAGGACAACAGTTGGACGATCATTATTTTGGGGTGATTCCTGCCCGGGCTTTGGCATTTATGAGCGAACTCGAAAAAGAATGCACCAAATTGGGAATCCCCGTCAAAACCCGTCATAATGAGGTGGCGCCGAACCAATTTGAATTGGCCTCGGTTTTTGAAGAAGCCAATCTCTCCGTAGACCATAATCTATTATTAATGGATGTTATGGAAGAAATTGCCGATAAATTCAATTTCACCGTGCTCTTCCACGAAAAACCATTTGCGGGAATAAATGGGTCCGGAAAACACAACAACTGGTCCTTGGCCACCGATACGGGAGTAAACCTGTTGAGTCCTGGAACCACACCAATGAAAAACCTTCAATTCCTTACATTTTTTGTAAACACCATAAAGGCGGTGGATGCCTATGAGGAATTGTTGAGGTCTTCCATTGCATCTGCGAGCAATGACCATAGGTTGGGGGCTAACGAAGCGCCACCACCAATAATTTCTATATTTATAGGTAAACAGTTGAGCGATGTGCTCGACGAACTCGAAGGGGTTTCCAAGGGAAAGCTGTCTCCTAAAGAAAAAACCGAGCTCAAACTTAATGTGGTAGGTAAAATACCAGAGATACTGCTGGACAATACGGATAGGAACCGAACTTCTCCGTTTGCCTTTACTGGGAACAAATTTGAAATGAGGGGGGTTGGGGCCAAAACCAACTGTGCCAAGCCCATGACCTTGCTCAATACTATTGTGGCCAAGCAACTTACAGATTTTAAAAAGGAGGTCGATACCCTGATCGACAAGAAAAACCTGAAAAAGGACGAGGCGGTCTTTAACGTATTGCGAGAATATATCAAAACCTCCAAGCGTATCCGTTTCGAAGGAGATGGATATGGACTGGAGTGGCAAGAAGAGGCACGCAGGCGCAAATTGAGCATCAACAAAAATACTCCCGAAGCACTACAGGTAATTACTTCCAAAGAAAGTATTTCGCTGTTCAAACAGATGAAAGTACTGAGCGAAGTGGAGCTTAAAGCACATAAGGAAGTAGAGTTGGGTGCCTATATTTTCCATATCCAGATAGAGGGAAGGGTATTGGGAGAAATGGTGTACAACCATATTATTCCTGCAGCCGTAAAATACCAAAATGTGTTGTTAAAGAACATTCGAGGGTTAAAAGAAGTATATGGGGCGGCACACAAAAAAGTCGCAGAAAGCCAATTGAATATTTTGGAACAGGTCGGAGAACACATCCTTAGTATAAAAAAACTTACCGACGAGATGGCGGATGCACGCAAACGTGCCAATGGCATGTCCATGGCGGATAGAAAGGCCAAGGCGTATTGCGATAATGTGAGGCCATATTTTGAAAAGATCCGGGAGCATTCCGATAAATTGGAAAAATTGATTGCCGACGAGTTTTGGCCATTGACCAAGTATCGCGAAATATTGTTCTCCAAGTAGTTTGGTGACAAAGAGGAAAAGATGGAAAGCATGTCAATAGTTTGATGGCTTTCCGTTATTTTTGCGCAAAGTATTCATATGTCATCCGATACCAGTAAAAGATATGCACAACGAGGAGTTTCCGCCTCCAAAGAAGACGTGCACAACGCCATCAAAAATATAGACAAAGGACTTTTTCCCAAGGCATTTTGTAAAATAGTGCCCGATTATCTCACCGGGAGCCACGAACATTGTTTGGTAATGCATGCCGACGGTGCTGGGACAAAATCCTCTTTGGCATATATGTACTGGAAGGAAACCGGGGATATTTCGGTTTGGAAAGGTATAGCCCAAGACGCCCTAATTATGAACGTGGACGATCTTATTTGTGTAGGCGCTACCGATAATATAATGCTGTCATCCACCATTGGGCGAAACAAGAACTTGATTCCTGGCGAGGTGATTTCTGCCATCATCAATGGTACGGAGGAACTTATTTCAGATTTGGGCAAACACGGGATTACCATACGTTCCACTGGAGGTGAGACCGCGGATGTCGGTGACCTGGTTCGTACCATTATCGTAGACTCCACGGTAACGGCTCGTATTGAACGTAAAAACGTTATAGACAATGCCAATATAAAGGCGGGGGATGTGATTGTCGGTTTGGCATCGTTCGGAAAAGCGTCTTACGAAACCGAGTACAATGGGGGAATGGGCAGTAACGGGCTGACATCGGCCAGGCATGATGTGTTCTCCAAGTATCTTGCGGAAAAATACCCTGAAAGTTTTGATGCTTCAGTGCCTGAAGAATTGGTGTATTCCGGGAATACAGGTTTAACGGACGCTGTATCCGATTCACCGCTTGATGCCGGTAAATTGGTTTTGTCACCAACCAGAACCTATGCACCGATCATTAAAAAAATATTGGACAAATACACCTCACAACAAATTCATGGTATGGTGCATTGTAGTGGAGGTGCTCAGACCAAAATTCTTCATTTTGTGGAGAATCTCCATATAGTAAAGGATAATATGTTTTCCATTCCACCTTTGTTTAAATTGATCCAGGAACAATCCGGAACCGATTGGAAAGAAATGTACCAGGTTTTTAACTGTGGACATCGAATGGAGTTGTATGTGGATGAAGGAGTGGCGGAAGATATTGTGTCCATTTCCAATAGTTTTGATGTGGATGCTCAGATAATTGGGCGCGTGGAAGCATCCGACACTAAAAAATTGACCATTCAGAGTCCCTACGGGAAGTTTGAATATTAGCATACGATTTGCTCGGAAATAGCGTTTGAGTATATAAACCTCACGCTATGGAAAGAAAAGAGTTTTTGAAAAGTTTGGGAGCGGGTGCCGCTTTTGCCCTAACCTTCCCATGTCTGCACGGTTGCTCCAGTGATGAAGTGGACGGTAATTTGGTAGAAGAACCTACCGGAGTCGATTTTATTATCGACCTTAATTCTGCCGAAGCAGCCAATCTCTCCGAGAATGGCGGGTTTATTTTAAAGAATTTGGTCGTAGTTGCTAGGAACTTGCAAGGAGAATATGTGGCGGCCAGCCAAGTTTGCAGTCATCAATCCTATGATCAAGTGCGGTTTGTGGATCAAAATGGAGGAATTTTCTATTGCGATGTGCATGGTTCCCGTTTTGATCAGGATGGGACACCTCTGAACCAAGTGGATAATACGGCGGCAAAGGCGCTCAAGGTCTATAATACCGAACTCGACGGCACTGCGCTTAGGGTGTTCGAATAGTTTTTGAAACCCAAATTTTATGAAAAATATAATCTACATTTTGCTCTTTGTCTGGGGAGGCATGCTCCATGCACAACAATGGCACGAAAACTACGAAGAAGCCCTGGCCCAAGCCGCGGGTGAGGACAAGCCCATTATTTTGGTGTTTTCTGGATCGGATTGGTGCGCACCCTGCATCAGGCTGAAGAAACATATTTTTGATAGCGATACATTTAAGACGTTTGCTGCCGAACATTACGTGTTATATAATGCCGATTTTCCCAGAAAAAAGAAAAATCAACTGCCGCAAGATAAACTCAACCGGAACAAATCCTTGGCAGAAAATTATAACCCAAAGGGTTATTTTCCCTTGGTCGTGGTTTTGGATAAAAATGAAAATGTTTTGGGCACCACAGGCTTTGTGGCCCGCACCAAACCCGAAAAATATATAAAGACGATCAACAAGTTCCTAAAATGAGAATTTTTACGGCTCTTTTTTGCATTTTCTTCTCCTTGCTTACCTATGGGCAGGCAAGGCAAAATTTGGTTACCGTAAAAAAGACCCTCAAATTGATGGGAACCCGTTTCGAGATTACCGTGGTGGCACCAAACGAGGAGATAGGCTACATCAACATTCATGAAGCCGTTTCGGAAATAGAGCGGATAGAGAAAATTATTTCATCATGGGACAAAGACTCCCAAACCTCTTTGATCAATAAGAATGCAGGTATAAAACCGGTAAAGGTAGGCAAGGAGTTGTTCGATATTATTGAGAGGTCCATTAAAATATCGGAACTTACGGATGGTGCCTTCGACATCACCTATGCTTCTATGGATCATATTTGGAAATTTGATGGAACAATGGATAAAGCCCCGACCGAAGCGGAAATCAAAAAATCAGTATCTAAGATCGGGTATAAAAAAATAGTGCTGGACGCTGAAAACAGAACCGTCTATTTGCCAGTTAAAGGTATGCGAATCGGTTTTGGCGCAATCGGTAAGGGGTACGCTGCGGACAAGGCCAAGGAACTATTGGTCTCCAAAGATGTCAAAGGAGGTATAATCAACGCATCCGGAGATCTTACAACCTGGGGTACCAAGGTAACCGGAGAAAAATGGTTGGTGGGCATAGCCAATCCCTTGAGCAAGGACAGGGTTTTTAGTTGGTTGCCCGTTGTGGAATCGTCTGTGGCCACCTCCGGCAATTACGAAAAATACATAGTGTTGAACGGTGAAAAATACTCTCACATCATCGACCCACGAACGGGATACCCCACAAGAGGAATCAATAGCGTATCTATTTTTGCCAAACAGGCCGAATTGTGCGATGCACTTGCAACCGCAGTGTTTATTTTGGGAAGGGATGTAGGGCTCCATATGATCAACCAGATAGATGGGGTGGAAGCTGTTGTTGTGGATGGTGAGAACAAAGTTCATAGGAGTTCCGGTATTGTGTTCGATGCGAATTAGTACATTTGAAGTATGGTTAAAACCTTAGCTTTCGTATTACTTTTGATTTTGGCAAGTTCATGCGTAACCGTTCGTGAATATGAAAAGGTATACCTGAACGATGAGGATATGCAATTAAGTGCCAGGCCCTGCGAACGTTTTGAGAATAATTTTCAAGTGTACCGAGAAGCATCTTCTGGTGCCAACGGCGGAAAAACTGGAGGTGGCTGTGGTTGTAATTGATAACATTACTCGTTTTTTGATATAAAGCCAATGTACTTCCAAGCTCAAAACGTAAAGCATTCCATTTTCCTTCTATCATTTTTGATGGTATCCATAATGTGGTCGCAACAAAGCGATACGTCCTATAAAAAAAGAGTATTGGAAGCCAGTGAGGTGGATATTCTCTTCAGTTATTATGATCAAGATGGGCAAAATGCAGCTGTAACCGGAGGGGAAGGTACCGAGGAATTAACGGATGCAACATCGAGTATAGTGCTTCGCATGCCCATGAACGAAGATGATATTTTGACTGTGGATGTGGGGCTTTCCGCTTACACCTCTGCATCATCGAGTAATGTAAACCCTTTGGATGGCGGACTGCTTGTGAGCCCGTTCGATGCCTCATCGGGAGAATCCCGTAAAGATGTCCTGGTTTACATTAACCCTAGTTATCAGCATAGCTCCGAGGATCGGAATTCCATTTGGAGCGTTAATGGGTACGTATCGTCCGAATATGATTATTTTTCCATAGGATTTGGAGGTAGTTTCACCAAATTGTTCAATGAGAGAAACACCGAAGTGACCTTGAGCGCCAATGTGTTCTTGGACAAATGGAACTCGCAATATCCGATTGAGCTTCGTGAAGGTTTTTTTGATGATCGAATTTCTGGTAATGGAACATACAGCCCTATATTTTCCGAGTTTGAAGATGAAAACAGAAATTCCTATTCAATTTCCCTTGGGTTTTCCCAGATTTTGAGCCGAAAACTACAAGGAGCTTTGTTTATGGACCTGGTTTCGCAGAATGGATTACTGAGTACCCCTTTCCAGCGTGTATATTTTTCTGATTTCGAAGATTTTTATATCGATGACTTCCAATTGGCGGATAATGTAGAACAGCTGCCCGATAGCCGTTTTAAGATTCCTGCGGGGGGGCGGTTAAATTATTATTTGAACGATTTGATCGTTTTGCGATCTTACTATCGATTCTATTGGGACAATTGGGGAATACGTTCGCATACGGCCAGTTTGGAAGTACCGATTAAACTCACCGATAAGTTTACTTTATATCCCACTTACCGCTACTATACCCAAACGGCAGCGGATTATTTTTATGCCAAGGAGCAAGCCCTTTCTACTTTTGTACATTATACATCGGATTACGACCTGTCCAAATACAATGCCCATCAATATGGGGTTGGAGTTCGGTACAAGGACATTTTTACAAGTGCCCGCGTTTTTAATTTTGGTCTAAAAGCCATTGACCTTCGGTTTGGTCAATACGAACGTAACGATGGCTTAAATGCATTCATTATTACCTTGGGAACTACTTTTGTTGGTAACTGACACCTTTGGTTGGGAAAATAATCCGACTAAAAAATCGTAAATTCGCAATTCCTATACGAGGATCTATTTATGCTAGACAAACTCAACATTGTAAAACAACGTTTTGATGAGGTTTCGGACCTGATCATACAACCAGATATTATTGCGGACCAAAAAAGGTACGTTAAGCTCAATAAAGAGTACAAGGACCTTAAAGTGCTAAGCGATAAACGCGACGAGTATATTAACCTTGCCAACAACATCCAAGAAGCCGAGGAGATAATCGCCGATGGCAGTGATGCAGAAATGGTGGAAATGGCCAAAATGCAGTTGGACGAGGCCAAAGGCGCATTGCCCAAGTTGGAAGAGGAAATCAAGTATTTGTTGATTCCAAAGGACCCTGAGGACGAGAAGAACGTGGTGATGGAAATTCGGGCCGGAACCGGAGGCGACGAGGCGAGTATTTTTGCAGGAGACCTCTTTCGGATGTACACTAAATATTGCGAATCCAAAGGTTGGAAGACCAATGTTATCGATTTGAGCGAGGGGACCAGTGGCGGATTCAAAGAAATCCATTTTGAAGTTAACGGGGAAGATGTGTACGGAACGCTAAAGTTCGAAGCTGGCGTGCACCGTGTACAACGTGTGCCACAGACGGAAACCCAAGGTCGTGTGCACACCAGTGCCGCAACCGTAATGGTAATTCCCGAAGCAGAGGAGTTTGATGTGCAGATAGACCCAAAAGATGTACGTATCGATTACTTCTGTTCCTCTGGACCAGGTGGGCAATCCGTGAACACTACCTATTCTGCAGTGCGGTTGACCCACGTTCCAACAGGTATCGTTGCACAATGTCAAGACGAAAAATCGCAGCACAAAAACAAGGATAAGGCTTTTAAGGTACTTCGTGCACGTTTGTACGATATGGAATTGGCCAAAAAGCAGGCAGAAGATGCCGCTAAACGTAATTCACAGGTAAGTAGTGGCGACCGCTCGGCGAAAATTCGTACCTATAATTATCCCCAAGGGAGGGTTACCGATCACAGGATCGGATTAACATTATATGACCTTCAAAATATTATGAATGGTGATATACAAAAAATCATTGACGAGCTTATGTTGGTAGAGAACACCGAAAAACTCAAGGAAGCTTCAGAGATATTTTAATAAAATTTTTAATCCAAATTCTGTATCGGAGACAACCCACCAGCATGAAGATAGAGGACTTAATCTCACAAATTCGTCAAAAAAAATCATTTCTCTGTGTTGGTCTTGATACCGACCTAGATAAAATTCCAAGGCATCTTTTGGAAGAAGAAGATCCCATTTTTGCTTTTAACAAGGCAATAATCGATGCTACGCACCCATATTGTGTGGCATACAAGCCCAATATTGCTTTTTATGAAGCCTATGGGCTGAATGGTTGGAGATCTTTGGAACGGACCATGGTATATTTGAACGAAAAGCATCCGGAAATATTTACGATTGCAGATGCCAAACGCGGCGATATCGGGAATACATCTACCCGTTATGCGAAAGCATTCTTTGAAACCATGAATTTTGATTCGATTACCATTGCACCGTATATGGGAAAGGATTCGGTAGAGCCTTTTTTGGAATTTAAGGATAGGCATACCATATTATTGGCGCTCACTTCCAATCAGGGTGCTTTTGATTTTCAGACCAAAAATGTGTCCGGTAGGGAATTGTACAAAGAAGTATTGTCCGTTTCCAAGACCTATAAAGGAGCAGAAAGGTTGATGTATGTTGTGGGTGCTACAAAAGCCACATATTTGGCCGATGTTCGAAAGCTTGTTCCGGAAAGCTTTTTATTGGTGCCAGGTGTAGGTGCGCAAGGCGGAAGCTTGCAAGAGGTTTGCAAGTATGGAATTACCAAGGACGTGGGCTTATTGGTGAATTCTTCCCGTGGAATTATCTATGCTTCGGCAGAGACTGATTTTGCCGAAAGTGCAGGAAAAAAGGCACAGCAAATCCAAGAGGAAATGGAAATAGAGCTAGCTAAGATCAATTAAGTGGAATTGCCTACAAGCTTTCCAATACCTTTTTAATGCTTTGAGCCTTGTTTCTGAAAAAATCACCCAATTGGGAATCCTTTCCAGAAACACTGGCGGCCTTTTCTATAAAATTATTGTGCATTACTTCCAAAACCGATGCGGCCTGGCTTAAACCTGTGATAGGGGTTACCGTTCCAACTTTGCAATACTGATTATTCATAGCGATTCAGATTTGTTACTTACAAAGATACGTTCAAAACAGCCTTTTGGACTATGGTGAAAAGGGGTACACGTCTAAAAATCAGGTAATTTATCTAAAATTTAACGTATCTTAATTAAAGCGGCGCTTTTGCTTACATTGGGTTGGAATAAAATTAACGTACCTTTAATAGAACTCGATTTTTCCTTGATGCGAAAAACATTTTTTATTCTTATCGTTTTAATTCAGGTGAAGCTGTTTGCCCAAGTAGCAAATAACTGTAATTGTTGTACCCAGAACCATAGTGCTTTCGATTTTTGGGTCGGGGAATGGAATGTGATCAATTCCATAAATGGAACGCCGGCAGGAATTAGTATAATAGAGAAGGTGGAAGATGGTTGTGCGATACGGGAATATTGGACCAGCGAACAAGCGGGGTATACCGGGACCAGCTTAAACTTCTTCAATACAACCACTGGTCAATGGGAGCAGTTGTGGATAGACAATGCAGGAGCTGTTTTAAAATTAAAGGGTGGACGAAAGGGTAATCGAATGATTCTAATTTCCGACCCATTTAAGGGTGCGGATGGCAAAACTTACGTAAATCAAATTACCTGGACCAATAATACGAACGGTACGGTACGGCAACTCTGGGAGGTACTCCGGGATGGTCGGGTAACTTCGGTTGCTTTTGATGGCATATATACCAAAGTAGAAAAAACAAAAAACCGGTGAACTTCACCGGTTTTTAAACTAACTAACTCAAAAAAATGCTAACTCAGATAACTGATACAAAATTCCATTTTAACCTTCAGGTGTAGGTTAATTTAACTTTAGGAATTTGTTATAATTAAACTCAATTATTGAAATTAGAACGTATTCTTTTTAAAGTTATTATATTTTTTTCAAAAAATTATGATTTATCTTGAAGAGCGAACACTTTTTTTAACAAATCTGTTGTTCTGGACGAAACTTTTGTCCTAATTTCCTTTTCTTCTATCGATATCATGGTGTACACACCTTCCAGAGCTTCATTTGTGGTGTAATCCGTTAAATCTGGATTTACATCGTTTGTCAAGGGCAGATTATTGTATTTGGTAATAATGTTGCTCCAAATTTGGTCTGCACCAACTTTTTTAAATGAGTTTTTAATAATGGGATTGAATTTGTTGTATAGCTGGGTCTTTGTCGCTTGCTGTAAATATTGTGTGGCAGCATTATCATTACCTAAAAGAATTTGTTTGGCATCATTGAAGGTGATTCCCTTAACAGCATCAACAAAAATGGGTGTTGCCTCGCTAACGGCATCTTCTGCCGCCCGGTTGATTATTTTTAATCCTTCGTCCGCTAGGCTGGACAATCCTATGTCGCGAAGGGTCTTATCTACTTTTTGCAACTCTTCGGGCAAAAGGATCTTAACCAGTTCGTTGCGAAAAAAGCCATTTTCCAACGCTAGTTTGTTCACTTGTTTATCGATTCCCATATTAAGGGCCTCTCGTAATCCTTGGGCAATTTGTTCGTTTCCGATTCCGGTTGTTCCTTGTGGCAATTGGTTTACGACTTGCTGGAGTTCTGCACACCCAGCCAGTTGCAATACCAAAAAACAGAGCAGTAATTTTTTCATTTCGATGATTTTAATTGACCTAATTTAATTCTAATATCTGTTGATTTGCAGTGCTTTATCTATTTTGGATAAAATTCTGAATTGTAGTTTGCTAACGAAAATAGAAACGGACTTAGTATAATTCTAAAACCAAACCTGATTTTGCCCTAATTCCCAAGCTTTTTCCGATTTCGTATGTTTTTCCTGAAATAACTTCCCTGGCCGTTTTGCTTCCTTGTAGTCCTTCTGAAAACCTATCCAGTTCTATGGTCTGTATTTTGGTGGAATTGTTCAGTACCACCATAACGGTTTCTTTGGGATGACCGGGCAAATATCTAAAGTATACATAAACATTGTCCACTGGTGAATAATGGAGTGTTTTTCCAAAGTGGATCGATCTTTTGCCTTTTCTCCAGTTCAATAATTTCTTGGTAAAATCGAAATATTCGTTTTGCAATGCTGTTCTGCCGTGTACTGTAAAGGCATTTTGTACATCACCGGGCCATCCTCCGGGAAAATCCCGTCGAATATCTCCATCACCTTCACTTTTACTGCCCATCATTCCAATTTCATCCCCATAATAGATTTGGGGAATACCGCGTAGGGTCAATATTAAAGTAAGGGCCATTTTGTATTTATCCACATCTCCATTCAATTCCTCGTTGATCCGGTTTACATCGTGGTTCCCCATTTTAATTAGAAGATTATTGATGTTGGGGTAAAGGAAATCCTTGGTTAGGTGGTCATATACCCGAAATACCCCGTTTCCCCAATTTTGTTCGTCCTCATTAAAAACCTGGGATAGGATGTCGTGCAGGGGGAAATCCATTACAGTGGGCAAATTGGAATTAAATCCTTGTATTGCACCAATTTTACTGTCTTTTTGCCAATAGGCAATATGTGCGGTATCGTGCATAAAAATTTCTCCCATAATATTAAAATTGGGGTACTCCTCCATAACCCGGGTCACCCAATCGGTAATGCCTTGCTTGTCGTTATAGGGATAAGTGTCCACACGAAGCCCATCCAAATCCCCATGCTCGATCCACCATATAGCGTTTTGAACAAGATAAGTGATCAACATGGGATTGCTTTCGTTCATGTCCGGCATGGTATAATCAAACCAACCATCCATGTTTCCTTTTGCATCAATTTTGGAAGCATAGGGATCAAACTGGGTGGTCTGTATATAATTACTTCGTTTAAATCCATTTTCCCCACCTTTCCAGTAATGGATCCAATCATCAGAAGGTAAATCTTGGATCAACCAATGGCTCAGTCCCCAGTGGTTAGGTACAAAATCCATAATATGTTTCATGTTTCTCTTGTGCAGTTCAGCAGAGAGTTTTGCGAAATCTTGGTTGGTACCGTAACGGGGGTCGATGGTGTACAGGTCGCTACTGGCATATCCATGATAGGAGTAAACTTTTTCGTTATCCAGGGTAAGGGGAGTGCTCCAGATAGCGGTTGCTCCCAAATTGTGGATGTAGTCCAAATGATCTATTATTCCCTTTATATCGCCGCCGTGTCTGCCTCCTTTGTGGCTTCTATCGGCTTTTTCAATGGTGTTTGATGTGCTATCGTTAGAAGGGTCGCCATTGGCAAATCTATCTGGCATTAAAAGATAGATGACATCAGAGGAATCGAAGCCTTTTCTGTTTTCTGAATTCTCTTTTCGAGACTTGAATTGGTAGGGGTGCGATTCTACAGTTCTACGTCCTTTTTTAAAAGATAATGTAGCTGTTCCCGGCGATATGGCTTTTGTGTCGATGGTGATAAAAAGATAATTGGGATTTTCAACCTTTACCACTTTTTTGATTTTTATATCATCGGAAAATACGGGTTCTAGATTATTGATGTTTTTACCGTACACCAATAACTCCAATTCGGTATGTTTCATGCCCGTCCACCAGTAGGGGGGCTCTATACGTTCTATTTGACCGATTACAGCGTTGCAAAAAGCCAAATACAACACAATCATCCACTTTTTCATGAGTTTTGTTTTGATCCGAAGTTAGATTGTATGTAAATATGTGTTCACCCCAGTTTTACAGATTCACCATTGACCAATATTTCCAGGGTTTCTCCCGAATCTATATCGAATGTGGTGCCATCTTGTGCCACGGTTACTTTTAAAATTCTTTCCCTAAAGTTGATCTTAAAGGAATATTTCTCCCATTGTTTTGGAATTTTGGGTGCAAAAGAAAGTTTTCCATTTTTTATGCGCATCCCACCAAAACCTTCTACAATGCTCATCCAAGTACCGGCCATGGAGGTAATATGCAAACCTTCTTCAACTTCTTTATTGTAATCGTCCAAATCTAAGCGAGAGGTTCTCAAATAAAAGGTGTAAGCTTGGTCCATGCGGTCCAATTTAGCTGCCTGTACCGAGTGTACGCAAGGTGATAAGGAAGATTCATGGACCGTATATGGTTCATAGAAATCAAAATGTTTTTCCAGCTCGACATCGGTAAAGTGGTCCTCAAAAAAATAGAAACCTTGTAATGTATCCGCCTGTTTAATGTAGGGCGATCTTAGAATACGGTCCCAACTCCAATGTTGATTGATAGGACGTTCTTTTTTGTTCAGATCCTCTACGGGTACCAAATCCTTATCCAAAAATCCATCTTGTTGCAAATAGACGCCGTGTTGCTCGGAATAAGGGAGGTACATTTGGTCGGCCACTTTTTTCCACAACCCTGTTTCATCGTTGGTCAACTTGGTTTTGTCCAAAATCCTTTTATAGTCGCTCGTGTAGTTTTGTTGTACATGATCCAACTGTTCCAAGGCATACTCCAAACACCATTTGGCAATGTAGTTGGTGTACCAGTTGTTGTTTACATTGTTTTCGTATTCGTTAGGCCCGGTTACCCCCAGCATTACGTATTTGTTACGATTGATGGACCAGTTGACCCTTTGTTGCCAAAAACGGGCAATACCGATCAGTACTTCCAACCCCATTTCTGGAATATAGGTATGGTCTTGAGTGTAACGGGTGTAGTTAAAAATGGCAAATGCAATAGCGCCGTTTCTGTGGATTTCTTCAAAAGTAATTTCCCATTCATTATGGCATTCTTCACCGTTCATGGTAACCATGGGGTAAAGTGCGGCACCGTTTTTAAAACCCAGCTTTTCCGCGTTTTCGATGGCCCTTTCCAAATGGTTGTAACGATATTTCAATAGTTTTCGCGCTACATCTTGGTTTTTGGTCGCCATGTAGAACGGTATGCAGTAAGCTTCGGTGTCCCAGTAGGTACTCCCTCCATATTTTTCTCCAGTGAATCCTTTGGGGCCAATGTTTAATCGAGAATCTGTGCCCGTATAGGTTTGGTTCAATTGGAAGATGTTAAAACGTATGCCCTGCTGTGCCTTCACATCGCCTTCGATGTGGATATCGCTCATTTCCCAAACGCTCGCCCAGGCTTTTTTCTGTTCATCCAAGAGCGCATCAAACCCTAAGGAAAAAACTTGGTCCAATAGGGTGTTGGCTACTTTTTTTAATTGATTTGCTTCGTGGTTTCTGTCTACAGTGTAGCCTCCAAATTTTATTAAAGCGACCTGTTCGCCCTTTTTTACTTTTTGAGAGAATTCAAATCCGACGGACAATTCACTTTCATTGATCGAATCGGGTGCTTCCTTGGTAGTATTGCCATACACCATTTTTGCCTGCATAAAAGTGCAGACCTTAAAGTTGGTTTTCATGGTGTGGGATTCGATGAATGCCCTGTTCTTTTCCGAGCTAATTTTGGTAGTGTTCCAAAACTTGTCGTCCCAGTTACTATCTTCGTTGGTTATACCTGCATCGAGATAGGGTTTTAAAACAACTTCGGCATCCGTATTGATGGGTTTGATCTCAAATTTAATGGCGCCAACTTCATCCTGTACTAAACTTAAAAAACGGGTGGCAATCACTTCGATTTCCACATTGTTTGGGGTGGTCGCGACAAAATTTCGTCGGTACCATCCTTCTTTCATGTTGAGCTCTCGTTTAAAATTTTTGATATGGGAGCACGTGGCCAAATCCAAAGGTATTCCATCGATTTCCACATCGATACCGATCCAATTGGGTGCGTTCAATACCTTGGCGAAATATTCCGGATAGCCATTTTTCCACCAACCAACACGGGTTTTATCGGGATAATATACCCCGGCAATATAACTACCCTGAAAAGTGGGCCCAGAATAGGTCTCTTCAAAATTTGCGCGTTGCCCCATGGCACCATTTCCTATACTAAAAAGGCTTTCGGAAGATTTAACACGATCCTTGTCGAATCCTTCTTCAATTATGCTCCATGCATTTGGTTGTATATAATCTTGATTCATTTTTGCGGTTGATTGATGTTTATAGTATTTTGAATATTAAGTGTTCTTTATCTGAGTGTTAGCTCGATCGGGAATATAGGAAAATCAATTATAACTCTAGTGCTTTATCGTCCGTATCATCTACTTTTAAAACAAGTATTGCAGCGATCAGAAAAGCAACACCACTTGTTACCAATGCATAAATGGGCTGGCCATTATAAAAGTACTTTACAATGGGGCCGCCGATCAATGCATTTATAATTTGTGGTATCACAATAAAAAAATTGAAAATGCCCATATAAACGCCCATTTTTTGCGGGGGAATGGCCCCGGCCAATATCGCATAGGGCATGGCCAAAATACTGGCCCAAGCAATTCCAATGCCGAACATGGACAAAATGAGCCAATTTTCGTTGGGCATAATATAAATGGATAAAAACCCGAGCGCACCAATGATCAAGGAAATGCTATGGGTTTTTTTACGTCCTACCTTTTTGGCAATAGCCGGTAGAAAAAAGGCAAAAATTGCTGAGACCCCATTATATACTCCGAATAAAATGCCGACCCAATCCCCGGCATTTTGATAGGCAGAACTTTGGCTATTGTTGGGGTCCAAACCATAGATATGTTCGGCGATGGCCGGTGTGGCGAACACCCAAAGCCCAAACAAGCCAAACCAGGAAAAGAACTGCACCCAGCTCAATTGCCGCATGGTAACGGGCATTTTTGCAAAATCAGAAAAAATATCCAGCAGACTGCTCTTTTCGTCAATGGTCTCTTTGGTGTTTTCTTGTTTGTTCAGCAGGGCCATTTCGGCTGGTGTATATTCCTTTGTGGTGAATACGGTTATGGCAACACTGGTAACAAGTATCAAGGCACCTATTACAAAGGAAATCAATAAATTCAATGGGACTTCCCCTGCAGTTGCAGTGTTGCTTATACCGACCCAGTTGGTCAGAACATAGGGTAACCAAGAACCTATTACTGCACCAATCCCGATCAAAACTGTTTGGACACTATAGCCCAGGGTGCGCTGATCGGAGGGCAACATATCCGCAATCAACGCCCTAAAAGGCTCCATTGCAATATTGAATGATGCATCCATAATCATAAGCATACCTGCTCCGACCCAAAGCGATGGCATAATGGCCGTAAACATATCTGCGTTGGGCATTAGCACAAGCCCCAACGAAGCCAACAATGCACCTGTTAGAAAGTAGGGGCGGCGACGCCCAAGGCGTGTCCAAGTCTGATCGCTATAATGACCGACAATGGGTTGTACTATTAATCCTGTAAGTGGGGCAACGATCCAGAACCAGGAAAGTTCGTGCACATCGGCACCAAAACTTTGGAGTATTCTACTGGCGTTGGCATTTTGAAGGGCAAATCCCATTTGTATTCCTAGAAATCCAAAACTTAGGTTCCAGATTTCCCAGAAGCTTAATCGACGCTTTTGAAACATTGTAGTTGATATTTATTTCAAAGTTGGAACAGTTCGTCTGACCAACCAATATTTACCGGGAAGTAAAATTTAAGCGTTGACTGGGGTCAAAGGTACGTTTTTTTTAATTATTACAAGTTGTGCAACCTTTTTACAGGTCCTTAATTCAGCGTCGAGTCCCGAAGAACAAGGTCGGTATGAACTATATGTGTGGTGTATTGTGGTTCTTGATGGTCTTCTTCCATTTTTTCCAGTCTATTGATTAGGGTCTCTGCAGCAAGCCTGCCCATTTGAATACCATGTTGACTAATCGTGGTCAGGTGCGGTCTGGAACATTTGGATAAAATTCCATCCGAAAAACCGATGACCGAAATCTGTTCCGGTATCTCAATGCCTCTGGCCCGAGCTACATTCAACGCAGTGATTGCATAAATTTCGTTCACACCGAAAATGCCGTCAATATCTGGGTGGTTTTCGAATACTTTATGAATTCTATCTTCCAATATCTTCTGGTCATCGTCGGAATCACCGACTTCTCCGATCCTAATGATCAAATCCTTATTGTAGGGAATATTGTTGGCAGAAAGGGCATCTCTATATCCCTCGGTCCTCAAGCGGCCAATGTCCAAATAATCCTTGGTGGTAAGCAATAAAATTTTTCTCCGGCCTTCATTTATCAGTTTTTGAACGGCCGTTCGCCCCGCTTCACGGTCGTTTATAATTATTTTATCGCTGGGAATTTCGTCCACTACACGGTCGAACATCACTACCGGAATGTTTCTGTTGATGGTTTCTTGCAGGTGATGGAAGTCTTTTTTTAATAAGGTCTCTTTGGATAGAGATATTATAAAGCCATCGATACTGCCATCCACCAACATTTCCATATTTATGACTTCTTTGTCAAATGACTCGTTGGTTACCCCGATGATAACGTTGTACTCTTTTGAGTTGGCCACCTCTTCAATACCAGAAATTACCTTGGCAAAAAAGTGATGTACGATTTCTGGGATAATAACACCAATGGTCTTGGTTTTTTTGTTTTTGAGGCTCAGCGCAATACTGTTGGGTCGATAATTGTAGAATTTGGCAAAGGCCTGTACTTTTTCCCGGTTCTCCTTGCTTATGTCCTTATTGTTCTTGAGTGCCTTGGATACCGTTGAAATGGAAAGTCCCAATTCCGCGGCAATCTTTTTAAGCGTCATTTTAGGTTTCATTCTACATGATCTTTCATTGAATCCGGTAATCTGATTCAATTTTCTACCAAAGATAAGGGGAATGGGAATCGTTAGGTAATTTTTTGTCAACCAGAAAACGTTGTAAGTGTCAAAACCTGATAATTGTCAAAAAAATGAGGTTGGTAATTACATATTTTCGCCTACGGGAAGTAAAATTTAGCATAATCGTAAAATTAACTTTAACTAACATCAATATGAGAATTAAACGGATGTACCTTTTATGGTGCATGTTTCTGATTCCTTTTGTACAATATGCCCAAATTACGGTGCAAGGAACGGTAACAGACGCAGCCCAGGTGCCATTGCCTGGAGTTAGTATCATCATTAAGGGAACAAGTCAGGGAACAGCAACTGACTTTGACGGGAATTATTTGCTGCAGGCCAATATGGGCGATACACTTGTGTTCTCCTATATTGGTTTTCAGCCAAAAGAAATGGTGGTTTCGGGTAACGAACTGAATGTAACCCTAAATGAAGATACCACTTTATTGGACGAGGTTGTGGTAATCGGGTACGGTACCACGACGGTAGAGGATGCTACAGGATCGGTAGCCTCGGTAACTTCGGAGGACTTTAACAAGGGGGCCATTGTATCCACGGATCAACTCCTTACGGGTAAAACTGCCGGTGTGAGGATCACAAGCAGTGGTGGACAACCCGATGCCGCACCGAATATCCGAATTCGCGGTGGATCTTCATTGACCGCAAACAACAACCCTTTGATCGTAATCGATGGAATTCCGGTGGACAATACGAACCCAGCCGGGGTAAGCAATCCACTAACATTGATCAATCCAAACGATGTGGAGAGTTTTTCCATATTAAAGGATGCTTCGGCGACCGCTATTTATGGGTCCAGGGCATCGAACGGGGTTATCATTATCACTACCAAAAAGGGATTGACCGGGGAATTTAAATTCAATTTCTCTACAAATACTACCATAAGCAAGGTGGGTAAGGAAATCGATATGATGAATTCGAGCTCGTTTACCAGATTTATTCAAGAGTATCATCCGGATTTCACCAATTTTCTTGGGGTGGATGATCCATCTACCGAAGCGGTTGACGATTTGAGCACCGAAAACATCGAAGGAAGGATACTGGCGGATACTGACTGGCAAGATGCCATTTATAGAACAGCAATTTCCTTTGATCATAATTTTAGTGCCAGGGGAAGTATTTTTAAATCCGTTCCCATTAGATTGTCATTGGGTTATACGGAAAATCAAGGCTTGGTGAAAACAAGTGATTACGAAAGGATTACGAGCTCCGTAAAGGTAACACCACGATTTTTTGACGATCATTTGAAAGTGGATTTCAACGCCAAGGGCATAATCTCCAAAAAGAATTCCATCGATGAAGGTGGTGCTTTGGGAGGAGCCGTTAACATGGATCCCACAAAACCTATTTTTGATGACTCACCCAACAATCGATTTGGTGGATATTACCAAAATACGGTTCTAGATGGGGATTTTGTTAGTTTGGACGGACAGTGGAACCCTGTTGCCATATTAATGCAGCGTTATCGACCAGAACGGGTCAATAGAATCTTGGCCAATATGGAATTGGATTATAAAATGCATTTTATGCCAGAACTGAGAGCCGTTGCCAATTTGGGTATTGAGGCTTCAAAAGCAAAAATCAAGGAGGTCTACACCGATAATTCACTGGCGACCTACAAACAAGATGATACCGCAACAGAAATAGCTAACAATTATCGATTTAACCCGGGGGTTAATTATAGGGAAAATCAAGATATTGTGAACCGTACCCTGGAGGCCTATCTGGCCTACGATAAGGAATTGGGGGGCGCTATCACAAATTTTGATGTACAGGCCGGTTACTCGTATCAAAATTTTAAGAACGATGGTAACAAAGAGGAGTACAATTACGATACCTCCACCGGTGAGCGTTTTCTAGTGTTCGATCCGCAAAACCCAACCAACAGATATTACAACGAACTCAACTTGCAATCGTTTTTTGGTCGTGGAAACATTAATTTTTACGATAAATATTTGCTTACACTGTCTTTCCGAGCAGATGCATCCTCGCTATTTGCCAAGGAAAATCGATGGGGATATTTCCCTGCAGCCGCATTGGCCTGGAAAGTTTACGAAGAAGACTTTATGGAAAGTGTGGATTTCGTGAACAATCTTAAATTAAGATTGGGTTGGGGTAGAACTGGGCAACAGGACATTACCGGGGCAGTAGGTTTTTACCCATCACTTCCGCTTTTTGAACCAGGATCGGTAACCAGCCAATACCTTCAAGGATATGCGCTTTACTCGGCAAAACCATTTAACTCCGATCTAACTTGGGAGAAAGCGGAGACCTATAATGCGGGAATCGATTTTGGATTGTTCAACAACAATGTTTTGAGTGGTTCTTTTGATGTGTACTACCGAACCACCAAGGATTTGTTGGCAACGGTTCCTGTAGCTCCAGGACAGGCACTTACCTCTTCTTTTGTAAAAAATGTTGGTGAAACCGAGAGCAAGGGTTTTGAACTTAATTTCAATGTAAAGGCTCTTCAGAACAATGATATGTCGCTGGAATTTTACGGAAATACCTCTTACAGTCGTGCGGAAGTAACCGACTTGGAAGATGTGACCCGTATTACAGCAAGTGAATCAGGACTGCCTACAGGTACTGGAGTAAACCTGGCATACCATGCAGTTGGCTTCCAACCCTATTCAGCATGGGTCTTCCGACAATTGTACGACGAAGCTGGCAATCCAATACATGGTGCATTTGCCGATTTTAATGGTGACGGTACGGTAGATAACGACGACAGATATTATCGTTCTTTGCGCCCAAATTGGACATTTGGTTTCGGTTTTAGCTTTAACTACGGCAAGTTTGACCTGAGCTCAAGTTTTAGAGGGCAATTTGGTGGACAGGTCTATAATTCCCGAAGGCTTACATCGGGCTGGGTGGACAATGCAATCCCCAATAATTCCAATAGTCTATCCAATGTGCTCGATTTTTATGGCGGTGCAGCAAATACAAACTTTGTAAATGTACAGGGAAATGTGCCATTCTCCGATTACTTTTTGGAAGATGCAACTTTTCTAAGGTGTGAGAACATAGTGTTGGGCTACCGTTTGGACGATGCACTGCCAAACGTTTCCATGCGATTTTATGGAGCCTTGAACAATCCGTTCATTATTACCAAATATGATGGACAGGATCCTGAAAACTTCAATGCAATAGACAATAATTTCTACCCAAGGCCTCGGTCTTTTACAGTTGGGGTAAATGTGGACTTTTAAGATATAGCTGACATGAAAAAATTAAAATCAATAATATTTCTAGTAATTCCCTTGACCTTTATGATCCAAGGGTGTACCAAAGACCTGGATACCGAACCAGAAGTAGAGCTCACTTTGGATGAGCTACTCCAGGAAGATCCGGATGCCGTTAGCGGTATTCTGTCCAGACTGTATGCTTCATTTGCTCTTTCTGGCCCAGATGGACCAGGTAGTTCCGACATTGATGATGATGCCGGGGAATCCCCATTCTTGAGAGGAATTGTCAATCTTCAGGATTTTACCGCAGATGGCATGAAAAACCGATGGGGGGACGATGGTTTGGACCAATTGACCACCACTTCCGACTGGGACGAGAACAATAAATTTTTCCGTTACCTCTACAACCGTATTTACTACACCATCCCACAAGCAAATAACCTGCTTTTGGTATTAAGTGCCGTAGATTTCGAAAACAAAGGAGAGATCGAGGGAGAAGTTCGGTTTATTAGAGCTTTGGCCTACTACTACCTAATAGATTGTTTTGGTAAAGGTGTGCTGGCAACAGAGGAAAATTACGGTACATCCGACCCACTACCGGAGGTAGACCGTTTGGAATTGTTTTCCTATGTGGAGAACGAACTCTTGGCGGCCGTGGACTTATTGCCAGATACAAACGAGTATGGTAGGGCCAATAAAAGTGTGGCCCGAATGCTTTTGGCAAAACTATATATGAACGCCGAGGTGTATACAGGAACTGCAATGTACAATGAGGCAGTGCCGATTATATCACAAGTGATCAACGAAGGTGGTTACTCCTTGGACGAAAACTTTGTGAGCGTCTTCTCAGGAGATAATAACTTATCATCGGAAATTATTTTTCCATTGATTGCAGATGCCGATATAAGCCAAAGCTATGGGAATACCACATATATAGTAAATGGTAACCTTAGTACAGAGACCATGACCCTTAGCGATTTTGGTGCAGAAGAAGGCTGGAGTGGGCACAGGGCGACCAAAGCATGGTACGGTCTCTTTAACGATGGCGATTTGGAAAACAGCACGGATGATCGGGCAGCTCTTTTCTGGACAGAAGGCCATAATTATGAAATGACGGACTATAAGGCATGGACCGATGGGTACCCGTCCATAAAGTTTAGAAATACATTTTACTACAGCGACTCCAATCCAACAAGTTTTTCCAGTACCGATTTCCCCTTGTTCCGTTTGGCAGATGCCTACTTAATGTACGCCGAGCTGGCGGTGCGCGGAGCAACCGGTGCCGATATGGCGACCGCGGTGGGCTACGTAAATGCTGTTAGAAACCGCTCTAATGCAAGCTCCATAGGTCAATCGGCCCTTACATTGGATTTTATTTTGGATGAAAGGGCAAGGGAACTCAATCTTGAAGGACATCGCAGAAGTGATCTAATTCGGTTTGGTAAGTTTACGGGCAATAGTTACGTGTGGCCATGGAAAGGAAATACATTGAATGGAACTTCCATTCCAGAAACCTACAAACTTTTCCCAATTCCATTGACTGCATTGGAAGCCAACCCAAATCTGACTCAAAATCCTGGATACTAATAAAAACCATTCTCATGAAAAACATAAAATTATTTATAGCACAAATTTTGGGGGTTGTAACGGCCCTAGCCCTATTTACCGGGTGTGAAAACGATGATCACGTGCCAGAATTCACATTGCAGACAGCATCGGAAAATGTTGCATTCCAAAATGAATTTTTGGTCGAATATCTTCTTTCGGACGAGACACCGGATAACATAGCCGAACGATTTGTATGGAATCCAGTGGATTTTGGAGTGCCAACAGAAATCTCCTATAGGTTGGAAGGCTCTATCTCGGAGAATTTTGATGCAGACGGAGCATACCAGTTCGATTCGGGAACACTGACGACCACCAATGCAAGTGTTACCGTAAACCAGTTGCTGTCCATGGCAGAAGGTCTTGGATTGGACGACGACCCATCTACCACTGACGAAGAAGGAGAACCAAACAATTCGGGAACTGTTTACTTTAAAGTAACCGCATTTGTAGGAAGTGGAGAAGGAACAGACGCAGTTTCAACGGAATCCGATATGGAAGCATTGACCATAACAATGGTCGAAAAATCATCAGAAGGAGGTGCAGGAATTGAAATATCCAGTTGGGGAGTGGTAGGCTCCGGATATAACGATTGGGGAGCATTCGAAGATGCCCCTTTCTACACTACTTCAACCGACGGAGTGTATGTTGCCTACGTAAATCTGTTGGATGGTGAAATAAAATTCCGTGAGAACAACGATTGGGCCAATGATTTTGGCGACACCGATGCAGACGGAACTTTGGATGCAGGTGGCGATAATATTGCGGTAACTGCCGGTGATTACAAAATAACCATGAACCTTAACGATAACACCTATACCATGGAAGAGTTTTCCTGGGGTGTAGTTGGATCGGGCTACAACGATTGGGGTGGCGCTGGGCCAGATGCCAAATTCTTCTACGATTATACAACGGATACTTTTAAAGTGGGTGTAGAATTGATCGATGGCGAGATCAAGTTTAGAATGAACAATGAATGGACAACCGATTTTGGGGATACCGGAGTAGATGGAATTTTGGATGCAGGTGGCGATAACCTAGCTGTAACTGCAGGGTATTACATGATTACTTTGGATTTCAATGCAGGGACCTATACCTTGGAAGAAGCTAGTTTATGGGGTATTGTTGGTAGTGGGTATAACGATTGGGGAGCAACCAATGATTATATGCTCACCGAAGTGAACCCCGGTATTTGGGTGGCCGAAAATGTGGAATTGATCGACGGGGAAATCAAATTTAGGATAAATGAAGCATGGGATACCGATTTCGGTGATACCGGTGCAGATGGAACCTTGGATGCAGGTGGCGATAATATTGCCGTAACGGCAGGTACTTATCTGGTTACCATGGATCTATCCAACGAGGGTGCACCTGTTTATTCCTTGATTGCAAGGTAGGCAACAGACCCTTTTAAATAATTAAAGATAAAGGGGAATGGCATACTGCTGTTTCCCTTTTTTTCTAAATAGCCACTATGAAAAAACTTATACTTTTAGGGTTTTTGCTATCCATCACAACGTTCTGGGCCCAAGTTACCATTGAGCCTTTTCCTTTTGCGGTGGATGAGCAAATAACCATAACCGTAGATCTTAACAGCAATGCGACCGACTGCAATGGACTTGCCGATCCGAACAAAGTATATCTTCATTCCGGTATAGGGACGAACATCGACCCATGGGCAACAGTTGTTGGAAATTGGGGGCAAGATGACGGTGTTGGAGAAATGTCCGATAACGGTAATGGAACATGGAGCATCACATTTGTTCCAGAAGATTACTATGGATTAACCCCTGAGCAAGCTGACAATGCAACCCGAATGGGAATGGTTTTCCGGAATGCATTGGGCAGTCAAGAGCTTAAGGCCAATGGCTGCAACGATTTCTTTTTTGATGTTGGCAGCTTTCAAATGGAACTGACCAATCCTACCACAAGTCTAACCGTGTTAAATCCGGGTGAGAATTTGGTAATTTCCGCCACAAGTTCCGTAGAGGCAGAATTCACATTGACCATCAACGGAAACATAACCGATTCCTTTAATGGCGTGGAATACAATTTTGATCATACCAATATCACCGAAAATTCACAGTATGTTTTAGAAGCCGAAAGCGAAGGCGAAACGCGTACGGAAAATTTTATGGTCGTGGTTAATATTGAAGAACAAGCAGTGCCCAACGGTATGCTGGACGGCATCAACTTTGATCCCAATGACGATACTTCGGCAACACTCGTTTTATATGCTCCGGGGAAAGAGGTGGTGCATGTGGTCGGAGATTTCAATAATTGGACACCCAATGATGCATATTTACTGAAAAAGGATAGCGATCAAGATCGATTCTGGATCGAGTTGACCGGATTGACTCCTCAATTTGATCATATGTATCAATACTTGGTAGATGGGGAGATTACAATTGCAGACCCTTACTCCACCCTTATTTTGGATGAGAACAACGATTCCTATATCGATAATATTACCTATCCTGATTTACCTGCCTACCCTTCCGGTCAAACAGAACACGCTGTAACTGTACTAAAAACAGGTCAGCCTACATTTAATTGGCAAAATGATGGAGTGGAACTACCCAGTAAAACGGATTTGGTGGTTTATGAGCTGCTGATAAGGGATTTTGATCAACTGCACAGCTTTGATGCCGTACGGAATAGGTTGGATTATCTTCAAGGACTGGGAGTAAACGCCATTGAGCTGATGCCTGTTTCCGAATTCGATGGCAATGAGAGTTGGGGGTACAATCCATCATTCCATATGGCGTTGGACAAATATTATGGAACGGCCAATGCTTTTAAACAATTGGTCGATGAATGCCATGGAAGGGGTATGGCGGTAATCGTGGATGTGGTTTTTAACCATGCATCCGGGCAAAACCCGTTTTACCGACTTTGGAACACCGATAACGGAGGCTATGGGGGTTTCGCCGCAGGGGACAATCCGTTCTTTAATGAGGAGGCAACACATGCTTACAGTGTTTTTAACGATTTTGACCACGGTCAACAAGCAACCAAGGACTACGTAAAACGTGTATCCCAATACTGGATATCGGAGTATAATTTGGACGGTTTTCGGTGGGACCTGACCAAGGGTTTTACCCAGAATTGCTCAGCATCCGACGAAGCTTGTACAGGAGCTTATCAAGCGGATAGGGTTGCCGTACTCAAGGAATATGCAGATTATCAATGGGAAATCAAAGAGGATTTTTTGGTCATTTTTGAACATTTGGGAACAAATGAAGAAGAGACCGAGTGGGCAGAATATCGCTTGGAAGAAGGTAAAGGTATTATGCTGTGGAGCAATCTAAATGTTTCCTACAGCGAAGCTTCGATGGGTTGGAACAATAATTCCGACTTCTCTTGGGTGTCCTATTTAAATCGCAACTGGAGCGCGCCATCCAATATTTCGTACATGGAAAGTCATGATGAAGAACGCATGATGTACCGTAACCTGAATTTTGGAAACGCATCCGGAGACTACAATATACAGCAAATATCCACGGGCTTGGACCGTTTGGAGCTGGCGGGAGCTTTTTTCTTTACTGTCCCCGGACCAAAAATGATTTGGCAATTCGGTGAGTTGGGATACGATTATTCCATCGATTATAACGGAAGAACTGGGAACAAGCCCATTTTGTGGGAGTATTTTAATGACCCGGATAGAAAGAATGTTTACGATACATGGTCCAAGTTAAACTTGTTGGCAGTAGAGGAGCCCATATTTGAAACTATGGATTTTGCCTTGGATGCGGACAATGAATCCGGATTAAAAACGATTCATTTAACCAATGCCTCAGCCGGTGAGGGCGAGATCGGGTATGTGGTCATTGTAGGGAATTTTGATGTGCAGGAACAAGCTATAGATCCCAAATTTCAAGAAACTGGAGTTTGGTACGAGTTTTTGGAGAATAACCTAAAGCATGTTGTGGTAAATGCAAACGAACCAATGGTTCTGGCACCAGGGGAGTACCGTATTTTTGGAAATAACCCAAGTGGGCTTTTTCCGAACGACAACCCTCCCGATGCAGATTCCGATGGGGTATTGGATGCGAACGACCTTTGCCCGAATACAACATTGGGAGCTGTTGTGAATGTGGACGGCTGCGAGGTTTTTTCTCTCCCAGAGGACAATTTCACGGTTCTGACAGAAAGCGAAACCTGTCGTGGCAGTGATAATGGAAGCATATCCGTATCTGCTTTGCAAACACTTGCCTATACAGCTACATTGTCCGGGAACAGTGAGGCCACCATCAATTTTGAAAACGAAGTCGATTTTGAGAATTTATCCGCAGGTAACTATCAACTGTGCATTACTGTTGCAGGCCAATCTGATTACCAGCAATGCTACACCTTGGCAGTCACAGAACCACAATCCTTGGAAGTATATTCAAGTTTGAACAAGAACGATAATATACTTTCCTTGGAATTAAAAGGCGCCGATTTTTACAACATACAAATCAATGATGAAGTCCATCTTACCACGCAGGAATCATTTAAACTTAAATTGAGTCAATCGGTAAACAAATTAAAGGTCCTTACAAATAAAGATTGTCAGGGATTGTTTGAGGAAACCTTTATCCTAACAGATAAGGCCATGGCCTATCCCAACCCAATGGTAGATGCAAGCTCGGTATCTCTAGATTTGGGCTTTGATACGAATGAAAAATTGAATGTTCAGGTATTCGATCTCAATGGGAAATTACATCTATCCAAAACAATGGAGACCAATTTTGGTAAACTGGATATCGATCTCTCCGGATATGCCAATGGGATGTACCTTATTAAAGTGGTTGGCAAGGAAACTACACACGAATTTAAAATTATAAAACAATGAAAATAGTTTATAAATACTTTCTGTTTACTATGGTACTGTCACTGTTTTCGTGTGGAGGTAGTGGAGATGACCCAGCGCCCGATCCAGACCAGGATGTGCCGGCACCTAAGGCGGCCACATTGGTTTTTCCTAATAATAATGAAGAATGTACCGAAGGTGTTTTGGTTTCGGATACGGAAAGCCTGGTCACTTTTGAGTGGACTGCAGTTCAAAATACCGATACCTATATGTTAATACTGACCAATCTTGAGTCTGGTGAAGAACGTTCATCCATTACAACCAATAGTGAACTTGAGGTAACTCTGGAGAGGGGAACCGCATATTCATGGTATATAATTTCAAGGGCCAATGGCACCAATGAAACAGCTTTAAGTACTACATGGCGATTTTACAATGCCGGTGTACCGGTTGTTAATCATGCTCCATTTCCTCCTTATGAACCTTTTCCGCAAATGGGACTTGCCGTTAACGCTGGGAACATTACCTTAAAATGGAATAGTGCCGATCTGGATGGAGATGTACTGACCTTTACACTGTATTTGGATACCATTAGTCCGCCGACCACGATTTTGGGAGAAACGGATTCCAATAGTTACAATGCTACTTTAGATTCCAATACCATTTATTATTGGCAAGTGGTTGCCGCGGATGGGGCAGGAAACAATACCCGGTCAGAAATTTTTGAGTTCAGGACCAAACCGTAAACGGTCTGCTGAGTTATCGGGTTTTGTTGATAGGGCAGTCTAACAGGTATATAAATATGATCCTGATTTAAATTCAGAATATTAGTGGATTCGCCTCAAATGGTCGTGAGAATCCGAAAAACTGGTGATGATCATAGGTGCAGATTGATGAAAACAAGCTTATGGGACAGCTCGTATTTTAATCTCAGATGTTAGGAAAAGATAACAGTTTTATTATTGTACACCATAGTTTTTCGGGCAACATGAAGTTGAACTGCACGCGATAGTACAATGCGCTCCAAGTCTCTTCCCTTGGCAATAAAATCTTTAACCGAGTGGGTATGGGAAACTGTGGTCACATCTTGTTCAATAATGGGTCCGGCATCCAGATCTTCTGTAACATAATGACTCGTGGCCCCAATAATTTTTACACCTCGGTTAAAGGCCGCGTGGTACGGCTTTGCCCCCGCAAAAGCAGGTAAAAAGGAATGGTGAATGTTAATGATTCGTTGTGGAAAAACATTGATCACCTTTGGGGATACAATTTGCATATATCTTGCCAGCACAATAAAATCTACATCAAACTTTTTCAAAAGATCAAGTTGTTTGTCCTCGGCTTCTGCTTTGTTTTCCTTGGTCACGGGAATATGGAAATAGGGTATGTTGAATTGTTCCGCGACGTATTCCAAATCTTTATGGTTGCTCAGTATAAAAGGAATTTCGACCGATAGCTCGCCCGAATTATATCGGCTCAGCAGATCATATAAACAATGATTGTACTTGGAAACGAACACAGCCATTTTTGGTTGATGGCCATCAGTATAAGCATCCCATTCCATATTGAAGCCATGGGCGACTTCCTTTTCAAAATCATGTTTAAAATGGTCCAAGGAGACCGTTTTTTCGAACTCGCTTTGTAAGCGCATAAAAAATACCCCAGCCTGTTTGTCCACATGCTGGTCCAAGTAAACAACATTGCCTTTTTGTTTATGGATAAAAGTGGTTACGGATCTAATAATCCCCGATTGGTCAGGGCAATTAATGAGAACGGTAAGTTTCATGCGGTATAATTAAGTGGGTAAAATTATGATATTCAGAATAGCAAGCCCAGACTTACAATATTTTTTGTATAATCTTAATCAAAATCAATTTTCAATTGCATTTTCCGTAAATTGCAGAGCAAATTTTCAGCTTTTATTACAGATGGAACAAATTGAACCTTATAAACCCAAACATAAAATCAGAATTGTAACGGCAGCTTCCTTGTTCGATGGCCATGATGCGGCCATTAATATAATGAGGCGAATTATCCAGGCTACAGGAGTGGAGGTAATTCATTTGGGACACGATAGGAGTGTGGCCGAGGTGGTAGATTGCGCCATTCAAGAGGATGCCAACGCCATTGCGATGACCTCTTACCAAGGAGGGCACAACGAATATTTTAGGTATATGTTCGATTTGTTGAAGGAAAGAGGTGCTGGACATATCAAAATTTTTGGCGGCGGTGGCGGTGTAATCTTGCCCGATGAAATAAAAGAACTGATGGAATACGGGATCGAACGTATCTACTCTCCGGATGACGGACGTGAACTGGGACTTCAGGGTATGATCAACGACCTGATTCAAAGATGTGATACAGCAGTCCCCGATATGCCTCTCTCCAAAGGAGAGTCCCTGGAAAACAAATTGGCAGAAAAGGATTCAAATACATTGGCCCGTTTAATTTCTTTGGCAGAAAATCGTCATGAAGAATTCGAAAAATTTGAAGCTATTATTGCCAAGGAAAAAGGAAACGTTCCGGTTTTGGGAATTACCGGTACAGGAGGAGCTGGTAAATCCAGCCTGGTGGATGAACTCGTGCGCCGATTTTTAATGGATTTCCCCGATAAACACATTGGGCTTATTTCCGTAGATCCATCTAAGCGAAAAACCGGGGGTGCGCTTTTGGGGGACAGGATCCGTATGAACGCTATCAACAACGAAAGGGTTTATATGAGGTCTTTGGCCACTCGGCAATCCAATTTGGCCTTGTCCAAATACGTAGCGGAAGCTGTTGATGTGCTCAAGGCGGCAAAATATGACCTAATTGTGTTGGAGACCTCTGGGATAGGTCAGTCGGACACCGAAATATTGGAACATAGCGATGTCTCCCTATATGTGATGACCCCGGAATTTGGAGCCGCCACACAATTGGAGAAAATAGATATGCTGGATTTTGCGGATATCGTGGCCATAAATAAGTTCGATAAAAGGGGAGCCCTCGATGCTATCCGCGATGTAAAAAAGCAATACGCCCGTAACCACGGACTGTGGCATGCCAATGAAGATGAACTTCCTATTTTTGGAACCATTGCTTCGCAGTTCAATGATCCTGGGATGAACAGCTTGTATAAAATGGTGATGGATACACTGCAAGAAAAAGCAGATTCCAACCTAAAATCTCAGATGGAGATCACACAAGAAATGGCCGAAAAAATCTATGTGATCCCACCGGCACGTACCCGATATTTATCTGAAATTGCCGAGAACAATAGGAGTTATGATGAAAAGGCCAAGTACGAAGCCAAGATAGCCCAAAAACTCTATGGGGTCTTTTTGACCATCACATCTACCTTGGAAATAGATCAAGAACGGGCCGAAGAATTGTTTTTGGATAAATCCGGGCTGAACGAAGATGAAATTCGGTCAAACATCAAAAATGAAGCTTCGGGCGAATTGGTCGAGCTGCTGATCAAAGAGTTTGATCGTATAAAAATGCACTTGAATCCCTTGCATTGGGATGCCATTATAAGATGGAGAGAAAAAGTAGAACGCTATAAATCCGAAGTTTACTCATTTAAAGTAAGGGATAAAGAAGTAAAAATAAAAACCCATACCGAGTCACTATCCCATAGTCAGATTCCAAAAGTAGCTCTGCCCAAATACAAGGCTTGGGGCGATATTTTACAATGGATTTTACAAGAAAACGTACCCGGTGAGTTTCCGTACACAGCTGGTTTGTACCCGTTTAAAAGAGAAGGGGAGGATCCAACAAGAATGTTTGCCGGTGAAGGTGGACCCGAACGGACCAATCGTCGCTTTCATTATGTGAGCATGGATATGCCCGCAAAACGGTTGTCCACGGCCTTTGATTCCGTTACCCTGTACGGTAATGACCCTGATCACAGACCCGATATTTATGGCAAAATAGGCAATGCCGGTGTTTCCATTTGTTGTTTGGACGATGCCAAAAAACTGTATTCCGGCTTTGACCTAAGTAGTCCAATGACCTCGGTGAGCATGACCATTAATGGTCCCGCCCCTATGCTTTTGGCATTTTTTATGAATGCCGCTATAGATCAAAACTGTGAGAAGTACATCAAGGAAAATAACTTGGAGCAAGAAGTGAAGAACAAACTGCAATCCATATTCAAGGCCAAGGGTGTAGAACAGCCCCAATATTATGGCGATTTGCCCGAGGGAAATAATGGATTGGGGTTAATGCTTTTGGGGGTAACCGGAGACCAGGTGCTCCCGAAAGCGGTTTATGAAGCTATTAAACAAAAAACTTTGAATCAGGTTAGGGGTACGGTACAAGCAGATATCTTAAAAGAAGATCAAGCGCAGAACACCTGTATTTTTTCAACCGAATTTGCATTGCGCTTAATGGGCGATGTGCAGGAGTATTTTATTGAGCAGCAAGTCCGAAATTTTTATTCGGTTTCCATTTCGGGATACCATATTGCGGAGGCAGGTGCCAATCCTATTACGCAATTGGCATTTACTCTTTCCAATGGTTTTACTTATGTGGAATACTACCTGAGCCGTGGAATGGATATCAATAAATTTGGACCAAACCTTTCATTTTTCTTTTCCAACGGGGTGGACCCGGAATATGCCGTAATCGGAAGGGTGGCAAGACGTATTTGGTCCAAGGCATTAAAGGAAAAATATGGGGCCGATCCAAGGGCACAAATGCTTAAATATCATATCCAGACTTCGGGAAGGAGCTTGCACGCCCAAGAAATCGATTTCAACGATATCCGTACCACCCTCCAAGCTTTGTATGCCATTTACGATAATTGTAACTCACTGCATACCAACGCGTATGATGAGGCCATTACCACACCTACCGAAGAGTCTGTGCGCAGGGCCATGGCCATTCAATTGATCATTAATAAGGAATTGGGCCTCGCAAAAAATGAAAACCCAATTCAAGGCTCTTTTATAATTGAAGAATTAACCGACTTGGTGGAAGAGGCAGTTTTAATGGAATTTGACAGGATTACGGAGCGGGGCGGCGTTCTGGGAGCTATGGAAACCATGTACCAACGCTCAAAAATTCAGGAAGAGAGCTTGCATTACGAGACCTTGAAGCACTCCGGCGAATACCCTATAATCGGAGTAAATACGTTTTTGAGTTCCAAGGGTTCCCCTACCATTTTGCCCGCCGAGGTTATCCGAGCTACCGAAACAGAAAAGGAGAATCAAATTAAAACCTTGGAAAACCTCCATAAAAGAGAGGCGCAAAAAGCAAAAACACAGTTAAGCGAATTGCAGCAAGTAGCAACCCATAACGAGAACATTTTCGAAAAACTGATGGAAGCGTCCAAATACTGTTCGCTGGGTCAAATTACAGAAGCCCTTTTTCAAGTGGGCGGACAGTATCGCAGAAATATGTAGGAATGCTTAATCGTTCTTGGAAATCAAGGACTTTCTCCATTTTTTAAAGGAAATCCGAAAGATTCGGATTTCTTTTCGAAGGAGGTTCAGGTATTCTTTTTCTTTTACCCCATCTCTTTCCAAACCATTGCAGTAGGCGAGAATATTCCGGGTCATAATGTTGACGTAGGATAGGCTCTTCATTCTGACCGATGGACAGCTGCTCAATGCGGCTTGCTCGACCTCTTTGGTGATCAAATCCGCATCTGCCATAAGGGATTTGGAGATGTCGTCCCTAAAAGAATCGATTTTGCGAAATGATAAAATTTCTCTGTTCTGCGCAAAATACGAGGCCACAGCTTCGCTCATGTCGCGTAGTGCCAAAGATTTACGGTAGATACTAAGGGAGTTAAGAGAATTTCTCTCCATGATTTCACAGCAATTTTGAAACATAAAATTACACACGATTGGAATTTTTTTACTTTTGTTATAAAAGCAATTGGTCGATTTTACTTTCGATTGCAAAAAAATATAACTAATCTACTTTGCATATGAAGATAGATGACTTGAATTGGCAAATACTAAATCATTTACAACAAAATGCAAGGGAATCATTTGCCAATATTGGAAGGAAAATTGGGCTGACACCGCCTGCTGTGGCCGAGCGTGTAAAGAAAATGGAAGACCTCGGAATTATTGAAAATTATGGCGCCAATATTTCCTATGTAGAAGCAGGTTATCAATTAAAGGCCATAATAATGCTCCGTGCATTTATGGGTAAATTAAAACCGTTTTTGGATAAGGTAAAAACTTATCAAGAAGTGGTGAATTGTTATCGGATCACGGGCAACGAGAATATAATTATGGAAGTAATTCTAAAAGATCAGTCCCATTTGGAGAAATTTATAGACGAACTCATCGTATATGGAGAGTGTAGAACCCATATTGTGCTATCCAGTGTGGTAAGCAACGCCCCTATCAAAAAAAGCAGGGGGAGTAAGTAACTAATTGTTAATTTGATGATTTCGAAACAGACTTTGGCTAGATTTTTGATAAAATTGAGTTATGAAAAAAACGTATTTGTTACCAATTCTGACTGTTTTTTGCACACTTTCTGTCTTTTCGCAACAAATGGTTTTAAAAAAGGGGGAAATAATTGAAAACCTTCCACTGAACGATACTACCGAAAACACGTATTCCTTATTTATTCCGAAAAAATTTTCCATGGATAAGAAGTGGCCTTTGCTTTTGGTCACCGATACCAAAGGCGAAGAAAAAAGTGCACTTTCCATGTTTGTTATGGCAGCGGAGAAAGAAGGTTATGTTTTGGCGGCACCAAAGTTATCGGACACTTTATCACTGACAAAAAATATGCTGGTCACAAGTGGCACTATAAAAAGAATAACGGAAATGTTGCCCATACATACAGACCGAATTTACGCTGCAGGTCAGGATTCCGGCGGGCAGTTGGCCAGCTTGGTGCCAATACTCATTAGAGCTGTAAATGGCGCTATCTCCATAAATGCATCCCTTGCCAACAGGGAACTGATTAATATGAAAGAACCGTTTCATTTTATCGCTATTGTAAACAAAGAAAATTACCGGTACCCCTATACGCTAACCGATGCTAAACTATTGGATCAATATAAATTCCCTAATCAAGTGTTGTTGTACGATGGAGATGGGGAGTGGCCAGGTGTTGCATATCTGGAGAAAGCAATGCAACTCTTTACTTTGGATGCCATGGGCCGAAATAGAATTCCAAAGGATACCCTATATATGGAAAAAGCTTTTAAAAAAGATATCGCCCACTTAAATCAGCTCGGTAAAATCGGGGATTTGCTCTGGAAAGAGCAATATATCACCGAAATGATGTCCATGTACCGCGCCATGAAAAATATGGACTCACTTAGATCTGTGCAGCGTGATTTAAGAAGAAGCAAGGAATACAAAGTGATGAAACGGGCGGAAAACGCCGCTTTTTTACAAGAGAACATGCTAAAGGAAGATTATCAATATTATATGGATGAAGACCTTTATACCCACAATTACAATAATTTGGGGTGGTGGAAATATCAAAAAACAGAGATCGAAAAGTTTATCGATGGGAGCAAACCGTTCGAAAAACAAATGGGGCATAGGTTAAAAGGTTTTGTAAATGCCCTTGCCGAAGATAATATAAGCATAGAAATGGCTGAGGAGGTCGTCGATGAGAATGCTTTGGCATTTTTGTACATGCTCAAAACAATTTTAGAACCTGGTAATTACGAATACTACCTAAAAACCATATCCTTGAGCGCAAAGAACGATGATTTTGGAACCTCTTTGTTCTATTTGGAAGAGCTTTTAAAAAAAGGGTTTAAGGATAAAGAAAAACTTTATAATATAGAGCATACCGCACTCTTCCGGATTATGCCCGAGTTCAACGAAATGGTCTCAAAGTATTTGGATGATGCCAGATACCACATTAAGATAGAAGAAAACTAAATGTCCGCATAATTCAGTTATCTTGATTTGGTTTAGAACCGTATTTTTGTACAAATACTTTCTGAATGAAATATACCATATTACTTTCGGTCATTTTTTTGATTTCCTGCGGACAAGGTAAAAAGTATCACGACAATGATAAAGTTGAGCCCGCTACATCGGATTTAGTAGCGGATATTTTAAAGTATCAAAAGGAGCAAAATGAAAGTCTGAAAGATCCGGATACATCTCCCTTACCGGACAAATACAGGAAGAATTTTGAGGGTTTGGATTTTTTTGAGCCGGATACGGCCTACGTGGTCAAAGCACGTTTTGAACGTACCCCGGATGCCACTCCTTTTATGATGCCCAGTACGACCGATTTGCAGTCCCAAGAAGTAGTTTACGGCATTGCCCACTTTAGGCTCAACGGAAAGGAACATAAATTGGAAGTGTACCAAAGTCTGGATTTGATGGGGGAAGAAGGTTATGAAGATTACCTGTTTTTACCGTTTATGGACGAAACCAACGGAGAGGAAACCTATGCAGGGGGCAGGTATATTGATTTGACCATCCCAGAGGGGGATACATTGGTAATCGATTTTAATAAATCATACAACCCTTATTGTGTTTATAATAAAAAGTACTCCTGCCCTCTAGTGCCAAGGCAAAATTATTTGAGAACTAATGTGAGAGCAGGAGTGAAAAACTTTATAAAGGATTAAAAAAAAGCCTTAATCCCAATGGAATAAGGCTTTCGTTGGTTTTTTAACTAGCATTGAGGTTAGAAGGAATAGATCGCAGCGATCAAAAATGAAGATTGATTACTGGTAAAACCTCCGTCGCCATCCGCATAGGGCTCAAGGTCATTGCCCCAAGTATCCAAGCGTACCTCAGGTTTTATTATTAGATTTTCCTTTGTAAAGCTCCCGGTCAACGTTAAACCAAGAACTGGGGAGTCGTCCTCAAGGGCATCATCAGTGAAGGTCATGTATTCACCGCGAAGCCCAATGGCAAAACTATCGGAAGTCGTCAATTGTGGGTAGATCGCAGCTCCATAAAAACCAGTTCCTGTTTCGGAATTGTCGTTATAGGCTGCATTGATGCCGAAGAAGAAATCCTCGGTCACATCAAATCCACCGGTATAATCAATTTCAAAACCAAGGCCGCCACTTTTTCCACTATCGTAATATAGGTTCAGGAATTGATCATAAAAACCTAGTTGGCCACCCAAGGAGTATTCACCAGAGTCACTAATATCATTGGTATCCCATGGATTCATTACCGCAAGCATTAAGCTTACATCGTCTGATAGGGCAAAATCTGCTTTTATGCCCAAGTGCGAAAATGGTCCGTTGGAGAACAGGTAAGAAACACTATAGTTAAAGTTTGCCTGTGGGGCGATAACCTCATACCCTAAAAAGGTGTTGAAACGACCCATGGTCAAGGTCGTACCTTCGGAGACATTCCAATACACATAGGCCTGGTTGATGATACCGTTAAGTACATCATTTTCAAAAGTGGCCTCGGTACCTCTAGGTCCAAAAACCAAGTCAACTACGACACCGGTGTCTCCCATGTCATAGGTGCCTACAAGATTGGCCATGCCCAGTGCAAAACCAGTTTGGTTGGCAAAGGATGTAAAAGTTGCGGTATCCGCTTCTCCAGCATCCTTAAAGGTAGTTCTGTAATAAGCATCAACAGACCCGCTAAGGCTAAACTTGGAGGTGGTTTCTTCTTCCTGTGCAGAGACAGAAAATGATAGTGTTGAAATTATGGCAATCGCCATAATTTTTCCGAAATTTGTATTCATAATCGTTTTCATATCATGATCATTTTAAGTTGTCCTTTTTATTAAGGACCGTTAGTTGTTTTATAGTGAGTTGTGTTTGAAAAGGTTATTTAACGGAGCGTTTGGCAGAACGCTCCGTTTCCTTTGGCAATCTTTGGTTATTTGTAGGGCTATTTATCTTGAGAAATGTGCTCCGGGTAGGCTTCCACGCCATGTTCGTGAATGTCCAAGCCGTCAATTTCTTCTTGTTCGGACACTCGTAGCCCGATGGTTTTCTTTAAAATAAAGAGGACTATAAAAGATGCAACGGCAGCCCAAACAATATAGGCCAATGACCCGTAGGTCTGTACCCATAAAAGTTTTCCGCTTCCTCCGTAGAACAATCCGCCATCAAGTGCAAATAGGCCGATTAAAACAGTTCCAAGGAAACCGCATACTCCGTGAACTGAAATCGCGCCCACAGGGTCATCTATCTTAAGTTTTTTGTCTATAAATTCGATGGACACTACCACTACTAGACCGCAGATCAAACCAATGGCAAGAGCTCCCCATGCATTTACGGAGCCACATCCAGCAGTAATACCTACCAAACCGGCCAAAGCACCGTTGAGTGTCATGGAAATGTCGGCTTTCCCATACCTTGCCCATGTAAAAAACAAGGCGGCTATGGCTCCTATTGCAGCGGCCAGGTTGGTGTTGATGATTACACTAGTGGCTCCAATGGTATCATCTCCGCCCCAGGCCAATTGTGAACCTCCGTTGAACCCGAACCATCCTAACCAGAGGATGAAAACACCCAATGCACCGAACGCCATGTTGTGACCGGGAATTGCTTGTGCCTTGCCATCTACATATTTTCCGATTCTGGGTCCTACTAGTATCGCTGCTACCAAAGCTGCCGCACCACCAACGGCGTGTACTACCGAAGAACCTGCAAAATCAACAAATCCTGCAGTGTTGAGCCAGGCATCGTCGTCGAAAGGCCAGTACCAGCTACCGGAGATAGGATAGATAAGTGTGGTAAGGATAACAGAAAAAATTAGATACGTGGAAAATTTGGTCCGACCCGCAATAGCACCCGATACAATGGTTGCTGCGGTCGCGCAGAAAACTGTTTGGAAGAAAAGGTTGTACCAATCGTCGGCACTAAAAAAGAAGTACCCCTGATCTGACGGGCTGGATCTAAAAAAACCGCCACCTACAAGGTCGCTGCCATACATAATGGCATAACCTACGGCCCAGAACATAACGGAGCCAGCGGCCAGGTCCATTATGTTTTTCATGATGATGTTACCGGTGTTCTTACTGCGTGTGAAACCAATTTCCAATAAGGTGAACCCTGCCTGCATAAAAAATACCAAAATGGCCGCAAGGGTTACCCATAAAGCTCCCATGTCGCCTGTAATGGCTTCCACGGCTTTGTCTATTGCTTCTTGTTCTTGTACAATCATAATCTAAGTTTTTAAGTTTTTGGCTATTAGTGTTAGTTGATTCCTGCGCTTCCGCTTTCTTTGGTCCTTATTCGATAGGCTTCGATCACATCGGAGACAAATATTTTTCCGTCACCAACATTACCAGTGCTTGCCGTATCCAATAAAACATTCACGGTTTTTTCCAGAAAGTCATCGCTGACCACGATAACCAAATACCTTCGTTGTATTTCGCTAGTGCTGTACGATATACCACGATAGACGTGTCCAAGTTTTTCATTTCCAACTCCTGTTACATCCCAGTAACTGAAGAAGTTGACCTCAATTTGATGTAAGGCTTTTTTAACCTCATCAAATTTGGATTTTCGAATAATTGCCTCGACTTTTTTCATAATTAAGTAGTTAATTGTTGTTTCAAATATATCTTAATTAAACAAAGGGGCTATAAAAAGAGGGGTGGTTGTAGTAATTTTTATTACTATAAAAAAAATACCCCTAATAATTTAGGGGTATCCAATTTATAATAAACTTTTATCAATTATTTGTTGATCTTATGTTAACATATGGTGTTAAAACTTTGATTTTTTTCATAAAAAAGCTGATTCAACCCATGAAATGTTCAATATTTAACAAAAATTAACTAATAAGATTTGGTTTGTAACGGCTAGGTTTGTTTGGCTAACCATAAACCTAGAACAACCGATAAGATACCAAGGATAATACTGGCCATCATATAAATAGCGAAATTAAGGTAATCGCCACTTTTTAAAAATGTATGCTTTTCAAAAGCGAATGCGGAGAAAGTGGTAAAGCCACCACAAAAACCTGTGGCCAATAATAGGCTGTTGTTCTCGGAGAGTATATCGCCTTTAGCAGAAAAACCTAAAACAAGCCCGATGATAAGACAGCCCAAAATATTAACTGTAAAAGTTCCGATAAAGAAATTCTGCGAAATGGAATTGAGGGGTTTTGATATTAGAAAGCGCAATACGCTGCCAAATCCTCCCCCTAAAAAAACAAGTAAGGCCTGTTTCATGCCTCAAAGTTACAAACTAAACCGCTTTTTTGTATTCGGTTTCTAAAGACTCCCGAGGAAAAAGCTTGGTAGTGGCAGATTCGGAAATTTTACGAATCGGTTTTGTAAATGTCTCCTTGGCACCATTTACGCTGAAAATCAAAAGAATGGCGTTAATGGTGAGCAATACGAAAAGTATACTAAGAAAAACTGTCATTTAGGTTAGGTGCTAAAATAATGTTAAACAAAAGTACGGGTTTTCCTATAAGAACGAAATCCAAGGGCTGTTAATGTTGTGAAAATGAGGATTTTTGTTGCGATTGCAATTAATCTGTTAATTTTTGAGAAAAAATTTAATAAGGAACAGTGTAACTATGAAAATCAGAAAAGAAACAAGAATCCAGATAACACCTTTATAATTTTTTTTGTGCAATTTTTTGTCTTTTCGATAAGAAAGGGAGATAATTGCCACAAAAGCAATAAAAAACAAAGCTGCAAAAACAATCTGTCCTGTACTGAACATATTTTATATTTTTATGCAAAGCTAAATCAAAATTAGATAATGGAAAGTAAAATAAAAGCCGTGGAATTATTCCACAATTCTTTTGGGCTTGGAGTTTCCCAACAGCCAAAAGCCAATTTGGGAGAAGAAAAAAATCTACTGCGATTTAATTTAATGGACGAAGAAAATCGGGAATACTTGGAAGCTGCCAATAATAACGATTTAGTGGAAGTGGCCGATGCCTTGGGGGATATGTTGTATATTTTATGTGGGACAATCTTGGAACATGGTATGCAATACAAAATTGAAGAGGTGTTCGAGGAAATACAGCGAAGCAATATGAGCAAGCTTGGTGCGGATGGTAAACCTATTTATAGGGAAGACGGGAAAGTGCTCAAAGGGCCAAACTATACCAGACCGGATATTCAAACGATAATGGATAAATAAAAAAGGCGCCGTTTCGGCGCCTTTTTTGTTAGATGACTTCGTGTCGCCATCCAAATTTATCTTCTGATCGGTTATATTGAATATCCGTGATTCTTTTTTTCAATAAGGACGCGTAGCTGTTATCCACTTCGGGAAGTTCGTAATCCTTTCCATGGTAACCGAATCCGGAAATAGGAGATACTACAGCTGCGGTACCTGCTCCGAACATTTCTTTTAGGGATCCGTTCTCTGCAGCTTCAACAAGTTCATGTACCGAGATTTTGCGGACTTCGGTTTTTATGCCTTCATCCTCTGCAATTTTTAAAATGCTCTTTCTTGTGATACCATCCAAAATACGATCACTTGTAGGTGCTGTCATCAATGTATCGTTGATCCTCACAAAAACATTCATAGCGCCCGCTTCTTCAATAAATTCATGGGTATTGTCGTCTGTCCAGATTACTTGCTGGTAACCCTTGTCGGCCGCAAGTTTGGTAGGGTAAAACTGCCCGGCATAGTTGCCGCCCGCCTTGGCGTAGCCAACACCGCCGTTTGCTGCCCTGGAATAGGTCTCCTCGATCAATACTTTTACTCTACCTGAAAAATAAGATCCAGAAGGCGCACAGGCAATTATAAATTTGTACTCGTCCGCAGGAGATGCATGGAAACCATTGCCGGATGCAAAAACGAACGGTCTAATATATAAAGAGCTTCCGGGATTTTGAGGAATCCAATCTTTTTCCAATTGGATCAAGGTTTGTAGCCCTTCCATAAAATAGGCTTCCGGTATTTCCGGAATCGCCAAACGTTGTGCTGATTTGTTCAATCTTTTGCAATTGTCCAAAGGTCTAAAGAGCCAAACCTTCCCGTTCTCATCCTTGTAGGCTTTCATTCCCTCAAAAATGGACTGTCCGTAATGGAAGATTTTGGCCGAAGGATCCAGCGTAATAGGTTGGTAAGGAACCACTTTTGGAGTGTTCCACTCGCCGTTTTTATAGTCGCAAACCAACATATGGTCCGAATAGACACTTCCAAAGGAAAGATTGTCAAAATCAATATCTTGGATTTTTGAAGATTTAGTCTTTTCTATAGCAATTTTGTTAGCCATTGTTTCCATATCACTTACATTTACAGTGTTAAAATTAGCTATTTATTGTTAGTTTTGGACGATTCACAAATCTAAATGTTATACTTAATCTACATTTACTTAAATGTTATCAAAAATGAGATATTTTAACACAATTGCTACTGTATTTTTAGTAGGAGTTCTTTTTGTCTCCTGTAAACAAGAAACGATACAAGGGGATTATTTCGGTCAGGAATTCCAGGTTTCTGGAAAAGCGTCCAAAACCGCTGCACCTTTTGATCAAATTTCAGAGAAAGATTCGCTTCAGACCCAAATCATCGGTGAAATCAAAGAAGTTTGCCAGGCAAAAGGATGTTGGATGAAGGTTAAACTTGAATCCGATCAAGAAGTGTTTGTCCGGTTTAAGGATTACGGCTTTTTTGTGCCCAAGGATGCTGCGGGTAAGAAAGTTGTGATGAACGGCGCCGCATTTTTAGAAGAAATGTCCGTAGAAGACCAAAAACACTATGCTGAGGACGAGGGTGCTTCTGAAGAAGAATTGGCCCAGATCACCGCCCCGAAAAGAACACTTAGGTTCGAAGCTGATGGTGTTTTGATCGCAAATCAGCCTTGAAACGAAGAATAATCACGACAGGGGACGGTTCCAAGACCATTCAAATAGAGGATTGGAACGAACAATACCATTCCAAACATGGCGCAGTGCAAGAAGCTTACCATGTATTTATTGAACATGGGCTGCGGTTGTTCAACAATAGATCCATTACCATACTGGAAGTTGGTTTCGGTACAGGGCTTAATGCACTTATTACCTTATTGGAGGCTGCCAAACAACAACTAACGGTCGAATATATTGGAGTAGAGGCCTTTCCTGTTTCTGTGGATGAAATAAGCGTTCTGGATTATTGTAGGCAGTTGGGTGCAGATAATGTTGAAGCATCTTTTAATAAAATGCATCGTTCCAACTGGGAAGAAGAGGTAGCTATAACACCGGATTTTTCGTTGCTCAAACAAAAAAAGGATTTTAGGCAGATCGACGAGGAAAACCTTGTCGATCTTGTTTATTTTGATGCATTCGGGGCACGTGTGCAACCCGACCTGTGGACCGAAGAAATTTTCTCGATCATGCACAATGCACTTAAGCAAGAGGGCGTATTGGTCACGTATGCGGCAAAAGGTAGTGTAAGAAGGGCGATGCAGGCTGTTGGATTTACCGTGGAAAGGTTGCCTGGACCACCCGGAAAAAGAGAAATGTTAAGGGCCATAAAGATGTGATTCCTAACAATTTGTTAACCCATGGTGCTTTGCAGGACTATTTGGCACTAAAGTTTAAACAAATATGTTAAACCTAAATTAAGGTCTGATCAACAGACAATTAAACCTGTAAATTTGTACAAAATGTTGCTATGAAGGTGTTGATAACAGGAGCTACGGGTTTGGTCGGGCAGGCCATTGTAAAGGTGCTTCACGATAAAGGAATACCCGTAAATTATTTGACCACAAGTAAAAACAAGATTACCTCCCAAGAGGATTTTCAAGGTTATTATTGGAATCCTTCCAAGGGAGAAATAGATTTGGATTGCTTTAAAAATGTTCAAGCAATAATAAACTTGGCAGGTACCACCATTGCTAAACGTTGGACGCCAAATCACAGAAAAAAAGTTCTCCTAAGCCGAATTAATAGTCTGCAAACCTTAAAAAATGGATTGGAGCAATCCAATAATAAGGAAGTTGAATGCCTAATTTCTGCATCGGCGGTCGGGATATACCCAGATTCCATAAGTGACTTTTACGACGAGACCGAGACCAAAGTTGACGACGGTTTTTTGGGAGATGTTGTCCAAAAGTGGGAGGCCGAGGCCGACTCGTTTCAACAGTTGGACATAGACGTGGCCAAAATAAGAATTGGAATCGTATTGGACAAAGATGAAGGAGCTTTGCCCAAAATGTCGCAACCGGTCAAGAACTTTGTTGGGGCGCCCTTGGGCAGTGGTGATCAATGGCAATCTTGGATCCATATCGATGATTTGGCACAAATGTTCGTGTTTGCCGTGGAGAACAACCTCAAAGGAATTTATAACGGGGTCGCACCAAATCCGGTTACCAATACCAAAATGACCAAGGAATTGGCAAAAATATTGGACAGGCCTTTATGGTTGCCAAACATCCCGGCATTTTTATTTAAGGCAATTTTGGGTAAAATGTCCGCATTGGTATTGTCTAGCCAAAGGGTTAGCAGTAAAAAAATCGAGGAAGAAGGTTTTACATTTCAATACGTGAACATTTGCCAAGCATTAAGGAGCTTGTACAGTTCAGAAGCCGCGGATGTTCCAGCTTCTGTAGAGGCATAGACATATTTAATTTTATGACGATATTGATGGGAAAAGTCCGCTTAGGCGGCTTTTTTTATGATTTGCGGTGACATTTTGACATTTTTGGACAATTGGCAGTACTTTTGCCACTTCAAATTCGAATAAAACAATTGAACATGAGCAATAAAAGTAAGGTTGAGGAAATAGAAGATGAGCCTAAAAAAGGGCAAACCGAAGAGAGTACTGAGCTGAACGATGATCATATAGAAACCAGCGACACGGAAGAAAACAATGAAGAATTGTCCGAGGAAGAAAAACTACGTGAAGATTTGGCCAAAGAGAAGGAAAAATTTTTAAGACTCTTTGCCGAATTTGAAAATTACAAGCGCAGGACGTCCAAAGAACGTATGGATCTTTTCAAAACGGCAGGACAAGAAGTCATGGTGGCATTGTTGCCCATTTTGGATGACTTTGATCGAGCTTTGAAAGAACTCTCCAAATCCGAGGACAAGGAAATGTTCAAAGGTGTGGAACTTATCAGCAATAAATTTAAAGAGACCCTGAAAAACAAAGGATTGGAGCCTGTGCAGGCCGAACCAGGGGATACTTTTGATGCGGAAGTGCACGATGCCATAACCCAAATTCCTGCACCGGACAAAAAAATGAAAGGGAAAATAATCGATGTGGTCGAAAAAGGGTTCAAGCTCGGAGATCGTATCATTAGACACCCAAAAGTAGTAGTAGGAAACTAAGAGTGTATGAAGGAGGATTATTACGAAATATTAGGAGTATCCAAAGGAGCTTCGGCCGCAGAAATAAAAAAAGCCTACAGGAAAAAGGCAATCGAGTACCACCCGGATAAAAACCCAGGCGATGCCAAAGCAGAAGAAATGTTCAAAAAATCTGCTGAAGCATACGAGGTATTGGGAAATCCGGACAAAAGGGCAAAATACGACCAGTTTGGCCATGCCGCGTTCGATGGCAGTGGAGGCTTTGGTGGCGGAGGTATGAACATGGACGATATCTTCAGTCAGTTCGGTGATATTTTTGGCGGTGCTTTTGGTGGAGGTGGATTCAGTGGTTTTGGCGGTTTTGGCGGTGGACAGCGAAGAACCAAAGGGAGCAATTTGCGCATCCGTGTAAAACTCACCCTAGAGGAAGTTGCCAATGGAGTAGAGAAAAAGGTAAAAGTAAGACGCAAGCGACAAGCAGAGGGAGTTACCTATAAAACCTGCCCCACTTGTAATGGAACCGGACAGATTACCAAGATTACCAATACGATATTGGGTAGAATGCAAACGGCGACCACATGTACCACTTGTGGCGGCGCCGGACAAACTATTGATAAAAAGCCTGCAGGAGCAGATGCACAGGGATTAATTGTGGAAGAAGAAACAGTTTCCATTAAAATTCCACCAGGTGTAGAGGACGGTATGCAATTAAAAGTATCCGGCAAGGGTAATGATGCTCCCGGAAACGGAATCGCAGGTGACCTCTTGGTGGCCATTGAAACCCTTGAACACGAAACGCTAAAGCGCGAAGGAGACAATTTACATTACGACCTTTATATAAGTATGCCAGAAGCAGTTCTTGGAAGTTCCAAAGAAATAGACGCCATTGGGGGAAAGGTTCGTATAAAATTGGAATCCGGTATTCAGTCGGGAAAAATTTTGAGACTCCGAGGAAAGGGAATCAATAGCCTAAATGGCTATGGCAGTGGTGATTTGCTGGTGCATGTAAACGTTTGGACCCCTAAAAACATAAATAAAGAGCAGAAGGAGTTTTTTGAACGTATGCAGGGCGACGACAACTTTGCCCCAAGTCCCGAAAAATCGGATAAATCCTTTTTTGAAAAGGTAAAAGACATGTTCTCTTAAGAATAAAAACCTTCTGTTTAAATAAAAAACGTATATTTGAAACTGATGTTGGGTGACCGATATCTAATTTTCTTTTTCATAGCAATTTTTTTCCCATCCTTGATTTTTTTAAGGGTGGGTTTTTGTTTTTATAGAAAATGCAGGTTATCTGCAAATACATATCTTTGAAAAAATACTATACATGGATCATATCCTTGTTGCCGAAAATGTGACCAAATCGTACGGCAACTATACTGCCTTGAGCAACATATCTCTTCAAATACCCAAGAACTGCATATACGGACTATTGGGTCCCAATGGTGCGGGCAAAACCTCGTTCATAAGAATTATTAATCAGATTACGCACCAAGATTCCGGAGAAATTTTTTTAAATGGAGAGCCGTTGGCGCCAAAGCATATCGCTTCCATAGGGTACTTGCCCGAGGAAAGAGGCTTGTACAAAAGCATGAAGGTAGGGGAGCAGGCCCTTTATTTGGCACAGTTAAAAGGGCTGTCCAAGAGCGAGGCCAAGACTCGATTAAAATATTGGTTCGATAGATTGGATATTGGGGATTGGTGGGATAAAAAGATTCAGGAACTATCCAAAGGGATGGCCCAGAAGATTCAATTTATTGTAACGGTATTGCACGAGCCAAAGTTGTTGATTTTTGATGAACCTTTTAGTGGTTTCGACCCAATAAACGCAAACATCATAAAAGACGAAATTCTGCAATTAAAGGAAAATGGAACTTCGATCATTTTCTCTACGCACCGGATGGAATCGGTCGAAGAACTTTGCGAGCACATTGCCTTGATCCATAAATCCGAGAAAATATTGGATGGGAAGCTATCCGACATCAAAAAGGCATACAAGAACAATATTTTTAATGTGGGCGTACAATTGGAATCGGACGTTGTTATATTCCTTCAAAAACTAAAGGAAAAATTCAATATACTTTCCTCGGATATTGATGAGGTTGAGCAACAGGTTAATTTTAAGGTGCAGTTACCGTCGTCCCAAACAGGCGAAATTTTGACAGAACTTTCCAAAACTACGAACATAAATAGGTTTGAAGAAACCATTCCTTCGGCCAACGATATTTTTATACAAACTGTAAATACCAAGGATAATGGCAAGTAAGCTTGGACTGATCATAAAACGGGAATATTTGGCCAAGGTCCGAAATCGTTCCTTTATAGTGATGACGATATTGAGTCCACTTCTAATTGTTGGGATGATCGTGCTCATCGCTTATTTGGCAAAGATCAATGATGATGAAACAAGGGTCGTGTCGGTGCTTAACGAAAGTGCATTTTTTCTGGATGAATTAAAGCCTTCAAAAAGTATCTCCTACGTTTATTTTGATGATTTGACCTTGCAGCAAGCCAAAGATTCTACCAATTCCTTGGAGTATTATGGGCTGTTGTACATACCCAATCTACCTTCGGTGGAAGAAGCTGCCAAAAATAGTTATCTGTTTACCAAGGACAATCCCAATACATCCATAACAAAAGAATTGGAAGCCGTTTTTCAAAAAAAATTAAGACAAGATCGTTTGCAAAAGCTCGGGGTATCGGCAGAACAGTTCTCGAGCGTGGAAAAATCCTTTGAGATCAACCTGTCAACATTTGAAGGCGAAAAAAGTATCAAGGGAATCAATGAGATCAAGGCATTTATAGGAGGTGGTTTTGGTTATGCGATTATGATGTTCATTATCATTTACGGTGGGTTCGTTATGCGGAGCGTGATCGAAGAGAAAACCAGCCGGATCATAGAAGTGATCATATCTTCGGTAAAACCATTTCAGTTGATGCTGGGAAAAATAATAGGCAATTCTTTGGCAGGGATTACACAGTTTTCCATTTGGATCGTCTCTGCATCGGCATTAATGTTTATAGCTGTTCTAATTTTTGGGATAGATCTCTCGGCACTTTCCGGGGAATCGGCAATGCCTGCAGGGCCGATGGGAGGCATGTCGCAATTGGGGGCAATGGATACCGAAATGATGCTGTATGCCAAGGAAATATACGATATTCCTTGGGGGTTGCTCATTGTGTCCTTTTTTATCTACTTTATTCTCGGTTACCTTATATATAGTTCCATTTATGCGGCTATCGGTGCAGCAGTGGATAATGAGACGGATACACAGCAATTTATCTTTCCTATTATATTACCTTTAATGTTGGCTATTTATGTGGGATTCTTTTCTGTTTTTAGCAATCCGCACGGGCCCATTGCAGTTGGGTTTTCATTGTTTCCATTAACATCGCCCATTGTAATGTTGATGCGATTACCGGGCGGGATTGGTGAGGGCGGCGTACCTTTATGGCAGTTTATCACCTCGATTTTGTTGTTGGTCATAACCTTTTTTGGTATTGTATCGTTGGCGGCCAAGATTTATAGAACAGGCATTTTAATGTACGGTAAAAAACCTACGTACAAGGAATTGATTAAATGGTTAAGATATTAGGATCTTATGCAAGAAGGCGCAGAGGACATAAAAGAAATTATTAAGGAGGATGTTTGGGGGACCATTAAGGATTTCCTCGACTTGGGGTTCCATCTTGGTGAAGGTGAAAAATCCATTGACCTTACCATAGGTCTGCTCCTACTGTTAACGGTGACATTGATCGCCACAAAGTTTATCCTTAAATGGTTGCGCAACATCTTTACCAGGAAGATGGAACAAGAGGACAAACAAAAATTCTCCAGCGTTTTTAAATTTATCAATTATGTGATTTATCTGGTGGCTGTGCTTGTAACATTGAGCGCGGCCGGGGTGGATATCACCCTGATCATTACGGCATCGGCGGCACTTTTTGTAGGGCTTGGCCTTGCATTGCAGGAGTTGTTCAAGGATATCCTTGGTGGAATATTTATAATCGTGGACAAATCGCTCCAAGTAGGCGATGTAGTAGAGGTGGACGGTAAAGTGGGAAAGGTGTTCGAGATCAAATTAAGAACCACTAGGGCCATTACCCGCGACGACAAAGTTCTTATTCTCCCCAACCATAAGTTTATAAGTGATATTGTCTACAATTACACCCAAAACCATAAAACCACTCGCGAAAAGGTTAGTGTGGGCGTGGCATATGGGAGCGATGTGGATTTGGTGACCAAAATATTGGAAGAAGTGGCCCATAATCAACGACAGGTACTCAAAAACCCCAAACCCTTTGTTTTGTTCGAGGATTTTGGGGATTCCGCACTTATGTTCTCCGTGTATTTCTTTACCAATGATACCTTTAGGGATCCACGGATAAAAAGTGAGATGAGATATAAGATCAATGCCAAGTTCAAGGAGAGCAACATTAGTATTCCTTTTCCGCAGCGCGATATACATATTATTCAGCCTAAACAATAAATAGACATAAAAACCATAGTTCATCATAGTACAATCTGGAAGTGGTTCGCTTTCATTGTAACACTAAGCAGTTCCAATCTTTGCGCGCAGAGCACGGATATTTTGAGGGTGGAGTATCTGAATATTCCTGAAAATGATACAGGGATAAAGACACAGCGGTACAAAGCGTTGATAAATTTGCCCATAAAACTCAACGAGAAAAAAGACTACCTGATCACAGGATTGGAATATAACCGTTTCGATATGGGATATTCCGCCGATCTGCCGTTCGATAAAAGCGAGTTGATTCGATTTCATGTTCTTGATTTGAACCTGGGGTTTATAACCAAATGGAACGAAAATTGGAACTTGGTGACCATACTTACACCTCGATTTGCCTCTAATTTTGTTAGCGGTACCATTACAGACGATTTTTTTATGAACGCAACCGCTACTTTTTGGAAGGAACGGGCCGATGCGGATAAACCTTACCGTATTGTACTTGGTTTAACCTACAACAGCACAACAGGATTGCCGGTACCATTGCCATTGGTGAATTACTATAGAAAATTTCATCCTAATTGGTCGTTTACCTTCGGGATACCTAAATCCAGTCTTAAGCATCACATCAACAACAGGCACTCTTTGGAAATGGCATTATTATTGGATGGTTACTTCATAAATCTTCAGAACGGAATTGAACTGGAGAATGGTCAGGTGGCTTCAAAAATATCGTTGACCTCTTTACTGGGAACTTTGGTGTATCAGTACAATATTTCCAAGCGGATGTCCATTTTTGCCATGTTGGGGAAAACCATTGTTCAAGAAGGAATGTTAAGAAATGATGATCAAGGCAAGGTTTATTTATTGAATGACGAGTCAAATTTTTATATTAGGACTGGTTTCAAAATTGGAATTTTTTAAAACGTAGCATATGTCTAAAATTTTGGTGATCGAAGATGAATCGGCAATTAGAAGAGTACTGGTGAAAATATTGGCAGAAGAGAGCGATGATTATAATGTAGTGGAGGCCGAGGATGGCAAAGCAGGGATCGATTTGATCAAAAAAGAAGATTTCGACCTTGTACTTTGCGATATTAAAATGCCAAAAATGGACGGTGTCGAAGTTTTGGAGGCCGCTAAAAAAATTAAGCCCGAAATACCATTTATTATGATTTCCGGCCACGGTGATCTGGATACCGCCGTGAATACCATGCGATTGGGTGCCTATGATTATATTTCCAAACCACCGGACCTTAATCGATTGCTTACTACCGTTAGGAATGCCTTGGATAGAAAAGAGCTGGTGGTCGAGAACAAAGTGCTCAAGAAAAAAATATCCAAAAATTATGAAATGATCGGTGAGAGCAATGAAATTGGATCAATAAAGGAGATGATCGAAAAAGTGGCCCCGACCGATGCAAGAGTGCTTATTACGGGCTCCAATGGTACCGGAAAGGAATTGGTAGCGCACTGGCTGCACGAAAAAAGCCCGCGTTCTTCTTCGCCATTTGTAGAGGTAAATTGTGCGGCGATTCCATCCGAATTGATAGAGAGTGAACTCTTTGGGCACGTGAAAGGTGCATTTACCTCTGCGGTAAAGGACAGGGCAGGAAAATTTGAAGCAGCCAACAAGGGGACCATTTTTTTGGACGAAATCGGGGATATGAGCCTTTCCGCACAGGCAAAAGTCTTGCGTGCCCTACAAGAGAACAAGATAAGCCGTGTAGGTTCCGATAAGGATATAAAGGTGGATGTTCGCGTGCTGGCGGCTACCAATAAAGATTTAAAAAAAGAGATCGAGGACGGAAAATTCCGGGAAGATCTTTATCATCGTTTAGCGGTAATCTTGATCAAGGTACCGGCCCTTAATGATAGGCGTGATGATATACCATTGCTCATAGAGCATTTTTCCAATAAAATAGCATCCGAACAAGGAACCGGGCAAAAAACGTTCTCCAAAAAGGCGATAGACCTGCTCAAAAGTTATGACTGGACGGGCAATGTGCGGGAACTCAGAAATGTAGTGGAGCGTTTGATCATTTTAGGTGGTAAGGAGGTATCCGAAGAGGATGTGAAGTTATTTGCCAGCAAGTAATTTACTGGCAATTCTCCAATTCCGCTAGGGCCTCTTTTGTCAAAGTTTTTACGCGTTGGTGGTATTCTTTTTTATGCTGGGATAGTTTGGTATTGAGCAATATTAACCGTGATTCCTCATAAATATTCGTAATAAACCTTCGGGCATCTTCACAATCTACATCGGACACCACTTTGTTCAATGAAGACTCAAAGCCCAAAAGACATTGGTGGACCTGTTTTTTTACCGTGGAGCCCTGTGTCAACATCATGCCATCGTCAAAATCCAGGACATCCGAAGTGTTCATTACCAATACGTTGCTTCCGTACTCACTGGAGGTTTCTTTTTCGAAATCCTTTAGGACTTTAATGCCGATGATTGTAGTCTCTAAAGCTTTGTGCAATTCCAATTTTGAGTTGTTAAAATCACTGGCCTTGGTCGCCGATTTTAACATGGAAAGTGTGGTTTCAAGACTTTCAATGGCACCTTCACAACCACAATCCAAAAAATTATCCTTGGTCTTCTCGATTCCGTTCAATGCCTTGTAAGCGTGGTACCTGGCCATGTTCAGGTCCTTGGACATTGCAGCATCTTCTATTTTACTCTTGATGTATTCCAGATTGGAACTTGCATACTGGCAAGCATTGGCGGGTTTGCTAAAGGAGCTCAATAGCAAAAGAGCTATTAAACCAATAGCAAAGACTATTAGTAGGAGTAGGTTCTTCCTTTTCATAACGCTTTTAGATTTGGGACTTTGCGTCACTGATTTTTCTAAAGTTACATGCACAGCACCTAAACGGGGAATTAGATCGATTAAATAACCAACTTTGGGTACAAGAGGTCAAAATATCGATGAAATACACTGATTGGGTTACAGTTGAAGGTATAAGCAAAAAGAATTATATTCATTCCCATGAAAAAAATCAGAACAGAAGAATATAGGATAAAGGATACTATTAAACTCTCTGAATTAGCGACCCATGAAGATTTCGACCTATCCGACAAAGAGTTAAAGGAGAAACTGGGGGAAGTCCGTAAAGACTTGGGAGAGTTCCAGGATACGTTATATGCCCACGGCAAATATGGGGTGCTGGTTTGTTTACAGGGAATAGATACAGCTGGAAAGGATAGTCTAATTCGCGAAGTATTTAAGGATTTTAATGCTCGGGGCGTTGTAGTTCACAGTTTTAAGGTGCCCTCTGCAAAAGAAAAAAAGCACGACTATATTTGGCGACATTATATTGCACTGCCCGAAAGGGGAAAGTTCTCGGTCTTTAATAGGACACATTACGAGAATGTGTTGGTCACAAAGGTGCATCCAGAATATATTTTGGGCGAAAATCTACCCAACGTTCAATCCGTGAATGATATTGACGATGAGTTTTGGGCCAAACGCTACAGGCAAATCAATGATTTTGAAAGGCACATTGCGGAGAACGGAACCATTATTTTTAAATTTTTCCTGCACTTGTCCAAAGAAGAACAGCGCCTACGTTTGTTGAGAAGATTGGAGCTTAAACGAAAAAATTGGAAATTTTCCCCTGCCGATCTTGAGGAAAGAAAGCTTTGGGACACCTACGAGGCATGCTACGAAGAAGCCCTGAACAAAACAGCTAAAGAACACGCACCTTGGTATGTAATTCCTGCGGACAATAAAAAAGCAGCAAGGTTAATAGTGGCCTCCATTATGTTGGAAGCGTTAAAAAAGTACAAAGATATTCGGGAACCCGAGCTTGACGATGAAATAAAAGCTAACTTGGAAATGTTTAAACAACAACTGGAAAAAGAAACCCCATGAGAACAATCTTATTTTTGACCATTTTTCTCGTCAGTACACCATTTTTTTCTCAGAACGAAGATGAAAAACAGATCAAGGCAATCTATGACAAAGCCTTGACCAACGGTAAAGCTTATGATTGGCTAAATCACTTGTCCAATCAAATAGGAGGGAGGTTGTCCGGATCCGTGCAGGCACAACAAGCTGTAGATTACACCAAGGCCCAACTAGAACTGCTCGGATTGGACAAAGTTTGGTTGCAACCTGTAATGGTGCCAAAATGGGTTAGGGGCATACCTGAATTTGCTTATTTGGAGACCAAGCCAGGCTTAACCACCAATGTACCCATTTGTGCGCTCGGTGGTTCGGTTGCTACACCGGATGGAGGTTTAAAGGCCAGCGTGGTCGAAGTACAGGGGATAGAAGACCTTGAGAAATTGGGCAAAGAAGCCATACAGGGCAAAATAGTCTTTTACAACCGCCCCATGGATCCAACTAAAATAAACACCTTTTCTGCGTATGCCAGTTGTGCGGACCAACGCTATTCTGGAGCAGCAGAAGCATCTAAATATGGGGCAGCAGGAGTTATTGTACGCTCCTTGAACCTTAGATTGGACGATTACCCGCACACAGGATCTATGGCCTATGGAAATATTCCGGTAAACCAGAGGATTCCAGCGGCGGCCATAAGCACCAAGGGAGCCGAGCTTTTAAGTACCACTCTAAAGCTAAATCCGGATGCAAAATTTTATTTTAAACAAAATTGCAAGCAATTGGACGATGTTATGTCCTATAACGTGATAGGAGAAATAACGGGCAGTACTTATCCCGATGAAATTATGCTGGTTGGCGGGCATCTGGATTCCTGGGATTTGGGGGATGGCTCACATGATGATGGGGCCGGATGCGTACAAAGTATGGATGTGTTACGGCTGTTGAAGGAAACCGGTTATAAACCCAAACGAACTCTACGTGTTGTATTGTTTATGAATGAAGAGAACGGCTTGCGAGGTGGTAAGGAATATGCCAAAGTGGCCCAGAGTAAAAAGGAGAAGCATATTTTTGCACTTGAGAGTGATTCCGGAGGATTTACGCCACGGGGTTTTTCCATAGATGCCGACCCGGAAAACCTTAAACAGATCCAGGGCTGGAGAAGTTTGTTTGAACCATATTTGATTCATCTCTTTCAAGAAGGAGGCAGTGGTGCCGATATTGGCCCTTTAAAAAACGATGGAATTGTACTTGCAGGTTTACGACCCGATTCGCAACGTTATTTTGATCATCACCACGCAGAAAACGACACTTTTGAACATGTAAATAAACGAGAGTTGGAACTTGGCGCGGCAACAATGGCAAGTTTGGTTTATCTTATAGACAAATACGGTACTGTTCCCCCCACGAAAATCAAAGGGTAATCTATTAAAATTAACAGGTAGATGCCGTCCTTATCCAAAATAGGGACGGTTTTTTTATGGAATTAAGATTTTTTTTCTTTTCTCATCCGCTTTGGGCCATACCACAACCAAAATCCGGTTATGGTAAAAACCAAGAGTGAGGTTCCCATTACAGTGGTATACCCGAGTTTAATATAGCCATCGGTGGATAGGTAATCGTCTAGTAAAGACCCATCGTGTACGGCTTCTAAAAAGTCGGATCTTCTTTGGCCGATGGAAAGAACGTTCCCGTTTGCCCCGTCCAATTGGATTTCGTAAAAAGAATCTATAAAAACAAATTTAACGGAGCCTTTTTCCTGTCTAAGATCTATTCGGTCCAAAGCCAAATCTAAATCTTTGGAGACCTTGTTATGTAGGGTGTTGCATGCAATGGTGTGCAGGCTGTCCATGGAAAGCCATTCCTTTAAATTGGTGGAGGTTCCTTCTTGTGTTTCCGGGAGAATATAACCGTTGGAATTCTTCTTCCACCCTAAAAGAAGTCCAGAGATCGAAATAATAAAGAAAAATATAAATAGTAAAGCTCCTGTGGTTCTATGTACTTTTCGAAAGATTCGTAATACTTTGGCCTGCTTCTTCCTTTTGCCCATTCCTGCCTATTAAAAACCTTAAATATCTACAAAATTTATCAAATCCGAGAGCGGTTCTGTCTCCGATTTAACCAAAACGAGTGCATTTAACAAAAATTTTAGAATGTTGTGCTCGCTATTGAAAGTATATGACACAGGACATCAATTGCCGGCAAAGGGAGTGTTAAATAGACCTACGGCCAATTCGATCCAAACCAATAAAAACAAAATAAATATGGCTAAAAGTATAAGGGACCTTTTATTGCGAGATCGGGTTTTGCGGAGTACAAAATCAATGGTAAAACCTATGATCGAAAGTAGAATGCCGGCGCCGATAAAATCGTATGACGACCAATGTACTTCGGATGAGAACTGCATGGCCACAAAGGGTACGGCCAACAAAACTGCAATCGAAAAAAGAATAAAAATCTGTTTTTTGCTGATTAACATGGTGGAAATGGAATTTTAGAGGAATGTACCATTGCAAACAGTATTTAGTACCATACAACATCCAGTTTTTGTAGTTCTCCATCCAAATCTTTGATGGATTCGGGAGCTATGATCAAAGTGTTTATTACAAATTCTTTCGAATCTGTTTTTAGGATATAGTCGCCCGCAAATTTTCTGATACGATCAACCTCCCCAAGCTTTATTTTTTTTCCAAAAGGTGAATTCTTTTTGATCCAACCGTCCGAGATGGTGAGGTATTTGTTTTGTCTTTGATACAAATACAAACCAAAATAGATCATGGAAAATAAGCCTACGCCGTAATCATGCCAATCAGTTCCTTCGGAAGAAAAGTAAATAGTAATAAACCACAATAACCACACCATGCCCAAAGCTAGGTTTATGTTCAAGTGTCTATTTCTGTATTTTATCTTCAATTTTGGAGGTGCTTACATTAAAAGTAGTAAAAAATCAGGTTCTTGTGTGTTGCTAAATGGAAATATAATTGTTGGGCACTCGTAAAGACCACATGTCTTGTGTTCCGGATACTGCACGTTAGCGCAACGATGTGTTTATACTTGTTTTTGAATCCATATTGGAAGCCTTTATTTTGATTTAGCTCTCGTTAACGCATAAACTATATTGATCGGAAATATGAATTGAACTAAAAGTATTAGCAAGACCAGGACCGATATGACGGCACTTAGATAGTTATTGAATTTATATTCCATAATATCGGTCCGATAAAATCCACTCAATATCCAGACCAGTAGAATCCCTCCAAAAGTGAAGCCTACATGAATCCAAATCAAACGATTTAATTGTTTCCTTCCGGCCTCTTTCATCAATGCATACCCCAAGCCCATAATTCCAAAAAGTATGCAGGCAAGAATGGCAAGGTCCCAAAAGGAGGCAACGTAATAAGTGTCGTAAAGGCCTACATCCAAAACATCATCCCCATGCCATAACCCAATTACCAAGAATAAGGGTATGGCGAGCAAAAAATAGAGATAAGGTTTATCGATTAATTGGCGCATTTTGATTATAGCAAAAATGGTTTGTTCCGATTATTTTACCATAAATATAACGAATTATCGAATCTTATTTTTGATAAGCCCCAGAAGAATAGGTCAATTCGTAGCTATGGGTGTAGATTTCAAAGACAATCCCAAAAGGATCTTCCACATAGACCATTTTATACGGTTTTTCATTGGGATAATATTCCCTAATGGGCATTCTCTGTTTACCACCGGCCTCGACTATTTTTTTGGTTAAATTTTCAATATCCGGATCTTGCACGCAAAAGTGAAAAAGTCCAGTATTGAATGGATTAAACTCGGGAGCTTCTTTTTTTCCGTGTGAAAAGGCGAACAGTTCAATTCCAATTCCATCCGAAGTGGACATGTGGGCAATTTCAAATTCTTCCCAATCCTCTCCAAAAACATCTATACACATTTGTCCAATGGCGGTGTCGGTCTCTTTCTTTACTGTGGATGGAGGCATTATAACATACCAACCCATAACGTTTTCGTAAAATTCAACAGCTTTTTTAATGTCTGGAACCGTTATTCCGATATGGGAAAAGGACTTGGGATATCTATTCTCTTTCATGTTGCTATGGTTTTAAATGCAAAGTTCCACAAATTTTATGGGAAGTAGCCATGTTTACAATCAAATATTCGGTAAAATACCCTGGTATGTTGCAACAGGTGATAATGATTTAAACAAATTGACGGCTATATACATAAGCAAACAATACAAAGTCCAAATGTCTACGTTGGGCTGGCTTGAATCTACACTCCCGTTTTTTGACCTAAAGCATAAAGCCCTATCTTTGCAGCCTTGGAAAAATCCGAGAACCACGTATTCTAATAATCTATTAATCAAGATACAATGCAAGACGGAATCTATGCAAAATTCAATACCACCAAAGGTGAAATTTTGGTAAAACTTACTCACGATAAAACACCGGGGACCGTGGGCAATTTTGTTGCACTGGCAGAAGGAAATATGGAGAACAGTGTAAAACCACAGGGCAAACCATATTACGATGGCTTAAAGTTCCATAGGGTAATCGCCGATTTTATGATACAGGGAGGATGCCCAACAGGAACAGGGACCGGGGATCCAGGTTATAAGTTTGATGATGAGTTCCATCCCGACCTGATACATGATGGTCCCGGTGTGCTTTCAATGGCCAATGCCGGACCCGGAACCAATGGAAGCCAGTTTTTTATTACCCATGTGGCCACACCTTGGTTGGACAACAAGCACACAGTGTTTGGAAAGGTGGCGGAAGGTCAGGATATTGTAGATGCCATTGCACAAGGGGACGCTATAGAAACTTTGGAAATTGTACGAGTTGGTGAAGAGGCCAAAAAATGGAATGCCATTGAGGCTTTTCGAACGTTCGAGGGAGCCAGGGAAAAACGTATAGCCGAGCAAAAGGCTCAAGCCGAGGCAGAAATGGAAAAATTGGCTGCAGGTTTTGAAAAGACCGATAGTGGACTACGTTACCAAATTATCCAAAAGGGAAGCGGTTCTAAAGCGGAAAAAGGAAAAACCGTGTCCGTACATTATGAAGGTGCATTGGCCAACGGTCAGGTTTTTGATTCATCCTACAAAAGAAATCAACCCATAGATTTTGCTCTTGGTGTAGGGCAAGTAATTCCCGGATGGGACGAGGGTATTGGACTATTGCAAGTCGGGGATAAGGCCAGATTTGTGATTCCATCCCATTTGGCTTATGGAAGTGCGGGAGCCGGAGGGGTAATTCCTCCCAATGCTACACTGATTTTTGACGTGGAGTTAATGAATGTAAAATAAAATAATCCTTCTTAGATTATATAGGTGAAGCTTCCAGAAATGGAAGCTTTTTTATTTGGCCCGGTTTACGCTCAATAGCAATAAACAAAAATTAAGGGCAAGCAGAACTAATAGTACGCTAAAAAAAGTGGTCATGGTTGTAAGTGTTTATTCCGTAACAATTCAACGTTAAAAAACCCTACCTATTGTCCGTGTTAAAAATTAAGCTACTTTTTAGAACCGTTTACACTCCAGGCCAATAGTAACGCATTTACGATCAAAAGGAAGGTGAGTACTCCAAAAAAGGTGTTCATTGCTATAGGTTTAATGGTTGTGGGGAACAAAGCTTGTTTACCCAATAGATAGCAAAAAAGAAAATGGTTGCGTAGGGATTTAAAAAAATAAAAAAGGCCCGAGCATTGCTCGGGCCTTAACTATAAAAAAGTATGCTATAACTTATTCCGCAACTTGTACATTAACGGCGTTTAATCCTTTTTTACCTTGTTGTAGTTCGAATTCTACAACATCACCTTCTCTAATTTCATCGATCAAGCCTGAAATGTGTACGAAGTGATCTGTGTTTGAACCATCTTCAGTGATAAATCCGTAACCTTTAGAATCATTGAAGAATTTTACTGTTCCTTTACTCATAATATAAATTGAAAAAAATTAATTGGCTCCAAAGGTACGTTTAATTTATTGGGTATCAGGTTTTTTTTCAAATATTAATTAAAATTAATTTGTAGGGTCCGGCGTCAATCGTAAATATGGCTTAATTTCCTCGACCCCTTTGGTAAAGATTCCCTTGGCCTCTTCCGTTGGAATTGCTGGGCTTACCACCACTTTTTCGCCATTTTTCCAGTTGGCAGGAGTGGCTACTTTGTGGTTTGCGGTCAATTGTAAAGAATCGATTACTCGCAACAGTTCGTAAAAATTACGTCCTGTGGAGGCCGGATAGGTTAGGGTAAGTTTAATTTTTTTATCGGGATCTATAATAAATACGGAGCGAACAGTAAGGGTGTCGTCGGCATTTGGGTGAATCATGTCGTACAAGTCGGATACTTTTCTTTCCACATCGGCCACTATGGGAAAGTTGACTTCGGTATTCTGGGTTTCGTTTATGTCCTTTATCCAATCCATGTGCGATGCGGCACCATCTACACTTAGGGCCATCATTTTTACGTTTCTTTTGTCGAATTCGTCCTTAAACTTGGCGGCAGTGCCTAATTCCGTGGTGCAGACAGGGGTAAAATCCGCAGGGTGCGAAAACAGGATGCCCCAGCTATCTCCTAAATATTCATAAAAATTAAGTGTTCCTTGGGAGGTAACCGCGGTAAAATCCGGAGCGGTATCCCCTAATCTTAAAGTTGCCATATATTTTAGATTTTAAAGTTTATAAAAAGTACTCTACAAAATTACTAGATTATTTGGTCAAATTATTATGTGTCAGTTAAAACTGTATTAAAATCTTAGAAAGAATCCCTTGGGATGCTAGCTTTAGCTAAACGAAGATTCTTATTTTTAAGGCATGGAAAAAGAAGCTTTGGAACAATTAAAATATCCGATTGGTAAATTCGAAGTGCCGAAAACCATTTCGAGTAGCGATTTGGAGGGATGGATAGCCGTTTTGGAAGAATTACCGGGAAAGTTGGGCGATTTGGTCTCCGCACTTTCGACCGATCAATTGGAAACCCCTTACCGCCCCGGAGGATGGACGGTTAGGCAACTGGTGCATCATATTTCTGATAGCCACCACAATAGTTATATCCGGTTTAAATGGGCCTTAACGGAAAATACGCCTGTTATAAAGCCATACAATGAAAAAGAGTGGGCAGAACTTTTTGATAGCCGTACCGCTCCTGTTCAAATGTCGTTGGATCATTTAAAAGCAGTACACGCAAAACTAGTTTTTTTGATAAAGGGTTTGTCCGAGGAGGATCTACAGCGATCATTTGTTCACCCCGATGGAAACCTGCAATCCACCCTCAAGGAAAATATTGGACGATATGCATGGCATGGAACGCATCATTATACCCAAATAAAAAATTTAATTGAACGGGAGGGTTGGTAGGCTAAAGGGTTTTGGTCAAAATCCACATGTGCTTTTCCGAGGGCTTTACATTCGGAAGCACAACTTCGCTTTCTCTTTTAATGGAGTAGCCATTATTTTTATAAAAATGAATAGGATTTCCCTTTTGCATGGTATCCAACCAAACCACTTTTTTATTTAATTTTACAGCCATCTCCTCAATAATAAGAAGCAATTGTTTGCCAATTCCCTTACCTGAGTGTTTTTTGAGTAGATAGATTTTTTCCGCTTTTATGGCGTCCGTATCAGGAATTTCATCGATTCCGCAGTTTATTATCAATTTTAGGATACCGACAGCTACAGTATTATGGTATACGATGTAATTCAATGTATCGGGGTCCTGTAGTTCTTCAAAGACCACTTCTTTCGTTAACCATTTCGAAATATAGGGTGAGGGGTCGTTGTGCTGCCATAAATGACAATAATGCTCACTGTAGGATGTTATTGCAACCTCTAAATAAGTGCCAAGATTATAGCTGTCTGTTGGTTGTATGGTCACCGTGGTTTTTAGGGCAGCGGAATCCATAGCGCAATTTAGTTGGTCGACCATTTAATATTACAGCCCAAACTGGGTTTTTGATCCCGAAATACCTCCTTGTTTTCCAGAACGGCATCCATTGCATTTTTTAGGTCGGTACCGGACAAGGGTATGTTGTTTCCAGGTCTGGAATCATCTAACCGACCTCTGTAAACTAGTCTCATATCCGAATTAAAAAGATAAAAATCGGGTGTGCAGGCAGCATCATATGCCTTGGCGACCTGCTGGGTCTTGTCGTACAGATATGGAAAAGGATAGCCTTCTTCCTTGGCTTTCACCGTCATTAAATGGGGGGCATCTTGCGGATAGTTTTCCACATCGTTGCTGGAGATGGCAATAAAGTTAATGCCTTTTTGCTGATATGTTTGGGCCAGTTTGACCAGCATGGAATTTATATGGACCACAAAAGGACAGTGGTTGCATATAAACATGACCACAGTGCCTTTTTCCCCTTTCATATCTTCTAAAGAAAGGGTTTGTGCCGATACGGTGTCCCACAGTTCAAAATCGGGGGCTTGTGTGCCTAGGGGAAGCATATTGCTAGGAGTGCGTGCCATGTTTCCTGGGTTTTATGTTGCAAAAATTACGAGCAGTACAAAAATAAAAAACGACCTGCAGAAAAACAGGTCGTTTTACTTTTAAAGGGAATAACTTTTTTAGATGTCGTCGAAACTTACATCGGTAAAGTTGTTCTCGGAAGGGCTTCCGTTTTCGCTGAAGCTTTCTTCCTCCTTTTTAAAATCTTTCTGGTGGCGTTCGGAAATTACTTCGGTACCTTTTTCATCGATAATGTAATCCATCATCTCTTCCATTATTTCCCGAAAAGCGCTAAAATCTTCTTTATAAAGATAGATTTTGTGCTTTTTGTAATGGAAAGAACCATCATCGTGCGTAAACTTTTTACTTTCTGTGATGGTAAGGTAATAATCTCCGGCCTTGGTACTTCTTACATCAAAAAAGTAGGTTCTTCTCCCTGCTCTTAAGACTTTCGAATAAATCTCTTCCTGATCCATTGTATCTTTCTGGCCCATATGGTATAGTGTATTTGGTACTATGTTGAATTCTAGTACCAAAAATGTGAAAAAAAAGCTAATTCAGCAACTTTTTTATGATTCTTTACCAGAGAGTTGGTCAATATAGAGCTCTTTATAATACCCTTCGGTATTGTTCAATTCCTCGTGGGTGCCCTGTTGAATAATCTTTCCTTTGTCGAGCACAATGATCTTGTCGGCGTTCTTGGCAGAAGATACCCTATGGCTAACGATCAGCGTAGTTTTGCTCTCGGAAACCCTTTTTAGGTTGTTCAAGATTTCTTCTTCGGTTTCGGTATCCACTGCGGAGAGGCAGTCATCAAAAAGATAGATCTTGGGGTCTTTTAACAATGCCCGGGCAATGGATACCCGTTGTTTTTGACCACCGCTCAATGTAATTCCACGTTCCCCTAAAATTGTATGGTACTTTTTGGCAAATCCTTCAATATTTTTGTGTACCACAGCTTTTTTTGCAACCTCCACAATGTCGTTGTGTGATGCATTTTCGTTACCAAAACGGATATTGTTCTCAATAGTATCCGAAAACAGGAATGCATCCTGTGGCACGGCACCAATGGAACTGCGAAGGCTGTCCAAATTAAGGTCTTGGACGGGAACTCCATCGATCAACACCTCACCGGAGGAAGTATCGTACAAACGCGCGACCAAATCCAATATGGTGGATTTTCCCGAGCCTGTTTTGCCTAAAATAGCAACCGTTTCTCCTGCTTTTATGGAGAAGGATACGTTTTCCAATGCAGTAATATTGGTATCCTCGTAGGTAAAGGTTACATTTTTGAATTCGATATTGCCCACAATCGGGGTCGGGGACTTCACTTTGTTCAGAATGGAGGGTTCTTCCTTTAAAAACTCGTTGATACGCTTTTGAGAGGCTTCGGCCCTTTGTACTATAGAAGTAAGCCAACCTACTATGGCAACGGGCCATGTAAGCATGTTAACGTAAAGAATAAATTCTGCGATGATCCCTATGGTTTCAATTTCGCCATTTATGTACTGTTGCCCGCCAATATAGATTACAAAAACATTGCTTATTCCGATCAATAAGATCATTAAAGGAAAAAACCAGGCATTTACCTTTGCAAGTGCCATGCTGGTATCCTTGCCTTCTTGTGCCAGCTCCCTTAATTCGCTATTTATCCTCGGCTCAATACTGTAGGCCTTGATCACGGATATTCCTGAAAACGATTCTTGGGTAAACGTGGAAAGTGTAGAAAGATACTCTTGTACCTTGGTGCTCCTTTTGTGTATTATTTTACTGATCTGGTAGATCAGAACGGATAGAATGGGGAGTGGCAGTAAGGTGTATGCTGCAAGTGTGGGTGCTTTTATAAACATTAAGGGTATCAAACAGACAAATAGTGTTAGGGTTTGGATACCGTACATTATGGCAGGGCCACCATATAATCGAACCTGGTTGATATCTTCGCTTATCCGGTTCATTAAATCCCCTATCCTATTTTTTTTATAAAAATTAAGGCTGAGCAGTTGGTAATGATCAAAAACCTCATTTTTAAGATCGTATTCGATATATCGGGATACATTTATAATGGTCTGTCTCATTAAAAAAGTAAAGAGACCTGATAAAATTGCGGCTCCGACGATAACCAAAATATATTGCAACAACAATCCTTTTGCTTCCGATAAGTTGATTGCGTTTGAGGCAAAATCCTCGACAGCCTGTATGGATTTGTTCACATACGATGGCATGATGAGGGAAAAAACACGGGCAATAATGGTGATCAGAATCCCCAGTAACAATTTGAGCCAGTATTTTTTAAAGTATTTATTTAGGTGTTTAAGTTCCTTCATATTGGAGAAAGGCAATTTTAGCTTCCAAATTTGCGGACAATCCCGCAAAGATATACCATACTGTACAAAGTAAATGTTATAAAACTGATAAGAAAACAACTTTGGTAGGTAAGATTCAAATATAAGATTACTTTTGCCGTGTGAAAGCCGAACAATCACTTTAAAAGTTCTTTAAACATGCTCACCAGAAGGCACATTAGAGTAAAAGTAATGCAGTGCATATATGCATTGGTGCAATCCAAGGACGATTCTTTGCAAAAACAAGAAAAGTTCCTGCGCGTTAGTATAGACAATATGTACGTTCTGTATCTTTTGATTTTAAGCCTCTTGGCCGAACTTCACCGTTTGGCGGAAAAACACGTGAACCATGCATCCAAAAAATATGTGGCCACGGAAGAAGATACATACCCCGATCCCCGAAAATTTGTAAAAAACCGACTGTTGTTGCAATTGGTGAACAACGAAGCATTGAAGAGCGAACTTTCCGATCGTAAATTGGACAATTGGTATTTGAACGATGAGTATGTGAAGATCATACACAAAGCGATCGTGACCAGTGACATTTACAAGGAATACATGTTGAGCGGAGACGACAGTTATTCGGACGACCGTAAGTTGGTGATACAACTGTTCAAGGAAATTATTGCCCCTAACGAAAAAATCTACGATTATTTTGAAGATGATAAATTGACCTGGGTAGACGATTTCCCAATTGTAAATACATTTTTGGTAAAACGTTTAAAGAAGGCCAAACCCGATTCCGGTGACCGTTTCTTTTTACCGGCATTGTTAAAAGATCAACAGGATATGGACTTTGCAAACGACCTGTTGACCAAGACCTTGCTCAACGATGCCAAATGGGAAAAAGAAATCGAGGGAAAAACACCGAACTGGGACAACGACAGAATCGCGGAGATTGACTCCATCATCCTAAAAATGGCAATTTGCGAGCTGCTCAATTTTCCATCGATTCCCGAAAAAGTTACCCTGAACGAGTACTTGGAGATAGCCAAGGAGTATTCCACTCCCAAGAGCAGCATATTTATAAATGGGGTTTTGGATAAATTGGCCAAGGAATACAAAACCGATGGAAGACTGCAAAAAATAGGAAGGGGTCTACAGTAAACAATTATTCCTTAATTTTGGAAAAACAAATTTTAATCATGAAAAAAATAACAACAATTTTTAGTTTGATCATGGTGGTTGCCCTAACCAGCGTATCATGCAAGGACAAAGCATCTGAAAAAATAGTTGCTGACAATGTTGAAAGCGCCGTTAACAGAGATGAAGCAGATAAAATGGTGCCGGTAATGACTTTTGAAAAGACCGAGCACGATTTTGGTACCATAGAAAGGGGTGCGGCTCAAGAAACTGTTTTTACTTTCACTAACACGGGTAATGCCCCACTAATTATTACCGATGCCAAGAGTAGCTGCGGTTGTACAGTTCCAAATCCGCCAAAAGAACCTATTGCACCGGGAGAGACCGGTGAGCTTACTGTAAGGTTCAATGGTTCTGGTCAAAATCAGGTTACAAAGACCATCACGGTAACAGCAAATACGGCCAAAGGTTCGGAGCTATTAAGAATCAAAGCTTTTGTACAGGCGCCTGGAGCAGTTCCAGCGGGTCCTGTTAAATAATTAAAAGACCTCAATGGAAAACCTAGGACAATTTTTACCTCTGATATTGATTTTTGCAGTGGCCTATTTTTTTATGATTCGCCCACAGATCAAGCGTCAGAAGGATGAGAAAAAATTCGCTTCAGAATTGAAAAAGGGTGATAAAATTATCACCAAAAGTGGATTGCACGGCAAAATAGTGGAACTGAACGACAAGGATTTTTCCTGTGTTATCGAAACCATGGCTGGCCGATTAAAATTCGACCGTTCCGCCATTTCCATGGAAATGAGCCAAAAGTTGAACAAACCCGCAGAAAAAAAGTAAGCGTATTTTAAGATATATATATTAAAGCGTTCCTTGGAAGTTAAAATTTCAAGGGACGTTTTTTTGCAGTTGGTTTTTGGAGAGAACTTTCTTGTACGAAAGTTACTCTTTCATTAAGAATGTTAACGGAATATGTACTCTTTTCGCCCAAGCATTCTCACTATGGTCTTCACCTGGAAAATATTTAGTGGACCAATTCTTGGAGTTAAACCCCTTGTCCACCAAAATAGAATCTACCTTTTTTTGTATGTCGGGATATAGGCTATCCAATGTCTTATCGCCGGTATCAAAATATATTTTGTGGTTTTTAGCGTCAGGAATATGTTTTTTCAGGTAATTTAAAAATGAACTTGGCATGGGATTGTTACGTAGTGTAAACGAGCCGACCCAATGTGTGGATAAACAAGCAGCGCCTCCAAAGACCTCTGGATACTCGCACAATGCATAAAGAGAAATGAGCCCACCCATACTGCTCCCAGCTATATAAGTGTTATCCATGTCTGTAAGTACAGGATAATTTTTATCTATATACGGTTTTAATTCTTCGACCAAGAACTTCAGATATTCATCAGAATGTGGTTCGAAATCTTGGTACATCTCTATGCCGACCTTTTTTAATTGATTCGATACCGTATCTTTTTCAACTTCTGACAAAGTTTCAAACGGTTTTTTTGGAAAGTAATCTGAGTGTCTGGTTTTTGCTCTATTCCAGATTCCAATAATAATAAAAGGTCTTATTGTATCCGATTTTATCAATTTAGATGCCGCTCTGTCAATTTTCCACGACTGTTTGTTCCAGGTGTCTTTAGCGTCAAACAACATTTGACCATCATGCATATATAAAACGGCATATTTGGTATTGGTGTTGGAGTTGGGTGGCAACCAAATGTCGATATTTCTTTGACTTACATACTTTGATTTGAAATTTTCAATTCGATCAATTCTGCCATCAGTTAATGTGGGCAGGGTCTTTTGGGCAGTCACAATAGAAAGGAATACCATAAAAAGAGGTAAGCAAATTTTAGGGCTCATTAGATAGAAATTTGATCAATTTTGCCATAAAGGCTTTCTAAATTTAGAAATTAAATATTACTAATTTTAGTTTTTGTTTCGCATCAATGCAAGCAACAACTCTAATAAAAGTATTGTTCAGCGGTATTTGTCGTTCAGCCCGACACCGTCCTTGATTATCGGGATAATCTTTTCCAATCTTCGTAGTTTCGTTTTCTCCTGCTTGGCCTCGGCAATATATTCGCAGAATTCCTTTAGCTTGTAGGGCGTAAACTTCTCAAAAGCAACCTGTAATTGTGGATTTTTGGTCAATTCGGATAGCAATAACTCGGGAATAACAACCTTTTTGGATTTTTCAGGTTTGATCTCCAAACCTTTTATTTGGTTTTCCAAGGCCTCTTTCATGTAATCCAACACGGTTTTTTTGTCCACTTCATCTAAATCGTGGAACTTCCAATGGCGCATGCCTTTGGTTTTGCCTTCCTGTGCATTTTCCAGTACATTTTTTGGGTCTATTAAGTACGCTCCGTTAAAGAACCATATCCCAAAATACTTCTTGAACTTGCTGATGCCGAAGACATTTTTACCCATATAAGTATACACCGGAATACTCCATTTAAAATCTTCCTCAGCGCCGGATTTTAAGGCCAATTCCCTTAATAGGGAAATACCATCCCTAAAGGGATGCTCCTTCTCATAATAACCTTTTATTTTTTCGGATTTGTCCATTCTCACTTGATTTGACTTGCTGTAAGTTCGCAAATTTTTACGATGACCTTTACCGCTTTTTCCATGCTTTCCAGTGGAACGTACTCGTACTTGCCATGAAAATTATGGCCGCCAGCAAAAATATTGGGGCAGGGCAGCCCCATAAAGCTTAGTTGGGAACCGTCCGTTCCCCCTCGAATCGGTTTTATGATCGGTTCTATTTGTAGCGATTTCATGGCCTCTTCGGCGATTTCCACAATATGGAAGACAGGCTCTACTTTCTCCCTCATGTTTTTGTATTGGTCTTCTATGCTCAACTCTATGTATTCCCCATGTTTTTTGTTGAGTTTGGCCTGTATATCCACTAGGAGGTCTTTTCTTGCCTGAAAATGAACTGCATCGTGATCCCGGATAATCAGCTCTATTTCTGCTTTCTCAATTTCACCCTTAATTTTATGTACATGAAAAAAACCTTCCCGACCTGTAGTGTGTTCCGGCACTTCGCTCGGTGGTAAGTGCGTTAAAAAGTCGTTGGCAATTCCAATGGCATTAATCATTTTGTTCTTGGCATACCCAGGATGCACACTCTTCCCGGTAATCAAAATTTTTGCTTTGGCCGCATTAAAGTTCTCGTATTCCAGTTCACCTACTTGACTGCCGTCCATAGTGTAGGCCCATTCGGCACCAAATTTTTCCACATCGAATTTATGGGCTCCGCGACCTATTTCTTCGTCGGGTGTAAAAGCTATCCGGATAGTGCCGTGTTTTATTTCGGGGTGTTGGATCAGGTATTCCATAGCCGTGATTATTTCAGCAATACCGGCCTTATCGTCCGCTCCAAGCAATGTGGTTCCGTCCGTGGTAATCAAAGTTTGACCTTCGTATGCTTTTAGGTCCTCAAAATAATCGGGAGATAGAACAATATTTTTTGATTTGTTCAATACAATGTCCTGCCCATCGTAATTCTCAATGATCTGTGGCTTCACATTTCTTCCGGAAAAATCGGGAGAAGTATCAAAATGTGAAATAAAACCAATGGTCGGTACTTTTTTTTCAACATTGCTCGGCAGGGTGGCCATGATGTAGGCATTCTCATCAATAGACACCTCTTGCATACCAATTTGATGGAGCTCCATCACCAGTTTTTTGGCGAGGTCCCATTGTTTTTCGGTGCTAGGGGTGGTTTTGGAGTAGGGGTCACTTTGGGTATCCGTGGTCACATATTCCAAGAATCGAGCTAATAATTTATCCATGTTCGTTGGGCATTTTCATCAAAAATAATGCTTATTCAAATGCAATTTTAGAAATCATCGGCATTAATGCCTATCTTTCAGAAACCAAATAATTGCACCCACCATTGAAATTTGTAATAGCATCTATTTTTTTACTGTACGGCGTTTTCAGCTTTGCCCAAATGGACTGTATTTTGGGTGTTGGAGGGCGTGATAATGAGACCATTGCCAAAGTTTTTGAGCTAACGGAAGTCCAACGTGAAAACCTGAAAAACTGGAGTGCCGAGCTAAAAGTGCGTAACGATATTTTGGAGGACAAGGCCAAGTTCTTAATGAAAAAGAATGAAGAAAGCTCTCCGGAGGTGTTGCTGGCGGTCAGCAAAAAATATGCAACGATAATGGACAGCATGCGGCAGAATATTCGAATGATGGATAAACGGCTGCTCAGTACGTTTACAGAATCCCAGTATGACAAATATGTAAAAATGTGCGATCAACTAACTTTACGCCCTATCTACATAAATAGGTCGGTCAACGAAAATTGATCGATTTGTCCAGAACTGTTTTAAGAGTTTTTATTTTTGTCCAAAATCCCATTTTGCATGTATAAATTTTTGATCCGCCCGGTACTTTTTTTGCTTGATGCTGAGGCTGCGCACCATTTTTCCTTTTCGGCAATTAAGTTATTCTCCAAACTTGGTTTTGGCGGGATTTTTAGGAGTGTTTTTGCCATGGACGATCCAAGGTTGGAGCGTGAAGTTTTTGGGGTGAAATTTAAAAATCCGGTGGGGCTGGCCGCTGGGTTCGATAAAAATGCCAAATTGTACAATGAATTCTCCGATTTTGGTTTTGGGTTTGTGGAGATTGGAACAGTAACGCCAAAACCACAGCCTGGTAACCCTAAAAAGCGTTTGTTCCGTTTGCTCGATGACAAGGCCATTATTAACCGAATGGGTTTTAATAATAATGGGGTTTTCGAGGCGGTCGAACAATTAAAGAAAAAACATCGCGTAATTGTTGGGGGAAATATTGGGAAGAACAAAGTTACTGCGAACCAAGATGCGATCAAGGATTATCTGATATGTTTTGAAGCCCTGTTCGAACATGTGGATTATTTTGTGGTCAATGTAAGTTCACCCAACACGCCCGGGCTTAGAGAGCTACAGGATAAGGAACCTTTGACCAAATTGTTGAAAAAACTAAAGAGCCACAATGGTAAACTGGCCAAAAAGTTGAATAAGAAAGAAAAGCCAATTTTATTAAAAATTGCGCCGGATTTAACAGATGACCAACTGCTGGATATTATTTCTATCGTAACGGATACACAAATAGAAGGGGTGATCGCCACCAATACGACCATAGAGAGAACGGATTTAAAATCTCACCTTATTTTAACCGAAGAAAAAGGTGGCCTGAGCGGCAAACCTTTAACGAAAAGAAGTACGGAGGTTATTCGCTTCTTGTCCGAAAAGAGCAATAAGGCTTTCCCGATTATTGGCGTGGGCGGCATCCACTCCCCGGAAGATGCAATGGAAAAATTGGAGGCGGGAGCGGATTTGGTACAGTTGTACACCGGATTTATTTATGAGGGTCCTGGGCTTATCAAAAAAATAAACAAGGCCATTTTGGAAAAAATGGGCTAAAATTATATGCAAAGTCTCGTTTTGTTTCTGGAAACTATCAATTATCCCATATTGATCGGTTTTTTGGTGTCCTCAATTGCCCTTGCCCTGTCGCCGGGTCCAGATAATATTTTTGTGTTGGCGCAAAGTATCAGTAACGGTACAAAAGCGGGAATGGCCACAGTTTTTGGTTTGGTGTCCGGTTGTTTGGTGCACACTACCTTGTTGGCATTTGGGGTTTCTGAAATCATAAAACGGAGCGATGCATTGTTTTTTGCCATTAAGCTGTTCGGTGCCGTGTATCTGTTGTTTCTGGCCTATAAAGTGTATCAAAGTGATGCCTCTATTATGCTCGATAAAGAAGGGCAACCTGCTAAATCACCAAGGAATCTTTTTTGGACGGGATTTACCATGAATGTCCTGAATCCTAAGGTCACCATTTTCTTCTTGGCATTTTTTCCAGGTTTTTTATTCAGTGATACACTTGATACCGTGATTCAGTTTTACGCTCTTGGACTACTTTTCATGCTTTCGGCCTTATTGGTCTTTGGTACCATAGCTTTTTTGGCCGGTAGTATTTCCAATTATTTGACCAGGAATAAAAAAGCGGGGATATACCTAAAATGGGTGCAGATAATTGTGTTTATGGGTATTGCGGTTTATCTATTTCTATCGGATAAATAAGTAGTATTTTTACGGATACATATGTCAAAAGTAAAACTCATAGAATGTCCACGGGATGCCATGCAGGGAATAAAAACCTTTATTCCAACACAGGAAAAGGTAAAATATATCCAGTCCTTGTTGGGTTGTGGTTTTGATACCATTGATTTTGGAAGTTTTGTATCCCCCAAAGCTATTCCGCAGATGCGGGATACTGCTGAGGTGTTGGCAAGTTTGGACCTATCACGGACGCAGAGTAAGCTCCTGTCGATCGTTGCCAATGTGAGAGGGGCGGAAGATGCCTGTAAGCACGCAGCCATTGATTATTTGGGTTTTCCATTCTCTATTTCGGAAAACTTTCAAATGCGTAATACCCACAAGACGATCGATCAGTCCGTGGAAACCCTAAAAGGGATATTGGAATTGGCCGACACCCACAATAAAGAAGTGGTCACCTATATTTCTATGGGATTCGGGAATCCCTATGGTGATCCTTGGGATGTGGATATTGTAGGGGAGTGGACGGAAAAATTAGCAGCAATGGGAGCCCGCATACTTTCGTTATCGGATACCATTGGGAGTTCCACGCCCGAAGTAATCGACTATTTGTTTTCCAACCTGATTCCAAAATTCCCGGAAATCGAATTCGGGGCCCATTTGCACACCACACCGACCAAATGGCACGAGAAAGTGGATGCGGCCTACAAAGCAGGCTGTCGTCGTTTTGATGGGGCCGTTCAAGGTTTTGGTGGTTGCCCCATGGCCAAGGACGAGCTTACCGGAAACATGCCCACGGAAAAAATGCTTTCCTATTTTACGACGGAAAAGGCTGTTACGGGTGTTAATTGGATGGTCTTTGAGGCTGCTTACAATAAGGCGACAGAATTGTTTTCTGTTTATCACTAAGAAGAAAGTTAGTTTTCGATGAATTGATAATTGATTTCCTTGTAGGTCAAGAGTTCTACCTTTTGTTTTTCAAACCGGAGCAAGCTCAACAATTCGGATACTTCTTCCTGGTTCACCAGAATAATAAAATGTTTTTTACCCACCGAAATCGGTATTTTGCGTTGTTGTGACCAATTTTGAAGTTGTTTCTCCCAATAGGAGATGTCCAATTCCTCAATGTACACTTTAAGTGCTTCAAGTTCCCATTCATATAGTTCAAAACATAGGTTGTTATAGATTAATTGGAACAGTTTGGTGCGCTGGCAAAAAGTCAACACACCGTTTTTGGACCGGTTCATTACATTTAAAAATCTACACATATAAAAGAATTGAATCATAAAGATAATAATTATATAGAATGATTCTAAATAAAAGGTAAATAATTCCAAAAGGAAAAAAATGTACTGTTCACCCCGAGTGATAATCCAATAAAATAGTGGTATATTTGCACGCAATTAATCCGTAATTGCAATGGAAGCTCACCTAAACAAAATTGTTGGCGAAGGACTTACTTATGATGACGTTCTTCTTGTGCCGGCATATTCCGAAGTACTTCCCCGAGAAGTCAACATTCAATCAAGATTTACCAAAAACATTACCATAAATGTGCCCATTGTTTCTGCGGCCATGGATACTGTGACCGAATCCCGAATGGCAATTGCCATGGCCAGGGAAGGCGGTATCGGAGTTCTTCACAAAAACATGACCATAGAAGACCAGGCGCTAAAGGTCAGAAAAGTGAAACGTGCGGAAAGTGGAATGATCATGGATCCAGTTACACTTCCGTTGGATTCAAGTGTACGAGACGCTAAAGCCAGCATGAAAGAGCATAGTATTGGTGGTATTCCCATTGTTGACGCAGAAAAAAAATTGATCGGTATCGTAACCAATCGTGATCTCCGATTCGAAAAGAACGATGGTCGCCCTATTTCAGAGGTAATGACCTCTGAAAATTTGGTGACCGTGGGAGAGGGTACCTCTTTACAACAAGCCGAAGTAATTCTTCAGGAAAACAAGATTGAAAAACTTCCTGTGGTCAATCAAAAGGAGGAACTGGTCGGTCTGATTACTTTTAGGGACATTACCAAACTTACCCAAAAACCTATTGCGAACAAGGACCAATATGGGCGTTTACGCGTAGCCGCTGCCATTGGAGTAACGGGAGATGCTGTTGATCGTGCCGGTGCATTGGTAAAAGCCGGGGTCGATGCCATTATTATAGATACGGCACATGGGCATACCAAAGGTGTGGTGGGCATACTTAAGGAAGTCAAGAAATCCTTCCCCGAATTGGATGTCGTGGTAGGTAATATTGCTACGGCCGAAGCTGCAAGATATTTGGTGGAAGCGGGTGCGGATGCTGTTAAGGTAGGTATTGGACCAGGATCTATCTGTACCACACGCGTGGTGGCAGGTGTCGGTTTCCCACAGTTTTCAGCAGTTTTAGAGGTTGCCGCTGCACTAAAAGGAACCGGGGTTCCGGTAATTGCCGATGGTGGAATTCGGTATACCGGAGACATTCCCAAGGCTATAGCAGCTGGAGCAGATACTGTAATGTTGGGTTCGTTGTTGGCAGGAACAAAAGAATCGCCTGGCGAGACGATAATTTACGAGGGACGTAAATTTAAATCTTACCGTGGCATGGGCTCTGTTGAGGCAATGAAGCAAGGTAGCAAGGACCGATACTTTCAAGATGTTGAGGACGATATTAAGAAATTGGTTCCCGAAGGAATTGTAGGTCGCGTACCTTACAAAGGTGAGTTAATGGAAAGTATGCACCAATTTATTGGTGGTCTGCGCGCTGGAATGGGGTATTGTGGCGCAAAAGATATCGAAACTTTAAAAGAGAGTGGTCGATTTGTAAAAATTACTTCGAGCGGCATTCACGAAAGTCATCCGCACGATGTGACCATTACCAAAGAAAGTCCAAATTATAGTAGATAAATATTGAAACGCTGGGGGGCAATTACTTCCCAGCGTAGCTTTTCCAGTCTTGATCTTTATAGATGTTCTCGCCAAAATACTTGGCGATCTGCATAAAAGGTTCCACTTGTTGATAACCGGGCACGGGTGAAAGCATATTTAGTTTTTCGTCCAAGAAAACTACAGTGGGGTAGCTCATGCGCCCTTGCAACAGCGCCGCTGCCAACTCGTGATAGCCTCTTCTGCCCGAAGGTATGTACTTAAAGGTTTTTCCCTGATATTCAATAGGGTCTTTGCCTTCAGCATCCATTTTTACCATATAGAAATTATCCTGCATATATTTGGAAACCTCAGGATTTTGAAATGTATTCTTGTCCATTTTCTTGCACCATCCACACCAATCGGTATACACATCAACAAAGATTTTTTTAGGGCTTGCCTCCGTTTTGGATAACTGGACGGCTTCGTCCCAAGAAATCCAATTGATTTCTTGAGCCTGGGCATTAAAGCCTATCAATACTATAATAAGTAAACTGATTTGGGTAAAAATTGAGCGCATAGTCGTTATTTTTGACGTAATTGTCGTCTTATCTCTACAAAACTAACGAAAATTATGCCAAAAAAGTATTGATTTTAACAGCTTGATAGGGCTTACTTCTATTTTACCGGTTGCTCTTGCGGAACATTAAAAACATCCTTGATGTCCACTTGGTTGCGCAGGATATCATCAAAAGTTTCTCTTTTTCGTATTAAATGTGCCTTGCCTTGGTACCAAAGTACTTCAGCGGGGCGGTATCTGGAGTTGTAGTTGCTTGCCATGGTAAAGCAATACGCACCGGCATTTCTAAAGCAAAGTATATCGCCCTCCGAGATTTCGTTGATCCTACGGTTACTCCCAAAAGTATCCGTTTCACAAATGTAACCTACCACAGAATAGTAGCGTTCCCTGCCCTTTGGATTGGATATGTTGATTATTTCGTGATTAGATCCATATAACATTGGACGAATCAAGTGATTGAAACCAGAATCGACACTTGCAAAAACGGTTGAAGTGGTTTGCTTCACTACATTCACTTTGGCTAAGAAATAGCCAGCTTCGCTTACCAAAAATTTTCCCGGTTCAAAGGCAAGTGTCAGTTCGCGGCCATAATCCTTGCAAAATGCATTGAACTTTTTGGTCAGTTTTTTGCCCAACTCATCAACGTTGGTCTCAATGTCCCCTGCTTTATATGGCACTTTAAATCCACTGCCAAAATCGATAAACTCTAGATTTTTGAAATTTTTAGCCGTTTCGAACAAAATTTCAGAGGCATAGAGGAACACATCAATATCCAAAATATCGCTCCCTGTGTGCATGTGTATGCCATTGATGTTCATGTTGGTAACCTCCACAATACGCAATAAATGTGGTATTTGGTGGATACTGATGCCAAATTTTGAATCGATATGGCCAACAGAAATCTTGGAATTTCCTCCAGCCATTACGTGCGGATTTATTCGGATACATACAGGAATATCCGGATGCTTGCTGCCGAATTGCTCCAAAATGGAGAGGTTGTCTATATTGATTTGAACGCCAAGGGCGGCCGCTTCCTCTATTTCCTCCAGGGAAACCCCGTTTGGCGTAAAAATAATGGACTCTGGTTTAAAGCCTGCCAAAAGGCCTAAATTGACCTCTTGTATGGATACGGTGTCCAAACCGCTACCCAAACTATTTAATAATCTAAGGACGCTTATATTGGAAAGGGCTTTCGCCGCATAGTTCAACTTAAGCTTTGGCACTCCTTTAAAAGCGTTGGTCAGCTTTTTATATTGCGATGTGATTTTATCGGCATCGTACACGTACAATGGTGCGCCAAATTGTTCGGTAAGTTGAAGTAATTCCTTAGAGTTCATGTTAATTACATATTTTGAACAAAACTAGGTTTTGTAGGTGGGTTACGCAAAAAAGAAATTTCAAAATATAAATATATAACAAAATGTTTTAAATAAAACATCAAAACTTAAATTAGGTTGTTCTTTTGGATTCTGATCTGTATTTTTAGAGGAAATTGGAATTATGAAGCTACCCTTATTTCCACTACAATCCGTTTTTTTTCCTGGAGAAACAGTGCCACTTCACATTTTTGAGGATCGTTATAAGCAATTGATCAACGATTGTAGGAATGAGGCGCTCACTTTTGGTATCCCGGTCTATATCAACAATGCCATCAACTATGGAACTGAAGTGCAATTGGTGGAAGTTGTAAATACCTATGAATCCGGTGAAATGGACGTGGTATGTGTGGCGCGTCAGGTTTTTAAAGTGTTGAGCTTTGAAAAACAATTGGAAGGAAAGCTATACGCTGGAGGCGAAGTGGAGTTTTTGGAAATGGAAAATGACGCAAATGATAGTTTAAGGGAGGAAGTGATTCAAAAAGTTGAGGCGCTCTACGATATTATGGACGTTCCCTTTACCAAAACATCGCCCAAACAATTCAACAGCTACTCCCTAGCCCATAAAATGGGGCTTTCTTTTGAGCAAGAATATGAGTTATTGCTTATGAAGAAGGAAACCGATCGATTAAACTTTATAAAAACACATTTGGAGGCTGCGACCAGTATACTTACCGAAGTGAACCGTGCCAAAGAGGTTATCGAGATGAACGGGCACTTCAAAAACTTTGATCCGCTCGATTTTCAAGATTTTACATTGTAGCCATCCGTGGAATCAATAAAAAGCCCATAATTTATACTTGGGTATCAATTATTCATTTAACAACTTCAATTTGTCAGCGTTGTTTTCTATTTTTGTCAGCAAACAAAAGTAAATTCACAGATGAATCTTCACGAATATCAAGGAAAAGAGATTTTAGCCAGTTTTGGTGTTAGGATCCAAAGAGGGATAGTTGCTCACAACGCCAAGGAAGCGGTAGATGCCGCAAAACAACTTACACAGGAAACCGGAACCGGATGGCACGTTATCAAAGCACAGGTTCATGCAGGTGGCCGTGGAAAGGGCGGAGGAGTTAAACTGGCCAAAAACTTGAAAGAAGTAGAAGAATTGGCAGGAAGTATTATCGGGATGAACCTGGTTACCCCGCAAACATCGGCAGAGGGGAAAAAAGTACATCAGGTTTTGGTAGCTGAGGATGTGTATTATCCCGGCGATAGTGAGACCAGCGAGTTTTATATGTCCGTTCTTTTAAATAGAGGTACGGGTAGAAACATGATCATGTATTCCACTGAAGGTGGGATGGATATAGAAGAAGTGGCGGAAAAGACGCCGCACCTTATTTTTACCGAAGAAGTTGATCCTGGTTTGGGCCTGTTGCCGTTCCAGGCGAGAAGAATTGCCTTTAACCTTGGTCTGTCCGGTACTGCGTTCAAAGAAATGGTAAAGTTCGTGATGTCGCTCTATAAGGCATATGTGGAAAGTGATTCCAGTCTTTTTGAGATCAATCCGGTTTTGAAAACATCGGACGATAAAATTATGGCGGTAGATGCCAAAGTTACCATAGACGATAATGCGCTGTACAGAAGAAAGGCTTACGCAGAGATGCGTGATCTGCGCGAAGAGAATCCGATCGAAGTAGAAGCTCGTGAAGTAGGTTTGAATTATGTGGATTTGGATGGTAATGTAGGCTGTATGGTAAATGGGGCCGGTTTGGCCATGGCCACTATGGATTTGATCAAAATGGCCGGAGGAGAACCGGCGAACTTTTTGGATGTAGGTGGAACCGCCGATGCCAAAAGGGTGGAAGAAGCTTTCCGTATTATCCTGAAGGATCCTAACGTAAAAGCTATCTTGATCAATATTTTTGGTGGTATTGTTCGTTGTGATCGTGTTGCCCAAGGTGTGGTTGATGCGTACAAGAACATGGGAGATGCCATCCAAGTGCCGATTATTGTAAGATTGCAAGGGACCAATGCAGAGTTGGCCAAAGAAATTATAGACAACTCAGGGTTGGCCGTGCATTCCGCGGTACAGTTTAAAGAAGCGGCAGATAAGGTCGAGGAGGTTCTGAGCTAGTCTTGACCATTTAAAAATATCGAAAAAGGGCAATGTTTTGTTAATATTGCCCTTTTTGTTTTTTGTAGTGGATATCCGATGCATCAGTGTCGTTTTTTGTCCGAAATTCTTATCTCATTAATTATGAGCCTGTTTTGATTTAGAACGATTTTTTAAAGTTCATTTTTGGGTTTATAAAGAGTATTTGCCCAACGTTAAGGACATTAAACATTTGTTAAATCGACAAAAAGTGTAACAATTTACTTTTTAAATCGTCTTATTTTTGTGGTGTCTTAAAAAAAGGACCTTAATCGGGACTTGTTTTTAGCAAATCATTAATCATTCAATTTTAATCAAAAAACAAAAATCATGAAAAAATTAAGAACTGTTTCAGTAGCGTTGGCACTTATGGCAACCATGAGCGCATTTGCAACAAAAGGAAAAAAAGCGACCAAGGAGAACAATCTTTCGGGTCAGATTTATGAAATGTTGAAGGATAATCAATTCAACGCAGATCATAAGGATTTGACTGCCGAGGTTCGTTTTATTGTAACAGAAAAAGGCGAATTGTTGGTTCTCTCTGTTGAAACCAAAAACGATGTTTTGGAGGGCTTTGTTAAGAGTCGTTTAAATTACCAAAAGGTGGAATTAACAAATGTTGCTCCCGGAAGAGTATATGAGCTTCCAGTAAAAATTACCGCGTAATACACGGGAATTGTTTGAGTTAGTTAGAAAAAAGCCCTGAATTTCAGGGCTTTTTTGTACTAAAAAGTATGGTTTTGAAGTTATCTACAGTAGGATCGATAACCAAAACCAAGCTTTATGGGTACTCACAAAGAAAAATTGAGCATTCTTTCGCAAATGATAGCCTTTGCCAGGGTAGATCATTCGATAAAGCAGTCAGAGTACGATTTTTTGCTTCAGGTCGCACATACCCTTGGCATTGGTAAAGATATCTTCGAAGGGCTTCTTAAGGAAAAATCCCCTAAGGTCCGCTTAAAGACCCAAGCAGAGCGCATAGTACAATTCCATAGACTTATCCTTCTTATGAATATCGACAAGGAACAACATAGGAAGGAAATAGACAAACTCTATAATATTGGACTAAAAATGGGGCTCCCACCGGCGGCTATCAGTCAGGTTTTGGAGGTTATGCACCGTTATCCGGACAATATTGTACCGCCCGATGTGCTGATCAATATCTTTAAGGCATATTACAACTAATGTCAAAATGACATTTTTTTCATCCCCAAACACGTCAAAATGACATAGATTTTGTGTTGGTACAGGTTTTGCTTTTTACTGGTTGATTTAGATGTTTAACTAAAATTGAATCGCCATGAGTATAGTAAAAAGAAATAACCTGTTTTTTCCATCATTGATGAATGATTTTATGGGTCCTGATTGGTTCGGTGGAACAGAGAAGTGGAATACTGCCGTGCCCGCAGTAAATATAAAGGACAATACAGAAAGTTTTGAATTGGAACTTGCTGTTCCTGGTATGAAAAAAGAAGACTTTACCGTAGAAATCGATAACGATGTACTTACCATTGCCAGTGAAGTAAAAACTGAAAATGAAGAAAATAAGGACAACTACACAAGAAAGGAGTTCTCATTCACATCGTTCAAAAGGGCATTCACATTGCCGGAAACCGTAGATGGATCTAAAATAGATGCGAAGTACGAAGATGGGATACTAAAACTGATGTTGCCCAAAAAGCAAGAGGCATTGCCAAAACCCAAAAGACTGATTGAAATAGGATAAGGCACTAGAACACCAACTAAAGGTGTTTCATGATGGTTGGATTAGTTGGTTAGTTGAGGCGCGCTCCGGCATTTGCTGGAGCGCGTTTTTTATTTTTTTTCTTGCAACATTTTTATTTCGTCCCTTAATTTGGCGGCTTCCATAAAGTTGAGTTCTTTGGCAGCTTTTTCCATGGCCTTTCTTTTTTCGCGAATCAGTTTTTCTTTTTGATCTTCCGTAATATAGTTTAGATCTGGCTCGGCGGCACGTAACTCTTCTTTTTGAAAGTGGTAGGTGGATACCGAGTTTTTGGCAAGGGCACTGTCCAGGTTTTTCTTGAGTGCGGTAGGGGTTATGTTATTTTCTTTATTGTAGGTAATTTGCTTTTCCCTACGATAATTGGTTTCGTCTATGGTTTTCTGCATGCTTTCCGTAATCTTGTCGGCATACATAATGGCTTTCCCGTTCAAGTTTCTTGCAGCACGCCCTACGGTTTGGGTGAGCGAGCGGTTACTTCTTAAAAAACCTTCCTTATCGGCATCCAGTATGGCAACTAGGGAAACTTCCGGTAGATCCAATCCTTCCCGCAAGAGGTTTACTCCGATCAAGACATCAAAAAGTCCCTTGCGCAGGTCTTGCATGATCTCCACCCTTTCCAAAGTGTCCACATCACTGTGGATGTATCGACAGCGAACATCAATTCTGGTTAAATATTTGGTGAGCTCCTCGGCCATACGCTTGGTCAGTGTCGTTACCAAGGTACGTTCATCCAATTCTACACGTTGTTGGATTTCTTCAACAAGGTCATCGATCTGGTTTTCGCTGGGGCGAACTTCGATTATAGGGTCCAGCAACCCCGTTGGTCGGATAATCTGTTCCACATAAATACCTTCGCTCAATTCCAGTTCGTAGTCAGCGGGAGTGGCACTAACGTATAGTACTTGATTTTGTAGGGCTTCAAATTCTTCAAACTTTAACGGACGGTTGTCCATTGCCGCCGGTAACCGGAATCCATATTCCACCAAGTTTTCCTTTCTAGATCGGTCGCCGCCATACATGGCATGTACTTGCGGTATGGTAACATGGCTTTCATCGATCACCATTAAATAATCATCTGGAAAATAATCCAGCAAACAGAAAGGTCTGGTGCCCGGTTTTCTGCCGTCAAGGTACCGAGAGTAGTTCTCGATTCCTGAACAATAGCCCAGTTCGCGAATCATTTCCAAATCAAAATTGGTGCGTTCCTCCAAACGTTTGGCCTCTAAAGGCCTGCCGATTTCCTTAAAATAATCCACTTGTTTTACCAAATCGTCCTGAATCTCGCGAATTGCATTTTGCAATACATCCGGGGAGGTAACAAACATATTTGCGGGATAAATGTTCAAGGTGTCGTAAACCTCTATAACGTTATTGTTGTACGGGTCCAATGCTTCGATTTCCTCAATTTCATCACCAAAAAAATGGATACGGAACGCATGGTCGGCATATCCTGGAAAAACATCGACCACATCTCCTTTTACCCTAAAATTTCCATTTCTGAAATCTGCAGTGGTCCTTGCGTACAGGCTCTGTACCAACTGTTTTAAAAATTTGGTCCTAGAAATAACTTGATCCCTATGAATGGTGATAACGTTTTTTTGAAATTCTATCGGATTTCCAATACCGTACAAACAGGATACCGACGCTACAACCAGTACGTCCCTTCTTCCGGATAAGAGAGAGGAGGTGGCACTTAAACGCAATTTCTCGATATCCTCGTTTATGGAAAGGTCTTTTTCTATATAAAGTCCACTGGTCGGGATATAGGCTTCAGGTTGATAATAATCATAGTAGGACACGAAATATTCGACCGCATTGTTCGGAAAAAATTGTTTGAACTCTGAATATAGTTGTGCCGCCAAAGTTTTGTTGTGTGCCAAAACCAGAGTAGGCCGTTGAACCGATTCCACAACGTTGGCCACGGTAAATGTTTTTCCCGATCCGGTTACGCCGAGCAAGGTTTGGTGTGCTGTTTTGGACTCAATGCCCTCGACCAATTGTTTTATCGCCTGCGGCTGATCGCCGGTAGGTTTAAAATCGGAAACTACCTGAAATTTCATGCTGTAAAAATACTAAAGGATGTTCCTAAAAGGAAGTAAAAAGGGATATTATCTTTTTAAGGAAAAATGCCCCCTGAACTCCCGGTCCGAATCATCAATGGCCATGAACCAATAATCTCCGGCAGGTAAGCTGCGCCCGGCCAAATTTCCGTCCCAACCCAGAGAATACTGCGAAATTTGTTTTATAAATGTACCGTAGCGATCAAAGATTCGGATACTTTTAAAAACAATTTCTTGCGTCTCTGTTGGCTGTATAAACTGCCAATAATCGTTTATGTTGTCCCCATTGGGGGTAAAGAATTTTGGAAATCCCTCCACGGTCAAGTCCTGGGCGAATTTTTGCTGGGCAATGCCACAACCGTTCTTGTCCCTAACATAGAAGATGTGGCTTCCGGGTGCCACATTGTTAAAAACATTGCTGTCCAAATATGGGCCATCTATATCATCTATGGCATATTCGTAATCTCCGTTACCTGATGCAACTACGGTTATTCGCAGTGAGGAGACCAGAGTCTCGGCCATTATATTTTCTATGGTTGCCATTTCCGATGAAACGACCTCGAATACTTGACTCGAGGGACATTCAATGGTATTGCCATTTTGATTGATCGTATTGTAGGCTTCGTACCTGTACCTGCCGTTTTCAGTGATGGTAACGTCACTGGTGTCCGAGATTAGGGACTCATTTTCAAATTGATCTATCCGAAACCACCGGTAACCTTCGGCAATGTCGGTTGAATTGATGATCAGTGGGCCATTGTTATCGCAAGAGGATATGGTAGCGGGAAAATCTATTTCCGGGTTTACAATAACGTATTCCCCAGTATCAAAATCCAAAAAGGGGCCACATCCCAACAAGGTGGTAAAACTGGTCTGGGTGCACCCTTCTGCTACCCCTGTATCGTTAAAAGGAACAATTGTGATAAAAAAGGTTTTGTTTGATTCAAAATTAACGACCGGGGTGGAATTGCTATAAAATGTGGAGCCGTCAAGAATGTCCGTGCCCGTAGGTGTTGTGCCAATGGTAACGATGTATCCTGTTGCATCGGGTACGGCATGCCATTCCAATACAGGAGATAGCGGTACATTGGTTTCTCCGTTCAGCGGATAAATAATATTGGTGCAATCGGGTATTTCGGATTCGGCCCGTGTTGTAAATTGTTGATAGGTACAGCCCATTGCCGTTCCCAATGTGTTGTATGGTACAATTGATGCGTAAATAGGGGTCTCCGGGGGTAGATCGGTTATTGGGTTATAGGTAAGGGTGTTGCCAACATCAAAATTATTCAGAAGTTCCGTGCCTCCAGGTGTTGTGCCCAGACTAAGATTGTAGCCCGTTGCAGCGTAGACATAGGACCAGGATATGTTGGTATTTGGATTTATGTCCACAGCGTTGTTCAATGGATTGGTTATTTCGGTACATTCTGGAACTGTGGAAATGGGTTCGGTGGTAAAACTGTAGCTTGGACAGGTGATATTGGGCTGGTCAAAAAAGAAAAGGGTTATCGTTACATAAATAGTGGTATTGGCAGGTAGTCCAAGTGGTGGGACATAGGAAGATCCACTGGCAAATTGTGTGCTCAGGATGTCGTCGCCCCCGGGTGTTGTACCCATGGTTATATTGTAGGAGGGAACTCCGTCTACCGATTCCCAATCAATTGTGGCGTCCAAAGGAACATTTGTAGCTCCATTGGCAGGGTAAACCGGATTAGGGCAATCCTGGGCCCAAAAGGAATGGCTGGCCAGGAGTGCCCATAAAATTAATATTCTGTTCAGCATTACATGATTCTGTGCATCCTACAAGATACTACAAATCACGTTTTTTTAATAATGCGTAGGATAAGTAGATAAAAATCACTGTCCAAAGGATGACTACCAAAAACTCATACCAATATACATGGTAATCAAATCTCATATCCTCTCCTATCTGTTGACCAATATTCTGTACGGCCGATAACCTTGTGAAGGGTTCTTTTATTAAATTGGACATGGATTGCAATGGAAAAAATTGTTTTATGGTCTTGGCCGCTTCCCAGCTCATAACTTTCCAACCGAGCAAACCAAAAACTACTTGCTCCAAAATGGTCCATAAAATTAAGAACCCCAGCGCAAAGGCCGAACGCTTGACCAATATGCCCAAGAACAGGCAAAAAGAGAAAAAGCCGACCAGTTTAAAGAAGAACGCTGGTAAAAACTCCATGTCCGAAAAAATAATGGACATTTCGTCGTAATCGGAATAGATTAGGCCAAGGACCATGGAAACCACAAACACAAATATGGTGGAAATAAGCGCAAAACTGATTACGGTAAGGACTTTGGAAAGGATAAACTCTTTTTTGGAAAGGCCATCTATCAGGTTTTGTTTTATGGTCTTGTTGCTGTATTCGTTGGACATCATGGAAACGATTACAATGGCCAAAAATAGCTTAAAAAGGGCGGTGACAAAGGTGTTAAAGTGCCAGATATAGGGAAAATTGAATATCCCTTGATCCGCCAGATGAAATTGTACCGGGCCAATATCAAATTTAATGGCCGCGATGAGCGCAATGGAAGTTAAAAGCACAAAATAGGAGATAATAAGCACCTTGCTGGCCCTATTGTTCCATAATTTTATAAATTCTATTTGTAGGAGACGTAACATTCGTTTATTGATTATTGATTTTTGGTCAAGGTTAAAAATTGTTCTTCGAGACTTTCTTTCCGTTTAACGAGGTGAGATAGGACAATACCCTGGTCAAACAGCATTTTGTTTAAGCTTTCGGCATCCATTTCTTCCTTTAAATAGGCCGTAAGCGTACCGTTAAAGTTTTCGATTTTCCCGAAGCTGGCACTTTTTTCGAGCAGCTCTTGCAATTGCTCTAAATTTTCGCACTTCAATTCAAAAAAACCATGACTGGCCAGCATACTATCTACCGGCCCGGAATATAAATTCTCTCCTTTTCTAAGAATGATGACATGGGAACATACTTTTTCAACTTCGTCCAATAAATGAGAAGCCAATAAAATGGTTGTGCCTTGGCTCGCAATTTTTTTGATGATCTCCCGTATTTGATGGATTCCTTGGGGGTCCAGGCCATTGGTAGGTTCGTCCAAGATGAGTATTTCGGGGTCGTTGAGCAGGGCAGAGGCAATGGCCATGCGCTGTTTCATCCCCAGCGAATAGGTTTTGAACTTACTGTTCCTGCGGTCCCACAGACCTACCAATTCCAGTTTTTCCTGAATTTTGGATTCGGGTACATCTTTGATCTTACAGACCAACCTTAAATTTTGAATCGCGTTCATGTACGGATAAAAGTTGGGACGTTCAATTATGGCCCCGACCTTTTTTAGGGCGTCATGGGTGGTGGTGTTGCCATCGAACCAATTAAAATCGCCCGAGGTTCGGTTCACAACGTTCAGGATAATTCCCAATGTGGTGGATTTGCCACTCCCATTGGGTCCTAAAATGCCATAAACGTTACCTTTTTCTATTGTAAAAGAAAGATCTTTTACGGCTGTTAGGTAACCAAATTTTTTTGTAAGATGGTTTACGGTAAGTATTGTTTCCAAAAGATGCTATCGTTTTTTGAATGGTTTATACTAACTTGACGATATTATTTGCAAATTGTTACAAAATAATCGAACACAATGTCGGAAGAAAAATTAATGTCGAAAAAGAAACCTGCCTACCCCATAAGTAAGGAGCTGGATGAATATTTGGATTATTACAATAGAAAAATCGAAATTCCGATCCATTATGATGACTTGTTGCGCTTTTCAGGAAGCGTTGCCGTTTACGATGCCAAGGATGAGGATACACTTTGGGTGCGCGTGTTTTATCCGGAGTTCGATAGGGATGAAATAGACCTGGCCCTAAAAAGAGTGTATTCCAGTTTTGTTTCCGATGGCAGTGATTCCATTTTTCAATATTTGAACGTGGATTATGTGGACTATTGCACTTTTGGAAACTCCAAGCCTTTTCGAATCAAGGTCCGGAACATCCTTAACGATAACTATACCTTGTTCTATGTTAAAAAAACCGACGCTTCTAGAGTATATGGTTTGGAATTGGAGCATATGCTCTCTCCTTACAATTTAAACTTTGTAATCTATGAGAATACGCTCATCGAAGAGCATATTGTTGGTATTCCCGGAGATATTTTTATGAAGAACAACCTGCCCGAATGTACCGAATTCGAAAAATCACAGATTGCCAAGGAGTTTGTTAAGTTCAACGAAAGAAGTATGATCCGGCTCTTAGGGGACATGCGTTCTTATAATTACGTAATTGTTCCCACTCACGATTTTGATAGTGTAGTCTATAAAATAAGGGCCATAGATTTTGATCAACAATGCTATGAAGGCAATATAAAGGTATATCGACCCCAGTTTTTTAAAGAGAACAAGACCATGGTGGATTTGGTGCAAGGTAAATTGACCATAGATTCCGTTAACCAATATATTGTAGAGGAGCGTTCCATAATCGCAAAACGTATACTTAGTTGGGGGCGCCGCCTTAAACGCTTGTTGGATGTTTGCGCATTGGATACCATTGCTCCACCGGAAAACATAGAAATGCTAAAAAACCAATTGCAGGACCTTACGGGCGATATTAATTTTAGGGACAGCAAGAACATGGGCGAAATTTTGACCCACGCCTTGGATTTTGTGAAACGTAACTATGAGGATGTGAGTATGAAACAGATTATTGAAAAAAAATTCTAACTTTTCTGTTCCTTGTTAAAATACACAAGGTAATAGTACATCTGTCGTTCCTCGTCCCAACCTTTTTCCACAAACTTCTCTGCCGAATCAGGGTTGATGAAATCCATCTTGATCTGAATATTGGTGTCCAGATTGATTACATTCTTGATTTTTTTACGGGCATCGCTCACCGCTTTGTTGGCAATGTCAAAATTAGAAACGTCCTCAATGCTGTACTTGGGTCCTTTTTCTACTTTATAATGTTTAAACTCTGGAATTAAGTCGGGATTTTCCATTACCTCGTTCAAAAAAGTGGTCTCCTCGAAGTTGTCGTTTTTTGCAAAGTGGTTTACGGCGCGGTTCATGAACAATACCTCTTGCTGTTTGTCCTCTGCGGGCAAAACAACATCCTTGGCAAAGTTCTGGCAGAACTTAAGGTAGTTTTTTGTGTAAAAGTTCTCATCCGTTAATGGCGAAACTCCCAAAAAGTTTTCCAGCCAATATTTGGCGTCATATCGGTTGCTGTCCACAGATAATATCCTAAAACCTTCTTCTCGGTCCACGTTAAAAACTATGCACCCCTTATCCAATTTATTGATATTGATTCCCTGGCGAATTAAAATTTCCAAGTTGCGTTCGTTTTCCTCGAACTGAAGAAAGTCGTGCTTTAGCTCACTCTTAAAAATACCTACGGCATCCGTTTTTTTATTGTCGATTACCATATCGGAGAAATGCACCACATAAACCTCCCCGCTTTTAATGTGAGGGTGGTTGGATTGCTCAAACAGATGCGTGGTTATTTTTTTGGATAATCGATGGTTATCGGAGGGGTTGTCGAAAATCTCGGTAACCGCCGTACACACCTCATTGAATTCCAAATCCACTTCGTGACTGAACTTATAATAGTTTTCTTCCTTTTCGCGAAAGGGCTTAAAAAAGTATTCCTTTAATAGGCCTGCCATTTCATCGTTCAGGGAAAAAGGCTCTGCGGATAAAAAAGCAGATTCGTTTTTGCTCTTGTTGCCAACTCGGTGAAGCGATATACTTTCAATTTGGGCGGAATATAAGTTCAGCATTTTTTGGATCGGGGATTATTGGTTAAAATTTAGGCGGTGCTATTTTAGTTCCAGTTTTCGTCAAAGTCCATATCGTCGTAACTGTCCAGAAGGTCGTCAAAATTTCCTCCATCATCGTTGGGCTTTGCTTCGAATTGTTTTTCCGGTGGGGCATCCGGTAATTCGCCAAAGGTGAACAATACATTGGGATAAACACGGCCATCTTCTTTTTCCACAATATCGGCAAGCTCCACAAAAAAGGTCCACATGCTAAAAAAGTCGTACACGTAGATCAGTTTGGGGCTGTCCTTGGTCAGAATATCATCTAACGAGGTTTCGTTCATCAGGCGAATATCGGAGCCATTTTCACTCATATCAAAAAGAGCGATTTCTTCATCTTGATTCCATTCTTCGTCACAAGTATAAAATGAGGCCATTTCACTTCCCTCAAAACCAAAAGCTTGGGTAATGGCGTTGTGGAAATCCTCCAAGTTACTTTGGTCCTCAATTTCGATATCTCGAAAGATATCTTCCTCAGCATCAAGTATTATCCTGATTTTATAAATCATCCATCAAATTTTAGAGTGGGCACAAAGGTACAATAAATAGCAGTTATTTGGTGAACCTGTGCAAGGTAAACGTCATCGCGGCCAAAAGGAAAAAAGCGCCAATTTGATGCACGATGCCCAGCCAAAGGGGCACGGCATAAATCAATGTGAGCACACCCAATATAAATTGAACAAAAACTAGGGTCAACAAAGTTTTTAGTCCTTTTTCCTGGAGAGCGGTTGTGGATATTTTTCGTGTTCGGTACCAAATCACCCCAATCAAAGCGACCACAATGTAAGCCAGGTACCGATGTACAAACTGTACGCCGCTTTTTCCTTCGTAAAAGTTCTTTATTACGGGCTGTTGTTCTATATAAACGGTTTCGTGCATTAGTTTGCCCTCGTTCATCAGAGGCCAGTGGTTGTGAATAAAGCCGGCATCCAAACCTGCAACAAAAGCACCCCATACTATTTGAAGCAACAAGACCACCAGGCCTACGCGGATCAAGTTCCTTATTTTGGTGTCGACTTCTTTTCGATTTGGATAGATTAGGTCCAAGGCCACCCAAAAACTATAGGCGAACGTTAAGAATGCCGTGGTCAAATGGGCTGCCAACCTGTAGTGCGATACATCCGGACGGTCCACAAGGCCGCTTTTTACCATATACCAGCCCAAAAAACCTTGAAACCCGCCCATAAAGAGCAGAATCAAACTTTTTTTAATGGTAGGTCTATCCAGCTTCTTGGCTATCAAAAAGTAAATAAACGGTAAAATAAAAACGATTCCGATAAATCGTCCAATGACCCTGTGCAGCCATTCCCAAAAGTAAATGTCCTTGAATTCCTCGATTCCAAAATGATAGTTGAGTTTTTGGTACTCGGGATATTGCTTGTAGAGTTCAAAGGCTTCTTCCCATTCTTGTTCGTTCATGGGGGGGATTGTACCTTGAATAAGTTTATAATCGGAAATGGACAGCCCCGAGTGGGTAAGTCGGGTGATGCCTCCTACCAAAACCATTATAAAAATGAGAAAACATCCAGTTAACAACCAATACACCACATATTTGTTCTTTTTCATTCGGAATGGACTTTTAGATTCATTTTTTCGCCCTTTTTTAACATAAAGTTGTAGGCCGCTTCATATTCGTTGGGGATTTCTCCCTCTAAGATTGCCTCTTTGATCGCGTCTTTAATAATGCCTATTTCTTTGGATGGTTTTAGGTTGAAGGTTTTCATGATCTCTTCGCCGGAAACCGGAGGTTGAAAGTTTCGGATGTGATCCCGTTCTTCGACTTCGACTATTTTTTGGCGAACGATCTTAAAATTGTTCTTGTATTTTTTTTGTTTTTTGGGGTTCTTGGTGGTAATGTCCGCTTCGCAAAGGGTCATTAGGTCTTCCACGTGATTACCGGCATCGAACACCAATCGCCTTACCGCAGAATCGGTTACATGGTCTTCGGACAGTATAATGGGCCGTGAGCTCATCAATACCATTTTTTGAACGAATTTCATTTTATCGTTCAATGGCATTCGTAATCTTTTAAAAAGTTTATAGACCATTTTAGCGCCGACAAACTCATGGGCATGGAAGGTCCAACCTATTTTTTTATGGAATTTCTTGGTAGGTGCCTTTCCAATATCGTGAAGCAGTGCCGCCCAACGCAGCCAAAGATTGTCCGTTGTTTGTGCAATATTGTCCACTACCTCCAATGTGTGCCAAAAATTGTCCTTATGGCGTTGTCCCTCTATTTCTTCGATGCCTTGTAAGGCCGTTAGTTCAGGTAGAATTAAAGGAAGAAGTCCGGTTTTGTGCATCAGTGTAAAGCCTAGCGACGGTTGGGAACTCATCAATATTTTGTTGAGTTCGTCCACAATACGTTCCTTGGATACAATTTTTATTCGATCCTTGTGCTCTGCAATGGCCTGGAGAGATGGCAATTCGATGGTAAAGCGCAATTGTGAGGCAAATCGTATGGCTCGCATCATCCTCAATGGATCGTCCGAGTATGTGATGCCCGGCTCCAAGGGCGTGCGGATAAGTTGTTTGGCCAAATCCGCCAAACCATCAAAAGGATCTAAAAGTTGACCAAAATTGGATTGGTTCAGTGCCACTGCCATGGCGTTTATGGTGAAGTCGCGACGGTTTTGGTCATCTTCGAGTGTGCCATCTTCGACAATGGGTTTACGGCTGTCTCGGTTATAGCTTTCTTTTCGGGCGCCCACAAATTCCAGTTCCAGGTCTTTGTATTTGATCATGGCCGTACCGAAATTTTTAAAAACGGAAATATCCGGTTTACCCTTTAATTTGGAAGCCACTTTTTTGGCCAATTCAATGCCGCTGCCAATGGCAACAATATCGATATCTTTTGGGGTATTTCGTTTTAAAAAATAATCACGGACATACCCGCCGATCACATAGGAATCTGTTCCGAGCTCATCAGAAGCTTCGCCAATAAGTTTAAAAATAGGGTGCTGTATTGCGGCTGTATGGAATTCCTTCGTCATTCTTATTCCCGGATAACCTTCACCTTACCGTCGTTACTTAACTTAATTATGGAAGAAGGAGAAGGGTTTTTGTTTTCGTTCTGCAAATTTACCACATAGTCCACTCCTTTTAAAATTTCTTGATCAATATCCTTGAAATGTTTTGGGGTAGGATTACCAGAAATATTGGCCGAAGTTGACACAATGGGTTTTCTGAATTTATTGATGAGGTATTGGCAAAATTTGTCCGATGCAACCCGAATGGCCAGGGTGTTGTCCGCAGCAACCAGGTTGTCGGCAATGCCTATAGGGTCGTCAAAAACTATGGTGGTGGGTTTTGTGGCCAGATCCATAATATCGTACGCGACCTCGGGCACCTGTTTTACATGTCGTTCCAGCATGGCTTGGTTGGCCACCAAACATATCAGTGCTTTGGAGTCCTCTCTTTTTTTAAGGGCGTATACCTTTTTTACGGCCTCGGGATTGGTGGCATCGCAACCTATGCCCCAAACCGTATCGGTAGGGTAGAGGATGAGCCCGCCTTCTTGCAGAACTCGGTTACAATTATTGATTTCTTCGGTCACTGTTCTCTAATTTTAATTGAAAATGGTCGGTTAATGCCAACCACTGTGTTCTATTTTTATCCTCTTTTATGTTGGTGCTCTTCAAAGATTGTTTTTGGGAGCCCCAAATAGGGATTGGCTCTTTTCCGGTATTGTAAGCTTGTACTGAAACAGACCCTTTTAGCAAGCCCATAATTTTAAACCAAAGATCGTCCGCGTTTGGTGCGAGACTTAAAAAAAGATCTTGGTCGAATACTTTTTGGTCCATAGAGTTGGGAGGATAAAGCGTTCCACCTGCACCTATGGGCAGGGTTAGTTCAGGTGTACTGCATCCGGATGGGGCGGATTCCCACAGTTTGTAGGGTAGTAGTTCGCCCGATTTGTCATAAGCAATGCAACGTGTTTGATTGGCGATGATTTTATCAGGGTCGCTCAAATGGACTTTGTATAAGTCAGAAAGCCAATTTTTGCGATACATCATGTCATCATCACATGTAATGATAGTTTTTTCTGGATAATGTTTAAGGGGCTCCACGAGTTTTCTGTGCGAACTATGGTAATCCGTGTATTTAATAGAAAATAGGTTGCTGATCAGAGAATTGAGATTGGAAGGTATCTGGTTTTTTAAATCCTCGTGCAACCAAAGTATAATTTTTTCCGGTAATACCTTTTGGTCCATAAGGCTTTTTATGGTAAGGTGGACAATGTGGAGCCGGGAAGGAATCGATGCCAAAGAAACAATAACCGGAATTTGTTTTTTGTTCAAAGTAAGTTTTTCCTTGGATTTCCAAGATAAAGCTACTTGTTGAAAAAGGGATACTGGAATTTCCTTAACCTTCATTATGGTAAGTTTAGATTCGCAAAATTAAGGATATGAGATAACATTTAATATTTCTATTTTTGCCAAGATGAACCCACAGGAAAAAGAATCTCCGAAAATATCAGTAATCATAAGTACGTACAATGCCGAAGAGTGGTTAAAAAAAGTACTTTGGGGCTTCAATTGCCAAATCTTCAAGGATTTTGAAGTGGTTATTGCCGATGATGGATCTGGTCCAAAGACCAAAGAATTATTGGATGAGATGTCCGAAAATGTTTTTTACAATATTATCCATGTTTGGCAGGAGGACGATGGTTTCCAGAAGTCAAGGATCCTTAACAAGGCAGTCGAAGCTTGCAATGCGGAGTATATTATAATGACGGATGGTGATTGTATTCCAAGAGAAGACTTTGTGGAGGTGCATTACATTAACAAAGAACCCGGGTATTTTATTTCGGGAGGGTACTACATGTTGCCCATGAACATATCCAAATTGATTACACTGGAGGATATTGAAAAACAAAACTGCTTTAACATCCATTGGCTCAAAGAAAAGGGGATTCCAAAAACTTTTAAAAACAATAAACTAACGGCGAGTGGCCTTGTCTCTAAATTGCTCAATACCATAACTCCGACGAACGCTAGTTGGAACGGACATAACTCTTCGGGTTGGAAGAAGGATATTTTGAACGTGAACGGTTTTGATGAGCGGATGCAATACGGCGGGCAGGATCGCGAACTGGGTGAACGTTTGTTCAATTTTGGAATAAAATCTAAGCAATTGCGCTATAGTGCCGTTTGTGTGCATTTAGATCATAAACGAGGCTATAAAACGCCCGAATCCATTGCAAAGAACCAAGCCATACGTAAGGAGACCAGATCTAACAAATTGGTGTGGACGCACTATGGCATTACCAAATAATAGGCCAGTTGATTCTTTTTTTCCAACCTTTTTAATTCTCGGAACCTCTCCAAAACACCAAGAGCGTTTAAATAGCAAATAGTCCATCCTTTTTTGCCATCAAGAATTCCTAGGCGCAAAATGTAGTGGTTAAAGAATTTCCACGCTGGCTTTATGATCATTAAAAGGTAGTTGAAGTGTTTTTCCCTATAAAAATCCTCTTTTGCTTTTAGTTGGCCATATTTCAACATTTTACCCTTGTAGTCCTGATAGTCCTTGTAGCAATAATGGATAAGCTTTTCTTGTAGAATTCCAGATGTTCCATCGACAACCAAGGTTTCGTGAACTATTTTTTTATCGGTGAAATGTGCTTTGCTTTTGCGGAACAATCTATAATTTTTGTCTGTTTGCCAACCGCTAAAGTTCAATCGCTCGTTTTGGAACATAAACTGGCGGTAGAACCAATAGGCTTCATCTGCGTTTTCCTTATTGATGGTTTCAATAATTTCTGTTTGCAGACTTTGGGTCACAACTTCATCGGCATCTAAAAACAAGACCCAATCATTAGAGGATTGCTTTAGCGCAAAGGATTTTTGTGCAGTAAAATTCTCAAATGGATTTTGAAGTACCCTTACCTTCGGATGATTTAACAGATACTCGTATGTGCCGTCCGTACTGTAAGAGTCTACAACCACGATTTCATCAGCAAAAGAAACGGAATCGATACATTTCTCAATGTATCCAATTTCGTTATAGGTGATTATGAGTGCTGATAATTTTTGCTTTGGGGTGCGTAATCCAGCCATATTTATTGGTGTAGTGTTTTGGTGTTTACAAATCTATAACAAAAAAAAGGCGTAAAAATTGTTTTGCCGTTTATTTTTCTTACAACAATCAACAACGACGTTTCCCTACCCGGTTTTTGTTAAAAATAGTTTTTGACATGTATTTAGTAGAGGCTGGAATAGTGTTTGGGTTGCTTTAATTTAAAAAAAAACAACCCAAACTGTATATTTTGATTCCGTTTTTTAAAAAATCAGAAGATCGGAACGCCTTGATCTAAACTGCAACATTGTGCTCGCGCAAGGCATTGTTCAACGACGTTTTCTTGTCGGTGCTCTCCTTTCGTTTGCCAATAATCAAGGCGCATGGCACTTGGTAATCGCCGGCAGGAAAATTTTTGGTGTAGCTGCCGGGTATCACAACCGATCTTGCGGGAACACGACCTTTCAGTTCAACAGGCTCACTCCCTGTTACATCAATAATTTTCGTAGAAGCCGTTAAAACCACATTTGCTCCCAAAACAGCCTCCTTTTCAACACGGACCCCTTCCACAACAATACATCTGGAGCCGATAAATGCATTGTCCTCAATAATAACCGGAGCAGCTTGCAATGGTTCCAAAACCCCACCGATACCTACACCACCACTTAAATGGACGTTTTTACCGATTTGAGCACAACTGCCCACCGTGGCCCAAGTATCCACCATGGTCCCCTCGTCCACATAGGCACCAATGTTTACATAACTTGGCATTAAAATGGTTCCTTTGGAAATATAAGCTCCGTGCCTTGCCACGGCATGGGGTACCACACGGACACCTTTTTCTTTGTATCCTCTTTTCAAGGGAATCTTGTCGTGATATTCAAAAATACCAGCTTCGAGGACCTCCATTTTTTGAATAGGGAAGTATAGCACTACCGCTTTTTTTACCCATTCATTTATTTGCCAACCATTTTCCGTGGGTTCTGCGCATCGCAGCTCGCCAAGATCAATAAGGTCGATTACTTCTCTAATGGCCATCTGGGTCTTTTCGTCTTCCAATAATGATCTATTGTCCCATGCTTGCTCGATCAATGCTCTAAGTCCTGTCATTTTTCTTAAAATTTTGACAAAGATAAGTGCCATCATATAATTATGGCCTCCATTTTTAAGGCTATAACATATTTAAGGTTATTTTTGCCAAAAAGTTGTTTTGGCAAGAGTTTTGGCATTGGATTTTGGAAAAGTACGTACGGGAATTGCGGTCACCGATGAGCTTCAGTTGATTGCCTCTGGATTGACCACCGTTGACACCAAGGACCTGTTAACGTTTTTGGAAGACTATATAAAAAAGGAATCGGTGGAACGTTTTGTGGTTGGATTGCCCAAACAAATGGACAATACGGCCTCCGAGTCCGAAGCTCTCATCCAAGACTTCCTAAAGCAGTTGTCGGCCAAGTTTCCAGCTATGCCCGTTGAACGCCAAGATGAAAGGTTTACTTCTAAAATGGCATTTCAGTCCATGTTGGACAGTGGTATGAAAAAGAAGAAAAGAAGGGATAAGGCCTTGGTCGATGAAATAAGCGCCACATTGATTTTGCAGGCCTATTTAAACAGATTTTAATTTATGATTTTACCTATAGTAGCCTACGGAGACCCCGTTTTACGAAAAAAAGCGAAGGATATTGCATCCGATTATCCAAAGTTGGAAGAATTGATCGCCAACATGTGGGAGACCATGTACAATGCACATGGTGTTGGATTGGCAGCTCCACAAGTGGGACTTCCAATTCGAATTTTTTTGGTAGATACCACCCCTTTTTCCGATGATGAGGATTTGAGCAAAGAAGAACAGGAGAAACTAAATGGTTTCAAAAAAGTCTTTATCAATGCCAAGATCGAGGTAGAGAACGGCAAGGAATGGGACTTTAACGAAGGTTGCTTGAGCATTCCCGACGTTCGGGAAGATGTAAAGCGAAAACCAGAAGTGACCATAACCTATTTGGACGAAGATTTTAAATCACGTACGGAAACGTTTGATGGGCTTTTGGCCAGAGTTATTCAGCACGAATACGACCATATCGAAGGCATTCTGTTTACGGACAAACTATCGACCCTAAAAAAGCGACTTTTAAAAAACAGATTGGACAAAATATCCAAAGGGAAAATAAACGTTGACTACCGAATGCGGTTTCCCAATATCAAAAAAGCACGTTAAAAAAATCACTATTTGCGATAAAAACATATTTTTGCGCCCATAAATTACTATTTGAATGGCATTAGACAAGATTTTATCTATTGGAGGTAAACCAGGACTTTACAAATTATTGACCCAAACCCGTGGTGGCTTTGTTGGCGAATCCCTATTGGATGGCAAACGTGTAACCGTTGGATTAAGAAGCAATGTAAGCGTGTTGTCCGAAATAGCCATTTACACCCTCGAGGAAGAGCTTCCGTTGAGGGAAGTGTTCCAAAAAATCAAAGAGAAAGAAGGAGGCAACAAAACATCGATCAGCCATAAGGCTGACAAAATCGAGTTGGAAGAGTATTTCTTCGAGGTACTGCCCAATTATGATGAAGATCGTGTCTACGCCAGTGACATCAAAAAGATCATACAGTGGTACAACATCCTTCTCGACAATAATATCACCGATTTTGTCAAAGAAGAAAAGGATTCAGATGAACCTACTGTTTCTGCTTCACAAGACGAAGAATAACGATTATTCCTTTTTCCAGTTCACCAATTTAGTTGGGTAATAGTTGATCTGCATGGCTTCCAGATAGGGAACCTGTGCGGCCAAACGCTCTTTGTAGTCATCCCAATCAAGATGTTCGCTTGGAGACCATCCCAATTCCGCATATCCAATAAGTCTCGGAAAGGCCAAATATTCCAGCTCTTCACTATTGCTTATGGTTTCGGACCATAGGGGGGCTTCGATGCCAAGAATATTCTCTTCAGGAAGATTTTCTACATAAGTCCCAGGGTCCCATTTGTAGGCAATATCAACCGGAATGAGGCCTGCCCAATTCAGTCCATATTCAGATATGGAATCATACTTCATATCCAAATAGGCTTTTTTTGCTGGCGACATAATAACCTTTGAGCCATTTTCAATGGCTTTTAGGGCATATTCAGGTTTGTTCCAAAAATGAATCACTGAACTGGAATCAAGTTCTGCTTGTACTATTTCGTTCCAACCGACCATTCTTTTGTTGTGTTTCCGAACAATTTTTTGCACTTTTTCCACAAAGCGGATATAGTCACTTTTTTTGGTGGCATGGCTCTCATCTCCGCCAATGTGAAAATATGGACCGGGAGTCATGGCGGTAATTTCACCGATTACATCATCCAAAAAGCTATATACGGTATCTTTTTTGGCATCAAAAGAACTGTAACCCACTCTCATGTCCGTTCTAACGCGTGGAGTTTCGGCATCTGGGGCATGTAAAAAGGGGTAGCTTAGGGATGCGGCATTGGTGTGTCCGGGCATATCAATTTCCGGAATAATGGTAATATGTCTTTCCGCAGCATAGGCTACAATATCCTTAAACTGTTCTTGAGTGTAAAAACCACCTTCTCCACCGCCGACCTCGCTGGCGCCACCGATTTTTGTTAGCTTGGGCCAAGATTTGATTTCAATGCGCCAACCTTGGTCATCCGTTAGGTGCAGGTGCAGGGTGTTGAATTTGTAGTATGCAAGGGCGTCGATATATTTTTTGACTTCTTCTACGGTAAAAAAGTGCCGGGCCACATCCAACATGGAACCACGATATTCGAATCTGGGAGCGTCGATGATCTTTCCCGATGGAATTACCCAGATTGGGTAATCCGTTAAGGTATCATTACTTTTTTCAGGGATTAACTGACGCAATGTTTGTACGCCCCTGAACGCTCCGGCTGCAGTTTTGGCGTTCAATAAAATGGAATCCTTTTTAATGTAGATCTGATAAGCCTCTGGTCCCTTTAAATCCACACTATCCGATTGGTTGATGTAGATCAAGCGCTCCAATGTTCCTTCGGTAGCTGAATTTACGCCAATATGTAAACCGGTTTTGGACTTTATCTGCTCGGAAAGAAACTTTCCCACCTTTTCGAATCCCGCATCGGAGTTGGATGTAAAAATAGCTGTTCCAGCATCTAGACCAAAAGCACTTCCCGTGGAAATGGTTTTAAAGGGTTTTGGGACCAACGGAGCTTTGGCAAGGTCGGTTTTGGGAAAACTGATTTCCTCTTTTTTCTCCTGGCAAGACGCCAAATAGATAAATGCAACGAAAAGTAGGATTGATCTGTAAATCACTTTTGTTTGGTTTTAGTCCATATAATTTTTGATGACATCGTACCAGATGTCGTAGCCCTTGGAGTTCATGTGAAGCCCGTCTTCAATAAAAATGTCCTGTCTTACCTTTCTTTTGTCTAACATGGGATACCAAACATCAACATAATCAATTCCCTTGGTTTCGGATGCCAGTTTGTGCAGTTTACGGTTCAAGCGTCGGTACCTCCCTCTAAATTTCCACCTTGAAATACTAGGTTTGGCCGAAATCAATACAATCTCCATATCCGGTTCTCTATGTTGCAATGTATCGATGATGTCTTGGGCTATTTGTATGATTTTCCTAGGTCTTTTCTTGGCGAAAACATCATTGTCGCCCTCATAGATAAAAACTTTAACCGGGTTGTAGTTCAATATCAATTCATCAAGATAATGCTGTAAATCCGAAAATTGAGAACCCCCAAAACCAGTGTTTAAGACCTGGTGATCTGGAAAACGTTCTTGTAGATCTTTCCATAATCGAATACTGGAACTGCCTGTAAAAATAATGGTTTTCGTGGAACTGTCCCAAATGGAATCATTTATTTCCTGTATCTGCTTTACCTCTTTGTCAAAAGGCAACTGAGCCTGTAAGGAGGTGGATAGTGTAAAAAGTAATACGATGAGATATCTGGTCATGCTGGTTTATTTTTTAACAAAGCTGCCTTGGAGCCCTTCTTGCGAGTTGGTGCCGACCATAACATCAAACTCACCGGGTTCCACTACAAACTCGTAATTATGGTTGTAAAATCCCAATTCTTGGTCGGTGAGGGTAAAAATAACTTTTTTGGAGCTATTTGGGGCCAAACTGATTTTTTGAAATCCTTTCAATTCCTTGGCAGGTCTGGCGATGCTGGCAACCTTATCGTGGATATATAGTTGTACCACTTCCTCGCCTTGGGTTTTTCCAGTATTGGTAACTGTAACGGATACGCTAATGTTTGCTTGGTCGGAGGTGTCTATTTTTAGATCTGAATAATCAAATGTAGTATAGCTCAAGCCATATCCAAATGGGAACAAGGGCTCATTTTTTTCATCACTGTAATGGGACCAAAATACATTGGGCTGGGGGGAAGGTCGCCCGGTACTTAAATGGTTGTAGTAAATAGGGACCTGGCCGACACTGCGCGGAAATGTCATAGGAAGTTTTCCGCTTGGATTGTATTCCCCAAAAACCACTTCAGCTATCGCATTTCCCGTTTGTGATCCCAACTGCCATGTTTCCAATATGGCGGGAATGTGCTCAGCTTCCCATGTTATCGCAAGTGGCCTACCGTTCATCAGGATCAATACGATGTTCTTGTTTACTTTGTAAACTTCTTTTAAGAGTTCCAGTTGGAGTCCTGGCAGGTCCAATTGTGTTCTGCTTCTACCTTCGCCACTTTGAAAACCGTGCTCGCCCAATACCATGAGCACAACATCGGACTGTTTTGCAAGTTCCACCGCTTCCTTTATTCCAGTGGTATCGGTTTCATTTACTTTGACCTCGTTTAAAAAATCGGCATTCGGATTAAAAACTTTTGGACCTTTTGCATAGGTGATGTTATTGGAATACTTTTTTAGCCCCTCCAAAACCGAAACAGCAGTATTGTCATCCGAGCCCAATCGCCAACTGCCCAGTGGGCTGTTATTGTCATCGGCTAACTCCCCGATCACTGCTATTTTGGGCTGATTTTTACTGATGGGCAACAGATTTCCTTCATTTTTCAAGAGTACAATGGATTTTTTGGCCATTTCCAGTACACCCGATTGGTGGTCTTGGTGGTAGAGTCTTTCCTTTTCCCGTTCTTCATTGCAATAGCGATAGGGGTCATCAAAAAGACCAAGCTCAAATTTGACAGTCAGGATACGCCGAACAGCATCATTTATTTTGTCCTCGGATACTTTGCCTTCCTTTACGAGGCTTACCAAATGGGTGATGTAAGCAGAGGCTTCCATATCCATATCGGAACCTGCATTGGCACCAAGTTCAGCGGCATGTTTCAAGTCTTTGGCATAACCATGGGGCACAAGTTCGCCAATAGAGGCCCAATCGGAAATCACAAAACCGTCAAAACCCCACTTTTCCTTTAAAATATCCCGCTGAAGAAAAGCACTTGCGGTAACGGGAACTCCATTCAATACGTTAAACCCGTTCATAACGGTACGTACATTGGCATCCACCGCGGCTTTAAACGGGGGCAAAACCGAGTTGTACAGGGTCGAAGTTCCGATGTCGGCGGTATTATAATCCCTGCCCGCCTCGGCGAATCCATAACCTGCGAAGTGTTTGGCACAGGCAATTATTGTGTGCTCTTTGGATAGATCGGATCCCTGAAAGCCTTTTACGCGTGCCTTGGCGATATGCGAACCCAAGTAAGTGTCCTCACCACCGCCTTCCATGACCCTTCCCCAACGGGCATCACGTGAAATGTCCACCATAGGGGCGAATGTCCAGTTGATGCCCACTGCCGAGGCTTCGTCGGCCGCAATTTTTGCAGAGTTTTCTATAGCTTCCATGTCCCAGCTGGCAGCTTCGGCCAGAGGAATCGGCGCCAAAGTTTTATAGCCATGGATTACATCGAATCCAAAAATCAGGGGGATGCCCAACCGGGATTCTTCCAAGACCAATTTTTGTAATTTTCTGACTTCTTTGGTTCCGGTAACATTGAGCATGGAACCTACCCAACCTTTTTTGAGGTGTTCATACTTCATGGAAGCATTTCCTTCTTCCGGCACAGGACCGGTTACGTCCCAAAATCCATTGTATTGGTTCATTTGCCCTACTTTTTCCTCAAGGGTCATTAATTTTAAAAGAGAATCCACTTTTTGGTCAATAGTTGGGTCTTGTGCCATAATATCAGGATTGAACAATAAAAAAAGAAGTAGAAAAATCGAAATAAAACAGTGTTTGGTTTTCATAGGAGAGGTGGGTTTTTTATATGCCGTTGAATCGACTATTAAAAATAAGATAAAATTACCTCATGCCCTAATATGAGGTCTTTGTACTTTTGGTTAAAATCCAATACCATGAACACAAGATCGGAACAATTGGCTGCCTTTGATCGCTTATTGACCATTATGGACGAACTGCGCGAACAATGTCCATGGGATAAAAAGCAGACTATGCAAACACTTCGTCATTTAACCATCGAAGAAACCTATGAGTTGGGCGATGCCATTTTGGACAATGACCTGGAAGAAGTGAAAAAGGAGCTGGGCGATATTTTGTTGCACATTGTTTTTTATGCCAAAATAGGTTCGGAGACCCAAGATTTTGATATCGCCGATGTTGCCAACGGAATTTGTGAGAAACTCATCAATAGGCACCCCCATATTTATGGCGATGTGAAGGTTGAAAATGAAGAGGAGGTAAAGCAAAATTGGGAAAATATCAAACTAAAAGAAGGCAAAAAGAGTGTGCTAGAGGGAGTGCCCAATGGTCTACCATCCTTAGTCAAGGCCAACCGAATCCAAGATAAGGTAGCAGGAGTGGGGTTTGATTGGGAACATCCCGAACAGGTTTTTGAAAAGTTGAAAGAAGAACTGGGGGAACTTCAAGAAGAAGTGGAGGCCCATAATGCGGATAAAATGGAGTCCGAGTTTGGCGATGTGCTGTTTTCCATGGTGAACTATGCCCGTTTCTTGAAAATTAATCCAGAAAATGCGTTGGAGCGGACCAATAAAAAATTCATCAAACGCTTTCAATATTTGGAACAAAAAGCCAAAGAGTTGGGGAAGACCATGAGCGATATGACCTTGGCCGAAATGGATGTGTTTTGGGAAGAGGCCAAACAGCTTTGAAAATTATCCATAATCTAAGTCAAAGATGGACAAAAATTATGGCCGATCTGGCTATATTTGCCATCCTTTTTAATTATCCAAAGTGTTTCAAAACTATACTAAAGAGTTTGCCTACAACCTAAGGTTGTCCTATCCTGTTATTTTGGGAATGTTGGGCCATACCTTTGTGGCTTTTGCCGATAACATTATGGTGGGCCAATTGGGTACGGCCGAGTTGGCAGCCGTTTCTTTGGGAAATAGCTTTGTGTTTGTAGCCATGTCGCTTGGCATAGGTTTTTCAACTGCGATTACGCCATTGGTGGCAGAAGCCGATGGTGCAAAGGACCAAGCAGCAGGCAAAAGTGCCTTAAAACACGGTTTGGTACTTTGTACGGTACTAGGACTATCGCTATTTGGACTTATACAGATTTGCAAACCTCTGATCCATCATATGGAACAGCCTCCGGAAGTGGTGGAACTCGCTTTGCCTTACTTGGATTTAGTGGCCTTTTCGTTGGTGCCGTTGATTATTTTTCAAGCTTTTAAACAATTTTCAGAGGGACTTTCCCAGACCAAATATCCCATGTATGCCACAATATTGGCAAATGCCGTGAACATAACCCTCAACTATTTGCTTATTTTCGGTTCCTTCGGATTTCCAAAATTGGGAATTGTTGGTGCTGCCGTTGGTACCTTGGTATCTCGTGTGATTATGGTTGCCTATATTTGGTATTTGCTCAAGCGTAAAAAGAAATTTGAATCCTATGTGACCCAATTCAATTTTAAGAAGATCGAGAAAAAAGTGATGCGTAAAATCATCAGTTTAGGGTTTCCATCAGCGTTACAGATGTTTTTTGAAGTTGCCATTTTTACCGCTGCCATATGGTTGAGCGGTGTACTTGGTAAGAATGCCCAAGCCGCAAATCAAATTGCCCTGAACTTGAGCAGTATGACGTTTATGGTGGGAATGGGACTGAGTGTTGCCGCAATGGTAAGGGTCGGTAACCAAAAAGGATTGCGCAACCATAAAGATTTGAAGCGTATCGCAGAATCCATTTTTTTCTTGACCTTGATTTTGGAAGTGGTCTTTGCAGCTATTTTCTTGGTGGGTAGGCATTGGTTCCCTACCATTTATTTGGATGTTGGCGATATTGCCAACCAAGCCGACAATACCGAAGTGATCATTGTTGCTGCCAAATTACTGTTGGTTGCTGCTTTTTTTCAGATTTCGGATGGACTTCAAGTAGTAGTATTGGGAGCCTTGCGCGGTTTGCAAGATGTGAAGATACCCACGCTCATCACTTTTATTGCGTATTGGTTGATAGGTTTTCCTATCAGTTATTATTTGGGATTGCACACCGATTTGGAAAGCACAGGAATCTGGATCGGATTATTGTCCGGACTTACAGCATCAGCGCTAATGTTGTATCTTCGATTTAACTTTTTGACGAAGAAATTGATTACAGAATAAGACGAATTCCAAGATTGGAATCAAAATAAGAACACATGGAACTACCTAAATTTTTATTGGCCGATAATACCGATCATCCCGAGGCCATCTTTATTGTCCATACCGAGTACCCGAGATTTATTATCAACCTAGAAAATGATGAAGTGGAATGGATGGAGGAATTTTCTAAAGAAGATGAGGCCGATTTAATGGATGAAACTGAAAATCTGGTCGAGGCGGCAACAGCATTTTACGATAGGGAAGTTTCCAGATACGACTCGTAATGCTCGAACAACTGCTGCAATACGATAAGGACTTGTTTTTGTTCCTGAACGGATTGGGAACGGAGACTTGGGATGGTTTTTGGATGTTTATGACCAAGACCAGAAACTCGGCCCCGCTCTATATTCTATTACTTTATTTATCCTATCGAACGTTTGGGTGGAAAGGAACCGGGATAATTTTGGTGTCCATCGCATTGTTGATTACCTGTACCGACCAATTGTCCAACTTTTTTAAATACGGTATTGGTCGTTTGCGACCATGCCACGAACCCGAGGTAAGTAGTGTAATGCGCTTAGTGAAAAGCTATTGTGGAGGTCAATTCGGGTATTTTTCTGCCCATGCCGCCAACTCGTTCGGACCGGCCATTTTCTTTACGGTGATGTTCAGGAACAAAGTGAAATACATTGCTTGGGTATTACTGCTTTGGGCCTGCATTGTGGCCTATAGCCGCATTTATATTGGTGTGCACTATCCGTTGGATGTGCTGACTGGAGCTTTGATAGGTTCGCTTTTTGGTTGGTTATGGGCCAAGTTGGCTATATTTGCTTTCCAAAAAACAGGGGTATGATCTCGACCGCCAGATACTGGTTTTACATTGCGCTGATCGTGTTGGTGTACTTTATTGGAATGTTCGCAACCTTGTTCGAGAACGATTCGGCCCAGTTTGCGGTTATGGCCATGCGAATGGTGCAGGAAAACGACTTTCTAAGCCTTTTTAAGGGCCCCGAGGAGTATCTGGACAAGCCCCACATGCACTACTGGTTGGCCGCAATTTCCTTTAAGATATTTGGAATTCACGATTGGGCGTATCGCATTCCCGGTATTTTATCTACTTTGTTGGGCGCCTACAGTTGCTACGGTCTGGGAAAATTGCTCTACAATAAATATGTGGGTCGTTTTGCCTCATTGATTTTTATGACGGCCCAGACCATCGTCTTGGCCAACATTGATGTCCGTACCGATGCCGTTTTAACTGGATTTACAATATTCTCCATTTGGCAATTGGCCACATATATCGAAAAAGGAACACTAAAAAGTATTGCTTTGGGTGCTTTGGGAGCGGGTATGGCTTTTTCCACTAAAGGACAGATTGCCCTCGTGGTCATTGGAATTTCTATACTCTGCCATTTGGCCTATACCCGAAAGTGGGAACGATTGCTCCATTGGAAGTTATTGGTGGCCCTTCTTGTTTTTGGTTTGACGATAACCCCGATGTTATATGCCTATTATCATCAATTTGATTTGCACCCCGAGAAAGTAATTCGTGGTAAGGATAACCGCAGCGGTATCTTCTTTATTTTTTGGGAACAAAGTTTTGAGCGGATGAGTGGCGAGGGCGTTGGGAAGAACAGTAGCGACTTTTTCTTTTTCTTCCACACCTTTTTGTGGGTGTTCTTGCCTTGGACGGTCCTTGCTTTGGTTGGTTATTGGATAAAGGTGAAAGCCTTTTGGGAAACCAAGTTCTCCTACAAAACCAATTTGGAATTTTTGACCGTGGGTGGAATTTCAATTTTGTTCCTGCTCATTAGCTTTGCGCAATTTAAATTGCCGCATTACATGAATGTGTTGATGCCTTTATATGCAATTTTATCTGCGGGTTTCCTGTATGTTTTACATCAGCAGGAAAAATTGAAGATGGCAAAGGTGATACTCGGAATCCAATATTTTATATTGGGATTGGTAGTTGTCTTTACTTTATTGATAAGTTTTACTGTTTTCCAATTGGAACATTGGTATGGCTATGCATTCTTGTTGCTGGCACTAGGTATGGTGGTTTATTATGTTCAAAAAAGTGAAGTTGTCTACGCCAAGATTGTTACCGTTGCCATTTTTAGCTCAGTTTTATTGAATGGTTTTATGAATGCCCATTTCTATCCAAAATTACTCGAATACCAAGGAGGTTCTAATATGGCACAGCAGGTAAAGGAGAGGAATATTCCCGTGGATGACATTTATAAAATTAACGAAAGACATACCTGGGCTTTGGATTTTTATAATCAAAATCCTGTCAATATTGTTTCCACTTCAGATTTGAAGAACATGAAGGATATTTGGGTATATGCTACCGATAAAGAACTGGAACTATTGAAAAAAAACGGAATTGCTTGGGATAATGAAATAACTGTGGACCAATTTCGTATTACCAGATTACAGATCAAGTTTTTGAATCCCGAATCGCGCAAAGAAAAGTTGAATAAAATGCACTTGGTGCATCTAAATTAGTCCACAGATTCCAGCTGTGGCTTTTTAAAGTGGTAGATTACACCAAAAAGGGAGGTGAGTGCCGTAATCAAAAAGAAGGTGAAACTGATGCCAATGGAAGTGCTCTCATCCAGTCCCAGCCATTTTGCGCCATATAAAAAAGTAATCTCTCTACTTCCAATTCCCCCGATCGTTAATGGAATTACGGAAACGATGGAAGATACTAAGAAAACAAATAGGTATTCAATGAAGTCCATGTCGACGGACAAAGATTTCAAAACAAAAAGAACGCAGATCAACTGTGCCAATTGAACCAGAGCGGAAAAGCTAACGGATTTCCAAAATACGGGCAGGGTAGCGATAAAAAAAATCTTGTTTACAAACCAAAATGCCACAACACTCAACGGAATGGCAGCTACAATCAACCAGAAAAAACTTTGGAAAAACTCATTTTTGGAAAGCAAAGCAAGCACGCAGGCATAAATAAAAAGTAACAGCATCCCGCTTAAGCGGTCCAGCAATAAACTGGACACCACTTTTTTGGTACCGGGTTGATATTCTTTTTGAATGACGTAGCCTTTGTAAGCATCGCCACCAATACCTCCTGGCAAGAATAGGTTGTAGAACATGCCCAGCAGATACAGCTTTAGGTTGCTTAATTGAGACACTTTAGCACCCATCTGATGGAAATACAAGTTGGTTCTAAAGGCTGAAATTATTTTCGAAAGCACAAAAAACAACAAGGCCAAGAATAAATAAAGAGGCTCGCTTTTTTTTAAGGTCTGGACTACATCCTTCAACTCTATTTTGGTGAAAATAAAGTAAATCAGTACCGCACTAACAATAATTTTTAGGGCAGTGATGAGCTTTTTACGCAGCTTTTCCGTCACCTATACTTATTTTTTTGATGCGATATGGTCTTTTCTGTTGCGATTCGTAATAGGTACGGATCAAGAGCTCCATTACAATGCCAATGGTAAACAGTTGAATTCCCCCAACAATGAACATCATTCCAAAAATAAGTAAGGGTCTGGTTCCAATATCTTGATCAAATCCTAGTTTAACGATCAATAGATAAATATTGATAAAAATCCCGAGGATGACCAACAAAACCCCGAAGATTCCGAAAAGGTGAATGGGGCGTTGGAAGTATTTTCTAATGAAAAGTAGCAGCATCATATCGGCCACAACTTTAAAAACACGCTCCAAACCATATTTGGAAACCCCGGCGTGCCTTGCATGATGCTTTACAGGCACCTGTTTTATCTGTGCACCTTCCAAATGGGCTAAAAGCGTGATAAAACGGTGCATTTCACCGTATAAATTCAAACTTTTTGCAATATCCTTGGTGAAAACCTTGAGTGCACAGCCGTTATCTTTAATATCCAATTTAGTCACCCTCCGTACCAAAAAGTTGGCAATCTTGGAAGGTATTTTTTTAACCAACGAATCTTTTCTTTTCTGACGGATTCCGGTTACCACATCATATTCTTCGGTTATGGCAAACGATAGCATTTGTGGAATGTCGGATGGATCGTTTTGCAGATCACCATCCATGGTAATGATGTATTCGCCCTCGGCATAATCAATTCCGGCGGCAAGGGCCAAACTTTGGCCATAGTTCTTTTTCAACTCGATCAAATGAACCTTTTTATCATTCATTTCCTTGACTTTCTGACGGGTTTTATCCGTAGAAAAATCATCTACATAAATGATTTGATAGTTATACCCATCAAGGCTTTCGTTGATTTTTTCGGTCAAAAGAACCACATTGTCCTCCTCGTTGTACAAAGGAACCACTATGGATAAAAGGGAATCGGTGACGGTGTTCATTCAGTATAAAATCTGTGCAAATTTATTGCTTTTATTTAAAGTTCCTCGGTAATCTTGTCCAATAGGAGTTTTGCAGCGTAGAACGGTGATATTTTGTTCTCTTCGATTTCTATCAAGAACTTGGCCTGTTCTTTTTTAAAGGTTTCTTTTTGATGGAAAAATTGTTTGATGTATTCGTCCACGGTCTGAAGGAACCAGTTTTTGTTTTGGAGTTGTCGATTCTTTTCAAAAAAGCCATTTTTCCTATTGTGCTCTACAAATCGCTGCACCATTTCCCAGATTTCTTCAATTCCTGTTTTCTCCATTGCGGAACACTTCATTGCTTTGGGTGTCCACCCATTGGCTTTTGGAGGGTAAAGATGTAAGGCTCTGGAAAACTCTGTCATGGCCAGCTTGGCATGTTCCAAATTGCTGCCATCCGCTTTGTTGATGGCAATGGCATCGGCCATTTCCATAATGCCCCGTTTTATACCCTGTAGCTCGTCGCCAGCACCAGATAATTTCAATAAAAGGAAAAAATCGACCATACTGTGAACGGCAATTTCGCTTTGTCCAACACCAACGGTTTCTACCAAAATAACATTATAGCCGGCGGCTTCACAAAGAATAATACTTTCTCGGGTCTTTTGAGCAACACCGCCCAAGGATGTTCCGGATGGTGAAGGGCGGATAAAAGCATTCGAATCTTTGGCCAAAGTTTCCATTCGGGTTTTGTCCCCCAAAATACTTCCTTTGCTCAATGAGCTCGTAGGGTCCACAGCGAGAACGGCTACTTTGTTGCCCTGTTCGGTCAAGGTTGTTCCCAAAGTTTCGATAAAGGAACTTTTGCCCACTCCGGGAACCCCTGTGATTCCTAAACGAATGCTGTTCGTAGGTCGGGCCAAGCATTTTTCAATTACGGTATTGGCTTTTTCAAAATGCGCTGGTCTTGTGCTTTCCAACAGCGTTATGGCCTTGGCAAGCATGGCCTTGTTTCCATTAAAAATACCTTGGGCCAAGACATCGGCAGAAAGTTCTTGTTTTCTGAGCGCCTTAATTCTGGAAATAGTGTCCACGGGTGTCTTATTATCGTCTGCCAAGAGTACGTTTCTAATGTTTGTACGAATTTATAAAGATTTTGTGGGTTTAAGTGAACTCACAAAAGGAATAGCGATTACTTTTTGGTTTACCCATTTCACAAAAATTTAATATCCAATTAATCGGACTTACGCCTACAATTTGGTACCTTATTCGTAAAATGATCGAGCACCGAACCGGTGCCGGTTTTTTACGAACCTATAAACATTTTAAAAGATGAAGACTATTTTTGAGGCCAAGGCCACCAATACAGGGGGAAGAGCAGGACATGTAACGAGTGAGGACGGCGTTTTGGATTTTGATATCAGTATGCCCAATTCCAATGGTAAACCTGATCCTAAATCCACAAATCCCGAAGAACTGTTTGCCGCGGCTTACTCCACATGTTATGCCGGAGCTGTAGAGGCCGTTGCAAAAATGCATAAAGTGGAAGATTTGGGCGATTTTAGTGTAACTGCTATCGTAGCATTGAACAAAGAGGAAGAAGGTTTTTTTCTTGAGGTTACTTTGGACACCTATTTGCCCACTGTGGATAAGGAAATGGGGGAGACCATTATTAATGAAGCTCACGAAATGTGCCCGTACAGCAAGGCCACAAGAGATAATATTACCGTTCACTTAAATTTATTGATGGACGAATAAATTAAGTAACTTTTTAATTATGAGCCCTGTTGATGATAATCGACGGGGCTTTTTTGTTAAAATTAAATCAAAAACACCCTAATTTGCAACGTTGCAATTTTTGCATCGTCCTTATTACAGTAACAACTAAAAAACCAAACATAGAACCGAGTACGCTCCATATCGAGCTCGTTGAAAAGTGCAAGGCCAACGACCGCAATGCACAGATGCAACTGTACCGTCAGTATTGCGATGGCATGTTCTGCGTGGCCATGCGCTTTCTTAAGAACACGGACGATGCTGAAGATGTGCTGCAGGATTCGTTCATAAAAGCTTTTCAACGAATTGGTCAATTTAAGGGAGATGTCACTTTTGGGGCCTGGTTAAAGCGAATTGTGGTGAACGGAAGTATCGATTATTTAAAATCGAAGCACCAGCGAACGGTGGAGCTGAACGAAAGTTATCTGCAAGTGGCAGAGGAAGATGATTGGTCTGTAGAAGAAGGTATTTCCATGGAACAGGTAAATCAGGCCATCGAGGAACTGCCATCCAAATATAAATATGTTGTCCAGTTGTTTTTGGTAGAAGGGTACGACCATTCGGAGATATCGAAAATATTGGCAATTACCGAAACGGCATCCAGAACCCGATTGCTCAGGGGGAAGGCACAATTAAAGGAAAAATTAAAAGATATGGCTTATGGCACGTGATCTTAGAAAAATTTTCGAAAAAGAGAGGGAGCGGAGACACTTCCAAATGAAGCAAGGGCATGAAGACCGATTTTTTGCGAAGCTGGAAGAGGAACTGCCCCAGGTTCCACCCAAGAAAAAGGTTATCTCCCTTTGGATGCAGATTGCGGCATCTGTTGTAATAATCTTGGGATTGGCTTTATTTTATTTTAATAATACACCGGTTGATCCTGTAGAAAAGGTAACGGTTGTGGACCGAGAGAATGCTGGCAAAGAAAGGCAAGGTATCTCACTGGGGGATTTATCGCCGGATCTTAAAAAAATCGAGACCTATTACACAACCAATATTAATTTGCAATTGGCCGATTTGGCCGATGACCCAGGAAATAAAGAGTTGGTGGAGAGTTATATGGATCGTTTGGCGGAACTCAACACGGAATACCAAAGACTGAACGCGGAGCTGAACCAATTGGGACCCAATGATCAAACCATAAGCGCCTTGATCAATAATTTACAACTAAGGCTGCAGTTGCTGCAAAAATTAAAATCAAAGTTGAATCAATTAAAATCATCAAAAAATGAACAGGAATCATCAAATATTGTTTAGTGGATTGCTTCTTGCCATGGTCGGGTTCTCCTGCCATGCGCAAGAAAATTCCAAAACCTACAAGGAAACCTTTAATGTAAACAAGGATACCGAAATCAATATTAGTACCAGTTACGCCGATATTGAATTTGAGACTTGGAACAAAGATCAGGTCGAAATTACCGCCGTAATCGAATTGGAAGGTGTGGCAGATGACGAAGCACAGTCATATTTTGATAAAGATCGGGTAAAAATTATGGGGAACAGCCAGGAAATTGAGATCAGTACCCAAGGAGCTAGCCCCTATGCATTTGATTTTAGGACAGTAAATATAGATATTCCCGATATTCCCTCGGTAGCTGAGATCATTGAGCATGTGGAAATCCCGGAAATTATTATCCCAGAAATTGCAATGATACCCTCTATGCCGCCCTTGCCTCCGCTGCCGCCCATCGAATTTGATTACGATGCTTTTAAGAAAGACGGGGATAAGTATATGAAGGAATGGAAAAAGGAGTTCGATAAAACATTCGATAAGGAATATAAAGAGCGTTTTGAGGAATGGGGCAAAGAGATGGAAAAAATGGCGGAGGAACGCGATGCCCAAAGAGAGGAACTACGTGAAGAGCGGGAGAAAATGAGGGAAGAACGCGAAAAAGTTCGAGAAGAGATGCACGAAAGATTGCGCGAACAACGCGAGGAAATGCGAGCGCAGCGGGAAGAGTTACGGGCAGAACAGGCGGAGCTGAGAAAACAACTCAGAGAGGAAGCCCGAACCATACATGGAAGCCCAAATGTGTTCTACTTCTCTTCCGATGGAAAACATAAAGAGTACAAAGTCAAAAAACGAATAATCATTAAAATGCCCAAGTACATTAAACTGAACATGAATGTACGCCACGGGGAGGTAAAATTGGCGGAGAATACCAAAAACATCAATGCAAGCTTGTCTTACGCAAGCTTGCTGGCCTCCACAATAGATGGGGCAAACACCGACATACGGGTATCATATTCCCCGGTAACGGTTAAAAACTGGAACTACGGTAGCTTAAGTACCGACTATTCGGAAAAGGTTAACCTTAAAGAGGTGAACGAACTAAAGCTCAAATCCGTTTCGTCCAATGTGGTGATCGGTAGATTGGCCAGTAAGGCCATGGTCACCAATACCTTTGGCTTATTGCAAATAGATGGAATAGCCGATAGTTTTAATTCAGTGGATATCTCTATGGAAAATGGTGAACTGGATTGTAAACTGCCCCAAACTGCTTATGTTATTACTGTGAACGAGAACACGTCTGGGTTCAAATACCCAGAAACGTTAAAATTGAGTTCTACAAAAAAGTACGGTGGAAATTTACATACGGGCTATAATATCCATAAGCAAGATGGCAAGACCATCAAAATCAACTCTAAATTCAGTGAGGTGGTTCTCAAGGACTGATTTTTGTTGTATTACCATTAAATAGAATCACTTTTACCAACTAGGAAGTCTCAATCCAATTTATTTTCTTCTACATTGGCCGGCCAACTATCCCACCCATCGCTTAATGAGCATCTTCCTTTAAATAAGACTGAAAGTTTTCCTTGAAACGGTTCAACCTGGGAACCGAAACATTATGGATGTAACTGTTGTTCGGATTACGCCTCTCATAATCTTGATGGTATTCTTCCGCTCTGTAGAATTTATCAAAAACCTTTACTTCGGTCACAATGGTGCGTTCGCCATAAACATTTTCGGCCTCCAATGCACCAATGTAATCTTTGATGATTTTCTTCTCCTTTTCGTTTTTATAAAAAGCAATGGAACGGTATTGTGCGCCACGGTCGGGTCCCTGTCGGTTTAGGGTGGTTGGGTCGTGCGAACCAAAAAACACCTGTACCAGTTGGGTAAACGATATTGTTTTTGGGTCGTAATATATTTCCACGGCCTCGGCATGGGAGGTTCTACCATAAGAAACTTGCTCGTAGGTCGGGTTTTTCTCCGTCCCGCCCGAATACCCGGAATACACTTCTTTAACACCCTTTACACTTTCAAAAATAGCCTCAACGCACCAAAAGCACCCACTTGCAAAGTAGGCCGTCTCATAATTTTTAAGTTGGTCGGCACTTAAACTTGTTTTTACTGAATGTGTGATTTGTTCTTTTTGTGCAATTTCCTGATTAACGGATTTGGTTTTGGATTGGCAACTTAAGGAAGCCAAAATTAACAGGGTCAGAAATGTAGTTTTCACAATGTTCATTTTAGTTTCTTGTTTAGTTGTAATAAGATAGGAACTATTACTGAAAAGGGCGTTAAAAAATGTTAATCGCTTTAATTTACTTCACAGTTGGGTAGTTTGTAGATAAGTTCAGGATTACAAAACAATGTTGTTATTTCTTACGAACTACACTAAAAATATAATCTTTTTCCTACAAATAACTTATTGGTCCTCAGTAAGTTGCAATGGAGCTAAAAGCGAAATCATCGATGAAATGCACATGCGTTCGGTATGTTGTTTTTGACCTTAAAAACCGTTGTCGAGGATAAAATGCACTTTATCTGAAAAAAAAATATTCACCGAAGGAAAAACGTCATTGACCGATGGAAATCCAGTTAAGCTTGTTTGCGAAAGTAATTTTACATCGTAAAACAATCGGAACTATGAAGACAATTTTCACCATCATCGCAATCGCTTTTTTCGGAACTATGGCATCTGCCCAGAACATTTCCAAAGAAACTAAAGTGGATGTTATCACTGAAGGTGTTGAGTTGAACATAGAAATCAACAATAGCATTAGAAAGGATAGACAAATGGTAAGATTGTACAAGTTTAAGAACTCACGTATCAAAAAAGAACTTTCTTTTAAAACAAAAAGAAACAAGTCTAAATTGGCCTAATCACCATGTTTGCATTTATAATTCCTTTTATTTTGATTTTTGGTGTTGCGTTTGTTCTGGCGACCATAGCATTCTCCTTTAGACAAAGGAAATCTTAGAAAGAGAAACTTTAGAGACGAAAAATAATGAAGAGGTCGGTTTTACCGACCTTTTTATATAAATACCCTAGTGATCTACCGAGTTGAACTGCTCGATTACTTCTTCAAACTCAATGGAGTAATGTGTTCCCTGTTTTGCGTAATCCCTGGTAATTGACCCTCTAAGCTGCCGGGCCAAATTGTAAATCAGTTTTAAACCGAGTGAATTGGAAGTTTTTGGATTGATTTCCTCGGAATATCCAATACCATTGTCCCCTAAGTACATTTTATAACGGTTATCGCCAATTTTGTCCACAGACACGTGGATTTCCCCATTCTGGACCCCTGCAATACCATATTTTAAGGCATTGGTAATGGTTTCGTTGATTATAAGTCCAAGCGGGATTATGGTATCGATACTTAATTTATAGTTTTTAATATCTAAATCTACCTTTACATCGGTACCGCTTCCCTTTACCGAACGTACCAGATAATCACAAAGTTCTTGTACGTATGGTTTTAATTCTATTTTGGAAAGATAATCGTCTCGCTTGTACAGCATCTCGTGTACCATGGCCATGGATACCACACGATTTTGACTGCTTTTGATGATATTACTGATCTTGTCATCGTCGATTGCCCTGGACTGTAGGCTCAACAGACTGGAAACCGTTTGAAGATTGTTTTTTACCCGGTGGTGTACTTCTTTTAACAAAGTCTCCTTTTCTGCAATACGGTCTTGAATTTCGTTTCTGGATTTGTACAGGCGATGGTGGGCCCTGAGTAAATTCTTGCCAAAGACACCTCCCAAAAGATATACTGCAAAAACGGCACTTAAATAGGCGAACCAGCTCCTTGACTGCATTGGAACGGTATTTTCCGAAATTCTGAAATCACCGGTATCATAGAGAAAGAGCAGAGTGAGCACGGCCAGATTGATTATTAGATATAACTGGCCGAATACCTTGGTGGTTACATATCCTGCAAAAACGATAATGGCGAGAACAAAAATAAATGGGCTTTGAATCCCTCCACTGTACATGGTGATCACAATGGCACCGATCATGGAGAGGATAGATGTAAAATTATAGGTCAGTACCAAATTTTTATGCTGCCGGTATAAAAGTGTGTTTGTTAAGTTGATTGCGGCATAACCTATAAAGGTATAGGTGATAACTCCATCTATATCCAAAAAGAAATAGCAGACCAAGCCAAAAACGGCAGCAAAGAAGGATGAGTTGTAATTTACCTTTAGTATCAAATCAATCTTATCTTGTAATCTGTATGTATCCTTATTAGGAATTCTCATATGCTGTGCGTGAATGTCCCTCTATTGCCTAAAGTTGAATATGCTTGCAAAAAGGTAGCTTAATGGGGTGTTTATTGCTGTAAATCTAATTATGTTTTTTATATAAAAAAAGTGGCAGCTATATTAACTGCCACTTTGTGGTTTTTTAGACGGGTTTTTTAGTCGTTGACCAGTACCCATTCTCCTTTATCTATCAGGGGTTCAGCCTGTTTGAATTTCACTGTTTTGCTTTCACCGGACATCACGTTTTTAATGGTGACCCTTTCGTTTCGCCCAATTTTTGGTTTTTCCCGCACAATGGTCTCGGTTATTTGCGGTCTTTGACCCTGTGTTTGTCCTGCGGCCCTGTTCTGTGCTGCAAGTTCATCGCTGTTAGGAATCTCTTCTTTTGTTGTTTGAAGTTTTTCTTTGGGCCTGCGAACTGTTCGAGCTTCCTGGATTTGATTGGTGTTTTCGGAAGGCAATTCGCCTTTGAAGAGGAACGAGATGACTTCTTTGTTCACCTTGTCCATCATTTCCTTGAAAAGTTCAAATGCTTCGAACTTATAGATCAACAAGGGGTCTTTTTGCTCGTGAACCGCCAATTGTACGGACTGTTTTAATTCGTCCATTTTACGCAAATGCGTTTTCCACGAATCGTCGATGATGGCCAATGTGATGTTCTTCTCAAAATCCGTGATCAACTGTTTTCCATCGGTATTGTAAGCCTTTTCCAAATTGGTAACAACGTTCAAGGATTTGATGCCGTCCGTAAAAGGAACAACGATTCGCTCGAACTTGTTGGCTTCGTCCTCATAAACCTTTTTGATGACCTGGAATGCAATTGTGGCACTACGTTCCATTTTTTCTTTGTAGTACTTATAGGCCTCATCGTTGACTTTAGTGGCAATTTGCTGAAAACTCATTTTTTTGAATTCCTCTTCATTGATCGGTGATGTAATAGAGAAATATTTAATGAGCTCGAACTCAAAGTTTTTGTAGTCATCCGCCATTTTGTTGGTCTCGGCGATAGCTTCACAGGTATCGTAGATCATATTGGCAATGTCCACTTTTAGGCGTTCACCTTCCAATGCGTGCCTTCTTCTCTTGTAGATGACCTCACGTTGGGCGTTCATTACATCATCATACTCCAACAAACGTTTACGGATACCAAAGTTGTTCTCCTCCACTTTTTTCTGGGCACGCTCAATGGATTTGGTCATCATGGAGTGCTGAATCACTTCTCCATCTTCCAAGCCCATACGGTCCATCATTTTGGCCACACGGTCCGATCCGAACAATCGCATTAAATTGTCTTCCAAAGACACGTAGAACTGTGAACTTCCCGGGTCTCCTTGGCGACCGGAACGACCTCTTAACTGTCGGTCCACACGTCTGGAATCGTGGCGTTCTGTACCGATGATCGCCAAACCTCCGGCCTCTTTTACTTCTGGAGATAATTTAATATCCGTACCCCTACCGGCCATATTGGTTGCTATCGTTACCACGCCACCTTTACCGGCTTCTGCCACGATATCGGCTTCTTTTTTATGGAGTTTTGCGTTCAGCACATTGTGGGGCACTTTACGAACACTCAACAATTTGGACAGTAATTCGGATATTTCTACAGAGGTGGTACCGATCAATACAGGTCGTCCTGCTTGAGATAGTTTTGTAACCTCTTCTATAATGGCGTTATATTTTTCTCGCTTGGTCTTATAGATCAAATCGTGCCTATCGTCTCGGGCAATGGGTCTGTTGGTGGGAATTTCCATTACATCCAACTCATAGATTTCCCAAAATTCTCCTGCTTCCGTCACCGCTGTACCTGTCATACCAGAAAGCTTGTTGTACATTCTAAAGTAGTTCTGGAGGGTAATGGTGGCAAAAGTCTGGGTCATGGCCTCGATTTTTACGTTCTCCTTGGCCTCGATGGCTTGGTGGAGTCCGTCCGAGTATCTACGCCCGTCCATAATACGACCTGTTTGCTCGTCCACGATCATTACCTTATTGTTCATTACCACATACTCCACATCTTTTTCGAATAGGGTATAGGCTTTCAACAACTGGGTCATGGTATGGATACGTTCGCTTTTTACGGCAAAATCCTTGAAAAGTTCTTCTTTGAGCTCAGCTTCTTTTTCGATTTCCAGCCCTTGGTTTTCGATTTTTGCTATTTCACTGCCAATATCTGGCATCACAAAAAACTCTTTGTCCTGATCGGTGGAAATGGATTCCACTCCTTTATCCGTCAACTCGATCTGGTTATTTTTTTCATCGATTACAAACAATAGGTCCTCATCCACTTTTGGCATTTCCCTATTGTTGTCCTGCATGTAAAAGTTTTCGGTTTTCTGAAGCAGCTGTTTTACTCCTTCTTCACTCAAAAACTTAATAAGGGCCTTATTTTTTGGTAGTCCACGATGTACCCGAAGCAAAAGGAACCCTCCTTCTTTGGTGTTTCCTTCCTTGATCAATTTTTTGGCCTCGGCCAGTACTCCGGTAAGGTGCTGTCGCTGTTGTTGAACAATATTGGCTACTTGTGGTTTTAGTTCGTTGAACTCGTGGCGATCGCCTTCGGGAACGGGTCCTGAAATGATCAAAGGGGTACGGGCATCATCTATCAATACCGAATCTACCTCATCCACAATGGCGTAATGGTGTGGTCGCTGTACCAGATCATCTGGAGTGTGGGCCATATTATCGCGGAGGTAATCAAACCCAAACTCGTTATTTGTTCCGTAAGTGATATCTGCGTTGTAAGCCGCTCTGCGTCCGTCGGAATTGGGCGTGTGCTTGTCTATACAATCTACGGATAGGCCATGGAACTCAAAAATAGGTGCCATCCAAGTACTGTCCCTTTTGGCAAGATAATCGTTCACCGTTACCAAATGCGCTCCTTTTCCTGCAAGTGCATTTAAGTAGAGTGGGAGAGTGGCGACCAATGTTTTACCTTCACCGGTTTGCATCTCGGCAATTTTACCTTGATGTAGCGCAATACCGCCTATTAACTGTACATCGTAATGTACCATATCCCAGGTTACCTCTTTTCCTGCGGCATCCCATGAATTTTGCCAAACGGCCTTGTCCCCTTCCAAGGAAACATAATCCTTATCGCCGGATAATGCTCTGTCAAACTCGCTGGCAGTAACGGTTATGGTTTTGTTGGCAGCAAAACGTTTAGCTGTTTCCTTAACTACGGCAAAGGCTTCGGGAAGTATCTCGTTCAACGTTTTTTCGGAAATTTTGTAGGCTTCCTCGTTCAGTTTGTCTATTTCGGCATAGATTACCTCGTTACGGTCTATATCGGAAGAATTTTCCACTTCTGCCTGTAGTTCGGCGATTTTATCGTTTATTTCTTTACAGTCTTCGGCGATTTTGGCCTTAAAGGATACTGTTTTTTGTCTAAGCTCGTCATGCGATAGGCCTTCTAGCTGTTGCTCAAAGGATTTTATCTCTTTTACCAAGGGTTGTAAAGATTTTACATCCTTCTCCGATTTGTCTCCAACAAAAACCTTTAGTACGGAATTAATAAAACTCATGAAATGTTTTTTCTATTGATTGTCAAAAGCTGTTCCATTGATGGGATTACGATGGAATTCTTTCGCTAGGCTGTCAAAATTACATAAAAAAAAGCCTCAATAGAGACTTTTTTAATGTGGTTTGTGTTTTTAGGATTTAATATTCGTCCTCGTTCCAGAGGTAATCTTCCTCGGTGGGATAATCGGGCCAGATTTCCTCAATTGACTCATATATTTCTCCTCCTTCTTCTTCCATAGATTGTAAATTCTCTACAACTTCCAGGGGAGCTCCAGTTCGAATCGCGTAATCTATCAGTTCGTCTTTGGTTGCTGGCCAAGGCGCATCACTTAAATATGAAGCTAGTTCTAACGTCCAGTACATAGTAACGGTTTGATTTATAATTTTTTGCAAAAATAATTTTTAAACCCAATTTGTCAAGTAAAAACACAATTATTTAAAAATTATTTTGTGGTTAACAAAACAATTAGGGTAAAAAAGCGAATTTATTGGTCCAATTTCTCGGGAATCCATTTTATTTCCTTCGCGTTTAAATCCTTCGACAATTTGCGTGCCAATACGAACAAATAATCGGATAATCGGTTAATATATGATAGTAAGTTGTCCGGTACGGGTTCATTTTCATGTAAGTAAGAAATCAATCTTTCCCCCCGGCGGCAAACGGTTCTCGCAATATGACAGTATGACACTGTTGTATGCCCTCCCGGAAGTATAAAATGTGTCATTTCTGGAAGAGCTTCGTTCATTTTGTCCATTTCTTTCTCCAAAAATTCTATATCCCCGGTACTTATGCGCGGAATTTTTAACCTATTGTCCTTGTTTGGCTCCGTGGCCAAAATAGAACCCACGGTAAATAATTTCTCTTGGATTTGGGTCAATGTTTGTTTTGAGTGGGCATCCATTTCTTGATCGCGCAATAGTCCCAAATAGGAGTTGAGTTCGTCTATGGTACCATAACTCTCTATTCTTACGTGGTGTTTGGGTACCCGTGTGCCGGTAAATAAAGATGTTTTTCCCTTATCTCCAGTTTTGGTGTAGATCTTCATTTTTTCTGTAGTCAGTAGTCAGTAGTCAGGGATGTTTACCTAATATCTCTGGCTATTAATAATGGTCAATTGATTATTGTTTGTTGTTCTTGTCGTGTTGCCGTTTACCCTCCATAAATTTTCGGGACTTTCTTCGTTTTGTAGCTTTTTTGTTTCTGTACAAAACAACCAGATAAATAAGTCCCAAGACAGCGAGTACGTACCAAATGGTGTTATTTGTCGCAATATTTTCCATAACCTAAAATTACCGCTTTAAATTCGAATCGTAAAATGTTCCTTTACCTGTTCCCTGCGTATGGATATAAGACCACAATGGTACATGTCTATGCTCACGGTAATTTCGGGCTGGGCAATCAATCGGTGCCATAGGTTCAAACTTTCTTTACATTTATAAATGGAATCGATTAAAATAATACTGTTGTTCCGCAAAGTTTCTTCGGAAAACATTTTTTTAAAGGAGGCAGTATCCAATCCGTCCACAAAAAGAAGATGGATTATCTTTTTATCGAATTGAGTTTCACCAAAATGTTGTCTTACCAAATCTTGGATTTCAGGTTTGTCCGGTATTGAGATGCTTTCAAATTTGAAATAAGCTATGGTCTTGAGCAAAATATTGATACTCCTGTTCCGGTCGAGTCTTTTTTTGGAATAAAGACATTTGGTCACATAATTGTACACAAAAGGGGAGTGCACGCCATGCTCATTTGTGGATTTAACTAAGAATTTTAGGTATGAAACAACTCGAAACCACATCTTTATCCTTCTAAAATGGAAGAAAGTTCGAACCAACGTTCTGTTTTTTGCTCAATGGTATCGGTTATTTCTTTGAGCTCTTTGGAAAGATCGGCTATTTCGCCTCCATCCAATTCGGGGTCGGTGAACTTGTTCTGGAGCTCAACCTTTTTCTCTTCCAATTTTTGAATGTCCTTCTCCAATTGTTTGTATTCCTTTTGTTCCGAATAGGAAAGTTTTCCCCCACTGGTGTCTCTCCAATTATTTTCTGTTTTTTCTGTCGAGTTTGTTTTGTTCTCCCGTTCCTCGATTACCTTGCTGTTTTCATAGATTCGGTAGTCCGAATAGTTTCCGGGGAAATCTTCAATAACTCCTTCTCCTCGAAAAACAAAGAGGTGATCTACGATTTTATCCATAAAATAACGGTCGTGCGAAACCACGATCAAACAGCCGGGAAAATCCAACAAAAAACTTTCCAGAACATTAAGTGTAACAATATCCAGATCGTTGGTGGGCTCATCCAGAATAAGAAAATTAGGATTTTGAATCAGGACAGTACATAAATACAATCGCTTGCGTTCTCCACCGCTCAATTTTTCGACAAAATCGTATTGTTTTTTACGATCAAATAGAAAGCGTTCCAATAATTGTTGTGCGGAAATTTGTCGTCCTTTTTTTAGAGGAATGTAATCCCCAAACTCTCGAATTACGTCAATAACCTTTTGGCCATCCTTATCTGGAATTCCCTTTTGGGTGTAATAACCAAATCTTAAAGTGTCCCCGACCACAACCTTTCCGTTATCTACATCCTCGTTTTGGGTAATGATGTTCAAAAAAGTAGATTTTCCAGTTCCGTTCTTGCCAATAATGCCCACCCGTTCACCTTTGGTGAAGTTGTAGTCGAACTTGTCCAGTATTTTTTTATCTCCGTATGATTTGGAAATGTTATGAAGCTCCAAAATTTTACTGCCCAAGCGCTCCATATTCAGCTCTAATTGGACTTCGTGCTCTGTTCGGCGTTGATGTGCACGTTTTTTGATCTCTGCAAAATCATCGATACGGGATTTGGATTTTGTGGTACGGGCCTTGGGTTGCCTTCTCATCCAATCCAGCTCTTTTTTGTAGAGCATTTTGGTCTTTTGTTGCTCTACTGCTTCGCGCTCCAATCGAGATTCTTTTTCCGTAAGGTAATACGAATAGTTGCCTTTATAGGTGTAAAGCTGGTTATTGTCCAATTCAATGATCTCGTTACAAACCCTGTCCAAAAAGTATCGATCATGGGTCACCATAAACAGCGTAATGCTTTCTTTTGCAAAATAAGCCTCCAACCATTCGATCATTTCTAGGTCCAAGTGGTTGGTCGGCTCGTCCAAAATCAACAAATCGGGTTTGTTGAGCAAGGCATTGGCCAGGGCCAAACGCTTCTTTTGTCCGCCCGAAAGTGTACTTACTTTAGCGTCGAGGTTGGAAAGTTGTAATTGGAAAAGTATTTGCTTGTACTGGGTTTCAAAATCCCAGGCATTAAGGCGTTCCATTGCTTCGAAGGCCTTTTGGTATTGGTCTGCGTTATCGGGGTTTTCCACCGCTTTTTCGTATGCGGCAATTACTTTTAGGATTTCGTTATCCGTAGTAAATATGGTCTGTTCAATGGTTAAGTTGGGATTTAGGTCCGGCTCTTGTTCCAAAAAAGAGACTTTAATGCCTTTGCGGGTGGTCACCTGACCGGTTTCGGAGGTATCCTTTCCCGACATAATATTGAGAATAGAGGTTTTTCCACTTCCATTTTTGGCAATCAATGCAATCTTTTGGTCTTTATTGATTCCAAAGGAAATATCCGAGAAGAGCACCAGTTCTCCATAGGATTTTGATATGTTTTCGACCGTTAATAAGTTCATGGATGTTTTTTGAGTGCCAATCTACAATTTGGAATACTTGATCATATACAAGTATCGGATGACCAGGGTCAAAAGTAAAGGAATAAGTACAGGTGAAAAAATCTGAACTTTGATAATCCATAATAAAAGAACAAGGACTATCAAACTTAGGGCAAACCATAGATATTTTGTGCCCCATTTTGGAATGTTATCCTGAAAAACGAATGCAAACGCAACTCCTAAATTTATCGGGAAAGCCCATAGTATGTTGTAATTATAAGGTGTGGAGGTGTGATCTGCCGCTACCCATAACAAGAAAAGGAAGGTGCCGGCCAATCCGGAAATGAACAACAGGGTAAAGTCCAACCAGCGACTACGTGTCTTATGTTTGTTGTCGAAATAGGTGATGATGGCCGTAAACGCCAAGAGCAACATAAACCAGAACAAAGGAGAGAGCGGAAAAAAACCACTTTGCGAGTGTTCGTTATAATCCAAAATGGTGCGCTCCCTCTTGACCAGGGGTTTCCCGTTCAGGGTAGTATGTCGTAGTTGTTCCATGGCATAGTAGGGCAAGAACATATGTTCCTGTACGGTTGCCTGTCTGTCCACAGGGGATCCAAAGGCCAGGTCTATGCCGAACATGGACCAGGTATTTACATTTAAGAATTGCCTTACCAATTGCCGAAAAGTATATCGTTTCTCCAGATATGATCCATCGAATACCACAGCATCTCCAAATTGTTCTTTTAAAATATCTCCGGTAATACTGGAGCAGTTGTTCAATAGTGGGTCGTACAGGTAATCTCGGTTTTCGGGGAGATAGTTTTCTTCAAAAAATGCAAGGAGTTGGTTGCGTTGTTCAAGGTTTAAATCTAGAACTTGCTCCTTTACCCATCTTTTTTCCAACTCATATTCAAACAAAAACGACTCAAAACTTCTTCGGGAAAGGGAATAGATCATCCTTCCCTTTGTAAAATTTAAATAAAAATTGGGTTGGTTAAAGTCAAAAGTACCGTAGTTGTAGACAACATCAATCCCTAAAACCGAATCCTGTACCCGAAATGCGCTATGTCCAAATGCATAATATAGTACATCGCCCCCTGCACATGTTAAAAGACTTACTTTGGAATTTTCCGATAGCTGAGGAGCTTGGGAGAAAACAAAATTCCCTGTAATGAGAAATAAAGATAAAAGAAGAAATATCTTTTTCATTCTGATTGTTGTCAGCGCAAATATCTAAATAAAAACGACTCGTTCCACCATACGTTGCGAACAGTTTATTTTTTCCACTATTTTTACGCAAATCCAATTTCATGAAGTCCTATATTCCCAACTTTTTGACGCTCCTTAATGTTTTTAGTGGCTGTATCGCCACAGTTTTTGCTGTTTTAAATCACTTGGAGTGGGCCGCACTTTTTGTTTTTATCGGGATTTTCTTTGATTTTTTTGATGGCTTGGCCGCCCGAGCATTAAATGTGCAGAGTGATATTGGTATTCAGTTGGATTCTTTGGCCGATGTAATTACCAGTGGTCTTGTGCCCGGGGTGGTTATGTTTCAACTATTGAGTATGGCGGAAAGGGGTGGCTGGAACCTTGGGTTTATTGGCCATGATGCCGAACTGACCTTATTGCCATTTGTTGGTTTTGCCATTACATTGGCATCTGCGTACCGGTTGGCCAAATTTAATGTGGACGAGAACCAAGTCTCTTCCTTTGTTGGTCTCCCTACTCCAGCAAATGCCTTGTTGATTCTTTCGTTGCCCATGATTCTTTTGTACCACGATAACGAAACCTTGAACAACATTATCTTAAATCCATGGTTTTTAGTGATCCTTACAGTGATCAGCACCTATTTATTGAATTCTCCCATTAAATTGTTTGCCCTAAAATTTAAGAACGGAAGCTTTAAGGATAATGGTATTCGATATTTGTTCTTGATCGGGAGTTTGGTGTTATTGTTGACCCTACGTTTTTTGGCAATACCCTTGATTATCTTTATCTATATTTTGATGTCTCTCATCGATGGAGGAGGAAAAACAACATAAGGACGTATTTGATGGTTCCACGGAAGCTGTGGTGTATCCATCCAAAGTGGGGCTAGAGCTATTGATACCTGTTCTATTGATTTTTGGTATCGGGATAGTTGGTTCTTTTGGGGAGAGTAGTCTGATCGGTGTGATAATTCAGTTTGCCATTATGCTGGTCTTTGTACTTCTTTTTTTCTCCATTTCCTATACAGTTTCGGATGAAATATTAACGGTGACCTCTTTATTTGTGGTCAAAAAGAATATACCGATCAAGGACATAACACGAATAGTGGAATCGAACAATCCGATCAGTGCCCCTGCGGCATCTTTGAGCCGGTTGGAAGTATACTACGGTAAATACAGCAGTACGGTAATCTCACCTAAGGATAAAATGCGATTTATTGAGCATTTAACGCGCCTTTCTCCAACCATTCAAGTGGAGCTTAAAAAGAGAAATAAAAAATAAGCTTAAAAGTCGAGCTTCTTTTTTCGAAGTTCAAAGTTTTGCCCCAGATACACTTTCCGGACCATTTCGTCAACGGCAAGTTCCTCGGGAACTCCGGCCTTTAGAATGCCGCCTTCGAACATTAAGTACGAGCGTTCGGTAATGGCCAAAGTTTCCTGCACATTATGGTCGGTGATCAGGATGCCAATGTTCTTGTTTTTTAATTGGGCCACGATGCGCTGAATATCTTCTACCGCAACGGGGTCAACCCCTGCAAAGGGCTCGTCCAATAAAATAAATTTAGGGTCTGTGGCCAGTGCGCGGGCTATCTCGGTACGGCGACGTTCGCCCCCGGACAGCAAATCCCCACGGTTTTTACGTATATGCCCCAGACCAAATTCATCGATCAGGGACTCCATCTTCATGTGTTGTTCTTTTTTGCTCAATTTGGTAAGCTGCAACACACTCAATATATTTTTTTCTATGCTGAGTTTTCGGAAGACCGATGCTTCTTGGGCTAAATAGCCAATTCCATGCTGTGCCCTTTTGTACATGGGGAAGCTAGTGATATCTGTACTATCCAGGTAGATGTTTCCGCCATTCGGTTTAATAAGTCCCACGATCATGTAGAACGATGTGGTCTTACCTGCCCCATTGGGCCCCAATAGTCCAACAATTTCACCCTGATTGACCTCGAGCGATATGCCCTTGACAACTTTTCGGCCTCGATAGGCCTTCATAATATTTTCTGCGCGTAGCTTCATAGGAATTTGCCAAAACTAAACATATTCTTTTTTTAGTGAATGGTCTTTTGGATTTTTTTAAGCTTCGCTCTCCTCCAAATCTTCCCAAAACTCATACGCTCGTCGTAAATGCGGAATCACTATGGTTCCGCCTACCAAAGTGGCTATGCCCAAGGTTTCCATAACTTCTTCTTTATTGGCCCCTGCATTTTTGGAGCTTTCGAGGTGGTATTTCACGCAATCGTCACATCGCAGCACGGCCGAGGCGACCAGACCCAATAATTCTTTGGTCTTTACATCCAGTGCGCCTTCCATATAGGCGTTGGTGTCCAGGTTGAATATACGCTTTATGAGCTTGTTGTTCTCTGCGAGCAGCTTATCGTTCATCTTGGCGCGATATGCATTGAACTCTTCTACTTTATTATTTGCCATTTTTTGTAGCTTTTACTTTTCTTGCTTCGCTTTTTACTACCATTTTTGATATAAATATGCTTACCTGGTACAAAATCAATACAGGAATACATACAATGATTTGGCTGGTTACATCGGGAGGGGTAATGATCGCCGATAAAATCAGAATGATCACCAAAGCTATTTTTCTATACTTTTTGAGGATTTCGGGGGTTACCAGTCCAACTTTGGTCAAGAAAAATATTACAATGGGCAACTCAAACATGATCCCGCAAGCGATCACGGAGGCCCTGACCGTTCCAATGTAAGAAGCCAGGTCGATTTCGTTCAATACTTCCTTACTGACCTGGTACGACCCCAAAAAGTTGATGGAAAGCGGGGCAACAATGTAGTATCCGAACAATACACCAAGGAAAAACAATCCCGAAGCCGTTATAATGAACCCTTTTGAATGTTTTCTTTCGTTTTCGTAGAGTCCGGGGCTGATAAATTTCCACAACTCCCACAAAATATATGGAAATCCGAGAATTACGCCCGCCCAGATAGAGGTCCAGATATGTGCGGAGAATTGACCGGCCATCAACCTACTTTGAATGGTAAACGGGATTTCGTCGCCACAAAATTCCGAATCTACCCCGAACAACTTTCCTATATTACAGAAAAATTGATAGGTTGGGAAGTCCATGTTCTTTGGGCCGAACAAGATAGTATCAAAAATAAAGCCTCTAAAAACAAAGGCGACACACGCTATTATGACCACGGCCAATGTGGATCGGACCAAGTGCCAGCGCAATTCTTCCAAATGGTCCAAAAAGGACATTTCGTCTGGGTTTTTTCTCTCTTTTTTAGCCATTATAGGATTCCCTCGTTTATAAGGTTATGGATATGGACCACGCCGGCATACGAATCACCGTCAAAGGCCAATAGTTGCGATATGCTCTGTTCTTGTAACATTTTAAGGGCCTTAACGGCCAAAGTATCCACATCTATTGTTTTCGGATTGGAGGTCATGATGTCCCTTGCGGTAAGTCCGCTTATGTTGTCGTATTTGCTCAACATCCTCCTAACATCGCCATCGGTAACGATTCCTACCACTTTGTCCTTGTCCATAACGGCGGTAACGCCCAACATTTTTTCGGAGATTTCGACGATTACATCCTTTACTTTGGTATTTACGTCCACTTGCGGTTTTTGATTGTTGAGCACAATATCGGCCACCCGTAAATATAATTTTTTGCCCAAAGCCCCACCAGGATGGTACTTGGCAAAATCGGTGCTGCTGAATCCTTTAAGCTCCAATAAACAAATGGCCAGTGCGTCACCGACCGCCATTTGGGCCGAAGTACTGGTTGTGGGTGCTAAATTATTGGGGCATGCCTCTTTCTCCACGTAGGTGTTGAGCACAAAATCTGCTTGTTTGGCTAAAACGGAATCCATGTTTCCTGTAATTCCTATCAATTTGTGGTTGCCCGCCTTAATCAGGGGCAATAAGGCTTTAATTTCTGGCGTGTTCCCGCTCTGAGAAAGGCATATGACCACATCATTTTGTTGAATAGTGCCCAAATCCCCGTGTATGGCATCGGCGGCATGCATAAAAATTGCAGGTGTGCCAGTAGAATTTAAGGTTGCTACAATTTTTGATGCAATTATGGCGCTTTTACCAATGCCGGAAACTACGACTCTTCCATCGGATTCAAGTATATGCTGAACCGCTTGTTCAAAATGGTCGTCCAACAGACCTATTAAATTTGCAATGGCCTTGCTCTCTATTTCAAGGGTCCGCTTTGCTATGGATAAAATTGACTTTTTGTCGTTCAAAGTAATTAACGGATTAACTGATTGTATTCCTAAAAGAATGTGTTATATTTAAGTTTACAAAACTAATCAAACTATCTTATACAGACTATTTCGAAAATGATATTGGATTTAACTGTATTGGAATTGTTTAATAAAAGCTTCAACTACCTTTTAGGTTGTTTGTAATAAATTGAAAAATGCGGAAATGAGCCTAACGAACACTGATTTGCATTCCTCGCTCAAAAAATATTTTGGTTTCTCAAAGTTTAAAGGATTACAAGAAGGTGTGATCCAAAACATTCTAAGTGACAACGATACTTTTGTGATTATGCCCACGGGAGGAGGCAAATCCCTCTGTTACCAATTGCCGGCATTAATGAAAGAGGGGACCGCCATTGTGGTTTCCCCATTGATCGCCCTTATGAAAAACCAGGTCGATGCCATTCGCGGAATATCCGAACAGCATGGAATAGCCCATGTGTTAAATTCTTCCCTGACCAAGACCGAGGTAAAACAAGTAAAGGAGGACATAGTAAATGGGGTTACCAAATTGCTCTATGTGGCTCCGGAATCACTGACCAAGGAAGAAAATGTGGAGTTTTTAAGAAAGGTCAAACTTTCTTTTGTGGCGGTGGATGAGGCTCATTGTATATCCGAGTGGGGCCACGACTTTAGGCCCGAATACCGAAATTTAAGAGGAATTATAAATCGATTGGGAGATAATATTCCCATAATCGGCCTAACCGCTACGGCAACACCAAAGGTGCAAGAGGATATTATTAAAAATTTGGGCATGACGGACGCCAAGGTATTCAAAGCATCGTTCAATAGGCCCAATCTATTTTACGAAGTACGTCCCAAAACCAAGAATGTGGATGCCGATATTATCCGTTTTGTTAAACAAAATCAGGGTAAATCTGGTATAATTTATTGTTTGAGCAGAAAACGTGTAGAAGAATTGGCACAAGTGCTTCAGGTAAACGGGGTAAGTGCCGTGCCCTACCATGCAGGCTTCGATGCCAAGACGCGTTCCAAGTATCAAGATATGTTCTTAATGGAGGAAGTGGATGTGGTTGTTGCTACGATTGCTTTTGGAATGGGAATCGACAAGCCGGATGTCCGATTTGTGATCCATCACGATATTCCAAAAAGTATAGAAAGTTATTATCAGGAAACTGGTCGTGCAGGTAGGGATGGGGGCGAAGGGCACTGTTTGGCCTATTACGCCTATAAAGATGTGGAAAAACTGGAAAAATTCATGTCCGGTAAACCTGTGGCGGAACAAGAGATCGGTAATGCCCTGCTTCAAGAAATTGTGGCTTATGCCGAAACCTCTATGTCCCGTAGAAAATTTATACTACACTATTTCGGTGAGGATTTTGACGAAGTGAACGGAGAAGGCGCCGACATGGACGATAACTCCCGAAACCCAAAACCTAAAGAAGAGGCCAAAGCGGAAGTAACCAAATTGTTGCACGTGGTAAAGGAAACCAAGGAGAAATTCAAGACCAAAGAAATTGTCCGTATTCTGGTGGGCAAAACCAATGCGATGATCTCCTCCCATAAAACCGATGAGAAAGAATTTTTTGGAATAGGAAAAGAACAGGACAAAACATTTTGGATGGCTTTAACGCGCCAAGTGTTGGTGGCAGGTCTCTTAAAAAAGGAAATCGAGCAATACGGAATCCTGCATTTAACAGAAAACGGCAAAAAGTTTTTGAACAATCCAGAATCTTTTATGATGACCAAGGATCATGTGTATTCCAAGGATGATACAGGAAATATAGTTGTTCCTGAAAAATCCAATGGAGCCGTTGCAGATGAAAACTTGTTGAAATTACTCAAAGATCTAAGGAAAAGGGAAGCTCAAAAAAGAGAAGTTCCTCCATTTGTGGTCTTTCAAGACCCCTCACTGGAAGATATGTCCCTTAAGTACCCAGTGACCATGCAGGAAATAATAAATATTCAGGGTGTTGGCGAGGGCAAGGCAAAAAAATATGGTAAACCGTTCGTAGACCTTATTTCCAAATATGTGGATGAGAACGAAATTACCAGGCCGGACGATCTTGTAGTGAAAAGCACGGGTGCCAATTCGGGTTTAAAACTGTACGTAATTCAGAGTGTGGATAGAAAATTGCCCTTGGACGATATTGCATCGGCAAAAGGGCTGGAGCTTCCCGAACTTATCAAAGAAATGGAGCAGATCGTGTTCAGTGGTACCAAGTTGAACATTGGTTACTGGATAGATGAAATTCTGGATGAAGACCAACAAGAAGAAATCCATGATTACTTTCTTGATGCGGATACCGATTCCATTTCGGCTGCCGTAGATGAGTTTGATGGTGATTACGAGGACGAGGAGCTGCGTTTGTACCGTCTAAAATTTATAAGTGAAGTGGCGAATTAAAATTCGCCACTAAATTCTCCTGTTGTGATCATGGCCACAATAAATCCAAAGTAAAGAATTGTGAGCACCAAATAGATCAAGGCGATCACCAACCCTATGTATGACAGTATTTTTCCTGTTTTTACATTACTGAAGTCCGTATAACTTTCTGGATTTTGGTGGTAAAGATTACTTGCGGATTTAGCTTTTGAAAGGCCAATAATACTAAATATGGCTCCCAGTGGGCCACAGCAGAACAAAGTGCCGACAATGGAGAGTATCCCCATTGTCAACACTGTACTTGCCCCGGGTAAGGGTTGTTGGTTCATATGTTGATTTTATTGATATTGTTCAAGAATTTCTTGCATTCTTTGCGGGTCCTGTAGGGCATCCCATCCAAAAGCAGATATGGCCCAAAGGGACATTAAGAGATAAAGCACATTTAGTACAATACCGATAATGGAGAGTATTCTACCGGTTTTAACGGATTGTACACCATCGTACATTTCTGGGTTTTCGGCATAAAGTTTCAATGCTTTGTTGGCCAATATTAAACCAATAACACCAAAAATTAGACCGATTACCCCGTAGCAGCAACAGGTAACTATCGATATAATACCGAATACCATGATCAGCGTTGCATTTGGAAGTTTTTGTTGTTCCATAATCTAAAGATTTTAATTAAAAAGGTTATTCATTTTTATGATGTAACTTACTATGATGGTACCCGCTGTAAACAACAACAAAAACCATTTTACCTGCTGTGCATGTTTAAAACTAAAAAATATGTTTGCCAGTAAAAAAACGAGTAGCGCTACGATGGGATAAATGGCCGGGTACATATAAAATGCAGCTATAAAATCACCATGTAGGAGCAGATCCACGGCACGTTGCATACCACAACCGGGACAATCCACGCCCAATAACTTTTTATTAAGGCAAGGTAACATGTAGTCCTTCAGGTCAATGGCGAATATGGTTGGTGTTAGGTACATCATAGACTGTGGTGGCCGAAAAATACTATTATTTTTGTATTCAGGTTTAATTTTTACATCATTTTTTACCACAGAAATTAAATATGGGCAAATTTTTAAAAGGAGACAGGGTGGAGGTTTTGGACGAAGCCATAGCGGGCATTGTTCAACAGGTTGAAGGTGATGAGGTTACCATACTTACGGATGATGGGTTCCCCATGCGATTTATGTCCCACGACCTTGTAAAGATCGAGGGGGACATTACTGTGTCCAATTTTGAAGCTGCTCAAGTCAAAAAACAGAAAGAACTGCCCAAAAAAAGAACTTCACCTGTATTGAGGCCCAAAGAGCGAAGCGCACCGAAAATGGAAGTGGACCTGCATATTCATCAATTGGTAAAATCGAGCAAGGGCATGAGCAATTACGATATGCTAAATATCCAGTTAGAGACCGCAAAGAGGCAGTTGGATTTTGCCATTCGAAAACGTATTCAAAAAGTAGTTTTTATACATGGTGTGGGCGAGGGGGTGCTCAAGGAAGAACTGCATTACCTTTTTAATAGGTACGAAAACTTAAAATTTTACGATGCCGATTATCAAAAATATGGTTTGGGCGCAACCGAAGTTTACATTTACCAGAACGCTTAATCGGGAACATTGGTGGTTACCTCGCCAAATTCACTTATCGCAATATTGGTGATTCGTTCCCCGTTGTCGGTCACAAAAGAAATTCCACTAAGACTTATGGTGTGCAAAAATGACGAGGCATCATTGGGATCAACAATGGTTTCAATGATCACAGAACCATCTTCTGCTTCGACCTCATCAATAACAGTGGGTTGTGCGGGCGGAATATCGCTGCAGAAATAATCGCTGTCCACATCATCGGAAAAAACTCGGTAAGTGATCTGGGATTGACCGGGCACAGTACTTTCGGTGGTAACCGTTTCCCCGGCAACGCCATTGTTCAAAACGCCACTTTGGAGTTCCAAAATCAAGGACTCACTTTCATTTATCTTAAAAAGAATGTTCTTGGCGTCGGTTGTTGGGTCGGAGCAGTAATCCAAAGTTACACTGTCAAAATCAATGGTCTCGATTTCAAGGTCGCCATCACTGCAAGAAAGTAGAGCTCCAAAACAAAGAAAGGGAAAGAAAATTTTTCTCATGCGCCAAATTTAATGCAATTCCATTTTAATACCCCAATTCCCGAGCTTACTTTAAAAGAAATTAACTTAATTCGTGTACTTTTACACCCGTTTAAAGTAAAATCAACCATGCAAAAAGTCTATCTGGATAATGCTGCTACCACGCAGGTTAGAAAAGAAGTGATCGAGCGAATGCAAGAGGCATTGGCACAGTTTTATGGAAACCCTTCTTCCACCCACAGTTTTGGGAGATCGGCCAAAACAGCTGTTGAACAGGCCAGAAAGACCATTGCAAAAACGTTGAATGTCCATCCCTCCGAGATTATTTTCACCTCTGGAGGAACAGAGGCGGACAATATGATTTTGAGATGTGCGGTGAGGGATCTGGATGTTGAGACCATAATCACATCTAAAATTGAGCACCATGCCGTCTTACATACAGTAGAAGAGCTCGAAAAAGAGTACGGTATCAATGTCTGGTACGTGGATCTGGACGAAAATGGCAACCCTAAAATGGATCATTTGGAGAGCCTGCTCAAAAAGAGCGATTCCAAAAAGTTGGTAAGCTTAATGCATGTAAACAACGAAATCGGCAATATATTGGATATTGGTACTGTTGGCGAACTTTGTAAAGCAAATAATGCTCTTTTTCATTCCGATACGGTGCAATCCATTGGGCATTACCCTTGGGACGTACAAAATGTAAATATTGATTTTATGACGGCGGCTGCCCACAAATTCCATGGGCCCAAAGGAATAGGGTTTGCGTTTATCCGAAAAAATTCCGGATTAAAGCCATTGATTTTTGGTGGTTCCCAAGAACGCGGTTTTAGGGCAGGGACCGAGCCTTTCCATAATATTGTTGGGTTGGAAGAGGCTTTTATTAAGGCATACGAGAACTTAGAGGAAGAAACAGAGGCTATTAAATCGCTTAAACAATACTTTTTGGAGAAGCTCAAACAAGAGATTCCCGATGCGGTGTGCAATGGGCTTTCTGGAGATTTGGAGAAAAGTACCTACACCTTGGCCAACGTGCGCTTACCTTTTGATAAACAGAAAGGTCTAATGTTGCTTTTCCATTTGGATATGAAAGGTATTGCTTGTTCCAAGGGGAGTGCCTGTCAATCAGGTAGTAGTCAAGGATCCCATGTGCTCAACGAAATTCTTGAGTGGGAAGAACAGGAGAAGCCCAGTCTTCGTTTTTCTTTTTCCATGTACAATACCAGGGAAGAAATCGATTATACCGTTCAGGTCCTCAAAGAGTTTGCGAACAGTTAAAAAGGATAATTAATTACGGTTCTTGCGTTTTTCCCTGTCGTAAGGAAATTTTCGGGAGGCGGTCTTCATCATTTTATCGATAAGCTCGGTGGTGTTTTTACCTGTTTTTTTGGAAATGGCGTTTTCGTACTTCCAAAGGAGTTTGCCGGTTTCGCCATCGCTTATTTTTACACCGATTCTTCCATAGTTGGCATTTCCACTAAAGTAGTCCAAAATGCTAAAATCCGTAGGTACGCCTTCGGATAATAAAATGTTCAGGTTTAGGTTGCCGCTGATAATGCCATCTACATCCAAAACTTCGCACAATTCCTTGGTGGTGTAGGTATCAATGTTGGTGTAATCGATATCGTTTTGGGCCAATATGGCATTGGTGTTGTTTATATTCTGAAAATCCACATTGAATTTTTTGCGTTTTTTGCGTTTGGAAAAATAGGTCTCCAATGCATTTTGTACCGCGTACCCTTCTTTTTCTGCCAAAATCTTGAGGTCTTCACTATCTACCGTTTCCTCCAATTCCAAATGGGCAATAAATGGAATTATGGCCAAAACCTTGTGGTTCCTGGTAAGTTGGTCAAACCTGATGTTTTCATAAATGTTCTTTTGGGCGGACATAATGCCTGTGATCAAAAGAATAACTACGAAGACAATTTTTTTCATGGATCAATATTTAATTCAACACCTATGTAAAAGGTTTGGCATACTTTAAAAAATAATTCTGGTTGATTAGGTCTTTGAGCTTGAAAAAGGTCAACAAATAATTGTACTTGATTATTTTTCGAATGCAAAAATACGCCTATTTCCTGAAAAACTTGGTACTAAATATAGTGGAGTTGCCCACATTGTCCGTAACCGTAACTATGAGGTCGCATTCCGTGTCGTTGGTTATATTGTCCTCAAAATTATAGGTAATGGTGTTTGTCTTTGGTTCGTATTCCATCAAAATCCATTTTCCGTTCAATGTGGCGGAATAACTATCTATTCCACTAAGGTCATCGGAAATAAGTAGACTCAAATAATTGTAGTTGCTGAGCCATTGCTTTTCCTTGAAGTTCTTTGGTCTAATGGTAGGAGGAATACTGTCCTTGACAAGGGTGTATGTGCCCAAAGTGCGCGTTCGGGTGGTAAAAGAACCGTCTCTCTTGTAGGTTTTTGAATAAGATGGTCTCTTTTTGCTGTCCAGATGGGCAATGAACATTTGTTTTCGTTCTTCCGTGGTATATTTTGATGGGTCGAAACTGATCGTGAAATTTCGGTGTGCCGCAACGCTGTTGTTGTGTATGGTAATGGTGTCGGTTCCTTTTTGAAGGTCGATATAGAAATCTTCATAAAACGTGCTAGCGGGAAAAAATACTTTTGCAGCGCCCAAATCAAAGTTATTGGGCTTATTGGCTATCAAGAAATTATCTGTAGGGTTATTTTTCTTGGCAATTTTCTCCTCTTGCATTTTGCCTTCCACGGGAATTATGAGTTTAGTAGTGTTACCGGCCAGATCAGAAATAAGGATTTCCACAGTATAGGACAGACCTTCGGTAATCTCAATTTTACCATCATTATAAAGGGACTTGTAGATACTTAAATGGTTATAGGGCTCTTTAAAGCACTTTTGAATGCGCTGTCTGTGGTTATAAAAGTGGGCGTAATCGATTAAAGTGTTGATGTACCGTGTTTCGCCGAACGAGAAAGTGTCAAAGTCGAATTCAGAATAAACCTTGCCGTTTACGGTTTGTTTTACGGCATATACGCCATTTTTATTGGCGGCCATATCCAAACGGTCAAAGCTATTGATACCGAACCCGATTGTACCGACCGCGGTTACCTTATCGGCCAAAAAAGAACCGTCTGCTTGTTTTTTATAATTCAATTGAATTTTTTCTGCACTCTGATTTACCAATGCACCCTTGGCCAGTGGGTATGCAAAAAGTCCCAGCAAAGTCGGGTCTGTGGCATCCCTTACTTCGTAACCATAGAGCAGGGGATTGGTAGGTTTTCCGTTTACACTGTTTCGAATCTCAAAATGTAGATGGGGCCCTGCGGACCCTCCCGTGTTACCGGAAAATGCGATAATATCTCCTTTGGCTACTTTTAACTCTCCATAATCGGGGAACATTTCAACCTCGAAAGACTGTTTTTGGTACTGCACTTTTTTTACGTACTTCTCTATTTCTGGCCCAAATTTTTGAAGGTGGGCATACACAGACGTATGCCCATTGGGATGCGCAACGTACAGTGCCTTACCGTAGCCCCAATGCGAGACTTTGATGCGGGTTACCGTGCCATCTTCGATAGCGTAAACCGGGAGGCCTTCCCTTTGCTGGGTCTTAAGGTCCATACCGGAGTGGAAATGGTTGGAACGTAGTTCACCAAAGGTGCCGGAAAGTACCAAGGGGATGTCCAATGGGGAACGAAATGTGTTTTGCGGATATTTTTCTTGTGCAGCTAGATAAATTGCAAATAAAAAGAAGGCTAAAAATAGTGTTCTACGCATAAAAGATCAGTAATTCTATTACGAAAGTAACCAATGTTTTGTTTTAAGAAAAGATTTAACGCAACAGCTCTAAAGCTTTGGTAAACGGAACAAGAATAAATGTAAAAAGTATTGCGAGGTTGTCCTAGGTTGGTTAACTTTGTGTAATACGTATTGTTGTTTGCATATATGAGCGAACTTGTTGAGATTGTGGATTCTTTGGAGAACAAGGTGAGCAAACTGCTGCACAAAATGGAGCTGTTGCACCAATTGAACGCTAATTTAAAGCTTGAATTGGAACATCTAAAGGATGAAAACAAACTCAAGGACGACGCTCTGAACCAATGGGAGGAGAAGTACGATTCCCTTAAAATGGCAAACACGATGCTGGGTAGTAATACGAGTAAAACAGAAGCTAAGCTCAAGATAAATACATTGATTCGCGAACTTGATGTTTGCATAGCCAAACTAGCGGATTGATTAGTTACAGAAATATGAACGAGAAGCTCAAAATAAAGCTTTCCATTGCCGATAGGGTATATCCATTGACCATAGACCCCAAGCAAGAAGAAGGATTGCGGAAGGCGGCCAAGAACATTGAAAACCTGGCCAAAAAGTTTGAGCAAAATTATGCAGTTCGGGACAAGCAAGATGTATTGGCCATGTGTGCCCTACAATTTGCATCCAAAATTGAGCAGAGTGGGATAGATCGTTCTGAAAATGCGGAAGCAGCCATGCAAAGGCTCAGGGCATTGGATGAACTGGTACATTCCAAACTGGGAGAATAAGTTCTTTTAAATAAAATAATGTTACTGCCCACATAGGTAATATTTTTTGACAAACTCAACACTATTATAATTCAAAAGGGTGAGTTTAGATTGTAAAAGCAGGCCCTACTTGCATAGGGATCCTTGATCAGTCTGTTAGCCCTAAACCTGTAATTTGGAGTTTGTACAAAACTTCAGCCTATGTGGGCTTTTTTTTTAACTAAACACAAACAAACATGGATAATATCGTAGTAATTGCTGTCGCAGCTGTTGTAGGGCTTGCCATTGGCTTTTCAATTGCAAAGATGATGGAGAAAGGTAAAGCGTCCAAGACCATTGCAGGGGCAAAAAAGGAAGCTGCCGATATCATAAAAGAAGCAAAGAAAGAAGGAGAGGGCATAAAAAAGGACAAAATTTTCCAGGCAAAGGAAAAATTTTTGGAACTGAAGGCCGAACATGAAAAAGTTATAATCAATAAGGACAAGAAAATTGCCGAGGCTGAAAAGAGAACTAGGGACAAAGAGTCCCAAGTGAGCAGTGAGTTGGCCAAAAATAAAAAGTTGAACGACCAACTTCAGGGCAAAATACAAGAAGTATCCCACAAGAGTGAAATTCTTGATAAAAAGCAGGCCGAAGTCGAAAAACTACACAAGAGCCAAGTACAACAGTTGGAAGTGATATCCGGGCTATCTGCAGAAGATGCTAAGGCCCAGTTATTGGAGTCATTAAAGGAAACCGCGAAGAGCGATGCCATGGCCTATCTTCAAAATACTATGGAAGAGGCCAAACTGACCGCACAGCAGGAGGCTCGAAAGATTGTAGTAAACACTATTCAACGAATCGGTACGGAGGAAGCAGTAGAAAATTGTGTGTCCGTGTTTAATTTGGAGTCCGACGATGTAAAAGGACGCATAATCGGTAGGGAAGGACGAAATATTCGTGCTTTGGAATCGGCGACCGGAGTGGAAATTATTGTGGACGATACTCCAGAAGCAATTATTTTATCCTGTTTTGATTCCGTTAGAAGGGAAGTGGCCCGTTTGTCCCTGCATAGATTGGTGACAGATGGACGAATTCACCCAGCACGTATAGAAGAGGTTGTGAAAAAAACCGAAAAGCAGATTAATGAAGAGATTGCCGAAATAGGGAAACGTACCGTAATAGATTTGGGTATCCATGGCCTTCATCCAGAACTGATCAAAGCGGTAGGACGTATGAAGTATAGATCTTCGTATGGTCAAAACTTGTTACAGCACTCCAGAGAAGTTGCCAAGCTTTGTGGGGTAATGGCCGCCGAACTTGGCCTAAACCCTAAATTGGCGAAAAGGGCCGGACTTTTGCACGATATAGGTAAAGTACCAATGGCCGAAGTGGAGGTGGAGACCCCTCACGCGATCTTAGGTATGCAATGGGCACAGAAATATGGTGAAAAAGAGGAAGTATGCAACGCTATCGGAGCTCACCACGACGAAGTTGAAATGACTACTTTAATATCTCCCATTGTTCAAGTTTGTGATGCGATCAGTGGTGCCCGACCAGGTGCAAGGAGACAGGTTTTGGACTCGTACATACAGCGACTAAAGGATTTGGAAGATATCGCCTTCGGCTTTCATGGGGTGCAAAAAGCATATGCCATACAAGCTGGTAGGGAACTTCGTGTAATCGTGGAAAGTGAGAAAGTGAACGACGATAAAGCCGCCGAGCTATCTTTCGAAATCTCACAAAAAATACAGACCGATATGACCTATCCGGGTCAAGTTAAGGTAACCGTGATCAGGGAAACTAGATCGGTAAACGTTGCTAAATAAGATTAACTGACAATTATCATACTTTTCAACCTCGTATTGGGGTAACTTGATTACATATAATTAAAACAATTGAAAAGATGAAAATTGGTGTGCCCGTTTCTCAAATAATGACCAAGAATCTGGTCACATTGAGCACCAAAGATGATTTGGTGACCGCTGAACGACTTTTTAAAAAACATAACATAAGACATATTCCTGTTGTGGATGGTGAAAATATAAAGGGCATGCTGAGCCTTACCGACTTAATGCGGATCAGTTTTGCCGACGCCATTGATGAACATGAGGAAGTGGTGGATACCATTGTGTACAATATGTTTACTATTCCTCAGGTAATGGTGAGCAATTTGGTGAGCGTAGACCCCAATGCGACCATTAAGGAAGTCGCACAGATATTGGCAAATAGGGAATTCCATGCATTGCCCGTAGTGGAGGGCGATAAACTAAAAGGAATTGTGACGACCACCGACTTGATCCAGTACTTTTTAAGGGGATTGGATTAAAAGTGATCAAAAGTTTTGTGGATGGAATTGAGTAAGGGTCAATCCCTTACTCTTCCTCACCGCCATCGGATTCTTCCTCCGCTTCGGATTCTTTGTTGAGTTTGTGTTCCAGGATATTAAGATTCTTCATTTTTTCCTTCCAAGTCTGGAGTGCATCTTTTTGTTTGTTCAATTTTTGAACGACCTCCTTCACCAAGGGGTTGTCCTCAGAATCACCAGAGAAAAATTGAAGATTGTTCTCCAATTGTCTTATTTCCGATTTGACATCATCTATTTTACGTTTCACAAAAACACGCTCGTTGCCAATGGCATGGTTATCTTCAGTTTTTGCAAGTTCTTGAACCTTGTTCCCATATTTAAGTAATTCGGATTCTTGTTTGCCAATGCCCAATTTCTTGAAGAGGGCATCGATTATTTTATTGAACTTGCTGTTGATGTGTTTCTTGTTGTATGGAATTCGGCCATATTGTTTCCATTCGGTCAAAAATGCCTTTAGATCTTCTAAATCCTTCTTTTTATCACCACTTAACTGGAATGCCTTAAGGCGGTCCAAACATGCGCTCTTCTTTTTAAAGTTCTCGAATTCCGCATTGTGTTCATCATTCTTTTCGGCGTGTAAACGATCAAAGTAATGATTACAAGCATCTTTAAACTCTTTCCAGATTTTATCGGAATACTTTCTGGGCACATGGCCTATTTTCTTCCAATCGCGCTGAATACGTTTCATTTGCGGGGTAACCTCTGCCCAATCATCACTATCTTTTAAAGAAATCGCCAAATCCAACAATTCTTTTTTCTTTTCCAGATTTACTTGCTGCTCTTTTTTCTGGTTCTTGTAAAAAGCATTTTTGTTCCTATTGAATTTGCGAACGGTTTCCTTAAAATAGCTCCAAGTTTCTTCGTTCACCTTTTGAGGGACCCTGCCAGCTTTAAAGAACGCGTCGCGTAAGGCCTCCACCTCTTTGATCTGTTGTTGGATTCCTCGATGGTTGTTCGCTACATTCTCAGCTATTTGAGCAATGGAAGCGATTATTTCGTGCTTTTTTTCTAGGTTTTTTTCATAGACTTTCTCCAGTTCTTGGAAATGTTCCTGCCTACGTTGGTGCATGGCTTTGGTAGCGTTGCTGAACTTTTCCCAAATTTCCTCCCTATGCTCTTTGGCCACCGGGCCAACATCTTCTTTCCAGATTTTGTGGAGTGTCTGCAATTCCCTGAACGCTTTGTTCAAATCCGGTTCGGCGACCAAAGCTTCGGCGCGTTCTACCAATTTTTGTTTTTCCTCAAGATTGTGTTTAAAGTCAAGATCACGTAGCTCACGGTTGAGGTGCAAAAAATCGTAAAAGATCTCCATATGGTGGTGATACGTTCGCCAAACATCGTTGTAGTTGGCACGTGGCACCGGCCCTGCATTTTTCCAGCGGTTTTGTAGGTCTTTAAAGTTATTGTAGGTCGTATTGATATCTTCTTCGATATCTATTAATCCCTTTAACTCCTCAATGATGTTCAAACGCTTGTTAAGGTTGTCCTTCAGGGATTGGTCTAAATTTTTATAGTATTGATCACGTTTTTCCCGGTAGTCGGAATATACTTCGTTGAATTGCCTTTTGGCAACAGAGTTGTACCTAAAATCAATTTCGTTGCCTCCCTTGGCTACGAACTCTTCCTTCTTTTCATCCAGAAACTCCTGAAACTTTTGATCAAATTCATATTTAATGGAACTTACATGCTTGTGGATGGCCTGTACTTTTTCATTTTTTACCAAGCGTTGTAATTCGCCTACCAAATTTTCCATGGACATGGAGTGGTAGTCCAACATGGGAATGGTGTGCCGCTTTTCGTTTTCCGTATCTTCGGCATCCTCCGCATTGGATTCATCGATTTCATCTAAATGTTCATTGGAATCGTCCGTTTTGTCATCTTTGGTGGCCTGTTGGGATTCGTTATCCGGTTGTTCCTTGGCTTCACTTTCAGATGTAACTTCCCCGGTCGTTTTTGGTTCGGCTTGTGCGCTTTCTTCCAATTGACCTTTTTTGTTTTCGGACGTTTCCTCTATTCCACCTTCAGCATGCTGAAGTTTACCATCGTTTTCCTGCATTAGTAGCGTATTTAGCTGTTGATTGATGAAAATTATAGCCAATTTAACAACTTAATCGTCTAATCCCAAAAGTATTGATTCTTCTTTTGGTGAATTTCAGGAATCTGTGGTTGGCAGTGAACTGTATATTGATGAATGTTTCTTAGGTATTGTTCCAGATTTCCCAAGCTTTTTCCGCTTGCCCTTCCAACATTTTTAATCCATTACAAATGGTGGCCCCTTGCGATTCTCCCTTGGATAAAAAAGCTGTTTTCTCCGGATTATAGATAAGGTCGTACAGCAAATGTCCGGCCCCGATGTACTTATAGGGCAGTTTTGGTTTGTCTTCGATGTCGGGGTAAGTGCCCAGCGGTGTACAATTAATTATAAGCTGATTATCTTTTATAACCTGTTCATTTAGCTCCTCGTAAGTATATTGATTTTGCTTTTTGTGCCGGGACACATAAGTGTTGGCAATACCAAGCTCGTTCAAAACAAAGCGGATAGCTTTGGATGCGCCACCTGTTCCCAAGATCAATGCATTTTTATGGTGCGGTCTAAGATAAGGCTCGAGCGATTTTTGAAAGCCATAGGCGTCCGTATTGAAACCTTTTAGTCCGCTGGGGGAAAATTGAATAGTGTTCACGGCACCTATTTTTTCGGCTTTTGGGTCCAATTCATCCAAAAATGGGATAACAGCTTGTTTATAAGGAATGGTAACATTTAGACCTGTAAGGTGATCTTGGGCCAATACGCTACTGAACTCTTCAATGTCCTGGAGGTCAAAGTTTTCGTAACTATGGTCTAAAAGCCCTAGTTCTTCGAATTTTTTTGCAAAATATCCTTCAGAAAAAGAATAGGATATATTTTTACCTAGCAGCCCGAATCTTTTCATTTTTCTCTCTGTTTTTGCCATACCAATCCAGTAGTAATAATACCAAAACACCCAATATTATAAAAAGTATGGCCCACCATGTTTCCGGAGAGCCTATCCGTGGTAAAAAGCGTTCGTAGTTCAAAATTATTTTATCTCCATTGGAGTCCAGTAAGGGCGTGCCTGTTCCGTCCAATTTAAAAATGGTTCTTTTCCATGGCCAAAGCACACCTAAAGAGCCGGTTATAAAGCCGAGCAATACAGCAGTCGTGGTGGCCTTAAAATGTTTGAGGACATAACTGAGCAAATGCGAAAAAGTTACCAAACCCGCGGCTGAGCCCAGGGTGAAAACACCTAAGATCTTTAAGATCTTTATACGTTCTGGATTTTTTACAAAGCTAAAATCTCCCGAGAAAACCTCCGCAAAAGTATCATAGAGTGCATTCACTGAATCGACCAAAAGCAGCACATAATTGCCCAATAATATTAAGATAAAAGAACCGGATAGCCCGGGCAGGGTCATTCCGGAAACACTTATAATTCCGCAGATAAAGATAAATGCCAAATTATCGTTCTCTTTTGCCGGACTTAAAAAACTGATGGACAACCCGATGACCAAACCTATGGTTCCGGCTATTATGGTCCGTTTGTTCCATGGGGCAAAATCTTTACCTATATAGTAAATGGAACCGATTACCATTCCAAAAAATGTGGCCCAAACAAAGAGTTCGTTATGGTCCAAGAGGTAATCCAAAACTCTAGAGACACTAAAATAACTGACCAGCATTCCGAATATCAGTAAACCTAAAAACCTTGCATTGGTATATTGGAAAAAGCTTTTGAACCTTCCATTAAAGAAAAGTTTGAGCGCTTTTGAATTTAGTTTTTGAAGGGAATAGATAAATTCCTCATAAAAACCGGCGACAAAAGCGACAATGCCTCCAGAAACCCCTGGGACCTTGTTGGCGGCACCCATGCAGAGACCCTTTACGACCAAGAAAAAGTTATCCAGAAATGTTCTAGGTTGATGCATTTGCCCCATCCGTTTTTACTTACTTTTTAGAAGCTGATCTTTCTAAGATAAAAATAAGCGAAAAACCTAGTACGGCCAGAATAATGGCAAGCATTAATTTATTGTCACCTTCAAAAGTTCCCGGAAGCACATTTACATCATCTACAACAATGATCTTTTCTCCAAAGGTTTTGGTCTCCAATACTTTTTTCCAGGGCCAAATTTTATTTAGGGAACCCAAAATAAAACCGGTCAATAAGGCCAGTGTTATGTTTTTGTAGTGGTTGAACATCCATTTGAGCAAGCGTGCAAAGCTCAAAAGCCCAAAAATTGCCCCAACGCCCACGGTTAGTATTATTTTGATGTCCCTTTCGTGGACTGCGTCCAAAATGGTCTTGTAGGAGCCCAAGAGTACTAGAATAAAGGCTCCGGAAATCCCGGGCAAAATCATGGCACAAATGGCCAATGCCCCAGATAGGAAAAGAAATGGGAGGCTGTCCACATTGTTGTTTACGGGCAATTCTGTGATCAAATAGGCCAAAATCGAACCAGCAATAAAAACGAGTATGGATCCCAGGTTCCATTTGGTAATTTCTTTGGCCACCATAAAAATGGATGCGACCACCAGGCCAAAGAAAAACGACCAGAGCAAAATCGGTTCGTTCTCCAAGAGCCAGCTCAGAAATTTTGCTAAAGAGAGTACACTAATAAAGATCCCAAGAAAAAGTGACGCGAGAAAATTTCCGTTGATTTTGTTCCAGACTGCCTTTGCCCCATCTTTACGGAACAAGGGTACAAGGGAAAGGTTGATATTGTTTATGGTAGTGATGAGTTCTTCATAAATCCCGGAAATAAAGGCAATGGTTCCTCCGGAAACTCCCGGGACCACATCTGCGGCACCCATGGCCATTCCTTTGAGTGTTATAAATACGTAGTCCAGTATACGACGTGCTTGCATATTATTGGTTAATATACGGGCTACTTGGTTGTTTTCTTTATTTTGGAAACCAATGCTTTCACCCAATCTACTTCAATGAATTCTGGGAATTCCTTCTCAAACTGCCGCAATTTACCAATATCAATTTTCATAGCCTTGGATAAGATGATTTTTGCTTCGCCCAAGTCGTTGTTTTTTAAATGAAGTCCCGCTAACTTATAAGTTAGCTCTGAGTTGTCCGGGTAAAATTCCAAACCTTGGATCAATACTTGGATGGCCGAGTTGTAATCCCCGATTTTACTGAGCACCTCTGTCCAGTTTTTCCAGGTATGTAACTCATAATTTCCCAGTTCTACAGCTTGTTTGTAGGCAAAATCGGCTTCGTCAAAATTGTTCATGGCGAAATAAATCTTGGCGGCCTTTTTCCAGTACTTTGGATTTTCACCATCTATATTTATTGCTTTGTTTATGTAGTGCAGTGCCTTTACGTAGTTTTTTTGGCCAAAATGGAAATCGGTAATGGCCAGCCATCCCTTGTCCAATAAAGGGTCTTCATGTACGGTGTGATAATAGTAATATTTGGCCAGATCAAAATTGCCCAATTTTTCATGGCATTTTCCCAAGCGCAAAAACGCATACGAGGTTGGGTCATCCATGGAAATGGTGGACTCGTAATTTTCGATCGCTTCGTTGTACCTGCCCAACTTTTCCAACACTTTGCCTTTTTCAAAATATGCGCCTATAAAGGAATCGTCCGAGATAACGGCAAAGTCAAAAGCGGTAAGGGCTTCCAAGTATAAATTTTTGGCCAAGTACATTTTTCCGAGTTGGTGCCAGGCGACTTCACAATAGGGATTGCGGTCCAAATAATCGTTCAAGTAATAAATACAACCATCAAAATCTTCTAAGAATTCAAAACAATACACAACATTGTACAGGGACGAGTAATCTTGGTCGTCTATTTCCACACAGCGCATAAAGCTAAGTTTTGCCTGCTCGTAATTATCCATAAATAGATACTCCATTCCCAATAGGGAATGAATATCGAAGGAGTGCTCCGTAATGTGCAGTGCTTCAAGTAAGAGGTTTACAGCCTCTTGGTGCTTGTCTTGCTTGGACCTGATATTGGCCCGTTGGATGTAAATTTCCTCGTTGGCCACATTAATGGTCTGGATTTCGTCCAGAAGGGTTTCAGCGGCCTCGAATTTATCCTCAAAGGCCAATACTTCCACTCTTAAAAGTTTAAGTTCCATGGAATTGGGATGTTGTTCCAGCCCGATTTGGATGGCCTTCTTTCCCAAAGAGATTTTGCCATTGTTCAAGTAATGATGAATAATTTCCTCAAAGTCCTCCGCATCAAAGAAATAGACGTCATCCGTCTTGAGCATGGACTCAAATTTGTGTATGGATTTGTCTGGATATTCGTTAGATTCTAACGCCATAGGAACGTTTTTGGTTGAACTATGGACTTAAAATTAACCTTTTGTGGTTCTGTTCAAGTCCGATTTTGGGGTATGTTATCAACAAATTAGTTAACAGTATTGGGTCGGTAGCCATTTAAAATACTGATAATATGGTCGCAACCTTCTTCGATTTCTTTCATGGAAATGGTGAGCGGAGGCGATATTCTCACAGCTTTTGGCTCAAATAATAGCCAAAAGAGTATCAAACCTTTTTTGGCCGCTTCAAGAATTAGATAATCGGCAACATCCTTGTTTTGCATAATGGGGGCGAGCATAAGGCCCTTCCCCCGAATTTCTTTGATCAAAGGGTGCTTTAATAATTTACGGAACAGTTTTTCTTTGGCCAATGTTTGATGGATAAGGTCCGTTTCGGTAATTTCTTTTAAGGTGGCCAAACTGGCGGCAGCAATTACTGGATTGCCCCCAAAAGTGGTAATATGCCCCAACTTTGGATTGTCTTTAAGGTCTGCCATGATCTGTTTGGAGGCTACAAAGGCGCCAACGGGAAGACCCGATGCCATTCCTTTGCCGATGACCAAGATGTCCGGAGTACAATTGTAATGCTCAAAAGCGAACAATTTACCGGTTCGGCCAAACCCAGGCTGTATTTCGTCCAATATAAGTAATGCCCCAACCTTATTACAGCGGGCCCTTACTTTTTCTAAATAATCATTTTTCGGTACTATAAACCCTGCTCCTCCTTGAATGGTCTCCAATGCCACTGCGGCAGTTTTTTCTGTAATTTTGCTTAAATCTTCTTCATTGTTAAATTGAACAAACCTTATATCCGGAATCAAAGGTCGGAACGGACTTTTTCGTTCTTCGAGCCCCATTAGGCTCAAACTGCCCATGGTGTTCCCGTGATAGGCATTTTTGGCCGCAATTATTTCTGAACGACCGGTGTGCCTGCGTGCCAATTTTAGGGCTCCTTCCATAGCTTCTGTACCCGAGTTGACCAGATAAGTGGTGTTCAAATTACTTGGAAGGAGGGAAGAGAGCAGCTTGGAGAATTCCACGGCTGGTTTTTGTACATATTCGCCGTACACCATAACATGCATGTATTCGTCCAGTTGTGCCTTTATGGCACCAACCACTTTGGGGTGGCAATGCCCCAAACTACAGGCCGATACGCCTGCTACAAAATCCAAATGGGCATTGCCATCGGTATCGTAAACATAGCTCCCTTTGGCATGCGAAACTTCCAAGGCCAATGGATGCGGTGTAGTTTGGGCTTGGTATGTAAAGAAATCTTTTTTAGACATTATGGGGTTTGCGCTTTCTTTTTTAGCGTGGGCTGTTTGGGTTTTACCGCCTTGGTGTTAGGGGCGGTAATGGGGTCGTTCTCGTTGTTTTGCCTTTCGTTTTCTTCGGCATCGATATCAATGGGATTTTCTATGCCCCGGATCTTTACCAATTCGATATTGTTATCGTCCTCATCAAAAATTTCCTCTTTGGACATGATCCGTTCATCGCCACGCCAAACAAAGCCTTTTAGTTTACGGCTCTCTACTGGCAAATCGGTCTCGGGGAATATATCCCCATCTGGATTTACAAAGAAGGTGATGTCCTCAATATCGTTATCGGCCATTAGGAGCCTAATTTTACTGCAAATCGTCTTGTCTATTCCAATCAGCTCTTCATCGTCGTTGTAGACATAATAGATTACTTCGGTATTTTGGACCAGGTCGATTATTTTAAGTTCGTTTTCTATGAACTTGCCATACAGATTTTTTCCTTTGGCCTGATTGTAACCCGTTCCACTTATAGTATCCAGCGAAATAATGAAAGCGTTTTCGATCACCTTTAGGGAATCCAGTTTATCGGTCTCCATGTCGGATATCAAATGGATGCTGTCTCCGGTAATCTGGTTGTCCACATTCCATAAAATGGGGTCGGTGATCAGTTCGGTAATTCCTGTTCTTTCATCAAAATGGATGGAATCCGACTTACCGCTCAAATCGGTTTTATAAAACTTGGCATTTCTGAATGCCCTGATGATGCGCTCTTCCTCTTTGCCGGTTACCATTAAGGTGTCGCCATGCATGTAAAGTGAATCTTTTTGTACCAAATTGATGGAAACTGCCCTTTTGGTGGCAAAAACGGAATCCTTTGCTTTGTGCACTTCGGCATAGTGTGCTTTGATCACTCCATTGTTGATAGTGTCCGTGATCTTGATGTTGTTAGTGGCCGAGGCAAATTCGGTAGCCTTATCAAAATAAAGGCTGTCCCCCTCAATGATTTTGTTGTCGTAATCGATTCGGGTGTTCTTTATGCCGTAGCCCTGTTCAATTTTGGTGTCGTAGAAACCGCGCTCACAATAGATTTTATATTCCTCTCCCGTAATGGTGGAAGGCCCATACATATAGGCATTTTTGGAGGTGGTGTAGTAGTCCAGTTGCTCCGAATCGATAATGTAATCCGGGTTGTCTATGTGTACCTTGCGCTGGAACTGGTATTTTTTGGGTGTCATAAAATACGTGCCGATTATGCTCGTGAGCACATTGGTGGAATCTACAACCTTGCCTCCGGCATTGTAGTATGCTTTCTGTTTTTCCCTATCAAAATAAAGGGTATCCGTGGTCAACGTCATTTGGCCATTGGTAAGGTCTACTTTCTCCCAAGCTTTTGCCAGTTTGGTGTTGCCATCATAATCCATTTTGCCACTGTTCATTTCTATGGAATCCCCTTGTTGCAATCGAATATTTCCAATGGCTTTTAATCGATTCTCTTCTGCATAAAATATGGCAATATCGCACCAAAGGTCGGCACCTTGGTGTTCAAACTGTACTTGTCGCTCATCATCCTTGCTAAAAATCGATGCACCTGGAAACTGGGCCTCATCTTTGGTAAAGTTGGCCCCGTAAACAATGTTTATTTGTCTTCCTTCCTTGGGTTGGTTTTGTTGTGCGAAAACACCAAAAGTCAGAAGCGATAAAATGAAAAATAAAATACTTTTCAAATGCGTTTAATTTTGGTCAAAAGTAGGATTTTTAGCTGAAGTGGCACAAATCGTTTAGAAAGCTTTGGCAATTCACCACAAGCTGAACGTCACATCTTGTTGGTCTGAAGATTTGAACCATGGCAAAAAAGAAGGTGTTAAGGAAAATCCGAAGGAGGCTAATATAGACCATGAAGTAACTTAAATACTTCTGAAAAATAAAATCATCCAAGATTTCAGCAATACTTTAAGCTTATGTGCCAAAATCCTGAATGATCCTAAAATGGTCTTTGAGTGCCAAAGCCAGATATCCGTTGGGAACAAAGGGCCCAACGGCAATTCTGTGAGCTGGGGTCTATTTGTTTAAAAATGCGGAGTACATCCAAACCAATTTCTCCTGTTCTCTAATGTAATCGCTCATCAATGCCCCTGTGCCTTCGTCGTTGGATTCACCGGCCATTTCCAAAAGTTCTCTTTCCAATGGAAGCAATACTTTGTATCCATCCAATATGGCCTGAACGGCGTCTTTTCCACCGGATACATTTTTGGAGGCCTTTATTTTGGAGATTCCCGAATAATCTTCATAATTGTGCAGGGGTGTAAACCCTAAGGTCAAGATTCTTTCGGCTATTTCATCGATTTTTTCCAAAGAGTCGTTGTACAGATCTTCGAATTTTGCATGTAGTTCAAAGAATTTTTCGCCCTTGATGTTCCAATGGAAACCACGTGCGTTCATGTAAAATATCTGATAGTTTGCCAACAGTTCGTTCAGCTTGTCGGATAGCTCTTTGGAAGCTCTGTTGTCCAGTCCTATTTGATTTAATTTATCTGTCATAACTTCTTATTTTTATTTGGTACAAAGTTACGGATTTTGCCAAGTATCATCTGTGATTTAAGTCACATAGGCTACTCGTTTTCTTTTAGTAAACTAATGGCAAAGCCTCCCCCTTCGGCAAGTTTTATGTTGAGGGTTGAATTTTTATTTATTTCTATATTTTCTATGTCGATTGCAGTAGGGTCGGTCCTAAAATTTGCACTTTCGGCATCCTTATAAATAATGGCTTTGTAACTACTGGTCTCGTCCAAAAAATCAAAATCAACAGTTAGTTCCCTAGCGTTTTCATCCGTAATACCGCCAACAAACCAATTTCCGGTTCCACGTTCTTTGCGTGCAATGGTAACGTAGTCACCAACTTCTCCATTTAGCACTTCTGTTCGGTCCCAATCTACCCCGACGTCCCTAATAAATTGGAACGCTGGTTGATTTTCATAATTTTCGGGCAGATCGCATGCCATTTGCACGGGACTGTAGATTACCACATAAAGAGCCAACTGTTGGGCAATGGTGGTGCTGACCCTGTTATTTTCTTTTGTAGGGAGTTCAATATCAAAAACACCGGGTGTAAAATCTATAGGTCCTGCCAACATTCGTGTAAAAGCAACAATGGGCAAATGTTCTGCAGGGTTGCCACCATCGGCAGACCAGGCGTTAAATTCTTGGCCTCTTAATCCTTCCCTAGAAATGGCATTTGGGTATGTTCTTCGTATTCCTGTTGCTTTTATAGGTTCGTGGGCATTTATGGCTATGTTGTATTTGGCCGCTGTTTCCAACACTTTTCTATAATGATTAACCATCCATTGTCCGTGGTGGTACTCGCCTTTAGGAATTATTTTCCCTACATAGCCGGTTTTTACGGAATGTATGCCCAATTGGTTCATTAACTGATAGGCAGTGTCCAACTGCTGCTCATAGGTTCGGGGCGCTGCCGAAGTTTCGTGGTGCATTATCAATTCCACTCCTTTTTCTTTGGCGTATTTGTTAAGTCCCTCCAGATCATAATCGGGATAGGGCGTTACAAAATCGAAGACCCCTTCGCGGTCTTCAAAACCTATCCAATGCTCCCATCCTGTATTCCAGCCTTCCACCAATATACCTTTAATGTTGTTTTTTGCAGCAAAGTCGATGTAGCGTTTTGTATTTTCGGTTGTTGCGCCATGTTTCCCGGTAGGTTTGGCATCTTCCGTAAATGTGTTCATGTCTTGCGAGCCTGCATAGTCCCAGGTGGATTTGCCCAGGTGCATCTCCCACCAGATACCGACGTATTTTTTTGGTTCGAACCAATCTACACTGCCCAATTTATTGGGTTCGTTGAGATTAACGATCAATTTGGATTCGATAAGTTCCGTGGCCTTGTCCGCAATTTGAACCGTTCGCCAAGGTGTTTTAAAGGGAAGCGCCCTTTTTACTTTGTGGCCGAGTCGATCGGAACCTACCAGCTCACTGGTCAATAGTAAAGATGTATTGTCCACTTTTAAGGTCATACCGGCATAATTGGTCAGGTTGGCTTCGTGGAAACTCAGGTGCAGTCCATCTTTGTTTCGCAGGGTTACTGGTGTATTTACCGCATTTTCTGGAATATAGGTCTGTGCAAGGTCAGGGTGGTTTCTTTTGGAAATGGCATCTATCTCAGAAACCAAAGAGGTGTTATAACGGTGTTCGTAGATATCCCAATCCCCTGGAATCCACCATGCCGTATAGTCCTCTGTGAGCTGAAATTGGGTGTTTTCGTCCATTATTGCCACGCTGTCCACGCCTTGTTGTGGTAAAAACTCATACCGGAAACCTACACCATCATCATAAGCCCTAAAATAGATGTTGAATTTACGGTTTGGGGCTTGGGTCTCTTCGAGCTCAACTTTGAGTTCGTTGTATTGGTTCACAACCTCTTTTTGCTCCCCCCAGGGCATTTCCCAAGTCTCATCTACCGTGGTTGTGGTTGAATTGATAATGCCCAGATTTCCGTTCAAGGATTTTTGATTTTTGAAATCAAAACCAATCAAAGAGGAATCGATAACAGTTTTGTTGTTATGATTCACCACATACAATGGATTGCCGTTCTCCGATAGAAAAAACTCTATGGAGTTGGTTCCTTTTGGAGATGCAACGGAAAGTGATTTTGGCTCTTTCTTTTGGCAGGAAACAAGACTTGCCAGTACTAATAGCAGGGTCAATATTTTGTTCATGGTAATGATATTTAGTCAATTGCGTTTGAGTAGGAGTATGATGTCCGTGATGGAACAACCGGACTATTAAATTACTCAAAAATGAACAAAAAACCGAGTCTTACCTATGAATAGTTTGAAGCCTGTCCGGACCTACGGATACTATTTTAATGGGTACGTTCAACTGCTCTTCCAAGAACCCGATATATTCGTTCAGGGTATTAGGTATATCCTCTGCCTTGGACAATTTGGTAAGGTCCTGGGACCATCCTTTCAATTCCGTGTACACAGGAGTAACGTACTCTTTCTCTATGTTGTAGGGCAAATGCTGTATTTGCTCTCCTTTATAGGAGTAGGCCGTACATACTTTAATGGATTCAAAGCCACTAAGAACGTCGGCTTTCATCATCATTAGTTCTGTTACACCATTAATTTGAACAGCATATTTTAGGGCTACCAGATCCAACCATCCACAACGACGTGGTCTTCCTGTTGTTGCGCCGAATTCGTTGCCTATTTTGGCCATTTTGGCACCTTCCTCATCAAAAAGTTCAGTAGGGAACGGGCCGCTTCCCACACGGGTGGTGTAGGCTTTAAAAATCCCCAAAACACGCTTAATGTTGTTTGGGGCAACACCTAATCCTGTGCACGCTCCGGCGGCGGTAGTATTCGAGGATGTTACAAAAGGGTAGGTTCCAAAATCGATGTCCAAGAGGGAGCCTTGAGCACCTTCGGCCAAAATCTTTTTGCCTTCGGCCTGCGCTTTGAAAATGTATTCCTCGCTATCTATAAAGGTCAATTTTTTCAATGTTTCAACACCTTCACAGAATTCTGCCTCCAATTCTTCCAGATTATACTGGATATCTACATCGTAAAAATCGATCATGGCCTCGTGCTTGTCGGCAAGGGCTCGGTATTTTGTTTTCCAATCATCGAACTCCAAATCGCCAACACGCATTCCGTTGCGGCCTGTTTTATCCATGTAGGTAGGGCCAATACCCTTTAAAGTGGAACCGATTTTTGCTTTTCCTTTGGATGCTTCGGAAGCGGCATCCAACAAACGATGGGTTGGAAGAATCAGGTGTGCTTTTCGAGAAATGAACAGTTTGGACTCGATATCGATATTGAATTTTTCGAGATTGTCCAGTTCTTTTTTAAAGATAACGGGGTCTATGACGACTCCGTTCCCCACTATATTGATCGCATTTTTATGAAAAATCCCAGAGGGAATTGTATGCAAAACGTGCTTAATACCATCAAACTCCAAGGTGTGGCCTGCATTGGGCCCTCCTTGAAAACGGGCTATAATATCGTATTCCTTGGTAAGTACATCAACAATTTTTCCTTTTCCTTCGTCTCCCCATTGGAGTCCAAGCAATAAATCTACCATGTAATATGTGGGTTATTCGGTTAGGTTTTCTTCTTTGTTTCGAGTTCCGTAGAAATATAAGGAGTGATTATTGATCTTAATGTCAAAAACCTCCTCAATGGTTTTTTTGATGGATTGGATACGTGGGTCACAGAACTCCACTACCTCTCCTGTATCGGTTAGGATAACATGATCGTGCTGACGATCAAAATAAGACTTTTCATATTGCGCCTGGTTTTTGCCGAATTGGTGCTTGCGAACCAGTTTGCTCTCCAACAAAAGTTCTATGGTGTTGTACAATGTGGCCCGGCTTACCCTATAGTTTTTTGTCTTCATTTTGATGTAAAGGGATTCTACGTCAAAATGGTCGTCGCTTTCATAAATTTCCTGTAAAATGGCGTAGCGCTCAGGAGTTTTGCGGTGTCCTTTCTCCTCTAGGAACGAGGTGAACACATTTTTTACAATTTCCTGATTTTTGTTGTTTCCCATGGCTTTCTGCATAGCTAATGCACAAAGGTACAGTTAAAAATTAAATTCTTGTTACTTTATCTATTCCTTCAACTTGCTTTAAACGGTTCATCAGTCGTTTAAGGATATTATTGTTTTTGACCACGAGCGTTATCTTTCCTTTAAAGGTGCCTCCGTCCGCACTAAAGTTGAGGTTTCGCATGTTTACATGCATGTTTTCCGATATGATCTTGGTAATATCCTGTACCAATCCCATGTTGTCGATACCGGTTATTTGAATATCCACAGAAAACTCTTCTTGGGAAGAATCTATCCACTTGGCACTTATAATTCTATAGGCATAATTGGATTGTAACGATATGGCGTTCGGGCAATTCTTTTTGTGCACTTTAATGCCATCGTTAACACTTACAAATCCAAACACCTCATCTCCGGGAATTGGATTGCAGCATTGCGAGAGTTTATAGTTGAGCCTTTCCTCTTCCTTGCCGAATACTAGTAGGTCGTATTTGGTGGTGATCTCGTTTTTATCTACATCTTTTGGTGTAGGGGTTCTTCGGATTTTGTTTTTGAAGAAATTGATAAATGCATTGTGGTAGGATGATGAAAAATCCTTGAGCTTTTCGTTATCGATAACACCGATACCGACACGATAGAAAAGGTCCAAGCTTGTTTTTAGCTTGAAAAAGGTCACCAATTTGTTGACGGTGTCCTCGTTCAGGTTGATTTTTTGGGCCTTTAACTTTCGTCGCAATATTTCCTTTCCTTCTGCCGCGACCTCTTTTTTCTCTTCGCTCAACGACGATTTAATTTTGGAGCGAGCTCTTGCTGTTTGCGCATAATCCAACCAACTTTGAGTAGGTTTGGCACTTTCCGAGGTAATGATCTCCACTTGATCACCACTCCTGAGTTTTGTGCCCAACGGGACCAGCTTTCCGTTTACACGGGCTCCACGGGTCTTTAATCCTACTTCGGTATGGATGTTAAATGCAAAGTCAAGGGCGGTGGCACCTTTGGGCATCGATTTTAAATCTCCTTTGGGTGTAAAAACAAAGATTTCCTTGGCATAAAGGTTCAGTTTAAATTCCTCGACAAAGTCGACAGCATTGCCATTGGCATTTTCAAGTGCTTCCTGTAGTTTGTTGAGCCATTCTTCTATGCCTTGTTCCTTTTGGTTGCCGTGTTTGTACTTAAAGTGCGCAGCATAGCCTTTTTCTGCAATTTCGTGCATACGCTCACTACGAATCTGAACTTCTACCCATTTTCCTTTTGGACCCATTACCGTTATATGCAGAGCTTCGTACCCTGTGGATTTGGGAGAGGTGATCCAATCCCTAAGTCGAATCGGGTTTGGGGTAAAGTGATCGGTAACTATGGAGTAGATTTTCCAAGCCAGGAATTTTTCGTTCTTGCGATCGGATTTGTAGATGATCCGAATTGCGAACTTATCGTAGACTTCATCAAAAGTTACATTTTGAGTCTTCATCTTTTTACGGATGGAGAAAATGGATTTCATTCTACCTTTGATGTAGTAATTAAGACCTTCTTTGTCCAGCGATGTCCGGATAACATTGGCAAAGTCTTCGATATAGGCCAAGCTTTCCTCTTCGGTGTCCTCTATTTTTGCTTGGATATCGTTGTAAACCTCTGGTTCGGTATACTTTAAAGAGAGGTCCTCAAGATGGGTTTTAATATTGTAAAGCCCAATTCTGTGGGCCAGGGGCGCATAAATATATAGTGTTTCGGATGCAATCTTTACCTGTTTGTGTTCCGGCATGGAATCCATGGTGAGCATGTTGTGGTACCGGTCCGCAATTTTGATAATGATTACACGGACATCGTCATGAAGCGTCAACAGCATTTTTCTAAAGTTCTCTGCTTGTTGACTTATGTCCTTATCTTTTTTTAAGTGGGCGATCTTGGTGAGCCCGTCCACGATCCGCGCCACTGTCTCGCCGAACATACGCTCAATATCGTCCAGCGTATAGGCCGTGTCCTCTACAACATCGTGCAGTAGGGCAGAGGCGATGGAAACAGCATCCAGACCAATTTCCGAAGCTACAATTTTGGCAACGGCAATAGGGTGAAAAATATAGGCCTCACCGGATTTTCGTCGTTGATCCTTATGGGCATCTACGGCCACATCGAATGCAGATCGAATCAATTTCTTGTCCTCGTCCGTCAATGTTTGGTAGCTAATGCGAAGTAATTCTTTGTACTGCTTCGCAATTTGCTTGTTTTCTTTTTCAATCGCAGCCTCTGTCATAGTATATTAAATTTACTACAATCTTAAATTTTAAACAACAAAATCTATGCCTTTAGGTTTCGGATACGTTCAATTAAAGGTGGATGTGAGTAGTGGACAAAAACGTAGGCCGGATGTGGGGTGAGGTTGCTCAGACTTTTTTTGGACAACTTTTTTAATGATGAGATCAATGGGGATGCGGCAAATGTACGTTTTGCAAAATTATCTGCTTGGAATTCGAATCTCCTCGATAAATAGTTCATGATCAATCCGGTTATTTCGGAAATAGGGCTATATAATAAGGCAAACCCGACCAAAGCAGCATGAAAACTTGGTGTGGATACGCCAATGGCCAAGGATATTTCTGGATGGTTGATGAACAACGATAGGATAAAAAGCGTAACACCGGTAGTGAACAACGATGCCAAAAGATTTGCAATAATATGTTTTCGTTTGTAATGGCCAACCTCGTGGGCCAGGACTGCCACTATTTCATCCTCGTTCAAATCGTTGATCAAGGTATCGAACAGGGTAATGCGCTTTTCTTTTCCAAATCCCGAAAAATAGGCATTTGCTTTTGTGGAACGTTTGGAGCCATCTATTACAAATATATTTTGAAGCTCAAAACCCACCTTTTTTGCATAATCCTCAATGGATTTTTTTAGACTGCCCTCTTCAAGTGGGGTCTGTTTGTTGAATAGTGGTACGATCAACCGGCTGTAGAACAGATTAATGAACAAAATAAAGACCCCGACAGCTACCCACATATAGATCCAAAAATTTCGGCCTGTAGATATGTAGAAAAGTATAAATAATGCCAGCATACCTCCTCCCAAGACCAAAGTGAGCAGAGTCCCTTTTATTTTATCTGACAAAAAAGTGGATTTAGTGGTTTTGTTAAAGCCATATTCCCCTTCGATCACAAAAGTTTTGTAATAAGAAAAAGGGAGTCCCAAAAGTGCGCTACCGAACATTATAATCCCAAAAAACAGCAATGCCATGGGAATAGTATCTTCGGCAATGGAACGGGTCAATCGATCTACCCATTCAAATCCACCAAGGACTAAAAAACATACGGTCAGTACAAGGGAAAAGCCATCGGAGATAAGACCAAATTTGTAGTTGGCCCGTTTATATTGTTGTGATTTTCGATACTCGGTTTCGTCAAAGACATCGGCCAGTTCGGGAGGTATTGTGGACTGGAAACGCTTGGCATTCAGATATTCCAGGAACTGGTGTGCCAGATATTGGGTTACGAGAATCGCAAGGATCGCATAAAAGAGTGTATTTTTTTCCATAGCTTAAAATCCGCGCTGGCGCTTCGCTTCAAATATAAGTATTGCAGCGGATACCGAAACATTCATGGAGTCTATTTCCCCTTGCATCGGAATAATTATGTTTTGGTCGGAATTTTGGAGCCATGTATCGGTGAGTCCAGTGGCCTCCGTACCCATAATTAGGGCAGAGGCTCCTGTAAAATCACAATCCACATAATTTTTGGAAGCGGTCAATGCGGCACAATAAATTTTGATTTGGTTGGTCTGTAAAAAAGTAATGATCTCGTCCGTTGTACCCAGACCCACTTGGTTGGTAAAAAGGCAGCCAACACTGGATCGGATTATGTTCGGACCATATAGGTCGGATTTGGGGTTTGCTATTAAAACGGCATCTACAGCAGCAGCATCGGCCGTGCGTAAAAGTGCGCCAATGTTTCCAGGTTTTTCTGGAGCTTCGGCCACGAGAACCAAAGGTGTGTTGTTCGTAAAGGTAATGTTCTGCAATGCATGGTCCTTTGCACTCATCAGGGCGATTACACCTTCGGTGGTACCCCGGTGCGCAATTTTAGCGTAGACATTTTCGGATATTTCTATAATTTCCGGGCAAGCGTCCTTGGTGAGCGTATCAATAGAAGGGTTGTTCAAAATTTCAGGACAAAAAAGAAGGGTCTGCATGGTATAACCGCCCTTTAGGGCCAACCCTATTTCCCTTTGCCCTTCAACGATAAAAAGCCCGCTCTTTTTTCGTTCACGGGATTTTTCTTTGAGCTGCAGAATTCTTTTCACCAAAGAATTTTGGGTGCTGCTTATGAGTTTAACATCCATAGATCGGTAAAAATAGATATTCCTGTAATTATAATAAGAGGTTTTCGACCAACTAGCTTAATTATAAACTGTAAACCATGAACAAATTAACCATCCTATTACTTTTACTGGCTCTATCTGCCTGTAAACAAAGCACAAAAACCAAAGAGATCCAAACGCCGGTAAAGCAAGTGGTCTCCGAACCCGAAGCAAATTACCCAGAGGCCCTAGCAAAGGTTTTCGATGCGCATGGAGGACTAGAGCAGTGGAAAGCGCAACGTACATTGTCTTTTGTTCTTCCAAAACCAGACCGGCCAGAAACGCATACAGTAGATTTATGGACAAGAATGGATCGAATCGATACCGATGTTGTGACCATGGGCTTTGACGGAGAGCAAGCATGGTTGTTGGATAGCGATGAAAACTACAAGGGAGATGTAGGCTTCTATCATAATTTAATGTTCTATTTCTATGCGATGCCCTTTGTTTTGGCAGATGATGGTATCGTGTATTCGGAAACCGAGGATTTGCAATATGGGGGCAAAAGTTATCCTGGGGTTAAGATCGGGTATAAGAATGGGGTTGGTGCCTCATCTAAAGATGAGTATTTTATCCATTTTGATGCGGACACATATAAAATGACCTGGTTGGGCTATACGGTGACCTATCGTTCTGGGGAGAGCTCCGATAATGTGAGATGGATAAATTATAACGATTGGCAATCCGTAAATGGTTTGCAATTGCCCAGGGCAATTACCTGGTATAAACATGAGGGAGATACTATTTTAGAGCCTGCAAGTACCGTAAGTTTTGAGGAAGTTACATTAAGTGAGCAAGTAAAGCCTGCATCATTTTACTTCAAACCGGATGAAGGCCAATATGTGGATGTAAAATTGAATTAAAAAAAAGGCGCTCATTTGAGCGCCTTTTTTATTTGGTTTATTGTCCTGTTTTTTCCCTATCGTATTTATCCATATATCTTTTCCATAATTCAGTTTGGTGTGTTTCCAAGGAAACGTCCCTACCATCAATATATGCTTTGGAAAGTTTATTGGTGCGCATGTCCAACGCATCCCCTTCGGAAATGAACAAAGTGGCGCTCTTGCCTTCCTCTAAGGTCCCGTACCTGTCATCGATCCCTAAGATCTTAGCTGTGTTGCCTGTAATCAATTGAAGTGCTGTTTCTTTGTCCAGGCCTTGCGCTACGGTTTGGCCTGCATAAAATGCAAGATTCCTGGTTTGGAAATTGGCCGCGTCCTCATTTTGTAATCCCACTAGCAGTCCTGCATCCAACAATAGTTTTGGCAATTTGTACGTGATATCGTAATCGTCGTCATCAAAATTGGGCAGGGAGTGGGTACGACCTACAAGCACAGGAATGTTGTGTGATTTTAACAGGTCGGCAATTTTATTGGCTCGGTATCCGCCAATGATCACCACATTTTTAACCCCCATGTCCTTGGACAACAAAACTGCATCTGTAATCTCCTTTTCACCATCGGCATGTATATAAAGGCGTTGAGACCCATCAAATAGTCCTTGCATGGCTGCAAACGGTAGGTTTTTCTCTTTTCCGCCTGCTTTGCCATAAGCAATGGAGTTAAGAAAGAACATTTTTATGTCCTCCATCTCCTTGCCATACTCTTTATTGGGGATAAACCCTCTTTCTTCGCCCATCCACCATCGGCCTCTTCTAAAAAAGTTAGGCCAGTTCAAATGGATTCCATCATCTGTTTTAATGGAGGCGTCCTCCCAGTTCCATGCATCGAACTGAACAATGCTTGAAGTGCCGGAGATGGTTCCCCCCTGAGGGGTGACTTGTCCGATCAATACACCGTTGGGACGCATACTTTCCACTACTTGAGATTCTGCATTATAGGCAATTATGCTCCGTACATGCGGAATCATTTCACCTATTTCATCTTGATCATCACTGGCCCTAACGGCATCGACCTCTACCAGTCCGAGTGATTTGGACGGAGCAATAAAGCCAGGGTATACGTGTTTGCCTTCGGCATTGATCATGGTGCCTATCGTTGGAACCATAAGATCGGCACCAATGGCGGTGATTTTACCATCTTTGAAAACTATGGTACAGTTTTCAATAACCTCTCCATTGCCAATATGGGCCGTAGCACCGATTATGGCTATTTGTTCGGATTGAGGAGGAGCTGGGGTTTGCTGAGCGTTTAGCGACGCCCCAAAAACAATTGCTATGATTAAAAATATTTTTTTCATGATTTACTTTTTAAAGGCTGTCACAGTGAAACTCTCTTTTCTTGTTCTGAACCGGAGTACGTGTTTTACCTCCATTATTTTTTTCGTTCAGCATCATTCCAATCAATTGGTTACGTTCCTTTTTGATGGAGTCCCTCATTTGCTTGTCTTTTTCAATATCAAAATAGACTTTACCTTGTATCAAGGTTTTTTCTGCCTTGGCATATACGGACAAGGGGTGGTCGCTCCAAAGTACAACATCAGCTTCTTTACCTTCGGCAATACTTCCTACACGATCATCCAAGTGAAGTAATTTTGCTGGGTTCAAGGTTACGGTTTTCCATGCTTCAATTTCGGACAACCCTCCATACTTTACTGCCTTTCCAGCTTCTTGGTTCAATCTTCTGGACATTTCGGCATCATCACTGTTTATGGCCACGGTAACACCTTGGCTCATCATTATGGCGGCATTGTGTGGTATGGCGTCTTTTACTTCGTACTTGTATGCCCACCAATCGCTGAACGTTCCACCACCGGCACCGTGCTCTGCCATTTTATCAGCTACTTTGTAGCCTTCCAAAATGTGGGTGAAGGTGTTAACGCGGAAACCGAATTTCTCGGCCACTTTCATCATCATGTTGATTTCGCTCTGAACGTAGGAGTGGCAAGAGATGAATCGTTCCCCGTTCAAGATTTCTGCCAGGGTTTCCATTTCTTCATCATGGCGATAGGGTTGACCACTTTTTTTCTTTTCGTCATATTCTTTGGCGCGCTGAAAATAATCGGTGTACACCTGTTCAACTCCCATTCTGGTTTGTGGGAAACGGGAGTAACTGCCCCAGTTGGATTGTTTTACGTTTTCCCCCAAGGCGAATTTTATGAACTTTGGTGAGTTTTCGAACACCATATTATCGGCACTTTCGCCCCATTTTAAACGAAGAATCGCAGATTGTCCGCCAATGGGGTTGGCAGAACCATGCAGCAATTGGGCAGTGGTCACTCCTCCGGCCAAATCGCGGTATATGGCTACATCTTTGGCATCGACTACATCTTCCATTCGGACTTCGGCAGAGGAATTTTGACCTCCTTCGTTTATGGCCAAGGCCGCAATATGGGTGTGTTCGTCGATAATACCGGCTGTAAGGTGCTTGCCTGTGGCATCCACAACGGTAGCTCCTCCGGCACGAAGCCCTTTACCTACCTTATCTATTTTACCATTTTTTACAAGTACATCGGTGTTTTCCAAAATTTCTTCCCCGGTCCAAACGGTTGCGTTTTGGAAAAGGATGTTCTCTTGCTTCGGTTTTTCTTTGTAACCATAACCTACATTTGGGGAGGTCATGGCTATCAATTGTGGTTTTTCTGCTGCTTCATTGCCCTTGGATTTTTCTTCAAAGGGTGAAGTTTTTGTCAATGTGGCCATTGTTTCGTTCCCATTGGGATTTACAACGCTTCCTTTAATGGTTTGGGTGTTCGGCTCAATGTGGGCTACCATTCTGTAGGATCCCATATTGTCCTCACTAAAGGAAATGTTCACCCAATCCGAGGAATAATCAATTTTGGAATCTAAGGTTTCCTCCCCTTTTTTAATTTCCAAAGAAGGCTTGCTTGCACTACCGGTAATGGAAACCGTGTATGTGTTTCCTGAAACTGAGAGATTATAGTCTCCACGAATATCGATGATATCCATGTTTTCGATTACGTTTTTAGACCCTTGGACCCAGTTTTCGTAAAGGGTGGTTCCCTTGTCGAATATATCTCCGGAGGTAATCAGGAAATTGGCCTGACTACCGGCTTGCAATGAACCAATTTCGTTGGATTTGCCCAAAATCTGAGCGGGTACGGTGGTCAGCGCCTCGAGTGCCTTGGTCTTGGGTAGGCCGTAAGCAATGGCTTTCATTAGCTTCTCCTTTAATTCTTTTGGAGACTTAAGGCCATGCGTTGTAATGGAGAACTCTACACCCATATCGTTCAGAACTTTGGGGTTGGTAGGTGCTAAATTCCAATGTCTCATATCCTTTAGGGCAATGTACTTAGCTTCGAACGGGTCGGAAACATCAAAGGCATCCGGGAAATTTAGAGGAAGAATCAACTTGGCATTGGTAGCTTTGATTTCATCAATATATTCGTATTCGTCTCCACCGCCCAAGATAGTGTATTGAATTCCAAAGAGGTCCCCGATTTTGTCGGCCCGCAAAACGTTGCCCTGATCTCCGGCAGCATAGATTTGGGTCATTCCCTTATTGGCGATCAATGCTTCCAAGGAACGATCTTTGGTATCTACATTTCCTTTGCTGTACCAATCCATGTCGTAATACAGTTGGCGCATCAATGCCATGGCTCCCATCAAAGAACCTGGGTAGGATTGTCTGGAGGCTTGACTTTTCTTAAAGGAGAAATATTGTGCGGATCTATCGGAAAGAATTCGTTGTGCTTCGGAAGCTTCGTCATTCAGTGCGACCAAAAGACCTGTGCCTCTTGCGATTCCATCTTCAATATGGGTGTTGATGGTTCCAAAACCAGCATCCCTCAATTCTTTGGCCTGTTTGGCATCGTACTTAAAGTTGTTGATGGCATCATTTTCTGGCATTATATGGTCGTTCCAGTAAAAACCTTCCCTGGACGGACCGTACTGTGCGGACCTGCCCCCACCGTTCGCCTTTGCTGGAAGCTTGACGCCGAATCCAGAAAATACATCGATAAATGACGGATAAATGGATTTTCCGCTCAAATCCTCTATGACCGCATTTTTAGGAATCGTCACAGATTTTCCCACTTGTACTACTTTACCATTTTGAATCAGTAAAGTACCATTGTTGATGATTTGTGTGGGAGTAACGTAGATCTTGGCATTGGTAAATGCCATGTAATTGTTGTTTTTCTTTGCTTTAACACCGTCGTTAATTGGAAAGTAATCCTGTGCAAACAAAGAAACACTGCCCATGAAGAGAAACAGGGCTAAAATTTTAAGTTTCATAAGGTTAAAATTGAATTAGTCGGATTAAAGATAACCTTTGTAGGAGTACTCTACAAGTTTCAATCTTGCATGGAATGCTGTTTTTTATAATTGACCATAAGCCCAACGACCGAGTTGTAACTTTTTATACCCTCCTTTTGGTTGTTTACCTTTAAAAAAGTGTTGAACACGGATTTGAACAATGGCTCGAAGGGATTTTTATATTTTTCCCAGAATATCCGCAATTCATTAAAATTTTCCTTGACCCCAAGGTTAATGCTCGCCACAACCTCTTTGTATTTTTCTTCGTCTTTGTAATATAGATCGGATAAGCAGTAACCCAAAGCATGATTGTAAGCTGAATACTTGAAATAAGGGTCGTTACTGTGGGAAGTGACCAAAAAGCCTATAAAATTGGTGGCGTCCTCCGCTGAATATCCCAATTGGTGGCCAACTTCGTGACAACTAATTGTGGGCAGCCTAAATTTTGGGGTGGCTCCGTTCACTTGTGCCTCGTTGGTAAATGGATTTAAATATCCGCCGTAACCCATATATGTGAGGGGTATACTGTAAATGGACGATTTTAAACTCAAGTGTCTGTGTTTAAAATCGGGATACTGTTTTTCAAATTTGGTGTAAGCTTCTTCGGTTTTGGAAAAAATCTGTTTTTTGGTGTAGGGGATATGTACCGGTGAAATTGTATCCCCTGTTAACTCCATCTGGTAATGATTTGCTTTTTTTGCAATAAAATGGGTGAAATTGACCAATTCATCCACCGTATATTCGCGTTCTATTCCAAATTTATGGTCAATCGGTTGGCGATGATAGTTCATTCCCCATAAAAAATGAAAGGCAAAATAGACTAAGGAAATCACCACCAAAATGTCCTTTAGAAAGACCAAAGGTTTCTTTTTGATGTGTTTCCAGTGTTTAAAAAGATACCTTACGGCCATAAATGTAAATGCAGTGTACAGCACATCTCCAAAAGAGAATGGAATCCAACCGAACAGCGTTCTCAGAGCAATGGAAATATATGGGTAGATTCCATTGCTGTAATATTCTTCAATAAACGAAGGAAAGTTGCTCAACCATTTTACCTGCAGAATCTGTATCGGCAGGGCAATGGCAATTATGGTCTTTGTTTTTTGTCTCATCTAAAAATGAAGCAATATATGGCATAAAAAAGCCGCACGGAAAAGTACGGCTTTTTGATCAATATTTGAATGGTCTTATTTATTCTATACCGACCACCTCAATGTCGAAGACCAAAGTTGAGCCACCAGGGATGGGGCCATAGTCGTTGTCACCATATCCCAAATGTGGGGGGATGAACAAACGGAGCTTATCGCCGACCTTCATGGTCAACAATCCTTCACGGAAACCAGCGGCAAGCTGCGCGTCGGGACTGTAATCCATTGGGAAAGGTAGGTAGCCTCCCTGGTCTCTTCTGCCCGGGTTCAACTGGTTGAAATCCATTGCTATTTTTTCAATATTGGTATCGAACAATTCTCCATTGAACAACCACCCAGCATAATTGACCAATGCTTTTTGGCCTATTTTCGGTTGTTCCCCGTTACCTTCTACCAAGGTCAACATGCGCAGTCCGCTGGAGGTTTCTTCGGCTTCTTCGAATTGCTCCGCAAACTGAATGGCCAAATCTTCTTTCATTTTTATAAATGCAGCCTCTGCTTCTTTGGCTTCCTTGAAATAATCGGTCAAGACCTGAATGGCATCAAATTGTCTGGCTTCTTTCCCATTTCTAACAATTTCCACGTGGTTCATAACAACATCAGTGGTTGGTCTGTCACTTGCTCCGGTTTCCACATTTGCAATGCTGTCCACAACATCCATTCCTTTGACCACTTCGCCAAAAACGGTATGCTTGTTATCCAGCCATGGTGTTTCTTTATGGGTGATAAAAAACTGGCTACTGTTCGTTTTTGGCCCTCGGTTGGCCATGGATAGTATCCCTTTTTTGGAGTGGCGCAGGGAATCATTGAACTCATCTTTAAAAGTGTATCCAATATTTCCACTTCCGGTTCCGGTGGGATCACCACCTTGAATCATGAAATCTTTGATCACCCTGTGGAAAACTATACCGTCATAGAATTTTTTGTCCTTGTATTCATCATTAACATAGGGGTTTTTACCTTCTGCCAGGGATACAAAGTTGGCCACGGTTACCGGGGTTTTTTCAAACTCCAACTGAATAATAATATCTCCTTTGGTGGTTTGGATGTCGGCAAAGATACCATCGCCCAAATCGGCATATTTGCTCGATTTGCAACCTATGATCACTAGGAGGAACAGGGGGATGATGTAAATTAATTTCTTCATGGTCTATAAATTTAATTTAAACTGTCGTTAGCTATTATAATTGTGTGTAATTCCACTGATGATTTGAGGGGTGTTTTTGGACCTATAGCTTTATTGTCCCCCTGATACCCAAAGGCCATTGGTGATGGGAACAAAAACGTAACCTTTTCGTTGATCTTTAAAAGCTTTACCGCGTTTTGAAGTCCGGGAAACAATTGTTGCTTGTCTATTACATGGGAGGTTGGCCCAATATCGCTGGCCGAGTAAATGGTGTCGTTGTCGAGGGTCATTAAATTGTAGGAGAACAGAATCTGGTCTCCCGTTCCGGGTAAATAGGTGGCCGTATCGTTTTTGCTCTCATAATAATACCAAAACCCGTTGGGACTGGATACATACTCGTTGGCCGTGTCTTTGGCGATAATGGCCTGAATCGTTTTTTCTTCTTCTGCCAAGAGCTTTTTTGTACGCTCAATGGATTCTTTAAAGAAACTTCCGGATTTAACCTCGACCGGTCTTCTTGGTTCTGGGCCTTGGCACCCAACAAAGATGGCAACTACAAGTACGGTTAGGAAAATTCTCATGGGTTTAATTGGTCTTTATAACTTTTCAAAATTGTATTGAATTTGGATAAGGTTTCCTCCATGTTGGTTTCGCTCCTTCCGCCTGCGGCGTTGTTGTGGCCCCCTCCGTTAAAATGTTCTCTCGCAAATTCGTTTACGGAAAAGTCACCTACCGAACGGAAAGAAATTTTTATGATGCCCTCTTCCCGGTTTTCGATAAAAATCACGGCAAAAACAATACCTTCCAAAGTTAAGCCATAATTTACAAAGCCCTCGGTATCACCTTTTTTAAAATCGTGTTGGTCCAGTTCGTCTTGGGTCAAGGTAATGTAAGCGGTACGGTAATCGGGCAAAATCACCATATTGCTCAATGCAACGCCCAAAAGGTGCAAGCGCGAAGGTGAATTGGTATCAAAAACTTCTTGGTGGATGGCCATATTGTCCGCCCCTTTATCTATAAGGTCAGCTACTACACGATGGGTTTTGCTGGATGTGGAACGGTACTTAAAAGAACCGGTGTCCGTCATTATGCCAGTATATAGATTAGTGGCGATATCTGCATCAATACCGTTGGTCTCCCCTAAAAAATCTATAAAGTTGTATACCATTTCGCAGGTAGAGCTCATGGTCACATCGGAATAGGTAACCATGGCGTAATCGCTAGGTTGTTGGTGGTGATCGATCATTATAAAATCGGCAGTGGCCTCTTGCAGGGCCGATGCCATTTGTCCAACCCGGGAAAAGTCGTTAAAATCCAAGGTGAAAATTACGGAGGCATTTTCAATGGCTTCTTTGGCCTTTGGGTTTTCCCGTTCAAAATTGATGACTTCGTCGTTCCCTGGCATCCATTTTAAAAATTTTGGATAGTCGTTAGGGGAAACAACACGGACATTGTGTCCTTTGGTCTTTAAAAATCCGCTTAGCCCCAAGCACGATCCCATAGCGTCGCCATCTGGGTTTCTATGGGGTACGATTACGATGTTCTGAGGTTGGGAAAGAATGGATTTTACTGTCGTGATATCCGCTGAATTCATGCGGCCAAATATACAATAATATAATATAGAGGTAACTTGGTTAATGTGTATTTTTGATGGATTAAAATTACTTCATGAAACATTTTCAAATTTTATTGGCCGCGGTAATTCTTTTTGCATCCTGTAAAAAGAAGGAGGAAAAAAAGGATGAAACCCAAGAAACCCCGACCATCGATTTTGTGGTTGCCTTTGGTTCTTGCAATATGTCACAAGAACCAAATCCTTTTTGGGACGATATTTTGGCAGAAAAACCAAATGTTTGGATCTGGGGCGGCGATATTGTGTACGCGGATACGGACGATGTGGACAGATTGAGAACTATATATGCCATGCAGGATACGGTTCCGGGATATGCAAAATTAAAAAAAGAGGTTCCTATAATCGGAACATGGGACGATCACGATTTTGGTCTAAACGATGGGGGTGCGGAGTTTGCCATAAAGGCAGAGAGTCAGCAAGTGTTCCTCGATTTTATGGGTGTGCCCAAAGAGAGTGAACGGAGAAACCGTGAGGGCGTATATGCGGCGCACGAATACAAGGTAGAGGCTGGAAAAGTAAAAGTGATCGTATTGGATACCCGATATTTTAGAAGCGAACTGCTAAAAAGCGAAGATACCAATAAAAGGTACCGACCAACGATGGATTCCACGGCAACCGTACTGGGGAGTGCACAATGGCAGTGGCTGGAAAACGAGCTCAACGAGTCCGATGCCGATTTTAACCTGATCATGTCCAGCATTCAGGTGCTTTCCGGCGAACATGGTTTCGAATCTTGGGGCAACTTTCCTTTGGAAGTTGAGAAATTGGAGAACATAATTGTACGGTCCGGCGCAAAGGGAGTTATCATTTTATCCGGAGATCGACATATTTCAGAATTCTCGAAAACCGCTGTTTCCGGACTTTCTTACCCATTGATAGATTTTACCAGTAGTGGACTTACACATTCCTATGCTAGCTTTGACGGAGAGCCGAACCAACATAGGGTAGGAGAGGTGGTTTCGGATAAAAGCTATGGAATCATCAACCTAAATATTAAAAAAATGGAGGCTGAGTTTAAGATTATGGGAGATAACGGGTCAGTGCTCCAAGAGTTAAAACAAAGCTATTGAGCCTTGTACCTTGGTCGAAAAAGTGTAAGTTTGCGCAAAATTTAAAAAATGACTGGAAATAGAACATTTACCATGATTAAGCCTGATGCCGTAGAAAATGGGTATATCGGGGCAATTTTGGATAAAATTACGGCTGCCGGATTTAAGATTGTGGCCATGAAATACACACAATTGAGCAAAAGGGATGCCGAAATATTCTATGCCATCCACAAGGAGCGTCCATTTTTTGGCGAATTGGTGGAGTTTATGACTAGGGGTCCCATTGTGGCGGCCATTTTGGAAAAGGACAATGCGGTGGACGATTTCCGTGCTTTGATAGGGGCAACCAACCCAGAGGAAGCAGCAGAAGGAACCATCCGTAAACTGTACGCTGCCAGCATCGGAGAAAATGCCGTTCACGGTTCCGATAGTGATGAAAATGCCGCTATCGAAGGGGCTTTCCACTTTTCAGGAAGGGAAATCTACTAGTTTAAATACAACATTGATATAAAAAAAGCCACCTGAAAAAGGTGGCTTTTTTGTTTTTTAGTTGATCACCGTAAAACCAATTTTTTAACCAGTTCCTTTCCCATTTCCTCATTGATCATTTTAATGATCTTGCTCTTGCCCAAGCTCAATTCTTCCCGAAGTACGGAGGAGGAAAGAGAAACAAACAAAGTTTCATTTTTAAGCTCAACGGCAGTGGTGTAATTGTTTACCCCGTTTCCCATCAAGTTGGTCCATGCCTCCCTGGCGTTCACCTTATCCATTCCCTTTTGGAGCTTGTTCTCTTGGATAAACTCGTTCAGCGCTTCGCTGAGTGGAATATGTGAACTGTGTCTCTTGGCCATTATTGGGGAATTTTAATGGGTTCGAACCGTTTATATTTATAGGTAATGCCTTCTTGGTTGGTTACCGAAAACGAAAGGGAATCCAATTGTACCAGTTTTTCTTCCCACTCGCTCAAAGGGGTGGAATAGTGTAAAATTACTGATTCGTTGGCGTTCGATATTTGAAAGCTTTCTACATCTTTTGTTGTGTCGTAGGTGCCATCAAATTGCGGTTTCATTTTTTTACGATATCCTTGGTCATCATTTACTTGGATGAAATCTATGTTCGGATTGATGCCATATTCCTTTACGGAACCATCGGGGAAAATTACTTCTGAAATTTCCCAATAGCCGTTCAAGTGGTGCAAATCCTCTTTGTTTATGGAAGAATCCGCACACGCCCAAAACATAATGATCAATACAATGGAAAGGATTCGTTTCATACTATCACAAGTTAAATATTTTATAGCTCTGATGAATATTTTTAACAACGCTTTCTGTTCTATCCGCATGGGTGTCGCTAATAAAAATCTGACCAAAATTGTCGTTTTTAACCAAGCCAACAATATGTGCTACGCGATTTTCGTCCAATTTGTCAAAAATATCATCCAATAATAGAATGGGGGTGGTGTCCGCCAATTGCTTTATAAAATGGAACTGTGCCAATTTTAAGGCGATCAAAAAAGACTTTTGTTGTCCCTGACTTCCAAATTTTTTGATGGGGTGACCGGCAATGGTGAAATTAAGATCGTCCTTGTGCACCCCGACCGAAGTGTATTGTAGTGCACGGTCTTTTTCAATATTACTTTCCAAAAGGGATAAAAGGGAGGTGTTGCTCAACTGACTTTCGTAGGCAAGATTTATTTGTTCGTCCTTTTCCGAGATATTTTGGTATTGCTCCTTAAAAATGGGCAGAAAAGAATTAATGAATTCAACCCTTTTTTGATGGATTTCCGTTCCCAAGGAATACAACTGTTCGTTGTAAATACTCAAGGTGTCCTGGTCGAACGTACGGTTGGCAGCAAAGTATTTTAATAGCGAGTTTCGCTGTGATACAACTTTGTTGTACTTAATGAGGTTTTGCAGATACACTTTGTCCGATTGGGATATAACGCCATCCATAAACTTTCTTCTGGTGTCGCTCCCTTCTAAAATTAGGTCGCGATCCGATGGGGAAATTATCACAAGTGGTAAAAAACCTATATGTTCGGAGAACTTCTCATAAGGTTTGCCATTGCGCTTTATCACTTTTTTTGTGCCTTTTTTAAAGGAGCAGAGTATTTTTTCCGTTCTGCTGTTTTTCTCAAACTCACCTTCGACCACAAAAAAATCGGTATTGTGTTTTATGTTTTGGGTGGACACGGGATTAAAGTAGCTTTTCCCAAAACACAAATGGTAAATTGCATCCAAAACATTGGTCTTTCCCACACCGTTATCGCCCACCAAACAATTGATCACAGGGTCGAAATCCAGTGTTTTGGAATCAAAATTTTTGTAATTGACTAAGGATAAATGTCTTAAAAACATAAAAAAATAGAGAAACAATTCGGAATTAAAAGGTGGCCCCTTAAAAAAGGGAATTCAAAAATAACGAATAAATTACCTTTTGGTTTTGGATAAAAACTTTATTTTTGCGCGACCAATTAAATGATGGATGGCAACATACAAGAAGAGAGGCTTTAAGCCAAAAAATAAGGAAGAGGAAGCTCAGATAGAAGAACACGACAGCACAACGGCCGAAGTTTTTAATACTTTGGACGAGAGCGCTTCCAAAACCGAAGCATGGGTTCAAAAGAACCAAAACTATATTTTGGGCGTAATTGGCGTAATTGCGGTGGGAGTTTTGGCCTACTTGGGTTACCATCAATTTATCCAGAACCCAAAAGAAGCGTCAGCAGCGAACGAGCTTTTTTATCCACAACAATATTTTGACCAAGCTTTGGCAAGTGAAACCGAGAAAGATTCGTTGTTCACCCTTGCACTGAACGGAGCACAAGGTAAATATGGTTTTTTGGATATTATCGAAGAGTATAGTGGTACCAAGGCCGCCAATCTTGCCAAATATTCGGCGGGCATGACCTACCTTAACCTTAAACAGTACGATCAAGCGGTTGCTCAATTGGAAGGTTTCTCTTCTGATGATGATATTATGGGCGCCATGGCCAAAGGGGGTATTGGAGATGCTTTTTCCCAGTTGAACCAGCAAGAAGACGCTTTGGATTATTACGAAAAAGCCATTGCACATAGCGATAACGAATTTACAGCACCAAGATTTTTGCACAAAGCGGGTATTGTTGCATTGGACTTGGGGGACAAAAGCAAAGCTTTGGAATATTTTGAGCGCATTAAAGAAGAATACCCGAACTCTCAAGAAGCCAATAACGTGGATGCCCTGATTGGATTGGCACAAAACTAAACCATGGCCACAGAGAACAAAAACTTGTCCGTTTACGATAAAAATAAAATCCCAAACGCGAAGGAACTTCGGTTTGGGATTGTTGTTTCTGAATGGAACGATGAAATTACCGAAGCCCTTTACAAAGGGGCGGAAGAGGCTCTTTTGGATTGCGGTGCGCTTTCGGAAAATGTTATCCGTTGGAACGTACCCGGAAGTTTTGAGCTCACGTTCGGGTGCAAAAAAATGATCCAAACGGAAAAAGTGGATGCTATAGTTGCCATAGGCAGTGTTATCCGGGGAGAAACCAGTCATTTCGACTTTGTTTGCAGTGCTACTGCCCAGGGAATCAAAGATTTAAACCTGGCCTACGATGTTCCTGTAATTTTCTGCGTATTAACGGACGATAGCATCGAACAATCCAGAGCTAGAAGTGGTGGTAAACATGGGAACAAAGGAACCGAGGCTGCCATTGCCGCCATTCAGATGGCTGTTTTGGGCAAATAAATTCGCGCCGCTAGCACACTAATAACCTAAACATACAGGGTCTGTTAACATTTTTTGGGACTTACCGTCGACCCTTTTTTTCTAATTTGAGTACCTTTGAGATTACAGCGACAAGGATACCATGCGAAACCCTTTAAAACTTAGAAAAAACAAAAGCTTCGATTATACCCCTAGATATTACAAAGGGGAGGGGAATCCTTTTAAAATTGAGCACAGGTTGGATAAATTCCGGACTACGGCGCATTCCAACAAGGGCCTCAAGAATAAGTTTACCTCCGCAATGGACGATTTACAGAACGAAGGCGATAAGAATTTAAAGCTTCGATTTTGGGTCATTGTGGCCGTATTGGTGTTAGTGTTCCTGTTTATTATCGATTTTGACCTATCAATATTCCTAAACCCATAATGGCGGACATCATTAAACTTTTACCGGACCATGTTGCTAACCAAATAGCCGCAGGGGAGGTGGTTCAACGACCTGCCTCTGTTGTAAAGGAGCTTATGGAAAATGCCATTGATGCAGGGGCGACCGCGATAAAATTGATTATTAAGGACGGTGGTAAAACGCTTATTCAAGTAGTGGATAACGGCGTGGGAATGACCGAAACCGACGCTCGATTGTCCTTTGAGCGGCATGCAACTTCCAAAATATCCTCGGCCCAGGACTTGTTCAATTTGCAGACCAAAGGGTTTCGGGGCGAAGCCTTGGCATCCATAGCGGCAATTGCACATGTGGATATGCAAACAAGGACCAATGTCAATGAAATCGGGACACAAATAAAAATTGAAGGCAGTAAAATAGTGTCCCAAAATGTGGTCGCAACTCCAAAGGGAACCTCCATTTCCGTTAAAAACCTGTTTTTTAATATTCCCGCCAGGCGTAATTTTTTAAAATCCAACCAGGTAGAACTCCGGCATATAACGGATGAATTCCAACGTGTGGCCATGGTTCATCCGAATATCGAGTTCCATTTTTATAATAATGGTTCGGAAATCTTTAATCTTCCCATTACAAAGCCCCGACAACGTATAGTACATATTTTTGGCAGTAAAATGGAAAATCGATTAGTGCCAGTAAACGAGGAGACCGAAGTGGTTAAAGTTTCCGGCTTTATCTGTAAGCCCGAATTTGCCAAAAAAAGTAGGGGGGAACAGTTCTTTTTTGCCAACAACCGATTTATTAAGAGCCCTTATTTGCACCATGCCGTTGTGGCAGCTTTCGAAGGTTTGATCAAATCCGACACTTATCCCGGCTACTTTTTGTATTTGGATGTTGATCCATCTTCTATCGACATCAACATACACCCCACTAAAACAGAGGTAAAGTTTGATGATGAGAATACGCTGTATGCCATTTTACGGTCTACCATAAAGCATAGCTTAGGGCAATTTAATGTGGCACCAGTTTTGGATTTTGATCACGATCCAAACTTGGATACCCCTTATTCCTACAAAGAAAAGGGCGCTATAATCCCAAAAGTAACCGTGGATGCCGCATTTAATCCTTTTGAAGAAACTGCGACACAAAGAAGTAATGGGGGCGGAAGTTTTCGAAAACAGAGTGCCAAAGGTTGGGAAGACCTCTACGAAGGGCTTGGTCATCAGAGCGATCAAAATACCTTTAGCAGCATTGTGATCGAATCCGAAAGTGAAGAACAGGGAACCTTATATTCCAGTGAAGAGGTTGAGGAGCATTTGGCCAGCACCTTTCAATTGAGAAGGAAATATGTAGTGAGCACGGTGAAATCGGGAATGCTGGTAATTCATCAAAATAGAGCGCACGAGCGTGTTCTTTTTGAAAAGTTTTTAGGCGAGATCACGGTAAAAGAAGGCGTAAGCCAACAATTGTTGTTTCCATTGGAACTAACGTTCAATCAACAAGAATTAACGGTGCTCAAAGAAATTCATGAAAGCCTGACAAACATTGGTTTTGCTTTTCAAAGTTTGGACGAGGAAACTGTAAAAGTGACAGGCGTGCCCATGATGGTTCCCGAAAGTGGAATTGGCATGGTATTGGACCGTTTGATTGCGGATTATACGGAAGGTTTTGCTGATGGTTCCATTTCGCAGGCAGAGATGTTGGCCAAGGCACTGAGCAGGAACTTGGCCGTTAAAACAGGGAATGTTTTGGACCAAGAATCGCAATTAATGTTGGTGAACAATCTTTTTGCATGCAAGGAACCAACTTTGAGTCCTTTTCAAAAAATAACATATACCATTATCTCCGAAGGGGATATTGATAAAAAATTCAATTAGATGGGTAGACTTACCGAAGCAGTAAAACATATTTTGATCATTAACGTGATCATGTTTTTTGCTACATACTTATATGGGGACCAAATGTACCAATGGATGTCGCTCTGGTTTCCAAAAAATCCAAATTTTGAATGGTGGCAAGTGGTTACCCATATGTTTATGCACGGTAACCTAATGCATATTTTGTTCAATATGTATGCCCTGTGGGCCTTTGGAACGCCCCTGGAGCAGATATGGGGAAAAAGCAAGTTTCTCTTTTTTTACTTTTCGGCCGGTTTGGGATCGGCAGCATTACATACAGGTGTCAATTACTACCTTTTTACCGAAGGAATGAATGCTTTGGAAGGTGCAGGTATTGCCAGAGCTCAGATTTTGGATATTTTGGCCAATGGTCAATATAGCCCTAGTTGGTACGATATTGCAGGGAAAAGTACCATTGAAAGCATGTTAACGGCCTTTAACACCCCAGCAGTGGGTGCATCCGGGGCAATTTATGGTATTTTGGTGGCCTTTGCCTTTATGTACTCGGAAGCCAAACTGATGCTCATTTTTTTGCCCGTGCCGATAAAGGCAAAATACTTTGTTCCGATATTGATCGCTGTGGACTTGATTTTTGGTATTGGCAACGTGAACACCGGAGTGGCCCATTTTGCCCATATCGGTGGAGCATTGATAGGATTTTTAATGATGTGGTACTGGAAAAAAAACCAATTTAACAATAATCGTTGGGATTGATTTATGATGAACGGAGGACTTAGATATCAGTTCGCTAGACTGAACATAGCAGAAAAACTGATTGCCATCAATATACTTATTTTTATTGTTGATGGACTTTCGGGGGCATTGTTCGGCAAAACGTTTTCGCACTGGTTTCATTTGCCCAAGGATTTTTTTGAGTTTTTGGTGCAACCCTGGTCCTTGGTGACCTACTCTTTTTTTCATGCCGGCTTGGGACATATTTTTTGGAATATGATCGTGCTGTATTTTGCCAGCAGAATATTTCTGAATCTTTTTGATGCACAAAGATTTATCAATGTGTATTTTTTGGGGTTAATGTTGGGCGGCATGCTATTTCTATTAAGCTACAACGTTTTTCCGACCTTGATCAACTCCAACACGGCTTTGATCGGTGCCTCGGCCGGTGTGAACGCTGTTTTGATCTTTGTGTGCGCCTATTTGCCCAACCAGGAGGTTCGTCTAATTTTCTTTAATATTAAATTATGGTATATCGGCGCGGCTTTGGTGATCAAGGATTTGGTGCTGATCGGAATGGGAGAGAATATTGGTGGGGGAATGGCCCACTTGGGCGGTGCATTTTTAGGCTATATGTATGCACGACAGTTATATAAAGGAAATGATATAGGTGCTGGTTTTTTCAAATTTAGACAGTCTATCATGGACCTTTTTAAACCAAAAGAAAAAAAGGCTCCGTTAAAAACGGTCTACAAGAAAAAATCGGCGTCTCAGAATTCGGAGGCATACAATAAACAAGCTAAACAACGGAAAATAGATACGATTTTGGATAAGATCAGTAAATCGGGTTATGAGAGCCTATCCAAAGAAGAAAAGGATTTTTTGTTTAAAGCCGGCAAGGAAGATTAAATTGTGAACAACCTTTCATTTATCGATAAGATTATCTTTTTTTTAAACACCATAGCTGCCTTGGTGCTCTTAATTTCTTTGCTGCTTCCCTTCACCCCAGCAACTTTGACTTCTTCGATTGCTGTATTAAGTATTGTTGTTCCTATTACTGTTATTGTAAACGTGGCATTTTTATGCTATTGGTTGTTGAGAAAAAAACGAAATTTTCTATTGTCTGGAGTATTGATCTTGGCCTGGTACATAATGTTGGGGCCGTTTTATCATTTTTCCAATGGTGTTGATCAGTCAACTGTTGAAAATTCCCGTACAGTGTCCATAATGACATTTAATGCGAGGAGCTTTAATGAATTAGAGCAGATAAAGGAAGAAAACATAGAAAATCGAATTTATGAATTTGTATTGGAGAAAAACCCGGATATAGTGTGTTTTCAAGAGACTTTGTATGCTATGAAAGCCAATGATGCCTTGAGTCAGTACCCTTATAAATTTGTGGACTTTATTTATGGTAAACATAGAGGTAAAGTAATTCAGTCCATTTATTCAAAGTATCCGATTCTAAATATAGATTCTATAAATTTCCCCAAGAGCTATAACAATGCCATTTATGCCGATATCTTGATCAAAAACGATACTGTTAGATTGTATAATCTACATTTACAGAGCTTTAGAATAGTTCCTGGTTTAAATGCGATACAAAATCAGGAATCTGCAAAGCTCCTTAAAAGGTATAAAAATGTAATGCTTAAACAATACCAACAAGCCAAGCTTGTCCGCGAAAATATGGATGATACAAAATACACGAAATTGGTAGTTGGGGATTTTAACAATACACAATATTCCAATGTTTATCGCCTAATTCAAGGTGATATGATTGATTCTTTCTTGGAAAGCGGAAGTGGTTTTGGTCGGACCTACGATTTATGGAAACTCCCACTGCGTATCGATTATATATTGGCAGACCCTGATTTTGAGGTTGTTTCACATCAAAATTTTGATGTGAAATTATCCGATCACTATCCGGTTATGGCCACCTTGCGCTTAAAGCCTTCACATGAGTAGGCAATCTGCTATATCAGCAATAATATGAAGGAGCAGGGCAAGGCCCACGAGTCTGGTCGGTTTAAAAAAAGGCAAAAGGCTGTACACCAAAATGGCCCAAACACTATGTAATGGGTGGAATCCTATGCTGCAACGATCGGGGGCAAAAAGAGGGGTGGCCAACAAGTGATCCAAATCGATTACAATACCGGCCAAAAGTATTAAAGCAACCTTTATTTTGTTGTCTTTAAAAAAATAAAGAGCAATAAGGATTGGGACCAAAAAATGTATTCCGTAGTGGATAATGTGCCTAAGCATGTGGGTTAAGATCTAAAGGGAAGCTTTTTAGATAACTCAGGGTGTTGGTACCTTCGTTGAACAAAAGGTCCAGCACACTCAAATTGGGGATAAAATCATGGCGTTCCTCAAATACTTGTGTGTATGTTTCCATCTCCCATACCTGTTCTTTTTTGGCATTGACCAAAAAACGGGCATCAATTAGGTTTTTAGGCGCCGTTTGGTATCGATCTGTTGTTTCGTTCGGCACTTTGATTCCGATACAGTCCGCAATACAAGAAATCGTCTTTTGGTTGAAACGGAAAAGTGATTCGTCGGGTCCGGTAAAGAGTGTTTTTAGGTCATCTTCATAAAACTCGAAAAAGGGAGAGGTCCGATAGGCTGTCTCCAAGGTGCGCCAATGCTCCTTTTTCCAATTGTAGCTGTTTTCCATAACAACATCGGCATATTTTTGACGCCCTTCTTTACCGCCAACGTGTTTAATTGGGATATTGAGCATGTGTTTGCCCTTGTCCGTGGAAATATAGCAGCGATTTCTATACGTCTGTTTTTGAAAATTGTCGTGCGCTTCCCAAACAACTTCATATTGAGCAATAGCTGCAAAGGTGGCAATACTCGGAAAATAAGACGGGTGCAACAGAATTTTCAAGGAACAACAATATTAAATATTAGCTATGCTTTTTTCTTCTTTTTCTTTCTAAAGAAATCAAATACGAACCAACCTGCCAAAAGGGCAATAAAGTACCAAAAATAGGATACGGGTTCTCCACTACCTCCAACTGTGGTAAATACTCGCTCCCAGCGAATCCTCCAATTGGAAATACCTTGCCTAAAGTTATCAAAGCTCATCCAAAGGAATACGGGTTTGCCAACAATATGGTCTTCGGGCACATACCCCCAAGTCCTGCTGTCTTCGGAGTGGTCGCGATTGTCGCCCATCATCCAATAATAATCTTGCTTAAATGTGTAGCTATCGGCTTCCTCGCCATTGATCAATACTTTGTTGCCGGTAACCTTGACATCGTTGTGTTCATAATCGCGAATAATTTTTTTGTACAACGGAATGGTTTTGGAATTGATTTCTACTGTTGTACCGGCCTTGGGTATGTAAATTGGTCCAAAATTGTCGTTGTTCCAAGGATATAAATTAGGCTTTTGCGGAAATGTATTGCCACCGTACATGCCCTTAGGGTCGTTGGTTTGAACAACAGAATCAATGGCGGGATTGTTTCTTAACTCAGTAACCATGTCACTGGTTAAATTCGCCATACGTGAGCGTGGTTTTTGTTCCGACAGCGAAATCCTAAATTGCCGGATAACCTCTGTGGGTATCCCATTCTCGCTTGTGTAAAGTTCTATTTTTCCATCGTTACCTGTTTTTGCCCCGGATACGTATGGTACAAGTGCATTGTACTGTGCTTCGTTGAGGTTGGTGGCAATGTATGTTCGTAGGTAATCGGAGGCATCTACCTCTTCCAAATATCTACTGGACACCCCATTTTTGGCATAAACATCATAAACGTACATAGGTTTTGCCCTGTCCGATAACTGTAATTGCTCTCCGTTAATGTAAACATACCCGCCAATTACCTCTAACGAATCACCTGGTGTTCCAACACATCGTTTTACATAGTTGGATTTTTTATCGATGGGTTTTATAACTGCCTTTTGAGCTTTAAAGAATTGGTACAAGGTGTCCGCGGGCAAACTGAAGACCACAATATCGTTCTTCTTGACCTTTTCAAAACCGGGCAATCGCATGTAGGGCAATTGCAGTTTGTTTATCCACGAGGTTTTGTGGGTTTCTGGATTTACATCCGCCAAATAAGATCTGGTTTTTAGCACTGGCAGCGTATCGTGTACCATGGGTGCGGCCAGCGTGGTCATGGGTACTCTTGCTCCGTAATGAAACTTACTTACAAATAAGAAGTCTCCCACTCGCAAAGTACGTTCCAAAGATCCCGTAGGAATTACGTATGGTTGTATAAAATAGGTGTGCACAAATGTGGCGGCAACTATAGCAAAAACTATAGAGCTTACCCACTCGCCCAAACCTGTTTTTGGCTTTAAACTACGGTCTTTAATGTATTCCACATCTTCAGCATAGTTGATGTAATAGATGTAAAAGCCTAAGGTCAGAATTACCAACCAGGTATCCACCAACGTGTTTTTGCCAAAACTTCTTATGGTTTCGACCCACACTACAGGGAACATCAATAAATTGATTATGGGGATGAACAATAATAAAACCCACCACCATGGCCTATTTATTATTTTCATCAACACTATACCGTTATAAATTGGAATGGCCGCTTCCCAAGGTTTTCTACCTGCTTTAACATATAGTTTCCAAGTTCCTAAAAAATGGATGACCTGAATGATCAGGATAAAAATGATCCACCGTGTACCGTCCATATTAAAATATTTCTTTGTTAGACCTTTGGTCTATATTCTTGTTACGTTTTTTAGCTTAGGTTTAACACATCCCTCATGGTAAAAACGCCCTTTTTTCCTTGAATCCATTCCGAGGCAATAACCGCACCCAGTGCAAAACCTTCCCTATTGTGCGCTTCGTGCTTTATTTGGATGTTGTCCACTGCACTACCGTAGTTTACGGTGTGGGTGCCGGGTACCGTACCTTCCCGTATCGATTTTATGGGAACAATATTGTCTCCGGATTCATTTAATTTCCATTTGTTGTAAGTTGAATTTGAAATAATCCCCTCTGCAAGAGTAATTGCCGTGCCACTAGGGGCGTCCAACTTTTGGGTATGATGGATCTCTTCCATGGAAACCCTGTACTGATCTAATCCGGCCATCATTTGGGCCAGTTTCTTGTTAAGTTCAAAAAAAATATTGACTCCCAAACTAAAATTGGAAGCATAGATAAAGGCGCTCTGGTTGGCATTGCAAATCTCGATGGCATCTTCGTATTTTTCCAACCAACCTGTTGTGCCACTAATTACGGGCACTTTGTGCTCAAAACAACGGGTTATGTTCTCAAAAGCTGCTTCCGGCGTGCTAAAATCTATAGCAACATCGAATGCGGAATAATCAACTTCTTGCGAGCTATCGTTTATTTTTGCGGTTATGGTATGACCTCTATCCTGAGCAATTTGCTCGATTTTTTTTCCCATTTTACCATATCCGAACAGACCAATATTCATCAAACTAAAATTTTATGACCATAGCCATTCCATAGTTAGGCTTATTGGTAAAAGGATTAATTTCTATGTAGGGGTTAAAATCCACTGCAAGGTCATCGCTTACATTGTATTGTTTAAGGTGGGAATCCACATTGGCATCGATAATATTAAGGGCGTATAGTGCAATGCTGATCACCAAGGCCAAATCCCTGTCTCTTTGACTACTTTCCTGAGCTTCTTGCAATGCTTCGGAAGATACATCGGGTCCGCTTCCATCCCCATTGATATCATAAAATTCGTCGTCGGCAAACCCGGCAAGTCTTCTTTTAAAGGCATTTCTTGCCCTGCGATATTCTGTATTATTGAAGGAATACACATAGATACTGGTTCCCAGAGCTCCCCAAACTATTGGAGCTTTCCAATACCGTTTGTTGTATATCTGCCCCAAACCTGGAAGAATGGCAGAATAGAATGCGGCTTTACTGGGTGCCAATGGGTTGATGTTCTCTTTTTTTGTAACTTCTTCAAAAGTAACACCCTCTCCCTCCATTTTTTGGGTAAGGGAATCGGTATCTTGAGTTTTTTTCGTCCGTTCAGTTTTTTCTTCTTCTTGAGAAAAGCTGGACTGAAACATCAAAAAGGCAAAGAGCAATAAAAGGAGGTTTTTATTCACCTGTCAATAATTTTTTGATGCGCTGGAATTCTTCTTCGGAATGAAATGGTATCACAATCTTTCCTTTTCCGTTCTTCGAGGCGGTGATATCCACTTTGGTGGCCAACCGGTTCTTGATGGAATCCAAACTTTCGGAAACAAACCCGGGTACGTTCTGCGAATTTTTTTTGCTCTCGGTTGCAGTGGCTTTTGGGTTTTTGTGCGACTTTACTAATTGTTCCGTAGCTCTAACGGAAAGGCCGTCCGATACAATTTTTTCGTAGATCGCTATCTGTTCCTTTTTCTTGTCGATATTGATCAATGCCCTACCATGCCCCATGCTTATAAACCCATCTCTCATACCCGTTTGGATAATGGGGTCGAGTTTTAACAATCGTAGATAGTTGGTAATGGTGGAACGTTTTTTGCCCACACGATCGCTCAATTTTTCTTGGGTGATTTCTATTTCATCAATCAACCTTTGGTAGGAGAGTGCGATTTCGATAGGGTCAAGATCTTGTCTTTGGATGTTCTCCACCAAGGCCATCTCTAGGGATTCCTGATCGTTGGCGATGCGGATATAGGCAGGAATAGTTTCCAATCCTACCAATTTTGAAGCACGGAACCTACGTTCCCCGGAAACCAGTTGGAACTTGTTAAAGTCCAGTTTTCTAACGGTTATGGGTTGTATAATGCCCAACTCACGGATGGAACTGGCCAGTTCTTCGAGTGCTTCGTCGTTAAAATTGGAACGAGGTTGAAAAGGGTTTACTTCTATGGAATTTACATCAAGTTCCACTACATTGCCGATTACCTGATCCGCATTTTTGTCCGACACGGACTTTATATCGTTGTCCGGGTCTTTTAAAAGGGCGGACAGGCCTCTTCCCAAAGCCTGTTTTTTTGTTGCTTTCGCCATTTAAACTTTCTCCTTGTTTTTTTTCAAAATTTCGTTGGCCAAGTTAAGGTAATTGGACGCTCCTTTGCTACTGGCGTCATATTTTATGATGCTCTCCCCGTAACTTGGAGCTTCACTGAGCCTAACGTTTCTTTGGATAATGGTATCGAAGACCATATCCGCAAAGTGTTTTTTTACTTCTTCAACAACTTGGTTGGACAGTCGTAACCTGGAATCGTACATGGTCAAGAGCATGCCCTCGATGTCCAAATCGTTGTTGTGTATTTTTTGGACGCTCTTTACTGTGTTCAATAGTTTGCCAAGACCTTCCAAGGCAAAATACTCACATTGTATAGGAATCATTACGGAGTCTGCAGCCGTAAGTGCGTTCAAGGTCAATAGGCCTAGTGAGGGGGCGCAATCAATCAATACAAAATCATACTTATCGCCCAGATTTTTCAAGGCTTCTTTGAGCATGTATTCCCGATTGTCCTTGTCCACCAATTCAATCTCGATGGCAACCAAATCAATATGTGCAGGTACCAAATCTACGTTCGGTGAATCCGTAGGTATGGTCACTTCTTCAACACTCATGGTGTGTTCCAAAAGCTGATAGGTTCCTTTTTCTACAGAATCCACGTCAACACCTAAACCAGATGTTGCATTGGCTTGGGGGTCGGCATCAATAAGTAATACCTTTTTTTCCAATACACCAAGGGAGGCCGCAAGGTTTACCGTTGTGGTAGTTTTGCCTACACCACCCTTTTGGTTTGCAATTGCAATAATCTTGCCCATTTCATAGTAAGTTAGGGGCTAAAAATACGATTATTTAGGACGCAATAAAATGTAATTTGTTAACAGTGGGTGAATAAACCTAGTATTCTGCGTTAAAGTACGTTAAACTTTTGATTGGTAGAGTCTTAAAGTTTTAGTCCATTAAAATATTCAGCATCTCTGTGGCGGCATCGGCTATTTTGGTCCCTGGACCAAAAACGGCAACGGCACCATTTGTCAATAAATGGTCGTAATCTTGCTTTGGGATCACTCCCCCCACGATTACCATAATATCCTCACGCCCATATTTTCTCAATTCCTTTACTACCTCTGGAACCAAGGTCTTGTGTCCTCCGGCCAAGGAAGAAATTCCTAAGATATGCACATCGTTTTCTACGGCTTGTTTGGCTACTTCGGCCGGGGTTTGGAACAATGGTCCTATATCTACATCAAAACCAAGGTCGGCATATCCTGTGGCAACAACTTTGGCTCCACGGTCGTGACCGTCTTGCCCCATTTTTGCAACCATAATACGAGGTCTCCGGCCTTCTTGTTCAGCAAAGCTGTCTGCCAGTTTTCGAGCCTTCTCAAAGCTCGCGTCGTTTTTAATTTCTTTGGAATACACTCCGGTAAAAGATTGAATTTTAGCTCTGTATCGTCCAAATGCACTTTCCATGGCATCGCTAATTTCGCCGAGGGTTGCACGTAATTTGGCTGCTTCTACTGCTAAAGCTAGCAAATTTCCACGGTCCGAATCGTTGTTCATGGCTTTTTTCGATGCAATTCGAATTGCATCGAGCGCTTTTTCTACGGCTTTTGAGTCCCTTTTGTTTCGAATTTCGTCAAGACGTGCCATTTGTTGTTTTCTCACCTTGGCATTGTCCACCTCCAAAATTTGAAGGTCGTCCTCATTTTCCAAGCGGTATTTGTTCACTCCTACAATAACATCTTGTCCACTGTCGATACGAGCTTGTTTTTTGGCTGCGGCCTCTTCAATACGCATTTTTGGGATACCTTTTTCAATGGCTTTTGTCATGCCGCCCAATTTTTCTACTTCTTGGATCAATTCCCATGCGTTTTCTGCAATTTCTTGGGTGAGTTGTTCCACTTTATGGCTCCCGGCCCAAGGGTCAACGGTTTTAGTGATGTGTGTTTCTTGCTGAAGATATATTTGTGTGTTTCGAGCAATCCGTGCAGAAAAATCGGTTGGCAGTGCTATGGCTTCGTCCAAGGCATTTGTGTGAAGACTTTGTGTGCCCCCAAATGCTGCCGCCATGGCTTCGATCGTAGTTCTTGCGACATTGTTGAATGGATCTTGCTCCGTTAAGCTCCAGCCACTGGTCTGACTGTGTGTTCGGAGCATGGATGATTTTGGGTTGGTCGGGTTGAACTGTTCGACCAATTTGGCCCAGAGCATCCTACCTGCCCTCATTTTGGCAATTTCGGAGAAATGATTCATTCCGATCCCCCAGAAAAATGATAGGCGAGGAGCGAACTCATCAATTTTTAGTCCTGCCTTTATCCCGGTTCTAATATATTCTACCCCATCGGCCAAGGTGTAGGCCAATTCCATAGCGGCAGGAGCTCCTGCTTCGTGCATATGGTACCCGGAAATACTGATACTGTTGAATCGAGGCATGTGTTTGCTGGTAAACTCAAAAATATCCGCCACGATCTGCATGGACGGTGAGGGAGGATAAATGTATGTATTCCGAACCATGAATTCTTTCAAAATATCATTTTGGATGGTCCCGGAAAGTTGCTCCATGGCCACTCCTTGCTCCAATCCTGCTACAATGTAAAAGGCCATAATGGGAATTACAGCCCCGTTCATGGTCATGGAAACCGACATTTTATCCAAAGGTATTCCGTTGAACAGGATTTTCATATCCTCGATAGAATCTATGGCAACTCCCGCTTTGCCCACATCGCCAACAACACGATCGTTGTCCGAATCATATCCACGGTGGGTGGGTAGGTCAAAAGCAACTGAAAGGCCTTTTTGTCCTGCCTCTAAATTCCTTCGGTAAAAGGCGTTGCTTTCCTCGGCTGTTGAAAACCCGGCATACTGGCGAATGGTCCATGGTCTGCGCACATACATTGTAGAGTAGGGGCCACGCAAGAAAGGGGCAATGCCCGCGGCAAAATTTTCGTGTCCGTTTTTTTGGGTCTCGACTACGCTCGACCTGACAGATAGTTCCAGATGTTGAAGGTCTTTTCTACTCATCGTTCAATCTTTTTTGTTCGGTGGCTTCGGCCAATCGTTTTTCAATAATGGGCTCGATAATGGTTTTGCGCGCTTTGGTTTTTACAAAGGGATAGAGTTCAAGGTCGTCTTTCATCCTATCTTGCGGGTTCTGGTATTTATTGGTGCCTAGGGAAACGATCTTTCCTGCATCAAATAGTTGCTGTTCTTTTTCGGCACTCTCCTTTATTTTTTGTTGGATGTTGCCCTTTTTTAAGTTTTCCAAAAAACCTCCGGATTTTTCAACCTGTTTAAAAAGTGAAAGAGCCTTTTTCGCCAATTGATGAGTTACCGATTCTATATAATAGGCACCGTCCGTGAATGGGGCTGCATCGGAGAAATACCCTTCTTCTTTTAAAAGTAGCAATTGGTTGCGGGCTATGCGTTCTCCAAATGCATTGTCCTTATGGTATATGGCATCGTATGCCGAATTGGAAACCGTGTCGGCACCCCCCAAAACGGCGGACATGCTTTCGGATGTGGTCCGTAGCATGTTTACGTTGTAATCGTAGAGTGTTTTATTACGTTTGGAGGGTTGGGCCATAATATGGCACTCACCGGAAATTCCATATTCCGAAGCCAAGGAGTTCCAAAGCCACCGAAGTGCTTTTATTTTGGCTATTTCAAAAAAATAATTACTGCCCACCGCAACTTTAAATGTAATGGGGAGATGTGCCTCGATTTTTTTGGAATTGATAAAATGGTCGAGGTATTCGTTGGCATGGGCCAAGCCGTAGGCCAATTGCTGGACCATATTTGCTCCAGCATTTTGATAAAGCGATAGATCTACTCCTATTAAGGAGATGTCCGAAGTGCCCAATGACACCAATTCGGTAAAAATATCGTGGTCTTTTTCCAAATTGTAGAACCAGTTGCCTTCTTTGGCCAAATTGCCGATAATGTCTATGTTCAGATAAGCCTTAGCCTTTTCTTTAGATAGGAGAGAGACTAGCTTTTTTGTAGGTTCCAGGGCTAAAAACTCGAAATTGAAATAAAGTACCACTCCGGTCTTGTCGATGCCCGATAGCAATTTTTCAAAATCGATGGATTCCTCTGGTATGGTAAATACAAGGCTCTCCACTCCTTTTTTCAAAATTTCCAGAGCTTTGGAATTGGCTTTGATAGGGTCTGCGACATAAATGGCTTGCCCAATGTGCCATTTGTGGTCGCTGGGCATCGAATAGGAGTGAATGTCCTTTAGATCATCTTGGTTGTAAAATGGTTTTACATTGATGCCTTCCAAAGATTCCCAGACCAATGCTTCGTTGTAGTCTGCGCCTTTAAGGTCTACCTGTATTTTTTGTTTCCATTCTTTGGTGGAGACTTCGGGAAATTCTTGAAATAAGTTAGTGTCGCTCATTTTTGTTTAGTCTTTAAGCTGTCTTCATATTCGATAAGGAATATTTCTTCGTTGTCCTTTTTCATAAAATATTTTTCTCGGGCCAACTTCTCCAATTCTTTATCGTCGGACATTTTTTTTAAGATTTCCTTGTCCTTCTCAATTTCAGTTTCCAGAAATTCTTTTTCTTTTTCGAGCTTGTCTATTTCATTTTCCAGCTCCAAATGGATCAACAAGGAATTGGTATCAAAAAAGGCCATCCAGATCACGAATATGGTCAATACCAAAATATAGGTATTGGTCATAATTTTGAACCACTTCTTTTTTTTCAATTCCTTTAACCCCATACCTATACAAGTTTATTGTTGATTATGGTTCTAACAATATCCACGGCTACGGTATTATAGTGATTGTTCGGGATAATTATGTCCGCAAACTCCTTGGATGGTTCAATAAATTGAAGGTGCATGGGTTTAACAGCGGTTTGGTACCTTGTTAGAACCTTGTCCAAATCATGTCCCCGTTCGCGGGTGTCCCTTTGTAGCCGCCTGATCAAACGTTCATCCGAATCGGCATGCACATAGATTTTAATGTCGAACATTTCCCTTAATTTGGGGTTGCTCAGAACTAAAATACCTTCCACGATCATAACTTTGCGGGGGTGTGTGGTAATGGTTTCCTTCATCCTGGTTTCTTCCACGAACGAATAAATGGGGGTTTCTATGGACTTACCCTGTCTTAATAGTTCTATGTGCTCGATCAGCAGATCAAAATCTATGGAGTTGGGGTGGTCAAAATTTACCTTCGCTCTTTCTTCTTTGCTTAAATGGGAAAGATCGTTATAATAGGAATCTTGGGATATTATACCCACTTCATCTTGGGGCAATTGCTCCACGATCTGGTTTACAACCGTTGTTTTTCCGCACCCTGTGCCCCCTGCTATCCCTAAGATCAACATAGTTTAAAATTTGTCGTCAAAAATAAACAAATGATTTTGTTCCCAACTATCCCAGTATACTGCATAATTAATGATTACAATAAAAACAATTAATGATGATTGTCATAATTTATCCTGCTTATTAGGTATAGCTTTACATGGTTTTTTATTCATTAACCTTTATATTTATCAAGCTAACCAATGGAAACCTTTTTTATGGACAATATATACTCTGTTAAAGTAGGGGATGGCTTCGACTTTAAACTCTCCACCGACACTATATCTTCGTTAGATCTGATCAAAACCGGTAACGGCACCTTTCATTTATTAAAGGAGGGTAGGTCGTACCATGTAAAGATCTTGGAGACCGATTTTAACAATGGCGTTTATACCATTAGTGTCGATGGAAGCGAACATCGGGCCACCATACAAACTCCTCTGGACGAACTCATAGAAAAAATGGGCTTTGCCACCAATGGCGGTAAAAACATAGACTCCATTGCTGCCCCCATGCCGGGACTGATTTTGGATATTTTGGTGAAGGAAGGCCAAGAAGTATCCGAAGAGGACCAATTGGTAATTTTGGAAGCCATGAAAATGGAAAATATAATTACCTCACCACGTAATGGTGTGATAAAAAAAATTGGCGTGTCGCAAGGTGATGCCGTTGAAAAGAAACAATTGTTGATAGAATTTCAATAAAACATCATGAGAAAAATATTAGTGGCCAATCGTGGCGAAATTGCAGTTCGTGTAATGAGGACCGCAAAAAAAATGGGCATAAAGACCGTAGCTGTTTTCTCGGAAGTAGATCGCAATGCACCGCATGTCCAATTTGCGGATGAGGCGGTTTGTATTGGTGAGGCACCATCCAACCAATCGTATTTACGAGGTGACAAAATAATTGAGGTGGCCAAGAGCCTGAATGTGGATGGTATTCATCCGGGATACGGGTTTTTAAGCGAGAATGCCGATTTTGCCGAAGCTGTTGAAAAAAGCGGCATCACGTTTATTGGGCCAAAATCCAAGGCCATTCGAATAATGGGAAGCAAATTGGCTGCCAAGGAAGCGGTAAAGGCTTACGATATTCCTATGGTCCCCGGTATAGACGAAGCAATTTCCGATGTGGCGAAGGCCCACGACATAGCCAATGAAGTAGGTTACCCTGTGTTGATCAAGGCCTCTGCTGGTGGTGGAGGAAAGGGAATGCGAATCGTTGAAAAAGAAGAAGATCTCGAATCCGGAATGCAACGTGCCATTAGTGAGGCTACTTCGGCCTTTGGAGATGGTTCCGTTTTTGTGGAAAAGTATGTTACATCTCCCCGGCATATCGAGGTTCAGGTTATGGCCGATACCCACGGAAACGTACTTCATTTTTTTGAAAGGGAATGTAGCGTGCAACGTCGCCACCAAAAAGTGGTCGAAGAGGCACCATCGGCCATTCTAACTCCTGAACTGCGAGAAGAAATGGGGATTGCAGCTTGTAAAGTGGCAAAATCATGCGATTATATTGGGGCTGGCACAGTGGAGTTTTTAATGGACGCCGACCACAATTTTTACTTTCTGGAAATGAATACCCGTTTGCAAGTGGAGCACCCGGTCACCGAAATAATATCCGGAGTGGATTTGGTTGAGCTACAAATAAAAGTGGCCCGGGGAGAAGAACTGCCTATGAAACAGGAAGACTTGAAAATTCAAGGGCATGCAGTGGAATTACGGGTATATGCGGAAGATCCCTTAAACGATTTTCTCCCTAGTGTAGGAAACTTGGAGACCTATCAATTGCCAGTGGGCGATGGCATTCGGGTGGACAATGGATTTAGGGAGGGCATGGACATACCTATTTACTATGACCCTATGTTATCCAAGCTCATTACTTATGGTAAAACTAGGGAAGAAGCCATTGAACTTATGCTCGAAGCAATTCAGAATTACAAAGTTAAAGGAGTGCAGACGACATTGCCCTTTGGAAGTTTTGTTTTTGCCCACGAAGCATTCCGATCAGGGAATTTTGATACCCATTTTGTAAAGAATTATTATTCTCCAGAGAAAATAAAGGATCAAATGGGCAACGAGGCCGAGATTGCCGCAATGGTTGCACTGCATCAATATCTGGAAGATAAAAAAATAGTACGATTACCTTCAAACTGAATCCTATGGATCCCAAAATAAAAGCATTACAAGAAAAAATTGCCGAAGCCCATTTAGGGGGTGGCGAAAAACGGATTGAAAAACAACATCAAAAGAAAAAGCTTACCGCCCGAGAACGAATCCTTTATTTTTTAGACGAAGGTTCCTTTGAAGAAATGGGAATTTTGGTGACCCACCGTACCACCGATTTTGGTATGGACAAGGAAATGTATTACGGGGACGGTGTTGTAACCGGGTATGGAACGGTAAACGGAAGATTGGTTTATGTGTATGCACAGGACTTTACTGTTTTTGGTGGCGCATTGTCGGAAACACACGCCGAAAAAATATGTAAGATCATGGACCTGGCCATGAAGGTAGGCGCTCCAATTATTGGTTTAAATGATTCGGGAGGTGCTAGAATACAAGAGGGGGTTCGGTCCTTGGGAGGTTATGCCGATATTTTTTACCGAAATGTGCAGGCATCCGGCGTAATTCCTCAAATTTCCGCTATCATGGGGCCTTGTGCAGGCGGTGCAGTGTATTCCCCCGCCATGACGGATTTTATTATAATGGTAGAGGAAACCAGTTATATGTTCGTAACGGGACCCAATGTGGTAAAAACGGTAACCAACGAAACCGTTACATCCGAGGAATTGGGCGGGGCAAGTACCCACGCGGTAAAATCGGGAGTGGCCCACAAAACCTCTACCAACGATGCAGCTTGTTTGGACGATATCCGAAAATTATTGGATTATCTTCCTCAAAACAATAAAGAAACCACGCCATTATTGCCCTACGAACTTGGGGATGAAACCAGAGAGGAGCTAATGGGGATCGTACCCGATAATCCCAACAAACCTTACGATATGCACGATGTGATCAATGGGATCATCGACGCAGACTCGTTTTACGAGATTCATAAGGATTATGCGGAAAACATAATTACCGGTTTTGCCCGGTTGGGTGGAAGAAGTATAGGTGTAATTGCCAATCAACCCATGTTCTTGGCCGGGGTACTTGGTGTAAAGAGTTCCAGGAAAGCGGCACGATTTACGAGATTCTGTGATTCCTTTAATATTCCTTTATTGGTGCTGGTGGACGTTCCCGGATTTTTGCCAGGAACTGATCAGGAATGGAGCGGAATTATAATGCATGGCGCTAAATTACTATATGCCTTAAGTGAAGCAACCGTGCCAAGAGTCACCGTAATTACACGCAAAGCCTATGGCGGTGCTTATGATGTAATGAACTCCAAACACATTGGTGCGGACTTTAACTATGCTTGGCCTTCTGCCGAAATTGCCGTAATGGGTGCGAAAGGTGCCAGTGAGATTATCTTTAGGCGTGAAATTGCAGCAGCCGAAGATCCAGAAGCCAAACTGAAGGAAAAGGAAACCGAATATGCCGACAAGTTCGCTAACCCTTACAGGGCGGCCAAACGCGGTTTTATTGATGAGGTAATCTTACCAAAGGATACCCGAAGTAAATTGTTGAAAACGTTTGCCATGTTGGAAAAAAAAGAAGTGCAGACCCCTTGGAAGAAGCACGGCAACATTCCGTTGTAGGTTAGTCCGGATTTAAGAGGTTTCAACTTTAAGGTTGGAAAATAATAATATTGAAGTAGTTATAAAGTGAATTGTTGGGTAGATTGATTTTTTACATCGAATCCTGAGCGAAACCGAGAGAAAATTCCAAGGATTGATTTTACTTATTTTTAACTACAACGTTATAAGTGTTTCCATAACATTAAACCTTTCTTAAAAGCTTTAGCGATCCATTGGGTATCACTAATTTTGCCGGATGCAAAAACAAAATCAAAAACCCAATTTTGAGTTTGTGGCCATGATGGCTGCTTTAATGTCCATCGTGGCCTTGGCCATAGATGCCATTTTGCCTGCCATTTCCAATATCGGAGAAGCTATTAATAGTACCGACCCAACGGATAACCAGTTATTGGTCACCATGATTTTCTTGGGTCTTGGTCTGGGACAATTATTCTTTGGCCCCATATCCGATAGTTTTGGGAGAAAACCGGTGGTTTATGTTGGTTTCGTAATATTTTTAGTGGCAAGTATTATTTGTTTATATGCGCCCTCGTTGGAAATTATGGTGGTCGGAAGAATTTTACAGGGTATTGGACTTTCCGCTCCAAGAACCATTTCCATCTCCATTATTCGGGATACCTACGAAGGAGACTACATGGCAAAAATTATGTCTTTTGTGGTTGCCTTCTTTATTCTGGTACCGGTCGTGGCTCCTGCCATTGGTAAGCTTATCTTGGACGCTGCCGGGTGGAAGGCCATCTTCTATGTTCAATTGGTATTTGTACTTATTGTTGCTATTTGGTTTTGGAAACGTCAAAAGGAAACTTTACATCCACAATATAAAATACCGTTCACTAAGCATGTGTTTATCGATGGTGTTCGCGAATTTATCAAACATAGGGAAACGGTTGCTTTTACATTGACATCGGGACTGGTGACCGGAGCATTTTTGGTGTATTTAAGTTCTGCCCAGCATATTTTTGAAGATCAATACGCACTCAAGGAAATGTTTCCATACATTTTTGCAGGATTGGCCATTTCCATAGGTCTTTCAACTTTTTTAAACGGAACTCTGGTTATGCGTTTTGGAATGCGGAAACTTTCGCTTATGGCCACTATAGCCTTTTGTGTTATTGCCATTTTGTATTCCATTTTGTTTTTGAACTCACCAAATCCCAGCATTTATATTTTGGTAGGGTTTCTTTCCATCCAGTTTTTCTGTCTTGGGTTTATGTGGGGAAATTTCCGATCCATTGCCATGGAGCCTATCGGTCACATTGCTGGTATCGGTGCTGCTATTAACGGATTTGTATCCACTCTACTGTCCATACCTATAGCCACTTTTATCGGTGAATTCGTAAAAGACACGGTTTGGCCTTTATTTGCCGGTCTGGCCATTTGCGGATTGTGCGCATTGACCATTTTTCTTTGGGTGAACAAACCTAAAAGAAAAAGGGTAGCTACGACTTAAACCTTTGTGGGCATGAATATTTCACCACTGCAAGAATCCTCCGTTGCACCGGTAACTGACTTTAATACGTTTATTTTACCTTCTAGCCGTAAAACGCCCATTAAAGCAAAAACCAAGGCTTCCTTATAAGCGATCAAAGTTTTGCTCGGTACAACAACTTGGATTTCCCTGCCCAACTTTTCTTGAAGCGTTTCGATAAAGAAAGAGTTAAGTGCACCCCCTCCCGTAGCAAATAATTTGATGTCAGTTTCGCTACTGTTCTTGTGCTGATGTACTGCATTTGCGATTTGTTCGCAATTATGGTGGATGAATGTGTGCAACAGGTCTTTATTGGAAGCTTTTGAGCTTTCTATTATTGGTAGAATCTCGGAGGAAAACCATTCAAAGCCCGTGGATTTGGGATTGGGCAGTTGGTAGTACTCCAAGTTGTTCAGTTTGTCCAGCATGGGCCGGTCCAGTTTTCCAGAACGTGCCAATTTTCCATCTTCATCATAGGCCATACCCATTTTATGGGTAATAAAGTTCAAGGGCATATTGGCCAAACCAATATCATAGGCTATACGTTTACCGTCCTTTTTAAAAGAAATATTGCTGATGCCGCCCAAATTCAGACAAAAGTCATACTCATGGAACAAAAGCTCATCACCAATGGGTACCAAGGGAGCTCCTTGTCCCTTTAGTGCCACATCTTTGGTTCTAAAGTCGCACACTACCTTTTTTCCGGAAGTGTTGGCCAATAGTTGACCATCTCCAAGTTGAAACGTAATCCCTTCTTCCGGTCTGTGATGGGAAGTATGTCCATGACTTGCAATAAAATCCACATCTCTTTTCAAGTTTTCTATAAACTCCTTGGTCTTTTGCCCTAAAAAAATTCCATAATCTTTGTGCAATTGATCGTGGTCTTCTTCGGAAAGATGGATGGCGTTTTTAAGATTTTCCCGCATTTTGTCGGAATAATCTATTTCTGCGGTTTCTTTAATGGAAAAATTCCATTTTCCGGCCTCTTCCCAAATATGACAATAGGCAATATCGAGACCGTCCAAAGAAGTACCGGACATTAGTCCCAAGACTTTATACGTGTTCATATCTTACTTATTTTTATGATTAAAGAAATCGGCTTGTGTTCATTATTCAAGATTTCTTTAAAACTAAATTTACTCTGCTCAACCATATTTAATACCTCGATCCAATCTTCCATGGTCCGAGCATACCAAGAATGTCCGTCGGTAAAGTTGCCCGGCAGGCCTTTCCAAGAATCGGAGAGCCATTGACTTTGATATGGTAGACCGTTTTCAATCAAAAAATAGGGGTGCAAAGTCTGAATCACAATGGTGCCGTTTGCTTTTAATTGCTTTAAAGTATTGGAAAACAATTCTTGTGTTCCATCTTTTAGATACAGGCAAAAATTGAAGACTGCAACATCAAAAGGTGCATTTGGAATTGCTTTTCCGTCAATAATATCCTCAAAAGTGAACACTTCAAAAGATTGGTCACCTTGTTTTTTTGCTTGCTCGATTAAGCCTGGTATTGCATCTACTCCTGTAGTTTTCCAACCCAAGGTGTGCATTTCCCGCGATAACCAACCTTCTCCGCAGCCAATGTCCGCCAAGGAGTCACCATCCAAAGATTTTAGTGTGTCGAGAATGGCCGTATTTGTATATTTTCTTGATGGAATGGCGTTGTTTTGAATAATTTTCACCCATTCTTCGGCATTTTTATGCCAAGATTTTTTGATTTCATCACTCATAGCTGGAATGTTTTCAATTGAATGGGAAGCGATCCTTTAGCTTCTATTTTTCCTAAAAAGTGTTCAACGGCAACTTCTTGGAATTCTGGAAAATCCTGATAGATCAATGCTACATTGGAATTCGCTGCCAATTGTAAAATATCGAGCACGTAAGGGTTGCCAAAAAGGTAGATCAAGATGTTTTTTTCTTGAATCAGTCTATGGATCAACGCCAATGTCTTCTTATCAAACCCAAAAAAATCTTTAGGTTTTACAGCGGGTGGAAATATACTCAGCAAGGCATTTTTTTTATCCGATGCCAATGCAGTATCCAAATCTATGGCTTGTATTCCCGAATGTGCCGCTATCTGTTCCGCAAAGTGGTTCCTTTTTCCAGAACTTATAGAAACATTCAAGAAGTTGGAGGATTTGATTTTTTCTGCCAGGAGCGGATTGCCATAAAGCTCCGTAATGGTATTTTGGGCGATTTCTTTGTTTAATTGGACAGTATCCCCATTTGAAGCTTGCACAGCGGTATTTGGGGCGAAAACTTTCTGTTTTAATGCCCAAACCCTTTCAAAACTTTGTTCTATTTGTTTTTTAGTTGAATTATTTATGATTCTTGTAATGCCTTCCGCCACATTTTCGGTAAAGCATAGTACATCCATACCAGCAGAAAACGCAGCCGCTTCCAACGCCCCTTTTTCAACGAACTTTTTGGATACGGCATGCATATTTAGTGCATCGGAAATTACTACGCCATTAAAACCCAACTCTTTTCGGAGTAGCTCGGAAATAATCTTTGATGATGTAGTGGATGGGTGATCGGGATCTATCTGTGGCAAGAGCAAATGCCCGACCATAACGGAGTCGACCCCTTTATCTATCAGTTTTTTAAAAGGATATAGTTCATTCTTCAATAGGTCATCCAAGGGTTTATCGATAACAGGCAGTCCCAAATGGGAGTCGGTGGCCGTATCGCCATGCCCGGGAAAGTGTTTAATGGAGTTAAGAGTCCCACTTTCCGACATTCCCTTTAGAAATGCTTCTGCCTTGGAGAGTACACTATCCCTATCGTCCCCGAAAGACCGATACCCAATAACAGGATTTTCCGGATTGTTGTTGATATCGACCACGGGGGCCAAATTCCATTGGATGCCCGCATGTTTACAATCTTTCCCGATGGCTTCTCCCACTTTATAAATAAGTTCGTTGTTATTGTTCAGGGCGCCCAATGTGATCGCATAAGGAAATTGTGGTGTGTTCTCGATGCGCATGGCAAGTCCCCATTCAGCATCGATGGCTATGATGAGCGGAATTTGAGCGGCTTTTTGGTATCGGTCTATAAGCTCCAATAGCCGATCATAGCTTTTTTCGTTGTGCACCACTTTTTTCTTGCCTTCGAAGTTGGTTGCGGCACTGGCCCTGCTGTGGAAAAAACAAATGGATCCTACATGGTGATCCTTGATCAATTTTTCCATTTTTTGAACCTCTTCTTCGGTATCGTTGATGAATACGGCAGGCATAAATAATTGCCCTACCTTCTGTTGTAAAGAAAGTTGTTCAGAGGTAAGTGTGTATGTTCTATGGGTATCAATCATTTGAATCGGTAGTTTTTTTGCCGTAATCGGCAGGGTATTTTAAATAACGAAGCACAATAAAAGCCGGCAAGGCGGCAATTACCACCCATATAAAGAAGCCATCATAACCCAACCATTCTTGTATGTAGCCGCTTAGCATTCCGGGCAGCATCATTCCAAGAGCCATAAAACCGGTCGCAATGGCATAGTGCGATGTTTTCGACGCTCCTTCTGCCACATAGATGAGGTACATCATAAATGCTGCAAAACCGAAACCATAACCAAATTGTTCTATGATAACGGTGCCCACCACTGCGTAAATACTGGTCGTTTGTGTTACTGCCAACAGTGCATACAGCGCGTTGGGCAAATTTAGTGCGAGCAGCATGGGAAGCATCCATTTTTTTAGGCCATCCCGAGATATTAAAATACCGCCCAAAATGCCACCAAGTGATAGCATAATTACGCCTACGGTGCCATAAATGGTGCCCACGGCTTCGGTGGAATAGTCTAACCCACCCATTTCCAGTCCGTCCAGTAAAAAGGGAGAAGCCATCTTAACTAATTGGGATTCCCCCAAGCGATAGGTTAGGATAAACAGCAATGCTACCCCGATTTGATGTTTTCTAAAAAAGGTGGCGAATACTTCGAAAAATCCAGCAGGTTTTTCATCCGATCGCGAGACAGGCTCTTCAAATTTTGGTGCGGTAAAAAAGTTGGATATGGTCAAAGCGATCATTAAAACAGCAGCGCAGATCATTGTAATGGACCATGCTTTGGTATTGTCCCCGTATTTATTTTCCAGAAAACCGGCAAAGATTACCAAAAGCCCTTGTCCGGTAACCATGGCCAAACGGTAAAAAGTGCTGCGAAGTCCTATAAAAAAAGATTGTTTTTTCTGTGTAAGGCCGATCATATAATACCCATCGGAGGCAATGTCGTTTGTGGCCGATGCAAAAGCAGCCATCCAGAAAAACGCTAAGGTGATAATAAAGAACGAGTTGGACGGTAGAAAAAGTCCGATTCCCAAAAATGCCAACGAAATAATCAATTGCATGGCCAAGAACCACTTTCGTTTGGTACCGTTAATGTCCACCAAGGGGCTCCATAATGGTTTTATTACCCATGGTAGATATAACCAACTTGTGTACAGGCCGATTTCTGCATTTCCAATGCCCAATCGTTTGTACATGATTACTGAAACGGTTACCACGAGAATGTATGGGATTCCCTGAGTGAAGTATAAAAAAGGAATCCATAACCAAGCGTTTTTATCTTTTGGAGCTACATTCATTTGGGCTGTTTTAATAGATTTTGATAAATACTTTTTTCCGACTTTTCTATGATCTTGGCGCCTACGGCCTGTTCATAATAGCCAGCAGGGCCGACCCCTCCAATAATTGCATAGGTGTATCCCATATTTTTGAGGGCCATAAGTGCCTTTATCAGTAATATTTTACCAATGCCTTTACCTCTTTGGTCGGTTAGGACACCGGTAGGGCCAAAAAAATTCTTGGCGGTACTTTCAAAACAAGCGAAACCTAAAATTTCCTGTCCACGCTGAGCAATAAAGCAGTTTACGGGCTTGGAGGCAAAGGCAACTTCTGTTTCGTCCGCCCAATTTTTGCTGAAATGCTTCTTTGTCCAATCCACAACAATACTTTTTTCCGGACTAATGGGCCTTTTGAATATTATGCCGTGATTTTCGAAGAGGTTTTTTTCCGCCTCAGAAATGTCGGGAAGGTCCAAAAGTCGAACAAGCATATCGTGCATGAGTGGTCTATTTTAAATTTAGTGGCTGCACAGCGCTTTCGTTACCGTATGCATCACTTATGTTGATTACTAAATCTTTTCGTAGATGTTTTTTTGTAATATTGAATTGATAACACCCTTCTACATCACTTTCGGAAAGGTATTCTTTTCCAATGAGTTCTGTTTTGCCTTGTTTTACAACGTAAAGGTTTATAAAACGAGGAACATTATCCGTATGGGAAACACATAGATCAATGATTGTATTGCTGACTTCGACTGATTTGATAGCGGGAAGTTGAACTACACGCACTACACGATTTAATGGCCCTGGATTTTTTGCGGGCAGATTGTAAAATTTCTTTTGGAGTTTTTTGTTGACCTTTTCGTGCTGACCGATCAAGGATTTTGCGCTGAAAAAGATATTACCGTCAATGTTATCTAAATCCCGGGCAAAATGCAACTGCTTGGGAATTTCATTGTTTTTCTTCCAAGCCTTGTCTGCATTATTTTTGATTTTGTACGTGCCATTGCCCACGTATAGATTGGTGTTGGGTGTGTTTTTGGCCCACCAAGATGTGATAATCTTATGTGATGCCACGGGGTAATCCATGCTCCAATACACTTGGGGCGCTAAATAATCCAGCCAACCTTCTTGAACCCAAAGTACGGGGTCGGCATATAGGTCTTCATAGGTGGTTTGTCCGGCTTTGGTATCGGAGCCCAAAGGGTCGGTACTTTTGTTTTTCCAAACGCCAAATGGACTAATGCCGAACTGTACCCAAGGTTTATGTTTTTTGATGGTTTTGTGCACATCCTTCACCAAGGAATCCACATTGCTTCTTCTCCAATCTTCCAAAGACTGGCCCGGCAATCCATATTTTTTATAGCTTTTGGTATCATCAAAAGTTTCCCCTTCAACTTTGTAGGGGTAGAAATAATCATCAAAATGAATGGCATCTATTTCATAATTGGTGACCAGTTCTTCAATGATTCGATTGAATTTTTCCCGTACCGCTGGCAGTCCGGGGTTGTAGTAATATTTTTTTCCGTATTTGATGATCCAATCGGGATGTTGGAAAAAGTCGTGCTTTTGTGAGAGCTGGGTGGTGTCCAAGCTAACTGTAGCTCTGTACGGATTGAGCCAAGCATGAAATTCCATACCTCGTTTGTGTGTTTCTTCGATCATCCATTTTAGAGGTTCATCGAACTCTTTTTGGGCCTCTCCTTCCTTACCGGTCAGATACCTGGACCACGGTGCTAAATCGGTAGGGTAGAGGGCATCTCCTGCGGTCCTAACTTGAACAATGGACGCGTTGAAGTTCATATTTTGGTAGAAGTCCAGGATGTCGATAAAATCATCTTTCTTTTTTTTGACGGGATCATCGGGACTTTTGGGCCAGTCTATGTTGGCCACAGTGGCAACCCAAACACCTCTAAATTCTTCTTTTGGGGCTTTGGTGGTAGCACAGGAAAGAAAAATAAAAACTGGGATTATGTATAGAATTCGAAACATATAAGCGAAAAAAAAGGCCTACGTATGCACTAAATGTAGGCCTTTTTGCAAGATTAAATTAAACAACTAACAACTTAAAACAAAATTGTATCAGATGGCTGGGTCATCTGGTGTATTGGTGTTATTATCTCTTTCCGTGTTAGGGTAAGGATAAAAGTTTCTATTACGTTCTTCGTCAAAATTCTGAACTGTAGGGGTCGGGTCGGGTCTTCCAAATCGTCGGCTATCTTCCAAACTCATTCCTGTTAAGAACAGTTCTGCTCTTCTGTTTTTGTATACCTCGTCCAACAATACGGCAACCGAAGTATCCCCATCATAAGCAGAAACGTTGGCATTTACCCCAAAAACATCATCGGTATCGGTTAGCACTAAATTTAGGGCGGTAACGGCAGCACCTGTATCGGGGGATGATTTTCTAAGATTGGCCTCGGCAATAATCAGGTTCATCTCGTCCGGTAGATAAATTGGAATAGATCCTGTGTCGGCATTAAAGAAACCTGCCAAATCTTCGATCGGGAATTGGTTTTGGTTCAATTCATCCAAAGGAACCATGTAAAAGTCAAATCTGCCGTCACCGTCTTCGAATACAAAACTAGCTGGCAAGCCAAAATTGTCCTGTGGTTTAAAGTTCGGAGCGCTGTTCTGGAAAACCCTGCTCCAAATTGGATTAAGGTTTTGAGTATCGTAGGTAAAAACTGAACTAGAGGTTTGGTCCACTTCGGATGCTGCAGCAATGGCCGCATCGTAGTTGCCCGCAAACAGATTAAATCTGGCCAACATGGCATTTATGGTGTTCTCCAAATCAATATCCCCTCTTAATACCTCTGCTTCGAACTCTGCAGAAATCGGATTTGCGGCTATGGCACTCTTGGCTTCGTTCAACAAGGCGATTGCGGTGTTGTACCCTTCAATTCTTGATATGAAAGGAGGGTTGTCCTCGGAAGTCGCCACAATTACTTGCTCATAGTTCTGAGCCATGGCTCCGATGCTCATGGCGTGAAATAGTTTCGCATTGGCGATCAAACCACTTTTGGTCCCTGCATCGATATCGAGTTCGGCAGCATTTGCTGCAATGTCCTCGGCAATTCCCACTACTCTTAGCATTGTTGTCCACAATCCCACTACATTGGAATTGGTATTAGGGATGTCCCCACCGTCTTCCAGGTCAATCATGTTTTGGAAAGTAGTGGTGATTCCACCTTCTCTTGTAGTAATTGCAGGGGTTTCGATAATATATCGCATACCGGTAGTGGAATACAGTTCCTGCATTCCAATGGTAGTGGCCAAAATCCCTTCCCTGGAAGTGAAAACTTGATCACTTGCAGCGGCATTTGGATTGTCAAAGTCTGTTTCGCACGATGTGATTGCCAATACGGTGGTTAGCAGGAACATCAGCTTATATGTAGAATATCTATAAAATTTCATTGTCAATTTTTTTAAGATTAGAAGCTTACGTTTACACCTAACTGGTAGGTTCTCGGTATTGGCACCGTAGCAAAATCAAATCCTCTTACACCGTTGCTTTGTCCGGCAGCACTTACTTCTGGGTCCCATCCGGAATAGTCGTCCCAAGAGATCAGGTTACGTCCTACCAGGCTGAACTTCACATTGTCTATATAATCCCATTTTGGTTTAAGGGTGTAGCTCAAAGCAACCTCTCTAAGTTTTACAAAAGAACCATCTTCAACGAATTCTTCGAAGATGTTAGCTTGTGCACTACCATATCCTTTGGGAAGCTCACCTAACAATTCTGCTCCAACTTGTGAACCTCCACCAAAGATTACGTTATCCATCAATCTTCTGTTCCAGTTGAAAACATCGTAGCCTTGGATGGCGTCGAATTGAACTCTAAGACCGAAATCTTTATAGGAGAATTCGTTGATTATAGAACCAAACCAATCTGGATTTGGATCACCGATTACCTTGGATGCTTCACCATCTTCGGTTGTACCTCTGTATGGGTATCCATTTTCATCCAAAGCAATGGAACCGTCTTCGTTTCTTGCGTAGAACTGACGATAGAATACACCCAATGGCTCACCTTCGATTACGTAGTTGGTAGAGAAACTTCCTCCAAGCGCAATTCTTCCACCTCCGGCAACATTGGTAACCTCGTTTTTGTTTTTGGAGAAAGTAGCGGTCACATCCCAGTTAAAATCTTGGGACTTGATCGGGGTTCCTCTCAATAGTATTTCAACACCGGTATTTTCCAAGTTACCAACGTTTTCAAAACGAGAACCAAACCCACTCGATGGGCCAAGTACCCTTTGCAGCAACAAATCGGTTACTTTTTGTTTGTAATAAGTAAACTCGATACCTAAGCGGTTGTTCATAAAGCCTGAATCGAAACCTAATTCGAACTCATCTTGTCTTTCGGGTTTTAGATCGGCATTACCAAGAAGAGTGCTTGGAGTAAGACTAACTGCTCCGGTCAATGCTGATGGATTGTAATTCGTAAATCTTGAATAGGCGCCAAGTGCGGTAAGGTTACCTGCCTGACCCCAAGATGCCCTAACTTTAAAGATGTTGAAAGCGTCACCAAAGGTGTTTTGCCAAAATTCCTCGTCCGACATTACGTAAGAACCACTGGCTTTAAAATACAATTGGTTACGTTCGTCTTCTCCAAAAGAAGAAGCTCCGTCCATACGCACGGCACCATTGATGTAAATTTTGTCCTTGTACGAGAATGATTGCTGATAGAAGGCACCCCAATAAGAGATCTGTGAACGGCTTTCGCCTTGCTCTAAAATACTTCCGCCTGTTGCCGTTTGAACCAATGGAGGAAGCCCTGTTGCGTTTATGCCAACGCTCTCGCGTTCCTCATACTGCCAAGATCCGCCAATGGTAGAGGTTGACCTAATATCATCGGTAAGCTCGGTTCTATACGTTACGTTAAGGTCCGAGTTGTACTGAAAGTTGTTCAAATCAGCTCTTCTTGCATATCCATCGGCATTTGGAGATGTATTGTTAATTGGAATGTATGCCGTTGCCGATTGGTTATAGTAATCCATACCAAAAGTGTATTTGGCACTTAAGTTATCGTTGAACTTTGCATCTAAAGCAAGGCTGGTGATAAAACGATTGGTTTTCTGACCGAAATCGAAACGAGCCACTGCTTCTGCAGGATTGGTTCTTGGAACCAATGGAGAGGTTACAGGGTATACCCCGGATTCATCCGGTGACGGGTCTATTGAGTTGTCACTGAACACATAACCAGTTATTGCACCGTATGGGTTGTTGATACCACCATTCGGTACATCCTTGCTTACACTGCGAACATAGTTGAACCCACCGGTAATGTCCAGCCAATCCGAAGCCTTTTGGGTAATGTTCGCTTTAAAACCGTATCTTTTAAAATCTGTGTTTTTAATGATTCCTTCGTTGTCCAAGTGTGAAGCCGATAGAAAGTACGATGTTTTTTCTGTACCGCCGGTCATGGATAGATAGTTTTCTATACCAAAACCAGTATCGAACAACTCATCTTGTAGGTTGTAACGGTCCACTTCGTAAGTTGCCAGGTTAGATCGGTCCGTAGGAACTTCCCAGGCCAATGGTACTGTATTGTAATCAATTTCTTTTCTTAGTTCATTGATACGGGCATTGGTCATAAAAGTAAACTTGGGTTCACCGCTCCTACCTTGTTTGGTAAAGATCTGTACAACACCGTTACTTGCTCGAGAACCATAAATAGCTGCTGCAGCGGCTCCTTTGATCACCTCGATTTTTTCAATGTCGTTAGGGTTAATGTCCGCTAATCTGTTCTGGGCATTACCCCCTAAGTCTACCAACTCGTTACTTGAGTTGCTAATGATGATTCCATCAATAATATACAACGGATCGGAACTACCGGCGATGGTACTTGGTCCCCTTAAACGGATACTGATACCTCCGGCAGGATCTCCAGAATTTTGTTGTACCAATGCACCTGTGATTTTACCTGAAATGGCCTGATCGATCTGTGTAGCACCATTTTCTACCAATTGTTCGGCTTTAACAGAAGAAATGGCGTTCCCTAAAGTCCTTTTGTTTACACCGGCGCCACTACCTGTAACAACTACCTCGTCCAAGCTCAAAAGGTCTTCGGCCAAGGCCATGTCGTTGGTAATAGTGGTTGAACCACCGGCATCAATGGATATTCGTTGTGATGTAAATCCTAGTGAACTGAACACTAGTGTGTAAGAACCCGAGTCAAGAGTTGCAGTAAACGTGTAGTTTCCATCAAAATCGGTAACGGTGCCGAATGATGAGTTTTCAATAAAAACCGATGCACCTGCCAAGGGAAGGTTGGTTCCGGTTTCTGTAACGGTTCCAGAAAAAGTGTACTGGCTCTGGCCAAACGCGGAAAGCGTTGATACCAAGAGTGCAAATAGCACCAATCGGAACCTCAATCCTAAATAGTCATGAAGTTTTCGCATAAAATTGAGTAGTTTAATTGAATTTAGTTTATCGAGTTGTTAGTGTTCGTTCTTTAAAAATGATAGCGTACAAATCCTTCCATGGCTTCATATTCTGCCATTCCAAGCTCGTTGTATCTGTTCGCCGTGTCCTTGTTTCTTTGTTCGGCGCGTTGCCAAAACTCACGATCGTCGTTGCCCGGGAACATGGCGCTGTCCTTTTGGGATTGATGTTTAAAGATGGCAGTGATCTTACGGGCCATATCCTTGGGTCCGATCGGTACTGCCATTTCCATATCGGCAATGTCCCATTCTTGCCACGCTCCACGGTACAGCCATACGTAACAGTTCCGTATCCAATCTACCCGGTCCTCTTTTAATTTTTCGAGCGCCTTAAAAATAATCTGAAGACATACCCTATGTGTTCCGTGTGGGTCCGACAGATCTCCGGCGGCGAAAATCTGGTGGGGCTTCAATTTGTTGAGCAAGTCGTACGTTAGCTGTACATCCTCATCGGAAAGTGGTTTTTTGCGAACTGCCCCTGTTTCGTAGAACGGAAGGTTCTGGAAATGGGCGTTCTCTTCCGGTACGCCACAATATCTACAAGCGGCCAAAGCCTCTCCTTTTCTGATCAGGCCTTTGAACTCTTGTACTTCGGGGCTATCCAATTCACCAGGCTTTTTATTGGCCAAGAATTCTCTAACTTTCTTTATCTTTTGTTTAAGCTCTTTGTTGTCTTTTTGTACATCTATGGCAAAATCCAAGAAGCGGATTACTTCATCATCAAAAACAGCAATGTTCCCAGAGGTTTGATATGCCACATGTACATTGTGACCCTGATCTACCAGGCGCAATAAGGTACCTCCCATCGAAATCACATCATCATCTGGATGCGGACTAAAGATCAAGGAAGTTTTTGGGTGCGGTTGTGCTCTTTCAGGACGTTGGCTATCGTCTGCATTCGGTTTTCCTCCTGGCCAGCCCGTAATGGTGTGCTGTAACTGGTTAAAAACCTTTAGGTTTATTTGTTCTGCGGAACCGATCTCTGCGATCAGATTGCCCATTCCGTATTCGTTGTAGTCCTCGTTGGTCAATTTTAGAATGGCTTTTCCAAGCTTTTCTGATAGCCAGATGGTGGCGGTTTTGATCAATTTATCGTCCCAGTCACACTCTGTGGCCAACCAAGGGGTCTTTTTTCTGGTTAGGGATGATGCAGCCGCTTCGTCCAAAACAAAATCACAATTATCGTGATACTGAAGGAAGGTTGCCGGAACCGATTCTTTTATTTTTCCCTCTACGGCTTGTTGTACAATGCTGGACTTTCCTTCGCCCCAAGCCATAAGAATTATTTTACGGGCACTCATAATAGTACCGACTCCCATGGTAATGGCTCGTTTGGGAACATTTTCCTCGCCAAAGAAGTCGCTTGCGGCATCGAGTCTCGTCATTCTGTCCAAACGGATCAGACGGGTTTTACTGTTCAATGTGGATCCCGGTTCGTTAAAACCAATGTGACCCGTTCGTCCAATACCCAATATTTGGATGTCTATTCCGCCTACATTTTTAATTTTCTCCTCATAATCCTCACAGTACTTTCTTATTTCGTCCATGGAAATATTACCATCTGGGATATGGATATTGTGTGGTTCAATATCAATATGATCGAACAGGTGCTCGTTCATAAATCTCACATAGCTATGGATGGAATCCGGTTTCATTGGGAAGTACTCATCCAAGTTAAAGGTGATGACATTTTTAAAGCTCAACCGTCCTTCTTTATGAAATTGAACTAGGTAATCGTAAACTTTTACAGGGGTTGAGCCCGTAGCCAAGCCCAAAACGGCTTTTTTTCCTTCTTCCTGTTTTTGGTTGATCAAACTGGCAATTTCGTTGGCAACGGATAACGATGCTACATCAGAATTTCCATGAATAATGGTGTGGATTTTCTCAAATCTTAATTCTTCTTGATAAGGCTGGTACATAACAAAATGTATAAGGTTCTAGCAAAATGCTGAAAAGTTAATTCCAAATGTATGCAAAAAACTGCATTAAATGCAATAAAATGCAAATAATATACAATTACACTTGAAAACTGCATTTATTTGCAGTATTTTGCGGTTATTAGTTCCGTTTTTGGGATTTATTTAACTTTATCCCACGTATGTTAAAAGAAGAAAGACACCAGTTTATATTGAATGAAGTAGGAATCCACAACAGAATATTGCTGACGGATATCGCCGATCGGTTAAATGTTTCGGTGGATACCATTCGACGGGATATTAAGGAGTTACATAGTTCTAAGCAATTAAAAAAAGTGCATGGCGGAGCTGTTTCTCTTGGGTTTAATAATTATAATCCTACAGGAAAAAAAATTTATTCCTTAGAAAAAAAATCGCAAATTGCGGAAAAAGCACTTGGACTCATTAAGGATGGACAGGTAATTTTACTGAGTGGAGGGACAACCAATCTGGAACTGGCCAGAAAACTCCCCCCGAAAATAAAACTCACATGTTTTACCCCGAGCCTTCCCATTGCAGTTCAACTTTTGAGCAAGGACAATATTGAAGTGATCTTTATTGGGGGCCGATTGTCCAAAGACTCACAAATTACCATTGGCGGCAGCGCTATCAACATGCTGTCGGAAATAAAAGTGGATATCTGCTTTTTGGGAACCAACTCGATTCATCCCATGGAGGGGTTAACGGAATTTGATTGGGAGATAGTCCAAATGAAAAAGGCTATGATACATAGTTCAAGAAAAGTAGTGTCGCCTTGCATATCAGAAAAAATCGGGTCGACCCAACGTTATAAAATATGCGGGGTAGAAGAAGTTGATGTAATGATAACAGAATTGGAACCTTGGGACATGAAACTGGACGCATTTAAAAATCTGAACATACAAATATTATAATATAGTGATAGAAAAGCACATTAAGATTACGGAGGAGCCATCCAATTACGACGGATTGGACCAAATGGATACCTTGGAAATAGTTGCCAACATCAACAACGAAGATAAAAAGATTGCAGATGCAGTGGAGTCGGTGCTGCCGCAAGTAGCCCAAATAGTGGATGAGACTGCCAAACGTTTTGAAAAAGGGGGCAGGCTTTTCTATATTGGTGCAGGTACCAGTGGGAGACTAGGTATTTTAGACGCTTCCGAAATACCACCTACGTTCGGGATGCCCTACGATAAGGTGATCGGACTCATTGCCGGTGGTGATCAAGCTATTAGAAAAGCAGTGGAGTTTGCCGAGGATGATACCGAACAGGCTTGGAAAGACCTCAAGGAATACGATATTAATGAAAATGATGTTCTTGTGGGTATAGCGGCCTCCGGTACAACACCATACGTTTTGGGTGGAATTGCCGATGCCAAGGCCCATGGTATTCTTACGGGTGGAATTACAAACAATCCAGGTTCGCCTTTGGCCACATCCGTTGATATTCCCATTGAGGTAAATGTTGGACCAGAGTTTTTAACAGGAAGTACCCGAATGAAGAGCGGAACAAGTCAAAAACTGGTATTGAACATGATTTCTACGGCCCTAATGATTCGCATCGGCAGGGTAAAAGGAAATAAAATGGTGAACATGCAGTTGAGCAATACCAAGCTGGTGGACAGGGGCACGCGCTACATAATGGAAGAGCTTGGTCTTAGTTACGATGAAGCTGAAAAAGTACTCAAAAAATACGGTTCTGTTAAGCTGGCCATCGATGCATTAAAGTAGTGGGTCGATTACTTGGGCACCAAACGGAATATTCCCTTCCCTTCGATACCCACATAAATAAAACCATCCGGAGCTTGACGCACGTTTCGGACTCGCCCCATACCATCGAGTAATTTTTCTCGATAGGTGACCGTGTTGTTTTCGACTACCAATCGTTCCAAATATTGGAATGCCAAAGAGCCGACCAGCAGATTTCCTTGCCAATCAGGATATTTATCCGAAGTAACAATGGTAACACCGGACGGAGCAATGGATGGTGTCCACTGATGGATGGGTTGTTCCATGCCCGGTCTACTGGTTTCGTCGGTGATTGATGTTCCACTATAATTTATTCCGTAAGTAATAACGGGCCATCCGTAGTTTTTGCCCTTTTGTACAATGTTTAGTTCGTCACCACCTCTTGGGCCGTGTTCATGCTCCCATAGTTCTCCTGTTTCTGGATGCAATACTAGGCCTTGTGGGTTGCGGTGTCCGTAACTGTAAATTGCTTTTTTTGCATTGGGTTCGTTTACAAAGGGGTTGTCGTCCGGAATCCGACCATCATCGTGTAGACGATAAATCTTGCCTCCATCTCTTGTAATGTCTTGGGGGTTTACATCTCTGTCTCCCCTGTCACCAACAGAAAAGTATAGATAGCCATCGTTGTCGAACTCTATGCGTGACCCAAAGTGTTGCCCTTTGGTCGAATTGGGTGATGCTTTGTACAATACCTCTTGTTGAACCAATTTGTACCCGGACAGTTTTGCGCGCATAATGGCAGTGTTTCCACCTTTTCCTTCTCCCTCTTCCGAAGCGTAGGAGAAATATATCCATCCATTTTGGGAATAATCAGGATGCAGTTCAATATCCATTAATCCGCCTTGGCCACGGTTATAAATTGAAGGGGTATTTTCAACTTCAATGGCTTCTCCGGATTTGCTAACTATCAGTTTGCCAGACTTATCGGTAACCAAAAAGGTAGTGTTGGACAGAAAAACCATTCCCCAAGGGTTTTGTATGCCTCCTTGGACAAGTTCCGTAGTAAAATCAAGGGATTTGGGAGTTTTTATGTCTTTATCGGATGTTTGGGCGCAAGATGTACCTAGCAGTACAACGAAAAAATAGATGATCAGGATAATTTTTTGCATACTTTTACGTTAAAGTAACAGATTTTATAGATTAACGGCAATATTTTGGTGCCGTGTGTGTTTAAGATAATCAGAATTATATAAGAAAAGAAAATTACTATCAAAGAATATTAAGACCCCAAATCTGAGTGTTCTTCTTAACAAGGCTTAACCTATGCTCCCACAAAAAACAAGGCATTTATTATATGTCGTGTTGTTGGTGTTCATATCAATCTTCGGCTCAACAGTTTTGGCAAAGACCAATGTAACAAGGATACTGGTTAATTTGGTATCCAACACTACAGAGTCCAAAACAGAAAAGAAGGTTCCCAGCACTACGATCCAAAGAGCATCCTCCGAAGATATTGAATTATTCGCGACTGCTCCAATGTTTGCTACCATAATTAATGGAGCGAACGAGGAGGTGGTATGTCCGAACGATGGAAGCACTTTGGCAAAATTCTTCTTGTGTGGTACCAGTGATATCCGCACACTAACATTAAGTCAGTCCGGAAACTTGTACGAATGGCAACAGCTTGACCCTAATTCTTGTGCCCCTACAGTTGTAGATGATTGTCCAACAATAAATAACGCATGTACTTGGAATACAGTAGGTATGGATCCTACATTTGATCTTTCCACTGCTGGCGAATTTAGGGTGCGTGTTGATTCCGGTCAATATTTTTATTTTAAATCCACACTAAACCCATTAAATCCACAATTGATCAAAGAAGATATCATCTGTGGCAATCCGGGCAGGGTAGAAGTGACCAATGTTCCAGCAGGTTATGAATATAGCTTGAACAGTGCTGCCGGACCCTTTCAAGACGATCCTTTTTTTGATATCACGGCCGCAGGCGATTACCGAGTATACGTTCGGTTAAAGAATGTTTCTGCTACGGCATGTGTTTTTCCTTCCAATCTTGTCACCGTTGATGATCTGGACATCAATGTAGATGTTACTGCAAACGATATTTTATGTAGTGGCGAGTTGGGCAGTATAGATGTCGCTGTTTCCGGAGTACCGGGTTTTTATACCTATCGATTGGTTAAAAATGGGGTTACTGTGGACACCTTCGGTCCTAACGGATCGGATACATACACTTTTGCAAATGTAAGCCCCGGAACATATAGTATTCGGGTGGAAACCAATAACTGTTCGGAAACCATTACAACCGATATTGATGGTGATCCCATAACAATCGGTGGAGGTATAAGTCCTTTGGCCGTTTCTGCAACCGCATCGGATAGTTTTGGTTGTGGAGCTGCTTCTGTAAATGTGAACGTAGTCACCAATGGAGGAACCGCACCGTACCGATTTAGTGTAGATGGAGGGCCATTTGGTTCTACCTACACCTCTAGCTCCACCTTTTCCGTAACTACCGCAGGTACATATAATATATTGGTGGAGGATGCCAATGGATGCCAACGAACCGCAGCAGTGGATGTAGAGGATATACCACCGCCAATTTTTAGTTTTATAGAAGAAGATGCCAATTGTGGAGGAGCCAATGATGGAAGGATTACCATAAATGTGACCAGTGGTTTTGGATACGAAATACTGTATAGTGTAGATAACGGAGTTACTTTTCAGATAAGTAATGTATTCTCCAATTTAGCCCCGGGAAATTACGATGTTGTGCTCCGCTACGAGCAAGACTCGTTCTCCTGTACAACAACGCCACAAACAGCAACTATCGGTACACCGTCAACAATTACCGCTACAGCTACCCCGGACAGCGAACCGACCTGTTTGGACGAAAATGGAGGACAGATCACCATTTCGGGAGTAGGTGGAGGAACGGCTCCTTATGAGTATAGTGTTGGGGCCGGTTTTAGTACAAATCCGGTATTTCCCAATTTGGGAGTTGGAACTTATACACCAATGATTCGTGATGCCAATGGCTGTGTACAGGCGCTTTCCGATATCACCTTTAATGCTTTGAACAAGCCATCGGATATCGGTTTTAGTATTTCCAGTTTGGATTGTATCACCACAACCGCCACTTTGGACTTAACGGTTACAGGAGGTTCGGGAACCTATACTTATGAGATTATCGCCCCTGCAGCCAGTGCAGTAAACAATGGAGGCAGCAGCACGTTCCCAGGTTTGGGATTAGGGACTTATACTTTTAGGGTGACCGATGATGAAGGCTGTTCGTATGATGAAAATTATGCCATTACCGATATTAGTTCCATTGGGGTGCAAGGACAACAGACCAAAGTAGTTACCTGTGTTGGCGATTCTGATGGTGAGGGACGTTTTTTGGTGGATGGATTCAATACCACATATAGTTATAGTATTGACGGAGGTCCGGTAACCACGGGCCAGAACAGCAATATTTTACCGTTAACGGGATTAACAGCAGGTAGTTATGTAATTTTAGTGACCGATGAAGAAACCAATTGTACCGATACGGCAACTTTGGTCATCGAAGAACCAGCCACGGCATTTGCAATAGCTAGTCTCGATGTTACCGATATGAGCTGTCAAAACGGAAACATTGGAGCAGTTCGTATCAATACCGTTGGCGGTTGGGGCGGTAATCGGTATACTTTGACCCAGCCCGATGGATCTACTCGTGGGCCCAAAAATGGCAGTACATTCTCCAATTTGTCCCAAGATGGAACCTATCAAGTAAGTGTAACGGATGCCAACGGATGTACCGTGACCGACAGTTTTACATTGACTCGACTCGCTGCACCGACTTTGACTCTGGACAATGTGGCATCGGACTATTGTTATGATAACTTTACAGCGGCAACGTTGGTGGTAAACGCTTCTGGTGGTTTGGCGCCCTATCAATATAGGATCAATGGAGGTTCCTTGGGAGCTAGCAATAGTTTTGCGGGACTAACCCCGGGAACCTATACCATTCAAGTAGTGGATGCCAACGATTGTAGAGACACCGTAACGGCAACTATAGAACCACAAGTAATGGCCAATGCAACCACCATCCAAGAATTGGATTGTGCAGGACCTCCTGGTCAGATTCAGGTGGACATAAGCAATGGATATACCTCTTCTGGAGATTACGATATATATGAAGTCAGTATCAATGGTGCTCCATATACCGCCAACAATAACAATATTTCAGGAAATTCGTTTGTGTACAATATTCCCAACGATGGTTCCATAATTTCGGATACCACCTTCCAGTTCTTGATTACAGATGCTAGAGGATGTACTACAGAGACCAATACTGTGACCATTTCCCCGCCAGAAACCATTGCTGGAACGGCAGTGGCCACGGATACTCAATGTGGGGATAATACCAGTGGATTGGTAGAATTGATTCCTGACACTACTCAGGGCGTTCCACCATATGAGTTCAGTAACGATAATGGAGCGACCTTTAGCACACAAAATATATTTTCTGGTTACGGACCTGGTGTGCATGGTGGATTTATAATCAGGGATAGCAGAGGATGTGTGAGTCCGGCATATTCGGTAACCATAGCACCAAGTGATCCATTGGATGCAACAGCCACCCCAACAGACGCCGTTTGTGCGATAGGATCTGTGAATGGGTCTATATCCACTACCATAAACAATGGTGTAGGGCCATATGATTATATTTTAGTGGATGAATTTGGGGGAATGGTAGCGTCTTCTACAGGAACGGCAAGTACAACGGTAAACTTCCCGAATCTACCCATAGGAAACTATACTGTAATTACTACAGATTCTCAAGGGTGTGAGGACAGAGATCAGGTAGTTATTGATCAAAACCAGCTCAATCTTACGCCTTTGGATGCAGCACCGCTATTGTGTTCCGATACTGTATTTCCATATAGGGTTCAGGCCTCGGGAGGAACAGGGCCTTATGAATTCAGATTAGTGGGAGACCCTATTTGGACCCCAGGGACAGGAGCAGGTAATGATATTTTCGATGTAACCGGACTTGTAGTGCCTGGAGTAACTTACTTTGTGGAAGTAAGGGACGCTTTGGGCTGTACCTATATTCAAGAAATAGATCCAATTGGCCCTGTAAACCCCGTGGCCGTTGCGGCAACCTCTTTGTCTGCCTCGTGTAATGTGGCGGGCAGTGGTTCTATTGATTATGAAGTTTCTGGAATTTCCGCACCAGGTGACTTTACGGTAACCCTGCAAAATACAGATACGGGAACAACGGTTTCTACCCAATCATTCAGCGGCGAAACCATACCTTATACGGATACATTTACAAGTTTGGCACCCGGGAACTATCAGATTATAGTTACGGACGACACTAATGGTTGTAGTGGAAGTACTTTGGCTTTTATTGATATTAGTTCGGTATCCATTGCCATCGATAATTTTGTGGAGGCCACATGTAACGTCGGGGCCTTGGTCACTGTAAGAGGTTTTGGGAGTACAGGCCCATATACCTATGCTTACGTGCCCACAGGTGACCCTGCGCCAGTAACATTTACCTCCGAAACAACATTTGAAATACCGGGTCCATACCCGAACGACTATGATTTTTATGTGCAGGATGCCAATGGGTGTACTGCGCTCACAACACTCTCCGTTACTCAAGAAGCAGGGGTGCCCAACCCTGTGATCGATGTAGTCAATCAATGTACCGCAACAAGTGGTTATCAAATTAATATGGTATCCCCACTTTCAACAGGTTCGGGATTGCCAGAAGAAACTTTTCAGTACGATATTGGTAGTGGATTCCAGACCGGGACAACATTTATAGTGCCCAATCCAGGAAGCTACGTCATCACGGTTAGGGATGGTAATGGATGTATCAATACGGTAACGGCAGATGTATTCGATTTCTTTGCGATCAGTGCCGATGCTACCTCATACCCGACCTGTAACGCAGGCGATGGTGAGATAACCGTGAATACCACTGGGGGAAGTGGCACTTTTGAATATCAATTGAGAGATGCCGCCACATTGACCAATATTGGTCCAGCGCAGAGCACCAATATTTTCACGAACGTGTTACCGGGAGATTACAATATTCTGGTAACGGATTTAAACTCCAACACTATGCCTTTGTGTTCCGATGAAGCCATAGTAAACGTTTCTTTGGTGGACACTCCAGTGATTACGGCGACACCAAGCAGCGATGTTACTTGTTTTGGGGCGGATGACGGGACGATAACTGTGGAACTTCAACCGGGAAGTGATACCGATACGCCTATCAGCTATATTTTGTATCAAGGATCAACATCAAATATTATTGCCGGGCCACAGGGTTCACCTGTGTTCGATAATCTTCAGCCCGATACCTATCAGGTAGAAGTGGTTTCGGATAGAGGCTGTTCTGATCGAACAGGCAACATCATTATAGATGAACCTACCGAATTATTGGTGAATGCTGTCAATACCGAATTTAGCTGTAACCCATCCAGCAATCAATTTAGTACGGCAACCATAACTATATATACCGATGATAATGGAGATGGCACGGGCGCCCCAACAGGTTCGGGTTCCTATACGTATAGCATGAATGATGGTACGCCACAATTTGATGGCACCAATTTCCAGACCAGCAATACCTTTGAAGTTATTGATAATGGTACGGACCAAACCATTATTCTGACCGCCAGAGATCAAAATGGCTGTGAAGAAACCGCCACGGTAACCATCAATACGCCAACAGACATTACCTTTAGTTACAATGTGAACCAAATTACTTGCGATGCTTCAGGAGCAGGTGTAAGTCCCGGTTCTATTGATATTATTGTGAACGAAGGTCCAGGGAATTATGAAGTGGAAATCTTGCCGTTAGGTTCGGAGCCCGCACGAAGTTCAGGCGGTAGCGATAGGGTAAGCTGGGATATTTCCACACCAGGTGATTATATTTTTGCAGTAACCGATGTAGGCAGCGGGGGATGTACATACTTGACCACTACGATCACTATGCCCGAATACAACAATATTGAGGCGGTAATCTCAGAAGTAGATCCTGTAACCTGTTTTAATGGTAGTGACGGTTCCATAAGTCTGGAAATAAATAATTATAGCGGAGTTTATAATTATGAGGTTTTCACACGAGACAATGCAGGAGTTGAAACATCCACAGGGGTCACGGGAACTTTTGATACCAATGCACCGATAAACAGCCCTGAAATTATTCAAAATGTACCTGCTGGAAACTTGGTAGTCAGGATCGAAGCCTTGAATACTCCATTTTGTGATGCGGTAAGTAATGTTACTACCGTTCGTTCCCCCGATAGAGCGCTATCGGTGAATGCGGTTCAGACATCACCGGTTACTTGTAATGTGCCCGGTTTTGGTGAAATAACTGCTACTGGTGATGGGGGATGGGGTACCTATGAATATCAATTGGTAGCATCGGATGGTACTATTTTGGTGGATTATCCGAACACCAACCCCGTTTTTGAAAACTTGTCTACGGATACCTACACCGTAAATGTGCGTGATTTGAGAGGTTGTGAATCTACAATCGACATTGACCTACCATTGCCCACACCAATAACTGCAGATATCCAAGTGGTAAGCCCATTGGCCTGTAACAACGATAACAATGCCGTAATCGAAGCATTCAACGAATCTGGAGGACAGGGAATTGGAAACTACTTATATCAATTGAATAGAATTACGGACGGTACCAATAGTGGTCTTCAAACCACACCGAGATTTGCCAATTTGTCTGCAGGAGAATATACCATAACCATTTTTGATGGGTGGAACTGTAGTTTTACAACCCTTCCCATTGATATTCAAGACCCCGAAATCGTAGTTGCCGAACTAGTGGAATTACAACCACCGGGATGCGGAAATTTAGGTAGAATGGAACTTACGGTGACCAATCCAGAACCAGGAGTGGATTATTTTTATAGAAGATCGGGAACCACTGACCCATTTGTGCCTTTCGGGGCTGGAATGACCAGCGTAGAGATTGCCGCAGATATAACCTTGGATCCAGGGCCGTTCCAGTACGATGTTCAAAATTCCAATGGATGTCCATTTGAGAAATCCAACCAAATCTCGTTAGATCCAGCTGCACCTTTGGTAATCGATTTGGATTTGACCAACGCTACCATTAATTGTGCTGGAGAGGCAACGGGAATAATACGATCTGAAGCTTTTGGGGGTATAGGAAACTATGTATATACCTTGGTAAACTCCAATACGTTGCCTCCATCGGCTGCAACAATTGTTCGTCCTGCACAAAGCTCGGGTATCTTTAGGGAGTTGAATCCCGGTACGTATTATGTTTTTGCTCAAAGTGGAGGATGCGAGGCCATATCCAATCCAATTATCATTGAACCAAAAGACCCTTTGGTATTGGATTATTTGGAAGCTGTACCGGTAGTTTGTGCGGGAGATATGAATGGACAGATTATTATTGAGGCCAGTGGGGGAACCGGACAAATTAGATATTCCATTTCGGATACCTTAAGTGAATTTTTTGAAGGGGATGATCCAGTAAATCCAAATAGAAAAACCTTTACGGACTTGGCACCTCGCACGTACGACATCATCATTCAAGATGATTTGGGTTGTACCATAACAAGAACAGTAGAGATTACCCAGCCCATGGAGTTGGTAGCAGGAGTGGTCAATACCACGCCCGAAACCTGTATGGGCGATGCCAACGGAACCCTGACCCTTGAAGTGACCGGAGGTACCGCTCCTTATTTTACTAGTGTAAATTCTGCCGACGATGCGGATTTTGTTCAAAACGATAGTTTGTTCTTTGATAATCTTCAGGGAGGTGAAACCTATGTCATATTTGTTAGGGATGCCAATGGTTGTCAAACCAATGTTATTGCGGAAATAGGAATAGGGATAGATATTGTTGCGGAACCAATAGTTGAATATGGTTGTGAGGGAATATTTCCCAATAGCACTGCGACTATTTCTATTGAGGACCAGTCCCAGTTGTCGGATTTATTGTTTTCTTTAGATGTGGACGATATAGCATTGGCTACCACTCAAAGAACGTTCGGGGATCTTCCGGCTGGAGAGCATACGGTATATATATACCATGCCAACGGATGTGTCACTTTTGTGGAATTTGAAATAGAGGCATATGAACCGCTCACATTGGAAGCGACAAAAACCGGTCCAGATGAAATTACGGCCATTGCCACCGGTGGCTTTGGTGGATATGAATATTTCTTCCAAGGAGAGTCCTACGGAGAGGTGAATACCTTTAATGTCACAGTTGACTCAAACATAACGATTATGGTGCGAGATCAAAACGGATGTGAAGCAACACTGATAATGCCGTTTGATTTTGAAGGAATGCCGGAAATGCCGAACTTCTTTACTCCAGATGGAGATAATATGAACGACTATTGGTATCCGGAAAATCGTGAATACTTCCCATTTATCGATGTAATTATATATGATAGGTACGGTAGAGTAGTGGCCCGCTTAGATCAAGTTAAAAAATGGGATGGCACGTATGACGGTAAGCCTTTGCCTACTGGGGATTATTGGTATGTGGTTTATGCCAACGACAATGAAAAACAACAGTTCGTAGGACACTTTACGCTGTACCGGGAGTAAAAGGATCGGCAAAAACTGTAGACCTATATTTTAGAAAAAAGTTTTAAAGGTATCGGGTAGAAATATCATCAAAATTTCTATTTTTGCAATCCCTTTTCGGGATGTGGCGCAGTCTGGTAGCGTACACGCATGGGGTGCGTGTGGTCGCTGGTTCGAATCCAGTCATCCCGACGAACCATAATTCACATGGTATCAAGCACTGTCAACTGACTGATTGACAGTGCTTTTTGTTTTTATTGCATTCATTTGATATCATCTAAATCCAAATTTTCGGTGTGAAATAAGGTGAGCACACTTATACACAGATTATTGTAGTTTTAGGTATGGACAATTGAGGTTTAAGGGCAGTCCGACCACTAACATTTGTTCAACTTAAACTATTACAACATGCGGACAGACAGCACTTTAGGAATAAATTTCTTCGTAAGAAAAAAACGCAACGACCCGAACATGTACGACATCTACCTGTGCGTAACTGTAAAAAAAGCGCGTGCAGAGGTCAGTTTAAAAAGGTGCATAAAGGTGTGCAATTGGGACAAAAAACGCGGAAAAGCCTTTCCAAGGAACAAAACCTTGGAAGATTTGAACGCTTACCTTGACACTGTTTATAGTGAAATCCTCAATGTTCATAGGGAGTTGTGAAGTACCTTGACAATAAATCGGGTCTCGGTGATTTTTGCGTTTGCTTGGACATGTTGAATACAGATTAGCTAAACTTGCTAAAACGTTCTATCCAACTATCACTTCCATGAAGTTCAGATTTTAACATTTCACTAATTTCAACCAAATTGAGTTGTTTATCATTTTCTTGATAAATTAATTTATAGTCTTCCCGCTCTTCAAAAATACCTAAGAAAGCAAATAATGAGACCCTTAGAAGTGTCCGGGCATAATTTTCCATTAATTGTTTGTCCGAATCCGAAAGGGTCATAAAAAAGTCTACTAAGTCTTGGTTTCTGCCCCATGCAGTAGTGCCTGTAATAATTTGATTTAAACTGGACAGTCCATCATCATAGATGTTTTCAATGATTAACTTTCCAAAGTTATCTAATACTTCTTTGTTTGATCTCATTTTTTAACTTTAATCTTTCTAAAGATATGTATTGGATGTTGAAAATCAATCTTTTTGAGCCCTTGGAGATGATCTTGCTCATAAACTCTGGGGAATACTAAATAGCTTACAGGGAATTTGAAAACGAAATGTATAACCACAAATCAGAGGCGGGACTCTTAACTGATTGTCCACTTTTTTGTTATAAGTCTAAATTAATGTATCTCACTTTTATCTAACACAGATAGGATACGACTACCTTAAATACTATTGTGGAAAACTATAAGGTATCCTTGACCAAAAAATACGATAACCCTATCGCCACTCTTCAAGTTGATTGCTTAAATCAATAAACGGATGAATTTTTCATTGGAATTGAAACAATATGTAAGAAATCATGATATATTGTACGAAAAGGTTGTAGTTAAATATTACCAATAAAACAGTAAAAGTGAAAAATACTTATCATATTGCTATTTATAAAATAAAATAATTAGTTTTATATGAATATCAGCCAAAACCAATGCCAGAAAAAGACCAAGAGTTGCTCTTTCGTCTTAGAAAAGATGATGTGATTGCTTATGAGGAGATTTACTCTAAATATGCAGAAAGACTTTTTGTCTATGCAATGAACATCTTTAAACAACAAGAACTTTGCGAAGATATTCTTCAAAATGTATTTATTCAGCTATGGGTGAAACGAAAGGAACATAAGGTTACTCATTTAAAAGCTTATTTGTACCAAGCGGTAAAGTTCCAAATTTTCAAGAAGTTGCGTAACCAACGTTTTACCGAGACAGATTTGACCAGGTTAAACCTAATTGATGCATCATTGAATGCTTCCAGAAGAATGGAATATGATGAATTGGAGTCATGGATAGAGAAACTGGTGGATAATCTAAGTCCAAGATGTAGGGAGATTTTTATCATGAGTCGATTTCAAGAAAAGTCGAACAAAGAAATCGCCGAAGAATTGGGTTTGTCCATACAATCCGTAAAAAACCAAATAAGCAAGGCCCTCAAGATTTTAAGGCAACAAATTTCACCTGAACAAATAGTCTTTAGCCAATCCCTGTTCTTCGTCTTCTTTATATAAGAACAAGTTTCTGATATATTTAGCATTGTCCTTTTAAACTTATTATAATGTCAATTTTACGCATAAATAAAATGTGTAATGATAAAAAATATACCTTAAAATTAAAAATAATGTAATCTCAACAGGTACCTTTTGATACGATTTGGTACTTAGTATACAGAAGGACAATATGTCCAACTAAAAGAGCTACATGAGACACCTAAGTAAAAAAGAGGCCAAAAGCTTATTTGAAAAGTACCTTAACGGTAAATGTACTGTTGCGGAAGAAGAGCTATTGGAAAGTTTTTTGGAATCATATCAAGATGACAGACATGATTGGTCTGACTTGGATTTTAATGAGACCATAAAGCAGGAGGTTTGGGAAAGGTTGAAATCAAAGGTCAGTACTAATGACCAAGGTAGCCTGAGAAAAATATATAGTGCTTCTTGGCTCAAATATGCAGCTGTTTTTATCGGATTGACCCTCGCCTTCATGTCGTATTACTTATTCAGCATCCCAAAGGAGGAGCTTAATAAAATGGAAGGTGAAATGATAGTTCTTCAAACAGGAAAGGGAAAAAATAACCTCAATGAAAATAGGGCAGGGGAAATTACCAATGAATCTGGAAAAGTCATAGCATACCAACATAAAGGAGTTCTTACTTATAAGAAAGATAGTACTATCAAGGACATTGTTTATAACGAGATCAGTGTCCCAAAGGGAAAGACCTTTAAACTGGTCCTTTCAGACGGTACGAACGTCCACCTAAATGCTGGCACAAGATTAAAGTTTCCGGTCAATTTTTTACCCGATGGAAATAGAAAAGTATTCTTGGCAGGCGAGGCATTCTTTAAAGTTGAGCGAAATGAGCAGCTTCCTTTTATTGTTATGGCCAATGAACTGGAGGTTGAAGTGTTGGGCACACAATTCAATGTGAGTTCTTATGAAGGATCTACATATCATACCGTATTGGTTGAAGGTAGTGTAAAGGTCAGTAACAATGGTGCTAAAGCCGTCAATTTTGCTCCCATGGTGATAAAACCAGGTCAGAAGGCCTCGTTGGTTCATGAAGGACTGAACATAAATGAGGTAGATGTAGAGGATTATATTGGTTGGACCAAAGATATACTCATTTTCAATGACGATTCATTCGCGGAAATCATTCGAAAAATAGAACGTCGATATAATGTAGAAGTCCAAAATAACTATTCTGAATTGGAAGGGACCCGTTTTCATGGCAAGTTTAGTGAAGAATCGATCATAGACCTAATGGACACGTTCAAAGAAAGTGCAGGCTTTGATTATAAAATCGGTGACGGAAAAATAATAATAAACAAAAAACTAGATGCCTATGATGAAGATGTGAACAGATAAAAAAAATCGGGAAGTGGTGCAACACCTCCCGATGATAATTGATTTTAATTGAAATGTTAGTAACTAATCAAAACCATTCAAAATTATGCAAAAAATAGATTGGTTTCCAGACTTTCTGGAAAATATTCTTAACAAGAACCGAACTATGAAGCTCTCATTTTTTCTTTTGGTGTGTGCCTTGCTCAATGTGCAAGCGAATACATTTTCCCAAAAAACGAAAATAAATCTGAACGTGGAAAATGGGACCATCCAAAGTGTACTTGAAGAAATAGAGGCAAAAAGTGAATTCACTTTTTTTTACAAGATAGGTGAGATCAATGAGGATAGAATTGTTTCCCTTGAAGTAAGGAAGAAAAGTATACCAGAGATATTGGATATGATTTTTGCGGGACAATACGTCAGTTATTCCATAGTGAAAAATCAAATTGTCCTTAAAAAAACCATCCATCCTATCATCACAAAGAGTGTGGAGGATCAAATTAAAAATATTCCACCGCCCAAACCGAAAATTGTTCAACAGACGGTTAGTGGAACCATTGTGGATAACCAAGGGATTCCTATTCCGGGGGCCAGTGTAGTGGAAAAGAACACTACAAATGGTGTAGCTGCAGATTTCGATGGTAATTATTCCCTTGAGGTTTCTGGTCCGGAATCGGTATTGGTGTTCTCTTCCATTGGTTTTGCCAGACAAGAAATTACCGTTGGACTGTCAACCACTATTGATGTTGTCATGGTCGAGGATTCGCAATCGCTGGATGAGGTTGTGGTCGTAGGGTATGGAACTCAAAAGCGAAGAGATGTTACCGGTTCGGTTGCTTCTGTAGGTACAGAAGATATAGCAGATATACCGATGACCTCTATTGAAGGAGGAATGGTAGGTAGGATTCCGGGTTTAGATGTGGTTTCTTCCGGAACAGGACCTGGGTCTTCAACCCAATTGCAGCTGAGGGGGCAACGGTCTTTTACGGCTACAAACGACCCTTTGATTATTTTGGATGGATCCCCATACTATGGTACGTTAAATGACATAAACCCTTATGATATTGAGAGCGTTGATGTGTTGAAAGACGCTTCTTCAACAGCTATTTATGGGGCTAGAGGGGCCAATGGTGTAATCATTATAACCACCAAAAGAGGAGTTACTGGAGCTCCCAGATTTGTTTTCGAAAGTTATGGAGGCCCTATAATGGCTTATGGTACCATACCTTATGCCAATGGGCCCCAATATGCTGAGATTGCTAGGGAAGCCTATCGGGCCATTGGCGACTATCCAGAAGGAGGTACCAGTGATGAATATGATGAAATAATATTCGACGAAATAGAAATAGAGAGTCTAAGGCGAGGTGACAATGGTTTAAATTATCAAGACCTGCTCTATGAGCATGGATTTCAACAGAAGCACCAATTGACGGTCAGTGGCGGATCGGAAAAAGTAAAGTATAATTTTTCTGGAAACTATTTTCAGCAAGATGGAATAATACCCGGAGAAAACTTTGACCGTTACAGTATGAGGACCAATTTGGACTTTACATTTTCACCAATTTTTACCGGAGGGGCTTCTATTCTATTGAATCATTCATACAACAGGAGAAAGTCAAGTGCGGCGCTGTTTCAAGCATTTCAGTCCAGTCCTCTGGGTAAACTATATGAGGATGATGGTACACCGAGGTTTACAGCAACAGCAGATGGCCTTTTGTTGAATCCATTGGCAGATTATATTTATGATTCCTATCGATGGGATAATAAAAGTTGGGGAGCTGTTTTAAATGTCTTTGGAGAAGCAAAGATAACGCCGGATTTGACCTATAGATTAAACCTTGGAACCAATTTCAAGTTAAGAACGATTAAAGAGTCAGCTGGCTATTACTCACTTGCAAGGAACCTTGGAACGGCCACTGCACAGGTGGACAACTCAGTGGATAATCTATTGTTGTATGAAAGTATCCTCACCTATAATAAACTGTTCAATGAGAAACATCAGTTGACCGTAACAGCCATTCAGGGAATTCAAACAACCAGGTTGGAGACAAGTGGAGCAGGGGTTAGTGACCTTCCCTATGAAGATTCCAGGTACCATAACCTTGGTAGTGCAACCTTGGTGAATTCGGTAAGTTCAAATTTGATCGAGACTAAACTTCTGTCCTATGCAGGTAGGATATTTTATGGATATGACAGCAAGTATCTTCTAACATTGTCCATCCGTGCTGATGGAGCATCACAATTTTCACCGGATCACAAGTGGGGGTATTTTCCTTCTGCAGCATTTGCTTACCGCATATCGGATGAGAATTTTATGAAAAGTACCGATAACTGGCTGGACGACCTAAAGCTAAGATTGAGCTACGGTGTTACAGGTAACCAGGGAATCAGTCCATATCAAACCCAAGGTGGCGCTGACAGAAGTGCCTATTCATGGAACGAAGTACCCGGATTCGGGTATTATCCTACCGAATTGGAAAACAGGAACCTTAAATGGGAGACCACGGCAGTTTATAATTTAGGAGTGGATTTTAGGCTGTTCGGAGGAAGGCTTTCAGGTAGTGTGGATGTATACAATACCAATACCTATGATCTTTTGATGTTCCGTAAACTACCAATTACGGCAGGGTATGACCAAGTACTCCAAAATGTTGGAAAAACAAAGAACAAAGGTTTTGAACTATCCTTGAATTCGGTGAACATAGCTGCAGAAGATTTTAACTGGCGCACGGATTTAACGTTCTTTCGCAACAATACTGAAATTGACGAACTCTACAATGGAAAGGTTGATGATGTTGGAAATAGATGGTTTATTGGTGAACCAATCGAGGTTTTCTATGACTTCAAAAAGATAGGTATATGGCAAGAGAATGAAAGTGCTGAAGCTGCAAGTTATGGGGAGGAGCCTGGCCAAATAAAAGTTTTGGATGTGGACAATGATGGAGCTATTACCGATGCGGACAGGATGGTATTGGGAAGTCCTCAACCCGATTTTGTGAGCAACATCACCAATACCTTTAAATACAAAAACTTTGACCTTTCTTTTCAGACCTATATTCGTTGGGGCGGAATGGCTTCAATAGGGCCTTTTGCCCCATTCTCCAAGAAGCGATACAATAAGTTGGTCTTTGATTATTGGACACCTACGAATCCAACCAATAATTATCCAAGACCAAATCAGCTGTATGAGGGTAGCGGGTTGTATGGAAGTACATTGACATACAGGGATGCAAGTTTAATCAGCCTTCGACAGGTTTCTTTGGGATACCGGTTCCCGGACTCATTGATCGATAAAACGCCACTTTCAGGCATAAGACTTTATTTGTCAGGCGAAAACTTGGCCTACTGGACAAAATCCGAAATGCGGGATTTCAATATGAAAGCCGATTTGGCTGGAACTGTTGTTGATGGAACAAGAACTATTTCATCTTACCCGGCTACCAGAACAGTTATTCTTGGTCTTAATATTCAATTCTAAAAATAATAGTTATGAAAAGACTTATCAATATAGTAATACTAAACATTATTGTCGCTACTTTTTTGAGCGGTTGTTCCAGTGATTTTCTGGATGAGGAAAAGATAGTATCCCCACCGATCAATACTTATTTTACCACGGAAAAGGGGTTCAATGACCTTGTAAATTCCAACTATACGTTTACAAGGACGCTGTTTGCTGGGGGAAACAATTTTGCCCCACTGGTTTTCTTTGGAACTGACCTTTGGACCAATGGATCTGATGGAACATTTATTGAGTTCAACGCATACAATTCCGGTATCCAACCCGCTAATCCTGTTCTTTGGAATTTGTGGTCGCCTTTTTACCAAGGTATAGCGGCTTGTAATACCGCTATATCAAGGGCAGGTGAAGTAGAGGAAATGTCCGAAAGTGAAGTCAATCAAAAGGTTGCGGAATCATACTTTTTGCGAGCTTGGTACTACCATATTTTGGTAATGCATTTTGGCGGGGTGCCCCTGGTCACAGAGGAGGTGACCGATGTGGTCACAACGGCTACAAGGGCGTCCGAATCTGAGGTGTATACACAAATTGTACAGGATCTGCTGTTTGCAGAACAGCACCTTCCCGAGACCCAAGATGAATTTGGACGGGTCACCAAGGCTGCCGCGCAAGCTTTATTGGCAAGAGTATATTTGACCCTTGAGCAAAACGACAATGCGGCAACGTATGCAGAAAAGGTGATCAATGATTATGGTTATTCACTTTTGGATGATTATTCACGCCTTTGGGATGTGGATAACAGAGTGAATTCAGAAGTGATTTGGTCTATACAATTCTCTCAGGATGAAAGGCTCAATGGGAGCGGAAATGCGTATTTCCTTTACTTTACACCAAGGTATGACCTCCAACCTGGAATGACAAGGGCTTTGGAAAATGATCGCCCATGGCCGCGATTTGTGGCGACCCGTTACTACTTTGATTTATTGGCTTCTAACCGCGAAAATGATTCAAGGTTTGCCAAATCTTGGAAAACGGCCTGGATAGCAAATAATGAATCCACCTTAGTGGGTAATATGCAAATTGGTGATACCGCCTTTATTTATGTTCCATGGGACATACCGGATAGTGAAGAAGCAATTTTGGAGCAAAAATACGGTGTTTTCGACATCAATGATTTGTATAATGGAGAAAACCCAACCGGTTCAAGGGAACTTTTTCCACATATGAGAAAATACAAGGATCCATTAAGACCATCTATAAATAGCGGGGTAGGGACCAAGAATGTAATCGAAATTCGATTGGCCGAAATGTATTTGATCGCTGCCGAAGCCCATATGAAAGAGGGCAACCTCGCCGAAGCGGTCGATCATATCAATACGATAAGACATCGCGCTGCATGGCCTGGAAAAGAGTTGGAAATGGAAGTCACCGAAGACCAGCTCGATATAGATTTTATCTTGGATGAAAGAGCATTGGAGTTGGGTGCAGAACGGCTTAGGTGGGCCGATTTAAAAAGAACAGGCAAACTTATTGAAAGAGTGCAAATGTATAATGTACTTGGAAGGGACAATATTGAAGAAAAGCATTTACTACGTCCTATTCCTAGCAATATGATAGATCGACTTACCAACCGTGAGGAGTTTGAACAAAATCCAGGGTATTAATCTGTTGTTAAAAAACTGATAATCATGGTTATAGTAAGATTGAAAGAACCCTTTGGAAAAAGGGTTCTTATACTACTTGTATTCATATTTTGTTGTTCGGCAGCATATTCTCAACGTTTGGATTCGCCATGTGATAAAGAGAATGTTTCCAAATGGTATAAGAGCAAGGCTTGGATGAATGGCTTACAGTTGAAGCCGCATAGATCAATCGATAAAGAGGAACTGGCACGTCAATATTGTGCCAATCCCAATTGGTGGGACCAAGCATTTGAATTTCTTGCCTCCCACAATCTAGAAACCCTTGAACCCGGTCGATATATTATTGATGAGGGAAATGTTACTGCCTTTGTTTCTGAAGGGCCCACAAAGGATATATCGGAAATTAATTGGGAAACCCATCAAAATTTCAATGATCTACAATACGTGGCGATTGGTAGAGCCGGTATGGGCGTTACGTCATTAAAAACTGCTAGGTATAGTTCCAGTGCTGCCTATGACCCCAAAAGAGATGTAGAGAACTATAATGTGGAAAACGGAAAATTCTATGTGGCCAGGCCGGGTACGTTCTTCATTTTTTCACCAAAAGACATTCATCGTCCTGCTTATAGGAAAAAGGGCCATGATACGATTAAGAAAATCTTGATCAAGGTCAGGGTTCCATAAAGTAAAAACTAAACTATTAAAAATGAACTAATTGAGGTGTTAGTTGTAAAATAAAACATTATGAAAAAAGTATTTTTAACAAGTATTGCCATAGTATGTACCGTTGTTGGTCTGCATTCACAGAATGTGGTGTGGCAACCGGAAACTATCAAATCGTTGACTTCTGAATGGACCGGGGAAAGAACTCCGGACGGTAGGCCTAAAGTCTCAGATCAACTCCTCGAAAGGCTAAAGGCACTTTCCATGGAAGAGGTATGGGGCTCCTTGAGAAACTTTGGATATCATAACCAATTCGAAAATTTTGCCAGCCCATATGAGAATGGTTGGGAAATATTACATCCGGACCAGGTCATGACGGGCCGGGTCGTGACTGCCCAATTTATGCCTTTGCGTGAAGACTTCAATAAGTACATACAGAAACAGGCCGAAAAAGAAGGAACTAAAACACCGGTCACCAACTATGCGCCCATAAACAAATTGATGAATGGAGATGTCTATGTGGCGGATAGCTATGGAAAAATGGTAGATGGAACATTGATAGGTGACAATCTCGGAAACGCAATTTATAAAGCAGGTAAAAGGGGGGTGATATTCAATGGCTCATTACGCGATGTTGAGGGGCTTTCGGAAATAGAAGGATTTAATTTTTGGATTCGCGGATCGGACCCATCGGCGATCAAACAAATGCTGACAGCCAGTGTAAATGCTCCGATCCGTATTGGACGGGTGACAGTACTTCCAGGCGATGTAGTTCTTGCCAAATCTACCGGAGTAGCCTTTATCCCTCCACATTTGGTGCAAAAAGTGGTGATTGCGGGCGAATTTACGGCACTTTATGACGAGTATATCAAGTTTGCCATGAATACTAATAAATATGAATACGTAAATGAGCGATTTGTAGTAGATGATGATGTATTGGAGAAGGATTTCAAGGCATGGTTGAACAAACATCCAAATTTACCAATGCCAAAGAAGGAATTGGATAATTATTTAAAGGAGAGAGAACAAAAGAGGAGAGATAGCTGAAATCAAAAATGTCTAAACAAATAAGAAAATGAAAAAAGCAATAATTATATTCTCAATCATGACTGTTTTAGGAAACTTACAGGTATTTGCACAAAACATTGGTGCATCTCCGGAGTATGTTAAAACATTGACATCCCAGTGGAAGGGTGAAAGATATAAAGATGGGAGGCCTAAAGTTTCGGATTTGGTATTGGAGCGACTTGAGCATGCTACTTTGGAGCAGGTGTGGGGTTACATGATGCGCAAAGGTTATCGAAACCAGGTGGAACTGGATTGGGTAGTGCTAAAACCTGGTGAGGTTATGACCGGGCGCGTGGTTACAGCCCAATTTATGCCTACTAGACCGGATTTGGATAGTATTATTAGGGTACAAGGTAAACTTGAGGGGCGGCCACAAAGAGGAGGTATAAACACATGGCCCATTGATGTGTTGGACAAAAATGATATTTATGTGGCCGATGGCTATGGCAAAATCAAAGATGGTACCCTTATCGGTTCCAGTTTAGGTAATTCCATTTATGGTAAAACCGGAAAGGGTATCATATTCTACGGTTCTATAAGGGATATGCAAGAACTTAAGGAAACCAAAGGCTTCAATGCATGGGTAAAGGGGCACCACCCTTCTTTTATCAAGGACATGACACCAACATCGATCAATGCACCCATACGGATTGGTGAAGTAACAGTATTTCCGGGAGACATTGTTTTCGCCAATGAGTACGGAGTGGCATTTATTCCCGCCCATATGGTGAATGATTTGGTCTCCTCCGCAGAAATGACCTCTCTTAACGATGAGTTTGAAAGGTACTTGTTACAGCAGAACAAATATCCTACTGGAGAGATACATGGCGAATGGTCTGATAAAATTGCCAATGAATTTAGGGCATGGGTCGAAAAATATCCGAAGCCACTTACAGTCACCAAGGAAGATGTCGAAAATTATTTGGCCAAAAGAAAACATTGATGAGCTTCGGACTTAACCCGTTTTGTCAATTTATCCTAAAATTATGATTTATAGAAAGCTTCACATACTGTTATCAGTTATTTTTTTTATCACAACAGGATTATCCCTAATTGGCCAGACCATGTCCAAAGAAGAACTAATTTTTCTCACATCGGAATGGAAGGGGGAGAGGTTCGCGGACGGTCGTCCTAAAATCCCAAATGAAGTATTGAAAAGAGCAGCAAAAATTGGAATAGACGATGCGTGGACCGTTTTGGAAAACAAAGGCTATACCAATCAGTTTGAAGGCAATTGGAAAATGGTGCACGATGATGTGCCGGTCGTAGGAAGAGCATTGACAGCAGTTTTTATGCCCAGTCGTCCAGATGTTGAGAAAAATATAAAGGAAAGGGGCATTAATTCCCATGGAAGAAAAGGAAATACCAATTCTTGGCCTATAGAAGTCCTTTCTGATGGAGATGTTTATGTGGCCGATAGTTTTGGGAAAATCGATGCTGGGACCCTTATGGGGGCCACACTGGCCACTTCAATTTTTAGTAAATCCGGTAATGGGGTAGTGTTCAATGGAAGTGCTAGGGATTTAGAGGCCATAAGTGAAATTGAAGGGTTCAATGCATTTGTCCGTGATTTTCACCCTTCATTTTTGGAAGAAGAAGTATTAATGGGGCTCAATACCCCGATAAGAATAGGAAACGTAATGGTTCTTCCAGGAGATTTGGTATTGGCTAAAAGGGAAGGTGTCTTGTTCATACCGGCCCACCTAGCAGAACTAGCGGTATCAACGGCTGAGTTTGTAGGGTTAAAGGATATGTTTGGATTTGAAATGGTAAGGTCAAAAAAATACACCACAGGAGAAATCGACAATAAATGGACCGACACTATCAAAGATGATTTTTTAGAATGGCTGGGCAACCATCCAGAATACGGTAGCATGTCCAAGGAACAGTTGGAAAACGTTCTAAGTGAAAGAACTTGGTAAAGAATTAAGCATTAATTAAAAATAAATCGAAATGTCAAAGTTTGGTAAGTATATCATGATCATCACCATTTTTTGTGTATCCTGTATCGGGGAAAGTCAAAAGGAAACTGATGTTTCAGTTGTACAGATTGAAGAACTGGATGAAAACCACCGGAAGGGAATACAAAAAGTTATTACCGATTTCAACAATGCGATGGTAAATGCAGACAGTGTTCAACTTAAAAAGTTGACCTCAGATGCATTGACCTATGGTCATTCCAGTGGACTTATTCAGAACAAAAATGAATTTATAAACGATGTTGTCAATGGGCCCTTTGACTTTTCCATGATCGATAATCCTGAACAGAATATATACCTGTTCGATGATACGGCTATCGTAAGGCATGTGTTTCAAGCCAAGGCTACTAATAATGGAGAACAAGTGGATATTAGAATAGGAAATATCCAAGTTTATCAAAAGAACAAAACTGGAATTTGGAAGTTATTGGCTCGCCAAGCATACAAATTAAGATAAAAAGTTGTACAACTTAACTAATATATATTTTGAAAAAATCAAAAATTCATTCGTACGTATTGATCATCGCTGGACTTTTACTATTGACATATTCGATTATGGTCGCAACAGGGAGTATTGAGTCGAGCGGAATCCTGCTTGTAGGCTTTTTTATTTTACTGGCGATTGGATTTTCAGGATATGAAAACCTTAAAGGTTATGTGTTTGCCGCATTAATTTTCGCGGGAGTTGTTCTCTCTTTATATTGGCCAAATTATTTTGTTCAAATTGGGGATTTCAAACTCACAAATTTGATTATACCGTTAATCCAAATTATCATGTTTGGAATGGGTACTTCAATGAGTATCAAGGATTTTGCTGAAATCATTAAATCCCCGAAGGGTGTTTTTGTTGGGGTTTCGGCACAATTGGCCATAATGCCACTTGTGGGTTTTCTTCTTGCAAAAATTAGTGGTTTTCCTCCTGAAATTGCAGCAGGCATTGTTCTGATTGGGTGTTCGCCCAGTGGGGTTGCTTCAAACGTAATGGCCTATCTGGCCAAGGCCAATCTGGCCCTTTCCATAACTATTACCTCGATTGCAACACTTTTGGCACCTTTTGTTACACCTTTGTTAATGAAAATTCTTGCAGGTCAGTTTGTGGAGATCGATGTGCTTACGATGATGTGGAGCATTACCAAGATGATTATATTGCCAATAGGAGCAGGATTGTTGTTCAACCACTTATTACTTGGTAGAACGAAATGGCTGGATAAGGCTATGCCACTCATATCCATGTTGGCAATCGGATTAATTATTATAGTTATCACTGCAGCTGGACGTGATAGTTTGTTGGATATAGGAGGCTTACTTTTATTACTTGTATTGGTGCACAACCTATTTGGTTACCTTTTAGGGTATTTGTATGCACGTTTGGTAGGAATGAATGAACGAGACGCTCGTACCATATCCATTGAGGTTGGGATGCAAAATGGCGGTTTGGCTTCTGGAATAGCCAATACACTTGGTAAGATAGCTACAATGGGTCTTGCACCTGCAGTATTCGGGCCGTTAATGAATATTACTGGTTCCATTTTAGCTTCATATTGGCATAAAAAAACACCAAATCAAGTTATCAATTCATGAACAAATATAAATTTAAGTTGTTTGAGTTTGTTTAGTTGATTGGGAAGAGAATAGCATGCCCATCATGTCCTCTTCCCTTTTTAATTCTCACAAAAAATATACAAAAATGAAAAAAGTAGTAACGTTCGGGGAGATCATGCTTCGTTTGGCCCCTCCGGGATTTTTAAGGTTTTCACAAGCAAACTCCTTTGATGTGGTCTATGGCGGCGGGGAGTCTAACGTAGCGGTTTCCCTGGCCAATTATGGAGTTCCGGTCGATTTTGTGACACGTTTGCCCAAGAACGACATAGGGGATTGCGCCCTTATGGAGATGCGCAAGCGCGGTGTTGGTACGGACAAGGTCATATTTGGAGGCGATCGTCTGGGTATCTATTTTTTGGAGACCGGTGCCGTTACCCGTGGCAGTAAGGTGGTCTACGACCGAGCACATTCGGCCATGGCCGAGATCGAGCAGGGCATGGTAGATTGGAAAGCTGTCTTTGAGGGTGTGGAATGGTTCCATTGGACAGGGATCACCCCTGCGATCTCCCAAGGCGCGGCCGATGCCTGTCTGGAGGCTGTAAAGGTGGCCAGCGATATGGGAGTTACCATATCCACGGACCTTAACTACCGCGCCAAGCTGTGGAACTATTGCGATGATGCCAAACGAGAGGAGATCATGTCGGAGCTCACCTCGTACTGCGACATAGTACTGGGCAACGAGGAAGATGCGGAGAAGCACTTCGGGATCAAGCCAGAAGGTCTGGACATTACCACCCAGGGAGAGCACGTAAAGGCCGAGGCCTTCCTATCGGTCTGTGAGCAGATGATGAAACGTTTCCCACGGGCCAAGAAGGTGATCACCACACTAAGGGGCTCCCTATCGGCATCGCACAACACATGGGCGGGGGTGCTTTATGACGGGAAGACCATGTACAAGTCCCCCGAATACCAGATTACCCACATAGTGGACCGTGTCGGAGGAGGGGACTCCTTTATGGGCGGATTGATCTACGGACTGCTCAAGTACCCTGAGGACGACCAGAACGCACTGGATTTTGCCGTAGCGGCATCCTGCCTAAAGCATACCATAAAGGGAGATGCCAACTTGGCAACAGTGGCCGAAGTAGAAAAATTGATGAGTGGCGATGCCTCCGGAAGGGTGGCCAGATAAAAAATCACAAAGCACATAAAAATGGCACAATTTTCAAGAATTGATGTAGTGAACGCAATGAGGGATACAGGAATGGTCCCTCTTTTTTACCACCCCGATATAGCGTTGGGCAAAAAGGTGCTCAAGGCCTGTTACGATGGCGGGGCAAGATTGATGGAGTTCACTGCCCGGGGCGATTTTGCCTATGAGGTGTTCTCCGAGCTGAACAAGTATGCGATCAAAGAACTGCCCGGAATGATCATGGGGGTCGGCTCCATAACGGATGCTGCAGCAGCATCGCTGTACATGCAGATGGGGGCCAATTTTATAGTGACCCCTTCCCTAAGGGAAGACATAGCCCTGGCCTGCAACCGCAGAAAAGTACTTTGGTCCCCTGGCTGCGGATCTTTGACGGAGATCAACCGTGCGGAAGAGCTGGGCTGCGAGGTGATCAAGCTTTTTCCTGGTTCTACCTATGGCCCCGGGTTCGTGAAGGCGATCAAGGGCCCCCAGCCCTGGACGAGCATCATGCCCACCGGTGGCGTGAGCACCGAGGAGTCCAATTTAAAAGGATGGTTCGATGCGGGTGTTACCTGCGTGGGCATGGGATCCAAACTGATCAGCAAGGATATTTTGGCCAATAAAGATTTTGAAGGTCTCGAACATTTGGTCAGGGAAACTTTGGCTACCATTATCAAAATAAGAAACTGATAGCCCTTATTTAATTACTCGCTTATTGTTGTAAGTCCAGGATGAGACTGAGCACTAGTTAAAACCATAGTTACGATGAATACTGATGTATTTATTTCAACTACAAATATTGAAAATTCAATATTTTGATTTACCAAAAATCTAAAGCTTAAAATAGATTTAGTATTTAATTTGGGAGGATTATCCAGAATTTACATAATGTGGATTTAGTTATAAAATATTTGGTACTTTTTGTACGGTTTTGACTATTTTTATTCTCTGGTTTTATTCTCTGGAGGACATGTACTTATACTCAATCTATACAAAAATGTGCAATAAGGTGTACAGGATTTAAAATATTAGTGTTAGTTTTTGATTTACATTAACTTATAAAAATATGGATGGTCCAGTTATGATCTTACCTTGCACGCCGATTTCGCTGCCTTTGGTGGAGTACTTTTCTAGGATTTCGGCGGTCTTGCCCCAGGCCACGACCTGGTGCCAGTCGGTGTTCTGGATCTTTTCCCCTTGGTTGTTGGTGTAGTACTCATTGGTGGCCATGGGAAAACGGGCCACTTTACGTCCTCCATCGAGGAGGGTGATCTTGGGGTCTTCCCCCACATTTCCGATTAACTGAACATGATTTCTGAAATTACTCATGATTGAAAGGATTTATGCCCAAATAGGGCTGTTAAAAAATAATTGAACTCTTGATTTAAAAGCTGAGCCACATTCCCAGCAGCATAAATAGAAGAGCCACAGGAAACTGATTTACTTATGGTATCTGGAGCGTCTTCCTTTTTTAGAAGGTTTTGTGCTGCTTCCGATACATGGGATGTGTACGATTTCATGGTTTGTGGTATTTGATTTACTTCCAGTAGCGCCATCGCTGTCACCTTTTTTTTTGATGCTAAATGGGGTACAGCATCCCTTTCTGTGGGAGCCGTATAAAAAAGAAACCCCTCCGAAGGGGAGGGGTCTGGCTTTATGCCGGCTACAGGAAGGGATGCTGTTGTTTTGCCACCCAAAAAAGGAGGGCGGCTGACTTAGTTAGGAACATCAATGACGAAACAGGAGAAGTTTATATGTCATGGAAGCGGCCCAAATGAAGATTAGGGAGGGTTGAAACTATACAATCTGCTTAAAACTTGAAAGTAATGATTTGTTAGAGTCGATAGGAGACTTGGGCAATTCAAAGAATTGGAAAGGAAGGGAATAGAGGAGAGGCTGTAGTTTATGTCAGTATTAAAAGAACAAGAATACTCAAACAAAAACACTATGAATTCAGTTTTAAATCTAAAGATATAGTTATATAACTAATAGAATCCTAAGATCTTAATTTGGATATACTTTTCAAATGATTAGATAGGGGTGCCGTTCTCATTTGTACAGTTTATTGCTTGAAGACTTTTAATAGATATGGTAGTAAAGTACATTAAGCAAACAGTATTGTCATCAAAATCAAATATTAGAAACATTAATAAATTGATGAATAAGTAGGTAAAATTTATTTAGTTGATTTCCCCTGTATACATTTTTTAATGTCGCTAGATGGTATATATAGCTCATATAGAGTATTATTTAAAGCTTATAGGTCAATAAAGTACTAGCTTAGGGTAATATGTTATTAAATATTCTTGTGAAAAATTATAAATTTACAAGTGCAAAAAAAACACTTATAAAATTTAACATTTATAATAGGAATGTTGGAAGTATATGTTTTTACATGCAATTAACTCAAAAAACTAAAGATGTATTATGAAATTGGTAAGCTCATTATTCAATAGATTATTGAAAGAAAAACAGCTCTTGTATTCCGTGTTTTGCCTTCTGGTCGGACAAGTTGCATTCTCCCAACAAACCATTACTGGCAAGGTAACGGATGATCAGGGAATTCCTATTGCCGGTGTAGCTGTAGTAGAAAAGAGTACTACTAACGGTACTACAACCGACTTTGATGGTAATTACGAAATAAGTGCCTCGCAATCAGGAGTAATACTGGTATTTTCATATTTGGGATTTTTGAACCAAGAAGTATCGGTACTGGGTAATACAGTGGTTGATGTTGTATTAAAAGAAGATTTGCAGCAGTTGTCCGAAGTTGTGGTTATAGGTTATGGTACTCAAAAAAGGGCAGACGTAACAAGCTCTGTGGCGACTGTAAAATCTGAAGATTTTGTTCAAGGAAACGTTAAGGATGCGGCACAACTTATTCAAGGTAAGGTTGCCGGTCTATCTGTTTCTGCGCCTTCGGGAGACCCTACAGAGGGAACTCAGATTAATTTAAGGGGGTCCTCTTCCATCTTGGGTGGTACCAACCCCTTGGTATTGGTTGATGGTGTCCCTGGAAGTTTAAATACTGTAGCACCAGAAGATATTGAATCCATTGATGTTCTTAAGGATGGATCGGCAACCGCTATTTATGGTACTCGAGGTACAAATGGTGTGATCATTATAACTACAAAAAAAGGTACCAACGATATGAAATCAACCATCGAGTATAATGGATATGCATCGATGTCGACCATTGCAAATAGAATGAATTTCTTAAATGGCAATGAACTAAGACAAAAGCTTGATGAAGGATATACTTATAATGGGGCCAATGTTCAGGATTTTGGTGCAAATACGGATTGGGTGGATGCCATTACCCGAGATGCCTTCAGCCAGGTACATAACCTTATTTTCAGGGGAGGAAATTCAACTTCCAATATGACAGCCTCTTTAAATTACCGCGATATCGAGGGGATATTTCTTAAATCGGATAATAAAAAGCACACGGCTAGAGTTAATGTGAATCATGCTATGTTCGATAACCGTTTAAAGGCCAATATCGGCGTAATCTTGAGTGAACAGACCTTTAATGCCCTAGGTGATGGTACTAGTTTTAATCCTTATATATATAGGCAGGCAATAATTAGGAATCCTACTGAGCCCATTTATAATGATGATGGAAGCTGGTATGAAAGAGATGTTTATTTCTATGACAATCCATTGGCCTATATACAGGAAACCATAGGTCAGAATAGGTATAGAAATACGCGTTTTGATTTTTCTTTGAGCTATGATTTTGGGGACCATGTTACGGTAAAAGGTCTATTTACCCGTAAGGGAAATTCAAATATCAGAGGTTTTTATCAAACAAAGAATCACGTTTCCACCACTAAAAATGGTCAGGATGGCTTCGCTTCAAGGGGAACGGATGATTATGTTGGGAACTATGGTCAGTTTACGGTAGACTATGACAATAGCTTTGGTAAGCACAAGGTCACGGGATTGGTCGGCTATAATTATGAAGATAACACAAATGAAGGATTTTGGGCTACCAACCGTCGTTTTCCAACGGATGGTTTTACCTATAATAATTTAGGTAGTGGTCAAGGTCTTCAATTGGGAGAAGCTGGAATGGGTAGTTATAAGGACTCTGATAAGTTAATTGCATTTTTCTCCAGGGTTACTTATAACTATGATGACCGGTATTTGCTTATGGCCAGTTTGCGTCGAGAAGGTTCATCACGTTTCGGCGAGGACTACAAATGGGGTAATTTCCCTGGAATTTCTTTAGGTTGGAGAGTAAATCAAGAATCTTTTGCTGAAAACTGGGAATGGCTGTCAAACTTAAAACTAAGGACTGGTTTCGGGGTAACAGGGATCAATGCTGGTTCTAACTATCAATCTTTGAGTGGGCTTACTTATGGGGATTACTTTTTAAACAATGGTCAATGGGTAAGACAGTTAATACCTTCACGAAATGCCAATCCGAACTTACGTTGGGAGAAAAAAGAAGAGTTCAATTTAGGATTGGATTTTGGTGTCTTCGATGGACGTATCAATGGTTCTGTTGATTACTATAATAGGACTACCAAAGATGCATTATTCAACTATAGTGTACCAACACCTCCATACTTTTTTGGAACTATAGCGGCCAACGTAGCAGAAATCAAAAATACAGGAGTAGAGTTTTTGTTGAACGTTACTCCGGTCCAAACAAATGATTTTGATTGGACGGCGAATTTAACTTATTCGACCAATACCAACGAAATTGTGTCACTTTCCAACGATGAGTTCCAATTGACCAATGATTTTTTTGACCAGGGATATACCGGTGAACCAATTCAAATCAGTACCCACCGGGTACAGGAAGGTCAACCCATTGGTAACTTTTATGGCTTAAAGAGTGTGGATATTACAGATGATGGGATTTGGATTATTGAAAGACCAGATGGTTCCCTTGTTCCAGCAACTGAAGCTACTAATGATGATAGACAAATCTTAGGTAATGGACTTCCAAAAGCTTACTATAGCTGGAACAACACGGTTAAGTATAAGAATTGGGACCTTATGGTAAATTTGAGAGGAGCTTTGGATTATCAGATATTGAACTTTTCGCGAATGTTCTATGAAAACCCAACAATAAGTTACAATACTTTGGACTCTGCCTACGATTTGGTATATGGTAAAGCCGTACTACAAGATGTTCAGCGATTTGTAAGTTACTATGTGGAAGATGGAGACTTCTTAAAATTAGATAACGTGACTTTGGGGTATACCTTGCCAAAGGATGCCATTAAATTTGCGCAGACATTCCGAATTTATGCATCAGGCCTCAATTTAGCTACTATAACCGGTTACAAAGGGATTGACCCTGAAGTGAATAGAAACGGGCTGTCTCCTGGTAATGACGAGAGGGACAAATACCCATCAATTCGAACATTCACCTTAGGCATCAATTTCACATTCTAAAAAAATAAGATTATGAAAAATTTAACGGATAAAGTGATTTCACTTAAAATAAAACTTTTGACCCTTTTTACAGGTTTACTATTCTTACCTGTGGCGTGCACTGATTTGGAAGAAGAGGTGTACTCTGAAGTGACCGAGTCGTCGTTTACACCATCTGAGTCCGATATTATTTCGGTAATGGCTTCTGCCTATACACCAATGCGATATGTTATGGGATGGCAAGGATATTTTGATTTACAAGAAGAACCAGGTGATATGTTTGTTACCCCGACCAGACCCAATGGGTGGGACGATGGCGGAACGTACAAAAGAATGCACTTTCATGAATGGACGGAGACTCAATGGCAGCCACGAAACACATGGATTAACTGTTTTAATGGGATAAATAGTGCCAACAGGGTAATTTTGCAGATAGAATCGGAAGAACTTCCTGTAAGTGAAGAGCAAGCGGCTTCCATTGTTGCAGAAATGAGAGCACTAAGAGCCCTATATTATTCAATGCTAGTGGATACTCATGGAAATGTTCCGATAATAGCCAGTTACAGCGATGAATTACCTGTGCAGAGTCAACGTACTGAGGTATATGATTTTATAGTAACCGAGTTGTTGGAGGTAATCCCAAATCTAACCGAAACGGTGGATCAATCTACTTACGGACGTATGACCAAATGGGCTGCATATCATGTGTTGGCCAAGGTTTATCTCAATGCAGAGGTTTATACGGGGACTGCCCAGTGGGACAAGGTGGTAGAAGCATGTAATACGATTATTGACAGTGGAGCATTTGAATTGTCATCAAACTATTCAGATATTTTCAGTACAGAGAATCAAGGAAACCCTGAAATGGTCTTTGCCATACCTTATGATCAAATCTTTGCGGGCCAATGGAATGCCCACATGAAAATGTTATTACCAGATCATAGATTGGTTTTTGATATGCAGGCGCAACCATGGGGAGGATCAAGTTGTAACCCTCAGTTTATTGATAGTTATAACCCTAATGATAAACGCTTAGAAGATACGTGGTTGATGGGAGATCAATTGAATGCCTCCGATGGCAGTGTTGTAATGACTTTGAGAAAAGAAATGCCAAGTATATATGATTGTGATTTTACTGATGGTTTCCGTTGTGGTAAATATGAGATAGAATCAGGTGCAACGGGAGGCCTTAGCGTGGATTTTCCATTTTTGAGGTATACTGATGTGCTAATGATGAAAGCAGAAGCATTGCTAAGAACCAATAATAGTGATGAAGCAGCTGCAATTGTGACCCAGGTCCGTATGCGTTCCTTTGAAAGCCCTGCAGAAGCTACTGTTACGGGTGCCGAGCTTGAAGGAGATACCACGGTGCAATACGGTACCTTGGCTGAAGATGGAACGATTGATGAACTAGGTGATCAATCTGCTGTGCCTTATGGGCGTTTTTTAGACGAACTAGGATGGGAGTTTGCGGCAGAAGCCAGAAGAAGGAGCGATATGATTCGATTCGGAGTGTATCAGACCAAAAACTGGTATAATCATATTCCCAAAGGAGAATATACAACACTATTTCCGATTGGATTGGAAGAGCTCAATACCAATACCAATCTTAAACAGAATCCTGGTTATTGATTTAATAGATTAAAATATTTTAGTATCATTGTTTGAGTTTGTGGCTAGTGTATAAGCGGATGGGGGTTCTTCCTATCCGCTTTTTTATATGATTTAGAACTGTAATTTGAACTGGGTTGGGGAGCACCCCTTTAAAGCCTTGAATTTCCTATTGAAGTTGGCAATATTGTTAAAGCCACACTGATTAGATATCATAGAAATGGACAATTCTGGATTGTTCAAAATAAGCTTGCACGCTTTCTCAATCCGTATTTCAATTAGAAACTGGAAAAATGTTTTATTTGTACGCTTTTTAAAATAACGGCAAAAAGCATTTTTACTCATATTGGCAACATTGGCTATCTCTTCCAACCTTATGGAGTCATGGTATCGATCCATGGCATATTTAAAAACATCGTTCATTCTTTTGCCTTCGTTGTCGGATAATGACCTACGGTAAACAAATGAAGATAGAGGTACGGTTTTAGATTCTGTAATGTGACTCATAATGAGTAAAAGGGTAGCAATTTGTTCAATATTGTTCTGATTCTTTAATTTATTGAACTCGCGTATAATGGATGTGGAATTGGAAATGACCCGCATACCAAGTTCAGATTTTTTAAAGAATTCTTTTGTTTTGGACAAATCGGAAATACTGAAGAATTCCTTGCCGAAGGAGTTGATGTCAAAAAAAAGGGTATGCATCAAGGATTTAGACTCATTAGATAAATCACTCTTAAAAGCATGAGGAACATATCCTCCAATAACCAAAATATCTCCCTCTTTGAAATCACTAATAGAGTCACCAACGACTAGAGAGCCAGTGCCCTTTGCAATGTAGCTGATTTGGATTTCAGCATGCTGATGCAGCTGATCATAAAAAACAGGCTCATGATCCACTTGATAAACCAAGGCCTCATCTTTAGGTTTTGGTATTTTAAATGGAAGTACTTTCATTATTCATCTAATTTCACCGTGATAAGTGTTTTAATTAAAATTTAGGATAATATAGTATAATATTAGTTAAAATTAAGTTGTATTCATAAAATTTTAGAAGAAGTTCTTGAATTCTAAACACGGTTTGTTTTGGTGGGTTGTCAATGTACTCGCTCCTTGAGTCTCAAAATTCACTATCGAGAGGTGATTTCCTATGTAAGTTGAAGAATAAGGTGGGATAACACCATAACTCCGTTTAACATTCCTTACTGGGAAGTAGCTTTCGTAAAGTAATATAAAGGTATGAATGCCCTAGATGTTTCGTAAGCCTCTTGAGACCCTATTGGATAGAGTTCGTTAGAAGTTTTACACTGTTGTTTGTTATTATATTTTTATGATAAATTCAATATAATAGGTGGTTTGGGTAATATAGTATCAATTTTTGATAATTTGGATATGTACTCATCCAGGCATTATCTATAGTTTTATACGTAATTATACTATGGGAACTATTGTCAAAAAAATAAGTGTATTTTTTATACTTGTAAAATTTGGTTCATCCTTTATTAAGGGAATTTATCGGAGTATCAAAAGGAATTTCTCTGGGGTTATTGTTTCTGGGTGAGGTCATGATTTCATATAGAATTAATCTTGGGTAAAACATTTCAGTTTTCTATAGTATATCAATTTAATTGTTGAAGGTAAAAAATGTATAGGAGAGAATCACGCGGATAGAAAACATATGAACTGATTCGGCATAACGGAGTGGCCAAATGGTTATTTGAATAGGAAAAAAAATTGAATTTAGATTGTTGGACATGAGTGACTTTAAATATAATGTTGATTTTGGAAAAACCCTTCATAGCCTAGGTCATATTGATGCCATTTGTTTTTCTGATGCACCGATGAGGCCTGTAAGGATACTGGGCTAGTCATTTACCTCAATGGGGTCAATTCTGGAAGGTTTCTTTGATGAAAGGAAAAGTAAGAACAATTTGTCGAACCTTTGAGGGATATGGATTTGCCTTCATAGGAAGTTAAATTATAGGAGAAAAAGAAGTTATTATGAAATTAAAAAAGTTTTATGTCGGAGCAGTATTGTTTCTGTTGACCATGCAAATGTGTTTGGTTCATGCTCAGGAAGGTAACCAAATTTTGGATGGAATTGGCGAAACCGGAATGATTGCAAGATATATTTTTGATGGTGATGCCAAAGATTGGTCTAGAAATAATTTACATGCAAGGGTTTACGGAGGGATAGAATTCAAGGATGATAAACAATTTAAAAAAGTGCTTTCAATTCCAGGTGATGGGAAATCCTATGTCTCCATACCAGGTGAATCTGTGCAAAATGAAGAATCCTTAAGTATTGTAACTTGGGTCAATTTTCATTCCATGGAGCCCGGTCAATTACTCTTTGATTTTGGAAAGGATGATAGGACTCATTTTTTTGTTGCCCCGTTTGGCACCAAAGAACAAGCTGGATTCCAAACGCAAGTTATTTTGGATGACGAACCTGAATATGAGGTGTTATCCCCGAATCTGAAAATTGAAACGGACCAATGGATTCATCTTGCCTTGGTCTTTGATGTTTCATCAAAAACCATACGTCTTCTGGTAAATGGAAAAGAGACTGGCAAGGTTGAAAATGTGGGTATAGAATTGGAGAATATATTTACTCATGAGAATTTACTCTACATAGGAAAATCTATTGTATCCGGAAATCCATATCTCAATGCAAAGATTCACGATTTTAGGCTGTATAGGATTCCACTGAGTGAAAAGCAGGTGTCGAGAATTCAACATACGGCTCTCAAAGGTGGGGATACAGCGGTTGGCAGGGAAAAGCCTGAGGACGACCTACCAAAATTTTCGTCTGATGATTCTCAATTGTACAATGAATATTTGACAGGAGTGTCCGATGTTGATGAGGAAACGGAACTGGGCTTCTTGCCACGGTTACCACGTTATGTAAAAGGAACATATCGCGATGGAATCAAAGGTCCGATGGTTAGGGTCCTATGGCCATCTCCAACTGATAATGCCCAGGTGACCAAAACGGGAAGCTATGTGGTTACCGGTAGGGTTTCCGGAACGGATTTTCAACCCAAGGCCCGGATTACGGTAAAAGCAAGCAAGGAATCGGGTACACCAAGGCTCAAATTGGATGTTTTTGGGTTGGACCAAGTCACACTCAACACTGATGCCCACGGTCAACAAACAAAATTTATTGAAAATCGTGACAAGTTTATCAACACATTGGCACAGACCAATCCGGATTCCTTCCTCTATATGTTCCGAAATGCCTTTGGACAACAACAGCCCGAAGGAGCAAAACCATTGGGTGTCTGGGACAGTCAGGAAACCAAATTACGGGGCCATGCTACGGGACACTACCTTACTGCCATTGCGCAGGCTTATGCCAGTACAGGTTATGACAAGGAATTGCAGGCCAACTTTGCGAACAAGATGGACTACATGGTGAAAGTGCTGTATGAGCTTTCGCAGTTGTCAGGTAGGCCCCAAAAATCCGAAGGAGAATATGTGTCCGACCCAACGGCGGTCCCTCCAGGTCCGGGTAAATCGACCTATGATTCCGATTTGAGCGAAAATGGTATCCGTACCGATTACTGGAACTGGGGTGAAGGTTTTATAAGTGCCTATCCACCTGATCAGTTCATCATGCTGGAAAAAGGGGCAACTTATGGTACGCAATCAACCCAAGTTTGGGCCCCATATTACACTTTACATAAAATATTGGCAGGTTTAATGGATGTCTATGAGGTCAGTGGAAATAAGAAAGCTTTGCAAGTCGCCAAGGGAATGGGCGATTGGGTGTATGCCCGATTGAACCAGTTGCCCACAGAAACCTTGATCAGTATGTGGAACAGGTACATTGCAGGGGAGTTTGGAGGGATGAACGAAGCCATGGCCCGTTTGGACAGGATCACCGATGAACCCCGCTACCTCAAAGTGGCCCAATTGTTTGACAATATCAAAATGTTTTTTGGTGATGCGGAACATTCACACGGATTGGCCAAAAACGTGGACTCTTTCCGTGGATTGCACGCCAATCAGCACATTCCCCAAATTGTGGGAGCGTTGGAAATCTACCGCGATTCGGAATCCCCTGAATATTATCATGTGGCCGACAATTTTTGGTTCAAGGCCAAGAACGATTATATGTACAGCATAGGCGGGGTGGCCGGAGCAAGGAATCCTACGAATGCAGAATGCTTTATCGCCCAACCGGCCTCATTGTACGAAAACGGGTTTTCATCCGGAGGACAAAATGAGACCTGCGCAACATACAATATGCTGAAATTGACTAAAAACCTGTTTCTTTTTGACCAGCGTACCGAATTGATGGACTATTACGAACGCGGGCTTTATAATCATATCCTTGCCTCTGTGGCCGAGGACAGTCCGGCCAATACCTATCACGTGCCATTGAGGCCTGGATCCGTGAAAAGATTTGGGAACCCTGAAATGACCGGGTTTACCTGCTGCAATGGCACCGCTTTGGAGAGCAGCACCAAGCTCCAGAATTCCATTTATTTCAAAAGCAGGGACAACAGTGCACTTTTTGTCAATCTCTTCGTTCCTTCCACTTTGGAATGGGGCGAAAAGGACATCACTATTGAACAAAAAACCGCTTTCCCAAAAGAAGACAATACCCAATTGACCATAAAGGGGAAAGGAAAATTTGATCTCAATATCCGAGTGCCACAGTGGGCGACCAAAGGTTTTTATGTGAAAGTGAACGGTAAGGAAGAAAAAGTCGAGGCGAAGCCAGGAACCTACCTTACCCTGAGCCGCAAGTGGAAGGATGGTGATACGATCGATATAAAAATGCCGTTCCAATTCCATTTGGATCCAGTAATGGATCAACAAAACATCGCAAGCCTTTTTTATGGTCCCATTTTGTTGGTGGCCCAAGAAACTGAACCACGAAATGAATGGCGCAAGGTGACCCTGGATGCCAAGGATTTAGGAAGAACTATCAAAGGTGACCCAAAGGCTCTGGAGTTTATCATTGACGGAGTGGTCTATAAACCGTTTTATGAGACCTACGGGCGTCATTCGGTCTATTTGGATGTGACGCTGAAATAGGTCCGTTCCATTAATGAAACCGACACAATGAAAACCAATCACTACCTTCAGGTAGAAACGGAAAAACGAAACATGAGCAATATGGATTTTAAAAAAATAGGAGTGGTGGCCATGACCTTGATAGGTGTCTTTGCAACTGCGCAGAACAGTAAATTGGCCGATCTTGTCACAGAGTTCGAAGCTGACAACTGGGCCTTGGACCGAACCTACATCGTTGACGAATCCGAAGAGTACTATCAGCGCTTCTCCAAATTCTATTCCGACTGGCAAAAGAAAATGGCAGGTATCGACTTTGGTTCCTTATCCCAACAGGGGAAGGTGGATTATGTTCTTCTAAAGAACTTGGTGACCAAAGGGGAATATTTTTTGAACCAAGATTACAATGCCTTCAAGGAAGTTGATGAAGTAGGCCATTTTGTCAAGGACATCTTTCCGTTTATCCAAGAACGTCGCAGGGGCAAAAAGCCGGACGCCAAAAATTTGGCACAGCTATTTCAGAATGCCACCAAAACCATTGATTCGGAAATGGAATCGTGGAAATCAAAACCCTTTAAAGATTGGCAAACTGCGGACAAAGCCTCGACCGTTGTACTTTCATTGCAAAGGGGATTGGAGGAAGCATATAACTTTTATTATGGCTACGACCCCGACTTTACATGGTGGGTGGAAAAACCCTATAAAAAACTCAACGAAAAGTTGACCGCTTATGCCGAATTCCTTAAAAATAATTATTCACAGAACAGTGTCAAGGACGATGGCAGTGGTATCATTGGCAAGCCCATTGGGGAAGACGCACTGAATGAAAGCCTTGCCATGGAATTTATTCCCTACACGCCCACCGAACTCATAAAAACTGCCGAGGAGCAATTTGAGTGGTGCAAAAATGAAATGATAAAGGCATCCCGTGAATTGGGGTATGGCGATGACTGGAAAAAGGCCCTGGAACACGTGAAGAACACCTACGTTCCGGCCGGGGAGCAACCACAGGCCATCATGGACCTTTATTCCCATTCCGTGGATTTTATAGAAGAGAAGGGGTTGATCACCTTGCCGGATTTGGCCAAGGAAACCTGGGGCATGAAAATGATGAGCCCCGAAAGACAGAAGGTCAATCCATTCTTTTTAGGGGGAAGGGACATTATCATTTCCTACCCGACTATGGAAATGGACCACGACGACAAGTTGATGAGCATGCGTGGAAACAACCCCAATTTCTCTTTCCCTACCGTTCAGCACGAATTGTTGCCTGGACACAACCTGCAATATTTTATGACCAGTCGCCATAAAAGCTACCGAAGGGCTTTTTCCTCTCCTTTTTGGACAGAAGGATGGGCTCTATACTGGGAAATTGTCTTGTGGAACAAGGATTTTCCACAGACCCCTGAGCAGAAACTCGGAATGCTGTTCTGGAGGATCCATAGGTGTGCACGGATTATTTTCTCTCTCAAATTCCACTTAGGTGAAATGACCCCACAGGAATGTATTGCCCTTTTGGTGGATGAAGTGGGACATGAAAATGCCAATGCGGAAGCGGAGGTGAGGCGTTCCTTCACCACTAACTACCCACCACTATACCAATTGGCCTATATGACGGGCGGCCTCCAATTTTACGCGCTCCGGAACGAAATGTTGGAAAAGGGATGGACAGAAAAACAATTTCACGATCGGGTAATGCAAGAAGGAAGAATGCCAGTGGAGCTCCTTCGCAGTGTTTTGCAGGACCTGCCGCTGAACAAAAACTATAAAACCAAGTGGAAGTTTTCCGCAGCGTTCAATTAGGAACCTACAGATTATTTTAAAGATTGGGGAGGTTTCAACGGACACTTCCCCCAAAAATCAAACTAGACGAAAATGAAGCATGTAAAGTATTGGATGGTATCGGCATTTTGTTTTGTGACCCTATCAAAAGTGGAAGCACAACGCAACTATTGGAGCAGGGTGGAAAACAGGGAATCGACCTTGGGCATTGCCGATGTCTATCAAAAATTCAACACCCCAGAATTTCAGTTAAAATTGGTGAAGGCATCCCAAACCGTTGCCGCACTAAGGCCCAACAGCCAGCCTTATTTTGACTTCACCCCCGGGGAACGTCTTGAGGTCAGGGACAAGGACAGTCTTTATCACCTTGGCGACATCAACCTAAGGATAAAGAATGCCCACGGTATATGGAAAAATTATTCCACCGCTACCAGCCGTGCAGCCGTAAAACCTTTGGAGGTCAGTGGAAATGTGCTTGCTAGTGCCGATTTGGCCAACACCTTGCCTGGTGACATTCCGGTTTCGGTGAAGCGGTATTATGAATTGGACAATGAGCAATTGGTGATGCGTTTTGAGATCACCAACAAACAAAATACGCCCTTGGAAATTGGGGCATTGGGCATCCCGATGATCTTCAACAACATCCTTGAAGGGAAATCATTGACGGAGACCCATGCGCAAAATGTATTTTTTGATCCCTACATTGGAAAAGATGCAGGTTACTTGGAAGTAAAAAGATTGAGTGGCAGCGGCCCGGCACTAATGGTGTTGCCCAAAGAGAACATGGCCTTTGAGGCGTACAGACCTTTACTGGACGATCCCACCCCGAAGAGTATCGTTTTTGAAGGTTTTCACGAGTGGATGGTCCACAGCAAGGCCTACGCAGAGAAAGAATGGAAAGGTGTGGAGCAGTGGAACGAGCCTACCTCGCTCATTCTACAGCCCAAGGAAACGAAAAGCTTTTCCTTGAAATTTGTCCTTTCTGAAGGGATTAAAAATATTCAGGAGACTTTGGTGGAAGAAGAACGTCCCGTGGCAGTCGGAGTGCCTGGTTATGTATTGCCCCAAGACGTCAATGCCCAATTGTTCATACATTACAAAAGTGGCATTGCTTCCATGGATGTAGAGCCAAAAGGTGCTTTGGATATCAAAGAAGAGGGCACTACGCCATCCGGCAAGAAAAAATATAGTGTCCACGGAAAAAAATGGGGAAGGGCAAGACTCACCATAAATTATGATGATGGAGTGGTGCAGACCATCAACTATAAGATTATCAAACCGGAGACAGAGGTTATCAAGGATTTTGGACATTTTTTGACCACGGAACAATGGTTCGATGACCCCAACGACCCTTTTGGACGCAATCCTTCGGCCATTAGTTATGATTATGAGAAAAAAGAAAAGGTGGTGCAGGACGGAAGGGTCTGGATCAGTGGATTGAGCGATGAAGGTGGGGCCGGCAGTTGGTTGGCAGCCGTTATGAAGCAGTTGGTGCAGCCCGACAAAGAAGAGATTCAAAAATTACAAGCCTTTGTCGATGAAACCCTTTGGGGAGGCATTCAATATAATGAAGGCCCTCTAAAGTATGGAGTGAAGAAAAGTGTGTTCTACTACGAACCCGACTCTTTGCCGAAGGGAACGTACAGCGACAAGATTAATTACAATACTTGGGCCGCCTGGGACCACAAGCATGCCAACGATCCGGGAAGATCGTACAATTATCCGCACGTGGCGGCAGCCTATTGGGTCATGTACCGTTTGTCCCGTTATCATGAGGGACTGGTGGACAACCGTGGTTGGGACTGGTATTTGGAAAATGCCTACCACACCAGTATTGCCATGGTGGAGAAAGCCCCCTACTATGCCCAGTTCGGGCAGATGGAAGGATCCGTGTTCCTCTTTATTTTGGAGGATTTGAAAAATGAAGGGCTTACGGAGATGGCCACCGATTTGGAAGAACGGATGAAAGAAAGAGCAGACCACTGGAAGGCCTTGGACTATCCTTTTGGCAGTGAAATGCCTTGGGATTCCACGGGACAGGAGGAAGTGTATATGTGGTCCGATTACTTCGGATATGACCGAAAGGCGATGGTTACCCTGAATGCCATTTTGGCCTATATGCCCACTATGCCACACTGGGGCTATAACGGTAATGCCAGGAGGTACTGGGACTTTTTGTATGGAGGAAAGGCGGGCAAAACTTCCCGTGTGGAACGGCAGATACACCATTATGGGTCATCGTTGAATGCAATTCCCGTACTGAGCCACTTCAGAAAGAAACCTGATGATCTGTATTTGTTGAAAGTAGGTTACGGAGGTCTTTTGGGCGGAATTTCCAATATCACTCAAGACGGGTTTGGCCCGGCAGCGTTCCATTCATACCCATCAACCCTTAAAATTGATGGCATTTCCGGGGATTATGGCTCCGGTTTCTACGGATATGCGGTGAACACCTCTTCCTACCTTGTCAAAGATGAGGATTTGGGGTGGTTGGCCTTTGGAGGCAATTTGTCCCAAAAAGGGGATGAGGTGGAAATGGAATTGACCACGGCCGCAAAGTCCAAGGTTTTCATTGCGCCCAAAAAACTTTGGGTCAATTTGGATGCAGGGTCGTTTAAAAAAGTGACCTATAATGACAGTACTGGTGAGGTGACCTTGACCTTGAATGGCAAGACAGAGCATACTCCTTACGCTTATTTACGTGTGGACGGAACCGATACTGAACTTCCTTTCAAAAAGGTGAGGGGGGCATACCAGATTGAGTTGAATAAGAAAGAAACTATAATCAAACTGTAAATAGAGGGATTAAGCTTGGGAATTAAATGGGACATAGGGTACTGAACATACTTATACTGATTTTGGCTTTTGGCCATGTTTTTGGTCAAGAAAAGAAGGGTCGGTTGCCTATCGCGGATGTGAACCCCATTCTTCCCGGATATTTTGCTGATCCCACCATCAAGAAGTTTGGGGACACCTATTACATCTACGCCACCACCGATAATGAAATGTTGGCATCCGGGGTTCCTACCGTTTGGTATAGCAAGGATTTTGAGCATTGGTACAATTATACGATGGAAGTCCCCTCCTTGGAATCCGTCAATCTTAGGAATTTTTGGGCTCCCGACATCATTGAAGGGGTTGATGGCAAATACTACCTCTATTTCGGTAATTGTCAGGCGGGGTGCAATATCTATGGATATGTGTCCGATACCCCTGTGGGACCGTGGGAAAAATTGAACAAGGATGATACCCCGGTGATTGCCCATAACTACCCCAGAAAAGGTTTTCCATCTCTCGATGCACAGTTTTTTAAGGATGACGATGGTAAAATATATGCCTATTGGGGAACTTGGGTGCACTATAATGGTGGATATGCCGTAGGCGAATTGGATAGCGGAAATATGTCAAGGATGATCAACGCAAAGAACATTCCTTTGGAAGAGACCCCACAACCTTTTGAAGCAGCCTATATGATGAAGAAAGGGGACAAATACATTTTGATGTATTCCGGGGGTTCCTGCCATGATGAAACCTACAATGTGAGATATTCCTATTCCGACAGCCCCTACGGACCCTTCACTCCAGGCGCCAACAATCCAATTCTTGGCACCAATAAAGAAGGAACCGTTCATGGACCTGGGCATCATTCGGTGCTGGAGGAAAACGGACGTGATTACATCGTGTACCACAAGCATGATTATCCCATGACACGGGGAGGTCTGTCGCGGCAAGTTACTGTGGATGAAATGGTCTTTGAAAACGATTCCACCATACGGAAGGTGGTTCCGGGGAGCAAGGACCTTCAACATTTGGTAAAATCCAATGCTCCGAAGAACTTGGCACTGGAAGCCACTGCCACGGCCTCTTCCTTTTACCATTTGCAATCGCTTCAATACGACTTTGCCTACAAGCCTTCTTTTGTCACGGACGACCACAATGCAACCATGTGGAAAGCTGGGAACAATTCATTTCCGCAACATTTGACCCTTGACTTGGGAAAAGCGACCCGGATAAAAAGGGTGATGACGCAATTTGAGTTTGCCGGGTACTACTATCAATACAAACTGGAATATTCCACAGACGGAAAGAACTGGAAACTATATGCGGACCGTTCCGATAACAAAATGCCGGGAAGCCCCATGATCGATGACAATGATGTCAAGGCCCGCTATTTAAAACTTACTGTGTTGGATGTTGAAAAGACGGGTCTGTATGCAGCGGTTTGGAACATCAAGGTGTTTGGTTCACAGTTTGAAGTTCCTTTGTCATTGCAAAGCAAACCATCAAAAGAAGGTCCTGCGGCAAAAAGTTCAAATGGTAAATTGGTGGCCATTGATGCAGAGGATGTTTCCTTGGATGAAGACTTTGAAAGTTTGCCCAACAAAGGGAACATTGGCGGAAATTTTGAAAAAGAAGGACAGATTAGTGTAAGTGAAGATGGGGAAGGAGTAAAGGCATTTCATTTCACCAAAGGGGCACTTGTTTTGGACGTGCCTGTTCCCAAAAGCCTCGAGTGGAACGGTGCTTTTACCGTGGCCACATGGGTCAAAAACCCTGAAATAGCTAAAGAAGACGAGTGTTTGGTGTCCTGGTGCGATAGGTTCAGGTTCAATCTGGCCAATTCGTACAATGCTTTGCATTTTAATAGTGGTCATTATGGGGCAGCAGCACATTTGGACGGCCATTTTGATATGAAATACCACAATCTTCCCTCGCTCAATGAATGGCACCATATTGTGTTGACCTTTGACGGGGTGGTCGAGAAAATATATGTGGACGGAAAATTGGACAATTCCCAAATTATGACCCTTGCCTCACAGGTCGATGCTGCCAAAATACGAATCGGGGCCTCGGATGTGGGCGAGAACTATTCGGGCTATATGGCATCCATGCAGATGTACGACTATGCCTTGACGGAAGATGAAATCAAAAAGTTGATGGGGGAAACAAGACCTTCAAAGGTAAAAGATTAATCGGCACAAGCTTTGATCGTAGATCATAGCTTAAAACTGAAGCCATCTTCCTCCACCTTTTTCTCGTATTTCTCTTTATCAAAAACATACAGATAGGCACCCTTGCGCGAAACGGTCATATCCTTTTCGTCCAATTTTACCAGCACATCCAAAGAATTGATTTTGTTGATAAAGTTACGTTTATCTAGTTTTTTGTCCAAAATAGACTCGTACAGGTTTTGAAGCTGCCGCATGGTGAACTTTTCGGGGAGCAGTTCAAAACCAATGGGCATGGTCATGGCCCTGCGCTGCAATCTTGAAATGGCCTTACGGATCATTTCATTATGGTCAAAGATCAGTTCTGGGGCCTCATCCATATCGAACCAGCGAGCCGACTCGATCTGGATACCGTCAAACTGATGGGAATCCACATCGATCAAGGCAAAATAGGCCACCGATATGGTGCGCTGCCCAGGATCTCGGTCCACTTTGCTATAGGTGTAGAGCTGTTCCATGTAAATATCGCTCAATCCGGTAAGGGTGTTCAGAACCCGTATTGCAGCTTGGTCGAGATTTTCATTTTTTTTCAAGAATCCCCCGATCAGGGACCATTTCCCCTTTTCAGGTTCAAAATTCCGCTTAATCAACAAAATTTTCAGATTGGTTTTGTCGAAACCAAAAATGATACAATCCACGGCCAATAGGACCTGATCTTCTTTCTGATAAAAATTGAGCTGAGTGTTGATGTCTTTGGTCAATGTTGCTTCTTGGTTATTTTTCGTGGTTTCTAATTTTTAAAGCTAATTTTTTTCCAAATACCCGGTATTGCATGGGTCCCAAAATGTTCTTTCGTCATTTTGGTACTACTCTGTGGAATTTATTATCAATTCCTTTATGAGTATAAAGTCCATATAACCAGACGATAATATTTTATTATCTACTGTGTAAAGTTAACACATAAAAATTTCAATTTTATTTGTTTTAGCGGGAAAACATTTATTATATTTATAAATGTAAAAACAACACTTTAAAAAGTGATCTTAAAATATAAGTTGAGTTGACTTGTTTGGGTTAGTTTAAGTTTAGTAATTAGTTCAAGGCCATGGCGGGTCCGTGGCCTCATTTTTCCTTTGTACGCAACCGTAATTCAGTTTATTATGAGCTATTTCATTTTACTTCTATGCTTGACTATCTCATCAAAATTGTTGGCACAACAACCGATTGTTTTCCATGTATCGAAAGATCTCGATTCGCCACAGATCAACAAACATATCTATGGCCATTTTTCCGAACATCTGGGGCGGTGCATTTATGAAGGGCTTTATGTTGGGGAGGAAAACAAGATTATTCCCAATACCGATGGCGTCCGAAACGATATTATAGAGGCCCTTAAGGAGCTCAATATTCCCAATCTAAGATGGCCCGGAGGATGTTTTGCCGATACCTACCACTGGAAAGATGGGGTGGGTCCCAAGGAAAATCGGCCTACCATAGTGAACCGTTGGTGGGGTGGCACTACCGAGGACAATAGTTTTGGGACCCATAACTTTTTGAACCTTTGTGAAGAATTGGGTGCAGAACCTTACCTCTCTGCCAATGTGGGCAGCAGCACTGTGCAGGAATTGATCGATTGGGTGCAGTACACTAACCATGACGGGGTCAGTCCTATGGCCGATTGGCGCCGAGAGAATGGCAGGGAAGAGCCGTGGAAAGTAAAATATTGGGGGGTTGGCAACGAAACTTGGGGTTGTGGTGGAAACATGACAGCAGAATATTATGCCGATATCTATCGACAATATGCCACCTTTATGCCAGGTTGGTCCGGTGACAATGAGGTGTACAGGATAGCATCCGGTGCATCGGAAGATGATTATCACTGGACGGAAACCCTGATGAAAAATGTACCGCACCATTTGATGGAAGCCGTGGCCCTTCACGATTACGCAGTCATTGATTGGTCCGACAAAGGGCCATCCGTCAATTTTGATGACGAGATCTACTTCAGGTCGATGGAGCAGGCGCTGAAAATGGAAGAGTATGTCACCAAGCACATCGAGATCATGGACAAGTACGATCCCGAAGGCAAAGTGGCCCTGTTTGTGGACGAGTGGGGAGGTTGGTGCGATGCCGAACCCGAAGTGAAAAAGGGGGTGCTGTACCAACAGAACACCATCCGTGATGTGATGATTGCGGGCACGGTACTCAATACCTTCACCAACCATGCAAAAAGGGTGAAGATGGCAAACTTGGCCCAAATGGTCAATGTGTTGCAAGCCGTGATTCTCACCGATAAGGGAAAAATGATCAAAACCTCCACTTATCACGTCATGCACATGTACAAAGTGCACCAAGATGCACAGTTGTTGCCATCCAAAATTGAGAAAAACACAACGTTCAGGGGGCTTCCTGCCTTATCCGTATCCGCATCAAAGGACGGGACAGGAAAGATACATATCTCTCTGGTGAACATAGATCTCCAAAAGGATATGCCTGTGGAGTTGGATATTCCCGGTCTGGACATCAAAAATATCGACGGACAAATTTTGACATCGGAAAAACTGCAGGACCATAATTCCTTTGATGATCCCGAAAAAGTGACGCCAAAGGAATTCAAGGACGTCAAATTGAGAAAGGGAAAAATCTCCCTTACCATTCCTGCACATTCACTCATTGTTTTACAAGGAAAATAAGAACAAATGAAAAAAGCACTATTGGCAATGGCCTGTCTCTTGATATTGGGTATATCATGTAAGAAACAAGAGGAACAACAGGTTGCTGAAAATAAAACCCATGCGGGGCATGGTTATCCCATCGAGCCCATAAACATAAGAAATGTAAAGGTGCACGACGATTTTTGGCTGCCGATCATTCAAAGAGTACAGGAAAAAACCATCGAATATGCCATAGAAAAATGCAGGGAAGAGGGTAGGTTCGATAACTTTTTGATTGCTGGGGGCCATATGGAAGGCTCGGTGAAAGGCGTAATGCCCTTTGACGATACGGACGTGTACAAAATCATAGAGGGAGCTTCCAACTCGCTGATCAGTGCACCCAATCCCAAACTGGAAAAATTACTGGATTCCTTGGTGTCCATCATAAAAGTGGGACAGGAAACGGATGGTTACCTGACCACTTGGCGGACCATAGACCCTGAAAAACCTCCGGCAAGTTGGGTGACGGTGGACAAGGGAGAGCGTTGGGAATCGCTTGATAGAAGCCACGAACTCTATAATGCGGGCCATTTATTTGAGGCTGCGGTGGTACATTACAAAGCCACAGGAAAGAAGACCTTTCTGGACATTGCCATAAAAAACGCGGATCTTATGGTTCAGACTTTCGGTGAGGGGGAAGGGAAAATTGCCGCTGTGCCTGGGCACCAGATCATTGAAACGGGCTTGATAAAACTCTATCAAGCCACGGGGAAGAAGGAATATTTTGATCTGGCTAAATACTTTTTGGACCATAGGGGAAAACCGGAACACCACAATCTCTTTGGTGATTATTCACAAGATCATGTGCCTGTGATTGACCAAGACGATGTTGTGGGCCATGCCGTAAGGGCAGTATATATGTATGCGGGAATGACGGACATAGCTGCTATTGAAAAAGACACATCTTACCTGAAGGCAGTAAATGCCCTTTGGGACAATATGGTGAACAAGAAAATGTACATCACCGGAGGAATCGGGGCCAAACACGAAGGCGAGGCTTTTGGTGAGAACTACGAATTGCCCAACCTGACGGCATACAATGAAACTTGTGCAGCCATTGGCGATGTCTATTGGAACCACAGATTGCACAACCTGACAGGGAATGTAAGGTATTTTGATGTGATCGAAAGAACACTTTACAACGGGTTGATTTCAGGATTGTCCCTTGATGGTCAACAATTCTTTTACCCCAACGCCCTAGAGTCGGATGGGGTGTATAAATTCAATCAAGGGGCCTGTACAAGAAAAGACTGGTTCGATTGCTCCTGTTGCCCCACCAACGTCATTCGATTCCTTCCAGCCATGCCCGGTCTGATCTATTCCAAAATGGACGATACGGTTTTTGTAAACCTGTATGCAGCAAACGATGCCACGGTCGATCTTAAAGCTCAAACCGTAAAACTATCACAGGAAACCAAATATCCTTGGAATGGCAAAGTAAAGTTCATTGTTAATCCTGCGGAAGCAGGCAAGTTTACCATGAAGTTCAGGGTTCCTGGATGGGCTAGGAACGAGGTACTGCCCGGTGACCTTTACCAATATGCTACGGTGATCCATGAAAAAAACAAGATAAGCCTGAATGGTGAAGAACTCGATGTTCAGGCCGAGGATGGCTATTTCACCATTTCAAGGGAGTGGACAAAAGGAGATATGGTCGAGCTGGAATTCCCAATGGAGGTAAGGAAGGTGAAGGCCAATCAACTGGTAGCGGAAAACAGGGATAAAATGTCCTTGGAATATGGCCCAATGGTTTATGCTGTTGAGGAAATGGACAACAAGGGCGACTTTGAAAAAATAGCTTTGTCCACCGATGAAGAATTTCAGGTCAATATGCAGCCTGATCTATTGGGAGGGGTCAATACTATTTCCAATGAAAATTTGACCGCCATACCCTATTATGCATGGTCCAATAGAGGAGTGGGTAAAATGAAGGTTTGGTTGCCAACAAAAATAGTAGAAGGGAATATAAATTAAATATTTAGAACTAAATACAACACTGGACATTGAAAAGTGTCCTATGAAGACTGACCAAGATAATGAAAACATACGTAATAGGACTAGACTACGGCTCTGACTCTGTACGGGCGGTGATGATCGACACACAAAATGGGGCTGAATTGGGCTCGGAAGTATTTTGGTACCCCCGATGGAAGGCTCAAAAATATTGTAGACCAGAAATCAATCAGTTTCGACAACATCCTTTGGATCATATTGAAGGACTGGAACACACCATCGCTTCTTTAATGAAACAAAGCGGGGTGCCTCCAGAAACCGTAAAAGGTATTTGTATTGATACAACTGGCTCTTCACCAATGCCAATCACAAAAGAAGGAAAATCTTTGGCCATGTTGCCGGGATTTGAGGAAAATCCCAATGCCATGATGGTGCTATGGAAAGACCATACCGCGATAAAGGAGGCCAACGAGATTAATGAGTTGGCCAGAAGCTGGGGAGGTGAGGATTATACCAAATACGAAGGAGGGATTTATTCTTCCGAATGGTTCTGGGCCAAAATTCTTCATGTGGTCAGAGAAGATAAGGCTGTAATCGATGCTACCCATACTTGGATGGAACACTGCGATTTCATCACTTATATTTTGGGAGATGAAAAAGACTTAAAAGCATTCAAAAGAAGTCGATGTGCCGCAGGTCACAAAGCCATGTGGCACGAAAGCTGGGGTGGATTACCGGATGTAGCATTTTTATCCAAGCTGGACCCGTACTTGGCATCGCTTCGTGATAATTTGTACGAAGAGACATTTACATCTAACGAGATTGCCGGTCATTTAAATAAAGAGTGGGCAGACAAATTAGGCCTTACCACGAATACAGTAATTGCTGTGGGGACTTTTGATGCCCATGCAGGAGCTGTTGGCGCCAAAGTGGATCACCATGCCCTGGTCAGGGTAATGGGAACCTCCACTTGTGATATTATGGTGTCATCCAACGAGGCCGTAGGCGATAAAACCGTTAAAGGTATCTGCGGGCAGGTTGATGGTTCCGTAATCCCTGGCATGGTTGGTTTGGAAGCAGGTCAATCCGCTTTCGGAGATGTACTCGCATGGTTCAAAGATATTTTGCAATGGCCAATTGATAATCTGGTTTTAAACTCCAAAATACTATCAGAGGAACAAAAGGCCGAGCTTAAAGCTGAGATAGAATCCAAGTTTATTCGTTCCTTGGCGGAACAAGCTGAAGGAATTCCCTTGTCCGAGGCGGTACCTGTTGCCTTGGATTGGGTAAATGGTAGAAGAACGCCAGATGCCAATCAAGAATTGAAAAGTGCCATTTCCGGAATTTCCTTGGGAACCAAAGCACCGCATATTTTTAAATCCTTGGTGAATGCCATTTGTTTTGGTGCCAAAATGATCGTGGACCGTTTTGAGGAAGAGGGCGTAAAGATCGAGACCGTTATCGGTATCGGAGGTGTCGCCCGGAAATCCCCTTTCATCATGCAAACCTTGGCCAATGTATTGAACATGCCCATAAAAGTCGCCGAATCTGACCAAGCACCTGCTTTGGGTGCAGCGATTTATGCAGCAGTGGCCGCCGGAATCTACGAGAATGTCATCGAGGCCAGTAAAGTGATGGGTAGCGACTTTGAAGCAGAATACTTCCCGCAGTCCTCCCAAGTGGAAGTGTATGCCAAGTTATTGGAAGAATATAAACAGCTTGGAAGCTTTGTGGAAGAACAAACCAATAAAAATAAATAAGCCATGAGATCAAAATACAAATCGCTCAAAGAAGAATGCTATGAGGCCAATATGGAGCTCAACGCCTTGGGTCTGGTTATTTACACCTTTGGTAATGTGAGTGCCGTGGATAGGAACAATGCGGTTTTTGGTATAAAACCTAGCGGAGTACCCTATGAAACCCTAAAACCAGAGGATATTGTGATCATGGATTACAATAACAATGTGGTCGAAGGTGGACTTAAGCCTTCATCCGACACCAAAACACACAGTTATCTCTACAAGAACTGGGAAAATATTGGAGGAGTGGCCCATACACACGCGATGTATTCCGTTTCGTGGGCACAGGCCCAAAGGGATATTCCAATTTTTGGAACCACACATGCCGATCACTTAACGCAAGATATTCCATGTGCGCCACCGATGGCGGATGAACTGATTGAAGGAAACTACGAGCACAATACCGGAATTCAAATCTTGGATTGTTTCAAGGAAAGAAATTTGGATTACAACGAGGTCGAAATGGTGCTGATCGGTAACCATGGCCCATTTGCATGGGGCAAAAATGCAGCTAAGGCGGTATATAATACCAAAGTATTGGAAACAGTGGCCCAAATGGCCTATCTGACATTGCAGATCAATCCGCAAGCTCCGAGACTAAAAGATTCACTAATAAAAAAACATTATGAACGTAAACATGGCAAGAATGCCTATTACGGTCAATAAATAAACGACAATACAATGAAAATATCCAACAAAGAAATCTGGTTTGTCACGGGAAGCCAACATCTATACGGGCCAGAGACTTTAAAACAAGTGGCCAGCAATTCAAAAGCTATTGTTGATGGATTGAATGCAGCGGGTAAGTTGCCGGTTACATTGGTTTTTAAACCCATAGTTACCACCCCTCAAGAAATTACTTCACTTTGTCGTGAAGCCAGCAATAATCCCTCATGTATCGGAATAGTGGCATGGATGCATACTTTTTCCCCGGCAAAAATGTGGATTGCAGGTCTAAGTATATTAAGTAAACCATTATGCCATTTACACACACAATTTAATGCTGAAATCCCATGGGACAGTATTGATATGGATTTTATGAATCTGAACCAATCTGCACATGGTGATAGGGAATTTGGTTTTATGATGTCCAGGATGCGTAAAAACCGTAAAGTTGTGGTAGGCCATTGGAAAGATGAACGCATACAGAACAAACTGTCCATTTGGGCACGAGTAGCCCTTGGAGTTGATGAACTGAAACATATGAAAGTTGCTCGTATTGGGGATAATATGCGTGAGGTTGCCGTTACCGAAGGTGATAAGGTTGCCGCTCAAATGCGTTTTGGTGTAGCGGTAAACGGTTACGATTCCTCCGATATTACCAAGATAATCGATGGATTGGGTCAAAAGGCAGTTGATCAATTGGTGGAAGAATATGAAGCCAGTTACAATTTGTCAGAATCTCTTCAAAAAAATGGAGCGCAAAGACAATCATTGATTGATTCAGCTAAAATAGAATTGGGTCTTAGAACCTTTTTGGATGAAGGTGGGTTTAAAGCCTTTACCGATACTTTCGAGAATCTTGGATCTCTGAAACAATTGCCGGGTCTCGCGGTTCAACGTTTAATGGCAGATGGTTACGGTTTTGGAGGTGAAGGAGATTGGAAAACAGCGGCCCTTACCAGAACCATGAAGGTGATGGCGGAAGGTTTGGAAGGTGGAACCTCTTTCATGGAGGACTATACCTACCATTTTACCCCACAAAAAGATTATGTATTGGGGTCACATATGTTGGAGATTTGTCCTTCGATTGCAAAAGCAAAACCATCCTGTGAAGTACATCCATTGGGAATCGGAGGTAAAGAAGACCCTGTGAGATTGGTTTTTGATTCGCCAGCGGGTGATGCATTGAACGCTTCATTGATTGACATGGGCAACAGGTTCCGATTGATTGTTAACGAAGTCGAAGCCGTGGAACCAATGGCTGATTTGCCAAAATTGCCTGTGGCACGTGTACTGTGGGATGCCAAACCAAGTTTGGATGTTGCCGTAACAGCATGGATTCATGCTGGAGGTGCGCATCATACCGTTTACACACAAGCATTGACTACGGAATATATGGAAGATTTTGCCGATATTTTCGGAATAGAACTTTTAGTGATAGATGCGGATACAAAATTAAGGGCGTTCAAAGATCAATTACACGCCAATGAGGCCTATTACCATTTGTTTCAACATGGTATGTAGACAACTAACTTAAACTTAAGAAAATGAGAATTACCAATCCTACTATATTTTATTCCGTTTTACTTCTGGCCCTCTTACATGTTGGCTGCAAGCAAAACAAAAAAGAAAGCCAGTCAGAAATGGAAACCGTGAAAACCGAGAGTAAACAAAATCCTATCGAGGAAACAATTTTTGGGGAAATGCCCGATGGGACCCAGGTGAAGAAATTCACACTTAAAAATGAATTGGGGATGGAAGTTGACGTCATTACCTATGGCGGAATCATAACACGCTGGACAGCCCCCGATAAAAATGGTCTTTACGAAGATATCGTTCTGGGGTACAATAACCTTGAGCAATATCTGGATGGCAACCCATACTTCGGCGCACTTATCGGAAGATACGGAAACCGAATCGCCAATGGTAAGTTCACTTTGGATGGGAATACCTATAATTTGGCGACCAATGACGGTGAAAACCATCTCCATGGCGGTGAAAAAGGCTTTGATAAAGTACTTTGGAACGGTGTGGCCAAAAATAATGAAGACGGGGCCAGTGTAGAACTTACCTACACCAGTCAAGATGGCGAAGAAGGTTATCCTGGGAAATTGGACGTTAAAGTAACCTATACACTTACCGATGATAATGAATTGGATATACAGTATGAAGCGGTAACTGACAAACCAACCATAGTAAACCTTACTCAACATAGTTATTTTAATTTGTCCGGAAGGTTGACCGAAAAGGTGCTGGATCATGAATTATACTTGAATGCCGATACTTTTCTTCCCGTTGATGCAGGTTTGATTCCGACCGGTGAAATGAGACAGGTGGCAGGAAGTCCATTTGATTTTAAGGAGCCCAAATTGATCGGGGAGGAAATAGAAGCGGATAACGCTCAATTGAAACTTGGTTTGGGCTATGATCATTGTTGGGTGCTCAACCAAGGTGAAGATGATTATGGTTTGGCAGCGACAGTCCACCATCCACAATCTGGCCGTTTTATGGAGGTATACACCAATGAACCCGGCATGCAGTTTTATAGCGGGAACTTTTTGGACGGGACCTTACCTGCTAAAAATGGAGGTACCTATGTTCAAAGATCCGGTTTCTGTTTGGAAACCCAACATTTCCCCGATAGTCCAAATCAAAATGATTTTCCTTCGGTACGGTTAAATCCGGGAGAAACATATACTTCACGGACTTTATACAAACTATCAACCAAATAAAAAACGACTATGAAGACATTGGATACTTTTGATTGGATAACCATATCCATCTACTTTTTGGTCCTTTTGGGCATAGCCCTTTGGGTTATCCGAAAAAAGGAGAACAATACCGAGGATTATTTTTTGGCAGGTAGAAATGTAGGTTGGTTTGTGGTAGGTGCTTCCATATTTGCTTCCAATATTGGATCGGAACATGTTGTTGGACTTGCAGGAGCTGGAGCGGGTAACCGATTGCCCATGCTGATTTACGAGATCCAGGCATGGGTCGTTCTGATTTTAGGTTGGGTATTCCTGCCATTTTATGCAAGGGCCGGAGTGTTTACTATGCCTGAATTTTTGGAAAAACGTTTCGATGCCAGAGCCAGATGGATTTTATCCGTATTCTCCATTGTAGCCTACGTGCTTACCAAAATATCGGTAACCATTTATGCAGGTGGGGTAGTGGTTTCTGCCTTATTGGGTATTGATTTTTGGACAGGCGCTATAGCGACAGTCGTATTAACAGGTATTTATACGGTACTTGGGGGAATGCGTGCAGTTGTATATACCGAAACACTCCAAGCTATCATTTTGGTAATAGGTGCTGCGGCATTGACCATAATCGGACTCGATCATGTAGGTGGTTGGGAGAGTATGAAACAAACCGTAACCCCAGAATATCTAAATATGTGGAGGTCGGCCTCTGATCCGGATTTTCCATGGCCATCACTTTTGATCGCCAGTACCATAACAGGTATTTGGTATTGGTGTACAGATCAGTATATCGTGCAAAGAGCTTTAACGGCAAAGAATATAAAAGAGGGTAGGAGGGGTACAATTTTCGGTGCTTTGTTAAAACTGTTGCCGGTATTTTTGTTCTTGATTCCCGGGGTTATCGCATTGACCTTAAAAATGCGAGGAGAATTGGAATGGGATTCACCGGACCAGGCCTTTCCCGTTTTGATGAGTAATCTATTGCCATCTGGATTAAGGGGATTGGTGGCAGCAGGACTCTTGGCCGCTTTAATGAGCTCCTTGGCCTCTGTGTTTAATTCTTGTTCCACTTTGTTTACGGTGGATATCTATAAGAAATTAAGACCTAATACTCCTGAGAAAAAATTGGTGAGAACAGGTCAGATCGCGACCGTGATCGTTGTGATCATTGGTATTATTTGGATTCCAATCATGGCCAATATCTCTGGAGTTCTTTACGAATACTTACAAAGTGTCCAATCTTATATTGCCCCTCCGATAACGGCAGTGTTCTTACTGGGTATTTTCCACAAACGAATTAATGCACAAGGAGCATTTGTGACCATGGTGACCGGTTTTGTAGTAGGTGCGTTACGAATTATACTGGAATTGGTAAAGGATTCACTGAATCCGGATAGTTTCTGGTATTTGCTGGGTGATATGAATTTCTTGTCCTTTGCCTCATGGTTCTTCTTGTTCTGTGTGATTTTGATTTTAGTAGTGAGTTATGCCACCAAAGCGCCATCCGACGAGAAATTGAAAAACTTGACGTATGCGACCATTGATGCAGAAGAAAAGAAGAAAAATAAGAGCAGCTACAATTGGAAAGATATTGCTATTTCACTCGTGATCATTGCCATTGTGATATATGTAATGATATGGTTTAACGGTAATTAAATCATGTGTAGATAGAGGGACAAACTATTGGATTGGTAAAATTGAATCATTGATCCTGCATCTTCATACCCGGGTATAGTTCACCAATAAAGAATCAAGTTGTCTAGCTTAAGGCGTCCCCATGGGAAATGATAGAACCCCCAATGGAGTCAAAAACTTTGACGATTAATTTTTTTGATTTGGGCGCTATTGACTGTTGATTTTGTTAAAGGGCAAAATCGGTATGTTTTTATGTGGAATATTCACGTTGGAGTACGAATTATTAAGCTATCTGGATAATATAATATCAATTATGGATAGTTTATACTATTCTAAAAATTTGTTTTCCATATAATTTTGTTTCAATAAAAAAATCATATAAAATGAAATTCAATTGGGATGGCGTAATGCCAGCGGTATTTACATGGTTGAAAGAGTCAAAATCTAGCGCTCTCGAAATTGACTTTGAAGCAACACAAAAATACGCCGCAGGTATTTTAAAAGCTCGAGGAAAAGGAGGAGGCGGAATGTGTGGACTTGTTGGTTCCGGAACACTGGGTGAGAATAGCTATTTGAGCAATAAACAGCGTCTTTCTTTGTTGAAATCCCTATCTGAAGTTGCTAAAGAACATGATGTTCCTCTTATCAGCGGAGCTTCAGCGGAAACTAAGGAGGAACTTGCCAAAATCATTGAAGGGCTTGCAACAGTTGGAGTTGATACAGTCATGATTATGCCGCCAAAAACTAAGGCGGTTCCTAGTGAAAAAGAAATGTACGAGTACTATGTTCTTTCTGAAGCTACTGCAACGGATGTAGGTGTAACAATTATGCCTTATAACAACCCTGATGCAGCCGGTTATCATGCGCTATCAACAGACCTTCTTTTGAGGCTTTCAGCTCTTCCTAAAGTAACTGCCCTTAAAATATCGACTATAGATGTTTCAATAATTGAAACGTTGATGTTAGAGAACAAAGATTTAAAAGTTTTGGCGGGAGTAGATACAGTCACTGTACATGCGGGACTTGCAGGAGCATCTGGTGGGATTACGGGTGTTGGTTGTATATTCCCAAAAGCAAGTATTACCATGCAGGAATATGTTTTAAACGGAGAATGGGCAGAGGCAAACAAAATTTCTCAGGCTTTAAACTCTATTTCGTATTTGGATGCTCAACCGTTACTGATGGAATATCTTAAGTTGGCCATGGGGATTCATCACAATGATGTTGCTGGGGGACTGCGCACCTATGGCAAGAAATTAACAAAACAGCAAATTGATAATGTCCGTGCAAGATATATTCTTACAAAAGAGAGACTCGAAGCCCTGGACTTAATAAGTTGATTCATTCAAATATTCAAAAATTGTAAGCTTCGTTTTTACATAAGTTTCAGTGTAGACTTTATAATAATTATAGAGATGGTTATGGGAAAATATGTTGCATTTCAAGGTATTATCATAAAAATACCCGTTGTCTAAAAAGTAGTTTGCAAACTACTAATTTTAAAAAAGAATGTTTATAAATAAGTCAAGATGATTACAGGAAAAAACTATATTGGGCAAACGCTTAAAGCTTCAGGGCATAACACATATAAAACCGTTAATCCAAAATTGAACATTGAAAACGATACGGCGTTTATTGATGCGACTGAAGATGAAATAGTAGAAGCTGTAAACTTAGCTTGGGACGCTTTTAAAGTTTACCGAAAAGTATCGGGAGCAAAACGTTCAGCCTTTTTAAATGCCATAGCAGATGAAATTTTAGCTTTGGATCAGAGGCTTATTGATATGTATATATCTGAATCTGGTCTACCTGAAGGACGTGCTATTGGTGAACGAGGTAGAACTATTTTTCAGTTACGTTCATTTGCAGATTTAATTCAGAATGAAGATTGGCGCGATAATGTTTTTGATGAAGCAGAGCCCAACAGAGAGCCGCTTCCAAAAGCAGATTTAAGAAAAACCTCCATTCCATTAGGACCTATCGTTGTTTTAGGGGCTAGTAACTTTCCATTGGCATTCTCTACAGCAGGTGGCGATACAGCAAGTGCGCTGGCATCAGGTTGTCCTGTAATTGTAAAGGCGCACCCCATGCATCCAGGAACAGGCGAGTTGGTCGCGAGTGCTGTCATAAAAGCAATGCAAAAAACAGGTATGCCTAATGGTGTGTTTTCATACTTAAATGGTAAAAGTATTGAAGTAGGTACAGTATTGGTAAAACACCCCAAAGTAAAAGGTGTTGGTTTTACCGGTAGTATTGGTGGGGGAAGAGCTCTTTTTGACATGGCGTCCAAACGTGAAGAGCCTATTCCCGTTTTTGCGGAAATGGGAAGTATCAATCCTGTAGTGATCACTTCAAAGGCTTTGGAAAACAGGTCAGAAGCCATTGCAGCGACCTATGCAGGTTCCATTACATTGGGAGCGGGTCAATTCTGCACAAAGCCAGGTCTGATTTTGACTGTTGATGGGGATAAAACACGGCAATTCATTACAGATCTAGCAGAAAAAACAATAGCTATTGATCCGCAATGTATGTTGCATCCCCATATAAAAAGTGGTTTCGTGGCGAATGCAGAAAATGTGTCCGGTCAAGCTGGAGCCGAAGTTATTGGAAAAATAGAAGGTCCTTTGGAAGCTAATTATGCAGCATCGCAAATTACGAGCGTTACAGGGAAGGATTTTTTGGTAAATCCTAAATTACACCAAGAAGTTTTTGGGCCGTTTTCATTGGTGGTACGTGCTAAAGATGAAGCTGAGTTAATCCAAATCATTAACGGATTGGAGGGGCAATTAACGGGTACCATAATCGCCGAAAAAGAAGATTATGCCAACCTGCATGACGTAGTGAATGCTTTGGAAAACCGTGTAGGTAGAATTATTTTCAATGGAGTGCCAACGGGTGTTGAGGTATGTCCATCCATGCAACATGGAGGTCCATATCCGGCATCGACAGATTCCAGGTTTACGGCTGTTGGAACCAATTCCATAAAGCGATGGGTACGTCCGGTAAGTTACCAATCCTTCCCTAATGAATTATTGCCGGAAGCTTTAAAAAGTTAAATATCGATTAACTCAAAAATCAGCAGGTACTATGGATTTATTGAAATGTTGTCTTTTAGTGGCATTATGTGTTGTATATAGCTGTGGTAAAACAACTGCAGATACTGATTCAGAAGACCTTAAGGCCTTGGTCAATAGTTATCAAGACCATCAGGGGTACGATGAAAAGACATACCCTTTGGGTCTTTATACAAAATCATATTACAAATCAGAAGCGGAATATGCCCAATCACAACTGGATGAACTAGCTAAGATAGATCCTTCAGGTCTTACGGAAACAGAACAAATTTCATTCGATCTATTACAATTTATTCTTCAAGATAAAATTGACTATTACACCTTTAAAGGTTATTTGAATCCGTTGCTTTCCGACGCCGGCTTTCATACCGATTTGACCTATAATGTTATACCCTTGACCAATTACGAACAGGTTAAAACTTACTTAAATAAACTAAATGCCATCCCGGAATTTGTAGACCAACATATAGCGAATTTACAAGAAGGATTGGAAAAAGGAGTGTCGCAATCGCGGGTAATCTTCAATGGCTATGAATCTTCCTATGACGATCACATTGTAGATGATTTTGAAAAAAGTTTTTACTATTCCCCATTCAAAAAGCTGCCCGAAAGTTTAACCAAAGAACAAAAAGATTCGGTGTTGGCGGAGGCTAAAACCGCGATTGAGTCAGTAGTTATACCGCAGTTCAAACGTATAAAAGCCTTTTTTGAAACAGAATACCTGCCAAAAACAAGAACCTCCATAGGGGCGCTAAATTTACCCAACGGCAAAGAGTTTTACCAAAATAGAATCAATTTTTATACCACAAGTACATCTTATACAGCAGATGATATCCATCAAATAGGGTTAGAAGAAGTGGCCCGGATAAAAGCGGAAATGCAGACCATTATTGACGAACTGAATTTTAAGGGCAGCTTTGCGGACTTTCTGGAATTTCTAAGGACGGATGGGCAATTTTATGCCAAAACACCAGATGAACTACTAATGAATGCCAGGGATATGGCCAAAAGAATAGACGCAAAACTCCCTAAGTTTTTTAAAACCTTACCTAGAAAGCCTTATGGTGTTGCGCCCGTACCCGATGCCATTGCCCCCAAATACACAGGTGGACGCTATGTGGGCACTTCAAAAAACAGTACGGAGCCTGGGTACTATTGGGTAAACACCTATAATCTGCCAAGCAGACCTTTATATACTTTACCTGCATTGACAGCCCACGAAGCAGTGCCTGGGCATCATTTACAAATGAGTTTAAACAACGAACTGGGAGACAGTATTCCGCAATTCAGAAAAGATCTATACCTATCTGCCTATGGCGAAGGTTGGGCATTATATTGCGAGTTTCTTGGAGACGAAATGGATTTATACACCACCCCGTACGAACAATTTGGTAAACTGACATATGAAATGTGGCGTGCGTGTCGTTTGGTGGTCGATACGGGGATACATGCCAAAGGATGGACACGTCAACAGGTAGTTGATTTTTTGGCATCCAATACCGCTTTGTCCATGCTTGAAATCAATACAGAAACCGATCGATACATCTCATGGCCGGGACAAGCCTTATCCTATAAAATGGGTGAACTTAAAATACGGGAATTAAGGACAAAAGCAAAAAATGCCCTAGGGCCTAAATTTGATATTCGTGAATTCCATGAAATTATTCTTGAACAAGGTACTGTAACCTTATCCATTCTGGAAAAAAGAATAAATGCATATATCGAGAATGTAAAGAATGAGTAGGAATACCTTTGTTTGTATAGATGCGCACACCTGTGGTAATCCGGTTCGAGTGATTGTTGAAGGGAAACCCAATTTGGTTGGGGCCACTATGAGTGAAAAGCGTCAACATTTTTTAAAAGAATACGACTGGATCCGTAAAGGTTTAATGTTTGAACCCCGTGGGCATGATATGATGAGTGGCAGCATGCTGTATCCACCACATCAAACGGAAAATGATTTTGCTATTTTATTTATTGAAACCTCAGGATGCCTACCTATGTGTGGGCATGGCACCATTGGTACCATAACCATTGCGGTTGAAGAAGGTTTGATAACACCAAAATCACCGGGGAAAATTAGGATGGAAGCTCCTGCAGGCTTGGTGGAAATTGAATACCAACAAACCGGAAAAAAAGTGGATTGGGTAAGGTTGACCAATGTAAAAAGTTACTTAGCTTCCGAAAACCTAACGATTGATTGTCCCGAATTGGGCAAGCTTCACTTTGATGTGTCCTATGGCGGAAACTTTTATGCCATCATAGACCCACAACCTAACTTTTCCGGGGTACAGGATTTTACGGCTGCTAAACTGATACAATATTCACAGGTCTTACGGGATAAAATCAACCAAAAATACCCGAATGCATTCATACATCCGGAAAATGAAACGATAAGGGATGTGTCACATATTTTATGGACGGGCGAACCTTTGGACCCAACCTCTTCTAGAAGAAATGCCGTGTTTTATGGTGATAAAGCCATTGATAGAAGTCCGTGTGGTACGGGTACATCGGCCGTTATGGCACAACGTTATGCCAAAGGTCTATTGCAAAAAGGAGACGAGTTTATTCATGAAAGCTTTATAGGGAGTAAGTTTATTGGACGCGTAGTGGAGGAGACTACTTTAGCTGGTAAACCGGCCATTGTACCCAGTATTCAAGGGTGGGCAAAAATATTTGGCTACAATACCATTAGTATTGATGATGAGGATGACCCATACGCGCATGGTTTTCAGGTAATTTAGTTTTAGACACCTAGGCCCGTGAGGTCTAATAATAAATAAAAAGATGAAATACTTTTATTACATAGCGCTCATACTTTGTATGAGTACTGTAAAACTTCAATCGCAACAACCTACCCAAGAGGACTACAATAGAGCGGTAAGTTATTTATATGACAATTACAATAACAAAACGGTTTTCAATCTCTATCCTAATGTACATTGGTTTAAAAATGACTCTGGATTATGGTTTGTTGAATATTCCAAGGAAGGTAAAGTATATAAGACAGTTCGTTTTAAAGACTATCAAGTGAAACCATTGTTCGATCATAAAAAATTGTCAAAAGCGTTTCGAGATACCTTTAATGAAAATATAAAGCCATCGGAATTCTCCATTTCGAATATTGAATATAGGGATAAGGAAACCTTGTTTTTTACAACACTAGGTAAGCATTATCTTTTAAATTTAACGTCTTACCAATTGCAATTGGAAGCAACCCAAGAAGAAAATGAAAAGAATCCATTGGAAAGTACCTCACCAGATGGAAAATGGGTGGCCTATACAAAAGACTATAACCTCTATATAAAATCAACGGAAGCCAACCAAGTCCATCAATTGAGTTTTGACGGAAAAAAGAACTACGAATATGCCAGTTATTATGGTTGGTTCGATTTAATAGAGGGTGAAAACGGTGAACGGCCCAAACGTTTTTCGGTTAGTTGGTCGCCAGACTCCAAATACTTGGCAACCAATGTTATTGATTTTCGTAATGCCGAGAAAATGTACTTGTTGGATTGGAGCAAGGATTCATTGTATAAACCCAAATTACTGTCTTACTACCGCGGTTCCCCGGGCGATACCACAGTAATCCACCAAAAACCAATCTTTTATAATATCGAAACTAAAAAAGAGGTTAAAACAAATTTACCCAGGGTAACCCATATCAACCAGATTTCCACTCAATGGTCAGGTACACCGGGGGTTGTATTTGCCAATTATTTAGAGCGAGGGTTCCAAAAGGCTTATGTAAAACAAGTAGATTTAAATACGGGTGATACCCAAACAATACTTACCGAAACCAGTACTACGAACCTTGATGGATTCAGGCATTTTTATTTAGAAAGGCAAAACAAAATTGTCTTTTTGTCCCAAAGAAGCGGTTGGCGTCAATTATATAGTCTCGACTTAAAAACGAATAAGATAGCGCCACTTACAAATGGGGAATATTATATTAATGAGGTAAGCCATATCGATGAGTCCCATGGGGATATCTATTTTTTGGCATCAGGAAAAGAGCCAACGAATAACCCTTACCACCAACAAGTATATAGAGTTTCATTAAAAGGGAAAACCACTTTGTTAACCCCTGAAAATATGCATCATCAAATATCGTTTTCAAAAAATGGAAAGTATTTTGTCGATAACTATTCTACAGTAAACATACCAACAAAAACAGTCTTGAGGGCTTCAAAAACGGGTAAGATATTAGCTGAAATCACCCATGCTGACGCTTCAGAGGTAGTAGCAAAAGGTTGGCAGGCTCCAGAGACCTTCAGTCTACTTGCCAAAGATAAAAAAACAACCATTTATGGTGCGATATGGAAGCCCACACATTTTGACCCTTCAAAAACATATCCTATAATCGATGCAACCTATACGGGTCCCCATACGCAGGTGTTTCCCAAATCATTTGATGTGGCCTTTAGCAATCAAGCTATGGCAGAATTGGGTTTTATTGTGGTTCGAGTAGATGGTCTGGGTACTTCCGGACGCTCCAAAAAATTCTTGAGCCATTCCTACAAAAACATGGGGAACAATTTAGAGGACCATGTATTGGCCATTAAACATTTAGCTAAAAAATATGCTTGGATAAATATAGATAAGGTCGGCATTTTTGGACATTCAGCTGGAGGTTTTGATACAGGACGTGCCATGGTCGCCTTCCCGGATTTTTATAAAGTTGGGGTTGCCAGTTCGGGCGACCATGATTTTAGAATGGAAAAAGCGTGGTGGCCGGAAATGTACCAAGGGTGGCCGGTAGATGAAACCTATCAAGAAGTTTCAAACATTACAAACGCCAAAAATCTTAAAGGGAAGCTGCTATTGGTTCATGGTGGCTTGGATGATAATGTAAACCCTTCGGCCACCTTTAAGTTTGCGGAGGCGCTGATAAAGGCAGATAAAGAATTCGATTTGCTCATATTGCCTAGTCAGCGTCATGGGTATATAGGCAGACACAGAAGCTATTTTATAAAAAAACGGTGGAATTATTTTGTGGAACACCTCATGGGCGGAACTCCTATTTGGGATTTTAGTATGGAACAATAAATGAGTAAAAACGTTGTCGTTATCGGTGGAGGTATCATAGGATTATGTACTGCATACTACTTGGAAAAAGAAGGCCATCAAGTTACTGTTGTTGATAAGTCCAATTTTACATCCGGCGCATCTTTTGTCAATGCAGGCTATATTACCCCCAGTCATTTTATTTCATTGGCATCTCCAGGTATGATTTCCAAAGGCATTAAATGGATGTTTGATCCGTCAAGTCCATTTTATGTCAAACCACGCTTTGACTTGGATTTCTTAAAATGGACATGGGCGTTTAAAAAATCGGCAACACCCTCGAAAGTAGAAAAAGCGATCAAGCCCATTAAAGAAATCAATCTTTTTAGTCGTGATTTGTACGAAGAGCTCAGGGACTCCGGTGACTTCAATTTTCACTATGAAAAAAAAGGCTTATTGATGTGCTATAAAACCGATAAGATGGGAGAAGAAGAATGGGCAGTGGGGCAACGTGGTTTGGTTGAGGGTTTACAAGTTGATCATTTATCAGCCAGAGAAGTGGAAACTTTAGAGTCCAAAGCTAACTTAGATGTTAAGGGGGCCGTATATTACCATTCCGATGCGCACATGACTCCCAAGGCCTTTATGTCAGAAATGATGGCTTATTTAAAAAGAAAAGGAGTTGTTTTTTTTCAAAACGAATGCGTGGAAGATATGGAACTATCCAACGGTGCGATTTCAAGCATTCGAACCGATAAGCAACAATTACATTGTGATGAAGCCGTTTTGGCAACAGGAAGTTGGAGTCCATTACTAAGTAAAAAAATAGGTGTAAAAATCCCTGTTCAGGCAGGAAAGGGATACCATATCGATGTGGCAAGGGAGACTCATATTAGCATACCTGCTATTTTGTGTGAAGCCAAGGTTGCGGTTACCCCAATGGCTGGTTTTACGCGTTTTGCTGGCACCATGGAAATAGTAGGTATTGATCATAAGGTCAATCCAGTTCGTGTAAATGCCATTGCAAATGCCGCTAATTCGTATTACGGGTCGCTTCAGATTACCCAAGAAGAGAGGCAAGGGGCCCAAAGTGGTTTGCGACCGTGTTCTCCTGATGGCCTGCCCTATATCGGTAGGTCCTCGAAATGCAAAAACTTGACTATTGCCACAGGTCATGCCATGATGGGGTGGAGTTTAGGTCCGGCCACAGGAAAGTTGGTTGCTGAAGTCATATCCAATACAAAACCATCCTTGGATTTATCTTTTTTTCATCCTGATAGAAGATTTTAAAAATGTAAAGAAGATGAAAACACACGTTAATGGTAAACTTGCCGTTTTTGGAATGATCTTATGTATTTTGAACTACGCTTGCATACAAAATAGGGAGCCTAAGGAATTGAAACAGAAGGTAGAATTGATTACAGATTTTGGTACAATTGTAATTCAATTATCGGATGAAACACCCCTTCACAGGGATAATTTCATCAAACTTACCAAAGAAGGTTTTTTCGATGGAGTCCTGGCATAGAGTCATAGATAGTTTCCTTATACAGACAGGAGATCCAATCAGCAAATATGCATTGGGTACTACCGAAATCGGGGCTAAAGATGTGGGATACGATTTAACTGCAGAGATCCAGCCACATCTTTTCCATAAAAGAGGTGCAATAAATGCTGCGCGCGAAAGTGATGACGTAACCCCCGAAAGAAAATCCAGTGGTTCTCAATTTACCATTATCCAGGGGCGAGTTTATACCGACGAAGAACTGGATATCGCCCAACAGCGAATTAATGAAATGACGGCATACAACAAAGCATTGTATTTACCGAAAAATGCTGAATATCTACAGTTTTTGAAATCCAGTATTTTGAATAGTCTTCATCAAGATAGTGTTGAGCTGATTCGCAAAAAAATAAGGAGAGATGCAGAAAACATTTTGGATACCATGTGCTTATATACATACCCTGACCATCATCGTCAAGTGTATAAAACGATTGGAGGTGCTGCTCACTTAGATCAAAACTATACGGTTTTTGGGGAAGTTATTAAGGGAATGCATGTGGTAGATCGTATAGCGATGGTTAAAACAAAAGTAAACAGTTCTCGCCCTGTTAAGGATGTTAGGGTCGTCAAGGCAAACGTATTGCAATAACGGAATGTAAACTATAAACATATAAAAGGAATGAGTACAGTCGGTATAGGGGGTTCTACCATTGCAGAAGAATTAAAAGCTATAAAACCTATAGCCCATTTAGTTGACCCGATTCAAAAAGAGGAGTTTCAGAATCGTATATTGAAAGCTTGCAATTTAATGCAATTAAAAAAGGCCCAAGTGATGTATTTGCACGCGGGTACCAACCTGTATTATTTTACTGGTACAAGATGGAATTCCAGCGAACGCATGGTAGGAGCCTTGTTATTTCCGAACGGGACTTTACATTATATTGTCCCTGAGTTTGAAAAGGGAACCGTACTTGATTTTATGTTGATAGAAGGCAATATCAATTGCTGGCAAGAACATGAAAGTCCCTATGAGATGTTAGGTCAAATATGTTCTGAACACCACGTAACTGAGGGTGAAATTTTAATGGATGAAGCAACACCTTTTTTTGTGACCAACGGCATTCTAAAAGCAAACCCAAAGTTCATATTGGAAGATGCCAAGGAGGTTACAGCAGGGTGCAGAATGATAAAGTCCAAGGCAGAAATTGCCATTATTCAGCAAGCGATGAACATTACGTTAGAAGTTCAAAAAGCGGCAGCTAGAATTTTAAGAGTTGGTATTTCTGCTAGGGAAGTGACTGATTTTATCGATGAGGCGCATAAACAATATGGGGTTCCTTCAGGTTCCTTTTTCTGTATTGTGCTTTTTGGTACGGATACTTCATTTCCCCATGGTGTAAGATCTCCCAAAAATTTAGAGGAGGGTGATATAGTTCTTATAGATACAGGTTGCATGTTACACAATTATATCTCAGATATCACAAGAACTTATGTATTTGGAGAGGCCACCGAACTACAAAAACGAATTTGGAGCATTGAAAAGGAAACCCAAGAAGCGGCATTTAATGCAGCAAAGCTGGGAAATACATGTGACTCAATCGATGATGCTGCCAGAAAAGTTTTGGAAACTCATGGATTGGGCCCCGATTATAATCTGCCGGGATTGCCCCATCGTACGGGGCATGGCATCGGGTTGGATATTCATGAATGGCCCTATATTGTTAAAAACGATCAAACTGTATTGGAGCCGGGGATGTGCTTTAGTAACGAGCCCATGATTTGTGTGCCCAATACTTTTGGAATTCGCCATGAAGACCATATATATATGACGGAAGAAGGTCCAAAATGGTTCACTAAGCCAATGCTATCATTGGAAAATCCTTTTGGTTAATACAAATAGAAACAACCGCCGAGGAATATTCTAGATAAGATAGATTAATCTATATGTTTAGCGGGGGATAAATTACTTTAATCACAAAAATAATATTTTTAGAATGCACTTTTAATTCCTAAATACGTAAATGAGAATTGAAACTTTATCAAAATTAATTCAATATAATATGACCATTCTATGAAACTAACTAAAATCATGATTATAATTTTTCTAATGCTGGTAACTGCATTTATAGGGAAAATGAATGCGCAAGGAATATTGGAAAAACAAGAAACCCTAAATAAATTTTCGTTTTGGCAAAATCAGGATTGGGAATGGTATAAGGAGAATATTCCTTTTTTGGAAACACCTGATACTGAAATCGATAAAACCTACTACTATCGATGGGAGCTAGTAACCATGCACTTAGTGTATGGGTCTCCCGAAAGTGGCTATACTAGTACTGAATTCATCGATAGGCCTTGGTGGTCAGGGGCTTTCGGGACAATTAGTTGTCCAGCGGGACATCAACTGTACGATTGGCGTTGGTTGCGTAATTCAGAGTTTGCAAAAGACTTTGCCCGATTTTGGTTCAAAACCCCAGGAGCACAGCCCCAAAACTATACTAATTGGATAACGGATGCGGTTTGGCAAACCTATAAAGTTAACCATGATTACGGTTTTGTTACCAACTTGCTGAACGACTTGAAGTACGATTACTATGAGTGGGAGAAAAAATTCTGGGTTAACGAAGAAGGTATGTTTGCTTGGGATGGCATGCATGATGGAATGGAGACCAATATCAATAGTAGACAAACCCCCCAATGGTTCAACGGAGCACCTGGTTATCGCCCTACCTTTAATGCCTATATGTGGGCTGGAGCAAATGCGATTGTCGAAATAGCCAAGATGATTAAGGATAAAGAGACCGAAAACGAGTTTAAGGAGAAAGCTTTTACTATTAAAACCAACTTGGAATCTAAAAATTGGGATCCAAAGCGTGAATTCTTTTTTCATCGCTTTCAAAATGATGAGTTGACCGCTGATAAAAAGGACACGATTAAGGCAAATACCCTTACCTATGAGGACGGTCCTTTTGCAGGAAGCCAACACGGCAGAGAATTGATGGGGTATGTCCCATGGTATTTTAATATGCTGGACGACAATGAGGAATTTGCAAAGGCATGGAAATTTCTGATGGACCCGCAATATTTCTTCGCAGATTTCGGACCTACCACTGTAGAACGCAACGACCCACTGTTTAAAATTTCTAAGAGATGCTGTGTTTGGAGTGGAAACTCTTGGCCATTTGCCACGTCACAGACCCTAAAGGCATTGTCTAACGTACTGAACAATTACAAGTATATAGAAGGTGTCTCCCAAAAAGATTTCTTTAAGCTTTTGAAGATATTTGCCCGTACCCATCAAAAAGAAGGCAAACCATATATTGCAGAGGCATTAAACCCTGACAACGGATCATGGGAGGGGCATGACAAGAAAGGCCATAGCGAGCACTACTATCATTCCTCCTATGTAGATTTGATCATCTCTGACTTGATAGGTATAAAGCCCCAACAGAATGATTCCATTGTCATTCAACCATTGGTGCCTGAGGATTGGGCATACTTTATACTGGAAAATGTTTCCTATCACGGGCATAATATTTCTGTAGTCTGGGACGAAACCGGAAAAAAATATGGTGTAGGTCAAGGTTTTAGTCTAATTTCTGATGGAGAGACCATAGCCTCATCAAAAACACTTACCCAACTTAAGGCCCACATTCCATATAAAGAAACGTTGTTAAGGCCAAAGATGGTTAACTATGCTGTAAATAATTCAAAAATGTACTATCCTCGAGCCATTGCTTCGTTTCCGGGCTTGAACCATCCTCTGGAAAAAATCAACGATGGACAATATTGGTATTTTAAGCAATATCCGAACCAATGGAGCAACTTGTATTCCGATAATAAACAAGATTGGGCCGGAATCGATTTTGGTGCTAAGCGATGGTTGGAAAAAGTGGTCGTTTATTTTGTTTCAGAGGAGCAAAGTATAAAAGCTCCCGAAAGTTATAGCTTGCAATATTGGACTGATGATAATGCATGGAAAGACATTCCAGAACAGCGGTGGCAATATGACCGACCAATTGCCAGAAAAGGCAATTCAATCACTTTTGATCGCATAGAGACAGAAAAAATAAGGGTTTTGTTGAACCCTCAAAAAAAGTGCAGTGTTGGAATAAGCGAAATAGAGGCATGGGGCGAGGCTATTTTTCCGATTACAGCACCCAAGGATCCAAAAACTACTGATTTGGAAGGCTATACTGCTACTGCTTCTTTTACGTCAGAATTTGATATGGTAAGTAACATTGTGGATGGTAAGACCAACCCAAATGAAAAGTGGACGGCCTATAAATCACCGAACCCAGTCGATTGGGTGCAATTGGAATTTTCTCAAGAACGGCAATTCAGTACTGCCCATATCTACTTTTCAGATGAAAAGGAAAATAGGTATTTGGAAACCGACAAATATAATATTGTCCCTCCTAAAAAGGTTACGGTGCAATATTGGTCTGGAACGTCTTGGAAAAACGTTAATCAACTTAAACTTGTGTCAAAAAGAATTTTACCGAATGCTTTAAATATCTTTAAGTTCAAGAGTGTTCGTACTAACAAAATGAGGGTGGTAATGGAGCATGTTCCTCAAAAATATTCGGGTATATACGAACTTGAGTTTCTGTATTGAGTTTTTTCTCTCCGTTGATGGTACCTTAGGTTAGTTTAAAGTCTAAGGAGGTTATAGTTTTTTGTCCAGTAATTTCCAACTTAAACGTAATGTGGAATTCGTTTTTAAAATATTTGGTACTTTTTGTACCGTTTTGACTATTTTTATTCTCTGGAGGATATGTACTATGCTCAATCCATACAAAAATGTGCAATAAGGTGTGCAGGATTTAAAATATCAGTGTTAGTTGTTGATTTACAACAATATACATTCAAATGGATGGTTCAGTCATCCCGACCAACCGCTAAATAGGTGGTATCAAAGCACTGTCAACTGACTGATTGACAGTGCTTTTTGTTTTTTATGTATTCATCTGATATCATTTAAATCCAAATTTTCGGTGTGCAATAAGGTGTGCACACCAATGCACGGATTGTTGTAGTTTTAAGTATGGGCAATTGAGGTTTAAGGGCAGTCCGACCACTAACATTTGTTCAATTTAAACTATTACAACATGCGGACAGACAGTGCTTTAGGAATCAATTTCTTCGTAAGAAAAAAAACGCAACGACCTGAACATGTACGACATCTACCTGCGCGTAACTGTAAAAAAAAGTGCGGGCAGAGGTCAGTTTAAAAAGGTGCATAAAGGTGTGCAATTGGGACAAAAAACGCGGAAAAGCCTTTCCAAGGAACAAAACCTTGGAAGATTTGAACGCTTACCTTGACACTGTTTATAGTGAAATCCTCAATGTTCATAGGGAGTTGTGAAGTACCTTGACAATAAATCGGGTCTCGGTGATTTTTGCGTTTGCTTGGACATGTTGAATACAGATTAGCTAAACTTGCTAAAACGTTCTATCCAACCATCACTTCCATGAAGTTCAGATTTTAACATTTCACTAATTTCAACTAAATTGAGTTGTTTATCATTTTCTTGATAAATTAATTTATAGTCTTCCCGCTCTTCAAAAATACCTAAGAAAGCAAATAATGAGACCCTTAGAAGTGTCCGGGCATAATTTTCCATTAATTGTTTGTCCGAATCCGAAAGGGTCATAAAAAAGTCTACTAAGTCTTGGTTTCTGCCCCATGCAGTAGTGCCTGTAATAATTTGATTTAAACTGGACAGTCCATCATCATAGATGTTTTCAATGATTAACTTTCCAAAGTTATCTAATACTTCTTTGTTTGATCTCATTTTTTAACTTTAATCTTTCTAAAGATATGTATTGGATGTTGAAAATCAATCTTTTTGAGCCCTTGGAGATGATCTTGCTCATAAACTCTGGGGAATACTAAATAGCTTACAGGGAATTTGAAAACGAAATGTATAACCACAAATCAGAGGCGGGACTCTTAACTGATTGTCCATTTTTTTGTTGCAAGCCCACCTTCGCCTGGTGAATAGAAGTAGGAATAATTTTACTAATATTGAGCTGCATCTGATTTAGGTGTGGCTCTTTTTGTAAAATCAATCGTAGTACTATTGAGAAATTTACTATTATTAAGCGTATTTGTTTTTTTGAGTTCTTGTAATTCGAGGGATGGAAATCCCGCATCAGCTATTGGGGTGGTCCAGGACAGTGCCTTGTTTTATTATAAGCGTTCTTTGGAAGGTACACTTTCATTGACCGATAGAAAAGATGCCATAAACAAAGCCTTGGTTTCCGTAAGCAGGTTTCAAGAAGACAGCCTTTACAGTAGGGTTCTGTATCAAAAAGGTAGACTGAGCTTGATGTCGGGAGAATACGATAGTGTTGCTACCATTAATGAGACGTTGCTCAGGCATGTTGTTCAAATGAACGATATCCCCATGCTGGCCCGTCAACATTATTTCATGGGATATTATTTTGATAAGGTTGTTTTACAGCCTGACAGTGCTTTTATCCATTATAGCCATTCAAAAAACTACTTCTCAAAATTGAAAGATAGTTTATGGATGGGGACGGCTTTGTTCAATATGGGTGTCATTCAAAAGGATCAGAACGATTTTTTCGGAAGTAAGGAAACCTTAACGGAAGCATGGCCATATCTGGTCCATCTTGAAAACAAGGAAATTTTAGCCAAATGCCATAATGTTTTGGCCAGTAATTACCGAAAATTGCTCGACTATGATAACGCCATAAAACACTTCCATATAGCTATAGAAAAAACGAATTCGCGGGGCGATGAACTGGCATATAGGAATAATTTAGCAACAGTTCTTACCGATATGGGCAAGTACAGGGAAGCTATTCAGATACTACAAACAATACGTCTGGATACTTTTTTGGTACAATCATCTTCCCAATACGCCAGAATATTGGATAATTTGGCATATACCAGATGGCGCTCCAAAGACCTCATAAAGGATGAGGATTTTTTGATACCATTACAAATACGAATCAAGAACAAGGATAAAAGAGGACAAATCGCCAGTTATACGCATTTGGGCGAGTTTTATGCCGATCAAAGACCAAAGGATGCTGTTGCTTCTTTGCACGAGGTGGTGAGACTTTCCAAAACGATTAAGGTACCACGGGCTGAATTGGACGCCTTGAAGTTATTGATGCGATTGGAACCCATGAATGTAGAAACTCGAGACAGGTACATTTTTTTACGGGATAGCCTATACGTGCAGGAACTAAAGGTAAAGACCCAGTTTGCCAAGTATAAGTATGATAACCAGATTTCCCAAGAGACAAGTTTGCGATTGGAAAAAGAAAATGCAGAAAAGGAATTGGAACTGACCCGACAACGAACCCAGAAAACAATTTCCCTATTTGGATTGGCTTTGCTATTGTTGTCATCCGGCTTTTTACTGTATTTTCTTCAACAACGCACACGACGGCTGGCCCAGAGAAATAAGACTGCAAAGCTGGAGGCCACTCTAGAAACAGAGGCCGAGATGTCACGGCGACTTCACGATGATTTTGGTGCAGGGCTCAATCAGGTAATGTTGATGGTTGAACAAGAAGTCGGAAAAAATGCGGTCTTGGATACAGTGGAACGACTCTATGACCAGAGCCGAAATTTTTCTCGGGAAATCAACGAGGTCAATACAGGGGTCAATTTTCAGGAAGAGCTATTGGGCATGCTCCAATACCGTACTCCGAGCACGGCCAATCTTTTTATTACCGGTAAGAAGGAAATTGACTGGGACAAGATTGCCGCACTTACCAAAGAAGTACTTTATAAGGTCATACAGGAGCTTATGATCAATATGGGCAAGCACAGTGAGGCCAGCTTGGTGACAATTGGATTTAAGAGGAAAGGTAAAATGCTGCAGGTGAACTATGTGGATAATGGCGTCGGGGCTACTCGACAAGATCTTAATGCTAGAAATGGGCTACGGAATACGGAAAAGCGTATTCAGGCAATAGGTGGAACCATTATTTTTGATTCAAGAAAGGATGATGGGTTTAAAGTTCAGATAACGATTCCTATCTAAAAATAAATATCTACCATGTTCAAGAAAGTACTGATCGCGGAGGATTTTCAAGATACCAATCAAGGTATCGTGGATACCCTTCGTGAAAAACTCCATATACCTGTTGTTCAGGATGAGCTATACTGTGATAGGGCCTATAACCGCTTAAAGGTGGCCCAGTCAGAAAAAGCGCCTTTTGATTTGTTGATTACCGACCTCCATTTTAAGGGAGACCATGTGGATCGCAAAATTACCTCGGGACGGGAACTAATTCGAGTGGCAAGGAATATCCATCCCGGGCTTAAGGTCATCATCAATTCCATGGAGGATAATCCGGCCAAGGTCAATGCACTTTTTAAGGAAGAAAATATTAATGCCTATGTCTGTAAGGGAAGGAATGGTCTGTTGGAATTGACAAAAGCCATCCAAGAGGTATATTGCAACCGGACCTATGTGTCACCAAATATCGATCTCAATGTATCCAATAATGTTTTTGAGCTGGAGGAATTCGATTTGAAGATCTTGCAAAGTTTGGCCGAAGGGCTCACAAAAAAGGAAATCTCGGCCAAGTTCAAAAAGGAAGGTATTGTGCCCAACAGCGAGAGCACTATAGATAAAAGGGTCAGTAAACTGTTCGATGAGTTCGGGGCAAAAAATACAAACCATTTAATTGCAAAAATGATTCGAGAGGAAAAGATTTGACTTTCAGGATTATATCTTATAAATAAAAATCCCTTGCAGAAATCTGTAAGGGATTTTGGTTTGATGGGATTAGGTTTGGGCAAACTAAATATTAAAAGTATGAGAAAAGCGACCATTCTATCCCTTTCATTGATTGTTGTTACATCCATTGGTTTCAGCAGTTGTGCCACCTTATTTGGAAAAAAAACACATGCATTGGCAGTAGGTTCCGACCCTAGCGGTGCCGATGTGTATGTTAATGGATTTAAGATGGGCACCACTCCGGTAGAATTGAACTTGAAGGCAGATAAATCCTATACCATTGAATATCGGAAGGAAGGATATCAAAGTATTACGCGTGTTGTCAATACAAAAGTGGGGGCCGGCTGGATCGTCCTGGATGTACTTGGTGGACTGATCCCTGTAATCGTTGATGCGGCCACCGGGAACTGGAATAAGTTGGATCAGGATGCGGTAAATGCCGTGTTGGAAGAACAACAGTAGTTCGTTATAAATGGATTTTACACTGACCATTTTTGTTCCATGTAAAAGTGAGAATTTAATTTGTATTCAATCTTTTCATGGACGGTAATTCCATCCCTTACAGAATTCTGTAAGGGATTGTTCCCTATTGGAATTAGGTTTGGTATCCGAAAGAAGGACTTTCCATTTGTAGAACACATCCCCTAATCGGAACAAGGGATACGGGCTTACGGGTCGGGACAACAGGTTGTAGGGTTAAAACGTGTTGAATTCCTGTCCGTTTGCCCTATATCTATTTAAAAGGCCAACAATACGAAAGACTAACTCAATAATTCTATTAGCAATGGCAACATTTTTGATCGCGTATAAATTAAATGGCCCTGAACGTGTGAACGACCGTTTGATCGATGAGATCAAACGCACGGGCAGGTGTTGTCAAAGTATGGAATCTATATGGATTGTTCGTTCCAGTGATACTTGTGAACTCATTCGGGAGCGCTTGGCCAAACATTTGAACAGCGTGGACGAACTTTTGGTCCTTGGCCTAAGGGGCCATTGGGCGACAAGCAATATCGGTAATGAGTGTATGGAATGGTTAACTCAAAATTTATGATAGTATGGAACTCCAAAACCAACTAAAGAATGGACCTGTTCCATCGAAAGAACGTTGGGTGGTCTATGGGCAAGACCTTGGCCACTGCCGACACCATAATACCCGCTTGGAAGATGGCGGTAAGGTCTAACAATATCACTAAAAAGCTTATTTTCAATTCCGATAGGGGCTTACAATATGCCAGTTACCAATTTACCGATATCTTTAAAGAGCATAATGGTCCAGAGTTACAATCAATCAGTAAAGAAGGAAATTGCTGGAACAATACAGTGGTGGCTTACTTTTTCAAGAGCTTAAAGGTAAAATGAGTGTACCATCAAGATTTTAGACTATACCATAAAATTGTTTCATTGGTCAAAGTGGCCGAGGAGACCAATCAGACCGAATATATCTTCAAAAAGCTGAACCAACAATATGCTAAGGAAGTACAACAGAAATCTAAAATGCTCTCTACCGTTATGGAACCTTTCATTATCATTGTCATCGGTATTTTTGTAGGTGTCATCTTGGTATCCATGTATTTGCCGATGTTTAAGTTGAGTAGTGTGCTTGGTGGATGAGATTGAATACATCCTAAAACCATAGTTGCGATGAATATTGACGTATTTAAATATTTCAACAACAAATATTAAAAATTCAATACTCTGCTTTTACAAATATCTAAAGCACACAGGATTCACTATTTGATTTGGAACGATTATCCAGTTTTTACTAGAAGTGGATGCCATTTTTAAAAATAATCAGCAATTTTTGTACAGTTTTGACTATTTTTATTCTCTGAAGGATATGTACTTATGCTCAATCCTTACTAAAATGTCCAATAAGGTGTGCAGGATTTAAAATATCAGTGTTAGTTGTTGATTTACAACAATATACAGTCAAATGGATGATTCGGTCATCCCGACCAACCACCGTTTAGGTTAAAACAAAGCACTGTTAATTTTTTGATTATCAGTGCTTTTTGTTTTTATTGCATTCAAATGAGTTCATTTCAAGCCATATACAATCATATCAAGCGTGTACCCATCGGGAGTACTCACCAGTAGTTCTTGTTGTAACTTTAAATGACTTTTAGAACCATTTTTCTTATGTTTTGACTTTCACAGTATTCACATTCTAAAAGATTACAACATGCTGAAAAACAATCATTTAACAATCAATTTCTTTACTGGAAGGCACAAGGTGGTTATTTCGGAGTGATGTGTTCTTCGTAATATTTGGAAATTATTAACCGGTTTGAAATAGTTCACTTTTTTACACTATAGACTACCATACGTTTGACTTTTAATGCTCTTTATCCGGTTTACGTGGCCTTCTACAGCCCTTCTTATTGAGATTTTGGGGAAGGTCAATGGGCTGTTTTGTATGCGAGCGTTACAGATAAAGGTAGATGGCGCTTTGGTTACAATTTTGATTTGTGTGTGATCTTCCGCTCAATTTATAAGTGAACCTGGGAGTTACGTTCAATTTTTACAACCATACCACCGACGGTTCCACTAAAAACAAACTACATTTTTCAAACCTTGATTGGTTGGAATGTATAACTGTGGAATTCCTAAGCATCGTTTTATTAAGAAGGAGCTATCGCATAAATTCTTATATGCGTAATTTAACTGTAACTACAGAAACTGATATAGTTAGGTCATTATATACTTGTTAGTTGTGCATTTCTTTACTTCCTTTGTTTAAGGATAATTTAACACCTATCTCAAATTTTTCCCCCACAAGTTAAGTCATGAAATTTGTAGACCTCCTTACAATATGCAGTACCGTTGTGGGTGTTTTTGCCCTGATCATTGTATGGGTCAAATCCAAGGAGAGAATCTTGAACAAATCCATATTGCTCATTTTTGTTCTATCCCTGACCTACTATAGTTTCTTGATTTATATGGTCGTCAGTGAACAAATGATGACATATCCCCATTTTTATAGAACTGGGATTGCCCTGCCCTATGTAATTCCTATTTGTTTCTATTTGCTTGGAAGGTTAAAATTGGAACCAGAAAGCCCGATAAAGTGGTGGGAGTGGTCCTTGTTTATTCTTCCAATTTTCAACACGTTGGAACATATCCCATTTTATATGCTCGATAGCACAGTGAAACAGGAATATTTGAAACCGTTATACCAAGGAGGTAGGGAAAATATATATTATGCCCATGAAAGCTTCGTTCCTGTCTATTACAATTACGTGGGACAGTTGGTCCTTGGAACCATTCTCTATGTGTTTATCATGCGAAAGGCCATTGTATGTATGAGGGACAAAAATCATAAGGGCAAACAAGAACGTTGGGACTGCACATGGTGGTTTTTACCAGGCCTGTTACTTTCCACCTGTTCCATATTTGCGTTGATTGGCATTGTCACCAAGTCCTATGAAGGAATCTTACATGGTGTGGCATCCGGCATGTATGGTATAACCCTTTTGGGAATTGTACTGTATTTTTTTCTGAAACCGGAAATCATTTATGGCGAAGGGCTTCAAGAAGTCAAGCCAAAGAAATCGAAAAAAAATAGGTCGTTATCATATTCTCCCAAAGAAATTGAAGGATACCATAAGAGTATAGAAGATTATTTCACCACAAACAAAGAATTTTTAAAGATAGCGTTTAGGCAACAGGACTTGGCAGATGCCCTTAAACTTAAGAAGCACGTTGTTTCCCATTTGATAAACCATATTTATGGAATGAATTTTAACCAATTGGTCAATGAAAGAAGAATTAAGATAGCCTTGGAAGAATGGGACAATCCACAATGGAAAAATCTCTCCATGGATGGGATAGCAAGGGAAGTTGGGTTTGGGTCCCGAACTACCTTCATCAAAGCATTCCGGAACCAAACAGGGGTCTGTCCTTCTGAATATAAAGAACCCACACAGACAAAGTAAAGGGCCCTTTTTAAGCAGGGAAATCTGTTCAAATTTATAATATTGGACAAAATTGGAGCCCTTCAGTCCCTGCCGTGATATGTGCTTTTATAGTTTTGGGCAAAACATTAATCCCATACAAACTATGCGCAAACTTAGTGTACTGTCACTGATATTGTTGATTTTTTATGCATGTAAAGAATCCCCTGTCGTTCAAGAAAACACCACTATTTATTTTAATGGGGACATTATAACCATGGAAGGTGATGAGCCCGAATATGTGGAAGCCTTGGTGACAAAAGAGGATACCATCGTTTATGTTGGACCTCTGCAAGATGCGAAAGAACAGTTTAAGAATGCCAAGGAGGTGGATCTACAAGGCAAAACCTTGGTACCTGGTTTTGTGGATGGTCACATTCATTTTTCCAGTTTGGGTGCACAGGCCTTGGGAGCAAATTTATTGGCAGATCCTGATGGGAAGGTAAACACCATTGATGATTTGGTATCGACCCTTAAAACATGGGCTGAGAACAACGACCCTGAAATATTTGATGGTTGGATTGTTGGTGTTGGGTATGATGATGCCATCTTTGGGGAGCATCCCACCAAGGAAGATTTGGATATAGTTTCCACTGAATACCCTGTATTGGCCATCCATATTTCGGGACATATTTCAGTTATGAACAGTCTGGGATTGGAAAAAATGGGTTATACCGCCGAAACCCAAGACCCAGAAGGTGGAAAAATAAGGCGAATAGAAGGAACCAATGAACCCAACGGTGTTTTGGAGGAACTAGCGAGTATTCCTATGTCGTTTAAGCTCACTACGCCAACAACACCGGAAAAAATCAAACTTTTCTTCAATGCGGCCCAGGATATAGCCCTAAGTTTTGGGTACACCACGGTTCAAGAGGGTAGGGCGCAAGCCTCCCATGAGTCCCTTGCCATTTTTGCGGAAAGTGGGGATTTGATCGTAGATGTACCGGCATACATAGATTATAGTCTTCCTGAAAAAATGGAAACTTCATGGTACGATAAAAACTATAAGGACCATTATCGTATAGCAGGGTTCAAGCTCACCTTGGACGGTTCCCCTCAAGGAAGAACGGCTTGGCGAACAGAACCGTATTTGGTGCCACCTCCAGGAGCCGGTAAAGATTACAAAGGTTATCCTGCAATTCCAGATGACAACAAGGTCCAAGAGATTGTAGATAAAGCCTATGAAAATGATTGGCAATTGCTTTGCCATGCCAATGGTGATGCCGCCATCGACCAATTTATCAAAACGGTTGCTAATACGGTAGATAAGTATGGAAGTGGTGACCGTCGCACTACCTTGATTCATGGACAGTACTTACGCTATGATCAAATTGATAGCTTGGCCAAATATGATATCATTCCGTCATTGTTCCCAATGCATACTTTTTATTGGGGAGATTGGCACCGAGAGTTGATAGGAGAGGAAAAAGGCAGTCATATTAGCCCGATTAAGACCGCACTTGAAAAGTGTGGGATCGTGACCAGTCATACCGATGCGCCGATTGCTCTTCCAAATTTGATGATGATCATGTGGACCACAGTAAACCGTGTGACACGTAGTGGTGATATAATCGCACCGGAGGAGGCATTGACACCTTATGAAGCATTGAAATCCATTACTATATGGGGAGCGTACCAACATTTTGAAGAGGACACCAAGGGCACATTAAAAAAAGGGAAGTTGGCAGATTTGGTCGTTCTGTCCGAAAATCCACTAAAGATAGATCCTATGAAAATCAAGGATATCGTTGTTTTGAAAACCTATAAAAACGGAGAACTTGTTTATACGAAAAACCAATAAATCCAATTTCATCATGAGATATGTTAAAGTCATTACATGTTGTTTTGTACTTTTTTCCACGGCACTGTTTTCACAAGAAAATAACGATCAAGACATTGATCCTTCAAAACCGACCAATCTTTATACCCAGTTAAACACATTAGCTGAGTTTACCTCCGGTGAGGGATACAATATGTATGGAACCCGTATCAATTATCAATATGCCATCAACCCTGATAATTTGATATTGGCCGAGGTTCCTTTACTTTACAATGATGACACCGATAAATTTGGGTTATCGGATGTTCGGGTACGCTATTTTTACGCTGCTAAACGAAATTTGTCACCGACCGTCATTGCCGTTGTCCCCTTTGCGGACATAACTATTCCGACAGGTTCAGCCGAAAATGGATTGGGAGGGGATACGTGGTCCATTGGTGTAGGTGGGGTTGTGGGCCTGGCATTGAACCAAAAAGTCTCATTGTTCCCTGGTCTTAGCTATGTGTATTTGACCGAATCTGGATCAAGTGGATTTGGTCTGCAGACCAACCTAAGTTATAAGTTTAATCAACGGTCTTTTGTCTTTGTGAATCCCATTGTCACTTTTTTTGATTTTGACACCGTTTGGCAAGGGGAATTCAATTTTAACCATATAGTCACGCCCAACAAGTTCAAGGTCAATGCCGGATGGTATCCCAATTTTACTTCAAAATCAGATACTTTTAGGGTGGGTTGCACTTTTTATTTCTAGATTGTTTGAATGGCCGAAAAACGAATAAATTACTAGATGGATTTTACCCTGTGGCTCTTTACAATGATAATTATGGAAGTGTTCATGACACTGGAGGTATTTTTAGAGATGCCTAACTAGTGGGTATAAAATTTTTATGGCAAACCTGTTATTAGTTCCTTTAAAACCGTATCGGTCCCTTTAAGCAAATCGCTGCGTGTTTCGGTTATCAAACTATCCGGTTGCAGGGCCGTGTTTTCTTGATTGGATAAACGAAACAGTCTTTTGGAATAGGTTATCGTTAATTTTGAATTGGGCAATGTAAAACTGTCCATATCTTGGTATCCGTTCGGATTGGAACCGGTGGGCTGACCTACAACTTTTGCGTTCAACAGTTGTTTAAATAGCGCTGCATTACTGGTTCCTGCGGAAAAAGTTCTGTTGCTTGTCAATACATACACCCCGTTTTCCCAGTCTATGGAATCGGCAAGGTTCAGGGCATAGGCTAAAACCACGCCGACATATAGATCGCCGCCACCATTGTTGCGCATATCTATCACCACCTGTTTTATCTGATTCGCAGAAATATAGCCAACCAGTTCTTCCCCAAAGACCTGCATATCCTCAAATGACGGATAACTTTCAAAATTAATATAGATGGCATTGGTATTTTTGATAGGCGAATACCACAGATAGGGAAATTTGGGGTTGTTTGGTTTGGTTATTTCGGGCACTCCACTGCTTACATGAACAAAATCCGTTGTTTTATGGTATGAAGCTTCATCTATGGCCTCCAATGTTATCGTTACTTTCTTATTATTTGGATCAAGGAAAGTGAAGACAGCTTCTTGCTCATTTCTGGTAATGTGAAGAGCAAAGAGCAATTCGCTGACATTCATATAACTTCCAGTCCTTATGATTTGTGAGTATTCGTTTTCCACAAACTGGGCCACTTCGGAAACCTTGGCCATAACTTCTTCGATCGGAACGCCATCAATGGCGGACAATCTTAGTTTCAACAAGTTTTCATTTGTTTTGCCCGCCTTTATCACATACCATCCCTGATCTATAAATTTGACCTCAAAAGGAAACCGATGTATGGGCACATTTCTTAACGATACAGCCGTATGGCCATCATTCACGAGTCTTGTTAACCGCATTAGTTCCAGAATGATTTGAAAATCGCCCAAATTATCGACACGGTCGTAAATAGCGTTCCACTCGTTGGTAAACTCCTCTTCGGTCACCGAATGATAGAGGTGAATGTGTTTTTCTTTCAAAGATGACCTATAAATATCAAGGTCCTCTTGCCAATTTGTTTTGTCAGCTGTTTGGGCAAACAGTATATTCAATACGGTAGAGATGATAAGAATCAAAAAATGAATCAATACTTTGTGTAGGGTCCCCATACGACTATTTATTTTCAATTAAGGTAAGTATTTCGTACACCAATTTCGGTGTGCTCCTTGAAGCTTCCAATTGGTTCAAGGTACCTGCAATATACGTATCCAGTTGAGGACAGTACCATAAAAAAGAGGCGGTACTGCCAGTATGACCTATAATTTCCAATTTTGTATCGGTATCAAAAAGGTTTTTGAAAGATACTTTTCGTATCCCAAAACCATATTCCATTCCCTTGGTTTCGCGCACCCAATGTTGCATGGCCAAACGGGTTTCTTTTTTTACGATTTTATCGTCTTGAAAGGCTCTTAGAAATTGGATAAGATCTTGGGTCGTGGACACCAGACCGCCACCGCCCCAGTCGGCACTCAAACTTTGAATGGACGATAAAGCAATATCACCAGCATAAAATTTGGCCATGGGCAATGGGTTTTTTATGGGAGCTGATTTTAAATTGATATAAGAGGCATCCATTTCCAAAGGTTCAAAAATGAACTGTTGAAAGAACCGATCTAAAGTGGTGCCGCTTACGTTTTCAATGATCAAGGCCAAAAGCACATACTCCGTATCGGTATAATGGTATCCTTGCCCAGGAACAAAATGGGGCTTCATCTTTTCTTTGGTAAACTCGATCATATCTTGGGGGGACCAAGATTTATTCGTATCGACCAATAATTGATTGATAACATTCGGACTTCCATCAACTGTGGTACCCGTAAAGTAATCCGGTAAACCTGAAGTGTGTTGTAATAACTGGGCAATTGTAATGTCCTTGGAATACGCTTTACCCTCAAACACATGCAGGTTCTTCATCAATTGCTCCGGAAGGTACCGGTATATCTTGTCTTCAAAATCCAACTTCTTGCCATCCTTTAAAATACCAATGGCGGTGGCCGTTAGCATTTTAGTGATGCTGGCCGTATAAATGGGGTTGTCTATGGACAAAGTGTCTTCTGAACCGTTATCGTTATCGGCCAATTGAATGTCGATGCCTTTGGATTTGGAGTACACCTGCAAAAAGGCATTGTGTACATTCTCTCTTTCCAATTGGGCATAAAACAATTTTTCGATGTCCTTGTTTGTAGTTTGTTGGCCAAGGCAGGGCAACGAAAGAATAATGAGAAGGACGAATGGTAAACTATTTCTCATGATGTTCGTATTTTGGTTCTTCATCACCATTCAATAAAAAATGGCATATTAACTGTTGCATTTCCATGGATTTGTACATAGGAATTTGGTGCCCTACATCCTGCAACCAAAATAAATCTTTTTTTGGTGCTTGTAGTTTTCTAAAAAACTTTTCGGTAAGTTCAAAACTGGTGGTCAAATCTTGTTCTCCTATTAAAACATAGGTTGGGGTCTTAATAATGGGATTATGTTTTAACAAGTTGATTGCATAAAGTTCTTTGTAAAGGGGCATCCACTGCTTTTCCCATTCACTAAAAAATTCCATATACTGCTTAAATGCATCATCTGAAATGCGGGCTCCCTTAAAATCGCTGATCCATTTAAATTGAATGGCCATGTCCTCCACATCTTCATACGGTATGTGAATGGACTTAAGTTGCTTAACGGCTTCAATGTTATTTTGTTTGTTATAGTGGCTTATTAACTTGCTATTGGTTAATTTTTGACTTTTTTGATTGTTTACCAAAGGGCTGATTGCCACAAGGGATGCAACGTTGTTCGGATATTTCAGTGCTAGATGAAACCCTAAGACCGTTCCCCAGGAATTGGCGACCAATACCATATTGTCTTTATCAAACGCTTTCAATAGAAATGACATGATTTCTTCGGCATCTTGTTTCATCACTGCCAAGGTGGGCGGTTCTGTGTTGCCGTTCAATGATTTTCCTGCCCCTCTTTGATCCCAATGTACCACCAAAAAATGTTCTTCCAATATATTGGTGATTTGTTGTCGATGGGATGAGGTCCCCGCTCCAGGACCACCGTGTAAATACAACATGAGCGGGTTGTCCTTGTTTCCTTTTACACTTATAAATTGTTCTATACCTCCTATTTGTACAAATTGCGTTGTATCAATACTAATTGTGGTATCTATTGAACTTTGTCCAAATGAATGATAGGAAAGGGCAATAAAAATAATCGTAATTAAATGTTTCATCATTTTTGACCTAAGTAGCTATAATGGTTTCTTTAAAATTTTATCCCCACATAAAGGTTGGGTTCAAATAGAAAATAGGATTTCCATTTATTGTCCAATTGTTTAAAGGCTTCCGGGGTGTTGGTGTCGAACATCCAATTTTGGCAATGGATCTGAGGTTCTATGAAAATACGTTTCTTTTTGCCGAAGGCAATGTGATAACCAAGGTGATACGAGGTATAGAGTTTAAAGCCGTTCGCTATTTTTTTGTCGTTCAAATCCAAATACGTTTTGTATTGGGGCAACACTTCCACCGAGGCAAACAATCCTTTCCAGAGCATGCGTTGGTACGATATTCCTATACCTGTTTCCCTCAGATAACCGGGATAGAACTCGGTTTCAGTATCTATTTTGTCCAAAAGGCCATCCCACCATTGAATGCCCATGGGTTGAAACAACCTCCAAGTAGCGAATTTGATCCCAATGATGTTCTTTGAATCCAATTCACGCTTTACGTGAAGCTCAATGTGCTGGGTGTTGGTTCTTTGTCCTCCTTCACCAATGTTGGCCAAGATAATTGCTGGAAAGCTGGCCCTGTATTTGAACCCCGGATCATTATTGCTGAATGATTCCGTGTTGTCCTGTGCAAAAACATTGAAAGTACAAAGTGTTAGGCAGATGATAACTAGTTTTTTCATTTTTGATAATTGTTTGACTGTCCGTTTTTTGATGTATGAATTACTTAATTTGATGATGCAAAGAAATCCCGAAAATGAAGGCCAATCGTACTGAATTATGATTTCAAACCTTTTTTTGTTTGGGTCTTGGAGTGTCTACGTTTTTTGTTAACTCCAAGAGATCTAGCATGGAAAAAACATAAAAAAAAGGCCTAACGTTCGACATGTTGGGCCTTTTTGCAAACGAAAGCTTTATGGTTTAGAACAAGGTCTCTGGATCCCCCGTGAGTTTATGTACATTTTGGGTGATTTTTTCAATATCCCAATCCCACCATTGCAGTTCCAATAGTTTTGAGATGATATCCTCGGAAAAACGCTTTTTTATTTCTTTCGCTGGATTTCCGCCAACAATAGTGTAGGGTTCCACATCTTTTGTGACTACAGCCTTCGTGGCAATAATGGCTCCATCACCAATTTTCACTCCCGGCATAAGGGTCGCACCGTGCCCGATCCATACATCATTTCCGATAATCGTGTCCCCTTTGGTCGGGTAACTTTTGTCTTTCATGGCATCTTGCCAAGCACCGCCGAATATCGCAAATGGATACGCCGATGTAGCCTCTGTCAAATGATTGCCCCCGTTCATTATAAAAGTGGCGTCCGATGCGATCATACAAAACTTACCGATAATGAGCTTGTCCCCAACAAAATCAAAATGATACTTTACATTTTTTTCAAAGTTGCCTACATCTTCAAAATCATCGTAATAGGTATAATCACCAACTACTATGTTAGGGTTGTTGATGTAGTTTTTTAAAAAACATAGATTTTTATAATTCGCCAATGGGTAAACCGTATTTGGATCTGGAATTTTCATAAAGTTTCAATTTGTTTTGATGATTTGAACAACGCAAATGCCAAGTACAGGGTGATAACGGCCTGGACTTTTTCAATATTGGTTTCTGCCATAAGGTTACCAAGGGTATTCAATATAAAAAACACCGAAAATACCAATAGTATCCTTTTTATTACCTTATCCGTAAAAATAGGTTTTATAATCTTGTTTTTCATAGCTAGGATCGTCCCTAGAAATAACATTGTTGCCAATGCAAATCCTTCCAATACGTATAGTTTTTTAACGGAATCGATTTTACCGCCCCATACAATATGATGTGGTAGTATTTGCAGAAGAATGGATAAATGCATTATGCAGTATCCCAATACAATAATTAATATCCCTTTTTCCCAAGTTTTCATGGCAGGCCCAGTTTAATCTTTCAGGGTTTTGGCCACTTCAATGTAATGCTCCTTTAAGCGATGTTCTCCATAAGTTGGTGCAATATGGTCCTCTGCCATCAAGGTCAAAAAGAACTCTATCGGACCATAGGTTTTTACACTGGTAAAGGTTCTGAGGAACCATATGGTAAGTTTTCTCGACCAATCGGGTAAATGAACGATTTTTACGGGTTTGTCCAATGCGGTCAAGGCCAGTTCTCCTATTGCATTCAGGCTAAGCACATCGGGTCCTCCAAGGGTCAATTCTTTAGGTTGTTCCTCCAATGAATTTACAATGGTCCTCGCCAGATCTTCACCATGTATTGGGTTGAATTTTTGATTGCCAGACCCGAACACGTACACCCGACCGGATTTGGCCATGTGTAAAAAATCTTCCATATCCGAGAAAAATCCATTTGGCCTCACTATCGTATAGTCCAGTCCGGAAGATTTTAGGGCATCGACAAACTTTTCCTTGGCCTCGAAAATTTTTAGGTCTCTATATTTGTCCCCATCGATTGCAGAAACATAAACAAAGTGGTTTACACGGGCCTTTTTGGCTTCTTCCAACAAATTCATATTGGCCTTATAATCTACATCCATATAGGTAAGGCCGTCTTTTTGCCGGGTAATGCCAACGGTTGATATTACCGTGTCAATACCTTTACAGATGTCCCGCAAGGATTCCGGTTTGGTAACCTCGGCTTGTTTAAGCTCTAAATAATTTTCATCGGTGATTTTTAGTTTCTCCGGGTTACGGACAATGGCTACGACCTGATTTTCTTTTGCAATCAATTCTTTTAATAAGTAAGCCCCTAAATACCCTGTGGCGCCTGCCAATAATACGTTGGTATGTTTCATTGTCAATATATGTAGAGGGTTATATTAATCGAACTCGTTTGTCAATAATTGTTGGATAATGGTATTGCGTTGCGCTCCCGTATCATCTTGCTGGTTGCTTAATAGCACAATGGTAGCATCATATTTTGGTATAAAACCAATCATGCTCCAATACCCATTGATATCCCCGCCGTGCCAATACATGCTGGTATTGCCCTCTTGGGTCGTAAACCAACCAAGGCCAAAATCCACATAACCACTCGGTACATCATGGGCAAATATTTCGGCTTTTTCAGTTTCGGTAAACCAATTCGTTCCTACGGCATTGGTCCAAGTTTCCATATTTCTTGGTGTACTGCTAAAATCACCTGCACCAAATGCAATGGTCATAGGATATGTGCTATTGATGTTGCCGTTATTGTACCCTTGGGCATGGATGTCGGTATCAATTTCGTCAGACCCTTTGTAGGTGTCTTCCATTTCCAAAGGAAGCAAAATGTTTTGTTGAATATACTCGTGGTAAGATATCTGTGATAATTCTTGAATCAACATGGCGGCAATCAAAAAGTTCGAGTTTGAATACTCCTTTCCCTCGCCCGGTACAAAATTGAGTCCGTTTTCATCGATCATTTCGATAATGACTCCGTAAATATCTTCTTCATCCAAAGTTTCGCCTTGTTCGTAGGCATCTTCAATTATTAATTGATAATCAGGAATACCCGACTGGTGCGATAATAAATGGGCAAGGGTAATTTGGTCGCCGTATGGAAATTCAGTATCGAACTCATCCAGGGTTTGATCAAAACCAGAGATGAGACCATCACGTTTTAACTGTACAACCGCAGCGGCCGTCAATGTTTTGCTTACAGAACCAATTCGATAAGCCAGATTGTAATCTTGTTGTAATACAGTATTTTCATTGGCCAACCCAAAACCCTGCCGTACCAAATCGTTTCCATTTTTTGTGATAATGGCATAGCCTTTAAAGTCGATCTCGGTTAATAAATTTTCAACAGTAGTGTAATCAACTGTAGGTGTGCTATTGTCGTCATCTTTTGAGCAAGATGTAAAAAGCATGACCGTGCTAATTGCCAATGGGACTAAGAATTTGTGTAATGTTGTCATAACTGTTCGTTTTTAGATTATTGATTTTGGGGCAAAGATTCACCGGATCGATATGCCAATCGTTCTAAATTATAATCTGAAACGAAGTAGGGGAAGTTTAGGACAGGCTGGCTTTCATCCAAGCCCTAGGGGTCATGCCCTCCATTTTTTTAAAGTAGGTATTGAAAACACTTTTGGAATTAAAACCACTGTCGTAGGCCAATCCAAGTATGGTAAGATGCGAATTTTTAGGGTCTTGCGCTATGGTTTTAAAATGGTTTAAGCGGTAGGAGTTAACAAAATCGTTATAATTAGTATGAAACGCCTGGTTGATCAGGAATGACATTTTATTGGTGTTCAATCCTAAAAACTCGGCAACAAACTTTAAACTTAATTGTTGATTTAAGTATGGTTCCTCTTCCTTAAAATAGGTAAGCAGCTTTTCTTTTAAACTTTTTATTTGAGCATCACTCAAAATTGTTGTGGTCGATTTTTCTTCTTCTTCCTCCGTTTGGGGTTTGATATCTGAAATGGATAGGTTGGAACGGTGCAGTTCGTCAAATCCCTTTGTTTTGTGCAATGGCTGCAAAAAAGGTTCCTGTCTGTAGTTTATTATTTGACCACGCCTCTGATCGATCATTTCTGCTAATCGAGAAAAAGCAAGTTCTTTGTGACACGAATTACTTAAAATAAACACATCGTACGGGACCAGCATGGTTTCTTTGTCGTCTCGTTGTGACCATTTTTCAATTATTTCAGCGGGAACTTCAATTTGTTCTCCATTGATAAGGTCGAACAATAGTTTTTTTTCCGCTAACAAAGATGTGTTATGTATAAACTCTTGAAAGTACTCTCTTTTATTGAGCCATATCAAACAGAAACATTTTAAATGGTGCGCCAACTCCAGTTCAGGATTAAGTGTCAGTGCATAACTGACGGCTTCCAATGCCTTTTCCCATTGGCGTTGGTAATAATAAATATGAGCTATGGTATAATGATTGTTCGCTGAAAGTGGATCTACCTCTAAAAGTTTGTTCGCATAGTTTAGGGCCTCCTCAAAAAAGCCGAGCGCTATGAACAACTCTGCCATGGCTTCCAAACCATCTATGTGATTGGGATTAATTTCCAAAACCTTGTTGATGTGGACATAGGCATTTTTAAAATCCCATTCTTCCCAAAAAAATTTACCAACATAAGATAATGGGTATTCGGGCAGCGAGGGGTCTAGCTCCTTGGCTATTAATAAGTTGTTTATGGCCAATTCAATTCCTTTTTCATAAGGTATGTAGCCCCACATTGCCATTAGGCCATAGCATTGCAAATTTGCGTAGTACGCCTTGGCATAATTTTTATCCACAGCAATTGCCTGATCGTAATAGGATATAGCTTCTTTAATGCTCTGTGGAGTCCATTGCAACTGTAGGGATCGTCCTTTTAAAAACAATTGGTAAGCATTTACATCGGTAGTAGGCTTCTCGACTAAATGCTCTTGGATTTCAAAATGTCCGGAATTGTTTCGGACTTCTTCGGCAATGGCCAAACTTATTTCATCTTCCAGGTCAAAAATATCGATCAGCTCCCTGTCAAACCTTTTGGACCAATAGTGGGTCCCATCTTCAACATCGATCAATTGCGCGGTAATCCTGACCCTGTCTTGTGATTTTTTAATGCTGCCCTCCAGAATTGTATTCACGCCCAATTGACTCCCGATATCGCGAACATCCACATCTTTTCCCTTGAATGCGAAAGAAGAAGTTCGGGCAATTACCTTGAGCTGGCCTACCTTTGTCAGTGCATTTATAATTTCTTCGGTGATTCCATCACAGAAATACTCATTGTCATGATCATTGCTCATATTCACAAAGGGTAAAACTGCTATGGATTTTGTATTGGTCATGGGTTGGATAAACTGGATAGATTTAACTAAGCGAACTGGGTGAAAATAAGTGGTGAAAATCAGTAACCTATTTTCTTCCTGTTCAGAGTTTAAACATAGTTTATATTTTTTACTTTTCCCCTAATTTATACACCTTTTGTTGCGTTGTTGGAGCCATGTACATAATTGGTATAGAAGGTTAATGGTTGCTGCCTTCTTTTCCGAAAACGCTTGTTAAGCTGTTTGGAATAAATTGGATTGCGAATCGTTTGCCATGGAGGTTCAAAACGATTAAACGCGTAAAACGAAAATGATATCGATTAATATTCTTTGGTGGAACCTGTCATCGACTAAATAAAGCTGAACTATTGTTCGGCTTTTCCATTTTAAACTGTAGGGAAACATAATCTAGCAATCAAAGAATCTTCAAAAGTCCATTCTTTTAAAGTAAAAAAAACAAGTCTTTCTAATACGATAAATAATTGTAGGAAAAATCTTTAACAATATAAAAACCAAGAGGTTTTATGCAGATTTTTTGAATTGAATAACAACAGGAACGACCAGTTAGACACAACAAAGTTCGAAGATGACAACAAAAATATGTATACGAGGGCTTTAAGAGCTTTTTTTGTTTCAAGTAATACATTAGACCAACCTCAAAATGGCCAATTTTACCTCTTTGTACGCAGATCGTTTATTGAAAAGCATTTGCATTTTGTTAATGTTTTTTGCGTTTAACCAAGTACAAGCCCAGTTAAGTGATCTTCATTATCTTCCACCTTTAAAGCAAGGGCGTAATAACCAAGCTGTCCAGCAACAAGCAGTCTACCTATCAACACCCGAGCCGGTAACTTTTGTGGTAAATGCCTATCGTGGGACCAGTGCAACACCGGTTGCCACATTCAATATTTCAAATACCAATCCAGCGGTATACACCTTGCCCAATGGGGATAACAATATCACTTTGGTTACCAATTCCAATACTGGGGTTGTGCTGAACAATTCAGGCCTAAGGTTCGAATCTCCGAGCGGAAATAAATTTTACGTCAATTATCGCGGATATTCTGGGTCCCAAGCAGCATCGCTGACATCCAAGGGAAGAGTGGCGATGGGTACACGTTTTAAATGGGGAGGGGTGCCCAATTTGGGTTCACACGTATCAAAATCCAATACATTGGGAATAATGGCAACCGAGGACAATACCACGGTTACCGTTTTTGGGTACGATCCCAACTGTAGTTTTAGATTGGGTAACAATGCCTATGGTATTACCGACGACACTTATACCGTAACGTTGGACGCCAATGAGTCCTTTGTGTTTGAAAATTATGTAGGGAATTCTCCTTCCAACGCACATCGCGATGGTTGGATAGGGGCTTCCATTGTTTCTGATAAAAATATTGTGATCAGTAATGGTTCCATGAACTATGGACGACAAGCGAACAATAGTAATCGCGACGCGGGAATCGATCAACCCGTGCCCGAAAATAAATTGGGAAAAGACTATGTGTTTATTAGGGGCAATGGAGCTTCCAATGGATGGACAGAATTCCCTTTGATCATTGCCACCGCCGATAACACGCAAGTATACGTTAATGGGTCGGGAACACCTATTGCTACATTGGACAATGGCGAATTTTTTGAAGTTCCCAGTAGTTATTATACATCCAATACAGCTGGGGCCAATATGTTTGTACAAACCTCAAAAGACGCTTATGCTTATCAGTGTATAGGGGGGGATAGTAAAGCTTATACCCAAGGATTGAACTTTGTGGCACCAGTAAACTGCTTGCTGCCCGATGTTATGGACAATATTCCTGATATCAGAAATATTGCGGGTACCAATGTAACCGGGGGTGTTACCATTATTGCCGCTGTAAATACGCCAGACGCTAATATTTCGGTAACGGATGGAGGGGGTACAATAGCACTACCCGCTTCTAACCCAGTGCCGGGTACCACTGACTGGAAAACGTTTTTTATTCCAAATCTAACAGGAGATGTCAGCGTTCAGTCCACTGGACCAATAGCCGTCGGATTTTTTGGATACAATGGGGCTAGAGGGGTAGCCGGATATTTTTCAGGATTCGACACAGTGCCCGAAGTAACTCTGGAGGTTCGAGGGGGTACCGGATGCTTTGTGGGGTCCGAAATATATGAGGCAACAGGAAACTTTGATGCATACCAATGGTACGAAGATGGTGTGGCCATACCTGGGGCTAATGGACCTAGCTTTGCTGCAACACGCGCCGGGGACTATTTTGTTAGAGGAACCAAAGGGCCATGTACCTACGACTCACAACCCTTAACGGCCCTGTACTGTGATCCCGACGTAGCATTGGAAAAAACGGTCGATAAACCTGAAATCATGGAAGGGGAAACGGCAACGTTTACAATTAAGGTAAGAAACTTTGGAGATGGACCATTGACCAACCTTCAAATAACAGATAATATCCCTGCCGGACTTACTTTGGTCTCGGCATTCACAATTACAGGAAGTTGGAGTGGAAACACTTGGAACATCGGAACATTGAATGGTGGCGAAACCGCCTTTTTAGAGCTAGAAGTACAGGCAGATGAAATTGACACACTTCCTTTGTTGAGTTTGATCAATACAGCAGTAAATACACAAGATCAAACCGATACCAATATTACAGAAGATGTCCCATCCGCCCGTATAGTGGTTCACAACGATTCGGATAACGATGGGGTAAATGACATCACCGATCTGGATGATGACAATGATGGTATTTACGATGAGGACGAGTGCGATACCCTTTTGTTCAACATATCCAATGGTGACCCGCATAGTGGCAGTTTGATTAGTGTTGACAACTATTTGGTGTTCGACGTTTTCAGTTTGGACAACTCGTTCAACTTCAATATCAATGGAGTAGATGTGGCAGGTGAAATACAGTTCCAGCTTGGCGCAAGTGGAAATTTTGCCCGTTTTAACGATGGAACTACCTACGGAGAAGGAGGAAACCCCGATATATGGACAATTACAGGAACACATGGCAGTCCCTTGCTGCGTGTAGTGGTAGATCAGGCCGGGGAGTTCCAAATATACGGTGCAAGATCCTCGGGTGGTCCTCTGGAGCCAATGAACCTGACCACGCCAGCAAATGTGGTAAATTGGGATCCGACCGGAAACAACACGGTGTCCATAGGACAAGATGTTGTAGGGCCCACCAACATGCGGGGCGTATTGTTAACAGCAGGCTGCGATACCGATTCCGATGGTATTCCCGATTCACTCGATTTGGATAGTGATGGCGACGGTTGTACCGATGCCGTAGAATTTTATAAAGATGAGAATGCCGACGGTGGAGATGGCGGGGAATACGGTTCTGGAGTTCCAGTGGTGGACCCAACCGATGGAACTGTAAATGCTGCCTCTTACACCCAAGTATACGCCCCTGAAATATTGCTTGGCAATACATCCGAAAATTTAAGCGCGGTGGATATCAATGGCCAAGGAATCAGTTTAGGGCAAACCTTTCAGTATGTGCTCCGTTTTCAAAATACCGGGGACGATGATGCTACAAACTTCGAAATAACCGATATCCTGCCCAACAATGTTACATTGGACAATGTGGATGTTTCCAATGCCTTGGGTACGACACATAGTTTTGACATCAATACAAATACACTGCAATTCCAGGTCCCAGATGCACTTGTAGAAATCGGTGACCCGGAGTATAGCATAAAAATCACAGTAACCGTTTCAGGAAACTGCTCCGATTTTGTCGATGCCTGTTCATCCGAGTTGCAGAACTTGGCTTACGCATCATTCCAAGGGGTCGTTAATTCAACCACTTATACCGATGAGCCCGGTTCTTCCAATTTCCCGTGCGATGTAACCCCACAAGTGGCCACTAACAATATTTTGGACGACTTGGCCAATTGCGGTCAAGCCAGAACAGTTCAATTATGTGGAGATGATGCTCTATTAACGGCAGGTTCCGGATTTGCAACCTATACTTGGGCATTAGATAACAATGGGAATGGTCAAATAGATGGTGCCGATACCATCTTGGATGATGGTGATGCCGACCCAAGTACACTATTGGTAACGAATATTGGAAACTACATTGTGGAGAAATCAGGAGGAGGAAGTTGTCCTGATTTGACAGAGCTTATCACTGTAGAACGTTTTGGCGACACACAGACCAATCCCATAATAAGCTATTTTAACCAGGTAAATGCCGATAGTAATCCAGATAACAACATACAGGGAGAGATCGTAACATGTTCCGTTGATGGTGATTTATTGCCTAAAATATTTTTGTGTGGTGAGAATGATGAAGTTACCCTTCAGCTCGGTATAACCGATGCTCTGGACATCGTTTGGCAAAAACTGGACGAAGGCAGTTGTTCGGATGCAGGTGATGATTGTGCCAACAAAAGCAATATGTGCACATGGAGCGATGTAGTGGTGCAAGACAATTTTACAGTTACCGAAAGTGGTAAATATCGAGTGGTCATCAATTATAAGAACGGATGTTTTAGTCGTTTCTATTTCAACGTGTTCAAAAACACATTGGATATTGACTATACGCCGACGGATATTTTGTGCAGCACTCCTGGAAACATTAGAGTCAACGGAGTAGGGGCCAATTACGGGTTCCAATTGATAGATGCATCCAACGGAAACATTGTGGTGCCATTTTCTGCCAACAATGGACCTAGTTTTGATATTACCACAAGTGGTACTTATACAGTTCAGGTTACTCAATTGAACCCATCAACAGGAGATCCTATAGAAGGAAGCTGTATTTTTGAAACAGAGGATATTGGTATCTTGGAAAGAAATTTTCAGGTAGATGTCGATACAACACCTGCCGATTGCAATCAATTGGGAACCGTAAGTATCCAGGCATTGAACGTACTGCCCAATTACAAATACGAACTTAGGCTGGACGATGGCTCCAATAGTGGTCTCGGAACCTTGATCGCACAACAAAATCCAACCACGGACAACACCCATACGTTTAACAATGTAAACCCAGGAAACTACAATGTAATCACCACAACCGATGATGGCTGTACCGATACCCAACAAATTACGGTAAATGAAATTCCTGAATTGACGCTTACCGCATTGACCACCGATAATATAACCTGTACCGCGGGAGTAATTACCCTGACCCCCTCGGGTGGTACTCCGAACCCGGATTATCAAATGGCCATTTGGAGCAAAGATGGGGTGGATTTGTATGCCGACCCGTCAGACGTTCCTACTTCCGAAATGCAGACCAATACCAACTTTTTGTTCGGATATAGAGGTACACCGACCACCTATTTCCCAAATGAGGACGGTGATTATCAATTCATCGTTTTTGACGACAATGGTTGCTATGCTATCTCCAATAGTGTGAGAATGGAAGAACTTGGTGGCCTTACCGTATCTGCGACCCACTCGGGAATCGTATGTGCTGATTCATCTACGGCAACCTTGAGTGTATCCGTAACGGGAGGGACAGCACCTTACCAATATAGCTTGGATGGTGGAGCTACTTATCAAACCAATAACGATTTTGGCAACTTGCCTGCCGGACTTTATACCATTACCGTAATGGATTCCAGCGGTAATGCAGGTACTGGATGTGTCGAAAATTATGATTACGAAATAGACCAACCTTTTAGGTTGACGGCCTCGCCGGCCATTGTTCAGGACGCCTCATGTGACCCGAATGGTGCGTTGGTGAAGATATTGAATGCCAGTGGAGGACAAGCCCCGTACACCTATAGTTTTGATGGCGGTAGTAATTTTGTTCCCACCAACGACCGTTATTTAATGCCCGGCAATTACAATCTTGTCGTTAGGGATAATTTAGGTTGTACGTACCCTATGGAATTAGAGGTTCCTGCTATGGCAACAGACCCAGACTTTACAACCACAATCGATTATGCTTGTGATGGATTGGCTACCATTTCCATTGGAACATCCAACGCAACGGATTTTGATTATACCTATAGTTTGAACGGTTCGCCCAATACTCCGGTCGATAATAATATATTCAACAACATTGGAGACGGAACACATACAGTTACCGTAGGATACTCCAGTAGTATCGCTCCGGATCAAAGCACACTTTTTCAAGAAAACTTTGGAACAGGGATTACTACCCAAATTGAAGAGATTGGATCTGGTTATTGTTATGAACCACAAGATGGAACAGAAACAGCATGTAATTTGGGGCCTGCCGGTATTTTGGTAAACGGCGAATATACTGTAACCAACTTCGTGACCAATCCAATTCCCGCTTGGAGAAGTCCAAACGATCATACTGGTTTGACAGATGGTCGCTTTTTGGCCATCGATGTGAGTACCTTGGCAGGAGACTTCGGTGTTCTTTGGGAAAGGAATGGAATAGAGGTGCTTCCTAATCAAGATATCACCTTCTCATTTTGGGCCTATAACCTTATGGTAACCTCTGGTAATGGAAACAATCCGGAAGTTTTAGTAGAGTTGGTGGATGGCTCGGGTACCGTAATTTCTAGTATCCCTACCAACGAAATCCCTAAAAACACAAATGCGGACGATTGGCATTTTAGAGAAGTAACCTTTAATCCAGGAGTAAATACTACCGTTGGCATCGTATTAAGAACCAATTTGAACAGTGACTTTGGCAACGACCTAATTTTGGATGATATCCAGGCAGTACAATCGCCGGAAATCTGTGAAAAAACTCAGGATATTATTGTGGTTGTGGAACCTAATAAAGCATTTGAAGCTCAATTGTTGACCGTTGACGACCCAAGTTGTAATGGTGCAGCCGATGGCTCCATTACTTTTGAAGTGGGCAACTTTGATGCTGTGGCAGGATTCGAATACTCCTTGGATGGAGGTGCCACCTGGATTGCTTCAATGTCATCTCCTGTGACAACGGCATCCAATTTGGCCGATGGAAGCTATACCGTTATGGTCAGAAAAGCAGATGAAACCACCTGTTCGGTAAGTTTTGCAGCTACTTTAACGGAACCTGCCGCCATAGTACCTTCACTGAACTTAACGGCCGAATATACCTGTTTCAATACAGGAGCAACATTAGAAGCTTCAGTTACGGGAGGAACACCGGGTTATACCTATCAATTGGAGGATACCTTGGGGAATTTGGAAGTCGCTTACCAATCTAATCCTATTTTCTTAAATGTAGCGGATGGCGATTATTTAGTGCGGGTAAGGGATGCCAATGGATGTGATGTGCTTTCTGCAGCGCCGGTCGCGGTATCGCCTCCTGAGACCATTGCTTTCACTACTTCATCCACGGCATGTTACGATGGTTTGAACAATGCTACCATTACGGCAACGGTTACCGATGGAAATGGAGATTATACCTTTAGAATAAATGGAGGGGCATGGATAACCCCGACACCGTCTACCGATACCGAGTATACGTTTACAGGATTGGCAGAGGGTAGTTACGATATAGAAGTGGCGGACGGATATGGCTGTGGACCTGTATTGCAGACCGTTGTAATTCTGCCCACGATTACCGCTCAAGTAGATAAGCTGGATGTAACCAGCTGTGGAGATGGCAATATTACCGTTACTCCAACTGGCGGTGATGGAAATTATGTGTATGCCTTTGTGCCCACAGGATCAACTCCTGTGGCAGGTGATTTTGGAGGGTTGAATACGGAAACAATTACCGCCGGAAACGAAGGTACATTTGATGTATTCGTAAGAGATAACAATGGGACTGCTCCCTATTGTGAATATAAAGAAACGGTTACCGTGTCGGCAGCACCAATTTTGGCCTTCACAACAACGCCAACAGCACCAGAATGTCACGATGGTATGGGTAGTATTGCGGTGAATATCACATCTGGGGATGCACCATTTACCATCGAGATTGTAGATTTGGACAATGGAGGGGCATCGAACCAGATCCTTAACAACGTACTGTCCAATACACATACATTCTACAACCTGTCACCAGGAAATTATACCATCAATATTTCCGATACGTACGGCTGTCCTTTGTCGGAAACCCCGGTTACCATAACTAATCCAGATGAGCTAACTGCCGATATTATTGGAAGATATCCATCAAACTGTGGAGGTGGACCAATGGACTTCGGATTTGATTTTGTTAACTATCCATTGACCTTGGGCACCCTGGAATTTAGTGATGATGGTGGTGCTACTTGGCAAGCCACAGATCAACTCAGGGGATATAATTCAGGAGATTCTGTATATCCTTCCATAAGAACTGTAGACGGAACGGGCAATCCAATTTGCCAGACCGATTTCCCTGAATTTATTATTCCATATCCATTGGATGATCTGGATATTACCATTTCTGCCGTGGTCGTGAACTGTAATGAGTTGCAAGTAAAAGTCCAGGGATCGGAAGGTGTGGCACCCTACGAATATGCTTATTCGGACGATCCTTCCAGTTTTGATCCCGCTACGGCAACATGGATTGTAGGTGGCAACATCGATGATTCATCAGGGACTCCGGTAGTAGTTCCAGCTGGTCATGGTAATCATGTATGGACAGGTTTGGTGCCCGGAAGAACCTATGTGTTCTATGTTAAGGACAACAATGGTTGTGTAAGGCAGAGTAATGTAAACGTAAATGATCTCTTTGTTCACCCATTTGATATAACATCCAATATTACCCCAGCTTGTAATGGATTGAACAATGGAAGTATTGAATACACCATAGTGGAAAACACCGTGTCTCCTGGCTCCGAAATTGAGTGGACCTTCTACGATATTTCTTCCGGTACGCCTGTGGTGGTAACTACAAGCGGCGTAAATGTTCCATTTTCTTCTCCTCAATCGCTAACGTTCAATACTTTGGGTGAAGGGGAATATTTCCTTGAGGTAACTAAAAAGGATGGCGCAAGTTCCGGATGTGTCAGTGCTTCTGAAAACGAAGCGTTGGAGGAACTGGATGCCTTGTCCGGAAGCCCTGCGGTACTGCAGGATATTACGTGTAGCAACCCAGGCCTAATCCAAATCCCGGATATTTCTGGAGGTGGAGGAACCTATTATTATGATGTTACCGGACCGGCCGGGTTTGCTGGAGTCTCTGGCACGTTGGACAACCCTATCGAAATCCCGGCCAATTCACCGGCAGGAACTTATAATGTATCTGTTGCCGACCAATATGGATGTTCACAAAGTTTGGGAAGCGTACATTTGGACCTTGCCCCAAACCCAACAATAGATAGTATTGTTGTGGATAATTGTGATACCCAGGCCGATGTAAATATTGTTATGGCCACAGGCGCCATGCCATTCTATTACTCTTTGGACGGAGGTGCTAATTATGTAAACAATGGAGGAACTTTCACCAATGTGGTTCCCGGAACATACACAGTAAGTGTTTTGGATAGTAACGGCTGTACCGCTACAGATACCGTTACCGTACACCCGACCATGCAGGCAAATGTTAGCTTGGCAGAAACTTTAGGTTGTGGAGCCGGTAACGAAGCTGAAATTTTAATTAATGTCACCAATGGTTCGACCACTTATGAATATGAAATATTGGGTACTTCCAGTACTTTGGTTGGAAGACAGGCAATGGGCGGTAGCACAGTTACCGAATTGGTGATGGTTGCCGATACCTATACCGTGAACATTTACGATACCGGAGTGGAAGGACCAGAATGTTCCAGAACATTCACAGTTGAGGTTCCTGCCGCAATTCAGCCAAGTTTTACGGCCACTCCGACTGCGGTATCATGTGCAGGTGCATCGGACGGTACCATTGCCATCACTGAAACCAATAATGGCATCAATCCGTTGACTTATACATTGAGTCCAAATGTGGCGGCCTTCGACCCTACGACCAATAGTTTCAATAATTTACCTGGAGGTATTTATGAGGTAACCGCTATGGGTCAAAATGGATGTGATACAGTTGTTTCGAACATCGTAGTTCCAGAACCCAATCCTATCACTTTTGATGTGCCAACCGTAGATCCATTTGGTTGTACTGCAGGTAATGCTGCCGACAATGCCACAATTACTATCAACGTTGCTAGCATTTCCGGTGGAAGTGGCACATACGTGCGCTACGAATTTATCGATGACGCAACTTCAACAATGCTTCAATCTGGAGCGAACCCCAGTTATATCCATGCAGATTTTGCAGGAGGCAATATCATTGCAAGAGTGGTGGACAACAAAGGATGCTCTGCCGAAATTATGGTCAATATTCCAGAGTTCGATGAAATGAATACGCCGACAATTCACGTTGATGATCCGATCAGCTGTGCCAATTTGGGCGAGGATGTTACCATTAATGTTACAAGTAGCCTAACAAGTTACGCCACAGATCCGACCAACTATCAATTTAGATTGTTGCCATCGGCAGTATATCAAGCATCCAATCAATTTGTAGATCTTCCAGCAGGAAACCACACCTTTGGCGTATTGAACGTTGCTACGGGTTGTGAAATTACAATCAACCATTTGGTGGAAGAACCCAACACGTTCGATGTAATTGTGGACAAATTGACCGATGCCGTTTGTTTTGGGGACGATGGTAGTATTCAATTGACTTTGGTGGATGCTTCCTATGCATCAGGTTTTCATTGGTATATTTTTGACACCAATGGTACACCGGCCGATCGTTCCGATGATGGAGCCTCAATATTGAACGGTTCATCTATCAACCTTGGACCAACAGCTCCGATATTTGTTCCTGCCGGAGATTATGTAGTTGAAGTAGTGCAGGACGCATTCCCAGAGTGCAGCCAAGTGCGATCGTTCAGTATTGTTACACCTTCGGCCCCTGTTACATTGAATCCAATAGACTTAACCGATGTAGGTTGTACCAATGATCAAGGAAGTGCTTTAATTTCTCCTGCGGGCGGACAAGGGCCATTTTCCATGGATTTGACCCATGTGGGTAGTGGAACAACCACAAGTGTTACCGGAGTGAACAGCCACCTGTTCCAATCCTTGGTTGCCGGCCGGTACAATGTAACCGTGACCGATGCATTGGGATGCACCCAGGTCTTCAACAACGCTTTTGAATTGTTGCTGCCCGACCCCATATCCGGGTCCATTACCAATACTGGTTTAGTTTGCGAGGGAGATACCGATGCCTCCGTGACCATAAGTTTAAACGCTAGAAATGTGACCACGAACTACCGATATGTGTTGAATACATATTCCGATGCTTTGGGAACAACACTGTTAAGTTCGTCCACAACCTCAACATCTCCAACTTTCGATAATTTGGGAGCAGGGTTCTATAGTATTTTGGTAACGGACGATATGGCTTGCGACTTCGAATCCAGCATTGTGGAAATAGTGCAGCCTACCGATGTGGATGCTATGTTGGTTACACATCAACCATTAAGTTGTCAGTCGGATGCTGAATTACTGTTGGTAGCATCTGGAGGAACAGCACCTTATACTTGGAGTACAGATGGCGTTAACTTTACCGCAATGAACGGGACCGTTGCTTCCGACACACATCTATTGCAAAATATCACGGCAGGAAGCTACAGATATTATATAAGGGATAGTTTTAATTGTGTATCCGCAATTTCGAACGAAATAACCATTGCGCCGATAGAAACCCTTACCGTGGATTTGGACATCTCGGCGGCACAAGTAAATTGTAATGGTGAAAGTACGGCTTTTGTTGAGGCATTTGCCAACGGGGGACTTGGAAATTACCAGTATGCGTTATTTGCTGATTTGGCTTTGACCAACCAGGTTAGGCCCGATCAAACCAATGGCAGGTTCAGTGATTTACCTGCAGGAAGCTATTATGTACGGGTGCAAAGTGAAGATTGTATCGTCATCTCGGAAGAGATCGTTGTAGAAGAGCCTACACCTTTGGTGGTAACCCCTACCATTAACAATATTAGCTGTAATGGTGCCAACGATGGTAGTGTGGTTCTGGATGTACAGGGCGGATCCGGTGATTATCAGTTTGCAATATCGCCCAACCTCAACCAATTTGTGGACGAGAATAGTTTTGATGATTTATCACCAGGCGATTATCGTGTAATCGCACAGGACAGCAATGGATGTTTTGAATTGATCGAGTTCACATTGACCGAACCCGATGAGTTACAAACAAGCTCAACCGTTACCAACGAGATTTGCTTTGGAAGTAGCGATGGAACCGTTTCATTACAAATTTCGGGAGGTACAGCTCCATACTATACGAGCTTAAATACCAATAACGATACGGATTTTGTTCAAGACCGATTTACTTATCAAGATTTGAGCAGTGGCACACACGTAGTGTTTGTTAGGGATGCCAATGGTTGTGAAATGGCCGAGGTGTTCGAAGTGCAGGCCGGAGCCAACTTAAATGGAGAGGCCGAAGTTTTGTACGAATGTGACACTATGGGAGCTGCGTCCAATGCAGTTCGGATTCTACTCGAAGATTCCGATGTTTACAGTGATGTGATTTTCGGATTGGATACCGATGATCCCAACCAGATGCAATTAGATCCTTACTTTGAAAATTTGACGGCAGGGCAACATTACATTACGGCACTGCACAGCAATGGATGCATCAATACGTTCGAATTTAACATAACCATTTTTGAACCATTGACATTGGAGTTGAGCGATCAAGACATCAACCGTATAAAAGCATTTGCAGAAGGAGGTGATGGTAATTATTCCTATAGTATAAATGGAGGTCCGGAAACCTCGGATTCTGAATTCCATATTACAGCGACCGATACCTATACCATTACAGTTACAGATGGCAACGGTTGTAGTGTGTCGCAGGATATATTTGTTGAGTTTATAGATATAGAGATCCCAAATTTCTTTACTCCGGACGGTGATGGGCAGAACGATACTTGGGCCCCTAAGAATATTCAGCAGTACCCGAATATATTCATCAAAATATTTGATAGGTACGGTAGAAATCTGTTCCAATTCAAAGGCAATCAGGATGAGTGGAACGGAGAGTACCAGCTAAAAGGATTGCCAACAGGTGATTATTGGTACATTATCCGATTGAACGGAATAGAAGACCAAAGGGAATTTGTTGGACATTTTACCCTATATCGTTAAATGAAGAGGATAATAAACAGTGTAGTTTAACCTAAAAACGACATTCGCAACATGAATTAGGGCTTTTACAACCAAAGGTTGCGCTTTTTTAAGGCTAGTATTTATTTTGTGTCAAGAATATAGAAAAATGAGGTTTAGAACAACGATTGCGATACTGTGTTTTATGATGGCAAACTGGTCGTTCGCACAATTGAGCGACCTCCATTATTTGCCGCCTTTGCGACAAGGACAAAATAATGGTGCCATACAACAGCAATCGGTGTACCTGTCAACACCCGAAACAACTCCATTCACGGTAAATGTATATCGGGGAACCAGTGGAACGCCGATAACTTCTTTCACGATTTCGAATGCAAGTTCTGGGCTGTACAATTTGCCCAATGGAAACAACAATATCACTTTAGTGGATGATGGCAATACAGGAGTGGTACTCACCAATGGAGGATTACGATTTATTGCACCGGGCGGGAACAAATTCTATGTAAACTATCGCGGAAGGTCCGGTTCGCAAGCCGCTTCTTTAACATCGAAAGGGCGAGCAGCTTTGGGAACTAGCTTTAAGTGGGGCGGGGTGCCCAACTTGGGAACCCATGTGTCCAAATCCAACACTTTGGGCATTATGGCCACGGAAGATAATACGACCATAGATATTTTTGGTTACGATCCTAATTGCGAATTTAGAGTGGGTTCCAATCGAGCAGGAATTACCGCTGACAGCTACCAAATTGTGTTGGATGCCAACGAATCTTTTGTTTTTGAGACCTATATCGGAAACAATGCGACCCAGGCCCATGAAGATGGATGGATAGGAGCATCTATTGTATCCGACAAGGATATTGTGATAAGTAACGGATCTTTGAACTATGGACGGCAAGCCAATAGCAGCAACCGAGATGCAGGAATAGATCAGCCCGTGCCCGAAAACAGACTTGGTAAAGAATATGTTTTTGTAAGAGGAAATGGAAGCACCAATGGAGCAACAGAGTTCCCATTGATCATCGGTACCCAAAACAATACGGAAATTTATGTGAATGGTTCGGTAACACCGATTGCAACCATTAACAATGGGGATTATTTTGAAATACCCAGTGGCAATTATTCCTCAAATACGGTCGGCGCCAATATGTTTGTTAGAACCTCCAAAGATGTTTACGCTTACCAATGTATGGCAGGCTCAAGTGCAGTATATACACAAGGATTGAACTTTGTGGCGCCCGTTAACTGCCTTATGACCGATACCATGGACAATATTCCGGATATCCGAGATGCGGCAGGTATTAACGTATCAGGTGGTATTACGGTCATCGCATCTACCGCTACACCAGATAGTAATATTGTAGTTTCCGATGCAAGTGGAACCGTAGGATTACCATCGGCCAACACGGTGTCCGGAAGCTCTGATTGGAAAACCTTTTACATACCCAACCTCAATGGAGATGTGAGTGTTCAGTCAACCGGGCCTATTGCCGTTGGATTTTTTGGGTTTAATGGAGCAAGAGGTATTGCAGGTTATTATTCAGGTTTTGATACAGCACCGGATGTAAATTTACAGATTACAGGTAATTATTGCTTGCCCGGAGCCTCATTGGGGATTGCCAGTGGGGAAACCTTTGATGCCTACCAATGGTACGGGGACGGAGCTCTGATTCCCGGTGCAACCTCGGCAACATATAATGCCAGTATGGCGGGAGATTATTATTTGCGGGTGACCAGGGGACCATGTACCTACGATTCCAATACGATCGAAGTATACTATTGCGATGCCGATATTGTTCTCGATAAATCTACGGTCGATGTTTCCGTAAATGAAGGGGATCTGGTCACATTCGATATTTCGGTGGAAAGTCTAGGGCACGATCCTGTTACCAATCTACAAATAACAGACTTATTGCCCACAGGTCTGGATTTTGTGTCCGCGAGTGTATCCAAAGGATCGTTCAGTTACCCCAATTGGAATGTAGGCACCATGAGTAGAGGTGAACTGGTGACCATGACGTTGGTAGCGAAGACCCGATTGGATAATATTTACAATGCATCCGTAACCTACACCAATACCATTACCAATTCACAAGATCAAACAGATGGCAACATCACGACAGATAATCCATCAGTGGATGTTCAGGTCAATCGGATTGCTCCAACATCGGTAATTACCAACCGGAGAATTACCGTTCGCGTAAACCGAAATTGACTTAGTAGGTCATGGTTAAAAAATGTAAAACACTTTTTAATTTAGATTTTTTTCCAACACCAATTTTGAAAGGTCAATTCAACTAATCAATTCAAGTATAAATTTTGTCCTGGTAGATGATTCGAATAGGTATAGGTGCCCTTAAATGATTACCAAAGTTGCTCAGCAACAAACATTGGGTATTTAGCAAAAATCATAAAATATATTCCATAAAACATAATATGTTTGCGGTAATGAGATATCTCCTCAAACGTATTGTGTTATTTCTGTTTTTTGTCCAAGGAAACTGCAGCTTTGCGCAAGAACCCGTTACCCTACATTTAACGGAAAAAGACGGTGTTCCATGTTTGGAGTGTTATACAATAATCAAAGATGGGAGCAACCTGATTTGGCTTGCCGGAAACACAGGTTTGTTCAGTTACAACGGAGAAACTTTTACGGAACACTCCATTCCTGACCAAAAAGGGCGATCGGTTTTTAATCTTTCGGAAGATCAACAGGGCACCATATGGTGCAATAACCTGCATGGGCAAATTTTAAGGGCGCCCAAAGGAGAACAACTATCTCTTTTTAAAGACCTCAATAGCCAATTAAAAGGAAACTTGGCCCAATTGCACCATGTGGACAAAAATCTCGTGGTTAGTTCTTCCCAAGGACTTTTGGTACTTGATAAATCGACCGGAAAAACCATTTTTAAATATAGTTTGGAAGTAATTCACTCTCAAGTAGTGGAGGGGGAGCTATACTTTATTGCACGAACAGGCGAAGTATATCAATTGGCCGATAATGAATTAGTACTATTGCATAAAACCAAATCTGAAAAAAGTATTAGGTACCCATACTTTTTAAAGATACATGGAGAATTGGCTATCAGTTCCATCGAAAACCAACAATTGCAGATTCAAATATTCGGACAAAGGGACCAGTTGCATAAATTTTCCGGGTTTACAGAGCTTGGCAAGGTACGAATCGCCCAGGTTACCTATTTGGAAAATGAAATATGGTTTGCTACCGATCATGGAGTACTGATCTATACCTACCAAAATGGTGATTATCATCTTAAAAATCACATTTTGGAGGAGTTTTTTGTAACCAGCGTTGCTAAGGACAATGATAGCAATTATTGGTTGACCACATTAAGGAATGGAGTTTTTCTTGTTCCGAACATAGCTTTGGAGAAGTTGAGTTTGGATTGGTTGGATGGCAGTATTTCGTCCGTGGTAAACACCAATGACCAATTGATTCTGTCCACGACCAAAGGTGAAATTGTTTTAATGGACCTAAATACCATGAAGGTGGTAGGTTCAATACGTTTGCCGGGCAAAAGTGTCATCAACAAAATCTTTTTTAATCCTTTTACCAATAGGGTAATAGTGAGTACCAACGGGGATGGCTCATATAGCTTAGATCTGGCAACAAAACGTTTGATTCCCCAAAATAGAAAGTACGATGTGAGCAAGGACCTTGTGTTTCTCAACAAACGGGAGTCCATATACTTGACCTACAATAAATCGGTTCTGTACAATAACGCGAAGAGTAAAGAAATCGACTCTACCGTGATTATGCAAAAACGGCCCTATGCCGCAGTTACAGATACTTTGACCAAGGAAACTTACATTGCGTATATAGATGAGCTCGTGCACTACGATGGTCTCTGGAACCCTACTTCTATTTATTATAGAGATCAACCCATATACGTTTCCAATTTAGCGCGAACAGCGGATGGTACCGTTTGGGGTTCCAATCCAAAACATGGGCTGCTCGGAATCAAGAACAAAAAGGTGATCAAGACATTTAACATAAAAGATGGCTTGTTGGGCACCAATATTCAGAATTTGGAGAGCGATGGATATAAGTTATGGATCAACACCCAACATGGAATTCAAGTAGTGGATACCCAAACGGGAGATATAAAAAGCATAACAGGGCGCGATGGTATGCCCAATAGTCTGGTGGATGTAGAGATTACCAAAGATCGTGTTTTCGCTGCTTCTCAAAAAGACTTGTTCATATTCGATAAAAATGTACACACCAGCTTTAAGCAAGCTCGGGTGCCGGACATGTACTTTACCCAAATCAAAATAAATAATAGGGATACAACGGTGCAGAGTACATACAGATTGCCGCACCATCTTAATGCGATCAGCTTTGGGTTCCATACCAACACCTTTAGAAGTCCTGAGTTTGTTTTGTACGAATATCAATTGCAGGGTCTGGATACCACTTGGCTTACCACAAATACATCACCTGTTACCTACGAAAGTCTTCCGCCTGGTAATTTTACATTTAATATTAGACCGGTTTCCTCAAGGTTAAAAGGAAAAACACTTTCTGTAGATGTATCCATAGCCCGTCCGTTTTGGTCGACTTGGTGGTTTTTCGCAATTAGTTTTTTAGTGATCGTTATTTCCGTCGGTCTATATTTTAAACATAAAATACGAACTAAGGAAGAGGAAAAACAAAAGGAGCTGGCAAGCTTGATCAAAGATAAACGATTGACCAACCTAAAGTTGGAAAACCTAAGATCGCAGATGAATCCGCATTTTATGTTCAATGCCTTAAATTCCATACAGCTGTACATCATCAATAACGAAAAAGACTTGGCCCGAACATATTTGGTCAAGTTTTCGAGATTGATACGGATCTATTTGGAGCATGGGCAAAAAAATGAGGTAACGCTTGCCGAAGAACTAGAAGCATTAAAACTTTATTTGCAATTGGAAAAAATCCGATTTGAGGAAAAATTGGATTATTCCATACAGATTGCACCCGAAGTAGATGTGAACGGGACAAAAATTCCGTCAATATTTATTCAACCCTATGTGGAGAACGCCATTAAACACGGATTGCGCAGGGCTGCCGAACAAAACAAGCTAAGTATCACCTTTGATCTAAATGATGCCCATACCGATCTGGTTTGTACCATAAAGGACAATGGAATAGGAATAAGGGCATCCGAAGAGCAAAAGAAAAGCCGCGAACACAAACCATTTGCGAACAGGGCCAACATGGAAAGGGTAGAACTGTACAATTTAAAAAGATCAAAAAAAATACAACTGGAAGTTATGGATTTAAAAGTATTGGGCCAGCAAGGTACTTTGGTGACCATTAACATTCCGCTACAAAAAAATGGATGATGAACGCTATAGTAATTGATGACGAAGAAAAGGCAAGAAACCTCCTGTCCCATTTAATTCGGGAGAATTGTCCACAGATTCAAAAATTGGATTTGGCAAAGGATTTGGAAGAGGGTGTGGCACTAATAAAAAAAGAACGGCCGCAACTGGTGTTTTTGGATATTGAGATGCCAAAAGCTTCGGGATTGGAACTATTGGAGCACTTTACGGAACCTGTGGATTTTCAGATAATATTCACCACGGCCTACAGTTCTTATGCCGTGGATGCCTTTAAGCTGAACGCCATAGACTATCTTTTAAAACCGATCGATACCGATGAACTTAAAATTGCGGTTGAAAAAGCGGAAGCTTTGGCCAATAGTGAAGCAATACACTCAAAGATCGAACATTTAAGGACATCCTTAAAGATGATCAGTCTTAACAAAATAGCCCTGGAAGTGCCCAAGGGCATCCTCTTTGTTTCGTACAACGATATTCTTTATTTTGAAGCGGATGGAATGTACACCACTGTGTATATGAACAAGGAGAACAATAAGACCATTTGCAAGCCGCTTAAATTTTTTGTGGAGCAATTGGCGGACAACAACTTATTTTTTAAATGCCACAGATCGTATTTGATCAACTTAAAATATGTAGAGGAACTAATCCGTGAGGACGGTGACTTTTTACTTATGGAGAACAAGAAAAGAATCCCTATATCCAAAAGTAAAAAAGATGAGTTCATAAGTGTGGTGAAAGAAACATTTTGGTAATAAAAAAAGCGACCTCTAAGGTCGCTTTTTTGTGATCAATAATTGTGGGTCCTAGCTCTTGTATTTTAAGGCTTCTTCTTTTTTTACATAGTAAATACGCTGATCGTTCATAAGCATATAACTTTTTCCATAGCTGCTGCCATTGTATTTTTGACCTATAAAAAAGCCTTCTCGCTTGTAATTTCCTTCGGGTGTTTTCATTACGGTGATCAATTTAAGTTCTCTTCGCAATGGAACACCGGTAAGGGCATGTGTAATTATGTTCCAGTCATTGGATTGTATATAGGCATAAACGGGCTGTTCTTTCCACTTGTAGTAAGCGGCTCTTTCCTTTATAAAACGAAGGCCATCTGCCTCCAAGCTGGCATTTTTCATACCTCTGGCCGGTAGGGCGGGAGCATTGGCCAAACTTTGCTCTTCCAAGTGCATCTGCAGCATATCAAAAACCTCAACACTACGCTTTTTTACGTATTCTGGGGTTTGTAGCAAATCCTGAAGATGCGCTAAGTCCCTTCCTATTAACAAGTACTGGTCGTTGCCGATCCATTCGTTGCCATATTTTTGCCCTTTGATAGGTACAACGGGGGGCGCAACTATAAGTACGTCTTTTTCAATAGCGTAGGCACGCTTCATTTTCATGGCTTCGGGTCCTGCAAAATTTGCAAATTCGATGATAAAGGTACCTCGATCAACCAGCTCCTTATATTCTTCCAAGATTACAAAATGGTTCTTGGCCTCATCGGACAAGTGCATGGTACCATTGTAGGCCTTTGGATCATATTCCAAGGAAAAACCACCATAGGCAAACAGGGGGAATTCAGCAAAATGACTACCCACTTGGTCTAGCATTACACTAGATAAATAGTAGGTACCGGATAAGCCTTTCTCATCGGTATAATCTTTTTTATAAAGTGGCCAGGCCTTTACCTTGTTTCTGTTGTGCATAAACACATATGGCTCCGTAATCTCATAGAGGTTGACCATTTCTTCCTGTTCTTCGGTTTGGGAAGCAGGTTCATCGGCATTGGTTGTTTCCGGTGTGTTTTGGTTGGACATACCGCTCACTGGTTTTGTGGGCGCAGCTGTTTTGGCTTCCTCCTCTTCCTTTCCGTCCAAAGTCTTGTTGAGTTCCTTTTTGGCAGCTTTCTTCAGCTTTTTCATAAACTGGGCCTCAGTGGATTGAACTCCGAATACCATCCCTGTAAGCAACAGCACATAAATTCTTTTCATTTTGTTGTAGGTTTATTTTCACTACAAAGTAGGGTTCAAAACAGTACTTATTTCTACGAAACTTTCTTAAACCACCATTTTTTCTTCTAAGCAATAATTGACGATATCATTCAGAAAAAAAATCCATCCATTCAAAAAAAATAACACTGATCGCCGATGGGGCCATTCTAGTTTTGGGCTTTAAACCTTAATTAAATCAAATTAAAAATGAAGCACACCAATCTTACATTTATCTACGCGTTGGCAGTAGGATCATTATTTTTTTCTTGTTCCGATGATGCCGAGGATACCGATAACCCGATACCCGAGGCGACTGTTGAAATTACTGCACAAGATGTTACCATAACCATGGATGAAGTAACCCAAATTGAAGACGGTGAATCTTTGGAACTTTCGTTGGCATCGTTGGCCGACTACATTACTGTGGAGGGCGCGGAAGGCGTTGAACCGGTATTCTCGATCAAATCGCAATCTGTTGATGGGGCCTTTGCCATTGAAGGGAACAACCTGATCCTAAACAATAAAACTATCTTGGATTTTGAAACCAACCCAGAATTTACCGCAGTTGTAACGGTGACGGTCGGGGATGAATCCAAGGATTTGAACGTAACCCTTACCTTAAACGATGTCCATGAGGCGACATGGAGCATTGGGCCAATTGAGGTCGGTATGTACGAAAACCCGGAAAACAACGAGCAATTATTGATCGTGGCCATATCAAACTATAATCCTGAGTTGGATGGGGAAGTAACGGTAACTTTAAGCGAACAAAGTCCGGCCAATGCTTTGCGCATGGATGGAAAGGCTTTACTGGTAAACGATGCCAGTCTTTTTGATTTTGAGACTAACCCTACCATTACGGCCAAGTTTACGGTTACAGATGCCAATGGGAGAACTCAAGAAAATGTGATCACCATTTCTTTGATAGATGTGGCAGAGACCAGTTGGACGGCAGAAAACACAGCCTTTACTATAGACGAACACCCCAATAGTGGTACAGTGATTGGCAATATTGCTCCCGCATTGACCGACTCCAACATTGTACTGACCTATTCCATTTCACAAATTACACCAGATTTATTGGTGATAGATACTAACGGAGATGTAATTGTAAACCATGGTTATTTAATGGATTATGAAACAGGTGACAAGGCAGCTACGGTTACTATTACGGATAATCAGGGCAACTCACAAGACATTTTCATTGTTGTTCACCTAAACAATATACAAGAGCCGCAATGGGGCTTTAATGTTACTTCTCAAGGGAACATTACCGTGAACGAAAACCTGCCCAATGGAAATACTTTAGGTATTTTTTCGCAATACGTCGTTGACTACAGGGAGGGTGTACATGGCACCTTAAGCTATTCGCTTGCCAATGAATCCGTGCCCGGGGCATTAGGTGTTACAGGGCAGGGATTTTTACAGGTTAATGATGCATCGGCATTTGATTATGAAACCAATCCAACAATCACTGCTACCTTAAAAGCTACGGACCAAAGGGGTACCACCAATAGTGTTCCCGTTACCATTACTTTAAACGATTTGGGAGAACTTACCTTAAATGATATATCCGTATTTGTTTCATCCAGCAGTAGTCCAGGTGATGTTGCGTTTACGCCGTCCGTGTTTTTGGATGGGGTTAGAATCGCCAATACTGATTTAGCAAGCGATTATGTTGTGACTTTTAGTGATTATAAGATAAACGGGCAAAATACGGCAAGTTCTATTTTGGAACTTAATAATTCCGGGCAAGTTACGTTGTTGAATATTTTGGGATCCCAAGATAATTTTACGGCAATTATGACCGTTACCAATGCACAGGACCAAAACATTACCGTTTCTGCCAATGTATTGGTTCGTTTTTAAGTTTTTCCATTGCACAAACAATACAAAAGCCCAAACTTTTTAAATAAAAGTTTGGGCTTTTACTTGTTATTGCTCTTTATTGGTGCTGTAGGATATCCGCATTTGTTCGGTGTCCCAATGTCCGTCGTTGCCCATAATCCCTCTTTTGAGGTCGTCCTCCAAGACTTTTTCCTGTTGCGCCATGGATTCTCTGGCTTGGAAAATATAATCTTTATCGATTTTGGGCAATTGTGACTGGCGCTTTAGCAGTTCTACATCCATTTTGATGAAATTCTGGGCCTGCCTGTGCAAAGTATGTTTTCTAAAACCTAATTGACTTAGAACATCGCTGGCCATCTTTACCGAGGTATCCAAGGATTCACGATATATATTTTCTACTCCGAGGTTCAATAATTTAAAGGCATCGTAACGGTTTTTGGCCCTAACGATCAATTGTACATTTGGGTGTTTGTGCTTTACAAGTTCTACCAGTTTTAACGTGGTATCCGGGTTGTCTATGGCACTTATCAACATATCGGCTTGTCCTATTCCGGCAGATTCCAATAGGTCGATGCGTGTTGCGTCTCCATAATAGACCTCAAACCCCATTCTTCTTAAAAAATCCACCCTGTTCGAATCGGAATCCAAAATAGTGGCCTCAACGCCATGTGCTCTTAAAAACCTTCCAATGGTACTGCCAAAATGTCCAAAACCGACCAAAATGATCTTACTGTTTTTGGCGATATGGTCAATTGGTCGTTTCTCGGATTCCTTGGTGCCTACTTTTGGAAGGACCAAACGTTCGTTTACCATGCTCAAAATAGGGGTAAGGGTCATGGTCAATGCTGTAATAACCAGCATTATATCCATCATTTCTTTACTTAAAATATCCAATTGGAACGCAAACGAGAGCAAAACAAAGGCAAATTCACCAATTTGTGCAAGCCCAACGGTCAATAACAATCGTTGATCCAATTTTAACTTAAATACTGCACCTACTATAAAAAGGACCAAGGCCTTTAAAACTATAATGGCCAATAAAAACCCGCCGACGGTTCCTGGGTTTTCTTGGATTACCATAAAGTTTATGGAAGCACCTACGGCCATAAAAAATAATCCCAATAACAAATCCTTAAAGGGTTCCAGAGTGCTTTCGAGTTCGTGTTTAAACTCACTGGTCGCCAAGACCACTCCGCCCAAAAAAGCGCCTAGTGCCGGGCTAAGACCTACAAATTCCATTAAAAAGGATATGCCCGTTACGATCAAAAGGGCAGAGGCGGTCAATAACTCCCTTACCCTTGCAGTGGCCACTTTACGCAAAAGGGGAACTATCAAATACCTGCCGGCAACAACGATCATTGCCACCGAAAGGATAATGGCGAGGGTCTGTAGTCCCAATGGCAAATTCTCCAATAAATTGGCACTGCCGGAATGAGTGTCCGTGGCAGCTCCGCTGGCATTGTTGGACAATAATGGAAGGGCACCCAACATAAAGATGACGATGATATCCTGAAAGAGAAGGATGGAAAAGGAGGATGTTCCGTAAGTGGTTTGGAACAGTCCCTTTTCTTTTAGGGTCTGCAAAGTAATGGCCGTGGATGATAGTGCAACGGCCATGGAAACGGTCAGGGCCACTTTCCATTCGTATCCTACCCAGGTAAAAAACAGATATGATAGCGCAGTGGTAGCCAAAACTTGTAATCCGCCCAAGCCCAAAATGGTCTTTCGCATCTTCCAAAAGTTTTTGGGTTCTATTTCCAGGCCGATCAAAAAAAGCATCATTACCACACCGAACTCGGCAAAATGAAGGATGTCGTCACCTTCTTCACCAACAAATCCCAAAAGAAATGGGCCAATAAGAACCCCGGCCAATAAATATCCCAAAACCGAACTTAAGCCAAGTCGCTTGGCGATAGGCACGCAAATAACCGCTCCGGCAAGAAACACAATGGCTTGAAAAAGTATACTTCCGGTCATAAGGAATTCAGATTTTTTGGTTTAGGGATGTTGTTTAGTAAGGAACTGTCCTTTGTAGTCTCCAAAAGTGAATCGTTCAATAAAGACCTTACCAGGTCGGCATATTGGCTGGCATATGTGTTTAAATCGCTTTTCGATAGGTAATGGGTTCCCATAACCGCGAACGGGGGCAAGTATTCCATGCTACAAAGTCTGGCGGTCTGTTCAAAAGGGCGTAAAAACTCATGGACCGTGTACATGTTGGATCCTTGAGCGCAATAGACTTCCTGAGTGCCTCCTGTGGTAATGGCATTCAGACATTTTTTGCCCTGCAGGGCGTTTCCTTTTGGACCATAGGCCCAATTGAACTCCAGTACGAGGTCTATCCATTGCTTGAGCAAGGGTGGGCAACTGTACCAATAAAACGGATGGTGCCAAATAATGATGTCGTGGTTGTTCAAAATTTCTTTTTCCTTTTCCACATCGATCAGAAAATCTGGATAGTTTTCGTACAGATCGTTGAAGGTTACTCCCGGAATATCCTTGACTTGATCTACAAGGGCCTTGTTGGCCTTGGAAGCCTCGAACTTTGGGTGTGCGAATAATATCAATACTTTGGACATAACGCAAAAATAAGCCTAACTAACCAAAGATGACTATATTCCGGTTAATGGTCGGGTATTTTTAATATTTAAATATTATAAAATAAAAAGGGCGGTATTGTTTATGTTACTCCAAAGAGGTATTGAACACCTCGGTCAATATATCTTTTAATTTGTCCTCGTAAATGGGCTTTACAACATAGCCAGTAATCTCTTCAAACTCTTTGGCTTTTTTAATATCGTCTTCACTGTTGGAGGAAGTAACCATGAATATCTTTACTTTTTGGTCTTCCAGTTTTGGCTTTATTTTCTTGAATTCCGATAGAAAACCCCAACCATCCAAATAGGGCATATTGATATCCAAAAGAATAATTTCTGGCAAGTTGACGTTTTCACTTAAACATAAATGCACATATTCCAGTGCCTGTTCACCATCCGTAAAGCTGTTTACGATCAGATTATCAGACAAGCTGTTCAATAGTTTTTTTGTGACGAACAAATAAATCTCGTCATCATCTACCAATAAAATATTCGACTTTTTCATATTAGCTAAATTTTATTTTAAACGTTGTGCCAACACCTTCTTCACTCTCTATTTCTATTGTGGCGTTCATGGCCTCCAATTGCGATTTTACTATAAATAGGCCCATACCTTTGCCAGAAATATTGCGGTGGAACTTTTTATAGAGTTTAAATATGCTATCTCGATGACGGTCCATATTTATACCGAGCCCGTTATCCCTAACATACATAACCTTTTGGTTGTTCTCCCATGCTGTTTCTACAATAAAATGGGATTCGGTATTAGGTTTTCTGTATTTAATGGCATTGGACAACAAGTTCTGAAAAATACTCTTCATGTAAAACTTGGAGCATTTAAGAGAGTGCCAGGCGTCCAGTTTGTATATGGTCTTAAAGTTGCTGGCCTCACGGTCCAAAAGGGTTTCAACAAAATCGTTTTCAACATCCTTGAGCAACAACAACAAGTTTACGTTCTCAATCTTTAAATTTTTATTGTTCAATATGGAAACGTAGGTGTGGACATCTTCGGTAAGGGTTTTAATGCTCTCGGAAATGGATCTAAGTTTTGGAAAAAATTCGTCAAAAGATTTTTGATCTTTGGATTTACTTAATAAATCCACCACAATGGACATACTGCTCACCGGTGATTTAAGATTATGTGCCACCACGTAGTTGAACTCTTCCAATTGCTGGTTGCGCAACCACAATTTGTTGTTTACTTTTTTGAGCAATAAGTTGGTTGCCTCAAGTTGCACCTTGCCCTTGGCCAATGCATTGTTCTTTGTTTTCAGTTCGGAAACAAACATGCTTCGTTCTTCTTGTAAACGGGCATAGTATATCCCTACTAAAAAAACGACCACAAGGGTCAAAAAATTAAAAAGGATCAAATTTTTATTAATTATTTCCAACCTGGAATCTATATAGGCTTTTGGAATCTCTTGGATTATGGCCCAATCGTTGTCGGTAATAACATCGATTGTATTTATGTAACGGTTCATGCCAATATCTTTTTCAAAACCGATATTCACATTTCTAAAAACCCATAAACTACCTTTTTCGAGAAAGGCAGTGTCCTCCCTAAAAATAAGGTTCGTTAGTTGAAGCTTTTTATACTCCGCGGAATCGGGAATACCCTTCTCAACTAAATGCGGCATGGTGTCCACCGATAGATTGGTGGTAACGATGTTTTGATTTTTGTCGATCAAATAAAAGTTTTCGTTCACCAGCCCGGTCTTCATCATTTGTAACCTTTCGCTAAGATCAAAGTTGATCACGGCCAGTCCAATTTGTTCCTTATTAACATTAAATACAGGTGTTACCCCACGCAAAACCGGTTTATGGGGAATCTCAATAATCCCGTACTCTTTGTTAAGTTCTATGGGAGAAACGTAAACCTGTCCCTTTTTTAACGATAAACCTTTTTGAAAGTATGACCGATCCACCTTGTTCTGGAGATCCGTTTGTTTTAGCATGGTCCGGGGAGCAACTTTCTCATAACGTAAAACCTCGTTTCCGTGTAGATCCAATACTCGAAATTGATCAAAGTTTTTTTGGAGTTGTACAGTTTTGATGTAATTGTTGATAAATGCGGTATCCAGCTGATGGTTCTTGGAAAATGAAACGGGGAAAGCATAATCGGACCAAAATTTAGTGGACTCGATGAGATAATTTACCTGATCGGTAAGATGATAGCTTTTTTTTATAATATCTCTTTGCTGTATTATCGCCAGATTATCTATCAAGCTTTGTTTTTGAAAATAGGACCAAACAAGCGAGAAAATCAATAAGGGGATGTACAGTGCCGCAATAACCTTCAAAATTCTGTACCACATAGGTAAATGATCCGATTTGATAAATTAAAACACTACTTGTAGGGGGATACATATATAAATCTACAAAATTATTCTGTATTACATATATTGATCGTTGTAATGCATTTGATAACAAAAATTAATCGATCAAGGACTTTCATCCCAATGTGTACAGGGATTACCGACCTATTCAAATTTGATGGAACACCAAAATTGGTGGGAATTCCAATTACATTCGTCGACACATATTTACCATTCGTCTACAGTAAATGAGTGTTTAATCGTTGTTGAAGATCAAATCTCAGGATGATTGACTTATTTTGACCATCACTTAAATTCCATAACAATGCACATCTTATTCATTGAGGACGACGCTATCGAAACCATGAAGTTTCAGCGAACCCTTTCCAAATTGGAAACCAAGCATACCTTGATCGAAGCTAAAAACGGTGAAGAAGCGTTGGAATATTTGGAGTCTGGCAAATCCTTGCCGGATATTATTTTACTGGATCTGAACATGCCCCGAATGAACGGAATCGAATTCTTGGGCATATTAAAAGAACATAAAAAAATAAAATACTTGCCCACAATAGTGCTTACCACATCCGAAAACCGGGACGATCTATTGGAATGTTACAAAATAGGTATTGCAGGTTATATTATAAAACCCCTCAAATACGAGGATTATGAAACCAAAATACGAAACGTTCTGGAGTACTGGAACATCAACGAACTGGTCAAAGCCTAGTTAAAAACGGCATTTCACAACAAAACTTACTCACTGGGTAAATGTTTTCCTACTTTTGAAACGAATAAGCCAGATTATGAAAGGAATAGTATTTACCGAATTTTTGGAAATGGTGGAAGACCAGTTTGGGTTGGAGACCGTGGATGACATTATCGAAGCGGCCGACTTGCCCTCGGACGGCATTTATACCTCTGTTGGAACCTACGATTTTAACGAAATGGTGGCCCTTCTACAAAGTTTGAGCCAAAAGACCAATATGTCCATAGACGACCTATTATATGCCTTTGGCCATTATTTGTTCGGAAGTTTGGGAAAGGCGCATCCCGAAGTAATAAAAAGTTATACCTCTCCCATCGGATTGCTTTATTCCATTGAAGATCATATTCATGTGCATGTCCAAAAACTCTATTCCGACGCCGAACTGCCCACTTTTAACATCTTGGATAAAACGGATACATCAATTTCCATGGTATATGTTTCCTCTAGGGGACTATATCGATTGGCTCACGGATTAATAGAAAAATGTTTTGAACATTTTAATACCACCTCCAAAGTTACCTACGAACTTTTAAAAGAGGACGGAACCGAAGTCAAATTTGATGTTGTACAGGATGGCCAAGGATGAGATAGCAATTTTAAAAAGGGCGTTGGAGCGCCAAAAAAAAGCAAGGGCACAGGCCGAGAGGATACTCGAGGAAAAATCCAAGGAACTTTACGATACCGCAGAGCATCTTAAAAGAGCCAATGCGCGGCTGGAGAATCTATTGGACGAAAAAACCGACGAGGTAGATGCCGGATTTTTGAGTATCATTGATTCTTACGTGGTTATGGACCTTGGATTCAATGTGGTCCGAAGCAACGAATCTGCAAAGGATTTTCTTCAGTTCGACAAAGACAGCCCTAAAATCAATCTATCCAGCTATATACACCCAGATTTTGCGCAATATACTGCCGAATCCGTTCAAACTCTTTTGGATACGGGTGTGCTAAAAAATTATAGATCCAAGATCATACTCCCCAATGGCGAAGAGAAATTTGTACAGATAAATGCAAGTATAATCTACGACCGTAATCGAAATCCCATTGCCGCCCAAGGAATTTTGCGTGATATCACCCAAGAAAAAGATATTGAAAATCTACTGGCAAACCAACGGAAACAATTAAAGGAATCCGAGAACAGGCTGTCCACATTGATCAAGAATTTGGAAATGGCGGTACTCTTGGAGGACGAAAACCGAAATATAGCCCTCACCAATAAAAAATTCTGCGAAATGTTCAGTGTTCCTGCAAACCCTGAAGATATGACAGGAATGGATTGTGGTTGTGCTGCAGAAAAAACTAAAGATCTATTTAAAAACCCAGATCAATTTATGGCCAGGGTAACGGAGATCCTCGAAAATCGGGAGCCGGTACTTGCCGATGAACTGGAAATGGTGGATGGCCGTATTTTGGAACGCGATTACATTCCCGTAATTAGCGATGGTGTATACAAAGGCCACCTATGGAGTTACAGGGATGTAACGTTGAACAGGACCTTTAAGCGGAACCTCCAAGCCGAAAAGGACAAGTACAGTGGAATAATTGCAAATATGAACCTAGGCCTGGTCGAAGTGGATACCGAAGATCGCATTCAAATGGTAAACCAGAGCTTTTGCGAAATGAGCGGATTTACCGAAGAGGAACTTACGGGCAAGCATGCCAGCGACGTACTTTCGGTACAAGATGAATCCATAATTGCAGAAAAGAACGCCAAACGGATTCAAAACCAATCCGATTCTTATGAAGTAGAAGTTATCAATAAATATAATGAGTTTCGCCATTGGTTGATCAGTGGCGCACCAAGATATGACGAAAAAGGCAAGGTAATAGGTTCCATTGGGATCCATTTGGATATAACCGAACAAAAAAATCTACAACTGGAAAAAGAAAAGTTGTTGGATAAACTGGAGCAGAGCAATGAAAGCCTAAAAGAATATGCCTATGTAGTTTCCCACGACCTAAAATCGCCGCTAAGAAGTATCGAAGCCTTGGCCAGTTGGTTGAAAAATGATTATAGTGAAGCCTTGGGCGAAACCGGCAGGGAATATTTGGGCATGATCCAGGACAAGATAGAATCCATGGAAAACCTGATCAGTGGCATATTGGCCTATTCCACCGCAAATACTTCGGAATTGAACAATACACAAATAGACCTAAACGAGGTAATCTCTGGTATTGTGGACAGCATTTACATTCCAGAAAATGTTAAGGTAGTCGCCCCTGCACCCTTACCAAATATCATCGCAGATAGGACCAAAATGCATCAATTGTTCCAAAACATTATTTCAAATGCGGTCGTCCATATCGATAAAAAAGTAGGAAAGGTAGAAGTACTGTTTCAAGAAGAATCCGATCATTGGAAATTCCGCATCAAGGATAACGGAGTGGGTATCCCGAAAAAATATCACAAGAAAATATTCGATATTTTTCAGTCCGCCTCAACCGATAAAAAATCAACAGGAATAGGTCTATCCATAGTTAAAAAAATCATCGACAGATATAACGGTTCCGTTTGGGTAGAAAGCGAAGAAGGAATCGGTACCGATTTCCATTTTACCATAGAAAAGCAACCCCTTAAAACCGAACGCCATGAAGATCTTACAAGCGAAAAAACAATCTGATACCAATTTTGAGTTTATCTCGGAAAAAACCGAGCTGAAAGAACCTTTGGTTCTAATTTTTGGTAATAGGTACTTATTGCAAGAGGAAAAACTGTACCAAGAAGTAAGAAACTTGTTTCCCGATGGACATTTGGTGTTTGGGTCAACCTCGGGAGAGATTTTGGGGGAGAAAGTATTGGACGGAACAGTAACATTGACCGCAGTTGAGTTCGAAAAAAGCCATTTTTTGGTAAAAAGCAAGAATGTGGCCGAATTTGATCAGGATGATGCCGATCTGGGCAAAGTTCTGGCATCAGAATTCCCTACCGAAAACTTAAAACATGTGTTTGTGGTTTCGGAAGGAAGCACTGTAAACGGTAGCGAACTTATCGCAGGACTGGAACATGTAGGTAAGGGTAATTTTGGTCTTTCCGGAGGACTCTGTGGGGATGATGACCGCTTTGAGGTCACCCTGTCATCCTATAATGAGCACCCTAAACAAGGAGAGGTTGTGGCTATTGGGTTCTATGGTGATACTTTGGAAATCAGTTGTGCCAACTTTGGCGGATGGACCCCCTTTGGACCAGAACGATTGATTACAAAATCGCGAAAGAACATTTTGTTCGAGCTCGATGGCAAGCCAGCTTTGGATTTGTATAAAAAATATTTGGGCGATAAGGCGGGCGAACTTCCCAAATCGGCACTTCTGTACCCACTTAGTGTACAGACCAATGATGAAGAACCTATTGTACGTACCATTTTGAATATAGATGAAGAACATAATGCCATGATATTGGCCGGCGACGTACCCGAAGGTTCCAAAGTACAATTAATGATGGCCACGGTGGACGATATCGCCAATGGGGCAAGGTCCGCGGCCAAACTCGCTGTGGAAGAACGTGAAAACGAATCCCAACTGGCCATATTGATCAGCTGTGTGGGACGAAAACTGGTAATGGATCAACGAACCGAGGAAGAAATCGAGGAAGTAACCCAGGTTATTGGCGAGAATGTGGCGGTATCCGGCTTTTATTCTTATGGGGAAATGGCACCATTTGCAGGTCAGAATACCTGTAAATTACATAACCAAACCATGACTTTGACCTTATTCAGCGAGTAATGCACAGCCTTTTAAAAAGACAGCTTAAAAAGTACCTGCCCGAAACTTACTCGGACAATCGTGATTTGGATCAGCTTTTGGACGCCATTGCCAACTCTTACGAAAATTACGACGAAAAGCTGAGGATGCTACAAAGGGCCACAGCACTAAGTTCGGATGAGTTGTACGATGCCAATAGAGAACTGGAAAAGGAAGCTGCCCGACAGAAACAGGTATTGAACTCGCTTGAAAGCGCACTTTCCTCCCTGCAGGCAAACTTTAAACAACAAGAAGTTCCAAAAAACATTGTGGACAGTGATTTTGATGCAGAAAAATTGGCCCGACAAATCGGGGAATTGGCTCAGCGAGCATCAGAAATGACTACCGAGAAAGATAGACTGCTCAAGAATTTGGCAAGTCAGAATGAATCATTAAACAGTTATGCCCATGTGGTATCCCATGATCTAAAATCACCAATTAGAAACATTAGCGCGCTGATAACCTGGATAGAGGAAGACGAAAAAGATACCCTGTCCGATCAGAGCAAACAAAATCTATCCTTGGCACTTGGGAACTTGGAGAAAATGGACAAGCTCATCACCGGTATACTAAAACATGCCACATTACAGGACAAGAACGCTTCCAACGATGTTTTTGAATTGGGCGAATTGCTTGCCGGTATTCAACAAAGTATTTTTGTGCCCAAAAATGTACAGTTTAAGGTTCCTGGGCAGCTGCCCCAGCTGTATTACGATCGCTACAAGATCGAACAGCTTTTCATGAATTTAATGACCAACGCCGTTAAGGCTACCGAAGGCAAGAAACAAGGAACTATCCGGGTCGATTTTAAGGACGAAGGCGACCATTGGTATTTTGCCATTGCGGACAATGGAAAGGGAATACCGGAAAAGCATCAATCGGATATTTTTGATATGTTCCATAAATTGGAGGACGATGCCATGGCAACGGGCATTGGTTTGGCTCTGGTAAAAAAGATAGTATCCCTTTATGAAGGGAATATTTGGGTGGACAGTATTGAGAATATGGGAACTACATTTCATTTTACCCTAAAAAAACAAAACCTATGAGAGAAATCCCAAATCTAGAGTACGTGGACAACCTTGCTGAAGGAGATATGGTCTTTCGTCAAAAATTTATTGGTATATTAAAGGAGGAATTTCCTACGGAACAAGAGGAATACCTGGATACCATAAAAAATGCACTTTTTCGCGAAGCTTCCGAGCATGTGCACAAGATAAAGCATAAATTAAACGTTCTAGGTTTACACAATGCTTACACTTTGGCCGTAAAGCACGAGAAGGAACTGCGAGATGGCGAACAATCGTTTAAAGATGAATTCTTGTCGATTTTAAAAGATGTGGAGCACTACCTAAAAACCATTTAAAATGAATTGTATAATAATTGATGACGAAGCAGCAGCAAGGGCAATTGTGTCACAATTATGCTCAAAGGTTCCTGAAATAAATGTTATGGAAGAGTTTGATAATGCCATCGAGGCCATCAAATTCTTGAACCAATTTAAAGTGGACCTGGTTTTTTTGGACATCCACATGCCGGGCTTCACGGGAATTGATTTTATCCAGACCCTAAAAAACCCTCCAAAAATTGTGATGACCACCTCGGATACCGAATTTGCCATTGCATCTTACGAGTACGAGGCCATTGTGGATTACTTGGTAAAACCCATAACCCAAGAACGTTTTCAAAAATGTATTCAAAAAGTAAAAAATAGTTCAAGCGCCCCATCTTCAACTGCATCGACTGTGAACGAGCAAGAAAATGGCTTGGGCGAAGATCTATATATTAATATAGACCGGAGACTCATAAAACTGAAATTCGCTGAGATCCTGTTGATCGAGGCCAAAGGGGACTACATCAATATTAAAACAGAGTCAAAGGATTATTTGGTGCACACCACCTTAAAAAAAATACTGGAAAAACTGCCAGAGGACAAGTTCTTGCAAATCCATAGATCCTATGTGATCAACTTTAATAAGATTGTGGATATTGAGGACAATAGCGTACTTATTGAAAAAAGTGTGATTCCCATTAGTAGGTCTAACCGACCGGAATTAATGCGTAGGTTGAACCTGTTGTAGGCAATTATCCACACTTTTTTTAAACCTACCTACAGTTTTTTGGTTTTCAGCGCTCCACAAGTAATTACCGACTTAATGTAATATAGCTTTGTAGGAGTACAAACCAAATCTTCATAATTATGAAAAATCGATTAGTATTTACACATATTCGTAAAGCATTACTATCATTACAGTTTGGAGTATTGTATGCTGTCGTAGCTGGTACAGTCCATTATTTTGGATTGATTTAGTAAGAGCAATCGATCGGATAAACTATAAAACGCCCATTTGGGTGTTTTTTTTTTGCTTGTCCCTTACTGGTAACCATCCGTCTACAGAAAGTTTTCATTCACCGAGGGAGCCATGTCTAAAGGCTTGGAAATCATCAATTTTGTATCATATTCTTAAACCTACGATCATGAAGCAATTTATACTTCTTTTGGCAACATTGTTAACCTTTGGATGGGCAACTGCCCAACAATATGGTTATAAGTATTTGGGAGATTATACATCAGATGGAACCCCCCTTTATTTTGATGGAAAGGATAATGTTTCCCAAGAAACCTTGGATATGATCAGCAATGCCCTTCCCGAAGGATTTCCAGTACCCAACTATAATCCGCAGTATATAACTTCCGGGTACGATACCGATATTATTTTGGATAAAGATGCCGATGTATGGGTAACCTTTGTGGGAGAGGGTGCAGGATATAAAAACGTTCTTGGCTTTTATACTTATGATGTAGGTCAACCTCAATTGACTGCTCCCAAAGAAGAAGATATTACAATTATTTTTCCAAATGTCTCCGCAAAATATAGTGGTGGAAGCTTGGAAACTGGACATAAGGTAAAAATTGGAAGATTTAGTGCCGGTACGGGCATTGGTTGGGTATTGTTGGCCAATGGTTGGAAAAGGCAGGTAACTCCAGGACTATGGCAGTTGTTCTCTAATCCCGACTATAATCCAGAAGCTCTTGAATTTCTCAGACATCACAATGTATTGTTGAACGATCCAGATAACGAGCGAATTATTTTGGGTTTTGAGGACATTAGACGGGATTATGCAAGTTGCGACAACGATTTTAACGATGCTCTTTTTTACATCACAGCCAATCCGTATGAGGCCATAAAAACCACCAATTATAATAAAATTACGGACCACGCACCTGTTACCTCCGGAAATGATGGCGGATTGGAAAGTAATGGAGACTTGGCCAGCTTGATCGCAAAAAGAAATTTTGACCGAAACAAGGCCAATACTTTTAAGAACAAGCGTGCCTTGCAAAACAAGTACGACAAGAAGACCTACAAGTCCTTAATGGCCAAATCAGGTAATCTGGATGGTTATTTTCCCAGCACTGGAATGTTTGGCACAGAAACTTCTTATGTTTCAAGCCCTGAGGACCTTTTGGCCATTACCAATGCAGATGAAGTATTCGGAATCGATTATTACCAAGGAACGGATAGGGTTTCTGCCGCTCTAGCACTGAACACCAAAGGAGAGGTGTACAACCATACAAAAACAATCTGTGATCGTCTTAACAATTCCAAACTGAAGGATTTAAGGACCATCGAGCTACAAGGACATAAATTGATCTATTCCGAATTGGAACGAGCGAATGGCAATGTGGAGTATGCTGTGGTATTTTCAGTGAAAGAGGACGGAGCGGATCGCACAGTTTACAGCCGTTGGAATTTGGCCGAATACCCTGCCGGGGATTATATGAACTTTCAAGTCTGGGGAAATAGTATGGGGCAGGTGAGCACCGTCGTAAACGAGATTCTTACCAATTTGGGCCAGGAATCTACATTGAAATCCAATGAAGGGGAAAATGTATTGCCAACAGTGTTTATCCAGAATGGATATTACAAAAACGGAAAATTGCACCTGAATATCATCAACAAAAGCAAGGCAACTTGGTTATTGTTGGATGGAAATTATAAGACCACCGAACAAGAAAACCTTCAAAATTTAAATACCATCATCGACTTAAACGGTGAATGGGAGCAGGAGATTACAGTAGAGTCTGGACACTTGTTTGATATGGGACTGTCCATTATTGCCGAAAACTCTTATCAACATGATGCAATTTACTTGGCTGATGGCCCATGGGGTGTGGATTACAATACACAAGCCGATAGTGTTGAAGTGTTTGAAGTGGTTGAACACCAAGAATTGGATTTAGATGGACATATTGTGGAAAGGGGAGTAGTGGCCAAGGGAGAAGTTAAGGAGACCATTAACGTATTCCGTAATATTTTGGCCGGTGACCTACAATTACCGATTGATGATTACCAGTATCTGCACTTCAACATCAAAAACCAGACTCCCGTAGAGATAAGTTTGGTTACCGATGCCACGAGCGAGTGGAGCGAACGTCTTCGCTTTAGCTTAGATGCAAATGCCGAAAAAACGCAATACAGTCTATCGTTTTCAGACTTTGTAAACCACGAAGGAAAAAATATGGACTTTGGACAACTGCGAACCATTGTAATTTCTGTGCAGGGAGACTATCAAAATTATACATCGTTTGAACTGGAAGTGGATCAAATGGCCTTAACGGTTGATGGAGAAATTCAGCAAGAATCTGAAAATGAACAAGAAGACCCTACCAGTGACGAAACCAATAGTTTGGATCTTGGCGACGATCTAATCAGCATTTTGGATCCAAATACTGAGCTGGAGCTTAAAAATTACCCGAACCCTTTTGTGGAATACACGGATATATCGTTACCGGAAAAAACCAGTAAAGTAAATGTACATGTCGTGAATTTAAGTGGACAGGTACTTTATGCAGATACCCACGCTCCAACAGGAAACGAGAATACCATACGCTTGGAGCTGGGTCATCTGCCAAAGGGAATATACTTGTATCAAGTTGGAGATGTTACCAATAGCAAGCGGTACAGCGGAAAAATTATACGACAATAAATGCGGTTAAATAGGTTGTTGTTTTTTTGATGAAGGCTCCCCTTTTTAAGGGGAGTTTTTTATTGATTAATTCTTCAAATTGATTAAAAAATCATCTCTAAGGCTTGTTTTAAACAACACCGATTTTCCTTCTGAAGTGATATGATTTTGGTTTGTTTTGGTTTTGAAACTGATTGTTATGACGGAAAATGGTAAATGGTAAATTGAATGTAGAAGCAATACTGATAAAGGAGAATGTTTTTCCCAGTACGAAGCGTAATTAAAAAATAGAGCTTTAAAAACTGATAATTCATTCAGAAACTATTTTTAATAAACTTAGATACAACTCTAACAATTATGCGGAACCAAGAAGAAATGGATGATTTCTTTTATGGATCTGAACAGATTATAGCATAATTCCAGAAAGAGGAGGTCTTTGAAAGACTTACTTCTGAAATTGATAGGTGTGATGTATTTAAATAAATACATTCTTGTCCTCAACCAACTTCAGTATCATAAGGTATTGGAATGGATTGAAAACAATGCCTGCCGGGTAAAAAATGTAAGCCAAAATTGGGGACATCTTGCAGCTAGCTCAAATTTTGATTGGAAATAGGTTGACCATTGAGTCTTATTTCTTTGGGTGCCTTGATTTATTGTACAACTGAAGGGGATGTATTAAATTAATACTGACGGATGAGGGAGAACCAACTCAAATTGAAAGAGGATGTTGAATTGAACAGTATTGCCATGCAATTAGATGAATTTTTAAAGACGGACAATGTGCCTAGGTCAAGAAAGGCTGCCAAGCGAATAATCAATAACATGTTTTTGGAATAGAAGACTAACAAAAAAACCCGATCAATTATGACCGGGCTTTACTTTTTAGAGAATAGAAATTCTACCTTGAAGCAATGCTCCCATTAAAAAAAGGCTGCTTTTTAAAAAGCCACTTCAGTTGTATGCCCACTTCAGTAAATTGGAAGCCTGCTGCAGTCGCCGAAGCAATGTTGCTATATTTTCCGTACAACCCGCCACTCAATCGCTTGGTAAATTGGTGTTTTAGATTCATTTCTACCCTAAAAATAGAAGTCATATCATCATCTTCCACCTGCTGTAAACCCGTTGCCGCATTGATTCTATAGGTGGAGTTACCGCTAAATTTTCCGCTCACTTCAGCAAAGAATTCCCCGGCCTGGTATTTTTCAGGACTAAAATAGATGGTAGGCACTTGCTCCGCAAAGGCCAAGTACTGGTAGTTGAGTCCAAACTTTAAGTTGGGCTTTCGCAATGCAGTGTAGTACAAAGAAGTAAACAAAAGGTCGCGTTGGTTGTCATCGCTTTGCTCTGTGTGCATAAGCTGTGTGTACCATCCCAATCCAAAATTGGAACCAAGGTTGTAGTTTAAACCATAATGCTGCATTACAATTTCACGCTCTATCAAATCCGTATTAAAATTTTGAACCTCTCGTTGGTATCCAACCTCCAAGTTTTGCAAACGATACGGTTCTGTAACCACTTTTGCACTTATAATGGGTTGCGAGTAGCTATTACCATTGAACTGGGCATTGTTGATTCCTGCTAGGCCCACTACTTTCAACTTCGGCAGCATAGCGTAGGTAACTCCAGCGGTTGCGGTATGCGTATGCGCTTTTGCTGAGGTTTCTGAATTTTCTGTTAATCGGTACTGATAATTTACAACGGTTTGAAACTTGGTGGACAATGGCAGGTTTACCGTTGTATTGGTGGCATATGCTACGTTATTCCCATTATCAAAACTGTAAGAAGCCGTTTCTTGCACATAAGGGGTATATTGTCCGTTTATTTTTTCAATTAGCCCTTGCGCATCTTTTTGGTTTTCAAAAATCGACAAGGTTTTGTTGGTGGCGGCGTATGCCTCTTCTATCCTTCCGAGGGCAAAAAGTGCATTGGCCTTTCCTAAATTTCCATCAAAAGATGTACTGTCCGCAGCCAGAATAGCATCATAATGTTGTAGACTGCTCTTAATATTCCCGGTGTACATCCCATGGGTGGCTTTAAGGGCCAACACCCAATTTTTATCACCAAATTGGTTGGAAAGACTATCGATGTATTTTTTGGCAGAAACAAACTTTCGGTTCCAGATCAGGGCTTGAGCGTAGCGTTCAAACGTCTTTTCCTTAAGTTCGTTATCGTTGATCTTGTCTACTTTATTTTTTGATTGGATGGCAACCTTCAGGGCCACTTTATCATTTTCCCCAATATGCTCGGCCAAGGCAATTCCATTTAAAGCCACAATAGAGTCTTTTGCAGAAATGGCAAGTCTGCGATAGGACGTTTTTGCACTATCGACCTCTTTGGTAATCAAGAATACATTGGCCAAGTTCAGCAAGGTTTCCCGATCATTTGGAAAATCGTTGAAAATGGATTTTAGTTTGATTTTTGCCTCATCGTAATTCTGTGCCTGTGCCAAAGTGTTGGCCAACCCAAGGTTCATGTATTTTTTCGAAGTGAGCGCACTTGGATTACCAGGTTGCAATTGCAAAGCTTTTTCTATCCAGTCCAAGGCTTCCTCATATTTTTGAAGATTGCTCAACGTATTGGCATAACCTAAAACAGCACCAAATTTATTGGGATAATCTTCAACTAGCCCCGCGTACAATTTTTCCGCAGCTTTAAATTGCTTGCCCCATAAAAAGGATTCATAATAGTTGATGCGAACCTCGTAATCATCCGGGTGCTTTTCCAACATACCATTAAATAAGGTATTGGCCTTGTTCGGGTTTCCGTTGAGACCCACAGCACGCCCGTAGCAGATCTGAGCTGTTTTGTTATCCGGATTATCTTTAAGGAAATCACCAAAAAAGTTTTCAGCTTGGGAGAAGTTCCCTTTTTCCAAAAGTTGAAATCCGGTGTCCATTTCGGACTGGGCCAAAACTCCTTGTATGGCGACCACAAAAATGATGATGTGAATAAAGCGTTTCATAGGTTAAGCTTTTGAGGTTTTTTTGATATGGTAAAGTTAAAACGAGTCTTTCCGCGGCCGAAGGGCGAACCTTACCATTCGTCTACAGCTATCCGTCATCCGTCTACACCGTCCAATTTAAAACGTCAAATCAGTGGATATTTGCTGTAACAAGTCGAATAAATCTTAACCTTAACAACTAAAAATCATGGCTTTACAAATCACCGAATGTAGAAGAGTCTTCTCAGTAAATGGGCGATTGGACAGTACCACTATCAAGATTTTTGAAAGACATATGAAAAACTTCATTAAACGAGGTACTACCGTTAAACTTGATTTACAACGAGTATCGGTAATCGATGATTTGGCAAGTAAGGTATTGATTCAAATGTTTGCCAATGCAGTGCTTTTGGATTGCCATTTCACCATAAATGGATGGTTGCCCAAAAAGGATTTAAAGCAACTGTGTTTAAAAGCCACCTTTTAATTTTTTATGCTATGACCGTTCTTAACCTTGTAAAAAACCGAATTTCCCCTCAACAGCTTTTTATGCTGAGTGCCTTATTGGTTAACGGAGGAAACTACATTTATAATTTATTGTTGGGGCGCATCTTGGGTCCAGAAGCCTTTGCGGATGCAGCTTTGTTGGTCACCTTGTTGTTGATCCTCTCATTTTTGGGAATGACCTTTCAATTGGTAACAGCAAAATTTGTTGCCACATTACCATCCGATCAATGGGATGTTTTTAGAAATCGAATAGGTGCTTTTGCACTTTTGATTGGATGTTTGTTGGGGGCAATGGTATTTTTCTCTGCACCAATGCTCCAAAATATATTGCACACGGAAAACACGGTAATGTTCCGAATTTTTGCAATGGGCGTTCCTATCTACTTTGTAATGAGCGTAAACCGAGGTCAATATCAAGGGGAAGAATCCTTTGCCAAATTGGCCATCTCCTATCAATTGGAAATGTGGGGCAGATTGGGAATTACCCTATTGGCCTTTTTGGTAATTCGTGACCATTTTGGTGCATTGGTCTCTTTTGGAATTTTGGTTTCCCTGGTGTTTGGATTGTTCCCTTACAAAAAGTTGAGCCTTGCTAAAACAGCAAAAGCTCCTATTGGTTTGGAATGGTCAAAGGTGCGGACTTTTATGTTGATCACGGCCGGCTACGAATTGACCCAGATCATCATCAACAATAGCGATATTATATTGGTGAAACACTTTTTTGAAGCACAAGAAGCAGGTCTTTATGCTTCCTTGGCATTGATAGGCCGCGTGGTGTATTTTGTGGCCTGGATGTTCGTAATGCTGCTATTGCCCACTGTGGTCCGTCTTAAAAAAGAAGGCAAGCCTACAAAACAAGTACTTTTTAAATATGTAAGATATATCGGTGCTTTGTCCTTGTTTATCGTTGGAGCCTGTATGGTGTTTCCTAAATTGATCATTACACTACTATTTGGAGATGCCTATTTGTCCATGGCTTCATTGTTGTGGCAATATGCCTTGGCCACATCTTTGTTTGCCGTGGCAAATATTTTCACTTATTACTTTTTATCCTTAGATCATTACAAACCCATATGGTTTTCGGCAATTGCCGGCGTGGCTCAGATTACGCTGATTGTTTTTATGCACAGTTGTTTGGCTATAGTGGTGCAAGCTCAAATCTTGGTAATGGCCGCTTTGTTGGTAATGCAATTTCTATACTTTTTTACCAAAGAAAAATAAGCAGTTTAGGTTTTAGGTTGATTAAAGGCCAGGAACATGTTAAAGTGTCCTGGCTTTTTTGATTATCCGGTGCCTTCTGCCATTCGTCTACACTTTCTGTTCAACCGTCTTTTAATCGCCTTTTTTACAGGGTTTTGTGCGGATATTTGTATCACTAAAATCTTATAGAACAAAAACTTAACCTTATGAAACTAGCAATTGTAACAGCGTATCCGCCAAGTAAAGTAACCCTTACCGAATATGGATACCATCTGGTAAAACATTTTAGACTTCAAGAAGAAGTAAGCGAGATTGTATTGCTTACGGACCATACCGAAGCACCAAAAGATCTTTCCTTTGAAGAGGAAGGATGTCCTATAACTGTTAAGGAGTGTTGGAACTTCAACGACCTTAAGAATATTTACAGAGTGGCCAAGGCCATCAGAATAGAAAAACCGGATGCTGTTTTGTTCAATCTTCAGTTTTTGAAGTTTGGTGACAAAAAGGTTCCTGCCGCTCTTGGACTTTTATTGCCTTTTGTTTGTAAAATGATGCGCATCCCAACCATCTCTTTGTTGCACAATATTTTGGAGCAAGTGGATTTGGAAAATGCCGGAATCACTCAGAACGGATTCCTTCAAAAAATATACAACTTTATTGGCACCACACTAACACGCTTTGTATTGGCGTCGGATGTATTGGCCGTTACCATCAGCAAGTACAAAACTATTTTGGAAAACAAATACAAGGTGAATAATGTAGCCCTTGTGCCACATGGTGCCTTCGAAACCCCACCAGCTCCCAACTACGATTTACCAAAAGGCCCTATGCAGGTAATGGCTTTCGGAAAGTTTGGGACCTACAAAAAAGTGGAGCCAATGATCGAAGCCGTTGAACTATTGCGTACAAAATCCGATCTGGATATTGAAATTGTAATCGCTGGGACGGATAGTCCAAACACACCAGGGTACTTGAAGAATGTGCAACAGACATACAGCCATGTAAAGAATCTAAGATTTACCGGATATGTGGCCGAGGAAGATGTTCCACATATTTTCGGGGACAGTGCCGTAGTGGTTTTTCCTTACACATCTACAACAGGAAGTTCCGGGGTATTGCACCAAGCAGGAAGTTACGGAAAGGCAGTAGTGTTGCCAGATTTGGGAGACTTGGGCATCTTGGTCAGGGAAGAAGGCTACCGAGGCGAATTCTTTGAGCCGGAGAATGTGGAATCTTTATCCAAAGCATTGGAAAGTATTTTGACCAATGAGACGTACAGAACTCACTTGGGGAAAGCAAATTATAAAGCAGCATGTTCGCTGCCCATGTCCAAAATCACCGAAATGTACCTGGATCATTTTAAAGTAATACAGGCAAAAAAAGGATTGTTGCCAACTCCTGCGCAAGAATTACAGGAAATTAACGAGACAAGTATAGCATAGGTTTTTAGGTTAAGTGTGAAAGGGGGATAACTTTAGTTAGTTGTCCCTTTTTCTTTTTTTATGATCGTATGATAGGCGGGTTTCTTCTCACCATCTGTATCTATGAGGCCAAAATGCTTTTGTGGTGCTTTTCGCCAGGGTTTTCTACCCACCACTTGTGTTGGCACGGTTTCAAAATCGTGCAGGGTCCAAATAAAGGAAGGAAGCTGCTCCTCTTCCAAAACAATTTGTATTTCAGACAAATAATTGGCTTGAGCCTCTTTTGAGTTGGAAAACAAATTCCAAATACCGCTGTAACTCGATTTTCCGTATTCTTCCAACACCATCGGCTTTTCCCCGATCGCTTCTTTCAAGGCAGCGACTCGCTCTTTTAGATTTTTTGGTTCCTCGTAATAATGGAAAGAAACAAAATCCACTTGATTGACCAAGTTCATGGCCGCTTCGGGGGCAAACCATCCAATGGTAATAGGGTGGATGCTATCCTTCTTATTTATGAGTTGTGCCATTTCCGAAAGCCAACCCAGCACATTTTCCTTACCACGACTGTCAAAATCGAGGTCAGGTTCGTTTTTTAGGTCCCATCCCAACAAAGCTTCATGATTTTGTAATCGGGAAACTACGGTTTCGGCGTGTCGGTGCGTCAAGGTCCAGTCCATTAGCTCATAATTCCCATAAAAATCGAATAGGGTGACCAAAACTTTCAGGTTGTTTTGCTGTGCCAAGTTTAGCAATTCTTCAAGCTGGTCAAGATATTCAGTTTTTACCGAAGCAGCCCCGAATGTTTCGTAGGGAACAAATACCCGAACGGAATTTAAACCTAGGGATGATATGGTTTCAAAATCAGCAGTAATGGCCTCGCTGTCAAAATTCTTCCCGAACATATCCCATGGGTTATCCTTTGGATAATAGTTGAGTCCCTTTAATGAGTTCACATTGAATGAAACCTCTTCCCTTTGTGCTTGGACTTCAGGTGGATTTTGAATTTTAACCATTTGCCGAACCCGCCAAAAACCATCTTCCAACATTAAAATTACTTGATAACTATGTGTGGATTTTTGTTGCTGCAGGAATTGCCCGTTAGCGTATATTTTTTCAACCTGAACCACATGGTTATCGGTAAGCACGGCCAATTTCCCATCCAAACTATAAAACTCCAATCGAGGATGATGAGCTAGGGTAGTGGCTTCTATCCGAACTTGATTGTCCAGATTGTTCTTGATCAATTGCTTAAGATGTTCTCTGGCGTCTTCGGTGTAGTAATCTTCAATTCCAAGTACGTCAAAAGTTGATAAGGCAATATTTTTTACATACCAAGCATTGATATAGTCTTTTTCGAGTTCGGTAAGGGCCTGTTGGGATATTTTTCTGCCACGTTGCCCATTAGTTGTCCATACGATTTTAGGTTGATAGGCTTTTTCAATAGCACCGCCAATATGAAGAATGGAAGACTTGTCCGCCCCAGTGTTCAGAAAACTCCAAGCGGCCGCCAAACCATAAATGATACCTGCATTTAAGGCCAAAAAGCTCAATAAGAGCAAGGATCTATATAGGTTTTTCCGAGCCATCATTCAGTTTTATGGTTAACCGATTTTTTAATTCCTGCTACAATTACAAATCCCTTGTGGGTATTCGCATTTATCCCTTCGGGAAGTTCAAATACTCCTATTCCTTTTCTTGTGGTACTACTTAAAGTCAGTACTGACTTCCCATCTGAATCTTGCATTTCCAATTGGATGCCCATACCATCGGGAACCCATTGGCCCATATAACTAAGAATAGGTCCAACGCTGATGATTCGGCCATCTTCCGAGCTATCCACCATATAATCCATTACGGCTGCATCAAAATTCAATTTTAGGCTATTGCTTTGTGATAGTCCATTGATGTGTGCTTTTACCTTCCACTCCGTTGCCACCTCGGGATGGAGCATTTTGCCTGTTGCAACACCGTTCAAGGTAGTGCCGTACGTCTGTAAACTATTGCCAGAGGCATCCTCGACCACAAAATTGACCAAGGTTCCATCGGCAACAATATTATTGTTTTGATCCCTAATGGTTGAGGTGGTAAAGGAAACTATCTGATTACCATCCGCATAGCTATGCTGTCTTTCAAAATTGATAGCGAAATCAGCAGCTTTAGTAGGCAGAACGCTCACGGTAAATTCTTTGGTTATTTGATTCTCAAGACGAGGCCCTATAAAAAGTTCGCCAACGGATGCTTTATTCCCCACATAGGCAAAAGAAATCATATCCTGTACCAATGTGGTGTTACTTTTTTGATCGGACTTAAACTTTTCTGTTAACGTGATTTGAGTACTATCTGGCATGGGGTTTCCAAACTTGTCCTGCGGCAAGGATACGATCATGGCTTGGTCTTTTTTATCCGCAAAAATGCTGGTTGGTCCCAAATAGGTTTCCATGGACAGGGCCAAGGTAGTACTAGGTCTTATAAAAAAGTCACCTGTAGCGGTTATCGTTTCATTGCCAATTAATTTCCATTGCACCCATCCGCTTTTTTGGGCAACAGTTGCTGGAAGTGAAAATGCTAATGAGGTTTGAGTGCTATCCGCAGGGATGGCTATAGTGCCCCAACCATTTTGAATCAATAGGATTTGGTTCTCTTTTTCTCCATCAAACTGAAGGGTAATGGCCTCGCCGGCTATAAACTCCTTTTGAGTGGATATAATTTGAATGGCCTCCACCGTTTTTTCCAAATTGGCATCAACAGGTTTGGAGCAACTGATTGCTCCTAAACATACTAGCCCTATGTATTGCCAAAATTTCATCTATTTGGGATTACCGATATAATTGTTCAACTCCACTTTAAAATAATGGTAACCTTCTCCGTTGTATGGACGCATCATTTCCCATTTAATAGCTTCGTTTCTATCTGAAAAATAATTGTTCGTGATTTCAGCATTGGGAGTTCCATTCACGTAACAATTTTCCAAACCCTCTGCAATCACCTCGATTTCTTTCAAGTCCAACATAGGAATTTCGAAGCTCTGTTTCCGTTGGATACGGATGCCATCCAATGTAAAATGATGATCCACCCACAAAATATCCCCTTGGCCCGAATAGTAGGAGGTCAAAATTTGAGGTATGGTCACCTCTTGGGTACCGTAATTAAATAAGGTCCCGGTTAATCGGTTTTGGTCCAAATGCCAGTTTTGCAAGGCCACCGATTTGTATAGATCAGAAGTGGCCACGTTGCCGGCACATTGCAGGTCAAACGTAACAGGTTGCTCTTCCAGGCTGATCGGGGTAAATTGGTCGGGATCAAAAGTGGGGGGCAGAGTATCCTTTGTGGACGACCACGCAATACCTTCAAAATCTATTCGGAAAGATGTGGTTTCCTTTGGCATTAGCTTGTGTTTGGCATGGAATTTTACATCGTGCTGTGCCAATTCCTTGTTGTTTTTATTGTACAGCGTGCCTTTTATGGAGACATCCGCAGGTACATTGTCGATATTCTGAAGCTCTCCAACAATACTATAACTGCCCTTATATTTTACCAATTTTGCCGACAATACCTCTAAAATAGGTTGTCGAAGGATATCCTCATGGTAGGTTTGCTGTGTGGTTATCCGTCTACGACCATGGTTGTAATATTGGGTTTGGTTGGACGTGATCAATTGGTTGGGCGGAATATCGTTGTCCACTTTTTTGGGTTTGATGTACCACTGTCCGTTCTTTTTTACGACCGTGTGTTGATAATTGCGGGCCACTTTCTCCAACGGCGTGATCCATTTGGTGGCCACTTCCATTTCCACATAATTTTCAGATGTTTTGGTTTCAGTGATGCCGATTGCGTCCAATTTGGCGTAGGAACTCAATAGGCCGTCGGTAACCGAAACTTCCAACATATATTGAGAAAGACTTACTTCCTCTTCTGGGTCTAAATAGGAATGTGCTCTTTCAAATTCCTTAAAATCCAAGGCATCGTAATAGGCTTTTACTACATTTTTAGCGCTTATTTGGGTAGCATTGTCCAAATAAAAATGATAGATGCCAAAAAGGAAGATACCGATAATACCAATGGCCCAAACTCCATTTACAAAGGAAAGTCCTGTGGAAATCCCATTGTATTTAGGTGCGTGATGAAAATAATCGTCCACCGGGGCAGCTTTTCCCTTAAGCTTCCAGTACCATGGAATTTGAATATTTATGATAAACGCCAGAATCAAAGTCCCTACAGGAATCAGTCCCCACATCAGTTTCAAGAAATTGGGTACGTCATCTTTGGGGATTACCTTGGGCAAAGGGGAGATGTTGAGCCGCTCCCACACCATAATGCCGTTCTCCAATTGTTGTAGGCGCTGCCATCCGCAGAAATAGAGAATGGGGTCGTAAAACTTATCGTTGGAAAAAATGTATTTCAGATTGTATTTTTCAGGTACGGTCAAAAATTGCTGAAGGGAACCAATGCCCTCCACACCCCTGAACTTTGAATTTTCCAAGCGTTCAATGGCCCTAGTGGTCAGTTCGGGCAACCTACGTGCGGAATGATAGTTGCCATCCACCGTCATGGCATTGGTCTGTGCGGACAGCCAGGCCATTTGATCCCCAAACCCTAGCGGCAAATAGCGCCATTTATCGTGTTCATCTTGATTTAGAAAATTAACAATGGGCAGCATGTTTATTTTCTGTGGCTGAGAGGGCCTAAAATAATTTAAGCTCATGGTAAAAATGGCCATGGCGATAAAGCTGATGCCCAATCCACCGGCCAAAACATAATGTAGTGGTTTTTTAAAGGCTTTTATCAATTGTTGTCTAAAGTCACCTTCTACCAATCTAAATACAAATTCGCCAAAAATGGGCAGTGCCATTATAGTGGCCCAAAGCGTAAATCTATCCAACGTAAGAATATTGAACGCGGTATCTCCCAATAACATTTTGGGCAAGGGCGTAGTGCCTCCGGTACCCAATAGGGTCAGCATGGAAAAGGACAATCCAAAAAACAATAATCGTTTACTGTAGAATCGATAAAAAAGATAAGGCAATATAAAAAGGAGTACTCCCCAAGGGATGAGAAAAAAGACCAAGCCCGAAGAGGTTACCTCCAGAAAATTATCGCGAGATCCATGCGGAATAGGAACCTGTGTGATCGGATTTTTCTTGGAATTGACCCAATAGGGCAATATACAACCTACAATGGCGACTAAAGAACCGCCACCAAATACAACAATGCGCCAAAACAATCTCTTGAACTGTTGCAAAAAAACCTTGAAGGTAATTTTGGTGTTGATGCCCACAGCCTCCTTACAGGCGTCCATAATTACTAACCCTATCAATGGAAAAATAAAAAATACCATACCAAAAATTGGGGTCACATGATGGGAGGTTACAGTAACCGCAATCATGGAAAGCGAGGAAATTAACTTGAACTTTCTACCGGTCTTTATCCACATGTAGATTTCGGGCAGGGCATGCATTAAAATGGAAATACCCATTAAACTGGGCAATTGACCAAAAATGTGCAAGGTTTCCAAAAACATGGACGAGAAGGCCGCAAGCAAGGCAGTGTATCCTGCGATTTTACGATTGGCCGTAATGACCAACGCAAAGCGGTATGCTCCGGTGATGAACAAAGCAATGATAAACAGGGCCATGGTAAACAATCCGAACTTTAACCCTCCTACATAGGAAAGCAAAGCCATACACTGGTGAACCAATGGAGGATACCCTTGTACCGTAAACCCGGTGTACCAGCGATAATCCCATGGTTCGAACCAGCTGTTTGCGTAGTGGTCGGCAAAAAATAGGTGTATAAGGGCATCATAGGTGGATTCCAACGTAAAAAAGATGGTCGCCCCGTGAAAAATAAGCCCAAAAACCAGCGCAATGGCCAGTGTTATGTTGGTTTGCTTTTGCATTGATATCTGTCAGAAAATATAACAGTATAAAGGTCTAAATATTGTTGGAAATACGATGAACTATCCATCGGCTCAGCTTTACCATTCGTCTACACTTAATTGATTTCCAACTTTTTTCGGAAATGTAAAACAACGGTTAGTAATAGATTTGCTTCAGAAATTGTTCAAAAACCTAAAACTTAACCTATGAAAATTTTAGCAATAGACGATCAGCAACTAATACTACTTTCGGTTCAAAGAAAATTAATCGAGTATGGATACAACGTAAAAACGGCTACTTCTGGAAAAGAAGGAATCCAAATTTTTGAAGCGTTCAACCCTGATTTAGTGATCTTGGATATGAACATGCCGGAAATGTCGGGTTTGGATGTAATCGCCAAAATAAAAGAGATCAATATGAATACGCCGATATTGGTAATGTCGGGAAATGATGATGAGGAAGTAATCCTGAAAGGTTTCGAACTTGGGATTTACGATTATATGAAAAAGCCTATCAGTTTGGACGAAATGGTAGCTCGCGTAAAACGTACTATTGGAGCTCCATTGATCGTGTTCAATCAAAAAGGAAATACAACACAGAAAATCCAAAAAAACTGCGTAGGTGTAGTAATTCCATGTTACAACGAAGCGGAAAGACTTTCTGGAAAGGAATTTCAGGATTTTGCAAAGAAACATCCAGGTTATCACCTTTGTTTTGTTAATGATGGAAGTACGGACAACACTCTTGAGGTTTTGGAAGGAATAAGAAGAGGTAACGAAGAAGCCATCAGTATTTTCGATTGTAAAGTGAATGGGGGAAAGGCGGAAGCAGTTCGCCAAGGAATGTTGCACTTGGCCAAAGACGACCAATTCGATTACTTAGGTTACTTGGATGCAGATCTCTCTACAGATTTCGCTGATTTTGATGAATTGGTTCGTACCATCGAAGGTTCTAATTTTGATATTGTAAGTGGTTCCCGAATTAGTAGAATGGGGGCTGATATTACCAAGGAATCTGCCAGAAAAATCATTAGCAAGACGATTAACCTGATTATTCAAAAAATCTTGGGTATGCCTTTTAAGGATACTCAATGTGGTGCCAAGGTAATGCGTCCGAATACAGTAAAATCGGTCTTCAACAAACCATTTAAAACAAGATGGTTGTTCGATGTGGAAATTTTTAAAAGAATGGGGAAAACGTATGGAAGGGAAAAAGCAACATCTTTAATTTGTGAGCAACCTTTAAAAAGATGGATACATGCAGATGGTTCTAAATTGTCCATGAAGGATTCCATCAAGATTCTATGGCAATTGGGTCAGCTGTCCATAAAATACAAATAATTCACACCGATTACGTTGTAAAGAATCTTGTTTAAGATATATATGATGTTGATTTGGCCATAAAAAAAAGAGCCGCATAACTATGCGGCTCTTTTCTGTATTGAAAAGCATTTTATTTGCTTTCCAGGAAATCTTCAAAGGACATAAGTGCTAGTTCTTGTTTTTTTAGATACTTGTCCTTCAATTTGGCAAATTCTTTTTTTGCATTATTGAACCTTTCGGTTATCACCTCAAAGTTTTTAAGTTCTGCAGCAGAAGGTTTATCGTAACTCGAGGCCACCTTACTGTAAAGGTCGGCCATACGCTCGCGCAATTGTGGCTCGGCGGCACCAACATAGTTGTCGCCGGTAGTAATCACCAAGGTTTCCTTGAGGTTGTTTAACTTTTCCTTGGTTTTTTTATCGCCCGTTGTGGCAGCGTTTTCTACAATTTGGTCCAACTCGTAGACCAAATAGGCGAGCTCTTGGGTCATGTTGTACAACTTCATGGTGGTGGCCTCTTTAAGTTCGCGATCTTTGGCCGATAAAGGCGAATTCTTGTCGTTCACTAAGTTGAACGTATGCTCAAAAGTTTCTTTACCTTTTGTGATAACGGCCTTGTAAGTACCCGCTGGGACCTGTGGTGCCGTGAAACCTCCGAAGCTAAAGGTTTTCCCTTTTGCTACTTTCGGTGTTTTTCGAGTGTAGTTCCAATTTACCACATTTATTCCTTTGGACTTACCTGGGCCTAGCTCTGCAATTTGGTTCCCTTCCATATCTTCGATGACCATTGTCATTTTTCCAAAAGTGTGTCTCTTTTTTAAGTAATACTTAATCTGAACATCTTTTGTTTTGCTATTGCCAACGAATTGTGTTTCTGTCCCAAAATTTCCACCAAATGAGCTGGTTTCGCTTATTTGGGTATCGGGAGTATCGAAAAAATGTAGGTTTTTGGTCAGTACATCGTTGTTTATGCTCCTTAGTGGAGAAATATCATCTATAATTATCACACCTCTTCCATGTGTTCCCATTACTAAATCGTTGGTCTTTTTGTGCAGTTCAATATAGTGGACTGCGACCGAGGGCATATTGTTTGTAAATTTTTTCCAATTTTTTCCGCCGTCCATGGTTATGTACAATCCAAATTCAGTGCCTAAGAACAAAAGATCTGGATTTTCATAATCTTCTTGGATATTTCGAGCAAAGCCGACCACATCATCGGAGATTACGCTTGTCCATGTTTTGCCAAAGTCAGTGGTTTTGTAGGCATACGGTGTCATATCGTTCATGGTATGCCCATCAAATACGGCGTAAGCGGTACCTTTATCAAAAACACTGGCCTCAATGTGATAGCACCATGTATTTTTGGGCAACCCTGGAATGTTGGCCACGGTGTTCGTCCATGTTTTGCCACCATCTTGGGTTACTTGAACATTACCATCATCCGTGCCCACCCAGATTACATTTTCATCTACAGCGGATTCGGCAATGGTAAAAATGGTAGTATGGTTTTCGGCTCCAGAATTATCCATGGAAAGTCCACCCGAATCTTCTTGATTTTGTTTTGCAGGATCATTTGTGGTAAGGTCCGGAGAAATAATTTGCCAGGTATCTCCCATGTCTTCCGATTTATGAAGGTATTGGCTGCCCATATAAAATCGGTCAGGTTGATGGGTACTGATTGCCATTGGCGCGTTCCAGTTCCATCTTAGTTTTTGGTCTTCGCTTGCGGGAAGGGGTTGAATGGTCTTGGTCAATTGTCGTTCGGTATCGATTCGCCAAACATTTTCCGCTCCCTGCATTTCCGAATAAATAATGGGTTTGGTCGGGTGCTTCAACACACGGAAACCATCTCCGGCTCCAACAGAGTTCCAGTCACGTGCCTCAACTCCACCAGGGGAAGAGGAAGGTCCCCACCAGCTACCATTGTCCTGCAATCCTCCGTATATATTGTAGGGTTCGGCATCGTCCACACTTATGTGATAAAATTGGGAAAGTGGCAAATTTTCGACTATTTCCATAGTTGTGCCACCGTCCCAGGTGCGATAAACTCCACCATCCGTACCTACATACATAATATCGGAATCTTTGATGCTAAATACAATATCATGGATATCGGAGTGCATGTTTCCGAGATTCTTAAAGGTTTTTCCGCCATCTCGTGAGATGGAACCACTAAGACCGCCCTTGACAACAACATCTTCGTTTTGTGGGTCCACAACAATTCTCGAAAAATAGAATGGTCTGACCGTAATTCCAAAGTCGTTGTTCAATTGCTCCCAAGAGGCACCGGCATCGTTACTGAGGTACAAGCCTTTGCGTTCGTCTTTTTCCGCTTCGATCACGGTATAGAGCACTTTGGGATTTGAAGGTGCGACTGCAATGGCCAATCTGCCCAATTTTCCCTTTGGAAAACCATTGTGGATTTTATTCCAAGTTTTTCCGCCATCGGTAGATTTATAAAGAGCACTTTTATCACCGCCGGACTCAAAGGACCAACCAGTTCTACGAAATTCCCACATGGACGCATAAAGTACATTTGGGTCGGTTGGGTCCATTGCTAGGTCGGCGCAACCGGTTTTTGGGTCTACATATAAAAGCTTCTCCCAAGTGGCACCCCCATCGGAGGATTTAAAAACACCCCGCTCCTCACTATCGCCCCAAAGAGCGCCAAGTACTCCAACATATATTTCTTGCGAGTTGTTCGGATTAACGATAATGTTGGCAATACGTTCGGATTTTTCGAACCCTATTTTGTTCCAGTTGGCACCCCCATCTGTGGTTTTATAGAGTCCATCGCCAACAGAAACGCTGTTTCTGGTCCAAGTTTCGCCGGTTCCAACATAAATGGTCTTATCCGGATCGTTTGGATCCAATGCCACAGCACCTATGGATTGGCAATAATCGTCGAATATTGGATTGAACGTAGTGCCTGCGTCATTCGATTTCCATACTCCTCCACCGGCGGTACCTGCATAGACGATCCTGCTGTTGGTAGGGTGTGCTTCCATGTCGTTGATACGGCCGCTCATTAAGGCGGGTCCAATATGCCTTGCGGACAAGTCTCCGAAAAGGGCCTTTCCATCAATATCATCCAAGGTTTGAGCGTACCCCAAAGAAATAAAGCCGACCGCGAAGACGGTCAATGCAAAACGTAGTTTTTTCATGTTGTATAAGGTTAAAAAAAAAGGCCCTGAACAAAATAGGGCCTTAAGTTTTGATTTTTATTTTTTCTCGGTCTCACCTACTTCTTCCGGGAAAGCAAACTCAGCATCATCGATGGTAGGATTGAGTTCGATAGCGTCAATGGTAATGGGTTGTGATTGACCATCTTTTACTCCTTGCGTCATGGAAAAGGCAAAGTACATTCCATCCACTTCTTGATAGTCGCTCATGGTAATTTCGCTAATTTGACCTTTGGCGGGTCCCGATTTAATTTCGGAATGTATGGCAATGGGCACAAAGTTGTCCACATCAAAGAAATAATAAGAAATGTCTTCTTCTTGGTTGCCATCGATCGTAACAGGTTCTTTTACCAATTTTATTTTAAAGGTTTCGGCACCATCAATGGTTTCTTTTCCAAGGAGCTCCACTGTATACCCTTTTTCCTTGTAATCGATAAAGGAATCGGGAAAGTCATTGGTGTTCAATTTAAAATTGGAAGTAGATTCCGCATCGGATTTTTCTGCCTTCATGGTCATGAAATTGTGGCTCCAAAGGGTCTCTCCATCAAAAACTCCTTGTTTGATCGTGTTGCCTTGGAATGTAATCTTTGTCATTTGACGACCATCTTTCAAATTATAGATTTCCAAGGGTATTTCCATTCCGCCCTGGTTTACTTTAGCGGTCATTTTCATTCCTTCAATGCTTTTCCACGCATCAAGTCCACCGGTATTCTCAAAATAGTTTTCCAATATTTCATCGGCAGTTTGCGCCTGTAGTGGCATAGTCAGGGCAAAAGCAATCAGTGCAATGGTGATTTTTAGTGTTTTCATCTTTAAGTTTTAATGTTTGATAACCATAAGTATTAAAGGTAGGTAAATTGTTACATCATTTGGGAGGACTTTTTATAAAAAAATTAACAGATCGTACAATTTGTCAATAATGTTCGCAACGATTTTTTATAGATGGGTTGTTAGGTGTTCTTTCTATCTATCAAAGGGTTGGGTATTTACTGTTCAACGGAAATTGATAGGAATTCTGCCAATGACCATTTCAGATTGACTAGGTATTTAGTAGATTTGGGAAGAAACCAAACTATCTGACTCACTCATGATTCTAAAACAACGACCTTATTATTTTCTGTTTGCCTTTTTATTGACTTGCGCAACCTTTGCCCAGGACTTTGAAGCGTTGCAATACAGAACCATTGGCCCTGCACGGGGTGGAAGGGTAACAACCGTTACCGGAACTCCTATGCAGCCGGGAACTTTTTATTTTGGTGCAACTGGTGCCGGAGTCTGGAAAACGGAAGATTATGGGACCAGCTGGTACAATATTTCCGATGGATTTTTTAAAACTCCTTCGATAGGAGCCATCGAGGTTGCGGCCAATGATCCGAATATTATCTATGTAGGCACAGGTTCGGATGGTATCCGAAGCAACATTATATCCGGTAAGGGGATGTACAAATCCATAGATGCCGGTAAGACCTGGGAGCATATCGGATTGGAAAATGCCGGGCAGATCGGGGCAGTTGAAATTGATCCGACCAATAGTAATATTGTTTGGGTGGCCGCTATTGGCAATGCATTCCGTTCCAACGAGGAGCGAGGTATTTACAAAACCATCGATGGTGGAAAAACCTGGCAAAAGATGCTTTATGTTTCGGATGAAACAGGATTTGCCGATTTGGAACTGCTGCCCGGTAACCCCAATGTAGTGTACGCGGCCGCTTGGAAAGCTCGCCGTACCCCTTGGACCATAGATTCTGGCGGTAAAAATAGCGAAGGCGGCATATATAAATCCATAAACGGCGGCAAAGACTGGGAAAAACTGGAAAATGGTCTGCCAAAAGGATTGATCGGAAAAATTGATTTGGCAGTGTCAGCAGTCGATTCCAGAATATTGTATGCCGTGATCGAGGCACCAGATAAGGACAGAGGCTTGTACAAATCCGTGGACCAAGGAAAATCCTTTACCCATGTTTCCGATGATATTAGATTGGTGAACCGACCTTTTTACTACACGAATATAGAATTGGACCCTACCAATCCAGATGTTGTTTTTTCCAATGCCAATCCTTTGATTAAATCGGTTGATGGAGGAAAGACCTGGAAACGTATGAGTGTTCCGCATGGGGATAACCATGATATTTGGCTAAACCCAAATAACCCAGATCTTTTGATCCAATGTAACGATGGCGGCGCCAATGTTTCCCACAACGGAGGAAAAACGTGGTCCACACAATACAATCAGCCAACCGCGGAAATCTATCAAGTAGCCGTGGACGATCAATATCCTTATTGGGTTTACGGGGCGCAGCAAGACAATACGACCATTGCCATTCCGAGTGTGGCGCCCTTGGCAACCACAACTCCCAACGAAACCATTATGATGAATGTTGGTGGCTGCGAAACAGGTCCCGTAATCCCAATGCCGGGCAACCACTATATCGTCTACAACAATTGTAAGGGCCGTTTTAGTGTTTACAGTAAAAAAACGGGTCAGAGTCGCGAATATTCCATTGGCGCATCAAATATATATGGGCACAACCCTAAAGACCTTAAATACAGGTTTCAGAGGGTGGCTCCGATTCATGTATCCCCTTACGACCCAGAGGTGGTTTATATGGGGTCGCAGTTCTTGCACAAAACCAACAATGGAGGTAAAAACTGGGAAATTATTTCTCCGGACCTTACCGCCAATGAGCCGGACAAACAGGTGATTTCTGGAAATCCTATCACACGCGATATCACCGGAGAAGAGTATTACAGTACACTTTACTCCATTAGGGAATCCAAAATAAGCCAAGGATTAATTTGGACGGGCTCCAACGATGGGGTGATTTCAATTACTAAAGATGGTGGAAAAACATGGAAGAACATAAGCCCGAAAAAGATGCCCAAAGGGGGCAGGGTAGAGTCCATTGAGCCATCAATTTATAACCCGGCCAAGGCCTACATAGCTGTGGACCGACATTTGTTGGGCGATGAGACCCCTTATATTTATAAAACTGAAAATTATGGGGAAAGCTGGGAGTTGATGACCACAGGCAGCAATGGAATCCCATCGGATTATACGGCTAGGGTTGTCCGAGAAGACCCTATCCGTGAAGGTCTTCTATATGCAGGTACCGAGTACGGTATGTTCATATCGTTTGATGATGGGGAAACATGGAAGAAATTTCAGCAAAACCTACCGGTAACACCAATTACCGATATTACTTTGTTCCGCGGAGACCTTATTTTGAGCACAATGGGGCGCGGCTTTTGGATATTGGATCAGGTTACAGCACTTCGAGATGAAAACATTACACGACTTGACGATACCCCGGTGTTGTTCAAGCCGCACGACACATATAGATACCAAACACCCTGGGGAGGGGAATTTCCGGAGTACCCTTCGACCAGTGTAACCATAGATTACTATTTGCCATCGGATATCAAAGATGGAGTAAGTCTTCAAATTTTGGATGCACAGGGAAATGAGGTAGCTACTATTGTTAGTGATTCCAACAAATTAAAGTCGACCACCGAAAAAGTAGAAAACATGAACTTGAGCATGACTTTTGTTTATATGGACGAAAAGTTGGAGACAAAAAAAGGGTTGAATAGATTTGAATGGAATCTCGAACAAAAAGGGCCATGGGCCAAAAATGAGAAGAGAAGGTTTAAAAATGGCCCCATGGTCTTGCCAGGAAAATATACAGCTCGCTTAACCGTCGGGGAACAATCCTTCGAAAAGCAGTTCGAGGTATTGATGGATCCAAAATTGGAAGGCGATGGAGTGTCTTTGGCGAACATGAAAGAACAACAGGAACTACAATTTAAAGTTATCGAATTGCTGTCCGAGGCAAGAATGTTACAGGATAAGGTCGAGAACAAAATCGAGGAACTGAAAATGGCCAAAGCAAGCGAAGATGAACTAAAAAAGTACAAACAGGTCTTGAGCGAACTCAAAAATGCCGAAGGAGCCTACCCCGAAGTGGTCTTGGTGTCTCAAATTACCTATCTCTATTATATTTTGAGCGGTGCCGATAAGAAGCCAGGCCAAGAAGAAAAAGATAGTTATCAGGAACTGTTGGCCCAATTTAATGCCCTTAAACAAAAAGCCGGGCAATAAAATATAAAATCCCCCTAATCTAGGGGGATTTTTAATTGTTGCTCCTTATTGCAGTTCTTCACAATCAAAACCGTTGCTCTGCAATAGCAAGGAAACTACTGATGCCTTTAGCCTTTGGGATTCAACGCGAAGAATATTGTCGCAATCTTCAAGGTCAAAGTTCCAGCAACCTTTTTTCTCTATCAATCTGTTCAAAGATGGGCGAAGCAGTTGTATTTCGTCCTTTTTCTTCACAGATGTTTTAAACACAAGGACCGCCATTCTTACTTAACTACGGTCGTAAAAAAAAGGGGGCTCAACATCCAGGGCTCGCAAATACACATACCCTTGTCCGCGGTGATGAATCTCATTGTCCACAAAGTATTGCAAATGGGATAGTACTGAACCTTCAAATTGTCCAAACAGCTTCATGTTTTCCTGAAAACGCGCTGCGTTCAGTTGTTTCCACAACGTATTGATTTCTTCTGTGTCCTGGTCCCATTTTTTCAAAAAATCGGCCTTTGTGGACCCATAATCTCTATTTTCGTCCAATTCACTGGTATGGCCAGATACAATTTCAGTGAGGCCGGGAACGGCTATGGCCAAGAGTTCTTTCACCATTGCGGCAAAAGGTCGCATTCCGCCAATACTGTAATTAAAAAACTCTTTTTCCGGGAAAGCTTCAATAACTTTTCGAGTCAGGTTTCGGTGACCCTGATAATGTCCCAAGAACTGTTCTGGAGTTATAACTTGGGCTGTTGTTTGTTCATTAATGGTGTTTTCCATGTAATTGTGATTTAAAGGATTATTGTTTCTTGGAACAAAATTATGAGCGGTAGGTGACAGCCTTATGTCAGTAGTAAAAATCAAAATAAAAAAAGTGTGCTGACAAACTGTTGTCAGTCCCTTTGGATAGTTTTGAAACTTATTATTAAAGAACAAATGAATAAATATGAGCTGGAGGAGACCATCCATCCTTGGATTGAAATCCTATCTTTGGGAGATAGCTCACACAATTTTGGGAATGGATACCGTAAAACGTTTTGATAGGATAGTAGCCATATTGATACAGCTGCAGAGCAAACGAATTGTAAAGGCGCAGGATCTTGCCGAACGATTTGATGTGAGCTTAAGGACCATATATAGGGATATAAGAACATTGGAAGCTTCCGGGGTTCCCATTATCAGCGAGGCAGGAGTGGGGTATTCGATTATGGAAGGGTATCGATTGCCACCAATAATGTTTACCCGTGAAGAAGCTGGAAGCTTTGTGGCCGCAGAAAAATTAATGAAGCAATTCATGGATAAATCCTTGGGCGCCTATTACGAATCCGCAATGTTCAAGTTAAAATCCATTCTACGGGGTAGGGAAAAAGAGTGGGTGGAGGCATTGGAATCCCAAGTTTCCATTATCCCTGGTCAAGTTTTGTTCAATGATCAAGTACCCAATGCCCTGGAAATATTGTTCGAGAGTATTGCAGAACGCAAGCAAGTGTTCTTAAGGTATGAATCGTTGCGCGAGGAAACGCCATCGGAACGGAGAATAGAACCTGTTGGGCTTTTTAACGAAAATGGATTTTGGTACATTTTGGGCTATTGCCATCTACGAACCGATTATCGGCACTTTAGAACAGATAGAATCCATAAAATAGCGAGAACTACGTTGGATTTTTTGTTGGAGCATGGTACCATTGCAGAACATCAGGACAAAAAGAAGGAAGTTTCCAAAACCAAAGTAAAGATATTGGTGGACAAAACCGTGGCAAAATACATTCAGGGACAGACCAAACATTACGGCCTAATTTCCGAAGAGACAAAGATAAACGGAGTGGAAATGACGTTTATGACGAGCGATATGGCCAACGGATTTGCCCGTTGGTATCTAATGTTCGGGGATTATGCAAAAATTATTGAGCCCGAGGCATTAAAGGACCGCGTTTTGGAAATATTGGAGAAAAGTAAAAAAAGACTCTCCACATAGATCAGAGTTTAATTACTATGGATTTGTTCACAGACCAAATAGCGCCCGACTTTAATCTACTGCCGTATGATGGCACTGTACATTATTTTGGCCCGGTAATGGAAATTGACCGAGCTGACCATTATTTTCAAAAACTTTGGGAATCCATAGCATGGGAACCAGATATTGTGCACTTGTTTGGAAAGCGTATCGTTACCAAACGGAAAGTGGCTTGGTATGGTAGTCGCCCATTTGAATATACATACTCCAACAACACTAAAAAAGCCTTGCAATGGACCAAGGGGCTTTTGGAACTAAAGGAACTTGTCGAAAAGCATACCAAAGAAACCTATAATACCTGTTTGCTTAACTTGTACCATAATGGGGAAGAGGGCATGGGTTGGCACAGCGACGACGAAAAAGAACTTAAACCCGATGGAGCAATAGCCTCTTTAAGTTTTGGAGCCAAAAGAAAGTTTGTTTTTAAACATAAGTCCACAAAAATAAAAGTAGATCTTGTGTTGGATCATGGCAGCTTATTGGTCATGAAAGGATCAACACAAAAATACTGGCAACATCGCTTGCCTCCCACCAAAAAGGTGCATAAGCCTCGAATCAATCTAACATTTAGGAGCATCGAGGTAATGTAAGGCCCTAAATAGTATTAATCATTTGGTAATAGGGATATACCATATTAATTCAGGAAAGGAAAGTATATTGCGATAAACCGATTGAACTACATCCAATGAAAAATTTCTTTTTTATATTTTCCTTCTTGTTCTCTTGTTTGATGGTATCGAGTCAGACCATCGATGTGATTTCGTATAACATTCGCTACGACAACCCCGATGATGCCCCGAACAACTGGGATAACCGTAAAGAGTTTCTCATCGCACAGCTTAACTTTTACCGCCCCGATGTGTTTGGTATACAAGAAGGGTTGATCCATCAGGTAAAAGAAATCGATAGCGGATTGGAAGACTATGCTTATTTTGGTGTAGGGCGTGATTTTGGCGATGAACGTGGTGAACACACGGCCATTTTTTACAATACAAAAACAGTGACATTGATAGATGAATCTACCTTTTGGCTTTCCACATCGCCCCAAACCCCTTCCAAAGGTTGGGATGCCGCTTTGCCCAGAACATGCACGTACGGCGCTTTTAAAATTAAGAACAGTAGTGCCAGATTTATGGTGTTCAATACACATTTTGACCATAAAGGCGATCAGGCACGAGAAAAAAGTTCCAAACTTATCCTTAAAAAAATAAAAGAACTGAACCCGGAAAATTACCCCGTAGTGGTTACCGGAGACTTTAACTTGGAAAGCAACAGCAAGGGAGTGCAGATAATTTTATCCGAAATGAAGGACAGTTTCGAGGAGGCCGGCAAAAATGCTTTCGGCCCCAAGGGCACCTTTAACGGATTTCGAATTGATAAAGCCGTGGAACGCAGGATCGATTACATTTTTGTCTCGGACGAGTTTAAGATCATTAAAAGCGCAATTTTAAGTGATTCTGACGATGCCCGGTATCCTTCCGATCACCTTCCCGTTTTTACTCGACTAAAATTGGAACACTAAACGCATCTGGAAGGTAACCTTTGCCTCCATTTCTTATGTTGTTCCCCTTTGTTATTTGTATTGATTTTAAGTAAGCCCCAAAAAACTAAAAACAATGTTAATTTTTAGGGGGATGTAGCTTAGAGCCGCCCATTGTGTGCCTAAAATTAGTTACCTTCAAAAGGAATTAATCACAATTATGGCATCATTTACACTAAACATCAACGGAAAAAAACAAGAGGTCGATGTGGATCCGTCCACTCCCGTTCTCTGGGTTTTAAGGGACCACCTTAATTTGGTCGGCACTAAATTTGGCTGTGGTATAGCCCAATGTGGCGCATGTACGGTTCATATGGACGGCACTGCGACCAGATCTTGTATGCTAACCGTATCCATGGTCGGCAATTCGGAAATCACCACCATCGAAGGTTTATCGGAAGAAGGTGACCATCCAGTGCAAAAAGCTTGGCTGGAGGTGGATGTGCCTCAATGTGGGTACTGTCAAGCAGGACAAATAATGACTGCTTCCGCACTTTTGGAAAAGAATCCAAACCCAACGGATGAAGAAATAGAAATGGCCATGAACGGAAATATTTGTCGTTGTGGAACCTATACCAGAATCAAAAAAGCCGTAAAGTTGGCTGCTAAATCATAACCCTTAAACTAGTATCATGACACTTGTAAAGACCAAAATAGGACGACGCGCCTTTATTCGAAATACGGGATTGGCCGGTGGCGGACTTGTGATAGGGTTTAGCTGGTTGGCTTCGTGTAAAATGACTCCAGAGCAGGTAAATAGCCTGCCAGAAGAGTGGTTCGATCTTAATGGTTTCCTAAAAGTAGGGGACAATGGAATGGTGACCATAATGTCGCCCAACCCAGAAATAGGTCAGAACGTAAAAACATCCATGCCCATGATCATTGCCGAAGAGCTGGATGTTGCATGGAAAGATGTGATTGTTGAACAAGCACCTTTAAATACCGATATTTTTACCAGACAATTGGCCGGGGGCAGTCAATCCATTCGACAAGGATGGGAAAGTTTGCGAATGGCCGGAGCTACGGCTCGCCATATGTTGAAAGAAGCTGCCGCGCAAGCTTGGGGCGTTTCAGCAGATGAAATTACCACAAAAGACGGTGTATTGACCCACGAGGGAAGCGGAAATTCAGCAGGATATGGAGAAATGGCCTCTGCGGCCACAAGTATAGAAGTGCCGGAGGAAGTTACATTGAAAGATGCAGGTGACTTTAGCATTATCGGCACGGACAAGAAAAATGTAGATGGCAAAAAAATAGTTACAGGCCAACCTCTTTTCGGCCTGGATACATATAGGGAAGGTATGCTTACGGCCATGATCGTGCATCCGCCCGCCTTTGGCATGAAATTTAAAAGTATGAATGCCGAATCGGTAATGTCCATGCCAGGGATCAAAGAAGTGTTTCATTTTGAAGCCTACCCCGAAGATGTTGAAAGACAATGGTCGGATGGCGGTGCAATACCCGAATTGGTGGCCATAGTTGGCAATAGCACTTGGGAATGCATGCAGGCAAAAAAAGCACTTAAAGTAGAATGGGAAGAGGTGTCTCCCATGGAAAGCACTGCTTACCATAATGACGAACTCGCAAAATTGCTGAATAAGGCCCAAGAAGTACCTGCAAGAAAGGATGGTGATGTGGAAGCAGCCTTTAAAAAAGCGGCAAAAATTGTGGAAAGTACCTATTCTGCACCCTACTTGGCGCATAATACCATGGAGCCCATGAACTTTTTTGCGCACGTAACACCAGAAAAAGCCGAACTTCTCGGGCCAATACAAACCCCGGAGTTCTTGGAGAAAACATTGGTTTCTCGATTGGGTATGCCTGTAGAAAAGATAGATGTAATGATGACCAGAATGGGCGGAGGATTCGGCCGTCGGTTGTACGGTACGTTTGCTGTAGAAGCAGCATCCATATCCCAAAGGTTAAATGCACCGGTGAAATTGGTCTATACCCGGGAAGACGATATGACCCAAGGAACGTACCGACCATCTTACAAAGTAAGGTTTAAAGCCGGATTGGACGAAAACGGAAACCTGATAGCTTGGCATGTACGTGGCGCAGGTACCAACGATGATCTTATTTTTGAAAATCGTTTCCCCGCAGGAGCCGTGGACAATTATTTGGCGGAAAAGCATAGCTTACAGACCAATGTTACCACAGGGGCGTGGAGAGCACCACGATCCAATTTTATTGCAGGAGCCGAACAAGCTTTTATGGATGAGGTGGCCGAAGCCGCAGGAAAAGACCCATTGGATTTCCGATTGGAACTATTTGATAGGGCAATAAACAATCCAGTAGGTGATCCGGAGAAGAATGATTATGATCCAGTGCGTTACGCAGGGGTTCTAAAATTGGTGAAAGAGAAAGCCAATTGGGGAACCGATACAGGAAAGGCCCGAGGAGTCTCCGCTTACTACTGTCACAACTCTTATGTGGCACAAGTATTGGAATTGGAAGAAGGTGGTGAGATGCCAAGAGTGGAGAATATTTGGTGCGCCGTTGATTGCGGAATTGTGATAAATCCCATTGCAGCAAAAAACCAAATCGAAGGCGGTATGATCGATGGAATAGGACATTCGACCTATAGTGCATTGACATTTGAAAACGGCAGACCTGAGCAATCCAATTTTGATACCTACCGATTAATGCGCCATTCCGAAGCCCCAAAAAATATTGAGGTACACTTTGTGGACAACGGCATAGATCCAACAGGCTTGGGAGAACCATCCTTGCCTCCCGTAATAGCTGCGTTATCCAATGCATTGTACAAAGCAACAGGTAGACGTTTCTATAGTCAACCTTTTATTAATGATAAACCGCCATTGGTCGGCTGATGATATAGATTCAAAATAAATGTTCAGTAGCTGACCAGTAGAAGTTTTTTACTGGTCAGTTTTTATTTATTTCTTTTTAGAATTTTAAAATTAAAATCCAACATGTTTGTTTTCAATATGTTAAGGGTGTGTAATTTTTTTTCAAAAAACCTTGCCGTATCGGATTTTTAATTATGTTTGCCCCATAAAATGAGTTCACCCAATGTGGACGCATTGCCTATAAGCTTTGAAGACTTTTTTCATGTTCGGGCTTTTGGGGATAAGAAAGTCTACCCAAAAAGCCGTCTTGAGATCAAGACACCGAATATACGGGCTGACTTTCGAAGAACGACATCTTTTTAACCGTGATTTTTCACGGACTCCCTACTTTGTACCGTATACCGTTTTTGAATTTCGTATCTGAGTACCTCCTGTACTTCAGAACCTTTTCTATCTATCAATAATTACATTTTATTACGAAATTCAAAATGAAAACAAAATACATCGACCTGATCGAGCAGACTTATGATTTCCCACAAGAGGAATTTAAATTAAAAGACAATAAACTTCAATTCCATGGCATAGATCTGAACGATTTGGCGCAACGCTACGGTACACCTTTAAAGTTTACCTACTTGCCCAAAATTTCACATAACATTCAAAGGGCAAAGGGATGGTTCAATTCAGCTATTGAGAAACATAAATATGCTGGAAAATACCACTATTGTTATTGCACCAAGAGTTCGCACTTCGAACATGTACTGAACGAAGCACTAAAGAACGATATCCATATCGAGACCTCTTCCGCTTTTGATATCAACATTGTGGAGCACTTGAAGAGTACAGGGAAAATCACCAAAGACACCTATGTGATCTGTAATGGTTTTAAAAGAGACCAATATGTACAAAATATAGCCCGATTAATAAACCATGGCCATAGGAACTGTATCCCGATTATTGACAATTATGAGGAAATCAATCTGTTGGGCGAGGTTATTGATGGAAAGTTCAAAATCGGTATCCGTATTGCCTCCGAAGAAGAGCCAAAATTTGAGTTTTATACATCTCGATTGGGAATTGGGTATAAGAACATAGTTCCGTTTTACAATCAATCCATAAAACCCAATGATCAGGTAGAGCTTAAAATGCTGCACTTCTTTATAAATACGGGAATACGGGACACCGCCTATTATTGGAACGAGCTTTTAAAGTGTTTAAAGGTATATATCAACCTAAAAAAAGTGTGTCCTACGTTGGATAGCTTAAATATTGGAGGGGGCTTCCCCATAAAAAACTCTTTGGCGTTCGAATATGATTATGAATATATGGTGGACGAGATCATTCATCAAATAGGTCAAGCATGCGAGGAAGCCGGGGTCGATGTGCCTAATATCTTTACCGAGTTTGGAAGCTTTACCGTGGGCGAAAGTGGAGGTAACATTTACGAAGTGCTGTATCAAAAACAACAGAACGATCGTGAAAAATGGAACATGATCAATTCATCTTTTATTACCACAATGCCGGATTCTTGGGCGATTAGCAAGAAGTTTATTTTGCTATCGATTAATCGTTGGAATGAGGAATATGAGCGCGTGCTGTTAGGGGGATTGACTTGTGATAGTGATGATTACTATAATTCGGAGCAGCACATGAACGCCATTTATTTGCCCAAATACAAAAAGGACAAACCCTTGTACATTGGTTTCTTTAATACTGGAGCGTACCAAGAGACCATAGGTGGATTTGGCGGATTGCAACACTGTTTGATTCCCACTCCCAAACACATCCTTATAGATAAAGATGAACATGGAAACATAAACACACGTGTATTTGCCGAACAACAGACTGCAGGAGAGTTTCTGTCCATACTTGGATATGGGGACAAAAAAACCGACACTGAACATGTGGAGGACAAGGAATTGCAAGAATCCATAAAAAACTGAAAAGGAAGTAATTAATAAAATGAAAACAGAAAAAACATATGCTGGTATTCCAAAGGAATACGGCTCGCCGGACAAGGCAAGAGTAGTATTGTTACCAGTTCCGTATGATGGTACCAGTACTTGGGGCAAAGGCGCGGACAAAGGTCCCGATGCCTTCTTGGAAGCCTCGGAAAATATGGAGATCTACGATATTGAAACTGATAGCGAGGTTTACAAACAAGGGATCTATCTGGCAGAGCCCATGGGAGAATTTGATTCACCTGATGTCATGGTCGAAGCAGTTCACAAGACCGTGAAGGAATACATCAACCGTAATAAGTTCGTGACCATGGTAGGTGGGGAACATTCCATTTCCATAGGGGCCATTCGTGCATTTAACGAGTGTTTTGAAGACCTTACCGTATTGCAAATCGATGCGCACGCCGATTTACGAAAAGAGTACGAAGGAACTAAGTACAACCACGCTTGTGCACTTTATGAAGCCAACGAAACAACCAATCTGTTGCAAGTGGGAATCCGTAGTATGGACCATGCAGAAACCCTGGTAATGGATAGGGACAAAGTATTCTTTGCCCATGAAATGATCTCCGATGACTTTTGGATGGATTCTGCCCTTGATCTGATGACGGACAATGTGTATATCACTTTTGATCTAGATGCCTTCGACCCATCCATATTGCCATCTACCGGAACACCGGAACCAGGTGGACTGTTTTGGTACGAAACCCTCGATTTTTTACGTAGGGTGTTTAAGGATAAGAATGTGGTAGGTTTCGATATCGTGGAACTATGCCCAAACGAGGTGGATAGATCATCCGATTTCTTGGCCGCCAAGCTTTACTATAAAATGTTGAGCTACAAATTTGTAAACAACAACGAATACATGGACGAAGACTTTGAAGATAGTGATGAAGACTTCAAAATGTCCAAAAACAATTTAGATTACGATGAATAACAAAGGAGAAATATCACAATTCATTCAAAAATATTTTTTGCATTTTAACTCTGCCGCACTTGTAGATGCTGCAAAAGGCTACGAGGACCAACTGAACCAAGGTTCCAAAATGTTGGTGTCCTTGGCCGGAGCAATGAGCACTGCAGAACTAGGAAAGATATTTGCAGAAATGATCCGTACCGATAAGGTTCATATTATATCCTGTACCGGGGCCAATCTCGAGGAAGATATAATGAACCTGGTGGCACATTCCCACTACAAGAGAGTACCCAATTATAGGGATTTGACCCCACAGGAAGAATGGGACCTTTTGGAGAACGGATTGAACAGGGTTACCGATACCTGCATCCCGGAAGAAGAAGCGTTTAGAAGGTTGCAAAAACATATTTATGACATTTGGAAAGAGGCCGACGAAAAAGGAGAGCGCTATTTTCCACATGAGTACATGTACAAACTTTTGCTTTCGGGAGTGTTGGAACAGTACTACGAAATAGACATTAAGGACTCGTGGATGTACGCAGCTGCCCAAAAAAACTTGCCAATAGTGGTTCCAGGTTGGGAAGACAGTACCATGGGAAACATATTTGCCAGCTACGTAATCAAAGGCGAGCTCAAGGCCAGCACGGTAAAATCCGGTATTGAGTACATGACATTTTTAGCGGATTGGTATTCCAAAAATTCTGAAAAGGGAATTGGCTTTTTTCAGATTGGGGGAGGAATCGCCGGAGATTTTCCAATATGTGTAGTGCCAATGCTGTATCAAGATCTGGAACAAACGGATACCCCGTTTTGGAGCTATTTCTGTCAGATCAGTGATTCCACCACCAGCTATGGCTCATATTCAGGGGCCGTGCCCAACGAGAAGATTACCTGGGGCAAGTTGGATATAAACACGCCCAAGTTTATCGTGGAATCCGATGCGACCATTGTGGCACCGCTGATTTTCGCCTACCTGTTAGATATGTAATCATGAAAAAAGGACAAACAACCGTCTTAAAAAGAGTGATCGTCGATTTTAAAAAGTTGGACAACAATATGCTCAACCTCCTAGTGGAAAAGTTCCCCGATGGTTATGACGATGACGATATTGTAACCTACCGCAACGCTAATAACGAAGTGGTGGAATGTGTTGAGGTTAGGACCGAGGACACGGCCTACCTGATCAAGGTGAGCAAGCGATTGGTAATGGCAATGGAAGAGTTCGATGATTCGGACAACGACGACGCGGAGGATACAAATCTTGGTGCCGATGAGCTCGAAAGCACCGAAGAAGAATAATTGCCAGATGTTTTATAATTCTATATAAAGATGGAATCAAAAGCAATCGCTTTGCATCTGGCCACAAGCATCCATATTCCAGCTTGTAGGAACCAGGCTTTGGGAAAAGAATTGGTCTATGGCGACCGGGATGAACTTTTTTATTCCGATGCATCACGTTACCTTTATATTTTCAGGTATGGTGTAGTTTCCTTTTTCGGTTATTCCGAAGCAGAAATATCACAATTGTTAATGGAAATAAAACCTTTCTGTGAAGAATGGAGACAGTCCGATATTACCGAGACCATGGATTTGGAGCTTTTAGCCGATAAGGAAAAAGCCACGATCCATCAGGATAAAGTAATATTGCCCAGCACCAATCAGGAAGGTATTCGTTTGGCATTGTTGCACTTGTCCCAGTCCGTTGCATTGGACTTTTATGCGGGGCTATCGGAACAGGCCATGAAAGAGACCCGTCAACACACCACATATCTGGAACAAAAAGGAAAATTGGACATTGGGGGAAGAAAATTAAAGAGGCACATTGCAAAAGTCTTGAACATAAACAACCAGATCTCCGAGAACCTATATATATTTGATTCTCACGAAGTAGTTTGGGAAGATTTGGAACTCGATCGATTGGACAAAGGATTAAAGCAGATTTTTGACCTTAAGGAACGGTATCGAAATATAAAGGAACAAGGCAATGTGATCAAGGAAAACCTCAGTTTGTTCATGAATATTATGGACCATAGAGAAAGCAGTAGGCTCGAGTGGATCATAATTATTCTGATTTTGGTCGAAGTAGTGGACCTTTTTATAATGCGATTAATTAGTTAAATACATAGTTGTTTTGAGCGATTTTAAAATATTGGGAACCGAGGAATGGTGCCAGTTTGACGATTTAAGAATTCCGGCCGTAAAAGCCAGAGTAGATTCCGGAGCAAAGACATCATCCATTCAGGCCAGTAAAATTAAAATATTCAACAAAGGATTTGAGGAATGGGTCCGCTTTGAGGTGAACCCCGTTCAGGATAATAGGAGCATAGCCATCTTGTGTCAGGCCAAATTGGTCGATGTGCGCACGGTAAAGAGTTCACAGGGAATTGCAGAGGAAAGGCCGGTAATTAAAACAGCAGTGAACATTGCCGGCAATGTGTTCGATATAGAACTTACCTTGGCCAATCGGGATACAATGGAGTACCGCATGCTCCTTGGTAGGGAAGCTATCAACGAGAGATACCTGGTAGATCCGTCCAAAAGTTTTATCCAGGGCGATTATACAGATGAAGAAATCGAAAAAAAATACCAACCCTTTATTACGGAGAAAAAGGGACTGCGTTTAGGCCTTTTGGCCAGTAATCCGAACCTGTACAGTAATAAAAGAATTATTGAGGCAGGAGAAATGCGAGGCCACAAAGTGGTTTTTCTGAATGTGGAGCACGTTTATATGAAATTGGATGCGGCAACGCCGGAAATTCGATATCGGGGCGGGAACATATTGGATAAGTTCGATGCCGTGATTCCCAGAATAAAACCCGCAGTAACCTTTTATGGTTGTGCGCTGTTAAGGCAGTTCGATACCTTGGGAGTTTATTGCTTAAATTCCGCCGATTCCATTGGACGGTCCCGGGACAAGCTTTTCGCCTCACAATTGTTTTCGAAAAACGACATCCATATTCCTACAACAGGCTTTGCCAAGTCCCCGATGGATACCAAAGATTTGATCCGAATGGTAAACGGAGCCCCTTTGATCATTAAGCTTTTGGAAAGTACCCAAGGAAAGGGCGTAGTACTGGCCGAGACCAACAAAGCGGCAGAAAGTGTGATCAATGCCTTTAAAAGCGTTCAGACCAATATTTTGGTCCAGGAATTTATAAAGGAAGCGAACGGTCACGACATTCGTTGCTTTGTAGTCAATGGCAAAGTAGTGGCATCCATGCAGAGAACAGCTCAAAAAGGCGAGTTTAGGGCCAATATTCACCAAGGAGGCGCCGCCGCAAAAGTGAAGATCACACCAGAAGAAAGAAAGTTGGCCATAAAATCTGCCAAAGTATTTAATTTGGATGTGGCAGGGGTAGATTTAATCCGATCAAATAAAGGTCCTTTGCTTTTAGAAGTGAACTCATCACCGGGACTTCAGGGAATAGAGAATACAACCGGCAAGGACATAGCCAATGTAATGATCGAAACCATAGAGAAAAAGTTAAAATACAACGGTTGAAATTCATTTCACAATTAAAGTATTGAAAACCAATATTTTGTGTTTTTTACACATATTTTCCTACGCTAAGCTCTCAAAACCCAAATATAAATTGAAAATGGGCATCCGTTAACGCAAACGACCCATTGGTTAATTATACCGCTCAACATTTAAAGGACTGTACTATGTTTGTCTCAGCAATCAAAAAGCAATATGCTTTAAGATTAAACCTTTAATAGGATTGGGGTGATTATAGGGTACTTAGTGTTCTTTACCTAATGTCTTATTTCTTATAAGGTTTACGTTGCTCCAAGGGGTTTTTGAGGTTGAGCCCCTTGGTTGTAACGGTTTTAGATCAAATATTATGTTCCCATAAATTTGACCTACTTTTTTTTGTGTTAAGGAGTCTTGAAAAAGGCTCCTTTTTTTCTTTTCCTATAATCTCTTTGGAAAAATGTTCATTCACAATTGTTAACAACTTTTACTTAAACGTAATATTACGATAAAGTAAGGTTTTGAACAAAAAACCTACTTTTGTATCATAACATTAGAGGAAGTTTTTTATGTCAGAACAAGTAGAAAGAATCAAAACATTGATTATTGGATCAGGACCGGCTGGTTATACCGCGGCCATATATGCCTCAAGGGCAGATTTAAAACCAGTTTTATATACAGGTATGGAGCCTGGTGGACAATTGACCACGACTACCGAAGTTGACAATTTTCCAGGATATCCGGAAGGAATCGATGGACCAGCAATGATGATGCAATTACAGCAACAAGCTGAAAGATTTGGTACAGAAGTAAGAATAGGAATGGTTACTGCCGTAGAATTTAGTGACGAGATAGGGGGTATTCATAAAATTACCGTCGATGATTCCACCCAATTGGAAGCAGAAACCGTGATTATTTCCACAGGTGCATCTGCCAAATATTTGAATTTGCCCAGCGAGCAGCGATTAAGAGGAGGAGGAGTCTCCGCATGTGCTGTCTGCGACGGCTTTTTTTATAAAGGACAAGATGTGGCCATTGTTGGAGCAGGGGATACCGCCGCAGAAGAGGCTTCTTATTTGGCCAATATATGTACAAAAGTAACCATGCTGGTCCGAAAAGACCACATGAGGGCATCAAAAGCGATGCAGCATAGGGTCAATAGTATTGATAATATTGAAATAAGGTACAATACCGAAATAGATGAGGTATTGGGCGATCAAGTCGTAGAAGGGGTAAGGGTAGTGAACAACCAAACCGGAGAAAAAGAAGAAATCCCTGTAACGGGTCTGTTCATAGCTATTGGACATAAACCAAATACCGATGTGTTCAAAGGGCAGTTGGACATGGATGAGACGGGCTATATTATTACGCAACCCAAATCCACAAAAACAAACAAGCCCGGTGTTTTTGCCAGTGGGGATGCTCAAGATAAAATATACAGACAGGCGGTTACTGCCGCAGGTACAGGATGCATGGCCGCCTTGGACGCAGAACGTTATTTGGCTGCCGTTGAGAGCAAAGAAATGATTGTATCATAAAAACTACTCAAATTGGAAAAAAGAAAAAGGCACCGAAACTTCGGTGCCTTTTTTGTTGATTGCAACTCAATCAATCCGCTTGTAATTTTCGGAAAAAGTTCGGTTACCTTCCTCATCCACCGTTATCTGACTAAACGAATCCTCCTTTAGGATAAGTTCAAAGGTGAAGTTGCGCATGGTATCCAATGCTTTCATCATTTCATCGTCCCCGTATTCGATTACCTCAATTAAGGAGCCGTCCGAAACTTTGTACGAGCCATAACCGAACCTGCCGTTCGGGTCTTCTGGTACATATCTGGTCCACATAATTTTTTCTTTGGAGTACATTTTAACCTGTCTATAACCATCCGATTTCTCAATGGTATCCAAAACATTTTCTCCATCATAATTATAAAAACTCTCCAATTCCCAAGTTCCTTCAATGCTTAGAGCATTGGAATAACGATCCGTAAAGCTTCCCACAACAAGGAAAACTACGATCAGTGTAAATAATAAAACTGATTTTCTCATAAAGCCCTTCCTTTTTTAAGTTGCTGATATCTAGTCTTTAAAAGATAGCGATAAATAATGAGAAAACTGGGGTTTATTTCATAAAAAAGGAACACTTTCAGGTGAGTACGGACTACCAAGGATTCAAAAAAAGTTCTTAAAGAACTCTAAAGAAGATGAATTCTTCTTAGAAAAGACGGGGTTTGGTCAATAAAAAAGGAATTGAAATGGCTAAATATTAAAAAATCCAACATTTTTCAGTTAAAATGTTTGATATGTAAAAAATTTTGAACAATTTTCAGGAAAATTAACACAAAAAAAAGTAATGAGGAACATTTATTTAACATTTATTGCGGTGTTTTCTTGTGTTGCGGCCTTTGGTCAAACCATATCAGGTACCGTATCCGACGTGTCGGGTACTCCGTTGCCTGGGGTTACCATAGTCGTAAGCGGCACAAGTATTGGAGCCACCACAGATTTTGATGGTAATTATACCATTAATGCTACGAGAGGACAAGTTCTAAGTTTTTCCTACTTAGGAATGAAGTCAAAAGAAGTTACCGTAGGTTCTGAATCAACGATCAACGTTGTTTTGGAAGAAGATTCGACACAATTGGATGAGGTCGTTGTAACCGCATTTGGTGTAGAGCAGAAACAGAAGTCGTTGGGGTACTCTGTTTCCAAGGTAGACACAGAAGATCTGAACCTTGCAGGACAAGCCAACCCAATTGAAAGTTTGCAGGGGCGTGTGGCCGGTGTCCAGATCAACCGTTCTTCTGGTACATCCGGGGGCGGTGTGGATATTTTGATACGTGGGGTTACCTCCATTAATCCAAACAGAAGTAACCAGCCACTGATTATTGTGGATGGTCTTGCATTGAACAACGACACCTTCTCTGGAGAGGTAAGGCCTAGTTCTGGATCCAACTCACCGAACAGTTCTGAGCAGTTTGCATTTTCCAACCGTGCCATGGACCTTAACCCTGAGGACATCGAAAGCTTCAACATTCTTAAAGGAGCTGCAGCAACGGCACTTTATGGCGTAAGGGCATCCAACGGTGCCATTGTGATCACAACAAAAAAAGGAAAACAAGGAAAGGCAAAGATTACTTTAACGGCATCTACTACCTTTAGGGAAATCAAAACAACGCCAACCTTACAGACCAAGTATCGCGAAGGTTTTAATGGAGCTCCGCGTACATTGTACGATCCAGATTCCGATACAGGATTCAATAGAGTACAACAAGCCACATCTTTTTACTCCTGGGGACCAGAATATTCTTTGGACTCCTTTGATTTAGGAGAAGGTAATATTGTAGATCTTTCAAATGATAGATTTTATAGCCCTTACGATATTTTTAAAACAGGGTTCAACTCACAGGTGAATTTGAGTTTGAGCGGTGCCAACGATCGTTTGGACTACTACTTCTCCATGGGGAACAATAGCGAGAAGGGTGTTCTGCCCAATACGGACTATAACAAGACCAACTTAAGGTTAAAAGCAGGATATAAAATAACGGACAACTTTACTATGGATGGTTCCGTTGCTTTTACCAACTCAGGAGGACGAAGGGCCAATGGAGGAGATAAATCCGTAATGAGCGCACTCTCCTATTACTCAGGAACATTCCCGATCAACGACTATGTAAATCCCGACGGGAGCGAAAGAGATTACTCCTTTGGTATCATTGATAACCCAAGGTACTTGATGGAAACCAGTAATTTGGAAGATGATGTAAACCGTTGGATAGGGAACGCAACCTTTAATTGGACACCAAAAGATTGGTTGAGAATTACGTATGCCGCCCAGATAGACAACTACTCCGATGCAAGAAACCGTTACGTTGGTCCGGATTTGGACGGTGGTTCACAAGTAGGGGGATTTATTTTAGAACAAAACATCAACTTTACAGGGTTGGAATCCAACTTTTTGGTGGCAATGAACAAGCAATGGTCCGATGACTTTACAACGGACTTTACTGTTGGTCATCAAATTTCAGATGCCAAAAGAACTTACCTGGAGGCTCGAGGGGAAGGCTTAAATGTACCCGGAGTCAACGAAATTGGAAACACGACCAATTTCTTTATCAACAAAACCATAGTGCAAAATCGTACAGTAGGGGTTTTTGGTGAAGCAAAATTCGGTTACAAGGATAAATTGTTCTTGACGCTAACAGGAAGAAACGACTGGATTTCTACTTTACCTAAAGAAAATAGATCGTTCTTTTATCCATCCGTGAGTTTGGCGTACGATGTTACCGACCTCTTTGGTGAGAACGATATCTTTACCTTTGGTAAACTAAGAGCATCTTGGGCCGAGGTAGGTAAAGGACCTGGCTTTGGCGATGTTGGACAATATTTCGTTGTCGATGGTGATTTCCCGTTCGGTGGAGTAGGGGGGTATCGCAGAAGCACACTATTGGGAGATACCAATATACAGCCCGAAAAAAACCAATCAACAGAGTTTGGTGCCGATCTTAGATTCTTGGATAATCGCATTCGATTGGATTATGCCTATTACAACACGCGTGTTAAAGATCAGATTTTTACAGTTGGAACGGCCTATTCTTCTGGATTGTCCGGAATTACCAGAAATGCCGGTGATTATAAAGTTTTTGGACACGAATTTTTGTTGAGTGCCGATGTTATAAGAAATCAGGATTTAAGATGGGAATTGATCTTGAACTGGTCTACCAGCGAGGGGGAGGTTTTGGAAATACCTGAAGATATTGAAGCCATTATTTTTGCGGACTCTGGATTTGCCGGAGTAACCTCGGAGGTAAGAGCTGGTGATAAAATGGGTAATCTATATGGTTACAAATGGGAATATGTAAACGGTGAAAGATTGATCGGGGAAAATGGTTTACCGACCATAAATCTCGATGAAAGAGTTATTGTAGGTAATGCATTCCCAGATTTTATAGCCTCTATCGGAAGTAACTTAAAGTATAAAGGAATCGGCCTTAATTTCCTATTGGAATGGAAAGAAGGTGGAGATCTTTACGATTCGGGACGAAGAAACTCCATTAGGAACGGTCTTTTGGAAAGTACCTTGCAAAGAGATGTAAATGTAGTATTGGACGGAGTTCTTGCCAATGGAAGCCCAAACACTACAGAAGTCCTAATCGATCAGAATTACTACCGTAACTCCAGTGTTTACAACCGTGCCTCGGAAGTGCTGATACAAGATGCATCATGGTTAAAGATCAGGAACATTGCCCTGTCCTACGACTTTCCTTCCAAACTGACCAGAAGTTTGAGTTTGGATAAAGTAAGTTTGTCCGCAAGTGCGAACAATATCTTGCTATGGACACCATTTGATGGTTACGATCCAGAAGGAAACCAGTACAGTGCGGGAAGCAATGTTTATGGATTTACAGGATTGAACATACCATTGGCCGAAAGTTATTCACTCGGATTGAACATTGCATTTTAAAAAAGGAACTATGAAAAAAATAAATATAATTAAAACTTTTCTGCTATGTGCCGCAACAACCTTTGTAGCATGTAGTGAGGATTATTTCGACGTAAACACTCCCTCCAATACGGCCACTGTGGAGCAATTGAGGATGCAGGATCTTATTGCGCCCGTAATACACAGTACCATGGAAGGACAGCGTTCTGCCGAGCTTTCGTTTGGGAACTACGTTCAAAACTTTGTTTCAACTGGAGGAGGTGCTGCCGGACAAACATCGGCAAGCGGACTTTGGAGCCAGGTCTACCTTTATGTATTGCCAAATTTACAAGTGGTTAAAGCTAAAGCCGCCGAAACAGGAGCCAATCATATTGATGCTGTGGCCGATATTTTGATCGCAGCCAATATTGGGATAGCCACGGATACATGGGACAATATCCCTTACTCCGATGCCAGTGGAGGACCAGATAACAACTTCCCTACTTTTGATACACAAGAATCGATCTACACGGAGATATTTACTCTATTGGATGGCGCCATTGCCAAATTAAATGGGGCAGACGATTCTGGATTTGTATTGGGATCTTCTGATCTGATCTATGGAGGCGATATTGATAAATGGTTGAGAGCTGCCTATTCTCTAAAAGCGCGCTATCAATTACATTTGGTGAACAAAGGAGTTGTTTCCGCTGCAGATGTATTGGCAACCGCGCAGAATGGATTCACTTCCAACGAGGATAACTTTGCCATGTATTATGACGATCAGCGAATCAACCCATGGTATTCTGCCGAAATTTTGGCACGGAGTACAGGAAACTTGAGCAACGATATTGCCAGTCAGATAGTGAGCTCCATGAACGGGGATTACTATCCTTTTGAGGGCGGAGTTGTTGAAATTGACCCAAGACTTCCTTTGTTCGCCGAAAATGGGGATGAAGCGGAGTACAAAGGTTTTGTAAGTGGAGGTGCAGGTGTAGCTCCAGATGGTACGGATGCCAACGCTAGATTTAGAACAGATGGTTTCTATACCAGTATCGATTCACCTTTAATGCTGATTACCTACGCAGAAGTTGAATTTATTAAGGCCGAGGCTGCATTTTTGGCCAATGGTGGTACAACAACCAGTGTTGGGTCCAATGCAACAGCGTATACTGCATATATGAACGGTATTGCCGCCAGTATGGATATGTATGGTGTGGATGGTACGGATTATATGGCGGACGGCGCAATTGATGTTGGAGAAACAGCGTTGAGCTTGCACCATATTATGAAAGAAAAATACATACATAATTTCCTAAACCCAGAAACTTTTGTGGATTACAGGAGATATGATTTTTCCGATGATGTGTTTACTGGATTGGAGATCAGAAGTGAAGAAGAAACTTCCGATGCAGAATTTAGTGGACAATGGTTCAGACGTGCCAACTACCCTGCGACCGAGTTGAACAGAAACGAGGCCAATGTTTTGGCAAATCAGGTTGATCCTGTTGTTCCAGTTTGGTGGGACGAATAAAGTAGTAGCATAACCCTATGAACTAAAAAGGCCATCCGATCGGATGGCCTTTTTGATTCGAGTGAGTTTTTTTAATCAAAAAACGTCTTCTTCCGATAAATACAAAAGACCATCATCCTTTTGGTTAAGGATTCGTTTGGACCTTAAATAACGGTTGTAATTGTACTCATCAAAATTCTCGGAATTTTTATCCACACTGCTAATATGTACATTCCCCGCCGAATGAATAAATTCATTGTTGCCAAGCCACATACCTACGTGGATAACACGTTCTGGGCTTGTTTCTGTAGCTTTCTTGCCAAAAAATAGCAGATCGCCCGGTAATAGTTGATCAAAATCCTTAGTGTCATCAACCAACATCCCTTCATGGATTTGTTGAGAAGCATCGCGAGGGATGATCATACCGTTCATAAAATAAATTGTCTTTGTAAAGCCACTACAGTCTACCCCTTTTATTGAGGTACCGCCCCATAAATAGGGCACGCCGAGCATGGTTTTGGAAGTTGCCACCAAGGATTCCTGTGTTGGCTCCAAGGAGGATTTCCAATCTTGGTAGGGAGAGGCGTCGGATTTTTTCACAAAAGCCATTCGGCCGTCGGGGTATTTTATTTCATAAAAAGTGCCAGTGTCGGCAACCAAGCTCAAAATATTTCCTGCAACCAAATCCGATACAACCTCCGAGGATTCATTGGCATTGGAATAAGCATGCCCATATATTTTGGTGTAGATTATTTTTTCTGAGCTCTGCCATGCTTCAAATAGGGTTTTGTCCATTAATTCTACGCCACCACTATCTACCCATCCCAAATATTTATCGGGAGTTTGGATCAAGTACCAATTTCTATCTTTTTGATAAACTTTTAATGGCATTCCCAAAGTGGCCTGTGTGACCATTTCTGCAGAATGCGATGGTTTGGAACGGATATTCGCTACGGAAAGTGAAATGGTACCATATATTTTACCTTCCAAATCCTCGGCAGGAAGTGTTCGGATACTATCGGTATAAGAAATCTGTAGCGAATCCAACTTTTGCCGAAGAGCATTTAGCGCATCTGGCATATTGGTTTTTCCGACCAGGGTATAACCGCTGGCATTTTCCTTGGACTCAATATCGAACAAGGCTACACGTTTATCGGGAGCGTACATTTCTCGAACAGATAAAATTATTTCGTCGGTTTTGCTCGGTTCCGTGCTATTTTCCGTTTTGCATGCAACAAAAATTAAGGTGATCAGCGCAAAGAGGAATAGACCATTTTTTAATGGGGACGTCAGCTTCATATTACAATTTTATAAGGTTTATTGGTATTGGTAAAATAATCAATTAAATAGAAATAGATATCAACCGATATATGAATTAAGGCTTTTTGCCAAGGTTTCCACATCTTCAGCGGTATGGTAGGCACTTAATACAATACGGCTGATCAGAGGGCCATTATCATCCGGATAACGGAAGTTGGTAAAAACAAATCGATCTTGTGTCAATGCCGCAGCTAATTTTTCATCTTGAAACTCAAAAGTAGGATGACCGTCCATGTGCATAAAAAAAGAGATATCGCGAACCAGGGATTTAAAATGATCGTAGTTTTTATTGAGTTTATCCATACGTTCGGCATAAATGTCTTGTGCATCTAGCAAGGTGCCCATAAATGCGGGCGATGCCGGACTTGCCCCACCATAAAATGCCGTAGATTGTAGGGTTTTGATATCGTCCTTGTTCCCAAAAACGGCGCCCGCTTGTATGCCCAGGGCCTTGCCCAAGGAAGAACAAACCATCAAATTAAAGGGATTAAAAGTTTTGAGTGTATGGTAACATCCATTTCCTTGATGGCCGACCACACCGATTCCGTGCGAATCGTCGCCAACCAAAATAAGCTTGTCCAAAGGAAGGTTGGATAAACGACCAAACCCGGGATATTGGTAACCCATAAAATCAATAGTATCAAAAAGAACTACCGGGGGCAAGGGACTTTCTATGACCGTTTTTCCTGCCAGTTGCTCCAATTGGCTAAAATTTTCGGTTTTCAGTACGCCATGGGTACAAAGTGCGGCATGGGCATTAGGGGCGGCAATAACCGTGTGACCTTTTTCCAAATGGGTCTGTACTACCAATTGGGCCGCCAAATACCCTGAGGACATGGTCAAACAGTTATCGCTGCCGACCCAATTGGCCAAATGGTCTTCGATTTTTCGGTATACATCGAGGGAGACATTCGATTTTCTCGAGGCCCCGTAGTGCATTCCATATTTAACGATGTTCTGTAGATAAACCTCTTTAAAAGGAAGGTGGTTTTGTACTCCCAGATAAGAGGTGCCCCCAAAATATATATAGGGCAAACCGTTAATGGAAATTTGCCTGTCCGGTATGCTTGGTATCGAATGAGCCATTATAAAAGTTGTATCCCACTTCCTGGCAACTCTGGGAAAATTACTTTTCCGTCGTTTAATATGGTTACTCCAGTTGCTATATCTTCCCGTAACAACATGGCGCCATCCATATCCACATAATCCAGTTGCGGCAATAATTGGGCAATGGCGGAAATACCTACTGTAGATTCCGTCATACAGCCCACCATTAGTTGGAGTCCAAGTTCCCTACCTTTTTTGATCATTCTTCTAGCAGGGGTAAGTCCACCACATTTGGTCAGTTTAATATTGATTCCATGAAAATAAGGTCCACATGCTTCCACATCTGTTTCCACAATACAGCTTTCATCTGCGATAACAGGTAAAACCGATTTTTTCTTTACCAATGCCATTCCTTCCCAATCATCGGCTTTTAAGGGCTGTTCCAAAAACTCCACGCCAAGTTCCTTTAACAAAGGGGCATTTTTAATGGTCTCTTCTGCGGTCCATGCGGTATTGGCATCAATTCTGAATACACTGTCCGTATGTTTGCGCAGCTCGCGAATAATTTCCACATCTTCGTTGGTGCCCAACTTTATTTTATAAAGCGGCCATGGTTTTTCTTGGAGTTTGGCCACCATTTTTTCGATGGTATCTATTCCGATGGTATAATTGGTAATGGGATATTGATCGGTGGTGGTGCCCCAGATTTGATATAGAGGCTTGTCCTTTAATTTACCGTACAGATCGTTTGCGGCCAAATCCAAAGCGCAAAGCGTGAATTTATGAAGGTTTAAAGATTCCAAATGCTCATAGAAATTCTCGGGCGTATCAAAATCGTATGCTTCGATTTGGTCTCTTACGGCCTCTATTTCTTCCATCATCCCTTCTATGGTTATTTTATAGTATGGATTGGAAGTGGCCTCACCGTAGCCAGTTTTTCCATTTAGGGTCAGTCCAACGATCAAGGTGTCCTGTTCATCCCTCGATTCTCTGGAAATGGTAAAAGTATGGGCCAGAGGAAGAATGTATTTTTTTAGGGTTATCTGCATGGGAATATCATATTTTAGCGATTTGCTAAGATAGGTTTTCGAGCAGAGATATTAAAGACAAAAGCCCACTGAAAAATCAGCGGGCCTTCAACAAATTAAAAGGGAAAATGGATCAATATTTTCTTACGCTCCCTGAAACGGATTTTTTGGTCTGCACACTTGCATCTCCAGTATATTTAATGTCCGCACCACTGCTGGCATCGGCCACAAGGGACTCTGAAACGTTCACAGAGATATCAGCACCGCTACTGGCGTCTGCGTTGCACCTTTTTACCATTAAATCCTGAGCTTTGATGTCCGAACCGCTACTGGCATCTGCGAACAAGGCATCTGCTTGTCCAGATACTTTAATATCGGCGCCACTACTGGCATCGGCGGATACTTCACCTGCCACTACTTCTACATGCAGATCGGCACCACTGCTCGAATCCAGCTCAATGTTTTCGGCCTTGATCACATTTTGGCCGATAAGATCGGCACCACTGGAGCTCTCAAGGGCAGTGATTTCCGGCAAGGTCACATAAACTTTTTTGGTGGCCCTACCAATGTTTTCAATGGCATGGATTTTTAACCTTCCCTCTTTGATGTCGGTTCCGATAAGGTCAATAATGTTTTCATCGGCTTCTACGTTAATTTTAAAATCCGAACCTTGTGTTACAAATACATCGATGCCTTCCGATGCTGAAACTACGTCAAAATTTTCGGTAACATCGCGGGTTTCCTCAACGATTTCTCCATTACCGGTTTTTCCGTTGCCAAAGTTCATATCCATCATGCATGAGGATGCAAAGAGGGATAGGAGAACGGCGATTGCTAATCTTGCTAATGTTGTCATGATTGTTGTTTTTAGTATTGATTGATTTTGATTATACGTTTCTTCAATCTGAATAAATTCAGTGTAAATGTCCCTTTTATTGTATGTATTTTAAACTTTGAGTTACCCAATTGACGATTTAAGGTACCCAATTGTTACTTTTTTTCTTTCGCTTTAACTTTTATTCCGTCCTCGTTGATTTTCATTTCAAAGGAATCTTGGTTATCCTTAATGTCGATATCGATGCCATCTTCATTAATAATGATCTTTCCATTGCCATCCTCCTCATCGTCATCCAATTCTGGACAATCCAGGCATTTTAATTCTCCATCTTCGTCCATGGTCCAATAATGCTCCACCAAGCCGGTTCGGTAGTAACCTTGGTCATTTTTAATACCTCGACCAATATATCGATTTGTGGTTTCATCAAAATACACGGTTTTGGTCTCCGGCACATAAATGGTTATGGTCACTTCTTGATTTCGGGCCTTGTTGGATGTATCGGTGGTCAAGTATTTGTCCAGGATTATGGTATTGCCCTTCAACGTGTAGCCAAAAGCAATATTTTTGGCGCGGTCCCTGGCCGCCAAGGTGGAACTCCCATCGGCATCTTTTCTCACATTGATGCTGATGGAATCCGTATCGGATTTCTTGATCTTGATATCTATTTCATCGGACATAAGGATTCGGTTGTCGTTTTCATCATATCCAAAAGTCATTCTTCCAAAATGAATTTCATCGCGACTGTAATCCGTGTCGCTATCCTTCATTTTAATGATCAGAGTGTCCGTGGGAACCTGCATGGCCAACTCCTTTTTGTCGTTTACACTCCCTGTATAGGAGAACTCGGCGGCTTGGCGAATGCCAAATACGATCAATGTGCCCACCGATATCAGCCACAGTCCCAATAGAGCGAACTTGGCGATATTCCCGATGGATTTAAGGTTGTTCACCAAAATCTTCAGGCCTAGATATAGTAGGAAGAAGAAGGGTATGCCCACGGCAAAGAACAACAGGATGGATACCAACCAAACAGGGGCTCCGGAGGTGTTCACTATTTCATAAAAATCTATCCCCGGTACATGTATCGCATCGAACATGCCTACGGTGAACAGGCCAAAGAAGAGGCCGACCAGCGTAGATGCGCCAATAATGATCAATAGGATGCCAATAAATTTGCCGAATATTTTAAATAGGAATAGGATAATGTCCCCGATGGTATCAAAAAAGGTCTTGGAGCTGCTCTTGACCTTGTTTCCTACTTTATCGTAGTCAACGTTTTTTACTTTTTCTGCAACATCATCAAACCCCTCTTTTACTTTGCGTTCTATATTGCTGATGTTGATGGGCTCTCCCCGCATATCCAATTTTTGGGAGGTGGTAGCTGCTTCGGGCACTAAAATCCATAGTAGGATATAGGCGATCAAACCGAATCCGCTGGTGAAAATGGCCAAAAGGATAAAAATTAACCGTACCCACAAGGAGTCGATGCCCAGATAATGTTCCAGACCGGCGCATACACCACCAATATACTTGTGGTCGATGTCGCGGTACAATTTTTTGGCTCGGGCCGTTGGCTGAGCATAGGATTTTTTGGGTTCGTCCTCAAAAATATCCTCGTCCACCATATAATCTTCGGGCTGCCCCATTACTTCGATTACCTGGTCTACTTCTTTATGGGTGATCACCTGCCGCTCGTTCTCCATTTTCTCCAAGAAGAGTTCGGCAATCCTTGCCTCGATATCGGCAATGATCTCGTCGCTTCCCTTGGTACCTGAGAAAGACCTCCTTATGGACTCCAGATACCGTCTCAGCTTGTTATACGCATCGTCATCTATGTGGAAGAGCGTATTTGCTAGATTTATATTTACTGTCTTGTTCATTTTTTGATTCTATTTTGTGTTGGTTACCAGATTGACTGCATTTCTTAGTTCATCCCAGGTGCCGTTGAGCTCGTTTAGGAACAATTGCCCTGTTTCTGTTAGTGCGTAGTATTTGCGTGGTGGCCCCGATGTGGATTCTTCCCAACGGTAGTTGAGCAGACCGGCGTTCTTGAGCCTTGTGAGCAAAGGGTATATGGTGCCTTCCACTACTAACATCTTTGCGTCTTTTAAGGCTCCCAGTATTTCCGAGGCATACTTGTCGTCATCCTTTAAGATGGACAGAATGCAGTACTCTAGAACCCCCTTGCGCATCTGTGCTTTTGTGTTTTCTATATTCATAATTTCATGGTTCTATTAAATTAACTGTTCGTTTTTGTTCTGCCAAACTTTGTTTGGCTGCGTTTCCACTCCATTCCCCTGAATTGGGCAGGGGAGTGGGAACGGTTCTTTGATTGATGATTGTTGATTGATGATGTTTTTTCGTTTTTTGATTGATGTTTAAACTCCTTTTACTTGATTGATGATTGATGTTTTGGAGGTGATTAAGCTCCTTTACTGTTATTTAATGAATTTAATGGTGAACGGGTACTTGAAATATTCCCCCTCATTGGTTCGGATAGTGGCCAAAATGGAGAAGACTATATTTACTATGGCCAAGGCCAATTGCAAGAATCCTGATATGCCCACAGGCCAAATCAACCGTCCAAAGTTAAAATTGTCACTATCTATATGAATGTTCAAATTGTTAAGGTCGCTCAAACGATGGAACCCTAAAAAGTTCCAATCGAACAAGTCCGGCCAAAATCCTATGAAAAAAGGAATGGTGATCAAGCCGGCTATAATGGAGTACAACAAAATGCTTATTTGAAAGTTGAGCGCTTGCTTTCCATGGTAGTCCACAAAATCGTGTTGCTTTTTGTTGGCGGTCCATAGAATCAGAGGAAGAATGAAATTCCCAAAAGGAATAAAATACTTCGAGAACATGGACGCGTGTATGATCGCGGATAAATTTCGTTCGTGTTTGGTGATTGTAGTTGCCATTTTCTGATTGATGTTTTTTGATTGTAAAAGGGTTAACCTATTAGCTTACCATGCAAATATATATCCAAAAGACAGTACTATGCAAAACAAAGTACTATAAATTAACATAATATTAACAATTATATTTTGCTTCAATTTGCCTATTTTTAAGCCAGTTAAACAAACAATATGGCATTGACACCCAGTAAAATCAATATGTTCACTTTTATGAAACTTCCTTCGGCATGGTGGTGCGGGGTTAGGCTCAAGTATATTGATGATAAACAAGCAGTAACTACGGTAAAACACAAATGGAGAAATCAGAATCCGTTCAAATCCATGTTTTGGGCCGTTCAAGGAATGGCCGCCGAACTGAGTACCGGCGCTTTGGTGATGAACGAAATCCAAAAGAGTGGTAAAAGAGTGTCCATGCTTGTGGCCAACAACAAAGCTACCTTTACCAAAAAAGCTACGGGGCGCATCACTTTTACCTGTGAGGATGGCGAACAAATTGCTGCCGCCATTCAAAAAACCGTGGAAACCGGGGAGGGACAAACTTGTTGGATGAAATCCGTAGGGGTAAACAAGGATGGGGTAGAAGTTTCCACCTTTCATTTTGAGTGGACCGTGAAGGTGAAGAGGTGATTGGGGTTAATGTTAAAAGGTTGAAGGTATAAAGGTGAAAGATGAATTGATTACATCTAAAATGTAACAAAACAACTATCATTTCAACATATAAACAGAAATCAAAAAACTTAAAAACAATCAAAAAATGAACGCACACGAAATTGATTACCACATATACGGCGAAGAAATGCAATATGTGGAAATAGAACTGGACCCACAGGAAGCCGTGGTTGCCGAAGCCGGCACTTTTATGATGATGGACCAAGATATCAAGATGGACACCATCTTCGGCGACGGATCTAATCAAGATACCGGCGTACTGGGCAAGATATTCTCCGCAGGTAAACGTTTGCTAACGGGCGAGAGTCTGTTTATGACCGCGTTTCTCAATATTGGCCAAGGAAAAAAACAGGTAAGCTTTGCTTCTCCCTATCCGGGTAAAATTGTTCCCATAGATCTTTCAGAAAAAGGAGGAAAGTTCATCTGTCAAAAAGATGCATTCCTATGTGCCGCCAAAGGCGTTTCTGTGGGCATTGAGTTCTCCAAAAAACTAGGGCGTGGATTTTTTGGTGGCGAGGGCTTCATCATGCAAAAGTTGGAAGGGGAAGGTATGGCCTTTGTGCACGCAGGTGGGACCATGGCCAAGAAAACATTGGCAGCTGGCGAAACGCTTAGAGTGGATACGGGCTGTATTGTTGGCTTCTCTCAAACCGTGGATTATGATATCGAATTTATAGGGGGCATCCGCAACAAAGTATTTGGCGGGGAAGGACTTTTCTTTGCTACGCTGCGAGGTCCTGGAACCGTGTATGTCCAATCCTTGCCGTTCAGCAGGTTGGCCAGTCGGGTTTGGGCCGCTGCCCCAAGAGGTGGTGGCAAAGATAAGGGCGAAGGCAGCATCTTGGGCGGTCTCGGTGATTTGTTGGATGGGGATAATAGGTTCTAGGAGTTAGGAGTTAGGAGAGCCAAGACTCAATGTCGTTCTGAACGGAGTGAAGAATCTCTATTGGTCTGCTTCGACTTCGCTCAGCATCCGTGTGGAATGACAAGTAACAAATTCCAAAAATCCAACCATCCAAAAATCGGATATCTGATTTCTGAAAAAAAGCACTTCTTTTGTGGGTATGAATTTCAACGACCTGTTCCATTTTCTGGAAGAACTTCAAAAAAACAACCATAAGGAATGGATGGATGCAAACCGTAAATGGTACAAATCGCTCCGTAATGACTTTATCGCTTGGCTGGATGATTTGGACATGACCATGGCCCAACTCCATGATGATTATTACCCAACTCCGGGCAAAAAGGGCATCAATCGCATCAATAATAACTTGATGTTCCATCCGAATAAGCCCATTTATAAAGATCATTTTGGCGCAGGGTTGGACAAAGCGCCCAATTCTGCCGATTTTTATATCGAGATAGGCCTTAAACAATGTTTATTGGCAGGTGGTCGCTGGCGGCCCGATTCCAAAACACTACGGAGTATCCGAGATGCCATCGATTACAACGGAGAGGAATTGCAGGCGATTCTCGATAAACCATCATTCAAGAAAATGTTCGGAGGCTTGTACGAAGACGAAAAACTGGTATCGTCACCCAAAGGATTTTCCAACGACCATCCACATATCGAACTCTTGCGCAACAAAACTTTTGCCGTAGAACTCGAATTGTCCAAAGAAGAAGTGCTTCGGGATGATTTTAAAGAAAAAATTGTGGAAGTCTATAAAGAAATGCTTCCTTTTCGACAATATCTTAACCAAGCTGTAACCGTTTAAATTTAAGCATGAAATACGGGAATATCAGAAATATTAGAAAAGAACTTTTGTCCGATAATTGGTACACTTTGAACAAGGTTACTTTTGAGTATCAGCGGGAAGACGGGGAATGGGAGACCCAAATTAGGGAAGCCTATGATCGGGGTAACGGGGCGGCCATTCTTTTGTACAATATTGAAAAGGGCACGATTATTTTGACCAAACAGTTTCGAATGCCCACGTATTTAAATGGCAACAAGGACGGAATGATGGTTGAAGTATGTGCAGGGCTTTTGGAAAAAGGCAATGCCGAAGAGACCATTAAAATGGAAGTGGAGGAAGAGACCGGGTATAAAATTGATAAGGTGGAAAAGGTGTTTGAAGCCTACATGTCGCCTGGTTCTGTCACTGAAATCCTTTATTTTTTTATTGGCCGGTATGAAGATGCCATGAAAGTGGGCGAGGGAGGTGGAGCGGAAGACGAGACAGAGAACATCGAGGTTTTGGAACTGGATTTTAAAGCAGCGATAAGCATGATGCAATCAGGTGAAATCAAAGATGCAAAAACCATTATGCTGTTACAATATGCCCAAATTCACGGAATTTTTGATCAGTAATTTTCATGCAAGTTTTTAAGGGTGCTGTACACAGTATCCAGTATTTCCGAGGTCGGTATGCGATAATGATTGTTCATAAAACTAAAGATGAGCAGCTTGCCCGATTTTGTTTTTACATATCCGCTTAAATTATAATTATTCCCCACAGAACCCGATTTAGCAAATAAAAAAGGTTCCGTTGTTGGATCTTTCCATTGCTTTACGGTACTGTTCGGCCCCCACATGGGCATTATGCCAAACAAACGTTCTTCGGGAACTTCTTTGTGCAATTTTTCAAGAATCTGTACAAAGGACCTAGGGCTGAACAAATTGTAACGGGACAAACCGGAGCCATCTACCCAACGGGGTTGTTGGTCGAGGTCCTTTAAATGGGTGTTCAACATATGATCAATGGCCTTTTGGGTGCTCAAGGTGTCGGAAAGCATGCCAGAGGATGCCAGGAGTAATTGTTCGGCCAAAAAGTTATCGCTCCTAAATAGCATGCGCTTATAGATGGAATCTGTTTCTACGCCATAAAGAGTCTGTTTCTCCCCTTCGGGAAAATGTTCGGACAATGTGATTTCTTTTCCAATGGCCGATTCCAATAAATGCTTCGTTAAACTATCACTGGCTATAAAAGGAACTTCCAAAGTGTCTGTTTCCGTTGGCGAAATATAAAACCGATTTACAAATTCATCTCGACTTAGGGTAGTGTCCTTTACCAGAACGGCTTGGGTGAGTTCACTCGGGCTAACGCTCAACCCATCGGTGTGTGAGGCAAAAATAACATTGCCGTACAGGGGCATGGTTGTTTTTTCGGGAGAAAAATAGGTTTCGTAATCTTCCCATGCCCAACCTGGCCCGTACCGGTCTTCGTCGTGGTTTTTTGTATAAAGGGCAATGGTATTTTGCTGCTTAAGCCAATTTATGGCACTGCTATCCTTTAAATGCGGATGTAACCAAGATGGGTCGCCCGTACCTTCAATAAAAAGAGTGTCTTGAGAAATTAAATATTTTAAAGTAGGTATATTTTTGGGAAGTAATTTTACCCCGGTGTAAAAAGTGACAATTTTGGTATTGCTGGCAGGCGTAAAATATTTTTCGCCATTTCGATTGTAAATTTCTTTACCTGTTTTGGCATCCACCACCAAAAGCCCATGAAATGAGTTTTCCAAAGTAGGCCTTGCCAATTCAGAGGTAATGGTTGTTTTTACGGATGCACAGCCGGCAAAAAGCAAGGCGAACAAAATAAACTTGGAGAAAAATAGTTTAAAGTTAAGGTTGGTACGGTTCATCGATTTTAACAAGAAGGTTTTTATTTTTTAACTGAATTTTCAACTTTAAGCGGTGCTTTTTTATTAATTTAGGTACAACCTAACAATGCAATTTAATCAATTTAATATGCCTAGAGCTATGTTTGATTACACCAAAACTATTCTTCAAAAGGTTAGTTTTGATGTTAAACTTTTCACTAGGGAACTTCAAAAAGCAGTTTCGAGATTGTTGCCCAGTGAATTAGAGGAACTTAGAATCTGGTTGCAATTGTATATTGTGGACAAACCAGAACTACATTCAACATTAATTTTATTAAAAACATAAAACTAAAGCCGCTTTTCAGCGGCTTTTTATTTTTTGCCCAATGGGCTGATGATTTTTACATCCTGAAAAGCAATGGCTCCTCGAACGATACTGGAAATAACTTCGCGCAAAGCCTCTGTAATCTGAATTTTAAGCTCGCTTTTGTGGTAGATCAAACTGATTTCCCTGGCAGGGGATGGTTTTTCAAAGGACTTTAGGTTGACCCTTTTGTCCTCTTCCAGGTTTAAGGTGTTCAAGTAGGGCAACAAGGTCATGCCCATTCCTTCATCCGCTAAACTTACCAAAGTTTCAAAGCTCCCGCTTTCTATTTTAAATTGCTCCGCTCCTAGGCTTTGGGGCGCATTGCATAGGTTGATCACACCCTCCCTAAAGCAATGTCCATCTTGTAATAAAAGAATATCGCTCACATCCAGTTGGTCCGTTCGCAATAGTTCTTCGGAGGCCAATCGATGGTTTTTGGGCACATACCCCATAAATGGTTCATAATATAGTGGCCATTCCTTAATAAACTCTATTTCCAAAGGAGTGGCAGCTATGCCCGCATCCAAATGGCCATCCAAAATATTCTTGATCATGGTCTGGGTCGATTGCTCCCTAATGATAAGGTTTACTTTGGGATACTTTTTTATAAAAGCGTTCAAAAACATGGGAAGTAAGGTAGGCATCACCGTTGGGATAATGCCCAGGGTATAGTCCCCTCCAATAAAACCTTTGTCTTGATCTACAATATCTTTGATGCGTTCCGCTTCTGCAACAATATTTTTTGCCTGTGCTACAATTTTTTTACCGACTTCGGTAATGGTAATCGGTTTTTTTCCCCGATCAAAAATTAAGATGTCGAGCTCGTCCTCCAATTTTTGAACCTGCATGCTTAAAGTAGGTTGGGTAACAAAACTTTTTTCTGCAGCAAGGGTAAAGTTCTTGTACTCTGCAACGGCCAATACATATTGTAGCTGGGTAATCGTCATTAAGGGATAAGTTTAGGGCATAAATGTATGAAAAACTATCAGGCAAATCTATGGAAAATGGCAGATTTTGATGGACCGTATTGCAAATATAAAAGCTCGCACAATGGCGAGCTTTATCTTAGAAATTATGTGTTTTTGGATTAAAACCTAATGGTAAACTCCATGTCTTCTTTGTCTACTTCAAATTTGGCACCATCAAAAGTCGGAGGTCCCATGGCCATATCGTTGCCGGACATCCCATAACTTTCTTTGGGCATTCCGTTGGCCTCAAAATCCATTCGGTTGTTCCCGTTTATATCGTGCATGGCCATTATCGCGTAGTTACCTGGCTGCACATTGGTAAACGTTAAGGTTACCTTGCCATTTTCTATAGTGCTTTGAAGGTTTTGTACCCCGGGCCCTTTCATAAAAGTGTCGGCAGTATGAAGCCCAATAAGAACCTTTCCCTCATTGCTGGTCACATTGTCGATGGTTACGGTTATATCGATTCCGTTATTTTCTTGTGCCATGGCCAATAGACTTACAAAAAAGAAACTTAGAGCGAGTGTTACAGTTTTCATAATGTTTGTTTTTGTTGTTTGTGTGTCCAAAATTGATAAAGAGGCCGGCATAATTAAAATTGAACATACCGAAATGTTGAATAAGGGGAGTGAATTGAACGGTGGTGTATGTTATGTCAATTCAGTTGTAAAAATCCACAGTTGGGTATTTTGTTTTGTGGTGGTCGAGGGTCGATGCGCAATTTTGTGGCATCAATCAAAACGAACAGACATGAAATTTATCATCAATCTATTTACCATTTTATTTTGCACGGGAGCAGTTTTTGCCCAACAGACCATCAGCGGAAAGGTGACCGATGCCAAAAAAAATCCGATTGAAGGAGCCAACATTTATTTGGAAGGTACCTACGATGGGGCTTCCTCCGATGCAAACGGCAATTTCAGTTTTGAAACAACAGAGGAAGGGCTGCAGACCTTGGTGATATCCATGTTGTCCTACGAGCCCCATTACGAGGCGGGAGATGTTTCATTTTTTAAAGAGATCAACATTACATTGGTGGAATCCGTCAACTCCTTGTCCGGTGTAACCTTAACAGCAGGGACTTTTGAAGCGGGCGACAATTCCAAGGTATCGGTGCTTAAACCGTTGGATATTGTAACCACTGCTGGCGCGGCAGGTGATTTTGTGGCGGCATTGCAAACCTTGCCGGGAACTACAACAGTAAATGAAGATGGGCGTTTGTTCGTGAGAGGTGGTACCGCGAACGAAACACAAGTATTTATTGATGGACTTCGCGTATTTCAACCTTTCAACGCCACAGCCAACAATACACCCACCCGAGGCAGGTTTTCACCATTCCTCTTTAAGGGCATATCGTTTAGTACAGGAGGGTATTCAGCTGAATATGGACAAGCACTTTCCAGTGTACTTTTGTTGAACACTACTGATGTTCCATTGCAAGAGAAAACGGATATTTCCATTATGTCCGTGGGGGGCGGACTGGGCCATACCGAGATTTGGGGCGATCAATCGTTGAGCATAAACACCTCTTACGTAAACCTTGCCCCGTACGAAGCATTGATTCCCTCCACACAGGGTGTAAACTGGAAAAGTCCCTACGAATCCATAGCCGGCGAAGGAGTGTTTAGGAGCAAAGGGGAGAAGAGCATGTTTAAACTTTACACTGGCTTTAACCATGCCAATTTGGATATTGAACAAGAGGATATCAATTTTGAAGATTTTGTACGATTTCGTTTAAAAAACAACAACTTATATTTTAACGCATCTTACAAGTATTATTTTAAGAACGATTGGAGCCTGACTTCTGGTGCCTCGATCGCATGGGATATGAACGACATCGGAATTGAAGCCGATAGGGTAGATAGCAAGGAAACCTCTTCCCACATAAAATTTAAGGCGCGTAAAAATTTTAGTAATCGATATGATTTGAGTTTTGGTGCGGAATATTTCAATACCAATTATAATGAAACGTACACGGATCTAAACAACGATTCATTTTTTAGTGGTTATAATGATGGACTCTGGGCCGCCTTTGCCGAATCCGATATTTTTTTGAGCAACAAATTTGCCATGAAATTGGGATTGCGGGCCACGCAAAGTTCTCTTTTGGACGAGTTTAATCTTTCTCCTAGAATTTCCTTGGCCTATAAACCGGGCAAGGATGGGCAGTTTTCTTTGGCATATGGCGATTTTTATCAACGACCGCTCACAGAAGTGGTCAAATTCGACCAAAATGTTCAAATGGAGAAGGCTACACATTATATACTTAATTATCAATATATTAAAAACGGAAAAACCTTTAGGACCGAGCTTTATTACAAGGACTATGATCAATTGGTGAAGTTTGATACCAAACTCCCACAGTTCAATTCCAATTACTCCAATACAGGAAATGGTTATGCCCAGGGAGTCGATGTTTTTTGGAGGGATAGCAAGAGCATAGAAAATTTGGATTACTGGGCTTCTTACTCTTACTTGGATACAGAACGCGATTATAGAAATTTTCCTGAAAGGGCAACGCCCAACTTCGCACCAAAGCATAATTTTTCCTTGGTTACCAAGTACTGGGTGGATAAATTAAGGTCCCAGGTCGGTCTTTCTTATTCCTATGGTTCCGGGAGGCCATATAACAACCCTAATACACCAGGCTTTTTACAAGAAAAGACAAGATCTTATAATAATTTGAGCTTTAACTGGGCCTACCTTATCGACCAACAGAAGATCTTGTATTTTTCTGTAAGCAATTTATTGGGTATCAATAATATTAGTAATTATCAATATGCGGATACCCCAAATATGGATGGGGTGTACAATCGAAGGGCGATTACGCCGCCGGCAGACAGTTTTTTCTTTGTTGGCTTTTTCTGGACCATCAGTAAGGATCGTAAAAGTAATCAGTTGGACAACCTATAACCTATTGCTGCATTTTAAGGTAATAGTCTACCGAGTGCCTGCCCGATCCATACACAATAAAAAAGAGGCACAAAACCAAAACAACAATGGAAAGGATAAGATTGTTCATATCCATTGTGCCCAAAAAATTGGTGAGTATGGCCCCGAAGATAATCGGGAGTTGGGCAATGGCGGCCCATCGGGTAAGTAAACCGACCACAATTAAAATACCACCAACAAAATGGGCAGGTACAATATAATGTAGAATGATCATGCCACCAGGGACGTCTTGAAAAGGGCGTCCCATTTCTTCCATTTTTACATGGTTGGTCATAAACTCGATGCCCTTGACGAAAAGTATAACACCAAGTAGGATTCGTACCATATCCAACACAAGGTAGGTGTGCGCATTAGCCCACTTATTGCAATCTTTGATGAGACCCATGGCGATGAAGTTTAAGATTACATCTATAAGATACTCATTTTTAAGTAATTATAAAAGAAATACTAGGTAAGTTTTAATAGGTGGGACAAAAAAGCCGATTCAGATTCAAGACTTAGGCGTTTGGAAGGGTCAATTCCATTTGAATGTCGCTCCGAACATACGGTGAGGTAATTCCGGTTATTTCAACAAAACCCAATTTTCGGTAAAGTGACAGTGCAGGGGCCAATTTACGATTGCTCTCCAAAAATAGTTTTTTGGCACCAATGGAAATGGCCTTATCTATTATGTGCTGTCCTAGTAATTTGCCTATGCCTTTGCCTTGTGCTTTAGGGGAAACGCCCATTTTGGAAAGCTCTAGGTCAAAACCTTCGTATTTGCTGGGAACTAGTGCACATACACCAACAGGAGTTCCATCCATTAACGCCACAGCAATGTAACCGCCCTTATCCAAAATATACTCCTGTGGATAATAAAGGGTTAGGCGGTCCGTTTCTTCCATCACGAAATATTTGGTGATCCACTCTTCGTTAAGATACCTAAAAGCTTCTTTATAGGCTTCCGAAAACGGGACAATGGTAATGTGTTCTTGCATTGTGCAGGTTGGGAATATTTTGTCAAAAATAGATTGAATCTTTCTAACCCTCTATAAATTGAAACCTATTTTTTATGAATTTAAAAGACCTATCCATCAATCGACCTTACCGTTCAACGAAAAAATTACCTGTTGGACGATAAAATATGTAGCTTTACATTATATTTAGTCATAAAATTCTTACAAGTCCCAAATCTTGCAAATGAAAAGTTTAGACAAATATCAACCTGTCCCAATCAGGAATATTAACCTACAAATCCCAATCGGCTATGGTGATAAAACTACCCCCGTTTTTTCGAACTACATTCCCGTTCCAAAGTAGGCGCACTGTTTTTGTGCTTTTGACGGTTGTTTTTCTTGGTCTTCCCACGCAGGCCCAAGAAGAAAGCAATCCTTACGTGCGCTACGATGTCCCATTTCAGAACTTGTTGAAATTCAATAGGTTTTTGATCAACCCTACCTTTTCTTCCATTAGGGAAGACAAGTCTTATATAAACTTTTTTCACAGAAGCCAAAGTGCTGATTTCGACAATAACCGTCAAAATTATTTTTTAAGTTACAGCGGCAGATTGAACGATCGAGTTGGCCTTGGCTTTAGTCTTTACAACCAACAGGAGGGTGTAATTTCCAATTTAGGTGTAATGGCCAATTATTCCCACGGTGTCCGGTTGGGGAGTGAAAGTAGTCTGACATTTGGTGTGAACATTCCATATTATGTGAGCAGCTTCGACCCAAGTAGAGCGGTTGCACTAGAAGACGACCCAGTTTTAAGGGAAGCCAGTGAAAGCTCCATAATTTCGTTTCAGCCCGGACTGAATTTAAGTTTGGGAAAGTTCGATTTTGGCGTGTTCGCCCAAAACTTGGTGGACTATAATTTAAAAACAGGAGAGTCCCTTACCAGTTTTAACGAGAAGATTTTTTCGGGTCACGTTCAATATGCCCATCAATTTGAAAATGCAAGGGGCATTTTGGAAGATGGTCGTTTAATGCCCTTGGCTCGAGTTCGTTTTGAGGGCAATGAGGACATCATCTTCGGTGGGGGTATAATTTTAGACCTTCCCAAATTAGGCTGGATTCAGGGAGGTTACGATCAATTCTATGGCGCATCGGCCGGTACGGGATTTAATTTGAACCAACGATTGTCCTTCGGTTATAACTTTGAGAAAAGCCTTAGCAATAGTATCGCCAACCTTGGAGTTACCCACGAAATATCCATTGCTTACTCCTTTGTGCCCAACCTTTCCAAAAATACATTTGTTGCCAACGATGAGGATGAGGAGAAAAAGAAGATTGAGAACACGGCTGTGGCAGAAGCGGAAAACAACACGGAAAAAACAAAACAAAAAAGTAAACTGGATGTAGAAACCACTTTACGCCCATATAACAAAGAGGATAGGGCCTATTGGGAGGAGCGCATAGCCAAATTGCAAGAACAACAAGAAGATAGCTATGCCGTAATCGATGATCTGCTGTATCAAATAGATTCCATGAAACAAAGTAGGGAGCAGGATATGGAGGAACGTTTTGAAATGATGATGAGGATTGTAAAAAGACACAACGGAAACAAAATCCCCGATATTGAAAAGCATGCCCAAAAATTGTACTTGGCGGACAGGAAAGACTTGGATGCCATTTATAAGGAAATCGAGGCCTCTACTACAAACGCTTTGGCGGCGAACACTGCGAAGGCATCAAAAGATGTCAAAACAAAAAAAGAAGGAACTTTTCATGGAGGAGCCTTTAAGCCCATCGAAAAATTCATTGATTTGGATGGAGTTGGACAAGGGCACTATATCGTCGCCAATGTTTTTAAAAGCGAAGTTTATTTAAAAAACTTTATGCAAAAGCTCAAAAATGAAGGATTGGATGCGCAATACTTTAAAAACCCGGATAATGGTCTAAACTATGTGTATTTGGCCAAATACGAAGAAAATGAGGATGCGTATGCCGCTTATAGATCTAAATTGAAAGGCAAGTACAAGGATGAAATTTGGATTATGCACGTGGAAAACTCAAGATATGCCAATTGGGCCGACACCATTTTTCAAGACATTGAATAAGAGGTTGTCGCCATTATCCACCTTTCATATGGTCGGCAATCCCTTTGCTGCCCGGGTCGGAACGTTCTTCTAACTCCGAAACTATCTTGTGATGGTCTTCCATTCGCGTTTGGGACAGTTTGTAGGTGGCTTGAAAATCGGATATTCTAATTTTAAATCCCACCACACCTTTGACTTGTCGCAATGTTTTGGGCGACATTTCTTTTAAGGATACGGGGTTTTTGGAATTCTTCTCGTACTTGTCCACCAGTCTGTGCATGGATTTCATGGTTGCTTCTTCGGTCAAGATCTGCAAATTGCCATACACATGTACCGCAATATAATTCCAGGTTGGGACTTCCTCTTCCTTGTACCATGATGAGGAAACGTAGGCATGTGGCCCATTAAAAATGCACAGTACTTCCGTATTGGCAGTAAAATTTTTCCATTGTGGATTGGCCTTGGCAATATGGCCGACCAAAATATCGCTCCCGTCCACATCGGTTTCCAATTCCAAGGGAATGTGGGTGCCCCATGGCTTATGGTTTACAATATTGATTAAAATGCCAAAACTGTTTGCCATTAAAAAATCTTTGATCTCATCAATGTTTTGATTTTGATAATGGGAAGGAATGTACATGGAACGCTTTGTTTGTTGGAACTAGGTGCTAAATTATAAATTAAAGTCTGCTTGGATAACAATTCATCCCCGAATGTTTACAGTTCGGTAATCCATTTTTTTACAAACCTTCTTTCTGGCCCAATTTTGTCCCATCAATAATTTATTTGAAACTACCGTACAATCTTTAAAAAACGACAGTCATGAAAAAACTAATTTTATCAATCGTATTACTGGGAACAGTAATGGTGAATGCTCAAGATCGCTATTCCAAAGGAATGGAAAAAGCCTTTGAGTTGTGGCAAAATCAAAAAGTGGTCGATGCATCCAACATGTTCGAACGTATTGCCACTGCCGAACCGGATAAGTGGTTGCCTTATTATTACGTTTCGCAGATAAACACGGTAATTTCTTTCGGAGAAAAGGACGAGGACAAACTCAGCAAACAATTGGAAAAAGCAAAAGAGTTTTTGGATGTGGCCAAGGCCATATCGCCCAATAATCCCGAACTTTTGATTCAAGAAGCACTAATCAATACTGCTTGGATCGCTTTTGATGGAGCAACCTATGGAATGACGCTCTCCCCTAAAAATGTGCAGCTGTACCAGCAAGCTATGGAAATCGATCCTCAAAATCCTAGGGTCATACTTTCCAAAGCAGAATGGGATATGGGTTCCGCGCGCTATTTTGGAAAGGACATTACGCCTTATTGCAAAGATGTGGAAAGGGCCTTGGAACTTTTTGCTACCTTTAAATCCGAAACGCCATTTTATCCAACCTGGGGGAAAGAGAGAGCAGAAGAAGTTTTGGCAAATTGTGGCAAATAAAATACCATGAAACTTTTTATCAAGGAATTTTTTAAAGCAATATTAGTGGGGATAGCTATTTTTATAGTTCTCCTCATTTTTTTCTATGTCAAAGGATGGCAGCTCACTTATCAAGAAATCTGGGTGGAGTTTTGGGAGAGCATGATTTTCTCCGTGATCATTTACATGCTTAATGCGGCCTCCTTTATAATTTTAATGCGCAAATACAATAAGGAACTTTTTACCAAGAAATATATTGGTTATGGAATATTGGGCAACATTGTTGCCTCCATCATTGGTATTGTTCTCGCCCGTCTTGTTTTAATGGTCGGGTTTTATCAAAAAACCATTGGACAGTTTTTGGAGGAGGAACAATCCTCCTTTTACATTAGTTCCTTTGTGATTTCCATGATCGTTGCGCTTTTATTCTATGCGGCATATTACTACAAATACTACAAGGAAAGACAGGTAAAGGAGCAAAAAATTATAGCAGGTTCGGCTTCTGCCCGTTTCGACGCCCTTAAAAACCAATTGGATCCTCACTTTTTGTTCAATAGTTTGAATGTACTCACAAGTTTAATCGAAGAAGACCCGCACCAGGCGCAGAACTTTACCACTTCGTTGTCCAAAGTGTACCGTTACGTATTGGAACAGAAGAATAAAGATTTGGTTACTGTGGACGAGGAATTAAAGTTCGCCCGGACCTATGTACGCTTGCTAAAAATGCGGTTTGAGGACAGTATTGTATTCGACATTCCAGATAGCTGTTCCCGACCCGAAGCCAAAATAGTTCCCCTTTCGTTACAACTTTTATTGGAAAATGCCGTAAAACATAATGTGGTGACGTCTTCCCGACCCTTGCATATCAAGGTTTTTGAACAGCAGGGTATGTTGGTGGTAAGCAACAATCTTCAAGAAAAGCAGGTAGTAAAGAAGAGTAGTGGGGTAGGACTTCAAAATATAAAACAGCGCTATCGCATACTAACCGATCGCGAGATGGTCATTAAAAAGACCGAGAACGAGTTTAGTGTGTTCCTGCCAATGCTTACTCAGAAATACACCATAATGGAAACACAGGAGCATTATATTGAAGAAAAACGCTATACAAAGGCAAAAGAACGGGTAAGGGCCATAAAGGACTTTTATGGCAATGTATTGGCCTATTGTATCGTAATTCCTTTTTTATGGTGGCTCAATTTCCGTACAACGGACTTTCTGTGGGCCATTTTCCCTAGTATTGGTTGGGGCTTTGGTGTACTGGTGCATGGTATGGAAGCCTATGGCTATAACCCCTTATGGGGCAAACGTTGGGAAGAGCGCAAGATCAAGGAGCTTATGGAGAAAGATGATTTTTGATCAATTTAGAATCAATGCAATACCGTTGCTCTAATGCATCGTAGCTTCGTTCCAAACGGTAGTTGTGCGCCAGAACCACAATTCATCCCAATAAAATTACAATTCGGGAATTCACTTTTCTTTTTGATATGGGTTATTGCGAAGTTTGAACTGTAATCAAAAAACAACAGTCATGAAAAATTTTACAGAAGACCGATACTCCAGGGCAAAGGAAAGAGTGGAGAACCTCAAAGGATTCTTTTATAGCCTAATCTCTTATTGTGTAATTATACCTTTATTGGTGTACATTAACTATAGGACCACCGATATTCCGTGGGCATTGTTCCCCGCAGCAGGATGGGGCTTGGGACTGTTGTTCCAAGGACTTACGGCTTACGGACGAAACCCTATCTTGGGAAAGGAATGGGAAGAGCGTAAGATTCAGGAGTTTATGAACAACAAAGAATTTTAAGAATGCGTAATTTTAACTATAACACATCAAACTATAAAACTATGGAAAATATGGATAACGAAAACAAATACATTAGGGCAAGGGAACGAGTGGACGAGCTTAAAAAGTTCTACGGTAACCTTACTTCCTATGTGCTGGTAATTTCCGGATTGGCCTTGATCAATTACTTTTCCAACGGATTTGGGTATATGTGGTTTCTATGGGCAGCATTTGGATGGGGAATCGGATTGCTTTTCCATGCCTTGAAGACCTTTGATCTAAACCCATTTTTTGGCAAACAATGGGAAAAGCGTAAGATAGAGGAATTTATGCGGGAGGATGAAAAGAACAATAAATGGAAATAATCGTGGAAAACTTTAATAAAGAAAAATATAATAGAGCAAAAAAACGGGTAGAGGAGATCAAAGGCTTCTATATCCATTCTGCAATATATATAGTGATCAATACTTTTATTTTGATCAATATTTACGTGAGAACAGACAATTTTTGGCAGTGGGAACATTTCATCACTTTAGTGGCCTGGGGCATAGGGTTAATGTTCCACGCATCCAAGACATTTGGTGTAAACCCATTTTTGGGCAGGGATTGGGAACAGCGCCAAATACAAAAGTACATGGACGAGGACAAAGAGGAAATGAAAAAATATAAGTAAGCGTGATGGATAACAAAAACATTTCTTTGGAGGCGGCCAAAAAACGGGTTAAAGAACTCAAAGGATATTACAGGCATATTATGATCTTTGTGATCGTAAACGGTATTCTGGTACTTTTAAGAACAGGGGTGCTCAATTCACTTTTACCAGTGGCATTTCCAAAAGAATCGTATTATTACGAATGGGTAAATGCCAATATTTTGATTTGGGGAGTGATATTGCTTGTACATACTTTGATTATTTTTAGGCATAAAATCACTTTCTTTAAAAAATGGGAAGAACGCCAGATCCAAAAATATATGGAAGAGGATGAAACCAATGATTATTGATAGATCAAAATTCTTAAATAAGAGAAGACCAGCATAACCAAATACAACCAAAATTACATGAATGTCCTAATAATTGAAGACGAAAAACCAGCGGCAAGACGATTATCCAGATTGCTTTCAGAATTGGAAATTGATGTTTCCACCATGTTGCATTCGGTGGAAGATTCCATTGTTTGGTTTCAAGATAATCCGCATCCCGATCTGATCTTTTTGGATATCCAATTATCAGATGGACTTTCCTTTGAAATTTTTGATGTGGTCGAGGTAAAAAGTGCCATAATTTTCACCACTGCTTATGATGAATATGCACTACAGGCTTTTAAGCTGAACAGCATTGATTATTTACTAAAACCTATTGATGAGGAAGAGTTGGAAAGTGCGGTTAAAAAGTACAGGGATTTTAAGCCGGAAAACCGAAAAATCCCGGTCGATTTTAACGACATAAAAAAGCTCTTGATAAACCCTTTGGAACGTGAGTACAAAAAACGTTTTACGGCCAAGGTGGGGCAGCACTTAAAAATTATAAATGCGGACGAAGTAGAATGTTTTTATAGTGAGAACAAAGGTACCTATGCGGCGACTTCGGACGGTAGAAATTATTTGCTGGATACTACCCTGGAGCAATTGGAGGAGGAGTTGGAACCACATACTTTTTTTAGGGTGAGCCGAAAGTTCTACGTGAACATCAACCACATAGCAGACATTATTTCATACACCAATTCAAGGCTTCAAATTAAGCTCAACCATTTTAATGAGCACGAGATCATTGTAAGTAGGGAAAGAGTAAGAGACTTCAAGCTATGGTTAGAGTAAGAGGTCTTAATAATCTGGATTTCATATTTTTAATATGAATAAAAATAAATTATAAATTTTTCTTATAGTGCCTTTTTTGACCCATACGGTCTATTTTTCCTCAATCCGATTATCGTCGAAGGCCGAAGGCAGCAGTTTGGGAATCAATTTAATGAAAATTGGTAAAAGTACCGCCCCACCGGGCAACATAAAAATGGCCAATGAGGGTATGCTCTTAAAAATATCCAACAATTGGTTCTGCACTTTTTTCTTTTCTTCCGGGCTTAGATCTTTAATGGTCGACTTGGATAAAAGGGAGACCAATTCCCGACTTTCGGTAAGTTCTTTTTTTAATCTTTTGCTATTTCTCAGGATTAGTTTGGTGACATTTTTGGACATCCCATCATAGAATTGAACAGCTAAATTTTTGTTGTTCAAGTAGGCTATTTTTTCCTTGTTTTCCTCAAAGAAATTCTTCACAAATTTCAGCTCGGATTCTATCTCTTTTTTAGTCTTTTTCAAGTCCTTCCCCAACCCAAAAATATAGTCGGTTTCAGTATAGTCCAAAGTCTTGTCTTCCCAGATGGTCAAGCAAGCCATATCCAAGAAATAATCTCTCTCGTTCTCAGTAAAATTTCGGGACAGTAAATCGGTGTAATCACCATCATATTTTGCCTCGTCCAGATCAACATAGGTTAAGGAAGAACCTAATAATTGTATCAGTTTTGCATCGGACTCGTGGGTCTCTTTGGCGTTTAGTGCATGGTACACAATGTTGATGGTAACGTACTCCAAAAGTTGGGCATGCTCCATAACATTATTGTTCCCGCGTAGGTATACCATAAAAATTAGTATATCCACATAGAGCAAAGAATTGGTCAGGCTATTGCCAAATGCCCGGCTAAAGGTATTATCGCTCAAATAAATTCTGGAATCGATCAATTTTTCCAGTTGGGATTCTGTTTTGGAACCACTAAATATTTTGTTGAGGTAAGATACGCGGCTAACATTAAGGGATTGATAATACTCGAATACTTTTTCCACGAAGGCTTCAAAATCGTTCTTTCCCACCTCAAAAGTATAGGTAAAATATAGCGCCGAAAGGAGATTGATCTTGGCAATTTCGTCTTCTGTTAACGTGTGTTCCACTTCAATAAAGGAGGGTATGTCCAAGTGAACGCCATAAACGAACCCATTTGTCTTTAGTTCTTGGTACATACTGTCAAAGTCTTCAAAGAGAGAAGACTCTTGATTAACAAGGTGGCCGAACTTATTGATCCATCCGGATGCAGAAGGGTTCATCTTTTCGTATTATTCGACAAAGTAAAACAAATATTTGTTAATCCGATCGCGGTGCGTTCGCAGAATATACGCCTTAATGAGAAAAGTAAAGCGGTGTATTGTTATGGTTACAAGGAATTGGTGGAGTCGTTTTCAGTTATTGTTCCATCTTCATTCCGAGGGGGAACAATCTCATCTTTAAGAATTTCTATCCCTTTTTGTATCACCAAATTAGTGGGTATGGTTATTCGTTTACCATCATCGGTCCGCATAAAAAGATAAAACCCACTAATGTCCTCTACCTTTCCGGTCCAATCAAAGTCCTTGTCCATTACACGGATTCTATCGCCTAAACGCAGAGGATGGCTAAAAAACAGGATCACGCTGGCCGTTAAATTGGAGAGTATGGACCATTGGGCCACAAATCCCACACCTAAAATTGCCAACACGGACGACAGAAACAATGAGATGTCTTCCAGATTGACCCCCCAGATAAACGATAGTCCGAGAAAGGCTAATATAAAAAAGAGAATATTGTTAAGGTAAAAAATTACTTTCCTACTGTTCATGTCTATCGAACTCGAACGTCCAAACCGCCTAATGGCATTTTTGTTCAAATAATGGAGCGAGAACACAATAACGAGCAGAATTATGGTGTATAGAAACTCGGTTTTAAAAGTCATTGTATCAATCATGGTGGTACTTTGCAAATTTGAATTAACTTAAGGATCTAAACTACGAATAAACCTTTTCACTTTATATGCCATGAAAACAGATTTTGAAGAAAATTCATGGGTAATAAATTACTCACCGGACAATTACTACAACAGAAAATTTACGATCACCGATGATTCAGTGCTATCCAAGGGAGATAAGTCTATAACTTGGATAAATACTTACGGTTTGCAGTATATGGATGAATTCCGCCAGATGGTAAACGGGAACAATCTCGATGATTTTTTGTTGCGCCTTCTGTTGAACCAGAAAATGGGGAACAAGGTCATTGAGCTGGAAGACCAATTGTTCATTGCGGCCAGAATCCTAAAAACCGAACACGATAGTATGGAATCCGAACAAATGTACTTTGTGGTATCCAAGGATTTTGTGTGGTGCATACAGGAAAAATGGGGAGATCATTTTGATTGGATCAGGCAACGTATATTCGAAAACAAGGGCATTATCCGTAAAAAACGAGCAGATTATCTTTTGTTTTTTATACTGGAAACCTTGATAGCGAACTATAAGGAAAAGTATGAAGAGACCGTACTGATGGAAAATGCGTTGGAAGCCATCGTAAAACAGGAACCAACACCGGAATTTATGTTTGAGGTAGAGCAAAAAAAAGCTATTATTCAAGATTTTAAAAAAGCGTCTCACGGCCTTAGGGACATAATTATTAAACTGGAGAGGGTAGAGGTAAAAGGATTTCAGACCAAATATTTTAGTGAACTTCGAGAGCAGATCAGTGGGCTGATCATGGACATCGATTCGGATATAATGGAACTGGAGAGCCAGATAAATCTTTTTTTTAGTATGCAGGGCCACCGTTTGAACGAAGTAATGAAAACCTTGACCATTTTCTCTGTGGTTTTTATTCCACTCACTTTTTTGGCGGGGATTTATGGGATGAATTTTGATAACATGCCAGAACTTCGGCTTGCCAATGGGTACTTTATTTTGTTGGGGGTTATGCTGATCGTTGTATTGGTCACCATCATAATTTTTAAACGTAAAAAATGGTTTTAGCCCTCAAAAGCCGATGTTCTGTTACATATTTTTCTTTTTTGATAGGGTATATGGATTTTTTATTCAATGATAAACATCATATTCCCGCAGGGAGTGTCAAACTAGTTTTGCTTCATCAATTTAAATTAACACACGATGAAAAAAAGAATACTAGCAGCTGTGATCGCTTTAATGGGATTTGGCAATTTGGCAATTGCACAGGACGCCCCTATGGATGATAGCAGTAAATGGCAGTTTAGATTAAGAGGTATTGTGGTAACTCCCGATGAGAGCGCGGATATAGAGGCCATAGGCGGAGATGTGGATATTTCGACCGCTGTTGTACCAGAATTTGACATAAGTTACTTTTTTGATGATAATTGGTCCTTGGAATTGATTTTGGCCACGGCCAAGCACGATGTGGAAGCCATTGGGACTGCCGCGGGAGATATTGATCTGGGGCATGTTTGGTTGTTGCCTCCAACATTGACCGCTCAATACCATTTTACAGGAGGCAATTTTGTTCCGTATTTGGGTGCTGGTCCAAATTTGACCTTGTTCTATGGTGTTGATGAAGGACCCGTTGCAGATGATGTGGATTACGATACAGCAGTTGGCTTTGCCCTACAAGGAGGTTTCGATTTTATGCTCAACGATAAATGGTTCTTGAACTTCGATGTTAAAAAACTGTTCTTGAACACTACGGCAACCGTAAATGCGACCACTGCTTTGGGTGCCACGGTAGAGGCCGATGTGGATATAAACCCATGGATTTTTGGAGTGGGCGTAGGTATAAAACTTTAATATTCGATTGTTTTTTTAGGTAATCTAAGTTTTGAAAGCAGTTTGGACAGTCCGGGCTGCTTTCTTTTTGGGAGAAAAAAGAGCTGCAACATGCAGCTCTTTTATTATTTTTTAGCCTCGGAAGACTTCTATTTTTGCTCCAACAATACCGATGCATTGATGGCAACCTCCTCCCAAGTTTTACTAACACCATCCGGGCCAGTGTGCAAAATTTCGCATGCTTCGTGCAAAGAGGCCAGGGCATTAAGGGCATCCCATTGCTTTAGGTCCATTACTCCGGAAAAATTCACCTGGTTATCGTCCATAATTTCGTATTCCATAGGCAAATCGGTAGTAACTCCGTTCATGCTAAGTTTAACCGAGCAACTTTTATCTTCGGAAAACATAAAGGTTCCGGTAATAGTTTGGGTCTCTGCCATTTTTTCAAAAAAGAATTCGATGATTTTTGGGTCTCGAACTTCCGTTGGGTCATTGGTGAAAAGACTGCTTACCGGGATGGAAAACTCAAGTCCGTTCAAGGTTTCCATTGGTGTTTCGCCAGCTGAATACTTTAATTCTACCTCTTTGAATGTTCCTCCAACAGGAACTTTGTCGGTAGTTTTGTAAGCGGTGAAATTTACACTGGTTGAATCCTGCACAATACTGTAGGCCGATGCCATTTCTTCAGTTTGCTCTTCGGTTTTTCCCTCTTTTTTGTTTTGCTTACAGCTAAATGCGGTAATAAAAAGAATGCTCAATGCTGCAATCTGTATTTTTTTCATTTTGGAAGTTTTAATTTTCTACTAAGTTATGGATTATTAAAAGGGCTGTCAATAAAAAAGCTGCCCATTGGACAGCTTTTTGTTTTTTGACATTTTATAGAACTTACTGGATGATGCCTGTACAAGCAATTCTGGCACCTGCGGCACCTGATGGTTGAGAGGTAAGGTCATCAGCACCTTGGTGCACTATAACAGCCTTTCCCAAAATATTTTTAGTATCGTCATCACAGCCAATACACCATTCATCTGTAGAAAACTCCATTGTGGCTGTACCGTCGGCGTTGGCTGTAAAATTACCGATATCTCCTTTGTGGTACCCCTCGTCGGAACCCCATTCTCCATGTGGTTGAAAAGTTGGGTTCCAGTGTCCTCCGGTGGATTTGCCGTCAGGCGAGGAGCAATCTGCCTTTTCGTGCAAGTGTATGGCATGTTCACCTTCATTTAATCCAGTAAAGGTGGCCCTCATAATTACCTTATTACTGTTTTCTGTAAAAACAACTTCGCCATTTACATTGCTATCACTCTTGGGTTCCATGGTAAAGGTGATTACTTCGGGATCTAGGGTTTCAACTACCTGATCAATGGTCTCTTTTACCTCCACTGATGTTTCTGTGGCCTCTTTTTTTGCTTGTTTACAGCTAAAAGCAGCTATAAATACTAATGTTAAGACAGTTATTTGTACTTTTTTCATTAAAACAATCGTTTTTTAGGTTAGCCTTTAATTTAGGCATTAAAAGTACTGTTGTCAAACATTTAGCAATCGAATTTTTATGGCTTCTTTTTTTTGAACAGACCTCTAAGATCTGGATTATAAAAAACGGCAAATTGTAAGCGATCATAAACGGCATTTTGGAACTGGTTTCTTAAATACCCGATTTGGATGCTACTGTTTTCCGTAACATTTACCCCTAGCGCTCCATATAATCGATTTTGCCCAAAGAGATCGTCCTGCAGATTGATAAATAGTTCATCATAAAAATTCAGAAAGAAGGTATTGGTCAGTGGCAATGTCATCTGAATGCGATATCGCGCCCGATGTTGGGTTTCGGTATAGTCGCCAAAATCCAAAAAGCGCTGCTCCAATCTGTACCGGTGTTCGAACAAGAACTCCCAAACTTTGTTTTTAAGAATAAATTGCTCAAAGATTCGATGTTCCTTGGAGTTGATCTCCCCTTCAAATTCGAAAAAGGAGTTGTCCGTATCTATAAAAGCATAACCTGCGGTTGCAATGGCATTGGGATCAATGTGATAATTAAGTCCTGTTCTAAGCAACATTTGATTAAAGTTACTGGTGGTTTCATAAAACCTGAATTGTGCCTCGGAATGGATGCTAAAGCGTTCAGAGATTTTATTGGTGCCAAAGTACATGAACCAAGAACCGGTTTCGTCCTCGCCAGGTTGTTGCGCGTTTACATATCCCGATATAAGTATAAAAAATAGGGCTGCTAATTTTCTGATCATTTATTCTTTGTTTAGTTACTTTATTCAAAATACCATTGTCGAATGCTTTTTAAATGAGTTCAATAGCGAACCCAGATTTTGTCTAAGCCTGACAACGGTATTTTGAAAAGATCAATTTTTAATTAAGGTTAAAGTTTTTGGTTTCTTTAAAAGGGGAAAGGTCCAATGATTCAATTGATGATCTATAAGATTTCCATGGGTCATTAAAGAACGTATTGGTCTTGTCCAATGCTGTTTTTAGTTCTTGTTCTGCGAACTCTATCAACCTTTTTTCGGTCGAAGTAATTCCGGTTTTTCTTGTGCCCACATAATAGGAGGCATTTCCAATTCTCGACATTACGGTTGGCTCGGGATTCCGAACAATACCTTGGCGTTTGTCGTCCTTTCCTAAATACAGGGCGACGATGGAATCTATTTGCTTAACTATTTCTTCGGAAGCTTTGATCTGTTCTTTGAACTTATCCTTGTCCAATTCCTTTAGCTCTTTTTTGAACGAATTGGCCAAATCTTTGCTTTCTACCAACTGTTTTACTGCGTCCGCTGCGGTTTGGGAAAAACCTTCAAGTTTTTTTCCTGTTTCATAAACTTCGTTTACGGAAGCCATATTAACGTCCAATCTAGGATCGGTCTTAACGGTTATCGAGGTCGAATCGGTGGCATCGCCATAGATAACTTTTACTTTGTATGTGCCGGGCTTTACATCGACCCCTCCACGCTCTCGGGTATTTTTTCTGATGGTTCTAGAGGGTCTGTCCGGTCCCTTTTCGTCCAAATTCCAGTAAACCCTGTGGAAACCAGCTTTTTCCGGTGTTTTGTATTTAAGGGTGCGGATAAGTCGGTCTCCGTCATAAAATTCGAAGAAAATGGAGTCTTTAGTCTTTTGACCTTTGCCCTCCTCTTTTTTATCTTCCTCATCGGTGTCCTCGTCTTTTTTGTCCTTCTGCTTGGCCATTTTACTTCCCTCTTTCAAATAATAGGTGATCATGGCTCCCGACCTTCGGTTTTCTGCATTATAGAGGGCATCGGCTCCAAAACGGCTCCCTGTTGGCTGTTGGTAAGCGGCCAAATAGGCATCGGGGCTTTCGAACAGTTCTATTTCTTTTTGAAGAATTGTGGTATTTCCTGCAATTTCCCTTAAAGGCCGAATATCGTCCAAGACCCATGCGGCCCTACCAAAGGTTCCGATGACCAAATCTTGTTCTCTTGGGTGTATGGCCAAATCTTTGGTGGAAACGGTTGGGAAACCTTTGTTCCATTTTTTCCAGCTGTTTCCAGCATTCAATGAGATGTAAAGCCCGTCATCTGTGCCAAGAAACATCAGGTTTGGATTTTTTGGGTCTTCGATTATGGATAAAGCATAGCTTTCCACATCATTTTCGTCGACTATGCGCGTCCATGTCTTACCATAATCCGTGGTTCTATAGGCATAAGGTGTATAGTTGAATCTTCTATAATCGTTGGCCACTAATAGTGCCTCTCCTTTATTGTTGTGCGATGCCTTTATCTGCGGAATCCAACTCCCTGTGGGCAGCCCCTTGATATTTTTGGTTACCTCTGTCCAAGTTTCGCCTCCGTTTAGTGTGTAATGTACACGTCCATCGTCCGTACCCACCCATAACATGTTACGTTCCACTGGAGATGGTTCTATCACAAGAATGGTACAATGATTTTCCGCACCGGTAGCATCCATGGTCAGACCACCACTTTCACTTTGTTTTTGTTTTTCTTTGTCATTAGTGGTTAGATCGGGCGAAATTACTTCCCAGGTCAACCCCTTATCCGTGGATTTGTGAACAAACTGACTTCCAAAGTAAACGGTACCGTTATCAAAAGGGTCTTGACCAATGGCTGCGTTCCAATTAAATCGGAGCATGGTATCGGCATCCGGTGGGGTAGGGCGGACAATGTAGCTGTTGCCCGTTTTCCAGTCATAACGCCTTACATTGCCTTGTTGGCTCATGGCATAACCGAACTGGCTGTTGTCCTTGTCCGGAACTACATCAAATCCATCGCCAAAAGCAATTTCTTGCCAGTAGCTGTTTCTTATGCCCTGGGATTTCCAAACATAGGCAGGTCCTCTCCAAGAACCGTTGTCCTGCATTCCTCCGTATACATTGTAGGGGTATTCGTTGTCCGTACTAATATGATAGAATTGTGCAACGGGTAAATTACCAATAAATCGCCAAGATTCGCCTCCATTTTTTGTGATATTCAATCCGCCATCGTTGCCATCCAACATAAATTGGCCATTTTCTGGGTGGATCCACCAGGCATGGTGATCGGGATGTATTCCATTGTTTGCTCCATAGGCGGGCATTAACTGTTTAAAATTTTTGCCTCCATCTTCCGAAACGTTAACATAAGTAAAAACAGAATATACCCTGTTTTCGTTTTGAGGGTCTACATAAATTTCTGAATAATAGAAAGGACGGTTACCGATATCGCTCTTATCGTTGATCTTGGCCCATGTAAAACCTCCATCCGTAGATTTGTACAATGCATTTTTTTTGGCCTCTACCAAAGCATAGACAATATTGGGCTTGTTTCTGGCGATAGCTACCCCTATTCTTCCCAAATTTCCTTTGGGCAATCCATCTTCCGAAGTTATTTTTTTCCAAGTTTCACCACCATCGTGTGTAATATGGAGCCCACTTCCTTCGCCACCGGAGTTAAAGAACCAAGGTTCTCTTTTGTGCTCCCACATGGCTGCTATAATCTTATTTGGATTGGTGGGGTCCATTACCATATCTGCTACCCCGGTCTTGTTGTTAACAAACAAAATCTTGTTCCAAGTTTTTCCGCCATCCGTTGTTTTAAAAACGCCGCGTTCCGGATGTTCGCCCCAAGGTGAGCCAATGGCGCCCACATAAACCACATTGGGATCGGTGGGATCTATAATTACTCGATGTATATGTCTTGTTTTTTCCAATCCCATCGATTTCCACGATTTTCCACCATCAAGGGATTTATAAATGCCATATCCGCCATTTAAGCTGTTACGTGGGTTACCTTCTCCGGTACCCACCCAGATTACGGATGGATTGGATTGTTGTATGGCAACTGCACCTATGGAGGCGGTTACCTGGTCATCAAAAATGGGTTCCCATTTGATTCCCCCAGAAGTGGATTTCCACAATCCCCCGGAGGCGGTTCCTACGTACATCACTTCTGGATCGTCGTGGACCACATCAATCGCTGTTACACGTCCGCTCATTCCTGCTGGACCAATATTTCTTGGTTTCATGTCCTGAACTAGGTCCATGTTAAATTCTTGTGCCGTAAGACCTACGGTAAGTAGAAATGCAAAAAATGCAATAAACTTTTTCATTGGTGTTGTCTGATGTTTTGAGTTTAGTTAAGACCATATTGCAACCGCTCCTATACTTGGAAGGTTATTTTTTGGTCGCCTAAAGATACCAAAAACCCTCCCCGGATTTCTTAAAGGGATGTTAACAGAATTTTTGTTCCACCTACTTTTAAAAGGTGCCCGTTGCTTGAAATGATTTTTGGGTTTCTCCTGTTTTTTGCTGACTTTTAACAAAATCAATTTTTTTGAAAGAAGCAAAACCAAGTTGGTTCTATTTGATATTGTTGATACTTTCGGGGGAAGCCATTTTTATCCTTCCCTTTGTTTTGCCGCGGGTATTTAGGCCTACGGTATTGGATGTTTTGGGGTTGGACAATGTGCAACTGGGCCTTTGTTTTTCGGTATATGGCTTGGTCGCCATGGTTTCGTATATTTTTGGAGGTCCATTGGCCGATAAGTATCAACCTCGAAAGTTAATAGCCATTGCTTTATGGATGACAGCGGCCGGAGGATTCCTATATGCCCAATACCCATCTTTTTGGTTATTGCAGATGCTATATGGTTGGTGGGGATTCACTACAATTTTTTTGTTTTGGGCGCCTATGATCAAGGCTGCTAGAATTTGGGGCGGGCGTAACGCTCAAGGTAAGGCATTTGGGTTCTTGGACGGGGGACGGGGTCTCACGGGAGCTTTCTTCAGTTTATTGGGGGTGCTCATTTTTTCGTTTTTTTTGACAGAATCACCGGATACGGCAGGTCTTCAGGATAGAAGAGAGGCATTTACCTATGTAATTTATACCTCTTCGGTAATTATAATTTTAGTTGGTGTCCTTGTCTGGTTTTTTATGAAATCCGATGCGATCGATGAAAAGGCGGTTTTGGATCGTATTTCTTGGAATCATATGAAACAAGTTTTAAAACTTCATTCGGTTTGGCTGTTGATGGTCATTATCCTGTGTGGATATGTAGCGTATAAAATCACGGATATTATCTCACAATATGCCGAGGAAGTCATGTTGTACAATCAAGTCGATGCCGCAAAAGTGGGAACTTTGTTACAATTTTTAAGGCCAACAACAGGTATTATTTTTGGCTTGATCGCAGATAGGCTAAAGATCACATGGCTTTTGGTTACAAGTTTTGGTCTAACGCTGATCGGGGGATTGATTTTCGCAAGTGGCATTATTGCACCGACCACAACAGTTTTGTTCTTTATGTCCGTAGTGGTAATTGCAGCTGGAGTTTATGCCACTCGTGCATTATATTTTGGTGTAATGCATGTTGGTAAAATTCCCTTGACCTTGACGGGCACGGCAGTAGGGCTCATTTCTTTGGTAGGTTATACCCCGGATGTATTTGCAGGTCCGGCCTATGGGATACTATTGGATGCCCACCCCGGAGAGGAACTGGGGCATCAAAATGTTTTTTGGATGCTAAGTGCATTTGCTTTTGTCGGAGGAGTGGCCGCCTTTATCTACCGAAAAAAATATGGAAGGTAATCTCGTCAGTTTCTATACTTTATGTTTTGTTCCGATAGCGATATGATCTCCTTTACTCTTTTTTGGCGGGTTTCATCACGTTTGGCTTGTTTTAGCCAATACAGATATCCTTTTTTTTGACTTTTGGTGAAATTTTTAAAATTCTCAAAAGCAGTTTGGTTCTTATCAAAAGCCTTTTGCAGTATGTCTGGAATTACGCCATTTTCCACATCGTCCAGCGCTGTCCATGAGCCGTTCGCTTTGGCAATATCGATGGTGGCCAATCCACTTTGGTGCATTAACCCATCGGACTTTAACTCCTCAATATAAGCCTTGTTCAATGTACTCCAAGTGCTATTAGGTTTTCTGGGGCTAAAGTATTGTTTGCGCTTACCGTTCCCCAGACTTTTTACGGTACTGTCGATCCAACCAAAACAGAGGGCCACTTTAACGGCTTCTTCCCATCGCATACTTTCTTTACTGTGGTCAACAGAATAGAATATCAAGTGAATACCGGTGTATTCTTTATGGTTCTCGTGCAGCCATTCCCGCCACTCAACATCGTTTTTAAAATAGAATTCGGGATACTTGCTCAAATCAAATTTTATTGGTCTTTATATAAAAGTTTTTGTCAATGATCACTTCGTTGCCATCCAGTTGCTCGGATTTCCATTCTTTAGAAGGGAACAGCCATGTTTCCGACCCGTTCACAAAAGCTTTTACAGGCATATCAAAATCATCCACGATATCCACATATCGGTAGGTAATGGAGCCGTTTTCAATTTTATATTCCAACTCGGGAATCATGGTTGTTCTCAGGTATTGATTAAAAAAAGCGGATAAGTCTTTCTCGGTTTTTTTACTCAGATAATTCTCTATTTGGGCCGTTGTAACCGTCTTATGATAAAATTCTTTATTGATTCCGCGTAATATTTGGCGCCATTTTGCATCATCCTCTACCAATTGGCGCAGGGTGTGCAAAATATTGGCCCCTTTATAGTACATATCACCCGAACCTTCCTTGTTCACATCGTATGGTCCAATAATGGGGCGATCGTTTTGGATATTGGCCCGTGTTCCGATCACATATTCTGCAGAAGCCTTTTTGCCAAAATGATAGTCGAGGTAAAGATTTTCCGAGTACGCTGTAAACCCTTCGTGAATCCACATATCTGCAATATCCTTGTAGGTAATGTTGTTGGCAAACCACTCATGTCCTGCCTCGTGTATAATTATAAAATCGAAATGCAGGCCCCAACCAGTGCCGGACAAGTCTCGCCCCAAATACCCATTTTGATATTTGTTGCCGTAGGTCACCGAGCTTTGGTGCTCCATGCCCAGATAGGGGACTTCCACCAACTTAAATCCATCCTCGTAAAAAGGGTAGGGGCCAAACCAGTGTTCAAAGGCTCGGAGCATCATCGGAGTTTGAACAAACTGTTTTTTTGCTTTTTCCAAATTTTCGGGCAATACATAATAATCCAATTGCAGCGTACCATTTTCTCCTTCGTAGGTTTCATCAAAATGGGTATAGTTGCCGATGTTTACGTTGACCCCATAATTGTTGATGGGATTTTTAACCGCCCAATGGTATGTTTTAAAATCGCCATCTTCCGATACATCTTCCAATTGACCATTGGACACATCCACAAGATGTTTGGGTACGGTAACACTAATGCGCATGCTGTCCACCTCATCGTACATATGATCTTTATTGGGCCACCAAACGCTTGCACCCAGACCTTGGCAGGATGTTGCTACGAACGGATTGCCATTTTCATCTTGTTTCCAAGAAAAACCACCATCCCAAGGTGCCCGGACTGCTTCTCGTGGTCGCCCTGAATATTTGATCTTAATCTCGTTGAACTCTCCCGGCACCTGTTTTTTCTTTAGTTTGATGAAGTGGGCATTGCCCTCGGTGGTATATTTCAGGTTTTTGCCATCTTGCAAGACCGATTCGATTTGCAATGGTTCTTGAAGGTCGATTTGAAGGGTTTTGGCAGGCTTTAAAACTTTGTACCGCACAATATTGTACCCCGAAATATATTTTTTGGATGGTTCTACCTTGATGTTGAGATCATAGTAGTTCAAATCCCACCACTCCCTTTCCGGGGTGATGCTTCCTCTTAGTGTATCTTGCCTAGTAAATTCCTGTGCCGATAAAATGCCCGACACTAAAAGGAAAACGATTAAATAGATTTGTTTCATGATCATTACTGAATGATATTAATGGCTAGTCTTTGGTTGTAAAAGACCAAGTGATTCAAAAATAAGGCTTACCTAAAAACTTTATTGGGAAAAACCACAGGACTTTCGTGTCCATCTGCACCAATAGCGGCCACACCAAAAAAATAATTGTCTATTACTATACCTTCCAAGGTATGCTCGTCTACATCGCCAACATACCTGTAATTGTCCCAGGTGGAGGATGTTGTATCCCTCCAATAGATTTTATAGCCTTTGGCTCCATCGACCTTACTCCATCTAAGTTTGGCACTGGGTTCTACAATGCCACCGATTTCAACAGTTTTGGGCGATGGCGGAGCCCAAGCAATGGAGGCTAGGTTTATGGCATTTACGGCTGTGAGTTTTTTGGCATATTCAAAATCTACATGCTCCAATACGTCACCGTAGGCGATGCCATTTTCCGTTCTGATATCTTGGTGCTGTTGTGTATAATTTTCATGGGCCTCCATTATGCGAATTCCGGCAAAACCTGCGTCGTTGAAAGGTCTGTGGTGCCCTCCACGACCAAAGCGATCTAAACGATAGATCAACATAGGATTCATTTCTGGCATATAGGTTTTAGTGGTTTTGTACACATACCTGGCCAGTTGGCGCGAGATTCCATCTACCTCCCCGCCATAGAATCGGCGAGCCCTTCGTTCTTGTTCAGTTTCGGTAGGGGGCACGGGTTCCGAGAATATCCTAAAGTCCCTATTGCTCACCACTCCATCTACTCCGGTAATGTTACCGATCATATCATTGTTCAAAATTCCTACAATATCCCATCCGCTTTCTTTGGCTTGGGCTGCAAGACCTTTTCCTCCATATAGTCCCTGCTCCTCTCCAGAAAGGCCCACATAAATTATACTGCTTTCGAACGTGTACTTGGACAGTACCCTTGAGGCTTCGATGGTGCCCGCCATTCCACTGGCATTGTCGTTTGCCCCAGGAGAGGTGGATGTGTAATTGTTAGGGTCGCTCACTCGTGAATCGATATCACCGCTCATGATAATGAACCGGTTGGGATATTTAGTGCCTCTTTGGATGGCTACAACGTTAACAATTTCAACATCTTTTACGATTCGTGCATTATCGCCTTTCTTTACAAAGTTTTTTTGATAAAATACCTCTAAGCAATTACCGCAGTTCGAAGAAATTTTATCGAACTCTGATTTTATCCATCTCCTGGCAGCACCAATTCCTGTGGTCCGGGAAACGGTATCGCTCAAGGTATGCCTTGTTCCAAAGTTAACCAAAGTGGTAACATCGCTCTTTATGCGATCTGCGGAAACGGAATTTATAATGTCATAAAGTCTAGTGTCGGTTTGTGCATAACTTATGCATGCAAAAAGGAGCAGCGTTGCAAGTAGTTTAGTTTTCATATTACAGGGAGTTGTTTTTCTTTTGAAAGTACATGGCGTGAAAATAACAAATAGGTCCTAAAAGCGTATATAGTATTCCGGGGAGACCGTAATATAATCCAATATGAAACTTGGCAATGATAATGGAAACGAAGGCGACAAAAACAAAAATTCCAAAATGCCGTGCATAAAACAAATGTAATTTATTGCCTGTCCCATTCTTCTTGTATACTCTTAGGTACATTAGGGAAAAACACGTAAAAATCAACAAAAACCCAAGGCTGTACAATTGAAATAGCGAAGAAAAATCGTCTTTGTTGATTTGTAGCGTCCCCGTCCATGAATTGATCAATGATTTGAGCGGAAATATAAAGTAAAGAATCAAAAATAGGAGAACCGTATTTAGGCCAATGATCATATTGTCCATGTAATCTGATCTTCGGAAAAAATTATAATGAACGGACCAGAGCCCTACCAGTGCAAAAAAGCTTACCGAAAAGCTCAAAAAGACTATCCAATCTACCTGTAAAATGGAATTTTCCGCTTGCGTTCCCACAGAAACTACCAAAAGGGTCGCGGCAAAAGCAAATACCGCATCGCTAAAGGCTTCAATTCTACTAATGTTGTGCGGTAGTTTCATGTATTTATTATTGGATAAAGGTTACTTTGCTAATTTCGCCATTTTCTACTTCATAAATAGCAATGGCTCTTAGTATCCTTCCATTTATGGTTGCCATTTCTTCGTCTATCACCTTGTTTCCGATCACGATCCTGTTTTTTATACTGGCATGTAGGTCGGGGGTGTTTTCAAAGAGAGCACTGTATTGTTGTTCCAGATTCGCCCTGCCTTTTAAGTTTAATGTATTGGGGTAGCTGTATATCTCTATCTGGGGTGCATAGGTGGTGGAAAATGCCTCGATATCCCTTTTATTGTAGGCGTCCAGTTGTTCTTGTACGATACTTTCGGCATCGGTAAGAGGACCATCGGGGAATATAAAGGTCATGGATTGGATTTTACCATTCTCCACTTGGTAGATAGCGACTTGGTGCCCGTCCCTGCCGTCCACTTTGGTAATTTCCTCATCTATAATGGTGTTGCCCAACACTATGCGATTTACAACTTTAACGTTAGATGTTTTTACGTTCTCGAAAAACCTTTGGTAGTTCTCGCGCATTTTTGATTTTCCTTGGTACATAGGCTCATCCGGAAATTGCCGAACACGCACATTTTCGGAAAAGCAAGAGACAAAATCATCTAAGTTCCTATTGTTAAAAGCTTCTACCTGTTTTTGGATTATTTTGGCAGGCGACCCTTCGGCAACAAAGGCCAATCTTTTAGCTTTAGGGCTTATGGCGATTCTACTAATATTGTTGATTTCTTCTTGATTGAATTCCATGATCGTTTCCCATTCCGCGCCTTCGTCCAATTCGAGACGTAGCAATTCTTTGTTGAATCCCGTAATTATGGTATTGGTGCCCAGCCAAGCTATATCCTCCTGATTTTGGTAAGTGTCGATTATCTTTTTTATTTCACCAGTAGTAGGATTTAAGGATAAAATTTCCCACTTCTCGCCCTTTTTTCCAACAAAACTGACCAGATCTGATTCGGGGATGTTGTGCAAAGAGCGCCCAACATTTTTATGGACGATTCGGTGTGTGCCTGTTTCAACATCCACGATCACAAGATCCATACGATTATCTGTTAAAACCGTAGCGATCAGGGTAGATGGGTCGTACCATACATGATAACCAATTTTTAAGTCTGTTATTGGTGTGGATTCCTGTGTCTGTAAATTATAAGCATACAGGCGTTGTAAGCCATCCACATCCAGTCGTATGGCGGAAAATGCATTCTTTCCGGGAATACGTAGCGGAGAAAATTCACTGCCGGCCTTTGTATAGGTCAACCACTTTGATGTGCTTCCTTCTTTAACATTGAATTGAAGAACATCGGTCTGGTCCTCCCGGGTTGATGCAAAAAGGATGGAATCGTCGTTCCAAAACGAAGGTTGATTGTCGTAACCATTGTTGTTCGAAATGTTTTTTGGGTTGGTCAACAGGGGTTTGCCCTCTTTTATTTCTAGATCAAAAAGATATACCTCTGTCTCCACTTGGGACCATCCTACGGTAACGGAGAACAACAAGAAAATGCTCAATAAAACTCGTGTCATGGCTTTGTAAAACGTTTCAATAATTGCCTTACCCTTGTGGTATTTTCCACATGGTATTTGGCATGTGTTTTTTTAAGACCGACTTTGACCGTAATTGCGGTCTCCGGTAGTTCTTGGAACATAAATTCGTCGGTCCAATCATCACCAATGGCAAAAACAAAGTCATAATCGTCTTCGGTTAACATACGAGTGGCGGCCCTTCCTTTGTTCACATTACTGTTTTTTATTTCCATTACCTTGTTCCCGTTGAGCACGCTAATATCGTCGTTGCCGATCAAACTTCGAAGAACGGTATTGAGTTCCGTGGCCCTCTTATCCCCGAAATCCGGGTCGGTATTGCGGTAATGCCAAGCTAAGGAATAGTTTTTTTCCTCAATAAACGAGCCAGGTGTCCGATCTACAAAAGATTCGAGCACAGGTCTTATTTTGCCCATCCATTCTCCTTTAACCTGTTCCAACATCTTAAACTCGTCCCCGTTTTTGGAAATCCATACACCATGCTCTACTATCATATTATATTTTTTGGGCAAGAACCATCGGCCAAAGGTCTGTTTGTCCCTCCCGCTTATTAAAAAAACAGTAGTGTTTTCTTGGTTGTGCAAGGCATCTAAAAGTTGGTACAATTCTTCATCTGGAGATGCCTTTTGTGGGTCTTTGTGGAAACCTGCCAAGGTCCCGTCATAATCCAAGAACAATAATCGTTTCTTGGATTTTTCATATTCATTTTGAATGGAGGACAATATGCCGGACGACATCTTTTCGGAAATAAAAGCTTTGCCCAGATCTCTGTTCTCTTGCAAAGCACTCATAAATTCATTGGCCCAAACCTCTACATTGTAGCGTTCCAATCTTTTCTGAAGAAAAGTGTTACGGGATATTTGCTCTTCCAAAGGCATGTTAAAGGCTTGCTTAAGTGTATCTGCTTGTTGTTCAAAGTTATTCGGATTTATCAACAGAGCTTCGTTCATTTCGTAGGCCGAACCGGCCATCTCGCTTAGAATCAGTACCCCAGACTTATCTGTTCGGGTAGCAATATATTCTTTGGCCACCAAATTCATTCCATCCCTAAGGGGTGTCAGCCATGCAATGTCGCTGGATGTATATAGGTCGATCAGGCTTTCAAAGGGAAGGGAACGATAGAAGTACCAAATAGGTGTCCAGTTCACCGTGGAAAGCTCACCATTTATTCTTCCTACCAATTCGTCCACCTCTTTTTTTAATAATTGATATTGTGGAACGTTGGAGCGGGAGGGAACGGCAAGTATGATCAATCGGACTTTTTCCTTGTATTCTGGATACTTTTGAAGAAAGTACTCGAATGCGTTGATTCGCTTTGCTATTCCTTTACTATAATCGAGTCGATCTATGGATAGGATCAATTTGGTATCCGGGGCCGATGCTTTGTGGTTGTCCAAACGAACTTGTAGATCACTTCGGTTTTCTTTACTTTTTGAATCATGGTTAACAGCGGCATCCCTAAACTTTTTGTAGTCGATTCCCATGGGGAAAGAATCCACTTTTATGACCCTATTGTCCAGATAGATCTCGTTGAAGCTTACATCCAGACCGATCAATCTGCGGACGGAGCTCAAAAAATGCCTTTCGTAATCGTACGTGTGGAAACCGATAAGGTCCGAGCCCAACAATCCTTCCAGGATTTCTTCACGCCAAGGCAGGGTCCTGAAAATTTCGAAAGAAGGAAAAGGAATGTGCAGAAAGAAACCAATGGTCGTATCCGGTCTTTTTTCGCGGACCATTTGGGGAACCAACATCAATTGGTAATCGTGGACCCAAATAGTATCGTCTTCACTTGAGTTTTCTATAATGGCATCGGCAAACTTTTGGTTTACGGCCTTGTAGGTTTCCCAATAGGTTAATTCAAACTCGGAATATTCCAAAAAATAGTGGAACAAGGGCCAAATGGTACGGTTACTGAATCCATAGTAGAAACCATCCACTTCCTTTGCATTTAGTTTTACCTTGGCACACCCATTATCCTGCAATGCTTTGTCTATTTCATCCTCGAGCCCATCGGGAATATCCTCGTCCGTGAGCCCGGACCAACCGATCCACAGACTTTCGCCACCACTGTGCACAGATTTCATTCCAGTGGCCAAACCTCCAACACTTGGTACTGCATTGAGCGATCCATTGCTAATTTGTAATTGAACGGGTAGCCGATTTGAGATTATGATAGTTTTGCCCATAAAAGGATGATTTTTGAGGTGTTTTAATTTTTTGTTTCTTTAAAAATCGGGAAATTAGATCGCAAAACCAATTCATAAGAACCCTTTTGAGACTTTTTGACCTATGGACAACTTGAATTACGGAATTATTGGAAATTGTAGGAGTGCGGCATTGATTTCCAAAGAAGGCTCCATTGACTGGTGCTGTTTGCCGCAATTTGATTCAGCTTCGGTGTTTGCGAAGCTACTGGATGAAAAAAAGGGTGGGAGTTTTGAGATATTAACCGGCGATAATTATACAATTGATCAACAGTACCACAAGAACACCGCAATATTGGTAACGCGGTATGCCGATGGCGAAAATGTATTTGAGGTACACGATTTTATGCCCCGTCACCATAAGATGAACGGGAAATACATGGCCCCTCCGGAAATAGTCCGGTACATAAAGTATGTGTCCGGAAGTCCCAAGGTTCTATTTAAGTACAATCCAAAATTGGAATATGCTGTAGGCGAGACCGAGCTTTATATTAAAGAAGATTTTATAGCCAGTCTAACCCATGAGAGTAAATACGACACATTGTTCCTCTATACTTCTTTTAATAAGAAACATATATTGGAACAAAAAGAAACCACGCTTAAGGAAGATGGGTATTTTTTGATTTGTTACCATGAAAAAATATTAAAACCTACCACCCAAAAGATTGCTTTGGAACTGGAACGGACCAAAGTTTACTGGTTGGATTGGGTGGATAAGACCCCTACTTACAAGAAATTTAAGGATCAGATAATTCGAAGTGCCATCACTTTAAAAATGTTGACCTACGACAAAACAGGAGCAGTGTTGGCGGCAGCCACTACGTCGCTTCCCGAGACCATAGGGGAGGTTCGTAATTGGGATTACCGATTTTGTTGGATTCGCGATGCTTCAATGGCGATCAAGGTTGTATCCGAATTGGGACATAAAAATTCCGCCAAAAGATTTTTACAATTCATAATCGATCTAATGCCGGATAAGGATGAGAAGCTCCAGATCATGTATGGCATCAACAAAGAAAAAAAGCTGACCGAAATATCCTTGGACCATTTGGATGGTTATAAAGGATCCAAACCGGTAAGGGTGGGTAATGCAGCTTATATGCAAAAACAGAACGATATCTATGGGATTCTGATGGATGTGATTTACGAGCAGCTTCGAAATTTTAGCAATGATTTGGAAAATGGCGAGGAGTTATGGAACATTACCAAAGGTATTGTTTGGATTGTTGGCAAACACTGGCAGGAGCCGGACAAGGGCATTTGGGAGTTTAGGGGAGAGGATAGACATTTTACCTTTTCCAAGGTGCTCTGCTGGGTAGCTATAGATAGGGCTATAAAGGTTGCCAAAATGTTTGGTAAAACCCGAAAATTGGAACGTTGGACCGCCCTTGAACAAGAAATTAAGGAAGATATCCATAAAAATGCCTGGAACAATGACATTAATGCTTTTGTACAATCTTATGGTTCAAGGCATTTGGATGCCTCCGTTCTGTTGATGGAACCTTATGGGTTTATCCATGCAAGGGACCCAAAATATGTGAGCACGGTTAAGGCCATAGAAGATGGTCTTAGTAATGATGGTCTGTTGTATCGTTATAAGAACGAAGATGATTTTGGACTTCCTTCATCATCCTTTACCATTTGCACCTTTTGGTTTATCAATGCATTGTTCAAGATAGGCGAGGAAGAAAAGGCTCTCGAGTATTTTGAACGACTTTTGGGCTATAGCAACCATCTAGGATTGTTTAGTGAGGATATCGATTTTAAGACCAAGCGGTTGTTGGGCAATTTTCCACAGGCCTACTCGCACTTGGCACTTATTGAATGTGCCATCAATTTTTCCAATAAGCAAAAAGATGAGCGGATATTGGAATCCATAGGGTAATAAAAAACGCCCCGATCGGGGCGTTTTCCAATTGTGGGTTCATAGATCCCGGCAATTATTTGAATTAGTCAAAGGTATACCCATTGTCCGCGGCAACTTTGTCGGCAATCTGAGTCCTTAAATTGACCACGTTGGGTTGGTTCGTGTACTTGGTAAAGCGTTTTAGCCCCATAAGCATCATACGTTGCTCATCTCCTTCGGCAAAAGAAACTATAGCCTCTTTGCCTTTTTGTTGAATAATGTCCACCGCTCTGTACAAATAGAGTTTGGACATTGCTATTTGTGCTTTTTGGGAATCTTCACCAAAGCGTTTTGCGTTTTTCTCTGTTCTTAAAATTGCGGATTCGGCCATATATACCTGAATCAAAATATCGGAAGCTGCCATCAACAACATTTGATGTTTTTCCAAATCCGGTCCAAATTTTTGAACGGCGCTACCGGCAATCATCAAGAACACTTTTTTTAATCGAGCCACTAGGTCTTTTTCTTCTGAAAAAAGTTCTGAAAAATCAGGTGTATCGAAAGATGGAATACCCATAAGCTCTTCACCAACAGCAGTTGCTGGGCCCAACAGGTCCACATGGCCTTTCATGGCCTTTTTAACCAACATTCCAACGGAGAGCATTCGGTTGATTTCGTTGGTACCTTCATAAATTCTGGCAATACGCGCGTCTCTCCACGCGGATTCCATTGGGGTATCGGCGCTAAAGCCCATTCCCCCGAATATTTGGATACCCTCATCCGTGGTGTGCTGAACATGCTCAGATACAGCTACTTTCAGAATAGAGCACTCGATGGCATATTCTTCAACACCTTTAAGTTCTGCTTCTTGGTGTGAGTTGCCACTGGCTTCGCGAATGGCAATTCTGTCTTCAATATTTTTTGCAGCCCGGTAGCAAGCGGCCTCGTCCACGTAGGCATTGGTAGCCATGTCAGCAATTTTAGCTTTGATAGCTCCAAAATTGATGATGGGTGTTTTGAATTGAATGCGCTCATTGGCGTATTTGGTTGCTTCTCCGATTACTCTTCGTTGTGCTTCCAAACATGCCGCGGCCAATTTAATTCTACCTACGTTCAAAGCATTCATGGCAATCTTGAATCCATTGCCTCTTTCGGACAACATATTTTCGACCGGAACCTTGGTCTCGTTGAAAAATACTTGGCGGGTAGAGGAGGAGTGGATACCCAACTTCTTTTCTTCATCACCTAAACTGATACCGTTTTCAGGGTCGTTCTCAACAATGAACCCGGTAATGTTCTTGTCATCCTCGATACGAGCGAATACAATGAACAGATTACAGAACCCTGCATTGGAAATCCACATTTTCTGTCCTGAAATGCTGTAATATTTACCGTCTTCGGATAACACGGCCTTGGTTTTGCCGGAATTGGCGTCGGAACCTGCTCCAGGTTCTGTTAAGCAATAGGCCCCAAACCATTCTCCCGTGGCCAATTTGGGAACGTATTTTTGTTTTTGCTCTTCGGTCCCGTACAAGGTGATGGGCATGGTCCCGATACCAGTATGTGCGCCAAAAGCTGTACTAAAGGATCCTGTTGCACCGGAAATGTAGTCGCAGACCAACATAGTGGATACAAAACCCATTCCCATACCACCATAGGCTTCAGGAACCGCGATGCTCAAAAGTCCAAGTTCGCCTGCTTTTTTCATACACTCCTCGGTATAGGCGTAGTCTTTTTGCTCGAACCGCTCCCAATGTGCCCAAAGTTCGCGATCTACAAACTCCTTGGAGCTTTCGCGCATCATTTTTTGTTCTTCGTTCAGGTCCTCAAGGGTGAACACGTCCTCACATTTGGTCTCCTTGACCAAGAATTGACCTCCTCTCAGTATGTCTTTTTCTTTAGTATCGCTCATGATCTTTTGTTGTTTAGTATTTTTAATTAAGAAATTCGAATATACCTGCAGCACCTTGTCCGGTACCTACACACATGGTTACCATACCATATTTACCTTTCATGTCCCGCTTTCTCATTTCATCAAAAAGCTGTACCGATAGTTTGGCACCTGTACATCCAAGTGGGTGACCGAGTGCAATGGCCCCTCCATTAACATTAACGATATCTTGGTTGAGTCCCAACTCACGGATTACGGCCAAAGATTGTGAAGCAAAGGCCTCGTTCAGTTCGATAAGTTCAATGTCATTTTGTTTTAAGCCTGCCTGCTTCAAAGCTTTTGGAATGGCTTTTACCGGACCAATACCCATAATTCTTGGTTCTACACCTGCTGCAGCATAGTTTACCAATCTGGCTATGGGTTCCAAATTAAGCTCTTTGACCATATCCTCGCTCATTACCATTACAAAGGCGGCACCATCGCTCATCTGCGACGAATTCCCGGCAGTAACGCTTCCATTTGCGGCAAAAACAGGTCTTAATTTGTTCAAAGTAGGAATGTTGGTACCTTTTCTTGGTCCTTCATCCTTGTTTACCGTATATGTTTTGGTTTCCTTTTTTCCAGCTTCGTTCACAAAGGTATGTTCCACTTCAATGGGCACGATTTGATCTTGAAAACGATTTTCTGCTTGCGCCTTCAATGCTTTCATATGGGAGTTGTATGCAAATTCATCTTGATCCTCTCTGGAAACCTTGAATTGTTGGGCAACGGCTTCTGCCGTAAGTCCCATTCCCCAATAATAGTCTTCGTGGCCTTCTTTCGCCGTGGCGTAATCGGGTGTTGGTTTGTAACCTCCCATAGGGATGTAGCTCATGCTTTCGGCTCCCCCTGCAATGATACAGTCAGCCATTCCCGATTGAATTTTTGCGGTAGCAATTCCGATAGTTTCCAATCCTGATGCACAGTAGCGGTTGACAGTCACCCCAGGTACATCATCCACATTAAGTCCCATAAGGGAAATTAGACGGGCCATGTTTAGACCTTGTTCTGCTTCGGGCATTGCATTTCCAACGATAACGTCGTCAATACGTTTTTTGTCCAATTGTGGAAGCTCTTTCATCATGTGTTCAATGGTTTCGGCGGCCAGTTCGTCCGGACGCTTAAACCTGAACAGTCCTTTTGGTGCTTTGCCCACGGCTGTTCTATATCCTTTTACTATATATGCTGTTTTCATTTTAAAAAGTATTGAGAATTGAGATGTTAGTATTGAGATTACAGCTTTTGCCTTAATGAATAAATCATTTTTTGTATTTCAATACATTCATCTATCAGTATTTGTGCTTTCTGGTTTTTTGTTAAGTTTAATTCAATAATTAAAATCAATTGCGTCTGTAATTCGTATAGAGAACCGTTCGCAATGCTTAAAAAGTGCTTGAACTCTTTGTTTGAATTTCTTCCAGCTCCCTCGGCAATATTAGAAGGGACTGAAACGGCACTTCTTTTAATTTGATTTATCAAACCAAATTTTTCATCTTTTGGTAACTCAGGCATAAGTAGATAGATAGCTTTGGAAAGCTGAATCGATTTTCTCCAAATTTTTAAATCTTCTACTTTGTGCATTTCTGATTACTCAATTCTAGCATCTCATTACTATCGCATCTAGTTGCGAAGTGGTTTTCCGGTTTTCAACATGTGTTGGATACGTTCCAGCGTTTTTCTTTCAGTACAAAGCGATAGAAATGCTTCTCGTTCCAAATCCAAAAGATATTGTTCGGTCACCATTGTCGCTTCAGAAAGGTCGCCACCGGCCATAACGTAGGCCAATTTATCGGCAATCTTTTTGTCGTGCTCGGAAATGTAATGTCCGGCTTCCATGGAATCGGTTCCTACCAAGAACATACCCAAAGCTTGTTTGCCCAGAACTTTTACATCTTTACGTTTTACAGGTTTGGTGTAGCCTGCATCTGCCATAATTTTGGCGTGTGCTTTGGCAGTTGCTATTTGTCGGTCTTTGTTTACGACGACTACGTCCTTTCCTTTTTGTAGGATGCCCAAATCAAAGGCTTCGTAAGCCGAAGTGGATACTTTGGCCATACCAATGGTCAAGAAATACTCTTGTAGCACGTTGAGTTCTACGTCATTTTTCCTGAAAGTATCGGAAGCGCGGAGTGCCATTTCTTTAGATCCACCACCGCCAGGGATCACACCTACGCCAAATTCGACCAAACCAATGTAGGTTTCGGCAGCGGCCACAACTTTATCTGCATGCATTGAAAGCTCACAGCCACCACCCAAAGCCATTCCGTGCGGTGCGGCTACGGTTGGAATGGATGAGTATCGCATGCGCATCATGGTATCTTGGAAGTATTTTATGGCCATGTTCAACTCATCGTATTCTTGTTCCACTGCCATCATAAAGATCATACCGATATTGGCCCCTACGGAGAAATTGGCAGCTTGGTTCCCTATGACCAACCCTGCAAAATCCTTTTCGGCAAGGTCAACGGCTTTGTTCAAGCCAGAGAGCACATCACCTCCAATGGTGTTCATTTTGGATTGGAACTCGCAGTTCAGGATTCCGTCTCCTAAATCTTCGATGACAACTCCACTGTTTTTAAAAACCTCCTTGGTTTTTCGGATGTTGTCCAGAATAATGAACGCATCTTGACCTGGAACTTTTTCCATTGTCTTTTTGCTGATATCATAATAGTAGGTTGCCCCATCTTTTACGGTGTAGAATGAATCCACACCTGCAGATTTCATGTCGGCAACCCATGAAGCGGGCTCCAAACCTTCGGCTTTGATGAATTCCAATCCCTTTTCAAGGCCAACGGCATCCCAAATTTGAAACGGACCATGTTCCCAGCCGAAACCGGCCTTCATGGCATCATCTATTTTGTATAGCTCATCCGAAATTTCAGGAATACGATGGGTTACATAAGCAAAAAGGGCTCCAAAACTCTTTCTGTAAAACTCTCCGGCCTTATCTTTACCGCCTACCAATACGGGAAAACGCTCTATGACTTTATCGATGGTCTTGGTTAGCTCTAAAGTTGCAAACTTTGCACTTTTTTTAGAACGATAATCCATGGTGTCCAAATCCAACGTGAGGATTTCGCTTTTACCATTGTCGCCTTTTACTTTTTTATAGAATCCTTGACCTGTTTTGCTTCCCAACCATTTGTTGTCCATCATGGTTTTGATGAAACCGGGCAGTTGGAACAGTTCGTGACGTTCATCGTCCTTACAGTTCTCACTGATTCCGTTGGCCACATGTACCAAAGTATCCAAACCAACCACATCCACCGTGCGGAAAGTGGCGGATTTTGGACGACCGATTACGGGGCCTGTCAATTTATCCACTTCTTCCACTGTCATGCCCATTTCTTTTACAGCATGAAACAGACTTTGAATGCTGAAGATTCCGATTCGGTTCCCGATAAATGCAGGAGTATCTTTGGCCACCACGGAGGTTTTGCCCAAGAATTGTTCACCGTATGCGTTCAAGAAATCCAAAACCTCTTTTGAAGTTTTAGGTCCAGGAATGATTTCGAAAAGTTTTAGATATCGAGCAGGGTTAAAGAAATGTGTTCCGCAGAAGTGTTTCTGGAAATCCTCGCTTCTTCCTTCGCTCATAAATTTAATAGGGATACCGGAAGTGTTTGAGGTAATCAAGGTTCCCGGTGTGCGGTGTTTGTCCAGATTCTCGAACACTTGTTTTTTAATGTCCAATCGTTCCACGACCACTTCAATGATCCAATCCACATCCGCCACTTTGGAAATATCATCGTCCAAGTTTCCTGTGGTAATGCGGTCAGCGAATTTTTGATGGTAAATAGGAGAGGGTTTGGATTTTAAGGCAGCGGTCAAAGAATCGTTTACCAAACGATTACGAACCACCTTGTCTTCCAATGTAAGTCCCTTGGCTTTTTCCTTGTCGTTCAGTTCGCGAGGAACTATGTCCAACAATAGTACCTCGACTCCAATGTTAGCAAAGTGACATGCAATGCCACTGCCCATTATACCGGAACCGATTACGGCAATTTTGTTTATATGCCTTTTCATGTGCGAGTTTGAAATTTAATTATTAGTTGTTTTTGAATATATTTTTTTGTCGGTAATAAGCTTGTTTATTGTGCTCATGGTCTTAAAAAAAACATTTAGATCTTCTTCTGGTACATGCTCTTTGACAACCTCGTTGAACCTGAGAACTACCTCTTTGGATTCCTCCCGTTTTTCAAGGCCCAAAGGGGTTAGAAAAATTAGGACTCCGCGCCCATCCTTTGGGTTTCGTTTTCTTAAAATGTATCCTTTTTGCTCAATATTCTTTAAGATTCTTGACAAACTTGTAGCTTCCATTCCCATTTTAGGGCCTAATGTGGTACTTGGAGTACCCCCTTTTGGATCCATGCTCAAAAGGGTAAACCCGATGGCCATGGTAAGATCATAGTTTTTTGCTTCCTCATTGTACATTTTGCTTACCGCCTGCCAGGTAGCCCTAAGGGCGTGATCAATGGTCAAATCTTTCATAGAACTGGTTTGGTGTTCTCAAATATATAAAAATTTATTATGCATGCATAATAAATTTAGGTTAAGTGTACCTTAATAAATTAGAGTTGAATTAAATAGAGGGTAATTGTAAGCTAGTTGCAATTTTTTTGCTTGGAACTAGTGTTTTTTTTGACTTTATATTCCTATTACCAACTATATGGAATACTTTTAAAACCAAACAATCTCAGCTTTTGCCGAAGTATAAACCGTGAATTAGGTTTTTATATTATTATGATATGAAGTACGGTCTGCCATCTAAAATCCAATCTTCATACAATATTTGGGTGTTGATTGTCCAACTCATTGAAAAAATTAGATTCTGAACCTAGTTCAGGGTGACGGTTCTCCGATATACTCAGAACGCCAGACCGATTATTACTAATCGACCATTGTTTTAATGCCCATAAATATCATTATAAAGCGCTAGATATTTTTCTTTAACAATTTTGCGCTTCAATTTTAGGGTAGGGGTCAAGTGTCCTTCATCGATGCTCCAAACATCAGAAGTAAGCCTAAACTGTTTTACTTTTTCCCATTTGGCAAACTCCTCATTGGCCAAATCCACTTCTTCCTGCATTCTTGCTATGACCTTTTCGTTTTTCACCAATTCTTCATTTGAGTTTAGCACTATATCGTGCCTTTTGGCCCATTCGTGCATAAACTCAAAATTAGGTTGAATTATGGCCGCCGGCATTTTTTCGCCTTCTCCAACTACCATTATCTGTTCAATAAAGCGGGATTGCTTAAATCGATTTTCCAGGATTTGTGGAGCCACATATTTGCCGCCTGACGTTTTGAACATTTCTTTCTTACGATCGGTAATGCGCAAAAAGCCATCGGCATCCACTTCACCGATATCGCCTGTATGGAAATAATCGTCGGTCATAACCTGTGCGGTTTTTTCAGGATCTTTGTAGTAGCCCAACATTACATTGGGACCTTTGCAAAGGATTTCACCATCTTCGGCTATTTTCACTTCCACACCACTTATAATTTTTCCAACGGTGCCAATCTTCCAGCCTTTGTTACGTTGATCGTTCACGGCAATCACAGGAGAAGTTTCCGTAAGTCCGTACCCTTCCATTACGGGCATTTGAGCTGCTCCAAAAACGCGTGCCAATCTAGGTTGTAAAGCGGCACTGCCCGATACCATTACGGATAAATTTCCACCAAGACCTTCTTTCCACTTACTAAAAATCAATTTACGGGCGAGCCCAAGTCTTTTCTCGTACCACCAACCGTTGGCACCATAGGGCTCAAACTTGAGTCCAATTTCCACCGCCCAAAAAAACAGTTTCTTTTTTATGCCTGTTAGATTGGCTCCTTTTGCTATTATCGCATCGTAAACCTTCTCAAGCAGACGTGGCACCACTGTCATTACATCGGGTTTTACCTCCTTTATGTTGTCACTGATCTTATCCAGTCCTTCTGCAAAATGAATTTCTATACCACAATATTGGTACAGATAAAGAATCATCCTTTCAAAAATGTGACAAACCGGTAAAAAACTGAGAGCAACACCACCAGTCTCAAAAGGCACTCTGGCCTCACTGGAAATAACGTTGGACACAATATTATCGTGAGAAAGCATTACGCCCTTTGGTCTTCCTGTTGTGCCCGAGGTATATATAAGGGACGCCAGGTCTTTGGGTTTTACCGTGGCTTTTAATTCTTCTACGTTTTCTTGATTGGAAGGATCGGCGCCCTTTTCCAGGACTTCCTTCCAGTTTTTGCAATTTTTAAGCTCGTCAAACGAATAGACTTCTTCGATCTTTTTGATTTTTGAACTTATAGCAAGCACTTTTTCCAACACATCTTCACACGAAACAAAGCAATACTTGGCTTCTGAATGGTTAAGGATGTATTCGTAGTCGTCTTCGGAAATGGTGGGGTAGATCGGAACGGTTTGCGCCCCGATTTGAAGTACGCCAATATCCATTATGTTCCACTCTGTTCGGTTGGTCGTGGATATAATGGCAATTTTATCATTCGGCTTTACGCCCATCCGTAACAAAGCCCTGCTCACCTCATTGGCCTTGTCGATGTATTCCTTGGTGGACGTAGCTATCCATTTACCGTCACTTTTGGTGACCAATGATTTTTCTAAGGGGTATTTTTCAAGTTGATAGTATGGGAAATCAAATAATCGGGTAACAGTTTGCATAGTAAGTTTTATGTAAAGCGATTGCAAATTAGCAAATCAGACCTTAACAATGAAACAGATTTAACAATTACCTAATGTGTTTTTTGAAAAATCCCCAATTATCAACCTATATCAGCAATAAAAAATATTACTTCCTCAAGTTGTCCAACCATTCTTTTGCGTTCACAAAAGCCTGAAGCCACGGGGACACCTTGTCGTTTCTATCTTTTGGATAGTAGGCCCAGTTCCATGGGAACGTTGAACGTTCAATATGGGGCATGGTCACCAAGTGCCTACCTGTTTTGTCACAAAGCATTGCCGTATTGTAATCACTTCCGTTTGGATTGGCAGGATAAGTCTCATATCCGTATTTGGCCACAATATGGTATTGATCTTCGGTATGTGGAAGGCTAAATTTACCTTCTCCATGGCTGATCCATACACCAAGAGTTGTGCCGGCCATATTGGACAGCATAACCGAGTTGTTTTTTTCGATTTTCACCGAAGTAAAATTGCTCTCGTGTTTATGGGAGTCATTGTAGGTCATTCTACCGTGCGTTTCGTGTTCTGGGTTAATAAGATCTAGCTCCATGAACAACTGGCAACCATTACAAATACCAACAGAGAGGGTATCTGGCCTGGCAAAGAAATCTTTTAAGACTTTATTGGCTTTTTCGTTGTATTTGAAAGCACCTGCCCAACCTTTGGCACTTCCCAACACATCGGAGTTGGAGAATCCGCCAACGGCACCAATAAATTGAATGTCCTCCAGTGTTTCCCTGCCCGAGATCAAGTCTGTCATATGCACATCCTTTACATCGAACCCGGCCAAGTACATCGCATTTGCCATTTCACGTTCGGAATTGCTTCCTTTCTCCCGAAGAATGGCGGCTTTGGGTCTGTTGCTGAACTTTGGTTCCTGAGCGGAGTCGAAGGAAGTCGCAGCCGTTGGAAGTTTTCCATCAAAATTTTCAGGAAAAACATATTGCAACGGTTGTTTTTTGTAATTATCAAAACGGTCTTTGGCCAAACCGTTCGCAGTTTGCTTATTGTCCAACAAATAGGATGTCTTGAACCAAGTGTCACGCAGCGAAGCAATGTTCAAACCTATTTCGATACCATTGTTTTTGATTTCCAAGGTACTTTCTGGAACAGGGGTACCAATTTTAGTGAAATTTACACCGGAATCGGATAAAACTTTCTCCACTGTTTCATCTTTGGCTTGGAATACCACCCCGATATTTTCTGAGAACAACAGTTTGATGCTGTCTTCCTCCCCAATACCGGAAAGATCTAATTTGGCCCCTAGGTTATTGTCGGCAAAGCAAAGTTCCAGCAAGGTAGTTATCAATCCTCCTGAAGCCACATCGTGACCGGCTAAAATCTGGCCCTTTTTGATGAGCTTTTGCAAAGTGTTGAAAGTGGTCTTAAAATATTCAGCATCCATAACAGATGGAGCTTGGTCACCAATGCCGTTTAAAATCTGCGCAAAGGAAGAACCACCTAATTTATGGCTGTCCTTGGATAAATTGATGTAGTAAATATCGCCACCGTTTTTCTGCAAAACAGGCTCCACAACTTGGTCAATGTTGTTGCAATTGGCAGCAGCAGAGATGATTACCGTTCCTGGGGAAAGTACTTCACCATCCTTATATTTTTGTTTCATGGAAAGTGAATCCTTTCCGGTGGGCACATTTATTCCTAAATCGATCGCGAATTCCGACAAAGATTCCACTGCACTGTATAAACGGGCATCTTCACCTTCATTTCTACAGGGCCACATCCAGTTGGCGGAGAGCGATACGGATTTCAATCCATTCTTTAACGGTGCCCAGACAATATTTGTCAACGATTCCGCTACACTGTTTCTGCTTCCTGCAACGGGGTCTATCAATGCCGATATGGGGGAATGGCCTATACTGGTGGCAATCCCTTCCTTTCCTTTAAAGTCTAGGGCCATAACCCCACAGTTGTTCAGTGGCAATTGCAATGGTCCGGCGCATTGTTGCTTTGCAACACGACCTCCCACACAACGATCAACCTTGTTTGTTAACCAGTCCTTGCTGGCTACCGCCTCCAATTGGAGTACTTGTTCCAAATAATCGTGGAAATGCTCCAGCGAATAGGATAGTGCAGAATATTTTTGTTGTACCGATTTATCGGCCATTATGGTTTTTGGAGAGCTCCCGAACATATCGGACAATTCCAAATTCATTGGTGTCTCTCCTGTTTGTCCGGATGTAAATTTAAAGGTGTGGTCGCCCGTTACCTCACCAACGTTGTACATAGGTGAACGTTCACGTGCAGAAACCCGGTCCAATAGGTCCAAATCTTTTTCCCCGATCACCAAGCCCATGCGTTCTTGGGATTCGTTTCCGATCAATTCTTTTTTGGAAAGTGTAGGGTCGCCAACGGGTAATTTGTCGGTATCAATTGTTCCTCCTGTTTCTTCCACCAATTCTGATAAACAGTTGAGGTGTCCACCAGCTCCGTGGTCGTGAATGGAAACAATGGGGTTATCGTGACTTTCGAACAATCCGCGAACGGCATTCGAAGCTCTTTTTTGCATTTCAGGGTTGGAACGTTGTACGGCGTTCAATTCAATAGCCGAACTGAACTCGCCCGTGTCCGCACTGGATACGGCAGCTCCACCCATCCCGATGCGGTAGTTGTCACCACCTAGAACAACTATTCTGTCTCCCTTCTTGGGTGTGTCTTTTAAGGCTTGGTCTGTTTTTCCGTAACCAATACCCCCTGCCATCATTATCACTTTGTCGAAGCCCAATTTACGGGCCTCTTCTTGGTGTTCGAATGTTAAAACGGAACCGGCGATCAAAGGTTGACCGAATTTATTTCCAAAGTCGGATGCACCGTTGGATGCCTTGATCAAGATATCCATTGGAGTTTGGTACAGCCAGTCCCTTTCTTGCATACCTTTTTCCCAAGGACGATTTTCTTCCAATCGGGAATAGGATGTCATATAAACAGCGGTTCCAGCCAAGGGCAACGATCCTTTTCCACCAGCTAAACGATCACGAATCTCACCGCCGGACCCTGTAGCGGCACCATTAAAAGGCTCCACGGTGGTCGGGAAATTGTGGGTCTCCGCTTTAAGCGATAATACGGAATCGAATTCTTTTTCTTCGTAAAAATCGGGTTTGTCGGCACTTTTTGGTGCAAACTGAACTGCTTTAGGTCCTTTTATGAACGCAACATTGTCTTTGTATGCGGAAACAATATCGTTTGGATGTGCTTCCGAAGTCTTTTTGATCAGTTTAAATAGGGAAGAAGGCTTTTCTTCTCCGTCAATCACAAAGGTGCCGTTAAAAATTTTGTGTCTGCAATGCTCGGAATTCACTTGGCTGAACCCAAAGACTTCGGAATCCGTCAACTTGCGACTCAATTTCTTGGCCAGACCTTCCAAATAGGCCACCTCTTCATCACTTAGGGCCAATCCTTCTTTTTCGTTGTACGTTGCAATATCATCGATTTCCATAATGGGTTCTGGAACAATATCGATAGTGAAAATATCTTGTCCCAAGGTGGTATATTTTTGGGAAAGCATGGGGTCAAAATCGGTAAAATCCTCGGCAATGGCATGGAATTCCTCTATTCTGATGATTCCTGGGATGCCCATGTTTTGGGTGATTTCGGTCGCATTGGTACTCCAAGGTGTAACCATGGCGGCACGTGGCCCAACAAAAAAGGCGTCGAGAGACGCCGCTTCAATCTTAGGTTGGTCGCCAAACAACCAAGTTAATTTGTCAATATCTTCCTGAGCGATTTCCTGAGCGGTTTGGACGGCAAAAACCTTGGTCGCCTTGTCCCCAAAAAAATGGATCATACAGTCTATGCGTTGAACGGTTTAAGAAAGTGCAAAAATACGATTTTGTGCCAGAATTCGTCCTACGGTATAAGTGTTTTGTTAACGATGTATTGTTGATAGTATTTTCGTCAATTGAAAAAGGCCATCCATCAATTCAACCCATTTTACGCAAAGCATTCGTATATATTTGTTTTTGATGTGAAATGTAACTATGAATAAATTGATGATTAAAAGCGCAATTCTAATTAGCCTAATATTAATGTCCGTGAAAATTTATTCCCAGAAATGTAAAACGGATATAGACCCATTTACAAATGATGAAATTACATACTTTGACTATAGCTATAGGACTGTCTATTTTGAAGTAAAAAATGATACAATTTTATTTGATGTTGTATTCAACTATTGGGGAGAAAGAGAACATATATTTAAAGAAGGAACAGGATTGTCAATTAAACTTGAAACTGGGACTAAAATAGATTTAAAAACAATTATAGAGTCTAAGCCAAAAATTGAAAGTTCGATTTCTACCAGTGGTTTTTACATGGGTTTAGGTAGTGGAATGACCTCAACAAGCTCTCAAAATTCTACCGCTTATTCATTTGTTTTCAAACTCACAGAACCCGAATTAAAAAAGCTAGCTGAATCCAAAATAGAGATCATTAGAATCCCAGACACGGATGAAGAGAAATATATTGATTTAAAAGCTAAAGGTCGAACACGAAAAAAGATAAAAGCGATTAAAAAAGGAGCAACCTGTTTAATTCAAAAAATATAAAAATATTTTATTATAAATTTTTCATTGAAAAATAACAGCGCAGATTTTCCTCATCAGTCTATATTAAAATTACAAAGTAAACAGCTCCAGAAGACCTTCAGAAAAACCTTTAATCAGAAAGAGTTAAAGTTGTTTTTCCTATCTTAGAAGAATATAGCTAACTCAAAACCAACCTTATGAAAACGACCAACCTCTTGTGCGGGATACTTCTTTTCGCAGGCATAATTACTGCAACAGCACAAAAAAAATATTCCAAAAGCCAGATTAAAAAGTTAAAAGAAGAAGTAGAAACTCTTGTGGAGGCCAATAGAAAGCAGACACAGGTTATGGTGGATAAAATTTTCAGTTTTGCAGAATTGGGCTTTCAAGAAGAGGAGAGTTCTAAATATCTTACCGGTATTTTAGAGGAAAATGGATTTACCATAGAGCATTCCATTTCCAATATTCCAACGGCTTGGTTTGCCACATGGAGCAATGGCGATGGTCCGGTTATTGCCTTGGGGAGCGATGTTGATTGTATTCCCAAAGCCTCACAATACCCTGGTGTCGCGTACCACAAACCTATAGTGGAAGGCGCTCCTGGGCATGGAGAAGGACATAATGCGGGCATTCCTTTGAACATTACCTCGGCATTGGCCGTTAAGGAAGTAATGGAGAAAGAGGGCATTGGCGGTACCTTGATTCTTTGGCCGGGTATTGCAGAAGAATTGGTCGCAGCAAAAGCATGGTACGTCCGCGATGGTCTTTTTGATGATATTGATATGTGCATCTTTACCCATGTAAGCAGTAATCTGAGTGTTTCTTGGGGACCAACAAGGGGAACAGGGCTCATTTCCGTGGAATATATGTTTGAAGGCGAAGCAGCTCATTCGGCCGGGGCGCCTTGGCGAGGAAGAAGTGCTCTCGACGCTGCAGAACTTATGAACGTAGGGTGGAATTACAAAAGAGAGCACCTGCATCCATTAAAACGTTCACATTCCATTTTTACCGATTCCGGGGACCAACCCAACGTAGTGCCTTCCAAAGCCGCTATTTGGTTTTATTTTAGGGATGTTACCTACGAAGGGATTATGGAAATGTATGCCGAAGCCAACGATATTGCGAAAGGTGCGGCTTTGATGACGGGTACTAAAATGACCTCACGTGTATTGGGAACTGCCTGGCCAAGACACTTTAATAAGATCATTGCGGAGACGATGTACGAAAATATAAAGCAAGTTGGTCTCCCAACATGGTCAGAGGCCGACCAAAAACTGGCAAAAGCGGTGCAAGCTGAAATACAATCCAAGACCACGACCGGATTACCTACCGAATTGTCAAAAATAGGACTTCCGGTATTGGAACCGGTAAGTGGAGGTTCTGACGATATCGGGGATATTTCATGGAAAATACCCACGGTAACCATGCGTTTTCCTTCAAATATTCCTGGTTTGCCGGGGCATCACTGGGCAAATGCCATAACTATGGCGACACCGATTGCCCATAAGGGTGTAACGGCCGGAGCCAAGGCCGAGGCCCTGACGGTCATGGATTTTTTATTGAAGCCGGAACTTTTGGAGCAGGCTTGGGATTATTTTAACAACGAACAGACCAAGGAAACCAAATATCGGCCTATGATTGCTGCGGATGATATGCCGCCCACGTATTTGAACAAGGATAAGCAGGATATGTTCCGATCTGCATTGAAGGAATTTTACTATGATGAGACCAAATACGATACCTATTTGGAGCAATTGGGTGTTGATTACCCCACAGTCAAGCAATAAGTTGTTGCTTCAAGATAAATCGGGATCCTGAGAATCATTTGGATTTTCAGGATTTCTTTTTTAACAAGGCCATATAAAAACCATCGAACCCTGTTTCCGAGGCAAAAACATTTCGTTCCCGAACAAATTCAAAATCTTTCCCGTTCTCCGAATCTACAAAGTTCTTAACCTGATCCGAGTTTTCTTGGGGCAGAATGGAACAGGTGGCATAGACCATTTGACCTCCCTTTTTTACCATTTTGCTATAGTTCTGCAGAATATCTTGCTGAACCCCCATAATGCGGTCCACGAATTCGGGTTCCAATTTCCATTTTGAATCAGGATTACGTTTGATTACTCCCAATCCAGAGCAAGGTGCATCAAGCAACACTCGGTCGGCACTGTTGTGCAATTTTTTTATGACTTTAGTGGAGTCTATAGCCCTGGTTTCCACATTGTGTACACCGTTGCGACGGGCTCTCTTCTTCAGCTTTTTCAATTTACTTTCATAAATGTCCAAGGCGATCAATTGCCCTTTGTTCTGCATTTGCGAAGCCAAGTGAAGCGTTTTTCCTCCGGCACCCGCACAAGCATCGATTACACGCTGACCGGGCTCTACCTCCAAAAATGGGGCAACCAATTGGGAAGAGGCGTCCTGTACCTCGAACAATCCATCTTTAAATGCTTCGGTAACAAAAACATTTTTGCGTTCCACAAGTTTCAATGCATCTGGATAGCCATCTATAAACTCGGTAGCTATATCTTCTTTAGTCAAAAAAGCCTTCAGTTGAGGTTTTGGTATTTTAAGGGTATTTGTTCTTAGAATCACCTCTGCTTGTTGGTTCTGAGCGGCTATCTCTTTGGTCCAAAGTTCGGAACCCAACGATTTTTCACCCAGTTCGTCCATCCAATCAGGAATTGATTCCCTGAATTTGCGAATTTTGGACAATTCATCGAACCTGCCCTTAATGCGACGTTCCGGAGTACCTTCCAATTGTTTCCAATCAGGGATCCGGATACCTCTCAGCACGCACCAAACCCCGAACAAACGAAATAAATGTGGTTTGCTGTACGGTTCGTGTACCTCTGCAATTTCCGAGTATAGGCGTTTCCATCGAACTATATCATACGTAGTCTCGGCAATAAAACCGCGATCGCGGGCACCCCAACGTTTGTCGTAACGCAATACTTTTTCGATTACCTTATCGGCATATTCCCCTTCGTTAAAAATCATGTGTAGGGCATCAATTACGGCAAATACCAAGTTTCTGTGTAAACGCATCTTGTAGAATAAGGTTGCAAAGGTATGATTTCTCCTTACTTTTGAAGAAAATAAATACAATGAGATACATATGCTCCCTGATAATGGCTCTAGTTTTATTTTCTTGTGCAGAAGAACATAAAAAGCTACCCTTTACCTCCGTTGAAATAACTCCAGTTTTTAATGATTCCGTTAGCATTCGTGCTATTACATTTTTGGATGGCAGAACACTGGCCTTTGCGGGAAGCAATGGTGTTTATGGTACGGTGGACGTAAATTCGTTGCAAGTTCGCAGTAATGTGCAGACCTACGATTCGCTGACCCCTAGTTTTAGGGCGGTAGGCAGTACCTCCGAGGATTTTTTTATGCTTTCTATTGAAAGTCCCGCTTTGTTGTACAAAACCGGGGATAAAGGAAAAATGGAAGTGGTGTACAAAGAGGAGGGCGAAGGCGTTTTTTATGATAGCCTTACTTTTTGGAACAATCTGGAAGGGATTGCGGTTGGGGATACTGTGGACGGTTGCCTTTCTGTAATCATTACAAGGGACGGGGGGAACAGTTGGACCAAAGTACCTTGTTCGGATCTGCCCGAAGGAGTAGAAGGCGAGGGGGCATTTGCGGCGAGCAATAGTAACATTGCCGTAAAAGGAGATAAAGCTTGGGTCGGTACCACCGAAGGACGGGTCTACTTTTCCGATGACAAGGGCATGACCTGGGAAGTACAGGAAACCCCAATAATAGCGGACGAACCGACCCAGGGTATCTATTCCATGGATTTTTTTAATGAAAATATTGGGTTTGCCATAGGGGGGGACTATACCCAACCCAAATCCAATAAGGCCAATAAGGTCAAAACCATTGATGGTGGCAAGACATGGCAATTGGTTGCTGATGGTCACGAGCCCGGCTATAAGAGTTGTGTGCAGTTTGTGCCCAATTCCAATGGGGAAGCCATGGTAGTAGCCGGATTTACGGGAATTTCCTATTCCTCCGATGGGGGCAAGAGCTGGAAGGAATTGAGTGAAGAGCCTTTCTTTACTCTTCGGTTTTTAAATGATTCCACAGCTTTTGCAGCTGGGAACAAGAGAATTGCCAAGTTGTTGTTCCGTTAGAGGTGCAATATTTTTGAGCATTTGTTGTATCCTTAATTTCTAATGGTCGAAAAGAGATGGTTTTCGACGTAATTGTGCTTGAAGTTGTGTTGTTCTTGCTACATTTAATCTGAATGTAATTCAGGGCCAAATCAAAAAGTCAAGAAGTAAATATCTTTTTTTATGGTTCATGATTCAGGTTTTATTTTTAATCTTTTTTTAAGGAGAAGTGTTTCCCCATATTATACTGTTCCCCTTTATAACAAAATAACTGGAACCAATTACGATTTGCCTATATCTAGATCATTGTCAATTGATCAGAGCAAATTTTTAATTGAAAAGGATATCCCCGATTATCTAGTTGCCAAAGGCGTTAATTCACTCAAGGGTTTTAATGTGAAGCGAATTAGGCAGTATAAAGGTTTTGCTTGTAATTTAATGGGCTGTACTGACGTTGCCGATTATTTGAAACAGAATTTGGGCAAGTCCACAATCAAAAATATTAAAGCGAGAAAACGACAGCTTGAAAATAGGTTCAATACAACATATAGATTTTTTATCGGTGAGATAGATCAAGACCACTATGATTTTCTATTTGATAAGTTTTATCAAATGCTCAAGGCCAGGTTTGAAGAAAAGAAAACTTTTAATCGGTATTTATTGGAATGGAAGTACTATCATCACCTTATTTATCCAATGATCTTGAACAGGGAAGCTTTGCTTTTTGTAATTTACGTGAATAATGAGCCCATTTCAATTTCATTGGAATTTTGTTTAAGTGATATATGTTTTGGTTATATCCATGGTTATGATCCAGACTATCATCGATATCAATTGGGAGATATTCGGATGGTAAAATTAATAGAATGGATGCTTGACCATAATTTCAATTGGTTCGATACTTTGATGGGAGAAACCACGTTCAAGGCCAAATGGTCGAACCATATCTATAATTATCATTACGATGTTTTCTATAAGAAAAATTCGGTCTCTGCTCGGGTAAAATTAAACTATCTAAAATTTAAGCTCCGATTAAAACAGTGGTTACGGGAAAAGGGTATTCTTGGGAAATGGTTCAACATGGATAAATTCTTATATAAGAAAAGGGCCAAAAAACTCAGGAACCATAACTGGAAAAGCACCAATCTCGAGTATCCATTGAACACTTAAAGCCCTAAATGACTTATAATGCTCTTGGCGACCAAACTTCTGCCATTATTGTTCCAGTGCATATCGTAAATCAGGGTAGTTGGCATTTTTGTCCGTTCAAACTCACTCCCAAAATCGATTATATCAATGTCAGCTTTGGTACAGTATTCCAGAAATATTTGTGAAGTCTGTCTTTTGTCGAGAAGTATGCTGGTTTTTTCTTTATTGAAGGGGTATGCGTTCAATAATTCTTCAAAATTGGCAAGATATAGGCTGTCCTGGGTAGTTTTTTGATCGTTGGTTGATGCTTTTTTGGCATCTTGTTTTTCTAAAAAAAGATTTTTTACAGGGTCCAAAAACCCGATTTGGGAGGCATAATAGAGCAATTTTATATTGTCCCGTATTTTAAATGGGATAGAGTTCAATTGTTTTATCCGAGCAGTGTTGGGTCGATAGGTAGCCCTTGCAAGATCCATTGGGTATTTCATATAGATCACAATATGGTCTATTTTGTCAAAGTCTTCTTCGTAGGCTTGTAAAAGATGTAGTTGGTCGGCCAGATCCCATCCGGCATATCCATATTCATAAACCTCTAGATCCTTGGTCCTGTTTTCAATTTTTTTGCCAATGGAGTTGTAATAGTTTTGGTGAAAACCTTGGATGTAGGAATCTCCTATTATGGCCAATTCTTTTTTTGAGTAGCTTGGTGTAAACTCACGGTAAGAGTTGAATCCTTGATTGTTGATGTGGTATTCCGAGAAGTTTTGCCTCCTATTTCCGGTCACACTAAACCCTTTATGGTTGGGAATTCTTTTCTCGACACCCATTTTGTCTATATATCTCGGTGAATCCTCTGGATACAGGTGAAAAGCCCTGACCAACAGCTCCAATGATACAAGGATCAGGATGAGATATAGCGCTATTTTTAAAAAGAATTTTATCATATCAGAACTGAAAATATATAAATGAACGATCCACACCATCGTCATAGAACAATAATATACAGAAGATTACCAAGGTATAGGCAATAAACCTTACTATGGGCGATTTAAACTTAAAAGGATTTCTTTCGTTCCTCCGCATCCTAAACTCATAAAGAACAAATATGCCGAGTAGCAGAAAATAATCTATCATTCGGTACCCCATGGGATGATGATAGGGCTCCCAATTAAATTCGGTAAACAGTCTTTTAATAAATATAAATGAGTCGGTCAAAGATTCCGATCTAAAGAAAATACGGGAAAACGTTACAATTGCGAACGTTGTAAAAAGCTGGGCTATTTCTTTAATTGATGGAAAGAATGAGTTCTCGGCCACTACATTGTTCTTATAAATGGTATTTTTTCCCATTAAAAATACCGGAATATAGGCCAACGCGTGGAATCCCCCCCAAAAAATGAATGTCCAATTGGCCCCGTGCCAAAAACCGCTCACCAAGAATATGATACAAATGTTACGTACGGATTTAAACTTGCTTACCCGCGAACCGCCCAAGGGTATGTACAGATAATGTCGGAACCAAGTGGAAAGTGAAATATGCCAACGTTGCCAATATTCTGCTACATTTCTTGAAAAGTTGGGAAACTTAAAGTTGGACATCAGCTCGATGCCAAAAAGTTTTGCGGTACCTATGGCAATATCGGAATACCCCGAGAAATCGCCATATACTTGAAAGCTGAAAAGCGAAACCCCGAGTACTAGGGTAGACGCGGGCATTGTACCGTAGTTGGCAAAAATATCGTCCACGATTGGCGCAATACCATCAGCAATGACCATCTTTTTAAATAGACCCCAAAGTATGAGTTTGAGTCCATCCACAGCCTGTTCATAGTTAAATGAACGCTTGTTGGTAATTTGCCCCAGTAAATTTGAGGCCCGTTCAATAGGACCTGCCACCAGTTGAGGGAAAAACGCAACGAAGGTAGCAAAATCGATAAAGTTACGGGTCGGTTTTATTCGTTTAAAGTAAATGTCCAACGAATAGGACATGGTTTGGAAGGTGTAGAAAGAAATACCTACCGGCAATATAATGTTCAACGTCCAAGTACTTTGTATCGGGTAACCAAAAAGTTGGACCATATCTACAAAAGCATCCACAAAGAAGTTATAATATTTAAAAAAACCCAGTAAGGAAATATTGAATAAAATACTTGTCCAAAGGAATAGTTTCCCCTTTTTGCCCAGTGTCTGTTTTTTGTAAATGACCAACCCAACAAAATAATCCACTATTGTACTTGCCAGTATCAAAAAAAGGAAACGCCAATCCCAAAGTCCATAAAATAGATAGCTGGCCGCAAGGATCAACCCGTTCTGAATCTTTAGGATATTGAACTTGGCAACTACCCAGTATAGAATGAATACTAGGGGTAAAAAAATTAGATATTCCACCGAGTTAAAAAGCATATTCTTTATCTAATTTTGGTAACTGGGAAAAAGTATGGTCTTGGCAGTATTTTTTCCTTTAAAAATATATTGATTTTGTTTTTTTGTATGTTTAAAGCAGTTTACGTCGCTAAAATTTTCATTATATAGATATAAAAAATCGAAAAGGACTTTTTTTATTTCCGAATCATGACCATCAATCTCAATAAGGTCCATGCTGTCTTCAAGTTTGTAATCTTCGAAAGGTGGATTGTTCGGTTTTATACCTGTATTGTGCGCTATTCGATCTCTTTTTTTTACTGTAAAGAGAACTTTATTGGCAACCTTATCCATACCCTGATTCCTTAAATATTGTTTGAGCTTAAAGAAGGCAGTTAAAAAGAAGGCTTTTGTTCGAGAAACAATCGACCGAGGATTGTAAAGGACATGGTATTCAAAATCATATTTTTTTGTGGACCATCTCGCCTTGTAATCGAAATAGCCTTTCGAAAAATCCAAGGTTCTGTAATTGTTCGCAATCCCCCACTCAATTAAATACATGATATTAATGGATCCCAGATGAAATTTGGAATAATCGATATCAAAAACAGTTATCGCGTCGAAAATAATGTGTTTGGAAAAATAGACCAACGTAATGGCTATGGGGGTCCCTTGGGCTTCAATAACAAAAAGACCTGCTCTGTTTTCTTTGATCAAGGGACGGGCAACATTTTTATAAAATTCCCATTCTTGTTTATCCAAGTTGTTGTTGTGTTCCCCTTTATCGGCAAATCTTTTTTCCAGTAGTTGCTTAAATTGCCCGAAAATTTCGAGATATCGTTTCTCAGAAACATCGCCCTTGTACATTTTGTATTGAATATCAAAACATTGGTCTAACCTCCTTTTAAATTTGTTTAGTTTGTACCTACTGGATTTTTTGAACCTTTTGCGCAGATAGTCCCCAAGGTCATCAAACGCTTCTAATTCAATTAAAAAACCAGGGTACTGCTTTATTTTTTTTACTTGAAGTGTTTTATGGGGGATATGTTCCGGACATTTAAAAAATGTGGGCACATCGTAGATCAACAAGGTATTATTTTTGATATTAATGTCATCTGTAAGGGAATAGAGCATACCTTTTGTATGGGTTTTTCCGGAATTGACATAAATACCAAAACCATTTTTGTAAAATTCTGCACCTGCAAGGTTCTCAATCTGAAGTCTCGATTCTGATTTTCCAAAACTTTTGAACCATATATCCCTAAAAGTATTTGTGGTAAAAGGATTATCGATCATCTTGAAAGACAGTTTATTTCGGATATTTCAATGTCTTCAGAACCCATATGTTGCCTATATAATGGAAAGAAGCATGAACTTTTATCGATTGGCTTTTCCAATCCTTCTTTTTCTTTTAGCAATTTGTCGTATTTGGGTTGATCTACAATATATTGCCACGATGTAAACTCCCGATGATCTTTGGAGAATCCCGACTTGAAATAGAAGAGCGAATCTTTGACCTGGCCGCCCAGTCCCCCTCCTAGGTTGAGGTTTTCGTAGCCCTCTTCAGTTCCTTTTTCCCGTGCATGGTCTATTAAAAGTTTTATTGGATTTAGATGAAAGAATTTGGCCTTTACTCCAGATAGGTGATATTGGATGGTCTTGCCTTTTTTTGTAAAAATTGCACCGCCGGCGAATTCCCCTGTTTCTTTATGTACTGCAGCGATAAGTTCTGCATTGATCTGTCCACTGGCCAAAAGTTCGTAGAAGTATTTTTTGCCAAAAAAGTAGCTGGGTTTGGCATTTACCCGCTTCATATTTTCGCAGTAAGTTGCGATAAATGGGTCCAAATATTTTTCACATGCGCCATCTATTACTTCATACTCCTTATGTTCTTTGTTTATGTAAGTTCTTAATCTGCGCTTGTAATCGTGTTTTTGATCATCAGAGCTTCTGGTCAGATCAATATTTACAACCTTCCCATGCGAAACAATTTCACCAATATTCTTGAGGATAAGGTGTTGATTTTCGATGTATGGGTGCAATCTGGAAAATACGGATATGATCTGATTGTCCTTTAAGAAGGTGTCCAATTCAGATTTAAAATCGCAATTGTCAAAATCCGGGTCAATATGTTTCCCCAAAGGTCCTACGTAACCATAAACCGATGTAGCATCTTTAAGTTGGGTTCCCTCAATGTCCCTAATGAGTAATGGAAGTAAGATATGTGAGTTGCCTTTTGAATATTTTAGCAGTACAGGTCTTTCACCGTCCTTTTTCGTGATTTGATGGTAATCAAACGTATGATAAAAATCGGATTGTTGACATTGATCAATTATCTCTGTCCATTTATTTCGATTCTCAATAGCAAGCATATTTATGGTGTTTGTATATAATACCTTATAAATTTACTGTGGGTTGTAGCTGCCTATTTATGATAAAAATCAGGTTATCTGTTCACTTGGACGTATGGTATGTAAAAATCGATGAAATCCATATAATATCTTTATTCAATAAAAAAAGCGGCGAATCAATCGCCGCTCATCAACCAAAAAACAAACAAAAACCAAATACGGTTAAACGTTTACCACAACGTAATTGCGCCCTCTTTTTTTATACCAAACGCCCCGGTATTGGTAAAATCGACGCCCATTTCTATATACTACTTTACTGCCCCGGGGCAATGTCCTTACTTTGACTCCGGCGGGTACGGCCGTAACGATATACTTTTTTCCTTGAGCTCTGTACCAAACTCCATCAGCGTAGTAATAATTGGTCTTTTTGTGCACAATTGTCCTTGGGTTGGATATGTGGGAGACCACTGTGCCATGTTTTGGGTAGACCTTTACGACTGTTGTTTGCGCTTTACAGGAGGTGAGTGCGCCTGCTATTACTGCTATCATTAAAAATGTCTTCAAACTTTTCATATTATCGGATTTTAATGGTTTACTGTAAATAAGACAGGAGATTTACAAAAAGGTTTAATCAAAAAAGAGGAGCCTTATCGGGACCCCTCTTTACTTTCTTGTTCTTAAATGAAGTTATCCTCCACCTCCCTTACGTTTACGGAATTGGTGTATCATTTGCTTTTTAAAGTCCTCTTCTGCCTTAAGCAAAAGAAGAACCTTTTGGGCAGGAATTATTTTTCGCATTTTTAACAAAAAACTTTCTTCGGCCTTTAGTTTTTCTTGTTGCAGCGCCATGATATTGTCCAACAATGTTTCGGACTCACTGTTTGTGAGATTTTGTGCATTGGAAATATTCGAGAACAGTTCAAACCGTTCTTTTTTACGAATGCGTTCCAATGTCTCCTCGTGCTCATTGTACACCGGCCAAAATTGTTGTGCCTCTTCACTTGTTAGATCAATACGTTCGGTAATAAAGGCAACTTTCAAGGTCTTTACACGTTCCCAAATTGGTCCTTGGGCATGCATGGCCATGGTAACCAAAAGTAAGGTGCTAAATATGAGTGTTCTTTTATTCATAGTCAAGGTCATCTAAATATAAATGTTCAATTTCGTCTACGTTTTCGTCCAAATAATCCAAAATGGCATCATCTTCCAGAACTTCGTTAAAAATATTGTTCAGTTCAATATCCTTTAAAGGGATAATTTCCGCAATTTCGTAGGTGGTCATCTCAAGATCGGTATTCTCCAGATAAGCTTCAATATCCGAGCTTGCCAGATCATCAAAAGAGATCGGTTCTGCCGAGGAACTCTGGTTTAGACTAAAAATCAGTACAAAAATGGCAGCAACCGCGGCTACGGTATAGTAGAGTTTTTTGTTTGCTATTAATGGGATTACCTTGGTTTCTTTTGTATTGAGTTCTGATGCTACCGAGGAACTTATTTCATCAAAATAGCCTTCTGGAACGCTAAAGCCATCATGTTTGGGAATCAAGGATTCGGTGTGGCCCGCTTCTTCCTTTTTGATTTTATCCATCAAACGACTATTAAAGTCCTCAAAATACCCTTTGGGTGTATTGAAACTATTTTTTTTGTCTTTTTTCATTGCTCTTGTTTGACTTTCAAAATGGTCAAAGGTTTAATTGTCTCTAAGATATGTTTCAATTTTTTTAACGGCCAAGTGATAGCTTGCTTTTAAAGCGCCTTCCGAAGTTTCCAGCACCTCGGAAATCTCACTGTATTTCATTTCCTGATAATACTTCATGGTAAACACCAATTTTTGCTTGTCTGGAAGGGTAGCCAATGCTTTTTGCAGCTTTAACTGGATCTCACTGCCCTCAAAATAAACGTCTGCCTGAAGATTATCTACCATTCGGTCCTTTAACTCTTGATCGCTTATCCCTATTTTTTTGGACTTCTGTTTTAAAAAGGTCAGCGATTCGTTGGTAGCTATTCTGTACATCCAAGAGTATAATTTACTTTCACCTTTAAAGTTATCAATGTTTTTATAGACTTTTATAAAAGTGTTCTGGAGTACGTCATCTGCGTCGTCGTGATTAAGCACAATTCTCCGAATATGCCAATACAGACGTTCTTTGTAGGTGTTTACTAATACCTCAAAGGCCTGCGCTCGACTTTCTTCCTGCTTAAGCTCTTGTACTAGGGTTTCCTCAGCGATCAATGTTCTTGTTGTTTGATGCTAGGACTAAGGTAAGGGGAAAAGGTTTAATTGTTCAATAAATAATTTTAAGAACCAATTAGTAACTTGGAATTTGGCTGAAGGTGCAGAGTCGGTTAAAAGAGGAAATGTGTGGAAGCCAGTGTCATTTTGAACGAAGGTGATAAATCTTTTGTTTAGCAGTTGGCAGTTGGCAGTTGGCAGTTGGCAGTTGGCAGTTAGCAGTTGACTGCCTGCGGTCCAGAATCCAGCCCTTGTTTCAATGTAGCCGTAGTTAACGAGCGAATGTGAACAATCCTTTTGCCTCAGAATTTGGTATATAGTCACTAAAGGTCTGGGTAATTTAAAAATTTAGATGATCCACTCCCGTGTTCGCCTTCCTACTAGGAAAACGATTGCATCTCTACCAGTTTCTTGTAGTTTTTGGCAGATTTCATCAATTCCTCGTGTGTTCCTTGTTCTACAATTTCACCTTTGCTCATCACTACGATCATATCCGCATTTTGTATTGTAGAGAGTCGATGTGCAATTACTACCGAGGTGCGGTTCTGCATCATTTTTTCCAATGCATCCTGCACCAAACGTTCACTTTCGGTATCCAATGCCGAAGTGGCCTCGTCCAAGATCATTATAGGTGGATTTTTTAGGACGGCTCTCGCAATGGATAGCCGTTGTTTTTGGCCACCGCTCAATTTGTTACCGCTATCACCGATATTGGTCTCGTAACCTTGGGGCAGCTCCATTATGAAATCGTGTGCGTTCGCAACTTTGGCCGCTTCCATAATTTCATCCATGTTGGCATTTTCTTTACCAAGTGCTATATTGTTCTTTACCGAATCATTAAACAATATGGAATCTTGTGTAACCAAGCCCATAAGTCCACGGAGCGATTTTTTTGTTATGTTCTTTATATTGGTGCCATCTATCAAAATCTCACCTTGGTTTACGTCATAAAAGCGGGTCACCAAATTGGCCACTGTGCTTTTTCCACTTCCAGATTGACCCACCAAGGCCACGGTTTTGCCCTTGTCCACCTTTAGGTTAAATGCTGAAAGCACATAATCATCTTCATATTTAAAGGCAACATTCCTTAGTTCAATTCCCGTATTAAAATCGGATTTATTTTCGGCACCCTCTATATTTTTGATGGGGTTTTCCGATTCCAATATTTCCAGAACACGTTCTGCTGCGGAATTTCCTTTTTTAACACCGTAAGATGCTTTACTGATGGCTTTGGCCGGTGTTAAAATATTAAATGCCAGTCCCATATAGGATATAAACGATGCGGCGTCCAGAGAGCCTTCCAAAAGAACCATTCGCCCTCCGTACCATAGCAATACACCAAAAACAACGATCCCAAGAAATTCGCTAGTGGGTGATGATAGGTTTTGCCGATTTAACAGTGAATTGGAGAATTTGAAAAAACGCGAGGTAGAATTCTGAAATATTTTGAAGAATCTGGATTCGGCATTGAACGCTTTAATTACCCGAAGCCCTCCCAAAGTTTCCTCGACAATGGAAAGAAATTCACCTTGCTCTTTTTGTACCTTGTCCGATTTCTTCTTCAAGGATTTACCTATCCGGGATATGATCATTCCGGCTATGGGAATAAATATGAAAACAAAAATGGTAAGCTTGGCACTTATCAAGAACATTACAATGATGGTAAAAAGTATGGTAAGCGGCTCCCTTACGATCAATTCCAAAATAGATAGAAAGGAGTGTTGGATCTCCAATACATCCGATGTGATCCTTGCGATAACATCCCCTTTCTTCTTTTCTGAAAAATAGGAGATGGGCAGATCTACTATCTTTTGGTACATTTTGTTTCGTATGTCCTTAAGTACCCCATTTCTCAAAAATGTGATAAAATACATGGCCAGATAATTGAAGATGTTCTTAAAAAAGAACAAAAAGAGGATCAAGCCAATTGCCAAGAACAGTCCTTTCATGGGGTCGTCCCCCGAGTGAAGGGTTACCTGATAGTTCATATAACCTTCAAAATACTCCTTTAATTTACCGATACCTTGAAAGGTCGGTGGCTCGCTTACACGTTTGGTCTTGTCGAAAAGGACATTGAGCATTGGTATCAGCGCGGCGTAGGACAACGCACTGAACAATGCATAAAGGATATTGAAAAATATATTTAGAAAACCGTATTTGCGATATGGCTTCGCAAATCGGAGAATCTTTTTAAAGTAGTTCATTCACTTATAAATTCAGCTCGGATAGGATACCTTCCAATTTGGTTTCCAACTGCGAATTTACGGATTTATAATCGGCTGCATTCTCTAATTTTGAATTTGTACTGATGTAGAACTTTACTTTTGGTTCCGTGCCACTTGGCCTTGCTGCAATCCGGGTGCCATCCTCGGTTTCATAGATCAATACGTTGGACTTTGGCAAATGTAGGGTGAACTCGTCCCCGGTCTGCACATTTTTAACGACCGATGTATTATAATCCTCAATGTACAGTAATTTTGAGCCTTGCACCGTATCCACGGGGTTTTCCTTGAAATCTTTCAGCATTTGTTTAATTTCCTCTGCTCCGCTCATTCCTTTTTTGGTAATGGATATTAATTTTTCCTTGTAGAAGCCAAACTGAACGTAGGCATCGATCAATTCTTTAAAGAAAGAGCTACCGTTGGCTTTGGCATCGGCGGCAATTTCACAGGCCAAAAGGGTAGAGGTGACGGCATCTTTATCGCGTACAAAATCACCAACCATAAACCCAAAGCTTTCCTCACCTCCTCCAATAAATGTAGAGTTAGGAAAATCCTTGATCATTTTACCGATCCATTTAAACCCTGTGAGCGCAGTTTTGTACTCAACGCCATAAGCTTTGGCCATTTGCTGCATCATTGGGGTGGAAACTATCGTGGAAGCAATAAATTCGTTGCCTTTAAATCCTTTTTTCTTGTATTGGTCCAATAGGAATTTGGTCATCAGCACCATAGTTTGATTCCCGTTCAATAATTCCATTTTCCCATCCAAGTTTCTTACAGCGATACCTAAACGGTCGCTATCCGGGTCGGTTCCGACCACCATATCCGCACCGATTTCCTCAGCTTTGGCAATGGCGATGGACAAAGCTTCCGGCTCTTCCGGGTTGGGCGACTCAACGGTAGGGAAATCCCCGTCAGGTTTTGCTTGTTCTTCTATAATGGTGACATTGTTGTATCCGGCACGCTTCAATACTTCCGGAATGGCCGTGATCGATGTTCCGTGCAAGGAAGTAAAGACGATGTTAAAGTCATCTTTTCCTTTTGCTCCAAAATTTCCGTTTTTAACGGATGCTTCAAAAAAGGCTTCGTCCACATCTTCATCTATCATGCTTATCAAACTGTCGTCTTTTACAAATTTGATATCCTCAAAAGAAAGTGCATTGATCTCGGCTATGATCTCCCCATCCTGTGGTGGTACGATCTGCCCACCATCTGCCCAATAAACTTTGTAACCATTGTATTCCGGTGGGTTGTGGGAGGCCGTTAGTACAATTCCGGCGTGACACCCCAAATATTTGACCGCAAAGGATAATTCTGGAGTTGTTCGCAGATCTGAAAATAGGTGAACTCGAATACCGTTGGCCGAAAATACCTCTGCCACGGTCTTTGCCAAGGATTTGGAATTATGCCTGCAATCGTATGCGATCACTACTTGAATATCGTTATCGGTATAGCACTTTTTTAAATAATTGCTGAGTCCCTGGGTGTTTTTGCCCAAGGTGTATTTGTTTATTCGATTGGTTCCAACGCCCATTACACCGCGCATTCCACCGGTTCCGAACTCTAAATCCTTATAAAAGCGCTCTTTGAGCTCCTCTGGATTTTTTTCCATAAGGTGTTTGATCTCTTTTTTTGTGTCGTTGTCAAAAAAATCGGTCAACCAAGTCTGTGCTGTCTTTGTAATGGAATCCATAGTGTTTAGAATTGTTTGCTTCTTTAAAAATACAAAGTTTATAAGGTTTGAAAATGGCTTAAAGGTTAATTTTATCGGAGATATTGTAACGGGTGTCATTTTTTCGTGACCTCACCATAATTTCTCCGATAAAACCGGCCAAAAAAAGTTGTGTTCCAATGATCATTGCTGTTAAAGCAATGTAAAACTGCGGTCTTTGGGTAATTAAACGTCCGGTCGGGTTCAAGAATAGTTTATCGATCCCCAAATACAGGGAAAAACCAAACCCGACAAAGAACATGAGCACCCCCAAGGCTCCAAAAAGATGCATGGGCCTTCGACCAAACTTTGATACGAACCAAATGGTGATCAAATCCAAAAAACCATTAATAAAGCGTTCTGCCCCAAATTTGGTGGAACCATATTTTCGGGCTTGATGCTGTACCACTTTTTCGGTAATGTCCGAGAAGCCCGCATTTTTGGCCAATACAGGAATGTAGCGGTGCATTTCTCCAGAGACTTCGATGGTCTTTACAACATTTTGGTTAAAGGCCTTGAGGCCACAGTTAAAATCGTGCAGTTTTACACCGGAGGTTTTCCGGGCGGCCCAATTAAAGAGTTTGGAGGGTATGTTTTTGGTGATAACCGAATCGTACCGTTTCTTTTTCCAGCCCGATACCACATGGCGACCTTCTTGGGTGATCATTCGGTACATATCCGGAATTTCTTCTGGGTTGTCCTGAAGGTCGGCGTCCATAGTTATCACTACATTGCCTGCGGTGGCTTTGAACCCGGCGTGCAGTGCCTGCGATTTGCCAAAATTCTTAAGGAAACGTATCCCTTTTACATTTTTGTTTTGCTCGGACAGTTCGGAAATAGTTTTCCAAGAACCATCGGTACTGCCATCATCAATAAAGATGATTTCATAAGAAAAATGATTGGATTGCATCACTTGCACAATCCAATCATGAAGTTCTATTAGCGATTCTTGCTCGTTAAGTAAAGGAATTACAATGGAAATCTGCATTGTTCGATTCTGGAATTCCCTCCAAAAGTAGCATTTTTTGTTTTAGTATTCCGCTTTGGACTTTTTCAAGATCAATCCGGTAATGAGACCGATAATCAATCCGATCACACAGTTGATGATCAACCCAACGGGATATTGTATCCAAGCAAAGCTTTTTTGCATTTCCACACCTTGCTCCCATTGTTCCTCGGTCATGTTCGGGTTTTGGGCCATGGCCTTGGGCTTTGCAATTTCCATGGCCTTGTCCATAAAGTCGGGTTCAATAAAATTTGTTAGAACATATTGATATGCAAGGGACAATATGGTGCCTACCAGGGCCACTCCAACAGCAACTTTTAAAGCTTCTGAAATGGCCAGGTATCCGCCGTTGGCCTTTTTAAAGGAGTTTACGGCAATAAATATAGCAGCTGCCATGAGTACAATGGAGATTACCATTACCGAGGTGCTCATCTCATAATGCATTTTTTGGGTGTAGAGCATTATGCCGAACACCACAAAAACAGCACCTAACAAAAGCCCATAGTTAAGTGCAAATTTTCCCGTTTTAACTTGTTGTTCTTCCATTTTTTTAAAATTTGTTTTGATTATAGTTGGTTAGTGCAATATTGCCTAAATTTGTTACATATAAATTTACTTTTATTTTTTTAGTGATTTTAAGTTGGCAATATCAAAGAAATCATTAAATTTGCACCCTGAAAATTCTGAGATTAAGCATTTAAGACGATGAGAAAAGATATACACCCAGAAAACTATAGATTGGTTGCTTTTAAAGACATGTCCAACGAGGATGTTTTTATTACAAAGTCCACTGCTGAAGCGAAAGAAACCATCACTGTGGATGGTGTTGAATATCCTTTGGTGAAATTGGAAATTTCAAGAACTTCGCACCCGTACTACACTGGTAAGACTAAATTGGTAGATACCGCTGGTAGAATCGATAAGTTCAAGAACAAGTACAAAAAATTCAAGAAAGAAGAGAAGAAGGCCGAGTAGGTCGAACTTTTCAACGAAATATATGGACGCTCTCGATGGTTTTCGAGGGCGTTTTTTATTTTTACAGTATTCAAAGCTGAGCAATGAACTATATCCTTTCTGACGGTAACCACCGCGAAGACCTGTTCCCCTTTACCTTAACGCGTCCCGTAGCAGGAATCCGTATAGGTATTTTGACCATAGCCGAAAAATGGGAAAAATGGTTGAAGGCCCCAGTTAGTTTTCGAACCGAAGATTACCTGTCCGAAAAGTTTCCTTTAAGGACCAATGATCAAAATATAGTGATCAATGGGAGTTATCTTCCGAACAATGCCTTGGTGCAGGCTGTTCAAAAACTTAAAATGGGGGAGGCGCTTATGGATAACGATGGGTATATTGCCTATGTAACCGATAGGCCCGAAATGCAATTTGAGGCTTCCAATTACATCGCTTTACCGTTTACGGGCGATGTATTGACCATTCGAAAAACATGGGATATCTTTTCCAATAATGCGGTTGTCCTCCAATCTGATTTCGATTTGGTTACCAAAGGCAGAAAAAGTGAGCCCATACCCGATACCAACCAAGTTAAAAACCCTGAAAATATATTTATAGAGGAAGGCGCTGTAGTGGATTTCTGTATTTTGAACGCTTCCACCGGGCCAATATATATTGGCAAAAACGCTTTAATGATGGAAGGTTGCACCGTTCGTGGAGGATTGGCACTCTGCGATAATGCCATCTTAAAAATGGGAGCAAAAATTTATGGTGCCGTAACCGCGGGGCCAGGAAGTAAATTAGGTGGGGAAGTGAACAATGCCGTGTTGTTCGCCAACTCCAACAAAGGACACGATGGCTTTTTGGGCAATTCGGTATTGGGGGAGTGGTGCAATATTGGGGCGGATACCAACACCTCCAATCTAAAGAACAACTACGCACCTGTACGCCTGTGGAACTACAAAATAGAAGGCTTTGAAAAAACAGGGCTTCAGTTTTGTGGCTTAATGATGGGCGACCATTCCAAATGTGGTATCAATGTAATGTTCAATACCGGAACTGTGGTAGGCGTAAGCGCCAATATTTTCGGGAGTGGTTTTCCTAGAAACTTTATCCCAAGTTTTAGTTGGGGAGGTGCATCGGGCTACACCACTTTTAGGACCAATAAGGCATTTGAGGTAGCCGAGGCCATGATGAAACGTCGTAATATGGAGTTCAACGGGACCGAGGCCAAAATTTTGGAACATGTCTTTGAGTTGACCCAAAAATGGCGGAATTTTTAATCCTTATTCCAACTTTCCCATTAGTCCCCAACCATTGGCTCTATCGATAACCACACAGTGCAGGGTATTAAACCCCTTTTTAAGTTTAAGCGGAATTTTGTTGGCAGTTAGGCCTAAATGCCCTTGAAACTGATTGTTTTTTGACCTGAAGGCATTATTGCCATAAAAAATGGCTTCCCTATTTAAATACACAATGATTTTATCGCTAAAATCAAAAGAGAATAAGCGGGTCTGGGCGTTATCCACCGCTATGGTTGCGGATGCTACTGTATAAGCTTCTTGGTTGCGTTCAAAGTTGCCCGATGTAGGCTTTGCCAAATATCTGGAAATGGGCAATATGCCAGATTGCTCAGTGTAAACAGTGGTGGTCTTCGCATTTTCAAAATCTTCGAAGCGTATTTCGCCATCTATGTAAGGTTGGGCCTCAGTTATGTCCCATTCGCCTATAATACCTTTCTCGGGAGTTAGTATAGGATATGGCTCTTTAACCACGGCCTCACCGGTTTTGGTAATTTTTAAGTTGGCGAACCTATTTCCGAACAGGGCAAAAAGACCAATTTCCCCTATTAAATTGCCCGATCTTAATCGATCTATCCGCATCACCTCTTCACCATTGATAAACAAGGTGGCGCCTAAATCTTCGACCTCTATCCGGAACAGATTCCAACCTTCGGTCTTAAAGGCGACATTCGCTTGAAATTCAGGATACAACTGCCAGTTGCTCTCGTTGTTGTAGGTAGGGGTGTATTGTACCGCATCCACTTGCCTCGACTTGTGCATGCGCATGTACACCTCTTCAAAATTTCCTTCTGATTTACGGAAGACTACGCCCGCAAAGCTACGTTTTTGGTTGGCGTACACTTCCATTTCCATAGCGCCGTTGGAAAATTCGAATCCTTTGGCAAAAGCAGTGCCATTGACTATAATAGTCTCTTTACCATCAAAATTTTCAAAATTTACCGAGCTGCCTTGGGCCGGAGTCCAATAATCGGGATGTAAAGGGATATTTTGTGTAGTTTGGGCATTTATCGGTCGCATAAAGAGTAACGCGCCAATTATCAATGGGATACGTGAAAGTTTCATTGTATATCTGTTTTTTTGATTGATGATCAAACACCTATGTTGTCGGAGGTAACCGGTGTTCCTAACGCTTTAAAATTAAAAAAAAGCAGGGTTGGTATAGGGCTCTTTAAACAACAGCACCGTTATTTTTAACAGGCTTATAGATTGACCACAAGTTACATGGATGTTCTAAATAGTCTAACATTGAATTTAGCTTGGTGAATAGGATGGTGTTAAGGGATATATACCTGTTGGTGAGGGTTCAAATTAAAATGTTAAGGTCATGATTATTGTTTCTTTCTGCCGGCGGACCTAGCCATGCTGTTCAAGATAGCTTTAATAAGATAGGATGGTTTAAAATGTAGGTATCAAATACCTACTCCTCCAATTGTAAAAAACGTACTGCGTTTTCGTAGAAAATTTTTCTTTTATCGTTTTCGGTCAAGAAATCGTAACTGTTCAATTGGTCGATACTTTTTTTAATGGCATGTGGCCACACCATTTGGTCCGAGCCGTACATAACCCTATCGATAAGGCCATATTTTTTCGCTTTACGTAAAAATTGTTCTGCATAGTCCTTTGGTTGTTCGTCCACCCATAATATCACTCCCAAATCCGAATATAGTTGAGAATATTGTAACATTAGACGAAGAGCGTTTTCATAAAACACCTCTCCGGCATGCATCAAATAGATACGTAGATTTGGGTGTTTGGCCAGAACATCTTCCAAGGTAAGAGGGTCTCCCAATTTTATTCTAAAGTTGGGACAGCATCGGGTCGTAATATCGGAAGGACCGCCACCCGTATGCACTGCAACGGGAATATCGTAGCGCTCACAAATGTCCAAATAGGGTTCAAACTCGGGGTCGGATAGGGTGTAACCATCATAAACAGCGCCTATTTCCCCAAAGACTTTGAGTTTGCCAGAGGTTATCAATGCTTTGAAGGCCACAGTGTCTTTTGGCGGAGAGTTGGTGTAGTAGCCAGGAATCAAAATGCCTTCATCATCCAAGGTGTTGGCTCCCCCAATAGTGCTTACAACAGCTTTTGTAATGTTGTTTTCTTTTAAGGCCTTAATTAGCTCAGTTTTGAAGGTTTCATAATCTTTGGGCGAGAAAACACCATCACGGGCCGGGGCCACGAAATATGTCTGTGGGGTATAATCGTGTAGGTGCATATCAATAATAGGCGGCCCATAGTTTTGAGCGAAAGCAAAGAGTGGCAGCAGTAGTGCCATTACCATTTTTCTCATTTTGTGCATAATTTAGGCATAGCTATGAGGCAATGTGTTTCAATGCCCATGTATGCGGGGGAAGTATTTACAAGTAACAAAAAAATAATGGAATTTGTATCTATTCCGGTGGTTAGTTTAAAATTTTGGGACCTGCTGCAGAAAAAAGCCAGTGAGATTGTCCCACTGGCCTTGAAACTTATAAATAATTAGTTTATTCCGAAATCTGGGGCTTTTCGGTAAACGGGGTTATTCCAAAGGCGGGATATACCTCGGAGGGGTAGTAAATTGTTCCTCCGCGAGATACCATGGCGATACTTTTTATGGCCTTGATATTTTCCACAGGGTTTCCGGGCACTAGGAAGAAATCGGCCAATTTACCAACTTCTATGCTTCCCAAACTTTCATGCCCTAGGTATTGTGCCATATCATAGCTGGCAAGTTTAAGTACTTCGGCGGGAGTATAGCCCAATTGCTCAGTATAGAGCTCTAGTTCGCGATGTAAGTTAAATGCACCGCCCAAATCGGTTCCAGGAACAATGAGTATTCCTTTATCTTTCATTAATTTTAGTGTTTCCACAATTTTATCGTAGGCATCCCGGTAGGCCTTATCCTCTTCATCGTCGGCAATTTGAGCCAGGGCTACTTTTAGGCTTCGCTGTTCATTGGGCGGCATGTGGTCCACATAATCCAAGGCGCCAGGCGTAACTTCTCCGTTGCGTGAGAGCATTAAGCGTTCATGAATGGACAATGTGGGGTCCATTGCTGTTTGGTTGGCCACGAACAGGTCCAAGGTTTCCTGTACTTTATCGCTGTTCAAATCCAATTGGGGAAAGCGTTTCATGGCGGTGAGTCGCAATAGGGTCCGGGTGTCTTCTTCGGGTTCCAGTACCCATCCAAGCATGGTTTGGTTAATGTGCGTCATCTCGTCGTAGCCTGCTCTTAGCATATCGTTGGCATTGGAAAATGCAGGAACATGTCCTGTAACGAACAAGCCTTGATCGTGTGCTTTTTTTACAATGGCGGGCGCCCATTCGCCGTTCATACTATTGTACAGTTTTATACCATAAAAGCCAAGGCTGTCGTAACTGTCCACTGCGGCCAAGGCTTCCTCTTTTGTTTCCACCAAAATACCGTTATTGCTACTGTATGGACTTTTTCCTTCGATGAATCCGAGTCGGGTTATCCGTGGACCTGCCAATTCACCAGAATTGATTTTATCGATAAGGTTGCTAAGTACTTCGGTGTTGTTGCCCATATCTCTGAAAGAGGTAACTCCGGCCAAAACATTCAATAAGGCTCCATTGTCCCCCGTGTGGGCGTGCATTTCATATAATCCAGGAACTAAGGTTCCCCCGTTTCCTTGGATAAGAACTTCGTTGTCGCCAGTGGTATCTGCAGATTCTATGGCCGTGATGTTTTCATCTTCCACTACAACGGATACAGGGTCGGTCAAAGACAATGTTTTAGGATCAAAAACCTTAACATTGGCAATGCGTACCTTTTTAGTGTAGTTGTGGGCAAATTCTTTTTGTAGCTTTTCGTAGCGTTCTGCAGAATAGTTTTCGGCAAGTTCCCTTAAACTTTTTTCTTCGGCTTCGTATCCATCCCTGATTACAATATATCGTGGTGAGATAGCGGCGAAGAATTTGTTGTTTTCATCCACAATAAAGTAAGATGGATTCATTTCGGCACCGGATAGGGCATAGGTGGTCAAGGCCAATTCACCGTCACCTGATGCATTCGGTACATTTACCTCTTCCATTTTGGTCAAAGTAAGATTACCGGCAGGAAGCACGGGTAAGGTGTTATTGGGTGCATCCATCAATAATCGAGCTGCCAAGACTGCGGTGTACGGGCTGCCAAATTGGTTTACATAAAGCTTTGGGGTATCTAAAACGGTATTGCCCGAACCGGTGGCGTCGGTCCATGAAGCACCATCGCCCTCCATGGAGAATTTTTCGTTCACTGCATTTCCAAATGTGGTGTTACCTGTTACTTCCCAGCTAACCGGGAAGCCTTTGGAGTCGAGGACAAGGGTCTCTTTTATTGTTGGTCCACGGCCATTGTTCTTATAGTCGTAATCTATATTAATGGTATCTCCAATGGTATTCACTTTTAGGTACCCTACTTTGGTATCGCTTATGATCACGGAATAATTTTCTTCTCCTTGATGATCTGCCAAGGACGAGTTGGTTTCGGTTTTACAAGAATAGGAGGTCAATACGATCAATCCTATTAGAAGTAATCTGATTTTCATTGAGTTGATTTTAGTTTATGGTTCAAGTTAACTAATTTTATGCTTTTTTCTATTTTTTGGTAGGCAGTAAACAGTTGACAGCGGGCATTTTACAGTTGGGTTATCAACAATGCGATCATTTTCGATAACTCACAACAAATCGTTATCTTTGCGCCCCCTAAAAGTAAGGCAGGCAAATGAGCAAAAAGGTCGCATTTTACACATTGGGTTGTAAACTCAATTTCTCCGAAACTTCTACAATTGCCAGAGGTTTTGAAAAGGAGGATTTTCAGCGTGTGGACTTTTCGGATGAAGCAGATGTATACGTAATCAATACCTGTTCGGTAACGGAAAATGCGGATAAACGCTTTAAAACTATTGTAAAACAGGCCCAAAAGTCGAATCCCGATGCTTTTGTAGCGGCTGTGGGCTGTTACGCCCAGTTGAAACCAGAAGAATTGGCCGAGGTGGATGGTGTTGATTTGGTACTGGGTGCAACGGAAAAGTTCAAGATCACGGACTATTTGAACGACCTTACCAAGAACGATAAGGGCGAAGTGCACTCTTGTGAAATCGAAGATGCCGATTTTTATGTGGGGAGTTACGCCATTGGCGACCGCACACGTGCCTTTTTAAAGGTGCAGGACGGCTGCGATTACAAATGTACCTATTGTACTATTCCCTTGGCACGCGGTATTTCGCGCAGCGATACATTGAGCAATGTATTGAACAACGCCAAAAAAATAGCCTCGCAGGATATTAAGGAGATCGTACTTACCGGGGTAAATATTGGCGACTACGGGAAAGGTGAGTTTGGCAATAAAAAGCATGAGCATACCTTTTTGGATTTGGTAAAAGCGTTGGATACCATCAATGGCATCCATAGATTGCGCATATCTTCCATAGAACCAAACTTGTTAAAGAACGAGACTATCGATTTTGTTGCACAGAGCAACTCCTTCGTTCCCCATTTTCATGTGCCTTTGCAGAGTGGGAGCGACGATATTTTAAAGAAGATGCGACGTCGATATTTGTCCAATTTGTATGTGGATAGGGTGAAACGCATCAAATCTGCTATGCCCCACGCCTGTATTGGTGTGGATGTGATCGTTGGGTTCCCTGGGGAAACGGACGAACACTTCTTGGAAACCTATCACTTTTTGAACGATTTGGATATTTCTTACCTGCATGTATTTACCTATTCTGAAAGGGACAATACAGTAGCGGCCGAAATGGAAGATGTGGTGCCCAAAAAGGTACGCAACAAACGGAGTAAAATGTTAAGGGGACTGTCTGCCAAAAAAAGAAGGGCTTTTTACGAGAGCCAATTGGGTACTGTACGGACCGTACTGTTCGAAGGGGAGAACAAGAAAGGCTATATTCATGGCTTTACCGAAAACTACATCAAGGTAAAGGCTCCTTGGGACCCTGCTTTGGTGAACACCTTGCACCAAGTAGAGTTAGAAGATATCGACGCGGATGGACTGGTTCGCTTCAAGTTTGTTTCCAGTGAGATTGTGGCATAAAAAAACCTCCTGAAAAAGGAGGCTTGGATGTTTTTGATCATTGATCAAATCAGATTCGGATACCTACGGGCAACATTTCCTTGTACTGCCTGTTTTTTCTTAAGAAACCTGCAATTTGCGGACTTGTAGGCACAACTCTTAGATTTTTCTCTTGGATTTCGTTCAATACAGCTTTAATAAAATCCTCTTTAAAGCCTTCTTTTGTAATTTCTTCCGGAATAACCAGTTTGGTCAAAAATACTTTACGCTCTTGTGAAGAGTACTCAATTTTGGCTAAATGCCCATTGACGGTAGTTTCAAATTGGCGTAGGAAACTATTGTCAGTGATTTCCAATGTTGTCATATAGAACTTGTTTTTTTAATGACTCGCAGAAATACCTTAAGGTATCTCTAATTCCCCCATCATATAAATAATGTATCGGTTAGGTGGGGTTGGCTGCAAAAGGGCTACAAAAGTAGTGAAAATATTGCTAATTTCCTAGTCCTTATCGATATTTGGTGTACTATGACCGATAACAAAACCCATGTCTACCTAATGCCAGGAATGGCTGCCAATTCTTCGATTTTTGAGGGGATCAAGCTTCCGGAAGACCAATTTACTTGCCATACCTTGGAGTGGTTCGTGCCCGAAAAAGGAATGGATTTGGAAGCATATGCCAAAAAAATGTGCAAAAAAATAAACGAACCCAACCCAGTTTTGTTGGGGGTTTCATTTGGTGGTATGTTGGTACAAGAGATGGCCAAGATCATGCCCGTACGAAAGCTGATCGTGGTATCGTCGGTAAAAAGTAAGCACGAGCTACCTAAAAGAATGATTTTTGCCAAGTACACCAAAGTCCACAAACTGCTACCAACGGGTTTGGTGAACAATGTGGAATTGTTGGCCAAATATGCCTTTGGCGAAACCGTGACCAAGCGTTTGCACTTGTACGAAAAATATCTGTCCGTTCGCGACAAATATTATATTGATTGGTCCATAGATCAGATTGTGAACTGGGATCAAGAGGTTCCTCCGGAGCATACCGTTCATATTCAAGGGGAGAAAGATGCAGTTTTTCCACCATCCCATATAAAGGACTGCATTTTGGTAAAAAATGGCACACATACCATGATCATTCACCGTGCTCGTTGGTTCAATGAGCACCTCTCCACAATTATTTTGGAATAATTTCGTCTATATAATAGTATCTTTACATTGATAATAAATTAGGGAAGACATGAAACAAGTAAAAAACATATTGGCCTTTATTGGATTAATGGCCGTAGTGAGCACGTTGATTTTTGCCGTGCAGTCGAATGAAGTGGATGAAAAACCAGAATTGCAAGAAGTTGAAACAACGGTATCGGACAAAAATGTTGCGGATACATATCAAATAAGCGCCATTGAAATCCCTGAGGACCTGAATTTTGCCGGAGAAGCGGTTCCACAGGAAGATCCAGAGATCATGGAGCGCGTGGACCGGGAGTTTTTGGTGAACACCTATTGGCAATCCAATGCCCTTTTATTGATGAAAAGGGCCAACAAATACTTTCCAATCATTGAACCCATTCTTAAAAAGAACGGAATCCCGGATGATTTTAAATATTTGGCCGTGGCCGAAAGTGGTTTGCAAAATGTAGTTTCCCCAGCAGGAGCTACCGGTTTTTGGCAGATAATGCGCGCCACGGGCAAGGAGTACGGTCTGGAGGTCAATTCCAATGTGGATGAACGCTATCATGTGGAAAAAGCGACTCAGGTCGCTTGCGACTATTTAAACAAATGGAAAGATCGTTTTGGTAGCTGGACCCTTACCGCAGCCGCGTACAATGCCGGACCTGCCGGGGTTCAAAAATATATGGATATTCAACAAGTGGACGATTATTACGATCTATTGTTGGGGCAGGAGACAGGCCGCTATGTGTTCCGCATTTTGGCCATTAAAGAAATTCTATCCCATCCAGAAAAATATGGTTTTCAGTTAGATCAGGACGATATGTACGAAAAGGTGCCCACTTTTACCGTTGAAATTGATACTGCGGTATCCAATTGGGCGGATTTCGCAGAACAGTACGAAATAAACTATAAGATATTAAAACGACACAACCCTTGGTTGCGCGAACCTCATTTAAACAATGCTTCCCGCAAAAAGTACACCATAGAAATACCGAACAAAGGATATTACCGAGTGGGGAATGTAGGGAAGTAATTGGTATTGGCGCTAATATTCTTGGTGGTAGTGGTAAATTGGTTTTTGTTTGGGGTTATCTATCTCAATACCTAACACTCCAAAGCAAAACAAAAGAATAGTTTTATTCGGTCGGGTCTACTTGCAAATTTTGCAATCCTCTTTGTCCTGTAATTGGCCTACTAGATAGCCTTGTTCACTCATTTCGTAACCACAACAATCCATAAAGCCTTCGGCAATTTTTTGTCGTCCACGTTGTATTTGCGATTTTACGGTGGGTAACGGTAAACTTAATTTTTTTGCAACCTCTTTTTGTTTTAATCCCATTATATCGGCCAAAAAGATAGGTTCTCTGTACTTTTTAGGTAGATTAACTAAAATACCTCTTAAACAATCTTTTTCGGTATGTTCATGGGTTTCAGGAACATCCTCTGTATCAAAATCATTAAATTCAATTTTTACTTTACTGGTTTTTAAATAATCCATCAAAGTATATCGCGCTACGGAAAACAACCAAGATTTTAGCTTGTTGCCATCTTTTAGGGTGTGCAGCTTGGTGTGTACCTTTATAAAGGTGTCTTGTAAAATATCATTTGCAACAGTTTCATCTTTGGTTTTACTGAGAATAAAACGTTTGATGTCTTCCGAATACGTCTCCCAAATCTGTGTTGTGGTCATACTTAAAGATAAAAAATCAGCTTGAATTATGATGTTCAAGCTGATTCTTGGTTTAACAATTACAATTGGTGCACGTACAGTTGTTGCATGTACAATCTGAACATCTTCCGTTGTTACAAGGTTCGCAATTGCAATTACAAGATTTATCTGTTTTCATAAGTGAATGAATTTTATGGTTCACTTAATAGACGATAGAACTTTAAAAAAGATGCATTCGAAATACAGAAATTTTTAAGGGGCCTCTTAATAACAAATTATGGAGCGGAGGCATCCCAAATCAAGTGTGCAATACCACCAAAATAAAAAGATAAAGTAAAAATTAAATCTTCTTCATCTGCTGCTGCATCATTTTGATTTGATCGGTAAGCATATTGTTTTTATCCAATTTTTTGGCCTCTTGCAACAATTGTGTCGCTTCACGCTTTCTGCGCTTTTGCATGGCAATACCGGCCAAGCTCAATTTGGTCATGGCCACATCGTAATCCATGGTCAAACCAAATTTTAGGGCCTTTTTAAAGTATTTTTCGGCCTGGGTCAGATTTTTCTGGGAGTAGATGATACCGTGCAAATAATTGTAATATCCCACTTGCTTTTTGATCAAAGCAGATTCCGGGTTCTTAATTTTATCCAACCAGCCCTGTACACCGTCCAAATCCTGTTTTCTCATTTTAAGAAACGCCAAAAGAATGAACTCGTTCCGGAAATAAAGAAAAATGAAAACAAGGGAGAGCAAGATCAGTGCAATTCCATTGCCAATATTGCCCTCAATAAACTGAAATACGGCATAGGCTATAATAAGAACGGCAATAACGAGCTTGATATTTTTATTGAACATGTGGTCTAGAGTTTTTACCTTTAGTTAAGCGCAGGCAAAAGTACTAAAAACTTAATTAAATATTTTAAGTTTGGGCTTGCCAAAGTAAAAAGTCTTTGTATATTTGCGCCCAGAATTTTTTAGGGAAGAGTAACTTCCCATCAACAAATCCATAAAACAGTTCGGAAATGAAAAGAACGTATCAACCATCCAAAAGGAAGAGAAGAAACAAGCATGGTTTTAGGGAGCGCATGGCGACTGCCAATGGTAGAAAAGTTCTTGCGAGAAGAAGAGCCAAAGGAAGAAAAAGATTAACTGTTTCCTCTGAGCCAAGACATAAAAAATAATGATAGTATTTATTATTTAAATTAAAGGTGTTACTTTTCCAGGTAACACCTTTTTTTTGACATATAAGCAGATAACCGAGAAACCCCTTAAGAAAATGCCCAAAAGAAAAGATTTAAATTCCATTTTGATTATTGGTTCTGGTCCGATCATCATCGGTCAGGCATGTGAGTTCGATTATTCCGGTTCCCAAGCACTTCGCTCCCTACGGGAAGATGGTATCGAAACCATTTTGATAAATAGCAACCCCGCCACCATTATGACGGACCCAGCTATGGCAGATCATGTTTACCTTAAACCGTTGACCACCAAGTCGATAATCGAAATACTTAAAAAGCATCCCAATATTGATGCGGTTTTACCGACCATGGGCGGGCAAACAGCGCTGAATCTTTGTATCGAAGCAGATGATAAAGGGATATGGGAAGATTTTGGAGTGGAGATCATCGGGGTTGACATTGATGCCATCAACATAACCGAAGACCGGGAAAAGTTTAGGGAATTAATGCTGAAAATTGGAATAGGCATGCCTCCCCAGGCCTCGGCGACCTCGTTCCTAAAAGGAAAGGAAATTGCCCAAGAATTTGGATTTCCATTGGTAATCAGGGCTTCTTTTACCCTTGGTGGAGCAGGTGCGGCCATAGTTCACGACCCGGAGGATTTTGATGGTCAGCTGAGCCATGGGTTGGAAGTGTCCCCAATTCACGAAGTGATGATCGATAAGGCCCTAATGGGGTGGAAGGAATATGAATTGGAACTGCTACGTGACAAAAACGACAACGTAGTCATCATCTGTACTATCGAGAATATGGATCCGATGGGTATCCACACAGGGGATTCCATTACGGTGGCTCCCGCTATGACCCTATCGGACAGGACGTTTCAACGAATGCGTGATATGGCCATCCATATGATGCGCAGCATTGGGGATTTTGCCGGTGGATGTAACGTACAGTTTGCCGTTAGCCCGGACGAAAAAGAAGACATTATAGCCATTGAAATTAACCCGAGGGTTTCCCGTTCCTCTGCGTTGGCATCCAAGGCCACGGGGTATCCGATTGCAAAAATCGCTGCTAAATTGGCCATTGGTTATACGTTGGATGAGTTGGACAACCAGATTACCAAGTCGACTTCAGCTTTGTTCGAACCAACATTGGACTACGTAATCGTAAAAATACCACGCTGGAACTTTGATAAATTCGAAGGTTCTGACAGAACCTTGGGACTCCAGATGAAGTCGGTAGGAGAGGTAATGGGAATTGGGCGTTCCTTCCAAGAAGCCCTGCACAAGGCTACACAATCCTTGGAGATTAAGCGTAATGGTCTGGGAGCCGATGGTAAAGGATACAAAGATTACGAAACCATCATCGAGAAATTACGTGTACCCAGCTGGGATAGGGTTTTTGTAATCTATGACGCCATTCAACTGGGAATACCATTAAAACGTATCCACGAGATCACCAAGATAGATATGTGGTTCCTTAAACAATACGAGGAATTGCACTTCTTGGAGATGGAAATATCAAAATACACCATAGAAAGCTTGCCAAAAGCACTGTTGTTGGAAGCAAAACAAAAAGGTTTTGCGGACAGACAGATTGCCCACATGCTGGATTGCTGGGAAAGCGAAGTGCACAGCAAACGTATGGACTTGAACATCAACCGAGTATACAAACTGGTGGATACCTGTGCTGCGGAGTTTAAAGCGGTAACACCTTATTATTACTCTACTTTCGAAGAAGAAATCGAAACACCGACCGGAGAACGCTACGTGGCCAATGATAGTGTGGTGACCGACAAGAAAAAGATTGTTGTTTTAGGGTCTGGTCCCAATCGAATAGGACAAGGAATCGAGTTCGACTACTGCTGTGTACACGGAGTTTTGGCGGCTGCCGAATGCGGTTACGAGACCATTATGATAAATTGCAACCCGGAAACCGTTTCCACCGATTTTGATACAGCGGATAAACTCTACTTTGAACCCGTGTTCTGGGAGCATATTTACGATATTATCCTTCACGAAAAGCCAGAAGGCGTAATTGTGCAGTTGGGCGGACAGACCGCCCTCAAACTTGCCGAGAAACTGGACAAGTATGGTATCAATATCATCGGAACCAGCTTCCAGTCCCTCGACTTGGCCGAGGATAGAGGTAGTTTTTCCACCCTGCTGAAGAACAACGATATTCCTTACCCGAAATTTGGCGTGGCCGAAACAGCGGACGAAGCTTTGGATTTGGCCGAGGAATTGAAATTCCCATTATTGGTAAGGCCTTCTTATGTATTGGGTGGCCAAGGAATGAAAATTGTGATCAATAAAGAGGAACTGGAAGCCCATGTGGTGGACTTGTTGCGCAAGATACCGAACAACAAGCTGCTGTTGGATCATTACTTGGATGGCGCTATCGAGGCAGAGGCAGATGCCATTTGCGACGGTGAGGATGTGTACATTATTGGGATTATGGAGCATATTGAACCTTGTGGAATCCATTCAGGTGATTCCAATGCAACATTGCCACCCTTTAATTTAGGCGAGTTTGTGATGCAACAAATAAAAGATCATACCAAAAAAATTGCGTTGGCACTTAATACCGTTGGTTTGATCAATATTCAGTTTGCTGTAAAGGATGATACGGTTTATATTATTGAAGCGAACCCTAGGGCGTCGCGTACAGTACCATTTATTGCCAAGGCATACAAAGAGCCTTATGTAAATTATGCCACAAAAGTAATGTTGGGAGATAAAAAGGTGAAGGACTTCAACTTTAATCCACAATTGGAAGGCTATGCCATTAAGCAGCCCGTTTTCTCTTTTAATAAGTTCCCTAACGTAAATAAAAATCTGGGTCCCGAGATGAAAAGTACAGGAGAGAGTATTTTGTTCATCGATAGTTTAAAAGATGATGAGTTCTATAACCTATATTCCAGAAGGAAAATGTATTTGAGCAAGTAATTCATTACTGATCGAGAATAAAAAAGGGCCGCTATCTGCGGCCCTTTTTATGTTTAACGATGTGTTATTTTACTCCTGTTTTGCTGACTCCAACTTTGCCAATCTTTCCTGTAGCAATAAGAGTATTTTATTCTGATCGGATAGCTTTTGGTTCAATTCTTTTAAGCTTTCTATTTCTTTTTGCTGCTGAATGGAATGTAGGGTGAGCTCTTCGATTTTTTGCAACAAAGTTGCGTCCATTTCCCCAAGATCTATACCATTGTTTTTTATCTCTTCGGCACTTGGAACATTGGGTAGATGTCCATTCTTATTGATAAATGCTTCAACTTCTTTTAAACTTAAAAGCGTGTAATTTTTTTCAAATACAAAATCCGGCCAATTTCCCTCAAGTTCTACTTTAACAGATTCGGCGACCATGCTTCCAGCTACGGCAAACATATATCCTTGTGTGTTGGAAGTTCCGATTCCCACATTTCCAGTTGCATAGGAAATGTCATTGCCGGATGTGGTCCATGGTGAAGAGCCAGATGACAAAGGTGCCCCATTTACCAAAAAGTTGGTAGCATTGATCGTACCTGCCACCTCCAAAGCATATCCTGAAGCAGCAGTTCCGATTCCCACATTTCCAGTTGCATAGGAAATGTCATTGCCGGATGTGGTCCATGGTGAAGAGCCAGAAGACAAAGGTGACCCATTTACCAAAAAGTTGGTGGCATTGATCGTACCTGCCACATCCAAAGCATATCCTGAAGCAGCAGTTCCAATGCCAATATTTCCAGATGTATATGAGAGGTCGTTGCCAGAAACAGTCCATGGAGAAGAAACCAATGTGGTTCCGTTCAATACGATTTCTGTGGCGTTCAAGGTAGCAACATCCACATCTCCCGTGGTAAATGAAATATCACCGCCGGTGGTTGTCCAAGGTGATTCGTTGTTTTCAAGCGGGGTTCCGTTCAATAGGATTTCCGTGGCGTTCAAGGTAGCAACGTCCACATCTCCCGTGGTAAATGAAATATCACTGCCAGTGGTTGTCCAAGGTGATTCGTTGTTTTCAAGCGGGGTTCCGTTCAATAGGATTTCCGTGGCGTTCAAGGTAGCAACGTCCACATCTCCCGTGGTAAATGAAATATCACTGCCAGTGGTTGTCCAAGGTGAACTGGAATTTTCCAAAGGAGTACCGTTGACCAAAATATTGGTCGCGTTAAGTGTACCTGCAATATCCAATTCATAATTAGGGGTATTGGTGCCTATACCTACATTTCCACTTGAATAAAATATATTATTTCCGTTCAGGTTCCATGGAGAGCTTTGCATAGGGCTTCCGCCAACCAATAGGTTGGTTACGTTAATTTCCGTGGCATTTAAAGAGCCGTTAATATCCATGGCATAATTCGTGTCGGGGGTTAATGTCCCAATTCCAACAGTGCCGGACGCAGGGAAAGAGTTTTGCCCGTATGCAATTGCACCAAGCAATAGAGCGAATACGGTGTAAAGTGGGGTTAACTTTTTCATGTTTTATTGTGTTAGTACAAAGTGGTATTGACGTTGTAATGTATTTTATTCGTATTCCCTTAGTTCAAAGGAGAGGTTATCAAAATTGTCCGCAAAAACGTTTATTCCGTTTTGGAGCTCCAATCTTATTTCCGTAGTACTTTCCAAAGTTCCCCTAACACTTGTATGGGTGGTTGGGGTGCTGAAAAAGATAACGGTTTTACTAATGTCGATAGGACTATCGAGCGTTCCTGTATAAATGCCCTGAGCCTCCCGTGTCCAAGTAATGGTGATGTTGATGTTGTTTTCTAGGACTTGTTCGGTAGGGTCATTGGTGCCCGATTGGCTTATTAGAGAAGCATAACTTTGATAAGAAAAATCACTGGCGTCGCCATTGCAAAGGTATTCGGAGGTGGTCACCTCATCATTGTCCAAAGTGCCATTTGAATTACTATCCAAACCAACATCCAATCTATATCCTCCATTGGAGCAATTTTCTCCGGGTAGTTCGATTTCGGTATTAATAAGACTGTTGAGTCCTGTTGATGATTCAGTGTTACATACATATTGGGAAGAGGTAACCTCGCTCGCCTCCAGTGTTCCATTACTATTGATGTCCAAACCAAAATCCAGTCGAATGCCTCCATTTGCACAATTAGTACCGGGGTCTTCAGTTGCTGTATTGACCAAGCTATTTAATCCATTTTCTCCGTCCAGGCCATCAATTCCGTCTCTACCGTCCAAGCCATTGGTGCCGTCTTCCGAACTACAGGCAATAATGGTTATAAAAATGATGAAATAAGATGTAAGCTTTAGTAGCAGGTTTTTTTTCATGGGGTTGAAATGTATTATATAAGGATGTCAAAAGTAAAAAAAAGGTGGTCGGATATTCCTGAGAACGGATAGAAAGTATGAAAAATCAGATGAAATGCATATAGTGCAATTAGATAATCAGGGAATAAGTTTAAACGATTCGGCAATCGTTTTAAAGGTCTTTTTGTGCTCTTGTTTTTTGCTATTTAAAGTCCATGCCATTATCATGTAAACATGATCGTTTCCTTCTACAAATGTTATAAAATATGAGATTTCGTTGTCCACATTTCTCAATGTAGCGTCAACTTCTTGGTATATTGAATTCAAGTTGTTGATTTTAAATGGTTTTGGGTTGGTCTTACTGTTCACTTTTGTGGTTCTGGAAAGGATTTGTAGCCTGGCCTGTCTGTAGTTTCCCAAAAGGGATAGGTTTTTATCGTATTGTCCTAAATCTTCATAAACTTGCTTAAATCCAGATTTGGGTTCATCAATGATCAAAAGGTAAGCTTCGTTGAGTAGACTTTGGTATTGCAATGAAGCTTCTTCGTTCAGACCTGTAGTGGTTGTCATAAACCTAGGTATGTCAACACTGTAATTCCCTTTAACGGTCACGGTATGGAAGGCATCCATGTCTAAAGATGAATCTCTTTTCTTTTGTTTAGAGTCCAAACAAGATGCTAGTGCAAGTACAATCGGAATTAAAACAATAGGTGCATTTTTCATATAGAGCGCGTTGTTTATATTCAATGGAAATGAAAATATAAATAAAATATCAGAAGCGAACCTTGAACTATCAATTTTGACGAATTATACAGTGCCCTCAATATTCATAGAATTGAAGCGTTTGTAAGGCATTAAAAGCCCAAATTTCCATTTTTTGCTATCTTGTTTTTATGTTTGACCATGAATTGCTAACCTATCTGGAAGGGTACCTTACCGAAGAACGTAAACAGCGTTTTTGTGATGTATTGCAAAAAAGGACCCGACACATTACCGTAGCGGTTGAAGATGTTTATCAGTTGCACAATACTAGTGCTATTTTACGAAGTTGCGATGTTTTTGGGATCCAGGATCTACATGTGGTGGAAGATCGTTTTGGAAAACGGATGGACAAAAATATTGCCATGGGCGCCGAACAATGGGTGGATGTGTACCGGTATCAAACCACAACGGATTGTATCTCAAAACTTAAGGATCAAGGGTATCAGATAATAGCAACCACTCCACATGACGATTCATCACTGCTTCATGATTTTTTTCCGCAAAAAAAAGCGGCCATTTTTTTTGGAACAGAAAGAGAGGGGTTGTCCAAAGAGGTTATGCAACGGGCGGATGGGTTTTTAAAAATACCCATGGTCGGATTTTCAGAAAGCCTAAATGTTTCCGTTTCCGCCGCTATAATAATTCAAGAACTGGCGCAAAAAGTACGCAGTTCCAATCTTGATTGGCAATTGACCCGAATGGAAGTTCTCGATAAGCGATTGGACTGGACCAAAAAATCCATCAAAGATGTTGAGGGAATCATTAAAAGATACCGGAACACGTAAAATAATTTTGTACTTTTAATTGTAAATCAATCAATTACAGTTATGTTGCTATTATATATCCTCCTCGCTTTGGTGCTTTTGATCGGTATTCTTGCCATAATCGCACCAAAAAATTACGATGTTTCCCGATCCATAGAAATTCACAGGCCCAAGGCTGTTGTTTTTGAGTATTTAAAATTCTTGAAAAATCAAGATGAATGGTCTCCATGGGGCAAAAGAGACCCCAACATGCAAAAAGAGTTTACCGGAACGGATGGTGAAGTAGGGGCAACCAGTTATTGGAAAGGAAACAAAGAAGTAGGGGAAGGCGAGCAGGAGATTATCAAAATAGTCGATGGGGAACGTATAGAAAGTGAACTCAGGTTCCTAAAGCCATTTAAATCCACTTCGGATGCATACATTACCACCAAAGAAATAGAGGCTGATATCACCAAGGTGGTCTGGGGATTCTCAGGAAAGAACAAATTCCCGATGAGCATTATGATGTTGTTCATGAATATGGACAAAGCTGTGGGAAAGGATTTTGAAGAAGGATTGGCAAGCCTTAAAGAGATTTTGGAAAATCAATAGCATATGGAAAATAATTTGGTGGGCTGGTTCGAAATACCGGTAACGGATATGGATCGGGCGAAAAAATTTTATGATACTGTCTTTCAGATCGAGATACAATTACAGGACCTTGGCGGAACCAAAATGGGTTGGTTTCCGTGGACTGAGGGTAAACAGGGATCTTCCGGTTCGCTCATTCAAAATAAAGATTGGTACACACCTAGCGAAACCCATGGTGTGCTTATTTACTTTTCCAGTGCGGATGTAAACAACGAACTGGACCGTATCGAGGATGCCGGGGGCAAAATATTACAGAACAAAACACAGATAAGCCCGGACATTGGTTATATGGCCTTGTTTAGCGATACCGAGGGCAACCGGTTGGCCCTTCACTCCAGACAATAGATTTTATTCTACAAGTTCGAGCAGGGCAATGTCAAAATCGTTGTCCAAAACTACTTTTCCATTGGTTACGATTACTTCGGTTTCGGAGTATGTGTCGAACAATTTGGTGCCATCGCCAAAGAAACCTTTTACGGAAAGTGACTTTTTTCCTTTGGGCAAATCCAATCCTACTGCCACTTTATCCTTGTAATCCCCATTTATGTAGGTTCTGGAAAATACATAAGGGGATTTTGACAATCGGTTGTGTTTGCCGGCACCTACAGCAGGGTGATTATTTCTGAACCTGCCCAGTTTTTGCCAGTGTTCATGTATTTTCTGTGTCTCGGGAATACTGTCCAAATCCTCCCAATTCATAAACGAGCGAAGGGTGGCGTCTCCTTGTGTGCCTTCAATGGTAAGGCTTCTTGCTGTTTCGTCCCCATAATACACCTGGGATGCCCCTGGGGTCAATAAAAGTACATTGGCGGATCGATACGGCTTGGTTCGGTCCTTGTCGTAAGGGGCGCCATCGTCATGCGATGTTAAATAATTAAGTACACTTTTGCCCTTAAGTTTGGTGTTGAGCAATTTGTTATACTTTTTAAAAATGGTCTCGTAGTTGTTGTCCGCATCATTTTTTAGCTCAAAATTGATGAGGCTTTTAAACCCGTGATCAAAAAAGTCTACCTTTTTATTTCCAAAATCGAACTCGCGACCTCCGGAGACTCCGTAGTTGTACACTTCCCCGACCATGTAAAATGGATTGTCGTCCAAGATTTGATCTTGGTGTTTTTTCTTCCATGTTTCAAAAGCGTAGGAAGCCTCGGTATACAGATCGGTCCAAGCATTTTCGTTTACGTGTTTTACCGTGTCCACTCTAAAACCATCAATTCCTAGGTCGTTGATGTAGTCCGTAAGCCATTTGATAATATAATAACGGGGTGCACGGGGATATCCGGTTCGCTCAAAAAATAATTGAAGTTCATCAAGCTCTTTGCTCAGCCTGCCTTCTTTTTTCCATTTGGCCAAAAGGGCGTCGGGCAATTCCACAGCGGTATCGGACTCTGTTAATATATCCGGTAAGTTTTCCACCAAGGTGCATGCGGTGGTGTTCTCGTATGTTGTAAACTCACAGTTGGGTCCGGTTCTCACCCAATCATCCGGCCATACTGGATCCTTTTCGGTTACAGGTCCGGTATGGTTCAGAACTACATCCAAAAGAATGCGGATTCCATGTTTGTGGGCGGTCTTTACTAAATTTTCCAGATCTTTTTTAGTGCCAAAATTCGGGTCTACTGAAGTCCAGTCCTTGGCCCAATAGCCGTGATAACCATACGTATTTCCCGTTCCCTCGTCGGTCGCTCCATGAATTTGTTCCACAACCGGGGTAAACCAGATGGCATTTATGCCCAAATCGGTAAAGTAACCTTCTTCTATTTTTTGGGTAATTCCTACGATATCACCTCCCTCAAAGCCTCGTAGCACTCCAGTCTCTTCGGTTCTATCAAAATTTACATCGTTATTGGGATTTCCGTTGTTGAAACGGTCGGTGAGCAAAAAGTACACGTTGGCACCTTCCCATACAAAAGGAGCTTCTTTCTTGGTTGTTTCCTTTACAATTGTTGGCGGGGCTTGCTGCTTTTTTTGAGTCTTTTTGCAGCCAGTAAATAGGGATAGTATAGACAAAACAACAAGCAATTTTTTCATGAACCGGAATTTTGTTTAAAGCTAGAAATTCTATACGTAAAGATAAAAATTATTTATCGTGGTATAGTTGTTTCCAGATTATTGGTTTAAGCGCTTGATTAGTTCCTGTTTAGGACTTTGTATTCCTCGTAGCAGCTGGAAATTGCGTCCAAAATTTGAAGGTCGTTTGCTGTTTTTATAAAGGATTTTGAATAATTGCAATTGTTGAGTATGTCCTCGATATCGACTTTTTCCAATTGAAGAAGTTCGGTTAGTGTTTCTCTATCGAATTTGGAAGCCAGCAGGTCCCGAATGTTGTCATCTTCTTTAATTTGGCGGAGCTTTCGCATTTGCCGCGGTTTTTTACCAAACAGATTTCTGAGCAGGTCTGCAGGATTTAAAATAGCACCCAACACCTTGGTAACTGCACTAGGGCTTTTGCTTCCTGCCTCGTAACTGGTGTTTAGTCCAGAAATACTGTATTGGTATGCATTGTTGATCGGCAGATTTTTTACGTCAATTTCCAAATAGCCTGTTAGTTGGTATGGGGTTACAATAACCTCTTCAAGGGCGTAGGCAAGCTCTGTCAACGCAATCTCGGTATTCCCAAAACGGATCATATCGTTGGTCACCCTTACTTTTTGGGTCTTAAAGCCCAAGTAGGAAAAATACAAAGTATCGTTCACTGCAGCAGGAATGGTAAACTTACCTTCAGGATTGGTAATGGTACCCTTGACCTGATTAAGGTTGACCACGTGCACACTTTCTAAAGGAAACTCGGTCTGGGCATTGATCACCGTTGCGGAAAACTCCTTTACTACTTGGTTTTCATCATCTTCAATTTGAGAAAAACCAAGTAGTGGGATTAGGGACAATAGTATAAGTAGTAATCTTCTCATGCAATCTTTGTAGCTATAAAAGTACTAAACAAAGAAAAATAAATAGCAGAGACGTGCCATTTAATATAGAATTAACTAATAAAAGCCCTGTTTTTTCTTGCCTCCTTTTTTGCCGTACCCTCCTTTTTTTCCTCCTTTGTAGGACTTGTTGCCTCCTCTTCGGCCACTGCCGCCGCCTTTTCGATTGCGACGTTTTTTACCTCCTTTTCCGCCGCCACCGCCTGGGTTTTTGGACACTTCAACATTTATAAAACGTCCTTCCAGTTTAAAGTCTGTAAAGGTTTGAAGAATAAACTCGGTAAGTTGCGCATCGGTGTTGAAAAAGGAGAAAGAATCCTTGGTATCCACATTATAGACGTCTTCTTTTTCCAAGTTCAAGGTATCTCTTAGGAAGTCTTTCAAGCTCATCCAATCATAACCATCGCGTTCACCAACATTGATAAAGTATCGTACGGATCCTTCGGATGGAATATCCCCGGACGCCCCACCTTTCTCCCTTCCGGAATCCTGGGTGTTTAGATCTTTGGTCTTACTGTAATAGTTGTAGAATTGGGTAAACTCTACCGAGAATATTTTTTTGATGAGTTCTTCGCGATCTATCCCTTCCAAAACATCGTTGATGGCGGGCAAATAACTGTCAATTTCTTGATTGACCTTGGTTTCTTTGATCTTATTGGCCAAATGGTATAATTGTATCTCACAGATTTCAATACCATCGGGAATTTTTTTGGAGATAAAATCCTGTTGTATTTTTTTCTCTATCGCCTTGATCTTTCTCAACTCCGAGCGGGTCACAATTACCATGGAGATTCCGGATTTGCCGGCCCGTCCCGTTCGACCACTACGGTGGGTATAGGTCTCTATTTCATCGGGTAACTGGTAGTTGATAACGTGGGTTACATCGTCAACATCAATTCCACGCGCGGCAACATCGGTGGCTACCAACATCTGTACTTGTTTTTTTCGGAACGAGTTCATGACCAGATCCCGTTGGTTCTGGCTCAAATCACCATGTAGTGCTCCGGCATTGTACCCGTCTTCAATCAATTTTTCCGCAACACGTTGTGTATCCCTTTTGGTTCTACAGAAAACTACGGAGAAGATACCTGGGTTGGCATCGGCCAAACGTTTTAGGGCTGCATAACGATCACGGCCTCCAACAACATAATATTCGTGCTGTACTGTGGAAGCTCCGGCATTTTTGGAACCAACTGTAATTTCCACAGGTTTGTACATGAACTTTTTGGCAATGGTTGCCACTTCTTTTGGCATGGTTGCCGAAAAGAGCCATGTTAGCTTTTCTTGCGGGGTGTTGGATAAAATGTCCTTAATATCTTCATAGAAGCCCATATTCAGCATTTCATCGGCTTCATCCAGAACACAATAATCAATTTTGGAAATGTCCACCATATTTCGGCCAATCATGTCCTTCATACGGCCAGGGGTAGCTACAACGATCTGTGCACCTCTTTTTATCTGTCGGGCCTGTTCGGTAATGCTTGCGCCACCGTAAATGGCCACCACATTGAGTCCTTTTATGTATTTGGAGTATAGTTTTAATTCGTTCGTTATCTGCAAGCAGAGCTCACGTGTAGGCGAGAGGATCAATCCTTGTGTGGTCCTGCTGTCCGATTGGATCTTCTGGATCATAGGAAATCCAAATGCAGCAGTTTTTCCAGTTCCCGTTTGGGCCAGGGCAACCAAATCGGTTTCCTGCTCCAATAAAATTGGGATTGATTTTTCTTGTACTTCGGAGGGGGATTCAAATCCAAGATCGGAAATAGCATCCAATAGGGGTTTGTCCAACCCCAAGGCTTCAAATTTTGTCATAGCGGTGTAATACCTTTAATCGCAAATATGTTTGTGTTGTATAGAGCGATTATAGTATTTCCCGTTCAAGCCCATCACAACACCTTGCCCATACCGGCGGCGTTAATAAAGCGGCAAAGGTACACTTATTTTGATCGCTACAACCTAAGTGGCGTTCTTTTTTAAGAATTCCACCAATTTTCGAATGGCCCTACCACGGTGACTAATGGAGTTTTTTACATCGGAAGGCAGTTCGCCAAAGGTTTTATCGAATCCATTTGGTTTAAAGATGGGGTCGTAGCCAAACCCTCCTTTTCCTTGTTCTTTATCCGTTATGACCCCTTCGACGGTTCCTTCAAAAGCGTGGACTTCTCCATTTAGATTAAGATGTACTACGGTCTTAAAATGTGCTTTCCGATTATTTTTTCCGTTCAACTCGTTTAACAATTTCTGCATATTGTCCGAGGCATCTTTTTGTTCCCCCGCATATCTGGCCGAGTATACTCCAGGAGCTCCATTTAATGCATCCACAAGTAGGCCGGTATCATCCGAGAAACAGTTCAAACCATAGGTTCGGGTAATGTGATCTGCCTTAATTTTGGCGTTTTCTTCCAATGTATCCCCCGTCTCGGGAATCTTGTCAAAACAATCAATATCTTTTAATGACAGTAGTTGGATATTTTTCGGAAGCAATTGCTGAACTTCTTTCAGCTTATGGTCGTTATGTGTGGCAAAAACTAGTTTCAAATCAAAAGGTCTCTATTTTGAGTTTCAAAAGTAGTAATTTCGGATTTTAAGTTATTTGTATGAAATTAAAAGTACCGCCAGCTTTGGTGATGTTGATTTTTGGAGCGACAATGTTCCTTCTGGATAGGTTTTTGCCAGTAGGTGAGTTTGATTTTTTTGGCAGGAACCAACTGGCTTGGATACTTTTTATCTTAGGAGTAATAGTAGGATTATTGGCCGTGTTGCAATTTTGGACGGGAAAAACAAGTTTGGATCCCATGCACCCTCAAAAAACCAGCAGGTTGATGACCAAAGGGGTTTACAATTTTAGCAGGAACCCTATGTATTTGGGGCTTTTACTACTACTATTGGCTTTAGGCCTTTGGCTGGGTAATGCTTTTAATACCCTTGTGGCGGCTGGTTTTGTGTCCTATATGAACCATTTTCAAATACAACCGGAAGAAGATATGCTCCAACAAAAGTTTGGTAAGGAGTACCGTTTCTACTGTAAATTAACCCGGCGATGGTTCTGATTAGGATACAGCCACTTTTTGACCTTTAGGGTACTGAGAGCTGGACTTTGATTTGCACATAACTGCAAAATGATGGTTTTTGGGTAGCATTTAAAACAAATCGTAATGGATTTTTGATTTATCCGTAAAAGTGTAAGGTTTTTGATAACTTCCAATTACAAGGATGGAATTAATGTTTAATTTTATGCCTTAATTTTTTTGAAGCGAATCATGGTAGAGACAGGGCGCAAATATGTGTTCGATTTTGATAGTACCCTCACAAGGGTTGAGGCGTTGGATGTTTTGGCGGAAATGACACTGCAAGGAAATCCAAAGAGAGATGAAATAGTGTCGGAAATCCAAAAAATCACCAATTTGGGAATCGATGGCGACATATCTTTTACGGAATCGTTGGAACGCAGAATCCGATTGCTGGATGCGAACAAAAAAGATCTGGAAGATTTGGTGACCGAACTGCGTCAGAAAATTTCCAAATCCATAGAAGCCAACAAGCAGTTTTTTTATGAATATTCCGAAGATATTTATGTAATCTCCTGCGGGTTCAAGGAATTTATAGACCCAATTGTTAAAGAATACAACATTCCATCCGAAAGAGTGTTTGCAAACACCTTTACTTTTGATGAAGCTGGCAATATAACAGGTTTCGACGAAACCAACGTGCTTGCCACCCATAACGGAAAAATAGAATGTTTAAAAAACTTGGATTTAGATGGCGAGGTCCAGGTGATCGGCGACGGCTATAGCGATTATGTAATGCGCGAGGCCGGGATAGCCCATAAATTTTTCGCCTATACCGAAAATGTGCATCGAGAAAAGGCTGCCAATAATGCCGACCACGTAGCACCTAACCTAGATGAATTTTTATTTGTGAACGATTTGCCAAGAAACTTATCATACCCCAAGAACAGAATCAAGATCCTTTTATTGGAAAATGTCCACCCTGCAGCCTTCGAAAACCTATCGGAAGAAGGGTTTTCAGTGGAACTGATCAAGACCAGTTTATCCGAAGAAGACCTCATCGAGCGTATCAAAGGGGTGCATGTACTAGGAATTAGGTCCAAGACACAGGTTACCCAAAAAGTGTTGGATGCCGCCGATAAGTTATTGGTGGTCGGAGCTTTTTGTATCGGAACCACCCAAATCGATTTGGAATACAGCAAAAAGAAAGGCGTAGTGGTCTTCAATGCACCGTACAGCAATACCCGTTCCGTAGTGGAACTGGCTATTGGACAGACCATTATGCTCATGCGGAGCATTTTTCCCAGAAGTACGGAAATCCATAATGGCGAGTGGAACAAAACCGCAGCCGGTTCGCAAGAAGTACGTGGAAAAAATTTAGGTATAGTTGGTTACGGGAATATAGGAAAACAAATGTCCGTTTTGGCAGAAGCCATGGGGATGAAGGTGTATTACTATGATGTTAACGATCAGCTGGCATTGGGTAACGCAGTAAAATGTGACACCTTGGAGAGTTTGCTCAATGTTTCGGATGTTGTTACTCTGCATGTAGATGATAACAAGGCCAATAAAAATTTTATAGGTAAGCGTGAAATCGACCAAATGAAAGATGGAGCCAAACTTATCAATCTTTCCAGAGGGTTCGTAGTGGATATAGAAGCTTTGGCCGATGCACTGGAAAGTGGAAAATTGGGCGGTGCGGCGATAGATGTTTACCCATCCGAGCCACGTAGTAATGGAAGCTTTAAAACACCATTGCAAGGATTGTCCAACGTAATCCTAACCCCTCATATTGGTGGTAGCACCGAAGAAGCACAACGAGATATTGCCGATTTTGTGCCCAACAAAATAATGGATTACATAAATTCTGGAAATACCGTAGATGCGGTTAACTTCCCGAATATTAGGTTGCCTAAACAAAATGGAGTCCATCGATTTTTACATATACACCGGAATGTTCCCGGAATAATGGCCAAGATAAACGAAGTGTTGGCACAATATGGACTCAATATTTCTGGACAATATCTGTCTACAGATAGCGAAGTTGGTTACGTGATCACCGATTTGGACAAAGAATATAATAAGGAAGTGATCAAGGCGCTCAAGAAAATCGAGAACACCATTAAGTTTAGGGTTTTATATTAATTATTGGTGGTGATAGGGTTCGTTCCTGAGAATGGTGAACCCCCGATAAATTTGTTCAACTACGAACAATCGCACCATTTGATGGGAAAACGTCATTTTGGATAAACTGATTTTTCCGGCGCTTTTGGAATAAACGGCATCGCTGAAACCATAAGGTCCACCAATGGCCAACACAAGATTTTTAATGCCACTGTTCATCTTTTTCTGCAAGAACTGGGCAAAATCAACAGAGGTGTATTGTTTTCCTTTTTCATCAAGAAGGATCAAGGTGTCCGTAGGTTGCAATTGACCAAGGATAAGTTCGCCCTCTTTTTCTTTTTGCTGGGGCTCCGAAAGATTTTTTCTGTTTTTTATATCAGGAATAATATTCAATTGAAACTTGATATAATGCTTCAACCGTTTTTCGTATATGGCTATAAGTGCTTCAAGTTCAGACTTATCGGTTTTTCCTATGGCGATCAAAGTAATCTGCATGCCCAAAAATAATCCATTCCTCATAAAATTAAGCATGGTTTGTACATGGACAAGGAACAATGTTTTTATTATTTTCGTTAAAATCCCAATTGAATGATTTCCGAAGCACAATTTCAAAAAGAACTAGATCTGATCATTGCCAATGCCGTTAGGGAAGACGTTGGCGACGGAGACCACAGTTCCTTGGCCTGTATTCCCTCAACTGCAAAAGGAAAGGCCAAACTCCTTGTAAAAGACCAAGGTATTATTGCAGGTGTGGAATTTGCAAAAAAAGTCTTTACCTATGTAGACCCACAACTGAAAACGGAAATTTTGTTGGAGGACGGCACCCCCGTTAAATACGGTGATATAGTTTTTTATGTGGAGGGCAGCTCGCAAAGCATTCTAAAGGCCGAACGCTTGGTGCTCAATGCCATGCAGCGTATGAGCGCCATTGCCACAAAAACAAAAGGATATGTAAGTATTTTGGAAAGTACGGGCACCAAAATTCTGGACACACGAAAAACTACCCCGGGGATTAGGGCCCTAGAAAAATGGGCGGTAAAGATAGGAGGGGGAGAAAACCATCGGTTTGCCCTCTACGATATGATCATGCTCAAGGACAACCACATCGATTTTTCTGGAGGTATTACCAATGCCATTCAAAAAACAAGGGATTACCTTAAAGAAACAGGAAAGGACCTTAAAATTATCGTGGAGGCCAGAAATTTAGAGGAGGTGGACGAGATATTAAAATCCGAAGGGGTCTACAGAATACTCTTGGATAATTTTGATTACGATCAAACCCGCGAAGCGGTCAAAAGAATAGGAAATAAATGCCTTACGGAATCTTCCGGAGGTATAACAATGGAAACCCTGAGAAAATATGCCGAATGCGGCGTAAATTATATTTCTTCGGGAGCCTTGACCCATTCCGTACACAACATGGACCTAAGTTTAAAAGCCGTTTAAATGTCTGCAGCCATAGAAGAGCAGTTGGAGAAGATACCCGTGGTCAATTGGATTGTACAGGTTTTGAAAAAGATTAAGCTCAAAGCTTTTGAGGGCCTCTCCTTCTATGATTTGATCGAAATGTATTTGATGGGAATTGTCAAAGGAGCACTTTCTTCAAGGGCCAGTTCTATCGCTTTCAGTATTTTTCTAGCATTGTTCCCCCTACTGATATTTTTGGTGACCATGATTCCTTTTATTATTCCATATGTGAGCGTGGGCAACGAGAATTTTGATGCCCAGTTTTTGGATTTTTTGGAATCTTTCCTTCCCTCGGCGACAAGTGATTATTTTGGTGATATTTATCAGCAGATAAAGGATCAAAAGCAGGGCGGATTACTTTCCTCGGCATTTATTTTGTCTATTTTTTTAATGGCCAATGGCGTAAATGCGATATTTGGAGGTTTCGAAAACTCTTACCATGTGGAATTGACACGGAATTTTTTCCGTCAGTATGCCTATGCACTTATGGTAGGTTTAATTCTGTCCATTTTATTGATCGTGGGAGCGGTGGCATTTGTGTATTTTGAATTTTATATTGTAGAGTACACCAGTGAATATTTAGGCAAAACGTTGGGTTACGATGTGGAAAAAGGAGATACCATCGGAATACAGGTAGCCAAAGTGTTGTTTTTTCTAAGCCTTTCCTATTTTACAACGGCCATACTGTACTATTTTGGGACTGCAGAAGGCAGGCAAGCCCGATTTTTTTCCGCAGGTGCGTTAATGACCACCCTTTTATTTTTATTGACGTCCTATCTGTTCGGAATTTATGTTGAAAAATTTGCTCGTTACAACGAACTCTATGGTGCTTTGGGTGGATTATTGATATTAATGGTGTTTATTTGGTTAAATTCCAATATCTTATTATTGGGCTTTGAATTGAACGCAACCCTCAACTCATTAAAAAAAAGACATGAAAAACAGAAGGACATACAATAAATGGATCGGTTTGGTGTGTTTTCTCTGCTGCCAGATAACCCTATCGCAAACAGTTTTTGGTAAATGGAAAACTATCGATGATCGAAATGGGGTAAACAAGGCAATCATCGAAATTTACGAGGAAGATGGATTGATGCACGCCAAAGTGGTAAAAATATTGGAAGAGGGCAAAAAAGATGCAAGGTGCACAAAATGTGAAGGAGAAAGAAAGGACAAGCCCGTTCTTGGAATGAAGATCATGGAAGATTTTGAAAAGAACAGCAAGGGCATATATAAAGGGGATACCCTTTTCGACCCTGAAAAAGCTATGACTTTTAAAGCTAAGGTCTGGTTGGACGAGGAGAACAAAAATAGGCTAAAAGTACGTGGATATTTAGCCTTTTTGTACCGTACACAAACATGGCACAGGGTAATCGAGGAATAATTTATGGAGTATTTTTTAGAGGTAGTTTTGCCAATTCCTTTGGAAAAGCTTTTCACCTATAAAATATCGGAAGCAGAAGCCGATTTTATTCAAGTGGGAATGCGAGTTGCCGTACCTTTTGGCAAGACCAAGATATACACCGCATTGGCCTACAAAGCGCATACTCATGCCCCAGAAGCCTACGAATCTAAAGAAATTTATCAAATTCTGGACGAACGGCCCGTAGTGGACCAAGTGCAGTTGAGGCATTGGGAATGGGTGGCCAATTATTATATGTGCACGTTGGGCGAAGTTGTTCGGAGCGCCCTGCCCAGTGCCTTTTTGTTGGAAAGCGAAACCCTAATTTTGCCCAACAAAAATGCAAAGGTAGACGAATTGCAACTCACCGTTGACGAGTTTTTGATCTACGAAGCACTTCAACATCAAACCGCATTGAAAATCTCCGAGGTCAGCGATATCCTGGATAAAAAAAATGTGTTGAAAATAGTCAATGCCATGGTGCACAAAGGTATTGTGCTTCAAAAAGAAGAACTGTACGAACAATACAGACCTAAATTGGTACGCTATGTTAAGCTCGCCGAGCAATTTGAAGGCGAAGAACAACTGTCCGAACTGCTGAACGATTTAACCAGGGCTCCCAAGCAGAGTCAAGTGGTACTTTCTTTATTTCAATTAAGGGCCAAAAGTGCCAAACCCATACCTATTTCGGAACTGGAAAAGGAGAGCGGGGGTTCCCGTTCGGTAATCAAAGCCTTGATCGATAAAAATATTCTGGAAGAATACCATATCCGAAAAGATCGGGTGGAGTTCGATGGGCGATCGGGTGATGTTGGAGCTATTGAATTGAACGAGCATCAACATCGGGCCCTAGACGATATACAGCATGGGTTCGACGAAGAAAAACCCGTATTGTTGCACGGGGTAACTTCTTCAGGAAAAACAGAGGTGTATGTAAAACTCATCCAAAAATGTCTGGATGAAGGAAAGCAAGCGCTGTATTTGCTTCCTGAAATTGCTCTGACCTCCCAATTGATCAACCGATTACAGCAATATTTTGGCCATCAAGTATCCGTATATCATTCAAAATATAGCATTCACGAAAGGGTTGAGGTATGGAACAATGTATTGAATGATGCAGAAAAAGCTCGAATCGTAATCGGAGCACGTTCTTCACTTTTTTTGCCCTTTACCAATTTGGGATTGGTGGTCGTGGACGAGGAACACGAGAATTCTTTTAAGCAATTCGACCCGGCACCAAGATATCAAGCCAGGGATGCGGCCGTTGTGCTCGCGGCATTGCATAGTGCAAATATTGTTCTAGGTTCTGCCACTCCGAGTATAGAGAGTATGTACAATGCTAAGACAGCAAAATATGGGTATGCATCCATGGCACATAGATTTGGCGATGTTTTAATGCCCGATATCAATTTGGTGGATATTAAGGAGGCTACCAGAAAACGCCGAATGAAAGGTCATTTTTCGGAAACGCTCATAAAGGCCATCGAGGAAGCGCTGGAAGAGGGGGAGCAGATTATTCTTTTTCAAAACCGAAGGGGATTCGCTCCGGTAGTGGAGTGTACCACTTGCGGGCATGTGGCCCAATGCCCCAATTGTGACGTTAGCCTGACCTATCATCAGCACAGAAACCAACTTCGCTGTCACTATTGTGGTTATCACATGGCCTTGCAGCAAGCGTGCTTGGCTTGTGGGAGCCCAACTTTGGATAAAAAGGGCTTTGGTACGGAACAGATTCAGCAAGAATTAGGTCAGTTGTTTCCAGATGTTTCCGTTGGCCGCATGGATCTGGATACAACGCGTGGAAAATACGCATACGAGAAAATAATCTCATCTTTTGAGAATCAGGAGATGGATATTTTGGTGGGAACACAAATGGTGACCAAGGGTTTGGATTTTAGAAATGTAAGCCTTGTAGGTATAATGAATGCGGATTCCATGCTCAATTTTCCCGACTATAGGGCCCACGAGCGTAGTTTTCAAATGTTGACCCAAGTGGCGGGTAGGGCAGGGCGTACCAAAAAGCGCGGTAAAGTACTGATTCAGACGTACAACCCTTATCATCAAATATTGCAGCAGGTTACTACGAATAATTATGATAAAATGTTCCAAGAACAGTTTTACGAGAGGGAACAGTTTAAGTATCCGCCCTTGGTGAGGCTCATAAAAATAACCTTGAAGGATAAGGACTTTAATAAACTGAACGAGGCCGCGGATTGGATGGCAGGCTCTTTGCGCAATGTGCTCGGAACTCAGATTTTAGGGCCGGAATACCCACCTGTAGCTCGTATACGAAGGGACTATCTTAAAAATATATTGATAAAAATACCAAGAAAACAACCATTGGCCCAAACAAAAAATAGCATTAAAAGAATTGAAAAATCCTTTAATGCTATTTCTAAGTATAAAAGTATCAGATTGGTCTACAATGTGGACCACATATAAGATTATACGTTTGCCAGTGCTTCGGCGAGCTCTGTTTTCTTATTTCTGCTCAAAGGAATCTGTCTGCCCCCTACTTCAACGTTCTTACTGTTGAATTTTTCTATCTTCTCGAGATTCACAATATAAGATTTATGGATACGTAGAAATTTTTCGGCCGGCAATTGCTTTTCAAAAGATTTCATGGTGGATAGAATTACGATATTGGCTTCATCTGTCACCAATTTAATGTAATCTCCCAGTGCCTCTATCCATTTAATGTCGTTTAAGATAACCTTACGTTTTTTAAGGTTGCTCTTTACAAAAATGTGTTCTTCATCTTCTTCCACCCGGTTCATTTGCTCGTATTTGGCAACGGCTCTTTTTACGGAAGCTTCAAAACGGGCCAAAGTTATGGGTTTGTGAAGGTAATCAGTTACGTCGTAGTCAAACGCTTTCAGTGCATAATCAGGTTTTCCAGTGATCAGAATTACCTGTGGAGGGTTCTCAAGGGCCTCTAAAAGGTCAAAACCACTTATAATCGGCATCTCAACATCTAAGAAGATAAGATCGATATCATGGTTTTTTAAACCATTTTTGGCTTCAATGGCGTTGCTGTACTCGGCAACCAAGGCCAAATGTGGATGATTGTTGACCAATTTTGCCACGGCCATGCGCTGCATGGAGGAATCGTCTACAATTATACTTTTTAATTTCATGAATGGGGTGATTTGTAGGGTTTTAAATCATCGGCAAAGTACACAAAAAAGACGTTTAGGAGCAACAAAAGATGTAAACATGGTCTATTTTGTTGTGTAAATTACCATATGTGTTATTTAGGTTTACTAGGTTTAACAGTGTTGATAACTCTTGTACTTAAACGAAGTTTTTTTGGTTTTCTTGCAAGAGGAAAGAATTATTCTTAATTTTGCGCTCCTTTAAAAATATAGTATAATGAACCATTACGAAACTGTTTTCATTTTGAATCCCGTTCTGTCTGAAACGCAGATAGAGGAAACAGTCAAGAAATTCGAGGATTTCTTGATTAAGAATGGTGCCAAAATGGTCTCCAAAGAAGATTGGGGACTTAAAAAATTGGCCTATCCCATTCAGCACAAAAAAAGTGGATTTTACCACTTGTTCGAATTCCAAGCACCTGGCGAAGCCATTGGACCTTACGAATTGGAATTTAGAAGAGATGAGCGCGTTATGCGTTTTTTGACCGTTAAATTGGACAAGCACGCTATTGCTTGGGCGGAAAAAAGAAGAACTAAATTAAAAGCAAAGGCATAAGGGTATGGCATCTATAGAGCAACAAGCAAAATCAAAAAAAGACGGGGAAATCAGATATTTGACCCCGCTTAATATTGAGACCAGCAAGCAAAAAAAGTATTGTAGGTTCAAAAAATCGGGTATTAAGTACATAGACTATAAAGACCCGGATTTTTTGATGAAATTGGTAAACGAGCAAGGTAAATTGCTTCCAAGAAGACTTACAGGTACTTCATTAAAATACCAAAGAAAAGTGGCACAGGCCGTAAAACGTGCCCGTCACCTAGCGTTAATGCCGTATGTTGGCGATATGTTGAAATAAAAAACACCAGAGAATGGAACTTATTCTAAAAGAAGATGTACAGGATTTGGGATTTAAGGATGATATCGTTACCGTAAAGAACGGTTACGGCAGAAACTACCTTATCCCTCAAGGTTTGGCCGATTTGGCTACACCTTCTGCCAAAAAAGTTTTGGCAGAAAACCTAAAACAAAGAGCTCACAAGGAGAAAAAGGTAATAGATGAAGCAACCAAGGTTGCCAATGCGTTGAAGCAATTGGAAATCAAAATTGCTGCAAAAGTTGGTGCAGGCGACAAATTGTTCGGATCTGTAACCAACATAGACCTTGCCGCTGCCTTGGACAAAGAAGGGCACCAAATTGACAAAAAATTCATCAATATTAAAGGTGGAGCTGTCAAAAGAGTTGGTCCTTATGAAGCCATTATTAGATTGCACAGGGAAGTTATCGTAGAATTCCCTTTTGAAGTGGTTGCGGAAGCAAAATAAACTTCAGATTATAATACTATTAAAGCCCTCCTATTTTGGAGGGCTTTTTTATTTTGATTAATGTATACCAATAATGGCCTGTTTGATATTTTAAGGTCAACATAGCGGATAGAGCAGCATTGTCGAACATTGAATTGTTAAAAAGTAGGATTTTAATGTTTAAATTTTCGTTAATAAATCATAAAGAGTTATGGTCAGCCAGCACTTTTTTTATCTATGTTTGTAATCGAACAAACTAATAACTAACTCGTTATGAATAAAATTCAACTCTTTGGACTGCTTTTTTTATTGGTGTCCTCTTCTGTTTTTTCACAGGTTACCACATCCAACATTCGAGGAACAGTTTCGGATGATCAGGGTGTGCCCTTATTGGGTGCAAATGTGGTTGCCGTGCACACACCGACTGGCACGCGTTATGGTGCTATAACCAACGAGGAAGGACGTTTTAACCTTCTTAACCTAAGGGTTGGAGGACCCTATGAGGTTTCCATTTCTTATGTTGGTTTTAAAGCAGAGACGCAAAACGACGTTTTTTTATCGCTTGGTAAAACATTTAACCTTAATGTTAATTTGGTATCTGATAGTCAACAATTGGAAGAAGTGGTGGTGGTATCGGATAGGGGAGGTACCTTTGGTAGTGACCGGACAGGTGCAGAAACCAGTGTAGGACGAAGGGAGCTGACCCGTTTGCCTACAATTTCAAGGTCGACAAACGATTTTACCCGATTGGAGCCCACTGCCAGTGCCGGTTCGTTTGGAGGAAGAAATGATCAATTCAATAACTTTTCACTGGATGGGGCCATATTTAATAACCCCTTTGGACTGGATGCTGCGCAACCGGGAGGGCAAACGGACGCCAATCCGATTTCCATCGATGCCATAGACCAAATCCAAGTAAGCATTGCTCCGTATGATGTTACCCAATCCGGATTTACGGGAGCTTCCGTAAATGCCGTCACCAAAAGTGGTACAAATGAGTTCTATGGAACCGTTTATGGTTTCTACCGTAACGAGGACCTTACCGGAGGTAAAGTAAAGGGCGATGATGTGTTCAAGGCAGACCTAAGCCAGTCTCAATACGGAATCAGCATAGGTGGCCCCATTGTAAAAAACAAGTTATTCTTCTTTGCCAACTTTGAAAAAGACGATAGGACGGATTTGGGAAGTGCAGGTTTTGTACCAAATAGAGGTACAGGAGGAATAAATGAATCTCGAGTGTTGGCCTCGGATTTTGAATTGGTTTCCAATATTTTAAGCCAGGTAACCATTGGAGACGGGCAGTTCTACGATCCAGGAAGTTTTGAAGGGTTTAATTTTGATCAAGAATCGACCAAAGGCATATTCAAGTTGGATTGGAACATAAACGAAAACAATAGATTGGCAATTATCTACAACTTCTTGAACGCCTCCAAAGAAAAGCCCGCACACCCGACCGCTTTGGGGTTCAGAGGGCCAAATCTAACCACACTGCAATTTGAAAATGCTGGTTATGAAATCAATAATAAAATTCGTTCGGTTCAATTGGAGTTAAATTCTACATTATCCGATCAAGCAATCAATAAATTACAGGTGGGATACACCCATTTTGATGATTTCCGAAATCCAAAATCCACACCGGCACCAACCATTACACTTTTGGATGAAAATGGGAGTTCTAACTATATCATTGCAGGTCATGAACCTTTTTCCATTAATAACCGTTTGGATCAAAAGGTGTTTCAGCTTACCAATAACCTCAACTTTTTTGAAGGGGATCATACCTTTACAATCGGATTTTCCTTTGAAAGGTTCGAGTTCGATAACTCATTTAATTTAGGCGCCTACGGTGCTCAAGGTGTCTTTTTTCCAACGGGCTCCATAGCAGATTTTAGAGATCCGTCCAACGAAGCCGATCTCGTAGCTTTCTATCAAGGTGCATTTAATGCAGCCATAGCAGCGAACAATTCTTTGGAAGCAAATGGAGAGGGAAACCTTAATGGATGGGCTCTGGCCGAAACCAATGTGGGGCAATTGGCTTTTTATTTGCAGGATGAATGGAATGCCACGGAGAATTTTAAATTGACTTATGGAGTGCGTTTTGATCGTCCTCTTTATTTCGATTCTTCTAGAAAAGCTCAGGATGTGATCAATGTTGCCCCTGCCTATGTTCCCGATATTCCCTATGTTAACCCTAATAATGGGGAGACCGTATTTTTTGACTCCACTAAAATGCCCACTGATCAGTGGTTGGTATCGCCTCGCCTAGGATTTAATTGGGATGTAAATGGGGACAATACCCTTCAGTTAAGAGGAGGAACTGGTGTGTTTACAGGACGTTTCCCTTTTGTTTGGTTGGGCAATCAAATAGCAAATCCAAATGTTTTCTTTTATCAAGTAGTAGACCCGGATTTTAAATGGCCGCAAGTATGGAGAACTAGCTTGGGTGCAGATTATAGATTCGACAATGGATTGATTCTTACTGCCGACCTTTCATATTCCAAGGATGTAAACGGCCCGCACGTACAAAACTGGGGCTTGACCGAACCATCTGAAACATTGCAAGGAGTGGATACAAGGCCAGTTTACGCCGACAGTGATTTGATCAACAATGCTTATGTCTTCTCCAATTCCGATAAAGGTAGAATTTGGAATGCAGTCCTCAAGGCACAGAAAACTTTTGATAATGGCTTGTACACCAGTTTGGCCTATAGTTACCTAAATTCAAAGGATGTTAATTCCATTGAAGCGGAAATAACAGGAGATGCTTTTGTGGCCAATGCAATTTCCGGTAATGCCAATGATGATGTATTGTCCTACTCGAGGTATGGCGATACCCATAGATTTGTTGGTGTTATTTCTAAGGCTTTTAAAACAGGGACCACCATTTCCGCGTTTTATGAGTACGCGCAAGGAGGAAGGTTCAACTATATTTATGGAGGAGATATCAACAACGATGGTTCGGCCATAAACGATCTTCTATATATACCCACTGCATCGGAAATTGGCCAAATGAACTTTGCCAGTGCCGATCAGGCCCAAGCCTTTGAACAATTTATTCAACAAGATGATTATTTAAGCGATAATCGAGGGGAATATGCCGAAAGATATGGAGCGTTGGCTCCTTGGAGAGGTAGATGGGACATGAAAATTCTCCAAGATATTAAGATTACCGACAAAAATACCATTCAATTAAGTGTTGATGTTCTTAATATTGGAAACTTGATCAGTTCTGACTGGGGAATTGTTGAAATTCCGCAAAATCAACAGGTTTTGGGAGTTACTGTTGACGAGAACAATGTTCCGACATATACTTTTGATACGAACTTTACTGATACCTTTAGCTCGGATACAAGCTTGTTGTCCAGATGGCAGGCTCAATTTGGAGTTCGCTATATATTTAACTAACTATTGCAGAAATACAGTGTAAAGGCTGCGCTATTGCGTAGCCTTTTTTATTTTTGCAGCATGAAATATAAAAGACTTTCTAAGGAACAACTGGAAGAATTGCACCCGGAATTTATCAACTTTTTGGCAACACAATCCATAACCGCAGACGAATGGAAGACCATTAAAGAGGAGAAACCCGATGTGGCCGAAGAAGAGATTGATGTTTTCAGCGATTTAATATGGGAAGGTGTTCTGAACAAGGTGGAGTATTTGGAAAATATTTCTGAACGTCACATGCATTTATTTCACTTGACGGATAAGGAAATGAAGTTATTTTCTGTGAAGATTCTTAATCCCGAAATCGACCTTCGGACCGAGGTAGGTTTTGGTTGGTTCAAAAGAAATTACCAATCCGACTTTGTGGAATACCTGTCAGCTTCCAAAGCCTATGGCGAGGATAAGAATGTCGATAAGTTCGAATTGATCAAGCAAGGTGCGGTAATCACTAAAGGAGAACTGTACCAATGGTTCGAGCAGATCATGGAACACTGAATGGAAATTTAGAACCAAGAAATCAAGGAATTGAACCAGTGGTTGCCCTGAAAGAGTTAGGCAATCGGAGAATCTTTTGTCCTTTTGGCTTTCCACCATTCTATCATCAAACGTATATTTGCACGAGAATTTAATACCACATGGCAAAAAAACCATCCATCCCAAAGGGAACCAGAGATTTTTCACCGGCAGAAGTGGCCAAGCGCAACTATATTATCCATACCATTAAAAAGCATTTCGAAACCTATGGTTTTCAACCTATCGAGACACCGTCTTTTGAGAATTCGGATACGCTCTTGGGCAAATATGGGGATGAAGGGGACCGTTTGATATTTAAAATCTTGAATTCTGGCGATTTTATCTCCAAAGTGGATGATGTTACCTACAGCTCCAAGAATTCAGCAACCTTGACGCCGAAAATCTCGGAAAAAGCACTCCGTTACGATCTTACGGTGCCATTTGCCCGGTATGTGGTAATGCACCAGAACGAGATAGATTTCCCTTTCAAGCGTTATCAAATCCAGCCTGTGTGGCGTGCCGACCGTCCACAAAAAGGGCGTTTTCGTGAGTTTTACCAGTGCGATGCCGATGTGGTTGGGGCCAATTCCCTGCTTCAGGAAGTAGAGTTTGTTCAACTTTACGATGCCGTTTTTACGGATTTGGGATTAGAAGGAGCTACCATCAAAATAAACAACAGAAAAATTTTATCCGGAATCGCAGAGGTCATTGGGGCCAAACATTTGTTGGTCGACTTTACGGTGGCATTGGATAAATTGGACAAAATAGGCGAGGAGAAGGTAAAGGCAGAGATGTTGCAGAAAGGCATTTCCGAAGCTGCTATTGCCAAAGCACAGCCCTTGTTCGATATGTCGGGGACCGCTGCCGAGCAACTGGAAAAGCTAAAAGCCATTCTTGTTGATTCCGAAATTGGCATGCTCGGTGTGTCAGAACTGGAAGAAATTATTGCAACGGTGGACCAGCTGGGATTGCAATCGGCCAAGCTTAAGTTGGACGTAACCCTTGCCCGTGGTCTCAATTATTATACAGGGGCCATTTTCGAAGTTGCAGCGCCGGAAGGGGTAAAAATGGGTTCCATTGGCGGTGGCGGCCGTTACGATGACCTTACCGGTATTTTTGGACTAAAAGATGTGAGCGGCGTTGGTATTTCTTTCGGATTGGACCGTATTTATTTGGTTATGGAGGAGTTGGGCTTGTTTCCGGACAGTTTGGACACATCTTTGGATGTACTGTGCCTCAACTTTGGCAAAAAAGAAGCGCAAGCTGCTCTAAAATTGGTGGCGGATCTACGTAGAAATGGTGTACGAGCGGATTTGTACCCTACGGATACCAAAGTACAGAAACAATTTAAATACGCAGATAAAAGAGGTGTGCCATATGTAATTCTTTTGGGTGAAGAAGAATTGAACACAAATGCTTTTGTGGTTAAAGAAATGAAGAGCGGCGGGCATAAAGCTTATGCTATTGATGCTGTGGCGAAGTTTGCCAAGGATACTTTAAACTAGACTCTTTTTTTTATTTCTTGTACAATGGTTTTGTAATAGGTAGGTCCGTGTGGGACATATTTACCCACGGAGGCCAGTCCCCAAGTTTCTTCGGCAAACTTGAACAGGGGTATCAGGGCCAAATTTTCTACTTCGTTTTTTTGTTTAACAAGTTGGTCCAGTGGTGATTTGAGTTGGCACAAGTAAATGTAATGCAGCTCGGCATCGATAAAATCCTCGGAAATTTTATGTACAGCTTTAAAAGTTCCCAGGGATTTCAGGTCAGTTTCGTTTATGGTCAGGCCTATTTCTTCCCTAACTTCCCTTATGGCCGCAGCAACAACATTCTCGCCAGCGGAAACATGTCCTGCGACCGAAACATCCCAAAGTAAAGGATGGGTGGCCTTGTTTTTCCCCCGTTGCTGTATCAAAATACGACCATCTATAGTGTATAACCAAACATGGACGGTAGGATGCAAAAGCCCTTTTTGATGGGCTTCCGATTTTAAACAGGATTTCCCCGTCGGTTTTCCATGTTCGTCCAAAATGTCGATGCGCTCATCCATATTACCTAAAGATAAAAAAAAGTCACCCCGAAAATGTTTCAGGGTGACAGAATTTTATTAGCTGAAAATATGGATGGGGTTCAGTTAATCAAAATAACTAAAAGTTTCCCCGTCTTTTATATTCAACAATGTTTCGTAGATCAAGCGGATTACGTTTTCCACATCGTCCTTATGTACCGTTTCCACTGTAGTGTGCATATAGCGCAACGGAAGTGAGATCAAGGCAGAGGCAACACCGCCATTGCTGTAGGCAAAGGCATCGGTATCCGTACCCGTAAAGCGGGAAGAGGCATTTCGTTGGAAGGGTATTTTATGGGCTTCTGCAGTTTCCAAAATACGCTCACGAAGTTTGTTCTGTACCGCTGGAGCATACGAAACCACCGGACCGTCACCGATCTTTGTTTCTCCTTCCGTCTTTTTATTGATCATTGGGGTAGTGGTGTCGTGGCAAACATCTGTAACGATCGCAACATTGGGTTTTATGGTCTGTGTAATCATTTCTGCACCACGTAGTCCAATTTCCTCTTGTACCGAATTGGTAATGTACAATCCAAAAGGAAGTTCTTTTTTGTTCTCTTTGAGCAAACGGGCCACTTCGGCAATCATAAATCCGCCCATACGGTTGTCCAAGGCCCTACAAACAAACTTGTCCTTGTTCAATATATGGAATTGGTCCGGGTAAGTGATCACGCAACCGACATGAACGCCCATTTTTTCCACTTCCTCCTTGTTCTTGGCACCTATATCGATAAAAATGTTGTCCAATTTTGGAGGCTCCTCCTTGGCTTTGTTCCTAGTGTGGATGGCAGGCCATCCAAAAACACCTTTTACAATACCATTTTTAGTGTGGATGTTCACCCATTTCGATGGTGCTATTTGGTGGTCGCTTCCTCCATTTCGGATAACGTAGAGCAAACCTTCCTCAGTAATATAATTAACGTACCAAGAAATTTCATCAGAGTGTCCTTCTATAACCACTCTATATTTGGCATCTGGATTGATTACCCCAACGGCAGTGCCGTAAGTGTCCGTAATAAACTCGTCCACATAAGGTTTTAAGTAATCCATCCAGATTTTTTGACCTTCCCATTCGTATCCGGTGGGAGAGGCGTTGTTTAAATATTTTTCTAGAAATTCGAGGGATTTTTCGTTGATGATATTCTTCTTTGCCATGAATATGATTTAGTCTACAAAAATAAGAATATTCACTTTTATTTAATAACCATATCATACCTTTATCCTTACTTTTGGCAAGACTATTGAGTAAAAAATCTTATGCTGCGTAACTGCTTACTTTTTGTTTTTATGGCAATTACGGCTCTTGGGTTTGCTCAGGAGCCTGCAAAGGATTCCCTTATGGTACCGTTGGATTCCACGGTAAATGATGCTTTTGATGACTACTATGTCCGATTTGAGGGGGACTCTATTTTAATGAGTTCTATTGCCTTGGACGAAGTTTATATTTTTGGTAAACTGGAATTCGCCGACCAAAAGGATAAACTCAGATATTACATTCTTCGAAGAAAAACCTTAAAAGTGTATCCATACGCTAAATTGGCCGCTGAACGATTGGTGGAGTTGAACGATAGCCTACAACACATCAAAAAACGGAAACACCAAAGACGTTACACCCGAAAGGTCCAAAAATATATAGAAGGGGAATTTTCCGAAGAATTAAAAAAGTTGACCCGGACCGAAGGTCAAATTCTAGTAAAGTTGATACACCGTCAAACCGGGACAACAGCCTTTGATTTGGTTAAAGAACTGCGTAACGGTTGGCGGGCCTTTTGGTACAATACCACAGCAAGTTTGTTCAAAATCAGTTTAAAGGAAGAGTTTAGGCCAGAAATTGTCCACGAGGATTATTTAATCGAGGATATTTTGCAAAGGGCTTTTGCTGCCAGTCGATTGGAGCGACAAAAATCAGTTTTGGATTACGATTATGCCCAATTGACCAATAAATGGAAAAACACACCACCAAGTGCAGAGAATTAATCTTTGGGCTTTTTTCCAAATATGGCTTCCATTACAATGCCTACCGATCTAAATCCCAAATAAATGGCCAAAATGGCAAAGAGGGCACCTAAAATTAAAACGGGCCAGTAGAATGGATGTCCTTCATTCTTAAAGGCCTGATAAATTAAAACAGGTCCCATGAACATGGCCAGCACTGTGTAACCAAACGATTTTATTCCTTTTACCAGAAGTTCCTTGTTCGTATGCCTCATGGGACCAAAGTAGGAATATTAGCTTATATTTAAAGGATATCGAACCAATAAATTAAGCATGGAGCTACTAATTCTCGGAGTTGTCGTCCTTTTTATCATTATTGCCACCGTAAAATTTAAAATGCACCCAATTTTCTCTTTGACCATTGCTGCGGTGGCCTCTGGTTTTTTGTTGGGGATCGCACCTCAAGAAATAATGTCGACCATGGCGGAAGGTTTCGGGAAAACACTTTCGGGCATAGGTTTGGTGATCGCTTTTGGAACCGTAATAGGGATTTATTTGGAAAAAACCGGAAGTACCCAGATTTTGGCCAATAGTATTTTAAAAGTAATCGGGCTTAAAAGGTCTCCTTTGGCCATTAATTTGGCGGGATTCGTAATATCCATTCCTGTTTATTGTGATTCGGGATACATAATACTTTCATCTTTGAACAGGGCCATAAGTAAAAAAACCGGTATCCCTGCTTTGGTATTTGCGATTGCGTTGGCGACCGGATTGTATTCGGCGCACGTATTTGTGCCGCCAACACCGGGACCGTTGGCCGCTGCCGCCATTTTAGATGCTGATTTAGGTACAGTTTTAATTCTAGGGCTTTTGGTTGCGGTCCCTGTTTCTATCTCTGGTTACGTTTGGGCTCGGTTTATAGGAAAAACGTTGATCGAGGAGGAGCATAAGGAGCAAGTGATGGAAAAAAGCGAGCTTGGCAATACTATAAAACCATATAGAGCTTTCCTGCCTTTATTGGTGCCTATTGTTTTGATCGCTATGAATTCAATTGTGAACTACCCAACAAGACCGTTGGGGGAAGGGTGGGTGTTTTTTACTTTTGATTTTATAGGGAGTCCCGTAATTGCATTGTTGGTCGGGGTAATTTTTGCCTTTACGCTGGGCAGTAAATTTTCGTCAGAACAAAAAAAAGATTGGGTTCCCGAAGCGTTTAGGCAAGCAGGGTCCATAGTGCTGATTACCGGGGCCGGCGGTGCATTTGGAGCCATTTTAAGGACTATGGACATTGCTTCTATCATAAATTTGGATTCCAGTAGCGGTATTGGTGGTCTGCTGATAGCTTTTGTGATTGCAGCGGTTCTCAAAACAGCCCAGGGCTCGTCCACTGTTGCCATAATTACCACATCCGCAATTATAGCACCTTTATTGGAGACCTTTGGTTTGATTTCCATAACGGAAAAAGCACTCGCAGTTTTGGCCATAGGCGCAGGGGCCATGACAGTTTCGCACATAAACGACAGCTATTTTTGGGTGGTATCTCAATTTTCCAATATGAACGTAAAAACAGCCCTGAGAGGACATACTTTGGGCACACTCATTCAAGGTGTAATCGGTATTTTAATGATTTTGATCCTCTATGTGCTGCTCTAAAATGCTATTGGACAATGAGGCTCGAAGTATATTCCTGTGCCACAGCAAAGAAACCCAGCGCATAGTCGTTGGGCCGTTCCACATTATCCAAAATAGTGATATTGTCCAGTCCGGTAATATCGAAAACATTGCCGCGAACGGTTGCCACCGGAGTTTGAAAAACCCCACCATCGTTCTGGGTCTGCTCAAGAACCAAATCCATGTAGTTGTAGAATTCCTCTGTAGAGCCTAGAATACTAACGGTTACCTCGTCGCCGGCAGAAATTTCATCATCGTAGAAATAGGAGAATTCAAATTGTTGACCTTGGAAGAATTCATCTTCGATCACCAAAAACTCATTGTACATAAAATCGAACACATAGTAATTGTCCTTAGTACCATCATCGGTGAATGTTACCTTTATTTCGGTTTCATCTTCATCTATAAATGTGTCCATACCCTGTTCCAAATTATCTATGGGCACCGTATGTGCATATTCCGTCTGCGCAAAGTACTTCCTGTCCTTGTGTGTAAGCTGTAGGATAAACACAACACCTGGCTCTGCCGAGGCAGTCCTAATTCGCTGATCTGTTGTAAAATTTGGGTCTGGAACATATACTCCTGTACCCGGGGCTTCCTCGGTCAGGTTGCAAAAAGATAGCGTTTCAAATAATCCTTCGTCTGTTAGAACCCCATAGCTTATCACCGCATTTTCTACCTGTGTGGGTTGGTTCTCATCAAAAAACTGACTGGTTTCGCGCATGGTGATCCTTACGTCCACAAATTCTTCACTTTTGTCAACACGTAAAAGTCCATCAACTACCAGTCGTGCTTCCACTTCGGGTAGATCCACATCGATGGGGTCTTCGCAAGCGCCAATAATTAAAGTGATAAAAATGTATGTTATAATCCTTTTCATATCACTAGAATTTAAAATTATAGGTTACGGACGGAACTATGCCAAAAATAGCGGTACGAACGGCTTCGTTACGTCCAGTATCCTCATTTTCCCTAAAATTGATGGATGCCGCATTTTTACGGCTGTAGGCATTATAAATACTAAATACCCATTCGGATTGTATTTTCTTGCGGCTGTTTCGTTTGGGTGTTAGGGTGGCGGAAATATCCAATCGATGATAATCCGGTAACCGTTCTTTATTGCGCAAACCGTAATAGGGGACATTTACACCTTCAAACTCAAACTGACCAATGGGATAGTTGGTAGGTTGCCCTGTTTGATAAACAAAATTGGCATTGATATTCCATTTTTCGTTTAGGTCAAAGCTTCCGTAAAGGGAAAGGTCGTGGGTTTTGTCATACGGAGTATTGTACCAATCCCCAAAATTGATTCCGGTCTCCAGATTGGAACGTCCAGAATCGAAACCTAATACCCTGCCAGGGGTTCTTTGTTCCGATTTGGAGAGTGTATAGGCCAGCCAACCCTTGAACCGTCCTTCATTTTTTCGGAACAGGACCTCCAATCCGTATGCCCTTGCCTCTCCGTTCAGTATTACCCTTTCTATAGCCTTGTTCGCAATAAGGTTGGCTCCATCTATATAATCTATCCTGTTTTGGATGTCCTTATAAAAGGCTTCGGTCTCCAAACTGTATTCACCATTTTTTATATTTCTAAAATATCCCACGGCGTATTGATCCAGCAATTGCGGCTTTACAAAAGGGCCACTTGGTGTCCAAACATCCAAGGGCGTAGGGGAGTTGGTATTGGATAATAAGTGCAGATACTGGGCCAATCGGGTGTAACTTGCTTTAATGGAGTTTTTTTCCTTGAACGAATAGGACATGGAAATTCTGGGTTCCAGATTAAAAAAGGTCTTGAGGGTTTCTCCTCGCCCGGGACTAATCGTATCTATTGCCTCCCCTTCACGGTAAGTAAGGGTAAAAGGATCAAATTCAACTGGGTTGTTGTTCTCGTATACGTAAAATTCATCTTGTCCAAAACGATTGAATTGGCTGGCCCTTAGCCCATATTGGATACTTAGGTTGTTTGTTATTTTTTGTTCTACGTCGATATATGCAGCATTTTCATTTGCATATTTTTTGGTCAACTGTTCTTCCAGAATGCCCGAGTCGGGACTGTTGGGTACAATTTTTCCGGGATTGAACACATAGTAAATACCGTTTACACCATAATTTAATTGAAACTTGTCGTTCAAGTAGTGTTTTAGGTCATATTTAATGTTAAAGTTACGAATGCCCGAATCCCATTCAAACCCTACAAAATCAAGCTCTAAACCATAATAATAATCGGAATAGATCAAAGAAAGATTGGAGAACAGTTTGTCGGAGAACAAATGGTTCCAGCGTAAATTTCCGACGGCATTCCCATAGACATTAACAAATCGCTCGTTTACATTAAAAAGGTCGCGGCCAAAGTACCCGGATAGGAATATGTTGTTGTTTTCGTTTATTCTGTGATTGATTTTTGCGTTCAGATCATAAAAGTATGCCTTGCTGTTGATGTCGAACAAGGGCAAGAACAAATGGGCGTACGAAGCTCTACCGCCAATTAAAAAGGCTGCTCTATCTTTTTGGATGGGTCCTTCCACGAGCAATCGACTGGCTACCGCACCGATACCTCCGTTTACTTTTAAATCTTTACTATTGCCTTCTTTCTGAAAAATATCGAGTACGGATGAGACCCTACCACCATACCTAGCGGGAATTCCTCCTTTAAAAAGCTTGACATCCTTAATGGCATCCGGATTAAAAACGGAGAAGAACCCGAAAAGGTGGGAAGAGTTAAAAACGGTCGCCTCATCCAATAAAATCAGATTTTGGTCGGCGGCCCCACCGCGTACATTAAATCCGGAAGAGGCTTCACCGGCATTTGTGACCCCGGGCAACAACACCAAGGATTTTATAACATCTGCCTCGCCAAGTACCACGGGCACTTGCTTTATGGTCTTTGCGGCCAAAGTGGTCACGCTCATTTGTGGTTTACGGATATCCAGTCGTTCTACATCTTCCGTAACCACAACTTCCTCTAATTCTTCAGCTTTTTCAAAAAGGTTAAAGTCCTGCTTCCGATTTTGGTCGAGATTTATGGTCGCTATTACTTCTTGAAAACCGAGATAACTAACGATTACCTGGTACTGCCCTTTGGGCAGGGTGATGGAATAAAAACCGTATTCGTTTGTGGTCGTACCGGTTTTGAGCTCGGAAATGGCCACGGTTACTCCGATCAGGGTCTCGTTACTGGTAGCTTCGGAAATTGTACCGCTCAGGGTATAGCGCTGTTGGGCCTGGAGCACAAAAAAATGCCCAAACAGGGCGAGCAATAGTGCAAGTAAATGTCTGGGCATTCGATTGGTTTTTTTAAAAGTACACATTTCCACAAAAGAAGAAAAATGAAAATGGTGAACTCGGGTTTTTTAACATATCCCACCACAAAAATAAAAGGGTGACCTTGATCAGATCACCCTTTTGTATGTTTATATGTTGTTTTTATTGCCCAATGGAGTTCAAAATCCTGTTGAATGTATCGCTAGGTCGCATTGCTTTGGATGCCAATTCCGGATTTGGCAGGTAATACCCTCCAATATCCACGGGTGATCCTTGAGCATCTATCAATTCTTTTGCAATGGTACTTTCATTGGAAGATAGGTCCTTGTACGCTTTCGAGAAAATTTCTTTAAGCTCTGTATCATCGTTTTGTTGGGACAATTGCCCGGCCCAATATAGCGATAGGTAAAAATGGCTGCCGCGCGTGTCCAGTTCGTTAACTTTTCTGGATGGTGATTTGTCCTGGTTCAAGAACTCTTCCGTTGCCTTGTCGAGAGCGTCGGCAAGAACTTGGGCTTTTTTGTTGTTGTTCTTTTCCCCAAAAAATTCCAAGGAAACGGCCAAGGCCAAAAATTCGCCGAGGGAGTCCCATCTTAAGTGTCCTTCTTCCAAGAACTGTTCTACGTGTTTAGGGGCTGAGCCTCCTGCTCCTGTTTCGAACAGTCCTCCACCATTCATCAATGGAACAATGGAGAGCATTTTGGCGCTGGTTCCTACCTCTAAAATTGGAAACAGGTCAGTCAAGTAATCCCTCAATACGTTACCTGATACGGAAATGGTGTCTTTTCCATCCTTCATGCGTTTTAAGGTAAACTTAGTAGCCTCGATAGGGGAAAGGATGCGGATATCCAGACCATCGGTATTGTGATCCTTTAGATATAGATTTACTTTTTTAATGAGTTCGGCATCGTGTGCTCTGTTTTCATCCAGCCAGAATACCGCAGGGGTGTCGGTGGCCCTTGCACGAGAAACGGCCAATTTGACCCAATCCTGAACGGGTGCATCTTTAACTTGGCACATTCTCCAGATATCACCTTTTTCTACGGCATGTTCTATTAATGTATCGCCAGCCGCATTGATCACTTTTACCGTACCTGCTTTCTCTATTTCGAAAGTTTTATCGTGTGATCCGTACTCTTCGGCCTTTTGTGCCATTAACCCAACATTGGGCACCGTACCCATAGTGGTCGGGTCGAATGCACCGTGCTCTTTACAAAAGTCGATGGTTGCTTGGTAAATACCGGAATAGCTGCTATCTGGAATTATAGCTTTTGTATCCTGAAGTTCTCCATTTTTGTCCCACATTTTACCGGAGTTTCTGATCATTGCAGGCATGGATGCATCAATGATTACATCGCTCGGTACATGTAGATTGGTGATTCCCTTATCGGAATTTACCATGGCCAGGTCAGGACCGTTATCGATACTGTCCTTGATTGCTTTTTCAATTTCTTTATGCTTCGCTTCGGGCAACTCTCCGATTTTATCCAACAGGGATTCTAGACCGTTGTTCGGGTTTATCCCTAATTTATCGAAGGTCTCCCCATAGTTTTTGAACAGTTCCGCGAAATATACTTCCAAGGCATGGCCAAATATAATCGGGTCGGAAACCTTCATCATTGTTGCCTTAAAGTGCAAGGATAGTAATATATTGTTCGCTCTGGCATCGGCGATTTCCTTTGTCAAGAATTCTACCAATGCTTTTTTGCTCATTACCGTGGCATCGATCACCTCGCCCTGTAACAGTGATAGGTTATTTTTTAGAACAGTGGTTTCTCCGTCGTTGCCTACCAACTCAATTCGAATATTGTCCGCATGGGATAGGGTCAATGATTTTTCATTGGATTTAAAATCACCATGGGACATAGTGGCCACATGGGTCTTGGAGTCGGAAGTCCATTCGCCCATGCTATGTGGATGTGCTTTTGCGTAGTTTTTAACGGCTTTTGGAGCACGTCTGTCCGAGTTCCCTTCACGGAGTACCGGGTTTACTGCGCTACCTTTTACTTTATCGTATTTTGCTTTGATTACCTTTTCTTCGTCGGTCTTTGGTTCGTCCGGGTAATCGGGAAGTTTGTATCCCTTTGCTTGTAGTTCTTCAATAGCCTCTTTTAACTGAGGGATGGAGGCGCTGATATTCGGAAGCTTAATGATATTGGCTTCTGGTGTTTTTGCGAGTTCGCCAAGGATTGCCAGGTCGTCCGTAACTTTTTGGTCGTCGGTCAATAGTTCGGGGAACACAGCGGCAATTCTACCGGCCAAGGAGATGTCCTTGGTCTCTACTGCGATATTGGCGGTCTCGGTAAATGATTTAACAATGGGCAAGAATGATAATGTTGCTAAGGCGGGAGCCTCATCTGTTTTTGTGTAATATAGTTTTGCCATTTATCTGAATTTGTTTGAGCGGTTGCAAATATACGATTTATGGACGTTGAAGTACGAATGGAAAAGAGTAAAAAGTAGGTTCTTTTGTTGTGAATTTATTAAAAACAAAAGCCATATCCTCTTTTTTAAGAGGGATATGGCTTTCAGATAGGACCAAAAATTTGTTCTGTTGCCAAAACTGTGGTAATCTGTTAGATTACATTTTTTAAGTCCCTTCGACGTTTACTCTGCCATGCTTCTAATTTTTCAATTAACTACATGCTGCAAAGTGATACTATGGCATTCTTAAATTTTATCAAAATGAAAAATTGCTCTTTCATTCGCACATAAAATTTACTTTTTCCGTTGAAGAATTGCCTAAGCTTTCCTCCAATCGAAAATCCTTTTGTGATCAGTAGTGTTACCAATTAAAAGGGAATACATAGTTTTAAAGAACGTCAACTTTAAATAGATATCATTGTGATGGTATCCCAATCATATCTTTGTCTAAAGTAGAGGGAAAATTTGTATCGCGCAACTTTTTAAACGATTAAAAATCAACACGATATGAACCGTGGTTATTAACAATTGTTCATAAAAAAAGCACCTGTTACAGGTGCTTTTTCATGTTGTACGGAATATGGATTATCCCTTGATCTCTTTAATACGGGCCTTTTTACCGGTAAGACCTCTAAAGTAGAAGATTCTTGATCTACGTACTTTACCTTTTTTGTTTACTTCAATTCTTTGCAAAGCAGGCATGTTCACTGGGAAAATTCTTTCCACACCAACAGTACCGGACATTTTACGAATGGTAAAAGTTTCTGTTGCGCCACTTCCTCTTCGTTGGATCACAACACCTTTAAAGAACTGGGTACGTGTTTTTTCACCTTCCTTGATTTCGTAATAAACAGTGATGGTATCACCAGCTGAAAATTTTGGAAATTCTTTTTTTGGAACAAATTCGTCTTCAACAAATTTTACTAAGGATTCCATTTTTGTCTTTTTAATTGTTTTGGACAAGACCAACTTTCACGGATTTCGTCAGAGGTTGATTTTGAGATTGCAAAAGTAATGCAATATTTAGAAATAGCAAGTGGTTTTTTGTTTTTTGAACCTGTTATTGATTTTTGGGATGTTTCTTCACCTGCTTTAGGGAGAACCAGAACAAACCAATCGCAAAGAGAATGTAGGGGAGGGGTGTCAACAAACTACTCAGCGCATTGGCTTTGATAACCGATTCGGGTCCTGCTTGGGCCGAGAATGTGGTAAGGAGAAGAGTGCCGAGGGAAAATACAATGGAAAGCAGGCTGCCCAGAAGCATAAGTGTAGTGCCCAGGTTTCTTTGCTTGGTGAAAAGAATGCCGCTCGCCAACACAAGAATTAGTTTTCCCAATATTTGGAGAGCACCTCCGGCCATAAAATATGCATCGTAATTTTCCATAGTATCTTATTCCAAAAGGTCGGGTCTTCTTTCGCGGGTGCGCTGCAACGCTTCTTCTTCCCGCCATTTTTCAATCTTTGGAAAGTTACCGCTCAGCAATATCTTTGGAACCTCCATGCCCTTGTATTCTGAAGGTCTGGTATAGACCGGGGGAGCCAATAAGTTATCCTGAAAAGTATCGGTTAACGCCGAAGTTTCATCGTTAAGTACACCGGGCAGCAGTCTAATCACCGCATCGCACAAAATGGCAGCGCCCAATTCACCTCCGGAGAGCACGTAGTCGCCCACCGAGATTTCCTTTGTTACAAACAAATCCCTTACCCGTTGGTCCACTCCTTTATAATGTCCGCAGAGTATGATCAAGTTTTTATTAAGGGATATCTGGTTGGCCATTCCCTGGTTCAAGGTTTGTCCATCCGGTGTCATATAAATAATCTCGTCGTACTCTCTTTCGGATTTTAGTTTTGAGATGCATTTGTCGATAGGCTCGATCATCATCACCATGCCTGCACCACCGCCAAATTGGTAATCGTCCACTTGCTTATATTTGCCCGTGGTATAATCCCTTAAATTATGCATGTGTACTTCTACCAGTCCTTTTTCGATGGCCCTTTTTAAAATAGATGCTTCGAAAGGACTTTTTAAAAGCTCTGGAAGAACTGTGATAATGTCTATCCGCATGGACTTTTGTATGAATGTTTATTCCTGCCAAAAGTAATGAAAGCTATCCTAACGGGCATAAAAAAGAAAGGCTCCTATTTTAGGGAGCCTTATGGTTTACTTTTTTTGCTTATTGAGCTCATCCTGTAGTTGCCGGCTAATTTTCTGTTCACGTTCCAGTGCGCGACGCCTATGGTTTTGGTACTCTTCTTCCAAATCGGCCAGTGCGGATTTGGCTTGCTGCGTAAGGAAATTACTATTTCTGAATCGATAAATGAAAAAGAGCAATAGCAGTAAAAGACCAAAAATAATGGCCCATAATATAAAATTATAGGTGCCTTTGCTGATCAGTGCCCCAAAAAAGGAGATACTGTCCTTTTCTTCGGTAACGTTGTTCAGCTTGTTTGTGGTATCCTGTAATTTCTCGTTTAGATCTTCGATTTCGGACTTGTTCGCATCTATAGTGGCGGACAGGTCCTTTATGGTTTTATTGGCCGTATCAATGGAGTCAAAAATATTGTTTTTGGTTTCGTACAGCTCGGATAGCTTGATTACCTCATAGCGGATGCCATTCGCCCGATAATTTCCAGACTTTCTTTCCAGTTCTTCAAACTGTCCTCTCAGGGTATTGTCGGTTTCTTGGGCATGAGGTTCTTCTTCCTGCGCATGGACCAAAAATGATGGAATAAGTAAAAATAGGCTGAATAAAATGCGTAATTGCTTCATGTTCAATAATGTTCTCGTATTAAATTTTAGATTAAGGGCGGGACGAAATTACGCCAATATACCTAATTATGAAAAAGAAAACCGGTTCTTTGAACAATTCGTCATCCACTAATAGTAGGTATAACGCCTAACTTTTGCGATATATTTTGCCAATCGTATTACTTGATGGGAATACCCGTACTCATTGTCATACCAAATATATAGAACCACATTTTTACCATCTGCCGAAACAATTGTGGCATTACTGTCATAAATGGATGGAGCAGTGGTGCCAATTATATCCGAAGATACGAGTTCGTTGCTCAGGGCGTATTTTATTTGCTCTACCAAGTCTCCTTCCAAAGCATATTTTTTTATGATGGTGTCTATACCCTCTTTGGAAGTCTTGTTTTTTACTTCCAAGTTTAGAATGGCCAATGATCCATTGGGTACGGGAACTCTAATGGCGTTGGACGTTAGCTTGCCTTGCAAGGAGGGCAATGCCTTGGCCACTGCTGAGCCGGCACCGGTTTCCGTGATCACCATGTTTAGGGCGGCGGCACGGCCACGACGGTATTTTTTGTGCATATTGTCCACCAGATTTTGGTCGTTGGTATAGGCATGTATGGTCTCCAGATGTCCCTTCTTAATGCCCAAAGAGTCCTCCACCACTTTTAAAATTGGTGTAATGGCGTTGGTCGTGCAAGACGCTGCGGAATAAATCTTGGTTTTGTCCGGATTAAAATCCTTATGGTTTACGCCATGAACAATATTGGGTACTTCCTTACCAGGAGCGGTCAGCAATACTTTGCTCGCCCCTTTGGATTTTAAATGCCTGGAAAGGGCAACATTGTCCCTAAAGGCCCCTGTGTTGTCGATGATCAGGGCGTTGGTAATGCCATATTTGGTATAATCTATATCTTCCGGCTGATTGGCACTGATGATCCTTACTGTTGTGCCATTGATCACCAAGGCTTGCTTTTCCTCGTCAATGTCTACCGTTCCGGTAAATGGCCCGTGAACAGAATCCGTTTTTAAAAGTGCAGCTCTTTTTTCCAAGATTTCCTTGTTCAATTCTCCACGAACCACAATGGCACGCAAGCGCAGCTGACTGCCACGTCCTGTTTTGGCCATAAGTTCCCTGGCCACTAGGCGTCCAATGCGGCCGAATCCATAGAGTACAACATCTTTTGGTTTTATGGCCTTGGAAGATTCCGCATCCTTTAGTTTATCTATCACAAAGGCCTTTACGTTCAAATGGGCGTTTTGGTTATTGTTGTATTCGTACGTTAGTTTTCCAATATCCAATTTGGCTGGAGGCAGATTGAGGTCGTTGATTGCCCTAAGAATTTCTACTGAATCAAAGATCGACATCGGCTTTTGGACAAATTCACCGGCATACTCGTGCAGGTTGATGATGTCGCTCACATTTTTATCGATTATCTGATTTTTAAAGAGTACGACTTCTATGGCCTTGTCGTACCATAAATCGCTAATGATTTTAATAAATTCCGTGGTTGCCTTTCTTCTATCCGCTTGGAACGCAAGCTCTTTTTCGTACGAATTGTTGTTGCTCATGGATGATGGTTACAGTTGTGTAGTTTAATTTTCGGCAAAATTAGATATTTCAAACGTTTTCGTAAAACTTATTGGACATAAAAAAAGCGTCTTTTTAAAGACGCTTTAAAAGTGTGACCCTCAGTTTACTGAAGTATCATGTGTTCTTTTTCTCCATTTGCATTGATCATGGTAAAACTGGTTCTACCGTATCTGGATATCTGACCAAATTTTTCTTTGGCATCTTCTATGTTGCTGATAGGCTCACCATCCAGTTCAATGATTATTTTATTGGTAAGGTCGTATCGGGCATAACCTTGTGGGACATCGATTATTTTTACGCCTTTGGATACGCCAAATTTCTTTTTATCCTCTTTTGTCAAGTTCATCACCTTGAACGAAGTGGCGGGAAGGATAACACTGTTCTGTTTTTTTAAGGTAACATTTTTTACAAGACTTTCGCCGTCGCGCTCTAACGTTACCCTAACTACATCACCGGGTCTTTTTGCGGAGAGGTACCCCGTAAGTTCCGAGAATTTTTGAATATCTATATTGTCCACTTTTTTAATAATGTCGCCTTCCTGCAAACCTGCATCGTCAGCACCGGATTCTTCTTCGACCCCGGCAACATATACTCCTTCCAATTGATCCAGTCCCATTTCGATTGCGGCCTTGGACTTGGTATTTGCCGCCGATATGCCCAAAAGTCCTTTCTGCACATTGCCAAACTCCATTATATCTTCCACTACTTTTTTGGCGATATTGCTCGGTACTGCAAAGGCATATCCAACATAAGAACCTGTTTGAGAGGTAATAGCAGTATTGATTCCGATCAGGTCCCCGTTGGTGTTTACCAACGCACCACCACTGTTTCCAGGATTTACGGCAGCATCGGTCTGGATAAAGGATTGTGTTCTGGTAGGTGATAAAGACCGGGCTTTTGCACTAACAATACCCGCTGTTACGGTAGAGGTAAGATTAAACGGGTTGCCTACTGCCAGCACCCATTCCCCGATTTTGGTATGGTCGGAATCACCAAAGGCCAAATAAGGAAGCGCATCGTCCGTATCAATTTTTATAAGGGCGATATCCGAATCTGCATCGGTCCCGATTACTTCAGCTTCATAGGTTTTGTTATTGTTCAAGGTAACTTCCAATTGACTGGAATTGGCAATTACGTGATTGTTGGTCACTATATAACCGTCCGGGGAAATAATAACCCCCGATCCTGTTCCCACCTGTGGGGTTTGCTGACGTTCGTAGCCATAAAAGAATTCCGCAATACTGGAAGGGCCTCTACTAATGGTCATGTTTTTAACGTGTACCACAGAATGCACTGTTTTTTCGGCAGCCAAGGTAAAGTCGACCTCATTGATTCCGGCACCTCTTGCCGAAGTATCTAGATTGCTAGTGGACAAAAATGGAGTCTCTTGTTCAGAAGTGACCCATTTATAGCTTTCCTTCTCAAAAAATAATTTGTAGGCTCCCAGGGTAATTGCTCCTGCAAATACGGAAACCAAGAGTAAACTCGCTATTTTCTTCATAATTCAATAATTATTTAACATTTAGCTTTGTCAAAATTAAAATAATTCAATTTTTGATCAAGTTGGTTTAACGCTGTTTTAACTACAAAAAAAACCTTAAAGAATCCCCTATATTTGTTCCTTTGTAGATAATCATGGAACTGCACTTTTTTAAATACCAAGGAACGGGAAACGATTTTGTAATTATCGATAATCGTCAACATATTTTCCCCAAAAACGATACCAAGCTGATTTCAAAACTTTGTGATAGAAGATTTGGCATAGGTGGAGATGGCTTGATGCTGCTTGAGAATGACAATATGTCGGATTTTAAAATGGTTTATTTTAATGCCGACGGCAAAGAGGGCAGTATGTGTGGCAATGGAGGGCGATGTTTGGTAGCTTTTGCACATTATCTGGGCATATTTAAAAAAGAGACCACGTTCAACGCAGTGGATGGACTACATTACGCAACTATAAGTGGAAACCAGGTGAAGCTAAAAATGATCGATGTGGACAAAATCCATCAAAAGCCCAACCACAGCTTTTTGGATACGGGTTCCCCGCACCATGTGCAGCTTGTTGACGAACTGGAAAAATTTGATGTGCCCAAAGAGGGAAAGAAACTTCGATATGGTATTTATGGCGAGTCGGGGAGCAATATCAATTTTGTGGAACAAAAAGCGGAAGATGCTTTTCGGGTAAGAACCTATGAACGTGGCGTAGAAGACGAAACATATTCCTGTGGAACCGGGGTCACCGCAGCGGCTCTAACCATGTTCGAGCTAGGTAAGACTGCCGCTAAACAAATACATATTGAGACCATTGGAGGTGATCTTACCATTTATTTTGAAAAGCATAACGGTAAATACACCAACATTTTTTTAGAAGGACCTGCCGAACAGGTATTTAAAGGAACCATTGCATGCTCAATATAAAAGGAGAACATATTTATTTGCGCGCACTAGAGCCTACCGATTTGGATTTTCTGTACAAATTGGAAAACGATACATCGGTCTGGGAGGTGAGCGGTACCTTAAAACCGTATTCCAAGAAAGTGCTTCAATCCTATCTGGACAATGCCCACAGGGATATTTACGATGTTAAACAGCTGCGGCTTTGCATTGGCGATCAAAATGATCCATGTATCGGATTGATAGATCTTTTTGACTTTGACCCCAAAAATCGGAGGGCGGGAATCGGAATCGTTATTGCCGAACCTAGTTATAGAAACAGGGGTGTAGGAGCGGAGGCATTATCACTATTGTGTGATTATGCATTTTCCGTTTTGGATATGCATCAATTATATGCCAATATTTTAGAAGATAATCTCGCTAGTATCCACTTGTTCAAAAAGTTGGGATTTAAGGAAATAGGCATCAAAAAAGAATGGATACGGACCCATAAAGGGTTCAAAAACGAAATAATGTTTCAAAAGATCAACACCAATGAATCTTAAAAAAGTACTTTGGGCCACGGCCATACTTGGACTGATAATTTGTGGTTTTATCGCATATCGGATTTATAGCGCCATTTTTAGCCCCAATACACAGTTCAATAATAGTGAAGCATATGTTTACATTGCTTCGGATGCTTCGTTTTCCGATGTTGCCACCTCCGTTGAGCCTTTATTGAAAGATATGTCTTCTTTTGAGGCTGTTGCCAAACGCAAGGGATATATCAATAACATAAAAGCAGGAAAATATGCACTCAAAAAAGGGATGAACAATAACGACATCATCAATACCTTGCGCAGTGCCAATATTCCTGTGCAGGTTTCCTTTAATAATCAAGAATCGTTGGCTTTGTTGGCGGGACGGGTCTCTGAGCAAATAGAGGCAGATAGCTTATCGTTATTGCAAACATTCAATGATTCCGGTTTTCTGCAAGAGCATGGGTTTGATGAAGATACCAAGTTGGCCATGTATATTCCCAATACCTACGAATTTTTCTGGAATACAAATGCAGAGGGCTTTAGGGATAGGATGAAAAAAGAATATGACCGCTTTTGGACAGATACCCGACTACAAAAGGCCAAAAGTTTGGGTCTTACGCCAAACGAGGTTACTTCTTTGGCCGCCATTGTGCAAAAAGAAACAGCAAAGGTGGATGAGCGACCTCGTGTTGCCGGGGTTTACCTCAACAGAATCAAAAGAGGGATGTTGCTCCAGGCCGATCCTACCGTAATCTATGCCATTAAAAAAGAGACCGGTAACTATGATACAATAATAAAAAGAGTGCTCTTTCGTGATCTGGAAATGGATTCTCCATACAACACCTATAAATATGCAGGTGTTCCACCAGGACCTATCACCATGCCGGACATTACCTCGATAGATGCCGTTTTGAATCCAGAAAAGCACGATTATCTCTATTTTGTGGCAGACGTTTCCAACTTTGGGTACCACATGTTTGCCAAAACTTTGGCGCAGCACAACCGAAATAAAGTGCAGTACACCCGTTGGTTAAATCAACAAAAGGTACTTAGATAGGGCGCTTTACCGTTGATATTCATCACTTTAACGGATTTTAAGCCTCATTTAAGAAATCTTTATGAGCTTTAGGGTACCCGTTAAAATATCTCCCCCTATATTTGCCGGCCAAATTGATTTTTGATACGTATATGTATCGAGATCACAAAAGAGAACATTATGAAAAGATGGATTGGTTTTATACTGCATCTTGCCATGATCGTAGTTTTGACAAGTTTTGGTACCTATACCGTAATGAAAAAGGAAACTGTTGAAATTCCTGATTCACTTAAGGTTATGGCCAATTCGGAGATTTTTGCGCCACAAAGCTCCATTGCACTTTTAGAAGAGGACGAGGTAACACCTCCTTTTTTGGGCAAAGCCTTTAATGGCTTTAAGGAAGCGCTCGCTTTCAAAGAATCCCAGGGTAAATATCATAGAGTAAACACATTGGGTTATTTAGGTAAGTACCAATTTGGTAGTAGTACCTTAAATTTGATGGGCGTTTACGATATGGATGATTTTCTGTCGAACCCAGAACTTCAAGAAAAGGCTTTTGAGGCCAACATTGCCCGTAACAAATGGATTTTGCGAAGAGATATCAAACGTTTCAAAGGCAAAACGATCGGTGGCATTCAAGTTACCGAATCCGGAATATTGGCTGCGGCACATTTGGCCGGAGCCGGGAACGTAAAAAAATATCTGCGATCTTATGGGCAAAACGATGTAACCGATGCGTACGGAAGTAGCATATCCTACTATATGAAAAAATTTGCAGGCTATGATATTTCCAATATCAAGCAACAAAAAAATGCAAAGGTTTAATTGAAACTGCGTATTGAAACAAAAAGCCCGGAACTTTGGTTCTGGGCTTTTTTTATGCTTGTAAAATATAAATGGTAGGTCTTTTGTCTAGATCTAAATCGATTTCCCCCCATTCGTGTACGGTTTTGGTGGCGATAAACTCCGTAGGCAACGTAATATCGCAGGCAATACACAGCCGCGTTGATTTTTGAAGTGTTTTTATCAGCTCCTTGAGCATTTTATTGTTGCGGTAGGGAGTCTCCATAAAAATTTGGGATTGGCCTTTGTCCCTGGAAAGTCGCTCCAAACTTTTCAAAATTTTCTTTCGTTCTGCATTGTCTATGGGCAAATAGCCGTTAAAGGCAAAATTTTGCCCGTTCATGCCACTGCTCATCATGGCCATTAGAATGGAGGAGGGGCCTACCAATGGAACTACTTGTATTCTTTTTTCGTGTGCCACACGCACTACATCTGCACCTGGGTCGGCAATACCCGGACAACCAGCTTCGGAAAGAACACCAATATCGAACCCATGTATACAGGGGTCTAAAAAGGATGGTATTTCTTCAGGGTTGGTGTACTTGTTGAGTAACTGCAACTTAAGTTCGGGTTGTGGCTTGTTGGGACTGACTCGTTTAATGAACCTACGGGCAGTTTTTTCATTTTCAACAATGTAGTGGTCTATCCTTTCTATGGTGCCTTTTACCGAAATAGGCAAAACTTCCAAGGGTGCATTGTCTCCAAGTGTGGTTGGGATCAAATAGATTTTGCCAACGACCAAACCGGGTTTTTCATCTTCCATGGGTTTAATTTAGCTTTTTCGCAATTGCCTCACAAGCGGTATCGATCATTTGGTACACATTTTCAAAACCATCGTCCCCGCCGTAGTAGGGGTCGGGTACTTCGATAAGTCCCAATTCCACTTCGGTCAAAAGTAGTTTTACCTTAGCAGCTTCTTTTTGGTCGCTTGCCAAACTGGCCACATCGGAAAAATTGCTGCGGTCCATTACGTAAATGTGGTCGAACTCCAAAAAATCCTTTTTGGAGAACTTTCTGCATTTTTGGTCTTGTATGTTTAGGCCATATTTTTGGGCAACGGCAATAGAACGCTGATCGGGCGGATTGCCCACGTGGTAACCGGCTGTTCCTGCAGAATCGACCAGTACCTTATCGGGATCAACTTTGGATTGCAGTATGCCTTCGGCCAATGGTGATCTGCAAATATTGCCAAGGCAGACCATCAATACTTTGGTTTTCATAAGGAAAAAGTGAAGTTGGGTTTAGGTGAACTTTTTGTTCAGATCCTCAATATATTTTCTGAATTGCTTGTCCGTTTCCGCTAAGTTATCCACTGTTTTACAGGCGTGGAGTACCGTTGCATGGTCACGTTTTCCGATTTGTGACCCAATACTTGCCAAGGATGCCTTAGTAAACTTTTTCGCAAAGAACATGGCCAACTGTCTCGCCTGTACAATATGTCGCTTTCTTGTTTTGGACTGTAGGGTGGCCACATCCATTTCGAAATAATCCGAAACCACTTTTTGAATGTAATCGATGGATACTTCGCGCTTTGTGTTCTTTACAAATTTGTCCACTACCTGTTGGGCCAATTCCAGAGTTACCTCCCGCTTATTGAAAGAAGATTGGGCTATCAACGAAATAATGGCCCCTTCCAGTTCGCGAATGTTGGTCTTAATGTTTTTGGCCACGTGGTCTATAATCTCTTCCGGCATTTCAACGCCATCGCGGTAGAGTTTATTTTTTAAGATGGAAACCCGTGTTTCGTAATCTGGACTTTGCAATTCTGCAGACAATCCCCATTTAAAACGGGAGAGCAAGCGTTGTTCAATGTCCTGCATATCCACAGGAGCTTTGTCCGAAGTCAATATCACCTGCTTGCCATTTTGGTGCAAATGGTTGAAAATGTGGAAAAATACATCCTGGGTTCCAGATTTACCGGATAGAAATTGTACATCATCTATAATAAGTACATCTATTAATTGGTAAAAATGGATAAAGTCGTTTCGAGTGTTCTTTTTTACCGATTCGATATATTGTTGCGTGAATTTTTCCGCAGAAATATAAAGAACGGTCTTTTCCGGGTACTTATCCTTTATTTCTACACCAATGGCGTGGGCCAAATGTGTTTTCCCTAATCCCACTCCCCCAAAAACCAACAATGGGTTAAAGGAAGTTCCCCCGGGTTTGTTGGCCACGGCCATACCCGCAGAGCGGGCCAAACGGTTGGAATCTCCTTCGAGGAAATTATCGAAATTGTAGTTGGGGTTTAATTGGGATTCAATCTTAATGTTTCGAATACCGGGAATCACAAATGGATTTTTTAACTCGGGACTTTTGGAGGTAATCGGCACATCCAATTCTTGAGGTCCAACAGCGGTACGGTTGGAACTTGGGATTTGCTCCGTAAAAGGTTCCTTGTTACCGTATTTGTTTTCCATTTTTATCACATAGATCAGCTTTGCATTGTTGCCCAACTCTCTGGTCATGGCAACTTTTAAAAGCTTAACATAGTGTTCTTCGAGCCATTCGTAGAAAAACTTACTGGGAACCTGAATGCTCAAAGCCTTATCTGTTAATTTAATAGGCTTTATAGGCTCAAACCAAGTTTTGAATGCCTGCGGTTGGATGTTATCTTGGATAAAAGCCAAACAGTTGTTCCATACGGAATTAGCAGTAGCACTCATAGAAGTTTTTCCTTGTTTTAATGGTTAGCTTATAATTTAAGAGTAAGCATTTATAGGGTTATTAAATGCTTATTGGATGCGACAAATATGTGAACAATTCTTTTAAAAAAAAATCAAATAGTCATTGAAAGTTCTGTTTTTTTTTCGCATGTTACCCTCAAAATCAACGAGCCTCTAAATATATAATTTTTAAGTTAAAAATGGGTTTAAATTCACATTCTTTTCGGGTCCGATATGCAGAAACCGACCAAATGGGAGTCGTTTATCACGGCAATTATGCACAGTATTTTGAGATGGGCCGGGTGGAGTGGTTAAGGGCCTTGGGAATTACCTACAAAAGTATGGAGGAGAATGGGGTTATGTTGCCCGTAATTTCCTTACGTATTGATTACAAAAAGTCTGCGCTTTACGATGACCTTATTACGGTTAAAACAAAGCTGAAGTCCAAACCCATGGTCAAGATAGAGTTCGATTACGAGCTAATAAATGAATCTGGTGAGCCATTGGCCGTTGCAAATACAGTTTTGGCCTTTATGGACAAGAAAACGGGAAGACCCATTAAGTGTCCGGAATATATCTTGGAAAAACTGAATAATGGATTCTTAGGTGAACCGTAGGAGGAATTCAGATGTCAGTAATGGGTAGAGGCTTTGAGTTACTGGAGATTTTATCAATTATGTAATGGGCGTTATGGCCACAGCTTGCATTTCATCGAAAATTTGAAACACGTCTTCGGACTCACTTAACCGGACAGAAATAACAAAATCACAATCCAGCTCCATTTTTTGTGAAACAAGGTCCAGATTTTTCTGTTTGATGATACGCATTACCTTATCCATGTCTGCATAACCAAATTGCAACCGGTATTGCGACCTAATGATTTTTTTTACGATCTTGGAATTTTCCAGGGCCATTTGTGCTGCAGTTTTGTAAGCCTGTATCAATCCTCCGACCCCAAGTTTGGTACCACCAAATATCCGGGTCACGGTGATGAGTACATTGGTAACATCAAAAGATTGTATTTGGCCATAAATGGGCATGCCGGCCGAGTTGTTGGGTTCACCATCATCATTGGCCCTATAGATTGGATTTTCCGTTCCCAATTGCCATGCAAAGCAAACATGGTTGGCCGTATGGTGTTTTTTTCTCAGCTCCTCTACGATGGGTTTTACATCATCTTCGGACCTAATGGGGAAAACCTGTGCATAGAATTTACTCTTTCTATCCTTATATAGTATTTCCTCGGAAGGTCGATGTAAAGTTTTGTAGGTATCCGGTCGCTCCATTAAAACAAAGCTACCAATATTATACTCAAAACGGAGAGTGCTACACCTGCCCAATTTTTAGGTGTCAGTTTTTCCTTGAACAGTAGAATACCGATCAAGGTGGATAGCATAACGATCGCCACATTGTTTATGGTAAATATAGCGGCACTGCCCAATAGGTCCGACCGTAGCGCACGGATAAGAAAATAGATGGAAAAGTAGTTGGGTATGCCCAAGGCAACTCCGCCCAGTACATTTTTCATGTTCAATTTCATTTCCTTTTTGTTGGGTCTAATAGCGATAAATACCAATCCGGATAAAGCAGCGAACCCAAAGATCATGGACGAAAAAATTGGAATTTCAGGGTCCGATAAATGTTCTTCTTCAAAATACTTAATGCAGGAATCAATAACCCCGGAGCCTAAAAATACCAATATGGGCAGTATTAAATGTTTACGGTCCACATGGATTCCCTTTCCCTTACCGGACACTAAATACACTGCGGCCAATGCCAACAGGATACCTATGGTCTCGAATGCACTTAACTGCTCCCTATATAATAGAACGCCTAGCAATACCGGTATTACAAGCGACATTTTGGTGGCCACAGACGCTACCGATACACCGGCGACCTGCGATGTTTTTGCCATTAAATTAAAAATAGTGATGAAAAGCACCCCCATAAATATGGGGCCCCATATCCAAGATGCGCCCAAAATTTGTTGTATTTTCAATGGTTGGTCGTACAGGAGCAATCCAACCGAGCAAGCCGTAAAGTAATTCACTATAATGGCGATCAGGGTCTGTACTTTGTACACATCGTACAGTTTAAATACCACAAAAATCCAAGTGGAACTCAGTACACTAAGGGCTAGGTAGAGCATTTATAATTTCGATTTTAATTGGGTTATGTCCTCTTTCCCTACAGCTAAGTTCCAAGTATTTATGCCCAATGCGGCGGCGGCATCGGTATTCTCACTCACATCGTCCACAAAATAAGTTTCTTGGGGCACTAGGTTGTTTTCCTGTAATACAAATTCGAATATTTCGCTGTCCGGCTTTCGCATACCGATTTCGTAGCTTAGGTAGAACACATCAAATGCATTTTTGAACCTATTATAGCGTTCCATCCCCATTTGTTGCTTTACACATTCTATATGTAGGTCGTTGGTATTGCTCAGCAATAACAGTTTGTATTCGTTTTCTGCGGCCAACTGCTCAATAAAGTTCAGTCGCCTTTCGGGAAAATCCAGTAATATGGAGTTCCAGGCATCTACTAAGTATTCCCTGCTGGCATTTGGGAAATAAGAGGAAACAGTGTCCAAAAACTCCGAAGAACCCAATAGTCCTTTCTCATAATTCTGAAACAGCTGTTCCAAATCTGGCGTTATGCCACTAAAACCATGTTGGACCATGGCTTTTGCGGTGGCAGGTTTATCCAAATTAATAAGTACATCGCCAAAATCGAGAATTATATTTTTAATCATTTATATATATGGATAGGGTGTCGGTTAAAATTTGTGTTCTTTTTTGCAATATTCCTTGATGTTTTGGTGCGGGCAATCCATTTTTAAAGCGAACGGAACCTTTAAAGACCCGTGCTTCGTCCCATAAATTTTCATTGATAAAGGTTTGAAGTGTTCGTGAGCCTCCTTCAACAATTACACTGATGATGTTGTGCCTGTATAGAGCATCGCAAATTTGTTGAGCCAAAGGTTTTGAAAAATCAACCAAGGTGTAATCCACTCCTTTAATATAGATTTTTCCATCGGTAACCTCGGTCAACACGATTGTTTTTACGGAGGCATCCAATACGTGAAAACGTTGGTCTAATTTTAAATCACGGTCCAATATCACACGAACCGGGCTTTTGCCTACCCAATTACGAGTGGTCAAACTTGGGTTGTCTTCCAAAACCGTGTTGGTACCGACCAAAATTGCTTGTTCTTGGCTTCGCCATTGATGAACCAACTGTTTGGAATGGGCATTGGTGATCCAAAAAGGCTCAGGGTTGTCACTTCGCTTAGCGGCATCGGGAGCTAAAAAGCCATCATCGGAAGCGGCCCATTTTAGAATTATGTAAGGCCGTTTTTTCTCCATATAGGTCAGAAACCGCTTGTGGTGTGCCCTACATTCGTTTTCAAGAATGCCGACCGTAACCTCACATCCGGCAGCTTGTAATTTTTTGATGCCTTTTCCGGCTACTTTATCATGTGGATCCTGTAATCCAATAAAAACCTCTTTGAGTTTATGTTTAGCAATTAAATCAGCACAGGGAGGTGTTTTTCCATAGTGGGAACAGGGTTCTAAAGTAACATATAACGAGGCTTCTTTCAGCAAAGTTTTGTCCTTTACCGAACGTATGGCGTTTACCTCTGCATGCGGACCACCATAAGGATCGGTATAACCCTCTCCAATAATTTTGTTGTTGTGCACGATAACACAGCCCACCATAGGGTTTGGAGCTGTAGTTCCCAGGCCTTTTTTGGCCAGTTCAATGCAGCGAAGGATGTATTTTTGATGTATCTTCACCCGGCAAAAATAGAACAATAATAGCACAAAATGGGAGATACGGCGATTCGTGAAATAACCCCCGATGACAACCCTCAGGTGGCCCAGGTAATACGCAAAGTTTTTGAAGATATGGGAATTCCCAAAGTGGGCACTGCCTATGCCGACAAATCCTTGGATGATATGTTTTCAGCTTACAATGTGCCCAAAGCAGCTTATTTTGTGGTGGAGCACCAAGGAAGGATTGTTGGATGCGCCGGTGTAGCACAACTAGACAACTACGATGGCAACGTATGCGAGTTACAAAAAATGTACTTTTTGGAAGAGGCCAGGGGGAAAGGGTTGGGCGCGCAAATGATCCATGTATGCTTGCAAAAAGCAAAGGAGTTCGGTTTTGAGGCATGTTATCTGGAAACCATGCCATATATGGAAGCAGCGCAAAAACTATACAAAAAGAACGGATTTGATTATATCGACGCCCCAATGGGCAGTACGGGACATTATTCCTGTCCGGTCTGGATGCTTAAAAAATTATAATGCAACTAAAAGAAGTCAAAAACATTTTCCATAAGGAATTGGGCGAGATTTACCCAAAAGAAGAGATCGATTCTTTTTTTTACTCTTGCATAGGGCATTATCTAAATCTACAACGTTTTGTTTTGGCCATACAGCCCGGTTTAACCTTATTAAAAGAAGAGGAGCAGCCGCTTTTTGAAGCTTTGTCCGAACTAAAAATGGAGAAACCCATACAGTATATATTGGGAACTGCCCATTTTATGGACCTGGAATTACAAGTAAATGAAAATGTACTGATTCCACGGCCCGAAACTGAGGAATTGGTTCGGTGGATTCTGGATGATTTTCCAGTGAAAAAACCGTCTAAAAAGGACGCTGAGCGAAGTCGAAGCGTAATTTCGACCACGCTCAATGACCGTTCGTTTAAAATTCTTGACATTGGAACAGGAAGCGGGTGCATTGCAATAGCATTGGCCAAACATCTACCGGGTGCTAAAGTATATGCACTGGATGTTTCCGAGGGAGCGTTGAGCGTTGCTCGAAAAAATGCGGAAATGAACGAAGTGGATATTACATTTTTGCACCATAACATTCTGAATCCTGGACTTGAACTTGAGTCTGAACTTGTGTTTGATGTAATTGTATCCAACCCGCCCTATGTCAGGGAGTTGGAAAAAAGTCAAATCCATAAAAACGTGAAAGATTTTGAACCCCATACGGCGCTATTTGTCCCAGATAACGATCCATTGGTGTTTTACAGGGCAATTATAGATTTTGCTGAAAAATATTTATCAAAAAAAGGAAAGTTGTATTTTGAGATCAATCAATATTTGGGAGACGAGACCAAAGCGCTTTTCCACACCCAGCACTTTTCGGAAATTGAAATGCGCAATGATATTTTTGGTAACCCGAGAATGCTAAAAGCTGATAGAAAATGAACATCCAAGAACAAATAGCATCGCTTCGTAACGAACTTCGCGAACACAATTATAAATATTATGTGCTCGACGAGCCTTCCATTTCCGATTATGAGTTCGATATGAAGCTCAAGGAACTCCAAAAATTGGAAGAAGAACATCCGGAATATTATGATGCCGCATCACCAAGTCTGCGAGTAGGTGGTATGGTCACCAAAAATTTTGAAACCGTTGCCCATGAACATCGTATGTATTCTTTGGACAATTCGTATTCCAAGGAGGATTTGGAAGATTGGGAAAAACGTATCCAGCGGATTTTGGGCGATGTTGAAGTAGAATTCACATGTGAACTCAAGTATGACGGGGCCTCTATCAGTCTAACCTATGAAAATGGAAAATTGGTCAAAGCCGTTACCCGTGGCGATGGTTTTCAGGGGGATGATGTAACTAACAACATCAAGACCATAAAATCTGTTCCCTTACAATTAAAAGGGGATTATCCATCAAAATTTGACATTAGGGGAGAGATTATTTTGACACTCGAAGGTTTTGCTAAAATGAACGCCGAGCGGGTGGAAGCGGGCGAGGACCCTTACATGAATCCAAGGAACACGGCTTCCGGCAGTTTAAAATTACAAGATAGTGCTTTGGTGGCACAGCGTCCGTTGGAATGTCTGTTGTATAGTGTGGTTGGCGACAATTTGGGAATCAATTCGCAGTTCGAGATGTTGGAGAAAGCGCGTTCTTGGGGATTTAAGGTCCCAACCGTGGCCAAATTGTGTAAATCTACCGATGAGGTGCTTCAATTTGTAAATCATTGGGACACAAACCGTCATCATCTGCCCTACGAAACGGATGGTGTAGTGGTCAAGGTGAACAGTTTGCAACAACAAGAGGAATTGGGTTATACGGCGAAGTCGCCCCGTTGGGCCATGGCCTATAAATTTAAGGCTGAGCAGGCCGTAACCATTCTCAATAAGATAACCTATCAAGTGGGGCGTACCGGCGCGATCACCCCTGTTGCCAATCTTGAACCGGTTTTGCTGGCAGGGACTACGGTAAAGCGCGCATCCTTGCACAATGCGGACCAAATAGCCAAGTTGGACGTTCGCGAAGGGGATACCGTTTTTGTGGAAAAGGGAGGAGAGATTATTCCAAAAATTGTGGGGGTTGATTTTACCCAACGCAGTCCAGACTCAAAACCCACCCAGTATATTGCCCATTGCCCTGAATGCGGAACGGAACTGATCCGAAAAGAGGGCGAAGCCCAACATTTTTGCCCCAATGATGTAGGTTGCCCGCCGCAGATAACCGGCAGGATCCAACATTTTATTTCGCGAAAAGCCATGGATATCGAAGGTTTGGGGGGAGAAACCGTGGAATTATTGTTTAAAGAGGGTTTGATTCAGAACTATGCAGACCTTTACACGTTGACCAAAGAACAAATTCTACCATTGGAACGAATGGCGGATAAATCTGCTGAAAATTTGGTGAATGGAGTGCAAGCTTCAAAAACCATTCCGTTTGAACGTGTCCTTTTTGCTTTAGGAATTAGATATGTTGGAGAAACCGTGGCCAAAAAATTGGCAAAGGCATTCAAGGATATTGATGCTTTGATGGCTGCTTCGCACGAAGAGCTTGTGGCTGTGGATGAAATTGGTGATAGGATAGCGGAAAGTGTACTCGATTTTTTCTCAGAACCTGCAAATGTTGAGGTGGTAGATCGATTAAAATCTTACGGTCTTCAGTTTTCGTTGTCCGAGGAGCAATTGGAAAATCAAACAGAGCTGCTAAAGGGGCAGACATTCGTTGTTTCTGGAGTATTCGAGACGATTAGCCGAAACGATTTAAAGAAGATGATAGAGGATAACGGAGGAAAAGTTTCTTCTTCCATTTCTTCAAAAACCAGTTTTTTGGTCGCAGGCGATAAAATGGGTCCCAGTAAACGGACCAAAGCGGAAACCTTAGGTGTGCCCATTATATCGGAACAGGAATTTTTGCAAAAATTGGAAGTATGAGGCCAAAGACTTTTAAGCAATTTGCATCTAGCTTAGATTTGGATGTGCCGCCAAACGATTGGCCCGAAGCTTTACAATCTTTATGGTTCGACGCCAAGGGAGATTGGGAATCGTCCCATAATATAGCCCAAGACCTCCCTACGACCATGGGTAGTTGGATCCATGCCTACTTGCACCGTAAGGAAGGGGATAAGTGGAATGCCGGATATTGGTACGATAGGGCGGGCCGTTCTTTTCCAAATTATAGTTTGGAGGAGGAACTGGTCGTTTTGGTCGAGGCTAATTTATAATAGTAAATTATCTTCCGATTATTTTGTTCGTTACTAATGTTATTTTGACTTAAATACAAATATCCATTAAGCGAACATTTACCTCCAACAATTGAAAACCATAATCCATCAATTCATATGGGGCATTGGTAAACTCACCCCCAAACGATTTAATTCAATTTATGATATTGTCCCAGAATAAAAACATATATCATGAATTTAAGAAATCTAAACCTCCTATTGCTCTTATGTATTTGTATAATCTTATCGTGTGAGAAAAACCAACCCGATTCTGTCTATATTAACGGCGCCCCTGTAGTGAGTGATGAAGAATTTAGTGTCTTGGAAAGTATTAGTAGTGGTGAACTTATTGGAACAGTGACGGCAACCGATCCAGATGGGGAAAAACTGTCTTTTTCCATAACTGCAGATGAAAGTTCTTTGTTCGATATCAACGCAAAAGGAGAAATTAGATTAAAGGCCGGAGCGGAACTGGACTATGAATCATCCTCAGAACATTTGATTACAGTAAATGTTAGGGATAAGACTGTTGGTCGAAATTCTTTGGTTAAAATTAAGGTTGAGAATGTAATAGAAAGTATGTTCGAGTTACCGGAGTCTTTTATTACTACATGGACTGTAACAGAGGAAGCCAAGTCCATTAGTATTGGTACGGACCAAAATTTTGAATATAGTTACGTTGTAGATTGGGGAGATGGAACTATAGAAGAGTTAGTTGAACAAAACCCCACACATGAATATGCCAGCGCTGGAGAGTATCAAGTAGCTATTCAAGGGCAGTTTCCTTCAATAAATATGCACAATTCAGACGAGACTTCAAGGGCTAGTTTGGCAAATATCAATCAATGGGGAAAGATACAATGGAGAACCATGGAAAGGGCATTTATGGAATGTGCGATAATGATGATAACTGCTGAAGATGCACCAGATTTATCAATGGTCAAGTCTTTAGCGTACATGTTTGCACATGCGGAATCTGTCAATGCGGATCTATCAAGTTGGGATGTGTCCCAAATAACAGATATGGCCTATATGTTTGCCAATACAACTGATTTTAATGGAGATTTGACCGCATGGGATGTGAGCAATGTAACGGATATGACCGGTGTTTTTGATGAAGCGGAAGCATTTGATAAAAACTTAGGCAATTGGAAATTGACTTCGGTCGTCAGCATGACCAATATGTTAAATAACTGTGGCATGTCAATAGACAATTTTAGTAATACCTTGTCGGGATGGTATAATTATGTAAAAGATGGTAATGGTCCAAACTCAATTCATCTAGGGGCTAAAAATATGGTTTCTTGTGGAATCGAGGCATATATGGCTGCCATCTCTCTGGAAGAAAATTATAATTGGACTATTGAGGATGCTAATTTTAAAGAGAGCTGTAATTAGTTAAAATCCAATGCAAGTATTTAGTTCATTCTAACTAGCTGAATACCTAAACATTTCTCATATAACTCACTCATTTTTTGCAGTTTACTTTCAATACATTTTTATGAGCTTCAAACTTATCAGAGCATTGTGATTAAATGATACAAAATTTTAGAAATTATAACAATAATAAAATGAAAATTAAACAAATAGGGATAGCAGTATTTGCTTTTTTAGCAATAATATCATGTAGTGAAGATGATGCCAATAAGGAAATCAATAGCGTGCCCAAGTTTATAGATCAAGAGCTCACGGTAAAAGAAAATCATCCTTCAGGGCAAATTATAGGTGAACTTGAGGCTTCGGATGTTGAAAATGACCCACTGACGTATAGCATTTTCAAGAACGATAATAACCTGTTTGAGGTAGAACCTACAGGAGAGTTAGTATTGGCAGAAGGGAAAAGTCTTGATTTTGAAACCTTGGAGTCACATCAGATTATCGTAACGGTCAGCGACGGGTATAGACAAACTGATGCAAAAGTAACTATCCATGTGGAGAATGTAATAGATACTAAGATTGAAGAGTTGTCCTCATTTGTAACCACATGGAAGACAACGGAGCCAAATCAATCTATTACGATTGGGACTCACCCTGCATATAATTACAGTTATTCGATTGATTGGGGGGATGGAACAACAGAGGAGCAAATCACAACCCAAAATCCAATCCATGAATATGAAGAAGCGGGTAGCTATACGGTAATAATACAAGGTGGTTTCCCATCAATTCAAATGGAAAACTCCAATCTTTTTTCCCAAAATGCATTAGTGGCACTGGACAAATGGGGAACCACAAAGTGGCAACATCTAAAAAAAGCTTTTAAAGGTTGTTCTAATTTAATTTATCGAGCACAAGATGCTCCTGATCTTTCATCTATTACAAGCCTTGATTATATGTTCGCGGAGACAAAGTCTTTTAATGCAGATCTCAATAATTGGGAAATGAACAACATTAGCTCTGTTTCAGGCATGTTCGCAAACAGCGAAAACTTTAACGGTGAAATTGACCAATGGGATGTGGGAAAAGTCGTTGATATGTCATATTTATTTAACAATGCTAAGTCTTTCAATGGAGATTTAAGTGAGTGGAATGTAGAAAATGTAGAAAATATGGAATTTATGTTTAATTCAGCAACCTCATTCAATGCAAATTTGGAAGAATGGGAAGTGGGCAATGTAACTAATATGACAGCCATGTTTTCCAATGCGGATAATTTCAATGCCAATATTAGCGGATGGAATGTAAGCAATGTAGAGTCTATGTTTGGGATGTTTACTGACGCAGAATCTTTTGATCAAAATCTTGGGGGTTGGAGCATAAAAAGTATTACAAATTTGAAAGCAATGCTTGCTAACTCTGGTATGTCCAGAGCTAACTATGAGAATACTTTGTTGGGGTGGTCGCAATTGGCAGATGATTTGGACGCTTTGGATGGATTTACGTTTGGAGTGAACAACTTGGAATATTGTAGTGAAGAAGCTGTTTTGGCACGCAATAACTTAATGGTTGATCACGGCTGGGAATTTATTGGTGACCTTGAACAGTGTAATTAATTTTTTATAGTAACAATAATTAGTTTAGTTTTTTAATTCGCCACCAAAAAGTTGTAAAAGGCTTTTTGGTGGTTTTCTTTTTAAGCTGTTGAAACGGAAAGCATTTTCAAATTTACTTAATCAATCAAATGGTCCATACATCCAACAATCCAAAATATCGATTGCTTTCAGGATTTAAAATCATATAAACTTCAATCAACAAAATAATCCCAGGAAAGTATTGCATGTTGACCCAAACAAGAAGCACTAAAATTAAACCCTAATACTCACTCCCTTGGCAGAGGCTTTACTATCGGCATCAAAATAAAAATCGATTCGCCCTACATTGATACCGTAGCAGCCCACTTGGTTCACCAGTACTGAATTGCCGTTTTGGTTGATACGCACATCGGGCTGGTCCAAAAAGGTGTGGGTATGTCCACCAATGATAAGGTCGGTGTGGTACGTTTGCTGTGCCAATCGAGTATCGCACGGTCTATCCGGTTCTTTGTAGTCATAACCCAAATGAGAGAGGCAAACGATCAAATCACATTGTTCCTCCTCTTTGAGTTTTTTTTCCATGTCCAAGGCGATATCAAAAGGATCCAGATATTGGGTTTCCTTGTACAGTTTTTTGGTTACCAGACCATCTAACTCTATCCCGAGTCCGTAAACACCTATTTTTATGCCATCCACAGTATAAATTTTGTAAGGCTTCACGTAACCATCCATTACGGTATTGGAAAAGTCGTAATTGGCCGAAATCATTTCAAAAGTGGCATTGGGCATTTGGGCCAATAAGCCATCAATTCCATTATCAAAATCATGATTCCCCACCGTGGCGGCATCATAGTTAAGGGCGCTCATTAGTTTAAACTCCAATTCACCACCATAAAAGTTAAAATAAGGAGTACCTTGAAAAATATCCCCGGCATCAAACAACAGCGTGTTCGGATTTTCGTTGCGAATTTGTTCCACTAAAGTGGCCCTGCGGGCCACTCCGCCCAAATTAGGATATTTGGAATGGGAATTGGGAAAAGAGTCGATATGGCTGTGCACATCGTTGGTGTGCAAAATCGTGATATGCTTTTTGCCTAGGTTGGTGCATGAGGCCAAGCTAAGGCCGCCAAGCCCCACCAATGTGGAGGCAGCGGTGGTATTGGTTATAAAATCTCTTCTTTTCATTTAATCCAATTGTTTTATGCGGTCGTCTACTTCAGAATTTAGGGTATCCACTTTTTTTAGGTGGTCGATGATGGCATTGCGTAGAAGATAATCGATTTCTGTTGTGGAAACGATTTCGTCGAAAAAGCCAACGCTCGGACCTCCATTTACCAAGTAATCGGAGGTGGCCACGTAGTAATTTCGACTTTCATCAAAAGGTTGCCCTTTAATATTTACGGACTCCAAGGAACGGTTTTTGTCCGTTAAAATCTGTAATCGGGAAACGGGGTGGGGTCTCGAAGATTTGGCTACAAAATCAATAAGTTTCCTAGCGGCCGAACCGCTTAGTTCTACCACCACGATATAGTTTTCAAAAGGCATTACTTCATATGCGTTTCTTGCACTTACGCTGCCCTGCGAGATTATGGAGCGAACACCACCGGCGTTCAGTACAACAAAATCCAGTTCTTTTCCGGTTCTGGAATTAAATATGGGCGCAGTTTCTTCAAAAACGATATCCGCCATTAGGTTGCCCATGGATGTGTTGCGTTTCCCATCGTTCAATAAAAGAGGTTGGGGGGCGTAGGCCAATGTACTGTCCAGGACTTCATTTATTCTACTTCGGAAAGGAGCAATATACTTTTCAATGGAGTCGTTTCCGGTAAAGGTGGTGTCCACAGGAATCTGCTTTCCCTTGATTTCTGTTAGTTGGACAGCATCATTTTTGCATGAAACCACAACAATTAATGTTATAAATGTAACAAAGTGTTTAATTTTTAAAATCTTCACAAGCGTATCTTTGTTAAGTCGTCTTGGTATAATATTTACCTTTGTAAAAATCATCAAAAATATGTTTTTGAAAGGACTCCAAGACAAATTTAAAGTTAAATCCGGGCTAAAATATTTAAAGGAGGAAATGGAAAAACCTCCTAAGTCCGTGACCAGGGAGAAGGGAGTTGCCAGCATTGGCTGTATAGTGGATGTGGACAGTTTCTCCAAAGCGGAGGTCTTTTATGAACTGATCGAAGAGTTTTCGTTAAGGCCCAATGCCATTAAGATCATCGGCTATAAAAGTGAGTACGATAAAAACTCGCCCTACGCCATTCAAATGTTTTCGGACAAAGATCTTGGCTGGAAAGGGCAAATAGAAAATGGCTATGTTCTTGAGTTTTTGGGACGGGAGTACGATATCCTTATCAATTATTACGAAAGAGATAGTTTAATGATGAAGCTGTTGTCCGTTAAAACACCTGCCCGGCTAAAGGTCGGTCTCGCTGCCCAAGACCCCAAGGTCAACGATTTGATTTTAAATACACCCTTGAACGATTTTGAATTGTTCAAGAGCGAATTAAAAAAGTATTTAAAGGTCTTAAAAGAAATTTAATAAAATGGAGCAGTTTGTTGGAACAGGTGTGGCCTTGGTCACTCCTTTCAAAGATGATTTTTCGGTGGATGCAAATGCACTGGCAAAAATTGTTGAATACAATATTCAGGGCGGCACGGATTATTTGGTGGTATTGGGCACAACGGCCGAAACGGCCACACTTTCCCCGGCCGATAAACAATTGGTGGTCGATGTTGTAGTACGTACCAACGCGGGTAGACTGCCTTTGGTTTTGGGTGTTGGCGGGAACAATACGATGGCCGTGGTCAAAGATCTGCAAATGTTAGATCTTTCCGATTTTGATGCGATCTTATCTGTTTCGCCCTATTACAACAAACCAACACAGGAAGGGATTTATCAACACTTTAAAAAGATTGCCAGCACATCGCCCGTTCCAATAATCCTCTATAATGTACCCTCGAGGACAGGAAGCAACATGTTGCCCGAGACAACGTTGAGATTGGCACAGGATTTTCCCAACATTGTGGCCATAAAAGAAGCATGCGGGGAAATGGCTCAGATAGATAAGATCATTCAACAAAAACCAGAGGGATTTTTGGTGATTTCCGGAGACGATTCCACGGCTTTACCTACCGTTCTGGCAGGTGGGTCCGGTGTGATTTCCGTTTTGGGCCAAGGTTTGCCCTCCCTTTTTTCTGAAATGATACAATTGGGTTTGGATGGTAGTGCCAAGAAAGCATTCCAAATCCATCATACATTATCTCCGTTGATGGGTCAGATTTTTGAAGAAGGAAACCCGGCAGGAATCAAAAGTATCTTTGAGCATAAGGGAATCTGCACAGCCGCTGTTAGGTTGCCATTGGTCGAAGCCTCCCAAAACCTTAAGGAGAAAATCAACAATTCATTGAAAAAACTGGACAAGGCCGCTGTTTAAAAATAGTTAAATGTTGCACAAATTGTTGTGTGTTGGCCAATGTACCCTTTACATTTGAGAGGTAAAATTCATTTTTTATATCCATTCAATATCACTAATTTTGCAAAATGTTTTTGAAAATGAGGTCAATACTTCTCTTCTGTTTAGTAGCAGTTTTTCTCGTATCCTGCAGCGAGTACCAAAAGGTACTTAAGGAAACCGATGTAAAGGCCAAGTACGATATGGCCGAAAAACTTTATAACGAAGGTGATTATAAAAGAGCGGTGCGTCTGTTCGAACAGATAGCGCCAAAGTATGTGGGCAAACCACAGGGGGAGAGGGTTATGTTTTTCTTTGCGGATTCTTATTTCAAGAACAAGGATTATTATTTGGCCGGATACCAGTTCGAACGTTTTGTAAAGTCGTATCCACGTAGCGATAAAATCCAAGAAGCCAGTTTCTTGGGCGCAAAAAGCTATTATATGCTTTCCCCGAGGTATTCGCTGGATCAGTCGGAAACAGATAAGGCATTGGCAAAACTCCAGACATTCATCAATAATTATTCGGAATCGGAGTATTTTGAGGAAGCCAATACAATGGCCAAGGAGTTAACGGCGAAAAAAGAAAAGAAACAAATTGAGATTGCCAAGCAGTTCAATAAACTGGGAGAATTTAACTTGCCGGTTTTGGTTTCCGCCATCACGGCATTCGACAATTTTATCACAGATAATCCAGGTTCCATTTACAGGGAAGAAGCGCTATACTACAGGATAGAAGCTTCCACCCTGTTGGCATTGAACAGTACGGAGGATAAGAAAAAGGAGCGCTTGGAAGACGCGCTCAGTTCCTATAAAAATTTAATGCGTTATTTTCCAGAAACGCAGTTTAAGAAAGAAGCTGATAAGCTCGCGGAAACAGTTCGAGAAGAATTGAGCGCTTATCAAAATACCACATTGTCCAAATAAAAATTAGTTTTTAAACCACTGCACATGCAAGATTTGAAAAACACCAAGGCACCGGTTTCCACTGTTACTCTTAACAAAAACGAGTTCGACGCAAAGACCGAAAATGTTTATGAAGCCATTTCGATTGTGGCAAAAAGAGCGGTTCAGATCAACTCCGATATTAAAAAAGAGTTGTTGGAAAAGCTAGAGGAATTTGCCACGTACAGCGATAGCTTGGAAGAGGTATTCGAAAACAAGGAGCAAATAGAGGTTTCCAAGTTTTACGAGAAACTGCCAAAACCACATGCGCTTGCCGTACAAGAGTGGTTGGAAGATAAAATCTACCATAGAAACACAGAGAAAGACTCTTAAGTAATGCTGGGCGGTAAAAATATCCTTTTGGGAATTTCCGGGGGAATTGCCGCGTACAAAACCACATTTCTGGTAAGGTTACTGATCAAAGCTGGTGCACAGGTCAAAGTTGTTATGACCCAGAGCGCCAGCTCTTTTGTTTCTCCACTTACGCTTTCCACTCTTTCCAAAAATCCGGTCTTGCTCGATTTTATAAATGAGGAAGACGGGAGTCTGTCATGGAACAACCACGTGGAACTTGGCCTTTGGGCGGATATCATGATCATAGCCCCGGCCACGGCCAATACCCTTTCCAAAATGGCCAATGGAACCTGCGACAACCTGTTGTTGGCCACATATTTGTCAGCTAAATGTCCGGTGTATTTTGCACCGGCGATGGATTTGGATATGTACAAGCACCCTTCCACCGAGGCTTCTATAAAAAAACTGGAATCCTATGGAAACAGTTTGATTCCTGCCGAGTCTGGCGAACTTGCCAGTGGTTTGCATGGCGAAGGCCGAATGGCAGAACCTGAAAATATAATTTCTTTTGTTCAAAATGATTTAAGCAAAGGACTTCCTTTGTCTGGCAAGCAAGTATTGATTACCGCAGGACCAACACACGAGGCAATCGACCCTGTTCGCTTTTTGGGCAATCGTTCTACTGGCACCATGGGTTTTGAATTGGCCAAGAAAGCGGCCGACCTGGGGGCAAATGTAATTTTAGTGTCAGGTCCAACGCATTTGAACGTAAATCATAATAATATCCAATTGATTCGGGTGGCCTCTGCACAGAATATGTACGAAGCCTGTCATAAATATTATGCTGGTACGAACATAGCAATTTGTGCCGCAGCAGTTGCTGATTATCGTCCTAAGTCCATTGCTTCGGAAAAATTGAAGAAGAAGGACGACGATTTAAATATTGAATTGGAACGTACACCGGATATTCTAATGTCGCTTGGAGAGGCCAAGACCACCCAGTTCTTGGTAGGTTTTGCCTTGGAGACCCAAAATGAGCTTGAAAATGCCAAAAACAAACTCAAAAGAAAGAATTTGGACGGCATTGTGCTAAATTCATTAAAAGACGATGGCGCGGGATTTGGGGGGCACACGAATAAAATTACCTTTATAGATAAGAATTCGGGGATAAAAACGTTTGATTTGAAAACGAAGCCCGAAGTGGCTTCCGATATTTGGGAAGAAATCATCTCCAGAATCCATGCGTAACATACTTTTTGTCATTTTTCTTTTGTTTGCTGTCTTAAGGGCCTATACACAGGAACTCAATTGTCAGGTCACTGTAAACTCGGACCAAGTAGGGCAGACCAATCAGCAGATATTCAGGACACTGGAGCGTTCGCTCAACGATTTTGTGAATAAGACCAAATGGACGAATAGGGTGTACAGGGAAAACGAACGGGTCAATGCCCGTATGTTCATCACGGTTACCCAATACGAATCGGACCGTTTCGAGGCCAATATCCAAATACAGTCCACCAGACCGGTGTTCAATACATCTTACGAAAGCCCTGTTTTTAATTACAAGGACAATGCCTTTAATTTTCAATATCAGGAATTTCAGCCTTTGGTATACAACCCAAACTCATTCGATTCCAATTTGGTTGCGGTAATCTCGTATTATGTTTATGTTATGTTGGGTTTGGATGCCGATACCTTTTCTTTGGAAGGGGGCAACGATTTTTATCGTAGGGCGCAGAATATCGTAACTCAGGCACAAAGTTCCAGTTATAGTGGATGGAGTCAAGAAACCGGGGATAGGAGCCGTTTTGAACTTGTGGACAATCTTTTGAGCAATTCTTTCAGGGAATACCGAATTGCCATGTACAATTACCACAGAAAAGGACTCGATATTTTGGCGGACAATAACAGTACGGGAAAACAAATCATTATGGGGAGCCTTCGCCTGTTCGAAACATTGATCAGTAGAAGACCGAACGCATTTTTGATTCAAACTTTTTTCGATGCCAAATCCGAGGAAATCCAAAACATCTTTTCCGATGGCCCCAAGGTGGATGTTGTAAAACTTAAAGAAACCTTGAACAAGGTGGCCCCATTTTACTCTAGCACTTGGAATGAGATAAAATACTAGGGCAGTTCTATAAAGAGGATTATCTTTACGGATAAATTCTTCAATATTGTTAGCAAATCTTTCCATTCAAAATTATGCGCTCATCGATGATGTAAGTGTGTCATTTTTCGACGGTTTTACAACAATTACCGGGGAGACCGGAGCAGGAAAATCCATACTGTTGGGAGGTTTGTCCCTAGTCTTGGGAAAACGAGCCGACTTATCCTCTCTAAAAAACAAGGAGCAAAAATGTGTGATCGAAGCTGAATTCGATATATCCAAATACCAGCTTAAACCATTTTTTGAGGAAAATGACCTTGATTATGAGGAAACCACCATCCTGCGCAGGGAAATATTGCCCAGTGGCAAATCCAGGGCGTTTGTAAACGATTCCCCTGTTACCCTTGATGTAATGCGATCGTTGGGCGATCAATTGGTAGATGTACATTCCCAGCACCAGACCATGCGGCTTACCGATAACGATTTTCAGATGAAGGTGCTCGATGCCCTTGCAAACAATGCAGAATATCTTTCTAATTATGCAAAGGCATTGGATGAGCTGAAAAAGGTGTCGAAAGAACTCCAAAAATTAGTGGATTTCCAGTCCGAGGCGTATAAAGAGCAGGATTACAATACCTTTTTGTTGAAAGAGCTTGAGGATGCCAAGTTAAAGGAAGGTATGCAGGAAGAACTGGAGAAGGAATATGAGCAACTGAACAATGTGGAACAGATTATGGAGCAATTGTCCGCAGGGCATCAGTTGTTGAATGATGAGCAATTAGGGGTCGTGGGGCGCCTAACTGACCTAAAACGGGCATTCCAAGGCTTAGTGGATTTTGGAACTGACTATAAAACATTGTATGATAGAATTCAATCCGTTCTGATCGAGACCGATGATATTGCTTCGGAACTGGAACGATTAAAAGATGGAGTGGAGGCCGATCCGGAACGGTTGGAAGTGGTTAACGGTCAATTGCAACAATTATACGATCTTCAGAAAAAACACCATACCGATTCGGTAACGGATTTAATCGAAATTCGCGAGGAACTGGCCAAAAAGGTCGAAACCGTGGCCAATATCGAGGATAGTATAGGACAAAAACGAGAAGAGGTAGATATGCTCACGCAAAAAACTGATGCTTGGGCAAAAAAAATAAGTGAAGGCAGAAAAGCGGTTATTCCAAAATTGAACGAAAGGCTGCAAAAAAACCTGGCATCGCTCGGCATGCCGTCCGCTACATTTAAAATTGAGGTAAACTCTTCTAAATCATTTAAAACCAATGGAAAAGATGATTTGGTATTTTTGTTTTCAGCTAATAAGGGTTCCAATTATGGAGAGTTGAAAAAGGTAGCTTCGGGAGGGGAAATGTCCCGTATTATGTTGACGATAAAATCCATTTTGGCGGAATATGAGAGTTTGCCGACCATGATGTTCGATGAAATAGATACGGGCGTCTCAGGTGAAATATCCAACCGTATGGGGGAAATTATGCAACAAATGAGTAGTACCATGCAGGTGTTCTCTATTACGCACTTGCCGCAGGTAGCATCTAAAGGAAGCTATCAATTTAAAGTTTACAAACAAGAAAGCTCGGAAGGTACAAGTACGCACATTAAACAATTGAGCAAGGATGAGCGTATCCAGGAATTGGCAGAGATGTTGGGTGGCAAGTCCTTATCCGAATCCGCCTTGGCACACGCCAGGGAGCTGCTGCAGTAAAACCATGGGATTTATAGAAATTTCACTATCAAAATTGTTGATCACTACCTTGTATTTAGCTCAGTGCCTTATTAAAAAAAAGCATCTGAAGATGTTATATGCACAAACAAGTTGAGTAGGACAGGAATCTAAATACTTGTGCAGGATTAACATTCAATTAGTTTAAATATCTTTGTCGAACAATTAACAATCGCAAAAAATTATGGCATACAATCTTTTAAAAGGTAAAAAAGGAATCATTTTTGGGGCTTTGGATTCGAATTCCATTGCTTGGAAAACCGCAGAACGCGTTCATGAAGAAGGAGGTGAGTTTGTTTTGACCAATGCACCCATTGCCATGCGAATGGGGCAAATAAACGAATTGGCAGAAAAGACCAACTCTCAGATTGTTCCTGCAGATGCCACCAACGAGGAAGATTTGAAAAATCTCGTTGAGCAGTCCATGGAAATTTTGGGCGGAAAACTGGATTTTGTGCTACATTCCATCGGAATGTCCGTAAACGTTCGAAAAGGAAGACATTACACGGACGAGAACTATAGCTTTACCGAAAAGGGTTGGGATGTGTCCGCATTGTCTTTTCACAAAGTAATGCAATCGCTATACAAAGCTGAGGCCATGAACGAGTGGGGAAGTATTGTTGCCTTGACCTATATGGCGGCTCAAAGAACATTTCCGGACTATAACGATATGGCCGATAACAAGGCGTACTTGGAGTCGGTTGCAAGAAGTTTTGGATACTTTTTTGGAAAAGAACATAAAGTAAGGGTGAATACCATTTCGCAATCACCGACACCCACTACGGCAGGACAAGGGGTTAAAGGCTTTGATGGATTTATCAACTATGCGGAGAAAATGTCACCCTTGGGCAACGCATCAGCAGACGATTGTGCAAATTATACGGTATCTCTTTTCTCTGATCTTACCAAAAAGGTTACCATGCAGAACCTATTCCATGATGGTGGATTCTCCAATACAGGTGTAAGCCAAGAGGTGATCGATGAATTTTCAAAGTAAGAATACATTCCAATAAATCAAGATCAATTCGAGCGTAGCCCAAATATTTGTCAAACCAGGCAATGAAATTTTGGATTACGCTCGTACTGATGTTTCGCCACAGAACCTCGCTTTTTGATGAACACATTTTTTTCCATAATAGTTCCGGTTTACAATAGGCCCGAAGAGGTTCGTGAGCTATTGGAAAGCTTGCAATCGCAGAAATATGCCGAGGATTTTGAAGTGGTTATTGTGGAGGACGGATCTGCCGATAGTTCTGAGCAAATTGTAAACTCTTTTCGGGAAAACCTTCAGATTTCCTACTATTTCAAAGAAAATTCCGGGCCTGGCGACTCCAGAAACTACGGAATGGAACGGGCAAAAGGGAATTACTTTATAGTTTTGGATTCGGATTGTATTCTCCCAAAACAATATTTGTCCGAGGTCGATAAAGAACTTAAAAAAGAGTTTGTCCATTGTTTTGGCGGTCCTGATGCCGCCGACACTTCTTTTACTACAATTCAGAAGGCCATCAATTATGTAATGACCTCTTTTTTGACCACAGGAGGTATTCGCGGGGGGAAAAAAGCAGTAGGCAAATTTCAGCCCCGTAGCTTTAACATGGGCATTTCCCGAGAGGCTTTCGAAAAGGCCGGAGGGTTTGGCAGGATTCATCCCGGAGAAGACCCTGACCTTACTTTTCGAATCTGGAAAGCAGGTTTCGATACAAGGTTGTTTCCAGATGCCTACGTCTACCACAAGAGGCGTATCGATTGGAACAAATTTTATATTCAGGTGAATAAATTTGGCAGTGTACGCCCCATTTTGAATAAATGGCACCCCGGAACGGCGAAACCGACCTATTGGTTCCCTACTTTGTTCATATTGGGACTGAGTGTTGCGATCATTCTTTCAATCTATGGACTTTGGTTGCCATTATTGCTCTATGTATTCTATTTTTCGATCATGTTTTTGGATGCAGTGATCAAAAGTAAAAACCTAATTGTGTCATTTTTGGCCATATTTGCTGCTTTAATTCAGTTTACCGGATATGGAATTGGTTTTTTCAAGTCCACAATGTTGCTTAACTTTAGTAGTAAGGAACCAGAGGAACTGTTTCCAAAATTGTTTTTCAAGAAAAAGTAAAAGTGTTCAAAAGGGTATTGCATGGCCTCAATAAAAAGAAAGTGAAGGTGTTTTCGCTTTTCTTGTTATGCTCATTTTTGGCATGGTTTATCAGTAATCTTTCCGAAACCTATGAGTCCCGGACAATTTTTACATTAAATTATCGCAATTTGCCAGATTCATTATTGTTGGGTAAGAATGCCGAAAATCAAATAGAAGCAAAACTACGGACCAGTGGATTCCAGTTTTTATACTATAAAATTTTTAAACGACGAATAGATGTGGACCTGTCCCAAGTAATTTATAGCAATGGCGGTTATGTTATAGGCGAAGATGCCCTCAAAAAGCAAATGGATCAGCAATTGTCCCAAAATATTTCTCTGTTGGAATTGGACAGGGACCCGTTGGAAGTAGATCTGTACCAAGTGAATTCCAGAAAAATACCAATACAGCCTAAATTGGACCTTAAGCTTAAACAGAATTATATTTTGGACGGTAAAATCTCAATGTCTCCCGATTCTGTGGTGGTCAAGGGGCCTAAAAATGAAATCGATACCATTCAAACCATAAAAACAGCTATTGTTCAGCTTAGTGATGTAAGCGCGGATTTTTCGAGAACTGTATCCCTGACTTTTCCAAAAGGTCTTGACAATAGTATTTTTTCGATCTCCACCGCTACAATGAGTGGCAAGGTGTCCAAGTTTTCTGAAAAAATATTCGAGGTTCCGATCAATGTCGTTAACGTGCCGGAAGGCTATCAGATTAAAACCTTCCCGAATACCGTCACCATACTTTGTAAGGCCACTATAGATAGATTGAAGGAAATCGCCGCATCTGACTTCGAAGTTGTGGCCGATTACGAACAACTGGCAGGTTCCGGCAGTAGCACCTTGTTTCTGGATGTGGTACAGAGCCCTCTAAAAGTATATGACATTAAATTGGAAGATAACAGTGTAAACTTTGTTTTGGAACAACAATGATGATAGTTGGACTTACAGGGGGTATAGGCAGCGGTAAGAGCACAGTGGCCAAAATGTTCAAGGAGCTTGGAGTGCCCGTGTACGATTCGGATAAAGAAGCCAAAAAGTTGATGGTGGACTCCAAAGAAGTAAGATTCAAAATTGAGCAGTTGTTGGGTAACAATGCCTATGCTAATGGCGGTTTAAACAGACAATATATTGCCGGTAAGGTGTTTAAAAGTCCGGAACTACTTCAAAAATTGAACAATATTGTGCATCCGGCAGTTAGAACCCACTTTTTGGAATGGGCCAAAACGCAAGAAAGTCCCTATGTAATCCAAGAAACCGCATTGATTTTTGAGAACGGGGCACAAGAAAAATATGACCGTACCATTTTGGTGACCGCTCCGGTCGAAAATCGAATTCAAAGGGTCATCGATAGGGACAATGGGGACAAGCAAGCGGTTTTGGACCGAATGGAAAATCAGCTGAACGATGAAAAAAAGCAAAGAATGGCCCATTATTCAATAGAGAACCTGGACTTGGAGAAAACCAAGGAAAAGGTTAAAGAACTACACCTCAAACTTTTAGCAATGGCCATTAAATTTTAACATTTATGTTAAGTTTTGGTTAAACGCTCAAATTACTAAATGTTAAATTTTTAATTTTACCCCAATGAACAAGAAGCTATTCGTTCTTCTGGTTGTTCTTATGAGCTTATCCCTTTTAGGGATAATTTTTGTGCAGGTATATTGGATTCGAACATCCATAAACGACAAGGAAGAACAATTCTCAAGAACAGTTACGGACATACTGGATAAAGTAGCGAGTAGGGTGGAGAAGCGGGAGATGAAGGAATACTCGGACCGTTTGGCTTCTCTTGCAGATAGTGTTGGTGAGCCAAAAAGTGCCCACTACAAAAATTTTATGTTTGTAGAAAGGGACCTTAATTCGGATGAAATCCTTTTCTACTCACATGGTATCCTGGAAGAAGATTACACAATAACCTCGGCGTTCTTTGATAATGGATTGGGTGGAAACGATTCCACTACATTTAAAAACTTTACCAGCCGAAGAACCAAAAGTGTTTTTAAGGAAGAATTTGGTATTGATGGTAAAAGCTATAGTTTAACTCCAATTGAGAAAGTAACCAATATCGGTAAACTCGACAAAATTGAGTTAGCTGCATGGGAAGATGTGTTTATGGAGTATTCCAAAACACAACCCATACACAAACGGGTTTCCAATCAAGAACTGGAACTTCTCCTTGGTCAAGAATTGAGCAATAGGAATATTGATATCGATTACGAATATGGTGTTTACAGTCAAGGCTATCCTACTAAAATAAGATCTAGAAAGTTTAAGTTCTCTGGCTCTAAAATGTACAAAGCCCCAATTTTCAAGGATAGTGAGGGAGTTTCCAATTTCTCATTGCTGTTAACCTTCCCGAGTATGAAGAAATACATATTCAGTTCGGTGATGGGAATGGCCGTATTGTCCTTTGTGTTCACGTTGGTAATTTTATTGGCGTATTCCAGTGCCATTTACCAGTTGATCAAACAAAAACGGATTTCGGAGATCAAATCCGATTTTATCAACAACATGACTCACGAGTTTAAAACGCCCATTGCCACCATAAATTTAGCGGTAGAGGCCATTAGGAACCCAAAATCCATTGAGGATAAGGAAAAGGTGTTACGATATTTGGGCATGATTCGTGATGAGAACAAGCGCATGCATGCGCAAGTAGAAAATGTGCTGAGAATATCCAAGTTGGAGAAAAACCAATTGGACATAAGTAAAGATAGGGTAAACATGCACGATATTATAACCGATGCCATCGCCCATATCGAGTTGATTGTGCAGGATAGAGGGGGGTATGTAAATGCCCATCTCGATGCAGAAAGATCGGAGGTTTTGGCCAACGATATGCACTTGACCAATGTGGTGGTCAATATTTTGGACAATGCCGTAAAATATTCACCGGAAACACCAAAGATTGATGTGTTTACCGAAGTGGCAAAGAACAGCATAATAATAAAAGTACAAGATCAAGGCTCGGGAATGAGCAAGGCAGTACTCAAAAAAGTATTTGAAAAATTTTACCGGGAACATACCGGCGATATACACAACGTTAAAGGTCACGGATTGGGATTGGCCTACGTAAAACGAATAATAGACGATCATCAAGGCGAGGTTTATGCCGAAAGTGAAAAAGGAAAAGGAAGCACTTTCTTTATAAAACTCCCTTTAATTTAAAAAGCGAACTATGGATACAGAGAAAAAGAAGATACTATTAGTGGAGGACGATCCAAATTTTGGAATTGTGCTAAAAGATTATTTGAACATGAACGACTTTGATGTTGTTCTGGCCAAAAACGGAATGGAAGGTTTTGAAAAATTCAAAAAGGACAATTTTGATGTTTGTATTTTGGACGTAATGATGCCTTATAAAGACGGATTTACCCTAGCACGGGAAATCCGTGAAAAGAACGAAAATGTTCCGATTATCTTTTTAACGGCAAAGACCATGAAAGAAGATGTATTGAAAGGATATAAAGCAGGTGCGGACGATTATTTGAACAAGCCTTTCGATTCTGAAGTACTGCTTATGAAGTTGAAGGCGATTCTGCAAAGAAAAGCTTCTAGTTCCTTGGCGGACAGTAAACAGTTCGAGTTCGAAATCGGAAACTTTCATTTAAACTCCAAACTACGTTTTCTAAAATATAAAGAAGAGGAGCCCATTAAACTATCACCAAAAGAAAATGAACTTTTACGTTTGTTGGCGCTTCATGAGAATGATCTAATGCCACGAGAATTGGCGCTAACAAAGATTTGGAGAGATGACAACTACTTTACATCCAGGAGTATGGATGTTTATATCGCCAAGTTGAGAAAATACCTTAAGAAAGACGATTTGGTCGAGATCTTGAATATTCACGGCGAAGGTTTTAGACTTGTGGTAAAAGCCGAAAACGAGCAATAAAAAAGGTTTTCATACTAAAAAAAAGCCACCTTTTATGGTGGCTTTTTTATGCTAAGGCATAAATTATAGTAACGGTCAGTACCCCAACAAAAGCCAATATAGTGGTCATTATGGTCCAAGAACGGAAGGTCTGCTTTTCCGTTATGCCCAAATACTGACCGACCAGCCAGAAACCACTATCGTTGACATGCGAAAATATACTGGCGCCGGATGCAATTGCAATAACCAAACAGGCCAGTTCAATAGAGTTTAAACTGCTATTGACCAATAAGGGGGAAACCAAGCCCGCCGCGGTAATCATGGCAACTGTGGACGAACCCTGAACAATACGAACTATAGCAGCACTAATAAAGGCAAAGGCCAAAACAGGAATTCCTGCATTACTCAAAGAGGAGGCTAAAAGTTCGCCTGCCCCTGTATCTGTCAACACTTGTTTAAAAACGCCTCCTGCACCCGTCAAAAGGATTATGGTTCCTGCTGGGGCCAGGGATTTGGTGGATATCTTTAATAGTTGGTCTTTGGTAAATCCTTTTTTTAGCCCAAAAAAGTACCAGGCCAATAAGTTCGCAATGATCAATGCAGAAAATGGATGGCCGACCAATGCGATAATATTCAATAAATTGGTGTTTAAAGCTCCAAAAGTTCCGGCAGAAGCCATTGTATTCAACAAAATCAGAACAATGGGCAGCCCTATAATTAGTAATACTTGAGTAATTGGGGGGAGTTTAGGGTGGTTTTCTTCTTCAATTTCTTCCGGTGCCGCAACAAATATCTTTTTCGAAATGTGTTTTCCGAACCATAGCCCGGCGATCAATGCTGTTGGAATTCCTGCGGCAAAGCCCATCAATATTACCCAGCCCAGATCTACTCCAATAATGTCGGCCACTGCTATTGGTCCTGGTGTTGGGGGTATAAAAGCGTGAGTAATAGCCAAACCTGCCAACAGGGGTATGGCATATAGGAGAAGTGATTTACCGGTCCTACGCTGTAGGGCATAGATCATGGGGACCAATATGATAAAAGCTACATCGAAAAAAACGGGAATAGCAATCAGAAAACCTGAAATTACCATAGCTGAAGGAGCTTTTTTTAATCCAAACTTGGCAACCATAAAATCGGCAATGGCCTTTGCACCGCCCGATGCTTCCAAAATTCCACCAAAAATAGCGCCCAAACCTACCACCGTTGCCACAAAACCCAAGGTCCCGCCCATCCCTTTCTGTACCGTTCCGATGATCTGGCCGGCATCCAGCCCGGTAATAAGGCCAATGGTAATACTACCGATCAATAAAGCAACGAACGCGTGAATGCGGAGCTTTAAAATCAGGAATAATAGAATGGCTATTCCAATAAGAACGGCCAACAGTAGATTAATTTCCATGGTTAGTTGAGTTGTTTGAGTATGTCCTTGACAATACTGTCGGGAGACTTGTCAATGGAAACCGAAATTTCGTTGGAAGGAGGTTCCAATGTATCGAACTGTGATTTTAGCAGGTCCATGGGCATAAAATGGTCTTTTCTGGTTTCCAATCTGGACCGAATTAATTCAAAAGTGCCGTTCAAATAAACAAACGCCATACAATTTCCCATTCCTGCTCGTAAGATGCTCCTGTAGTTTTTTTTAAGTGCCGAACATGCTATTATTGCACCGACTTTTTTGTTTTTCAACGCCAATTTATTGAGTTTGATAAGCCATTCTTTTCGATCGTTATCGTTCAATGGGGTGCCGGAGCTCATTTTTTCGATATTGGCTTCGGGGTGAAAGTCATCGCCATCATAAAAAGGCAAGTTGAGTTTTTTTGAAAGCAGTTTGCCGATTTTGGATTTACCGGAGCCACTGACTCCCATAACTACGAGCACGGTTTTATTATGAGGCATAAAGGTCGGTTTTTAATTGGTCTGTAACCATTTGTATCACTTTTTCCGGCTTACCATCAAAAGGGACCCACAAAATAGAATTATTTTTTCGCAGCCATGTTAGCTGCCGTTTTGCAAATCTTCGGGTATTTTTCTTGATTTCAGATATGGCAAATTCCAAAGTGCAATTGCCGTCAAGATATTCAAAAAGTTCCTTGTAACCAACAGTTTGCAGTGCATTAAGTCTTTTATGCTCGTGTAGTTTTCTGGCTTCGTCCAATAATCCGGCCTCCATCATTAGATCTACGCGCTTATTTATTCTTTGGTAAATGATTTCCCTGGGGGCATCAATTCCAATATAGAGTGTTTTAAAGGGTCTTTTGGCTTTGGGTCGGTTTAGAAAAGAGGAATATGGTTTATTGGAAGTTCTGCAAACCTCAAGGGCACGGATCAATCTATGCGGATTTTCCATATCCACTTTTTGGGCGTATTCCGGGTCTCTCTTTTTAAGTTCGGTCTGAAGGCTTTTTAAGCCTTCCTTTTCCAAAGTTTGGTTCAGTGCCAGTCTAATTTCCGGGTCAACATGGGGAAATTCATCCAGTCCGTTGACCACGGCATCCACATACAGTCCGCTGCCACCAACCATTACGGCAATATTGTTTTCCTTAAATAGGTGTGTGAGCAATGCAATGGCATCTTTTTCAAAATCGCCTACGGAATAGGGTTCAAAAATGCTTTTATGCTGAATATAATGATGGTTGGCTTCTTGTAGCTCCTCCAGGGAGGGCACTGCAGTTCCGATATTCATTTCCTTAAAAAACTGACGGGAATCTGCCGATATGATCTCCGTATCGAAATATTTGGCCAGTGTAATGCCCAACGCAGTTTTGCCGATTGCAGTTGGGCCAACTATAGCAAGTAGGATCTTAGTGCTCATAAACCATGTCCGCAGTTATAACAATGCGATGCATCGTCTCTGTGCCCCCCAATACCACAGCATGGACAAGCTTGTGTATTTACGTGGACCATGGGTTCTTTATCAATATCTTTTTTGTCATCTTTACCGCTCTTGGCAATTTCTGCGGTCACAATTCCAGTGGGCACCGCAATAATACCATACCCTAAGATCATGATAACCGTGGCCAAAAACTGTCCTAAACTGGTTACAGGCGTAATGTCACCATAGCCTACGGTGGTCAGGGTAACAACGGTCCAATAGATACTCCTTGGGATACTTGTAAAACCAGCTTCGTTTCCTTCAACAATGTACATCATAGTACCCAGGATCACCGAAAGGATCAAGACCACATAAATAAATACTGCGATTTTAGTTCTACTGGCTTTTAGTGCTTTTTTTAGCTGTGAGGCTTCCCCAATGAACTTGACGAGCTTTAATATCCTGAAAATCCTTAGCAAGCGAAAAGCCCTTACCGCCAAAAGTACTTGTGAGCCGGCCAAAATATAGGAAAGGTACAAGGGAATGGTCGATAAAAAATCTATGATGCCATAAAAACTAAAGATGTATTTCCATGGTTTTTTTATACTGATGATCCTTGCAATATATTCGATGGAAAAAAAGATGGTCACAATCCATTCCATTGCAAGAAGGCTCTTGTGGTACTTCTGATCGATTTCCTGAACACTTTCCAGCATTACCAGAATTACACTGATAATGATCAATACAAAGAGCATCAGGTCAAAAAACTTGCCCGCAGGGGTATCCGCTTCATAAATTATTTCATGAAGGGTATTTTGCCATTTGGGAAGTGGTTTATTGTCCATAAGAAGGTCAAGTGGTTAACGGTATGGTTTTTAGTCGATGGTTTTTTCTTAAGTAGGTTTCCACTATAAAAGTAGTGTTTTCATCGCTACGCAACGGAGTCATAATCGATTCTAAGATATGAATATTATTGATCTGATGATTGAGTTCAACGTACCCAAATCCTTGAAGCTTACCATTTTTAACCAAAACAAAGCTTCGTTCCCCGGTCTCGCGCCCGCGATCTGTTAATGCAATGTTTTTATCTTGAATACTGTACTTTTCAAAAACGGACAATACTTTTTTGTTGCAACAATCTGGGTTGGATCGATTTTCCTTTTCTTGATTATTAGTTTCCCATCCGAGAGACACGGGGCATAGGTCAAACTCTTCAGCAACTTTTTTTAGAAAGCTTTTTGCAGCTTGCGTTCCGTTGAATGCCATTTTTTTGTATTCCAAAGCCCTGCTTTTTTCCACGTCCAGAATTATGTGGTCCGTTCCGTTCCGATTAAAGTCTATGGTGTGGGTAAACAATTTCTTTCTGGAAACATGATTGTACCGTGGTTTGGTTCTCGTTTGCTCTAAATATGCTTTTAGAATGGCAATAAGTTCACTGCCCGTAGTTTCGTAGGTAACCTTTTTGGTTTCTTTTTGCAGTTTGCGAGCTAATTTTCCAACATTGGTAAAATGCTGGTTCACACGCTTTTTAATGTTTTTTGTTTTACCTAAATAGATGATTTCGCCATCCTTGTTGTGCATATAGTACACACCGGTATCGGATGGGAGGTTAAAAACCATGTCCAATTGATTGGGGGATAGTTCTCCGTGGGTTTCTTCGCGTATGACTTCGGTAATGATCTTCTTTTCCGAGTCTTTGTTCAGCAACAATTTAAAAAGTTTCAAAGTAGCAAGGGCGTCGCCATTGGCACGGTGCCTATCGCTCATGGGAATACCCAGTGATCGTGCCAATTTACCCAGACTGTGCGATTCCGCTTCGGGTATGAGTTGTTTGGAAAGGTCCACGGTACAAAGTGTCTTGCGTTGAAAATCATAGCCCAATCGCCTAAATTCCGTTCTAAGGATGCGATAGTCGAACTGGGCATTATGTGCCACTAGAACAGCTCCTTCGGTAATTTCAACGATACGCTTGGCCACTTCATGAAATTTCGGCGCCGACCGCAACATTTTATTGTTGATACCGGTAAGTTTGGCCACAAATGGCTGTATTTCCCTCTCTGGGTTGATCAAGCAGATAAATTTATCGACTACCTCGTGCCCATTGAACCTATGGATGGCAATCTCTGTAATGCCCTCCTCGTTATATTTTCCTCCGGTGCTTTCAATGTCGAGTATCGCGTACATGGAAAATTACTGGTTATGAATAGTTTCTAGCCCCAAATATACTGCTTCCGATCCGCACCATGTTACTGCCTTCCTTTATGGCTAATTGGTAATCACCGCTCATTCCCATGGAAAGAATGCCGATGTCGGGCAATTCTGTTTTAAGATCATCATACAAAGATTTAAGTAGGGCAAACTCCTTACTAACTTGTTTTTTGTCATCCGTAAAAGTTGCCATGCCCATCAAACCAACAATTTTGATGTTTTCCATGGTCTTAAATTCCTCGGAATTGATGAGCTGATCGAGTTCGTTCTTATCAAGACCAAATTTAGTGTCTTCTTCGGCAATATGTATTTGTAGTAAGCAAGGTATTACACGGTCATGCTTTTTTGCCTGTTTGTTGATTTCCTTGAGTAACCGAGGGCTGTCCACCCCATGGATCAAGGAGACAAACTCGGCCATGTATTTTACCTTATTGCGTTGTAGGTGGCCTATCATGTGCCATTCGATGTCCTTGGGCAAATCTTGCCATTTTTGGACCATTTCCTGTACTTTATTTTCTCCAAACACCCGTTGCCCGGCATCATAGGCTTGCATAATATCTTTATTCGGCTTGGTTTTGGAAACGGCAACTAAGGTAACCCCTAAAGGGAGTTCGGATTTTATTTTATCGAGATTATCTTTTATGGACATAGTTTTCTATAATTCATAAATCGCCAGCCCGCTGCGGAGCTTAGGCTCAATATACGTGCTTTTTGGGGGCATTACCAAACCCGCATCGGCAATGGCCTTAATTTCTTCTATGGTTGTGGGAACAAGGCTAAAACCAACGGCAAAAGCTCCCGAATCCACCATATCTTTCATTTGGATCAGGTTGTTTTTGCCATAACCGTAACAAATCCGGTCATCGTTTCGTAGGTCTGTAATCCCCAAAATGGGTTCCAAAACAGTTTTGTACAAAATTTGAGTGTCCAATTTACTCAAAGCATCGGGAAAAACGTGATTGGTTTTTCTAAAATGAAGGGTATAAAACTCTCCGGCCAAATACATGCTGAACTCATGTTTTTTGGAGGGTTTTCTCAGTCCGTCCATTCTTTTCTCGATACGGAAATGTTCGTCCAACTGGATAAGGAATTCTTTCTTGGAAAATCCGTTCAAATCCTTCACCATTCGATTGAACTCAAAAATTTTCATCTGGGACTCAGGAATCAGATAAGCCATAAAATAATTGTAGGCTTCCTCTCCGGTATGGTTGGGGTTTTCGGTCTTTTTAATATCTGCCAACAAACTGGAAGAGGCACAACGGTGGTGTCCGTCCGCTATGTATAGCGAGTTTAGGTCTCCAAAAGCACTTTCCAGTTTTTTTATGCCCTCGGGGTACGATATTTTCCAAAGCTTGTGGTTTACTTTGTCCGTAGTGGTAAAATCATATTCGGGCTCGCGCTGTATTTTTCGTTGGAATATTTCATCTACCAAATCACTGTCCTCGTAAGTCATTAAAACCGGTTCTGCATTAAAACCTACGGTGTGCAGGTAATCTGCAAAAAGTTCTTCCCGGTCTTGTATGGTGTCCTCATGTTTTTTGATGACGTTGCTCCTGTAATCATCCACGCTACATGCACAAAAGAAGCCTAAACTCTTAAAATCATCCTTTTCTATTTGATAGAGATAAAAACTGGGCTCTTTGTCCTTTTGAAAGATGTTTTCTTCCAAAAACTCCAAATACCGATTATGTACAAGTCCAAAACGCTCCTTTCCCTTAATGTTTTTATCGAACTTGAATCCTGGATTTATGATATGTAAAAACGAGAACGGGTTGTACTGCAGTACAGCCTTGAGCTCTTCTTTTGAATATTCCTCGTAGGAGCGCGATGCAACAAAAAAAGCTTTGTCCTTTGTGGGGCGAATGGCCTTAAAAGGCTTAACTATGGCCATGAAATTCCTTATATAGTTAAAAGAGGTGCTTCCCTCTAATTATTAATTATCGCTACTTAATTTCGAAATACTTGGTCTTCTTTGTCATTTCGAATGTAGTGAGAAATCTCAGTAGTATTTAAAGTTATGAGATTCCTCGTCGCTTTGTTCTGTTGGAATAACGATCAAATTCTTTTTAATCCTATTTAAATTGTGCGGAAACGTTTTCGGCTTTTCTGGACTCGGAATAATCGTAAAAGCCTTCACCTGATTTTACCCCTAATTTACCGGCCATCACCATATTCACAAGTAGAGGGCATGGGGCATATTTTGGGTTTTTGAAACCATCGTACATCACATTTAGGATGGAAAGACATACATCCAATCCAATAAAGTCGGCAAGTTGCAATGGACCCATGGGGTGAGCCATTCCCAATTTCATTACCGTATCTATTTCTCTAACGCCGGCGACACCGTTGTACAAAGTTTCGATGGATTCGTTGATCATAGGCATTAAGATCCTGTTGGCCACAAATCCAGGATAATCGTTTACCTCGGTCGGGATTTTGCCCAATTTCTTGGATAGCTCCATAATGGTTTGGGTAACGTCGTTTGAGGTACTGTAGCCCCTTATGATCTCTACCAATTTCATAATTGGCACAGGATTCATAAAATGCATTCCGATTACTTTTTCCGGGCGTTTGGTGGCCGCTCCTATTTGTGTTATGGAAATGGAAGAGGTGTTGGTTGCCAAAATGGTTTCGGGCTTGCATATTTCGTCCAAATCCTTGAAGATCTTTAGTTTGATGTCCAAATTTTCCGTAGCTGCCTCTACCACAAGATCGGTATCGTTTACACCGTCCTTTACATTGGTGTAAGTGGTTATATTGGCCAATGTACCCTCTTTTTTGGCTTTGTCTATCACTTCCTTGGCAATCATACGGTCCAAATTTTTGGTTATTGTGGCCATTCCTTTGTCCAAAGATACTTGGGAAATGTCCACAAGATTTACATGATATCCGTTTTGTGCGAATACATGGGCAATTCCATTACCCATGGTTCCGGCACCGATTACAGCTATTTTTTTCATTGTATTTAGTTTGTATGGCTTTGTTCTCGGAACGGAGAACAACAACTGAGTTAATTTTTAAAGGATTCGATTATTTGAAGGGCCACTCTAAGGGCATTGGCACCTTGCTCCAAGCTCACGATCGGTGTAGTATCGTTGTTGATGGCATTGGCAAAGGTTTCCAATTCGTCCAAAATGGCATTGTTGGCGTCTATTTCGGGGTTTTCAAAATAAATCTGCTTTTTATCGCCCTCGGCATTCTGGAGAATCATATCAAAATCACCAGGGTTTTCTGGTGCGTCCTTCATTTTTACAACCTCTACCTTTTTCTCTAAAAAGTCGACGGATATGTAGGCATCGCGCTGAAAGAACCTGGATTTACGCATATTTTTTAAGGAAATCCGACTCGATGTTAGATTGGCGACACAGCCGTTCTTAAATTGGATTCGGGCGTTTGCTATGTCTGGGGATTGACTGATCACCGAAACGCCACTTGCGTTTATTTTTTCGACTTCGGATGGAACAACGCTTAAAATAGCGTCAATATCATGGATCATTAAATCCAAGACCACGGGAACATCGGTTCCCCTGGGGTTAAATTCTGCCAAACGGTGCGTTTCTATGAACATGGGATTGTCGATCTTGTCCTTTACGGCCAAAAAAGCAGGGTTAAATCGCTCCACATGTCCCACTTGCCCTTTTACGCCATGCTGTTTGGTAAGTTCGAGCAATTCTTCGGCTTCTTCAAGTGTGTTGGTGATAGGTTTTTCAATAAATATGTGCTTGCCTTTTTCAATGGCCTTTTTGGCACAATCAAAATGTGAAAGGGTAGGGGTTACAATATCTACAACATCAACGGCATCGATCAATTTATTGATGTTCTCAAAATAATTATATCCAAATTCCGCTGCGACTTTCTTGGCGTTGATCTCATCGGGGTCATAAAACCCGACCAGTTCGTATTTGTCCGATTGGTTTAGGAGCCTCAGGTGTATTTTCCCTAAATGTCCTGCTCCAAGGACACCAACTTTTAGCATATTTCCTGTTTTCGTCAAAAATAAGGATATGATGTCAGTTTCCATAAATTTTTGATCGGAAGTAGAGCGATATTTTTAGGGAACTTTTTAAATTCGTGCCTCCAGACCACAGACCATGAAGGATACGCTCAAACATAGGGGAATGCGCAAGAACTTGGCAGAAGTTGTAGCGGCCAAGGGAATTACCGATCAAAAAGTTTTAGAGGCCATAAAGACTATTCCAAGGCACTTGTTTTTAGATAGCAGTTTTGAAGATCATGCGTATCAGGACAAGGCATTTCCCATTGGTGCGGATCAAACGATTTCCCAACCGTATACCGTAGCTTTCCAGACGGAATTGTTGCAGGTTGAACCCAATGCCAAGATTTTGGAGATAGGTACCGGGAGCGGGTATCAAACTGCTGTTTTATTGTATTTAAGGGCTAAAGTGTACACCATTGAAAGACAATCGGAACTGTTTAAATCCACCCGATTGTTTTTTAATAAAATGCACTATCGCCCCAAGAAGATGATTTTTGGGGATGGATATAAGGGATTGCCGCAAGAAGCTCCTTTTGATGGTATTATTGTTACTGCTGGCGCCCCAGAAGTGCCCAAACCGTTATTGTCCCAACTAAAAATAGGTGGTAGGCTGGTAATCCCGGTGGGTGTTGACGAGCAGATCATGACACTATTTGTGCGTAAGTCTGAAAAGGAATTCGAGAAAAAGGAATTTGGGTCGTTTCGGTTTGTTCCGCTGTTGGAAGACAAAAATTAATTATTGAAACTCTTTTTGATCCGGGAGAGATTGCGCTTATTGTCACGATCCTTTATGGTTTCCCGCTTATCGTACAGTTTTTTCCCCTTGGCAAGTCCAATATTCATTTTGGCGAGACCTCGATCATTTATAAAAACATTTAAGGGAACAATGGTCAATCCAGTTGTGGCGACCTCTTTTTGAAGTTTTTTCAACTCCCTTTTGTTGAGCAATAATTTACGTTCTGCTTTTGGCCTATGGTTGTAATGCCCACCATGGCTATACTCATCGATCTGCATATTGATCACAAACAGCTCGCCCTTTGGATTAAACTCACAAAAACTTTGCGAAATAGAGGCTTTGCCCAATCGAAGGGATTTAATTTCGGTACCGCCCAAAACTATACCTGCTGTGTAGGTGTCCAGGATTTCGTAATCGAACCGGGCTCTTCTGTTTTTTATGTTGATATTTTTCTGCATTGGGGACAAAAATATAAACTCTTTAGCAAGATTTTTGTAATGTTACGTTAGATTTTACGAATAAGTATCAAAACTCATCTATGAAAAGAATTTTATCCCTGATCCTTTTAGTTATTGTTATTAGTTGCAAACAAGAACCTAAAAAAGAACTGACCGCCCAAGATATTGTAAATAAATCCATTGAAGATAGCGGGGGTAAACTGTTCGAAACCCATGAAGTGACCTTCGATTTTAGGGATTTAAAATATAGATCGGAAAATATTGACGGTAATCGGGTTTATACGCGTACAAGGGATTTGGACTCGGTAGTCGTAAAAGATATTATGAACATGGATAATTTTGAGCGATACATGAATGACTCCTTGGTAAAAGTCAAGGATTCCATGGCTCAACTTTATACCAACTCCATTAACTCTGTCCACTATTTTGTGCGGTTGCCATTGGGGTTGAACGATGCCGCAGTAAACAAAGAGCTATTGGGCAAGGAGACCATTAAAAATAAAGAATACTACAAGATCAAGGTAACATTCGACCAGCAAGGTGGAGGAGTCGATTTCGAAGACACTTATGTATATTGGTTTAACACAGAATCATTTAAACCTGATTACTTGGCTTATAGCTTCCATGTAAACGGTGGTGGACAGCGATTTAGAAAGGCATATAACGAGCGTTATATTGGCGGTATCCGTTTTGTGGATTATGAAAATTATAAACCCAAACAAGAAGGAAGCGATATATTGGAAATTGGCCAGTTGTTCCATACGGACGGGCTGGAACTATTATCCAAAATAGAAACTAAAAATATTACCGTTACGGACGAATCGGAATAAAGCTATCTTTGGTCAATACAATTTTTTTGGAATAGAATTGGTTAATCCATTTTTAGTCGAATGTCGGTTGGGACACCATCGATAAAACGAACAATAAAAAGACTGCTGTTGTCCGAGTCGTCCATTTGATCGTATTTTTCCAAGCCTAAAATTTTATTTACCAGCATGGGGGTGGTATTGCTGTGGCCTACCACTAATATGTTCTTACCTTCATTAAGAAGCTTAAACTCCTCAATATCCAAAGTTTGTGGATCGTAGTACTCAATATCGATATCTTTTTTGATAGAGGTCGGCGCAGCGGTCATGGATGTGCGCTCGTAATTGGTGGAATACACTTTGTCCAAAGAAATAGGGTCGAAAACTTCTGCCCAGCGAATAGCTCTGTCGAGACCATCTTGATTTAGCTCCGGGTCCGGGTTGTCCGGATCGGTCCTGTCCTTTTCTGCATGACGAATAAAATAAAAGGTGGAGATAACAGGGTCTTCCACAATTTTTGTATCTTTTTTGCATCCGATACTTCCAACGAGTATAATTGCAAGAGCAATTAGCGGTTTGATGGTTCGCATAGTTCTATTCAGAGTTCCCTAGTTTTTATTTGTCCGTTTAAAAGTAACGTTTAATTTTTATTTTCTTGTATGCGAAGATTAGTGGTTTGTATTTTGGTACTGGTAAATTTCTGGTTTAGTAGGGGGCAAGAACTTGTTTTGCCATCGGATTTTAGGCAACATACGCTCACCCAGTTCAATGCCAGTTTGTGGAACCCTACCTATTCCCTGGATTGGAACAGGCCGAACTCACTATCCATTTGGACGCGTTGGCAATGGCAGAGTATCGACGGAGACCCAACATCTATCTTTGTAAATTATACCCATCAATTAAATCCGATGGCTGTTGTCGCAGGTGGTTTTTTACAACATAATACGGGCTTATTTTTATACACGGGAGGCAACTTGAATTTTGCGCAAACTTTTCAGCTCGATGATGGGGTCGACCTAATGGCCGGACTAAATACATTTGCTTTTAGGCAAACCGTGGCAGATGAGCGGTTTGGGCTGGAAGACGAACTGACCCCTGAGGAACTGGAAGATCTTGAGGGATTTAGGGTCCAATTTTCACCAGCTCTTCGACTAATGGTCAATCGTTTTAGTGTTGGTGTAGCATTTGAAAATGCTGTGGGTTTTAGTGTATCCGGGAATGTCGAGAATATGGATAGTTTTCAGGTGGTTACCGGAACATTGGCCAACGACTTTCCAGTAACGATATCGGATGCTTTTGGGGACAGTTTTGTTCGGCCTGTGGTATATGTAAAATCTGTACCAGAGGGCGATACCCAATATGGCATTAATGGACTTTTGTCCACATCCAAGTTTTGGGTGCAGGGCGGGTATAATAGTTTTTATGGTGCATCCGGAGGGCTGGGTGTTACTATAGCCAATACTTTTTCCTTAGGCGGGCTTATGGAATTTGGAACAGACGATCTATTGACCGATGAAGATCCTACCATAGAAATTGTAGCGTCTTATCACTTTGGAAAAACAAAATCCAGGGAAAAGCATCAAGACCCTGAGGATGACAAAGAAAAATCAAGGCAGCTCGAAGAAGAAATCGAGCGACAACGCAAAGAAAAGGAACAAAGGGAACTCCAAGCTAGAAGAGAGATGGAGCGAGAGAAAGATTCGTTGTCCGAAATCCAACGAAAGAACGTGCAATTGGAGCTTCAACGTAAAAAAGATAGTATTGCACGTTTACAGAATCAAACAGTGGAAGTAAAACCCAATGAACGATATGAGGAAGTTGAAAGCGAGGACGGTCTGCAGGCCGGTTTTTATCTGATCGCCAATGTGTACGGCACAAAGAAATATTTCGAGAGTTTTATGGAAACGGTCCGTGAGATGGGACTAGAGCCCAAATCTTTCTACAGAAAATCCAATAGATATAATTATGTATACTTGGAAAGGTATAACACCATGGAAGAGGCCAGAAAAGCAAGGGACAGTAAATTTTATGGTAAATACGTGTACAAAACATGGATTTTTAGGGTGAGAGGGAATTAATTCTATTCAACTTTCCATGTTTGCCTCAAGTTGTAAGTCATCGATAGTGGCGAAAAAGGGGGGAGATCTGGTCGCAATGCATTCTTTCCTGTCCGAACCATTTTGAAAGCAACCAAAGGATTCGTCTTATTTTCTAAGCTCTTGTTTTATCAAATATTCCAAATAGGTGATGGTGTTCATCAAATATTTGCGATCCTGTGTCATCGTACTCATTGCAATGGCACCTTGGATCATGGTGAATAATTGCTTGGCAAACTGCAGAGGCGGGACCGCAAGTCTGATTTGGTTTTGTTTGGCACCGTTTTCTAGTACGAGTGCGATTTTGCCCTCGACCTCCTTTATGGTTTCTTTTACGGCAGCGGCCAAGAGCTTGTTGTTTCCTTGTGCATCAACACCAACATTTAGCAGTGGGCATCCACCCATGGGCAGTGTAAATACGTCATATTGTTTGTAAAAACCCAGTAAGGAGTACAGTTTATCCAAAGCAGCCGTTCCAAACTCCAGTTTATGGTCTATGGCGGACAACAATAAATTTCTATTGTACTCGAAAGAAGAAAGGGCCAGCGCCTCTTTGTTTTCAAAATTACCATAAATAGCACCTTTGGTCAGGCCGGTGGCCTCTGTAAGATCACTCATACTGGTGCCCACGTAGCCATGTTTGTTGAAAATGGGGGCCACGGTTTCAATAATGTACGCTGTGGTCCTTTCGGCTTTCTTGGTCATTTTAGTAAAGGTTGGTATTGGTGGAAACTAAGATATAAAAAATCAGATACTGTCTGGTATTTTCCAAAACAAAAGCCCCTACTTTAACAAAGTAAGGGCTCGTTTTAAGGGCGATTTAATGTTATTCCACCAATTCGTTCTGATTTCTGAACACCAATTGGTCGTCAAAAGAATCCAGTAGAACAATACTGTCCGAGCTAATTTTGCCCGAAAGCAGTTCTTTGGACAAGCTGTTCAATACTTCTTTTTGAATCAATCTTTTGACCGGTCTGGCACCGTATTGGGGGTCGTAACCTTTCTCTGCCAAATAAGCGATGGCTTCTTGTGTGGCATCCAACGTAATATTTTGCTTGGACAACATTTTCTTTAAGTTTTCCAATTGAAGCCCTACAATGTCCTTGATATCCGATTTGCTCAACGGGGTAAACATGATAATGTCGTCTATTCGGTTCAAAAACTCTGGCCTAATGGTTTTCCTTAGTAATCCCAGCACCTCTACTCGAGCTGCATCGGAAGCACTTTCCACATCCACGGCATCTTCGAACTTCTCTTGGATAATGTGGCTGCCCATGTTACTGGTCATTATAATAATGGAGTTTTTAAAATCTGCCACTCGACCTTTGTTGTCGGTCAGTCTTCCCTCGTCCAGCACTTGCAAAAGGATGTTGAACGTATCTGGGTGTGCTTTTTCTATCTCGTCCAACAGGATTACCGAATAAGGCTTCCGCCGTACGGCTTCCGTTAATTGTCCACCTTCATCATATCCTACATACCCCGGAGGGGCCCCGACCAACCTGCTAACGGAATGGCGTTCTTGGTACTCGCTCATATCGATCCGTGTAATTGCATTTTCGTCATCGAACAAGTATGAGGCCAGGGTTTTTGCCAACTCGGTTTTACCTACCCCTGTTGTACCTAGAAATAGAAAAGAGCCTATAGGTTTTTTGGCATCTTGCAATCCGGCCCTACTTCTTCGGATGGCATCGGAGACGGCAATTATTGCCTCATCTTGGCCCACTACGCGCTTGTGGAGTACATCTTCCAATTTTAAAAGTTTCTCTCTTTCGCTCTGCATCATCTTGTTGACCGGGATACCTGTCCATTTGGCAACTACTTCCGCAATATCCTCATAGGTTACTTCTTCTTTGATCAGAGTACCTGCGGTTTGCTGCGTTGCAAGCTCTTCTTGTAACTTGTCCAATTTTTCCTGGGCTTCTTTGATCTTGCCATATCGCAATTCTGCTACCTTACCGTAATCGCCATTGCGTTCGGCACGTTCGGCCTCTACTTTATAGTGTTCGATATCCTCTTTGGTTTTTTGGATATTGTCCACCACGGTTTTTTCACTCTCCCATTTGGCGAAAATTTCGTTACGGTCTTCCTTAAGGTTGGCCAGTTCCAAATTCAACGACTTTAGTTTGGTCGTATCGTTTTCTCGTTTAATGGCTTCGACCTCAATTTCCAGTTGCATGATCTTTCTGTCCAAAACGTCCAGTTCTTCGGGTTTGGAATTAATTTCCATTCGAAGTTTGGAAGCGGCCTCGTCCATAAGGTCGATTGCCTTGTCCGGCAAAAAGCGATTGGTAATGTAGCGTTGAGATAGTTCCACGGCACCGATTACGGCATCATCCTTAATTCGGACCTTGTGGTGGGCTTCGTACTTTTCCTTTATACCTCTAAGTATGGAAATGGCACTTTCGGTATCGGGTTCGTCCACGATTACCTTTTGGAACCTGCGCTCCAGGGCTTTGTCCTTTTCAAAATATTTTTGATATTCATCCAAAGTTGTGGCTCCTATGGCCCTGAGTTCACCACGTGCCAACGCAGGTTTTAGAATATTTGCAGCGTCCATTGCACCCTGTCCGCCACCTGCGCCTACCAGTGTGTGAATTTCATCAATAAATAGTACAATATTGCCATCGGAGGAGGTAACTTCCTTGATTACGGCCTTAAGGCGCTCCTCGAACTCGCCCTTGTATTTTGCTCCTGCGATAAGTGCGCCCATATCGAGCGAATAGATTACTTTGTCCTTTAGGTTTTCCGGTACGTCTCCTTGAATAATTCGGTGCGCCAGACCCTCCGCGATCGCGGTTTTACCTACCCCGGGCTCACCAACGAGCATGGGATTGTTTTTTGTTCTACGGGACAAAATTTGCAGTACCCTTCGAATTTCTTCGTCCCTCCCGATTACGGGGTCCAATTTGCCGCTATCGGCCATTTGGTTAAGGTTGTTTGCATATTTATCCAAGGAATTATAGGTGTCCTCGGCACTTTGCGAGGTAACCTTTCCACCTTTTCGCAGTTCTTGAATGGCAGTTTTAAAATCTTTCTCCGTAGCACCCTGATCTTTTAAGATCTGGGCAATTTTACTTTTGGATTTAAAAATGGCCAATAGCAAATGCTCGACCGAAACATATTCATCGCCCATGTTCTTTGCAATGATGCTGGCCTCGTTCACCGTTTTACCTGCTTCTCTGGATAGCATTGTTTCCCCTCCCGAGACCTTGGCAAAACTCTGCAGTTCCTTGTCCAATATTTGGTTGATGAGGTTGGTATTGACGTTCAATTTTTTTAGTATGAAAGGCAATACGTTTTCATCGACTTCGGCAATAGCCTTGAACAAATGCTCGTTTTCGATTTGTTGATGCCCAAATTCTTGGGCCAACTGTTGAGCCCTTTGAATGGCTTCTTGTGATTTTATGGTAAAATTATTAAAGTTCATAGTTGTTGTTTTTTTTGAATTAAGTCAACAACCTTACCATGAAGAAGATACCGTCAAAATGTCTGTAAAACTCAATAAAAATAAGACATTTAGTCAGTTGTAAGCTTTTTGTTCCCCTACGACTTATCCTGTAAATTTGTGATATGGGATTATTTGACAGTGTTTTCGGAAAAAAAGAGAAAACCAATACGGAAAAGAAGGAATTGCCCTGGGTTCCATTGGAATCATTGGAGCAATTGGAGACGATTAAGGAGAAATCAAAAGCGAGACCCCAAATTGTTTATAAGCATTCCAGTACATGCGGTATCAGCAGAATGGTATTGGGCATGTTTACCGAAGGATATGATATGGATTTGGAGGTCGATATTCATTTTTTAACGATTCAGCGCAATCGGGATGTATCCAACGCGATAGAGGACCAGTTCAAAGTACGGCATGAGTCGCCACAATTGCTAGTAATCAAGAATGGCGAAGTGGTTTTCCATACATCCCACGGAGCTATTTCGGATGTAGATTTGAAAAAGTACCTGTAGGTTTTGGATAGGTTTCGACTCGAGCGTGGCCAAGAACGTTAATACATCTCGACCACGCTCGATACGGCACCATTTTTTAATTGAACTGGTACTTGGAAACAATGCTCTTTAGGCGTGCTTTTAGATCTTCGCCTGCATCGTAGACCATTTGTTCGTTCGACGGAAAAGGAACTTCCCTAGCGTTCAAGTACAACAAAAGGTCGTCTTCCAAGGCTCTTTTGTCTCCTTGATAATTGGCGAAGATATGTTCAAAAATAAATTCGCTCGATAGGGGGTAGGAGTTGATTTCCTGTCCGCTCCGTAAATCTGTAAAACTCACTTTAGCGCCAATTTGAGCACTTTTGGTCTGGGTAAACTGGAACAATTTACAAGTAACCGTTCGCATTTTATCTACTTTTATTTTGTTTCCCAAACTATCCTTTACCACATTGCCATCGTTGTCCAAGAGGTATTGCCAACCGTCTTTGATTTGTCTCTCTTTTATCACTTGGGTTTCGTTGATACGCTCCGGAGACACGTTGATCTCCATAAAATCCAAGTTCATGGCATAATCATATTTTACATTTTCCAAAGGGTTGGTGTGGTATTGCAACCAGAAGTTATCAATGCCAAAGGCATTAAAATCCAAAAGCTCCGACTCCAATCGCTCCGGGATGATCTGTTGTGTCTGATTTGCAATGTCCACCCTTACGAATTCCAAACCTTTATTGTAGGCTTCATCCATTTTTGCTGCCGTTTCCCGGTAGCCCGGGTTAATTTCCTGCAAATATTTTAAATCATCATAGGCATTTCTGTAATCCGATTTATACTTGGCCGTGGATAGTAGGTTCAGGGCATTTTGGTATAAATGCTCGGAAAGTTCATCCTTGGTATTTAAGATATTGTTATCGTAGTTTACAAAATTGAACTCGGCGTTTCTTCCTTCATCTGAAATATACAAAGGTAGTAAAGGTCTTATACGCTGTTGGATTTGTTTTAACTGTAAATATTTATTGTAGATGTTTTCCAAATTCGCGGGATTGCCATCATTCTGAAGAAATGAAATTTCTTGTTGCTCCCTCGCGGCATTTTTGGCAAAGGCCTCTTCCAATAAAACAATGTACTGTTGATGTCCTTTTTTGGTCTTGTTCTCGGCCAGGTTCTTTATGGCCTTGTTCATTGCTGTAATGTAGTTGCCCGTATTGAGGGCCTCCTGTGTTTTCTTTACGCCGCTGCAAGCGCTAAAAACAATTATTGCGGTTAAGAGTAAAATTTTTTTCATAGGTTCAACTTTATTGGTTTGATTAGGGGGAATTCAATAGCTGTGCCAAAATTCCCCAATTTATAAACGAAAAAGGTCGAAGGGTAGTATATCGTGGACCAAAAGGCTTTAAAACAGGGTTTTTATTACTTTTTGGGATTAGGCACATTGTTAACTGTTGTTTGATAAAAATACACAGCTAACGGTTTTTTATAGATAAAAATATACTGGCAATTCGTAATTTTACCGCTTATTAAAAACAAAGGCAAATGCAACGAGACCACAAAATTTTTGAACTAATAGCACAAGAAAAGGATAGACAATTGGAAGGTATTGAATTGATAGCTTCAGAAAACTTTGTAAGTCCACAGGTAATGGAAGCTGCAGGTTCCGTACTTACCAATAAATATGCAGAGGGATATCCTGGAAAGCGCTATTATGGTGGTTGCGAAGTGGTGGACCAAGTAGAGCAATTGGCCATTGACAGGGCCAAGGAACTTTTTGGAGCGGCATACGCCAATGTACAACCACATTCGGGTTCGCAGGCCAATGCATCGGTTTACCATGCATGTTTAAAGCCGGGTGACACTATTTTAGGTTTTGACCTCTCCCACGGCGGGCATTTAACTCATGGTTCGCCCGTAAACTTCTCCGGAAAATTGTACAACCCGGTCTTTTATGGTGTGGACGAGGAAACAGGCATGCTGAACTACGACAGAATTCAGGAGATCGCCGATAAGGAAAAACCCAAATTGATCATTGCCGGGGCATCTGCCTATTCGCGCGATATGGATTTTAAACGATTTAGGGAAATTGCCGATAGTGTAGGCGCTATTTTGTTGGCCGATATATCGCACCCAGCAGGATTGATCGCAAAAGGAATTTTGAACGATCCTATTCCGCATTGCCATATTGTGACTACCACTACCCACAAAACATTGCGTGGTCCGCGTGGTGGCCTTATTTTAATGGGTGAAAATTTTGATAACCCATTTGGCATACGATTAAAGAACGGTAACCTTAGAAAAATGTCGGCACTTTTGGACCTAGCGGTTTTCCCAGGAAACCAAGGAGGCCCACTGGAGCATGTGATCGCTGCCAAAGCGGTTGCTTTTGGTGAAGCACTTTCCGACGAGTTCTTACACTATATGGTACAGGTGAAGAAAAATGCCGCTGCCATGGCCAAAGCCTTTATGGATAAGGACTACAAAGTAATATCGGGCGGTACGGACAACCACATGATGTTGATAGATTTGAGGAATAAAAACATATCCGGCAAGGAAGCCGAACAAGTTTTGGTAAAAGCGGACATTACTGCCAATAAGAATATGGTACCTTTTGATGATAAATCACCATTTATAACCTCAGGTATACGTTTTGGAACGTCGGCAATAACCACAAGAGGCCTTAAAGAAGAAGATATGGAGACCATTGTTGGGTTCATCGATGAAATTTTAATGGATGCTGAGAACGCGGCCAAAATTGCCCAGATAAAACAAAAGGTCAACGATTTAATGAAATCGAGACCCTTGTTCAGTGTTTAGTAATCGCTAGCGTAAAGCGTTATTCGTACAAGAAAATACTTTCGTCGAACAGTTTTTTCTTTCGTAGGGAATATATTAGGGCCTTGTGCTTTTGTCCTTTATCAAAGTAAAGGCCCCAATAATCGTAATAACCGCATTTTGTTCGTAGTGTAGAGGTTTTCTTTTGGATAGCGGTGTTATTGTCTTCAAAAACAGGAACAAAAATCTCATACGGCATTTCGGTCAATCCTTTGGTAAAATAAACAAAGTGTTTGCCTAAGGCCGTTAAAATATTGCTGGCCTCTTCAAGGATGCTGTTCTTGTGCAAACGGGTTATAACTATAGAGGTATCCTTAAAATGGAGAGATAGCTCTAAAATGTCCATGGGATAGGGACTTTTATTGTTCAGGACCTCCAGTGCTTTGTCCAACGATTTGGATATGTCCGAGTGGGTCTCTTCTACAAAATTATAATTGCCCCAATCGCCATTGTTAAAATGACGTAGGCATTCCCCTATACCAAAATTATGATGAAGGTCGATGACCAGATTAGTGGAATGGTTTTTTGAATCGTGCCTGCAAATTACTTTGGCAGTAGCGAAAAAATACTTTTCGAGTACGCGTAAAAAATCATCCAATCCATCGGTGGCCAAATAGGTTTTTGGACCAGATTTTTTATGATTGTTATTTGGTTTATTTGATGATGACATGTGGAGTTGATTGAATTTCGTGATTCCTTCAACATAAAATTAGGATGAATCTTTTGCATGGGATTACAGATTATCCTTAAAAATTCTGGGGGTTTTCCCTTGTTTGTAAGTTTTTTTTGATTTTTTGGGCCTAAACCAACCACAAAATCGTCACAACGCCTTATTTTACGGTATTCGAGCCTAAATAAAACCTCGGTTTTTTGCGGCTAAGATCAGGGCAAGATCGTTTTCGTTTTCGGTTCCGAACAATGTCTTTAGGTGCCTTTTTCTATTTTCAATGGAAGAAGGGGAGAGCCTGATAAATTTTTCCAGATCCTTGTTCTTTGTTCCTTTGGAAAGGTGATATAGTATTTGTTTGTCCTTCTCGTCTATTTCTATGTCATTGGCCATCTTTTTTCTTATGGCCCCCAATGCCTTGGACGAATAATAAGGAGGCTCTGTCATTATGGTTCTAACGGCTTCTTCCAGCGTTTTGGGGTCAATATCCGTTTTAACCAGGTAACCATCTGGATCCACGGATTTTAATATACTGTTGATCCTAAAGTTGTCGCTAAAGGAAGACATAAAAACAATTTTACTCTCGGGAACAATTTTACGGGCCAAAATACCAAGATCCTCACCGGTATAGGGCTGGTCTTCATTTGGGGCAAAAAGTTGGACATCCAAAAAAAGGATATCGTATTTAAAGGTATTAACGGAATCCTCTATCAGTTTTTTACCTGTGTGGTAAGAGGTAGCTGTATCGACTATAATATTGTGGCCATCGAATTCTATGCCTTCGAGTATGAACTTGTACCCGAGCATGGTCATTTCATGGTCGTCTATTGCAAGTATTCGTAGTGTTTTCATCGTAGGTATTCTTATTAATTTGGGGGACTATGCGTTTACAACATGGTTTTGGTCCGTTGTTTCGAACTCAACATATTTGGCCGGCATGGTAACCACTATAGAGGTACCTTTCCCGGGCCGACTGTCAATGTCCAAAACTCCTTTAACTTTTTTAACTCTGGAAACAATGTTCCTTAACCCGATTCCTTTCTTTTTTCTACTGGGATCAAAACCAACACCGTCGTCGGTTATGGTTAGTTTTAATCTGCCGTTGGTTGATTGAAAGGAAATGGATACATTTTGACTTTTTGCGTGTTTTACACAGTTTTTTAATGATTCTTGAACTATTCTATAGGCATTGATCTTAATGTCTCCCAGCAAATTGTCCCAATTTAATTTTTTGTCGTAAGCAAAGGAACAATTCATGCCGGACGATTTCTCAATTTCGTTGATCATGTCTTCCATGGACACGATAAAATTATGAAATTTTTCATAGGATGCATGGTTCAGTTCATGGGAAATTGTGCGAATTTCCTCTTCGACAAGACGTAGTTTTTCTATTAAATTGGTTCTTTGGTCAATTGAGGCTTGGTCGTTTCTTTCGTTCAATCCACCTAAAATAAGCCGTATGCCCAGCATTTCTCCCAAAATACCATCGTGCAGCTCTTCGGATATTCGTTTTTGTTCCAATTGTTTACCTTCTTTAAACTTACCTTGTTGGGATAGCATTAAATTGTAAATTTCTTGATTGCTCTCCTGTAAACGCTGTTTCGATTTTAATTGACTGTTGCTCACATAAAGGGAAATAATAATCAAAAATCCGATACCAAAAGTTATAAAAAGGGCGGTAAAGTATATCCAAACTTGTTTTTCCTTGATCAAAATTTGGTTGGCTTCGATAACTTGATCGGTTTCCAATCGTATTCTGGCAAATTTATCTCGTTTGGTTCGTTCCTCTACTTTTATAATATCGCTTAATTGGGCATATTCCTCAAAATACGATTTAGAATTGGCCGGATCTAGGCCGTTCAACAACCGCAGTGCGTCCAACATACGGTCGTTGTTGTAGGTTTCTTTGGCAACCTCGAACGATTCCTTGGCTTGGGCAATAGCTTGTAGGGTATCTTTTTTAGCGGCCAAGACCTCTGCATAGTAATAATTAAGGCGGGCACGATCGTATAAATCGCCATATTCTGCGTTTACCACAAAAGCTTCGTTTAGGAGCTGTTCTGCTTGCTCGGCATCGTTGTCTAGTTTTAAAAGAGTATAGGCTAAACTGCCCAAGGCTTTTTGGTATGTGCCCGGTAAGTTTTGTTTAAAAGCTTTATCCGAGAAAAGCTGTTTGTATTCTTGCTTAGCTTTTTCATAGTCCCCTGAATTTAAATGCACACTGGCGATATTGTTTTGGATAACCCATTTCGATTTGTCTTTATCGGGTCTATTGGATTTGTCCAAGTATTCCAAAGCTTTGTTATAGGATTCAATCGATTTTTCGGTATTTCCCATTCCATTGGCTAGTACACCTAGTAAATTGTAACTACTATGAAGTCTATAATTATCTTCCAGATCATCGAATATTTTTATGGCGGCAGTGGCGCTGATCTCACCGCCCAGATAATCCTTGTAAGAGTCTTGTACCCGAGCCATTCCATAATACATTCTTGCTTGGAGTGATTTTGAAGTGGAATCCACAGGCATTTTTTCGAAACTTTTTAATGCGTTGCGGTAATAAAACATAGCACTGTCCATTACACCTTTGGATTGTAAAAAAAGAGCCAAATCCCAATTGGAATAGCCCAACACCTTGTTTGATTTGGCGTTCTGCGATAGCTTGATCAATTCTTGATTGGTTCTCCTAAAATTTAAAGAGTCCCTAATTCTTAAATAGGCCAAAGATATTCTAGAGAATTGTTCAAGCTTTATGGAGTCGTTCGAAAAGGTCATAGTTTTTTCTTCCGCTTGTTTTAAATAGGCCTTTTTGTCCTCCAAGGGCAGCTCTTTTGCGGTTTCGGCAATGTTTACCAGCTCCTTTATGGTATCTAGTTCAGGACTGGTAGTTGCCTCGGTTTTTGGGGATTGCTTGGTGCACCCCCAGATCAATACTGCCAGTATTGCAAAGCTTACGTTCTTCAAACTAATGCGGTTTATTTAACCAAGGTAACAAAAAAAGCCCCAAAGCAGTATAGTTTGGGGCGTGGTTTTATAGTATTGTTACATTGGTTTTAGCGAATATCCGTGGGGCTTTGTTGTAACCTTATAAGGCTATTCTTTCTCAGGCCCATTTCAATTCTTTGTTGTAACGATATTTCTTGTTGACTTAACTCAGTGGTAAGCGCTAGGCTCTGCTCCAATTTCTCATCTTTTTTATATAAAAGTATGGTCAATACAATCAGAACTAAGGCAAAAAGTTTATTTATGTGAGGTTTTGGCATAATTAGCAAGATCAATTATTCGTTGTCACCACGTCCATCCGGGGGAATAACATCATCATCTGTAGCGCTCTCGTCAATGGTAAGTTGTTCGAACAGGGCCTCGGTTTCCTGTACATCCGTTTCGCTTTCGCAAGAGTAGAATCCTACTGTTAACAAGGCCAATGCTAAAATGCTAAATACTTTTTTCATAATATTAGGTTTTTGGTATAAATATTAGGTTTATACCGGCTAAATTATGAGGCATTTAAAGTAAGCGAAGTAGTTTTAGCCTGGGAGTAGTAAAGCCAAGGTTTCTGCTAGAATTTGACTATGATCTGTTAGAATTCTCTTAATTAAGGGCCTTTGTTGCTGTTTTGGAGAGTGTTTGCTTTAAAAGATCCACCTTGTCCTTGTAGGTCTTGGAAAAAGGAAGTTCTTCTACTTTACCATAATTAAGGCTGCAAATGGATTTGCCATAGTTTATCCGAGAAACATATCGGCTGTTGATGATATAACTCTGGTGTACCCGTATAAATTGCCCTGGCAATTGTTTTTCGAAAGATTTCAGGGTTTTAAAAGCGCTGACAACGCTCCCGTCCTTCATAAAAAAATCGGTAGAGTTGTTATCGGATTTTAGATATAGGATGTTGTTCATGTCCAAGTATCTGTAATCTTTATATGATTTTAAACAGATAGTGGAGGGGGTATCTTGCTTTGGATGCATCTTGCGCAAACGCAAAACCGTTTTTCTTATATCAAACTCGTTATGGGGTAGGATCCAATAATCAAAAAATCCGCTCTTAATGGCATTGTATGCATATGCCTTGGTTTTGGCGTACCCTATTATTAAGGGAAGTGTCTGCATATATTGGTTGAGCTCCGCGACCATTTGGAAGTAATCCACACCATCTTTACCTAGATTGATGAGCACCACATCGGGGTTGAACTTTAAAATGGAATTTAGACCTGCCGAGGCATTGGTATCGACACTTGTGCACATAAAATCATCGTATTCCTCCAAGTAAAGCTGTAACTGTAGCTTAGAAGATGCATCCGAGTCTATTATGTTATAGGTGTATTCCATTTACAAATTGCTGATTGCAAGTTACTAACGCACGAAAAAAACTCATTGCAGTTTTCCCTTAAAAAAACTAGGGATTTCTTCCTAAAACGGGTTATTTTCCTACAGTTTTCCATAAAAAAACGTTAAACAGGAAATAACTGTAATTTTTCTTGGAGAATTTTTAACCCAAATTTTAGGTCAGAATTAATGGTGGTCCACACCCTTTTTTATTACAAGTTTTTTAAGAAAAAATCAAAATAGGGTTTGGAAAGATGTGTGCTTAGTAGGTTCAATAAATAGCTTTGGTTTATGTTTGGTCTACTACTATATTACAATTTGTACTATAAGGCTCAAAATTTTAATCGGAAGAATTTCGGTTTTGCCCTATAAATTCGATGAACTGCTGTTTTTTTAATGAGATCAAAGCACAAAAACATGGTCAAAACTTTGTTTTACAGAGTCTTAGTCGTACAAGGGAGAGGTGCTGTTATTCAAAAAGTACTTTGATTTCTTCAGGAATTCGTTTGGGACGGAAAGTCCTTGCGTCCAACAGGCACCATTCCGTTACACTTTTTACCAAAAGATTTCCCGTTTTGCGGTCTGTAATTTCCACCACACGGGTCGATATGGGCCCTTTGCTGCTTTTTATGTACGTTTTCAGGTGTAGGGTATTGCCCAATAAGGCGGATTTATGGTATGTGATATTGTGGTTGCGGACCACCCAGACCATACTCTTTTGAGTTTCTTGCGACGTAGCAGAGGTCCAATGTTTTTTGGAAATATCCTGGATCCATTCAATATACCGGATATTGTTTACGTGGTTCAGGTCGTCCAGATCATTTTGGACAACCATTACGGTTTTGGTATAACTCCGCATTACTGCTTCTTAAGGATTTTTACCTCAAAAAGTTTGTCCCAGTTTTTACCGGTCACAAAAAAAGTTTTCTTTTCTGGATGATAGGCAACCCCATTGAGCACCGAATTGCTATCGTCCCATTCAGCACCTTTCTTCACTTTATTTTTTAGACCTCCAAAATTAATTACACCCTCTATAGCACCGGATGTTGCATCTATGATCATCATGCTCTCCTTTTGGTACACGTTGGCATAAATTTTTCCGTTCACATATTCCAGTTCGTTGGCCTTATTAAAAATTGATTTGTTGGTCGCTATCTCAATGTATCCGGTTTCTTCAAGGGTATCTGGGTCCAAGAACCATATTTTTTCGGTACCGTCGCTTTTGAATATTTTACCGCCATCGTTGCACAGGCCCCATCCTTCGCGACTTTTACCATAGGTAAAGTTTTTGATTTTTTCCAAATCGCCAATGTTGTACACAAAGCCGATACCGCTCTGCCAGGTAAGTTGATACAATTTATCGTTCAGTATAGTAATGCCCTCTCCGAATATAGAGGCATCCATATCGATCTGTTGCATAACTTCTCCCGTCTCAAAATTGACCTTTCGCACAGTGGAAGCTCCTTTTTTGCCCGTACTCTCATATAAAACTCCTTCATGAAACTCTAAGCCCTGTGTATAGGCCCCGGTATCGTGGGGGTAGGTGTTCAAAATTTTGTAGGTGTAAATTTCTGGTGCCGACTCCGCCAATACCCTGATCTCTTTTTCAACTTCTACGGTTTGATCTTCAATATTGAACTTGGCAATAAGTGTTTTGGTGCCCAAAGTGGGCAGGGCCATGGTCAATTTTCCATTGGTAAGGGGCATTTCCTTGCCATCGATTAGGTACTGCAGATTCGAAATTTCGATGTCCTTTTTGTTCTTTAAAGCAACACCCACCTGCTGGTTTAGCTGTATTGATTTGTTTTCCAGCTGAATGGAGAAGTGCTTGGCCGGGTCGGGATTACCGCCACAGGCCAAAAAGAAAAGCAATGTAGTTGTTGCGAAAAAAAGTTTGCCCATGGTTTTGAGTGTTTGTGTCATAGCAAGTTATCAAGAATCTTCGAAATTAAGAATGAAATGGGATTGCCACAAATTTTAAAAGGTCGTATATTTGCACTCGGCAAGTCCTACACGACCAGCTCCTGCAGAATCCCCCAGGGCGGGAACGCAGCAAGGGTATGTGGTCGTAGCGGTGCGATGTAGGTAGCTTGCCTTTTTTTGTACCCAAAAATCAGATGATCATGGATAAAAAAGTTGTACTGATCACAGGCGGTTCTTCAGGAATTGGTAAGTCCATTGGCTCATTTTTGACCCAAAAAGGGCTTACGGTTTATGGTACTACGCGAAATCCTAAAAATTATCCCGACTTTGATCATTTTGAACTGGTCCAATTGGACGTGAAGGACGTGGAAAGTATACAAAAAGCAGTTTCCTACGTTATTTCCAAGGAAAACCGATTGGATGTTTTGATCAACAATGCCGGTGTCGGCATTACAGGGCCTATTGAAGAGACACCGCATGAGGAAATTCTACATGTTTTCGATACAAACTTTCATGGTCCCGTACATGTAATGAAGGCGGTATTGCCACAAATGCGCCAACAGGGTGGGGGTACCATCATCAATATAACCTCTATTGCAGGATATATGGGATTGCCTTTCCGAGGATTCTATTCTGCCACCAAAGGTGCTTTGGGGCTAATCACAGAGGCATTGCGTATGGAAACCAAAGATTTTGGCGTTACCATTACCAATGTCGCACCAGGGGATTTTGCGACCAACATAGCCTCTGGCAGGTACCATTCCCCGGTGATCAAAGGTTCGGCTTATGCAGAAAAATATGGTCAAACCCTTAAAGGGATCGATGAAGATGTGGATAGTGGGGGGGACCCCGTTCAAGTAGCTGAGGCTGTATATAAGATCATAAACCAAAAGAAACCCAAGGTCCATAATCCGGTAGGGGCATTTTTACAAAAATTTTCACTTAGGTTAAAGAAGATATTACCCGATAAAGTCTACGAAAAATTACTCCTCAACCATTATAAATTGTAATTTTATACCTCTTACGAACTTATATAAATACTTAGAAATGAAGTTTTTTATCGATACTGCCAATTTGGACCAGATTAAGGAAGCCCAGGAGTTGGGCGTACTGGACGGTGTAACCACCAATCCCTCCCTAATGGCCAAAGAAGGTATTACTGGAAAAGATAATATCCTTAAACATTATGTGGACATTTGCAATATTGTGGATGGTGACGTTTCCGCCGAAGTGGTGGCCACGGAGTTCAACGAAATGGTGAAGGAAGGTGAGGAGCTCGCCAAATTGCACGATCAGATCGTGGTAAAAGTCCCTATGATAAAAGATGGGGTAAAGGCATTGAAATACTTTTCCGATAACGGTATCCGTACCAATTGTACTTTGGTTTTTTCACCAGGGCAAGCGCTGTTGGCCGCTAAAGCCGGAGCAACTTATGTTTCCCCTTTCTTGGGTAGATTGGACGATATTTCCACCGATGGACTTAACCTGATTGCGGAAATCCGTTTGATTTATGATAACTACAATTTTGATACCCAGATATTGGCAGCATCAATCCGTCACACGATGCACGTAATCGATTGTGCAAAGTTGGGTGCCGATGTAATGACCGGCCCATTGTCCTCGATCGATGGATTGTTGAAACACCCCTTGACCGATATTGGATTGGAAAAATTCTTGGCGGATTATAGAAAGGGAAATTCCTAATAGAAAAGAATAAACAATTAAAAAGGCCCTGAATGAAAATCGTTCGGGGCTTTTTTATTCGCTATAAGGAAGTGTAAAGATTGGCAAACCCATCTACTATTACCGTATCCTTGGCAATAACGCATTTGTTGAGCCCGTCAATGATCATGGCCATCTGGAGCTCCTTAAAGTTTTCTCCAAAATACTGTTTGTTGGTGTCCAACTGATACTCTTCCATTAGCTGTTGCCATTGGTTGTAATTGGTTCTTAGGTTAATCCCTATAAAATTGTAATGCGGGTATTTTTCTTCGAGAGATGTAATATGCTGGTTTACATTTCTAAAATGTCTTTTTTGCTCAGCGGTCCAGAAGTAAAATACCGTATTCTTTTTGTTGTTGGCCAGTTCCTTTATGGAGACTTCCTCGTTGTTCATGTTTTTGACCAACAAATTGGGCAGAGCCGTGTTCGGCTGCAAATTTTTGATGCCTTTGTAAAGTAGATCGATCTCTTCCTTGTGTTGATCGTTGGATGATAGCTTTTTGAACTTCTCGATAAAAGCTGATGCCTCCTCGCTGGTTTTGTGTTCCCTCAATAAGTAATCCATGGCAACATTTCTAAATAAAATGTCTCTTAGCTCTATCTGATGCACCAAACTGTCAACAAGGGCCAATTTATGTTTGTTAAAGTGCAATCTATCTACAACAGGCTCTTTATTGTCGGAAGTGCAATCTTCCAAACAAGCAGTATAGGACATATTGCCAAAATGCCATTTCATAAAATCAAAATAGGGTCTAAAATAAGTCAGGTCCTTATTGTTTAGATCTATCTTTTTTCGGTACTCGTAAAAGCTGTCGTCCAACTCGTGGATGGTTTCCTCCCCGGTTCGTTTTTTATGATAAAAAGGATATTTCTCTTTGGTAATGTAGGTGTTGTAATCTATGGAAGCCTCCGCCATTGCATAAGCACGATTGGAGAATTCGCTCTCCAGGGCCAAATCTTTTAAGTTATTCACTTTAGCGGTATGCAATGAATCTATTTTTTTGCTAAAAGTTTCTGGATCCATTACGTAAAAATCTTTAACGATATCCTCCTCTTTTTCGTTCTTGAGGAAAACCTCGATCAAGAAATTATTGATTTCGCTTCCTTTTCCGGAGTAGACCAAAGATTCGTCGAACTCAACCGTGTTCAGTCTGGCCAAAAGACTATCCCCTTTGCTTAAATAGACATACTGTAGTTCTGGGGCATGATCAAAATGATATAACCCTTCTTCTATGTTATCAAACCTGAAAGCAAAATGGTTGTTGTTGTCCAACTTTACGGAATCAACATAGGCATCGTTGTGATACAGCACCACATAATCACTGGTGGGGTTCACAATTTCACCCCCAAAATAGATGGAGGATTTGTTTTCTGACGTACCAGAACAAGATACAAGTGAAGAAAGTACAGTGAGGCCGAGTAATAATCTTACCATATATAGCTAAGGATACAATTGAATCAAAAATAAACAACCCGATTAGCCTAACTTGTTAACGTGTAGTTAAATGTTGTTAAACGGTTATTTTTGATCGCTTAAATATGGGCATTTAAATTAGAATTACGAATCCTATTTAACTATTTTTGCAAAAAATAAAGATAGTTGCATGTTATCAGTATCGAATTTATCCGTACAGTTTGGCAAAAGAGTTTTGTTCGATGAGGTCAATGTAACCTTTGCCCAGGGAAATTGTTACGGTATTATTGGCGCCAACGGCGCTGGAAAATCCACTTTTTTAAAGATTTTATCGGGACAGATAGATCCCACCTCGGGACATGTGCACTTGGAGCCCGGCAAGCGTATGTCCATTTTGGAGCAAAACCACAATGCCTACGATGAGTTTCCTGTGTTGGAGACCGTGGTAATGGGCAACAAGCCTTTGGCCAAAATTAAAAAAGAGATCGATGCACTGTACGCAGACTATACAGATGAAAATGCTGAAAAAATCGGGGAGCTCCAGGTCAAGTTCGAGGAAATGAACGGCTGGAACGCCGATAGTGATGCTGCCGCCATGCTTTCCAATCTAGGAATTACCGAAGATTTGCATTACACCAACATGGGCGATCTGGATCCCAAGTTAAAAGTAAGGGTACTTTTGGCACAGGCCCTTTTTGGAAGCCCGGATGTATTGATCATGGATGAGCCGACCAACGATTTGGATTACGATACCATAAATTGGTTGGAAAACTTTTTGGCCAATTACGACAATACGGTGATCGTGGTTTCCCATGATAGGCACTTTTTGGATGCCGTTTGTACCACTATTGCCGATATCGATTTTGGAAAGATCAACCTGTTTTCCGGAAACTATACGTTCTGGTACGAGAGCAGCCAATTGGCAGCCCGACAAAGAGCACAGCAGAACAAAAAAGCGGAAGAAAAAGCAAAGGAGCTCAACGAGTTCATACAACGTTTCAGTGCGAACGTAGCTAAGAGCAAACAGGCTACTTCCCGTAAAAAAATGTTGGAGAAACTAAAGGTCGAGGACATTAAACCGTCCAGTCGAAGGTATCCGGCCATCATCTTTGATCGCGAACGCGAGGCTGGGGACCAGATTCTGAACGTAGAAAAGCTCTCTGCGATCTCTGATGATGGAGACCTGCTGTTCAAAGATGTCAACATCAATTTGGCGAAAGGGGATAAGGTGGCCATTTTGTCCAAAGACTCCCGTGCCACTACGGCATTTTACGACATTGTAGCCAATAAGATAAAGCCCGAGAGTGGTAAATTTCAATGGGGCGTAACCACCACACAATCGTATTTGCCGGCCGATAATTCGGATTTTTTCCAAGAGGACGTCAACCTTGTGGACTGGCTGCGTCAATGGGCCAAAACCGAAGAAGAAAGGGAAGAGGTGTACATTAGGGGGTTCCTGGGCAAGATGTTGTTCAGTGGAGAAGAAGCCCTAAAAAAGTGTACGGTACTTTCAGGTGGTGAAAAAGTGCGTTGTATGCTAAGCCGTATGATGATGCTCCGTGCCAACGTACTTATGCTGGACGAACCAACGAACCACTTAGATCTAGAGAGCATAACGGCGTTCAACAATTCCTTAAAAAACTTTAAAGGCACCATACTGCTCACCACGCACGATCATGAGTTCGTTAACACGGTAGCGAACAGAATTATTGAGCTTACACCAAACGGTGTAATCGACCGCTATCTGAGTTTTGATGAATATATGTCCGATAAATCCATTAAGGCCCAGCGTGAAAAAATGTATGCAGTAACCGCCTAGGCGTTAAAATATTTGCTTTTCCAGATAGCAGGGTTAAAGTTTTTTCCAAGGGCAAATCCATAAAAAATAACTATGGATGTGATACATTTGAACATAAAAAAGAAGATAAGGAAAAACTCCGCTGTGGAACTTTTTTTGGAAAAAAGTCCTTCAGGGACCAATAAGGTTGTCAAATAACTGATCAACAATACCAGAACGATCAGATTCACCATATTTTTGAACGGCCAGGCAAACCATTTGCGCAAGGGGTGAAGGTCGTTGCCCCATTTGTGGATCAAATAATAATAATTGTTACCTATTGGTGCGAACAAAAGAGGGTCGTCCTTGTCCTCTAATTTGAACAACTTGGAAGGAGCTATGATCTTAAATCCTTTGAGTTGGGTTTGATGCATAGCTTCCAAGTGCTTTATTTTTGAAATGGCTTCCTGTGGAATGTCACCTTTAAATAGAGAACTGTCCAAAAAGCGTAATCTGTAGTCGATACAGATATCCTTAATTTGATCAATGTGATAGATTTTTTCTGTTTCCAAGAGCTCAAAATCAAAGGTATTGGCCAAAGTGTTGGTTGGTGCATCAATACGCTTGGCAATTTGCTCTTCGTTAAGTGCGTCTTCATTTAAAATACGTTGCACTTCAGCTAGAATGTTATTGTCGTTTTTGGCACTACGTTTTCTGTCCTTAAGTTTTTGTTCGATGTTTGTTCCTTTCAAAATCATGCTATTTTTTTTGGTAATCTTCTCAAATTTAAGCATTTGATTTTTTGATCATGACATCCATCATAAACCATGAATGTTAAGTTTGTGTTAAATGAAATCTTGGTTGTAAAAAAGTACTTCGTTCTCTCGTAAAAAGATGTATCTTATCGAAGTTTTTGGCATTTAATCGTATAACAGTACCTTAAAATATAAAGTTTCGGCTTTTGATCGCAGTATAATGAAGACCCCCATCTCTAAATTCCTACTTGGCCTTGGTTTGGCTTTTAGCCTTTTTGCCTCTGCACAAAATACATCGAACGCATTGGCCTATGGGTCAGATAAACTCGATAATCACAAAATCTTGTTCAATGCTGTAAATGCAACCGAATTGGGGTCTCTTCTTGCTAAATCGGGCCCATTTACCATATTTGCACCTTCCGATGCAGCGTTCGCTAAGTTTTCCAATAATAAGATAACGGAATTGATCAATGCAGAGGATAAGAGTGCGTTAAAATCATTGTTGGCCTACCATATTGTAGCTGGCCAATTAACGGCATCAAGAATGTTGAGAGCTATCGGTAGAGGAAATGGCACAGCGGCTTTTACCACAGTTCAGGGCAAAAAGCTCACGGCTCATTTGGATGGTTACGACATTGTACTGACCGATCCGGTCGGAAACACGGCCAGAATTACTACGGCAGACTTAAATCTCGAGAACAAAGGGGTTATCCACGAGATTGACAGTGTTATTTTGCCTGCACAAATGTAATTATCGAAGTTCAGCTCCCAGTTGCTTCTGGTATTGGGTCAATAATTTCCCCATTATTTTGTCGATTTGCTTATCGGTAAGAGTTTTGTTTTCGTCCATAAGGGTGAAGCTTACCGCATAGGATTTTTTACCTTCAGGAAGATTTTTACCTGTATAAACATCGAATAGGTTTACCTTTTTAAGTAACTTTTTCTCCGTGCTCCAAGCAATATCGTACACCTTTTGAAAAGTAATGGAGTCGTCCAATAACAGGGCGAAATCCCTTGTTACCTCTGGGAATTTTGGAATTTCTTTAAAAGTAATATAGTTCCTGTTAACGGCATTGAGAATGGAATCCCAATCCAAATTGGCATAGAATACCTCTTGCTTAATATCAAAACGTTTCAATACTGATTTAGCCACCAAACCAAGGGAAGCTATTTGATTGCTGCCCTTCACAAAGGTAATGCCCTCGGCAAGATTATCGTCAGTAGCTGGCTCAACGTCCAAGTTTCCTAGACCAAGGCGTTCAAAAAGAATTTCAACAATTCCTTTTAAATAGAAAAAATCGGATTTTCGTGAACTTGTTGCCCAACTATTTTCCGTGCGTTCTCCCGAGATAAAAATGGATAAATGCTGATTTTCTTGGAAACCTTCATCCATTTTGTGGTAGGTTTTCCCAAATTCGAACAATTTTAGGTCGTTTTTTTGCCTATTATGATTGTAGCTCACAGTTTGTAGACCAGAGTGCAGCATGGAGGTTCTTAAGATGGATAGGTCCGAACTTAATGGGTTCAACATTTCCACGGCAGATGTATTTTCCTCAACAAAATCCGAAGAAACCAAGCTATTGGTCATGATCTCATAGAATCCCTTTGCAGCCAAGGTATTCCCGATGATATCCTGTAATCTGTGGTTTTCAAAGCGGGAAGATTTGGCAATGGATGCGTTTAGTTTTTCCTTAAAATCAACATTATTGTATCCGAACACCCTTAAGATCTCCTCAATAACATCCACCTCTCTTGTTACATCGACTCTGTAGGTAGGGATGGTAAGACCCAATCCGGACTCTGTTACATTGTTGATGCGTATTTCTAGCGAGGATAATATCGATTTTATGGTATCTTGGGGTATCTCTTGTCCAATTAGTGAGTTTATTTTATTAAAAGTCAAGAAAACCTGTCTGTCCTGTGGTTTTTTAGGGAAAAGATCAATAATATCCGAAGTGATATATCCCCCAGCTATCTCCCTAATGAGCAAGGCGGCTCTTTTTAGTGCATATTTGGAAAGGTTGATATCGATACCTCTTTCAAACCTGAAGGAAGCATCCGTGCTCAGACCATGTCTTTTGGCTGTTTTCCGGATGGATACAGGGTCAAAATAAGCGCTCTCCAGGAAGATGGATGTAGTGTGCTCGGTGACCCCGGAGTGAATACCTCCAAATACACCGGCAATACACATGGGCTTTTCACCATCACAGATCATGAGGTCGTCCTCGTGCAATTCCCGTTCCACCTCGTCCAGAGTAGTAAACTTTGAGCCTGCTGGTAGTGTTTTGACCTCAACTTTGTTGCCCTTTATTTTCGAAGCATCAAAAGCGTGCAAAGGCTGTCCTAATTCGTGCAATACATAATTGGTTACATCCACTACATTGTTAATGGGGGTAAGTCCAATGGATTTCAAGCGATTTTTTAGCCAATCTGGCGACTCCTGAACAATCAAGTTGCTAATAGTGACCCCGCAGTATCTTGGTGCTAGATCACTATCCTTGACCTCAACATCAATTTTTAAAGATCTATTGTCAACGGAGAAGTTACTGGTAGATGGTGTAACCAGTTCTTTCTGTATCTCCTTTTGTTCGAGCCCGGCCTTAAGATCGCGAGCCACACCAAAATGGCTCATGGCGTCGGCCCGGTTAGGGGTCAGTCCTATTTCAAAAACCTCATCGTTCTCAATATCAAAAACTTGGGCGCATGGAGTTCCGGGAACCAAGTCATCATTTAGGACCATAATACCATCATGACCGTCACCAAGACCTATTTCATCTTCTGCACAGATCATACCTTGGCTTACTTCGCCTCGGATTTTTCCTTTTTTAATCGTCCAAGCCTCACCTTCTTTAGTGTACAATGTGGTCCCAACGGTGGCAACCGGTACCTTTTGGCCGGCAGCTACGTTTGGAGCGCCACATACAATCTGCAATGGGGCTTCTTGTCCAACATCTACGGTGGTCAGTTTAAGTTTATCTGCATTTGGGTGCTTTTCGCAGGTCAGAACTTGTCCGACCACTATGCCCTTTAAACCACCTTTAACTGATTCAAATTGGGCAATACCCTCAACCTCCAGGCCTAAATCCGTTAATAGCTCACCTGTTTTATGAGCATCCCAATCAATTTGCACAAATTGCTTCAACCAGTTGTAAGAAATCTTCATACCCCATTTTTAGAGGGCACAAATATATAACAATAGAGCAACAGATTCAACGATTATAATGACCTTAGACCGTAACTGATTCTTCAAATTAAAATGTAATTGCTACATTTAAGAAAAATCTCTCACTATATGAATAGGATAGCCTTGGTAATGGCTGGACTTTTTTTGTTATTGGCCTCTTGCAAGAATAATAAAACACCAGAGCTTAAGGAGGGGCAATGGCTTGCCGAAATCGAAGTTTCGAATGGGCAACGCTTGCCTTTTGAGTTTACTTTGTCCAAAAACATGGACAGTGGTTACGTTATGAAAGTTTTTAATGCTGAAGAAGTAATTACCATTGATGAATTTGAATTTAATGGTGATTCCATTGATATCCGTATGCCCATTTTTGAGGGTCACATATCCGGTACATTTACTGATGAGCAGATCACGGGACAATTTTTGGAAGAAAGTAAAGGCAGGAGTGTGCCGTTTAAAGCTACTTATGGTTTTTCCGAACGCTTTAAAACTGCAAAAGACGCTCAAGTGAACATTTCCGGCATCTGGGAAACCTATTTTAATGTAAATACCGAAGGGGAATACCCTGCCAAGGGTATTTTTATGCAAAATGGAAACAAAGTAAAGGGCACCTTTAGGACCAATACGGGAGATTACCGTTACTTGGATGGGGTGGTTACGGGAGATAGTCTAAAACTATCCGCTTTTGATGGTTCACATGTATTTTTGTTTTTGGCCCAAGTGACCGATAGCACCCTAAACGGTACATTTTACTCTGGAGAGCATACCGTTCAGGAGTTTATGGGAGCAAGAAACGAAGCTTTTGAACTGCCCGACTCGAATAGTTTAACTTATTTGAGGGAAGGCTACGATAGATTCAATTTTTCTTTTCCCAATATAGAAGGGGTAGAAGTGTCCTTGGACGACCCCATGTTCAAAAACAAGACGGTTTTGGTGCAAATTATGGGTACTTGGTGCCCCAATTGTTTGGATGAGACGCGTTTTTATGTGGATTATATAAAAAACAATCCAGAACTGGACGTACAATTTGTAGGGTTGGCTTTTGAGTATGCTAAAACCGAGGAAAAAGCATTTGAAGGGATTCAACGCTTAAAAGAAAGGGAAGAGGTCCCTTATCCAATTTTATTGGCGCAATACGGAACATCCAATAAGCAAAAGGCGAACGAAAAATTACCTATGTTAAACCACATTTTGTCCTACCCAACAACCATTTATATAGATAAAAATGGGGATGTAAGGAAAATCCATACAGGTTTTAACGGCCCGGCAACTGGAGATAAGTTTGTTGAATTTAAAAAGGAGTTCAACAAGACCATACAGGAACTGGTCAATACCGAAGATGACAATTTAGGTAATTGATCTATATAATGGTCGACTTGCCTAAATCTATATTTTCATCGTTCATAAGGGTGTCGTCCTCAAAGTCGACTATGCTATGCGCTATAAAGTCCCCTACGTGATTGGTGCCGTATGGGCTATCCTTCTTTAAGTCTGGGGTGACTATTCCTTTTTTCAGTGATTTGTCCACTGCTTTTTTAACGGCCAAAGCCTCTTCGTTAAGGCCAAAATGCTCCAAAAGCATGGCTGCGGAGAGTATAGATGCGATCGGGTTGGCAATATCCTTGCCCTTGGCTTGTGGGTAGGAGCCATGTATGGGTTCGAACAATGCATTTTCCTCTCCTATGGAGGCGGATGCCAATAACCCAATAGAACCACCAATTACACTGCCTTCGTCGGAAATAATATCCCCGAACATATTTTCTGTCAGGATAACATCAAACTGTTTGGGATTCAATATAATCTGCATTGCCGCATTGTCCACAAATAAATAGTCCAATGTAACCTCCGGATAACTTTCGCCGATTTTGGTCACCACTTTGCGCCATAAACGCGAGGACTCCAGTACGTTGGCCTTGTCAACCAAGGTAAGTTTCTTATTTCGGCCTTTCGCAGCTTTAAAGGCCAAATGTGCAATTCGGCTTATTTCTTCTTCGGTATATTCGCAAAGGTCGGATGCTTTAGTGCCTTCCTCGTTCAGTTTTTTCTCGCCAAAATATATACCTCCGGTAAGCTCTCTGTAGATTACAAAATCCGTTCCCTGGATTACTTCTTTTTTTAAAGGCGACCTATCCAAAAGAGTTGGGTAGGCTTTAACCGGCCTAATGTTCGCAAACAATTCAAGTTCCTTTCGTAATTGCAATAAACCTTGTTCCGGACGAACCTTGGCCTCAGGGTCATTATCGTACTTTGGGTCGCCAATGGCGCCAAAAAGTACAGCATCTGCCTCTTTGCACAATTTTAATGTGTTATTGGGTAGGGGAACTCCTTTTTTGTCTATGGCGATAGCGCCTACCGGTGCCTCCTTAAAAAGAAAATGTTGATTGAATCTTTCTTCGACCGCCTCCAAACATTTCACCGTTTGGGCCAAAACTTCCGGTCCAATACCATCTCCGGGGAGCAATGCTATTTTTAATGCCATATACAATTGTTGTTAAGCTAAACTCTTCATTCCAATATTGCTGGTTTCCACAATCTCGTGAATGTCCTCGTCCATAATTTCCTTTTTTCTATCGGCATACTGCAAAAAGTTCTGATATACCGTATCCAATTGAAGCTTGGTGAGTTCGTAACCAATATTTTTTGCTCGATAGGCGAGAGCAGCACGCCCGCTACGTGCCGTAAGCACAATGGATGATTCGCTCACTCCTACATCTTTTGGATCTATGATCTCGTAGGTCTCTCTTTGTTTGATCACCCCGTCTTGGTGGATTCCAGAACTATGCGCAAATGCATTGGACCCTACAATGGCTTTGTTCGGTTGAACCGGCATACCCATTTTTTGTGAAACCATGGTACTGGTGTCCCAAAGCAATTTGCTATTGATATCCGTGTCCAAATTTAGGTAAGGATGTTGTCTCATGATCATTACCACTTCCTCCAAAGAAGTGTTCCCGGCTCTTTCCCCAATACCGTTTATGGTACACTCGATTTGCCTGGCACCATTGATAACTCCCGCAATGGAGTTGGCCGTGGCCAATCCCAGGTCGTTGTGGCAGTGACAAGAAAGAATAGCTTTGTCGATTCCGGTTACGTTCTCCTTCAAATACTTCATTTTTGCACCGTACTCTTCGGGCAGGCAATAACCCGTGGTGTCTGGAATATTGAGCACTGTGGCCCCTGCTTTGATCACCGCTTCGCAGACTCGGGCCAAAAACTCATTGTCGGTTCTACCTGCATCTTCTGCATAAAACTCAACGTCCTCCACAAAAGACTTTGCATAGGAAACGGCCTCAACAGCACGTTCAATAATTTTATCTTGTGTGGAATTGAATTTATATTTAATATGGGATTCGGAAGTTCCGATTCCAGTATGAATTCTAGGTCTTTTGGCATCTTTTATAGCTTCGGCGGCAACTTCAATATCTTTTTTCACCGCGCGGGTCAATCCACAGACCGTTGCATTTTTGACCAATTTGGCAATTTCGTTGACAGATGTAAAATCACCTGGGCTAGATATGGGGAACCCTGCTTCGATTACATCAACACCAAGCTCATCCAGTCTTTCGGCAATGATTAATTTTTGTTCGGTATCCAGTTTACAGCCTGGTACCTGTTCCCCATCCCGTAGCGTTGTATCAAAAATTTCTACCTTATCTTTACCCATTATATCAACCTGTTTTTTTCTATGACTTACGAAAATAGAGAAGGAGGGCTGAAGACGAAAAGCAATTGCGTAACCGTTACAACGTTAAACTGCTTTTAGGTCGGTTCAATATGCTGATAATCAATTGTGTAAATAATATTTTTTACGATGACAAATGCCCATAAGGATGCTTTGTTCGTTTTGGTAAAGTCGCTATCAAAATCCGAAAAACGCCAATTTAAGCTGTATGTTGGGAGATTGGGTGTAAACGCCGATGCTAAATTTTTGGCATTGTTCAATCTTTTGGACAAACTCCGTAAGTATGATGAAAAGCAGATTTTGGATAGTGGCATTGTCAAAAAATCGCAACTCTCCAACCTCAAGGCACATTTGTACAAGCAAATATTGGTGAGCCTGCGATTGAATCCGGTAAACCAGAACGTCCGTATCCAAATTCGGGAACAATTGGATTTTGCTACAATTCTATACCAGAAGGGACTGTACAAGCAAAGCTTGAAGATTTTAGAGAAAGCCAAAAGCTTTGCTATCGAAAACGAGGAAAAAAATGTGGCATACGAAATTGTAGAGCTGGAAAAAGTAATAGAGACCCAATACATTACCCGAAGTATTCCGGATAGAGCGGACGAACTTGCTGTGGAAGCCAAGGAATTATCGGAGCTCAATGTGTTGACCAGTAAGCTTTCCAACCTATCTTTACAATTGTACGGAATGATGTTGAAAGTTGGCTATGCAAGAAGTGACGAGGATCTTAATAAGGTCAAGACGTATTTTGATGCACATATGCCGGACTATACAATTGAGAAAATGGGTTTTCGGGAAAAATTATGGCTGTACAAAGCTCATTTATGGTACAGTTTGTTAATTCAGGACTTTTTGTCAGCCTATAAATATTCCAGCAAATGGGTGGACCTTTTCTATGAGAACGATCATATGATATCCTTGAACCCAGTATTCTTTTTAAAAGGGAACCATTATCTGTTGGAGTCTCTTTTCTTCGTAAAATATGCATCACAGTTTAGGGAGACGCTGGAGCGTTTGGAACAACAGGTAGGTGATGACAGGTTCCCCAAGAACGACAACATTGCCTCGCTTGCGTTTTTGTACATCAATACCAATAAATTGAACCTTCATTTTTTGGAAGGCACGTTCGATAAAGGCATTTATTTGGTCAATATTATAGAATATGGTATCAAAAAACATCGGCAACAGATAGATGAGCACCATATTATGTTGCTCTATTATAAAATCGCGTGTTTGTATTTTGGAAATGGGGATAACAAGAACTGTATTGCCTATCTAAAAAAGATAATATCCAACAAGCAACTTAAAATGCGCGAGGATTTGATGTGTTTTGCAAGGGTCTTGAGCCTTGTTGCGCATTATGAGGCCGGTATGGATTATCATTTGGAAGTACAACTTAAAAGCACGTACAAGTTTTTGTTGAAAATGAACGATTTACATGAAGTGCAAAAGGAGATGATAAAGTTTCTTCGAAACCTTGGGGACATCTATCCGACCGATTTAAAAGGCGAGTTTCAGAAATTGTACAACGAGCTTAAAAAATATGAGAACCATCCTTACGAGAAAAGGGCATTTCTCTATTTGGACATTTTATCTTGGCTGGAAAGTCATTTGCACAACAAACCCGTTTCCGAAGTCATCAGGGAAAAAGCCTTGGCTCTTACTCGTTAAGGCAAGCGCTCCAAACAGGATCGATCGGTGGTGGGGCCAAAAATGTAATCGGTTCTTTTTTTACCGGGTGCAACATGGCCAAACTTCTGGCATGTAAATGGATTCCACCATCTTTGTTGCTACGGTCAGCACCATATTTTAAATCGCCCTTAATAGTGCAGCCGATAGCTGCCAATTGCGCCCTTATTTGGTGATGTCGGCCAGTTTTAAGGTCAATTTCCAATAAATAATAACTATTCAATTTTTTAATAACCTTATATTCTAAAATTGCTTTTTTGCTATTGGGCACCTCCTTGTTATGGGCGTAGGATTTGTTCTGTTTTGGATTCCTGACTAACCAATGGGTCAGCGTGTCTTTTTCTTTTGGAGGTGCATCCTTGACGACCGCCCAATATATTTTTTTGGTATCACCCTCTGCAAACATCTTATTTAAACGGGGCAAAGCCTTCGACGTTTTTGCAAAGAGAACTATTCCAGAAGTAGGCCTGTCCAATCGGTGCACAACACCCAAGTACACATTGCCAGGTTTGTTATATTTTGCTTTTATGTATTTTTTTACGACTTCGCTCAAAGGGTCGTCCCCGGTTTTGTCGCCCTGGACGATATCCCCGACACGTTTATTTACAACGATGAGATGATTGTCTTCAAAAAGCACTTGAAGGTTCGAGGGGACGGAATACTCTTTATTGCTAACTGACAATTGTAAATTGTAATTTAATACGATTCTTCTTCGTTCGGGAAATCCTGACTTTTAACATCATCCACATATTGGGAAATGGCATTGCTCATTTCATCGTAGAGGTTTAAATACCTTCGTAAAAATCTTGGGTTGAATTCATGTGTCATTCCCAACATATCGTGCACTACCAGAACCTGCCCATCTACATCGCCCCCTGCACCTATTCCGATTATGGGAATGGAGACGCTTTCTGCCACCTCTTTCGCCAATTTTGCAGGTATTTTTTCCAAAACAATGGCAAAACAGCCCAGTTCTTCCAATAATTTGGCATCGGACTTTAATTTTTCGGCCTCTTCTTCTTCTTTGGCGCGTACCGTGTAGGTTCCAAACTTATAGATGGATTGTGGGGTAAGTCCCAAGTGCCCCATTACAGGGATGCCCGCCTCAAGAATTCGGCTAATGGATATCTTTATTTCTTCACCACCTTCCACCTTTACGGCGTGGGCCCCACTTTCCTTCATAATTCGGATAGCGGAACGCAATGCCTCTTTGGAGTCACCTTGGTAACTGCCAAAAGGGATGTCCACCACGACCAATGCCCTTTTTGCCGCTCTTACAACAGAGGTGGCATGATAAATCATTTGATCCAAGGTTATGGGCAAGGTAGTCTCGTGTCCCGCCATAACATTACTGGCGGAATCGCCTACCAAAATAGCATCCACATTGGCACCATCCACGATTTTGGCCATGGAATAGTCGTAGGAGGTAAGCATGCTTATTTTTTCTCCATGCTTTTTCATTTCCACCAACGATTTTACCGTTACCCTCTTGTATTCTTTTTTAGCTGTAGACATCGAAATTATTTTTGATGGTTAAAAGTAAGCAGATTTGTTTAATTTAGGAGGTAATCAAAAAACTAATAAAATGAGAAAACTGATTAGTACCGTGATTTTTTTTGCGGTAGTGTTATTTGGAAACGCCCAAGGTCCAAACCCATCTAGCGAAGAAACCAAAGCCGAGGTAAAACAAGTTATCGAAACTTTTTTTGATGGATTCCACAAACAAGATTCTACGATTATAAAAAGTACCGTGGCGAACAATGTTGTTTTGCAGACCACGGGTAGGAATCCAGAAGGGAAGACTCAGTTCAGAACGGAGGAATTTTCAAATTTTCTAAAATCGATAGTGGGTATTCCGGACACGATGAAGTTTGAGGAGAAACTTACTTCTTTCTCCATTCAGGTGGACAGGACCATGGCCAACGCCTGGGTGGGCTATGAGTTTTGGTTGAACGGGGAGTTTAGTCATTGCGGCATTAATTCTTTCCAATTGATCAATTTTGATGGCGAATGGAAGATTATTTACCTTATTGATACCAGGGGCAAGGAAGGCTGTATGGACTAGCAGTCGCTCAAAAACACACCCACAGCGAGACCACCTTCCGAGGTTTCCTTGTACTTGGAACTCATATCTTTTGCGGTTTCCCACATGGTATTCACTACTTTGTCCAAAGGTACTTTACAATCTTTTGGGTCGGTGTCCAAAGCCAACTCCGCCGCATTAATGGCTTTAATGGCCCCCATTGCATTGCGTTCTATACAAGGAACTTGGACCAAGCCGCCAATGGGATCACAGGTAAGCCCTAAATGATGCTCCATGGCGATTTCGGCAGCGATCAATACTTGTTCCGGGGAACCGCCCATCAATTCGGTTAAACCAGCTGCGGCCATAGCGGAAGAAACTCCGATCTCGGCTTGGCAACCACCCATAGCTGCGGAAATTGTGGCACCTTTTTTAAAAATACTGCCCACTTCGCTCGCTACCAACAAAAATTGCTTAACATCGTCAAAGTCGGCGTCGTGGTTCTCGATAACCATGTAGTACATTAAAACGGCAGGAATAACACCTGCACTGCCATTGGTTGGGGCAGTGACCACTCGTCCGAGCGAAGCATTCACTTCGTTTACGCTCAGAGCAAAGCAGCTTACCCATTTTATGATCTGTCGGAACTTCACTTCGGTATCCCGTATGCTCTCCAACCACTCCTGCGGGTTGGAGTAGGGTACATCGCCCTTTAACTTTTGATGAATCTCGAAAGCACGCCGCTTAACGTTCAATCCGCCCGGAAGCTTTCCTTCGGTATGGCAACCCACATACATACATTCCAGCATGGTGTCCCAGATTCGCGCAATACCTTCGTCAATTTCGGGTGCCGTTCGCAATGAAAGTTCGTTTTCCATCACGATCATTGAAATGGATTTGTTTTGTGAACTACAGTGTTCAAGAAGTTCGTTGCCGGTTTTTACCGGGTGGGGGAATGTTTTAAACGTCTCTTTGTTTTCCTTGGCATGGGTTCGCTCTTCCTTTACCACAAAACCGCCACCAATGGAATAATAGGTTTCGGAAATTACATCTCCGGTGTTCAATGTTGCTTCGAACAACATTCCGTTGGCATGGAATGGCAAAAACTCTTTTTTAAAGAGAATATCGTTCTGAAAGCTAAAGGGAATTATTCTTTTTCCGCCAAAATTTAATTGGTTTTCTGCTTTTATTCTGTCAATACTTCCTGCAATACTGTCAATATCCACAGTTTCTGGGTCGGTTCCCAATAGTCCCATGACCACGGCAATGTCGGTGGCATGTCCCTTTCCTGTTAGGCATAGTGAGCCATAAAGATGCACTTTTATATGTTGGACGTTGTCAAAGACATTTTGTTCTTCAAGTTCGGCGATCCACCTTTCGGCTGCACGCCATGGGCCAAGTGTGTGGGAGCTGGAAGGTCCCACGCCTATTTTTAGCATATCGAACACACTAATACACTCCATAAACTCAATTTATAGTTTCAAATATAGGAAGCTAAGAAATACAAAAATGAGAATTTTTAAATATTGAGGGTCACATTTTGTGACAATCCGAACAAACCTTGCTGTAACAGGGTTAAAATCAAATAATCCTCAAAAATATGACAGCTTGTCATATTATGGCCCGTGGCATGAACATTGACATTTAAAGAGCAAACGAAAATATTTTTAAACAGACATAACTTTAGATACGATGAGCAAAATTATAGGTATAGACTTAGGTACGACCAACTCCTGCGTCTCTGTAATGGAAGGTAACGAGCCTGTGGTAATTCCAAACGCCGAAGGTAAGCGAACCACTCCATCGATGATTGCATTTGTTGAAGGAGGGGAAATCAAGGTAGGTGATCCGGCAAAAAGACAAGCGGTGACCAACCCTCACAAAACGATTTACTCCATTAAGCGGTTTATGGGCAACAAATACTCAGAATCCAGCAAGGAAGCCAATAGGGTTCCTTATAATGTGGTAAAAGGGGACAACGATACGCCACGGGTGGATATCGATGGTCGTTTGTACACACCTCAAGAATTATCCGCAATGATTCTTCAAAAAATGAAGAAGACGGCAGAGGATTACTTGGGTCAAGATGTTAGCAGAGCGGTAATCACCGTTCCTGCATATTTTAACGATTCGCAAAGGCAAGCTACCAAAGAAGCTGGAGAAATAGCGGGTCTAACCGTAGAACGTATAATCAACGAGCCAACCGCAGCATCTTTGGCGTACGGTTTGGACAAAAAAGACACGGACCAAAAAATAGTGGTATTTGACTTTGGTGGTGGTACGCACGACGTTTCCATTTTGGAATTGGGCGATGGTGTTTTTGAAGTATTGGCTACAGATGGCGATACCCATTTGGGTGGTGACGATGTGGACCAAAAAATAATCGATTGGTTGGCAGAAGAGTTCATTAAGGATGAGGACATGGACCTTCGTAAAGACCCGATGGCCCTTCAGCGTTTGAGGGAGGCTGCCGAAAAGGCCAAAATTGAATTGTCTTCTTCTGCACAAACAGAAATCAATTTACCTTATGTAACCGCCACGGCATCAGGTCCAAAGCACTTGGTGAGAACATTGTCTCGTTCCAAGTTCGAGCAATTGATCGCGGATCTGGTAAAAAGAACGATCGATCCATGTGAGAAAGCATTGAAATCCGCTGGACTTTCCAAAAGCGATATCGACGAGATCATATTAGTGGGAGGTTCTACCCGTATTCCTGCGGTACAGGAAGCCGTTGAGAAGTTCTTCGGCAAAAAACCGTCCAAAGGTGTAAACCCGGATGAGGTTGTGGCCGTTGGTGCTGCAATACAAGGTGGTGTGCTGACAGGAGATGTAAAAGACGTTCTTCTTTTGGATGTTACCCCGCTATCTTTGGGTATCGAGACCATGGGAAGTGTATTTACCAAATTGATCGAGGCGAATACGACCATCCCGACCAAGAAGTCACAAGTGTTCTCCACGGCAGCGGACAATCAACCTTCGGTTGAAATCCACGTGTTGCAAGGAGAGCGCCCAATGGCAGCCGATAACAAGACAATAGGTAGGTTCCATTTGGATGGAATTCCACCTGCGCCAAGAGGTACGCCTCAGATTGAAGTGACCTTTGATATTGATGCCAATGGTATCATCAAGGTTTCTGCTACCGACAAGGCTACTGGAAAATCCCAAGATATCCGTATCGAGGCTTCTTCTGGTTTGACCGAGGAGGAGATCAAAAAGATGAAGGCGGAAGCCGAGGCAAATGCCGAAGCAGATAAAAAAGCGAAGGAAACTGCCGATAAATTGAACGAGGCCGATGCGATGATCTTCCAAACAGAAAAGCAACTGAGCGAGTTTGGTGATAAATTGTCCGATGACAAGAAAAAGCCAATCGAAGAAGCTTTGGAAGAGTTGAAGAAAGCTTATGAAGGCAAGGACCTTGCGGTGATCACACCAGCTTTGGAAAAAATCAACGAGGCATGGAAAGTTGCTTCCGAAGAAATGTACAAAGCACAGGCCGAAGCGCAAGGTGGTGCCGCAGGAGCATCTGCCGGTGGAGCTGAAGGTGCTGCCAATAATGGTGGAGCCGCCGAAGGCGACAACGTGGAAGATGTGGACTTTGAAGAAGTGAAGTAAATCAAATACGTTTTACTATATAGAAAAAACCCTGACGATTATGTCAGGGTTTTTTGTTTAATGAAAGTTTCCGGTTTACGCGGCGTTCAATTGTTGTGTCTCCATTTCCTTGATTTTTCTCAACGCTTCCGATTTCGAGTTCACATTTAACTTTACATAAATGTTCTGTATATGAAAATTCACGGCGCTGGGTGTAACAAATAGCTTGTCCGCAATCATTTTATAGGTAAAGCCCTGGGTGAGCAACTCTATGATCTCGTTCTCCTTTTTAGAGAAGACATCGAACGATTTTGTTTGGAACGAATCGATGATTTTTTTTGCCACATCCAGTTCCAGGGCAATCCCGTGCCGGTCCAGCGCATCGAGGGCATTTAACAACCTATCTTTGGTAATCGGTTTGATCAAGTAGCCATTGGCACCCTTCTTAAAGGCTTCCTTTATGAGTTGAAAATCGTTTTTTCGACTCATCATCAAAACCTTAAGGTCCTTGTTTTTACGATAAAAATAATCTAGGCCCTCTATTCCAGAAATACCGTTGAGCATGGTTTCGCAGATTATAATGTCCGGATGGGAACGAACAAAACTAGATAATAGACCATGAACCGAGGTGTAGACCCCGAGAAGTTCGTAGTCTTCAGTTTCTTGGAAGTACTGGGTGTAAATGCCAGCAAGCGTGTCGTCATTGTCGATGACAGCAATTTTTAATGCATTCTTTTTCATGATAAGAAAGATTTGGGGGTAAATTGTTACATAAATTTTTGTAGGTTAAGTTTAGGACAATATCGTCCGCATCCACAATTTTGAAGTTGGGACGAACCAATAAAATGCTTTACTGCATTGCCCAATACAAGGGCAACAACAGTATGAACACCATATTGGGTTCTCCAAAATTGGGTCTGATCCCTAAAGGGATCAAGAGCTATACATTGTGTAGTTGAGGATTTTACTCGTCAAAAAAGTAAAGTAAAAAGAGGTTTTGGGACGCCTTTTTTTAGAGTGTGGTAATTTTTTTTCATGACATAATAGATTTGGGATTGTATTATTTCACTAACGAATTTAGAAAATTTTAACTATCGCAAGTAATATTTGTAGTCATTTTCGTTCAAATGCACTTTTTTACATTTGCTCCAAAGTGGTTTTTATATGATCTAACACACTATAAATTAGTGTAAATAATATATAATCAAGTAGTTGTAAAAAAAAATAGGATGCCGTCCCATCAGCATCCTATTCTTGAAGTAAATCGGTCAGATTGAAATAATACAACCCGCTATTATGATAGTCTGTCAGTTTCCCCCTGTCTTTCTTATCATTGTCATGAGTGTTTCTAATCTCGGCTATGAAACAGTTTCACAAGACACGTATCAGGTTTATTGACCGATTCAGTATGTAAATTGTAACCTATTATTATTGTTGATCTTGGAAAGACGTATCCGCGTATTCACGGGTATCATCGTTCAGCACAGTTTCGAATCCGGCGTTATTGCTGGCAACATCGATATACTGTTTCTGCTTACTTGAACGTCCGTAGGCTACTGTATATTGTGATACCGTGTTGTTGAAACCTCTATTGGACACCACAAACCCCATTTTTTTCTCTGGACTTAGCTGTATCGCGTATTCGTCGCTATCACTATTTATATGGGCGCCAAGGTTTACGGATGTGGTGAGTGTGTTTTTTACCACTTGTGAGGCATATAGGTCTAATCCTCCATATCCATCTCTTCCTTCGGAAGCAAAAAACAGTAGAGTTTCATTATAGATGCTCGGGTAAAGTTCATCTTCTTTGGTATTGACTTTGGGCCCCAAGTTTTTGGAAACGCCCACGGAGCCATCGGCTGCAATCTCCGTAACGTAAATATCGTACTTGCCAAATGATCCCTTCATGTTCGAGGCAAAGAACAAACGCTTGCCATCTGCGGTAACAGTAGGATGTTTGGCAGAGTAGTGTTTTGGGCATACCTCCAATTGGGTAATATTGGTCCACTCACCGTTCACTTTTTCGGCACGGTACACGTGGTATACCAATTCTTTTTTGGAAAAAACACCATAAAGGGGCTTTTGGTAAGTGCCCTTGCTAAAATAAGCAGTTTTTCCATCTTCCGTTATCGACATGGAAGGCACATAACCATCAATAGTGGAAACGCTCCCGTTCATTGTATCGTTTATTATTTTTTCGTCTGCCTGTGCAAAAGTAGTCTGGCTGGTTAGCATTAATCCTGAAACAAGTAGGCTGTAAATAGTAGATCGTGTCATGATGTATAGATTTGGGGGTTAATACACAGCAAAGATCAAAAACAATTGCAGGGAATACTTATCAATTTTTCATAGGTTTTTACTTTTAACGACTAAAAAGTGCATTTCACCGATTATTTTTTAGCTAATTAACACAGGTGTCCACTTAAAAATGTATTTAAACGTGGTTTTTGTGTTTTTTGACGACTGTCGCGATAATTTAAAAATCAGCCTTTAAAAACCAAAACTTGATTCAGGTGATTCGTTCGGTGGTCGGATTGCTTATTATGGAGCTAAAATCAAACTAATTGAATTAACTTCGTGATTCTGAAAATTCAGCAAATAATTGATGTTGTCTGTTGTCCTACTTTAAATCCTTGCTACCATATGAACATCACCATAGAAAACATCATATTAATAGGTTCGGTATTATTGCTGATCAGTATTTTGGCTGGTAAGACCACTTATCGGTTCGGTATTCCCACTTTATTGTTGTTTTTGACCATTGGTATGTTGGCCGGATCGGATGGAATAGGGGGGATTTATTTCGATAATCCCAAAATAGCGCAGTTCGTGGGTGTTGTATCCTTGAACTTTATATTGTTCTCGGGCGGACTGGATACCAATTGGCAGTCTGTAAAACCGGTATTGAAGGAAGGAATTGCACTGTCCACCTTGGGGGTGTTGTTAACGGCTGTAGGGTTAGGTTATTTTGTGTATTTGATAACCGATTTTACTTTATACGAAAGTCTTTTGTTGGGGGCAATTGTGTCTTCTACGGATGCAGCTGCGGTATTTTCGATATTACGAGGCAAGAATTTGGCGCTAAAGAAAAACCTAAGGCCCACACTAGAGCTGGAAAGCGGGAGTAACGACCCCATGGCCTATGTGCTTACCATTGCTTTTTTAACCTTGGTGCAGTATCCCGAAAAAAACATAGTATCGGTTTTGCCCATGTTTTTACTACAAATGGTGCTCGGTGGAGCAGCTGGCTTTTTGTTCGGAAAACTAAGTAAGATCATTATAAATAAGATTCGGTTGGATTTTGAGGGGTTGTACCCCGTGCTTACCATTGCTTTAATGTTCATTACTTTTTCGGCTACCGATTTTATTGGGGGCAACGGTTTTTTGGCAATTTATATTTGTTCCGTATACCTTGGCAATCAGAATATAATCCATAAAAAAACCATCATGCGAATGTTCGATGGACTCGCATGGCTTATGCAGATTGTTTTGTTCCTTACCTTGGGCCTGCTGGTATTTCCAACAGAAATAGTGCCTTTTATTGAAATAGGAATAATAATCTCTTTATTTCTGATTTTTGTGGCCCGGCCATTGGCCGTACTGATTTCCCTTTTGCCTTTTCGTATGAAGATGAGACGACGATTCTACATTTCTTGGGTCGGGTTGCGGGGAGCAGTGCCCATTGTATTTGCTACCTATCCGCTTTTGGCAGGAATAGATAAGGCAAACGTTATTTTTAATATTGTCTTCTTTGTATCGATCACATCCGTTTTAATTCAGGGGAGTACGCTGTCCATTGTGGCCAAGTGGCTCCATGTGGGATTACCGGAGCGTGTAAAACCCTTGTCCGCTACCGATGAGTTGTTGTCCGAGCACCCAAAGGCGATAATGAAGGAAATAAAAATAACGAAAACCTGTCCTTCCAATGGAGTTAAGATCGTTGATCTTGGATTTCCAAAAAATGCCATTATCGCCATGATCGAACGAGATGGAAACTATATTACCCCGAACGGACTTACCGAAATAGCGGCAAACGATAAATTGGTAGTGTTGACCGATAAGCCCGAAATCCTCGATAAGGTATACGAATCCCTCTCTTTAAAAAAGAAAGAAGAAGAAACTGGAGATTAGAAAATTTTGCTGACCGCAGGGATTTGGGACCTGTGCAACCATGCCAGAGCGATACAAAAAACTAGCGTTACCAAAGCCAGGGTAAAAAGTACACCTCCATCATTTTGTACTACTATTCCCAATTCTGTAATATGGGAAAATATGGCGCCCAGCATAATGCCAATGCCCAAAATGGCACCTATCCAAGTAGTTTTAGGAACCAAAATAAGAATGGCTACGATCAATTCGATTATACCAAGACCAATTCTGCCATAAGGCTCCAAACCGAGTGTTGTAAAAATATGGACGGATTCCGGGGCTGCCGAAAATTTAAAGTAAAGCGTTTGTAAAAGAATAGCTGCTGGAACCAATCTTAAAATTAAATGGACAATGTTTTTTGTTTTCATAATGTTACTGTTTGTGTTGAATGATAGATTGGTCGTTACAACAAGGGGTAAATAACCGTAAATCAGTAAATAAGTGTTCGATCTGTGAATTTTTCATTCTCTGGTCAAGCTATTTTTAGAGTTACGGAAAGAGTAGAATCCAAAGCAGAATTGGTTACTTTTATGACCATGAAAAATTCACTGAAACTTCTTATTTTAGTTCTGTTCGCATTGCATTCCTGTTCGGATACTCCATGGCTTTCAGGGTCTCTTCATTTGGAAAATGCAGAAGATTGGAAGCCCATGATTTATGTGGTCCATCCAGAAAAATTTAACGATATCGCCCAAAGTTTTGTGGGAAAGGTATTGGATTCGGCCGAAGTAAACAGCGATGGGAGCTTTCAATTGGGAAAATTGCCAGACTTTAAAGATAAAACGGTCTTGATGCTTGTGGTGCAGAAAAGAGGGGAGAAGTACCCCAATAAATTACTGAACGAAAACCCGAGTACGGACAATTATTTTCCTTTGGTGTATGAGCCAGGCACTTCTTTAAGGGTTGATGCCGAAATGGCAAATTTTCAATCGAGCTTCTCCATTGCGAATCCATCACCTGCCAATGCAGCGATGTTGGAATTGAGGGATTTGCGCAGGGATGCTTATAAATATCACTTTGAAAAGGAAAACAGCTCGAACTTAACCGATGAGGGATTATTGGAGCGCGAGAAAAATCTAAAAGCATATCAAGGCAAGTTAATTGATTTTGCGGATACCACAGCGCACCTATTGCCAGCCTTAATGGCCATTCGTTGGGCGAGTCCGGAAGGTAATTTTGAGCGTATTGCGGAAATGGTCTATGCACAATCCCTAAAATGGAACAACTTATATCCTGGTCATAAATGGGTACAACAATTTACAGTAACAGTCGATAAAAAAAACTTACCAGTTCTTATCGGGGATTCGATTCCAGAGATACATTTACCCATGATGGATGGAACGGAAACTTCTTTGCGGCAATTGTCCAAAAACAAAAAGCTGATATTGTTGGATGTTTGGGCATCTTGGTGCGCACCCTGTAGAGTGGAAAATCGAAATGTACTGGTGCCTTTGTGGGAAAGGTATGGTTCCAAAGATTTTATGATCGTGGCCTATGGTTTGGAGAGTAGCAAGAAAGCATGGGTCAAAGCTATTGAAAAAGACGGAGCATATAGGTGGTTACATTCTTCACATGTGCAAGGCGACCAGGGCCCTGTAATGGAGGAGTTAAGGTTAAAGACAATTCCGGCCAATTTCTTGTTGGACCCAGAGGGAAAAGTCTTGGCCAAAAATTTACATGGTCAGGATTTAGTTCGGTTTGTTGATGAATATATGGTTAAGAAGTAATGTATGTTACAAAAATTGATAGTAATAATTGAAGGAAAGCTCGATTATGATTCCTAAAACAAAACTGATAATAAGCTCGGGCACGGAAATTTTTCCAAGGTTATACGTATTGGAAAAAGCCAAGTATAATGCCCAAAAAGAACAGCCCAACAGGATAATTGTGGCATAAACAGGTACGTTGGAAGTAAAAAGACCTGCTAAATCAAAAATGGGGTCCAATACTGCGGTAAAAGCGAACAGGGCAAGCGTAAAATTACTTTTTTTGTGCCCTTTGAACAGATAAATGCCGGCAATGAACAATTCAATACAAATTGCAATAGGCCCAAACTGATTGTAAAATTGCGGTTTAAAGTAGGCCTCAAAATTTTTCGGAAAAATACTGTTTGCGTAAAACAGAGCACCCAAAGCAAGGGCAATTGCCATAAATAGTATAGCGTTTAACTTTCTTTTCATCATAATTTGGTTAAGGTGTTTCCGCAATCGTCGGAACAGTTTAATCCATTACTCACCAGATTTCCAAATAAAGTTTGGAGCCTGTTGATAGGTATAGGTGTCATCGGTCAAAATTTTCAATTCTTTGGTTTCCCAATTCATCAATCCTATATGAAATTGGGATTGCTCGTTGTCGAAGAGCTCTATGGCCAACCAATTACCGTCCGGACTCCAATCGTGCCAGCCTTCATTTTGCTTGTTTTCAGTCAGTTTCCAACTTTTGTTTCCATCAAGACTCACCGCATACAGACTATATTTCCCATTTTGTTTGCTTTGATAGGTCACGAAATTTTCGGTAGGGTGCAATTTAGGAGCTCCCGCCCTGTATCCGTATTGGGCGGCAGTGGTGTCTTGTTCAGGATAATGGGTGAGTTGTTTTAGGTTTTTTCCGTCCTCATCAATTATGTAAAGTTCTTCATTGAATCCTTGTACTCTTTTGCTGTTGGTGCGACCGCCCCTAAAAACAATCTGTTCTCCATTATTGACAAACAACGGGTCGGCTGCAAAAGGTAGTCCCGTTTCCAGTCTTTTTATGATTTTTCCGTTTTTGTTGAGCACATAAAAAGTAGATTCATCAATAAGTTTGGGTTTAACGATGAGTTCTGAGCCATTATATCTGGTACTCATCCAACTATCGGCCAACTCCAAATCGGATACTTTTTGGATATTTTCGCCATCAAAGCTGCTTTTGTAGAGAAAGTAGCAGCGTTTACAGGCATTTCTATCCGAAATAAAATATAAGGTGTCCTCTTGAGAAAAGTAGGTCCATTCCAGATCGGGCCGATCGGTAATGTTCGTTTTGTTGGAACCATCGAGTTCCATGGAGAACACCTCATAATTATCAATATCAGCATCCAACAAAACATTATATACCAACCCTAATTCGGGTTGATTCTTTTGTTTGTCCGTATTGCAAGACATCAAAAGCAAAACAATTCCAAGGGAGGTGATAACTTTGACCATGATTCTTCTATTTTTAAGAATATCAGGCTGAAGTTACTAAACTCCCCGAAATATTAAAATGCAGGTACTCTATTAAGCCTTCACTGTTTTATGCGTAAAATATTTTTTCTTGAGCCAAAATGAAACTTTCACCAATAAAATTAGTGCTGGCACCTCTACCAATGGTCCAATAACTCCCGTAAATGCCTGTCCGGAGTTAAGGCCAAAAACGGCAATAGCCACGGCAATGGCCAGCTCAAAATTGTTTCCCGCAGCTGTGAAGGCAACTGCAGCAGTTTTGTCGTACTCGGCTCCCATTGCTTTTGTGGTGAAAAATCCAATAATGAACATAAGCGCAAAATAAATCAACAAGGGTACGGCAATGATCAATACATCCATTGGTATTTCAACAATAAGCTCTCCTTTTAACGAGAACATCACAACAATGGTGAACAATAGTGCAATCAAGGTAATCGGTGAAATGGCAGGAATAAAGGTTTCCGTATACCAATCTTCCCCTTTAAGTTTCACCAAAATTTGGCGGCTTAAAATCCCCAATAAAAAGGGTATCCCTAGGTAAATGGCCACACTTTCTGCAATGGTGCCAATGGAAATATCCACAATGGCTCCTTCAAATCCAAAATAGGGTGGGAGGACGGTAATGAAAATCCATGCGTAAAAACTATAGGCAAATACTTGAAAAATACTGTTCAGAGCTACCAATCCGGCACCATATTCGCTGCTGCCTTCGGCCAAATCGTTCCAAACCAAAACCATGGCAATACAACGAGCCAAACCAATTAAAATAAGCCCGACCATATATTCAGGGTAATCCCGCAGAAAGATTATGGCCAGTGCAAACATCAGAACAGGCCCCACGATCCAATTCAGAAAAAGTGATATGGAAAGAATTTTGGTGTTTTTAAAAACCTTTGGGAGCAAGGAGTATTTTACCTTGGCCAATGGCGGATACATCATTAAAATCAATCCAATGGCTATGGGAATATTGGTAGACCCGCTGCTGAAAGAATTTACGAAATCCGGAAATGTCGGAAAAAAGTAACCTATTCCGACCCCAATGGCCATCGCCACAAATATCCAAAGAGTTAGATTTCTATCTAAAAAGCTTAAATTTTTGGTTGCCATTATTTTTGTATTTGAGAAAAAACATAAAACATTTCAGTTGCGATTTGCACGCTTCGTTCCTTATATTTTTCGGCCTGTTCGGGTGTGCCATCAAAAGCTTTGGGATCCTCGTATGTAATTGGAATCCGCTTTTCTGCACCCGGAACAAACGGACACCCCTCATCAGCCTGGGAACAGGTCATGATGGCCGCGAAATCTGATTTTGGGTTGAAATCATCGTCCATTTTTTTGGAAAAACAGATGACAGGGTGTTCGTTTTCGGAAAACTTGATACCATACACAGGGTTTTTTCCTTCGGAAAGCATGTTTATTTCAAACCCGGAGCTTGCCAAAGTTGAGGCAACCATCGGAAATAGGGCTGTGGCTTCTGTTCCCCCAGAAAAACAGCTCACATTATCAATCCCAAAATAATGGGCCATGGTCTGTGCCCAAACTTGAGATAAATGACTTCTACGTGAGTTGTGGGTGCAGATTAAATTCAGTCGGATGGGTTGGTGGTTATCCAATTTTCCCTGAATGTACTCCACAAGAGGTGATAAGGTTTGTTTTCTTTCCTCAGTAATGGATGTTGTATCCAAATCAGAAACAAATTGGTTTAATTTTTCAAAAAGTGCCATAAGTTGGGTTTTAGCAGCATCCACTTCCAGGAGTGCAAGTTTGTGTGTTTTGTAATTTGGATAACTTTACTTTGGGCTTTTCGGTTGGAATACCACAATTGTCTTTGGCCAAACAGTCGGTTTGCTTGGTGGTCAATAGAAAGTTGGTTCCGTCAAAATCAAGAGCGAATTTTTCAATGGTCTGCCCTTGGTATTCCACTTCTACTTCTAGATTACCGATGCCCAATGTTTTTTGGGACAATTCTATAATATGGACTAATTTCTCTGGATGAAGTCTATGGTCGTAATCATCGGCGTTCCAAAGTTGAAAGTTGACCACCTCCTCGTTGCGAACTGTTCCACCACAGTCAATGAAGTGCTTTGTGATTTTACCCACTTCGGTAACATGAAAATGGTTGGGAACCAAATTCCCGTTGGGTAATTTAAAGGCGATGGTGTTCAATTTGCTCAAGGCGGATTTAACTTCTTCTAATTTCATATCTATATATTTATTGTAATATTGCGATTAATTGATTTAAATTTTTTTAGCAACACTCTTTGGTTTTGGTATCTTGATTCAGAAAATCGGACATTACGGATTTCATTTGTTTCCATTCGTCCTCATCAATACAATAACAGACACTTGTGCCCTCGACATTTCCTTTGATTAGGCCAATTTTTTTCAGTTCCTTCAAATGTTGGGAAATAGTGGGTTGTGCCAAACCAATTTCATCTACCAAATCACCGCACACACAGGTATTGAGCTTAAACAGGTATTGCAAGATAGCCACGCGGGCTGGATGTCCAAAAGCCTTGGCGTACTGCGCAATCCGATTTTCTTTCTCGGTAAATATTTCTGTTTTGGCTAAGCCCATTATCTTATTTGTATATTGCAATATTACGATTAAAGAAGTGCATACCAAAGAAAATAGCTAAATAATTTTAAAACGAAATTTAAAACTCTGTGCAAACTCTTATTATTCTTAGTACATTGCGTTATGTACATCTATGCATAACGCTAAATTCTTGAAAGTAACACGTAAAATATATTTGGATTATAATGCAACCACACCCACCGACACAAAGGTAGTGGAGGCCATGCTGCCGTATTTTACCCAAAATTTTGGCAATGCGAACAGCGACCATTCTTTTGGTTGGTATGCTGAGGACGCAGTCGAAACTGCTAGAAATCAAGTTGCCAAACTGGTAAATTGTAGGGCAACTGAAATAACATTTACATCTGGAGCTACGGAAGCAGTTAACCTTGGTTTGATGGGCTATTGCAGGAAAAACAAAAATCGGGGAAACCATGTCATCACGGTTAAAACGGAGCATAAGGCTGTACTTGAAACTATGGATTTTCTGGCGTCCGAAGGATTTGATGTCACTTATTTGGAGGTGGACAAGAACGGTAACATTGATTTGAACCAATTGGAAGATGAGATTAAACAGTCCACTATCTTAGTCTGCATAATGTTGGCCAACAACGAAACAGGATTGGTCCACCCCATAAAAACCATTTGCAAAATAGTACATGCAAAGCAAGTGGCCGTAATGTCGGACATTACCCAAGCTGTTGGTAAAATTCCTGTTGATTTACAAGAATTGGGAATCGATATCGCTATTTTTTCATCACACAAACTCTATGGACCTAAAGGTGTTGGCGCACTTTACTTGAATAAAAGAAAAAATATTTCCATTGATAAACACCTTTATGGAGGCAGTCACGAAAAAGGAGTCAGACCAGGAACTTTGAATGTTCCTGGCATTGTTGGTTTTGGTGCAGCTTGTGAAATTGCAAAGCAAAGCTTGGTAGAAAATCAGCAAAAATTCAAAAGTCTTCAAAACCAATTGGAGGAGGGGTTGTTGACCATAGAAGGAGCAACCATTAATTGCCTGGATGAAGAACGGTTATCCAATACCACAAATGTGTCGTTTAAAGTAATTGATGGCACCAAGCTACTTCGTTATGTGAACACCTTGGCCGTTTCTCGGGGTTCTGCGTGCACTTCAAATCAAGTAAATCCGTCCCACGTGCTAAAAGCGATGGGAATTGAAGATGATACAGCCTTGGCCAGTCTTCGTATCAGTACAGGGCGAAGCACCTCTTCGGAAGACATTGAAAAAGCCTTGTCTGAAATCAAAAAAGCCGTCAACCAACTAAAAACAATTGCTGTATGAGAGAGTTGGACGTGATCCTAGCAAAGTATCAAGAGCTCAGGTTGCAAGAAATCCGTTGCATTTTGGCCACCGTGGTCCATGTTGAAGGCTCATCATATCGGAGAGCCGGTGCACGAATGTTGGTGGACGAATATGGAAATATCACAGGAGCTATAAGTGGAGGCTGTTTGGAAGGTGATGCGCTTAGAAAGGCCCTTTATGCTCTGGATAGCCAAGAAAATAAACTGGTCACTTATGATACCAGTGACGAGGATGATGCGGTTATTGGGGCACAATTGGGCTGTAACGGTATTATTCAAGTCTTGTTCGAGCCCATTAATTATACCGATAGGCATAATCCCTGTGAGCTATTGAGAACTGTTGCCGAACAGGAAGTTCCAATGGCGGTGTCTGTTGTTTTTAATTTGGATAAATCCCAACAACAACTGGGAACCAGTTTGGTTGCGGATGAAAATCAGGCAGTTTCAGGGCAGCAGCTTCCCGATGATTTACAACAAGCTTTGCTTGTTAAAAGTAGAGAGGTCATCAATGAAAATGCATCTTGTTTTGCAGAGCTCACAACGGAAGAGAAAACACATTTTGTGTTCATCCAAATACATCAACCCCCAGTAAAATTGATTTTGGTAGGAGCAGGGAACGATGCCCAAATCCTGGCGCAACAAGCCGATTTATTGGGTTGGAACGTAATTGTTACGGACGGACGTCCCACGCACGCGAATAAAGAACGTTTTATGGGCACGTGCCAAGTGATCGTGGCCAAACCCGAACAAACACTACAAAATATTGACATTGACGAACGCACTTGTTTTGTGCTGATGAGCCACAACTATAATTACGACCTATCGGTGCTCAAATTGTTGTTGGGAAATCCAGTAATACCCTACATCGGGATTTTGGGGCCATTGAAAAAATACGATCGCGTGCTCAATGAGTTGGCGGACGAAGGCATAGAAGTGTCAAAAAAGGATTTATCCAAAATACACGCACCTGTTGGATTGGAAATAGGGGCTGAGACCCCTGCTGAAATTGGATTGTCCATTTTAGCTGAGATTCAGAGTGTATTGACCAACAAGGGAGCGCGACCCCTAAAACAGAAAACCGAGCCGATTCATGATGTCACTGAAAATCAATTTCAAAAAATAACCCTATGAGTTCAGAAGAAAACATAGCGGTGGTGGTTTTGGCAGCAGGTGGCTCTACCCGTTTAGGTCGACCAAAGCAGCTGGTTGAGTTCAAAGGAAAAACACTTTTGGAGCATACCCTGAAACAAGTGATTATGCTTGGCTTTGAACACAAGATTTTGGTACTGGGCGCAAAACATCAAGAGATACAGGAGCAAACCGATACAGATGGGTTTACAGTGGTGGTTAACCCCGATTGGGAACAAGGAATGGCATTAAGCATAAAGCTGGGCTTAAAAACCGCCTTGACAGTGAAAGAATTGGACCATGCACTCTTTCTGGTATCCGACCAACCCTTTTTGGAACACATCAACTTAACCAAACTGGTGCAAGCTCAACTCACCAAGAAACCAAAAGCGACCTATTCCAAATACGACGATAGTATTGGAGTTCCCGCTATTTTTAACAAGGAGGCATTTCCGTTGTTGATGGAATTGGAAGGAGACGAAGGAGCGAAAAAGTTGATTTACGCAAAAGAATTCGACTATGGTACTGAAACCTTTAACAAAGGCGGGTTTGATGTGGATACGGAAGAGGATGTTCGACAATTAAAGAAAATGGAAGCATGAATGTGACGATAAAATATTTTGGTTTGGTGGCGGAAGCCGCTGAAAAGTCCGAAGAGATTTTGGAACTGCACGGAGCGATTACCGCTTCGGAGCTTAAAGTACAATGTTTGAACGGACTTGCCATTACAGATAAAGATTCCGTGCAGATTGCGGTAAATCAAAATTTGGATGATACCATATCAATTAATGATGGAGACGAAGTGGCACTGTTGCCACCGTTCGCTGGAGGATGAGCAGATACGACAGACAAATAAAACTCACGGAAGTTGGCCTGGAAGGGCAGCAAAAACTTGGCAATGCCAAAGTGTTGATTGTTGGTGTTGGAGGATTGGGCTGTCCTGCTGCGATGTATTTGGCAGGTGCAGGAGTCGGTACCATTGGGTTGATGGACCACGATAAGGTTGATATGTCCAACCTGCATAGGCAAGTTTTGTTTCAAGAATCGGATGTGGGCAGGCCCAAGGCGGTTGCTGCCAAGGAACGCTTGGAAAAACAGAACATGGAAGTGTGTTTTCAGGTTTTTGAAGAACCGTTGACGATTGAAAATGCGGAAGACATCATACAGCAATATGATGTGGTTTTGGATGGCACCGACAATTTTGAGACCAAATATCTCATCAACGATGCATGCATATTGACTGATAAACCATGGGTTTTTGCATCCATTTACAAAAATGAAGGACAATTGTCGGTCTTCAATTACCAAAATGGCCCTACCTATCGTTGTGTGTTTCCGAAAAGTACGCGACAGAACATCAGTTGTGAGGCTACAGGGGTTTTGGGTGTATTACCGGGCATCTTGGGAACGCTTCAGGCAGCCGAAGTCCTTAAAATCATCCTTGGGGAGGGAGAGGTGCTTTCTGGTAAGCTAAAGTTGATCAATATGATGCAAGCTAGCGAGCAGACCATCAAAATAAACAAACGCCCCGTAGAAGTAGAAAAAATTCGCAAAAACGGAATAGCGCCCGTTTATATTGATTGCGATTTAAAAAACAAAGAACAGTGGTATCTCGATGTGCGCGAAGTGTTCGAACAGCCCAAGCCAAAAGGCAAAAAGGTGTTGAGTATCCCAATGGGCGATTTAACGGCACGATATCAAGAAATACCGAACAATCAGGAAGTTTTTGTGTTCTGCCAGTCCGGCAAACGAAGCAAAAACGCCATAGAAATCCTTAAAAACGAATTCGGCTTTCACAATTTGAAAAACGTGGAAGGCGGGATAGAAACAATTATTGATGGATAAGAAGAAACCAAAAAAAGTGTTTGTACAAGGAGCGATTCCTCCCGAAAAAATAGCGACTTCGGTGGCCAACCACCAGAGCAAGACCAATATCGGTGCCCATAGCATTTTTTTGGGACAAGTAAGAGCGGACAAAGTGGATGGTAAAACCGTCACTGCAATCGATTATACGGCTTATGAAGAAATGGCGGAAAAGGTCTTCCATGAAATTCGGGAAGAGGCCTTTGCCAAGTTCGATATAACCTGTGCCCATATTTATCACAGTTTGGGCAAGGTAAAGGTTGGCGAGTTGTGCTTGTTCGTGTTCACCTCTTCGGCACATCGAAAAATCACTATCGAGGCCACCAACTTTTTTGTAGAGGAAATCAAAGCGAAAGTGCCTGTATTTGGGAAAGAGATTTTTGAAGACGAAACCCATCAATGGAAAGTAAATACGTAAATGGTTGATATAACTCATAAACAGACTTCCCTCCGGGAAGCCACCGCGGAAGCTATCGTAAAAACGAGTAGTCAAACTACGATTGATGCGATAGAAAACAATGCCGTTCCCAAAGGGAATGTGTTTGAAATGGCAAAGGCAGCCGGCTTGCTGGGGGTCAAAAAAACACCTGACTTGTTGCCCGATTGTCATCCCTTGCCCATTGAATACACGGGAATCGATTATGAAATCAATGGCTTGGAGATTATCATTTCCATGACGGTCAAGACCATTTACAAAACTGGAGTAGAGGTGGAGGCGATGCACGGAGCAAGTGTCGTAGCTCTTACCATGTACGATATGCTGAAACCAATTGACAAAAACGTGGAAATCGGCACTATTCGTCTTAAATCTAAGAAAGGGGGCAAATCTTCCTATAAAGTCAATTCCGAAGGGCTTACCGCGGAGGTAGTGGTTTGCTCGGATACCATTTTCAAAGGAAAAGGCGAGGATAGGGCCGGAGAAGCCATCGTGGAGCGATTGCGGGCCTTGGGAGTTGCATCCCAAAAAAGCATCATTCCCGATGAAGCTGACGAAATCATCCAAAAATTGAAAAATACCAAAGCCGACCTCTTGATTTTTACGGGAGGAACAGGTGTAGGGCCGAGAGATGTCACCCCACAGACCTTGGAGCCCTTGTTGGACATCAAACTAAAAGGAGTAGAAGAACAAATGCGAAGCTATGGGCAAAACCGGATGCCGTATGCGATGTTTTCACGTTCCATTGCGGGCATCAAGGACGGCAAATTGATATTGGCACTGCCGGGCTCCACCAAAGGTGCGGCAGAGTCCATGGATGCGATTTTCCCCCACGTGCTGCATGCATTTAAAGTGATAGAAGGAAAAAGGCATGATTGACAAAAAACCACAAATAATAGACAATTTCGGTAGGCCACATACCTATCTGCGTATTTCATTGACGGACCGTTGCAACCTGCGGTGCTTTTACTGTATGCCCGAAGAAGGTATTGAGTTAATGGAAAAACCCAGCATCATGACCTTGGAAGAAATCATTGAGATTACAAGGACATTTCGGGATTTGGGCGTGGATACGGTACGGTTGACGGGCGGCGAACCTTTGGTTCGGAAGAATTTCGGCTATTTGGTCGAAGAGTTGGCCAAGTTGGGTGTCACCCTAAAATTGACTACCAACGGCATTGTGCTGGACAAATATTTGGACTTGTTTGATAAAATTGGCCTGCGTAAAATCAATTTTAGTTTGGATACCTTGGATAAGGCCAAATCCATTTTCATCACCAAGCGGGATTATTACGAGCGCATTATGCGAAATTTGAATATGGCCTTGGATATGGATATGGACATCAAGCTCAATATTGTGTTGATCAAGGGGGTTAATGACAAAGAAATCAATGATTTTATCGCATTGACCAAGGATAAAAAGATTACACCCAAATTTATTGAGTTTATGCCTTTTAAGGGGAATAAATGGGACTGGAGCAAGGGAGTTTCCAAAGAAGAAATTTTACAGACAGTCGGAGACAAATTCGGGGAAATAGAGACTTTGCAAAACCCAAAACACAGTACGTCCACCAACTTTAAGGTGAAAGGGCACCAAGGCAGTTTTGGGATTGTGAGCACAATTACCAATCCGTTTTGTGATGAGTGCAACCGCATTCGATTGACGGCCGATGGAAAAATGAAAAATTGCCTTTTTGCCACCTCTGAAACCGATTTATTGACCGCGTTTCGCAATGGAGAACCCATAGAAAACATCATTTTGGAGTCCATCAAATCCAAAAAACATTCCCGGGACGGTATGGACGTAAAAATGGATGCCGACCATTATGAGCAGAACCGTTCCATGATTTCAATAGGAGGCTGATGGTTACGATAGAAGAAGCACTTCGTATTATAGAAGACCAGAAAATTGACCTGAAAACTGAGGTTAGACCTCTTGAGGCATCACTTGGGTATGCACTTTCAAAAAATATTATATCGCCTTTTGATGTGCCCGAGTTTGATAATTCCGCCATGGATGGATATGCCCTGTGTGGACTTTATCAGGAATATAAATTGGTAGGTGAGGTGGCTGCTGGCGATTCCACGATTATTTCTTTAAACGATGGTGAAGCCGTTCGGATTTTTACTGGTGCGAAGGTACCTGAAAATACTACGTCTGTGATGATGCAAGAAAAAACCTCCGTAAAAAACAGCGCGCTATTTCTCGATGAAATGCCCAAAGTGGGTCAGAATATCCGAAAAAGGGGCGGTCAGTTGGCGGAAGGGCAAGAGGTTTTTGAAAAAGGTCATATTTTGAATCCACGCTCTTTGGCGTTAATGGGCAGTTTGGGAAGGTCTGAACTGGACGTCTTTTCCAAGCCGCGAGTCAACATCATCACAACAGGAAATGAACTGGTAAAACCCGGTCAACCAAAGTTGGTGGGACAGATTTATGAATCCAACAGCTACGCAATTTCTGGAGCATTACAGCAATTCGGGTTTGAGCATCATCAAAAAACACAGATACAAGATGATTTTGAGGCCACAAAGGCGGGCATTCAAACCGCATTGGAGTCTTGTGATGTGTTGATTATTTCTGGAGGTATTTCGGTAGGGGATTATGATTTTGTAAAGCAGTCCCTTGAAAAAAATGGAGTTAAAGAGTTGTTCTATAAGGTATTTCAAAAACCTGGAAAACCACTGTATTTTGGAAGAAAGGACAATAAGTTCGTGTTTGCTTTGCCAGGAAACCCGGCCTCATCGCTGACTTGTTTTTATGTGTACGTGCTTCCGTTGCTTCAAAAATTATCGGGATATCGGAGGACCGGTTTGCCAACCTATCAATTCCCAATAAAACATGGGTATGAAAACCGTTTTGGGCGCCCATCTTTTCTAAAAGCTGCTATTTTGGATGGAAAAGTTGAGGTTTTGGACGGTCAAGGTTCCTCAATGATACAATCGATGGCCAAAGGAAATGTACTTGCTTTTGTGGATGATGGAGAAAAGTTAACAGCAGGTGATTTGATCAGGTGTAAATTAATTTCCTAAGCAATGAGCGTTGAATATTTGCCCATTGTCTTCTTTTTAATCGCGCTGTTTTATAGTTCGGTCGGCTTTGGGGGTGGGTCCAGTTATTTGGCTATCCTCAGTCTTTTTTTGACGGACTTTTACGAAATACGCTCCACTGCACTAATTCTGAATATTTGCGTGGTCAGCATAGGAACACTATTTTATATTAAGAATCGGGTGTTCAACCTTAAAAAGTTTTGGCCTTTTTTGGTGGCAAGCATTCCATTGGCCTATCTGGGTGCGCAATTGCGACTTTCAGAGGCTTCTTTCTTTTTAATTTTGGGAACTGCATTGATCTTGGCAGGTATTTTTATGCTCTTGCGTTTTGTGAAGAAAAAAATGGACACCAAAGCATTTTCAAATCCCAATAAAGTGATATTGGGAGGGGGTATAGGATTACTTTCAGGAGTTTCGGGGATTGGTGGGGGTATTTTCCTTTCTCCGGTATTGAATCTATTAAAATGGGCGAATCCAAGAACGGTAGCTTCGTTGGCATCTGTTTTTATTTTGGTCAATTCCATTTCTGGGTTGATCGGTCTGAATATGTCGGGGACCTTTACATGGAACAGTGAATTGATATGGCAGCTCATAGTTGCCGTTGTGATCGGTGGAAGTATTGGTTCCTATCTGTCCAACAAAAAATTTAATCTTAAGTTTTTGGGAATGCTCACCAGTATGTTGGTGCTCTACGTGGGTTTTCGTTTGATATTACTTCACGGATTTGGTATCCATATTTAAATCAGCTCTAACATTTCTTGAGTGTGTTGCTCCACAGTTGCCTGAATCTGGGTATTCATCTGTTGAAAGGCAGATAGCACCTTTTTGCCCCTTGGTGTCAATTCGGCGCCTCCACCTTGGGTACCGCCTTTATGAAGTTTCACATAAGGCTGTTGTCCCCTTTGGTTCATATCCTCCACCATGGCCCATGCTTTTCGGTAGGACATGCCCATTTCCTTGGCCGCTTTGGACAGGGAACCGTTTTTATCGATCAAAATCAATAGTTGTGCTCGCCCTGGTCCAAAAAACTTTTTTCCATCGATATCGATCCAGCATCGTACTTTGAGATCTTTTTTATCTGTCATAGTAGTCCAATTTAAGAATCAATTACAAAAAATAAGAAGAGTTTGGTATAAAAACCACCACTGGGCGAATATGAAACTGAAAGTGTTTAATGTATAGCTAAAAAAGATAGCATCATGCTTTTCCAGAATAAAAAATATTTTGAAGTAAGTCGAGATAAAATATTTATCTAAATCATTGTTTTGTAGTCAATTAAGAATTAATATCTGTTTTTACAGATATTAGTCATTCTTATTTATAGCTAATATTCAATACTAAAGGCAAGGGTAATCCGTTTATCTATTTTAAATCAAGAAAAAGACTACAAATTATATAAGTGTTATCATTTCATTTTTTTATAGAAACATAAACCAAAGTTACCTTACATGATAGAAACTTACTAACCAAACCAACAAAATCCGAAAGTTTTATTCCACTCCCCATAGTTGATCTATCCATTGTGGCGGAACCAACATAGTTGCCGATAGGTGACCTGGATTTCTTATGTCCTTACCTAGGCAGTTTATTTTAATATTTAACCAACAGTAATGCAATCAACCATTATTTAATATGAAGCAATTTTTAACTCCTATTTTATCCTTCTTTTTCCTGATTCTATTATATGGGTCGGTAAATGGACAGACCGTAACATCCGCAACCTCTTGTGGTGAGTTAACTACAAATTACACGGATAGTTCCCATTCGGGAAATACCAACGATCCGATTTTTCTTTTTGAGGGCGGCACTAGTTCGGGCGAGCTCTCGTTCGAAGAGGTGGTTGGGGCCACTTATGACTGGTATATCTTTAACCCGTCCACAAACTCCTATGACGAACACGCATTGAACTCAACCCCGACCCAAACCAACTTGTCGGACGGCGGCTACCTAGTGGTAAGGACAGATGGTGGAGGTACCATTACAGAAGGTAGAGCTTGGGTATGGAGCACTAGTTTAGTGGTGGATGCAGGAGCAGATATCGATATTTGCAATGGATCCAGCACTACCATCAATGGGTCAGGAACCGTTCTTAACCCAAGTTTTACGTATTATGATCCTGTCCCGAGACCGTTTAAAATAGATAACAATACCATAATTACAGTAACATTTGATGCTGTCCATAGCTATGTCTCCGATTTGGCCTTCTATTTAATGTCGCCGGATGAGGCAACTATTGTGACTTTAGGTGTGAACGAACCAGGAAATCCCTGTAATCCAGGAAACGATGTTTCCAATTTGAGTTTTACCAATGACCCCTCCATAGGAACACAAATTTATGATCTATGTGGAATGGGAGCTCCATTAACGGGCACCTATAACCACTATTATGCCGATTATTCGCCAGCATCGGGCGCAACTGCTATAGATATGTCTTCATTAATTGGATATGATGCCGGACAAGGGGGCTGGAAAGTAATGATATATGATTGTGAAAACATGGATACAGGCAGTCTTACTAGCGCGTCCATTACTTTTAATGATGGTTTGGGCAATACCAGAACATATAGCAGTGGGGCAATTAATGTAGCTATTAATGACAACTCTTGCAGTTCCGGTTCAGCCTCAATTTATGAAGTCCCATATATTACAGCTGCCCCAGCATCGGAAACCTTGACGATTGCCACAGGTACAGGTGTTAATAGTACGGGTGGTTTTGAATGGTCTTCGAGTACAGTAGGGCCAAACGGGCCTTGGGGCGCATCATTCAATAATTTAACGGCATCGCCGGTTATAAGTCCCGATCAAACAACTTGGTATCGATTGCAAATCGATAATGGTCTGGGTTGTAGCTCCGAAGATGTAATACAAGTCTCAGTTACCGATGCTCCAAATTCTGGAGTGGGAACCGATACGCAGGCATGTATTGGGGATACTGCGATAGACTTGAATGGTTTGCTATCGGGAGAGGACACCGGTGGTGTTTGGTCGGTTTCAGGAACTTCTGTCGATGCACCAGGTATGGATTTCGATGCAGCGGCCGGTACGTATGACCCTACAACAGCAGGTGCCTATACCTTCGAATATAACGTAACAGCGGTATCACCGTGTACCATCGATGCCATTACATCGGTAACTGTTACTGTATCATCATTATCGGACACGGGAACGGATCAGCAACTTTCTATAACAAATGCATCTGGCACTATCGACCTATTTTCTAGTTTGGGAGGTGCTCCGGATGTTGGAGGTATTTGGTCTATGGATGCCACGTCCACCGATGCGGGATCAAGTTTCGATGCAGTTATGGGAACGGTGGATACTTCCGGACTTTCCTTTGGAACTTATGTGTTTAACTATACCATTGCCAGTTGTATTACATCGGTAAGTACAATCACCTTGGAGTACCCAAATCCTTGTGGGGCCGTGGACACCGATGGTGATTTGATCAATGATTTATGTGATGATGATGACGATGGAGATGGATATTCGGATATTGTGGAGATGGCTGAGGGCACAGACCCAAAAGATGAAAACAGTGTTCCCTTGGACACGGATATGGATGGTGACCCCAATAGTACCGACCCCGATGATGACGGGGATGGCACTACGGATGCCAATGATGCCTTTCCGTTAGATGATTCGGAAGATACTGACACCGATGGCGACGGAACAGGGGACAATGCCGATATTGATGACGATGGAGATGGATATTCGGATATTGTGGAGATGGCTGAGGGCACAGACCCAAAAGATGAAAACAGTGTTCCCTTGGACACGGATATGGATGGTGACCCCAATAGTACCGACCCCGATGATGACGGGGATGGCACTACGGATGCCAATGATGCCTTTCCGTTAGATGATTCGGAAGATACTGACACCGATGGCGACGGAACAGGGGACAATGCCGATATTGATGACGATGGAGATGGATATTCGGATATTGTGGAGATGGCTGAGGGCACAGACCCAAAAGATGAAAACAGTGTTCCCTTGGACACGGATATGGATGGTGACCCCAATAGTACCGACCCCGATGATGACGGGGATGGCACTACGGATGCCAATGATGCCTTTCCGTTAGATGATTCGGAAGATACTGACACCGATGGCGACGGAACAGGGGACAATGCCGATATTGATGACGATGGAGATGGATATTCGGATATTGTGGAGATGGCTGAGGGCACAGACCCAAAAGATGAAAACAGTGTTCCCTTGGACACGGATATGGATGGTGACCCCAATAGTACCGACCCCGATGATGACGGGGATGGCACTACGGATGCCAATGATGCCTTTCCGTTAGATGATTCGGAAGATATTGACACCGATGGGGATGGAACAGGGAACAATGCCGATACTGATGATGATGGGGACGGATTTTCGGATCAGGCAGAAATTGATAGGGGAACAGACCCTCTGGATGCTACAAGTTTTCCACAAGAGGATGATCTTGAAGAAGAACCAATTGTTCCCGAATCAAAAATAGTGCCCGCCCAGGCATTTACTCCGAATGGTGATGGAAATAATGATTTTTGGGTCGTACCAGGTTTGGCAAATTACCCTAACAATCGAGTAACTATTTTCAACAGGTCGGGCCATGAGGTTTTCAAAACGCAATCCTATCAGAACAATTGGGGGGGCTTTTATAAGAATAACAATAAAAAACTACCAGCTGGCTCATACTTCTATATAATAGATTTAGGTGAAGGCAGCGCACCGCTTCAAGGCTGGATTTTCATCAATTACTAATACATACCAAATAACCAAAATGATATTTTTAAGAAATAAACCACAAGTTTTAATCATGGCCCTGCTATTTACCATTATGGCAGCAGGTCAACAAGACCCCAATTATTCTTTTTATCGATACAGTATGAATATTATAAATCCTGCATTCGCAGGTAGTTCAGAGACTTCTGAGCTGGTGTTGGGTTTTAGGAGTCAATGGGCAGGTGTGGAAGGCGCACCAGAAAGCCAAAGTGCTATTTTTGGCATGCCTGTTGGCAAAAAACTTGGATTGGGAGTATCTATCCTAAACGACCAGACCTTTATTGAGAAGCAAACATGGTTGGCTGTGGACGTTTCGTACTTTATTCAACTTAATGAAGAAATAAAACTATATTTTGGTCTAAAAGGTAGTGCAAACTCCTATAAGGCCAATACCGATGGATTGGTAACATACGGAGTAGGGCAAGATGCAGCTTTAACTAACGTAGATAGCCGATTTACGCCGAACATTGGAGCAGGGACCTACCTCCAACATGAGCGCTATTTTATTTCCTTGTCCGCGCCCAAGCTTTTGAGCTCGGACCGTTTGGAGGAGCGTGATGGCAATGCGTATCTAAGTGAAAACCGATTGCATGCCTATTTGAGCGGTGGCTATACATTTTTATTGGGCAAGACCTTGGATTTGAAAACCTCTGGAATGTTTCGTTATGTAGATGCATCGCCTATCTCTTTGGAATTGACCGGTATCCTCGATTTTGGGGAACGGTTTGAGTTCGGAGCTTTGTACAGATTCGATGAGAGTTTTGGAGGGCTGGTGCTGTTCAATATCAGCAACGGTTTTAATATTGGTTATGCCTATGAAGCATCTACCAGTAAAAACATTGATAATCTTAGCAACAATACCCATGAAATGTTCATGAGGTTAAAATTGTAGTAGGTCGATAAACCTACGTTTAGGCCCCATGAACTTCATGGGGCTTTTTTATGTTAATTAACGGATAAATATGGATTACCTTAGGTTTTCCCTATTGATACATTTTGCAAATGCAACTTTGCATTGCTTTTGAATCCTCATCTTAAAAAAACAAAATCCCGTTCAAGAAAACTTGACGGGATTTATTTTTTCAAGCAGAACCATAGTTGCGCTTGATTGCGGAGGAAGAGGGATTCGAACCCCCGGAGGTGTGACCCTCAACAGTTTTCAAGACTGCCGCATTCGACCACTCTGCCATTCCTCCTAAGCGGGTGCAAATATATAAAGGTTTTTGTTATCCCAAAAGACCTTTTTATAATATTCTGAAAATAAATTCCCCATCCTGCCATCTTTACAAATCACCTTCAAACTTTGGTAGATTCATAAAGCTATTTTAAGGCAATGGTCATACCTTTGCTGTTATGCTAGAATGGTATCATTATTGCCTCTTGGTCGCAGTCGGATTTGCAGTTGGATTTATTAACACTGTTGCAGGAGGAGGTTCCTTGCTCTCCTTGCCTACACTTATATTTTTGGGATTGCCTCCCGCTATGGCCAATGGCACCAATCGTGTGGCTATTGTGATCCAGAACGCTATGGCCACCGCTGGGTTTAAAAGCAAGGGGATCAGTACTTATCCATTTAATATTTATTTGGGGATTTCCGCTTTTTTGGGGGCTATAATCGGTGCATATATTGCAGTGGATATTGATGATGAAACCTTCAATAGAATATTGGCCATAGTGATGATGGCCGTGGTGCTCATCATTATTTTTAAACCTAAAATGAGGATAGATGACATTCAAGAGCGACTTACGGGAAAATATCTGTGGATCGCCATTATCGTATTCTTCTTTTTTGGAATTTATGGAGGCTTTATCAATGCGGGCCTCGGGTTTTTAACAATACTTTTTTTGCATTATTTTAATCAAATGAGTTTGGTGCGGTCCAATGCTACCAAAGTTGTTGTGGTATTGATATATATGTTATCGGCACTGGCCGTATTTGCTTATAACGATAAAGTAGACTGGAAATTAGGTCTTATACTCGCCATTGGAAATGGCTCGGGCGCGTGGTTCGCCAGTAGGTTTTCGGTAAATAAGGGAGACGGATTTATTAAAACATTTTTAGTTATCGCCGTAGTTTTAATGGCCATTAAACTATGGTTCTTTTAAAATAAGATTAGTATGCCAGGATTTGAACTTTTTGGAGACAAGGAAAGAAAAGAAGTACAGGACGTTATGGACTCCGGAGTGTTAATGCGCTACGGGTTTGATGCCATGCGAAATGGACACTGGAAAACCAAAGAGCTGGAGACTGCTTTGGCGAAAAGAATGCAGGTTAAATATGCCCACGCCGTAAGTAGTGGAACAGCCGCTTTAACAGTGGCGTTGGCCAGTGCAGGAGTAGGGGCGGGTGACGAAGTAATAATGCCAACGTTTACATTTGTTGCAAGTTTTGAATCCATATTGGCACTTGGAGCTGTACCGATTTTGGCCGATATTGATGATACGCTAACATTAAAACCCGAAGCCGTTAAAAAAGCAATCTCTCCAAGAACCAAGGTGATTATGCCCGTACATATGTGCGGATCTATGGCCAATTTGGATGCGCTGAAAGCCATTTGTGATCAACATGGATTGTTGTTATTGGAAGATGCTTGCCAAGCGATTGGGGGCACCTACAATGGTAAACCTTTGGGTAGTATTGGTGATATGGGATGTTTTTCGTTTGATTATGTTAAGACCATTACCTGTGGTGAAGGCGGAGCCATAATCACCAATAATGGCACCTATTATGAAAATGCCCATAAATATGCCGATCATGGCCACGACCATATAGGAAACAACAGGGGAGCAGAAGAGCACCCATTTTTAGGATATAATTTCCGTATTTCTGAAATGAACTCAGCAGTTGGGGTGGCTCAACTTTCTCGGCTGGATGAGTTTTTAAACATTCAAAAACGGAACTATAGCATTTTGCGAGAAGCCTTGTTCAGTATTCCCGAAGTGGTTTTTAGAACCGTACCGAACGGAGGAGAAGAGAACTATTCATTCCTAAGTTTTTTCCTTCCTTCGGAAAATCTAGCCCAAAAAGCGCACCAAGTGTTAGGTGATAAGGGAGTAGATGGATGTTTTTATTGGTATAACAACAATTGGCACTATTATAAAAAGTGGGAGCATTTGACCAATATGAAGTCGTTGGGAAATCTTTCAAAAGATGTAAAGGAGGTATTGCCAGATTACAACGAAGCTGATTTCTCTGAATCTGATAAATGGATGTCCAGGAACATTTCCTGTTTGATCAAATTGGGATGGTCGGAAGAGGAGGTTAAAACACGGGCCAAGCAAATGGTCGATGCCATAAAGGCAGTGTTATAAGTGGTCTGTTATCGATTGCATCTAGTTCGGTGATGTTGAACTTTCGAATCAGTATTTTACATACTCCACGATTTCCAAGCCATAGCCTACCATACCAACGCGCCTGGTTTGCCCAGAATTGGTAAGCAAACGGATCTTGGAAATATTTAAGTCGTGCAAAATTTGTGCGCCGATTCCAAAATCCTTGTTGTCCATTTCAATTTTTGGAGCCTTGTTTATGCCTTCTCCTTGTAGTTTTTTAAATTCGGACAACCTGCTCAATAAATTCATGGATTGGTTGCCTTGATTTATAAAGATCATCGCACTTTTGTCTTCTGTGTTCAAGGCATTGAACATACGCTGTAAAGTTTCATCGGGATTATTGGTCAATGTCCCCAGAATATCGTTGTTTACCAAGGTAGAGTTGATACGGGTCAATACTGGTTCACCGCTCTTCCAATTACCTTTCAACAACGCAACGTGCACCTGGTTGTTGGTGGTTTGCTTGTAGGCGCGCAAACGAAATGCACCAAACCTGGTATTTATGGTAAACGACTCTTTGAGCTCGATAAGGCTATCGTGCTCCATACGATAGGCGATCAGATCCTCTATCGAAACAATTTTTAGGTCAAACTTTTTGGCAACTTTCATTAACTGTGGCAAACGGGCCATAGATCCATCTTCGTTCATGATTTCCACAATTACCCCGGCCGGTTGCAGTCCGGCCAATCTGGCAAAGTCAATGGCAGCTTCGGTGTGGCCTGTACGGCGCAGTACCCCTCCCTCTTTGGCAATCAACGGAAAAATATGTCCTGGACGCGCCAGTTCGTGGGGTTTGGTTTCCTCTTTGGTCAGTGCCAGAACCGTTTTGGCCCTATCGGAAGCCGAAATCCCTGTGGTAACCCCATGGCCTCTTAAATCCACAGAAACAGTAAAAGCGGTCTCCAAAGGGTCGGTGTTGTGATTTACCATTTTATGTAGCCCCAGTTCTTTACAACGACCCTCGGTAAGTGGTGCACAGATAAGGCCCCGGCCATGTGTGGCCATAAAATTGATGGTCTCCGGTGTGATCAGTTCTGCCGCCGCCAAAAAATCACCTTCGTTCTCTCTGTTTTCATCATCCACTACAATTATTACCTTCCCTTCCCTAATATCGGCTATAGCATCTTCTATGGCATCCAATTCTATTTTTTTGTCCATGGCGATCATTGGTCTTCTTCTGTGTCTTTCTTTTTAAATAATGATTTGATGCGGTCTATAAAATGACCGAATCCTACCAACCCTTTATCCGCAGTTGCACGTCTGGTAAGCGAAATGCCCAAGGGCAGCATGATCAACGTGGGCAGCCAAGCCCCAATTGCGGGGTGAATGTTTCCTTCTTTGGCGTAATTTCCGGCAAATACACCGATAAAGTAATACGTCAAAAATAAGATTATTGCAACGACCATGGGCAATCCCAGTCCTCCTTTTCGAATAATGGCCCCTAAGGGCGCCCCAACGAAAAACAAAATGATACAGGATAGGGCAAGGGCATACTTTTGGTGCAGGGACAAAATATGGCTATTATAAAATTTATACCTGCTTTGAAGTTCGTTCTTTTTTGATTTTACTGTATTTAAAATACTTGAAATCTCATTTTGGGCCTTTTTCATTACCTGGATCTGTTCCCATTGTTCCAAACTTGCAATAAACCCATCGATGGTTGTAATGGAGTCCTCTTCTTTTTCTGTATTTTTCTTGATTTCGGGTTGGATGAGTTCCAATTTTTTTTGGGTAGTGTCCCGTGGTCTTTTAACCGGAAAAGCTCCCATACGATTGGTCACGTTTTTGGAAAAGGCTTCCACTTTTTCCAAATTGTTTTCACGTAATGAGTCGATATCCTTTATCAATCGACCTACATTTTTCATTTTGTTGGTCGTAATATTTTGATCTTCTTCCAGGTCCTGCTCATCGAGCTCGGAAATATCGATATTAATGGTGTACTTTTCAAAATCTGCCCTGGCAAAGGGCTGTTTTCGGCGCTCCTTGGAATCTTTTGGGAGATGTTCGAGGTAATAATTTCCATCCTTAAGCACCAGTTGAATGATATCGGATTGCTCACTACTGATCAATTCACCGGATTTCGCCTTGATCACCTCATTGTTTATATTCTGGTCTGTTTTTTTATGGATGATCACATTATCTAAAAAACGGTCCTGTTCACCATATTTTTTATCAACTTTTATGTTCATGCCCTCACCTGTTCCTTCAAAATCACTAAAAACACCTTCTGTAATAGCTGCTGCCGGTTTTACTTTGGCTATATTTTTTCTGAGGTTGAACATTTTTTGCTCCGATTTTGGGATTACATCATTTGCAAAAAAGAAAGTGACCAGGCCAAGGAACAGTACAAAAACAATCAAGCTTCGCATTCCCCGTTGCAAAGATATTCCCGAAGCTTTCATTGCCGCAAACTCATAGTTTTCGGCAAAAGTACCAAAGGTAAGGATGGAGGAGAGGAGCACCGTTAAAGGTAGTACCTTGTCCACCAAGGTTGGGATAAAGTAGAAAATAAACTTGCCAATAATAACCATGCCCAGTCCTTTTCCCGCAAGATCATCTATGAAAAGCCATATTCCCTGAAAGATGAATATGACGATCAGAATGAAGAAGGAACTGAAGAAGTTGTATAAAAATCTTCTTAGTATATACTGATCAAGTATTTTCAATGCCTAGTTTCTTATAATATAGTACCCTTTGTCCTCGTACTTTTTCTCGTCAAAGGTAAACAGAGTACTTGAAATGGGCTGATTGGTTTTGAAAGAATTAACGGTGATAGTGGTTTTTGTACCGTTGTTTCCCGTTTGGATCAATTTATAAATGTGCTTGGTCTGTGTGTCGATACCCAGCAGAACGGATTTGATCTCGGTGTTGGAGTCGATGGGGATCAGTTTAACGTACTGTATTTTTCTTCCTCCCACATTTTGTAGGATGTCCCACTTATAGTTATGTCCCGTTTTGTAGAAGGTCAACATTTTGGAAGGGCTCACGTTGTCGTTGTCCTCGTTGACATTCTCTATGGTCACCTCTTCATTTTCTGGAACCACGGTGTACACTTTTTTTCCATCGTAAAGTTGATTGGCCCCGAAATAGTTAAGTACATATTTTTCGCCGGCAAGGGTTACGTTACCGTTGGTTTCCTGTTTTAGGTTCGCTTCTGTGTTTTCCAAAGTGGATTGGAAATCAATATGTATGTTGTCGTAACTTTGAACTTTGTTGTAAACTTCATCCAAAAGTGCCTTGGCTTTTTCCGAGTTTTGGCCGTAAGAAAAAAGTCCTGTGGCAAACAATACAATTAAAAGAATACTTTTCTTGATCATCATGGTCTTATTTTGCTTCATTTTCTAATAGTTGATCTAGGGCGTACATATCGGGGACCAGAACTTGTCTTGCCTTGCTTCCTTCGAATGGTCCAACAATTCCTGCTGCCTCCAACTGATCTATGATTCGACCAGCTCTATTGTATCCCAATTTTAATTTACGTTGGATCAAAGATGCGGAACCCTGTTGGGCCGTCACGATAACCTCGGCAGCCTCCCTGAACATGGCATCCCTGTCCGCGATATCATTATCAAGACTTGTGCCACTTTCTTCACCGACATACTCTGGTAGTAAGTGCGCTTCGGGGTAAGCCCGTTGGGAGCCTATGTAGTCCGTTATTTTAGCTACCTCGGGCGTGTCCACAAAAGCACATTGCAGCCTTGTAACATCGTTTCCTTGGGTATAGAGCATATCTCCGCGACCGATGAGCTGGTCGGCACCTTGTGCATCCAAAATAGTTCTAGAGTCAATCTTAGAGGTTACCCTAAAAGCTATCCTTGCGGGGAAGTTAGCCTTGATTATACCGGTGATCACATTCACCGATGGTCTTTGTGTAGCAATGATCAAGTGGATTCCGATGGCTCGTGCCAATTGTGCCAATCTGGCAATTGGGGTTTCCACTTCCTTGCCGGCCGTCATGATCAGGTCGGCGAACTCATCAATGACCAATACAATGTAGGGTAAAAACTTGTGCCCCTCATTCGGGTTTAATTTTCTTGACTTGAATTTTGCATTGTATTCTTTTATGTTCCGGACCATGGCAGTTTTTAACAGCTCATATCTATTGTCCATTTCAATACAAAGCGAGTTCAAGGTATTAATCACTTTTGTGTTGTCCGTAATAATGGCCTCGTCGGAATCGGGCAATTTGGCCAAAAAATGACGTTCGATTTTATTGTAAAGGGTCAATTCCACCTTCTTGGGATCTACGAAAATAAACTTGACCTCTGCCGGGTGTTTTTTATAGAGCAAAGATGTAATTACAGCATTTAAACCTACGGACTTTCCTTGTCCCGTAGCACCGGCCATGAGCAGGTGGGGCATTTTGGCAAGGTCGACCACAAATGTTTCGTTACTGATTGTTTTTCCAAAGGCAATAGGTAGTTCCATTTCGGCCTTTTGGAACTTATTGGATGCAATAACCGACCTCATGGATACAATGGTTGCGTTTTTGTTGGGTACCTCGATACCTACCGTTCCTTTGCCGGGAATCGGGGCAATGATCCGAATGCCCAGTGCAGCCAAAGAGAGAGCGATGTCGTCTTCCAGGTTTTTGATTTTGGAGATACGGATTCCGGCTTCGGGAACAATTTCGTAGAGGGTAACAGTTGGTCCAATGGTAGCCTTGATCTGTGCAATCCCGATTTTATAATTTTTGAGGGTGCTTACAATTCGGTTTTTGTTCTCCTCCAGTTCTTCTTGATTGATGGTAATGCCTCCCGAAGCACCGTGTGCCTCCAAAAGGTCCATTGTTGGAAATTTATAGTTCCCCAATTCCAATTTTGGGTCGAACTCACCAAAGTCTTCTACCAATTTGGCAGCCTTGGCATCGGTTTCTTCTTCGACAGGGGTTTCCTCTACTTTTAGGGATATATCGGATTCTTCCTCCTCGGGAATGTTTACGTCGAGCCCAGCTACATCCAATGGAGGAATATCTTTCTTATGGGTATAGGTGTCTACTTTTTCGGGCACGGTATCCTCTGTGGTCAATACCAAGCCGTCTTCTTCATCTTCAATAGGGGATTCCGTGGTTTTTGTTGATGGTTCGTCCTTCAAGTCCGATTGTATTTTCCGCTTTTGCCTTTTAAAGAAATTGGCAAATCCTTCTGGAGTAAAGTTGAACAATTGCACCAATATTACCATGAGAACAAAAACCAGAATTAAGAAGACTCCGATCTTACCGGTATAGTCCTGAAGAAAATCGTTTATTTCGTAACCAATAAGACCTCCCAAGAGTGGAAAATCCGCAGCAAAGAAGCCAAGGGCCACAGCTCCCCAGATTACTCCGACCAATCCCCATACCCATTTAGAGACCAATCGTTTAGTGTTTAGGCCAAGAAATAGGTACAATCCTGTTATGGCCAATAAAAACGGAAATGTAAAAGAGGCCAGCCCGAATCCTTTGTACATAAAAAAGTGGCTCACATTGGCCCCAAATTTGTTGAGCAAATTACTGGCCTCGGCATTGCGGTCCGCAAATTGGGACAGCATACTTTGATCCTCTTGCCAAGTAAAATAAAACGACATAAATGAAAAGAAAAGCGCAATGCTCAGAACAATCAATAGGCTACCAAAAATAATCTTGTTCTGCTTGGAAAGTGTAAAGGACACTTTCTTTTTGGCAGTTTTGGTGGTCTTGCTCGATTTGGATTTTGTTCTTTTTTTGGCCATCAATCGGTTTTAAGCGGGGCTAAGTTACAAATTTACGTTGCTTATTGGGTTGTTGGATTTTTTCTAAAATATCTTGGGTACATAGATGATCAATCCAATGATGCTCGCAATTATGGACACTATCATAACGGCTCCTGCCGAAATATCTTTTATTAGACCAATTTTAGGATCTAAATTCGGTTGAATGTAGTCACAGATTTTTTCAATTGCAGTATTTGCGCCTTCAATACCCATAACCATACCTATGGATAAAAGTTGTAAGGCCCATTCGGTTTTCGTTATTTGAAAGTAAAACCCAAGGGCCGTAACTATCAAAGCAATAACAAACTGGATTTTTATGCTGGGTTCTGTCCGTAATAACAAAAACATGCCCTTGAGGGCGTAACCCACGCTTTTGATCCTATTTTTTAAGAAAGATTCTTTAGGCATCCATCAATGCTTCAAGGGCGGCTTTGTAATTGGGTTCGTCCACAGTTTCCGCCACTTGTTCGGAATAGACTACTTCCCCATTTTCGTTGACCACTACTACCGATCGAGAATGTAGGCCTTGCAATGGCCCATCGGTAAATTCCACATTGTAGGATTTACCAAAGTTACCATCTCTAAAATCGGAAAGGGTCTCTACTTTATCAATTCCTTCTGCACCACAAAAACGTGCCTGGGCAAAGGGAAGATCCTTGGATATGCACAATATTTTGGTGTTTTCCAATTCGGCCGCTTCTTGGTTGAACTGGCGCACGGATTGTGCACATGTTCCCGTATCGATGCTCGGAAAAATATTGAGAACGACCTTTTGGCCTTTGTAGCTGGATAGGTCTACGGTTGAAAGATCATTTTTTACTAAAGTAAAATTCGGTGCCTGGGCACCTATTTCGGGTAGATTCCCGAGGGTATGAATTTCGTTTCCTTTTAATGTTACAGTTGCCATATTCGTAGTTTTGATTCGAACCCAAAAATACTAAAAAAACCTTCCCGAAGTCTGTTACGGGAAGGTTCTTATTTCTACTTGCAATTCAATGTCCGCTACTTGTCTATTGAGCCGAGTACCCTGGACATAAAACCATTCAGGGCTTCTTTCTTGGGAGTCCCTTTTTTGATTTCGTTGGATACCTCTATGGCACCATAAAGATTGGAGATCAGCTCGCCGATAATGTCCAGTTCCTCATCTTTCAAGCTGGAAACCTCACAAACACTTTCCAAAGTGTCCGCCGTTTCTTGAAGATAATCCTCATCGTGCTCTTCGGCAAAGTTGACCATTTGTTTAATTATGGGCAATTTCATTGATCAAGTCTTTTAAAACATCGTACTTGTTGGTCTGTACCTGATTTTTCAAGGATCCCTTGGAGAAAGTGGCAAAAGTGGGCAGGTTGTCCACATTGGCCAATTTTCTGGATTCTGGGAATTTTTCGGCATCGACCATTACAAACTTAATATTCTCGTTCAACGAAGCTTCTTTTTTGAACTTCGGCTTCATGATCCTGCAGTTGCCGCACCACGATGCGCTGTATTGCACCACAACGTTGTCATTGCCGGCAATGACCTCGCTCAAATTGTCTTTGTCCAATTCTAGAACCATATCGTCTTAGTTTACGTGGTTGGCCAAGTAATTGGATACACCAGCTCTGTCGGCGTTCATGGCTTCTTTGCCTTCTTCCCAGTTTGCTGGACAAACCTCGCCTTTTTCCTGTACGTGGGTATATGCGTCCACCAAGCGCAAGAATTCGCTAACATTTCTTCCCAATGGCATGTGGTTGATGCTCTCATGAAAAACGGTCCCTTCTTCATCAATCAAGTAAGTGGCTCTGTAGGTTACATTATCGCCCTCTACCATAACGGAATTGGTTTCCTCGTTATAGTCTTCCTTCATAATGTCCAATATCCCTAAGGCAGATGCCAAATTCCTGTTGCTATCGGAAACTAGGGGATAAGAAACACCTTCGATTCCACCATTGTCCTTTTCAGTGTTCAACCATGCGAAATGAACTTCGGCAGTATCGCAAGAAGCACCGATCACTATGGTATTTCTTTTTTCAAACTCGCTTAAGTTTTGCTGAAAGGCAAAGAGTTCTGTTGGGCACACAAAAGTGAAATCTTTAGGGTACCAGAACAACAATACTTTTTTGTTCTCTGCCTTGGCTTTCTCTAAAATATTGATTTTGAACGTATCGCCCATTTCATCGATGGCGTTTACCTCAATACTTGGAAATTTTCTTCCTACTAAAGTCATTTATTGGATTTTTTTTGATTTTCTAGTAGCAAAAATAGAGTGGTTTTATGGCTTTTTCAAGAATGTAAATTGCTATTTCTTATGGCTGGATAATCCGTTACTATGCCATAAAAAAGAGGTGTTTAAATTGAGCATGTCTCAAAAATGAGCAACATATTTTGAAGAGTTCTCAATAAAATGAAGATGTTTAAAAACCAGGGCGAAAATTTATTCTCCGCTTGGAGTGGCCAGTTGTTTTATCTTGATTCTAAAAGCGGCAAAAAGTAATGTCATAATCGGACTTAACCAGTTAAAAATAGCATATATCGCATATTCGGCTACCCCTACACCCAAAACACCGCTGTGGTATGCCCCGCATGTATTCCAAGGGACCAAAACAGAAGTTACGGTTCCCGAATCTTCAAGGGACCTACTCAGGTTTTCGGGGGCCAGTCCCCTTTCTTCGTAAGCTTTGGAGAACATTTTGCCGGGTACTACAATTGCTAAATACTGATCGGACGCTGTTACATTCAAAGCCAGACAACTGCCTACTGTACTGGCAAACAGCCCAAAAGTGGTCTTGGCCAATTTTAAGAGCGATTCCGTAATGCGTTCCAGAGCTCCGATACCATCCATAATACCACCAAATACCATGGCACATACAATTAACCAAATGGTACCGAGCATACCCGACATACCGCCTGAGGAGAACAAATCGTTCAATACGGGATCTTCGGTCGTAATTGCAGCATCAACAGTTATGGCATTTAAAATGCCTTTGTAGCCTGATTCGAAATTTAGGGAGGTCCCGCCACCAATGTTGGCAACAATGTCCGGCTGAAAAATTAGTGCGAATACGCCACCCAGCAAGGTTCCTATCAAAAGCGCCATTAACGGCGGGGCTTTTTTAACGATCAATGCGATTACGGCCAAGGGTACGATAAAAAGCCAACCGTTTATGTTAAAGGTAGAACCTATATTCTCGAGCAGATAACTTGTATCCGCCACTCCAGATGTATCAATGGTGAAACCAAGAATAATAAAAACGATCAGGGTTACCATAATAGTGGGAACTGTGGTGTAGGTCATGTAGCGTATGTGGGAGAACAAATCCCCACCGGCCATGGCGGGTGCCAAATTGGTCGTATCGCTCAATGGAGACATTTTATCTCCAAAATACGCTCCAGACAGTACGGCACCGGCCGTCATTCCCAACGAAATGCCCAAAGCATCCCCGATACCGATCAAGGCAATACCAACGGTAGCTGCAGTGGTCCAACTACTTCCCGTGGCAATGGAGATTATGGCACAGATTACAACGCTGGCGGCCAAAAATATGGTAGGATTCAATATTTGAAGGCCATAATAGATCATTGCCGGAATAATTCCGCTGATCAACCAAGTGCCGGACAAAGCACCTACCATTAAAAGGATAAGTAGGGCACCTGTGGTGGACCGAACATTTTCGGCCACTTCTGCAATCATACTTTTGTACGATACCTTATTAAAAATACCAACTACCGCTGCAACGGCACCGCCCATTAAAAGGATAAACTGGTTGGAGCCACTAAGGGCATCGTCCCCAAAAACATAGACATTGTATGCCAACATGGCAACAAGAGCAATAACTGGAATCAGTGCTTCCCCTATTGACAAATTTTTATTTTCTACTATGTTTTCATCTTCCCTAAATTTAGGCTTTTCCGTATTTTTCGGCATTTGGTCTGAGTTTGTTAGAAGGTAATATTACGATTTTGCACTATGTTGTGCAAGCCCCTTACGCTCGAGAACTAGGCCAAACTCGTATCTGGAGCCAAGATTCCCAGCTCTTCCATGCACTCCCGCATGGTTTTGTATGTTTTTTTTATATCGTTGTCCAAACCAATGGAAAAGCGGATAAGTCCTTGCGATAGGCCAAGTTCTTTTTGTTCCTCTTCCGGAATTTCGGAGGAGGTCGATGTGCCAGAAGCACTGAAAAGGGTTTTGTAAAAGCCCAAGCTTACAGCTAGATACCCTAGTTTTTTTCGTTGCATAGATTCCATTAGGGCGTTTGCTTTTTCCACTGACCCAACATCTAGGGTGAGCATTCCCCCATATCCGTATTCGGGATTCATTTGGGCGTTCATCAGATCATGGCCAGGATGGTTTTCCAATCCGGGGTACACAACCGTTAAACCATCGTTCTGGAACTGTTTTGCCAAATAATCGGCATTTTCGCTATGCTTTTTGATCCTAATGTGCAGGGTTCGCATATTTTTCAAAATGGAGGCGGCTCTCAAACTGTCCATAGTGCTGCCCAACAACATACCAGCTCCGTTGTTCACATCCTTTAGGCTCAAGCAAAAATCGGTAGAGGCACAAACGGCACCTGCAACACAGTCACTGCTTCCGTTTATAAATTTGGTTAGACTGTGCACAACAATGTCGGCCCCCAATTGTGCAGCGCTTATGCTCAACGGGGAAAAGGTGTTGTCCACTACGAGTGGCATACTGTTTTTCTTTGCGATTTTGGAGAGGGAAGGGATGTCCGCTATTTCCAAAAGAGGATTGCTTATCGCTTCGCAATATATCATTTTGGTTTTTGGTGTGATGGATTTTTCGACCGTATTTAAATCGGTGATATCGATAAAGGATACCGAGATATTGAACTTTTTTACGAAATTTTTCAAAAACGCGTAGGTGCCCCCATAGATGGTTCTACTGCAGACAATGTGGTCTCCAGCATTGCATAATTGAAGGATTACCGCAGTTATTGCTCCCATACCACTTGCATAAACATTGGCCGATTCGGTACCTTCCAATTGCGCCATGGCCTCGCCCAAATACAGGTTAGAAGGGGAGGAGTGACGGCTATACAAATAGCAGCCTTCGGTATTGCCTTCGAAGGTGTCGAACATGGTTTTTGCAGATAGGAAGGTGTAGGTTGATGAATCTGATATAGAGGGGTTTACACCTCCAAATTCACCAAAATATTGAAGGTCCTGTATGTGTTCTGAAGCTTTATAGTCCATAATGAGTTGTTTTTTGATAAAAATAAGATATCACAGGAATATTGTCAATCCTTTGAGATAAATCAGGAACTATGTTCTTTAAAATGATAAATATTAGGAAATTGTTCTTAAATGACGCAATTTAGCCAAGCATGTTAGAAAAATTGACGTTATGAAATTGGATAAATTGGATATTGAATTGATCAGATTGCTTCAAAATGATAGTAAAAAAACCACAAAACAATACGCGGATGCTTTGCATTTGTCCAAAACTGCGGTATACGAACGAATTCGTCGATTGGAACGCAATGGCGTGGTTACCCAATACACAGCATTGGTGAACAAGCACAAAGTCGGCAGGGATTTTATGGTGCTCTGTCAAATACGGTTGATCCATCATACCAAAGAAAATGTACTAAAATTTGAACAGGAGATTTTACAATTGAAAGAGGTTTCCGAATGCTTCCATGTCGGGGGGGATTACGATTATATTCTGAAAATCTATGTTGCCGATATGAAAAGTTATCGAGACTTTATGCTCACAAAGCTTACTGCCATTGCCAATATTGGCAACACCCAAAGTTCTTTTGTGATCAACGAGGTAAAGAATAGTCCTTCGGTACATATTTAGACGTTACTAGTCAGAAGTTGGAAGTCAGTGGATAATCATCAAGCAGCAGTTTGTGATTGCCAATTGCCATTCTGAAGAAGCCCAACGACTGAAGAATTTCTGTGTCCAAGTTTCAATCATCAATAATCAAACAATCCAACAGTACAACCATCGAACAATCCCTTCGACTCCGCTCAGGGACCAATTCTGCTCCCCTTCGTGAAATTCGTGTCAATTCCATTTACCTTCACCCTTCACCCTTCACCCTTCACCCTTCACTCTTAACTTCTTCACCCATAAGTTTCAACTTTTTCCCACAGCATTGATTGGTACTGTCCCGAAAAACATTTGTACTTTTACACTTGTTTTGGCAAAATATTTTTTAAGCAATTATTCTTACAAACAATATACTATGAATCAATATGATGTAGCTATCATCGGCTCTGGACCAGGAGGCTATGTAGCGGCCATTCGATGTGCCCAATTGGGGATGAAAACGGCAATAATAGAAAAATATGCCACACTTGGGGGAACCTGTTTAAATGTAGGTTGTATCCCATCCAAGGCGTTATTGGATTCTTCCCACCATTACGAAGATGCCATAAAACATTTTGAAGAGCATGGAATCGAAATACCCGGCGAGATAAAAGTCAACCTCGAGCAAATGATTGCCCGTAAGCAAGGTGTTGTGGACCAGACTACAAAGGGTATTGAGTTTTTAATGGGCAAGAACAAAATAGATGTGTATCACGGTATTGGTAGTTTTAAGGATGCCACCCATGTTATCATTGCAAAAGAAGATGGTGAAGAAACGATTGAGGCGAAAAATATAATTATCGCCACAGGTTCCAAACCTTCTTCCTTACCCTTTATCGAAATTGATAAGGAGCGAGTGATTACCTCTACCGAAGCCTTAAAACTGAAAGAGGTTCCCAAGCACTTGATCGTAATCGGTGGTGGAGTTATTGGATTGGAGCTCGGTCAGGTGTACAAAAGATTAGGGGCGGATGTGACCGTGGTGGAGTATATGGATCGAATTATTCCTGGAATGGACGGGGCACTCTCCAAAGAACTTACCAAAGTGATGAAAAAGCAAAAGGTAAAGTTCAACCTTTCCCACAAAGTAAAATCTGTTGAGCGCAAAGGTGATGAAGTAATTGTAAAAGCCGACGATAAAAAAGGAAACGAGGTTACCATTACTGGCGACTACTGCCTGGTAAGTGTTGGTCGTAAACCTTATACTGATGGGTTGAATGCCGAAGCCGCCGGAGTGAAATTGGATGATAGGGGAAGAGTAGAGGTGAACGAACACCTGCAAACCAATGTGTCCAATATTTATGCCATCGGCGATGTGGTGAAAGGAGCTATGTTGGCGCACAAGGCCGAGGAAGAAGGAACTATGGTCGCTGAACTATTGGCAGGACAAAAACCACATATCGATTACAACTTAATTCCAGGTGTGGTTTATACATGGCCAGAGGTTGCTGCTGTTGGAAAAACGGAAGAGCAATTGAAGGAAGAAGGTATTGAATACAAATCAGGTCAGTTCCCAATGCGCGCCTTGGGAAGAGCAAGAGCCAGTATGGACATCGATGGTTTTGTAAAAATCCTTGCAGATAAAAATACCGACGAAGTATTGGGGATCCACATGATCGGGGCACGTTGTGCCGATTTGATCGCAGAAGGTGTTACCGCTATGGAGTTTAGGGCGTCTGCGGAGGATATTTCTCGAATGAGCCATGCGCACCCAACTTTTGCAGAGGCAGTTAAAGAAGCGGCATTGGCAGCGACCGATGATAGGGCACTGCACGTGTAATCAAAAAAGTGGGGTTGAATTTGATTCTAGTATCAACTTAGAATATACCCGCAAATAGATAGAAGAAGCTAAGTACAAAAAGAGCATTCAATCTTAGGATTGGATGCTTTTTTTAGCTCCGAACAGTTCGTAATAATCGTCGCAAAAAGAGCCTAAACCGTACATAAAGTTCACGGAAAACAGGGATTGACGCCTCTCTTAATTCCAGTAGCTGGATTCGGGCGAACCTAGCGCCCAAAACAACCTGAGATTTAATAAGCGTCTCGTACTTGTTGTATTGCAATGCAAAATAACTACAAGCTATCATAAAAAGGATTGCTCCGGGTATAATTATTTCAGGGGATAGCGAACGATTAAAAAATCGGTACAGCCCCAACCCGGTAAAACTGCCGTATAAAATGATGAAGTGTATTACATAAATGGATAAGGTGCTTGCCCCGATTTTTAAAACCGTTTTGTTGGTCATTAACTGCCTTAGGACCATAAACACGGCAAAAACAACAAAAACATTGCCTAATCGAATAAATAGGTAGTTATTGGACAAAATCAATTTGAGGAATTCAAAGCCGGTCCAATCGTATAGTAGGGCAAACACGTCGGTGGATTGATAAATTAGCAGGTATCCCATTCCCAGTGAAAGTGCAATGGCGGAGGGATATAAATATTTAAAATCCTTATAACGGGTAAACAATACCGAAATAAAAGCACCTAAAGTGGCATAACCGAACCAAGGTATTATAGTGAACACAGAGCCATTCGCCTTTGTGAAATAGTTGGCAAGGAAATCGGGTAAAAATGCAAAAGACCAATCCTTATAAACCCTCTCAAAAAGGAATAGAATCAAGGTGAAGCTGATCAAAACCAAAGGGAACATCCATTTTTTTCTTTTCGATGTGAATACATAGATTCCAATAAGTCCCAAGATGGACATTCCAATACAATGTAATACGTCGACCAGATAGAAAGCGTTGTAAATCTGTCCTTTAAATAGTCCTCCGAGGTTTAATCTTAGCAAATATCCAATGGCCAAAAGTTGTAATCCCCGTCGAATTCCTTTAGCAACCCTGGGATTTTCCATACCCGATTGAGGCACTCTAATGAGCAGGTATGTAAATATAAAACCCGATACCGTAAAAAATACCGGAGCGGTAATTCCTCGAAAATACAGCCAAATGCTGTAAACCGGATTGTCCTGGTCTCTAAAAACAGGGTCGAGCAAACCGTCGATAAAGTGACCTTGGAGCATCATTAATATGGCCCAGGCCCGCATGGCATCAATAAAAAATAACCTATTACTTTTGGCTGTCATCTAAATTTACTTCGACCTATATACTTGTTTTGCAGTATGTTTGGATGTTCTGTGCGTCAAAAATATACAAAATAGTCGCATCTCTGCTTTGATCGAGGTATTTTAGCGAAACAATCAACAATTTTATACTATGGCTGCAATTTTGGCACTGGCCGGAAGCAATTCTTCAACATCCATCAATTTTAAATTGGTAAAGCATACGGTTTCATTGGTGCAAGACAGTGATATTCAGGTGTTGAACATGGCAGAACACCCTTTTCCGATGTACAGCGAAGATTACGAAAAAGAAAATGGTTTTCCAAAGCAAATACAAGAACTACAAACTAAGATCAAAAATTCCGAGGCGCTTATTTTATCCGTAAACGAACACAATGGAAATCCTTCGGCTTTTTTTAAGAACGTATTGGATTGGCTATCTAGATCGGACAGGGGTTTTTTGGAAGGAACCAAGGTTTTTTTAATGTCAACATCAGGGGGAAAAAGAGGAGCCAAGGGCTCTATTGAAGTTGTAGGGAATATGTTGCCGAGATTTGGGGCAGAGATAACAGCGACCTTTTCCTTGCCTTCATTTTATGATAATTTTGATGGTGCAATTGTTGACAAGGCTTTAAAGGAAGATCACCAAAAGGCACTCGACACATTTTTAGATTCGTTAAAATAAATAGGTATTGCGGACGAACCGTTCTTTTAAGATAAGCCCTGACTTACAAAGTAAAATGGCGCTGCTACAGTGGTCCAGGTCGAACAGGGAAGTGGTTTGGCTGGACAGTAACCGGCACCAAGACCCATACTCCACTTTCGAGGCATGTTTGGCAGTTGGCGCTCAAGAATGGGTCAATACCGACGCCGAACTTCAAACATTTATAGAACGAAGAAGGGATTGGTTGTTCGGCTACTTTTCGTATGATTTTAAAAATGAACTTGAAGATTTAACGTCCAACAATTTTGATGGACTTGGATTCCCTTTACTTCGTTTTTTTTGTCCCAAAAAGATCATCATTATAGCAGACGGACAACTTAGGTTCAACTATTTAAACGATTATGCCTGCGAAATTGATGGCGACTTGGCCAAAATTCGGGAATACGGCTCTCTGGATCTACCCAAGAGTGATGCCGAGCCCATCAAAATAAAAATGCGGATCCACAAGGATGCCTATTTTGAAAAAGCCAATCGCTTTTTGGAACATATTCATCGAGGCGACATTTACGAGGCCAACTTTTGTCAAGAATTTTATGCAGAAGACGTTGTTATAGAACCATTGGAAACCTACATTAGATTGAACAGTATATCCGAACCTCCGTTCGCGGCGTATGTAAAAATGCATGATCAATATTTAATGTGTGCCTCACCGGAACGCTATATAAAAAAGATAGGCCAAAAGGTAATCTCTCAACCGATCAAAGGAACTGCTCCGAGGGGAAAAGATGCCAATGAGGATGAAAAAATTAAGGATGAATTGGCAAGGAACAAGAAAGAACGGGCAGAAAATATTATGATCGCCGATTTGGTGCGCAATGATCTTTCCAAGAGTGCCATAAAGGGTACCGTTAAGGTCGAGGAATTGTGCAAGGTGCACACGTTTAAGCAAGTACACCAATTGATTTCAACAATAATTTCAAAAGTGGAAGAAAATAAAAACCCAGTTGAAATCATAAAAGAAACTTTTCCAATGGGCAGTATGACGGGGGCCCCAAAAATTTCCGCCATGAAGATCATTGAAGACTTGGAAGAGACCCGAAGAGGGTTGTACAGTGGAACGGTCGGATATTTTGATCCTCAAGGTAACTTTGATTTTAATGTGGTGATCCGAAGTATTTTGTACAACGCCGAAAAAAAATATATTTCTTATTCTGTTGGCGGCGCCATAACTGCAGAATCCAAACCAGAGATGGAGTATCAGGAATGTCTGCTCAAGGCCAAAGCAATGCGAACCGTTTTGGAAGAAGGCTAAGGTTTATTCGTAAATTCGCGCTATGTTTTTAAAATTCAAGGAGCATATTGCCAAAAATTTACCTTTTTTAAAGGATAATAGGCTATTGTTGGCTTGTAGTGGCGGATTGGACAGCATGGTGCTTGCACATTTATGTCTTGGACTGGGATTGGATATAGAATTGGCCCATTGCAATTTTAAGCTCAGGGAAGCAGAGAGTAACGGTGATGAAGATTTTGTTCGTAATTCGGGAAGGCAATGGGGGGTTCAAGTGCATGTAAAACATTTTGAAACAGAAGAGTATGCCAGGAATCATGGCATTTCCATTCAAATGGCCGCACGTGACCTTCGCTACCAATGGTTTACCGAGATATTGGACAACACAAGTTGTGGGTATGTGCTTACGGCGCATCACGCAGATGATAGTCTCGAAACCTTTTTGATTAATCTATCCCGTGGAACAGGGCTCGATGGGCTATCTGGAATACCTGAAATCAATGGAGAGGTGATACGTCCTCTCTTGCCATTTTCTCAAAAAGAACTTTTGGGATATGCAAAATCAGAAAATATAAATTGGCGAGAGGATAGTAGCAATGCCAGCACAAAATATCTTCGAAATAAAATCCGCCATCAAATAGTTCCTCTCTTAAAGGAACTGCACCCTACTTTTCTTCAAAACTTTTTGCGTACGCAGAATAATCTGGGCCAATCCAACGGTATTCTTAAAAACTCCATAAAAGAATTAAAGGATCGCGTGTTCCAGCCTTGGAAAGGTGACATCAAAATAAGAATTGAAGATTTACGGCAACTTGACCCATTGGATGCCCATCTATATGGCCTATTTAATGATTTTGGGTTTACGGAGTGGGATGATGTAAAAGGTCTACTGTCCGCGGAGAGTGGAAAACAAGTGTTTTCAAGAACTCATCGGATGGTAAAGGATAGGGATTGTCTAATCCTGTCAAAACTGCAAAGTAATGCGGGTCAATCCTACTATGTCCATATAGCGGACACTCGCATTGATCGACCTGTTAAATTACTGTTGGAAGATGTGCGATGCATTGATGAAAGGGCTAAAAATGTCGTATTTTTGGACAAGGAAAAGTTAAACTTTCCGTTAGTGTTAAGGAATTGGATAAATGGCGACTATTTTTATCCATTCGGCATGAAAGGAAAGAAAAAAGTGTCCAAATTTTTCAAGGATGAAAAAATGGATCTTGTTTCCAAAGAAAAACAGTGGCTGCTCTGCTCGGACAACAAAATTGTTTGGGTTGTGGGCAAACGGGCCGACGAACGATTTAAGGTTGATGATTCAACCCGGAAAATACTTAAGATTACCCAAATTACATGAGATTAGCAGTACTCTTTCTAGGATTTCTCTTTATTAATTTTACCATTTTTGCCCAAACCGATGAAAACCCTGCAGTTTGGAGCCACGAAGTGCATAAAATTTCGGATACCGAATACGAATTGGTGTTCAAAGGTAAGATCATGGACGGGTGGCATGTGTATTCCCAATATACCGCAGAAGGAGGTTCACTGCCCAGTGAGTTTACTTTTGAAAAGGCCGGAGAGGATTACGAGCTTTTAGGAAAGACCCAGGAAAGTGAAACTATCAAAGAGTACAGCGATATCTTCGAAGTTGAGGAGACCTTTTTTAAAGAGGAAGCCATTTTTACCCAAAAAATAAAACTACTGGATACCTCCGTCAATCAAATTTCGGTGAACCTTTTTTATCAAATCTGTAAAGAAGTTTGCCTTCCAGTGGATGAATATTTTCAGATATCGTTGGACGGTAGCGGTTTTGTGGCCGAAGAAACTGCTTTGGACGACCGGAGTGCTGCTCTTGGGGAGTCCCTTAAAGTTGATTTTAAAAACAAACAGTTATTGAACCAAAATGGAGTAGGGGGGTCTGATGGAAAATCCAGTCTTTGGGTGATTTTTGGGCTTGGTTTTTTGGGAGGTCTGATCGCTTTGTTGACCCCATGTGTTTTTCCAATGATTCCATTAACGGTTTCCTTTTTCACAAAACAATCGCAGAATAGGTCTAAAGGAGTGGGCAATGCCATATTGTACGGTTTCTTTATTGTGTTGATCTATTTTCTGTTGAGCCTGCCCTTTCATCTGTTCAATTCGGTCGATTCTCAAATATTGAATACCATTGCCACCAATATTTGGCTCAATGTGTTCTTCTTTGTCATTTTTGTATTCTTTGCCTTTTCATTTTTTGGTTATTACGAATTGACGTTGCCAAGTTCATGGGCCAACAAAATGGACGCCGCCTCGTCCAAAGTAGGAGGTGGGTTGGGCATCTTTTTTATGGCGTTGACCCTTGCCATCGTATCCTTTTCCTGTACCGGGCCCATTTTGGGAGGACTTTTGGGGAGTACAACATTGGCAGAAGGCAATGTGGCCACAAATCTAACCATGGGAATGGTAGGGTTTGGCCTGGCTTTGGCGCTCCCCTTTGCTTTGTTCGCCATGTTCCCGGCCTGGTTAAATTCTTTGCCCAAGTCCGGCGGTTGGATGACCACAGTTAAGGTGGTTCTCGGATTTTTGGAATTGGCCCTCGCATTCAAATTTTTGTCGAATGCTGATTTGGTAGGCAATTGGGGTATTTTTAAAAGAGAAATATTCATTGGGATATGGGTCGTACTTTTTGTGTTGACCACACTGTATTTGTTCGGTGTGATTAGATTTCCTCACGACGGACCAAGAAAAAATCTTTCACCAGCACGAAAGCTAACGGGAATAGTAAGTTTGGTTTTTACGGTGTATTTGGTTCTAGGGCTATTTAATGTCAACCAATTGCAATTGTTGAGCGGTTTCCCGCCACCAAGCTTTTATAGTGTAGTGGAAACGGAAAGTGATTGTCCCTTGGGATTGGATTGTTTTAAGGATTTTGACGAGGGCGTGGCCTTTGCCAAAGAAGTAAACAAACCCATTCTGCTCGATTTTACGGGATGGGCATGCGTCAATTGCAGAAAAATGGAAGAAAATGTATGGAGCGATCCAAGCATCTATCCAATTCTAAAAGAGGAATACGTGCTAATTTCACTTTATGTGGACGATAGAAAGGAGCTGCCTAAATCGGAACAGTTCAATTTTAAATTCGACTCCGGAAGAATTAAAGCTATCGAGACCATCGGTCAAAAATGGGGTACCTTCCAAACTGTTAACTTTAATGCGGCCTCTCAACCCTATTATGTGTTATTGTCCCCAAATATGGAAATCTTGAACCAAGCGGTACAATATGTAGATGTGGAAACCTATGGGGCATGGTTAAGATCGGGATTGGAAAAGCATAACCTTTCCATGGGAAATTAGTTGACATTCGTCAAATTTTTTTAAGTGGATTAAGAAAATAATTATAACTTAGGATGGACAAATTGACTTAACCCATCTTCGTGAAAAAACTCAAAAAGGTACTCTTTGTACTTCTAGGATTACTTCTACTTACAATTATTGGCGTTGCCATATTTTTAAACAGCCTTAAACCCGATTATGGAGGAAAAAAAACGTTGCCTGGCATATCTAGCGAGGTAACCACTTATTTTGATCCATACGGTATACCTCATATTTATGCCAAAAATGAAAAAGATGCCCTAAAAGCGCTTGGATATGTACACGCACAGGACAGATTGTGGCAAATGGAGTTGTTGAGACGTGTGGCAAAAGGAAGGCTGGCAGAGGTTTTTGGTGAAGATATGGTTAAAACGGATAAATTTTTTCTATCCCTTGGCATTGATGACCATACCAAAAAAACAGTTAGTGAACTGGATAAGGATAGTGAGGCCATTGTACTTACGCAAGCCTATTTGGATGGTATTAACGAATTTATAAAAAACGGTCCGACCCCCATCGAATTTTATTTAACGGGTCTGGAAAAAGAGCCATTTACCATTGACGATGTCTACAATGCCGTAGGATATATGGCCTTTAGTTTTGCCATGGCTCACAAAACGGACCCCTTGTTGACCAGTATGCGCAATAAATTGGGAGACGATGTTATAAAGGACCTGGCGATCACGTCCGATACTTCTACCGTTTGGATAAAAAATTATAAAGGAGTAAAAACCGATACACTGGGCACTCAAATTACCGCAAGTGTCACGGCTGCCCTAGAAAACCTGCCGATTCCAATGTTGGAAGGAAGCAACAGTTGGGTATTGGCGCCCGATAAGACCAAAAACGGTAAAGTCCTTTTTGCGAACGACCCGCATATAGGATTTGCACAGCCATCCGTTTGGTACGAAGCGCACATTAGCACGCCTACCTACGAGAAATACGGGTATCATATGGCAGGGATTCCTTTTCCTTTATTGGGTCACGATAGAAACTTGGCCTACGGTATGACGATGTTCGAAAACGACGACATCGACTTTTACTACGAGGAGACCAATCCCACCGATAGCACGCAGTATAAAACAGTTGAAGGCTGGAAAAACTATGAGGTCGTTAACAAGACCATTAAAGTAAAAGATGGGAAAGACGTTGCTTTTACTTATCGGAAAACACATCACGGTCCTATTTTAAATAATATAGCGGATCAAATTACGGGCGATCGACCCGTTGCCATGTCCTGGATTTATACCAAGCCAAAAAATAAGGTAATGCATGCATTGCATGGGATCAGCCATGCAAAGAACATGGAGGAGTTTAAAAGTGCTTTGCCCAATATACATGCGCCCGGACTTAATATTATGTACGGCGATGCAGAAGGGAATGTTGCTTGGTGGGCGAGTGCTCAGCTGTACCAAATGCCGGATAGTTTATCTACAAAATTTATTTTGGACGGAGCCTCGGGAAAAGACGAACCCTTGCGCTATTTGGACTTTTCAGAGAATCCAATGGCCGAAAATCCACCCTGGAACTATGTGTATTCGGCGAACAATCAACCCGATTCCATCTCCGGCATGTTGTATCCTGGGTATTATCTGCCCGAAAACAGGGCCAAACGTATAGTTCAGCTGCTCGATGCCAAGAACGATTGGGACAAGGAAGCCATGTCGGAAATGATTCTGGATGTAACCTCCCCGGTAAACAAAGAAGTTATCAATGAGTTGATCAAGTTGTTCGATGTTACCCATTTGTCCGGTAAACAATTGGTCCTATTGGACTCCTTAAAAAATTGGAACGGAGAATATACGCTTAACTCAACAAGCCCGGTAATTTATCACCGAACATTGTACCAAATGGTCAAAAACACAATGGAAGATGAGATGGGGCCAGAGATGTTCAAACAATTCTTGTCCACCCATTTATTCAAAAGACAGATCGCCTGGGGTGCCCAAATGAAGGAAGGTGAATGGTGGGATAACATTAACACGCCCAATGTGGTCGAAACCAGGGAAGATATTGTAATGATATCCTTTGCACAAACTTGGGAATCGCTGGTCAAGGATTTTGGAGACGACCCGAGCCAATGGACCTGGGACAAGGTACATACTTTGGAGCACCAGCATCCATTCGGGCAAGTGGAATGGCTCCGTAAGTATTTTAATGTAGGTCCTTTCCCCATTGTAGGAACAAGGGAAGTAATAAACAACCTAGCTTTTCCTTATGATGAAACTGGTTTTTACAAAGTAAACTCGGGACCATCTACCAGAAGGATCATCGATTTTTCAGATATTGAGAACAGCATCAGTATTTTACCTACCGGTCAATCCGGGAACCCATTGAGCAAGCATTACAAAGATCAAGCGGAAATGTATGTGAACGGCGAATTCCGTAAAATGATGATGAACAAACAAGAGATCGAGGAAACCGCAGAATCGGTATTGATCTTTTATTGATCCAGATGGGCCATCCATCAATTCAAAACAGGGCATTCATCAAAAAGCGATTCTTTTTGAAACAGGATTGATTACTTTTTCAATCATTTTCAACAAGAATGCTTATGCTCATAAAAGTTTACGGAAGTGCCGTGTTCGGTATCGAGGCAACTACCATTGCTGTGGAGGTCAATATCGATAAGGGAATCGGGTATCATTTGGTAGGATTGCCGGACAATGCCATAAAAGAAAGTAATTACCGAATTGCTGCAGCACTCCAAAACAACGGTTACAAAATACCGGGAAAAAAGATTACCATAAACATGGCCCCGGCCGATTTAAGAAAAGAAGGCTCGGCCTACGACCTTACTTTGGCCCTGGGTATTTTGGCGGCATCCAACCAGATAAAATCCGACAACATTGAAAACTATTTAATTATGGGCGAGCTTTCGCTGGATGGTAGTCTGCAACCCATAAAAGGAGCCCTGCCGATAGCTATAAAAGCACGGGAGGAAGGCTTTGAAGGATTTATCCTCCCTTCCGAGAACGCAAGCGAAGCCGCCATAGTGGACGGTCTAAAAGTTTACGGCGTTGAAAATATTGAACAGGTCATAAATTTTTTTGATACCAAGGCTCTTTTGGTGCAAACCCATGTGGATACTCGCCAGGAGTTTTATGAGAATCTTCAATTTCCAGAATTTGATTTTGCCGATGTAAAAGGACAGGAAAGCATTAAACGTTGCATGGAAATAGCAGCGGCCGGTGGGCATAATATAATTTTAATCGGTCCGCCTGGAGCCGGTAAGACCATGCTCGCCAAAAGGTTGCCATCCATTTTACCGCCCATGACCTTGCATGAGGCTTTGGAAACCACTAAAATACATAGCGTTGTCGGCAAGGTGAAAAATAAGGGGCTGATGAGTCAGCGGCCTTTTAGAAACCCACATCACACCATAAGTTCTGCCGCTTTGGTAGGGGGAGGAAGTTATCCTCAGCCGGGAGAGATCTCTTTATCGCACAATGGTGTTCTTTTTTTGGATGAACTCCCAGAATTCGAGCGTCGGGTGCTGGAAGTAATGCGACAACCTATGGAAGATAGAGAAGTAACCATTGCCAGAGCGCAATTTACGGTCACCTATCCCAGTAGTTTTATGCTAGTAGCGAGTATGAATCCAAGTCCAGGAGGATATTTTAACGACCCGGACGCTCCGGTTACTTCATCGCCGGCTGAAATGCAACGGTATTTGAGCAAAATATCGGGCCCGTTATTGGATAGGATAGACATACACATTGAGGTGACTCCAGTTCCTTTTGATAAATTGTCCGATGAACGTAAGGGAGAAAGCAGCGTTGTAATAAGAAAAAGGGTAGAGGCGGCTCGAGAAATCCAAACCAAAAGGTTTGTGGACATAGAAGGTATCCATTACAACGCCCAAATGGGAACCACACAAATCCGTACGTATTGTAAGTTGGGTCCTTCTTCTAAAAATTTATTAAAAGAAGCCATGCAACGCCTAAACCTATCGGCCAGAGCATATGATCGTATTTTAAAGGTGTCCCGAACCATTGCAGATTTGGAGCAATCCGAACAGGTTCAAGAAAATCACATTTCCGAAGCCATACAGTACCGAAGTCTGGATCGCGAAGGATGGTTGGGTTAAAGCCCCCAAAGAACCCGACCATAAGATTGATGTGATATCAAGGTCCAATTTGGAATTCTTGTGTATCAAACACACAAGATCGGAAAAATTGAAAAGGTAAAATCTACAATAGGCTAAATGGCTTTAATATTGGCTTTTAGTCCAGAAATGATTCCCAAAATATTTTCTACGGTTTCGTCCAAATAATATTTAATGGCCAAATGGGGTATCCTGACTGTGGTAAATCCATTTTTAAAGGAATGCATGGCATCTTCAAGATCATTTATGGCCTGTTCATGGGTTATCATGTTGTAATCTTTGTCGATCTCTATATTGAGCTTAACTCGCGAAATGGCAATGTCCACGGATTTTTTACCGTCCCACCATTCCAACATGGGATGGACCCCGGCCTCCTTTAATGCATAAAATAGGTGTATAGCCTCAAGCGGGGTGTTGTTATCCAGTATTACCCTCTTGATTAGCTTTGAGTGTCTTTCGCAAAGTGTAATGCCAAGAGAGTCTTTGGATGCCTTATATTGTTGGGGGCCAATAGTTTTGCCGCAATCCTTACATGTCATAAGTTTTTGTCAGGTTTAAGTCTAAGTATGATTTGGGACTATTATAACTTTCAGAAAGTTGAAATAGTATAAAAAATCGATGTACCGCACCCCACTTTTAGATGAAATACGCTTTTTTGGATGAAATGCACGATTTGTCCATTTATCCTATTAAATTGAAGGCTTCAAAAAAAGAATATAATGTTTAAAAAAATTGGGCCAGGTGTTTTGGTCGCGGCCGCCTTTGTCGGACCTGGGACCATTACCATGTGTACTTTGGCGGGAGCCCGTTTTGGCTATGCACTAATCTGGGCTTTGGTGGTCTCCATTATTGCAACCATTGTTTTACAGGGAATGGCCGGTAGAATAGGGCTTGTTACCCAGAACGGACTGGTGGATGTGGTTAGGTCCGAATTAAAAACACAGTGGGTCAAGAATATGGTAATAATTATTGTCTTGGGGGCCATTTTAATTGGAAATGCGGCCTACGAAGCAGGAAATATTGGAGGTGCTACCCTTGGGTTGGAGCAGCTATTGCCCCAGCCACAATTAAAACCATTTTTACCCGCATTTATTGGAGGCATCATTTTTTTGCTATTGTGGTTTAGCGGTTATAAAACATTGGAAAGAATATTTGTGGGCCTGGTGGGGATCATGGGTGTGAGCTTTGTGGTTTGCGCCATTATAACAAAACCATCGATTTATGGAATATTAAAAGGCATGTTCGTGCCCAGATTACCGGAAGATGGGCTATTGACCGTGATAGCTTTGGTAGGCACAACGGTGGTTCCCTACAACCTATTCTTGCACGCATCTTTGGTAAAGGAGAAATGGAAAAACAAATCCGATTTAAAAGCTGTGAATTGGGATACCATAGTGTCCATTGGATTAGGAGGGTTGGTTTCCATAGCCATTTTGATAACCGCCTCTGCGGCACCCATTTCCGATATAAACAATGCCTTGGACATGGCATTGGCACTGGAGCCCTTGTTTGGTAAAATGGCATTTTTGTTTATGGCAGCTGGGCTCTTGGCCGCTGGTATAACATCCGCCATAACGGCACCTTTGGCCGCAGCCTATGTGGCCAGTAGTTGTTTTGGTTGGGAAGGTGGAATGCAGAACAAAAAGTTTAAAATGGTATGGGGAAGTATTGTGCTGTGCGGAATAGTCTTCCTTTCGTTTGATATAAAACCCATCGAAGTTATTCAGTTTGCACAGATTGCCAACGGTATTTTATTGCCCGTAATGGCCTTGTTGCTTTTATGGATTGTGAACAAAAAATCGGTGATGGGAGAACACCAAAATTCTGTTATTCAAAATGTGTTTGGTATCGCAATCGTCGCTTTTGCCATTTTTCTCGGTGCAAAAAGTATTTTAAAAGTAATAGGTTTGTTGTAAATGGATCATTTTACCATAGATATCAATTGTGATGTAGGTGAAGGAGTAGGCAATGAGGCGGACATTCTTCCTTTTATAAGTTCCTGCAATATTGCCTGCGGCGGACATGCTGGGGACAGTGAAACCATGGGGCATGTGGTTGCTTTGGCCAAACGGCATCATGTTAAGGTAGGTTCACATCCATCTTACCCGGACAGAATAAATTTTGGAAGGGAAGTGATGCATATTTCAAACCATGAGTTATCAAAAAGTATTAAAAAACAATTGGCGGACTTTGATGAGGTTTTAAAACAGCAGAACGTTTCTTTACATCATATTAAGGCCCATGGAGCACTATATAATCAAACTGCAAAGGACGAGGATTTGGCAAATGTATTTTTGAGTGCCATTGATGGTTATAAAGATAGCGCAATACTCTATGTTCCCTTTGATTCGGTAATAGCAAAAATTGGAGAAGAACGCGGTTTTAAAATTTGGTTTGAGGCTTTTGCCGACAGGAATTACAATCGCGACCTATCCTTGGTTTCCAGAAAAGAGAACAATGCCCTCATCGAAAATCCCGAAGCGGTATTGGCGCATATATTGCCCATGATCAAAAAACAAGAGGTTCTTACCATAGAGGAAGAAAGGCATCATATTCAGGCCAAAACATTTTGCGTTCATGGTGATACGGTTTCTGCCTTGAAAATATTGATGTATCTTTCAGAAAAATTACCCCAAAACCAGGTACACCTAAACTCATGAAAAGTTACCCCATAAGCATCAAACCCTTTGGAGAGCGAGCCATTTTAGTGGAATGGCCCAAAGAGGTAAACGAAGCCATTCTGGCCGATATCCTGGATTTTATGGATGCCTTTAAGGAAAAGGGCATTCTTGGCTGGGAAATGTCCGTAGCCTACAATTCCGTTACTATGGTGTACAATTTTGGTCCGGTGGATTTTGATGAAACCAAGGCCGTAATCCAAGAGTGCCGTAAAAATCAAACAAAGTCCAAGACCCAACGCATTCAGCATTTATGGACACTGCCGGTGTGCTACGATCTTGAGTTTGGCCTGGATATGGAAACAGTCGCGAGAACTTTGAACCTATCCACCGACGAATTGATCAAGCAGCACACTTCGCATGAGTATGTGGTGTATGGCATTGGTTTTTTGCCCGGATTCATGTATTTGGGAGGACTGCCATCAACTTTGGAAATACCACGACGCGCCGAACCGAGACTAAAGGTCGAGAAAGGGGCTGTTGGATTAGCGGGCAAACAAACGGGAATTTATCCTCAGGAGTCTCCCGGCGGTTGGAACATTTTAGGAAACTGTCCGGTGAACCTTTTTGACCCCGATAAGTCAACCCCTTGTTTTATAAATGTGGGGGATAAAATTCGATTTACGAGTATTTCCGAGGCAGAGCATAAACTTCATAAAATAGAAGGGGAGGTAGGTATTTATAAACCGGAAAAAATTGCTCTCAATGCTTAAGGTGCTAAAAGCAGGACTTTATTCGAGCATCCAAGACCTTGGCAGGTTTGGGTATCGCGATATAGGTGTGCCGGTAGCTGGAGCAATGGATAGCGAATCGGTAAAAAAAGCCAATCTTTTGTTGGACAATGAAGAAAACGATGCCGTTATGGAAATTACCATGACAGGACCCACGCTTCAATTCAATTACGACACCTATATAAGTTTGTCCGGCGCACAAATAATGGCCACTTTGAACAATGAACCCGTGGAAAATTATACCGTAATCAAGGTAAAAGAGGGAGACATATTGTCTTATGGGCGACTCGAAACAGGTTTTAGGGGATATTTGGCCATCAAAGGAGGGTTTAAGACCGGAAAAGTACTAAATAGCCGCTCATTTTTTTATCCAGTTACAAAAATGGGTAGAATAAAAGATGGTGATGAAATACCCTACGAAGCCACTCAAAACTATACCCCTAAAATTTCTGGGGTCAAAATTGAAGAGCTATTTGGCCTAGGCACCTTAAAGGTGTTTAAAGGACCGGAGTTTTCCTTGTTGTCCGATACACAACTTGCCGATATTTTCACAAGAACCTTTAGGGTTTCCAAGGAAAACAACCGAATGGCCTATCAGCTTGCCGAATTGATTGCTGGACATTCACATTCCATATTGACTTCCGGAACTTTACCGGGAACCATTCAGTTGACCCCTGCAGGGCGTATGATCATTTTAATGAAGGATGGTCAAACCACGGGTGGCTACCCGCGTATTTTGCAACTTTCAGAAACGTCCATCTCCATTTTGGCCCAAAAGAAATACGGTGATGAATTGAGGTTTAAGCTTGGCTAATTTGATTACCAACCCTTTTTATACTTTTTTCTCATCCTTTTCAGGTCATCCGTCAATTGGTTTCTGGCACTCGTCAATCCAAATGAGGTGTCCATCAATTCTACTCCTGAATATTCTCACAAGTTCATTAAGCTTGTAAGGAATATTTTAACAAACATTATGAGAAAATTACTGTTAATTGGAGTGATTGGACTTTTATCTATGAATAGCTTCGCATCACTAAATTCTGATAAACCAGAAGACAACTTTTTTTACCCGAAAATCCATGTTTATTGTGACGGCGTATATGCTGGTTATTTTTATAACCTTGACTATACCATGGGAGATGTACTGGAAATGGCAACATCTATGTGTGATTAGTTTAAGGTGCAACAATAGATACAACGCGCCGGTTTAAAAAGCGCGTTGTTTTTTTAAGCTTGTTATTTTTCTTATGAAGTATTTTATATTTTTTGTCATATTATTTTTTTCGGCCCAAGGGTGGTCACAAAGTAAAGGCTTGGTTTATTATGGTCATATTGAAAGTCCAGGAATGAGGAGTGCTGCAGGTCCTGATTTAAACGCATATTTGGTTTTTGATGAAAATGAGTCTTATTATGTTACAGCTAAGGACTCTTTGGAATCCTCAGTAAATGAAACCACTATGGTAACCGGTTCCGATGGGCAAACAACTGTTTATACAGGTGGCTCAAATACTTTCCGATACGGAAAACAGGTTTATTTTAACAGGGAATCCGATTCTTTGTGGTGGAGTCAAAGGTTTAAAGGCAACATTTATGTTGCTGAATCCCGCCCCAGAATAGAATGGAAGTTAATCGATGAAACCAAGAAAATAGGTAATATAAAAGCATTCAAAGCAACAGGCAAGTTTAGGGGAAGAACCTATACTGCGTGGTACGTCCGTGACATACCTTTACCTTATGGGCCTTGGAAATTGCAAGGTCTTCCAGGTTTAATCGTAGAAGCTTATGATGATAGAAAAGAAATGTTTATTTATTTAAAAAGCTTGGAGTTTCCTACAAACAACCAAACCCCTATTTCGAAAGTGCAAAGAACTTCCAATGATTCCCAAGGTTGGATGACGATACATGAATTCAAAGATATGCTGGTTGAAAGTTTGGAAAGAGCATACAATAAAACGGTAATAATGTCTGAGCGTTATGGGGGAGGCACTCCAAAAAGACCTGTCTTTAGTGATGTCTATATAGAATCTTTCGAAAATTAAGCTTCATTCGTTGCGGACCTTAACACTTGCAGTTTCTCTTTTTTTATTTTCTTTACCTCTTTACTCGCAAGAACGGATTTCGGGGCATGTTCTCGATTTCAATAAGGACCCTGTAGTAGGGGCAAATATTGTTGTTGCCAATGAACAAGAAAAAATTTTGGTGTATGGTTTTACCAACAATCATGGTTTTTTTAGCATAGACCTTCCAAAAGATATTCCTTCCAAAGTATTGATCATCGCTTCAGGTTTAGGGTTAGAAACAAGCCGCCACCTGATTACTATAGAGCCCAATAAATCCAAATACCAAGTCACTTTTGTTTTGAACGAAAAAGTGGAGCATTTAGATGAGGTAACATTGGAACCAAATGAAAAAATATACAGAACAGGTAATGTCACTAAGATTGACGTGGATTCCTTCAGAGACGGCACGGAACAGACAATAGAAGATGTCCTGCGCGACTTACCTGGAATAGAAATACTTCAAGATGGCTCTATAAAGGCACATGGTAGGTTTATTAGCAAATTACTCGTGGAAGGTGATGATTTATTTGATGACAAATATAAGGTGCTTTCAAAGAATTTAGACGCCAAGATCTTGGGGGAGGTGGAGATTATTGATCAATTTGAATCCAATCCAGTTGTATCAAAAGTCACAGAATCAGAAAATGTAGCTTTAAATTTAATTTTAAGGGATGAGTACAAAAATGTTTGGTTTGGTAATGTGAGCCTTGGCTTAGGAAATAAAGATAGAATCAAATCTTCAGCAAATATTGGATTGATTAAAAAGAAGGTAAAATTCTTCTATTTGGGAGACTACAACAATCTTGGACAGATTGCCACTGGTCAATCGGGGAATGCTACCAAAACAATAAACATTAACACATTGGTTCAAGAAAAGAGGGTGGAATCTTCTTTGTCGCCAATCTATGATGTTGCACCAGTTCGAATTGATCAAATGGATGAAAAAGACATTGTTTTGAATGATGCATCTCTAAATTCAATAAGTTTTGTGTCCAATCTCAATTCTAAATTGAAAATTAGAGGTACGGGTATTTTGGCCAATGACATTGAAGACCAAATGATTTTCAAAGAGACGCTATTCAGTACAGGACAAGAACTTGTTCGATATACTGAGAATCAAAATTCACTCTTTGAAAAATCCAATGCAACCGGTGAGGTAGAGCTACAATATTATCCAAGAGAAAATGGTTATTACAAAAATCTTATAAAGTTTAATTCCAGCCCGCAATATTCTGAAGCCCTGAATATGTTCAATGGGAACAACATTCAACAGGATTTGGCGAACGATGATGTTTCTTTTTACAACCATTTTGATTCGAGTCACCTTCTATGGAATAAACACCTAGTGCACAACTACGCATATTTTGGTGTTCAATCCATAGAGCAGAATGGACGATTGATTTCACCTACTTTATATAATCTAATAGCGGAGGGCAAAGTAGGGGAGGTACATCATGTATCTGATGACTTTTCTAAAATATATGGGGTTATATCCAAATTGGTTTTCAATCAAAAAAAACATAAACAATCATTGGAATTTGGGTATCAGAGAAAAAAAGTAGCTAGAGAGAATCAATTCATTTTCAACCAAAATCATCTGTCTACAAATATTGATTCATTGGAAAATCATATCACATTTGATTCCAATAAATTTCAAGCATCATTCAATTCTTCTTTTGATATATCTGAACATCTTAGAATAAAAACAGATTTCTCACTTGAACATTTGGACATAAATTTCGCTCAATCTTTTTTCTCTAAATGGATGTTGGTTCCGAAAATCATATTCCGTGTCAGAAATATGTCAATTGGAAGTTTTGGTCTGGACTATCAAAGAGATTATACCGAACCATTGCCAGACTATTTTCTGATGAATTTTCAACTCACGGGTTACCAATCCTTTAAAAAGGGCGGTGATTTTATCGCTGTGCCCAGAAAGAACCTATTTGGCTTTCATTATCAAATAGGTAATAAACTCAAGACGCAGCAAGTAACTGTAAGAACAAAATTCAAAAAAAATGAAGCAGAGTATGCTCAAAATGTTCAGATTGATGAATCTATTATTCTTAATAGATATGAATTGGTAAAAGGGGGGGCTAATTTCACTACTACCTTGGATTACACCTCCTATTTTAAAAAAATGAATTTTTCATCCAATTTAGGAGCGAATATCAATTGGTCCAATCTTCCGTATAAACTGAATGCAAGTAATTTTTCAAACCTTGAGTTGTTTTCTAAAGGTATCAATGTTTCTGGTACAACATATTTTGAATTCCCATTAAACCTTGATTTGGATTTAAATGTCAATTGGACTGAGTCCAATTACAAGGGTATAGTGTCTTATTCTAATTGGATTAATCTGTCAACAAATTTATTGTTGAAACTAAACAAAGAAATTTCAGGATCTTTTTCCAATAAATATTACAAAATGCCAAATGCTACATATTTTAGTACGGACTTCGATTTGCATTACGCACCTCAAAATTCGAAATTTTCATATCAAGTAACAGGTAATAACTTGGCCAATCAAAGGAATTTTACAATTTTAAATATTGATGAATACTCAACCACAAGTACACAAATCAAACTTTTGCCAAGGTATATATTGGCATCAATTAAATATCGTTTTTAAATTCTCCGAATATAAACTTGTATCGATATCAAATTCATCATAATTTTTTGTACCATTGGCGTATGAAAAGAAATAACCAAGTCATCGTAGCTGTCATTATTGTTCCAAGAACGGGGTGATACAGACTTGCTATTGACTGAAAAAGGCCTGTATCCCACACGATACAGGCCTTTTTTATTTCCAATAAAATTAATTGAATGTTGGATTTTTAATCAGTCTAAAAATCTGATAATAAGATAATTAAGTTTATTATGTTTCCAGTGGATTTGAACAGTGCACAACTGTTAAAAATCTAGGGCTTTTTAAACATTTATCTTTGAAATTCGGTATAAATTAAGAAGAATACCGTGTTTGAATGAATATTTGATAATGGAATTGAACAAGTTTAGCAAAAAAGTAACCCAAGACCCAACGTTGCCAGCAGCACAGGCCATGTTACATGCCATAGGTCTAACGGATAATGATCTTCAAAAACCCTTAATCGGAATTGCCAGCACAGGATACGAGGGAAACCCTTGTAATATGCATCTTAACGATTTGGCCCTCGATGTAAAAAAGGGTGTCGAGTCCTCCAATTTAGTGGGACTTGTCTTCAATACGATCGGGGTGAGTGATGGAATATCCAATGGCACTCCCGGAATGCGTTACTCATTGCCCTCAAGAGATATTATTGCAGATTCCATTGAAACCGTGATCCATGCCATGAGCTACGATGGCCTGGTAACTGTGGTTGGTTGCGATAAAAATATGCCGGGCGCCCTAATGGCCCAATTACGATTGAATCGTCCATCCATTTTGGTATACGGGGGAACCATTGCACCAGGATGCCACAATAACAAAAAGCTAGATATTATTTCTGCATTCGAGGCTTACGGACAAAAGGTCGCAGGTGCTATAGACGAAAAAGAATACAAAGAGGTCATCCATAAAGCATGTCCGGGTGCCGGAGCTTGTGGAGGAATGTACACCGCAAATACCATGGCGTCGGCTATTGAGGCTATGGGGATGTCAATGCCTTTTAATTCTTCCATTCCAGCGGTGAACGATAAAAAACAAGCAGATTGTGAAGCCTCTGGTGCTGCATTGTACCATTTGCTCAAGGAAGATATAAAACCAAGGGATATTGTGACAAAAAAATCCTTGGAAAACGCCTTTAGGTTGGTTACGGTACTTGGCGGGTCAACCAATGCAGTACTTCATTTTATGGCCATTGCACACGCTGCAGAAGTTGATTTTACCTTGGAAGACATTACAAAAATAAGTGAGTCAACCCCATTACTGGCCGATCTAAAACCTAGTGGAAAATACTTGATGGAAGACTTGCATAAGGTGGGAGGAGTTCCAGCGGTATTAAAGTATATGTTGAAAGAAGGTATGCTTCATGGTGATTGTATTACGGTTACAGGGAAAACCTTGGCCGAAAATCTGTTGGATGCTCCAGATTTGGCCGAAGGACAGGATATTATTAGAAAAAAAGAACAGCCCATTAAGGATACGGGACATATACGAGTTTTGTACGGAAACCTGGCATCTGAAGGAGCGGTAGCCAAAATCACAGGCAAAGAGGGGCTGGAATTTACTGGAACCGCACGTGTTTTTGATAGTGAGGCTGATGTAAATGAAGGTATTCACAATGGAAAAGTTCAAAAAGGAGATGTAGTGGTTATTCGTTACGAGGGCCCAAAAGGAGCTCCCGGAATGCCAGAGATGCTGAAACCCACTTCTGCCATTATGGGCGCCGGCCTTGGAAAGGATGTGGCCTTGATCACCGATGGCAGGTTCTCCGGAGGCTCTCACGGATTTGTGGTAGGGCATGTTTCACCAGAAGCTCAAGTTGGTGGTGGAATTGCCTTGGTAAAAGACGGAGACGAAATCACCATTGATGCGGTTAAGAACACCATCAACATCAACATCTCCGATGAAGAGCTGGAGCAGCGAAGAAAAGAATGGAAACAACCCGAACTAAAAGTAAAGTCGGGCAGTTTGTACAAATATGCAAAAACGGTATCGTCTGCAGCTAAAGGCTGTGTTACCGATATGTTTTAATACTATAGGGAAGAAATCCCCAATAACATGCTTATGGAAACATTAAAAGCACAGAAAAAGAAGAATCAAAATAAGGAGACAATGCGGATTACGGGAGCAGAAGCCATTATCCATTGTTTGCTGGCGGAAGGTGTGGATTTGATCTATGGATACCCGGGAGGGGCCATTATGCCGGTTTACGACGAATTATATAAGTTCCAAGACAAACTCACCCATATTCTCACTCGTCACGAGCAAGGCGCTACACATGCGGCGCAAGGCTATGCCCGGGTAACCGGTAAGGTGGGTGTGGCCATGGCAACGTCGGGACCTGGTGCCACCAATTTGGTAACGGGTTTGGCAGATGCTCAGATAGATTCAACACCAATGGTCTGCATCACCGGACAAGTGCCGAGACACTTATTGGGTTCCGATGCTTTTCAAGAAACCGATATTGTTGGGATATCAACTCCTGTGACCAAATGGAACTATCAGATTACAAAAGTGGAAGAAATCCCAGAAATTATAGCCAAGGCATTTTACATAGCAAAATCCGGAAGGCCCGGACCTGTATTGGTCGATATCACTAAAAACGCACAGTTCGATGAGCTGGATTTTGTTTACGAAAAATGTACCAAAGTAAGAAGCTATAAACCTGTGCCCAAGCCAGAACCAAACAGTCTGGAGAAAGCAGCGGAATTGATCAACAATGCCAAAAAACCGTTTATTGTATTTGGACAAGGTGTTATTTTAGGTGAGGCCGAAGCCCAACTAAAGGCTTTTGTGGAAAAAACAGGGATTCCTACTGCATGGACCATATTGGGCCTATCCGCGATGGATACCGAACACCCTTTAAACGTGGGTATGGTGGGTATGCACGGTAACTATGCGCCCAATATCCTTACCAACGAATGCGATTTGCTTGTAGCCATAGGAATGCGTTTTGATGATAGGGTAACCGGAAATCTGGATACCTACGCAAAGCAAGCCAAAATTGTGCATTTTGAGATAGATCCGGCCGAAGTGAACAAAAATGTAAAGGTAGATGTTGCAGTTCTGGGCAATGCCAAAGAAACATTGGAAAATATTTTGCCCTTACTGGAAAATAAAGAGCATGCTGACTGGAAAGCTGAATTTGATAAGCTTCATAAAATCGAATACGATACCTTGATCAAAAAGGATATTCATCCGACCAAAGAAGGTCTTACCATGGGCGAGGTTATTGAACAGATAAATGTGGCTTCCGCGCAAAAAGCGGTGATTGTTTCCGATGTAGGGCAGCACCAGATGATTGCTTGTCGCTATGCCAAGTTCAAACAATCCAAAAGCAATATTACTTCCGGAGGACTGGGAACCATGGGGTTTGGTCTTCCAGCGGCCATTGGCGCCAAAATGGGAGCCATGGACCGCGAAGTGGTCGCTATTATCGGAGATGGAGGGTACCAGATGACCATTCAAGAGCTTGGTGTTATTTTCCAACATAATGTACCCGTTAAAATTGTGGTATTGAACAACGACCACCTAGGGATGGTACGTCAGTGGCAAGAACTTTTCTTTGATAAGAGGTACGCCTCCACGGTTATGACCAACCCGGATTTTGTGAAAATTGCGGAAGGATACCATATCAAATCAAGAAGAGTGACCGAAAGGGGCGACCTTCAAGATGCAGTACAAGAAATGATGGCATCCAAGGACCCATACTTTTTGGAAGTGAAAGTGGAAAAAGAGGATAACGTATTTCCTATGATTCCATCAGGGGCGTCCGTTTCCGACATCAGATTAAAATAAATACAGATAGCCCTTGATTGAAAACCTAAAGGGTTGTCTTAAGGGCTTTAGCATACAAAACACTATGGAAAAACAATGGTATACCATTTCGGTGTATTCCGAAAATCATGTGGGATTGCTCAATAGGATATCCGGGATATTCTTAAAGCGACATATTAATATAGAGAGCCTAAATGTTTCAAAATCAGAAATTGAAGGTGTTTCCAAATTCACGATTGTAGTTTTTACCACCGAGGATTGGACACGAAAGATTGTTGGTCAAATCGAGAAACAGATTGAGGTCATCAAGGCATACTATCATACCGATGATGAAACTATTTATCAAGAATCCGCCTTGTTTAAAATCGCTTCGCATTTGCTGTTCGATGAGCGTCAGATTCAGAATATTATCAAAGAGAGCAATGCGCAGATCGTAACGGTTAATCGTGAATTTTTTGCCTTGGCCAAAACAGGTCGTAGACACGAAATCGACGAAATGTACGATGCGCTTGAACCATACGGTATAATGCAGTTTGTTAGATCGGGCAGGATAACAGTGACCAAAGCAACCATGCCGATAACCGAAATGCTACAGGAATTTCAAGAAAACTAAATAGATAAAATCAAATATCAAAAATGGCAAATTACTTTAATTCACTATCACTTCGCGAACAATTGATCCAATTGGGAAAATGTAGATTTATGGACTCCAGCGAGTTCGCTGATGGTGTTACCGCACTAAAAGGAAAGAAAATTGTAATTGTTGGATGTGGCGCCCAGGGACTGAACCAGGGGTTGAACATGCGCGACTCTGGATTGGATATTTCGTATGCCCTACGTCCAGCGGCTATCAAAGAACAAAGACAATCCTATAAAAATGCCGTTGAGAACAATTTTGTGGTGGGAACTTATGAAGAGTTGATTCCAACAGCCGATTTGGTCATCAATCTTACTCCGGACAAGCAACACACCAATGTGGTGAGCACTGTTATGCCCTTAATGAAGAAAGGAGCGACCTTGTCCTATTCCCACGGTTTTAACATTGTGGAAGAAGGAATGCAAATTCGTGAGGACCTTACCGTGATCATGGTGGCGCCCAAAAGTCCAGGTTCCGAGGTGCGTGAAGAGTACAAAAGAGGTTTTGGTGTACCGACCCTGATCGCCGTTCATCCAGAAAACGATCCGGAAGGAAAAGGTTTGGAACAAGCCAAAGCCTATGCTGCAGGAACAGGTGGAGATAAAGCGGGAGTTCTTGAATCATCATTTGTGGCGGAAGTAAAGTCGGATCTGATGGGTGAGCAGACCATTCTTTGTGGTTTGTTACAGACAGGATCTATCCTTTCTTTCAATAAAATGGTTGAAAAAGGTATCGATGAAGCCTATGCATCCAAATTGATTCAATACGGATGGGAAACCATTACAGAAGGATTGAAACAAGGAGGAATTACCAATATGATGGACCGTTTGTCCAATCCAGCTAAAATCAAAGCTTTTGATTTGGCAGAAGAGTTGAAAGAGATCATGCGTCCCTTGTTCCAAAAACATATGGATGACATTATGAGCGGACATTTTTCCAAAACCATGATGGAAGATTGGGCCAATGGAGACAAAAACCTATTGGATTGGAGGGCTGCCACTGGTGAGACCGCTTTTGAAAAAACACCGGCAGGCGATATGGACATCTCCGAGCAAGAATATTACGATAATGGGGTCTTGATGGTGGCTTTTGTAAAATCTGGTGTGGAATTGGCCTATGAGACCATGACCGAATCCGGAATTATTGGCGAGTCTGCTTATTACGAATCTTTGCACGAGACGCCATTGATTGCCAACACGATTGCAAGAAAGAAATTGTTCGAAATGAACCGTGTAATCTCTGATACGGCGGAGTACGGTTGTTATTTGTTCGATCATGCATGTAAGCCGCTTTTGACCGATTTTATGAAGAAAGTGGAGACTGATATCATTGGTAAGCATTTTGGTGAAGGCAAAGATAATGGTGTTGACAACGTAAGATTGATAGCCGTAAACAAAGCTATCCGTGAGCACGATGTGGAAGTGGTTGGCTCCAGATTGCGTGCATCGATGACGGCGATGAAGCCGATCGGATAAAAACCTTTGGTCCCATGAGCAAAACTGTGGAAACATATTTTCCGCAAATAGCGGATATTTACCAAGCAGCGAAGACCATTGCCCAAGTGGCGGAGGAAACGCCATTGCAACGAAGTATCCGCTATTCCAAAGCTTATGGGGCCAATATTTTTCTTAAACGCGAAGACCTTCACAGAGTACGCAGTTACAAAATCCGTGGTGCGTACAATAAAATTAGCTCCCTAAGTAAAAAACAACTGGATAGTGGTGTGGTCTGTGCCAGTGCAGGGAACCACGCTCAGGGCGTTGCCTTTGCCTGTAGTCATTTAAAAGTAAAAGGGACTATTTATATGCCGGTGGTGACCCCAAAACAAAAAATAGACCAGACCAAGATGTTTGGAGGGGAGTGGGTAGATGTGGTCCTGGAAGGGGATACCTTTGACGATTCCAAAAAGGCAGCTGAATTTTTCTGCAAACAAAAAGGCAAAACCTTTGTCCATCCGTTTGATGATGAAAAAACCATCGAGGGGCAGGCAACTGTGGGCCTGGAGATTTTACAGCAAACCAGCGAGCCGATCGATTATGTTTTTGTGGCCGTTGGCGGCGGAGGATTGGCATCGGGACTTTGTGGTACGTTCCAAGCATTGTCGCCCAATACCAAAATAATAGGAGTGGAGCCCGAAGGGGCACCGTCCATGCTCCAATCCATTGAAAAAGGGGAATTGGTGGAACTTGAAAACATCGATAAGTTCATCGATGGGGCAGCGGTCCAGAAAGTCGGTTCGCTGACATATCCCATTTGCAAAGAATATCTGCACAAAATGGTAACCGTTCCCGAAGGGAAAGTATGCCAGACTATATTAGATCTTTACAATAGGGATGCTATTGTTGTAGAACCCGCTGGAGCACTCACCATTGCTGCATTGGACTTTTTTAAGGAAGAAATAAGGGGCAAAAATGTGGTTTGTGTGGTGAGCGGAAGCAATAACGATATTACCCGTACTGCCGAAATTAAAGAAAGGGCTTTACTCTATGCCCAACTAAAGCATTATTTTATTGTGAGGTTCCCTCAGCGACCTGGTGCGCTAAAGGAATTTGTTGTCAATATTTTAGGTCCAGATGACGACATCACGCATTTTGAATACTCCAAAAAATCGAGCAGGGAAAATGCCCCAGCCATTGTTGGGGTGGAACTAAAATCACCAGATGATTTGGAGCCTTTGATTCAACGGATGAAAAGCAACAATTTTTTTGGGGATTATCTTAACAATAAACCTGATCTGTTCCAATATTTGGTGTGATGCCGCCAACATTTTTAAATAGTATAATTAAAATTTTGTTTCTCCATCGATATAGATGTTCATTAGGTGTAAAACTAAGTGTTCTTAGCTTTTTTTTATGCTAGATTTGTGTGGATGGGATGACAGATATAACACCGGAATTCAAATAAAAAGAACATTAAATGGCAACAAAAGCAATACCAGAAGCATTTCAGATTACTGAAGAAATTCATCAAAAAACATATTTGGTCAACGGGGAGTTACGCAAATGGGACGGAGCAACCAGTCTCGTGATTTCCACGATATCCTCAACGGAGGAATATGCCCCAACTACATTGGGCAGCGTGCCCGACATGGGGGAAACAGAAGCTTTGGAGGCTTTGGATTCGGCTTTAGCGGCATATGATAGGGGTCAAGGTCTCTGGCCTACCATGAAGGTAAAAGATCGAATTGAATGCATGGAAACCTTTGTGAAGAAAATGGAGCAGAAGCGCGAGCAAGTGGTTAAGCTTTTGATGTGGGAAATTGGTAAATCCAAGCCCGATTCTTATAAGGAGTTTGATCGCACCGTAGAGTATATTTACGATACTATTGAGGATTACAAACAATTGGATAGGGATTGTGCCAAATTCCAGAAACATGATGGGGTATACGCGCATATCCGAAGAGGGCCTCTTGGTGTGGTTTTATGTCTTGGGCCCTATAATTATCCCTTGAACGAAACTTTTGCTTTATTGATTCCAGCCATAATTATGGGGAACACCACCATTTTTAAGCCGGCAAAGCACGGAGTTTTACTGATTACACCGCTTTTGGAGGCATTTCAGAGTAGTTTTCCCAAAGGAGTGGTAAATATACTTTTTGGTAGGGGCAGAGCTGTTGCGGCGCCCATAATGCAAACAGGCAAGGTAGATGTATTGGCACTGATAGGGAACAGCAAGTCGGCCAATGCTTTACAAGAGCAGCACCCTAAAAGCAATAGGTTGCGTTTGGTCTTGGGCTTGGAAGCCAAGAATCCGGCCATTGTACTTCCCGATGCCGAATTGGATTTGACTATTAACGAATGTATTTCGGGTACGTTGTCCTTTAATGGGCAGCGCTGTACCGCCTTAAAGGTGGTTTATGTGCACGACGAAGTAAAAGATGATTTCCTGAAACGCTTTGCAGAAAAAGTGGATGGGTTAAAATTCGGTAATCCTTGGGACGATGGTGTGGACTTAACGCCACTTCCTGAACCTGATAAGCCTGCATATATTCAGGAATTGTTGGATGATGCTTTGGCTAAAGGTGCTAAAATCATCAACAAAAAAGGAGGAAAACATTTTGAAAATTATATCTGGCCAGCCGTATTGTACCCGGTAACCAAAGATATGCGAGTATATCAAGAGGAACAGTTTGGACCTATCATTCCAGTGCTTTCTTTTCAAGATATTGAAGAGCCCTTGGATGATATGGCAGAATCCAACTACGGACAACAGGTAAGTTTGTTCGGCAAGGATGTGTATACCCTTTCACCGCTTATCGATACGTTGGCAAACTTGGTGTGCCGAGTGAACCTGAACAGCTCGTGCCAGCGTGGCCCGGATGTGTATCCATTTACAGGAAGAAAAGATTCAGCTCAGTCTACCTTAAGTGTGCACGATGCCTTGCGTTCCTTCTCCATCAGGACCTTTGTGGCGTTCAAGGATAACAACTTGAACGTTCAAACGGTAGAACAGTTAATGGAGGCAAAAGTGAGCAACTTTTTGAGTACTGACTATATTTTGTAAGCTGAAAAGATTTTAAGAAAAATAGAATTCTCATCAACCTGAACTCGTTTCAGGTTCTCACTAAAATTGAAATGCAAAAATGATGAGATTCTGAAATAAATTCAGAATGACGCATCGATGTCATAGCAAGCTAAAGAATTAGCTGAAGATTTATTTTTAACGAATTAAAAAAGCCCCGACCATCGGGGCTTTTTTTGGTTTTTATGTGGGTTGATTAAATATGTTCTGCTAACCAGTTCCCAACTTCACTGGTCTTGTATGCTTTTCCACCATCGGCAAGATCTTCGGTCACCACGCCTTCCGCCAATGATTTATTCACTACCTCGCGGATGGCTTCAGCTTCATCCTTGAGACCAAATGCAGTTTCGAACATCATTGCGGCAGACAGAACCGTTGCCAATGGATTGGCAATATCTTTCCCTGCAGCTTGTGGGTAAGAGCCGTGGATGGGTTCGAACAAAGATGTTTTTTCGCCCAATGATGCAGAAGGCATCAATCCCATAGATCCTGAAATCACCGAAGCTTCATCCGTTAAAATATCACCAAACAAGTTTTCTGTAATCAGTACGTCATAAGCACTTGGCCATTGCACCAAACGCATCGCCACGGCATCCACAAATTCATAGGATACTTCCACTTCTGGATAGTCCTTTTCCAATTTCTGAACTGTTTCCCTCCACAAACGCGAAGTTTCCAAAACGTTGGCCTTGTCCACGCAACAAAGCTTTTTGGAACGTTGCATCGCCATTTCAAAGCCTTTTTTGGCCAGGCGCTCCACTTCGGCACGTGTATAGGTGCAAGTATCGTAAGCAGTATTGTTGTTGTCTTCGCGACCTCGTTTTCCAAAATAAATTCCTCCAGTCAATTCGCGAAGAAATACCAAATCGGTCCCTTCTATACGTTCACGTTTCAACGGAGATTTGTCTATCAGTGATGGGAAAGTAAAAGTTGGGCGTACATTGGCGAACAATCCCAATTTTTGACGCATTTTCAACAAGCCTTGCTCAGGCCGTACCTTGGCAGAAGGATCATTGTCAAAACGAGGATGGCCAATGGCGCCAAAAAGAACGGCATCGGCAGCAACACAGGCTTCGTGGGTTTCGTCCGGGTAAGGTTCGCCAACGGCATCAATCGCTGCGGCACCTGTTAGGGCAGGGGTCCAGCTTATTTCGTGACCGAATTTTGCGGCTACGGCATCTGATACTTTTACGGCTTGATCAATTACTTCGGGGCCAATTCCATCTCCGGCCAAGAGCGCTATGTTTAGTTTCATTTTTTCTTGTTATTCGATTATCGTTGTTGGTTGATAGTTATCTTTTTTAGTGTCAAACCAGATTGAGCATTTTTTCTGTGGCCTTGATGGCAGATACCGTTTGGTCTGAATCGAGCCCACGGGTAGTAAAGTCTTTTTCTTTGGTCTGCCATGTTATGATGGTCTCACAAAGTGCATCGGAATTACTGCCCGGAGGTATACGCACAGCATAATCCACTAATTTGGGCAATCCCCTTCCTTCTTTTTTATACACCTTTTTCAATGCATTGATAAAAGCATCAAATTGTCCATCGCCCTGGGCATTTTCCTCATAGGTCTTCCCTTCGATTTCTATGGAAAGGGTAGTAGAGGGTTTTAAACCTTTGGAATGTGTCAGTACGTACGATTTCACAAAAACCTTTTGTTGGTGGAGGTCGCTATCGAGAACATCTGAAATGATATAAGGGAGGTCATCTTTGGTGACGCGTTCTTTTTTGTCGCCAAGCTCGATGATTCGCTCCGTGACTTTTTTCAGTTCGTCATCGTTCAAGGTCAGTCCAAGCTCTTGAAGGTTCTTTTGAATATTGGCTTTTCCTGAGGTTTTGCCTAGGGCATATTTGCGTTTTCTACCAAAACGTTCGGGTAATAAGTCATTAAAGTAAAGATTCTTTTTACTGTCGCCATCCGCATGTATTCCAGCAGTTTGTGTAAATACGTTGTCTCCAACAATAGGTTTGTTGTCAGGTATGCCGAAACCGGTAAAGGCAGACACCAATTTACTTACTTTATATAGAGATGATTCCTTTACACCAATCTTGATCTCCGGCAAAAAATCGTTGATTACCGCCACGGCGCTAGCCAAAGGAGCATTGCCCGCACGTTCTCCCATTCCATTAACAGTTAGGTGCAGTCCGTGGGCACCAGCTTTCAACGCTTCCATCACGTTCGCTACACTCAAATCGTAATCGTTATGTCCATGAAAATCAAAATGATGGTCTGGATACCTTTCAATAATTTCCTTGAAAAATGCTCCTGTTTCAGTATGGGTCAATACCCCCAAGGTATCCGGAAGCAGAATTCGTTTAATGGGTTGTTGGGTCAAAAAATCCAAAAACTGAAAAACATAGTCTTTGGAATTGCGCATCCCATTGCTCCAATCCTCTAGGTAAACATTTGTTTCAATGTCGAGCTTTTGAGCTTCGGAAACTACATTTTTAATTTCTGTAAAATGCTGTTCTGGAGTCTTTTTGAGTTGATGGGTTAAATGGTTTAATGAACCTTTTGTTAGCAAGTTCTGAACTTTTGCACCAGCTTCTTGCATCCATTTAAGGGACACCCCTTTATCCACGAAGGTCAAAACCTCCACTTTGGAAATATAACCTTCGGATGAGGCCCATTCTGTGATGTTTTTAACTGCTTGCAGTTCTCCTTCTGAAACACGGGCAGAGGCCACCTCAATACGGTCCACCTTGAGTTCTTCCAGCAGAAGTTTGGCCAAGGTAAGTTTTTCCGAGGCCGAAAAGGAAACCCCAGAGGTTTGTTCACCATCCCGTAGGGTGGTGTCCATGATTTCTATGGTGCGTGTTTTCATTTTATTTACCGTAGTGTTCCGAACGGTGGGTTATAAAGGCGTGTTTTTAGCGTATTCCTCAATGTCTTTTTGAATGTTCAACAAGTAGTCGATATCATCAAAACCATTGAGCATATTACCTTTTTTGTAATCATTGATGTCAAAGCTTTCACTTTCACCAGAAGCCAAAATGGTGATTTTTTGTTCTGGTAGATTGACCTCCAACTCAGTTTTTGGGTCTGCCTCAATGGCCTTGAATATTTTATCCAAGAACTCAGGACTTACCTGAACAGGAAGCACTCCTATGTTTAGGCAGTTGTTTCTAAAGATATCAGCAAAAAAGCTGGAAACTACACAGCGGAATCCGTAGTCGTATACAGCCCAAGCCGCGTGCTCCCTAGAGGAACCGGAACCAAAGTTTTTTCCACCTACCAATATTTTGCCAGAATAGATAGGATTGTTGAGTACAAATTGTTCTTTGGGTGTGTCATCAGAATTATATCTCCAATCACGGAATAAATTGTCCCCGAAACCTTTACGCTCGGTAGCTTTTAGGAATCGTGCGGGGATGATCTGGTCCGTATCCACATTCTCAATAGGTAATGGTACCGCGGAACTTGTTAGTATGTTGAATTTATCGTAAGCCATTTTTCTTTCAATTATCAGTTATCAATGTTCAATTACCAATGGATTGCTCATTGTAAATTTTTATTGTTAAGCTAAAACTTCTTCTTGCATTAATTCCCTTGGGTCGGTTACTTTTCCGGTAACAGCTGCTGCTGCGGCCACCAAAGGACTTGCCAACAAGGTACGGGCTCCTGGGCCTTGTCTACCTTCAAAGTTTCTGTTGGAGGTGCTTACCGCATATTTGCCAGCGGGAATCTTATCATCGTTCATGGCCAAGCAAGCAGAACAGCCGGGCTCTCTCAATTCAAATCCGGCTTCGGTCAAAATAGCCAAGATGCCTTCTTCTCTGATAGCTTCTTCCACTTTGTGTGAACCGGGAACCAACCAAGCGGTCACATTGTCCGCTTTTTTCCTTCCTTTAATGATGGAAGCGAAAGCTCTAAAATCTTCAATTCTACCGTTGGTACAGCTTCCAAGGAACACAAAATCAATGGGTTTGCCCACCATGGCCTCACCTTCATTATAGTCCATATATTCCAAGGATTTTTTGTAGGTGGCAGCTGAGCCATCAATACTTGCCGCGGTAGGAATGTCCTTGCTAATTCCGATGCCCATTCCCGGATTGGTGCCAAAAGTGATCATAGGTTCTATCTCGCTGGCATCAAAAGTAATTTCTTTATCGAACTCTGCATCGTCATCAGAATATAGAGTACTCCAGTAGTCCATGGCCGTATCCCAATCCTTACCTTTTGGGGTGTACTCTCTTCCCTTAATGTACTCAAATGTGGTTTCGTCAGGGGCGATCATACCTCCGCGCGCGCCCATTTCAATACTCAGGTTGCAGACCGTCATACGACCTTCCATAGACATATTTTTGAAAACATCCCCAGCATATTCGGCAAAATAGCCGGTGGCGCCGGATGTGGATAATTTGGAAATGATGAAAAGCGCCACATCTTTTGGTGTTACGGCTTTGCTCAATTCTCCATTTATATTGATGCGCAAACTTTTGGGTTTTGGTTGCATGATGCACTGCGTGGACAGTACCATTTCCACTTCGCTGGTTCCGATTCCGAATGCAATGGCCCCAAATGCGCCGTGGGTAGAGGTGTGGGAATCCCCACAAACAATCGTTGCCCCGGGCAGTGTTATTCCATTTTCCGGACCAATTACGTGTACGATTCCGTTTTTCTCATGACCCAGTCCCCAGTAGGGGATACCGTGTGCATTGGCATTCTCTTCCAAGGCCTTTAACTGATTTGCGGACAAGGGGTCCATAACGGGCAAGTGTTGGTTTCGGGTAGGGGTGTTGTGATCAGCGGTTGCAAAGGTGCGTTCCGGATATAACACTTTTATTCCTCTATTTTTTAAGCCTAAAAAGGCTACGGGGCTCGTTACTTCGTGAACTAGGTGCCTATCTATAAAAAGTACATCCGGGCCATTCTCGATATGTTTTACCACATGCGAATCCCAAACCTTATCAAATAATGTCTTGCTCATTGTGTCATCGATATTTTGTAAGCCTACGAAGTTAAAAATTGTGTATAGAAATGAATTTTGGTCAGTATTAAAATTACGATGTTCAACCGCTATTTCAATGAGCTGTTTTTTAAATTGAATAAATCTTACAGTTTGATTTTCAGTTTGTAACGAAGATATTGGCAGGATTGTGCAATTTGTTGATTACAAACCTAAATCGCAGTTAACTTATATAATTCCAAATGGTTTTATTGGCCATTATTTTGGAATAGGCATTTAAAATAGGTGCATTTTCCACTTTTTCCAGTCTAGGGTCGTCTTTCAGTAATTGAATGGCATGGTAACGGGCTGTTTTCAGGATTTGATTGTCTTTCACAATATCAGCAATCTTAAGATTGAGCATACCGCTCTGCTGTGTGCCCATTAAGTCGCCGGGTCCACGAAGTTTAAGGTCGACCTCAGCAATCTCAAAACCATCATTTGTGCGCACCATGGTCTGTAAACGGGTCTTGGAATCTTCGGAAAGTTTGTTGCCCGTCATTAAAATACAAAAGCTTTGTTCGGCACCTCGGCCTACACGCCCTCGAAGCTGGTGCAATTGGGAAAGGCCGAAACGTTCAGCACTTTCAATGATCATTACAGAGGCATTGGGTACGTTTACACCTACCTCGATTACCGTTGTAGCAATCATGATCTGGGTTTCTCCTTTAACAAAACGCTCCATTTCATAGTCCTTGTCGGCAGGCTTCATTTTACCGTGCACAATTGAAATTTGATACTCGGGCTGAGGAAAGTCGCGTACGATGCTCTCATAGCCGTCCATTAAATCCTTGTAATCCAAGGCTTCGGACTCTTGGATCAGTGGGTATACTACATAAATTTGTCGTCCTTTTTTAATCTCATCTTTGATGAACCTGAACACTTTTAACCGATTACTGTCAAAGCGATGTACTGTTTTAATAGGTTTTCGGCCAGGAGGGAGTTCATCAATTACCGAGATGTCCAAATCCCCGTACAGACTCATGGCCAAGGTTCTCGGGATCGGAGTCGCAGTCATCACCAAAATGTGAGGGGGCGTCTGATTTTTATGCCAAAGCTTGGAGCGTTGCGCCACGCCAAAACGGTGTTGTTCGTCCACGATGGCCAAGCCGAGGTTTTTAAACTGGACTTTATCCTCCAAAACCGCGTGGGTGCCTACCAAAATGTTCAAGTTCCCATTTTCCAGTTGATTGTGGAGCAAGGTGCGTTCGGATTTCTTGGTGGAACCTGTCAATAGGGCAATTTTGACGTCCATTTGTTCCAAAAGTTCTTTGAGGCCGTTGTAGTGTTGTGTGGCCAAAATCTCCGTTGGCGCCATCAAACACGTCTGGAAACCATTGTCTATTGCCAATAGCATGCACATTAGTGCCACAATAGTCTTTCCCGAACCCACATCGCCCTGTAAAAGTCGGTTCATTTGGGCGTTGCTGCCCAAATCGTTCCGGATTTCCTTAATGACCCTTTTCTGGGCGTTGGTCAATTCAAAAGGAAGATGGTTCTCAAAAAACTCGGTAAACCTTTCACCTACGGCATCAAACGGCATTCCTTTGATTTTTTTCTTGCGGAGCATTTTTTTGGAAATGAGCTGTAATTGCACAAAAAACAACTCTTCAAACTTTAACCGAAACTGTGCTTTGGCCAGGAGCTCCTGGTTTTTCGGAAAATGTATATTAAAAAGAGCGGAACTTTTCGATATCAACTTCAGTTCATCTAGAATACCGGGCGACAAAGATTCTTGAAACTTGCCCCCGCATTCCAAAAACAATTGTTGGATCATTTTGCCCAGTACGCGGTTGGTAATACCCTTATTGCTTAATTTTTCTGTGGAAGGATAAATGGGCTGCATGGTCAATTTTACACCCTGCTCATGCTTTTGCAAGGTTTCCATTTCGGGGTGTGGCATGGAGAATGTACTTCCATATTTGTTCACTCTACCAAAAACCACGTAGGGTTCGTTCAATTTTAAATTTTCCCTGATCCATTTATGGCCCCGGAACCAGACTAGTTCCATTTGTCCGGTTTCATCCACAAAAGTGGCTACCAAACGCTTTCCACGTTTTTGCTCTACGGTTTTTATATGCACAATTTTACCCACTACTTGTACATCGGCACCGCTGGGTTGCAATTGATTGATCTTGTAGTAGCTCGTCTTGTCCAAATAGCGATTGGGGAACAGATGGAGCAGGTCCCTAAAGGTCTCAATGCCCAATTCGGTCTTTAGGGTATCGGCCCGATTGGGACCGACACCTTTTAAATAGGCGATGGGAGTTTGTAGAAAATTGGGATTCATCGAACTAAAATATGTATTTTGGATAGACTTTTGATAAGATGATGGTATGAAGCTGAGCCCCGTAATCGTTTTTTTCTTGTTTTCACAGTTTTTGTCCGCTCAGATCCAGGATAAAGTGGATTTTCTGCGAGCCGATATTTTAATTGAGCCCACACCTGTCGATAAACAGATAAAGGGTAGTATTTCTTATCATTTTAATGTGCTCGAGGATGTGGATTCCGTTTTTTTTGATGCTGTGAGCATGGATTTTTTTAATGTTTCTTTTGATGGAGTAAAAATCGATTTTGATAACAACGGCAAGAGAATTATAATCAAAAACGAAATGAAAGAAGGGGAGAACCATATCGTTTCCATGGATTATGTGGCAAAACCTGAACAAACGGTATATTTTCTAGGTTGGGACGATGCCGTGGATGGCAATGAACAGGTATGGACGCAAGGGCAGGGCAAGTACACCAGTCATTGGTTGCCCAGTTTTGATGATATGACCGAAAAGGTAGAGTTTGATCTTAAAATCATTTTAAGAGAGGATTATACCGTAATCGCCAACGGTAATCTTCTCAAGAAGGAAACATTGCCCAATTCCAACGGATATATGTGGCAGTTTGATATGGAGAAGCCCATGAGCAGTTATTTGATCGGTTTTGCCATTGGTAACTATAAGATGGAAACCATGGAATCATCCTCCGGAATCCCCATGGAACTCTATTATGAGCCTAAGGATAGCCTTAATGCGGAACCAACTTATCGGTACAGTAAGCGCATATTCGATTTTTTGGAAAACCGAATTGGCGTGGCCTATCCTTGGCAAAATTACAAGCAGGTGCCTGTTCACGATTTTCTGTACGCTGGGATGGAAAACACAACGTGCACAATTTTTTCAAATCAATATGTTGTGGATTCAACTGCTTTTGTGGATAAAAACTATGTTAACGTTAATGCCCACGAACTCGCCCATCAATGGTTTGGCAATTTGGTAACGGAGACCAGTAGCGAACATCATTGGCTGCACGAGGGGTTTGCTACATTTTATGCCTATTTAGCAGAAAAACACATTTTTGGCGATGATCACTATTATTGGAAATTGTTGGGGACCGCAGAAGCCTTGAAAAGCTTTTCCGAAGAGGATCAGGGCGAGGCGCTTTGGAATCCGAATGCAGGGAGTCTTACTTTCTATGAAAAAGGAGCATGGGCATTGGTCATGCTTCAAGAGCGGGTAGGGAAGATGGCCTTTAAAAAAGGAGTGCGCAAATATCTGAACAAATTCGCCTTTAAAAATGTGACCATACCCAATTTTATAAGAGAAATGGAAGAGGAATCGGGCACTGATCTTTCGGATTTTGAAGCATTGTGGTTGGAAAACCCGGATTTCCCCTTTGAAGAAGCCATTATGTTTTTGAAAGATAGGAACAGCTCAATCAGAACGTATTTTGAACTTAACAAACAGATAGCCCAAGAACCGGAGGGCACCGAGGAAATTTTGGTAAGAAACTGGAGCACTTTATCTTCAATCCACTTAAAGGAAAACCTTATTTTAGATTATGGAGAAGCAATGCCAACTCAATTATTAAGTGAAATTATAGCTTCCGAAGATATAAAGGCAAGACAGGCCGTGGCACTTTCCTTAAATAAAATACCACCGGAGCTAAGGGTGAGTATTGAGAATCTTTTGCGGGATAAAAGTTATACGACCATTGAAGCTGCCCTGTACCGTTTATGGACAGATTTCCCGGAGCACAGAACCAAATATCTTGATGAAACGGATGGAATTAAGGGCTTTCCCAGCAAGAATATTCGACTACTATGGTTAACGTTGGCCTTGGTAACTCCCGAATTCAGGCCGGACACCAAAGCAAACTATTTTAAGGAGTTAAGCGAATTAACGGGAGCTGAACATCATTTTGAGACCCGTATGATGGCTTTCCAGTATTTAAAAAATATCGGTGGATTTAACGATATGGTACTGAAAAACCTGATAGAAGCATGCGGGCATCATGTTTGGCATTTTAAAAAATCGGCCAGAAGCCTCTTAAAGGAGTTTCTGCAGTCCGACGAAAATACGGCAAGGATTAAACGCATATACCCTTTGCTAAGTCAGCAAGAAAAACAATATTTGGAAAAAACTATAGGTGAATGAGGGCATTGGTGATTTCGGGAGGAGGTAGCAAAGGAGCCTTTGCGGGCGGTGTTGCCCAGTTTTTGATCCAAGAGGCCAAGCACGAGTACGATCTGTTCGTCGGCACCTCCACTGGCAGTTTGTTGATTTCCCATTTGGCGCTGAACAAACTGGATAAGATCAAGAATATTTATTCCAATGTGAACCAGGATAGCATCTTCAATAATTGTCCGTTTATTATCAAGAAAAAACACGGTGTAGAGATCATAGCCATAAACCATTGGAACGTGATTCGAAATTTTATTAAGGGGAAAAAGACCTTCGGAGAAAGCGAAAATCTTAGAAAATTGATACGACGCTCTATAACCGAGGACGAGTTTAATGAGTTAAAACATGGTAATACGGACGTAGTGGTCACGGTGTCCAACCTATCCTTGAACCAAGTGGAATATAAGTCGATTAACGATTGTACTTACGAGGAATTTTGTGACTGGATTTGGATCTCTTCCAATTATACGCCGTTTATGAGCTTAGTGAAGAAGAACGGATGTGAGTATGCAGATGGTGGATTGGGCTCATTGGTACCCATTGAAGAGGCCTTAAATCGTGGCGCCACGGAGGTTGATGTTGTTGTGCTTCATACCGAAGTAAATCATTTGAACCGCATGTCCTCTAAAAATCCCTTTGATCTGATCACTACCATTTTTGGGTTTATGCTGGATCGGATAGAAAATCAAAATATTAGAATAGGAAAATTGGTGGCGAATCAAAAAAATGCCATTATCAATTTTTACTATACACCTACCGTTCTCACCACAAACTCCTTGGTGTTCAATAAGGACCGAATGACCTTGTGGTGGAAACGTGGGTATTTATATGCCAAGAACAAGAACGATGAAACAAGCCCAATTGAGCCAGAAAAGCAGGAATAGCTTATTTCCAAAGATCGCTCACCTCTTTTTTAACATAGGCTAAAGCAGCGTTGGATGGGGATTCTTTCTCCATGGTCTGGTTAAGAATGTCCTCCCTAAGCTTGTCCGGAGAATCTGTCTCGCTCATTCCGGCCGATCGAATAATTTGAATGGTCGTATTTTTTGCAGTTTTGATAATGTTCCAGCAAGAATCGGACATGTATATCTGTTGGGACAGATTATGCTCAAATTCATTCTCGATTTGTTTGATCAATAGATTTTCGTAATCACTTTTGTTCTTGCCCTTGGGAGCGACCCGTACCACAAGATTGTTCAAGGTGATCCGCTCCAAGAATAGCGCCATACGTTCGTACGCCTGTAACCGGATGGGCAATGTTTCCTTTTGCGAATCTTTATGCAGTAAAAAACGTCTGCGCCCGTCTTCGTTTCGGGTGTGCAATCTAAAAAAGTAGAAGGCTACGGCACCGGTAACAACCGCTGGTAACAAATAAGCAAATAACTGAAGGATTTGATCTCCACTCATAAGGTAGTTTGGTTTTTGTTGATTTTACACTACCTACAACGCATCAAAATTCTAAAAAGTATTTTTTTAATAGGTTATTGCGCTGCCTTGGCGCTTTCTTTGGCCTGTGCGTAAAATGCTTTGTAGTTGGGCTGGAGCTTAATATTGATTCCTTCTTTGAAATTGCCATCTTTTGCAGAAATTGCAATGTTCTCTGCTGGGATTTCCAAATTCGTCACCAGTTCCGTAGCTACCGATGCCACTTGATTGTACGTTGATCCAAATTCACCGGTAATGTTCAATCCCTCCACTTCGGCCTTAAAGTTGGGGTTGCTTTTAATAATGCTGGCTATTCCTGCCAACCAGGTTTTTCCCTCCGCTGTTAATTCGGACGATGTATCGGAGCCAAAAAGAACGTTTAAACTGCTGCCAATGCTAATTATACCTCCTTCTACAGCTACTTTGGCATTTTCTCCCAAGGTTTGTTTTATCCGTGTCAAAGACACAATGGCTGTCGAGTCGTTGGCGGATATCATGTCATTGATACCACTAAGTTGCTTTTCTTTTCTAGCGAGGGCTGCCATGGCCTTGTTAACGTTTTCTGAGTTTTGTTTGGATAGTTCCGAAAAGTTGCTCAAGTTGCCCAAAAGGGTGGCATTGGCATCTCGTAAACTTGCATTTTCTGTTTTAAGGGCCTCGGCTTCGGCACTGCTGGATGATATTTCTCGTTTTGCCTTTGCCAATTCCTGTTCTAATTGAGAGATTCTACTTTTAAGGGTATCGATTTCGGCAAATAGTTCACTTTTTCGTTGAGAAAATGTACTTGTCGAAACAACTAAAAATAGGATTGGGAGTAAACTTTTTTTCATAAGTAGCGTAATTGTATATTTAAAATTATTTGGGTTTTGATCTTTAATCTTTTTCCATTGCCGCTTTTCCACCAAGGTGCTCACATTCGTAAAATTCTTGCATGGAATTAAAAGGTACTTTCTCTTTTTGATACTTGTACACTCTTCTAATGTCGCTGCTAAGATAATCATCATCCACATTTACCTGCACATCTTCCATATTAAATTGACAAGGATGCTCGTAGCCGGCAGCATGGGTGATTTCCAAAAATTCTTTTTTAAAAGTGTTAAAGTATTGTGCCAGCCTATCGGATTTTAAAGGGATGTTGATCCCGCTCTGGCGCCATTTACTCTGTGTGGCGACACCCGCAGGGCACCTATTGGTATGGCATACCTGTGCCTGAATACATCCGATGCTCATCATGGCCTCTCGGGCAACATTAATGCAATCCGCACCCATGGCAAATGCCATGGCAGCCTTTCCAGGGAAGCCCAATTTTCCACTTCCAATGAACACGATCCTATCTGTTAATCCATGTTCCAGGAACAATTTGTACACCGATGAAAATCCGTAGGACCACGGTAGCGATACATGATCGGCAAAGCTCGGAGGGGCAGCTCCGGTTCCCCCTTCGCCACCATCAATGGTAATAAAGTCAGGGCCTTTGCCCGTTTTCTTCATCAAATCGGCAAGTTCTTGCCATTGGTCTATTTTCCCGATGGCGCCCTTAATTCCTACGGGCAATCCTGTTTCCTCGGCAATGGATTCAATAAAGTCCATAAGCTCTGGTATTGTGGTAAAGGCTTTGTGCGTAGGAGGGGAGATTACGTCCTTGCCAACCTCAACACCTCGGATTTCCGCTAGTTCCGGGGTAATCTTAGATCCTGGCAGAACACCCCCTTTTCCGGGTTTGGCACCTTGCGAAAGTTTTATTTCTATAGCTTTGATACAGGGGTTTTCATCTACCAAAATTTTAAGTTTTTCCATGGAAAACCCACCATCTTTTGAGCGGACACCAAAATATCCTGTCCCAAAATGAAAAATAACGTCCCCTCCTTGTTTGTGATAGGGGGATAGGCCACCTTCTCCCGTATTATGGTAGGCTCCGCACTTTTCCACACCGCGGTTCAAAGATTCGATGGCTGCGGCGGACAAAGAACCAAAACTCATTGCCGAAACATTGATAATGGACGCGGGTCGATAGGGTTTTCTTCGTTTATTATGGGCACCCATCACTTTGGCACAGGGTAAAAAGTAGGGATGTGCGTGGTTTGGATGGTTTTCCGGCATTTGGAAACCGATCATCGCATTCTTTATAAAAATATGTTGGTGTTTGTAGATGTCCCTATCGGTGCCAAAGCCTTCATAATTATTTTCTTTTTTTGCCGAAGCATAGATCCAGCTGCGTTCAATCCGGTTAAAAGGCAGTTCTTCCCTATTGTTGGCTACAAAATACTGTCGCATTTCCGGACCTATACTTTCGAGCCAATACCGTAAATGTCCAACTATAGGGTAATTGTGACTGATCGTATGGGCTTTCTGAAGAAAAATGTCCCGAATAGCGACCAAAACCAGAAATAGTAATACCCAAGCCCACCAGGGCAATCCGGCAAAAAAATCAAGAAATGCTTCCATTGACGTCGTATAAAGTATAGTTACAAATATGAAGCCCCAATATTCAATTTCCAAATGTTGGTGAATATTGGGACTTGTTTAATTATAATCGGATCTTATTTGCTTCTGTCCAGGTAATCCAGTGCAATTTCAGTCATGGCCTTAACGCCCAATTGAAGTCCGCTATCATCAATTTTAAAATCTGGGGTATGATGGGGAAAGTGTTCGTCTGGGCCGGCATTGGGGTCTTTTCCACCCAAAATATAAAAGAAGCCGGGTATTTTTTCCTGATAAAAAGAAAAATCCTCAGCTCCTGTAATTGCTTTGATCAAGTGTACATTTTCTGTACCCGCTACTTCTTGAAGGCTGGAGAGTGAGCTTGCGGTAAGGTCTGGGTCATTGTAAGTGATTGGCACACCTTTGGCTATTTCCACCGTAGCTTCGGCTCTGTATGCCTTGGCGATGGTCTCTGCCATTTCCTTCATCCTTGTATTTACCTGCTTTTGCATATCGTAATCCAACGTTCGGATGGTTCCAACCAATTCGGCACTTTCCGGAATGATATTGTTACGAACACCACCGGAAATCTTTCCTACAGTGATTACGGCCGCCTCCTTGGTCAATTCCAATTCTCGGCTAATAATGGATTGAAAGCCATCTACTATTTTGGAAGCCACATAAATGGGATCTACACCGCCCCAGGGTTGTGAGCCGTGCGATTGTTTTCCTTTTATCTTTACAACAAAACGCTGTGCTGCTGCCAAAGCGCCTCCTGGTTTATATGCAATATGGCCAACAGGCAGGTAGGAACCAATGTGCAAACCATAAATGGCATCCACATTGGGGTTTTCGAGAACTCCCTCTTTCACCATAAGTTCTGCGCCACCTTCTTCTCCCGGAGGGGCACCTTCTTCGGCCGGTTGGAATATAAATTTGATGGTTCCATGAATTTTGTCCTTATTGTTGGATAAGACTTCAGCTACCCCCATCATAATTGCGATATGGGTGTCGTGCCCACAAGCGTGCATCACCCCGACTTCCTGTCCCAAAAATTCCGAGGTGACTTCAGATTTGTAGGGAAGATCGTTTCTTTCGGTAACAGGCAGCGCATCGATATCAGCCCTAAGGGCCACTACTTTACCCGGATGGTCACCTTTTAAAAGACCTACAACACCAGTATGTGCGATTCCGGTCTGAACATCGATTCCTAAGGATTTTAGATGTTTGGCAATTTTTTCGGCGGTTTTAAACTCCCGGTTGCTCAGTTCCGGATTTTGGTGAAAATCACGGCGCCATTCAATTACCTTGGATTCAATAGCGGCAATGTCCTTTTCGAGCCCATGGTCCTGGGCATACATGGTTAAACTTGCGGTACATAGCGCAAGTGGCAGTAGTATTTTTTTCATAATCGGGCTGGTTATAGTTTAATTGGTCGGTACCCTTCGTTCTGCAGTAAGATATTGGCCGTCATCGCAGAGAGGGCAATCTTCACTCCAGGAATCAATTCTTCTTTAGGTAGTTCTCTGGTTTTTGAGGATTGACCACACATAATAACTTCCACACCGGCATCCAATAAACTTTTAACAAGTTCAAGGTTCGGGTTGGTTGCTTCATACCTTTTTTTGTAGGCTTCGTTCGTTAATAAGTTTCTTGCGGCAGTTCCGTGGACTATTAGTGCTGCTTTTATTTGAGAAACCGGTACGCCGCTCTGTGCATGCATGTTTAAAAAGCGCGCCACCGTATTGATATTTCGATTTAATTCGGTATCCGACTCAGGCCCATCCTTTACATCAAAAGCTACTTTGAACTCCTGTGTTGTATCGGTCACAAAATCAGGATTGTCTATTTCCCATACCGCACCATAATCTTCAATGATCGGGCCGGTCTTGGTAGATTGGGAATATCCATAAAATGTAAACAGAATTAAAGCGAACAGAGGTAATCTTTGAAAATTCATTAGCAAAATAAGTTGAGTTGTTAAATATATTCAAAATTACATCCAATTCCGCAAACACTGTTTATAAAAATTGAAAGCTAGATTTTAGCAAAAGATGATTTATGGCTAATTTCACACCTACTTTTAAAAGCTTCTGGCCCTTGAGTAATTTTATAGATGAATTGAACGATGCGCAGCGGGCCCCCGTACTGCACAAAGATGGACCATTAATGGTAATTGCCGGTGCCGGTTCCGGAAAGACCCGAGTGCTTACCTACAGAATCGCCCACCTAATGGAACAGGGGGTGGACTCTTTTAATATTTTGGCACTGACCTTTACCAATAAGGCCGCTCGCGAAATGAAAAAGCGGATTGCGACCATAGTTGGGAGCACCGAGACCAAAAACTTATGGATGGGGACGTTCCACTCCGTTTTTGCCAAATTATTGCGATATGATGGCGATAAACTTGGATTCCCGAGCAATTTTACCATATACGACACGCAAGATTCGCAACGTTTGATCGCATCGATTATTAAAGAAATGGGGCTGGATAAGGATATTTACAAATATAAGCAAGTCCAGAACCGAATTTCGTCCTATAAGAATAATCTCATTACGGTAAAGGCCTATTTTCAAAATCCTGAGCTGATGGAGGCCGACGCCATGGCCAAACGGCCAAGGCTGGGAGAAATTTATCAAAATTATGTGGATCGCTGCTTTAAGGCCGGTGCTATGGATTTTGACGACCTGCTCTTGCGCACCAATGAGTTATTGACCCGCTTTCCCGAGGTGTTGATGAAATATCAGGACCGTTTTAGATATATTTTGGTAGATGAGTACCAAGATACCAACCACTCCCAGTATTTGATCGTAAAAGCACTTTCGGATAGGTATCAAAATATTTGCGTGGTAGGAGACGATGCGCAGAGTATCTATTCTTTCCGAGGAGCGAATATCAGCAACATCCTTAACTTTCAGCGCGATTACGACAATGTAGCCGTGTACCGTTTGGAGCAAAATTATAGATCTACCAAGAACATTGTAAATGCGGCCAACTCCATAATTGCGAACAACAAGAACCAGTTGGAGAAAAATGTATGGACCTCCAACGACGATGGTGGTCTCATAAAAATACATCGCAGCCCCACCGATGCAGAAGAAGGACGTTATGTGGCAGGATCCATTTTTGAGAACAAGATGCAGCATCAAATGCAAAATGGAGAATTTGCCGTGCTGTACCGGACCAATTCACAATCCAGGGCCATAGAGGATGCCCTACGAAAACGGGATATTCCCTATCGAATTTATGGGGGCTTGTCTTTCTATCAAAGAAAAGAAATCAAGGACGTTTTGGCCTATTTACGGCTTGTCATCAATCCAAAAGACGAGGAAGCCCTAAAACGTGTGATCAACTTTCCTACAAGGGGGATTGGCCAGACAACTATCGATAAGCTTGTGGTCGCTGCCAACCATTACGGACGATCTATTTATGAGGTAATGGACAACCTGGACCGGCTCAACCTGAACATCAATGCCGGAACCAAGCGTAAACTGACGGATTTTGTTACCATGATCAAAAGTTTTCAGATCATGAACGAGGGGTCGGATGCGTTTGCCCTCGCCGAACATGTGTCCAAAAAAACAGGCTTGCTATTGGAGTTTAAAAAGGACGGTACCCCAGAAGGGATTGCCCGAATGGAGAATATTGAGGAACTCTTGAACGGAATCAAGGATTTTGTTGAAGGCCAAAAAGAGATTGCAGATGCTACGGGTAGTTTGACCGAGTTTTTGGAAGATGTGGCCCTGGCAACAGACATGGACAAAGATGTTGAGGATGACGATAGGGTGGCTTTAATGACCATCCATTTGGCAAAAGGACTGGAATTTCCGTATGTATATATTGTGGGGATGGAGGAAGATCTGTTTCCATCCGCGATGAGCATGAATACACGAAGTGAGCTTGAAGAGGAGAGAAGATTGTTCTATGTGGCACTCACCCGGGCCGAAAAACAGGCTTTCTTGACCTATACCCAAAACCGATACCGATGGGGTAAATTAATAGATGCCGAACCCAGTAGATTTTTGGAGGAAATCGAGGAGAAATATGTAGAAAACCTGACTCCTGTAAACGATGGGTACCGATATAAATCCATAATCGATAAAAATATTTTTGGAGAGGTGGATAAAAGTAAACTTCGACAAATGAAACCGAAGAACGGTACCCCGCCAAGTGTGCAAAAACCCAATGAGGATCAACTTAGAAAATTGAGAAAGCTGAAACCAGAGATATCTTCACCCACCAGTTCGGCCGATATAGACCCCGGAATAGTTGTAGGGGCCAGAGTGAACCATACCCGTTTCGGGAGAGGCAAAATATTGAATATCGAAGGTGTTGGCAACGATAGAAAAGCGGAAATCGGTTTTGATCAAGGTGGCATTAAAAAACTGCTGCTACGTTTTGCCAAATTGGAGGTGCTGGACAACGCTTGATCTAGTTTTGTACTTCGCTTTAAAAAGAACACCATTGATTTGTGGGTTTTTAAGAATGACATAAAAATTGTGAGTGGATAAAATTGATTAAATTCAGAGCTTATATTTTGAATTTAACCACCAAACCAACCACTCACCAGATGAAAAACCTCTTTCTAAAACCTGTCTTTTTAGCTGTTGCCCTACTTGTTGTAATCTTATTTGGGGTTGCCGGTTATCACTATGCCATCGGGTACCCTGCCTGGGTCACGATGGTTTTGGGAATACTCATTGGAGCTGTTCTGCTGGTCATTATAAAACTACTGCTCAGTTGGCTGGTACCGTTGTTCAAAAAAATACCGCTTCCTTTTTTTACGTCGGTGTTGGCAGGTTTAATTGCACTGGTAATTATGAGGATGTACGCTTTTGGTTGGCCATCCCTACTGTTTTATAGTTTGGTGTTGTTTGGTCTTGTCTGTTTGATTTTATTCACAACGGGTATTTGGCAAATCATTCAAAAACAGAATGTGAAAGTAGGAGGTATTCTTATCGTTTCGAGCATTATCCTAGTTGCTTTTGGATTTTATGGATTCAATTCTTTGGATGGTGACCCTTACTCGGAATCCACACAGCTAATTGATGGTGAAGGAATCACTACACTCAGCGATATGGGAGTCGATGACCCTTCGACCAAGGGGAATTATAAAGTTGAAGTCTTTACATATGGCAGTGGAACGGATTCTAAAAGATTAGAATATGGGGAGGGGGCAAAAATAAAAACCCCTACCGTAGATGCATCTTTACTGCTACCAGAATGGAAGGGCAAAAAGAAAAAGTGGCGCGAAAAATACTGGGGTTTCGGTGTGGACAGTTTTCCGTTGAATGCCCGTGTGTATATGCCCAAAGGCACTGGGCCTTTCCCTATGGTTATGATGGTGCATGGGAACCACAGCATGCTCGACTATTCCGATGAAGGCTATGCCTACCTTGGGGAATTGCTGGCAAGTAGGGGAATTATAGGTGTTTCTGTAGATCAAAATTTTATCAATGGACATTGGTCCGGGGACTTTAGAGGAAAAGAAATGCCCGTTCGTGGTTGGTTATTGCTCAAACATTTGGAACAATGGAGCAAATGGAACCAAAACACTACATCGGGTTTGGCTGGTAAAGTGGATTTGGACAACGTCGTTCTTGTAGGACATTCCAGGGGAGGGGAGGCGGTATCCATTGCTGCTGCTTTTAACCAACTGGACAGATTTCCGGATAATGGCAATGAACAGTTCGATTTTGGATTTGGGATAAAAGGTGTGATCAGCATTGCTCCTACGGATTACAGGTACGATCGAGAGATTAGTTTGACCGACATTAATTATTTGTCCATTCAAGGAGCATACGACTCGGATGAAACCAGTTTCTGGGGTATGCGGCCATACCATCGTTTGCAGTTTTCGGAAGGTTTCGATGGATTTAAGGCTGGGCTGTATATGAATCATGCAAATCACGGTCAGTTTAACTCCACTTGGGGCCGCTCGGACTTTGGAGCACCTATGAAATGGTTGCTCAACCTTACTCCATTGGTAACAGGAGAGGAACAGCGAAAAGTTGCCAAGGTATTTATTGGTGCTTTTGCCGAAGTTGTTCTTAAGAAGAACAAAAGTTATTTGCCAATGTTCAGGAATATGGAACTGATCCATAATTGGTTGCCTAAAGAAACCTATAGAATTCAGTATGCGGACAATTTTAAAAATGTTCTGGTGGATTTTGAAAGGGATTTGGACCTTTCCAATGGATTGGATGGTATAAAACTCAATGCCGAACATTTTAACATTTGGCGGGAAATGGAATTATTAGCCAGAGACGGTGGTAGTCAGCAAAACAATGCTTTGGTACTTGGGTGGAGACATAGTTCGGATATTCAAAGTGATTCAATTCCCGTTTATTCCATTGAGCTGCCGGAAGCATTGAAGAATTTTGGGGAAATGGATACTTTGGCACTTTCCTTGGCCATGGGCGATTTATCTGAATTGGCGATAAATGAAGAAGGAGAAGAGAGGAATTTGACTCCAAAAAGTGGTTTTAATTTTAGCATTATGCTTAAGGATAGTTTAGGAAATTCTGCTTCGGTTCCTTTGGCAGAGAACAATAAACTTCCGGGTGTGGTCAAAAGCAAGTTTACCAAGTTTGATTTTTTGGATAGGAATATGATAGGTGATGAATCCGAGACCCAATTAAAAAGCTGTTTTGTTCCGATCTCCTCTTTTTTAAAACAAAATAACAGTCTAAACATGAACAATCTGAAAAGCATTCATCTGGTTTTTGATAAAGATACCATGGGAGTTGTTGTTTTGGATGATATCGGGTTTTATCAAAAAAGGACTGATTGATACTGGAACTACTGATCCTCCATTTCTGAAATGGCATAATCGTGTTGTAGATGAATTGGGTTGCTTATTTGTGCTTCTTCCAGATTTCCGTTCGAAATGGTATATCCTATAATAATGTTTTGGCTATCTTTTGTTTTTTGGCTGTGCAGAAGGTAAATAGTACTGCCTGTGGTCTCTTTCTCTTGGGATATTCGGCTATACAGCGTTGGTTTTCCATATAACGAAGAGATTCTCAGTTGGTTTTTCGATTTAAAAACGGCAATATTTTTTATACTTTGCCCCAAACACTCCATTTTGGTCTGCCAAGAAAATAAGGCAAAATTTCCATCGTCCGAAACTATCAACCCAATTTCATGGCTATTTGGATCATGGGCATCGACCACATGATCCAGTTCCTCGACCGATCTTAGATTTTCTACCTCTCTTCTTAACCTTTCATTGACCTCAACAATACGGTCTATAGCGTTACAGTCGTTTGCATCCAATCCATCTAATTGAAATAAAAGTTGGTCCATTTTGGCCAAGGTTTTATTTGCGTCAAGAGAATTGTTGCCTTTCGTTCTGGAGTTGCTGTTTTGACAACTGGCAAGAACAAATGTTATCAAGACTATGATGGTGGAGTGCAACATTCTCATAAGTTATGTTTTATAGTAAAGATGAAGGATCTAAAAGAATTATTCCGGTCCCGATCAACCAATCGTTATTTTGGGTTGATGGATGGCTGTTTTCACTTTATATGGATGTTGAATTATGAATAGGTTGTGTGTATTATCATTAAATTAACAGCTGTTCCACCAAGTTCAGTAAAGAACCAATATGTATTATCTTTGTGGTAAATGCCTTGTACATTAACTAGTTTGTAAATAGATGGCGGAGCTGATTAGACTATATGAAGAAAATCCAAATCCTAAGCAGGTTCAAAAAGTAGTGGATGTGCTAAAAAAGGGTGGATTGGTCATTTACCCGACCGATACGGTTTACGGTCTCGGCTGCGACATAACCAACTCAAAAGCCTTACAACGGATAGCCCGTATTAAAGGAGTAAAGCTGGCAAAGGCCAATTGGTCTTTTATCTGTGCCGATTTGAGCAATCTTTCGGATTACGTTCGACAAATAGATAGCCCTACTTTTAAAATTCTAAAAAGAACACTTCCGGGACCCTATACTTTTATACTACCAGGAAACAATAATCTTCCCAAAGATTTCAAAAAAAAGAAAACGGTTGGTATCCGTGTTCCGGACAATGCCATTGCAAGGGCATTGGTTACCGGGCTAGGGCATCCAATTGTATCTACATCTATTCGTGATGATGATGATATACTTGAATATACTACCGATCCGGAGCTTATTTTTGAGAAGTGGCAAAATCTTGTAGATGTGGTCATCGATGGAGGGTACGGTGACAATGTAGCCTCTACGGTCATAGATCTTTCGGGAGACGAACCAGAGGTAATACGTGAAGGTAAAGGGAGTTTGGATATCTACTAATAAAAAAAGCGGCCATTTGGCCGCTTTTCTTTTTAAGCTTTAGCTTGTATTTTCTTATTTACCGGTTCCACCGATAGCAGGATCTTTCATTCCTTCTTCGATCATGTTATAGAACTGATCGATTTTTGGAAGTACAACAATTCGTGTTCTTCTGTTTTTAGCTCTGTTGGCAGAAGTGTTGTTGTCCACAAGTGGTACATAGTGGCTACGTCCAGCAGCAGTCATTCTAGATGGTTCTACACCAAAATCGTTCTGAAGGATTCGAACAACGGAAGTTGCTCTTTTTACACTCAAATCCCAGTTATCTGCTAGTTCGGAAGTTTTAATTGGCACGTTATCCGTGTGTCCTTCTACCATAAACTCAAAGTCAGGCTTGTTGTTTACGACTTTCGCCACTTTACCAAGTACTTCTTTTGCAGCGTTGGTTACGTTGTAGCTTCCGCTTCTGAACAACAATTTATCGGAGATGGAAACGAAAACAACACCTTTCTCTACGCTGATCTCAATGTCCTCATCATCCAAGTTGCCCAATACACCTTTTAAACTCTGAACCAAGGCAAGGTTTACAGAATCCCTACGGGTAACGGCATCTTGTAATTTTCTGATGGTAAGGTCTTTTTCGCGAAGACTTTCCAAAGATTTTTCAAGGTTCTCGGCACCTTTAGTGGTAAGGGTGGTCAAGTTGCCCATGTTGTTGATGAGCTCTTGGTTGTTTGCTTTAAGGAAGGCGTTTTGGTCTTCGAGGGTTTTTAGCCTAGAGTCTGCAGTTGCTTTTTCTTCCAAGCAATCGTTTAGTTTAACGGTTGCAGAATTCAATAGGTCTTGGGTTTCTTTGTGTTTGGCCTCTAGTTCGGAATATTTCTTCTGCGATACACAAGAAGATAATAGAACTGTCATTGCCAATGCTCCTAGAAAAACTTTTTTCATAGTTCAGAATATAATTTAAGGATTGTTAGATTTATCAAATGTTAAAAAACTACACCAAAATTAGATAAAAAGCAAGGTCCCTATATTTCGGCTTCGTTAATCTTTTACTAAATTGTTAAAATTCTCTACCTGATGTACGAAATAAGACCATACTATGGATGTCGCGGCGTAGTACTTTAATAAAAAATTAGCTTTTTCGCGCTTTTTGTACATTTTTGTAAAGTTAGCGTAAAAACTTAAATGAGCTTTTAAGATAGCGGAACAGTGATCGAACTTCAATTGAAAAATAAAACGCAGAGCAGCGATACCATCTAGTAATAAGCGGGCAAAAACCAAAGGAAGCGCCTTTTTTCTTGGAAGGTTTTTGGTTATGGAGTAGAGGGAGTTCCTAAAATTAAGGAAGGTTTTTTTGGGATTCATATTGGATAAGGTGCTGCCCCCTAAATGGTACACGTGGCTATGGCCTACATAATACACTTTATGTCCGGCATTTTTTGCTCTCCAACATAGGTCTATTTCTTCTTGGTGGGCAAAATAGTCTTCATCAAACCCATTAAGCGATCTAAAAACCTCACTTCTTATAAACATACAGGCACCTGTCGCCCAGAATACCTCTTGGATATCGTTATACTGGCCTTCGTCCTTTTCTATGGTCTGGAAGACCCTTCCTCTACAAAAGGGGTAACCGAACATATCGATGAAACCTCCCGCTGCCCCTGCATATTCAAAATGGTCCCTTTTGTTCAAATCCAATATTTTTGGTTGGATTATGGCCGCATTCGGAAGTGTTTCAAAGGCATTTTTTATAGGCCCCAACCAATCAGGGGCTACTTCAACATCGGAATTGAGCAAACAGAAGATATCTGCCTTTATGTTCTTCAACCCGTCGTTATAGCCCTTGGCAAAACCACCGTTGGTGCTGTTTTGTACAATGCCTACCGTGGGATAATGTTGTTTTATAAAATCTACCGAACCATCGGTGCTCGCATTGTCCACTACATAAATATCGGCACCTTGGGAATACTCCATCACAGAGGGAAGAAATCTCTCCAGCAGAGCTTCTCCATTCCAATTGAGTATGACTACGGCGATTTTCAAAACGGAGGCAAATTAACGGCTAAATTCAGGAATATCCTCTAAAAACATGTATTTTTCATTCTTATGATCCATTTCGCAATAATAATGCGCCAACCCATTGGTGACCATTAGATATTTGGATTTTAATTGGAGGTTGTACCGAGCTATCTGATCAAAAACCGCTTGGGTAATGTTCACCTCGGGAGCTTTACATTCTATTAATAGAAAAATAGAACCGTCGGGATTGAACACGACCACATCGTAACGTTTTTTTAAGTTGTTTATGGTAAGTTGTTTTTCCACATTGATCAGGCTCTTCGGGTAGTTTTTTGTGAACACCAGATACCGAAGCACATGTTGCCGGACCCATTCTTCGGGTTGGAGGACCACAAATTTTTTACGTATCCCATCGAAAATGTACTGCCTATTTTGGTTATTTTTGATTCGGAACGAATAAGGTGGAAAGTTCAAATCTTGCATTTTACAAAACTGGTGATATAATTTGAATGGACAAAGTAAAAGAGATCGTAGGGGAAATCAATAAGGGCAATCCAAAGCCCATTTATTTTTTGATGGGAGAGGAGCCATATTATATTGACCGAATTTCCCAGTACATTGCAGAAAATGTGCTGACAGACGACGAAAAAGGGTTTAATCAGATGGTGTTGTACGGGAAGGATACCACGGTGGACGAAGTTGTTGCCAATGCCAAGAGGTTCCCGATGATGGCAGAATACCAGGTTGTGATCGTAAAAGAGGCTCAGCATCTTTCCAGAACCATAGAAAATTTATCCTCTTACGCAGAGAACCCCCAACCGACCACCATTCTTGTGCTTTGCTACAAATACAAAAAGTTGGACAAGCGAAAAAAGTTGTACAAGACCATTAAAAAAACGGGAGAGCTCTTTGAGAGCAAAAAACTGTACGAAAATCAGGTGGCGGATTGGATCAGAAGGACCTTGGCCAGCAAAAAATATAAAATATCGCCCAAGTCCTGTGTTATGCTAGTGGAGTTTTTGGGCACGGATCTGAGCAAAATAAGCAACGAGCTGGACAAACTCACGTTGATCGTGCCTCCATCAACGGAAATTACGCCCGACCTTATCGAAGAGCATATTGGCATTAGCAAGGATTTCAATAATTTTGAATTGAAGAAGGCGATCGGAGAGCGCAACGTAAAAAAAGCGTCCAGGATCATTGATTATTTTGCCCAAAATCCCAAGGACAACCCTTTTGTGGTCACCATAACCCTTCTGAATACATTTTTCACGCAATTATTGCAATATCATGGACTGAGCGACCATTCGCCCGGGAATGTGGCCAAAGTACTCGGTGTAAACCCATTTTTTGTAAATGAGTATGTTGTGGCGGCTCGAAACTATCCCATGAAAAGGGTAAGCGGCATCATCTCCAATTTAAGGGTATTGGATTTAAAAAGTAAAGGAGTAGGAGCCAGTAACATGGCACAGACCGATCTGTTGAAAGAACTCCTATCTGAAATAATCTAAACGATTGTTACTTTTTATCCACGCTGTATTTGCCAGGCCCCAATAGCATTATAACCACAAATACGGTAAGGTAAAGCAAAGCTTTTTCCTTTGTGCCGAATGGATCAGCACCGTGAATCATAAAACCGGCAACGAACATGGTAATTGCGGTGGGTATGGCAGCCCATCGGGTCTTAAAACCAATAATGATCAATAGCGGGCATATAAATTCGGCCACAACGGCCAAAAAAAGTGAAGGCGCCTGCCCAATACCAAATGGGTTGGCGAATTCTGTGTTGCCATTGATGAGATTCATTAATTTGGGGTAACCATGGGTTAGCATAAATGCAGATGGTACAATCCTTAAAAGTGCCAGCCCAAAGTGGATCAAAGTGTTGTTTTTCATGTGGGGAAAAAATTAATCCCCGTGAAAATATAAATTATGTTTCTAAAAACACAACTTTAATTGACGAAAGGTACTTTTGTGTTGATCTTTAAGTAAAACTACCGCAGGGCGGGATAAGTTTGTGGGTCGGATTCGTGCATTATATGGTACACTTTTTCAAAAATATCCTCTGCATTTGGTTTTGAAAAATAATCCCCGTCCGATGCATAGGCCGGTCGATGTGCCTTGGCTGTCAACGTTTGTGGTTTGCTATCCAAATAGCGGTAGCCCCCTTGTTTTTCTACCACTTCTTGCATCAGATATGCCGAACATCCGCCTGGCACATCCTCATCGATAACCAAAAGCCTATTGGTTTTTTGCAGACTTTTTACCACATCGTGCTCCAAATCAAAAGGCAACAAGGATTGGGCGTCTATAACTTCGGCATCAATACCAACTTCCAAAAGATCTTGGGCTACTTTTTCTACAATCCTTAAGGTGGAACCGTAAGATAGCAGGGTAATGTCCTTACCCTCTTTTAATGTTTCGACCTTGCCGATTGGTGTACAGTACTCACCTAAGTTATCCGGTTTTCTTTCTTTTAGGCGATATCCGTTCAAACTTTCAATGATCAAGGCCGGTTCATCACTCTTCATCAAAGTATTGTAAAAGCCTGCAGCCTGTGTCATGTTCCTTGGGGCCAGAATATACATGCCCCGCAATAAGTGCACTAGGCCGCCCATGGGAGAACCGGAGTGCCATATTCCTTCTAAACGGTGTCCTCTGGTACGAACGATCAACGGTGCTTTTTGTTTTCCTACGGTTCTGTACATTAAGGTAGCCAAATCGTCGCTCAAGGTTTGGATCGCATACAGGATATAATCCAAATATTGTATTTCCGCAATTGGGCGGAGTCCTCTAAGGGCCATACCGATTCCCTGACCAATTATAGTGGTCTCGCGGATACCCGTATCGGCGACCCTAAGTTTGCCAAACTTTTTTTGAAGTCCTTCCAGACCTTGGTTAACATCGCCAATATTGCCCGTATCCTCGCCAAATACCAAAGCTTCTGGATATTTGGTGAACAGTTTGTCAAAATTGTCCCTAAGGATTACACGTCCGTCAACTTCTTCGGAATCTTCAGAATAGATGGGGGGTACCGGTGCAATGGATGTTGCTTTATTGCCAATTTCGTTATAAAGATGCGAACCATACTCGTATTCACCATTTTTAATATAGTTGTCCACCCACTGCTGAAGCGCTTTCTTTTCCGGGCTTGTTTCGCCCAAGAGATAACGCAATGCCTTTCGGGATTTAGTGGCCAAATCTTTTTTAAGGGGTTCCTCAATTGCGATCAAGTCATTTTTTAGCTTAGTGATAAAAGCTCTGTTCGGACTTTTGCTTGCTGCTTGGTCCAATAACTGAACCAATACTTTTTTAGCTTGTATTTGAGGGCTCAGGAATTCGGTCCAAGCTTCTTTTTTGGCAGCCCTTACCTTTTGTTTGATCTCCCTCTCCGTTTTTTTGAGTTCTTCTTCGGTGCTAATACCGTTTTCTATGATCCACTCCCTAAAACGCTTGTTACAATCGTTTTCGCGTTCCCACTCCAAACGCTCGGAAGATTTGTATCTTTCGTGTGACCCAGAGGTAGAGTGACCCTGTGGCTGCGTAAGTTCCGTTACATGTAAAATTACGGGTACATGTTGTTCCCGAGCAATGTCGGAGGCATTCTCAAAGGTGTGGATAAGTGCCGTATAATCCCAACCGTGTACTTTTAAAATTTCAAAACCATTCTTTTCTTCGTCCCTTTGCAGTCCGCTAAGCGCTTCGGAAATACTTCCTTTGGTGGTATGGAATTCGGATGGGACCGAAATGCCGTACTCATCGTCCCAAATACAGATAACCATGGGAACTTGCATTACCCCGGCAGCATTGAGTGTTTCAAAAAAATGTCCTTCGCTGGTACTTGCGTTTCCTATAGTGCCCCAAGCGACTTCATTTCCATTGTTGGAAAAATTCGATTGTTCTATTCCTTCTACGTTTCGGTAAATTTTGGAAGCTTGTGCAAGTCCTAGCAAACGAGGCATTTGACCTGCGGTGCACGAGATATCGGCACTACTGTTTTTTTGTTCGGTCAGGTTTTTCCAAGTTCCATCCTCGTTTAAGCTGTGCGTACCAAAATGGCCTCCCATTTGACGGCCTGCACTCATAGGTTCTTTTTCCAAATCTGTAGTGGCGTATAGGCCATGAAAGAAAGATTTTGGGTCCAAATAACCCAATGCCATCATAAATGTTTGGTCGCGATAGTATCCGCTCCTAAAATCCCCATTCTGAAAAGCCCTTGCCATTGCCAACTGTGGGAGCTCTTTTCCGTCCCCAAAAATTCCGAACTTGGCCTTTCCGGACAGTACTTCCCGTCTTCCCATTAAACTACATTCCCTGCTGGTAACGGCAATTTCATAATCTTGAAGGATCTGCGTTTTGAAATCGTCAAAAGAAATATCGTTGCTAGTACTTGGGTTGGGTTTCATAAGGTATTGAAGATTTCTGCAAAAGTATTAAAAACGAGTCAAAATAGCAATAGCAATCCGCACTAATAAATTGAAAAAAAGTTAAAAATATACCGAAAAAATCTATTATATGTTAATTATATAACCAAAAAGAAGTGTTCAATTATCAATATGACAATCAAAACCACTTCCTTGTGAAGAGCCCGATAAGGGTTTTCGGGCTTATGGTGACAATAAAACGGATTCTTTCTTCGTAATTGTCCTGGGCGATTTCCCAACCTCTATTTGAATATACGGGAAAGTAAAGCTCAAAGTAATCCGTAACCAAATTTAGGCGAACACCGGAGTCGTATACAAAACGGGTGTTTTGGCCTTTATTTTTAATGAAACCCAAATCGCCATAGGCTTCCACCCAACGCCATATGTTTGTGCTCGCGTTGGTCGTAGCTATCCAATCGTTGGCATATGGATTTTCGAGCTTCGATTTAAACCCTCCTTCGGCAATAATTACCTGTTGGCTATATATTCCAGAACTTTCGGACCTTCCCAGATAGTTTAGGTCGAACATATAGTCCGTCGGTCTGTCCAGCGCAAAGCTGAAAAAATTGGATTCCGTTGTGTTCCTCAAGAATTTTCCGGCATACACTCGAAGGTTCAATTGTCTATTGCTTTGGAACAGTTTTCTGTATTCCCATTCAAACGCAACTTTGGTGAAGTCACTGGAATGTTGGGCATCAATAAACCAAGAGGAATAATTCAAAATGTTATTGTCCACATCGGTAAACCGAACATTCATAACACCATAGTCGGGTTCGGTGTCCAATTGGCCTTCCAAATTCTCGTCTATATTCCTAAAAACGTTCCTGTACCTGAACAATAAGTATTGTCTTCGGTTGGATAAAAGGTCGTCCGGACGCCACCCAAAACTAACGGCAGGTGTCAATGTGGTAAATCTGGAATTTTCCTGAAAGTGCGATGTAGATGTGGAAAACGAATAATTGGTTACAAACAATCCAGTTTTGTTATGGTACTTTCTATACCGTAAACTGGCCTTTCCCACCAAGGTGCGCTCCAAAAAGGAATACGTCGGGGAAATATCGTATTGGAAAGGGCGTTCCAAAAAGGTTTTGTTATAGAGGCGTAATCCTGGTGTTATCCCGTCGTATAAATTAAAGTTGACTATGGGCACATAAAATATCTGGTTGTAATAGGGGTCTTCCGTATCCTTGAAAAATTGAAACTTGAGCTTTTTGTTACTGGAAAAAAAACCGTTCAATGTTTTCCAATTGTCCCTTTGGTTGAACTCAGGTATTTTTTGATCATAGTTCAGTACTAAACGATCTTCACCTTGTCTTGGTATGGTAACGCTCCTGGTGGTATCAATTCCGGAAAACCAATATTGCGAAACCACAGAATCCTTTTCGAGCCCAAAAACGGATATGGGCACATTGGTCCCTCGTTTGTTCTTTAGTACAAAAGTGATGGAATCCTCTGTTTTTTTGATTTTTTTGATTTTGAAATCGATTTTTTTGTCCGTGTTCACATAAGAATCAAAGAACCAATCCACTTCTTTATCCGCATATTTTTTGATTGTGTTATGAAAATCTTTAGCGGATACGTATTGTTTCAGTTTATAGTTCTGATAAAAATCAAGTACGGTACTGTCCACTTTTTTCTCTCCCAAATAGGCCGATAAATAGGACATGCCCAGCCCGGCCTTGTAACTATTCGCGATCTTTTGGTTGAATTTGATTAGGGAATCGTTTCGGGTGGTCAGGGCCTGATCGATGTTTTTCCTTGCCGAGAGCATACTAAATAGTGCGTATTGCTCATTAAAATCCATTTGTGCAAAATGAAAGTTCTTTATGCCCCAAATTCGTGATAGCTTTCCTGCCAGTTTTTGATCGGGATAGTACTCTTCCACATATTTTATCATCAGGTAGTACCCGATTGCATCGTTCACCCAGCGTTCTTCGCGCGGGTTGAGGTACAAAGACTCTTTCAGATAATTGCGGATGGCCGTTTTTAGGAACTTCATTTCAAACTGAAATTGCTCCTCGTACGGCCTAATAAATGAAGGGAGTTGGCTTATGCCATATAAAGGTGATTTGCTATAGTCGAACTCGCTGACCAATAGGTTGCCATGAGGGTAACGGCCCAAATTTTCGTTTAAAAATTGGGAAACCCTATTAATGGAAATACCTTGGGCTATTTCGCCATATTTATTGGATTCTATATCTGTGGTTATGGTAACGTGCTCGGTAACATGTTTGGTGAATCTATCATCAGCTGTTAAGATAATCTCGCAATTTTTCCTATTGTCTCCGAGAAGCTGTACATGATGCCCACCAGGAAAATTGGAAATGTTGGATGTGCGATAGTTGGACGCCAAAAACAAGTCTTCGGGATAGGTAAAATTGATTCTGGTATCGGTAACATCGGTATATAGATCATCCAAGTTAATGTTGTTGTACAATTTCCAATCATCATCGAAAACAGCAGGAGTAAAATACCAATCCTTAAGGTTGAAACCTTGGTTGTTTAAATGGCCATAGCCGGTAAATTTGGCATCGGGCAATCTAATGGTATAGGTAAAAAACAGTTGGATCGATTCCCCCGGTTTAAGTACCTCATTAAGGGAAACAGCGATATAATCCATGTTACCTATTCGATTCCAGTCGAGCCCGGCATAGTTTTGATCAACTATGGTCCGTATCGTGGTTTTTCCCCTTTCCCTATCTTTTGCCAAATGGAGACTGCGGTTAAACTCTTCCGCGAACCTTTTTGCCAATGCGGTATTTTTATTGGAATAGGCATGGTTCCAATCGTTAAAATAAAGGGTGGAAAGTCCTTTGTCCGATTGGTTTACATAGGTAAAATGTTGCCGTATTCGTATTTGATGGGTAGGTCCATCGAGGGTAGCCACAATTTCATTGGTATGTTGCGCCGATATATTCGGGCACAACAAAATGCATTGCAGCAGAACGCCAAAAAATACGAAACGATAAGCCAATGTGGTAATGTTAAAAGTTTGGGCTTAAGGTTCGGCCTTTGTAGAAAGCATCTATTATTTCCACAACTTCATCCTCTGTATCGGCCAATTTAATCAAATCTAGGTCTTTTGGACTTATGTTCCCTTCCTCGACCAAGGTGTTCTTGATCCAATCGAGCAGACCTTTCCAAAATTCACTGCCCACAAGAATTATAGGGAATGTATGGATTTTATGTGTCTGGATAAGTGTCAAAGCCTCAAAAAACTCGTCCAATGTACCAAAGCCTCCGGGCATCACAACAAAGCCTTGTGAGTATTTTACGAACATTACCTTTCTAACAAAAAAGTAATCAAAATCCAGACTTTTATCATCGTCGATATAGGGGTTATCGTGCTGTTCGAAGGGAAGGTCTATATTTAAGCCCACGGAAGTACCGCCGGCCAGGTTAGCTCCTTTGTTTCCCGCTTCCATAATTCCGGGTCCACCGCCTGTAATGACTCCATAACCCGCTTCCGCGATTTTTTGTGAGATCCGTACGGCTAAATCGTAATATTGATGTCCCGGTCGTACCCGCGCCGATCCAAAAATGGAGACACACGGCCCGATTACGCTCATTTTTTCGAATCCATTAACAAATTCGCCCATAATTTTAAATATGGCCCACGAATCGTTTGTCTTAATTTCATTCCATCCTTTGGAATGTTGTTCTTTGCGCATTTGCATAGTTGTATAGTGTTTTAAACTGCGTGTTTTATTTTTTGTTTTGTGTTCTCCAACTCCTTTTTTAAAAATTTGGCGGTATAGCTCTTTTTGTCCTTGGCCACTTCTTCGGGGGTACCCTTGGCAACTACCGTTCCGCCGCCTCTACCACCTTCATGCCCAATGTCTATAATGTGGTCCATCATTTTTATCACATCCATATTATGCTCGATGACCAAGATGGTATTGCCTTTGTCCACCAATTGGTTCAGTACCTCCATAAGTACCCTGATATCTTCGAAATGAAGACCGGTGGTAGGTTCGTCGAGGATGTAAAAAGTATTTCCTGTGTCCCGTTTGGACAGTTCGGTGGCCAGTTTGACCCGTTGTGCTTCACCTCCGGATAGGGTAGTGGACTGTTGCCCCAATGATATATAACCCAAACCTACATCTTTTATTGTCTTTAGCTTTCGGTGGATTTTTGGAATGTTCTCAAAAAAATCCACAGCTTCATTGATGGTCATTTCCAGGACATCGGCAATGGATTTGCCTTTGTACCGGATCTCCAAGGTTTCCCTATTGAAGCGTTTGCCGTTACAGGTCTCGCATTCTACGTACACATCGGGCAAAAAATTCATTTCAATTACTTTGAGCCCGCCTCCCTGACAAGTTTCACATCGTCCACCGGCAACGTTAAAACTAAATCTACCTGGTTTGTAACCACGGATGGTTGCTTCGGTGGTTTTGGCGAACAGGGATCGAATTTCACTAAAAACCCCGGTGTACGTGGCCGGATTTGACCGTGGTGTGCGCCCTATCGGGGATTGGTTGATATCGATGACCTTGTCTATATGTTCCAAACCTGTAATTTTTTTGTAGGGCATCGGTTTTTTTACACCATTAAAATAATGGGCATTCATAATAGGGTAGAGGGTCTCGTTCACCAAGGTGGATTTACCACTTCCCGATACGCCGGTTACCCCGATCAATTTTCCCAAAGGGAAATCAACAGTTACATTTTTTAGGTTATTGCCCGTACAACCAGATAGAGTTATCTTTTTACCGGTTCCTTTCCGACGTTTTTCTGGTACGGGAATTTCCATTTCGCCGGTAATATACTTTGCTGTAATCGTGTTTTGGCCCAACATTTCTTTTGGGCTTCCTTCGGAAATAATTTCACCTCCATGTTTCCCTGCCCGTGGCCCTATATCGATTACATGGTCGGCACATTCGATCATGTCGCGATCATGTTCCACTACGATTACGGAATTGCCGATATCACGCAGCGCTTCGAGAGAATGTATCAATCGCTCATTGTCCCTTTGGTGAAGCCCTATGCTGGGTTCGTCCAGGATATAGAGAACACCCACCAATTGAGAACCTATTTGGGTGGCCAATCGGATACGTTGTGCCTCACCTCCAGAAAGTGATTTGGAGCTTCGGTTCAATGATAGATAATCCAGGCCTACATCCAATAAAAATCCAACACGGGCACTGATTTCCTTTATAATCTCGTTCGCAATGATCTTTTGGTTGCCCTCCAAGGTATCATCCAAGTGTTTGAAGAAATCGGCCAACTCTGCGATATCCATTTGCGCGAGTTCCGCAATATTTTTGCCATCAATTTTAAAATACAATGATTCTTGGCGTAACCGCGATCCATTGCAACTTGGGCATTCCACTTTGTCCATATAATCTTTTGCCCATCTTTTTATAGATGTTGAGTTGGCTTCATTATATTGGGTTTTGATAAAGTTGGAGATGCCCTCGTAATCGATTTTATATTGTCTTTTAACCCCTAGACTCTTAGAATCCACCTCAAAACTTTCCTTACCACCGTTCAAAATAACGTCCATGGCTTCTTCTGGAATTTTTTCAATGGGATCGGTCAATTCAAAATTGTAGCGCTGCGCAATAGTTTCCAATTGTTTAAAGGCCCAAGACTTTTTGTACTCTCCCAAGGGAGCTAGGCCTCCGGATTTTATGGATAATTTTCTGTTTGGAATGATTTTATCCATATTTACCTGGTATACATGCCCCAAACCACTGCACTCTGGACACATTCCTTTAGGTGAGTTAAAAGAAAAGGTGTTGGGTTCCGGTGTTGGATAGGAGATACCTGTGGTCGGGCACATTAGGTCCCGACTGAAATATCTTGGCACCGTTTCCCCTTCTTCCAAGATCATAAGGACATTTTCACCACTGTACATCGCCGTATTTATGGTCTCGCTCAAGCGTTTATGGAAATCCTCGCTATTTCCCACTTTTAAACGATCTATCACAATTTCAATATCGTGGGTTTTGTAACGGTCAACCTTCATTCCTTTGGTAATGTCGGTAATTTCCCCATCGACCCGCACTTTTACAAATCCTTGCTTTGCAATCTGCTCAAAAAGTTCGCGGTAGTGTCCTTTTCTGGATTTGATTACGGGAGCCAACACATTTATTTTTTTGTCCTGGTAAGACTCAATGATCAAATCCTTGATCTGTTCATCGCTGTAACTCACCATTTTTTCACCTGTGTTGTAACTGTAGGCATCTCCGGCACGGGCAAAAAGCAGACGCAAAAAATCGTACACTTCGGTAATGGTACCTACAGTGGATCTTGGAGATTTTGAAGTGGTCTTTTGCTCTATGGCAATCACAGGAGAGAGTCCATCGATCTTATCCACATCCGGGCGTTCCAAACCGCCCAAAAACTGTCTGGCGTAGGCCGAAAAAGTTTCAATATATCTTCGTTGCCCCTCGGCATAGATCGTATCAAAGGCCAAAGAGGACTTTCCACTGCCCGAAAGTCCGGTGATGACCACCAATTTTTCACGTGGGATCGTAACATCAATATTCTTTAGATTATGGACCCTTGCGCCCTTAACCTCAATATGTTCTTCGTAATTGATCATAAATCATAGCAAACTTCAAAAGTAGCGATTTGAGATGTAAAAAGGAAGTGGCCTTTTGGTTTCGTTTTTGTTTATTGATGGTTTATTTTTGAGTTTGGAAACCGTCATTTCGAACCTATCTGAGAAATCTAAATTTCTTAAGTGGCAAGGTTATATCGAAACGGCATTAATTATAAGAAATGAAATTACTAGGCATAGGCTCAAGAATAGATCACCCAGAATATGGAAAAGGTGTGGTGACCAATGTATCTTCCAAACATTATTGGGTGACATTTTTGGAAAACGGATTGGAAACCATTGATTTGGATTCAGATTTTGAAGTTATTGAAGCCGTGGAAGATGAAGTGGACAGTGTAAGTTTTTTTGATGTGGAGCGATCTTTGGTGAAAATATTGGAAAAATGGAGCGACACCCACGAAAAAGTGGCCATAGCCGATAAATGGAAAGGTGGAAAATTGGTTTTGGAACCCGGTGACTCAACTGCCAATAAGGAAATGCCCATTGATACTTTTTTCCATAAAATTGTGATGGTGCGCGACCGCATCCGCGTGATGGAACAAAAAATCAACAGTAGCAAAAACTTGGACGATCAAGAAAAAGTGGACCTACAACAATATATTACCCGAATATATGGCAGTTTGACCAGTTTCAACGTACTGTTCAAGACCAAAAGCGACCATTTTGTGGGGGAGAAAAGCAAAGGATAGATTACACCGCCTCCTTCTTCTCGCTCAAATACTTCCAATAGCGTTTAGGTACGTGCTGTGTATGTAATTTTGGGTTGATGCGCGAGGCAATATTGGTACTTTTAAAATAATCGTTCCAAAGGGTCTGGTATTCGTATTCCTCGGTGGTAAAGGCATCACTTTTTATAGTTTTGTTGTGGTGGATGTCTTTCAAATTGAGGGATACCATTTCTACGTGGTCCAAATTATAATAGATGCCATATTTACGTTTTACATCATAAATTAACCATTTTTGGTCCGCATAGCGATCACGGAAATGTTTGGAAATTAAGGGGAGTACATCAAAATCGGGTTCAATGTTGGCAAAGTAAATGTCGTCCTTGGTCAATTGAAACCTGACAAAGGCTTCCATTCGATGTTTTTCGCGTCCCACTTTTTTGGCCAATTGCGCGATGTGCAATACTGTCGGGTCCGAATAGTCCAAATACTTGCCATTTTTGGTGCGCATTAATTTTTGGATGTAAGAGTAAAGCATCATTTCCACTCCTTCGGTTTCACTTAAAAAAGCAAAATAGACACTGGAAATGGCATTGTTACTCTTATTTCGGATACCGTTCCAAACCCTTTTGGCCTTTTCCACATGGGTAAATACGGTTTCAGAATCCGAAAATAACCCACTTTGGGTCTGATTGTTCTTTTGGATGTCGGTCACATTGATTTTTTCGTCAAAAGCGACAAATACGGCGGTGAGGAAGCCATTAAAGCTACCGTCATAAACTAAGGTTGTTGAAGTATTCATAGTGCTTTCGTTTTTTTAGATGTCCTTTCGAAGGAATTTATGACTGAGAAATCTAGGTGTCCCAATACTATCTCGACTACGCTCGACATGAAAGTTCGAAATGACTTATCTGTTAATTGAACAAGGACAATTGCGTACTGTATTGATTCCGGAATTTCCCTTTGGAATTCTTAAGAATCATCCCTTTTATCTTATCCGCATCCAAGTCCCGGCGCTCCCAATCTCGCGATTCGCACACCATAAAATATTGGGCACGGTTGAGGGCCACCCCAATTTTTTTGAGATGGTCCCAGTTCAGTTTTCTAAATTTTCTGGCCTTTATAATTTTTGATACGGACTGCATTCCAATACCAGGGATTCGTGCCAATAGTCGCTTGTCCGCAGTGTTCACATCCACTGGAAAATAGTGTAGGTTGCGCAGTGCCCATGAGAGTTTAGGATCTACGTCCATATCCAGATTTGGATGTTGCTTGTTCAAGATTTCACCAATGGAAAACCCATAAAAGCGCAATAGCCAATCCGTTTGGTACAATCTGTTCTCGCGTAACATGGGCACCTCTGAACCTATCGATGGCAATCTGGAGTCCTGGGTTACGGGCACATATCCGGAATAATATACACGCTTCATATGATATTTTTTGTAATAGTATGTCGCTGAATACATTATATCCTTATCCGATTCTCCTGATGCACCCACGATCATTTGTGTACTTTGGCCGGCAGGAGCATATTTTGGGGTGTTTTTTATAATCTTTCGCTCCGATGTATACCGTACTATTTCATTTTTTACCTTTTCCATCGGTCTGGTAAAATCCTCGTGCTTTTTATCTGGAGCCAATAGTTTTAGGCCAGAAATTGTGGGCACTTCAATATTTACGGAAAGGCGATCTGCATAAAGCCCCGCTTCGTACATTAATTCATCACTCGCTCCAGGAATGGATTTTAAATGAATATAACCGTTGAAATTTTCTTCTTCGCGCAGTTTTTTGGCAACAGCTACCAAACGTTCCATGGTGTGGTCGGGGCTTTTAAAAATACCGGAACTCAAAAAAAGACCTTCGATATAGTTTCTTCGATAAAAATTGATGGTAAGATCAACAACTTCCTGCACCTTAAAAGCGGCCCTTGGTACATCGTTGGATTTACGGGTTACGCAATAGGCGCAATCAAAAATACAATGGTTGGTGAGCAAAATCTTTAGTAGCGATACACAACGGCCGTCCGCGGTGTAGGTATGGCAAATACCCATTTTGGACGCATTGCCCAATCCTTTATTGGAATTGGTGCGATTGCTGCCACTACTTGCACACGAAACATCATATTTGGCGGCATCGGCAAGAATGTTCAGTTTATCACGTATTCTGTCAAAATTCATAACTTGGAAATATTCCAATCAAAAATATGGAAATAATCCAATAAATGGAAATAATCCATAAATTATTTTGGAAATAATCCAAAAGTGGTATATTTGAGAATAGATTGTCTGTATGATTGTTTTCGATAATAATTAATTTTTAAATGTCTCGACTGCTTTCGACACGACATTATTGACTTGATGATGGAAAATGAAATAACCCTAAAACGATTTACCGATATCCGAAGGGAACTAGGTTATACACAAACGGATTTTGCCAATTTGCTGGGCGTTAAAAATACCACTGCGGATATTGAGCGGGGGAGAACCAAGCTTTCCGGAAAGGTGGTTACCGAACTTTTGAAACAATTTAAGATAAACCCATTGTGGTTATTCGGTGAGAGCGACCAAAAACATTTGGATACTTCCAAGACCAGCGTTATTCCTAAAGTGGTTACGGTGGACAATAGTGAAAACGATAACATGGTGATGGTGAATGCCAAAGCTGCGGCTGGATATCCCCAAAATATTTCCGATACGAGCTGGTACCGGCAACTACCCGCTTTTGATATGCCCATTCCCGAGTTTAGAAATGCCACCTATCGGGGTTTTCAGGTAGAGGGGGACAGTATGCTGCCCAATTTGAGGCCCAACGATTGGGTTTTGGCGCGGGCCATAGAGCATATAGATCATGTAAGCTCCAATAAAATGTATGTGGTGGTTTTACAGGACTCGGTAATGGTGAAGAAAATAGAGCGAAAGCCCAATTCCAACAACATTACCCTTGTTTCATTAAACGAAACCTATCCACCTTACGAAATCAAGCCCTATCAGATCCAAGAAATCTGGGAAGTGAGCAGTAAACTTACCTTTAACGTGGATGCTACTACCGAAACAGGCTTGTTGAAACAGTTGCAACAGTCCATGGAGGAATTAAAAAAGCAGATTGCCAAATAGTTTTAAGAGAAAAACTTGTCTTTAATGGTCTTGGCAAGGGTGTTTGCAGCTGTTGGGTTTAGACGAAACCATAATTCCGGTTCAAAAATTTCCAGTTCGGCCAAGGCCCAGTTGCCCTCATTATCCCGAAAAATATCCACTCGGGCATAGATGGGCAATTCCGGTACTGCCTTAACAACACTTTGGGCAAATACGATTTGTTCTTGATTGGGGGTATACTTGTGAACAGTTCCGCCAAAATCATCCTGAACCCTAAAATCCCCAGGTTTGGCTATTTTTAAAACTGCATGGGTAAACGCTCCATCAAAGACCATCATGGATATTTCTCCCTCCGAAACAATATTTTTTTGAAACTCTTGGAGCATCATGGCTTCTTCGGCAATTAATTCCTGGAAAATACTTTCATGTTCTATAATCTTATTTTTTTCAATTTTATAAGTGTGCCTCGCCGCTCCGGAAACACAGGGTTTTAAAATATAAGTATCAGCATTGAACCTATGGTTCGCTTCGGAATTTAAAATTGCATCTGCCAGCGTGGTGGTTGTGCCTTTCTCGATAAAAACTGTTTTGGGAATTGTTACTCCGTTGATTGATAGGTCTTGCAAATAATGCTTATCTATGTTCCAATGAATGAGTTGCTGGGAATTAATGAACCGCGTTTTTTTCGAGGTCGTTTCCAACCACTTGGAAAATTCGGAATAGCGGTCAAAATAATCCCAAGTGGTTCGAAACAGGGCAAATTTGGTAGTCGACCAATCAAAACTGGGGTCGTCCCACGATTTTCGACCTACTTTTAAACCCTGACTTTCCAAAGCTTCCAAAACCAATCGGTCCTCTAGCAATACATTTTCATTATAAGGGTTACTTCTTTTGGGGGCCACATACCGATGATCCGTCAAAATAACAACATCAAAATCCATTGAAAGGATGTTTAATAACCAACTGCCGTATCGTCTCCACGTTTGTCTGCGCCACCTTCCAATTTTCCGTTGGGAAGCACACGAATGGCATCCACTTTGCCAATGATCGGGGTTCGCTCTTCATTAATGATATATCCTTTGGATTTTAATTCTGCCTTAAGTTCTTCGGAGAAGCCTTCAGGTTCAAAAATCACCATATCGGGCAACCACTGGTGGTGAAAGCGTGGCGCGTTTACGGCTTCTTGCATACTTAAGTTAAATTCGTAAACATTTAAAATGGTCTGAGCAACAGCGGTAATTATTGTAGAACCTCCTGGGGTGCCCACAACCATATACAGTTCCCCATCCTTTTCAACAATGGTGGGCGTCATACTGCTTAACATGCGTTTTTCCGGAGCAATGCTGTTGGCTTCGGCACCGATTAGCCCGAACATGTTGGGAACTCCAGGCTTGGAACTAAAATCGTCCATTTCGTTATTGAGAAAAATTCCTACTTCTTCACAAAAGAGTTTGGACCCATATCCTCCATTGAGGGTAGAAGTGACGGAAACTGCGTTACCTTCACTATCCACAATAGAAAAATGTGTGGTCTGCTCACTTTCAATAATTTCAACCTCACCATGGCTAACATCTGATGAAAGTGTGGCTTTATCAAAAGAAAAATTGGACATTCTGCCCTCTAGATATTCATCGCTCAACAGCATATCGTAAGGGATGTCCACAAAATCTGGATCGCCCAAAAAATAGTTTCTATCGGCATAGGCCCTTCGGGAGGCTTCGGTAAACAATTGAATGGTCTTGGTTGAGTTGTGACCAAATTTTGAGATATCGTAGGGTTCCATCATTTTAAACATTTGATTGATCGTGACCCCTCCGCTGCTGGGCGGGCTCATGGAGATGATTTTTACTCCTTTATAATCAAAAACAATGGGGTCTCTCCATACAGCTTCATATTTGGCCAGATCTTCCTCGGTGATCAAACCACCGTTTTCTTGCACAAAAGCAGCCAATTTTTGCGCCACTTCGCCTTTATAAAAACCATCACGCCCTTCTTCCATGATTTTTTGAAGGGTTTTGGCGTAGGCCGGATATTTTATGGTGTCGCCAGCTACAAATGGAGAGGCAAATTTAGAGCTATCCCCATTGGCTTTAATAAATTGTTCTCTGTAACCTTCCAATCGCCGAGCTTGTTTATCGGTAACCACCACGCCTTGGTTGGCAAGCTCTATAATTGGTTGAATGATATCCTTTAGCGGTAATTTTCCAAATTTTTTATGGACCTCGAGGACGCCGGCAACGGTTCCGGGCACACCAATTGCTGTTCCGCCAAAGGTGCTCAGACCAGGAATTACATTGCCCAAAGAATCCAAATACATATCTTTGTGCGCTGCGAGCGGAGCCTTTTCCCTATAATCGATTCCGCCGACCTCTCCATTGCTTTTACGGTAAACCATAAATCCACCACCACCTACACTACCTGCAAAGGGATAGGCGACTACCAAGGTGAGCTCTGTGGCTACCATGGCATCAAAAGCGTTTCCACCTTTTTTCATAATATCAATGGCCAATTGAGAAGCTTCTTTCCGTGCAGAGACGGCCATGGCCTTGTCTGCCACCAATCCGGTCGGACTAGCTGGTTGGGGCTGCTGTTTACAATGTACAAAGAGAATTAGGGGCAGAAGGAGAATCAGTTTTCGCATAGCGCATTAAATTTTTGTTTGGAAAAGGTAATCAATTCTTCAAAAAAAGAGCAGAATTCATTTTCGAACTCTGCATAGTATTCCTCCAGATCTAAAATGGCAAAATTCATTCTGGACTTGTTCTTGGTACGTCGGTTCATACCATTGAGTACGCGTTCAATGCCTTCGAGGTTGGCATAGTTGAGCAACCAGTTGTCCGCGATCATATAGGGCATCATTCGTTTGGTGGCAATGGGCAAGATATCGTAATTATCGCCCAATAAGTCATAAAACCCTTCTACATATTCAGCTAGGGGTACGTTGGAATAATTGTCCCAATTTTTGGCCAGGAAATGATCGTAATAAATATCGACGATGACCCTGCTGTAATGATGATAGTTTTTATGAAGCCGTTTGCTGCTTTGTTTAGCAATGGGGTGGGCATCCGTAAAGGTGTCGATTTCCCTGTGCAATAGAATCCCTTTTTGAATTCTATCGGGAAAGTGTTTGAATTTATTTCCACGGATATGGTCGGCAAAAAAATTGCCCAAGGTAATTTCCGGGTCATCAAAAGATAAGTAGATATGTGCTAAGAAGTTCATCGGGACAAATTCCTTTTCTGTCGAAATTTACAAATTCAAAACATGGAATCGGATATGCCCCACTATATTTGCAAAAACTTTTTTAACAATTATGACACTAATCAAATCAATTTCTGGAATACGAGGAACCATTGGAGGAAACACAAACGACAACCTTACTCCTGTAGATGCGGTTAAATTTGCTGCAGCTTACGGTACTTGGTTAAAATCGTATGCCAACAAGGAACATTTGAAAGTCGTAATTGGCAGGGATGCCCGATTGTCCGGGGAAATGATCCAGAATTTGGTGGTTTCCACATTGGTTGGTCTGGGCATCGATGTGATTGATTTGGGTCTTTCTACTACGCCCACTGTAGAAATAGCAGTTCCATTGGAAAAAGCTGACGGGGGAATTATTTTAACAGCAAGCCATAACCCAAAACAATGGAACGCTCTTAAGTTGTTGAACGAAAGAGGGGAGTTTTTGGATGCAGAACAAGGAGCCAAAATATTGGCTTTAGCGGAAAAAGAGGATTTTGAATTTGCTGAAGTGGACAATCTGGGTGAGATCACAAAGAATGATTCGTATATCGATATCCATATTGATGAAGTCTTGGAATTACCTTTGGTGAATGCGGAGACCATTAAAAAAGCCGGTTTTAAAGTTGTTGTGGACGGTGTAAATTCAACAGGGGGCATTGCTATCCCCAAACTATTGGAAGAATTGGGTGTAGAAGTGGTGAAACTCTATTGCGATCCCACGGGGCACTTTCCGCACAACCCTGAACCACTAAAAGAGCATTTGGGTGACATTTGTAAAAAAGTAGTGGAGGAAAAAGCCGATTTTGGCATTGTGGTGGACCCAGATGTGGACCGTTTGGCCTTTATAAGTAATGATGGCGAAATGTTCGGGGAAGAATATACCTTGGTCGCCTGCGCGGATTATGTGCTATCCAAGACCAAAGGGAATACAGTTTCCAACTTGTCGTCTTCAAGAGCTCTGCGCGATATTACCGAAAAACACGGAGGAACATATGAAGCAGCAGCCGTTGGAGAAGTGAACGTGGTGACCAAGATGAAGGCAAACAGTGCCATTATAGGAGGAGAGGGCAATGGAGGAATTATTTACCCAGAGAGTCATTATGGGCGAGATGCATTGGTGGGAACAGCGTTGTTCTTGATGTTGATGTCTGAGCGTGGAGGAACCGTTGCCGAACTCAAGGCCAGTTACCCCAGCTACTTTATGAGTAAAAAGAAGATACAATTGACTCCCGATCTGGATGTGGATGCCCTTTTGGAGGCCATGTTCAATAAATATAAAGATGAAGAGGTATCCACGATCGATGGAGTCAAGATTGATTTTCCAGAAAATTGGGTGCACCTGAGAAAGTCCAACACGGAACCGATAATACGAATTTATACGGAGGCTAAATCACAGGAAGAAGCCAATGCCTTGGCAGATAGAATCATTGGTGAAATAAAAGTGGAGGCGGGAATTTAGAACGCCGACACCCAATTGCATCCCTATTGGAACTTTTGGGGCATCTTGTCCTTGTGTTTCCAGCGTTTGTGGGTCCAAAAGTAATATTCGGGCGCTTCGTTGATGGATTCTTCAACAAGGGCCAAGAATGCTTTGGTAAGCGCAAACTCTTCCATTTCTTTTGGATTTTCGGTAATCAAAGAAAAGGTACCCCTGTAGTGGCCACGTTTTTCCTTGCTCACTTTTAAATATACGGCCGGTAGGTCCAATTTTTTGCACAGCATCTCGGCACCTGTATGCGCCGGAACGGTAATACCCATAAAAGGGGTCCACAACAAAGCCTTTTTTACCATTGGGGATTGATCGCTCAAAATACCGTACATGCTTAAATTACCTTCCTTTTTATTTTGGGCCACAATATCCCGGGTTTCCTTGGTGGTGATCAATGTAGTGCCGAATTTCTCCCGGATGTCCCTGACCAATTTATCAAAATACCTATTGCCTATTTTTTGATAGATGGCATATCCTTTTGAGGCAATGTGGGCATCTAGCGCAATTACCCATTCCCAACTGGCATAATGTGGGAACATGAGCATTATGCTTTTGTTCTTTGCTTCGAGCTGATGCAATACTTCCAAATTGGAAAAAGTAAACCGTTGTTGAAGTTGTTTGTTGGAAATGCCCATGGTCTTGATCATTTCCAAGAACATATCGCACATATGCTGGTAGAACTTTTTCTCTATCAAGATCCGTTCAGCGTCCGATTTATCTGGAAACACTAATTTTAAGTTACCGCGGACTACTTTTTTACGATAGCCGATTACTTTATAGAGCAGCACATATACGCCATCGGAAATAAAATATATAATTTTAAAGGGAAGTCTGGAAATCAACCAGAGCAAAGGATAAACAAGGATATAAACTACCAGCTGCATAGACTATTCTTGTCTGCAAATATAGCTATATTTGAACCCAAACCTTTGTTTACATGCTCAATTTACATATTGCGACCATTGTTATAATGGCAGCCAATGTTTTGGTATCCATCCGAGGATTCAATAGTATGGCTTTCTTTGATCGGTATAAGTTCAGTATCAGTGCAATTCAGGCTGGACAAAAGGAAAGAATGGTCTCGTCGGGATTTTTACATGTGGATGTATCCCATTTGTTCCTGAATATGTTCACCTTGTATTTTTTTGCCCCGGTGGTTATAAGTTGGTTGGGGTCGGGAAAGTTTTTGATCATTTATTTTGTGAGTTTGGTTGCCGGGAGTCTTTTGGCACTGTTTTTCCATAAAAACGAACCGTTTTATAGTGCCGTTGGTGCCAGTGGAGCGGTAATGGGTGTTTTGTATGCTGCCATTCTTCTTAATCCGGATATGCAATTGGGAATAATGTTTATCCCGATACCATTGCCAGCCTACGTACTGGGCATAGCTTATCTATTGTACTCCATATATGGGATGAAGAGCAGGCATGGCAACATAGGGCATACCGCGCACTTTGGTGGTGCCGTGGGAGGGTATGCGACCACTTTGCTTTTTAGGCCCGAACTTTTTGTTACGGATACATTGATTGTTGTTCTTTTGGCCATTCCCATAGTTATTCTTTTTGTTCTGGAGAAATTGGGCAAAATATAATTCAATAAAAAAAGCCTGGAACAATCCAGGCTTTTATTTTTTTGCGCTTTGTCGACTCAATTATCAATTGAGCAGTTCCGATACTTTTTCTTCCAGTGCGGGACCTCTAAGGTCTCTTGCCACTATAACCCCTTTATCATCCAATAAAAATGCTGCAGGGATTGCGTTGATATTGTACAATCGGGCAATAGGATCTTGGAAACGTTGTAGGTTGGAAATATGGTTCCATTCCAATCCGTCGGATTGGATGGCTTGGTTCCAATGGTCCGCATTGTTGTCCAAGGATACACCCAGAACATCGAAACCCTTTTCGCGGTATTTTTTGTACACCGCTACAATATTTGGATTTTCTGCCCTACAAGGTCTGCACCATGCTGCCCAAAAATCGACCAAGGTAAGTTTGGCATTGCTTGTTACATCGCTGAGGGCCAATACATCGCCGGAAGGCGTTGGGGCAGAAAAATCTGGAGCTATCGAGCCTATTTGAGTGGATTTTAAGTTTTCCAACTGTTCTGCAATCTGTTTTCCGGGCTCGGTCGCCTTCATTTCTGGGGAGAGCGCTTCGAACATGGAACGGATTTCCTCAACGGGCAATGTTTTGGTGGCCAATAAGTTTCCAATGATCAATACGGATACGTAGGCATTGGGATGCTCTTTGGCGTAGGTAGTGTTGAAATTTTTAGCGTCCTCTTGGAATTCGATGAATTCCTCGCGCAAAGCGGTTACCGTTGCAGTATCCCTCTGTTGTGCAGCTACGCGCATATCGTCCTGCATGGATCTTGCTCGCTGCGAAAGTTTGCGGGTTTCCGTTAGAAAGTCCATGAACATATCGTTTTGTTCTGTGCCCTTGATCTGAGCTTGATCAATACTGTCCTTTTGGAACTTTACCTCAATAGATCCATTCTCTACGATCACGGGAACATTGCCGCGAAGTTGGTCAACAAAAATATAGTGCATTTTTGGCTCCACTTGATTTCCGCTAAAACTAAAAAGTCCATTCTCCACTTTTACGGTGTCAATGTCCACCAATTGATTTAGGGAATCCGTGGTCTTTAAAAATATTTGGGTGCCGTTTTCGGTTTCCCCGGTTATGGTACCACTCAATGTATATCCTTTTGGGTCTGATTTACAGGAAGCTATAAATACGGCCACTAAGGATAGAACAAATAATTTTTTCATGTTTAATTGTTTAAGTCCGCTAAGGTATTCAATACTTATGGCAAAAAAAAACCCTTGGCTATTGGATGGGCCAAGGGTTTTTGGTAAAATTTTCTTAATTAGAACTGATAACGGATTCCAAGCGCAATATCAAAATCAAAATCGTTATCAAAGCCATCGTACCCTATAAGGCCTATTTCCGGTCTAAAATCCAAGGATAGCAACAAGGGGATATCAAAGTCGTATTCAATCCCGATATCACCTGCGGCAAAAACAAAAAGGCCGTCGTTGTCCTCGTCAAATCCGGGATAATCAAAATCGACGCTTCCCAGTCCTCCACCTACACCATAGTACCAGTTGAAGTTTCCATCCAGTTGATGCACCCATTGGTAAACTCCTGTAAGTTTAAAGGCGTCAAAATCCCTGCTGTCCCTCCAACCTAGGTCAAATTCGGCCCTGTTGTAACGCCCGATGGATTTTTGATAGGATATTTCGGCACCAAAACCATCACTATCGCCCAATCTTAGGCCAAGTGCATGTTCGGATATATTTTGAGCGCTAAGGTTTGCTGTAACAAACAAAATAAATACAGAAAATAATGTTGTAATCTTCATGAGTTTCTCGTTAAGTTAAAAATTAGAGATAGCTTTGTACTAGATTTACGATTGAAAAACATTTTTAGTTCCCAAAAAGTATTCCAAATTGGATAAATATTTGTTAAAAGACCTTTCCCAAAACTTGAAAGGCGAGCTCTTGTTCGATGATTTAAGTAAAGCGCTATATGCCACCGACGGCTCCGTTTATCGCATTTTGCCGTTGGCGGTGGCCTATCCTAAAAACGCGGAAGATATAAAAGTACTGGTTGATTTTGCCAATACCAACAAAGTTGGTCTCATACCACGAACGGCAGGAACGTCTCTGGCCGGACAGTGCGTGGGTCCCGGCATTGTAGTGGATGTGAGCCGATACCTTACCAAGATAGTTAGTTTGAACAAGGAGAAAAGGCAGGTTACCGTACAACCGGGTGTGGTTCGGGATGAGCTCAATCAGTATTTGAAACCGTTCGGCCTGTTTTTTGGGCCAAATACCTCAACCTCCAACCGTTGTATGATCGGGGGAATGGTCGGGAACAATTCCTCGGGGACTACATCGATACAATATGGGGTAACAAGGGATAAAGTGGTGGCCATGCAATGTATTTTGTCCGATGGCAGTGAGGCATACTTTTCGAGTCTCACCAAAAAGGAATTCGATGCAAAGAAACAGACCGATTCCCTTGAAGGAAGAATCTATCACAAATTATATGAAGAGCTTTCCAATCCCGACATTCAGGGCAACATAAAGGCAGAATTTCCGAAACCCAGTATACATCGAAGAAATACAGGGTATGCGGTGGACGAATTGCTCAAGAACAACATTTTTGGCGAAGACTCGGATGAATTCAATTTATGTAAATTACTTTCGGGTAGCGAGGGAACTTTGGCTTTTACTACCGAGGTTACACTTCAACTGGATGACTTGCCACCTCAGTTTTCTGCTATGGTGGCCACGCATTATAAAACCTTGGAAGATTGTTTGGCGGATGTGGCCCCAGTAATGGAACACAAGCTCCATTTATGCGAAATGATGGACAAAGTGATTCTAGACTGTACCAAAAACAATAGGGCGCAATCGGCCAACCGTTTTTTTGTGGATGGCGATCCTGTAGCCATTTTAATGTTGGAAGTAAAGGCCGAAACGGAGGAAGATCTCGAAAAACAGCTGGAATTACTCTTGAAAACCATCGCAAAGTCTGGGTTAAGCTATGCCAGCCCTGTTCTTTATGGGGACGACATCAATAAGGCCATAGAACTGCGCAAAGCTGGTCTGGGACTTTTGGGAAATATGGTGGGCGACAAAAAAGCTGTAGCCTGTATTGAGGATACCGCCGTGGCATTGGAGGATCTAAAGGATTTTATAGGCGAGTTTACCAAGATCATGAAAGGCTATGACCAAAGTGCGGTTTATTACGCCCATGCGGGTGCGGGCGAACTGCATTTGCGACCAATTCTGAATTTGAAAAAATCCGAAGATGTGGTCCTTTTCCGTAGCATAACCACCGATGTGGCAAAACTCACCAAAAAATATCAAGGTAGTTTTAGTGGGGAGCACGGCGATGGGATTGTACGTGCGGAGTTTATTCCCTTAATGATCGGGGAGGCTAATTATCAATTGTTAAAAAGAGTAAAGAGCTTATTTGATCCCAACGGTATTCTGAACCCCGGTAAAATTGTGGATGCCTACGCCATGGATGAATCTTTGCGGTACGAGGTGGACCGTGAAGAGCCCGAGGTAAAAACGCTCATGGATTTTTCGGACAGTGAGGGCATATTAAAAGCGGCGGAGAAATGTAATGGTAGTGGCGACTGCAGAAAGAGTCATCATATGAGCGGCGCCATGTGCCCAAGTTACCAAGCAACAAAAAACGAAAGGCATACAACCCGTGGAAGAGCCAATGCCTTGCGAGAATTTTTGACCAATTCCCAAAAAGCCAATCGTTTTGATCATAAAGAGCTTAAAACCGCATTCGATCTATGCTTGAGCTGTAAGGCTTGTGCCAGTGAATGTCCCAGTAATGTGGATGTGGCCGCGCTTAAGGCCGAGTTCCTGTACAATTATCAAGAAGCCAATGGATATTCTTTACGGAGCAAGTTGTTCGCCCATAACACTCGATTGAACGCATTGGGCAGTAAAATGCCCGGCATTACCAATTGGATGTACAAATCCAAATCGGTGGGTGCATTGCTCAAAAAAGCATCGGGGGTAGCCCCAGAGCGAAGCTTGCCGGAAGTAGGTCGTTTTAATTTTACCAAGCATTTAAAAAAACATCGGGTAAAACGCACGGACCTTTCCAAAAAACAAGTCATCCTTTATGTAGATGAGTTTGTTAAATATTTGGATATCCAAGTAGGTAAGGATGCGATTGAACTGTTGTGCAAATTAGGTTACGACGTTGAACTGTTTTATGGTGAAAGTGGCAGGACATATTTATCTAAAGGGTATTTAAAACAGGCAAAAAAACTGGTTGCCCAGAATATGGAGCGTTTAAAGGATATTTTGAACCGAGGTCTGCCCATTGTTGGGTTGGAACCATCGGCCATTCTATCGTTCAGGGATGAGTACCAGCGATTGTACGATGATAAGGAGCAATTACGGAAGTTGGCTTCCCAATCATTTTTGATTGAAGAATTCTTAGCAGCCGAAATCGCAGAAGGGCATATTACATCCGATAGTTTTACCGATGAGGAGAAGACCATCAAAATACATGGACATTGTCATCAAAAAGCATTGAGCAACCAAAAAGTAACTTTTGATATGCTGAACCTGCCCAAGAATTACAAAGTAACGATAATAGCATCTGGATGTTGTGGTATGGCAGGTTCCTTTGGGTACGAAAAAGAACATTACGAGACCAGCATGAAGGTGGGCAGCCTAAAATTGTTCCCTGCGGTAGCAAAGAGCTCGGAAGAGACATTGATCGCAGCGAACGGCACAAGTTGTAGGCATCAGATTATGGATGGGACAAAAAGGGAGGCACAGCACCCGGTTTCAATCTTGAGACAGGCCCTTGTCATCTAAAAAATCTCGATCGACACTTTCTTCTTCAATTTCGCTGATGTGCTCTTGGGTAATATCTTCGATATCGACCTCTTTATCGGTAATGGAGGCGATCAGTTCGTTCATGTTCATTTCCTTTAGGTCTTCGTCCACAAAGAAAGGAGAAAGTCTATCGTGGTTGTAATGGTAGACTCTCCATCGCTTAAAGGAATACTCCAAAGCAGTGAGGTTCTCAACCCAATCACCTGAATTTAGATAGGTGCAGCTGCCATATTTGTTCTGGTATATTTCTTTTTTTGGTTGATGGATATGGCCGCAGATCACGTAGTCGTAGTCGTTTTCAATGGCAAGCTCTGCAGCTGTCTTTTCAAAATTGTTGATATATTTTACGGCGCCCTTTACGCTATTTTTAATACGTTTGGACAATGAATATTTTTCGCGCCCCATTTTGGCCAGGCACCAGTTGAGGAAGCTATTGATCAAAATAAGAAGATCGTAGCCATAACCGCCCAGTTTGGCCAGCCATTTGGCATTTTGGATGGAAACATCAAATACATCGCCATGAAAAATCCATGCCTTTTTGCCGTCCAAGTTCAATACCAATTTGTTCATTATCTTAAAATTCCCCATTGAAGTATCACTGAACTTACGCAGCATTTCATCGTGATTCCCAGTGATATAGAACACCTCTGTGCCTTTGGAGGCCATGCCTATGATCTTTCTCAGTACCTTTAAATGTGATGGGGGGAAATATCTTTTACTGAACTGCCAAATATCGATAATATCCCCGTTCAAAATCAGTTTTTTGGGCTGTATACTGTTCAGGTAGGTAATAAGCTCATCTGCATGGCAGCCATATGTTCCTAGGTGAACATCCGAGATGACTGCTAAATCTATCTTCCTTTTTTTCAATCTGATAAGGTTTATTACAAAATAAAGGAGTGGGAATAACATAGAAATCAACACGAGGTCAATAATTTATGAGCATATCGTTAAAAAAATATCACCTAAGAATGAAATATGTTATAATAACATTAAGCCAAAGGCTTGTTTTTGAATTAACTTTGTAAGCTCTACCTTTGATGGCATCATATTTTATACCGAATGGCAGGAAATTCTTTTGGACAACTTTTTAGGGTTACCACTTTTGGCGAATCCCACGGAAAAGCATTGGGCGGCATTATTGATGGCTGCCCTGCAGGAATAGAATTGGACTTGGAGCAGATCCAATTGGATTTGAACCGAAGAAAACCAGGGCAATCATCCATAGTTACCCAGCGTAAAGAACCCGATACGGTAGAGATATACTCAGGTATTTTTGAAGGAAAGACCACAGGAACTCCCATTGGATTTGCCATTCACAATACCAATCAGAAATCAAAGGATTACTCTCACATCAAGGATTCGTACAGACCATCGCATGCAGATTATGTGTACGATAAAAAATATGGTTTCCGAGATTATCGGGGCGGAGGCAGGAGTTCTGCTCGGGAGACTGCAAGTAGGGTAGTGGCCGGTGCTATTGCCAAACAATTTTTACATGGTGTCCAAATAAATGCTTTCGTGTCGCAAGTAGGGGGCATGAAGCTGGATAAACCTTATCAAGAATTGGACTTTTCCAAAATTGAATCCAATGCAGTTCGTTGTCCCGATACGGAAATGGCCCAAAAAATGGAAGATTATATCAAATCCATTAAAAAGGAGGGCGATACCATAGGGGGTGTGATCACTTGTGTAATCCAAAATGTACCGGTTGGTCTTGGCGAACCGGTTTTTGATAAACTCCACGCCAAATTGGGCGAGGCCATGCTGTCCATTAACGCGGTAAAGGGATTTGAATACGGAAGCGGATTTGCCGGGGTTGCCATGAAAGGGAGTGAGCACAACGATGCGTATAATGCTGATGGTACCACCAAAACCAATCGTAGCGGAGGAGTGCAAGGAGGTATTAGCAATGGAATGGATATTTATTTTAATGTAGCTTTTAAACCCGTCGCAACAGTTTTACAATCCTACGAAACCATTAACAAGGACGGAGAAAAAGTTGCCACCCAAGGCAAGGGAAGGCACGATCCATGCGTGGTTCCAAGAGCTGTGCCCATTGTGGAGGCCATGGCGGCAATGGTATTGGCCGATTATTCCCTGTTGGCCCGTACCAACAAAATCTGATTGACCCATTAGGAGGTTTCCATACAATAAAGTATATTACCCTCAATAAATATACTTTATGAAGAAATTGGAATTGCACTGGCAGATTCTTATCGGAATGCTTTTAGGTATTCTTTTCGGATTTGCAATGACCCAAATTAGCTGGGGCAAGGAATTTGTATCTGACTGGATCCAACCATTGGGGACCATTTTTGTAAAACTTCTTAAACTAATTGCCATACCATTGATCTTGGCATCCTTGGTAAAAGGTATCTCCGACCTAAAGGATATATCAAAATTCAGAAATATAGGGCTAAGAACCATAGGGATTTACATCCTTACAACTGTGGTTGCTATTACCATTGGGTTATTGTTGGTTAACGTGATGAATCCAGGCAGTGGCATTTCCGAGGATACGGTAACAAAGTTAACTGACACTTATGCGGGAGATGCAGGTGTTACATCCAAAATAGAGGAAGCATCCCGACAGAAAGATAGTGGGCCATTGCAATTTATTGTAGATATGGTCCCCGATAATGCCATGGCGGCCATGACGGACAATGCTTTGATGTTGCAAGTAATATTTTTTACCATTTTCTTGGGAATTTCCATGTTATTGATAGGCGAGAAAAAGGCAAAGCCCTTAAAGGATTTTTTTGATGCCCTGAATGATGTGGTACTAAAAATGGTAGACCTGATCATGCTTACGGCACCCTATGCCGTGTTTGCCCTTTTGGCGGGAGTAGTGGTATCTTCCAGTGACCCCGATTTGTTACTGGCGTTGCTTAAATATGCCGGCGTAGTCGTTTTGGGTCTTGCCCTAATGATTGTTTTTTATGCAACAATAGTAGGTGTAGTTACCAAGAAAAACCCATTCTGGTTCTTAAAAGAGATCAGTCCTGCCCAATTATTGGCGTTCTCGACAAGCTCCAGTGCGGCCACTTTGCCAGTTACAATGGAAAGGGTAGAGGAACACATTGGTGTAGATAAAGAAGTGTCCAGTTTTGTATTGCCCGTGGGAGCAACCATTAATATGGATGGTACCAGCCTGTACCAAGGGGTCGCAGCAGTATTTATATCACAGGCACTCGGATTCGACCTTACTTTTGGAAATCAGTTGACCATTGTTTTGACTGCCTTATTGGCATCCATTGGATCGGCGGCGGTACCCGGAGCGGGAATGGTTATGTTGGTTATTGTATTGGAATCCATAGGTTTTCCTTCCGATAAATTGGCCATTGGTCTTGCACTGATTTTTGCAGTAGATAGGCCTTTGGACATGTGTAGGACCATTGTAAATGTCACTGGTGATGCAACAGTTTCCATGGTAGTGGCCAAATCAGTAGGTAAATTGGGAGAACCGCACGTGCAAGAATGGGACGATCATTACGATGAGGTGAAATAAATCAATCCAAGAACTTCGCTCTTAACTCAGGGGTCGGAATCATGCAGGACTCCTGTTTGCCAAACCATTTATAGCGGTTTTTTGCCACAAAATCGTAAATGCGGTTTCTTAAGGTTGCAGGTATCCAGGAGAATATGGCGGATAATTTCCATAATCCGCCCAAATGCTGTGCAATTTCCAAGGCAGCGTCGGACTTGGTATAATAGGCTACTCCCGGCTCGATGAGGATAATGGAGTCCACGGCAATGGTGTCTATATGGCGCTGTTTCAATAACTGTTGGCCCACATCACTCTGGAGTGCCGCATAGCGGAATACATCGTTTTTATCCCGTTTTATTACAAATTGGACAGAGTTGTTGCAGAGGTTACATACCCCATCGAACAAAATTATTTTTTTACCGTTTTCCATGCTATTGATGTATAGCTAGCATTATTTTATTGTATAGACCGCCTTCTTGTGGTTTTTGAATACCCTGGAATAAGTGTGCAAACTCCAATTACCATCTTTTTGCAAGACTACTTATTTCGAAATAAGGATTGCTGCGCAAAGATAGGACGTATTGGTGTCAAAGTACGAGCTGGTAAAGCAATATCTTCTGTTTGTTCACTAAGGCTCATATTGCTTGTTAATAGTTTCAATAGTTGGAGTTCTAGCGCTTTCAGCAATTCTACATTGTTCAAAATACATTTCAGGATAAGCTTCATTTGCCCAATCACTTAACATTCTTAAAACGGGCAAAAGTCCAACTGCTTTTTCTGTTAATGAATATTCAACTCTTGGTGGAATTTCTGCAAAGGACTGTCTTAAAAGTAATCCATCGTTTTCCAATTCTTTCAACTGATTAGTCAGCACCTTTTTTGAGATTGTAGGTATTAAAGTATTCAGCATCCCAAATCGCATAGAACCATTTGATAATAAATATAAAATAATCGGTTTCCATTTATTACCAATTATGTTCATCGTATGCACAAGGGAACAAGCATTCGGGTTGTCTATATATTTTCTTGCCATTAGTTACTTTTTGGTTACCACTATTTGTTCAGATGAAAGCATAATAGTTTCTTTATTGAACTAATATTAGTTTCTTTGTGAAACAAAAGTAATCAAAATTTTAAAATGAAAAATATTTTTATCATCAACGGTCATCAGAAATATCCGTTTTCAGAAGGAAAATTAAACGCAAGTTTAACTGAAAAAGCAGAAAGCTACTTTAAAAGTAATGGTTACATCATTAAGAAAACTACTATGGAAGATGATTATGATGTTACTGAGGAAATAGAAAAATTCAAGTGGGCAGATGTGGTCTTTTTTCAAACACCATTGAACTGGATGGGTGTAAGTTGGTCTTTTAAAAAATACATTGATGAAGTTTTTTCGATTGGAATGATGGGCGAAATGTCTGATGGTGATGGTAGAAGCAAAGAAGCACCGAAGAAGAATTATGGATTAGGTGGAAAGTTAAACGGAAAGTACATGATGTCGGTAACTGCTAATGCACCAAAAGAAGCTTTTAATAATCCAGAGGAACCATTTTTTAATGGAATGAGTGAAGATGATTTGCTAAAACCAATGCATCTTAATTTTAAGTGGTTTGGTTTTGAACCATTACCAACATTTATGGCATATGATGTAATGAAAAATCCAGAAATAGAGAATGATTTTATTCGTTTTGAAAATCATTTGAAAGCAAACTTTTAAAGTATTTATTATGAATAGACCAACACCAAAACATACAGCACCAGATTTACAGTTTCCATTATTAGACGGAAATCAATGGGTTTTAGCAGACCAAAATCCAGACAATTTTACTTTGGTTGTTTTTTATCGTGGGTTACATTGTCCACTATGCAAAAAGTATTTACAACAATTACAAGAATTGTTACCAGAATTTGAGCAAAGAGGTGTTAATGTAGTAGCAGTAAGTATGGATACCGAAAAGAGAGCTAGACTTTCTCGTCAAAAGTGGGAATTGTCTAATCTTACTTTGGGCTATGGTTTATCTGAAAAATCAGCAAGAGATTGGGCTTTGTATTTAAGTGCAGGTGTAAAAGATGGTGAACCAAGTGAATTTAGTGAACCAGGATTATTTTTAGTTGACAATAGTAATCAAGTTTATTATTCAGCCATTAACAGTAACCCTTGGGGAAGACCATATTTGCCGTCATTTGTAAAAGCAGTTGATTATATAGTTCAGTCAGGCTATCCTGCAAGAGGTGAAATGCTATAAATCTGTGATATGGATATTAAGACAAAAGAAAGATTGATAAAATTGGCAGAAGAAGAAATCCCAATTCATAGACATTTTGGATTAAAAGTTGAAATTGTTGAAAAGGATTTCATTAAAGTACGAGTGCCATTTAGAAAAGATTTAGTCGGTGATATTCGCACTAATCATTGGCACGGTGGAATTATTGCTACAATTTTAGATTCCGTTGGTGGCGCTATAGGAATTGCCAATTTCAATTCGTCAGAAGATAAACTGTCAACAATAGACTTGAGAGTAGATTATCTGAGGTTTGCTGATGGAAAAGATTTAATGTTTGAAGGAAAATTGGTCAGAATGGGAAATCGGATAATGGTCACCAAAATGAAGGCTTTCCAAGATGATGTTCTGGTTGCAGAAGGTAAAGGAGTATATAACTTTATAAGGGCATAAATTTTAAAAATACATGTTCCTTCTAAGCTGGGGCCCGTATAACACGTACCTACAGTCCGGACAGTTTATAAATTTCATCGGGAGTAAGTTCGCTGAGTTCAAGAACGTCTTTGCCTGAATTGGCCATTGCTTTTCTAATCAGGTAGTTTCCGGTTTTGTAACCAACGGCCTGTCTGCCATCGGGGTGTTGGAACATCCAATGTTGATAGTTCGCATTTAGGGGCAAAGACCTGATCTCTTCCGCCCACTGCTCCGCAATGGCTGCTTCTGGTGGGGTATCCGCTTCCATGGCTTTACCAGTATATTCCTCTGAGAAAACAACGGCCAAACCTTCGTTTATGGCAGCTGTGGAAATACCAGGCCCATATTTGTTGTCCTGAATGGCCCAACCTCGGTACAAATGGTGAAATTCATGATAAATTGTGTGTTTTAGAGCTACATGCACGGCATTGGTAATGCCCCCTGGATATTTATCAGAGATTTGAATTAGAACCAAGGGAGGGGAATTGGATTCGGTACGTCCGGTAACACCTCCGACCACATCAAGGTCCCAATCCACAATTTCCAAGGATACGGTTATACTGTCCGGTAGGGTCGGTATTAGGGCTCGAATTTCTTGTTCCGATTCCAGTACTGTTTCTCGAATGAGTTCTTTTTCCGATGTGGTAAATTTTGCCCTATCTTCGGTAAAGGTGACCATGGAACTTGATACTTCTGTACTGTTCGGGCTCTTCTTGCAATTGCTGATAACTAATAACGCAAAAAGGAATAATAGGATTTTGATTGATCTCATTGATGTTCGTTTTACTTGTAGACTCCATAGCCCCAATAATGTTACATCCAAAGAAAAAGACATCAAAACCGGACATGATGTGGCCAATCATCAGAACGTATGAGAAAATTAGATTTCTCCATCGATACTTTCCATTTCATGTCGAAATGACCTTGAGGGTGCTTTTACAGTAGCGTGCTGCGATTCCTCTTATATATGTTTTTTTAATAGAAGGGAATTAGGTTTAATTAAAAAAAGAAATCAAATATTGACTGTAGAGAACTGGATTAGGACCTTACATAGGATATATTTATAGCAGCAGATTAGTTTTCTCTTATCCAAAGCGGTGCACCATCTTCCCATTTATTATGTGTTAATCTAAATCTCTCTCCATCCAATATTCTTATTGCTGTAATTTCGCCATACATCTGAGGGCTGAAAATAAAAGGTTGAACTATTGGTTGTTCATCATTAATACCAAATTCCTCTGAGGAATAAATTAACCATTCACCATCAGGTGAAAAATGGGCATGTCCTTCTTGACCAGAGTACATTGTTAATTGCCTTGGTTTACTCCAACCATTGCTCGTCCTCTCAACAATAAAAATATCCATTGTTTTGATCACACCATTTTTTTCAGTACCATTTACGTCAGAACAGTATGCGATTTTATTGCCATCGGACGAGATTACAGGGAATGTTTCCTTATCCGGGCTATTTGTTATATTCGTGGTGGTTCCATTTTCTTCGATATAAATATCCATATTGCCCGATCTTCCACTTCTATAAACCAGCACCTCATTGTCTCCGGAATAATCAGCAAATCCCGTGTTGCTTTCCAGATCGGTTACTCGCTCCAAAGTTTTGTTTTCAAAGTGATAGCGATAAACACCTCCTTTAGCATGCGGGCTTAATCTAAAGCCACCTACGGAGAATTGAAGGTACTTCCCGTCTGGAGTAATCTTGGCATCAATAATATTTGAAAATTGCGGATTGAATTCCCCATCAGGTTGAAAGTTGAAGATATGCTTTACTTCATTGGTGGTATAATCAACCGCATAAAAATCTTTGTCGGTTTTAAAAAATGAGGATAACATTAGCGAAGCATATAAAACTATAAAGGCATAAGGAATAAACATCAAAGTGTAACATTTATACAATGAGGCGATAGGTTTTCCAGCCTTCTTCCTTTGTTTGAAAAGGTAATAGGTTAGTACTCCCAATAGAAAAAGTATAGCAGCAAAAATTGCCAAGAACGGTTGTACTTCATCTAAAGGCAATAGATTTGTGAACAGCTGATCATTAGTGGATTTAATAAAGTAAACTGCAATAGCAATTGCCACCAAAGAGAATATGAGATGTTTCCAGAAGGCAATGGTCTTCCTATGTTTAACGCTTTTATAAATCCCCAACAACAGCCAAAAAATGGCGAGAATGGGTATCAACAATACTATATAAGCATAAGACGTTAGTGATTCTTGAAAATTATTGACTTCAGAAACATCATATATAATTTTTCCATCGGGAGTTCCTGGCGCAGCGAAAGCACGTCTAACACCATATAATGAAAGTACCTTGTTAGGAACATCATTAACCAATTGAGGGCTGTTTGCTACCAATAGATCTCCTGTAAAACTATTAATATTTGTAGGTTTTTGCTCTGGAGTCTTACCTCCGTGATAAATCAAAATTCCTGATTCATGATAGTCTACATTCAACATATTCATTTCCCTAATTAGGGTGGTGTCAATATCTTTTGAGCTAGGATCGAGCCCTAGTATGGAAAAACCGTTGGGTCCGTCTACGAAACTTGTAAATAATATGTGACCATCAGATTTCACTAAAGGGGATAAGCAAGAGTAATTGTCGGGCGAAATTTGCATAGAATTCTCACCAGTATTTGACATTTTATAGAGCCTTGAGGATTCATGTCTATTATCCGAAAGTTGATTGGAAGAATAATAAATAATTTCCTGATCATCTGTGGACCAAACTGGGCTTCCATCCCAGTTTTCTGAATTTGTCAACCTTTTGGTATGGGTACCGTCTGCATTCATTACATAGATATCCCCAAAACGTTGCATCGCAAAAACAAATCTCGGGTCGGGTTTGGTATCATGACCTCGGTCGCTTGAAAAGGCGATAAATTTTCCATCATTTGAAAACTTAGGTCTGAAATCTCCTCCTGGATCATTGGTGAGGTTCACGGCCTCCGAAATGTCCAAGGTGTCCAAAGGTGAAAAAGGAAGTAAATAAATATCTGAATTGCCTTCATGGGTAGATACAAAAACTATGTTTTCCCCATCAGGAGAAAAATCCACTTGGTCTTGCATGGAGTGACTAGTTACCAAGAGTCTGGGAATTGAATCTTCCTCCGTACTTTTGATATACAATTGTGGACGACCATTTCGTTCCGAGGTAAACACTATCCATCTACCGTCAGTAGAAATTTTTGCATCGTAATCCAAACTTTCATGATCGGTAAATTTTGAGAAGGTTTTACCGTCATCTTTGGATATGTAGATATCCCATCCTTGAGGCCTAAAGGAAGAATAAAAGATGTTCTCTTGCGCTTGAGATAAATTTCCCAAGGTTATGAGAAAGACAATAAATAATCTTACTTTTTTCATTGGTTTTAATTTGTAGTTAACGGTTTTGTGTTTGACCCGTTGCGGAAAACCAGCTATGATTTTTCGCCATAACCGAAAGATGACAAATTACAATGAGTTCCAATTTGGAAATTCAACCGTTATTGTGCTTGCAGGTTGATGTACTTTCATTAATTTTTTATTTCCCTTTCAATTATTTCGAGCATATTTAGTATCCTTTTACGCAAAGTATGTGATTGTATGTTTGTAATTTGATGATGTGTAATTACTTGGCTAACCATACCTTCCAATTCAACATCTTCAAGAACTTTTGTCAAATTCAAACTTTTTTTTGTTGGCTTTATAGTGAATTTATTCTTTGATTCTTTGTCCAATGCCTCAGTAGGGGTGTACCCATCTTTCCATAAGTTATTATTTACGTTTCTTGAAACTCCCAATCTGAGATAACAGGGCAATAAAATCTGTGTTCTGAATTTTTGATACTCTAACTCTAGCTCTTGGACTTGAAATACTTCAGAAGACCAATTGGATAAAAATCGCACCAAGGTATCATTGTTTATTAAACGAAGATTTTCTGAACCGACTATATCATTTTTAATGGGGTCAAAAGTTGGGTCTCTAAATAGTGTCCATAATGATTGATAGAGCCCATCTTCATTAATTGAATTAGGATCATCTATTTGATTTAGCAAATTGTTGGAAGCCTCTAGTGCCTCATTACGCATTAGTATTTTTTCATCGAGTTGCTTCAGATTACTTTGATATTCACTATGTAATTGTTTTAGTATTAATTGCTCCTTGGCCAATTCGTTCTGTTTTACATTCCAATTATTAATTTGAAGAGCAATCAAAATCCCAATCACAACAAGTACGATCTCCCCGATCGCATATAGAAGATATTTACTGAATTTATTTTCAGAGAGTAATTTCTGTCTGATTTTTCTAAAGAATTTAATCATAAGAGGTTGGTTGCTATAAAGATATGACTTTTAATGAATTGAACACTGGTCATCTCCAACCGACCAAAGGGAGTGTGAGAAATATGGATGTCTCAATCGGAACTCAGTTCCTCATTTCGAAATGTATTTACCAAGGGTTGAGTTTTTATAGGATTTCAAGTTTTGAGAAATATCCAATAAAAACAAAAGTTCGTGTAAATGGTTTTTACTATCCGCACGTTTATTTGCAATCCTCGTTCAGTTCCTGATATTCGGATAAGATCACCGTAGGTATTTCCTGTCCGCTTTCTATTTTGATACAGCTCAAGTTCGGATTTCTATCCACACGTAAATCTATCAGCGCTGGATTTTGGCTTACGTCCAATTGGGTCATCATATTGGAAGAGGCATAAAAATACTGCAAGTTCGGGTTATCTGCCAGTAGGATGCCCTCGAGGCTGTTGTCCGATATTACCAAGGTTTCCAAAGACGGATTGGAACTGAGGTCCACTGAGCCAAGTTGGTTGGTGGTCAATAGAATACTTTTTAGATTGGGCGCTCCGGAAGAACTAAAAGAGGTCAGCACATTATTGCTGATGAGCAAATGTTCCAGTGACTCGTTGGTAATGCTAAAATCTTCAAAGTAGTTGTAGGACAGGTTCAAAAATTTTAATCGCGTTGCTTGCTCCAGTCCGGAAACGGTATTCAACTCGTTTTGCAATACATTCATCAAGATCAAACGGGTATTTTTACTTAAATCGATGGTTTTTAAGTTGTTGTTTTGAAGATACAAGGTGTCCAATTTTGTGTTGGAACTTAAATCGATTTCCTGCAGGTTCTGACCGATCGCGGACAAAAAAGTAATGTTTACAAACCCTTCGACGCCCGTGAGATCCTCTATATCCCCAAAGTGACTGTTCAGGTTTATATCCAGTCGCTCAACTTTTTCGGCATCTTCCCGTAACATTTGCCCGTTAAGTGTACCATCGGTATCGATTCCCTGATCAATAAGTAATTGCTCAAAATGGTTGTCCGGGATAAGAAGATACTGGTCATTTACCAGATTATCGTCGGCATTGTCGTTGGAGCACGAGCCCAAAAGCGCTAAGGAAAAAATACAGGTAAGGGCAAAGCATGTATTTGCCATTTTACGGATGGTCATTCTGATTGTTTTTTGATGATGAATCCATAGGACTCAGAATCATCAAAAATGTTACACTTTTTTTAATTAGAATTTAAAAAATCATTGAGGACGGTGAGCAAGAATTACCACTAAGTAGAGGATTACATCAATGCATTTATTCTCTGTCGGTCGCTTAAGTGGTGTTCAACCATTTTATGCCGGCAGTTTTTATTTCTTTGGAATGCTCATGGCCGAATCCCCAAGATTTTGTTGGTTTCAGAAATCAACCGGGTAATTTTTACTTTATCATAGGCATCGGGATGGGCTTCGCCAAAGGACCCTTTGTCGTTGTCAAAATATTGGCCACTACTTTGGTTATAAACATCCGATAAGGCCAAATCACATAATATTTCTACACCCTTGCTTGCTGGCGACCAATGTTGCCCGAATGCTTCTTGAGCCATTTTGGTGTTTAAAAGCGACCCTGGATTCACAGCGATTACATTCAGGTTTTTTTTTGTTTTTGCCAAATAAAAACTCCACATGGTCAGGGCCAATTTACTTTGTGCGTATGCCTTTTGCTCCGTTAGCAATTCTTTTCCCATCAAGGCATTGAACGATACCGGGGATTGCGCAGCGGAACTCAAATTAATGATCCGTGGGGCACTGCTTTTTTCTAGAAGTGGTATAAGTCCATAAGTTAAAAGGTATGGAGCAAAATAATTTACGGCAAACCGCATGTCCAATTGGTTTGAGTTAACTCTGTTGGGACTGACATAAATCCCTGCATTGTTGATCAAAACATCGATGGCCGAAACTTCTTTCGAAATTTCACCGACCATGTGTTGTATGCTTTCAAAATCTGATAAATCCGAGACGAAACCGATTATATTTTCATGGTTGGCTGCTTCCTTTAGTTCAGTGATCGTCTTTTCTAATTTCTTGGGGTTTCTCCCATGCAACAGAATCCGGTTTCCATTTTTGGCCAACGCAATGGCCGTCAATTTACCGATACCGTCCGTGCTCCCTGTAACCAAAATTGTTTTCATTGCTAATCAATATTAAGGGAACCATTGGTTCGTATGTACAGGATTGTTTCCTTATCGGAGGTGTTGGCAATGGAATGTAAAGCCCGATCGGACGAAGTAAAGTAACTACCGATATCCAATGCTTTTATTTCTTTGGTCTGCGGCAAAGTGTAATCCAAACCGCCCTGGACCACGACCGCATGAAAAATATTTCCAGTACTGTGTAGCTTGCCGTTGAATCTTTTTGGAAGCTTAACGAATACGCCTTGGAGCGCATTATCTGTATGGCTTTTCCATAGAAAACTGATTTCCGCTTTGCTGTCCTTGGCAAGCCACTCGCTTTTTTCGTAATTCAACCAAACCACATTGGAAGCATCTATATTGATGGGCCTTTCGCCATTGTCAAAAGCTTTATCCTTGGGCTTTACCAAATAAGGGCCATGATCAATTTCCACATAAGCAATGTTTTCGTCGCCTTTGGCCGATGTAATGTGTGCTTCTCCCCGCGGCTGTGTCCAAAAGCTGCCAGGGGTCATCCACATATGTTCCGCTTTGGGGTCATCATTGTGTATGGAGCCTTTTAATACCACTGCCCTGTAGGTTACATTGTGAATATGGGGAGGAGAGGAAAATCCATCCGTAAATTTCGCTAGAAAGCCAGTGGCGACCTTTCCATTTCTATTGCCCCATATTGTGCCCGCCTGTGGACTTTGGTCGCCACGGGCGGGATTCAATTTTTGCCAAACAATATCAGAGCTCAACACCACCTTGTTTGTGGGTTCAATTGTCTTTTCGGTAGCCCCACCGTTTTTGGGTTCTACAGATTCTTTGTGTTGATTGCACCCAAGCGCAATGAATAAGGATGTTATCGCTATAAATGTGTTTGTTCTTGTTTGCATGGTACTCTATATCTCTGTGAAAATTTCCGTTTTCGGCAATCGGGACTTTGGTAAGCCGGCATTAAAATCGTTTGCTGATCTATAGCCCAAACCTACCATCACAAGTGAGGTATATCCTTTTTCGCGCAGTCCAAACTCTTCATCCAGAGCCTTTACATCAATTCCTTCCATAGGGACAGCATCAATGCCAAGGGCCGCAACGCCAAGAAGGAAATTGCCAATGTTCAGATACACTTGTTTTTCCATCCAATGTTGGGCATCCTTCAGATCAAACCTGTGGATGTTGGTAAACAATTGTTTTGCCCCAAAATTCTGTGTTTTGAACTCTTCCTTTGCAAATCGGCCGTCTGCATCCTCGATATCCGTTACATGCTGGAGGTAATCATCATCTATATCCGTTTTGGAGCAGAACAGAACCACATGCGAGGCATCTAAAACCTTTGGTTTGTTGAAACTGAAAAAACCTTCGGTTCCCTTCGCCAGTCTTTGTTTGCCTTCATCCGTACTGGCAATTATAAAATGCCATGGCTGTGAGTTGATGGACGAAGCACTCATTTGCAGCAATGCTTTAATGTTGTCTTCGTCTTCTTTTGCGATTTTTTTGGTTGGATCAAACTCTTTTGTGGTATACCTCCAATTCAGTACTTCTTTTAAATCAATTTGATCATTAACTTTTGCTTCCATTTCTAAATACAAATATTAGTTACTATACTATTTATAGTTGCAAACGTAAGTATAGTATTCTATCTTTGCAATAACGGTCATAAATGATAGTATAGCCTTATGGAAGAAAATGAACCAAAGATGCTCAATTATAAAGGGACCAAATATCCATGTTGCGCTAGTTTGACGATGGGGCTGATCGGCGGTAAATGGAAAACGGTGATTCTTTACCATTTAATGCATGATACCCTGAGGTACAATGAGTTGCGCAAAACAATGCCCACAGTTACCGAAAGGACCTTGAGCCTACAATTAAAAGCGTTGGAAGAGGATGGCTTGATCAAAAGAAAGGTGTACACCTCAAAACCGCCGTTAAAAGTGGAATATTCGTTGACCGATTTTGGCAAAACTTTAATACCCTTGATCCAATCTATTGCGGATTGGGGAGATTATGTTGTTGAAAATTATTCAGATGCGTAAAATTTGACCTTGGAAGAGCTGTGGCGTGGCTATTTCTTTTTAGCCTCGACCAAATCTAATTGGTCAACACTTACATTAGTGGTAAACATGCCGTAATTTACAACGGCTTTGCCTTTTTCCAAAGTGTCAATGGTGCCCACTGCCTTGCCATCTAATAAACGGACACGATCGCCTACTTTGAATACGGGGCGGGGTTTGTTCTTTTCGGCCTGGATTTCCTTTTTCTTTTTTATTTTCTTTTCTACACGGACCTTCTTGATTTTTTGCTCCAGCTCTTGGGCCACTTGCTTCTTTTCTTCTTGTTGGGCCTTGGCCTTTTTGGCTGTGGTTTTTTTACGCTTGCTGTTCTCGGTTTCCACGATTCGGAGCATTTCCGATATCAATGGTCGTTTCTTTTTGTCAATAAAATATTTTTCGGCAGCTGTGTTTACTTTATTTCCCAATTGGATCATGCGCTGGTTGTGGTCGTACATTTCCTGGTAGCTCTCCAACTTGGATTTGATTTTGGAGTTTAATTGTTCCAAGCGCTCGGATTCCTCTCTGGCCTTAATTTCTTCTTCCTTTAATTTAGAGCCGGTTTCCACCATTTTGCTGCGTTCTTTTTGCAGCTTGGCAATAGTAGCATCAAAACGGACCTTGCCACGTTCAATTTTCTTTTTCGCCTTGTTGATCAGGGAGTAGGGGATGCCGTTCTTTTGCGCCACCTCGAAAGTGAAGGAGCTTCCTGCTTCTCCCAACACCAACTGAAAAGTAGGTTCCAAGGTTTTGGAGTTGAACAACATATTCGCATTGGTTGCATGGGGCAATTCGTTGGCCAAAGCCTTTAAATTGGCATAGTGAGTGGTGATAACGCCATAGGCTTCACGTTCGTAGAATACTTCCAAGAATGCTTCTGCCAAAGCCCCACCCAATTCAGGGTCGCTACCTGTACCGAACTCATCGATCAGGAACAAGGTTTTATCATTGCATTTTCTTAGAAAATGATTCATGTTCTTAAGTCGATAACTATAGGTACTCAAATGATTTTCAATGGATTGATTGTCTCCAATATCCGTTAATATCTTATCAAAAAAGCACACTGAACTGCGCTCGTGTACAGGAATCAGCATACCGCTCTGGAGCATTACTTGAAGCAACCCGATTGTCTTAAGAGTGATACTTTTTCCACCTGCATTGGGGCCGGAAATTACGATAATTCGATTCTCCTGGTGCAGTTTTATGGTCTGCGGCCAGGTTTTTTCATTTTTTCTTTTATTGGATAAAAAAAGTAGAGGATGGTAAGCATCACGAAGGAACAATTCCCTTTCTTCGTTGACCTCGGGCAAAATGCCGTTCATCTCGTTGGCATATTTTGCCTTGGCTGCGGTGATATCCGTATTGGACAAATAGGTTTGATAGTCCATTAGTACATCCCGATAGGGCCTGATGGTATCCGTAAGCTGGTTCAGTATGCGCTGTACCTCTTCTTTTTCCTCAAACTCCAAATTACCAAGTTCCCTGGTGTAGGTTAGCGTGGCTTCTGGCACAATGTACACGATACTCCCGGTTTTGGACGTACCCATTACGGTACCTTTCACTTTTTTTCGGTGCATGGCTTTTACCGCCAAAACCCGGCGGTTTTCCACTACGGACTCACGGATTTCATCCAGAAAATCCAAGGACTGATATCGTCCGAGGGCAGCCCCAAAACTCTGATTGATCTTACCGCGGACTTCGTTGATCTGAGTCCGAATGTACCTCAGTTCAGTGGAGGCGGAATCTTTGATTTCTCCAAATTTGTCGATAACTTCATCGATGGCACCGGGAATGTCCGGCTGTAGCTCCAAAGCATCAATTTTTTCAAAAAGCAATGGGTAGTATTCCTTGAACTTTTTAAAGAATTTTTGATGGATCGCCACAGTTTTGCAGATGCCGCCAATTTTTCGGAACCCTGCAATCTCCAAGGTGCTGTTGTCTATCTTTAAAAGACCAAGTTCACTATTGATTTGGTCGAAGCCGTGGTTAGGAATACGGTTGTCGTTGGAAAAGGAAGCCAAATACTCCGAAGTTTCCCCCAGTACATGCATAAGTTCCTCTTTTTGTTTAAATGGAACTATGTTCAAGGCATCTGCTTTTCCCAGTTCCGTATTGCAGCGCAAGGCTATTTGGGTCAATACAGTTGGGAATTCTAAATCTTGAAGTGTTTTGGGGTGGATCTGTTGCATCTATTTCTTCTAGCATCGCAAAGATAGGATTTTGATGTGTTTTTAAAGACACGCCCTTTGGCAAAAACAAGTTGGTTTGTGTACTTTTGATTGCAGCTTAATCCTTTACATAGATCTAAGTTAAAATGAGAGGCGACAATACCGTTATTTATATTATAGCTGGGGTGATATTGCTACATTTTGTGGTTGGAATCGGGTATTTGATCTATAAACTGACCAAAAAGAAGTAAAGTTATCACATGGACGTAAACATTGGGCCTAGTTGGAAAATTCAACTTCAAAAGGAGTTTGATAAACCTTATTTTAAGGAGTTGACCGGATTTGTAAAACAGGAATATCAGCAATACACTTGCTACCCAAAGGACCACGAGATTTTTTCGGCATTTAATCATTTTCCGTTTCACGAGACCAATGTTGTTGTGATCGGTCAAGATCCTTATCATGGCCCCGATCAAGCCAATGGGCTGTGCTTTTCGGTCAAAGACGGGATTTCACATCCGCCATCTTTGATGAATATTTTTAAAGAGATCAATATGGATTTGGGCAAACCTTATCCAGAAAGTGGTAATCTGCAACGTTGGGCGGATCAAGGGGTTCTATTGTTGAACGCTACGCTTACAGTAAGGGCGCAACAGGCCGGAAGCCATCAAAAAAAAGGTTGGGAGCAATTTACCGATGCGGTGATACAAACAGTTTCAAATGAATTGGAGGGCGTTATTTTTTTGCTCTGGGGTGGATTTGCCAAGAAAAAATCATCATTGATCGATACGACGAAGCATCACATTTTGACCTCCGGTCATCCATCGCCATTGAGCGCCAACCGTGGACTGTGGTTCGGCAATCAGCATTTCAGCAAAACAAATACATTATTGGCCCGAATGGGCAAAACGCCCATTGATTGGTAGGACGGTACTTTTGCCCCAACTGGATCTTATTTCCAAAGAAAGGTTTTCGGCGATTTTACTTCGTCAATCAAGTTTAGATCAAATAGTCTGGACTGAACCTCATTTACGGTTTGTTCAGGCAATTGCTTTTGTCCCCAAGTGGTTTTGGAAAGCCATTCTTTTATGTCTTCCAGTTTTTGCCCGTATCTGTTGGACAATGTCCTGTCTATACTTGGAATTTGCTTAAATTCTGAAGTATAGGTGTTGATGATATCCAGAATATGAGCCAAGGCACCGGCGTTTTTGGAAATAAATGTGTCCGTGGCAGCGATCACAAAACAAGGCCAAGGGGTAGGGCAGTCGCCCAAACGCTTAAAGGTGCCATTGTCCACAAGTGGTTTTGTGGTAAAATGTTCCCACATAAAATAAGCGTTGGAACCATTTGATAGGTTTTCTACTGCTCCATCCAAATTATTGATGATTTCAAACTCCAGGTTTTCCGTATCCCAGCCACGGTCCTGTGCATGGATATAGGCCATTAAATGACTTCCACTTCCCATTCGGCTAATGGCAACTTTATCATCTTTAAGAGCTGTGACAGAATTTCGTTCACTGTTGGCATCTACATGAATGCCCCAAAGTAGGGGAGAGGATACATATTCTTGCACAATTTTTACGGGATTTCCCTGTGAAATACTTTTAATGACCCCTTCGGTGAGGATTACGCCAAGGTCCGCTTCGCCGTGTTGAAGCATTTGGGTCATTTTTCCGGTACCTTCGGGTATATCGGTCCACTCGAGTTGGATGCCCCTATCCTTAAAGGCATTGTCCTCGAGTGCCAGGTGCCATGGCAGGTTAAAATGTTCTGGAACCCCAATAATCTTTACTCTTTTCATTTGGCGATTTTTTTCATGGTTTGTTTCATAGGGTTCCGGTCGGTATATTTTAAAAAACTGAAGATATAAAATTATACCAGTTGACTTTTGACTATGCGCTCCAAGGTATATTGTATCAACTCATCTATGGTTTTTTTTCCATCCTTGGAAAACTCGCTTGTTGCCCTATTGGCAATTATGGCATTTAATGAAATAGCTCTATGTCCATGTAATTTGGCAATACCGTACATGGCAGCGGTTTCCATTTCCAGATTGGTGATCTTTAGGTTTTTATAGGTAAAGCCAGCAAGTTTTTCGTTAAAGTCAGGAATTGCCGGTTGTAGTCTTAACACTCTTCCTTGAGGCCCATAAAATCCTGAATTTGTTCCTGTTACACCTAATCGTATACGATTTGAACGCATTACTTCACCTAATTTTTCATCAAAATCGACCACATACGGGTGTATATGGTAATCGTCCCATGACAAGTAATTGGTAAGATGAGATTCCAGTTCGGTGTTCCGAATATCCGTACTATCATAAAAGTGCATCAGGTTGTCAAAACCTATTCCTGCAGTACTCATCAAAAAAGAGTCAACGGGAATATCGGCTTGTAGTGAGCCAGATGTACCGACCCGTATAAAATTAAGCTGTTTCTTTTCTGATTTAATTTGTCTAGAAGTAAAATCTATGTTTACGAGTGCGTCGAGTTCATTAAAAACAATGTCGATATTGTCGGTACCGATGCCTGTGGAGATTACTGTAATCCGTTTACCGGAACAATATCCGGTATGTGTAACAAATTCGCGTTTACTCTTTTTTACTTCAATGGAATCAAAGTATTTGGAAACTTCATGGACTCGATTTTGATCGCCCACGGTAATTATGGTATGGGCAATGTCACCTGGGTGCAGGTTCAGGTGATAGATACTTCCATCAGGATTCAGAATAAGCTCTGAGTTGCCCAAAGATGAATCCATTTTGGTTACAATTTAAGAATGCGGTTTGTATCGGTATTGTATAAGAAGTTATACTTTAAGGAGCCTCCCAAATACATTTGATTATCACGTATTTCCGAATAATAATTAGTGTCCTGCTTTAAAACATCCAGTCCCTTTTTTGTAAGTTTTACCGGGTCAAAAGAACTAAAAAGCGGTTTTAGGGATAAAATCATTCGTTCGTACTGTGTATCACCAAAACCATAAAATCCTTGATTTGTCAACAACTCGCGCATCAATTCCTTTTTGGATTTAGGTTTTTGGCTCTTTGCGGTTTCCAAAATATGGTTCTCAAGGTCGTTCAATCCATTTTTAATGGTAGGGAATCGTTTAAGATGGGTTTTAAGGGCATCGGAGAGGTATTCGAATTGGAAATCGTTGTTGGCAATTTGATTCTCCAATCGGATAGGGTTGTCGCTACAATATAATTGCCAAATGTAGTCCGCATATTCAATGTCATCCTGGGTCAGTACCTTTCGATTATCGTAAAGCTCCAATAATTTGTCATCGCTCAGTTCGTTAAGACCGTATAGTCTGCCGGAATTGTCTTCTTTGCCACTGCATACCAGCGATACTTCGGCATGTCTTCTATGAGTTTTTAGCCAGCTCAATACCGCCAGCATATTTATTTGACAAAAAAGATCGTATTCGAACCACAAAACAATTTGATCTTGTTGTTTGTGGTTGCATAGAGATCTATATTCCTTTAAGGTTTTTTCAATAAACCAAGACTTGGAGACTTTGTAATTTTTATTGAGGAATTCGAACCTGGTTTTCCAGAACGATTCGCTCCCTACTGTGGAGAGTGTTTTGCCTTCGCAAAGCATTTCCCTCCATGTAATTACATCTCCTTTTAACTGTAAAGACTGTAGTTTGGATGTGAAACTGTCCCCGTTGGTTATGTGCAACAGTGATTTCATTTTCAGCTTTATTTTCGTTGGTTAGGAATAATAAAAGTAAGACTTAAAGCAACAACACAAAAATTTTTTAAAAAAACATTGGTGTTCCCGGGTTGCTTGACTATCAATAAAACCACTTTATTCTATTGCGGAATGGTTGAACATCATCCACCGACGCGTTTTACCGAAAACCCATTTTCCTTTAGGAAATCCATTATTTTATCCCTGTAATCCCCTTGTATGATTATGGTTTCGTTCTTAAAACTGCCGCCTACCCCTAAAAAAGTTTTTAGGTCTTTGGTCAATTTTTTGAAGTCACTGTTGGCTCCATTGTACCCTTCAATAATGGTTATGGGCTTGCCTTTGCGTTTTTCATATTTGCAGATAACAGGTTCATCCTGCAGCCAATATGGCGATTTTCCCTGTTCTTTATCGGGTTCTTCTTCTGGAACGTGGTCTGGAAATAGGTTTTTTAATTGGTCTCCCAGGTCCATATTTATTTCTTTATCAGTCCTAAATCGATTAATCTTTCGTGCAAAAACTCTCCCGCAGTAATGTCATCAAATGCTTTCGGGTGCTCTTCGTCGATGCAATTTTCCAAACAATTTAAAGGCATATCGCTCACTGGATGCATAAAAAATGGAATGGAATAGCGCGAAGTGCCCCAAAGTTCCCTTGGTGGGTTTACTACCTGGTGAATAGTGGATTTCAGCTTATTGTTGGACAATCTGGACAGCATGTCCCCGACATTGATCATCAACTGGTCGGGTTTGGCAATGGCATCCACCCAATTGCCTTGGTGATCTTTTACTTGAAGCCCCTTGCCATGGGCGCCCATCAACAAAGTAATAAGATTAATGTCCCCATGGGCCGCAGCTCTTACCGCATTCTTGGGTTCTTCGGTAATAGGAGGGTAGTGTATGGGTCTCAAAATGGAATTGCCATTTTTAATGTAATCATCAAAGTAGTTTTCCTCTAGCCCTAGGTGCAATGCCAGGGCACGCAACACATATTTTGCTGTTTTTTCCAGCATTTGGTATGTTTCTTTACCAACACTGTTAAAGTTGGGCAGTTCTTTGACCGTTACATTATCCGGATATTCAGCTTTTAGTTTTGGGTTGTCCTCAACGTATTGGCCAAAATGCCAAAACTCTTTAAGATCGCCTTCCTTTTTCCCCTTGGCGTGTTCTTTTCCGAAGGAAGTGTAGCCTCTTTGCCCTCCAATGCCCTCTATCTCGTATGTGTCTTTAACTTCTTGTGGTAGCTCAAAGAATTTTTTAATCTCGGAATAAAGACTTTCGACCAGTTCATCGGATAAAAAATGTCCGCCCAAGGCAACAAAACCGATATCCTCGAAAGCGGCACCAATTTCTTTCACAAATTTATCCTTTCGTTCTGGATCGCCCGAAACAAAATCTTTCAGGTCCACGCTTGGTATAGCACTCATAATATCATCTTTGGAATAATATCAAAAATAGGAAATTCTGCTTTAGGATTTTCTTTTCTTAAGAGTTTGAACGGCTTTTTACTACATTTACCGAACAGAATTTTATTGTATGAGATATCATGTGGGCAACTTGGAAGAACATAAGTTGCTGGATTTGTACAAAGGTATGCTGAAGCCTAGAATGATAGAGGAAAAGATGCTGATTCTACTTAGGCAGGGCAAAATTTCAAAATGGTTTAGCGGTATGGGCCAAGAGGCCATTTCTGTAGGGGTTACACAAGCTCTTAAGGAAAACGAGTACATTTTGCCCATGCACCGAAATCTAGGGGTCTTTACCTCGCGCAACATCCCGTTGAACCGACTTTTTTCCCAATGGCAAGGCAAGCAGAACGGATTTACACAAGGTAGGGACCGAAGTTTCCATTTTGGAACCCAAGAATATAAAATCGTGGGGATGATCTCCCATTTGGGCCCACAATTAGGTGTTGCCGATGGAATTGCATTGGCCGATATGCTAAGGAGAAAAAAGCGGGTAACGGCTGTTTTTACAGGAGAAGGGGCGACTAGCGAAGGGGATTTTCACGAAGCGTTGAACGTAGCCTCCGTTTGGAATTTACCTGTGTTGTTCTGTATCGAGAACAACGGTTATGGCCTGTCCACACCCACAAACGAACAATATAATTGCGAGCACCTGGCGGATAGGGCCAAAGGATATGGCATAGAGTCCAGGATTATCGACGGAAACAACATTTTGGAGGTCTTTACCAAAGTTGATGAGCTTTGCAGGGCAATTCGCAAAAGACCGAGACCTGTATTGTTGGAGTTTAAGACATTTAGGATGCGGGGGCACGAAGAGGCCAGTGGCACCAAATACGTTCCGGATAAATTAATGAGAGAATGGGGAGAGAAAGACCCTATTTCCAATTACGAAAGCTTTTTGTTGGAGGAAGGTGTACTGACCAACGAAATGATCGAGACATTAAAAACTGAGATTACTGAGGAAATCAACTCTAATCTTCAGTTGGCTTTTGATGAACCGGCCGTGACCTGTAGTGAAAGTAAGGAGTTAAAAGAAGTGTATCAAGAATTTGATTATCAAGATATTGTTCCTGAAAAGAATGGAACTGAAGAAATCCGGTTCGTAGATGCAATTTCCCAAGGCCTGGAACAATCCATGTACAGGCACAACGAATTGATTATAATGGGGCAGGACGTTGCCGATTATGGCGGAGTTTTTAAAATTACCGAGGGTTTTGTGTCCAAGTTTGGAAAACGAAGGGTTAGAAATACGCCTATTTGCGAGTCTGCTATAGTATCTGCTGCGATGGGCCTGTCCATAAACGGGATGAAAGCCGTAATGGAAATGCAGTTTGCCGATTTTGTTAGTTCAGGATTCAATCCCATTGTCAATTACTTGGCCAAGGTGCATTATCGTTGGAACGAAAATGCCGATGTAGTGGTAAGAATGCCATGTGGTGGTGGTGTCGGAGCAGGCCCGTTCCATTCGCAGACCAACGAGGCCTGGTTTACCAAAACACCGGGGTTAAAGGTGGTGTACCCGGCATTTCCGGTCGATGCCAAAGGCTTGCTCAATACCGCAATCAACGACCCCAACCCAGTTCTATTTTTTGAGCATAAGGGATTGTACCGTAGTGTTAAGGGCGAAGTCCCTACGGATTATTACACGCTCCCGTTTGGTAAAGCAAATATTTTGAAGAAAGGAAATACAATTTCCATTGTTACTTATGGTGCCGGTGTGCACTGGGCTTTGGAAACGTTGGAAAACCACCCGGAGATCAACGCCGACCTGATAGATTTGAGAACCTTACAGCCGTTGGATACAGATACGATTTACGAGTCCGTGAGAAAAACGGGTAAATTGATAATTTTACAAGAAGATACCTTATTTGGAGGGGTGGCAAGTGACATTTCCGCCATGGTCATGGAAAATTGTTTTAAATACCTCGATGCCCCGGTAAAAAGGGTGGGAAGTTTGGAAACACCGGTACCTTTTGCCAAACCGCTCGAAGAGAATTATCTGCCAAAGAAAAGATTTGAAACAGAATTAATTGAGCTGTATCAATATTAATATGAGTGGTTTACCTATTTTTTTAATACTTTAACAACTGTAAATACGTCCCCAATCGTATATTTTTTGAACATTAACTTAATACTTATGATGAAACGATCACTATTATTAATTGCCGTGATGGGGCTTTTGCTCACATCATGTTCCGTTTCCAAGAGCGCGAGAACACAAAGAAATTTGTTCAGTGGAACTTGGAACTTGGACAACGTTTATTACGAAAACAATTCAGGTAACTTTAAATCCACCATCTTTAACGATGCAGAGGATATCTGCTTTGAGGATAGCGAGTGGTTTTTTAGGGATAACAACAGTACTGGCCGCTACACGATCAAGCAAAGTTCGCTTTGCCAAGGAGGTGACCGCTTTTTTAGATGGTCCGTTGTAGAGCCCCAACAAAATTACCAAAGCCAATTGCAATTTAAGTTTATTGACGAAAAACGAAAGGATATATCCGGAGGATACGGATACCGTTTGAACATCGTTGATCTAACGGAACAATCCATGACACTTAAATCCAATGTGTCCGTTGATGGTCAGCCTGTGACCGTTGTTTATGAATTCTCAAAAAAATAATTACATGAAAAATATACTTTTAAAAAGTGCAACGGCTTTTTTGGCCCTGACACTAATCATTAGTTGTGATGCCGTTAAAAATGCCAACAATACCCAAAAAGGTGCTGCGATCGGTGCAGGAGGCGGAGCTGTGATCGGCGGAATTATAGGAAACAATGTAGGAAAAGGAAATACTGCCCTGGGCGCCATTATCGGAGCCGTTGTGGGTGGAGCGGCCGGTGGCTATATAGGTAATCGTATGGATCGCCAGGCAGAACAAATCGAAGAGGAAATCCCTGGTGCCGAGGTACAAAGGGTAGGAGAGGGCATCAATGTTACCTTTAGTGGGGAGAATGGTGTTTATTTCGACACTAATAAATCCGACATTAAAGGCGCTTCTGCTGCAACTTTGGATAAATTGGCGGGAATTTTTAAAGAATATCCTAAAACCAATATTCTAATAGAGGGGCACACCGATAGCGATGGCGCGGCCGAATACAATATGGGCCTATCTCAGCGCCGGGCACAATCCGTAACCAGCTATTTAGTTTCCAAAGGAATTTCCAGTGGTCGCTTTACCACGAAATGGTATGGCGAAGAACAGCCTATAGAATCCAACGAAACTGCCGCAGGAAAAGCGGCCAACAGAAGAGTGGAACTTGCTATTATAGCGAGCGATGAGCTAAAACAGGAAGCCTACGAGAAGACCGAAAACTAGGATTCATCTTTTATAACACATCAAGGTCCGGTACTATATCGGACCTTTTTTTGTTTACGGATGTTAAATAAACCATTAAATGTGGGTTAAACTAGCACAGTTTGAAAGAAATTATGTAAATTATCTAGGTAAAAGGTTAAAAATGAAACCCTTGAGTTGCCATGGAAAGTAAAGCACCAAAAAGTATTCAAGATCAGCAAGAAATGTTGCTGTTGAGGGTTGAAAGAAACGATAGAATGGTTCAACGGCTTTCCCAAAAATTAAATTCTTATACCTATGAACCAAAATGTCCACAGCGGTTCGAAAAATTCCATGAACTAAAAGATGGCATCCATAATTTTAGAAAGCATCAAAAAAGCCTGATGCAAAAAGTGCAGCAAAAGAAGAACGATCTCTCCCATGGTCTGGAAAAGGAAATAAGGGTTCATTTAGATCGCTTCAAAAAATTGGAAAGCGATTTTGCATCCTATTTGTTCAGCCTTGACCGACCTTTATAATACCTAAGATCCTTTTTTACGTTTATTTTGTTTGGAAGTACTTCTTTACACCATAAACATGCGTAATATTGCAGGACGGTAAAACTGTCGTGGAATGGGAAAATCATCAAACTCTGCATTGGTCGTATTGGCTTTTTTTGCCATCTATGTAATATGGGGGTCGACCTATTTGCTGAACAAGATTGCAGTATTGGAACTAGCCCCGTTTATGTTGGCCAGTTGCAGGTTCACGTTGGCAGGCCTATTTATTTTTCTTTTGGCCAAAATAATGGGTATCTCTCTTCGGATTACCAAAAAGCAAGCACTAAACACTATAATTGCCGGCATACTTTTTTTAAGTGTGGGCAACGGTCTTGTGGTTTGGGCGTTGCGTTATGTGGATACCGGTTTTGCGGCCTTGGAAATTTCTTCCCAACCTCTGATCATACTTTTAATGATGCGAGTTTTGCAGGGTAAAAAAATTCAACCCATGTCTGTAGTTGGGGTGGTCTTGGGGATAATTGGCATTTATTTGTTGGTAAGCCAAAAAGAGATCATTACTCAAGAAGAATCGATTTTGGGCATGATGATGATTTTCTTTTGTATGGTCTGCTGGGCCTATGCCAGTCTTTTTGTGGCCAAAGCGGATTTACCGAGCAATTACTTTGTAAATACCGGCTACCAGATGTTTTTTGCAGGCCTTATTCTTAGTTTAATGAGCATGGCCTTTGGTGAGCAGTGGTCCTCTCCATTGGTTTGGAGCACAGAAGTGCAGATTTCCATGGTATTGCTCATTATTTTTGGAAGTATTGTCGCATTTACCTCTTTCAATTATTTGTTAAAGACGGTTTCTCCCGAAAAAGTGGCTACCTCCACCTATGTTAACCCCATTGTTGCCTTACTATTGGGCTGGTATTTTTTGGATGAGAAGATTACACTTCAATCGGTAGCTGCGGCCGCCATTCTTTTAACAGGAGTATATTTCATCAACACCAAAAAAACCTTGGCCATATTTGAGCGGTTCAAACGTTAACACACCGTTATTTCTTTCGGATTTGATGTCAATATTTTGTATTTTATCGGTAACAATGCTGAAATCGATGAAACCATTACAAAAATTCATACTTTATTCGCTGTTATTGTCTTTGGTGGCTTGTGCCTCTTCGCAAAACAAAGCTACACCGGAACAAGTATCGGCACTGGAAGAAATGGTCGCAAACAAGCATTTTGAAATCAGGGCGCTCTGGGCGCAACCATTGGTCACGCAAAGCATGAACAGTATCGCAAATGCAGGCTTGTTGCCTCCGGGCAGCACTGCAAACCGCATTGAAATTACAGGTGCTGCAAATTATTTTAAAATGGTAGGGGACAGTGTTATGGCCGATCTGCCCTTTTTTGGAGAACGTAGAATGGGAGGTGGCTATAATCAAAATAAGGGAGGTATTGTTTTTGAAGGCATTCCTAGGGACTTGACCATAGTTCCAACAAAAAAAGATAATGGGAAAACCATCCGTTTTTCGATCAATGGTGATTCCGAAGGGTATCAGGTAATTGCCCAATTATACCCTAACGGTACCGCCAGGCTCAATATTTCCAGTACCCATCGGACCAATATGTGGTTTCAGGGGGATCTTGTCCCATTCAAAGAGGAATAAACGGTTTATCAAAAAAAGTAATGCGCAGTGACGCATGGTTTTCTTCATTTTGTCTTAGCTTTATCAATTCAAAACCACAACACTTAAAAAATCACTATGAAAATGTATGCGCTGACCTTTAGGTCATTATGTTTGCTCACATTTGCGATTACTACGTTTTCCTGCAATGGAAAAAAAGAAGACAAAGACAAAGAAGCTTCCGAAGAGATCACCGAGAACACAGAAGAATCTAATGGCGATTTACCCTTGGAAAGGCTGAATCTTCCCGAGGGCTTTAATATCGAATTATATGCAGAAAACCTCGAGGGAGCGCGCTCCATGGCCATGGGAGCCGATGGCACCTTGTTCGTGGGAACGCGTAACGAGGGAGTGGTGTATGCATTGAAGGACACCGATGGTGATTATAAAGCGGACAAGACGTACACCATTGCTTCCGATTTGGAGCAGCCCAATGGTGTGGCTTTCAAGGATGGTGATCTGTATGTGGCCGCAGTAAGCAGACTCTTCAAGTTTTCTGATATAGAAACACAATTGGAAAACCCTGCGGAACCAGAATTGATCTATGATGATTATCCAACGGAGTTCCATCACGGTTGGAAATATATTGCATTTGGACCAGACGATAAACTTTACGTGCCGGTTGGCGCGCCCTGTAATATTTGCGATAGTGCAACGGTAGATAAACGTTATGCTTCCATAACACGAATGAATGCCGACGGGAGCAACCGGGAGATAGTGGCACATGGTGTGCGAAATACGGTTGGCTTTACGTGGCACCCAAATACCAAAGAGTTATGGTTTACCGATAACGGACGGGATATGATGGGAGACGATATTCCTCCCGGTGAGTTGAACAAGCTTACCGAAACCGGGCAACATTTTGGCTATCCGTTCTGCCATGGGGGAACCGTAAAAGATCCTGAGTTCGGCGATCAACGACCTTGTTCCGATTTTGTACCTCCTGTTCAACCTTTGGATGCGCATGTAGCTGCTTTGGGCGTAAAATTTGGTAAAGGACCCATGTTCCCGGAGTCGTATCAAGGACATGCTTTTCTGGCAGAGCACGGCTCATGGAACCGCTCGTCTAAAATTGGCTATCGGGTAACTTTGGTAAAATTGGAAAATGGCAAGGCAATTAGTTATGCTCCTTTTATCGATGGTTGGTTAAACGAAGAAACCCAAGAGGCATTTGGTAGACCGGTGGACCTGTTGTTTTTGGAAGATGGCTCGCTGTTAATTTCGGACGATTATGGAAATGCCATATATAGGGTTACCTATAAAGGTTAGGGCAATAATATCATAAATTTAAAAGGTACTTGGGAATGGTCAATTCGTTCATTTTCCAAGTACTTTTTTTTTGGTCTTTGCTCACCACTTCAACAAAATAGTAATTAATACCGCCCTCAATTTTGGAGACCAAATGTTCTATGGTAAAAGTGGAGCCTTCGTGGTGGAAAACATACTGTGTAATTCTTTTGTTTGGGTTTTTGGTGACCTGTCCGTTCCTAAGGATCAATTGGGGCCTGCCCAAAATGCTGCTCTTATTGTGCCAGCATAGGTAGCGGAATTCTCCGGTACGGAGCCTATCGATCCTTACAGTGAACTGCTCATCGCCAAAATAGGCCAGTATACGATCAAGTGATGGGTCGCTCCAAAAAATAGCTGCGTAGGTTTAAAATGATTTGGAATTAGTGGTAACGGCAAAACAGGCATTATATTACACCCTGTGTCTGGATCCCCAATGGGCACCGGCCAACCAACCGATCATAAAAATAATAATTCCGGCCATGATCAAACAAAAGATCTGTAAGGCATTTATAGTTTCGAGTGTAGTCATATTCCCGTTTTTTTAGCAAGCTACACGTTGTGCAATTATTTTACGCAACCAATTGACGAATGTAGGTTTTCAATTGATGAATACTGCATTTGAATATACGGATAGCTATTCTTTGCGCTTAAAAATTCCGAAAAAGGAAAATTGTCCATTTACTGGCGTACTCTGTCCATTTTTTAAGCCTCTTCATTACCGGAACTTTGTCTCATCAAAATTTAAGTTTAATCAGTTAAAGAAAAATAGAATGAAAAATTTAATGCGAACACTTTGCGTGTTTATGATCACCATTTCGGGGCTACATGCCCAATTGCCAGAACCCGGTTTTGTAATCGATGGCTCTACCGCCATTGTGATCACCGATCCACAAAACGATTTCCTTAGCCCGGACGGAGTGGCTTGGGGGGCCGTAGGGCAAAGTGTACAGGAAAACAACACTATCGAGAACTTGGAGACCATGTTCAAATTGGGAGAAAAGTATAACATTCCTGTGTTTATTTCTCCCCATTACTACTACGAGCACGATCACCAATGGAAATTCGAAGGAACCCTGGAAAAGTTGATGCACAACATTACCATGTTCGATCGTGGAGATCAATTGAACGTAAAAGGATTTGAAGGCTCTGGCGCCGACTGGTTGCCACGGTACAAAAAATACATTAATAAGGATAGGGTAGTGGTTACCGGTCCCCATAAAGTGTTCGGTTCCGAATCCAACGATTTGGCCCTACAGCTAAGAAAACAAGGGGTGGACAAGGTGATCTTGGCCGGAATGTCCGGTAACCTTTGTGCAGAATCGCACATGAGGGAGTTGGTGGAAAACGGTTTCGAGGTAGCTGTTGTTGGCGATGCCACAGCTTCTGCCAAGCTACCTGGGTTGGATGGCGACCAAGCTGCTCAGACCAATTATAAAATGATATCCAGTAAAGTGTTTACCACGGACGAATTAGTGAAAGAACTAAAAATGCACGGCATAAAGTAAGACTTAAGTGTTTGTGATGTTGCAGTAGGTTGACAAGGGGTTCGATGTAGATCGGGCCCCTTGTTTTTTTGACGGTCAAGTAGTTAACCCATGTAAAAATGTCCGAGAAGGATATCCAAGGAGGTAGTTTTCGTCAACCTGAACTTGTTTCAGGTTCTCATAATGATTTGCTCAAAACCATGATGGGATTCTGAAATGAATTCAGAATGACGCATCTCAATGTTTTTGCTTGATATTCAATGCTTTCAATTTCCAAAGGGAAAATTGTCCAAGGACTGGCGAAATCTGTCCATTTTTTACTAGCTATCATCAACGCACCTTTGTATCGTCAATAAAGACAAAGCATTTACGAATTTAAAAAACAGAAAATTATGACACGTTTACAAGCATTAGATCCAAAGGAAGCAACCGGAAGATCAAAAGAATTATTTGAAGGTATCCAGTCAAAATTGGGAATGGTTCCCAATATGATGAAAACCATGGGGAACTCCTCTGTGGTGTTGGAAAGTTACCTAAACCTTAGCGACACATTGGGCAAAGGCTCTTTGGGTGGAAAATTGGGCGAATTATTGGCCTTGTCCGTAGCAGAGTCCAACGCCTGTAACTATTGCCTTTCCGCACATTCTTTTATAGGTGAAAAATTGGTAGGGATAGACACAGATACCCTACAGGCCGCAAGAGGTGGTGAAAACGGGGACGCAAAAATCGAGGCAGCGCTTCAATTTGCCAAAACCTTGATCGCCAAGAACGGACGGGTTTCTGCAGAAGATGTGGCAGCTGTTAAAGATGCCGGATATACCGATGGCGCCATCGGCGAGATCGTTGCCCATGTGGCCTTGAACATTTTTACCAATTATTTTAACAATACGGCCAATACCGATATCGATTTCCCAGTAGTGGAAGCTGCAACGGTATAACCGATCATTACAACTTAAAATCAAAAACAGATGAAAACATTTAGAAATCTATTTCTTGTGGCATTCACATTGTTTGCAGCCATAAGTGTACAGGCCCAGACCCCTCCGGTAGACGATAACGGTCTTGCCATTGGTGGGTACGATGTAGTCTCCTACTTTTCCGGAGAAGCCAAAAAAGGAAGCAAGAGTTATGCGGTAAAGCACCACGGGGCTACCTATTATTTTGCCAGCAAGGCAAATCAGAACGCCTTTAAAAAATCGCCCAAGAACTATTTGCCCCAATTCGATGGGTATTGTGCGTGGGGCGTAGGTGCCAAAGACGCCAAGTTTCCCATCAATCCGGAAACCTATACGGTGATCGATGGAAAATTGTACCTGTTCTTTAACGGACCCTTTAACGGAGAACCCTTTAATACGTACCAAGATTGGGCACAACGCACCACCGAGCTTAAAAAAGCGGCGCATGCCAAATGGCCCAAAGTAAAAAATAGCAAGTAGGTTTTAATTACCTGAGAGGGGTGGGGTCGTAAAGGTCCTGCCCTTTTTCAATCTAAAAAACACGATTATGGAAACAGAAAAGAAATATCCATTGCCTCCCTTTACCGAGGCTACCGCAAAGGAAAAAGTACAATTGGCCGAAGATGCCTGGAACAGCCAGAACCCGGAAAAAGTGAGTAAGGCCTACACCGTGGATACCGAATGGCGCAACCGTTCCCAATTTGTGAACGGACGAGAAGAGGTGGTTGCCTTTTTGACCGAAAAGTGGCAAAAAGAAAAAAACTACAAACTACGAAAGGAACTATGGGCCTTTACCGACAATAAGATTGCAGTTCGTTTTGAATACGAATACCAAAATGCCGAAGGAGCGTGGATACGCGCGTACGGGAACGAAAATTGGGAGTTCAACGAGCACGGGCTTATGCAAAAGCGCTATGCCAGCATCAACGATCTGCCGATAGACGAATCGGAAAGAAGACTTTAGTCAAATGTCAGGTCGAGTCTTTCGACTTCGCTCAAGATAAACTAAAGTCGAGACCGCTTATTTAGATGTTGAGATATATGGCTTATCGACTGCGCTCGAAGTGACAGACATAGGGTTTATAATGATTGATAACAAACAACTAACTACTACAAACTACCTACTAACAATTGCTAACTGCTAACTGCCTACTGAAAACCGCCTACTGAAAACTCAACATATATGGACATCTACAACACCAACACACTTATTAACGAACAGACCGGGAACTTGGCCTTTAAACTCTCCGAATTTGATAATAGCTGTCAGTTTTGCGATACCCATCGGTTCAATTACTATTCCCTGATCTGGATAAAAAAGGGGAGGGGCACCGCCCAAGTGGATTTTACGGAATATCCCTTTACCCCGAACACGCTTTTTGCCGTAACGCCCTATCAACCCTTTACCTTTACCGAAGAAGAGCCTTTGGAGGGCGTGGTTTTAAATTTTCACCCGGATTTTTTCTGCATTCACAAACACCACGAACAAGTGGCCTGCAACGGGATCCTTTTTAACAATATCTACAGCCCGCCCATGCTCTGTGTTACGGACGATATGAAAAACGAGCTGGAACGCATAATAGAGCAGATGTATGCCGAAGTACAAAAATCCGAATTGGCACAGTACGAACTGTTGGTATCCTATCTTAAAATATTTTTGATATCCGCCTCCCGCGCCAAGGCCAAGCAACAGCCCGAAGCCTTGGAGGGCAGCACCGACGAAAAAGAGCCCTTTATTTTACAAAAGCTCAAAAATCTGATAGAGACCCATTACAAGACCATGCACTCCGCAGGCGAATATGCCGATCTGCTGAACATTAGCCCCAAAGCGCTGGCCAAGATGACCAAGAACCATTTTAACAAGACCATGACCAACCTGATCAGCGAGCGGATCATTATAGAGGCCAAGCGCGAGCTGTACCTTACCAACAAAACGGTAAAGGAGATCGCCTACGACCTGGGGTACGACGATGAGCACTACTTTAGCCGATTTTTTAAGAACAATGCGGACATATCCCCCAAAACCTATCGCGAAACCGTGGGCTTTGCCCGTGCCGCCTCCGCGTAAACCCTATTGATGAAAGCACATATAGTTCACCAGACCTTACCGTTGCCCTTTGGGCAGGTGTACAAAACCTTGAAACAACGAATTACCGACCACGATTTTTTGCTCCTGCACGAAATAGACACCCAGGCCATTGTGGCCAAACATGGGGTGCGCATAGCGCCGTTGCGGCAATTGCTCTTTTTTCACCCGAAATATATTGCGGAGATCATGGCGAACGATCCTTTGGCCATAAACGATATCCCCCTAAAACTGGTACTGCACCAACTGGATGAGACCACCACCCAACTGAGTTTTAAAAACCCCGTGCACAGCTTACAGGACTATGGGTTAAAGCCCGAAATGGCAGCCGAGTTGTTGAAGCGGGTGCAGGGGATACTTTCTTTTTAAGGAGGGTTGGATTGTTGGATTTTTTGGAATGTTGGAGAAAGCCCTTTAGGGCTTTTTTTATATAATGATTGGTATAATCTAAATTCCAAAATAGATTTCCTTGTAAGAATTTTTATATATTTGAGCGACGACTAACCTAAAAATGAATAACACCGTAAATCCATTAATTGATAATGTGCCATGTCAACCATTTCTTCGTTGGGCTGGTGGGAAACGATGGCTGATAAAAAGTCTTGACAAGTTTTTGCCACAATCAGGATTTAACAATTATCATGAACCTTTCTTGGGTGGAGGTTCTATTTTTTTTCATTTACAGCCTCAAACAGCTATTCTATCAGATTTAAACAGTGAACTTATTGAAACTTATATAGCGGTAAGAGATAATGTTGAGGATGTAATTTTTGAACTTAGCAAGTTTAAAAACATTAAAGAAGATTATTATAGTATTAGATCTTCAAAATTCAGAAAAATTTCAAAGCGGGCTGCTCGATTCATTTATCTTAATCAAACATCTTTTAACGGAATTTACCGTGTTAATCTGAATGGCCAGTATAATGTGCCATTTGGTTATAGAAAGAAGAATTTTTTTGAACCCGATGTATTGAGGAATGCTAGTCAAGCATTATTAAACACTAAAATTGAAACAGGAGATTTTACTAACTGTTTGGATAATGTAACGAAAGGGGATTTGGTTTTTCTTGACCCTCCCTATACAATTTCTCATAACAACAATGGTTTTTTAAAGTACAACCAAAAACTTTTTGGCATTGATGATCAATACCGTCTTGCAAAAATGATTGAGGAAATAAATGGAAAGGGGGCTTATTACATTTTAACAAATGCTGCTCATTATAAGGTTAAGGAGATTTTTTATAAAGATAATAGAGTGGTTAAAATAAAACGAGCTAGTTTAATAGGTGGGGTCAACGCCAAAAGAGGCAAATATTCTGAATATATTTTTACAAATGTTAACATTCAATGAGAGAATCTATTGCATATACTCTGATTAATATTTTGGGGAGTCTACTTCCACTAATTGTTCTTGTAGCAATTATCTATTTTAATGGATATGAATTTCCAGAATCAACAGACATTATTGGGAACGGAGAATTAACTATAATTTGTCTTTCATTGGCAATTAGTACAGTTTATACATTATATACATATAAAGTTGATGTTGGTTCTTCTAGAGCTGTTGATTTTTTCTTTTGGTGTACCATTTTGTTTATTTTCATTGGTACAGCCTTATACTCATTAGAGCTTCAAAATGTTTATAATATTAATAGTTCTCATAAGGAAGAGATTGAAATATCTGAAAAGTTAATCGGAACTCAAGATTTAAGTAACTCAAACATTGATTCAATAGATGAAAAGCCGTTAAGCATTATTGAAAAAGGTAAAAATAGAATAGTAAATTTTTCAATCATATTTCTTATTTGGATGGTGATTGCAATGTTAATATCAAAACTTTTTGAAAACAGGTCAACTTCACTTGCCAATTCAAGAAAGGATGATTTAAGAGGATTGGAGAGTAAAATATTCAAATGAAAAAACAGGATAATATAATAATACCCTTTTTGGAGGTAAGACAACCCATTGGATCGTTTTATGTCTGTTCAATGTCATGGGAGGAACTAACGGATATATCATTTGCTGATATTAGAGAGATAAATGAGGCAAGTGAAGATTCTAAAGAAATTGATGACTATTTGGGAATTCAAAGAAAGGTCTCAAAAAGTCGAATCAAAGAAATTTCACAATACGTAACGAACATAGATGCTACTTTTCCAACAAGCGTTATTTTACACATAAGGTCCCGATCCTTATACTTTAAAGGTGAGTTAATCGAAAATTATGATGATGAATTTATCGAGAAAAATGCTGAAAATATTATAACTAAGGATAATGTTGAAGTAGATTTCGAAAAAAACATTATAAGTATTAGGAGAGATGAAAAAATCGCAAAAATATTAGATGGGCAACATAGGCTTGAAGGATTTAGAAAGGCTGTGGAAACAGGAAAGGAAATAACCGATTTTGATTTTAATGTTACCATTTTTGTAGACCTAGATTTGGACGATCAAGCCCAGATATTTTCCGTTATAAACAAAGCTCAAACCAAAGTGAATAAATCTTTAGTTTATGATTTATATGAATATGCCAACTCTCCAAGTCCACAAAAAACTGCACATGATATTATTAGGATTCTAAATAAAGCTGATCAGAGTCCATTTTATAAAAAGATTAAAATTCTTGGTACAGCGAGAAATAAAGAGTTAGAAACTATTGCGCAAGCTACATTTGCCGAATTAATAATAGATAGTATTTCTAAGGACCCGATGGGGGATAGAAACTCTTTAAAGAAAAAATCAATTTTTGGCAAAGGGGGGTTAAAGCCAGAGACAAACCCTAGTGAACTTAAAAGAAGAATATTTAGAAATTTATTTATTAATGATAAGGAAGAAATAATTTATAAAATCATTAATAACTATTTCAGTGAAGTGAGATCAAGATGGAGCAGGGCTTGGAATAATGATCCGCCGATTGAAAAAAATATACTTACTAAGTCCACTGGAATTGTTGCTCTTTTTAGATTTTTAAGATATATATATAATGATATGGGTAAGTCAAGTGAACTAGTTGACAGAGAGGAGTTTAAAAATGTTTTTGAGAAAATAAATATTACAGACGAAAGTTTTACAACTGATAATTATAAGCCAGGATCAAGTGGACAAAGTCAATTGTATAGAGATTTAATAAAGGAATATGATCTAAATAAATAAAAAGGATAAAGTCTTTTAATTGGACTGAATCTTTCAAATCCCCCCAATCTCCTTCAATCCTAACCCTGTATATTTTTTAATAGTTTCATCGTCAAGACCATCAGCTTTCATCTTCTTGGCAATACTAATCGCCTTTTCTTTTTCAGCCCGCTTTTTCTCGGTATCAATCTTAAATTGTTCCAGTTCTTGCTTTTCGGGTCCCATAATTTCAAAAAGGCCACTTTTTTGCAGTTCGTCCATTACGCCTTGGTCGGCAAAACTGGTGTAGTGGGTTTCGGTGATCACCAAATGGTCGAGCACCTCCACTTTGATCAGTTTCCCCACTTTTAACATGTGGTCGGTAAAGGTAATATCGGCATCGGTAACCTCGTGCGTTCCGCTGGGGTGGTTGTGCACCAAGATCAGTTTACTGGCCAGTTTGTAGATCGCCATGCGGAACACATCGGGCGGGTCGGCATTTACGCGGTTGCTGGCACCCAATCCAATAAGCTCCACAAACAGTATTTTGTTGTTGTGGTTGAGCCCCACCACCCAAAAATGCTCTTGGTTGCGGCGTATCTTGTTTTCGCGCAGCAAAACCTGTTGCATGATCGCATATATGTCCGCAGAGTTGAGCACTTGTATCTTTTGATCTTTGGTAAGCCGTACGTTCATGGTAGGTGTTTATAATTTTTGGGTAGGGGAAAGGTAGTCCATGCCCGGGAGAAAAACAAAAATGCGATTTGGGCATAAAAAACCGCTCCAAACTATGTTCTTGGGGCGGAGGAATTTATTTTTATGGTTAAGGATTGCCTCTTAAATTTAAAGGACCATTTTTCAGCTTACAAAAACTAAAGTTGTGCTAGGAGTAATAAATCCTCAAGGAATTTGTATTTTTTCGGAGCAGACCCTCCTCAAACTAAAAGTTATGAACCCTAAAGTCGATTTCTTTTTTGAAAAACCATCCCAATGGCAAAATGCATTCAGGGAATTACGAAGAATTGCACTCGAAACAGGTTTGACCGAAGAGCTTAAATGGGGCAAGCCCTGCTACACCTATAATGGCGGCAATATATTTTTAATACATGGATTTAAAGAGTACTGTGCCTTGTTGTTCCACAAAGGAGCATTGCTAAAGGATACCAAAGGTATTTTGTTTCGGCAAACAAAAAATGTACAATCCGCTCGGCAGCTGCGCTTTACCAATGTAGATGGGGTTAGGGAACAAGAAAAGGTGATAAAGACCTACATATACGAAGCCGTTGAGGTGGAAAGGGCAGGGCTACAAGTAAAAATGAAGAAGACTTCCGAGTTTGATATGCCAGAAGAGCTTGAACATAAACTGGAAAAGGATAAAGATTTTAAAACTGCTTTTGAAGCATTGACCCCGGGACGGCAGCGTGGGTACATGCTGTACATTTCTGAAGCCAAACAATCCAAAACCCGCGAAAACCGCATCGAGAAATGTGTTCCTAAGATTTTGCAGGGCAAAGGATATAACGAAAGGTAAATAATCGGCAATTGCCCTTGTACAATAAACCAATAACCTAAAAACCAACCGAACTATGACCCAACGCAGAAAATTCCTGAAACAAGGTGCAGCAGCGATGATGTCCCTGCCCCTCTTGTCTTTCGACCATCAAAAAGAGTGGTCGCTGACCCCATTGCAAACCAATGCCCCAAAGGATGAAACCTATTGGGGCATGGTACGCAAACAGTTTCCTTTAAAGGAAGGTCAGACCTATTTTAACAACGGTACCATGGGTCCTACATCGGGCTATGCCCTGGACAAAATGTTCCACCACATGATGCACTGGAACGTGGAAGCCGCTACGGTGGACTATAAAAACGGCTCGGGCCCCGAACTGTTGACCGGCTATTTTCCATACGAGGAGCTTCGTACCAAATTGGGCAACATTATCAATTGTGATTTTAAGGAGATCTCCTTGGTGCAGAATGCCACTTTTGGAATGAACTACGTGGGTATGGGCCTCGATTTAAAAAAAGGCGACGAATTGCTCAATACCAATCAAGAACATGGTGGTGGTTTTGGGGCTTGGCAATTGCTCGCCAAGCGAAAGGACTGTGTGTACAAGCAGGCCATTATGCCCGAACCTGCCAACGACCCACAGGAAATTGTGGATGCCATTTTTAAGCAAGTCACCCCAAAGACCAAGGTAATCGCCATTCCACATATTATTTCCGGTTTTGGAACGGTAATGCCGGTAAAGGCCATTTGTACCGAAGCCAAAAAACGGGGCATTTTTACCATTTTGGACGGAGCGCAATGTGTGGGCCATGTTCCGGTGGACGTTAAGGATATCGGTTGCGATGCTTATTACTCCAGTCTACATAAATGGCTGTTGGCCCCTGCAGGCAGTGGGTTGTTGTACATTAGCAAAGAGGTGGTGGGCGATATTTGGAGCACCATTGCCAGTTATAATTGGGACAATAAGGATGATCATGGTTTTCGTTTGATGCAAAACGGAACGGGCAATGCCGGACTTATGGCCGGTTACGATGCCGCCGTGGACTTTTTCAACACTATTGGCCAAGATGCGTGGTCGGCCCGAGTGAAAGAATTGGGTAAATACCTGCGCGATGGCCTCAAGGAAATAAAGCATGTCACTTTTTATTCATCCACCAACGAGGAATTGGCAGCGGGCATCACCACCTATGGTGTTAGTGGCATGAGCGGCCCTGAGCTTCAAAAATATATGTGGGAAAAGGAACGTTTGCAGCCACGCTCGGTGGGCAACGAAATGTTGCGCCATTCCGTGCATATTTACAATTCCAAGGCAGAGATCGATACCGCTCTGAGATTGATAGAGGGGTTGGGCTGATTTTTAAGGCCGTCGTATCAATTTCAAATATTTTGAAAACTCTTGCTTCACTTTAGGGAACAGGATGAGTAACCCTATCATGTTGGGGAAAACCATGGCCAGGATCATGGCATCCGAAAATTTGATGACCGCGTCCAAGGTAATGGCCGCCCCGAGTACGGTAAACAACAGAAATATGATCTTATAGGTAAGATCTATCCATTTTCCGCGGCCAAAAAGGTATTTCCATGCCTGTAAACCATAGTAGGACCACGACAAGATCGTGGAGAAGGCAAAGAGACAAACGGCGGCCATAAGTACATAAGAGGAGCCGCTTATCGAATTTTCAAAAGCCATGGAGGTAATGTTCACGCCGCCCAAGCGGCTGCCATCGTACATTAAAGCCTGACCATTTACCACATCGCCATACACGAACATGCCATCCATATTAAAAAGGATGATTACAATGGCCGTCATGGTACAGATCAGTACGGTATCGATAAAAGGCTCCAGCAGTCCCACCAGACCTTCGGAAGCAGGGTGCGCCGTATTTACCGCAGAGTGTGCAATAGCGGCCGAACCGGCTCCGGCTTCGTTGGAGAAGGCCGCCCTTCTGAATCCTTGGATGAGAACGCCTACAAATCCGCCCGTAATGGTGGCCTTGGGGGTAAATGCCTCGGTAATGATCAGTCTAAAGGCATCGTCGACCCATTCTATGTGGGAAAAAATGATAAAAAGCGAAGCGCCCACATATAGGATGGCCATAAAAGGCACCACTTTTTCGGTCACTTTGGCAATCCGTTTAATACCGCCAATGATCACAATTCCTGCCAAAAGGGCAAAAACAAGCCCGATAATACTACCGGAAGAAGCTCCGCTGAGCCCAAAACGCTCAATGATCTGTGCCGCAGCTTGATTGCTCTGGAACGCATTTCCGCCACCAAAGGAAGCACCCACGCAGAGTACTGCAAAAACAACGGAAAGGAACTTGCCCAACTGCGTTAATCCCATTTCTTTTAATCCTTTGGATAAATAGTACATGGGGCCACCGAACACATTTCCCTTACCATCGATATCCCTATACTTTACGCCCAAGGTACATTCCACAAATTTGGAGGACATGCCGAGCAGTCCCGCCAAGATCATCCAAAAAGTGGCACCGGGACCACCAATGGAAATGGCTACCGCGACCATAGCTATATTGCCAAGGCCCACTGTTCCAGAAACTGCTGTTGCCAGTGCCTGAAAATGGTTGACCTCGCCAAAGTGACCTTCATCTTTAATGGTATCCTTTAAGTCACCTTCGACCTCAAAAACGTGTGGTTGTAATAGGGGTTGATTTTTTTCTAGGTCATCGTACTTGCCACGTACCACTTGAATGGCTGTTGAAAAATGCCGGATGTTCACAAAACCAAAATAAAGGGTGAAAAAAAGTGCACCCACTATCAATATAATGAGCACTACCGGAATGCTATGACCAAAAATGGGGATTTCTGCCAACACTAGGCTTTCCCACCAAACGGCAAATGGCATAAAACCATCATTGATTTTTTCATCCAACCCTTTGGTTGAGGTTGATGCTAACAATGTAGTACTTGATAGTGATAATAAACTGAATAACAGCGTTCTGCCCATGACTTGAAATTTCCCTGAATTTCTATCCCTGATTTGGATTTTTGGGCAATTGTCGGAAAGAATCCTAAAATGTCAGTAATGCCGAAACTGACAAATCATGCCTAAGTCACTCATTTTCAATATAAATATTTTCTTTGGGCAATTGAAGACGAATTTTTCGTTCACGGTTTTCCGACATTTCGAACAAGGTGTTTTTTAGGGGGATATAGTGTTTGTCCTTGGTCCAATTCTGTTTGCCAAAGAGTCCGTTGAGCAAAGCTTGTAGCAAACGCTTCAGCTCATTGTGGTCGTTGATATCGTAATTTTTGGAGCCATCAAAATTTTTAGGTTTGATCTCGAGCCAATCTTCGGTCGAGGCCAATCTACGTTCCGCAAAAGTTTTGAGCAATTTGTACAATGCAGGTGTCAGGGATATATTTCTATCTGTTTGGCCGGGAAATCCTTTTAGGATGACTTCGCAGGTATTGCGATCCCCTTTTTTAAAATTCAGCCGTAATTGATATGCGCTTGGGATAACGGTTTCGGTGAGCTCTTTTACCCAACTTAGTGCCAGGGCGAAAAAGAGCATGATCAACGATGTTTTAAAAATGGCCGAGAACAATAACAAATTAATGGTATTGTCCATAAGCTTATATACTTGTGCTACCAAGGTAATCAATACCGTGAACAAAGAGAGTATCCCAAGTAATGGTAGCCTACGTTTTGTAAAGGATTCCCAGAGTACAAAACCCAAAAAAACAAGGGTCATAAGGGCATAATATACATCCAGTTCGTTTATGGCCGATGCGGACCGGCCCAATATCATTTTATGAAGGGTAGGGAGCAGGGCAAAAACAAAGGGTATTCCAATAACAAAGGGCCAGAACTTGTTTTTTATTAAACCAGAGAACGGTTTGGGCAAATATTTGAACCAAGGGAGGGCCATAAGGATAAATAGGCTGTTCAATAGGGAAAAAACACTCCGAAATCCTTCCTTGGCCGTGGAGCCCCAACCATTTTCGTTGGGCAACAATACCTCCGATAGGCCAGAAAATGCCCAACAGAGTATGGAAAGTGCTAGCCAAACGGGCCCAAAATCCCGTTGCCTTCGACCAATGTGGTACCAAATGGACATAAGGGCCATAAAGGCAAAAAGGCAGACAGCAAATTGCCACCAGCCATAAAATTTGGATATCTCCAAGGCGGAGGCTGCGATGGACCATGCTTTTTGGTATGCTGGACTAAGTAGAAACAATTGGGTCGGTTATTGTTTGTTCACCAATATATGAAAATAGTAGAGGATAGGGATTTTTAGTTCTTTCATTATTAGTATATTGGCCGTTAACCATTAACGAATCCTTTTTTTTTGAAAAGCAAACTCAACATTTGGCTGTTGGTCAGTTTTCTTATAGCAGGCATATTAACGCTTTGGCTCTATTTTAAATTGACCGGATATATTTGGGACATTTCGTATGATGAAGCAGTAGATTCAGAGGAATTCAGTCCCTGCGGAGAATATAGTATTTACCCCTATTATCATGTCGGTACGTATCATCGAGGAGGTAAAAAGCATATCAAAAAGAAGCTGTTATCAAAAATAAATACAGAAGGATTACCGTCAAACGGTTTGTTAACGGTTCGTTTTGTAGTGAATTGCAAGGGTGAAACGGGCTACTTTAGAACCAAGATGACCGATGCGGAGTTAAAAGAAATCAATGTGCCAACCAGTACATTGGAACATTTTTACAATTTAATTTTGGAATTGGAAGAATGGATGCCGGGAAAAATTAAGGGCACGGTAGTGGACAGTTATGCACAGATCGTTTTTAAGGTGGAACAAGGTAAGATTACGGATATTTTTTAGATGAGGATAGTTTTAAAAATCATAAAAATAGTTCTGGCTACGGTTTTTACGCTTTACGTTGGCTTAATTGCTTATCAACTGGTGTTCCAATCCAAAGAAGCACGATTTAAACTTGCCGCAGGTGCGCAGGGAAATAATCTTTCACAGGCCATATTCGGGATACTTAACTGGCAGCACCCGGAGTATGATGCAGCGTTTTTTGAGCGATCGGTACCTTTCAATAAAAATGGCGACTACGAAACCGGTTTTTCCTATTTGAACAGGGCTGTGGAATTGAACCCCTTGAACCATCTTGGGTATCGCGGGTACATGAAGTTACGTTTCTTAAGGGACTACAATTCGGCCTTGGCCGATTTTGACCGATTGGATGCCTTGACACCCGAGGTTGTGGATGCTCCCTGGGGAGAGGATATCGATTTTTTGCGTGGAGAATGTTATTACGGCCTTGGTGATTACCCAAAAGCACTAAAACATTTTAAGCAAAGTATCACCAACCAAGGAGCAGAATGGGTAGATGTTCAGGCCTTTGTTTATGTTGGCCTTTGCCATTACAATATGCAAAATTATGATGAGGCCATTGGTGCTTTTAAAACAGGAATAGAGCAATATGGGAACACTTGCGAAGCCTATTATGGTCTGGCCAAGACTTACTTGACAATGGGGGACTCCATAAATGCCCAAATTAATTTACAGAAGGCACAGGATAATATTCAATATAAATATTCCGATGGCTATAAAGAATACCTCAATGAAATCTACCAAGAGGATTTGGATGAACTGAAAACCAAATTTTAACTCCAACACGGTTTTTATGTCCTAAAACCAACTTTTACAAAAGCTATGGTCAACTTCTTCGTTGAACCATTATATACCCTGTATATTTGCAACGTTTTGATTTTTAAAACTGTAAAACAAAATTATGAGTAAAGTAAAAGAAAACGATACCGTAAAAGTGCATTACACGGGCAAACTTGTTGATGGGCAGATATTTGACAGCTCATTGCAAAGAGAGCCCTTGGAAATAAAATTGGGTGAGGGCCAGCTGATACCCGGATTTGAAAAAGGACTTATTGATATGGCCGTTAACGAAAAGAAGACGATTACCATAGATAAGAAAGATGCCTACGGAGAGGTGAACGAAGCACTTTTTCAAAAGATTTCCAAGTCACAATTGCCAGAAGACCTTGAACCAGAAGTAGGTATGGGGCTTGTGGGGGCCAATGCCGCCGGACAGGAACAACAGTTCAGGGTCGCCAAAGTAGAGGAGGAGGACATTATTATCGATGCCAACCACCCATTGGCAGGACAAGATTTGGTGTTCGATTTGGAATTGGTGGAGATACTATAGTTTACGTAGCCAACATTGTTGGGAACCAAATATTGAAAAGGAGAAAGCCCGGTTTGCGGTTTTCTCCTTTTTTGTTGGATATCACCTTCTTTTTATAAAACCGAACACAACCTGTGCTTAGTTAATTGGGAGGCGATTTGGTCGGATTAAAAGTGTACAGAATTGGTTTGAGGCTCAGGTTCCACGAATTCTACCTGCAAAACAACTGCTTGCAAGTGTTTTTTATGTAATCTGTAATTTTTGCAACAATTCCTCCTTGTATTTACTGCCAATCGGCAATTGAATCTCTGTTCCAATTTGGACCGTGTTTCCATAAACTGCCGTAATAGTTTCGTGCGGAACAATATAGGACCTATGGATTCTGGTAAATTGCTTTTCGGGTAAAAGGGTTTGTAATAATTTTAAGTGCATACTGACCAAAAGTGTTCCGTCTGTTTTAAAAACCGAACTGTATTCTTGCTCCGCTTTGATATATAGGATATCGGAAAAATTAAGCTTTAAGAGTTTTCCATCGTGTTTTACAAAAAGATAGGTTATTTCTTTTTTACTTGGTTTGGATGCATCATTTAGCAATTCCAATGTTTTGTTCACTTTCTCCACAGTTTGATAAAAGCGAGCAAAAGAAATAGGTTTTAACAGGTAATCCACCGCATTTAATTCAAACCCCTTAAGGGCATACTCGGAATAGGCCGTGGTAAAAACTACCAAAGGCGGGTTTTGTAACGATTCTATAAATTCAATTCCGGTTATTACCGGCATTTGAATATCCAAGAACAACACATCTATTTTGTTCTTTACCAGTGTTTCAAAAGCTTCTTTGGCATCTATGCAGGTATCAACAACCGTCCAATTTGGGATTTTACTTATATGCGTTTGAATTATTTCTCGCGCCAGCGGTTCATCATCAACAATTAAAACATTTATATTCTTCATGCTAAGACTAATTTCAACGATACCTTGTACACGGAATTATCAATGTCCATATCGTACGTATAATTTTCTGAATAATGTAAATCCAAGCGTTTTTTTAAATTGGTCAATCCCAAGCCTCCGTTATCATTTTTAGTTTTGGCCTCTGCAAAGCCATTTTCGACTTTCAATTGTAGCGTATTTGCATTTACCGATAAATTTATACGGATGTCCGTATCTTTTTTATCCACATTATACTTAAAGGCATTCTCGACTATAGGTATAAACAGTAAAGGCGGAATGTTGGCATTGGTATTGTCAACCTGGGTTGTAAAAGAGACTTTTGTATGGTTTAACCGTAAACTCTCCAACTCGATATAATTACGGGTCAATTCAATTTCATCTGACAATGGGATACTTTTCTTATTCGCATTATCCAAGGAATATCGCAAATAATCCGACAAACGTGTCACGGTTTCCGCAGAAGCATCTCTGCGATCATGTAAAATTAATCCATATAGATTGTTCAATGTATTGAACAGGAAATGCGGATTTACCTGAGCCTTTAGAAAGTTCAATTCCAACTGTACTTTCTCTTTCTCCAACTCAAGGTTTCTAGTGTGGATTTGATAATACCCCAGACTGCTTTTTATGGCTATGGGCAGCAATAAACCGGAAAACAGGTTAAAATATAAACCAATACTTGACGATTTAAACAAAAAATTATCGAGAACCGGTTTATGAAGAATACTTAAATAATCAGGATCTCTTTCCTGAGCCATCGCCGCACAGGTATCACAATAATAAAAGGTGATTTTTTCACCTACTGCTTCAATAAAAATAATAAAAAATAGGAGTAAGAGGAGATATAAAATAAAAGGAACCCATCGTTTTCTTTCGAAGAAATACGGAATCAATACGTACATCAACGGATAAAAAAACAGTATTAATTCCAGTGTCCTTCTTAGGGGGAACAAATAGCCCAAAGGGGTCGCAGAATAAGGGTCATAGGATGATTTTGATAAGAAATATGAACTGAAAAACAGAACTATCCAAAATAGGATATGAGAGCCAATTCTAATGGTTTTCGAAGAATTTCTTTGTTTTATGAATGTATCTAATATCATAAGTGGCAACAATATACTTTTTTATATACAATAGATCTAGGCCATAGAATTATACCAACTTATTGTTTCAGGATGTTTTTAAAAACCTCTTTGGACAATACCAAAGTAACGCTGTCACTCAAAACCGGATGCATTTTTTTAAAGGCAACGTCGGTTAAATTTGCTACAGAAGTATTCGTCATCTTTAAAGCTATCGAATCTGCTAAATTGTGCTCTACAAATTGAAGATGACTCTTATTTTCCATAGCAATCGATAAGGTTTGTACGGTACAGTTCTGCAATTCTACATGCGAGTATCCCTTTAAATTTAATGTGAAATGTTCGGTCTCAAATCCAGAAACCCTTTGGTGCGTGTTCGTGGCTATTATTCCGGCGAGATTGTTTTTATAAATTATAATTCCAGATGGGGTAGTGCTCAAAAAGCTTTTTTGCATTGAAATATTAGCTCCCGTAAATTCAATAAAGAGCGTATCGTTCTTCACCACACTTTTAAAATGCTCCAATCTCGAACGCAGTACTTTTATGGCATTGGTATCCTTTTGTACAATTTCTATGGGATATCCATTACTTCCGGAAATCGATAGGACAGTATAGTGTTCCGAACTTACCGAAACATAGTTTTTGAAAACATCGTCCAGATCAATTTTATCATACTCTTTTTTTAGGCCTAGATTGGTTGCAAATAGCATTCCGGATATGGTAATACTTAAAATGATGATAAATACATTACTTGTCTTCATATCTTAAATTTCTTTTTCTTTCAATTTTAACCAAACCAAGATCCATAGTGCAATGGGTAAAAATGCATGCGCAAAAAGAGCACTGTATAAGTTGATGTTATCGGGTAAAAACACTTTTACATTTTCTCCGTGGTGCGAAAACAAAAAACTATCGAAGGCAATGGTGGAAACTATGTTGGCTTCGGGGATCAGAAAGCTCAATAACCATCCGTTTAGATAGTTTAAAAGGAAGAAAAGCACAGCAATGGTCAACAACATTTTTATAAAACTGTTTTTGTTGAAGATGACACTTCCCAATAGCATTAATGCGTTAAATGTTAGGTAGATAAAAAAGAATTGATAAAAATCGTTCTTAAACGGATTCAGCATGGCTTTAAAAGTTAATGTGCCAGCAAAAAGCAAATAGAAAAAATCCGCGATGTAAAATATGATCACATAAGCAGTTAAAAAGAAAACAGTGGAAATCACTATGCTCGACACCACTTTTTCCGAAGCTTTTGCCGGAATGCCCAAAAGCCACATGCCACTCTGCGGAGTGGAAAACTCACTGAACATAGCATTGGAAAACACACTGCCGGCAATAAATAGACCAATTACAAATACCCCATTCTGTACAGCCCCCGAAAAGCTGTATTTCCATTGATGTACGACCAGGAACATAAAAACCAGTAAAATGAGCAAGACCAAAAGACCAATTACATAGGTTTTATAATGCTCTTTACATTGTCTTTTGATCAATAAGCACAGCGTTGAATAATTCATGGTGTTTTATAATTTTAGTTTTTGGGCCAACACTGCATTAAAGAGCAGTTCAATGTCTACATATCCCAATATGTCGGAGGTGTTCTTTTGAATGGAAGCGAATCCGTTGCTAACTTTTTCTTGGTACAGTACTGCGGCATCATCCTTTTTGTTGTCAGACAATTCAAACTGTAATTTTTTTGCGATATCATCCTTATCAAGGTTCAGTAAAATCTGTCCATCGTGCATAATGATCACGGTATCGATCAATTCGTCCAGATCCCTTACTTGGTGAGAGGTGATGATGACAATCCTATCCTCTTTAAACGCATCCTTGATCATATTTCTAAAGGTGATCTTGGAAGGAATGTCCAAGCCATTGGTGGGTTCGTCCATGATCAACACTTTGGTATTGGCGGACAGGGCAAAGCCAATTAAAATTTTCTTTTTCTGACCTAAGGAGAGCTCGGTAGTTCTTTTGTCTTTAGATATGTTGAATTCATTGATGTAGGCATCAAATTGATCGACATCAAATTTTGGATAAAAATCTTTATAAACGGAAATAAGCTCTTTAATAGTAAGGTTGGGTAAATGATATTCTTCTGGAACAAAAAACAAGTATTGTAGAAATTTAACCTCTCGTTTACCAGGTGTCAGACCAAAAACTTCACAACTGCCTTTGGTCGGAAAAAGCATGCCGGTAATATTTTTGATCAAGGTAGATTTCCCCACACCGTTTTTGCCCAATAAACCATAAATTTTCCCAGAAGAAAACTCAAGGTTCATGTCTTTAAATATGTTGATTTTCTTGGAATAGTTATATTCCATACTTTGAATTTTTATCATACCCTTTTTGTGCGCTATGTGTTGTTATGCAACACTATAAAGGATTTTCCGATGCATAAAATATAATCAACGAATGCAATCGATCGCTCAATAAAGGATATGTTTTAACTAATGGAGAAAATCAACAATTTTGCAAATAGATTGATCGTGGGTACAAAAACGTGGTAAAACAAATCAACCCGTGGCTGATTTTATTTGACTGCGAGAAGAAGGGTGGGAGATAAAACAACCAATGTTTAAAGCAAATTGATTTGACATAAAACTGGTATCGTTATAGCACTAAAGCGCTAGAACTGATTTTATATCAAATAGCACAGCTATACGCAATTTGCTATATGATAACATCTGTACTATAATGTTCTAGCGTTATGTAACTTGAGCTTTGGTACGGCATAAAAAGGGAAGGTCTGGTAGACCTTTTCTTTTTTGAGCGAGTTGAAGTAATGGCAAAGTTTGTTCTGTATTTCCTGAAAAATTTCTTCTAAAAACTTCCTTTAAAAATATAATGGAATACTGTTTTGCCGAACCCGCAGCCTGTCCTGAGCGAAGCCGAAGGGAGTGGGGGAGGTGAAAGTGTATGGAATGGGTTTTAGGCATAATTATTTGGGTCAACATAGATTTTCAAAACAGCTTCTTTTAATTCCATAAGCACATGACAAACATTTTGGCGCTCCGTTTCTGAAAACGAATCGGTAGGTAAGTAATGAAACATATAAATGGCCTTATCCAACCATTGTGTAAAGGAAAGCAAATCTCCCTCATGGCATTTTTCTAAGTAGGAGAGGAGAGGGAGTAGGTTATTTGGTTTTAAGCTCATTTTGGGATAAATCTATTTGTATTTACGATGGAAACACTGGTAATAACTATATAAATATAGGTTTTATTTATAAAAATGAAAACAAAATTCATTGTTTTTACATATATAAATATAGTTTAAAACAATATTTATATTGTTTTAATAAACACTCGTTAAAATCCAACATTGTCTTAAAATGTGATTATGACTAGTTTTGGACTATGTCTGAGCGAATAAACAGAATTAAAGAAGTACTTGTTATTAAGGGAATGAGCCAAAAGGAATTGGCGGTTAAACTTGACCGAAATCCAAATACAATTACTTCAATTTGTAACAATAAATCCCAGCCACATTTAAAAGACCTCAAAAGAATTGCTGAAATTCTTGACGTGGATATAAGAGAGCTGTTGGTGCAGACCAAGACTATCAAGTAGTCTACCTATTTAACGATTAAGTTGGAATTTTCTTAGCTCAAGAATACATACATCCATGTATTTCAAAGAATTCTAGAGGTTTTATAACATCAAACAAGTTAAAAAAACAATAATATTGAGATAAATCCGTATATTTAATAGGTTTATTGCTTAAAATAGTTTTTTTTGCACAAAATTAAATGACTAATTCTCATGTTGATAGAATTCAATACAACAAATAATAAATCATTTAGGGAAAATAACACCCTTAGTATGGTTGCTACTTCTATAAAAGAATTAGAAGATAAGACACTTATCAAGTCAGAGCGATTCAACTTGCTAAAAAGTATTGTTATATATGGTGCTAATGCAAGTGGCAAATCAAATTTAATGGATTCTATTGCACAAATGCGCTGGTTAGTAGTTAATTCAGCAAGAGAATCAAATGCGAAGGAACCATTAAATATCAAACCATTTTTGCTAGATGATAGTTCTCAAAAAAAACCATCGCTATTTGAGATGGTATTTTATGTTGGAAAAATTAAATACAGATACGGTTTTGAAGCTACTAATGAGCGATTTACATCGGAATGGTTGTTTGAAACCTTGAAGATTAAAGAAAAGCCTCTTTTTGTACGTGAAATGGACAATATCGAAATGGTCGATAAATTTTCTGAAGGCGAAAGGCTTGAGGATAAAACAAGGCCTAATGCATTGTTTCTATCAGTTGTAGCTCAGTTTAACGGGAAGATTTCTACCAAAATTATTGATTGGTTTAAGAATTGTAATACTGTGCATGGTATAAAAGATGAGATGTACTTTGACATGACTGTTCATATGTTACAAGATGAAGACACAGCTGAAATCATCTATGAATTTATGAAACTTGCTGACCTTGGCATAAATAGTTTAAAAGTAAAGGAGTTAGAAAGTGATTTTAGAGATTTTGATGAAACTATTTTAACTAAAAAGGCAAGAGAACAGTTTAAGTCAGCATTGGAAGCCATGAAAAATGAACAATATGCTGATATTATTACATTTCATGATAAGTATGATAATAAAAAGAATAAAGTAGGAGAAGTTGAATTTTCTCTTTTCCAACACGAATCAGATGGAACTCAAAAGTTGTTTAACATTATTGGGCCGATAATCCATACCTTGATGGAAGGAAATGTGTTATTAATTGATGAGTTCAATACTAGGTTGCACCCTTTGTTAACTAGGAAAATTATTGAAATTTTTAATAGTAAAACAGGGAATCCAAATAACGCACAATTAATATTCACAACTCATGATACAAATTTACTGGACAGAGAAATTTTCAGAAGAGATCAAATATATTTTACTGAAAAAGATGCATATGGAGAATCCCATCTTTATTCATTAATTGAATATAAGCCTCGAAATGATGAAGCTTATGAGAAAAATTATATTAACGGTAAATATGGAGCTATTCCTTTTCTGGGTAACATTGAGTCATTGTTTTGTAGGAATTTAAATAAAAATACTATAGATGGCTAGAGTTCAAAAAATAGATAATGCTATTCTAAAAAGGTTGCAGAGGAAAAAGGAAAGGAACGCTAGAAAAATTGAAGATAAGCCATTAAGAAAATACTATTTGTTGTTTTGTGAGGGAGCAAGAACAGAGCCAAATTATTTTGAAGAAATTAAAAAAGAATTGCCTAAAAATTTGGTGAATATTGATATAGATCCCTCTGGAGGTAAGAACACGATTTCCTTGGTGAACCATGCTGTAAAAATGGTGCCAAAGTACCAAAGCACTAATCCGAATATAGAATATGAAGTTTGGATAGTTTTTGATAAAGATTCGTTTCCTGATTCAAATTTTGAAAACGCAATAAATAAAGCTAATTCTTTTGATTATAAATGTGCATATTCAAATGAAGCATTTGAATTGTGGTATTTATTACATTTTGAAGATTATCAACACGCGATGAGCCGAAATGATTATTCAAAATTATTATCTAAACATTTGGGTAGAGAATATAAAAAGAATGATACTGAAATTTACAACCTTTTAAAAGACTTGGATAATAGCAGAGAGGATTTGGCTATTAACAGAGCAAAAAAATTGGAAGAAATCCATGAAGGTAAGTCGTGTGCAAATTCAAATCCATCAACTTTGGTTTATAAACTCATAGAGGAGTTAAATGTTTTTAAATAAAGGGTAGTGACTGAAGAAAATGCGGGCCGGTGTCGGGGTGAATTTGTGGCTTGGCACACGCGAGAAAAAGTGATTATTCAGTGAATGATTGCTTTTTTCGGCGAGATGGAGTAGTGGAGCATTGCCGCCAACTCGCCATCTGGCTCCTTCACTAAAAAGGTCTACCAGACCTTTTCTTTACGTTTCGGCCCTGTGTGTGGGCGTGAAACGGCCAAATAGCGAAGCTATAAGACACAAAGAGAGCGCAGAAGCATATTTTCTTCTTGAATTTTTGTTTCTTTTGTTTCAAGACAAAAGAAAAGGAACAACAATAATAAGTTTCAATCCTATTTGACATAATGTTATGGGTGCTCACAAAAAATGCAGAATCGAAGGAGGATGTAAGCAAGTGCTTAGAAATTTATGCTCGGCTAAATTTTAAGCTTTTGCGACAAGTTGACGAAAAGTCCGTGAAATTTTTCTTCTTTAAATTTTCAATTAAACCAAAGGTTTCAATAAAAACGAAAAGCTGAGCTTTTAATGGCGCTAGCCAAGTGGCTGAGAATTGCGTATAAAAATGAATGCTGTGGCATTTACTTTTTATGAAAGCAATTGGCAAAACCATTAAAATACAATACAACGACATTTGTACTATAATTTATGTTATGTAAAATAGAAAATAAAAGAAGCCCTAACAGCTTCCCTTTCCAATCTACCCTCCCAAAATCATTAATGGAACGTTAGCCTTTCGGATAACGGACTTTATGGGACTCGATTTAAAAAAATCAGAATCGTTTCCTTTCTGGGAAATACACAATAGCTGCGTATTTGTCCTGGAAACATAACTCACCAAGCCATCAACGGCATTACTGCCTCGACTAAAATTATAGGAAACCGTTTTTTGCCATGGATATGCACGGGTTTCCGATTCCTGTTCATCGGAAATTCCAAAATGTCGTACCGGCTTTTCGTTATCCCGTTTTAGTTCCAAAATTAGGTCTAGGTCGTTTTCCGCCAATTCATCGCCGAAAATTCCAAGATTAATATCATCGAACGAACGCAAGGTGTTATCGTTGCCCAATATTAGAACGTGGGTATGGCTAACCTGATCTATTACAAAATCGATGATACTTTCAAAGAAAACTCCAATTTTTGGTCGTTGTTTGCCCAAAACCAAAAAATCGGGTGTTGCCTTGGCCAAATAGTCGCCGACCCTGTTCCTAACATTGCCATATTCCAGTTTGTAGCCGATGGTGAAATCTTCATTCAAGCTAACGCGCGAAATCAACTGCTCCAATGCCGACCTCGTGGCCCTATCATCTTGGTTCAGCGTTCGAATGGCCGATAATTGGCTATCACCTTTGATTAGATTTGTAGCTGGTTTTACATGGAAGACCTCTATGTCACCATCAACACGCTTGGCGAGCTCTACCGCACTGGACAGGACAGATTCAGAGTTGTCCGTCATATCCAACAATACGGAGATACGATACTTTTTGTGATGTTTTTTCATACCTGATTGTGATTATCCTTTTACTTAAAGATACTACCTAACTCGCTTTTATCCCGTTTTTTAACGCAGGATTAATAGATAAATGTGATTTTCGCAACCAATTTCACATCAAATCAAAGATTTATAACCACTTTTTAGAAGAAATGTTTGATTTTTTTCATCAAACCCAAAGAAATCGTGTACGGTGCATACCTCAAGGGAACATCTAACCAATTGGCACGTTTTACAATCGATTTATGGTGCGAAAACAAATCAAAGGAATGTTTGCCGTGGTAACCCCCTATTCCAGATTGGCCCACCCCACCAAAGGGCAAGGACTTATTGCTGATGTGTACCACGGTATCGTTTATGGTTCCCCCGCCAAAGGAGTATTGGCGCATCATCCGTTTTTGAAACTTTTTGTTGGTAGAGAACACATAAAAGGCCAAAGAGTTAGGGTAGCGAGAAATATAGTTGTCCAGTTCACTTTCGTCATCATACGAAATTATTGGCAAAATAGGACCAAAGACCTCCCCTTCCATTACAGTACTATCCAAGGGCGGTTCGTCCACCAATGTAGGTTCCACAAAACGATCTTTATCGTTAAAATTACCTCCAAATAGTATTTTTTGACCTTGGAGCATGGTTTTCAGTTCTTCGTAATGCTTACTCGTGGTAATCCGTGCAAAATCCTCTGAGTTTTCAATAGTATTTCCATAAAATTGTTCAATGTGGGATTTTAACCCGTCCACAAGGTCATTTTTTACGCTCTTGTGCACCAAAATATAATCGGGGGCAATACATGTTTGCCCTGCATTTATAAATTTTCCCCATGCAATTCTTTTAGCCGCCAATTTTATGGATGCGGTTTCGTCCACAATACATGGATTTTTGCCACTTAGTTCCAAAGTAACAGGTGTTAAATGTTCCGCTGCTTTTTGGTACACAATTTTACCGACACGTGTACTGCCCGTAAAAAAGATGTATTCCCACTTTTCGGCCAATAGTTCGGTAGATGCCTCTACTCCACCCTCAACAACGGTAACATACTCTGGCGGGAATACCTTTCGTACTATCCTTGCGATGATCTTAGAGGTGTTCGGGCTAAATTCCGATGGTTTAAGAATCGCCGTGTTTCCGGCGGACAAAGCTCCTATTAAGGGCGACATGGTGAGCAAAAAGGGATAGTTCCAGGGTGAAATGATGAGCACTTTGCCATAGGGTTCCGGTTGTATCCACTCTTTGGACGGAAAATTTAGCAAGGATGGTCCAACACTATTGGGTTCGCTCCACTCCTTTATATTTTTAATGGCATGCTTTAACTCAGCCAAGGTCAACTGGGTCTCGGTGGCCAGGCTTTCGAACTTTGGCTTTTTAAAATCGGCGTACAAGGCATCGCACACGGCATCTTCTTGATCCTCAATTTCTTGTAGCAATTTTTTCAGATATTTTTTTCTAAAAGCAACATCTTTTGATTTGTGAGTGGCAAAAAAATCATTTTGGGCCGTTACCAATTGCTTAACCATATGAGAAACGTTTCTTTAAATATAACCAAACAAAGAACAGTAACCTATTAAAACAAAAAAGCACCGACTGTTATCGGTGCTTTCCATTTATATTGTTGGGGTGATTTATAATGTAATCTCCTCAGTAGCTCCGTTTGGATAAATTATGGTGGCTACGTCATCGCATTCTCCGTTTCCAAAATCCACCGTAACGGCCAATCCGTTTTTGGAGATGGTCATGCTGCCCGTGGTCAGGTATTCACAAGTGGCATTCCCTTGAAGATCTTCGAGGGTTTGCACGGAATAGGTGTTTCCTTCGGTTTCCACGGTCCAGTTGCCCGAAAGGCTGAATACCGTACTTTCCAATTCATCACCAAAGGTGATTCCAAAAGTTTTGGTTCCATTTTCCGAAATTACCGATTCGTCTTCCATCTCAATGGTCATGTCGCTCTCCACGGTGAAAGAAACCGAATTTTCTTGGCTTCCGGCCGAAATTTCGTAAGTTCTTGTTCCATTGATCTTAATGTTGCCCACATAAAAATCTTGGTACGTGGCCGTAAAGGACGATTCTTCCTCCCCTACTTCATACGTTACGGTAACGGTACCGTTTGCATTATCGGTTCCGTTGAGCAAACAATTGTTAAAAGTGGCCACAAATCCCGTTTCGGTATACTCGGCAGAATAACACTCCCCATCTTTCGCGGTAGCTGTTTTTGCCGTATTTCCTGCAAAAAGATCGGCCAATGCGGTATCTGCGGCACCAGCGATCTCATCGGTATTTAAAATGGTCTGTAACTCCGCTTGTGTAAGCTTTTCGCCCTCACCTGGCATGGCATCCTCACTACAGGATTGAAAACCTGCCAACGCTATGGCAACTAAAGAAAAGGTTAAGATTTTAGAGCTAAGTTTCTTCATTATATATGGTTATGTATTTACTTAGCAAGAACGTGACGCGTATTTTTTTAGTGTATTTATCAGTTTTAGATCGATGAAATACCCATATGGGTTGGACTTTTTTATCTAAATTGTCTTATTTTCAACCAAACAATACATAGGTCCCATGAAAAAATTCGGAAATATTTTACTGCTTTTACTCCCACTTATCTGTGTAATCTCTTGTAGTGATGATGATGGAAACGATGGTGGATTTTCAAGTGCGGAACTTGTGGGTACATGGGAACTGGTGGAGGTTAACGTCAGTTCGCCGATAGATCTTGACGGAGATGGGTCATCATCCAATAATTTGTTGGATGAGGAAAATTGTATTGCGGGCACCATAACACTTAGGGATGATTCCACTTACCAGTTCGAGGAGTCCAATTTTATACTTACCCCTATCACCAATAACTTGTACGTGGCCAGCTGTAATGGCAGCAATTTGGCCACAGGCGTATGGGCCAGCAACGGGTCCGAGGTGGCTTTTCAGGGCAGCACTGTACTTGGAACCTTGCAACTGAGCAATAATAGGATTATCAAAACCGTTGGCGAGGATTTGCCAGGTATTTCCTCGTTCATTTATGAACGGAGGTAGGCAATCCTTAAAATAGGAGCTGTCCATCCAATACAACATGGGTAAAACGCATGCATTACGGGACGAAGTAAAGGACCATTTACTGCTTCAAATCCAAACAGGGCAATTAATTGTAGGAAAAACAATTAATTTGGCCGCCCTTTCCAGGGACATGGGGATAAGCGTTACCCCTATCCGAGAGGCTTTGAGTCAATTAGAGCAGGCCCAGGTGCTACAGGCTGTTCCCAATCGGGGATTCATCGTGGCCCGACTGTCCCAACATGAAGTTAAAAACCTTATCGAGATCGTTGCCCAATTGGAGGTAATGGCTCTGGAAAATTCCGTTTTCCACCCTAATCAAATAGAATCATTGGCAATCCTACAGAAAAAAATGGAAGAGGCCAAGACCTTGGAAAAGGGCTTGGTACATCGGTTCAATTTTCACAATAGATTGGTGCAGCACTGTACCAATAAAATCTTGCTTCAAATTTTAAAAGACCTTAAGCTCCGGCTTCATTTTTATGAGCATGATTTTATCCAAGACCATGATTTTTTCGAAAACATAAAAGTACAGGCCCGATCCGTTTTGGAAACCATACAAGAAAACAATCTTCCCACAGCCGCATTAATTTTACGTATGCACTGGATGTCTGTTTTGGATCATATTGAAACGCAAATCTCAAAAAATGGATAACCTATTGGTTTTCAAAATAAAAAGAAGCCCTGTCCGTTCTATAAAAAATGCTTCATTATGCAATATTTAAATAAGGAAATAGAATTGCTTGCCAAACGGAAAAAATCTAGATCATTGATCAAAAAGCAAATTTCTTGTGGCATTTTCCAAGATTTGGATACGCTGGAACAGAATCAGGTCAAAAGAAAAACATTCCAGAAATAAGGGCACTACCCTCTCAACATATCTTTAGCATACGTATAATCTAAATCCGTATTTGCATTGAACAACGCCTGTTCGTTTTTTGGTGTTACCAATGTAATTTCGGAATCCATTAAAAACTTTCTGGGGCCAGATTGTTCAGCCTTTTTTAAAAAGTGTACCGCTTTTTCCAATCCCCCAGGCTCCCAAATACAGGCCAATGGTTCGGGCTTTTCTGTTTTTGGACCAAGGAATGCGGTTGCCGTTTTTTTTGGGTCTCTTGCGTTTATTAATTGTTGTAGTGTTGCCAAGTCCATAAAAGGCAGATCACAGGCCAAGACCAACCAAGCTGCGTTTTTATGGGTGTTGTGTGCACTCATAATCCCGTTGAATGGTCCGTTGTACCGATTTTGATCCACTATGGCCCTTGCTCCTTTTGGAATATTTGAATATTGGGATGGGCTTACGCTCAAAAAAGTCATCTCACATAATTGGTCCAATAAACGGTACAAATGTTCGCGCTGTGGAACCTTATGGTATTTTATTAACCCCTTGTCCTTGCCCATGCGCTCGCTCTTGCCGCCAGAAAGTACAAGGCCGTAAAGATGGGCAGGTTTTTGGGCCACATTGCTCAAACTGTTCTTTTTAATATGAAAGCTTCCACTACTCCTCTGGTGATGGAATAAGTGCAATTTCGTCATAAGAATTGATTCTCTCATGATCTTTGGCAAAATTCTGGTTGACGGCCACGGTTACCCTAGCAATTTTTTTGAGTTCAGGATAACGACTTTCCAAAAATTTCTTGAGCTCGCCTACCGTATTTGGGATTTTTTTTCCGGAGAGGCTTGCCGTTGGTACAGATAAAGATGGGGTTCCTACAATATCTTTGGTAGCCCCGAATAATAATATGGTCATACAGTTCAACCTAATAGTGTTAGTGTTCTTTTGATTTTGGTCAGGTAGGTTGGTAGGTTTGTTTTGCTTTGCAACGGATGTGAAAATATTAAAAATTAACTGGCTCTGAATCATTTTAACAGCCCCGGTATTCTTTTAACTTTTCTTTAATTCAATTCCACGAAATCCAGATACTTTTCAATCGATTTCAACGTTGTGCAGAAAGGACCTTAACTAATTTGAAAATGAAAAATACACTTCAGCTCAACTTTATTTTGGCGTTTAGCCTAATCCTTTTTTCTTGTGGCAATGCGGACGACGATGTTAGTTTCAACATCAACGACAGGGAATTGGGCCTTGGCGAAGAACCGGACGACTGCCTTGGTTTTGAAGAGAACGATCTTCTATTGTCCATTCAGGATGAGTTTACTACCCTACCCGGAAAAGTTTCCATACTATTTAAAGTATCCGATCTTTTGGGCAATCCCATTTCTGGACTGACCGCCGAACAGTTTGCCATTTATGAGCAAGGCAGGAACGATGATTGTTTCAATTCCATTTCGTCATCGGAATCTTTTGCACGTATATCCCCCAACTCCCAAGTATTCAACAACAACACTGTTCTGGTCTTGGACCTGAGCAATAGTGTTCTGCAAAGTAGTCTGGATGAATTAAAGGCAGCATCGACAAGCTTTATCAATAATGTAATGCCGAGTCCTGCTACCGATTCGTTTAAAATGGCCATATATTGGTTTGATGGTGAGGACGAACTTCATTTATTGAACCCATTATCATCTTCTGCGACCGAATTGACCGCTTCTATTGAGGGTATTACCACCGATATCAGTAACGACCCGTCCACTGATCTTTATGGAGCAGTGATAAAATCCACCGAAATAGCGGAAGATCTGCTCACCGAAAATTCCGATGTGATCGGCGCAGCTTCCGTGGTATTGTTTACCGATGGAACCGATCAAGCATCCCGTTATAGCGAATCGGATGCCTTGCGAGCTGTAAACGATGCCGATAGGAATATTTCATTTTTTACAATAGGACTCGGTGCGGAAATCGATACCGAAGTCCTTACGGAAATTGGAAAAACGGCCAGTGTTTTTGCGAGCAATTCCCAAGAGCTGGAAAATACCTTTAACGATATTTCCCAAAGAGTTGCCGAACAGGCGAATAGTTTTTATTTGTTCGAATATTGCACACCAAAGAGAGATGGAAGCGGCGAAAGCAACTTGGTGATCCAGCTTACCCACAACAGTCTTCAAGGGGCAGTGCAGACCAAATTTAGCGCCAACGGATTTACCGGTGGCTGCGAGTAGACCGAACATAAAAGCAGAAACATTTTTTGGATTATACGTATCTTGGGTCAGCAATAAAACTCAACAAACATATGATGACCCAAAAGAGAACTATTTACACCTTTATTTGTAGCTTTCTGCTCGCCTGTACAACAAGTATGTATTCCCAAAATATAAGCCCGTTGGAAGGCCGATGGGACTTGGAAATGGATTTTATGGACAAGACCGCGCCTTCCTGGTTGGAGATCAGGCATTCGGGCCATGCTACGTTGATCGGCCGTTTTGTATTTGCCTTTGGTAGCGCCAGGCCCATTTCCGAAGTAGAAACATATGGTGACAACAAGTTTACCTTTAGTATTCCCAACCAATGGGAGCCTAAAGGCAGCGACATGATTTTTCATGGAGTGCTGGAAAACGATAAACTAAAAGGCACCCTGATCTATACCGATGGATCTATTATTGATTGGACCGGGGTAAAAGCCCCAAAATTGACATATACCGAAAACCCTAAATGGGATAAAACCATAAGTGTTTTTAACGGTAAGGACCTATCGGGCTGGCATATTGATGGAGAAAAGAACCAATGGCAGGTCAAGGATGGTATTTTGACCAGCCCAGAGTCTGGATCAAATCTGATCACGGATGAAAAATTTCAAGATTTTAAGCTACATGTAGAGTTTAGGTATCCCGAAGGAAGCAATAGTGGAATCTATTTGCGTGGTCGGTATGAGGTACAGATAGTGGACAGCCAAGGCTTTGAGCCTTCCGACATCTATTTAGGTGGTGTATATGGATTTTTGGAGCCCAATGAGAATGCTTCCAAACCTGCAGGAGAATGGCAAACTTATGACATTACCTTAATCGGAAGACGTGTTACTGTGGTATTGAATGGGAAAACGGTAATATCCGATGCCACCATTCCCGGTATAACGGGAGGTGCTTTGGACAGTAAAGAAGGAGAACCGGGCCCTTTTATGATCCAAGGTGATCATGGACCTATTGAATACCGAAGTTTTGAAGTGACCCCATTGAAAAAATAAAAAAATAACCCCTGTCAACACGCAGGGGTTATTTTTTATGATTCTTGTTTAGCGAAAAATCAATCCGTTTCCTGTATTTTGGCCATCCAAGGGTTGGGATAGGTCAATTAAGAATCCGTTGATTACTGCATGTGTCAATATTCCGTCTTTCTTTAAAAAGAAAGTTGGATTAATGCCAGGTCGAATACTAAAATCCTTCATTTCAAACTCCTCATGGACCAGCATTAAAGGTAAATGAACAAATCTACTTTTTTCCGGCATTTCGGTTTTTACATAAGCCACTCCATTTTTTAATAGATCCATGGCGTTGGTAATACGATCTACCTTAGCTACTTTAGGTGGCACAATTTTGTACCCTTTGGCATCAAAGGTCTTGTACCCATAAAAGGTGGAAAGGTCACCTTGATCACCGACCGAACCTCGATAATAAAATTGCTCATGGTCTTCCAAATCGATTTCGTGGTTAAAAATTCCTAAATCGAGGGTGTAATCATTTCCCAATAGTTCGTAGGTCACGTTTTCAATCTTTAAATCGAAAAGCTTACGGTCGTTACGTGGTATTTTTTCGTAATCCTCAATAGGGATGTTCTTATATGTCCCTTTGGCAATAGTGTACAAAGCAGAAAGAATTGATACATAATTTAGTTTTCTAATTTCTTGCTTTTCGGGATCGTTGGTATAGCCTCCGGATTCGATTAAAATTAAGCTTGTGCCCCATTTTGCAATATTGTCGCCAAATGCACGGGGTTCAAAATCGTCGCTATAGCGCCCAACCTGCCCCGGTGCATAGTTTTGGATGATTTTGTCCATGTATACGATTACCTTCATCGCATTGGCGCGTAGTTCGTTGATATCCTTTTCGTAGTTATAAGCAGTTGCCAAGTACGAAATAGTGGCTGGTTTTTCTGTGCGTTCGGCATTGTAGTACGAACTTTGATCGTGCAGATTAAATCCAAAATCGGCGTCCAAACTGTCACGGATTCTTTTTAAGGTTCGACCCTCGGGGGACTGTAATCGCAAAGCATCCCGGTTGATGTCGATTCCCAATGCATTCCTTCTGGTATATACCTCCGCCCCATCGGGATTAAGCATCGGTAAAAAATGCAACTTTAACTTGGAGAGTATTTCTTCTTTCTCAGTCTTGAATTCAGGCGCATCCAAAAAATTGATGATATCAAAAATTGCTTGCGTTGCCGTGGGCTCGTCTCCGTGCATTTGCGACCACAAAAAAATATTGATGTCCCCAGAACCAATACTGATCAAGTTTAAGTCTCTTCCTTGTATGGATTCTCCAACTTTTTGGACCTTGAACTTGGGATTGGCGGCCGTTTTCTGAATTAATGGCTGTATATCGGCATGTTTAATTCTTCTTTTGCCGATACTGGTTTCCTTGTATGTGTCGTATGTTTTGTACAATTGGGAAGTCAGTTCGTCTTGTGCGTGTACACAAACGGCCAACAAGATGGTTAATAACGACAATAACTGTTTCATATGGATTATTTTTTTGTTGGAACAGGTTTAAAATTAAATTTTTTGGTGGCGTTTCTTACCTTTTCTACGAAATCCATTCCAGGGTCGTTTTTTACGGTCCTATACCCATCATCTACTTCCAACCAGAGTGGGTGGTCTTCGAAATTGGTGTACTCTTGATGTCCTATTACATAGTCAATGTCATATTTGGAAGCTAAATATTCCACCAAAAATATATTGGCCTTTAGTTGTTGTTTGGTCATGGGCATATCTGTGGTGCCACCAACATTCTCTATACCAATGGCACAATGGTTTAACCCGATTACGTGACGTGCCATGGTTGTTTCTGGCATTAAGCGATAAATAGTGCCATCTTGATCTACCAAAAAATGGGCAGAAACGTTAAGCCCGCTCACGTTTTCCAGATCTGGACGCCAATTGGGCAGTGTGGGACGGTTAAAAGCGGTAAAGGATTTTGCCAACGATGGTATGGCCGTCCAGTGCAACACCACCATTTTTGGCGTTATTTCTGGTGTTTTTTGATCCAGCTCATATCGGGTCAGCAGATATTCTTTTGTCAGTTCGATCCGTTGATCATCAAAAATAATAGGGATATCCACGATTTCCTTTTTTACGGAGCATCCTCCTAAGGCTATTGCCATTAGGGCAATCAGACTTGTTTTTCTCATTCAATTGTATTTATAATTGTATCCAAGGGAACTGCGTAGCAAATCATCAATTTCTTTTTGCCCCATTCCCTTGCTTTTTTTATGTTTTTGCCCATATATATGTCTATACGGTTTTTCCATTTCCAGTGCATTTTATCTTTTACCAGAAATGTATCCGGAAAGGTATCTATTTTTACCATGGTGTTATGCCTTAGTCCCATTTTTATAAGGTCCCTGGATACTGCAATGGATTTCATTCCCGGTTTTAGGGTGTCTCCCCAAGCGGCAACGGACGGACTAATGCTGTCTGTTTGCCAGAACACCGAATTGTATGCCGAAGCTATGACCTCGTGACCGTACCATTCGTATTTTGGCGCAGGTTTACTCTGCGGGCCCACTTTTTTCTGTGAACAACCCAACAGGATCAAAACTACTATGATCATCGGGATTTTCAATGCAACAAATTTTCCAAAACGGTAATGTCGACGTTACTATTGGTCCAGCGGTCGGATAGAACTTTGGGTACCGGTGTAAAGCCCAAGGTCAACGAACTCAGTACAATATCCTCATCCCCATCGTTATCGATATCCGCAGCATCCATTAAAAACCAGCGTGCCATAACGGGATCTTCCAAAATATTGGTATTAAAGGTATAGCTTTCGGGGTTTATGTTTTCCAAATATACAAAGGTACGTTCGGGAAATTCCTGGTAGTTGGGAAAGGTGCTTACCAATCCAAAATCCAAATCACCATCTTGATCAAAGTCCCGAGCAACTACCCTAGTTGCCCCGTACATGGGATAAAAGTAAGATTCCTTAAAATGATCGTTTCCCTGATTTAAATGGATTCGCATGCCATGGTAGGGCTTGTTGATATAGGATACATCGGCATTGTCCCCTTGTACCGTAACAATATCGTCCAACCCATCACCATTATAATCGACCAGTTCAAACCAGCTTGTTCCAAAAACAGGACTGAATTCGATTACTTTCATGGGTTCAAATTCCAAATCTTCTTTTTGATAAAAGATGGTTATACTCTCGTTGCTCTGTGTTACTAAGGCAACAATGTCCTTTTTACCATCATTGTCCATGTCCCGCGCCACCGTTCTTATGGCTCCAGGGAGATTGAGCAAGACTTTTTTAGTGAAAGTACCTTGATTATTCTCTGTCAATAATGATAATCTGCCGGATTGGTTACCAAATTCGCTCACCACTATTTCATTTTTACCATCTCCGTCAAAATCTTCCAGCAGTGTATGCACCGGCCTATGAAAAGGGTTTTCCAGTGCAAGGGTATCATTTCCTATCTTACGGGTGAGTTTCCCTTTTTCCAGTTCTGATGGACCTAGAATGCCCACTTCGCTGATCCATTCTATTGAATCTTTTTTGCTGTACCACGTAATTGGGGTATTACCTTGAAAAATTTGAAGACTCTTTTCCTGTGAATAGTCGAATGAGCTTAACTTTCCTGTAAGATCTCCATAAAATAGTGTGCTCCCTTGGTTCGTAAACTCCAAGTAGGTGATCATGGCACCATTTTTATCATCCAAAGCAAAAGGCTTATAGGCAAATTGTGTTAGGGTGTCCGCTTGCGGAACATTTATTGGTTTAAAAAGTTTGGGCGCGTTGGAAATTATATAATTTTCCAGTTTGGCCCAATCCTTTAGTGTAATTTTTGGCCTATAGCCTTTAATTACCTCGTTCGGATCCTGGTACATACCTTCTACATCCATACGATTTACCATAGCCGGCAAAACTGAGGTTTCCCAGATTTCTTTGGTAAGTTCATTAATTTTAGGGGCAACATGGCAACTAGCGCAATACTTGTTGTACAGTTGTACTTCTTCAGTTTGTTGTGGTTTTTTGTTACTGCACGAAACTAACGTCAAAACAATAGCAAGTAAAACGCATGTGGGGGTACTTTTCGGTTGATATGGCATTGGTTGGTTTATGTTTTCTTACCCTGGTAAGGGTACGTAAGAACTATCATTTTTCATCATCGGAAAATTTTTATCGCTCCATGCTTTTTTGGCCTGATCCAGCTTTTCTTGACTAGATGCAACAAAATTCCAATAAATATAGCGTTCCTCTGGAAAAGGTTCGCCACCAAATAACAATAAATGTGTATTGGGCTGTAGTTTTATGTTACAGGTGTCCTCTACCTTGGACACTAAAATATTGCCCTCCCCTACGGTTTCACCACAGGATTCAATACTTCCCTTTACGATACAGACACCTATTTCGCCGCTCAAATTCCTGTTTACATTTAGAGCATAGGCTTCTGTGTTCTTCACCTCTACCATAAACAAGTTGGAATGCACGGGTACGGGGGATTCTTTTCCATATCCTTGTCCCGCAACCAATTTAAATTCGGCACTTTCGTCTCTCCATCTGGGAATATCTTTTTCTTCTATATGATGAAACTCTGGCGCCATACCTTCCAGCTCTTTGGGCAAAGCTACCCATATTTGATAGCCGTGTGCCACAAATGTATTTCCATTCCTTAGATCTTTCGGGGTTCTTTCTGTATGGGTTACCCCCTTCCCTGCCGTCATCCAATTTACTGAGCCCGGTTTTATTCTTTGTTTGGTCCCAAGGCTGTCCTCGTGCATTATTTCGCCTTCCAGCATAAAAGTCAAAGTAGAAAGTCCCGTATGGGGATGCTGGTCCACATCCATATATTTATTTGGCCCCAATTTGGTAGGTCCCATGTGATCTATAAATATAAAAGGGCCGATCATGCGTTTTTTGCGAAACGGTATCAACCTGCCCACTAAAAAATCACCTATGTCACGGCTCCTTTCTTCTATGATCAATCCAATGTTCGACATGTTTAATTGTTTATATTTGGTTGCAGAAAGTTACAAATACATCCTTTTATAATGAAACTACTTAAGCGCGTTCTGTTACTCCTCCTTATCGTAATTGGAGTGGTCATATATCTTAATTATCCCAAATTGAACATTATTTCCGGTTATGCAGCCAAAAATATGGCCTCTGGTGTTTATGTGGCGCATCGTTCTGCCGCCAGTATAAACCAATACGATAACAGTGCGCCGTTAATAGAATTGGCATCCACCAAGGTCAATAAGACAGAATCTTCCGCTGCGTCCACTGTTTACGGCCTAATGGAGCGTAAAGCGGTGTACCGAGATGGATTGGGTGCTGTTTTAATAAACGATGATTACGATCCAGAAGCATTGAAGATCAGGCCACGTAGGAACCAACCCATCGATACTTTACCTTATCCTTTTGGTCAGGCCGAACCTGTGGACACCATTTTTTCCGAGGTGGACATGAATTTGATCAATAAAGCTGTTGCGATGGCATTTGCCGAGCCGGAAACTCAAAAAACCAGGACCCTGCTCATACTGTACAAAGGGCATTTGTTGGCAGAAAAATATATTGATGGATTTGATAAGGACACCCCAATTTTAGGTTGGTCCATGACCAAAAGCGTGCTTGCTACGTATTATGGAATATTGGAACATCAAGGAAAATTGGAAATGGATTGGCCTGCTCCCATAGTGGAATGGAAAGATGATGAGCGAAAGAACATTACTCTGGATCATTTGCTCCGTATGCAAAGCGGATTGGCTTGGGAAGAAGATTATACAGGTATTTCGGATGTGACCCGTATGCTTTTTTTGGATAGTGATATGACGGTGGCACAAAAAAATAAAGAAGCAATCGCCGAACCTACGGAAATTTGGAACTACTCTTCGGGAACTACCAACCTTTTGTCCGGAATATTAAGGCAACAGTTTAGAAGCCACCAAGAATATTTGGATTTTCCTTATGCATCCTTAATAGATAAGATCGGTATGTACTCCATGGTCATGGAGGCCGATATCGCTGGAAATTATGTGGGGTCTTCCTATGCATGGGCCAACACACGTGATTGGGCCCGATTTGGCCAATTGTATTTAAACAAAGGAAATTGGAACGGTGAACAATTGTTCGATTCAACATGGGTAGATTATATAACCACACCAACTGCACATTCCAATGGAACCTATGGTGCTCATTTTTGGTTGAATGCCGAAGGTAAATATCCCGATGTTCCAAAAGACCTTTTTTCGTGCAATGGTTTCGAAGGCCAATATGTATTTATGATTCCTTCCAAGGATCTAGTCGTTGTAAGGACCGGTTTGGCCGAAGAGCCCCATTTTGATGTAAACGGGGTGCTGTCGAACATCGTAAAAGCGTTACCGTAAATCGATGAGATATATTGATCTTAAGCTATGACCACAATATTTTGATACTTCACAACAATAATTTCGCTTACGAGAACTCTAGTGGTACATTTACCATGTAATAAAAAACGAAAGTAATTTTTTCATTTTCATATAGTGTTCTCGTAAAAGAGTCCTGACCTAGCGGCAGGGCTCTTTTCAATTTATACCCTAACCAAAATATTGTTTGGTCAGGAATACATTTTGAAGCTTACCTCCATTGAGTAAACTTCTGCAGTGATTTAAAAAAGAGATTTACAATATACTTTTTGGAACATCTGCCCCATCTTCCCCTTTTTCCAGCGTATGAAAATATAGGTTTCATCGACCTATAATTACAAAATCCATAGAATGACAACAGCCAGACCTGGCTTCACAACAATAATTTCGCCCACAAAAACTTTGGCGGTACTTTTACTATGTAATAAAAAACGAAAGTAATTTTTTCATTTTCATATAGTGTTCTCGTAAAAGAGTCCTGACCTAGCGGCAGGGCTCTTTTCAATTTATGGAAATCCTTAAATTATGTTTCTGTCTGAACAACAGAATGGTTTACGGAATCCACTTGTCCTTACCAAAATCTGGCTTACGTTTTTCCAAAAACGCATTTCTTCCCTCTATAGCTTCATCGGTCATATAGGCCAATCGAGTAGCTTCACCGGCAAAAACTTGTTGCCCTACCATACCGTCATCGGTAAGGTTCATGGCAAATTTTAGCATTTTTATGGATGTTGGTGATTTTGCCAGGATTTCCTGAGCCCATTGGTAGGCTGTATCTTCGAGTTCCTCGTGGGGAACCACAGCATTCACCATGCCCATTTCATAGGCTTCTTGTGCTGAATAATTTCTACCTAAAAAGAAAATTTCGCGAGCCTTTTTTTGTCCGACCATTTTTGCCAGATAAGCAGAACCATAGCCGCCATCAAAACTGGTCACATCGGCATCCGTTTGCTTAAAAATGGCATGCTCCTTACTGGCCAAGGTCATATCACATACTACATGCAGGCTATGCCCACCGCCAACGGCCCAACCGGGCACAACGGCAATTACCACTTTGGGCATAAACCGAATTAGGCGCTGTACTTCCAAAATATTTAAACGATGATAACCATCTTCGCCCACATAACCTTTGTGTCCCCTGGCCTTTTGGTCCCCACCGCTGCAAAAGGCCCATTTACCATCTTTGGATGAGGGTCCTTCGCCAGAAAGCAATACCACCCCGATTGAGGTATCTTCCTGTGCATCGTAAAAAGCCCTGTAGAGCTCGCTCGTGGTTTTAGGGCGGAAGGCGTTCCGAACATCAGGACGGTTGAAAGCGATACGTGCAACCCCGTTACTTTTTTTATAGGTGATATCATCAAATTCCATGGCGGTCTGCCAGTTGGGTGATTCCATAGTGGTATTTTTTATGTATCACAAAATAACGGAAAATATAGCTTATGGCCATTGATGTGATTTGGGTAGTCGAAAAGTGAACATAAACAATACTTTAGCGTTGATAAAAATGTAGATAGCACAATTTTTTTCTTTTTGATTTTTCTTAGAAATCCTCGAAATTCACAAACAATAATCATGAAATCTTATTTCTTTTGGATTTCTTGAGCAATGTCCATGTTTTTTACTCTTTGATCTATTTTACCTCAATATAAAATGAAACATATAATACTTTTTATAGTACTGTTTAATTTTTTCAACGTCTATGCCCAAGAACAAGAAATTGTTTTGGTGGGCACTATGCACGTGGTGCCAAAAATTGTAAAGAACAGTTACAGGCCCCTTTTTAAAGAAGCCTACCAATACGGTCCCGAAGCTATATTTGTGGAGACAGTAATGCCCAATGATTCCTTAAGCTGGGCCTATTTACAAAAGGGATATAGTAAGAACCATCAAAAGTTTTTTAGTGCTTCCCGAAAATTAAGAGAAACTTTCAACTACGACAAGGACTCCTTGAATTTTCTTATTTCAAAGGATTTTGGGGAATTATCCGATATGGATTTCAGGAAAATCAAACAATACTTTCTATATAACCTTGACTCTCCCAATTATTACTATTATGATTATCTCGAAAAGTACTACCCCAACGGTAATAAAAAATCAATGAGACATGAAAATACTGAACTAACAAGAAAACTAGCACTTAAATTAAACCATAAAAAAGTTTATGCTGCCGATGATCAGCAAACTAATGGCGAATTTCATAAATACTGGAAAAAATGTGAGGAGGAAATTATGGGAACCAGGTTTGAAAAACGGGGCAAAAGAATAGGCGTGAAATTGGTGTCTCGTGAAATTTTCCCCTCCATTGTAGGTAGATATGGAAGAGTCAACAACAAATGGAAGCATTTACAATTACTCGATAGTCTAAGTGGCCTTAAATATGCAGACCAGCAGAATTGTAAATGCAAAAAGGCAATTGATTATTTCAACCAAAGAAATAAACGTTTTGCCAATAACTTGGGCAGTCAGATAAAAGAACACAATTTTCGAAAAAGTATACTTTTTGTTGGTGCGGCTCACATTGTTGGATTAAAAAAGGAGTTAAATGAGCAGTTTCCGGATATTAAAGTGATTTTGTTCGATGAGTTATAAAATAGAATAATCAACTTATTTATACTGAAACCATTTTATTAGAGTTGAAAAAACCATCTACATCGACAGACACTCTGCAAATCTTGGACAAATTAAAGGCAGTAATATCCATACATGGATAAAGAACATCACAATAAAAAGTAGTCCTATTATAAGTGCATGACTTATATAAACTTCGTCCCCCTCGGGTTTGATTTTTGGCCATAATACACCAAAAACCCCTGTAATAAACAAAAGAAAAGGCGCACCTGAGAAGAACACCAAGAATTTTAGATCCAATTGATCCTTCAATATTCCGTAAACGATAAAACCGACTATTAAGGCAAGCACGATCAATGCCCAGAACACCCGTTTTTTTGATTTTTTATTTTGATTTTCCATGACTTAATGTTTAAAGCGGATTATAAAGTTATTTGTTTTCATTTGTGTATTAAATGATTATCATCAGTTGGGTCATCCTATTTATATTAAATGATTGTTCTGTCTAAATGGATTCATATTCAGTTAGTTAGAACAAAACAACCTATCTTTAAATACGACTCAATTTAATTATGAAATCTTTTGACACCCTCTATGAAAATTAGGCGAAACCGAATCGAAACAATCCACCAACCGATGTACTTGGATTGGTTTTCTCGTAGTGAACGTGTAATGTTGGAAAAAGTAACGTAATAATCAAATACACTAATCCGTAAGATCAAACCTGGCATTCGTCAATTTGTATTGTCACAACAAGAAACTTCCAGCTATCTTGATTCCATGAAACGGTTTAGGAGAATGTTGGTTTATTTAGGTTTACTTTTTATAGGTGTAGTCGGTTTATGGTATATGGTGTTGACCCGAAAAATAAATCCAGATGCCTATTTTTTACAATATATAGGTCCTATTGATGTGACCCATGTTTATGTGGGGCATTCCAGCGGCGGTTTGCGTATTTCACCAGAATTGGAAAATAATTTTAGGCCAACATCCAATCGTAAAATACAATACTCTATAAACAATGGATATTCGCTTTACAACGATGAATATAATTTTGAACTTGATTCAAAAGATACTTTTAAATTGATACAGCTACGAGATGGGAAATCCTTGGCACTAGGAACTGTAATAGAAAAAACGTTTTTGGAGTATTCCAATTCTTATCTCTATAAAATCCGAATACCCGATAGTTATACCGCAACCCACGAGTATGCTCGCGGCATATTTCCATACTATGTCCCCGTTCAATTTACCATGATGACCAGCGGTGGCATGAAATATAGCTCGGAAACCATAACAAAAGTTTTATCCCCTTTAGGGGATAGCCTAATCTTATACACAAGTTCGGGCCACATAACGCCCCGAGAGAAAACAGGGATTAGAAATAGCAACTAGCCGTACTTCCAAAGATTGTTCAATTGGTGTAATTTTATCATGGATAGATAAAATTACTTATGGAAAACCAATGGCTTAATAAATGGAATTCACGCTACAGCAAAAAAAGCTATGCCTATGGAACAGAACCAAACCTATACCTTAAAAATAAGCTCGATCAACTTAATACAGGAACCATACTTTTCCCTGCCGAGGGAGAAGGCCGCAATGCAGTGTATGCTGCACAATTGGGCTGGGATGTTTTCGCTTTTGATATAAGTGAGGTGGGAAAACAAAAAGCGACCCAACTGGCTGAACAAAAGCAAGTTTCCATTGACTATAAAATTGGAGAATTGGAAGTGTTGGACTATAAACCGGAACAATTTGATGCCATAGCGTTGATATATGCACACTTCCCGCCCAATATCCGTTCCAATTACCACAGATTATTGCACACATATCTAAAAAAAGGAGGAACGATCATTTTTGAAGCCTTTAGCAAGGACCACCTAAAATTCAGAAATAAAAACCCTCACGTAGGCGGACCAATGGACTTGGATTCCTTATTTTCACTGGAAGAGTTAACATCCGATTTTCAGGACTATGAAATTTTGGAACTTAAAAAAACAACTATCGAACTTAACGAAGGTGACAGCCATGTGGGCACAGGTTCCGTAATACGTTTTTTGGGAAGAAAGCGATAATCTCCGAAACGCATGTCTTTTTTACTATATCTTGCAACAAACCAGCTGTTTTGGTTTGCGGTATAAAATAGCCTAACTTGGTTAGCTTATTAATCCACCAAACCATGAAAAACCTCAAGTATTTTACATTTTTACCGCTTATTTTTCTCTTCACCCAATGTTCGCAGCCTCAAAACTTTGATGTTTTAATTAAAAACGGACAAATCGTGGACGGTTCAGGTAAGCCATCATATATTGGTGACCTTGGCATTAATGCAGACACCATTGCCGCAATAGGTAATTTAAGCTCTGCCAAAGGAACTCAGGAAATCGATGCAACAGGACTGGCCGTTGCCCCAGGGTTTATAAATATGCTGAGCTGGGCAGGCGAAACATTGATTGAGGATGGACGGTCAATGGGAGGAATTAAGCAAGGCGTGACCTTGGAAATATTTGGAGAAGGTTGGTCTATGGGACCACTTTCCGAATCCATGAAGAAACAGGAAGAGGAAAAACAAGGCGACATTAAATATGACATTGAATGGAACACCTTGGGCGAGTATTTGGAATTTTTGACAAACAAAGGGGTATCACCTAACGTGGCCTCCTTTGTCGGGGCAACTACTTTGCGAATTCATACGGTTGGATATGAGGACCGTGCTCCTACCCCGCAAGAACTTGATAATATGAAACTTATGGTCGGGCAAGCCATGGAAGAAGGTGCTTTGGGTGTTGGCACTTCACTGATCTATGCCCCAGCCTTTTATTCCAGTACCGAAGAATTGATAGAACTCTCCAAAGTAGCTGCAGAATATGATGGTATGTACATTAGCCATATGCGAAGCGAAGGACCACGTTTGTTGGAAAGTTTGGATGAATTGATTCGAATAGCGGATGAAGCAGGTATCAGGGCCGAAATTTATCATCTTAAACAAAGTGGCAAGGATAACTGGCATAAATTTGATGAGGTAGTGGCCAAAGTGGATTCCGCTAATGCAGCGGGATTGCATATTACCGCCAATATGTACAATTATATAGCCGGATCTACAGGACTGGATGCCTCCATGCCACCATGGGTGCAAGAAGGAGGTTATGATAAATGGGCCGAAAGGTTACAGGACCCCGAGATAAGAAAAAGGGTAAAACAAGAAATGATCGAACCTACGGACAAATGGGAGAGTCTAATGCAGGCTGCGGGAGATCCCTCAAAAATTCTCTTGGTCGGGTTCAATGCGGATTCCCTAAAATACTTAACTGGAAAATCACTTAAAGAAGTTGCAGAAATGAGAGGTACATCGCCCGAGGAGACCGCAATGGATTTAGTGGTGGAAGATGGCAGTAGCGTTAGCACCATTTATTTTCTAATGTCGGAAGAAAATGTAAAAAAACAAATAGCCCTACCTTGGATGAGCTTTGGTTCCGATGCACGGTCAATGGCCACAGAAGGAGTGTTCTTAAGATCGAGCACCCATCCCAGGGCCTATGGAAATGTAGCCCGATTGTTGGGTAAATATGTACGTGATGAAAAAGTGATTCCCTTGGAAGAAGCAGTGCATAAATTATCCAAATACCCAGCGGGCAATTTAAAAATAGAGAAAAGGGGAAGTCTTGAACGCGGCAATTATGCCGATGTGGTTTTGTTCGACCCGGAGGCCATAAACGATAAAGCCACATTCGAAGACCCCCATCAATATGCTGAAGGTGTAAAACATGTGTTTGTAAATGGCACCCAGGTTCTTAAAGATGGCGAACATACCGGTGAATTGCCAGGAATGGTAGTTCGTGGCCCGGGATATACCGGGAACTAACATTTACAAAACCTACAAGCAAGTAAATTATGCCATTTCGAGCTGTTCAACGGCTTCCTCAATACGGGTTTCACCGGTTAAAATCTCAAAGGCTTGATTTTTGGCAATTTTGTCATCCAGACTTTGTACCAAGGTCCTGGCGACATCCCATCGTGGAATAGTGCCATGTTCCTGTAGTTTGTTTGCGAGTTTTATTTTTCCGATACCCTCATTATTGGTTAGCGAACCAGGTCTAACAATGGTAAAGGTCAGACCGCTTATATCCAGATACTGGTCAGCATTCTGTTTGGCCTGCAAATATTCTTTAAGGTCTCCACGAGGATTGTCCACGCCCATGGAACTCAGCATTACAAATTTGTTCACTCGCTCCTTTTTTGCGGCATCGATCAGTCTCTTTGCTCCCTCTTGATCTACATTTACCACATCCTTTCCTTTGGAGCCTGCAGCAAAAATAACTTTATCGATTTCCTTGGTCGTTTTGGAGACATCCTTGGCCAAATCACCCATTACGGTCTCAATGCCCTGGGATTCAAATCGCATTCTTTGATCCTCATTACGAACCATGGCGATAGGTTGATATTTTTCGTTCGATTTCAATAATTTTATGATTTTTTCTCCAGTGGTGCCGGTCGCACCTGCTACTAATATTTTTTCCATACCCATAAAATAAAAATACTGGGCAACCGACCATGGGGATTAACGTACTTTAACGGCCGTAAACAATACTTTAACAATATGATTTTCGGTTTGATGGCGTTTACAGAAATGTACTTTTTTATCTAACCAGGTTGTGGATGTAAAGAATAAAGGTCAAACTTTCTTATTCTTCTCCTCTATCCATTTAGCCATGTATTTGGAGCTCGTTAAAGTTTGATGCTGAAGTAACCTCCCTATAAAATTTTCGGTTCGATGATTTTCCAGATTATGAATCAGATTATCCAATAGGGCTTTAAACTGTTTGGTTGATTTAGTTTTATTGTAGTTGGATTCCAGTAAGGCAAATCCATTTTTTTGGGCCCTTTCCCACTCTAATTTGTTTTGGTATAATTTCACGGCAGCATTTGCAAAATCGTTCCAGTTGTCGGAAATAACCCCGTTCCAATGCTGGTCGCCATACATGCCTTCGGCACCTATAGTTGTGGTAACCGTAGGGGTTCCCGTTTTCATGCCATCCAAAAGTTTTCCTTTAATACCTGCGCCAAAGCGGAGCGGTGCCAATAATATCCTAGAATTTTCTAGAACCAAGTCGGCATTCTCTACCCACCCATCAATAAAAAAACCAGATTTGGGATGGTGCATCTCCTTAATTTGCTGTGGCAAATAAGCACCATAGACCCGTAATTGAGCTTCTGGTAAATTTTTGCGGATGTGTGGCCATATTTCCTGTTTCAACAGTTTTATGGCATCAACATTAGGGGCATGTTTTCCGTTCCCGATACTAACAAAGTCATTTCTCTCGGCAAATGTGGGCAATGTGTCTTTATGGTTTTTGGAAACTTCGACCATAAACGGTAAATGGAACAGCAGCTCTGCTGGAAACTTAATATGCTCCCGCAAAATTCGCATTTCGAAGGTGGAGATAATCAAACTAAGGTCGCACCGGTACATACTGGCCAATTCTCGTAAAGTGACCGGGTGGTTTTTCCAGTCGAGTAGTTTAAACCGTACATCCTTTTTATGGGCCTCTTCCCTGGCCTTTCGAAGTCCATGTAAGTCTTCGGTGTTCAAAATTCGGACGGCATTCGGGGCAAATTCCGCTACGCGCCAACCAAATTGTTCTTCCACCATAAAACGATCGAACATTACCAGATCGGGCGCAAGCTGTTTTACAAAATCATCGAAACTGGAATGGTTCAGGGCAATAGTTGCTTCTTTAATGCCCCATGGCTTCAGGTCCAAGCTATACTCGGTTTTTACAGCAGTGCTCGCAAAGGTAATCCGGTATCCAAGCTCCAAAAAGGCATTCAGCAATTGCTGCATACGGCATCCGGCCGCCGTGGTGTTCGGTTCGGGCCATACATAACCAATAACTAGGAGCTTTTTGGGCATATAATAAATGTATTACGTTAGGATCACAAGGGCCCAGATATTGCAAACAGGGCCAAACAATCCGGCCAATACCCTGCCCTTACATTTTTGCGGCGAACATTTTAGAAATGCTGGAACGCAGTTTACGCTCATAATCTTCCTCCAACCACTCTTTGTAGTTTTTGGTATTGTTCATAATGCAATACGAATATTGCTTTACGCGATACTGGATCTCGTCTTTCAACTCTTTGGCCAAAATCCGTGCATCGAAAACATCTTCGCTGTTCTCTACACAGATCTGGGCATGTTGTTCGATACTTTTTTCCAGTACAAGTTTGGATTTTTTGCCTTGCGCAAATATTTTTTTATACTCTTCTTTTACATTGAAGGTAATATTATCGGATTTGCTGAATTTGGCTCGAAGATCATCTGGCATTTCATAAACAAAATCCCGTTCTATTTCTTCATCATTTTTTATGTTCTCCAAATAGAAATCTGGGAAGTGGAAGATTTCTTGCCAATCCACAGGCGCATCCCAAGGTCCAAAACGAGCAATATTGTTACCCATGTCGATTACGTTGAACTCGCTCTTGTTGGGGAGTACCCTGGAACCTCTTCCGATCATTTGAAAATAAAGGGTAAGCGAACGTGTGGCCCTGTTCAGAATAATGCTCTCTACCGTAGGCTCATCAAAACCTGTGGTCAAAATACTCACCGAGGTCAATATGGCATCTGGGGTCTCAGCGAACCATTCCAGAATTTCTTTTCGTTCGGTAGCCGTATTTTTATTGTCCAAATGCCTTACATTATATCCTGCCTTTTTAAAAGTTTCGTACACATAAAGCGATGTATTGATACCATTGTTGAAAATCAGGGTCTTGGTGCCCTTGGCAATTTCTTCGTATGCCGTAAGCAATTTGCCCAGCATGCTGTGAGCACTATAGAACTCGTCCGAAGATTTTACGGTATAGTCCCCGTTGATACCCAGTTTCAATGTTTTTAGACTAACATCGTAATTGTAGAGATTGGCTTTGGCCAAGAAATTTTTACTGATCAGCGATTGTATGGATTCCCCAATGATCAAATGTTTGTAATTGTCCTTCATGGGGAGTTTTATGTTGGAACTGAGCGGTGTTGCGGTAACTCCCAAAATGGTGGACTTTTCAAAATATTTGAAGAGTTTTCTAAACGAATTGTAATGGGCCTCGTCTATAATTACCAGGCCGATATTGTTGATCTTTACCTTTTCCTCTTGCAAACGATTGTTCAAAGTCTCCACCATGGCCACAAAGCACATGTAGTCGTCTTGGTCGTAAAGCTCCTTTACCTCACTGTTGATGACTTTATTGGCCACACCAAAGCCTTTTAGCATTTTGGAAGTTTGCTTGCTCAGTTCTATTCGATGGGTAAGAACCATTACTTTTTTACCGGTCTGTTGGATAAATCGGCGTGTAATTTCGGAAAACACAACGGTCTTACCACCCCCGGTGGGCAATTGATAGAGGATATTGGTGCCTTCCGGAAGCTTGTCCAATTGTGTGAATATTTTGTTCAGGTCTTCTTCCTGGTATCCGTATAAAGTTTTCTTCTTGATGGTTTTGTTTACTTCCAAAGGGAAAAGGGCATTAGGGATTCTTAAATAAAAAACCCTACAAAATTAGGGGTTTTTTGTGCTTGAGACCAACACTTGGGTGCTTTTCTATCAAAATAGTATCAACAATCAAGTTTTAGGGAACTTTCTACATTGTTACTCCTGTTGACTGATAACATTTTGATAACAATAACATTTTGTACTTGGAAAATCGGACATAAAAACGTATAATGAAAGCTTATAACACTTACAAAACCATAAATACGAATGAGGCAGCTAAAAATCATTAAGCAGGTCACGAACCGGGAATCCAAATCACTTGACAAATACTTGCAGGACATTAGTAAGATTGATCTTATAACTGCACAGGAAGAAGTTGAGTTGGCACAAAAGATAAGGGCCGGAGACCAAGCTGCTTTAGAAAAACTGACCAATGCCAACCTTAGGTTTGTTGTTTCTGTGGCCAAGCAATACCAAAACCAAGGTCTTAAACTGCCCGACCTGATCAACGAAGGTAATGTTGGGCTCGTTAAAGCAGCCAAGCGTTTTGATGAGACCCGCGGCTTTAAATTTATTTCCTACGCGGTATGGTGGATCAGGCAGTCTATTTTACAAGCTTTGGCCGAACAATCTCGAGTGGTTCGTTTGCCATTGAACAAAATTGGGTCGATCAACAAGATAAAAAAAACGTTTTCCTATCTGGAGCAGGCACATGAGCGGCCACCATCTCCAGAAGAAATTGCCAAGGAGCTGGACATGACGGTATCCGAGGTAAAACAGTCGTTAAAAAATACTGGACGCCATGTTTCCATGGATGCTCCCCTTAAGGAAGGTGAAACCTCAAATTTATATGATGTGCTCAATGCCGGTGATTCTCCTAAACCGGACAGGAGCCTAATGCACCAAAGTCTAAATACAGAGATCAACAGGGCATTGGATACACTTTCGCCAAGAGAGGCGGATGTGGTGAGGTTGTACTACGGTATTGGAGACCAACCTTCCATGACCTTGGAGGAAATAGGCAGCACGTTTGACCTTACCCGAGAACGTGTGCGGCAAATCCGGGAAAAGGCCATTAGAAAATTAAGACATACTTCCAAAAGCAAAATTTTAAAATCTTATTTGGGATAGGTAGGTATATGTTATAAATAAAAAAGGGGATGTTTTTGTACATCCCCTTTTTTATGATATTTACTTAAACTTTTAGGATTTGCTTAATAGACTAATATCAAAATCAGTGAGCATGTCTTTCAAATCTTGAATAAAATTCAAGTAAGCGGTGTTTTCTTTGTTGTGGTTCTTCATTTTGAACAGTTTTGGGGTATTGGTTTATAGGTAATCCAGTTCGGCAAGTTGGTTTACGCTCAAAATTTCGTTGAGTTCTTGTAAAAATGCCAAGTATTCTTCTCCGTAGGTATCGTATAACATGGTAATCTTTGGTTAATTTGTCGGGGTTTTAAGTATAACGTTAAATCATTTTAAAGATTATTTATAAAAGATAGAATGTGGTGAAAATTCCACATTGGGTGGTGAAACCCTATTCTTTCTTCATATTCAATAAGTCGAGTTCAATTTCAAAGTCCAGTTCCTTGTCCACTTTACTGGGTCTTATGTTGAATTCATCATAAATAAAACAAAGGTTCATGGGCAATCTCCTGCGTTCAGTATCTGTCATTAGGCCCAACTTGGATTGGAGGGCGACCTTTATTTCAAATGCTTTATTGCTTATCTGGGGGTTTTTGTGGGATTCCAGCTCTGTGAGCAATGGAATTTCCTTTTTGTCCCCTATTTCCAACATTTCGTCCAAAAGCATAAGCTTACATTCCAAATCCTTTGCGTGTTTGAACAAAGGATAAAAAATACTTTGTAAATATTTTGGAAGATCTTTGCTTTCCATTTTTGTCCATGTTACATTGTACGGAACAGTTCCATTTCAAAATCTATTTGTTCCTGTACATTGGGGTATTCTTTCAAAAATTGATCATATAGAAACGAAAGGTGTTTTTTGTCTTGGTCTGTTTTGCAAAGCCTGGAAATTTGTTGTGTGACCTCCAAAAGTCCGGTTGTCTGCATCATACGCAACGAAGGCATAATTTTTTGGCAGGTCAGTTCCAGTGCATTAAAGTTTTCGCACATTAAATTGGTTTTGGCGCTGCCGATAAACTCCAAAATATTGAGCTTGAACATACGGACCAGTTCTTCCAATAGTTCCATTTGGCCCATACAATCCTCCAAAACGGGTTTTAAGTCTATATTTTGGGAGGCAAATCCTGCTTTCAGGCTTTTCTCTATGAATTCAAAGTCGCGGGATACTTGGTTAGGAGCTTCCCCTGTATTTCGGGGGGATCCATCCTGCTCAATTTTCATCATAACTTTAAGGTCATTTATAATTTGAAGTTGTTCCTCGGTCAAACTTGTACCTTCCAAGGCCGCCATTAGCTTTAAAAATTTACTTTTATCATAGCTTTCGGCTTCTCTGGTATCAACACTTTGGATTCCAACCTTTTTGTAGATGTTCTCGAGCTGTCTCATTTCGGAAATACCAAAAACTTTGCTTTCCAGTCCAAATTTGAACATCTCAAAAGATTTTTTGAGTTCGCCCGCTTCAACAACACCTAGCTCTTCGTAAGAAAAAGAGCTTAATCCTATTTCAAGTTTTTCCAAATACGTTAACAATTCCCGTGTTCCCAAAGTACTGATGTAAAAGTGGTTATTAATCCTTCTAAAAATCTTGATAAAACCAAGGGAATACAATTAATTGTTCCGTAGTATTCGGATTTTGTTGTCAAATTGCGTTATTTGTATGTATAAATTAACCGACCATGAAATATTTTTATCTATTCCTTAGTATTACCTTATTGATCTCTTGCGGAGAGAAAAAAAATCAGAAAACCGAAAAAACTGAAACTTTGGAAGAAAAAGCACAGAGAATCCACGATTCAGTAATTACAATCGACACCCATGACGACATAAACGTCCAAAACTTTACCGATAGTATTAATTACACACAACGACTGGAGACCCAGATAAACCTTCCAAAAATGGAAGAAGGTGGATTGGATGCCGTTTTCTTGATCGTGTATACCGGGCAGGACGAACTGACATCTGATGGCTATGCGAAGGCGGCGGACAATGCCATGGCCAAATTTGATGCCATACATAGGCTTTGTGAAGATATTGCCCCGGACCAAATAGAATTGGCCTTAAACTCCGACGATGTAAGGAGAATTGTAGCGTCCGGTAAAAAAGTGGCCATGATCGGCGTAGAGAATGCCTACCCGATCGGTGAGGACCTTGCCTTGATCGAAGAATATCAAAAGCGTGGAGCACGTTATATTTCCCTTTCGCATAATGGGCACAGCCAGTTCAGCGATTCCAATACAGGAGAAAAAGATAGTGTATGGCTCCACAATGGATTAAGTGAACTCGGTAAACAAGCCGTTGCCGAAATGAACCGCGTGGGCATTATGATCGATGTGTCCCACCCTTCCAAAGAGGCCATGAAACAAATGATCGAGTTGACCAAAGCTCCCATCATAGCTTCGCATTCGTCTGCAAGAGCGTTGTGCGATCATAGCCGTAACTTGGACGACGAGCAGCTAATGCTGATGAAGGAAAACGGAGGTGTGGTGCAGACCGTTGCATTTAGCTCTTATTTAAATACAGAAAAACACGAAGCTCGTGCCGCATATATGAAGGACGTTTACAAAAAAGTGGCGGATTCCTTGGAAATTGCCTGGTACGAACGTTCCCAATTTTCTACATTGACTCCCGATCAACGTAAAGAATTCTTTGCCAACTACAGGAAAGTGATGAATATTGGGGAAGAATTGGCAAAAGACGATTCCAACGCCCCACCGGCCGTTAACGTTTCAGATTTTGTGGACCACATAGATTATATGGTCGATCTTATCGGAATAGACCATGTGGGCATTAGTTCCGATTTTGATGGTGGTGGTGGTATCGAAGGCTGGTCAGATGCCTCTGAAACCTTTAATGTAACCCTTGAATTGGTCAAAAGAGGTTATACCGAAGCAGAGATAGCCCAATTGTGGGGTGGAAATCTGCTAAGGGTGCTGGACGAGGTGCAAGCAGTAGCCGAATCAATGAACTAAGAAGCGGCATTTTGTTCTTCCTTTTCCTTTTTGGCCAAACGATCTTTTACATATTCAATCTTTGTTTTGCCATGGGGTTTGGGATTGCCGTTTTCATCCAGGTTGACCATAATTATATTGTCGACCGTAACAATACTTTCGTGGGTCATCTTGTTTCTAACTTCGCAGTTTAAAGAAATCGAGGTGACCCCGAATTTTATTACTTCTATCCCTATTTCTACAATGTCACCTTCCCGTGCCGTGCTCATAAAGTTAATTTCGGACATGTACTTGGTGACTACTTTTTTGTTTTCGAGCTGAATTATACTGTAAAGCGCAGCTTCTTCATCTACCCAGGCTAGCACCTTTCCTCCGAAAAGTGTTCCGTTGGCATTTAAATCCTCTGGCTTGACCCATTTTCTAGTGTGAAATCGCATAGCAATGAATTTAATGTTTTAGACCACAAAGTTAGGGCAATAGCCCTAAGAAAGGTACTCTTAACTTCTTTAATTGATGCGAATTACGAAATTGAAATAATTTGATCGACCCTGGTAATGAGTAACTAAATATTGTACCCAAAGATTTTAAACTTGATCAATCTAACTAGTTTAACCTTATTTTTCGTGTGAATATGAAATTCGGATTGGATTCAATCATGTTTTAAATGCTGAAAGCATTGTTTTCCAGGTTACTAAGACCATGAATCTGTGCCCAAGCCGGGCTGTTCATAACATCGTTGACAACTATTGCGATTATTAAATGTGCAGGGCGATTCATTCTGTAATTTTATTAAAAATCACAGCCATGGATTTAGAATCCGACCGCCGATTGGACATTCGTCCGAGTATTTCCGAGTCACATTTTAACAATCAAATGGGTTTTGATGAGCATTTCCAGAACAAGACCCTCCGCCCTGTTTTAAAACTCCAGAACTATTTATTGGTAGAAGCGTTCAAGAATTATGCGAACAAGCACAAAGGTGTTTTTTACGATCTTTCCTTAGAGAAAAAACTTCAATACATTGAGCGGGCCATCCAAAAGGACATCAAGTTCAGGAATTCCCTAAAAGGTATGATAATAGGTCAGTTCACGGTAGAAGAATACAGGGACTATATTACCAATTCCTCTGCCTTGAACAAGCGAATGATGCATATGGTGGTGGAACGTCTTAAGGATCAAATCCAACTTTTGGAGGCGGAGACGCTGTTACAAGATTGATTCTCCGTTCAAGTTGGTAGTGAGGATATCGCTCATTAAATCAAAATAGGGTCTAATGGCCCTAAAGGAATTGTCCACTTCTTCCATAAATGACGCGGATAAAACTTCACTGTCCGATAGATTTCGCACAAAAACAAATTGCTTTTTTCTAATTAGGTCTATGTCGGGGTGTTCCTTTTCGAAACCTTTTGGGGCAGTTTTTAACTCGTCCCCACTTAGGTCTCCCCAAACGGTTTTCAATTGTTTTTGGTTTATGGTGTCCCTAAATTCCGAGGCATCCAATTCCAGTTCTTTCCGTATGCGAAATAGATCTTCTTTGTTGGGGGCCCAAAAACCTGCGGCCATGAGTGATTCCCCTGGTTTTATATGTAGATAATAACCGCCCCTTAAATGAGCGCCCAAACGGGAAAAAGAGCCTGCAAAATGACTCTTATATGGAGTTTTGTCCTTAGAAAAGCGAACATCCCTATAAATTCGGAACATCTTCATTTTCTCGATTTCGTCGTGCTGGTTCAGATTGTCTTTAACGGCTTCAAAAAATGCCTTTACCTGAGCTTCATGCTTTTTAAAAGTAGTCTTGTTGGCCTCGAACCATTCGCGGTTGTTGTTTTTTTTCAATTCATTTAAAAAGTCAAGGGAATCCTTGGAAATCGTTATGTTCGAGCTCATAAAATTATAATATGTTATTTTTAATCTAAAGTTACCCTTTTGTGCCCACTTGCGGTAAGGTTTTGACTAATTTTAGAGCGACAAATTGCACTATGGATAAGGAAAAAATAATCGAAGAGCTTATTAGGCATAAAAAAATGCCCTGCTTGGATTTTAAATTAAAGCAACTTACCGAGGATTTTACGAACACGCTCTTTTATACCTTATTTGACACCAATACCCCTGTGGCCGTAAACCTTGAGCTATTGGAAAAACAGTTCAACAAGCTTATGGACATGGCGTGTTGTGAATTGAAAAAGCCACATGATGAGCTATGGGGAGAATATGTTTCCCATCTTCCCGAAATACTGGAATTTTTAAACCTGGATGCCGAAGCTATCCTAGAATGTGACCCCGCATCTTCTTCGTTGCAAGAAATATACCTGGCTTACCCGGGATTTTATGCGATTGCCATTTATAGATTGGCACATGAGCTATATGTGGAAGGCATTCCTTTGATTCCCCGTTTGATGACGGAGTATGCCCATAGACAAACGGGAGTGGACATTAACCCTGGGGCCAAAATCGGAAAATCTTTTTTTATCGATCATGCTACCGGTGTAGTTATAGGTGAGACGGCAGTTATAGAAGACAACGTTAAGGTATACCAGGGAGTTACTCTGGGTGCATTGTATGTATCCAAGAGCTTGGAAAAAACAAAGCGACACCCAACTATTAAAAACAATGTGACGATTTACGCCAACGCTACCATTTTAGGTGGCGACACCGTTATTGGTAAAAATTCCATTATAGGCGGAAATGCCTGGATAACCGAATCGGTACCACCAAACTCCAAAGTGTACCATACCCCAGAAATTAAAATTAAGACGAGCCCAAATGTCTAACAGTATACTCGATTTAATAGGAAACACCCCATTGGTGGAATCCAAAGTATTGAACACCAATAAAAAAGTAAAAGTCCTTTTTAAGCTAGAAGGAAATAATCCTGGCGGAAGTGTTAAGGACAGACCTGCGTACAATATGATCAAAAGTGGTCTGGATCGAGGCGACTTTACGAAAGACACCAAACTTATTGAAGCTACAAGCGGTAACACCGGGATTGGATTGGCCATGATCGCCGGTCTTTTTGGATTGAATATTGAATTGGTGATGCCGGAAAACTCTACCAAGGAACGAGTGCAGACCATGCAGGCCTACGGAGCAAAAGTTACCTTGACCCCTGCCGATGTTGGGATAGAGGGCGCACGAGATTATGCTGAAGCCAAAGTTGCCCAAGAAGGTTTTAGAATGCTGAACCAATTTGCCAATAATGATAATTGGTTGGCACATTACAAAACTACCGGACCGGAAATTTGGCGAGATACACAAGAGGAAATCACACATTTCGTTTCCAGTATGGGTACCACAGGGACAATTATGGGCACATCAACTTTTTTAAAGGAACAAAACCCCAATATTCAGATTGTAGGTGTACAGCCTACGGATAATTCCAAAATACCGGGAATTCGAAAATGGCCGCAAGAGTATCTACCAAAAATTTTTGACCCCGCAAAAGTGGACACTGTAATGGAGGTGAGCGAGGAAGATGCCAGAACTATGGCAAAACAGTTGGCCAAAGAGGAAGGTATCTTCGCAGGAATGAGCAGTGGTGGTGCCGCAACAGTGGCCTTGCGCTTGGCAGAAACCTTGGAGAGCGGCACTATTGTTTCGATTGTGTGCGACCGGGGGGACCGTTATCTCTCTTCAGATCTATTTGACTAGTTGTTTTTACCATCTAAAATTTGGGTTTCATGTCGGTTTTTTCCCATTATCCAACATTGTTTGCCACTCAACGATTTTGTTAAAATAGTGGTGACAAAACCCCGTTCTTTACAGCAAGTATTATCCCAAATCTGAAATCAACATGAATACCTTGTCAAAAATCATTACCTGGAAAAGGAATATCCTAGCAAGCGTAGTAGTTCTATTAACCTTGTCGGTATTGAGTTTTTATGGTATTTACACCGATCAGTTCTATTTTTTAAAACCGGACAATTATATATTCCCGATTCTATCCGTTGTACATTTGCTTTATTTGTACGTGGTTTGGTTCAAGATTACTGAAGATGAATTGCCAGACCCCAAAATGAGAAATATAGAGTATGTTCTGTACGTTGTGATGATCATATACTTGTTTAAAATCTATGACAGCGCCATGGTATTATACTCAATTGGTGGGTTTAATGAACATGTAATCCCTGCAACATTTAAGCCCATGGCCACACTTACCTTGGTTTTGTATAGTATACTACCTATTTTAACGCTTTACACCTTTTGGTTAAGAAAGCGTTACATAGGAATCTATAATTTCGAAAACTACAACGATAATCTAAATATTTGGCAGTAGGACCATCAATGGGCTATAACCCACTAATGTAGCTCCCGTATAGATCTTTAAATTGATAACCCTGCTGAAACCGGTGTTTGCTCAATTTCTTGTGGGCCACTAGCCCCCAAAGCAGAAGTTCTTTAAGAAAATAGGAATCCTCCATAGAAATTTCTGGCTGATATTCTCTGATTAAATGGTTCAAGGGACCAATGGCATCCAGTTTGGATTTATAATTTTCATCTTTTTCGTCGTCCAATAAATCAAATCCTTCACCATCAAAGAACCAACTCACGAGTTCATCATATTCGTTTTCCTCTTCTCGGCGCTGCAGCTTTTCTATCTTGGGAAAATAATTAGGGAACAAACTTTTTACAGCCTCTTCTATCAATGTTTCGGCCACATAACCAGCTCCCTCCTGCTCTCCTTCGTACACCAACTCAATTTTTCCGGTAATGGAGGGCACCACTCCCATAAAATCACTCAATCGAACGGTAGTTTTAGTATCACCTGCAATAATGGCCCTACGTTCTGCGGTGCTCAATAAGTTTTCAAAAGCGGTGATGCTCATACGCGCACTTACGCCACTTTTGGCATCTACAAACTCACTGTTTCTGGCTTCAAAACTGATTTGCTCCAACAAATCCATGGCGATTTCAGGTACATATACAAAATCAGATTGGCGTTTGTCCAATCTGGCTTCTTGTTTGGTAATTTGCTTTGCAATCTCAATATTTTCAGGATAATGGGTCAAAATTTGCGAACCTATCCTATCTTTTAAAGGTGTAACGATACTTCCCCTATTGGTGTAATCTTCTGGGTTGGCGGTAAAAACAAATTGCATATCCAAATGGAGTCTAAGTTTAAATCCTCTAATTTGTATGTCTCCCTCTTGCAGAATATTAAACAACGCTACTTGAATTCTTGCTTGAAGATCGGGAAGTTCGTTGATCACAAAAATACAGCGGTTTGCTCTGGGTATCATCCCGAAATGAATTACTCGATCATCGGCATAGGATAATTTAAGATTTGCTGCTTTTATGGGATCTACATCTCCTATAAGGTCGGCTACGGTAACATCTGGAGTGGCCAGTTTTTCGTAAAATCGCTCATCCCTGTGCACCCAACCGATAGGTGTATTATCACCTTTTTCCTTGACCAGCTCTATGGCATATCGGGAGATGGGATGCATTGGATCGTCATGAATTTCCGAGCCCTCTACAATTGGGATATATTCATCCAGCAATTGCACCATCAAACGGGCCAAGCGTGTTTTTGCCTGACCTCTCAACCCCAATAAATTTATATTGTGGCGAGATAAAATAGCTCTTTCCAATTCAGGAATCACCGAATTTTCGTAACCCCAAACTCCATCAAAGACCTGTTCTCCCTTCGAAATTTTTTCCAAAAGGTTATCTCGGAGTTCATCTTTTATGCTTTTGCTTTTATATCCTGCGGCTTTAAGTTCGCCTAGAGTTGAAATGTTGGTGTGATCTAAATTCATATGTCGGTTATCCTTTAATTCTTCTTTTTCTGTTTTGTTCGTAGTCCTCAAAAATCATTTCACCCAATCCTTTAAGTCCTGTGTAGAAGGCCTTCCCCTTGTTAGCCTTTGTGAATTCACGAACGAATTGCATCAAATAAGGGTCTTCTGCAATCATAAATGTGGTAATAGGTATATGAAGTTTTCTGGCTTGTTGCGCCATGGCGTAGCATTTTTCAACAATGTATTCGTCCAAGCCTACACTGTTTTTATAGTAATCTCCGTTTGGTAATCGCAAACAGGATGGCTTTCCATCGGTAATCATGAAAATTTGTTTGTTGGTGTTCCGCTTTCGGCGGAGCATATCCATTGCCAATTGTAGTCCAGCTACGGTATTGGTGTGATACGGCCCTACTTTTAAATAAGGTAAGTCCTTGATTGGGATTGGCCAGGCATCGTTTCCGAATACCAAAATATCCAAGGTATCTTTTGGATAACGGGTGGTGATCAATTCTGCCAGAGCCATGGCCACTTTTTTGGCGGGTGTGATTCGGTCCTCGCCATATAAAATCATGCTATGGCTAATGTCTATCATCAACACGGTGCTCATCTGAGCTTTGTGCATTGTATCCTCTACGACTAAATCTCCTTCATTTAGGGAAAAATTGTCCAACCCATGGTTTACTTGGGCATTTTTGAGGCTTTCCGTCATATTGATGTGCTCCAACGAATCTCCAAAACGGTATTCACGGAACTCCCCGGTATGCTCGTCTCCTTTTCCTGATTTTCCGGTCTTATGGTTACCCGAACCACTACGCTTTATTTTACCGAAAATTTGGTCTAAAGCCCGTTGACGCAGCATGCGCTCTAGTTTAGCGGTCAAAGAGAGTATACCACCACCGTTTTCATTACCCTCCTCACCTTCTCCACCTTGGGGATTATCAATATCAAACTCTTCGCGGATATAACCTTTTGCCTTTAGGTCCTCGATAAAGTCATCAATAGTGTAATCGTCGTCGGTAAGGTTGTATTCTTTATCCAATTCACGTAACCAGTCCAACGCTTCCTCCACATCGCCCGAGGTATGAGTGACGAGTTCTTGAAAAATTTCGAAGAGTTTTTCGAACGGAGTTTGGTCGGGTGCTTCGTAATTGGTAAAACGAAACCCTTTTCTTGTGTTCATAGCCATTACATAAATTTACGGCAAATTGAGGTAATGACTAAAGCTTTAGAAAAAACTTAACGCTTTCCGTAAGTTTGTTTAAAGATGAAAGCACTGTTAGAAGCATTTTACAATACTGCGCCACTTTGGACCCGAGAACAATATGGATTACCACAATTTGAATTTCCATCCATAGACATGGATTCTGTAAAAAATGTTGCCATTCCAGAAAAACTGCGTTTAGGTCACCAAATGGAATACGTGTTTAGGCACCTGATAACAACTTCTGAAGCGTATGAGGTTGTATTAGCAAATGTTTTGATAGATGAAGGAAAAGTACGTTTGGGCGAATTGGATTTTATCTTAAAAAACAACCTTACCAATAACTATCTACACGTAGAACTAGCCTACAAATTCTATATCATAAATCCTAACATATCGGAACCTATACACCGACTGATGGGGCCTAATAAGCGGGATATGTTTTATACCAAATTGGATAAGCTCAAAGAAAAACAATTTCCTCTTCTACATCATACCAGTCTTAAACAAAAATGGGATGCCTTAGGGATTGACCCATTAGAAATGGAACAGCAATGCTGTTTTAAGGCACAACTTTTTACACCTTTTAAGGAGGAAAAACTAGCTATACGACCACTAAATACATCTTGCCATGCGGGCTATTGGGTGCGTTTTGAGCAATTCAATACTAATCTATTTAAAGAATATCAGTTCTACATTCCGGCTAAAAAAGAATGGCCGTTGCCACCCGATAATCAAGTTTTGTGGAACAACCATTACAACACGCTGCTAGACATCAATCTAAAACACCTTAAGCAGTACGCACCAATGCTATGGGTACGTACTACAGAAGGAGAATTATTTAAGCTGTTTGTGGTATGGTGGTAAAGCAGAAAAATAGCGCCAGGACCTAGGAACCCAGCGCTACCACATCAATCACCTTTTATTCTGCTGTAAATGTATAGGTAACCTTGTTTACCTCTGTAAGTCTAAAATATCCTAATGGTTGATTTTCTGGTTTGGTTTGGTTCACACAGTTTCCTTTTAAAGCAACAGGAGTTGAAGAGAACAAGCCAGCACCGCCCATTTGTTCAATTAAGATCTTTATGTATTCATAATAGCTTTTAGAAATACCGTGCATGCTAATGTAAACCGTATCACCTGGCTCAAAAGGCGTTAAGCCATCCATCTCATCTTCTTCAATTTCGTACCACCAATCGATCTCATTTCCGTTTATAAATTCGTCCTTTGCATCTTCAAATGCTGGAAACAATTCTCCCTCTTTTAAAAATTTGAACAGGTAATAATTTTCTTCCGCTTCGGGGTCCGTAAAAACCAAATGAACTTCTAGATCTTCATCATTAAAACCATCATCCCTAGACTGAAAAACTTCCTTGATTTCTGGCACGGGAGTCATTTTCTCTGTAGCGGTAAATACTTCGTTTTTATAGTTTACGGTCAATGCATAGGTGTCGCCAATTACCGGCTCAAAATCAGTTGTAGTATAGTTTCCATCATTTTGGTCTACAAATAAAACTTCTGTTCCGCTATTTACATTTAGAACGCTAACTGTAGCTCCTATTGCAGGCTGAAAACTTGTATCAAAATAAGGTGTAGAGGTGGATAGTTTTATAGTTTGATAATTACCTTCTGTTCCTTTTTCCCAATCTAAAGAAGCTTCTATTACAAGTCTTGTTGGTCCTTCTTGCACATCTATATCTACTACGTCTTCACAGGCGGTTAGAACCAAAAAAATTACTAACGATATATATTTTATAATGGTTTTCATGATTAGAATTTAAAATTATAAGTGATGGATGGTAATATGCCAAATATGGCGGTTCTTGTAGCCTCATTGGCTCCTGTTTCAAAGTTTTGTCCAAAAGAAATACTGGCCGCATTTTTACGGTGATAGAGGTTGTAAATGCTTAAAACCCATTCTCCCTTAAATCGCTTATTTAAAGATTTTTTGGGCGTGTAAGTTATGGATGCATCCAAACGGTGATACGCTGGTAAACGGTCTGAATTTCGACTTGCATAACTTGCAATGGACACCCCCTCGTAACTATACTGCCCATTGGGGTAAGTCACTGGTCTCCCTGTTTGATATACTAGGTTTGTTCCAAAGCTCCAATGATCGTTTAATCGGTATGCGCCAGAAATGGATATATCATGGGTTCTATCAAAAAAAGTAGGATACCAATTACCGTTGGCAATTCCAGGTCCGCCAGCTGTATCACCGAGGGTACGTTGTTCAGATTTTGACAACGTATAAGCTAACCAGCCCGTAAAATTCCCTGTGTTTTTGCGTAGCAAGAGCTCTAAACCGTAGGCACGCATTTCTCCATTCAATATTTCGGTTTCTATGGTATTTTGGCCTATAAGGTCAGAACCATCTATATAATCTATCCGATTTGCCACGGTTTTAAAGTAACCTTCTACCTCCAAGGAATATTTCTTATCCTTAAAGTCATAAAAGTAACCAAGCGCATATTGATTGGACAATTGCGGCTTTATAAAGGGCCCGCTTGGAGTCCAAACGTCTAAAGGTGTTACAGAAGAGGTGTTTGATAAAAGATGAATATACTGGGCTGTTCTTGAAAACCCTGCCTTTAAAGAACTGTTATCATTAATTAAGTAGGCCAAAGATGCTCTAGGTTCTAGATTGCGAAAAGAAGTAATAACGTCACTCTTTTTATACGTAGTTTCATCAATTACCTCCCCTCTCTCATAGATTTCTAAATCCGAATTATATACAACCGGCTGGTTGTTTTGATATATCGAAATAGGTTGCCCGCCCAATCTGGAAAATCCACTTAAACGTAATCCGTATTGTGCCGTTAGTCTATTGCTTAATTTATGCTCAGCATTTACATAAACCGCACTTTCTAAAGCTCTCTTTTTATCTAATGCCAAGGGATTTATGGCAGATGTTTCTGATGTTGGTTTTATCTGGCCAGGGTCAAACTCATAGAGCAGACTGCTGGCCCCAAAACCCAAAGTAAAACCATCATTTAAGTAATATTTAAAATCATACTTAAGATTGTAGTTGTTTATGGAGGACATCCACTCAAACTCTTCAAAATCCAAGTCTAAATCATAATCATACCTACTGACAATTGCGGAAAGATTAGAGAATAATTTATCGTTGAAAATATGGTTCCATCGTAAATTGCCAGAGGCATTGCCATAACTACTGGCAAAGCTTTGACCGATTTCAAATGCATCTCTTCCAAAATAACCACTCAGGTATATTCTATTATTTGGATTAATGCTGTAATTGGTTTTAAGGTTTAAATCATAGAACATTACGGAATTCTCTTCACCCGCAGCTTTAAGAAAAAGATCTAGATAGGAACGTCTACCAGCAACCAAAAAAGAGCCCTTGTTTTTGAACATTGGCCCTTCTGCTGTTAACCTACTAGAAATTGCACCGATACCACCAGTAAGTGCAAAATTTTTATTGTTCCCGTCTTTTTGTCTTATATCCAAAACAGAAGAAACCCTACCTCCAAACCGGGCCGGAATACCACCTTTATACAGTTTTAAGTCTTTAATGGCATCTGCATTAAAAACAGAAAAGAAGCCAAACATATGAGAGGTGTTGTAAATGATAGCCTCATCTAACAAAACTAAATTTTGGTCCTGGGCTCCACCCCGTACATGAAAACCTCCAGTGCCTTCTCCATTGTTAGTGACCCCGGGAAGCAATTGTAACGATTTTAAAATATCTACCTCGCCTAATACAACAGGCATCTTTTTAACAGTTCCAATATTCATTTTTAGCACACTCATTTCTGGTTTCCGAAGCAAGGCTTTTTCTGGTTCTTCGGCAGTTACGACAACCTCGTTCAGCTCAGTAGATAATTGTTCAATTTCTATATCCTTTTTTACATCTGCGTGTAAATTCACTTTTATTTTAACATCGGTAAAACCCATGTAAGAGACATTTAGTTCATAGATGCCTTCTGGTGCGGTAATAGAATAAAAACCGTATTCATTTGTGGTAGTTCCTATTGTTGTGCCGGCAAGGAAAATAGAAGCACCATAAAGTGTTTCTCCATTATTATTATCTCTGATAGTGCCACTTAGAGTGTAATTGGTTTGGCTAAAACTCCAAAAAGAGTTTAATACTAAAACTACCATTACCCATGGTATTTTTTTTGAATTCATTTTCTGATTTGTTTTTTGATGTTTGAATTAAAATGTATACCACCAATAGACAATTCAAAAAAGACAAGGTTGCATTGCTTCTAAAAAAAATGCAGTTTCTTCACCTAATTAAAAAAACTTCACACTTTTTTTACTCTAGGTGCAACCCTTTAGTATTTCCTTTGTCTTTAGAGCAATAAGCATCAAACCGAACCATTGAAAACGGACATTCGTTTTACACATCAATCATTAGTAGAACAGTGCAAAGCAGGCCATAGTAGTTCTCAATACGAGCTCTATAGTTACTATGTGGATGCCATGTATAATGTTGGTTTTAGGTTTTTAGGAAATAAAGAAGATGCTGAAGATATTGTACAAGACAGCTTTATAGATGCTTTTAAACAATTACACTCTTTTAAATACCAAAGCAGTTTTGGAGCTTGGTTAAAGCGGATTGTGATTAATAAAAGTATTAACCATCTTAAAGCTAAAAAGGTAGATTTAGTACCTATGGAGGAAAGCGAATATCAGATGACCCAAACCACGGAGACTGTGATACCGGATGTAAAAGATATTAGTAAAATTAAACGTGGCATTGCGTTATTACCAGATGGCTACAAGCAAATTATAAATCTATATCTAGTAGAAGGATATGATCATGTAGAAATTGCAACAATCTTAGAAATAACAGTAAGTACCTCGAAATCCCAATACCACAGAGCCAAAAAGAAGTTAATGCAAATTGTAAGTGAATTATGATGGATGATTTTGAAAAATACATAAGCGACAATGCAGAAGCTTTTAACACAGAAAGAGCGGATCGAGATAACATGTGGCTGCAGATCAATACCGTTTTAGAAGCAGGTAAAACTAAAGTTGTGCCGCTTTATAAAAGGAAACTGTTCTTAAAAATTGCTGCTAGTTTGATCGCTCTGATGGTAATTACATTTTTCTACACACATTTTAAACCTAGCATAGCTACAGAGAACCAGCTGGCATCAAAAGAGTTGCTGGAAATAGACATGCATTATAAAAGTTTGGTTAATTACCAAGTAGCGTTGGTACAGAAAAATCCAAAACTTAGTACAGCCGATAAAAATGAATTTTTGTCTTTTATGGACGAGTTAGATGCGGAATACCTGGCGCTAAAAAAAGAAATGGAGACCAATTTAGACAATGAGCAGGTCCTGGAAGCTATTGTTGCCAACTACAAAAAACGCATTGAGCTTATAGAGAAGCTTTTAGAACGACTTAATGAAACCAAAAAATTTGAGCAGAATTATGAGTACACTTTATAAAACTTACCTAGGATTGCTCTTATTACTAACTTCAGCTACTGTGGCAGCACAAGAGCACGTTGAAAAAACAATAGAAAAGCAATTTAAATTAGAGGCTAACGGAGAGCTACACATCGACAACAAATATGGAAATATAACCTTCACCGGTTGGGAACAGCCAAAAGTAAAAGTGGTTATTACTGTAAAAGTAAATCATAAAAAAGAAGAAAATGCCAAGGATTTGCTTCATAGAGTGCAACCAGAAATACGTGCCAATCAAAGCTATGTTTCCATAACATCTGTTATAGCCAATAGAAATACCGGATGGTTTGCAGATTTTTTTAATAAGACAAACCCAATAGATTCAGACCGGAGTAGAGTACAAATAGACTATGAAGTGTTTTTACCTAGGGATGCCAAATTGAATGTTACCAACAAATTTGGGGATATTCTTATAGAAGAATGGCAAGGGCAATTAGAGGCCAACTTAGAACATGGTGACTTATGGTTAGGAGAAATGATCAGCAAAGCTACTATTCAATTAAAATTTGGAAAAATACGTGCTAAAAACATCAATTATGCCAGAATAGTCCTAAAAAATGGCGAGTTAAGCATGGATGACGCCAAAAACTTGCAATTAACAACGGAAGGGAGCGAAATACAATTGAATGCTATAGCCACACTTGAGTTGTATTCAAACAAGGATGAAATACATGTAGAAGAAGTTAAACACCTTTTTGGAAGTCTTAAATTCTCTTCCATTAGAATAGAGCAATTGCAAAAGGATATAGATAGCGAATTAAAGATTGTAGATTTTGTAGTTGCTAAAATAGGTAATCCCGATGCTGCTATAACGCTCACCCAAGAATCCTCTGATATTACCATCAAAACCACAAATTTCCCCCATCGCTTTATAGCTACACTGGAACAAGGAGTTGTAAGACTACCTAAAACCTTTGATAATGTTGCTTCCAAAATGTTGGATAAGGGTAAAAAACTTAGAAAAATAGAAGCTACCTACGGTAATAATGCCCTGGGAAAAATTACTATTTCTGGAGTTAAAGGAATTGTAACCATAAATGATTAAAATAGTCTTACACATGCAACCTTTTTAAAATTGGGTTGTCTTTAAATTATATCAATCAAAATTAGAATAATGTTCAATCAAAAAACGACAGTATTATTTATAGCATTAGTTAGTATAATCACCACGCATGCGCAACAAAAAAGTAATGACGAATACATCACCTTTAACGACCGTAACAATGTAGTCCATGGTATATATCTCGGTATTCCATTGGCTATTGGCGAAATTGATGGAAAGGACACTTTTTTTGCCGGTCTAAAACTCGCTTACGTTGCTAACCGTAAATTAGAAATAGGCTTAGCAACCTATGGGTTTTATTCGCAACAAAACTTATCTGGCGAATTATCTATAGATAATGAAGATTTAATAGGTGGTTATGTAGGCTTACACTTGGAACCAATTCTTTTTGGTAAAAGAACAATTAGCCTGTCCTTTCCTCAATTTATAGGTGGCGGAGCTATTGGTTATGTAGATGGCGACACCTTTGAGAACGATGACAACGATTTTGATAATGAGGATTTTGACACTTCGGACTACATATTTGTTTACGAACCAGGAGTAAGTTTATTATTTAATATCAATAGGTACGTACAGTTAGAAGCTACTGGTAAATACCGGTTTTCTAGTAAAATTGAATTGGAGCAACAAGCACTGGATCGCATTAACGGCTTCTCTGCTGGTTTGGGTATTAAAGTAGGTATATTTAACATGGGTAAAAACCGTTATAAGAAACAAATAGATTAGGATGAAGGGAGAAGCACCTAGTAAAATAACTATACCTGTGACTAGAGTATTTGTTAAAAACAATACCGTTTATATTTGTAATCAGGACAAGATTATAAAACCAATCCAATTTACTTGGTCTCCCGTTACCTTATAAAAAAGCCTTTTTTAATGCCTTTCTATCAATACTTTTTCAATATCTTTTAAAGTGTATCCTTTGGCTTGGAGTAAAATCAAGTAATGGAATAAAAGATCTGCACTTTCGTTTAAGAACAATTCTTCGTTATCGTCTTTGGCTTCAATTACCGTTTCCACGGCCTCTTCCCCTACTTTTTGGGCAATTTTATTGATTCCCTTTCTAAAAAGTGAAGCTACATAGCTTTTTTCATCCTCTTTGTTTTCTTTTCGGGAAGCGATTACATTCTCTAATTCTGATAAAAAGCTAAAGTTGGGTGTGTTTTCTTCATCCCAACAGGTATCTGTACCCGTATGACAGGTGGGCCCAGCTGGCTTCACTTGGACCAATAAGGTATCCTTATCGCAATCTGCCTTCATAGAAACCAATTCCAAAAAGTTGCCACTTTCCTCACCTTTTGTCCACAACCTATTTTTAGAACGACTAAAAAAAGTGACTTTACCCGTTTCTTGGGTTTTGTTGTATGCTTCCTGATTCATGTACCCTAGCATCAACACATTTTTGGTTGTTGCATCTTGAATTATTGCAGGAACTAGTCCGTCTGAATTTTTATTGAAGTCTATTTGCATTATTATAATCTTACAGGAATTCCTTTTTCCTTTAATTCTTTTTTGAGTGAATTGATTTCGATTTCCTTAAAATGAAAAACGCTAGCCGCTAAAGCTGCATCTGCCTTACCATATTTAAAAGTATCTGTGAAATGAGACACCGCTCCCGCTCCACCAGAGGCAATTATGGGAATGTTTACCAAACTCGATAGTTTAGCCAATTCCTCGTCAGCAAAGCCATTTTTGGTGCCGTCATGGTCCATTGATGTAAATAAAATTTCACCAGCACCACGCTGCTCTACCTCTTTTGCCCAATCAAATAAATCCAATTCCGTAGGCACTTTGCCTCCCACCAAATGCACTTTCCAGCCATCGGTAGTTTTACGAGCATCTATGGCCACAACTATACATTGCGAACCAAATTTGGCCACCAATTCGTTGATTAATTCTGGATTTTTAACCGCTGAAGAATTGATGGAAACTTTATCTGCTCCATTTTTAAGTAAGATATCTACATCTTCCACAGAAGAGATTCCACCACCTACTGTAAATGGTATATTTAATTTCTCTGCTACGTGATACACCAACTCCGCTAGCGTTTTACGCTTTTGCTCGGTGGCAGAAATATCTAAGAAAACAAGTTCATCTGCACCTTCATCAGCATACCGTTGTGCCAATTCTACGGGGTCACCAGCATCACGTAAATCCACAAAATTGACACCTTTAACGGTTCTACCATCTTTTATGTCGAGGCAGGGAATTATTCTTTTTGTCAGCATATTTTTTTATTGAATCATCAATAATTATTTATCGTCATCCAGAACTTGGTTAAGGGGTCTCACTTGTATTATTGATGAGATGCTGAAATAAGTTCAGTATGGCGTTTTGGTTTCTATTATTATTCGTCGTCACCCTGAATTCATTTCAGGGTCTCACTGGAACTATTGATGAGATGCTGAAACAAGTTCAGCATGACGTGTTTTTTAATGTTCCAACGTTTTTAAAGTTGGATTCTGTTCTTTTATCAAATTCATTTTCCATTCACGATGCCAATTTTTAATTTGTTTTTCCCGAGCAATTGCTTCATGAATGTCAGTAAAGGTTTCAAAATATACTAAATCAAGAAGATTATATTTTTTAGTAAAACTTGAACCTATTCCATTTGAATGTTGAATTACTCTTTTTTCTAAATTATTTGTCACACCAACATAAAATGTTGTCCTATGCTTGTTGGTCATTATGTAAACAAAACTTTCTTGCATTGATAGGATGCTGAAACGAGTTCAGCATGACGTTTTGGTTTCTTTTATTATTCGTCGTCACCCTGAATTCATTTCAGGGTCTCACTTGTATTATTGATGAGATGCTAAACAAGTTCAGCATGACGTTTTGGTTTCTATTATTATTCGTCGTCACCCTGAATTCATTTCAGGGTCTCACTGGAACTATTGATGAGATGCTGAAACAAGTTCAGCATGACGTGTTTTTAATATTCCAACGTTTTTAAAGTTGGATTCTGTTCTTTTATCAAATTCATTTTCCATTCACGATGCCAATTTTTAATTTGTTTTTCCCGAGCAATTGCTTCTTGAATATCAGTAAAGGTTTCAAAATATACTAAATCAAGAAGATTATATTTTTTAGTGAAACTTGAACCTATCCATTTGAATGTTGAATTACTCTTTTTTCTAAATTGTTTGTCACACCAACATAAAATGTTGTCCTATGCTTGTTGGTCATTATGTAAACAAAACTTTCTTGCATTGATAGGATGCTGAAACAAGTTCAGCATGACGTTTAGGTTTCTATTATTATTCGTCGTCACCCTGAATTTATTTCAGGGTCTCATTGGAACTATTGATGAGATGCTGAAACAAGTTCAGCATGACGTATACTATTAATTTACTCGTTCTTCACATTCAAGTTTACACCAGAATAAAATTCAAGATCCTGATCGTTCAACATTTTAGTGTACAGTGCAATCTGACCCGTATGGTAAGATAAATGCTCTGTTACATGGATAATATTGCCCACCCCAGAAAAATTAAACCCTTGAACATAACGTTTGCGCAAAAGCTCATGTAAGGGAGCATCATAAAATGCTCTTTTAGCTTCATCGACCGTATCTTCTAGTTTTTTGATTAACTCAGCTTTGGTGTAGCCAGATTCGGTGGCAAATTCTTCATCCCTTTTACGTTCATCCTCCAAGTTTTGAATGGAAGCAATCCCATATTGGGTGATGTTTCCGCATAAATGAAGAATAAGATTTGCAATGCTGTTGCACGAGCTGTTCGGCTTCTGCCAAACTTGTTCTTCAGACAATTGATCTAAACAAATTTTGATCATACGGAGGTTTTCGTTCATACGATACCCTGCATTCCAAACCAATTCTTCTTGGAGTTCTTTTTCTTTATCCATTTTCGAGTATGTAGTTTTCCAATTGCTTTAAATTGATCTTACCTTCATAAATGGCTTTGCCTATGATTGTGCCCTCACAACCAATTTCGGCAAGTTTGGGGAGTTCGTCAAAAGTGGAGATTCCACCACTGGCAATTAAATGTAATCCTTTTTTGGTTTGGGACAGCATTTTTTTGTATAACTGGAATGATGGTCCTTGTAACATACCATCCTTACTTATATCTGTACAAATCACATAGGTTATGCCTTCCGATTGGTATTGTTGAACAAAAGGAATAAGTTGTAAATCTGATTCTTCTTGCCAGCCAGAAACGGCCACCTTTTCATTATTGGCATCTGCACCCAGAATAATTTTTTCCGGCCCATATTTTTCCAACCAACCCAAAAACGTGTCTCGGTCTTTTACAGCGATACTACCACCTGTGATTTGTTTTGCACCACTTTCAAAAGCAATGTGCAGATCTTCATTGGATTTTAACCCTCCACCAAAATCAATTTGAAGATTGGTTTTTGATGCAATGGACTCCAAAACTTTATGGTTGACAATATGTTTGGATTTTGCGCCATCCAAATCCACCAAATGAAGATGTTGAATACCATGTTCCTCAAACTCCTTGGCTACTTCCAAAGGGTTTTCGTTATAGACTTTTTTGGTATTGTAATCGCCTTTGGAAAGACGAACGCATTTACCGTCAATGATATCTATGGCTGGTATTACCCTCATACTTATAGATTTAAGAAATTTTGCAAAATTCCACTTCCTACTTCACTACTTTTTTCTGGATGAAACTGTACCCCATAAAAATTATCTTTCTGCAAAGCAGCGCTATATTCGACCTCATATTCAGATATAGCAATGGATTCTTTACCGATAGGTGCATAAAAACTGTGCACTAAATAGATGTATGATTTATCAGGAACATTGGCAAAAAGCTCACTTTTTAAATCTGAAATCTGGTTCCATCCTATTTGAGGAACCTTTACTTTGTTAGAAAATTTAACCACATCCAAATCAAAAATTCCTAATCCTTCGGTGTTGCCTTCTTCGGATGAACGACACATAAGCTGCATGCCCAAACAGATGCCCAAAACAGGTTTCTTGAGCGTTGGAATAAGCGTATCCAAACCTGTGGCTCTTAATTTTACCATAGCGGAACTTGCCTCGCCAACTCCAGGAAAAATCACTTTATCGGCATTTCGGATTTCTTCGGCATCATGACTCAAAACGGCTTCATATCCTAACCGTTTTATGGCAAATATGATGCTTTGAATGTTTCCTGCGCCGTAATCGATAATTACAATTTTCATAGAAAAGTACAAGGTTTGAAGTTAGAAGTACGAAGTTCTATTCTATTTCCCATTTTCTCGTGCGGTTTTAATAGATGAAACAACAATGGCTAAAATTTCAGTTGCTTCGGTGTGCAATGATTTCATTTCTGTCAGTTTATTTTCGCTTATTTCCATTAGAAGTTCTAAAAAGTACATGCTTTCATCTATTTCTTCCTCTACTATTTTGAGTTTGTTGATAAAATCAGCGCGAGATTTTGCTCGTTGTGAAGCCCTGTAATTTGCTCCAACGGAACTCGAACACCTAATCAATTGATTAACATAGGCATTAAACTCTCTAGATTTTGGAATATTTGAACATAAGTTCCATGTTCTAATGGCAAATGTCTTTGTTCTTTCCTTCAAATCCCTTCTCATTGGACTCTTCCTAACTTTTTATTTTGTACTTCTGACTTTGTACTTCTGACTTTTACAGCATTCCTTTAGTTGATGGCAACACCATTTTTTCAGCATCTCGTTTTACTGCCATTTTAATGGATTTGGCAAAGGCCTTGAATATCGCTTCAATTTTATGGTGTTCGTTGGTACCTTCGGCTTTAATGTTCAAGTTCGCCTTGGCTCCATCAGTGAACGATTTAAAAAAGTGCATGAACATTTCGGTAGGCATGTCCCCTACTTTCTCTCGCTTGAAATCGGTATCCCAAACTAACCAGTTTCTGCCTCCAAAATCAATGGCCACTTGTGCCAAGCAATCATCCATGGGCAATGCAAAGCCATAGCGTTCAATACCCAATTTATTGCCCAAAGCTTTGGAGAACAACTCACCCAATGCAATTGCTGTGTCTTCAATGGTATGGTGTTCATCTACCTCTAAATCACCATCTACTTTAATATTTAAATCCATTTGTCCATGTCTGGCCAATTGATCCAACATATGGTCAAAAAATGCCAATCCTGTGTTGATATTGCTTTTTCCAGTTCCGTCGAGGTTTATTTTGATTTGAATATCAGTCTCATTGGTTTTACGTGAGATTTCAGCAACACGATTTTCCAATTTCAAGAACTCGTAGATTTTCTCCCAATCATTACTTTCCAGAGCGATGAAGTCATCCAATTCTTCACGTTTTACTGTGATTTCTCCTGTTCCTAAATGGGTATTGTCATTGATGAAGATGCCTTTGGCTCCAAGATTCTTGGCCAACTCCACATCTGTCAAACGGTCACCGATCACAAATGAATTTTCCAAATCATATTCCTCGGAAAAATAGGAAGTCAACATGCCAGTGCCAGGTTTACGAGTGTTGGCATTGTCCTTTGGAAAGGTTTTATCGATGTAAACGGCATCGAAAACCACACCTTCATTTTCAAAAGATTTGATGATAAAATTATGTACGGGCCAAAAGGTATCTTCGGGAAAAATATCGGTTCCCAACCCATCTTGGTTGGTGATCATCACCAATTCATAGTCCAATTCCTTTGCAATTTTTCCTAAATACGTAAATGCCTTGGGATAGAAAATCATTTTTTCAAAGGCATCTATCTGCTCATCGACAGTTTCTTTGATGATGGTTCCATCACGATCAATAAATAGTACTTTTTTGGCCATTAGTTCAATTCTTTTAAAGTGGCTATCAATTTTTTGTTTTCTTCTGGTGTACCAACGGTAAAGCGCAAAGTGTTTTCACAAAGCGGCTGCGTACTGCGGTTTCGCACCACTACTTGCTTTTCCAAAAGTTGTTGGTAGCGTTTGTTGGCATTATCGACCTTGGCCAACACAAAATTGGCGTCGGTGGGGTATATTTTTTTTACAAATCCCAAGTTCTTTAAAGCAGTGATCAGTTGATCTCGCTCCTGTAGTATTTGTAGTATTTCTTTATTGACTAAATCTTGGTTTAAAACACGCTCGAGTGCACTTTGCTGAGTTAATTGATTAACATTGTACGGTGGTTTGATTTTGTTCAAAACCTTAATTATTTCTTCGGATGCATAGCATATGCCCAACCGGATACCTGCCAAACCATAGGCTTTTGACAAGGTTTGCGTAACGATTAAGTTTGGATAAGAGTCTAATTGAGACAACCAACTTTCATCTTTTGAAAAGTCGATGTAGGCTTCATCGATAACAACCAATCCACTGAAAGATGCCAATAATTGTTCGATTCTTTCTTTTTTAAAGGAATTTCCTGTGGGATTGTTCGGCGAACAAATAAAAAGTAGCTTGGATTTGGCATCCACTACGCCTAAAATTTCTTCCACATTCGGTTCAAAATCGTCAGTCAGTAACACTTCCCTGTTTTCCACCGCATTAATACCCGACAACACCTTGTACATGCCATAAGTTGGTGGCAAAGAGATGATGTTATCCTGATTTGGTTCGCAAAACGCCCTGTAAATTAAATCCAATACTTCGTCGCTTCCATTACCTAACAAAATTTGACTTTCTGATACTCCTTTTTGTTCGGCCAATAATAATTTTAAGCTACGTTGATATGGGTCGGGGTACCGATTTACCCCATTATCGAACGGGTTCTCGTTTGCGTCCAAGAATAGCATTTCGGAACCATCGGAGACATATTCGTCTCGTGCCGAAGAGTATGGCTGTAGTTTTTGTACGGACTCCCTAACCAATGTATTTAAATCAAACCCTTTCATTGTTTCAAACTATTTAATCTAAGGGTTACTGCGTTTTTGTGTGCTTGTAATCCTTCTGCTTCGGCCATTAATTCTATGGCAGTCCCGATTCCTTGAATTCCCTTTTCTGAAATCTTCTGAAAGGTCATGCTCTTCATAAAACTATCCAGGTTTACACCGCTGTATTGTTTGGCATAACCATTGGTCGGCAAGGTGTGGTTGGTGCCGGAAGCATAATCACCCGCACTTTCTGGGGTGTAATTTCCTATGAAAACCGAACCAGCATTCTGGATATTATCCAAATAAAATTCCTCGTTTTCCACACAAACAATAAAGTGCTCCGGACCATATTCGTTGATGAGCTCTATGGCTTCTTTATCGTCTTTGACCAAAATCAATCTACTATTGCCGATAGATTTTCGAGCAATATCGACCCTTGGTAGTTGTTCAAGCTGAATTTCAACTTCCTTTTCAACAGCTTCAATCATTTTCTCAGAAGTAGAAACCAAAATTACCTGACTGTCTACTCCGTGTTCGGCCTGACTCAATAAATCCGAAGCAACAAATGCAGCATTGGCAGAATCATCAGCAACCACCAACAACTCACTTGGACCCGCAGGCATGTCGATTGCCACACCATACTTGGTGGCCAATTGCTTTGCAACGGTTACATATTGGTTACCTGGACCAAATATTTTGTACACTTTCGGAATACTCTCCGTGCCAAAGGTCATCCCTGCAATGGCCTGAATACCTCCAACCTTAAAAATTTGTGTAACGCCACAAAGTTGGGCGGCATATAAAATGGCAGGATTGATTTTACCATTTTTATCTGGCGGGCTGGATAGTACTATTTCTTTGCACCCAGCAAGCTTCGCTGGAATGGCCAGCATCAAAATGGTTGAAAATAGAGGTGCTGTTCCGCCTGGAATGTACAACCCCACTTTTTGAATAGGACGTTTTTCCTGCCAACATTCCACACCAGGCATGGTCTCGACTTCAACTTTATCAGTTTTTTGGGCTGCGTGGAACTTTTCAATATTGGATTTGGCCAAATTGATAGCTTGCTTTAAAGCATCTGAAACGTTGTTGTTGGCAGTTTCAATTTCTGAAGCAGTCACTAAAACAGAGTCCAATTCTACCTTATCGAATTGCGCAGTGTACTTTTTGATGACCCCATCACCACCGGTCTGTACAGCCTTAAAAATATCGTTCACCGTTTCCTCTATGTCGGAAACAGTCTGTGTTGGCCTTTGAAGTAGTTTTGGCCAAGTGTCTTTATCTGGATATATATACTTTTTCATGGTTTTAGTCTTTTGATCATGTGAAAGCCCAAGGCTTCGTAACCTTGGTTTTTCCAGAATTGTTTACCTCTGTTATTATTGGCATAACAGTTAAGTTCCATGGTTTCGCAACCTATGGATTTTGCATAATCCGTTAAAAAGGACATCATTAAGTCGCCGATTTTCTTTCCTTGATATTCGGGATCAATAATCACATTATCCGGTTCCAAATGCTTTCCCGCATAGAGTTTGTTCAGTTCCCATACCCCACATATTCCCACTAATCTTTCTTGATCATAAACCCCGATACATTTATATCCCATGGGAATCATAGCGGCCAATCGTTGCTGTAAGATATCCATGGAAACCTTTTTGTTGTTCAGCACAAATGCCAAAGGTAAAATTGAGGACAGATTCTCTTCGGGAATCCATTTTATGTTGAACTCACCTATCATTCTACCTAATTTTAAAGGACCATTTTTTCGATTGGACAAACCAAGATACCTTCTGCTCCCGCTTGTTTCAGTTCATCGATTACTTCCCAAAAAGTCTCTCGATTTATTACCGTGTGCACAGAGCTCCATCCTTCTTCAGCCAAGGGCAATACCGTGGGGCTCCGCATTCCGGGGAGAATGGAAATAATCTCGTCCAGTTTCTCGTTTGGTGCATTCATGAGTACATATTTGTTCTGACGTGCCTGCAAAACCGATTTGATCCTGAACTGTATTTTTTTTAAGAGTTCTTTGCGCTCTTCGGAAATGGTAGGCGAAACAGCGAGCACCGCTTCACTTTTTAGCATTACCTCGACTTCCTTTAAGTTGTTTTTGAACAACGTACTACCGCTCGAAACAATATCACAGATTCCATAAGCCAAACCGATATTGGGAGCAATTTCCACGGAACCATTTATAATATGAAGTTCTGCGTTTACCCCTCTGGCGGCCAGATACTCCTTGACCGTGTTTGGGTAGGAAGTTGCGATTTTCTTCCCTTCGAAATCCTTAATGGAATTGTAACTCTCGCTTTTTGGAACTGCCAGGGAAACCCGACATTTGGAAAAACCCAAACGTTCGGCTATGGAAATGTCCTTCCCTTTTTCTATAAGGACGTTTTCACCAATAATGGCTATGTCCACTACCCCATCTCGCAGGTACTGTGGAATATCCCCATTTCTTAGATAAAATACTTCCAAGGGAAAATTGCGGGAAGTAGCTTTTAATTGATCTTTCCCGTTGTCTATGGAAATACCGCAATCTTTTAAAATTTTGAGCGAATCTTCGTTTAAACGCCCACTCTTTTGAACAGCAATTCTAATTTTTGTCATTTTTCAAGTTTTTGTCCGAAAAACCAAAGGGGTACAAAAAACAAACCCGTTTGATTTCTCAAACGGGTTAGAATATATTTTAAATACAGCAATACATTCCTATCTCGCTTGAGAGCAAGTATAAAAATGATGATGATGTATGTTATTCGTTTTCATTATACGTCAAAAGTAGGATATATTTTTATATCAAAAAAGAGTTATTTAGTTATTTCCCAAAATTAATGGTAGGCCGTCGTCTCCCGATCCTACCACGATTACTTTGGTATTTGGTGATTCGGATAGTTTTATTGTTGCGTCTATGCCTTTGTCCTGCAATATTTTATCGGTAAGTGAAGCACTTAAAATACGGTTGGCATCTGCCTTACCTTGTGCTTCTATCCTAACTTTTTCAGCTTCTTTTTCTGCTGTGACCAATCTAAATTCGTACTCCAAAGATTCCTGTTCTTGTTTTAATTTGCGTTCAATGGCATCTTTAATAGTGGGAGGCAATGTTACATCCCTTACCAATACTTCGTTCAATTGGATGTATTGATCCTCAACTATTTTTTGGGTTTCTTCAAATATCTCTTGTTGTATGGCATCCCTTTTGCTCGAATAAAGTTGTTCGGGCGTATATCTTCCAACAACACTTCTTGCCGCAGAGCGTATAGCGGGAAGAAGTACTCGGTCGATGTACTGTTCGCTCTTTTCTTGGTGTAGTTTTCCCAATTCATCGTATTTAGGCTGGAACCATACGGAAGCTTCCAATTTAATATCCAGTCCATTCGACGATAGCACATTCATTTTTTCGGTTTTTTCCTGCTGTCTTACTTCGTAAATATATACCCTGTTCCAGGGCGCTACTAAATGAAAGCCTTCTCCCAAGGGTGGGGCATCCGTAACAACACCGCCACCAAAGGTTTTATACAATACACCTGCTTCACCGGAACCTATGGTCACTGCAGATTTTGAAATGATGATAATTAAGAAAATAACCGTTGCCAGTGCAGGCAACGCAATCTTGGGCAATTTGTCCATTTTTACTTCTATTTATATTAATCCATTATATTTTCTGATGAACCACTCCGACGTTAGGGATAGAGCAATCAATCCCAATAAAATACGGAAATCTATTAAAGATACGACATTCTCCTTGGTCTTTTGTACGGGCAAGAATTTTCCGGAAGTGGTCAATTCCGATTGTAAATCGTCCAGATTGTTCAAAAAGTAAAGGTGTCCGTTACTTTTGGATGCCAAACGACCCATTTTTTTATAGTTGGCGGAGATTAATTGCTTCTCGGGATTAAAGTCCAAGATTCTAAATGTCCCGGACCTATTCAAGTTTTCATCTTCCACCATGACGGTAAATTTATAGGTGCCAGCCTCTAAGTTGCTCAGATCGATTTCGTAAAAGCCCCCTTTAAGAAGTAATGGAGATACTCTGGTAAAACCATTGTCTTCTCCTTCTATTTTGATAGAAATACTTGCGTTGGCATTAAACTGGTAGCTTTCATCAAAATAGGTAGCTCTGATCTTGGCCATATTGGCATTGTCAAATACAAGTTCGTAGTCCAGTTCCAGTCGATTCCGTTGTTTATTGGAAACTAGATAGATCATTAAATTCCCTATAAAGTCATCAAACTTTTTAAAATTTTGCTCGTTTCTGTACGTTTGGGCCCTCCATCTCCAAATATCTTCCCCGAACAATATCGCTTCCTTTTTATTGCGCTCAGTAAGAATGGTGAATAGGGGTTTATCCAAATTTACACCTTGTAACTGTTGGTACATTAAGGTTTCGCTCTCCTTGTTAAGTTCTATTTCACCCAGGGTTCCTTGCAGGGGCGGAAAGTCGTCAACCGAAAATTCGCCCAATCCAAACAACCCAAATGCATTGTTTAAAACGGGTAAAACATCCTCTTGCTGCCTACTGCCGGATACCGTAAAGCTATTTTGCGAGGCATTCACAAAATTCCAATCTGTTTTTGTCCCTACAATAGTGAGATAGTTTCCCCCATATTTTTCCAAATAATCGTATATAGTTTTAAAATTCCTGTTAGGCTGATATAGGATGAACAAACCTATTTCTTCCAACTCGGATGGGGTGGCATCTGGCTTTAGAAGGATTACGGAGCGTTGTTCGTTGGATTCAATGGATTTTTTGAGCGCACCGATATCCGGATGAAGTATATCCGAAACAATCGCAATATTGGTTTTTTCATCGATGACCTCTATGGCCGTTTCTTTGGAGTTATTGGTAACATTTCGTTCACTGTCCAAAGGTCTGATTTCTATTTTTATGGTTTTAACCCCTACACTTTTTGCCTCGACCAAAGTTGTAATCGTCCGGCTATTATTTTCCGCGCTCAGTTCAATACGTTCCTGGTGAACCCTACTGCCATCTAGATAAATAGAAATGGTACTGGATGCTGAACTGTTTCCTTGATAACGGACAGAGGTCTCGATCGGAAAGGTATTACGTAAAAATGCGTATTTATTTACGTTGATAAAGTCTACGGCGATATCCTCGTATTGAGTGGTGTCACCTACAACTACGGGATTTACAGTTAAATTGTCCTTTAAGTTGATGTATTCGAAATCCTTGCCCAAGGTCTGGTTCCCATCAGAAAATAATGCAATAACATTGTTTCCGTTTACAAATACATCATTTACGGTAGTCAACGCTTTGGAAAGATCCGTATTTCCTTGATCAAAACGAATGGAATCGGTTACTGAAACAATATCGCCAAAACCATATTGATGCACAGCAAACCTTTCGTTTATGGCTTCATCCTGCTTTATTTGTTGTATGGCTTGGTAAATTTCGCCCTCTGATGAGGCTTCTTGCATGGATTCGGAATGGTCCACCAATAGAATCAAATTGGCTTTTTCGATAAAATAATCCCTATTGACAAACTTTGGATTTACCAAAAGTAAAAGGCCGCAAAACAAGGTGACAAACCTCAGTGCGGCCAATATAAATTTAAGTGAACCCTTTCTCGAGTCTTTATGGTAATATTGAAAATAGACAAGGGCAAGCGCGGCAGCAACTGCTAAAACAATAAGAAGTACCGTGCTCAGTTCCATTCACTTATGTTAACATTCCTCCATCAACGTTCAATACCTGTCCGGTGACATAATCAGATAAGTCCGATGCCAAGAAAACACAGGCGTTGGCAACATCCTCGGGGCTACCACCTCGTTTTAAAGGAATACCTTCCCTCCAACCTTGAACTGTTTTTTCGTCCAACTTTTCGGTCATTTCAGTTTCGATAAAACCTGGCGCAATGGCATTGCAACGTATATTCCTAGACCCTAGTTCCAAGGCAACGGATTTTGTAAACCCGATCATTCCTGCTTTGGAAGCTGCGTAATTGGTCTGACCCGCATTGCCTTTTACTCCAACCACACTGCTCATATTGATTATAGAGCCTTTACGTTGCTTCAACATAGTACGTTGCACTGCTTTGGTCATATTGAAAACTGATTTTAGGTTGATTTCGATTACTTTATCAAAATCGTCCTCTCCCATTCGCATCAATAAATTGTCTTTGGTAATGCCTGCATTGTTGATGAGTACATCAATCCTGCCATCAAAATCCTCTAAGACCTTGGCAACAAGTGCTTCGGACTCTTCGAAACTTGCGGCGTTACTTTTATAGGCTTTGGCTTTGACGCCAAGTTTGGTCAATTCTTGTTCCAGTTCCAATGCTGGAGCTTCACTAGAGCTGTAAGTAAACGCCACATTTGCTCCATGTTTGGCAAATACTTCTGCGATTCCTTTTCCAATGCCCCTACTTGCTCCTGTTATAATTACGTTTTTCCCTTCCAAAAGTTTCATAAATCGATGGTGTTTGAATGGTTATTAACCAAATATAGTCGTTGTTTTATGTTTAGACGAAAAAAAATCCCGCATAAAACGGGATTTAGTATGGATTTAACGGTTGATTATCCAACCACTTCTTTCACTTTTACGCCAATTTCTGCGGGAGAATCCACAACATGGATACCACAGTCGCGCATGATTTTTTTCTTGGCCTGTGCGGTATCATCACTACCGCCTACAATAGCTCCGGCGTGTCCCATGGTACGTCCGGCAGGAGCAGTTTCACCAGCAATAAAACCTACAACAGGCTTTTTGCTACCGCTTTCTTTGTACCATCTTGCCGCTTCGGCCTCCAATTGGCCACCAATTTCACCGATCATTACCACACATTCGGTTTCCGGATCGTTGATCAACAATTCAACAGCTTGTTTTGTCGTGGTCCCGATAATAGGGTCACCACCAATTCCAATGGCTGTTGTGATTCCCAATCCCTGGCGAACAACTTGATCGGCAGCTTCATAAGTCAATGTTCCCGATTTGGACACAATGCCTACTTTTCCTTTTTTGAAGACAAATCCTGGCATAATACCAACTTTTGCCTCACCCGGAGTAATTACTCCTGGGCAGTTTGGACCGATCAACGTACAGTCCATATCCTTGATGTAATCGTTGGCTTTTACCATATCCGCTACGGGAATACCTTCGGTAATGGTAATGATCACCTTGATTCCTGCATCGGCAGCTTCCATAATGGCATCCGCAGCAAATGCGGGTGGAACAAAAATAATCGTGGTATCGGCACCAACTTCTTTTACAGCTTCCTCAACGGTGTTGAAAACTGGTTTTCCCAAATGTTCCTGACCACCTTTTCCTGGGGTCACACCACCGACTACGTTGGTTCCGTATTCAATCATTTGTTCGGCATGGAAAGTTCCTTCACTACCGGTAAATCCTTGTACAATTATGTTTGAATCCTTGTTTACTAAGACGCTCATATATTTAACTTAATGTAGATACAAAAATATGGTTTACTAAAGTTTTTTTCTATTGATTTCTTAAATCTTTTTTAGTTTTTTCAAGATTTCTGGAATCTTTTTGATGTATGCAATTTGTTTGAGTTTTTCCCGAGCTTCCTCGGCCGGGTAACCAAAATAGGTTTTACCGCCTTCCAGGGATTTGGATATACCCGATTGGGCCAATATTACCGCCTTTTTCCCAATGGTGGCACCACTGGTGATACCCACCTGGCCCCACAGTGTCACTTCGTCATCAATAATGCAACAACCAGCGATACCTACATGGGATGCGATCAAACATTTTTTTCCGATAACGGTATCGTGCCCCACTTGGATTTGGTTATCCAATTTAGCCCCTTCTTTTATGGTAGTTGAGCCTGTTACGCCACGGTCAATTGTGCATCCGGCTCCAATATCCACATTGTTCTCTATCACGACATTCCCACCGGAAAGCAATTTGTCAAAACCTTCGGGCCTGTTTTTATAGTAGAACGCATCGGCCCCCAACACGGTTCCTGCATGTATGGTTACGTTATTGCCCAATTTGCATCCATCGTAAATGGTTACGTTGGGATGAATTACGCAATTTTTACCAATTTCTACATGGTTGCCGATAAATACGTTGGGCTGTACGATCGTTCCCTCCCCTATTTTTGCAGATTCCGCTATGGATACTACAGCACTTTCAAAAGGTTTGAAATGACGCGTTAACTTATTGAAATCCCTAAAGGGATCATCCGAGACCAGCAATGCTTTGCCTTCTGGACATTCCACCTCTTTATTGATGAGAACTACTGTAGCCTTTGACTGCAGTGCTTTGTCATAATACTTGGGATGGTCCACAAATACAATGTCACCTTCTTCCACCACATGGATCTCGTTCATGCCTAAAACAGGAAAATCCTTATTCCCCACAAAATCGGCATCAATAAGTTCCGAAATTTCTTTTAAGGTATAGGTTTTTGGGAATTTCATTCAGCCTTATTCTTTGGAGCGCTCCAAATAGGAAGCTTTCTCCGTATCGATTTTTATCTTATCGCCTTCGTTGATAAAAAGAGGAACATTGATCGTGGCCCCAGTTTCTACCGTTGCCGGTTTTGTTGCGTTTGTAGCCGTGTTTCCCTTCACACCTGGCTCGGTGTGGGTAACTTCCAAAACTACACTTGCGGGCATTTCAACGGAAAGCGGCATGTTGTCCTCAGCATTGAAAATAATGGTTACCACTTCACTTTCTTTCAAAAGATCGTAAGCATCCAATGCGTCTCTTTGCAATGCGATCTGAGTGTAATCGTCGGTGTTCATAAAATGATATGTTTCACCTTCGTTGTATAAAAATTGATAGCTGCGTGTTTCTACACGGACGTCTTCAATTTTATGACCGGCGGAAAAAGTGTTGTCGATTACTTTTCCGGTGGTTACGCTCTTTAATTTGGTACGGACAAATGCAGGCCCTTTACCTGGTTTAACATGAAGAAACTCCACAATTTTGTAGATGTCGTTGTTGTACTTGATGCACAATCCTTTTCTTATATCTGAAGTACTTGCCATAAATTTTAGTTTGAACTGAAATATCCTTTCATAATTCCTCTCTGCGAATCTCTAATGAATTGAAGAATCTCATCCCTTTCCGGGGTTGCCTCCATTTCTGCTTCTATAATGGACGCAGCTTGGGAATTGTTATAGTTTTGTTGATAAAGTAGTCTGTAAATATTTTGAATCTCACGAATCTTATCGGATTCGAAACCTCTTCTTCGCAATCCAATGGAATTGATGCCAACATAGGAAAGTGGTTCTCTCGCAGCCTTTACATAAGGAGGTACATCTTTACGAACCAAGGAACCACCTGTTACAAATGCGTGGTTTCCAATGGATACAAATTGGTGAACTGCCACCATACCTGCCAGAACTACATTTTGACCTATGGTGACGTGTCCTGCCAAAGTGGAATTATTGCTAAATATACAACCGTCGCCCACCAAACAATCGTGTGCAATATGGCAATAGGCCATAATTAGACAATTGTTGCCGATTACAGTCTTCATCCGATCGGATGTTCCCTTGTTGATAGTGGCGCATTCACGAATGGTGGTATTGTCGCCAATCTGGACCGTGGTATCTTCTCCTTGATATTTTAAGTCCTGGGGCATGGCCGAAATTACGGCACCGGGGAATATATTACAGTTTTTCCCGATACGGGCGCCCTCCATAATGGTCACATTGGAGCCTATCCATGTGCCTTCACCTATGGTAACATTGTTGTGTATGGTGGTAAAGGGTTCAATTACCACGTTTTTGGCAATTTTGGCCCCGGGGTGAACATATGCTAAAGGTTGGTTCATCTACGAATCTGTGTTTTTTGTTTTTACGATCTGCGCCATTAGTTCTGCTTCCGAAACCAACTTCCCGTTGGCATAGGCATAGGCCTGCATATGGCAAATTCCTCTTCGGATGGGCGAAATTAGATCACATTTAAAAATTAAGGTATCTCCCGGAACTACTTGTTGCTTAAATTTTACCTTATCGATCTTCATAAAGAATGTGAGGTAGTTCTCAGGGTCGGGAACAGTGCTCAATACAAGAATTCCTCCTGTTTGAGCCATTGCTTCCACTTGCAATACCCCTGGCATTACCGGTGCACCAGGAAAATGGCCCACAAAGAACGGCTCGTTCATGGTCACGTTTTTTACGCCCACCACATGTGTGTCGGATAGTTCCAAAATCTTATCGACCAATAAAAATGGAGGTCTGTGCGGCAGTCTTGCCATAATTTCGTTCACATCCATCAATGGTTCTTGGTTCAGGTCGTATGTGGGAACTTTGTTCCTTTTCTCGATCTTTATGATTTTGGAGAGTTTTTTTGCAAACTGGGTGTTCACAAAATGCCCGGGTTTGTTGGCGATTACTTTTCCTCTGATCCGGGTTCCGGCAAGTGCCAAATCGCCGATCACATCCAATAACTTATGACGTGCAGCTTCATTTGGGTGGTGCAAAGTCAGGTTATCCAAAATACCGTTGGGCTTAACGGAGAGTTTTTCTTTATTGAAGGCCTTTTCCAATTTTTTCATGGTGGATTCGGAGATTTCCTTGTCCACATACACAATGGCATTGTTTAGGTCTCCACCTTTTATTAGTCCATGCTCCAACAACATTTCGAGTTCATGTAGAAAGCTAAATGTGCGGGCATCGGCTATTTCTTCTTTAAAATCCGACATTTTTTCCAATGTGGCATTCTGTGTTCCCAAAACTTTAGTGCCAAAGTCTACCATGGTGGTTACTTGGTATTCTTCTGCGGGAATAATGGTGATTTCGCTTCCCGTGGTCTCATCTTTATAAGAAATCACATCTTTTACCACATACTCTTCACGTTCCTGCTCTTGTTCCACAATTCCGGCCTCTTCCAAAGCTTCGACAAAAAATTTGGAAGAACCGTCCATGATCGGAGGTTCCGGTGCATCCAACTCTATGAGAACATTGTCTATATCCAAACCTACCAAAGCTGCTAAAACATGCTCCGATGTGTGGATCTTGACACCGTTCTTTTCCAGATTGGTCCCACGTTGGGTGTTTACCACATAATTGGCATCGGCCTCTATTATGGGTTCACCTTCGAGATCTATTCTTTTAAACGCAAAACCATGGTTTTCGTCAGCAGGAAGAAAACTCATTGTTACATTTTCCCCAGTGTGCAAACCTACACCTTGTAGGGTTACTTTTTTGGCTATTGTGCGTTGTTTGTTACTTGTTTTGCTCACCTTCAACTTTTTTTTCTATGTTGGAGATTTGATTTGCCAATTTTGGCAAATTCTTAAAGTGTACGTACGATTTGTTGAAATCACCATAATTTAAGGCAGGAGATCCTTGGAGTACTTCATCGTCCTTTACATTTCTGCCTATTCCGGATTGTGCCTGTATACGAACCCTATCGCCAATGGTAATATGCCCTACGATACCTACCTGGCCGCCGATCAAACAGTTTTTGCCAATTTTGGTGGAACCAGCCACACCTGTTTGGGCCGCAATGGCTGTATGTTCACCAATTTCCACGTTATGGGCAATCTGGATTTGATTGTCCAGTTTTACTCCCTTCCTTAATATAGTGGACCCTAGGGTTGCTCGGTCTATTGTAGTTCCTGCACCAATATCAACGTTGTCCTCTATAATAACGTTGCCTGTTTGGGGCACTTTACTATATTCTCCGTTGGCATTGGGCGTAAATCCAAATCCGTCCGCACCGATAATGGCACCACCATGGATTACACAGTTGTTGCCGATTATGGTTTCGGAATAGACTTTGGCTCCTGCAAAAACGATTACATTGTTTCCAATGGTCACGTTATCGCCAATGTAGGCATTGGGATAGACTTTTACATTATTGCCAATGTTCACATTGTTTCCGAGGTAAGCAAACGCTCCCAGGTAAAATTCTTCGCCGTACTTTGCGGTTTCCGAAATATAACAGGGGTTTTCTATACCCACTTTGTTATTTTTAACCTGATTATAGTATTCCAATAATTTGGAAAAGGATTTGTACGCATCATCAACTTTGATCAATGTTGTTGTAATGGACTGCTCTGGAACAAAATCCTTATTTACTATGGTAATGGATGCCTTGGTGGAATAAATATAAGAGGTGTATTTAGGATTGGCCAAAAAGGTCAACGACCCTTTTTCACCCTCTTCGATCTTAGATAATTTATGGACAGCGATTTGAGGATTTCCCTCAACTTCCCCCTCTAGGATTCCGGCAATTTGGGTAGCTGTAAATTTCATTGGTGCAAAAGTAACAAAATTTGTTAAACGGCTTTCTTAGGATAACAGCTATAATATTTGGTCACGGTTTTTGCCAGTGCTTTTAAGCTGAGTTGGTCCGATTCCTTGAGAACATCCGATATTTTGCCGTTACTCTTTAAAATTTTGATGGCTTCATCTTTGCTATAGGCCTTGTTGGATATCTCCCCTTGAAACACAAAATTGGAAGCTTCTTCTATGGAAAGATCGTGTTTTTCCATGATCCAATTCAATTTCTCTTCCATTTTTTCTGTGGAAAGGGCCCTTTTCTTTACCTTAACATGGAGCAGTCTTCTTTCCAATAGCATTTTGCAAAGTTTGGATAGGACAAAATCTTCATGGAATTGCCAAGTTTTCAGAGCTCCCAGGATATCCATATCATCAAGATCGGCAAAGGACTTTAAAATTTCGGCATTAAATTTCAACGTGCCATTGTTCTTTAAAAAAAACAATAAGGGCTTGCTGCAGGTAAGTTCGGTGTTTTTACTCAAGAGAAGGCGGGCGCGTTGCATGACCCGGACCAATAATTGTTCCGCTACCAATCCAGTTTTGTGCAAATACACTTGCCAGTACATAAATCTACGGGCCATCAAAAATTTTTCCACCGCATATATGGCTTTCTCTTCCAACACTAAGTTTCCTTCCACTACATTGAGCATGGAAATAAGCCTTTCAGAATTTATGTTGCCTTCCGTTACCCCAGAATAAAAACTGTCCCGCTTTAAATAATCCAATCGGTCCATATCCAGTTGACTGGATACTAATTGGTTTAGAAAGGTTTTTGGGTAATTCCCCTTAAAAATGGCAATGGCCGTATCCAATTGTCCATTGAACTCTTTGTTGAGCTCCTGCATAAATTTTAAGGAAATCTGCTCATGGCTAATTTCCTTGGCAACAAAGCCCTCCAAGGCGTGGGAAAATGGTCCATGACCAATATCGTGAAGCAATATGGCGCACAGAAGGCCTTTTTCTTCCTCTTCGGTTATGGGAACGTTTTTTATTTTTAGTACCTGGATGGCCTTCGTCATTAAATGCATACTGCCCAAGGCATGTGAAAACCGAGTGTGGTGTGCTCCCGGGTAAACCAAATAAGAAAGTCCCATTTGGGATATTCGCCTCAGCCTTTGAAAGTAAGGGTGTGCGATCAGACTAAAAATTAGTTCGTTGGGAGTTCCAATAAAACCGTAAATTGGATCGTTGAAAACATTAAGCTTATTGGTTTTTACCAAAGTTTTTTGTTTTATTTCCCACAAAGATAACTACTATATGAACAAGATTACAATTCTATGGGTCGATGATGAAATAGACCTGTTAAAACCACACATATTATTTTTACAAAGTAAAGGGTACAATGTAGTTACGAGCCAGAGTGGACAAGATGCCATCGAGGAGATCAAGGAGACCTTTTTTGATATTGTGTTTTTGGATGAAAATATGCCAGGTCTTTCTGGTTTGGAAACCTTGACCGAAATAAAAAAATACGATGGTTCCATTCCTGTGGTGATGATCACCAAAAGTGAGGAAGAATACATCATGGACGAGGCGATCGGATCCAAAATCGCCGACTATCTTATAAAACCCGTAAATCCCAACCAAATTTTATTGTCCCTAAAAAAGAGTTTGGACAACTCCCGATTGGTATCGGAAAAAACTACAGCCAATTATCAACAGGAATTTCGAAAGATTGCTATGGACCTTTCCATGATCAATACATATGAGGAGTGGATGGAGCTGTACAAAAAATTGATTTATTGGGAATTGGAACTGGAACAGATCGAGGATTCCGGAATGTTCGAAATACTGGAATCCCAAAAAGTGGAAGCCAACTCGCAATTCGGAAAATTTGTGGACAAAAACTATAAGGAATGGTTCAAGGGCGATAACGCTCCCATTATGTCGCATACCTTGTTCAAAAATAAAATACAACCGGAGCTGGAAGGCAGTAAAACCCTTTTGGTGGTCATAGATAACTTAAGATACGATCAATGGTTGGCATTTGAGAAATCTTTATCCGTGCATTACAAGAAAAAACAGGAATGCGCGTATTTCAGCATTTTGCCAACGGCTACGCAGTATGCCCGTAACGCCCTTTTTTCTGGCCTAATGCCCTCGGAAATGGAAAGGCGTTATCCGGATTGGTGGAAAAATGATACGGACGAAGGAGGGAAAAATCTTTTTGAAGCAGAGTTTTTGGGCGAACAATTACAGCGTTTGGGGCTGGATTTAAATTGGGAATACCATAAAATTATCAACCTAAAGCAAGGAAAACAATTGGCCCAAAATTTTAAATGTCAAAAAGACAACGACTTAACCGTGGTGGTATATAATTTTGTGGATATGCTCTCCCACTCCAAAACCGAAATGGAAGTGGTAAAGGAACTTGCTTCGAATGACAAGGCTTATCGTTCCCTTACCCTAAGCTGGTTTAAAAATTCCCCTTTGCTGGAAATCATTCAACAAGCACAAGACTTGGGAATGAAACTGATCCTGACCACTGATCATGGTACCATTAATGTAAAGCAACCTTCCAAAGTTATCGGCGATAGAGAAACTAGCTTAAATCTGCGCTACAAAACCGGGCGAAGCCTAACTTATCAAGAAAAAGAAGTGCTGGCAACAAAGAACCCACAAGAAATACATTTGCCCAACATTAACCTGAGCAGCAGCTTTATTTTTGCCAAGAACGACCTCTTTTTTGCCTATCCCAATAATTATAATCATTACGTAAGTTACTACCGCAACACTTATCAACATGGTGGGGTTTCATTGGAAGAAATGATCGTTCCTTTTGTAGTTTTGGACCCAAAATAAAGTTATGTCGAAGAGAACGTTTCAATTGAAGGAGATCCATGAAATTGCCAAGACAGTTTTGCAAAAAGCCCAGAACAAAGTGCTGTGCCTCTATGGCGAAATGGGCGTGGGCAAAACCACTTTGGTAAAGGCCATGGTAAAGGAACTTGGCGCGGCCGATGTGGCCAACAGCCCTACATTCGGTTTGGTTAACGAATATTCGGATAAAAATAACACTCCCCTGGCCTATCATTTCGATTTTTATCGACTCAACGATGAAATGGAGGCGTTGGATATGGGGTTTGATGATTACTTGAACTCGGATGCTTGGCTATTTATAGAATGGCCCGATAAAATATCGTCCCTACTACCGGAAGATGCTGTGGGGGTATTCTTGCATTTTATCGATGAAAACACACGTTCAATCGAGTTAAATATTTCTTAAAACGCAATAGGTCTATATTCAAACAAATTATTGTTCTGGACGGGTCATTTTCGACAAAGTGTTGTTTTTTTGCGTTTAAAAACCAATTTTATCGATAAATGGCATGGAAGGTTGAAATATTTTCCTACATTTGTTCTGAAGAATGAATTCATTTATTAACCAAAAACTCTTTTACGATGAACACTAAAAAAGTTTTTTTTGGATTGCTAGCTGTTGCATTTTTGGCAATGACAGCTGTTTCTACAGATGTTGTTAAAGTTGACAAAGATCAAACTACTAGCATCAAGAAAAAGGATATCAAAAAATTATAATTTTGATATCCTTGTAAGAATGAGATGACCCTGTTTTTTAAATAGGGTCATTTTTTTTACAATAATTTGAACTTTTTTATGTTATCACCAGTAATGAGCAGCAAAAAAAGTATCAGAAAAAAATTCATTTTGGAGGGAATATTTGCAATCTTAATTGCTATAACCCCTATTATGTTTTATTGGTATAAATACATTCCCGTAGGTAGTACGTCATATTCGTTTTTAGGAATTGAATTTGGAAACAATGGTTTTAATGATGTAGCAGATTCCTTTTATTACTATTTTGGTAAAATTGTACCATTGCTGTTGTTGATAATTTGGTTTATTACCTCAAAAGAATGGTGGTATTACACCATCTTGATTCCGATTGCCATGTACAGCTTTCAATTGTTTTCTGTCTTAACCTTTGAATCGGGTATTGTGGATGAAAATGAAATCTTGTACATAATTGCCGTAACCATGGTAGTGATTCCCGTTGTTTATTTTATTAGGGTCAAGTTGGTGGATAAACACGTACATGGCATCGATCTGGAGGCTATGGATACCGAACTTCAAATTCTTAAGGAAAAAGAGGAATTGCGCAAGGAACGTGAGAAATTGGAGCAACGCCAAAAGACTACTTCAAAAAAAATGTAAATTTGCTCAAATGCCCTTGGGGCGTTTAGAATAGATTTACCCTATATGAGCCAAGCTTCCTCTCCATTTAGCAAACAACAGTTACTTCCACAAGAAGAAACTTTAGAGATCGATAAACAAAAAGGTGAGCTTTTTATAGGTATCCCAAAAGAAAATCAATATCAAGAAAAGCGGGTGTGCCTTACACCAGATGCCGTTAATGCCATCACGGCACATGGGCATAGGGTCTTAATTGAATCCGGGGCCGGTGAAGGGGCCAATTTTTTGGATATAGATTATACCAACGCAGGCGCAGAAATTACCCGCGATACCAAAAAAGTGTTTTCTTGCCCTATAATCTTAAAAGTTGAGCCACCTACCCTTACCGAAATTGATTACCTGAATCCGCAGACCATTATTATTTCTGCCTTGCAGATCAAGACGCAGAACAAGGAATATTTTGAGGTTATGGCCAAAAAGCGATTGACGGCCATCGCATTTGAATACATTCGGGACGACGATGGTAATTATCCTGCAGTTCGATCCCTAAGCGAGATCGCTGGGATTTCCTCTATTTTAATAGCTGCGGAGTTAATGGCCATGCCCAGCGAGGGGAACGGTTTAATGTTCGGTAACATAAGTGGTGTGCCGCCTGTAGAAGTTGTGATTATAGGCGCTGGAACCGTAGGTGAATTCGCAGCACGTTCGGCCTTGGGTTTGGGCGCCAATGTAAAAGTTTTTGATAATTCCATCAGTAAACTGCGAAAATTACAGACCAACCTGAACCAGACCCTGTACACCTCTACCGTGCAGCCCAAGAACCTGATAAAATCCTTAAAACGTTGCGATGTTGCCATTGGTGCGACCCGAGGCAAGGACCGTTCGCCGGTTGTTGTATCCAGTTCCATGGTGGAAAACATGAAAAAAGGCGCAGTAGTTATAGATGTCAGTATTGATATGGGCGGTTGTTTTGAAACTTCCGAAGTGACCACACATCGGAAACCAACCTTCGAAAAATACGGCGTGATCCATTACGGTGTTCCCAATATTCCATCAAGATATCCTCGTACCTCTTCGATTTCCATTAGCAATATATTTACGCCGTATTTATTAAAAATTGGTGAAGAAGGGGGATTGGAACATTCCCTTAGGTTCGACAAAGGGTTGCGCAACGGACTTTATATGTACCACGGTATTTTGACCAATAAATCGGTCGGGGATTGGTTTGGGTTAAATTACAACGATATTAATTTTCTTATTTTTTAATGTAGATGGGTTTTTTGAAACGATTGGGGTGGTACTTGGTAGGGCTGTCCATTGGATTGATATTTTTAGTATTCTTTTTGAAGAAAAAATCAGGTGAAGGGGGAATCGATTTCTGCTATTTACCCAATTGCAGGGTGCTCAAGGACTTGCGATCTAAACCCTTGACTTTTTCTGAATCCCTACCCGAGCAGTACCGAGACACTCTGCTTATCCAATCTTTCTTTAAGGATGGCGATGTGGATTTTAGTAAAAGCGACACTAAATCCAAGCCATGCAAAACCTATTTTATCTCACACGATTACAATGGGGAAGAATTGGAACTAAAAGTAAAGAATTGTGATAAAGACATTGAAGTTCAGGCAGTAAAACCGACTATTGACTAAAAATTCTATTATCCTTCCAGTTCTTTAAGGTTTTTCAGTAGCGTATTAAAGCTTAGAATGAATCTTTCATAAAAAAACATGTAGGCCTTATGAACCAGCACGGTAAGGATAAGGGTCAATGCAGTACCAAAAACTATAAGCCCGGGAATCACCAGCCCATGCTTGTTTTGCAACAACATTACAAGCTGTTCATTGTTAAAAAGCTCCCAAACAAAACTTGTTAAAAACGTTAAACCAAACACTATGATGTTATAGTTTACATAGTACGTGACAAGTTGTTTGCTTTGCAATATTCGGGATAGCATCTCTCTAACCCCGATATTTGTTTTAATTGTATTGTAAGACCATAAAAATGCAGCAATAAAAACAGCCAAGACCAAGTAATTTATTTTTTCCAAAATAATCAATGGCTTAAACTGCAAGAAAGATTCAGGGATGTCTTTTTGAAAATAAACTTGAAGTACTATTCCCAGAACACCCCAAAGAGCGAACTCTAACATTGAAAAAACAAATAGCTTTCGGGCGGTATTTAAAGCTAAAACAGACTCTTTTTTTCTGATAATAGAAAAATCGGGCACTGCATCTTCACCTGTTTCAAAGTTTAATTTTTCCCAACTCTTTTTTAGTAGGTCCAGTTCCATAAAAATGGGATTTGACCTATAAGTGTCCAAAAGTAGAGAATTGTTACAGTTTGGTTACTGATCCCCCAACTTCCTCCGCTTCCGTTCTTTGGTAATCAGGGCCAATTCCCTAGAGGTTTGCCCGGCAACCGAAGTGTTTTCCTCTGCTCTTCTGATCAGATAGGGCATTACGTCGCGAACAGGACCGTAGGGCAAGTATTTTACAGAGTTATAACCTTCTGCGGCCAAATTATAGGTAATATGGTCGCTCATGCCAAACAACTGCCCAAACCAAATATGTTCATCGTTCGATGGAACTCCATTCTTTTCCATAAGATCTACCAGTTTAAGGCTACTCTGCTCGTTATGAGTACCTGCGAAGATGATAAAATGTTCTAAATGCTCCATCATAAATGCAATGGCAGCATCATAATTTTCGTCCGTGTCCTTTTTGGACTTGCAGATCGGGCTTTCATATCCGTTTTCATGGGCACGATCGTTTTCCTTTTCCATGTAAGCGCCGCGCACTACCTTGGCCCCAATTTTAAATCCTTCCGAGGAGGCCAGTCCATATATTTTTTTAATATACTCCATGCGGTCCCAACGGTACATTTGAAAGGTATTGAATACAACGGCCTTCTTTTTGTTGTATTTGCGCATTAGGTCCAAAATCAGGTCATCCGCGGCATCTTGCATCCAACTTTCTTCTGCATCTATCAAAAGGGCAACATCCAAATTGTATGCTTTTTGGCATACTTTCTCAAACCTCTGTACAATTCTCCCCCACTCTGCTTGCTCAGATTCCGTAAGTTCCTTTCGTGCAGATACTTTTTCAAAAAGCTTAAAACGACCAAAACCCGTGGGTTTGAACACGGCAAAGGGCATGGCGTCTTTTTCTTTTACAAAATCTAGGATCTCCAAGGTTTTTTCCATGGTAAAATCGAACTGATTGTCCACCTCCTTGCCCTCGGCGGAATAATCCAAAATGGAATATACCCCGTTACCGTACATATTATCTATGATCGGCAGACAGTCTTTTTCGCTTACCCCACCACAAAAATGGTCGAATACCGTTGCCCGAATCAACCCTTCTACGGGAAGATGCGCCTTTATGGCAAAATTCGTGACCGCAGTACCGATTCGTACCAGGGGTTCTTTGGAAATCATTTTAAAAAGAAAATAAGCTCGCTCCAGCTGGGAGTCCGACTTTAGCTCGAATGCTATTGCAGTATTCTCAAAATTTGGTCGCATTATTTACAATACATTAAAGATTCAAAGATAAGTACGGAATCTATAACCATATAATTAAAATTAGTCTTTATTTAGCGGTGTAAATAAAATTATGGAGTCGGTTAAATCACAATCCTACGAGGTACACATCAACGAATTGGCAAAAGCTGCTCTCAATCAACATGTTGCCCAAAAAAAATATTCAAAAATATTTCTTTTGGTAGATGAAAATACCAAGGAACATTGTTTGCCTGTCCTTAAAAATATTTTTGATGGACCGGTGGATGCCATATTGGAAATAGCATCCGGTGAAGAAAATAAGCACATTAGGACTTGTTTACAACTTTGGGAGGAGCTTTCGCAGTTGGATGGAGACAGAAAAAGCCTTTTGATCAATTTGGGAGGTGGCGTTTTGACCGACATGGGTGGATTTGTTGCTTCTACCTTTAAAAGAGGGATAGATTTTATTAATATACCCACTACCCTGCTTTCTATGGTAGATGCCTCTATTGGAGGTAAAACGGGGGTAGACCTAGGTTCTTTGAAAAACCAGATCGGGGTGATCAACCAGCCACAAATGGTATTGATTTTTCCTGAATTTCTTAAAACATTAGATTCAAGGCAGATCAAAAGTGGCTATGCCGAGATGTTGAAGCACGGGCTTATTCAAAACAAGGAATATTGGAAAGAACTCACCTTAGAAGGTAATTTTGCCGAAGCTAGCTGTATTCAAAAATCCATAGCCATTAAAAATGAAGTGGTTATGCAGGACCCCACAGAACAGGGACTCCGTAAAATATTGAATTACGGTCACACCTTGGGGCATGCCATTGAGTCGTATTGTTTGGACAACCCAAATAGAACAACCTTGCTACATGGTGAGGCGATTGCCGTTGGTATGATCTTGGAAGGATACTTGTCTCACGAACTTCGAGGTCTCTCCAAGTTAGACCTGGACGAGATAAAAATGGGGTTTTTGCAGCATTTTGACCGTGTAGAGTTTACCGAAGATGATATTGACGCCATTCTACAATTGCTAAAATATGACAAGAAAAACTCTCACGGGAATGTCAATTTTGTGCTGTTGCAGGCGATTGGCGAGGCAGTGACCGATATAAAAGTGCCCGAGGAATTGTTCCACAAAGCATTTGCATACTACAGCGAATAAGCCGTTCACCTACTTTTTTTTAATTTACGCAACTCTCTGTACCTATCAAGTTTAAAAATTTCTAGTTTAGGATTGGAATTTATAACTAACCATTATGAAACGAATTTTGATAGACTACAAAAAGTTGGACCACCACGTTGCGGCCACTTTGATCGATTCCTATCCCGACGGTTATGGCGACGATGACATAATTACCATAAAAAAACCGAATGGGGAAGTGATCGAGGCAGTGGAAGTTAAAACGGACGACACTATTTATATGGTAAAAATCAGCAAAAGCCTTTCCAATTTTATAGCCAATTTCGAGGAAGCCATTGAAAAGGAGTTGGATAACGACTTGGTTGCTTCTGAATTTGAGGAAGATGGTTTGGATGGTATGGAATCCGCTTCCGACGAATTGGATGGTGAAACCGACTATTGATCTACACCAAGTACCTTTCTTGGATAATTTTTAGGTGATGGGCCTGGTGGCCACTAATGATAAACCCTAATGCCCTTACACTCATTTTGGAATCGCTGGCAACACCTATTTGGTTCATCGCCTCATCATCAAAAGAGGAAAACAGGGTGATGGTTGCAGCTCTTACAGCCGCATATTCTTCAATCAGACTTTGCTTCGTCCTCAGATGGGCATTGGAGTTTGGGACATAATCATCTTGATCGAACCCGGGCAACGGTGTTTTGTCTTTTCTGGCAAAACATAGTGCCCTATATTGAAAGATTCTTTCCGTATCGATCATATGGACAATCGACTCTGCCAACGTCCATTTGCCCTCGGCATAGGCAAAACTCAATTTTTTGTCTGTAATTTCATCAAAAAGAGACAAAAAAGCGGTTCTGCCCATTTTTAGCTCCTCCAAGAGATCCACGTTTCCCAAAGCCATAATATAGGTTCGGTAAAATGGATTGTATTCAGAAGAAGGCAGTTCCGAAAGCAACATATAAGAGGTTTGGATTACAGCTCGTTGAAGATGGTGTGCATCAGTCGTCTTTTATCGTTGATGCTTTCTTCAAGAGAAATCATAGTTTCCGTTCTACTGATACCGTCAATATCATCTATTTTAAAAATGATGTTTTTTGCGTGTGTTGTATCCCTGGCCCTAATTTTACAGAAAATATTGAATTTCCCGGTGGTAATATGGGCCACGGTCACGTAAGGTATTTGACTTAGACGTTCGAGCACGAATTTGGTTTGATGGGTTTTTTCCAAAAATATACCCACATATGCGATAAAGGAATAGCCCAACTTCACATAATCCAAGGTTAAAGAAGATCCTTTGATGATTCCGGATTCTTCCATTTTTTTAACGCGTACATGTACAGTACCCGCAGAAATCAGCAATTTTTTGGCAATATCCGTGAACGGTGTACGGGTATTGTCGATTAACATGTCCAATATCTGGTGGTCTATTTCGTCTAATTTGACTTTATTCATTACATTGATTTTGCAGCAAAATTAGTTAAAAAAGGAAATTTACGTAATAAAAATGGTTTTTTTTTAAATAAAATGCAAGAACAGGTTCGTATTAACGGTTATTCCTTGGTGTTTTTAAGTAAATCCAGTAAGGGTGTATCGGCGTATGTAAATCCAAATCCCTTGGTATCAATACATTCAATGGTTCTATGACCGTAAAATCCATTTAGCGTGCCAACTTCCGTTATTTGAGGCTCAAAAACTACAGTGCCGTCGACCAAAACTTCTTTGTATCGGACACCAACTTTGTGAATGTCAGAAATTGTTGGATTGACTATTCCGGCATTTTCAATGATGATGTCAAAAAATAATTTACGGTTTCCGGGAATAGAAAAATAATCTCCAACAGAAAACTCATCTACCTGATGCTGGGCAATAATTTTAAAAGCTTCCAGTAAGGAAAGAAACATGTATTTCCGGGTAATCTCCCGATCATAATCCCCCGGATAGTGTCCAGACTCGAACAATACAGTTGGTACACCGAGCATTTGGAACGTATCCCCTACGCAGTTATCGTTAAAACCATCATCGTACCGCCCAACTTGACCGGGAATGTGTTCTTGCAGCATTACATTCATCCCAGCTATTAATTTCATTGCTGTTTCTCGTGTTGGGGTAATCTCACGTTCTTTATTACTCGCAGGAGATAAAAACGACACTGTTGCAGGTTTGTTGGTGTTCCCGGCACTGAACAGTGTGCGTTGATCGTGTAAATTAAAACAGAAATCTGGTTGAAAAGAATTGAACAATCTACGAAGCGCAACGCTTTCGGGTTGTGATTGCATCTTGGCGTCCCTATTCAAATCCACACCATTACTATTTTCTCGAGTATAAACATTTGCCCCATCTGGATTTAACATGGGTACGACCATTAAACTGCATTCCTTTAATATAGTATAGGCCAAGGGGTCGTTAGACCGTAAAAAATTCACCAAATCCCATAACGCTTTAGTGGTCGTGGATTCGTTACCGTGCATTTGAGACCACAAGAGTACCTTGATAGGGCCATTCCCCAATTGAAAAGCATGAATTTGAACTTGGTTGACCGATTTGCCGATTTCAATAAGAGGCTCCGAAAGTTTGGAAAAGCATTTTTGGATAGAGTCCATGTTTATGCACCTGCCTTGAATAGAGCCTTCTTTAAACTTTGAATAGTGAATCATGTATACCGTTAATTAAAGCGTACAAAAATACCATAGGATGAGTTTACAAATGTAATGTATGCCTGTAAAATAATTACACATTTGTAAACTGTAAAATTTACTAATAACAGTGCTTTTTATACAAATGTAAACAGAATGTATTTTAATTAGGTTATATCTCTTTATATCAGATGTGTAATATTATTTATTTAAATCTATAGTACAAGTATAAAGGTGATTTTTAAGTGAATATCATTGTGGGGAATTTTACTTGTATTACTTTTGTTTTATATAAATTTACAGATGTGAATTCCGATTTAATATTGCGCATACAACAGGTCATAGATCATTTTGGGTTGTCCGTTTCCGCTTTTGCCGATGCTATTGGCGTGCAAAGATCCAGTATATCCCATTTGTTGAGCGGTAGAAACAAACCCAGCTTGGACTTTGTTATGAAGTTGGTCGATACCTACCCTGAGGTTGACCTATATTGGTTGTTGAAAGGTAAGGGTTCCTTTCCAATAGAGAGCGATACGGAGGATCCTGTCCGGGTCAGAGAAGGACAATCTATTGTTGAAAGTACAGATGCAAAATACACGGAAGCTATGTCTTCAGCGCAAATTGAAAAATCCAGCTCAAGGAAAGAGAACCCTGCTCAAATTATATTGCTCTACAGGGATGGTAGCTTTAAGACTTTTGATCCAAAAAAGGATTGAACCTTTCGACTAGTTTCCGTTTCTTTGCACTTATGACAAGATTTCTACTTACAACTGCCGTTATTCTATTGTGTTTCTCTTGTGGTCAACCACCGGAGCGGAATTGCGAAGATTTTAAAACGGGAACATTTTCTTTTAAAGCTACCATAAATGGGGAGGAAAAAGAGACGATTTTCCGAAGAACAATGGATTTGGAAGTTGATGAGTTCGAGGGTAAAACAGATTCTTCTTCGGTCCGCTGGATAAATGACTGCGAATATGTTTTAAAAAATCTGAATCCAAAAAGCAAGGCAGAAGAAAAACCTATTCACATTAAGATCTTGACGACCTCAGGGTCTTCCTACACTTTTGAATACAATATTGTCAGTGAAAGCAAAAAGTTCAAAGGTACTGCCCATAAAATAGATTGACGTATGACAATCAGTTTGTATTGTAATTGAAATACGACCTTTTTCAATTTGATTGATTGACCGTCTTTCGCTTATGTTGTTTAAAAAAAACCTCCGACAGAAATGATTTCTTCGAAGGTTAAAATAAGGGTTAAATCCTTGCTTTTCTATTAATTGGGTCTTTGATATGCCAGTTCCGGACTGGACTCTTTGTGTTTTTTGAACAATCGTTGTTGCTGTTTAACGGTCAATGTGCTTCCGTCGTGGCTCCATCCCGGAGGTCCAAAAATATACATCAGCTTGTGCGATAGTTTGTCCACTTTTTTAACGTCGTTCCAAATATCTTTGAATTCATGGGTTAGGATAACCACTGGATTATAGGAATTAGGGGCGTGGATTACGCCGTACTTTACATCAATATTATCATCAAGTTCTTTCCAGGTCCCAAACATTTTATCGAAAATATTTAAGAAGCCCCCATGGTTCTTATCCAAATACTCCACATTTTGAGCGTGGTGCACTTGGTGCATGGTATGGGTGTTGAATATTTTCTCCAAAAAGCCGAGTTTAGGCACATAAACAGTGTGTAGCTGGAACTGCCACAATGCTTCAATGCCCAAACAGACCACCACCATTTCCGGTGGAAAACCAATAGCTGGCATCCAAATATAAAAGAAAGGTTTGTACAATATGGTGAACCATCCATTGCGAATTGCGGTACCTAAATTAAAATTGTCCGAAGAGTGGTGTACGATATGGGCCGCCCAAAGAATACGGACCTCGTGATTGGCCCTATGAAACCAATAATAGGTAAAATCGTCGGCCAATTGACATAAAATCCAAATATACCAAGCATACCCGAAGGATTGGTATCCCATAATGTTGGTTCTGACCCCGTCTATCTCGGGATTAAAAAGCTCATAGGTCCCTTCAAAAAGGAGGATGGCGAAGGCAACTTTGAACAAAGGTCCCAAAATGGCGGAGCCTATGCCCATAAAACTACTGGCGGCGAGATCTTTCCAGTTGTAAAGATGGTCGTCGTCGTGAGTTTTGCTGTAAGTTAATTCGAGTAAAATAAAGGCAATAAAAACTGGTACTCCATATACCAGGGGGTTTGTAAAATCCATATAGCAATATTAAGCTTTAAGCTCTAGGTGTGTGTTGTTCGGAAAATTAGACATAAAAAGAATTAAAACAAAGAGGTTTGATCGGAACTATCATTCTTTGTGCCTATATCGTTATCATCGGTTTCTATCTGTTCTTCGTCCACTACTTCGATTTCTTCGGTTTTTTGCTCTTCGGGTTCCTCGAAGGGCAATGGTTCCATGGTGTTTATATTTTTCACTTTCTCTGGAGTAAGCTGATTTCCGAGGGCTTTAATTCCTTTTATCGCAATGAAATCCTCTACGTTAACCTCAAGATTTGGCTTCGGGTCTTTTCCGCGGGGCTTAACAAATTCAATTTCCAGTCTGGGCCTCCAATCGGTTGATGCAAGCTCCAAATACGATTTGGGATCTTCATCGATCACCACTTCTTCCCTGTTTGGATTTTCTATCAGAAATCTTTTTAAGTAAAAACGTTCTTTGTCCCCAACATAGTGTACAACGGAAATGGGTTTTTCTGGATTCCATTTTTCCAGTACGATCATGTCGTCATTAAAACGAGTGAGCATATCCGGTGGGATGGTTTTTACAATGCCTTTTTGGTCGATCACCAAAAGAAGATCATCTCCTTTAAATTCACCGAGTAGTTCTCCTCTACCGTCAACGTTCAATCTGTTCACAACATCATCGAACCAAATTTTCCTTGGTTTCAGGGTTGACACTCCTTTTTCTTTGAGTTCAATGCGTTTAATGGCATATTTTGTAACCAAATTTCCTTTGGAACTGCGCCCCTTGATCAACACATCGGAAAAGTCAAGGTCCCATTTCAGCTTTTTAATACTGCCGGACTGCCGTAGCATTACGGTAACAACTTCGGCTTCACCGTTTGGATTGGCGGAAAAATAAAGTACTTCGGAAGAGGTTTTGTCACCGGCCAGGGGGTAAAGTTTATCCCGGGTAATGCTGGTTACATTAAACCGCTTTACATAGCTCGGGCCACCTTTCATGCTTTTATAGATCATGTTGTAGGTGGTTCGCTTGTCCTTCTTTTTAAAAACGGCAACATGTATAATATTCTTTCCGATAAATACTTTGGAATCCACCTTGGTAATCATCATATCCCCTTTTTGGGTAAAAACGATAATGTCATCAATATCGCTGCAATCCGTAACGTATTCGTCGCGTTTAAGGGAGGTGCCAATAAAGCCTTCTTCACGGTTTACGTAGAGCTTTGTGTTGCGGATAACCACTTTGGTGGCTTCGATGTCGTCAAAAATCTTGACCTCTGATTTCCGTTCCCGGCCTGCTCCATATTTCTTTTTGAGCTCTTTAAAATACGCAATGGCATAGTCCACCAAATGCTCTAGATGGTGTTTGGTTTCTTTTATCCTATCTTCAAGACTTTCAATGAGTTGCTGTGCCTTATCTAAATCAAACTTTGAAATACGCTTGATTCGGATTTCCGTCAATCTCACAATGTCATCTTTGGTCACGGCTCTTTTCAAATGGGCTATATGCGGCTTTAGACCTTTGTCTATGGCATCGATAACACCTTCCCATGTCTCCTCTTCTTCAATTTCCCGATAAATCCTATTCTCGATAAAAATGCGTTCCAATGAAGAAAAGTGCCACTGTTCTTCCAGTTCATCCAATTGAATTTGGAGCTCGGCTTTGAGCAACTCTACCGTGTTGTCCGTAGATCTTTGAAGCATTTCTTTTACTCCAATAAACAAGGGCTTGTTGTCCTCGATAACACAACCTAATGGTGAGATGGAGGATTCGCAAGCGGTAAAGGCGTAAAGTGCGTCGATGGTTTTATCCGGTGAGATACCGTTTGGTAAATGCACCAAGATTTCTACCTCTGCTGCGGTATTGTCCTCAATCTTTTTTATTTTGATTTTCCCCTTATCGTTAGCCTTTAAGATGGAGTCAATTAAAGAGGATGTGTTGGTGCCGTAAGGTATTTCGTTGATGACCAAGGTATTCTTGTCCAAAGTCGAAATTTTGGCCCTTACCCTGATCTTGCCGCCTCGCATACCATCGTTGTAATTCGTCACATCAATAATCCCTGCTGTAGGGAAATCTGGAACAATGGTGAACCGCTTGCCCTGCAAGTGTTTTATCGAGGCATCGATAAGCTCGTTAAAGTTGTGTGGCAGTATCTTGGTGGAAAGGCCCACTGCAATTCCTTCCGCCCCTTGCGCGAGCAAAAGCGGGAACTTTACCGGTAAATTAACGGGTTCTTTTTTTCTGCCGTCATAACTTAGCTGCCATTCGGTAATTTTTGGGCTATAAATTACTTCAAGGGCGAACTTGGAAAGTCTTGCTTCGATATAACGTGGTGCGGCTGCTCCATCGCCGGTCAAAATATTGCCCCAGTTACCTTGAGTGTCTATCAGCAGATCTTTTTGTCCGATCTGTACCATGGCATCTGCAATACTGGCATCGCCATGAGGGTGGTATTGCATGGTGTGCCCCACTACGTTCGCGACCTTGTTGTAGCGACCGTCGTCCAATTCTTTGAGCGAGTGCATAATTCTTCTTTGCACTGGCTTAAATCCATCTTCGATGGCGGGTACTGCTCGCTCCAATATTACATACGAAGCGTAATCCAAAAACCAATCCTTGTACATTCCGGTCACCTTGACCAGGCTATCTTGGGACTCTTCTTGGTTTTCTAAACTTTCATCGTTCAGTTCTTCGTTCTCTTCCATTTAGAAAGGTGGCATTTATTTGGGTTGTAGTTGGTTTTCTTGAACAAGGTCAAGCTCTACTTTAAGGTTGTTGATGATGAATTCCTGACGGTCCGGTGTGTTTTTGCCCATATAAAATTTCAATAGGGCGTCTATGCTCATGGCTTTGTCCAGCATCACAGGTTCCAAACGGATATCATCGCCGATAAAGTTTTTGAACTCGTCCGGGGAAATTTCGCCCAATCCCTTAAATCGGGTAATTTCCGGTTTACCGGACAATTTTTCAATGGCTTGTCTTCTTTCCTCTTCACTGTAGCAATAAATGGTTTCTTTTTTATTGCGTACCCGAAATAACGGGGTTTGTAAAATGTATAAGTGATTCTCTTTGATCAATTCTGGGAAAAATTGTAAAAAGAACGTAATCAGTAATAAACGAATGTGCATCCCATCCACATCGGCATCGGTAGCTATTACGATATTGTTGTAGCGCAAGTCCTCCATAGAGTCCTCAATGTTGAGCGCGGCTTGCAGGAGATTGAACTCTTCGTTCTCGTAAACGATTTTTTTGGACATGCCGTAGGAGTTCAACGGTTTTCCCCGTAAGCTGAATACGGCCTGTGTGTTCACGTCCCTGGATTTTGTTATGGAACCAGATGCGGAATCTCCCTCGGTAATAAAAAGGGTGGTTTCCAAGCGTCGGTCCTTTTTCATATCCTGCAAATGAATTCGGCAATCCCGTAGTTTTTTATTGTGAAGGCTCGCTTTTTTGGCACGATCTCTGGCTAATTTCCGTATGCCTGAAAGTTCCTTGCGCTCTTTCTCGGCCTGTACAATTTTCTTTTGGAGCGCATCTGCCGTTGCCTGATTCTTATGGAGGTAGTTGTCCAGATGGGTGCCAATAAAATCATTGACATAGGTGCGCACTGTTGGTAGATCGCCCCCCATATCGGTGGAACCCAATTTGGTCTTGGTCTGGCTCTCGAAAACGGGCTCCATCACTTTAATGGAAATTGCCGAGATAATGGATTTTCGTATATCTGAAGCATCGTAGTTTTTTCCGTAAAAATCACGTATGGTCTTAACAATGGCTTCCCTAAAAGCAGCCTGGTGAGTTCCGCCCTGTGTGGTGTGTTGTCCATTGACAAAAGAGTGGTACTCTTCGCTATATTGGGTTTTGCTATGGGTCATGGCCACCTCGATATCATCCCCTTTTAAGTGGATCACCGGGTACAGAAAATCCTCTTGGTTATTGTTGTCCTCGAGCAAATCCTTTAATCCGTTATCGGAATAGAATTTTTCCCCGTTAAAAACAATGGTCAATCCAGGATTTAGATATACATAATTCTTGAGCATGCGTTCCACATACTCGTTACGGTATTTGTATTTTTTGAAAATAGTTTCATCTGGAGTGAAACTTACTTTGGTTCCCTTTCTCCTGGATGATTCTTCCAAAAGTTCCTCGTTCACCAAGTTACCGGTCTCAAATTCTGCAGACTTGGATTGGCCGTCCCTGTTGGATTCCACTCTAAAATAGGTGGATAACGCATTGACCGCTTTGGTCCCTACCCCGTTAAGGCCTACGGATTTTTTAAAGGCCCGGGTATCGTATTTTCCCCCGGTATTCATTTTGGAAACTACATCTACCACTTTACCAAGTGGAATACCACGACCATAATCTCGAACGTGAACGGTGTTTTCCTTAATATTGATTTCAATGGTTTTTCCTGCCCCCATCACAAATTCGTCAATGGAGTTGTCGAGGACTTCTTTTAGAAGAATATAAATTCCGTCGTCCGCGGAGGAACCATCTCCCAATTTTCCAATGTACATTCCCGGACGCATTCGAATATGCTCCTTCCAGTCAAGCGAACGGATGTTATCCTCAGTATATTGGGTATCTGCCATTAGTTAAGGGTTAATCATTGCAATATAAAATTTCGGGGCAAAAATAAAAGGGTGAACGCTAGAAAGTAATCAACAATGAAAAATAATAATTGTTAATATATATTAGTCCTTAGCCCTCTTTTTGCTTTGGATGGAGAGGTATGTTACCCCGAATATTACCACAAGCATTCCGATCAGTTGTCCGAGAGTGAGTTTTTCGTCCAAAAACAGAAAAGCGAGCAAAATTGTGGAAATGGGGCCCAAGCTTCCCAAAATTGAAAAGTTGGAGGCGCCCAATCGCTTTATTGCCGCGGAAACCAAAAAAGAAGGAATCAATGTGGCGAAAATGGCCATGGCCACACCATATGCATACACGGGCCATGGGTAATCCATAAATGTCCAATTACCGGCTATTGAATAGTGGACCATAATACAAAGGGTGGATACGATCATGGCATTGCATGTAAACCGTAAGACCCCAAATTTTGGAATCAACCATCCACTGCCCACCAAATACGAAGCATAGGTAATTGCACTCAATAAAACCAAAAAACCACCCATGAGCACTTTGTTACCGGACATATCCAATTCTTCCCAGAACGTGATCAGCACACCTAAATATGTGATAAGTATTGCAGTGAGCTGTACGCGTGTAATTTTCTGTCTAAAAATCAGCCAACTAAGAAACACCACTATGGTCGGGTACACAAAAAGAATAATACGTTCCAGGCCGGCTTTGATGTAATTGAGGCCCAAGAAATCGAAATAACTGGCCAAATAGTAACCAACAAACCCAAAAAGAAACAACCAAACATAATCTTTGGGCAAAACTTTTGTTTCTGCTGATTTTTTGCGAATCAAAAATAAAATAAGGATGTAAAAGGGCAATGAGAACAACATCCGAAACAATAAAAGGTCGAGTGTGTCGACATGGTACCGATAGGCCAACTTTACCAATACAGCTTTGGAGGAAAACAGCACAACTCCCAAGACCCCGTATAAAACCCCTAAACTTTTACTGGACATACAGCAAAGTTATTCTGCGTCCGGAAACTACTGTGGCGGAAATTTTATGGATTACAACAGCCAGTGCTTACACATTGAACCTAAAATGCATAACATCACCATCTTTTACGATATATTCTTTGCCTTCTACGCGCATACGACCAGCTTCTTTAACTTTGGCTTCGCTTCCAAATTGCACATAATCATCGTAGGCAATTACTTCTGCTCGGATAAATCCTTTTTCAAAATCCGTATGGATTACTCCTGCGGCTTGTGGTGCGGTGGCACCAACAGGTATGGTCCAGGCCCGCACTTCTTTTACACCTGCGGTGAAATATGTTTCCAGGTCCAGAAGTTTATATGCCCCACGAATCAATTTGGCGGAACCTGGTTCGGATAGTCCAAGATCTTCCAAAAACATTTGACGTTCTTCGTAGGTTTCCAATTCGGTAATATCTGCTTCTGTACCGACGGCCAAAAAAATGACCTCGGCATTTTCGTGGGCTACTGCTTCTTTTACTTTCTCCACGTAGGCATTGCCCTCTACGGCGGCAGCTTCGTCTACATTGCAAACGTACATTACGGGTTTGTCCGTAATCAGTTGCAAGGGTTTCACGAACTCAAGGCGTTCATCGTCTGAAAATTCAATGGCACGTACGGAAGTTCCAGCTTCCAAACCATCTTTCAATTTAATCAGAACCGCTTCTTCTTTTTGGGCTTCTTTGTTTCCAGTTTTAGCGGCACGTTTTACTTTGTCAAGCTTTTTTTCTACACTTTCCAAATCCTTCAACTGCAATTCCATATCAATGGTTTCCTTGTCCCTTATCGGGTCTACGGAGCCGTCAACGTGAACTACATTGTCATTGTCAAAACAGCGTAGCACGTGCAGAATAGCATCGGTTTCTCGGATGTTTCCCAAGAACTGGTTTCCCAACCCTTCTCCCTTACTGGCGCCTTTTACCAGACCGGCAATGTCCACAATTTCCACGGTGGCCGGAATTACGCGTTCAGGATTGACCAACTCTTCCAACTTCTCCAATCGTTGGTCGGGCACATTTACAACTCCAATATTGGGCTCAATGGTACAAAAAGGAAAGTTGGCACTTTGTGCCTTTGCATTGGACAAACAATTGAACAGCGTTGATTTTCCTACATTCGGCAATCCTACGATACCTGCTTTCATTCGCTAGAAATTAGATTTAAGAGTTCAGATTACAAAACAGTATTTTAGGTATGGTGCTGTCAATATAAAACACCGATAACCTACCAAATACCGATTTGAGGGTGCAAATATAAGTTGAAGTTTTGGTACTGCGACCTAATAATTGCCAATCAGTAGATAGAAGCCAATAATTAGCAATGCTATAATTCCAAAAATGGCTACAAGAGACAATATACAGCCGAGCTGTTTCCAAAAACCGTTATATTCCTTTTCTTTTTCCTGCATAAAAAACCCCGAACCTTGGTCCGGGGCAAAATTATAAGTTTTTTACATCTTAACCTTCTGGGTGCATAAACTTTTGCTTGCCCAAAAGCTCCTCCTCTGTTTCTACATGATCGTCATCGGGCACACAACAGTCTACCGGACATACGGCCGCGCACTGTGGCTCTTCGTGGAAGCCTTTGCATTCCGTACATTTATCGGGTACAATATAATACAGTTCATCGCTGACCGGTTCTTGAACTTCATCGGCATTGACTTCTTTACCATCTGGCAAAACCACATCACCGCTAAGAGAAGTTCCATCGCTATATCTCCATTCGTCCGCTCCCTCGTAAATTGCTGTATTTGGGCATTCTGGCTCGCAAGCACCACAATTTATGCATTCATCCGTAATTATTATTGCCATAATTTTCTTTTCCTTTTGGGTTGATTCTGATCAGCATGCTTACTTTTGACAAAAATAAACCCTAGTTAATTAGTGTACAAATTTAATGGCACCAGATACAAATACCATAGATGCTTTTGTTAAACTTGGAAAATACCTAACGGAATTTTGTCAAGATTGTTCTCAAAAAAGCCCAAAAACCGACCCGGGACTAAAAGAGGTCGTGGCAAGAGCAGGTCATCATAACGGATGGTTTACGGAGGAAAACATTTTATTTTCCCTGGAACAATGGGGAAATATCCTGTCCAGGCCGCATATAAACGATTGGTTGTCCCAATACTCCTTTAAAAGTGGAGAAAACATTAAAAAAGTGGGGGTAGTAATGGCGGGCAATATACCATTGGTAGGTTTTCACGATTTTTTATGTGTATTGCTTTCCGGTAATTCTGTATTGATTAAGCAGTCCTCCAATGACAAAGTGCTTCTCCCATTTCTCTCCGATTACTTAATGGAACAAGAGCCCTCGCTCGCAGATAAAATCGAATTTGTAGACGAAAAACTAGAAAATTTCGATGCAGTGATCGCTACAGGGAGCAATAATACAAGTCGTTATTTTGAATATTATTTTGGAAAGAAGCCGAATATCATCAGAAAAAATAGAAATTCGGTGGCAGTGCTCACCGGAGATGAAACCGAAGAAGAGCTAGAGGCACTTGGCGAGGATATTTTTAGATATTATGGGCTGGGTTGCCGCAACGTATCCAAAATATTTGTACCCAAGGGATACAATTTTGACAGGCTGTTCCAAGCACTCTACACTTATAAAGATATTATCCACCAACATAAATATGCCAATAACTACGATTACAACAAAGCTGTTTATTTGATGAGTGAGTTCAAGATTTTGGATAACGGTTTTTTGATCTTAAAAGAGGATCAAAGTCTTTCCTCTCCCATTTCCGCATTGTTCTATTCATTTTATGATGATGAAGTCAGCTTGGAATTGGATTTACGGAGGATGGAAAAGCAAATTCAATGTGTGGTCTCCAAAAAGGAAGGAGACATAAATTTTGGACAAACCCAAAAACCAAGCTTGAGCGACTACGCCGACGGAATTGATACCATGGAATTTTTATTGGGACTTTAAGAAAGTCCCCAACCGTTGGAGCCATTTTTAGATACAACAATTTTTAAGACCTTTACCCCTTAAACCTAGGAAATGAAAAAGCATAATTTTAGCGCCGGCCCCTGCATTCTGCCCGCAGAGGTAATGCAGAAGGCTTCCGAAGCCGTTCTGGAATTGGATGGCATTGGACTTTCACTGATTGAAATATCCCATCGCAGCAAAGAATTTGTTGAAATAATGGAAAAAGCCCGTTCCCTGGCCCTAGAGCTTTTGGGACTGCAGGGCAAAGGATACCATGCCTTGTTCTTACAAGGTGGGGCCAGTATGCAATTTTTAATGACCGCCTTTAACCTTTTGGATGCAAAAGCCGGGTATGTGAACACGGGAACATGGAGTCAGAAGGCGATCAAGGAAGCCCGAATGTTCGGAGATATTGTAGAAGTGGCTTCGTCTCAAGAAGATAATTTTAGGTACATACCAAAGGGATTCGAGATCCCAACTGATCTGGATTATCTTCATTTAACCTCCAACAATACCATCTATGGAACGCAGTTTAAGGAGTTTCCAAAAACAGCTGTTCCATTAGTCTGTGATATGAGTTCCGACATATTTTCCAGACAAATGGACTTTTCCCAGTTCGATTTGATCTATGCCGGAGCGCAAAAGAATATGGGGCCTGCCGGAACAACGCTGGTGGTGGTAAAAGAAGATATCTTGGGAAAAGTATCGCGCAAAATCCCCTCTATGATGGATTACTCGGTACATATTGCCAAGGACAGCATGTTCAACACGCCACCTGTTTTTGCGGTGTATGTATCCATGCTTACCATGCAGTGGTTAAAAGATTTGGGAGGTATAGCCGCCATAGAAGAAATTAACGAGCGTAAAGCCAACCTTATTTATTCAGAAATAGAACTGAACCCAGTTTTTTCTGGCATTGCCGCCAAAGAGGATCGCTCTAGTATGAACGCTACTTTTAATATTACAGATGATGAGTTAAAGGATGTGTTCGACGAAATGTGCAAAGAAGCTGGAATAAGCGGTATCAATGGACATAGATCGGTTGGCGGCTACAGAGCCTCCATGTACAACGCACTGCCAATGGAAAGTGTCGGCGTATTGGTCGATATAATGAGCGAACTCGAAAAGAAAGGATAACTGTACTTAATTTTGGACGTTGTTCGAGTTCGGACGTCTTCACTTACCAGTACTTGCCATATTGATGGTGATGGGCCCCAGAGGACAATACCCAAAAAGAAATGCAGTACTCAAATTTTTAAATAAAAACATTTATGAAGGTCATATTGGCGAATGATGGAATTGCCCAGGAAGGAATTGTTCTACTGGAAAAGGAAGGATTCCAAGTCAAAAATACCAGGGTTGCCGAAGAACAGTTGGCAAACTATATCAACACAAATAAAGTCGATGCCCTTTTGGTACGCAGTGCTACCAGAGTGGATAAAAAACTTATCGATGCATGCCCCGATCTAAAGTTGATCGGTCGTGGTGGCGTAGGCTTGGACAATATCGATGTAAAATATGCCGAATCAAAAGGAATTAAGGTATTCAATACACCAGAAGCGTCCTCCGAATCCGTTGCAGAGTTGGTTTTTGCCCACTTGTTGAACGGTGTCCGGTTTTTGCACGATTCCAATCGTAATATGCCTTTGGATGGCGATAGCCAGTTCAAACAACTTAAAAAAAGTTATTCTGCCGGTGTCGAGCTCAAAGGCAAAACCTTGGGTATCGTTGGTTTTGGAAGAATTGGACAAGCTACTGCAAAAATGGCACTTGCTTTGGGCATGGGGGTCTTGTACACCGACCATCATGCAGACGAAACAACCTTGACCCTTTCTTTTTACAACGGACAGACTATAGACTTTTCCCTTCAAAAAAGTGAATTGAAAGATGTTCTGGCCAATTCAGACTTTGTGAGTCTACACGTACCTTCACAGGACACCTACCTGATCGGGAAAAAAGAATTGGGCCTAATGAAACCCGGAGCGGGAATAATCAATACCTCACGAGGTGGAGTACTGGACGAAGTAGCTTTGGTAGAGGCCTTGGAAAACAATCACCTGGCATTCGCAGGATTGGATGTTTTTGAATCCGAGCCCACTCCAGAAATCAAGATACTTATGAATCCGAAGATATCCCTTAGTCCCCATATTGGCGGTTCTACATTGGAGGCGCAACAGCGAATAGGCAAAGAACTGGCACAAAACGTAATTGACCTGCTTAAATAACAACTTTTATAGGCTTGTGAAAGAAGACAAAACCTGCTTTTTTGTACATTGCCACCTTTAACCTTAACACTAACATAATGACAGGATTACTAGACATGATCAACAGCCCAATGGGAAAACAGTTGGTCAGCGGGGTTGCCGGACAAACAGGGCAATCGGAAAATAAGACGGCAGAAGTATTGAGTATGGCCATGCCATTGCTTATGGGAGCCATGAAAAAGAATGCATCCACACCAGGTGGAGCCCAAGGATTGATGAATGCACTATCCTCCAAGCACGATGGTGGTATTTTGGATGATTTAGGAAGTCTTTTCGGTGGAGGTGTAGATCAGAATGTAATGGATGATGGTGCCGGGATATTGGGCCATATCCTTGGGGCCAAACAACCACAGGTAGAGAATGCGCTAAGTTCTAAATCAGGGATCGATGCGGGGTCGATTGCCCAAATATTGAAAATAGCAGCACCAATCCTTTTGGGATATTTGGGAAAACAGACCAGACAACAAAACGTAAGCAGCCCTGAAGGACTCAACGGTCTATTGGGCGGCTTAATGGGCGGAGGTGCCGCGGCATCCAAGCAACAATCTTTAGTAGAAAGCTTTTTGGACAGCGATGGTGACGGTAGTGTCATCGATGATCTAGCAGGTATGGTGCTTAACAGTGGAAGCAGCAAAAAAAGTGGACTCGGCGGTATGCTGGGAGGACTTTTTGGAAAATAAAGGTCAAATCGATCAATATTTAACAAAGCCATTTGAATATTCAAGTGGCTTTTTTTGTAAATTAATATCATGAAAAAGAGAATATTACTTTTTGGTTTGACGTTTTGTATCGCGTTTGTTTCGTGTACTTCTCAAAAGGCTACATTGGATGTGTCCAACGAGGAACAAACCCTTTTTGATTCTGATGATGAGGAACCGGTAGAAATCAAGGATGCAGAATCCGAATACGAGATCATTATTATTGAGCCAGGGTTTTATACATGGCTAAACTCCATTGCCAGGCCGGAAGGCTACTATTCCCAATCTTTTTTGGAAAATAGAAATGCCATTATGGTAATTACCTGGAACCAGAGAGTATTGCAACCCAACAGGTTCAACCCAAATTTGTACGAATTGCAGATCAACTACGACCCAAGTATTGATTATGGATACGAGGTGAACTATAAATTGTACAATTACTTCATTTATTTTCAAAGAAAGTACAATCAAAGGCTAGGCCCTTTTCTACCACGGATTTAAAGTGCTATTTTTGCATCAATTACGAGATTAAAAATGCAAAAAATAAAACAGCGTTGGGAAATCCAAAAGAATTGGCAGTTCTTGTTTCCGATCTTGGGTACATTCCTAAATTTACTTACAGCTTATCTTATTTCTCGAAGTCTGCTTCATATTTTTAATTTGAACAATACTATTTACGAATGGTTTTTTACCCTAGGGGTTATGCTTGCCATTCATCTGGTACTAATCAAGTTTTTTCTATGGTGTTTCAAAAAACTGGAGAATAAATGGAGAGTGGACTACAAATGGGAAATGATCGCCATATTTATTGTTTTTGCCATAACAGGTAGTTTATCCGGTAAATTGGCCGGCCCTCTGATTCATTGGCTTGGATTGGATGCGGAGAATATACCTGGTGCCTTATATTGGACCCTTCGGATCCTATTGATATTTCCTATCTATCAAATCTTACTTGTTTTGATCGGTTGGCTGTTTGGACAATATCAATTTTTCTGGAATTTTGAAAAAAAAATGCTGAAACGCATGGGCTTGGGCTCATTTTTGCGATAACCGGGGAAAATTAAATTTTTAAGAGCTAGATAAGTTTTTGGTTCGTTCACGACAAATTTTGAAATGTACGGAACCATATGTTCAACCTTTATTAGTTTAAAATGAAACAACTATACATCACTCTATTAATGATATTTACGGTAGTTTGTAGTTATTCACAACATACACTCTCCGGAAATATATCAGATATGGAAACGGGAGCGCCCTTGGAACAAGTATCCGTATATGTTCCACAACTTGAAAACGGTACTGTAACCGATAAAAATGGGGACTTTTCCTTAAAAAACTTGCCAGAAGGTATCTATAAGTTGGTTGTTTCCTATATAGGTTTTGAAACCTATTCCACATCCATTGAGATCAGTGAAGGAAATAACCGGTTCGATTATAAAATGGAACCATCGGCCATAGAAATGGACGAAGTGGTGCTCTCCACGCCTTTTCACAAATTACAGCGCGAAAATGTAATGAAAGTGGAGCAAAAGTCCATGGAGGAGCTCAAACAACAAGGAGGAATTACCCTTTCAGAAGGAATAACGAACATTCCAGGGGTTTCCTCGGTATCGACCGGTGTCGGTATTGGAAAACCTGTAATACGTGGCTTAAGTTTTAACCGGGTTTTGGTGTATACCCAAGGGGTTAGATTGGAGAACCAGCAGTTTGGCGGTGAGCACGGGCTGGGACTCAACGACGCCGGAATTTCAAGTGTAGAAGTTATAAAAGGTCCTGCCTCATTACTATATGGTTCGGATGCCCTAGGAGGTGTTTTGTACTTAAATCCCGAGAAATTTGAAATAGCAGGTGAAAGCTCTGGAGATATAAACATGAGGTATTTTACCAATACTTTGGGTTATAATGCAAACGCAGGTTTTAAAACGTCAGGGGAAAAATTAAAATTCTTGGTAAGAGGTGCATACGCATCCAATGCCGATTACGAAACGGGCGATGGCACAAGCGTTACCAATTCGAGGTTTAATGAAGCCGATTTAAAAACGGGACTTGCCTACCAAGCGTCCAAATTTAAAACAGAATTAAGGTATAACTACAATACTACGGAATTGGGCATTCCCGAAGAAATCGGGGTTCAAAACAACGATCGCGACCCTTTGTTGCCCTACCAAGAGCTCTCCACACATATATTAAGCTCCAAAAACAATTTGTTTTTTAAAAAATCGAGCTTGGAGGCTACGTTCGGGTACACTATAAACAACAGAAAGGAGTTTGAAGAGCATCACCACGAGGAAGATGGGCACGAACATGAGCACGAAGAAGGCGAGGAACATGAAGAAGAACACGAAGAAGAACATGAAGAAGAGGAAGAAGGCGCTGCCCTGGACATGAAGCTGAAAACCTTTAACTACAACATACAGTTTAACCCGCAGTGGGGAAATATAACAACTATTTTTGGGGTGCAGGGCATGCATCAAACCAACGAAAACTTTGGGGAGGAAATCTTGGTTCCCGATGCCGTGACCAACGATTTTGGGGTTTTGGCCACTTCTCACATTCATTTTGATAAAAGTGATCTGCAAATTGGATTGCGTTATGATCTAAGGTCTATAAACGGTGAAGCAAGTGGCATTGAGGGCGATGAGGAATATATTCCGGCACTGGACAGAAATTTTAATAATTTTAATGCGGCCTTGGGCTACCGAACGGACCTTGCCAAAACTATTATAGGACGTTTAAACTTGGCGACCGGTTTTAGGGCCCCCAACCTATCCGAACTGTCTTCCAATGGCCTGCACAGTGGCGCCAATCGAGTAGAAATAGGAAATCCGGACCTAGATAGCGAACAAAACTTTCAGATAGATCTTGCCCTAGAGTACGGGAACAAACATGTGGAAGCCTATATTAATTCGTTTTATAATATTGTAAACGACTATATTTATTTGGAGCCTACCGGTGAATTTAGGGAACTGGATCCCATTTATAATTTCCAACAACAAGATGCCATTTTGTATGGAGGCGAGTTTGGGTTCCACCTACACCCCCACCCTATTGATTGGCTGCACCTGGAAAGCAGTTACGATATTGTATATGGGCAATTGGATGATAAATCCAATTTGCCGCTAATACCTGCCAATCGCTGGACCAATACCTTTAGAGTGGAATGGAACAAAAGAAATCAGAACTACAAATGCTATGCTTTTGTAACGCTTCAAACATTTTTTGATCAGAACAAGGTTGCTGATTTTGAAACAAGAACGCCCCGATATAATTTGTTCAATGCGGGCATCGGAGGAGACTTGAATATTTTCAATCAAAAAGTTGGGTATTCGATTACAGCAAACAACCTGTTCAACAAGGATTATATTTCTCACCTATCCAGATTAAAAGCTGACGGTATAGCCAATATGGGAAGAAATATCTCTTTCAGTTTGCATTTGCCCTTGTAGCGTGCAGGACATAAGTTTTCAAGAATTAAGGGTCAATCTTTTTAGGGTCGACCCTTTTTTTGCCCAACAAATAGGTATATATCCATGTTAAGGTAAAGGTCGGAATAACATCCAACCCTGGGATCAACTCTTCCGCAAAGGTAATCAGACCGGCAGCTTGACCGACCCTGCCTTTATACAAACGCGTCATCAGCCAACCAGCAATGGGCGCCCAAATTACATCGGAAAACTCTCCTATTCCCGGAATTGCAAAAGATAGCATACCAATGCCATCAAAAAGTAAACCTAAAAGTAGATTACGGTATTTTTTGTCCTTTTCTTCTGCCATATGGGAAAAATAGCAATTCCCGATTAATTTGAAAAGGGATTAGGACAAATCGGCACTAATAAGTTTCAAAAACTCGTTACGGGTCTCAATTTTCTCGAACTGTCCTCTAAAACCCGAAGTTGTGGTAACAGAGTTTTGCTTTTGCACCCCACGCATCATCATACACATATGGGAAGCCTCAATTACCACAGCGACACCTTTAGGTTTTAGAGTAGAATTGATACACTCCAGGATATCGTGGGTCAACCGTTCTTGAACCTGTAACCTGCGCGCAAAAACATCCACAACGCGGGGAATTTTGCTCAATCCTACAATGTGGCCGTTGGGAATATAAGCAACATGGGCTTTCCCGAAAAAAGGCAACATATGGTGTTCGCACAAGGAATACAATTCGATATCCTTTATAATTACCATGTCGTCATATTCTTCCGCGAACATGGCCCCTTTTAATATTTCTTCTGCATTCTGCTTGTACCCCTGTGTTAAGAAAAGCATGGCCTTCGCCGCACGTTCTGGTGTTTTGATCAAACCTTCCCTGGTTACATCTTCCCCGATATCGTCCACAATTTTGGAAAAATGGTCTTTTACCTCATTGGTAATCTCTATGTTATATTCTTCGAGGTTTCTATATGGTGCCATGTTTTAGCTTTTTTGAAAAATAATTGTTTAATTTTTTGATCTTGGGATCTATTATAATTTGACAATACGGTTGCTCTCTATGTCCGTTGTAATAATCGTGATGCTCTTCTTCTGCCAAATAAAAAGGTCTTTCCTCGGATATTTGGGTTACAATAGGAGATTCAAAGATACTTTCGTTATCCAACAAGTTGATAAAATCCTCGGCAATTTGTTTTTGCTCGGGCGAAGTATAGAAAATCTCGCTTCGGTATTGCGTGCCAACATCGTTTCCCTGTCGGTTTAGCGTGGTGGGGTCATGTGTAGCAAAAAACACCTCCAAAAGTTCGGCATAGGATATTATCGATGGATCAAATGTTATTTTTACACCTTCGGCATGGCCCGTACGACCGGTACAAATTTCGCGGTACGCTGGGTTTTTTATAGTCCCGCCTGTATATCCGGAAACTACTTCCACTACTCCGTTTAGCCTTTGGAATACGGCTTCGGTACACCAAAAACAACCTCCTGCTAAAATTGCAGTTTCCAATATTGAATCATTTTGTTTATTCATTTCTTTCCAAAGTTAAACAATATTTATATTGTATTACGATTTATAACAAATATTTATATGCAACTTAGTCGAACTGGGTTGCCCGGCCATTACTTTTAAATGGTATTTGCAAAAAAAATCCCACTTCGATCAAACTTTACAATACAACAGTAATCATTATCTTCGAACACCGAACAATTAGTTATGATCAAGGCTACAAATATTCAAAAAAGTTACGGAGACCTCAAGGTATTGCAGGGAGTTGACCTCGATATTAAAAAAGGTGAAGTTGTTTCCATTGTTGGCGCCTCCGGAGCAGGAAAAACGACCCTGCTACAAATTCTGGGAACCTTGGACACCCCTACCAACAAGGAAGAAAGTGCTCTTTTGATCAATGACACGGACGTAAACCAATTGAATGACAAAAACTTGGCCCAATTTCGCAACGAGCATATCGGGTTTATTTTTCAGTTTCATCAATTATTGCCCGAGTTTACCGCATTGGAAAATGTATGCATACCTGCCTTTATTAAAAAAACATCCCGTACCGAAGCTGAACAACGCGCCAAAGAGCTTTTGGATTTTCTGGGATTAAAGGACCGTTACGACCACAAACCCAACGCACTGTCCGGTGGGGAACAGCAACGAGTGGCAGTTGCCCGTTCTTTAATGAACAAACCATCGGTGGTTTTGGCAGATGAGCCCAGTGGTAATTTGGATTCTGAAAGTGCCGACAATCTACACAAACTGTTTTTTCAACTACGGGAAGAGTTTGGACAAACCTTTGTTCTAGTAACGCATAATCTGGACCTTGCCGATATGGCGGACCGAAAACTAACCATGGTAGATGGGCGGATTGTCTCCAAGAATTAGTATGACCAAAGCAGAACTCAAGGAATTTCTCGATGCCAAGGTAGAGGAATACAATCATCCCAAGTTTTTAGAGGACGACCCTTTACAGATCCCGCACAAGTTTGCATTAAAAGAGGATATTGAGATCAGCGCTTTTTTAACGGCTACCATAGCCTGGGGCAACCGTAAGAGCATTATAAACAATGCAAACAAACTTATGGAATTAATGGGCAACTCGCCCTACGATTTTGTGATGACCCATACCGAGGAGGACCTTAGTGAACTCTCGACATTTGTACACCGCACTTTTAATGGTATTGATCTTGGTTACTTTGTAACCAGTCTCCAAAACATCTACCTAGAACATGGAGGTTTGGAGACGATTTTTACCCAATACCAGACCAAGGATTCCATGCAGCCCGCAATTTCGGAGTTCAAACAACTATTTTTTGAACTCCCTCATCAAAATCGCACCCAAAAACATGTGTCCGACCCCAAAAAGGGATCCGCGGCAAAACGCATCAATATGTTTTTACGATGGATGGTCCGTGATAGCAGTACGGGAGTTGATTTTGGCTTATGGAAAGGCATTGCCCCTTCCAAATTATCCTGCCCGTTGGATGTGCATTCTGGCAATGTGGCCCGCAAACTCAAATTACTAAAGCGTAAACAGAACGATGCCAAGGCATTACAGGAACTGGACAAAAACCTGAGAAAACTGGATTCCGTCGACCCTGTAAAATATGATTTTGCCCTATTTGGGTTGGGAGTTTTTGAGAGATTCTAAACCCTTAAGAAACTATCATCAGTTAATTCTGATTATACCTATCAAAAAGCTAATTGTACATATTTATATCTTGTATTTATTAAATCCAAAGAGAGATATAAATACGATAGGTGATTTTTTTCAAACCTAGATTTAAGGAAACCATTATCAAATTCCTTATTTTTATGAACTAGACTAATTCAACCATATAAAATGAAAAAACTCTTATTATTGGGTATGGCGTTCTGTGCGACCATCACCTTTGCCCAAGAAAGAAAACTTCCTGTAGACACTACCATTACTACCCAGCACTCCGTTACCATAAATGGTGCACGAATCGATTATTCAGCTACTACGGGCACACAACCTGTTTGGGACGAAATGGGAGAGCCCGTTGCATCCTTACATTATACCTATTATACCAAAAATGGGGTAAAAGACAGATCTTCCCGTCCATTGTTGATTTCGTTCAATGGAGGTCCGGGCTCTGGTTCCGTTTGGATGCATTTGGCCTACACCGGTCCAAGAATCCTAAAAATTGATGACGAAGGTTACCCTGTTCAGCCCTATGGCGTAAAGGAAAATCCATATTCTGTTTTGGATGTTACCGATATTGTTTACGTAAACCCGGTAAACACAGGTTATTCCAGAACCATACCGGAAACCGGAAAGGAAGTAGACCGAAAAAAATTCTTTGGGATCAATGCCGATACTAAATATTTGGCAGAATGGCTGAATACTTTTGTAACACGGAACAATAGATGGAACTCCCCAAAATATATTGTGGGTGAAAGCTATGGTGGAACACGTGTTATGGGATTGTCCTTGGCATTGCAAAACCAACAGTGGATGTACTTGAACGGTGTAATCATGGTTTCACCTGCGGATTACAAGGTGTTCCGCGACAATGATCCTGTTTCCAGTGCTTTGAACTTGCCATACTTTGCAGCTGCGGCATGGCACCACAAAGCTTTGCCCTCCGATTTGCAAAGCAAGGATTTGTTGGAAGTTTTGCCAGAAGTTGAAGCGTTCACCATAAACGAATTATTACCGGCCATTGCCAAGGGTGGGTTTATTGCAGATGCGGAACGGAATTCCATCGCCGATAAAATGGCCCGCTACTCAGGTTTAAAAGCAAAAGATATCCTAGACCATAATTTGGATGTTCCCACACAGTTTTTTTGGAAGGCCCTTTTAAGGGAAAAAGGAGGATATACCGTTGGCCGATTGGATAGCCGCTATTTGGGAATAGATAAAACATTGGCAGGTACGCGCCCGGATTACTCTCCAGAACTGACTTCTTGGTTGCATAGCTTCACCCCAGCAATTAACTATTATTTGCAGGAAGAGCTAAACTTCAAGACCGATATAAAATACAATATGTTCGGTCCTGTACACCCATGGGACAATGAAAACGACAATGTGCGTGACAATCTAAGACAGGCCATGGCACAAAACCCGTACTTGAATGTTTTGGTGCAATCGGGATATTACGATGGTGCTTGCACCTATTTTGCAGCTAAATACACCATGTCCCAAGTTGATCCAAGTGGTAGAATGAAAGATCGTTTTGAATTTAAAGGGTACCGTTCCGGCCACATGATGTATTTGAGGAGAGAAGACCTAAAGGCCGCAAATGAAGACATACGGGCTTTTATTTTAAGAACACAGGCAAAAGGCAAGAGCGCAAAATATTAATCCCAATACTATTAAACCAAAATTAGGCGGTATAACATTTTTAGTTATATCGCTTTTTTATTGAATAATTCTCTGTGGATTAAATTATGATGTAACAAAACCACCCAAAGGGATATAGCTCGTATTCGTAAAAAAATGTTTATTCAAAAAGAAAAAGAGAAAAGGCATATGATCTATGCTGTTATAGCCACTATTATCTTCTTTTTTATTCTGTATTTACTTTTAATACCCTGATATTTTTCTATTTTTAACCAAAACCATCCCTTGTGAAGAATCTAACCATTTATTGGATCATGTTTTCATTTTTAGGATTATCCATTTCATCAAAAATAAATGCTCAGGATTGGCCCAATTTGGAAAAATATAAAAAGGAGAATACTTGTATTTCGACTTCCAACGGAACCGAAAACCGTGTAGTTTTTATGGGTAATTCCATTACCGAGATGTGGAAGGGCGCCAATCCGGATTTTTTTGATAGAAACCCGTACATAAACCGTGGTATCGGTGGACAAACAACGCCTCAAATGTTATTGCGCTTTAGGCAAGATGTAATTGACCTGAACCCAAAAGCGGTGGTAATTTTAGCCGGTACGAACGATATTGCCGGCAACACAGGTCCTATGACTTTGAAACAAATTCACGACAACATCCTATCCATGGTGGAACTGGCCCAAGCCAACCAGATCATACCCATTGTATGTTCAGTTCTTCCTGCTTTTGATTATCCGTGGAGCCCCGGTTTGCAGCCCAATATTAAAATCCCAAAACTTAACAGAATGCTCAAAAATATGGCTAGTGACAAGGGTGCCGTATATTTGGATTATTTTTCTAAAATGGCAGATGACAGAAATGGATTGCCACCCGAATTGACTACGGACGAGGTACATGTAACCAAGGCTGGCTACAAAATTATGGAGCAAATGGTCAAGGAAACCATAGATCAGGTCTTGCAATATCAATAAAAGAACTAGTCCTTAATTTTATGCAAAACGGCAAGGTCAGCATTATAATACCCTTTAAAAACACTGCACACTATCTGCCCGAATGCCTAGATTCCATTTTAAACCAAACATATCCGGATTGGGAAATCTTAGCAGTAAACGATCATTCCACCGATACTGGTTTAGAGCTCTTAACCGCCTATTCTACAAAAGATTCACGCATCAAGGTTTTTGAAAATAAGGGGCAGGGAATAATACCAGCGTTACGTACGGGATATGCCCACAGTATTGGCGCATATGTAACCCGCATGGATTCCGACGACATAATGAAGCCAGAACGATTGGAGGTAATGGTTTCATCATTGAAAAAACAAGGAATGGGGCACGTGGCCGTAGGGCAGGTAAAATATTTTTCACATAGGGGAATTAGTAATGGCTACGCTAGATACGAACAATGGCTTAATCATCTTACGGAAAGAGGGGCCAATTTTGAAGAGATTTACAAAGAATGCTCAATTCCTTCCCCATGCTGGATGGTCCATCGCCAAGATTTTGAAATATGCCAAGGATTTATACCGGACAGATATCCGGAAGACTACGACCTTACGTTCCGATTTTACGAAAACGGTTTGCAAATAATCCCATGTAACCAAATACTCCATTTATGGAGAGACTATGATACACGAACTTCTCGAACGCATGAGCACTACGCACAAAATTATTTTTTGGAGATCAAGCTCCATTATTTTTTAAAGTTGAATCGTACACCCAATAGACCCCTAGTGATCTGGGGTGCGGGATTTAAGGGAAAAAAGATTGCGAAGGGCCTTAAAAAACAAAACTTGGATTTTGTTTGGCTGTGCGATAATCCCAAAAAAATCGGAAAAAACATTTATGGTAAAGAATTGGTACATTTTAATGCATTGAAGAAATTAAAAAATCCACAAAGCATCATAACTGTTGCCAACGAGGAAGCACAAGAGGAAATTCGAAGTTATTTTACTGAATTGGGCCAATCCCCGATGCAGGATTATTTCTTTTTCTGTTGATTTAAAATTGAAACGGTAAAAGGTATCGTTTACATACCAAATACAAAAATAGAGTATAAAAACGGTGCGATCAGTGTTGAAAAGATGGTTCCCCATGGCCAAAAATGATTACACTTTTACTGTTTTGCCCAAGGATTACGGACAATTGGCAAATCAATACTAAAATCCAAATATTTTAATCCCTATCTTTGATCAAGCAAAATTGGGAATGCAGTTTAAACATCCAGAAATTTTTTGGGCACTTTTTCTTCTCGTAATACCCATATTGATCCATTTATTTCAATTACGTCGATTTACCAAAACACCTTTTACCAATGTGGCAATGCTACAAAAGGTAGTTTCCGAATCCAGAAAAAGCAACAGCCTTAAAAAATGGTTGTTATTGTTTACACGGTTGTTGCTACTGGCAGCTATAATAATTGCCTTTGCACAACCTTTCAGTTCCTCGAGCACCGCTCTTCAAGAAAAAGAGATCGTGGTTTATTTGGATGATTCCTTTAGTATGCAAGGCAAGCAAAATGGGATTCCAGTTTTGGAAAAGGCTGTTCAGGATTTTATCAAAAATGTGGGGAGTGACACGGAATTCAGCTTGTTCACCAACGATAAAACCTATACCAACATCCGAATAGGAGATATTCAGAATACCCTGCTGGCACTACCCTACTCTTATAAACAGCTCAACCTGAATGAGATTGGTTTAAAGGCCAATAGTTTGTTTTCTACAAGCAAAACATCGATTAAGGATTTGATCGTAATTTCTGATTTTCAAGAAAGATTAGCTTCGCAAAACAACGTTTTGGATTCTACCATGAATGCCCATTTTGTTCCCGTACGACCACGGCAAGTCCCAAACGTGTCCATAGATTCGGTTTTTATGGATGATAGTGTAAACGATCAGGGGCGTCTTAAAGTGCTGCTTTCAGGAGGAAACGAGGATGACCCCATGCCGATTTCGTTGTACAACAATGGGGAACTAATCGCCAAAACGGCAGCAAAATTTACATCGAACGGAAATGCCGAAGTTGAATTCTCCATCCCTGTCCATCAAAAATTAGATGGCCACTTGAGTATTATGGACAATGCTTTGGCCTACGATAACCGATTTTATTTCAATATCAATGCCAGGGAAAAAATAAAAGTGTTGGCCGTAAGCGAATCGGAAAGTGATTATTTGAACCGTCTGTTCCGAGGCGATGAGTTCGATTTTAACAAGTTCTCACCAGATCGACTCGATTATAGTGTTTTGGATGATAAAAACGTTATAGTATTGGATAATTTGAACGCTATTCCGAGTAGTTTGCAGACTGTGCTGCGGTCGTTTTTCAATACTGGAGGCACCGTGATCATTGTTCCCTCCATTAACAGTGATCTATCTTCATACAATTCCTTACTATCCAGTTTATCCTCTACGCGTTTTATAGAAAAAGTCTCATCGGAAGCCCAGTTGACCACGATTTCGTTCGATCATCCTTTGTACCAAAATGTCTTTGAACAACAAGTGACCAATTTTCAATACCCCACCACAAGTGTATATTTTAATGTACGGACCAACCTTGCTACGGCTTTGGCCATGGACGGAGGAAACCCTTTTTTAATTGGTGACAATAGATTATATGTATTTACGGCGCCTTTGGAGCTGGCAAACTCCAATTTTGTTAATTCACCTTTGATCGTGCCCACTTTTTATAATATGGCACAATCGAGCTTACGATTGCCAAAGTTGTTTAACACATTGGGCAGTGCATCTACCGTGGATGTTGTTGTAGAATTGGACAATGATGATATTTTAAAAGTGACCAAGGAAGGGTACGAGTTTATCCCGTTACAACAGAGTTTTCCCGCGAGGGTTCAGCTCACCTTCGATCAGAATCCAACAGAAGATGGGGTTTATTCCATAGTACGGGATAATGAGATTTTACAAAATATCAGCTTTAATTACCCAAGAACGGAAAGTCAGCTCAAATACCTGGATTTGGGGACATTGCAAAACATAAACACCCTGGATTCAATTCCAGAACTTTTTAAACAGCTAAAAGCGGAGAATAACATTTACGCTTATTGGAAATGGTTTGTTATTTTAGCGTTGCTTCTGGCACTTATAGAGGTACTCATTCAAAAATTTGTTACATGAACATTCTGCTGAAGTCTGCAAAAATTGTGTGTCCGGATAACAAGGGTCTGCATTTAAAAAAGCGTGATATTCTCATTAAAAAAGGTATAATTGATAAGATCGGTGTGTCCTTGGAAGCCCCTTCGAATGCAAAAGTTGTGGAAAAAGATAATCTACACGTGTCCTTAGGTTGGTTCGATAGCAGTGTAAGTTTTGGTGAGCCTGGCTTTGAAGAACGTGAAACCATTGCCAATGGACTTTTTACTGCGGGGAAGAGCGGATTTACGGATATTGTATTAAATCCAAATACGAACCCAGTTCCCGATACCAGTTCCGATATAGTTTTTTTAAAAGAAAGAGGACAGGGAAAAGCTACACAAGTTCATCCCATTGGCTCCCTGACCAAAAATTCCGACGGTGTAGACCTTGCAGAGCTATACGATATGAAAAATGCAGGTGCAGTGGCTTTTTATGATTTTAAAAAGCAGATAGCCAATCCCAATCTACTGAAAATTGCCCTGCTGTATGCGCAAAATTTTAATGGTTTGGTTCATTCCTTTCCTCAGGATAACAACATTAAGGGCAAAGGAGTGGTAAACGAAGGAGAAATATCCACCATGTTGGGCCTAAAAGGAATTCCCGCATTGGCGGAGGAGCTTCAGGTGGCCCGGGACTTGTTTATTCTGGAATACGCCGGTGGAAAATTGCATATTCCGACCATTTCCTCGGCCGGGTCGGTAAAACTAATAGCAGAAGCCAAGAAAAAAGGCTTGGACGTCACCTGCAGTACTGCCGTACATAATCTATTTTTTTCGGATGAGACCCTAAAGGGCTTTGATTCCAATTTTAAAGTGTCCCCTCCCCTTCGTGCAAAATCCGATTGTAAGGCATTGATCAAGGGGGTTAAAAATGGAACCATAGATTTTGTGACCTCAGATCATATACCGTTGGATGTAGAACACAAACGAGTTGAATTTGATAATGCGAAAAGCGGCAGTATTGGTCTGGAATCTGCTTTTGGCGCTTTGAACACCCTGTTCGAAATCGAGGAAACCATTAGGTTATTGACCAAAGGACGGGACAGATATCTTATCGAGGAACCACAATTTACAGAAGGGAGCAAAGCCTGTTTTACCTTGTTCGACCCAGAACAGACCTACACTTTTGAAGTAAAGGATATTTTATCCACTTCAAAGAACAGTATGTTTATCGGTACTTCTTTAAAAGGAAAAGTTTACGGAATCATTAACAACGGCCAAAGCAATTTATAATGAGTAAGCCCCAACCTGGAAAAACCGCCGCAATAGTATCTTACTTTACCATTGTGGGTTGTTTGATCGCAATAACAATGAACATGGAACCAAAAAATACATTTGCCCGTTTCCACATTAGGCAAGCCTTTGGAATTCACATACTTTTCCATGCCCTCGCCATATTATTGACCTATACCGGATTAGCTTATTTGTCCATACCCATCTATCTTTTTTATTTGGTTATTTGGGTTTTTGGTTTTTTACAGGTTTTAAACGAGAACACAAAGCCTTTGCCGGTTTTGGGCAAGTATTTTCAACAATGGTTTACTTTCATATCATAAAATAGAAAAATGTCTCCTAAACCCCTATCCTTAACATATTTATTACGCCCTTCCTCTATACAATCCGGCAAAATACCGGCGCTGTTTATGTTCCACGGCTATGGAAGCAACGAGGAGGATTTATTTTCTTTTGCTTCGGAATTACCAGAAGAATTAATGGTTTTTTCCGTAAAGGCCCCGTATGATCTAGAACCTTTTGGGCATGCTTGGTATGCCATCAATTTTGATGCAGAACAAGGCAAATGGAGCGACGATGAGCAAGCGAAGGAATCTAGGGAAAAGATAGTAGCCTTTATTGATGAGGCCATCGAAGCTTATGACCTGGATGAGGATAATATTTCTCTTCTGGGCTTTAGCCAAGGCACAATTTTGAGTTATTCGGTAGCATTATCGTATCCCGAAAAAATAAAGAATGTTGTTGCGCTCAGCGGTTACATCAATGAAAATATATTGGTGGAAGATTATGGACAAAAAGACCATAGTAAGTTGAGTTTTTATGCTTCACACGGTCAAGTGGACCAAGTTATCCCTTTGGAATGGGCCCAAAAATCCCCTGAATTCCTCAAAAACTTAAATATCCCAACTACTTACGAAGAGTTTCCGGTGGGGCACGGGGTTTCCCAGCAAAACTTTTTTTCCTTTAAAAAGTGGTTGCAACAACAGATTTGAGCAATTTTGAGAAGAAAACTTAAGAATTCAGAAATGCGTTACAGATGATATATTTTTTGCATGCCGAGCTTAGTACTGACTTGAGGCAAATTAATAGTCCTGTGGTGCGTAAAGTAAATGTTCGGCCAAAGTAAAATCTACGCTTAGATCATCTTTTAGCTCATATTTGATAATCATATCCCCCCAGTATTTTCCATCTGAGAAATCGGCCAAAATCCATTTATGGTTTAGTACTTTGATTTTGTTTATCTTAAAATCACTTTCCATCCCTTCGTAGGGAATTAAAGGATTGTCTCCTTTTTGTTCGTTGGTTTCCAGTAATTTATCCTGGATGTAGAGCGATGGGTTCTCCAGTTTCATGTGGTCGTAATAGGCCAAGGCATCGTCGTTGTTCTCCAAGGTAAAGTATTGCATATCCAGTACCTTTAGATGCATGGTTTGTAGGGAATCTTCGAGTTTTACTACCTGGTTTTCCAATTTTTCCACATCAGAGCTCAATGCTTTTTGCATGTTACTACCAGTAACGTATTGAAAAAGTGCCAACAGAGCGGCAAAAACAAATAGGTATAGAAATATGTTTTTCTTCATGTATTTGAAAATTATATGAATCCTTAATTCCAATTAATGTCACATGGAACACAGTCGAGATGTTGCGTCCAGTATTAAGTCGGACTCAAAATGACAATCTGTTATTTTATAATCCTGCCATGATAACGAATTAAGAACTTCTATATTTTTATCTTTAGGTTATCGTAGGCCAAATGTACATTTTCTGGCAGTTTTTTTTCAACTTCTTCATGAAAACCCAACAAAGCGCTAATATGGGTAAAATAGGTTTGTTCCGCGCCTACTTTTTCTGCAAATTCCAATGCTTCTTCCAAATTAAAATGGGAATGGTGGGGCTCAATACGCAGTGCATTGACCACTAAAATTTTTGCCCCTTTTATTTTTTTGATTTCCTCCTCCTCCACTCTTTTAACATCGGTCATGTAAACAAACTCTCCAAAGCGATAACCAAAAACCTGTAAACGGTTATGGTAGGCTTCAATAGGTACCACGTCTAAATCGCCCAATGGGATATTCTTATTTTTAAAGACTTCGTGCACTTCTACCGCCGGGGCTCCGGGGTATCGGTCCTCATCGGCAAAAATATAATCAAACCGCCTACGGAGCGAATCCAAAACCCGTGGATGGGCATAAACGGGAATATCTCCCTGCCTAAAGAAAAATGGGCGAATATCATCGATGCCCGCAGTATGATCGGCATGCTCGTGGGTAAAAAGAATGCCATCCAGTCTTTCAATGGGATTGGTCAACATTTGCTGTCGAAAATCAGGGCCACAATCAATAACATAATTATATTTTTCCCAAGAAATCAATACCGATACACGCAGTCTTTTATCCTTAGGGTCTGTACTAAGACAAACGGGATGGTTGCTTCCGATCACGGGTATGCCCTGCGAAGTGCCCGTGCCTAAAAAAGTAATGGTCATCTTATCATCCATTAAAACCAAAATTATAACTTATTTATTTAATAGATTGCCCGAAGAGTGTAACTTTGCTGTAGTTTAAAAATTTGGAAATGCCCAGCGTACCAAGCAAAGAAAATTCTTTTGAAAATATTCCTTCCATAAAGGCGAAAACCTTAAGGATAAATTTGAATCGAGATATTTACGGAACTTTTGCCGAGATTGGAGCGGGACAAGAAACCGCCAGACATTTTTTTAGAGCTGGTGGCGCGTCCGGAACTATTGCAAAGGCAATGAGCGCCTACGACAAATCTTTTAGTGATGCCATTTATGGAATCGAAGAGGATGGCCGTTACGTTACACAATCCCGATTAAAAAAGATGTTGGACCACGAAATGCGTTTGGTGGAAGAACGGATCAGTAGGGACAACAACCCCGATTACCTGTTCTTTAGTTATGCCAATACTGTGGCCACCATCGATTTTTCAAAAAGATACAAAGGGCATGGTTGGGTCGGTCTTCGTTTTCAATTAGACCCGGACCAAAAGGAGTACGACGAAATTATTCTCCATATTCGATTTAAACAAAACGAGGCCAGATTACAACAGGAAACCCTCGGTATTTTAGGTGTTAATTTAATTTACGGCGCCTTTTTTAAGTTCCATAAGCCCAAAAAGCTCTTAAAATATCTATACGACCATATCGACCACGATACTTTGGAGATTGATATGATCAACTTTACCGGGCCTAATTTTTCCGAGGTCGACAACCGTTTAATGAGTCTTCAACTTATTAAAAACGATATGACGGATGCGGTAATGTTCGGCCCCGATGGGCACAACCTTTTGCCTGCGGCCGTGCTTTACAAGAAAAACATTTTGGCTCTTCGCGGTAGTTTTAGACCGGTGACCAAGGTGAATATGGATATGTTCCAGAAATCGTACGATATTTTTATTCGGGAGCAAACAGTAGATATGGACAATGCCATTGTAGTTTTCGAAATTACCTTGTCCAACCTAAAAGCTTCGGGTGAAATAGATGAGCAAGACTTTATGGATCGTGCGGAGCTTCTTTGTTCCCTGGGGCATACGGTGCTTATTTCCAAATTTCAGGAATATTATAAGTTGGTGGAATACTTTAACAGCTACACCAAGGCCAAAATTGGATTGACCATGGGCGTGAACAACTTGGTAGATGTTTTTGATGAAAAATACTATCGTCACTTGAGCGGTGGTATTCTTGAAGCGTTCGGCAAACTGTTCTTTAAGGATTTAAAAGTGTACCTCTACCCTATGAAAGATCCAGAAACGGGACAGGTGCTTACCAGCAACAATGTAAAGGTTCATCCAAGAATGAAAGAATTGTACAAATTCTTTAAATATAACGGAAAGGTGATGGACATTATTGATTATGACCCGGATGTGCTCCATATTTTCTCCAGGGATGTTCTTAAAAGAATCATTAACAAGGATGATGGATGGGAAGAAGAATTACCGGAGGGTATTGCTGAAATAATCAAAGAAAAAAACTTATTTACCAGAAAGGTTCTTGAGAAAAAAGAATAAGCAAAAAGGCACTGATTTCAGTGCCTTTTTTACTTTATTACGTTTTTGTTGTCCGTTCGAGCGAAATCGAGAACTTTAAAATGCCTCCTGTTTATTGACATCTCGACTACGCTCGATGAGAAAAAAAGTATTTTAAGACAATATCTGCGCAGCGTGGTCTTTGGTTTTTACTTTACTGATAACGTTTTCTACCACTCCATCCCCATCAATAATAAAAGTGGTACGATGGATACCGTCGTATTCTTTTCCCATAAATTTTTTTGGCCCCCAAACACCAAAGGTGTTGATTACGGTATGGTCTTCGTCTGCCAATAAGGGAAAAGGAAACTCGTATTTGTTCCTAAAATTGGATTGTCTTTTTTCTGAATCTGCACTAACGCCCAAAAGCTCAAAACCTTGATCTTGCAATTCCTTATAATTGTCCCGTAAATTACAGGCTTCGGCCGTACATCCAGGAGTACTTGCTTTAGGGTAGAAAAATACCACTAACTTCTTGCCTTTGTAATCACTAAGATTAATTGTATTGCCGTCTTGGTCTTTTGCTGAAAAATCAGGTACTTTATCTCCTATTTTTAACATATTCATGATCTTTGTGATTGAATTTATTGTTTAATATTTATACAAGCAAAGTTAAACAAATATGACCAAACAAGAAAAGGTTGATTTCGCCGTAAAAACCTTGGATGAACTTTATCCTACCATTCCCATACCTTTAGATCATAAGGATCCCTATACCTTGTTGATTGCAGTTTTGCTATCCGCACAAAGTACCGATGTTCGTGTCAATCAAATTACCCCTCTTTTATTTGAAAAGGCCGATAATCCATACGATATGGTAAAGTTATCGGAGGAAGAGATTCGGGAGATCATTAAGCCAGTGGGTCTATCCCCTATGAAAGCAAAAGGTATTTATGGACTTTCCAAAATACTGATAGAAAAGTACAATGGCAAGGTACCCAGGGATATTGCTTTGTTGGAAGAATTGCCTGCAGTGGGACATAAAACCGCAAGTGTAGTGGTTTCACAAGCCTTTGGGATTCCAGCCTTTCCTGTGGACACCCATATTCATAGGTTGATGTACCGTTGGGGTTTTAGCAATGGCAAAAATGTGGTACAGACCGAACGTGATGCCAAACGTTTATTTCCAAAAGAAATCTGGAACAGGTTGCATCTTCAAATAATTTGGTATGGCCGGGAATATTCGCCTGCCAGGGGCTGGGACTTGGAAAAGGATATTATCACCAAGACTATTGGGCGCAAATCGGTGATCAACGAATACTATAAAAACAAAAAGAGCCGCTAATTGCGGCTCTTTTCGTCAGTTTGATCCTTAAATTAATTCAATGTTACTTCAAACTGGTGTTTTTTGTAGTCAACTACATGAATCGATTTTGAAAAGCTAAGTAAGAAATCAACAGTTTTCTGGCTCGCTTTTACCGTTTTTACGGATTTTTGTTCTTCAGAGTAAATGTTTTCCATATTCTAGCGTAAGTAATTGTTTCCATTATATAACGGCGCTAGATTGGAAATATTGCAGCGTTCGACGTAATGCCGATTAATTCGTTAAAACGATGTTCTTACGCTCAACTATTTTTCTAAGGTTAATAAGAGCGTATCGCATTCTGCCCAAAGCCGTGTTAATACTAACGTTGGTGTTTTCGGATATCTCTTTGAAACTCATGTCCTTGTAGATTCGCATGATAAGTACTTCGCGCTGGTCGTCCGGTAACTCATCGATCAAAAGGGTAAGATCACTTTCTATTTGATCTTTAATGATCTGTTTTTCGGCGTTCAATTTCTCGTCGTGGATTACGGAGAAGATGTTGAAATCGTCGCTTCCCTCAAATTTGGGCATTCTCTTGTTTTTACGGAAATGGTCTATCACCAAATTGTGGGCAATTCGCATTACCCAAGGTAAAAATTTACCCTCTTCGCTGTAGCTTCCTTTTTTCAAGGTTTTGATCACCTTAATAAAAGTGTCCTGGAAGATGTCCTCTGCCACATCTCTATCCAAAACTTTGCTGTATATAAAGCTGGTGATTCTTTGGTTGTGTCTGTTGATCAGGATTTCAAGAGCCTTTTCGTCTCCGTTAATGTAGTTCTTTACTAAAATCGAGTCATTAATCTGTAGCTGTTCCATACAAATTACTTTTTTGGGTTAAAATCACAGCCCTTCCTTTGTCAAGAAAGACTTTAGTTATTCAGTTTTTAATCTTTAAAAAGTAATTATTCTGTATAGGCCTATCAGGATTTTAATTACACTTCAAATATAGATAAATAGGGAGGCGACCTAAAAATCTATGTTGTGAGTTGACGATTTTTATATGTTAACTGATACAATATACGTATAAAGTGCAGTGTATCGTATCTTTGGAACCCTAATTTTAACATATGGCAATCAATATCAACGTAGATCCTAAGCAGAATATTATAATCAAAGGTGCCAAACTGCATAACCTAAAGAATATCGATGTTGTGATACCAAGAAATAAGTTGGTGGTTATCACAGGATTATCCGGTTCTGGAAAATCGAGTTTGGCTTTTGATACACTTTATGCCGAAGGACAGCGTAGATATGTGGAAAGTCTTTCCTCCTATGCACGACAGTTCTTGGGAAAATTGGACAAACCCAAAGTGGACTATATTAAAGGTATAGCCCCTGCCATTGCCATAGAACAAAAAGTAAATTCCACCAACCCAAGATCTACGGTGGGCACTACCACGGAAATATACGATTACCTAAAACTGCTTTACGCACGTATTGGGAAAACCATTTCCCCTATTTCTGGCAAAGTGGTTAAAAAGCATACCGTAACCGATGTTATCGACTACATAAAGCAGTTGAACGAAAGGGACAAACTTCTTTTGTTGTCCCCCATAACCATATCCGACGAACGAGAACCGCTAAAATCGTTGGAGCTTTTTTCCAAACAAGGGTATGCCAGGATAAAATATAAGGGAGAAGTCATCCGTATTGATCAAGCCCCGGAAGATATCGGTAGGGAATTCGATCTTGTAGTAGATCGTATTATAGTGAAGAATGATGAGGATTTCTGGAACCGTTTGGCCAATGCAGTGGACAATGCGTTTTTTGAAGGTAAGGGAACCTGTGCCATAGAAAACCTTCAGACTGGCGAGATCAAAACATTCAGCAACCAGTTTGAGTTGGACGGAATGAAGTTTTTGGAACCCAATGTACACTTGTTCAGTTTTAACAATCCCTACGGTGCATGCCCAAAGTGCGAAGGATATGGTGATGTAATAGGTATTGATGAATACCTGGTAATTCCCAACACCTCTTTATCCGTTTATGAAAATGCAATCTTCCCTTGGCGTGGCGAAAGTATGGGCTGGTACAGGGATCAATTGGTAAATTCGGCATACAAGTTCGACTTTCCCATACATAAACCTTGGTTCGAACTTTCGGATTCCCAAAAACAATTGGTTTGGGACGGCAACGAACATTTTATTGGTATACATAAATTTTTTGAGCAACTGGAGGAGAAAAGCTATAAAATCCAGAACAGGGTAATGTTGTCCAGATACCGAGGTAAAACCAAATGCTCCGTATGTAAAGGAAAACGCCTGCGCAAAGAAGCGAACTTTGTAAAAGTGGACAATAAATCCATTTCAGATCTAATAGAGCTGCCCATTAAACAATTAATGCCGTTTTTTAACGGCTTACAGCTGTCCGAGCACGACACGGCAATATCCAAACGATTGCTCAAGGAAATTACCACCCGATTGGAGTTTTTGGACAAGGTCGGTCTAGGTTATCTTACATTAAATCGAAAATCCAACACCCTTTCCGGAGGGGAAAGTCAACGGATCAATCTTGCCACATCCTTGGGAAGCAGTTTAGTGGGGTCCATGTATATTTTGGACGAACCCAGCATTGGACTTCATCCCAGGGACACCGAAAATTTGATCGAAGTATTAAAATCACTTCGTGATCTGGGGAATACCGTTATTGTAGTAGAACACGATGAAGACATTATGAAGGCTGCCGATGAAATTATCGATATTGGCCCAGAAGCGGGGACCCTGGGCGGAAACGTAGTGGCTACCGGGGATTGGGAAACCATCTTACAGGCCGATTCGTTAACGGCAAACTATCTTAATGGAACCATGGAAATCCCTGTTCCTTCAGAACGGAGAAACTCAAAGCATTACATTCAAATTAAAGGAGCGAGAGAGAACAATCTCAAAAACATAGATGTTACTTTTCCTTTGAATGTACTCACAGTGGTCACCGGAGTGTCGGGAAGTGGAAAAAGTACCTTGGTCCGTAAAATTCTGTATCCTTCTATTTTGAAGGAAACAGGGGGGTATGGTGAAAAGGCCGGACAGTTCTCGGAAATGTATGGCAAGTATGCCCATATCAAACATGTGGAATTTGTAGATCAAAACCCGATTGGCCGTTCCTCGCGCTCCAATCCGGTCACTTATATTAAAGCCTACGATGATATAAGAAGTCTGCTCGCTTCGCAAAAACTGAGCAAGCTACGTGGTTATAAGGCCAAACACTTTTCCTTTAATGTAGATGGTGGTCGTTGCGAAAAATGTAAGGGAGAGGGAGAGATTACCGTAGAGATGCAGTTTATGGCCGATGTACATTTGGAGTGTGATGTATGTAGCGGCAAACGTTTTAAAAAGGAAATCCTGGAAGTACAGTTCGAAGGTAAGAACATAGATGATATCTTGAACATGACCATTGACGATGCCATTGATCACTTTACCAAGTACAATCAGAACAAGATCGTAACCAAGCTAAAACCGTTGCAAGATGTAGGATTGGGTTATGTTACCTTGGGGCAATCCTCTTCCACCCTATCTGGCGGCGAGGCACAACGTATAAAACTTGCATCATTCCTGGTGAAAGGTCATACCAAGGAAAAAGCCTTGTTCATTTTTGATGAACCCACTACGGGTCTTCATTTTCACGATATCAAGAAACTGCTCAAATCCTTTGAAGAACTTTTGGACAAAGGACATTCCATTATTGTTATCGAACACAATATGGAGCTCATAAAATGTGCTGATTACATTATAGACCTAGGCCCCGAAGGCGGTGAAAAAGGTGGGAACTTGGTAGTCGAAGGCACTCCGGAGGAAATTGTTAACCATGTCGGGTCCTATACGGCACATTATTTAAAGAAGAGTCTGTATTAAAACCACATAACATTATTTAATATCCTTTACAATAATTAACTGATCATATTACTTACTTGATCAGGATTTGCTATTGATATCTGCCTGTTCTCCTAAGCATATAATGTCATTTATAAACTCAAAACGGCCATACGTCAATTGAGCCGCATGACACGTCAATTCGTTACCTAAAAACTGCTTGGTAAAGAAGATATTTGCCCTCAAATTGTGTGTTCTAGTCAACCTAATAATATTGGTTTGTACATGTTTTACGATCAGCCTATAAACTAGGGTCGATAGGTTTACACACCTAAAAACACAACCACTTTTATTGCAAGAGTATTAAACCATTCAGCATGAACAATACTACTTACTCCAAGGTATTTATCAAACCTATTTTGATTTTAGCAACACTCGTTCTAACCTTATTAACATTACAATTTGGTTTTGCCATAATCACTGACAAAGTATTCATCCTGGCAAATGAAGCCGAATCAAGAAAGAACCCTGTCCTTGTAAATACCGATCAACCATTTGTTCCCGATATCTCCATAACCGTTGGTGGCAATCCCTTGGATGCTATTGAGGGAAATCCAGGCTGTAATCTGATTTTATATGAGATAACAGTAACCAATACGGGTGACGACAATCTTGTGAACATAGAAATATTCGATGATTTATTTGATGGAAATCTTGTTGGTCCAACGGAAAGTTTAACAGAAGACAATATCTTGGAGGTTGGTGAGGAATGGACATATACTGTCGCCCATGTAACAACGGTACAGGAAAAAGTGGCCCAACAAGTGGAAACTGCTACTGTGGTTACAGCAAATGTTCAAGGACAGCCCGATCAAATGGTCAATGATAATGATTCCACGGTAATTGTACTACCTGCATGTCCTTCAAATACAGATATTGCCGTTGTCAAGGTAGGCGTACCCTTGAATGCGCTAGAAGGAGGCCCCGGATGTAATTTGGTACTGTATCAAATTAGTGTTACCAGTGAGGGAGGAAACAATTTGGAAAATGTAGTGCTAAATGACCCTTTACTGGGTGGGGATTTAGTTGGTCCTGATGGTGGCGACGATAACAACAATAACATATTAGAACCCGGTGAAACATGGATATATACCGTACCATACATAACATCGGTTCAGGATAAATTTGCAGAAGAGGTCGTCAATCAAGCAACGGCAACAGCAAATATTGAGGGAGATTTAAATGCCATAGTTCTCGACTTATCCGATGATGACAGCGTTTTGGAAAATGACGAGACCGTTACGATTTTACCATCCTGTCCATCAAAAACAGATATTGCCGTTGTTAAGCAAGGGGTTGCTTTGGAAGATGTAGAGGCAGGTCCTGGATGTAACTTGATTTTATATGAGTTTACCGTAACCAATCAAGGTGTGGATATTCTGGAGAATGTGGTTTTAAATGACCCTTTGCTCGGAGGTGATATAGCCGGACCATTAACAGGTGATGAAAATAATGATGGTCTCTTGGATGTAGATGAAGTTTGGATCTATTCTGCGGTCTACTTAACTACCCAACAAGATCTGATCAATGGCTATTTTGAAAACCAAGCAACTGTCTCCGCCAATCTTCTAGGGTTGCCCAATGAGCTGGCTATCGACCTTTCAGACGATGATAGCGTACTTGAAAACGACCCAACAGTTGTAGATCTGTCTTTTTGCGCAGTACCGGATATAGGACTGATAAAACAAGGTACTCTGTTGGACATTGATGCCGATGGATGTATTGAGAGTATCCTATATATTTTTACCGTTACCAACTTGGGCGATGTGGACTTAGATGAAGTCATACTCGAAGACCCCTTGTTCAATGGGGCCATTGCAGGCCCGGACTCGGAAAGCATTCTAGAAAATGGAATCCTCGAAGTAGGTGAAGTAAGGGTGTATACTGCAATATATGCTATTACGCAAGAAGATATTGATGCCACTCTGGTAATCAACCAAGCTACAGTAACGGCAGAAGTGGTGGATACAGAAAATCAAATATCCGACCTGTCGGATGATGACAGTAATTTTCAAGATAGTCCAACTCGCACAGAAGTACCAGATGATGCCTGTACCGAAGGAGCACCAGGCATTGGGCTTATTAAAGAAGGTACAGTAATTGATGTTGATGGTGATGGTTGTCAGGAAAGCATCCTATATACCTTCACTTTGACCAATATCGGTGATGTAGATATTGATGAAATCATGTTGGAAGACGAACTCCTTGGCGGCGAGGTGTCCGGCCCTGTAGATGGATCCGACATCAATGATGACAGTATCCTATCCGTAGGCGAAACTTGGACCTATGAGGCCATTTATGCCATTACCCAAGAAGACATAGACAATGCCGCAGTGGTCAACCAAGCAGAGGTGAACGGAGAGATCATTGACACAGAAATTGTAGTATCCGATTTGTCCGATGAGGATAGTCTTTTTGAGAATGAGCCCACAAGGACGGCCGTACCGGACGATTCTTGTACTGATGGAGGAGGTATTGGATTGATTAAAGAAGCTGAATTCATCGATATTGACCAGGATGGTTGTATAGAAAGTATCCGTTATACCTTCACTATTACAAATGTTGGAGGGATCGACTTGGAAAATGTTTCACTAAAAGACGAAGTACTCTTTGGACAAGAAGAAATACCAGGTCCAGATTCTGAGAGTATCAGCGAAAATGGAATACTTCAAGTCGATGAAGTATGGGTATACACTGCTATTTACCCTATCACACAAGAAGATATTGACAATGGTTTTGTAATCAACCAAGCCATTGTCTACGCAGAGTTAATAGACTCAAATTTCATTGTCTTTGATTTATCCGATGATGATAGCAACTTCGAGGATACCCCAACTAGAACAGAAATTCCCAACGATGCATGCCCTGGTGACGGAGGGGGTAACGATACTCCACTGTTCGGAATCGCAGTAATCAAAATTGGAACTGGCATTGACTTGGACAACGATGGTTGCGATGATAGTATAAGGTATGACTTTACCGTAATAAATACAGGTACGATCAACTTGGAAAATGTAGTCCTTACAGACCAGCTACTAGGTGGAACCGTAAATGGATTGGAAGTTACCGAAGAATCGCAAGATGGCATATTGGAGCCTGGTGAGGAATGGTTGTATACTGCAATATATAATCTTGCACAAGTGGATATCGATGGCATCTTCGTGGATAACCAAGCCGTGGTAACCGCAGATATAATTGATACCACGGATTCCGTTTTTGATAATTCCGATGATAACAGTTATGAAGAAAACGACATTACTTCCATAAATGTAAGCGGCTTTTGTGAATATTCCGGAGGAGGTATTGGTTTTGAAATTTTCAACGGAATTACGCCCAATGGGGATGGCATCAATGATTATTTTCGAATTCTGGGTATAGAAAACTATCCGGACAACAATGTGAAAATATTTAATCGTTGGGGGGTTCAAGTCTATGAAGTCAATGGTTATGGACAAGGGAACAACCTATTCTACGGAATTTCCGAAGGTAGAGCTACGCTCCAGCAAGATAGGGAGTTGCCCAGTGGAACCTATTTCTACATACTAACATTTACCGCTGAAGATAATCCTGGGAAAGAAAGCTATTCGGGCTACCTATATATCAACAGGAATTAATACGGCCGACCAAATAAAAAAATCACAAATCTAGAATTTTATCAAGAGGATGATACATCTTAAAAATTATAGAAACTTTGGGCTTCTGGCACTCCTGTTTCTATCCGCAACAGTGACAACAAAGGCCCAGCAGGATCCACAGTACACTCAATATATGTACAATACCCAGGTGGTAAACCCGGCATATGCCGGCAACAGGGAAGTATTGAGTTTTGGCCTTTTGGGTAGAACACAATGGGTAAGTCTCGAGGGGTCTCCAGAAACCGGAACATTCACGGTCAACTCCCCTATAGGGTTATACGATAATATGGGTCTTGGATTATCCATTGTTTATGATCGAATAGGTCCGGCAATGGAATCCAACGTGGTAGTGGATTACTCATACTCCATTAATCTTTCTTACGAAACAAAACTGGCCTTTGGTGTAAAAGCAGGGTTGGATATGTTGGATGTGGACTATAGTAAATTGAACATTTTTAATCCGAACGATGCTTACTTTCAGACCAATGTGGATAATGAACTGAGACCGCAAATCGGTGCTGGTTTATATTTAAACACAGATAAATTCTACGCTGGTCTTTCCGTTCCCAATTTTTTGAATTCCCGACATTATGATGAAAGTGCATTGGAAAATGCGGACACTAATGACATAGCTATCGAACGCTTGCACTATTTCTTCATTACCGGTTATGTTTTTGATTTAAACGAAAACCTGAAGTTTAAACCTGCAACCTTGGTAAAATACGTAAGTGGTTCTCCATTGCAATGGGATGTATCCGCAAATTTTCTGATCAATGAAAAGTTTACTTTGGGGGCATCTTATCGATGGACTGCTTCGTTAAGTGCGTTGGCCGGATTTCAAATATCACCGAACTTCTTCGCAGGTATAGCCTACGATTATCAAACTACCGATATTGAAATGTACAGCGATGGGTCCTACGAAGTATTCCTTCGTTTCGACATTTTCAAAAAGTCAGACCGAATTATAACCCCAAGATTCTTTTAATACAATCACCATGAAAAGAAGTATTCTAATACATGTGTTTTCCATCTTTTTATTGGTTGGGAACACATTCGCACAAGAGACCAAAATAAAAAAAGCCAATGAAGAGTTCGATAGTTACGACTTCATAGATGCCCGAAAAATATATCTAAGCGTGGTGGAGGATGGTTATGAATCTGTACAAGTATTCGAAAAATTGGGAGATACCTACTACTTCAATAGTGAATATGCCGAGGCCAACCAATGGTACGGTAAACTCATGGAAAAATACCCAAATAATATTAAGCCCGAATACTATTACCGCACAGCACGAACGCTGAAAAGTGTTGGGGAATATGATAGGTCCAAGGCGATGATGGAAAAGTTCTGGAAATCTTCACCTTCCAATATAGCGAATGGGCAAATGGATAACTGGAAGTCCTTTGAAGAGCTTAAAGAACATCAAAACAAAAAATTTAAAGTAACCAATATTACAACGGATTTGACGGGTTCGGACTTTGGCCCTTCATTTTATGGAAATAAAATTGTCTTTGCATCCTCATCCATCAATACGGAAGGAAATAAGGTGCATGATTGGAACGGTCTTCCCTATTTAGATCTGTTTGAAGCTGAAATCAATGAAAATGGAAAACTGACCAATGTTAAATCATTGAAAGGGGATATCAATTCACCTTACCACGAATCCTCTGCCGTATTTACCAAAAATGGGAAAACGGTATACTTTACGAGAAATAATTTTATCGATGGTAAAAAGAAAAGGGGCAAAAAACGTTTGGTGAGCTTAAAAATCTATAAAGCCACAAAGAATGATGATGGAACTTGGGGCAACGTACAAGAACTTCCATTTAATGATGACTCCTACTCTACCGCCCACCCCGCCTTGAACATCGAGGAAACCCGATTGTATTTTTCCTCCAACCGACCGGGGTCCATTGGTGAATCCGATTTATGGTATGTGGACATTCTTAACGCCAATGAGTATGGTGAACCCATCAACTTGGGTCCCAATATTAACACCGAACAACGGGAGACATTCCCATTTATAAGCGACAGAAATACACTGTTCTTTTCCAGTGACGGCCATCTTGGACTTGGAGGATTGGACATTTACAAGGTTTCCAGTGCCAATGACATCGATTCAGGAGGTATTGTGAATTTGGGGCAACCTATTAACTCTAACCAAGATGATTTTGGAATCATTGTAAAAGAAAATGAAAAACTGGGGTACTTTTCTTCAAACAGGGAAGGAAACAGTGGCAGCAGTTCGGATGATATCTACGCCATATCAGAGAATTGTAATCCAATCATCTATGGAGCGATAACCGATGCAAATACCGGTGATCCACTCCAAGGCTCAATGGTGTACCTTTTGGACGAAGACAACAATATTATTTCACAATTGGTTACAGAATCCAACGGTAATTATGAGTTTGATGAGAATATTGAATGTGAAAAACATTATGTGGTCCGCGCTTCAAACGATGAAAAAGATTACCAACCTAAAGAACAATTGGTAACGACTCCAGAGGGTTCTATGATGCTGCAGGTCAATATAGCCCTTACCCCCCCCGATTGCCCTGTATATGATTTGGGATGCAGACTAGATCTACAGCCCATTTATTTTGATTTTGACAAACACAGCATACGCCCAGACGCAGAAGTGGAACTGGCCAAAATATTACAGGCCTTGAAGCAATATCCACAGTTGAGCATTCACATTGAATCCCATACGGATTCCAGAGGTAATGACGAGTACAATATGCAATTATCCAACAGAAGGGCCAACTCCACACTCGAATGGTTGGTTGGTCATGGAATTGACCGCAAAAGATTATCCTCTAAAGGATATGGAGAATCTCAGCTCATAAATAATTGCTCTAATGGTGTAAATTGTTCAGAAGAAGCACATCAATTGAACAGAAGATCTATGTTTATCATAAAATAAGTTGTTTTCTAGTTTTTTTTAATACTGTATATCAGCGTGTTATATTTTTTGGCACGCTGATTGCTTTTACAAGGGTGGATGTAAATATTTGCATCTGGAACTTAAAACCTTGTAGTATGAAAAAGTTAGTACTCATTATAGCAGCAGTTGTTTTTGGAATACCAAGTATCCAAGCAGAAACAACAAATACAACGGTTACCGCACCTAATTATCGATATGGAAATTCTTTCATCTTTGTAGAAGATGGGGTTACTTTTTCCGTTTATCCCGATGGTGAGTTCGATTTCTATATGGACAACAGGGTAAATGTTGGCGTAGGAGCTAGAATTGGCAATGTCGGTATCACTTTTAACTCCGGATATAACTACAATCCATTTGTTCAGTACGATGATTACGGTGCTGTAATACAAGTAGAGAACACCCCTATTTTTTACGATTACTATGGTCGTGTATCACAAATAGGAAATGTGGATATCTGGTATAACAACGGTAGGGTACGGAGAATTGGCGGCCTACATGTTTACTATAATGGTGGAGTTTTTAGTCACTACACAGGGTTTATCAATGTATATAATCGAAGATATGTGTACAGACCTTTTCACAGATATTTTATAAGACCGACCGTTGGTTTTTGCAACGTATACGCTAGACCGTACAGAAGGTATTACAGACCTGTTCGATATACATATTATACGCCCTATAGATACAATACAAGACGTGCTTATGCAAGAGTTGGCAAAGTCTATAGAAATGATAACAGGTATAGAAGGGAAAAAATCTATAGAAATGACAGAAGAGTTTCTGTAAGGGACAATAGCGCCAGAAGGGCCGATTATGGAAGAAGCAATGCAACGGTATCCAAAAATTCCTCAAGAAGAGGATACTCAACAGCAAACCGTTCCAGCAATACCGTAAAAAGAAATACGGTGGCTTCAAGGAGTTCCAGTAGCAATAATTACAGAAAATCCAACAACGTTGGTCGATCAAGTAGAACTGTGACCACCAATACAAAGGTCACTCGAACTCCGAACAAGAGAACCGTGAGCACAAGAAAAGTGACCAGTAACTCACGAGGGACCACTGTAAAACGCACAAGTAGTAGTACATATAAAAAGCCTCAATCGGTAGCAAGGTCTTCCAATAGAACAACGCTGAACAAAGGCAACTCTACACGCAGAACAGTGTCCAAAAGTGCAAGGCCCAGTGTCAAGAAAAGCACCGTGAGCAGAAAAAGTAGTTCAAGAGCAACGGTAAGCCGGAGTTCTGGCAATAGAAAAAGTAATACAAGTGCTTCAAGGTCTTCGAGATCTTCAAGAAGTAACAATTAGAAAGATTTTTTAGGTTGGTTAGTTGTATGCCCCGTAGTTGAATTTATTCGCTACGGGGTATTTTTTTGAGCCATTTGGACAATATTCCGGATACATCTTCAGAAATATTAAAACGGTACAAAATACCTAAGTACATTACAGATACCAATATGGATTTTAAACCAATATTTATTAACGGATGAAATTGAAACTGCACAAAATCGAACAGTACAATCAATAAGACCAAGGTCGAAAAAACCTTAAAGGTCGCCGAGGTAAAAGGCAAAATGCCAAATTTCAGCTTCACAAAAACCAATTTTACCAGATTAAAGATAAAAATAGAGACAAAACTGGCCCATGCAGCCCCTTCCATACCTAATTTGGGAATCAACAAAAAGTTGAGCAAAATGGTCAAGGCAGCCAAACAGACCCCGAACACCAACACCGTTTTATAGTATTTAGAGTTGTACAAGATAGAATTAATGTTCCCCAAAAGTGAATCCATAACCTTGGCCAAACCGATCAAGAACACAATGGTGAAGCCATTTCTATAATTTTCGGGAAGCATTAAATATAAGTCGTTGAGGTTTAAAATAATCAAAACGAACAAGATGCCCGAAGCAATGAACAGTGTTAGTGAGGTTTTTTTGTACAAAGTATCCAGACCAGCTTCATTTTTGGTATTCAACAGCTCTGCTGTTAATGGATAAGTAATCTGGTGCATGGCACGGGACGGTACAATAATCACAGTAGCGATATAAACGGACACTCCATAATACGCCACATTTTCTATACTGATGAACTGATTCAGCATCACTTTGTCTATTTCCAACAAAACCAGGGATGCAGATCCTCCCAAAATAATTAAAAAAGAATAGGACAGGATTTCTTTGGTATAGTTCGGAAACTTAAAACTAAACTTGGGCATCCGAAGGGAAAAAGCATACATTTTAATGATCAGTGTCCGCAATAGATACAATCCTACCAAACATTTGAAGAACATATCCAATGAGATCACATCAAAATAAAACAGGACAAGCAAAAGGGACACCCCTACCCTGGCAAAAACCTCCTTCATAAAGTTTCCGAAAACCGACTTTAGATGCACCTTGCTCCAGGAGTAAAATACTTCAAAATAGCCCATCGCTAGTCCCACAAAAAAGACATACCACAGATAATCCTTTACCATAGGGTTTACTTGGGACACCCAGTTACCAATGGGATTGTACCAAATCAAGCCGACCAAAGCTACCGGCAATATCCCCAATAAAGGAACCAACAACATCAAGGTAAAAAAACCATCCTTGTCCCGGTCTGAATTGTTGCTATAAAACTTGACCATGGTATTGTGCGCCCCAAATGCCATTAGCGGCATTAATATGGCTCCCGAAGCCAAAATAAAGGTTACCAGGCCGTAATATTTGTCCGGCAGTATTTTGGTATACAGAAACAACGTATTAATAGCTCCAAAAAAGAACCCCAGATACGTTACTACTGTATTTTGTATGGATTGCTTAAGAACAACGCCCATTAGATAAATTTAGCCAAAGATTCCGTTAACGCCCGTCTGTGATATTGCTCCACTCCTTCTGAATTACAACCTAAAGTTCCTTTTTCGTACTGATGGAATGTCTCCAAAAGTACAGTTTTTAAAGTCGCTACATCATTATGCAAACAGAACGTTCCCGCTTTATGGTCCACGACCATAGCACCCGCCTCCCAGCCTTGTGGTCCTATGGCCAAAATAGGTCGCTTGGCATTCAAATATTCGAACAGTTTTCCTGGAATAATACCTTTGGTTTCTTTGGAATCAATCTCCAACAGCAATAGCAATTGTGACTTTTGCTGGGTTTCCAAAACCTTATCGTGTGGAAGATAGCCCAATTGTTCCACATAGTCGGTAAGTCCAAAATCCTTAACGGATTGTAGCACTTCCTCCCCCACTACACCTGCCAGTTGGATATGTAAAGCGTCTTTGAACAATTCATTTTCAGACAACAGTTCCTGTACAGCTTTCCAAAAACCTAAAGGGTTTCTGCCTGTCAACAACGAACCAATATGTGAAATGGTAAACTTTTTATCCAAGGCAACCAATGGCAATTCATCATCAAAACCATTGGTGATCACTTTAATGGGCTTGGGAGTTATGGCCTCAAATTCCAATTTTGTGGTTTTGCTTGTTACCACGATCTTATCTGCTCGCAAAAGAACGCCTTTTTCCAGTGCCTTATGTTTTAAATGGGCATAATTGGTGAGCCTTAAACTTTTGTGGTACCCAATAGAGGTCCATGGGTCTCTAAAGTCGGCAACCCATTGGATATTGTACTTTTTTTTGAGTCCAAGTCCGATTAAATGTAAACTGTGCGGTGGCCCTGTTGTGACAATAGTGGTTATGCCCACGTCCGCGATTACCTTCGCCAAATAAGAAATGGATGGTTTTACCCAAAGTTTCCTCGCATCAGGAATAAAAAAGTTACCGCGAATCCAAAGCAGCACCTTCTCAATAAAAGATGGATCTTTCTCCTTTATAATTCCAGAACTTATGGTCCTTGTTTTCTTTTTGGACAATATTGAGGCCCAACCGTAGGGCTCTTTTATGGGACGTTTCAGTATTCGGATGGAACTTGGAACTTCGTTCACCAGCTTGTTATCGATTATCGGATAGCTGGGGTTCTCCGGAACATAAACGATGGGGTCCAACCCAAGTTCGGGCAAGTATTTTACAAATTTGAGCCATCGCTGTACACCTGGTCCGCCCGCAGGAGGCCAATAATACGCTATGACCAAAATTTTTCGCATTAGGCCTCTTCTTTTTTACGCGAGAACAATGTAAAGCCCAGTCCCCCAACTATAATTATGCCAAGCAGGATGTTGGCCACCAAGCTGATCTGACTACCAGTTTCCACCACCTCGGGCTCAAACTTGAATTCGATTTCGTGCTCACCAGCGGGTACCTTGATACCGCGAAGTGCATAGTTTACTTTGTAATGTTCCTGAAATTCACCATCTACAAAAGCATTCCAGCCCGATGGATAATGCATCTCGGAGAATACGGCAAAACCAGTATTGGGGTTTTTAGATGTATATTTTAGGTAATTGGGGCGGTAATCCACCAAATCTATTTTTGCCAACGAATCTGCTGTGTAACGCATCTTCGTCAATTCCGGATATTGCGCCGTGTTCACCACGGCCTGTGTCTTGGAATTAAAATCGCCCAGTTTTTGGATTGCCTCGTTGGCAGATGAAACGGCCACCAATTGATCCACAAACCAAGCATTGCCGTTGGCATCTGGATTTACAGCCGGAAAACTATTGCCTTCCTCATCTTGTTGGATAATATATTTAACATTCAACATATTAAGAACCTGAAGGTTGTTCTGGTACAAATGATACTCGAACAGATCTTGCAGTGCCCGTGGTTTGGCAGCATGGTAGCCACCGATCGATTTGTGAAAATAGGAGGTTCGTGAACCATTTAAGCCTTCCTGAGGGTCAAAAACACGATAAATGGAATCGTCCTGCATGATCATTTGGTCTATTTGACTGGCTTGGAACGGTTGGTTTACTTGACGCTGACGTACAAAATCGTTCTCGTTCACGTACCTAAGGTCCACTCCTACCAAATCAAAAAGAATAAGGGCGCCAAGGGCAAATACCAAAATGTTTTTGTTGATTTTCTCTTTAATAAAAAACCACAATGCGGCTGCGGCCAAAAGAACATAGACCAACGAACGAATGGTGTCGCTAACATAAACAGCTTCACGGTCGCGTAGGATCATGGACATTAACTCATCTCCAAAATATCCACGGTACATTTCGTCCCGGGCACCTTCAAAATCAAAGAAACCTTTTAACAATAAGATCACTATGCCCAAACCAGCGGTTATAAAAAAGCTCCATTTTAAAGCATTTAGTTTTTCTTTTTGACCTGTGCTGGATTTAAACAGTTCCCAAACCCCTAAAATACCAAGCACCGGCAAACAGAGTTCCAGTACTACTTGTATGGAGGATACGGCCCGGAACTTATTGTACATGGGAAAATAATCTATCATAAAATTGGTGAGCAAAGGAAAATTCTTGCCCCACGATAAGAGCAAGGCCATAACAGCTCCCGATAATAACCACCATTTTTTTCTTCCCTCAACCAAAAAACCGCCCAACACAAACAAAAAGAAAACGATCGCGCCTACGTAGGCAGGGGCTGCTACAATGGGTTGATCGCCCCAATAAAGTGGTAGGCCACTCGAAAATTCCAATGCTTTGGTGGGGGTCAACCCTTGATTGGTCAAGTATTCATAAGCTTTGGAATCCTTGCCCAGGTTCTCACTGCCCGAACCACCAAAAAGTCTAGGTACAAATACATTTAGGGATTCCATTACCCCATAACTGTATTGTGTAATGTAATCGTAGTCCAACCCTGTGGAAACGGCTTTTTCACTTCCATCGGGGTTAATGGTGAGTTCGGATTTTCCACGGGTACTCCAATCGGCATACTCCTTTGTAGCCAGCAAACTTGTGGCATTGGTAAAAACGGAAAGAACAACGGCCAAAACCAAAATTCCTACTGAAACAAAAAAGTGTTTTAGTTCTTTTTCCTTAATGGCATAAATGAGATATACCAAACCCATTAGTAGCACCAAAAGCATAAAATAATAGGTCATTTGGTAGTGATTGGCACTTATTTCGAGTGCCATGGCCAGTGCAGTGAGTATAAATCCTAGAATATATTTTTTTCGAAAAACGAGCACAACCCCGCCAAGAACCATTGGAATATAACCCAAAGCATGTGCCTTGGCATTGTGCCCCACGCCAAGAATAATAATCAGGTAGGTAGAGAAGCCAAAAGCTATGGCTCCAAGGGCCGCCAACCTAAAATCAACCTTAAGGCAAAGCAACAGAATGTAAAACCCTATAAAATATAGAAATAAATAATCGGCGGGTCTCGGTAAAAAACGGATCAGACGATCTAACTCTTTTACGTAATTATGGGGATAATTGGCTCCCAACTGGTAGGTGGGCATGCCGCCAAATGCACTATTGGTCCAATAGGACTCCACACCTGTGGCATCCTTGTAGGCATCCCGTTCCTGGGCCATGCCCTTGTACAACGCTATATCGGATTGATAAATAGCTTTTCCCTGTAAAACTGGATAAAAATAGACCAGTGATGCAAGAATGAATAAAGCAATAACACAAATATGGGTGATAATGGCTTTTGGAGAAAGATTCATGGATAGGTTTTGATTCGGCAAATATTAATCAATTTCCTCAAAATCTATGTATTCTCCAACTTTTTTTGAAGGATTGGATCTGCGATGTGGTTTTTTGGATATGGTGGTCTCCCCTTCCCGTGTTTTTGTATGTCCAAAATCCCCAGGATTTCCGAACTGCTGCTCAAAACGCTCGTTGGTCTTGCGCATGGCGTAATTGAGCAATTTCGGCGCCAACCATTTTAACAGGAATTTAAGTCCGTAGTATACTAATATGAATATTAAAATCGTTTGTAATAAAACCATATAACCTCAGTTATTGAATCAAATTTACACTGTTAGTCCCGCAAACCCATAAAACGTATCTTAAAATAGTATTAAAAACCAGTTATATGGACATTTCCATAATCAGAAAGAAATTCTTTTTATTCGCTTTTTTTCCCACCATTATCTGCGCACAATATACCGATGTGATCAATTCCAACCGCCCGGGCAGGGCCGCAAGTGCCTATGCCGTTGGTAAAAATGTGGTACAGGCAGAAGTTGGCTTGCTGTACGAACAGCAGGATAATGCGGACTTAAACTCCGACTCCAACATTTTTGGCGCCGATTATGCCCTACGTTACGGATTGCTTTTCGAGGAGCTGGAAGTGATCATGGAAGGTACGTTCATTACACAGAACATTACTTATCCGGACTTGGGCATCGAGGGTTCGCTCACCAATTTTTCCAGAAATCGTGTAGGATTAAAATATTTGGTCTTTGACCCCTACAAAGATCCTGCTCGGAGCAAACCCAACTTGTACAGCTGGAGGGCCAACAACCTTTTTCAATGGAAAAACCTGATTCCGGCCGTGTCGGTGTACGGTGGTGCGAATTTTGTATTGGGCGATAATCCGTTCTACCCCGGCGAACCTACAATTTCGTACCGTGGTGGAATCCAAACACAGAGCAGGCTATCCCCAAGGTTTGTATTGATTTCCAATATTGCCTACGATCGTATTACGACCGATACTCCCGAATGGCGATACGCCCTTTCGGTAACCCATGCTTTTCGTGACCCCAGATGGAGTGTCTTTTTTGAGGGACAGGGCATTTCCGGGGACCGCTATTCTGATATTATCCTAAGGACCGGGGTGGCCCGATTGATCAACCCTAATTTTCAGGCCGATATCCATATGGGGTCGGGTTTTAAAAACGACCCTTCCCGTATATTTGTAGTGCTCGGGTTTTCGTATCGCTTGGATTTTCATAAAGATGAACTTATCCCGATCAACGAGCAGCAATCTGGCATGAACGGGAAAATCAAAAAGAACTCCAATAAACGGAAATCAAAAAAGAAGAGAAAAAACCGTGGTTAATCCATGGATTTTTACGTTTTACATCATCTTATTTTTCTAGCGCAAGTAATATTCATAATATTGGGTATTAATTTGCAACTATGGTTACCATAAAACAGGTTTCGTCCAAATCCGACCTTAAACGATTTGTGAAATTCCCTTTCTCGCTCTACAAAGGTTCCCCGTATTGGGTGCCCCCTATTATCAATGATGAAATGGAGTCTTTTGACAAGGACAAGAACCCTGTTTTTAAAACAGCGGAGGCGCAGTTTTTTTTAGCCTACAAGGATGGTAAGTTAGTGGGGCGCGTAGCGGCCATAATAAATTGGTTGGAGGTAAAGGAACAGGGACTTAAAAAAATGCGCTTTGGTTGGTTCGATTTTGTGGACGACCTGGAAGTTTCCAAGGCCTTGTTGGACAAAGTGAAGGAAATCGGCAAGGAAAACCAACTCGATTACATGGAAGGTCCGGTAGGTTTTTCCAATTTGGACAAAGTGGGCGTGCTCACCGAAGGTTTTGATCAAGTTGGCAATATGATCACGTGGTACAATCACCCCTATTATCAATCTCATTATGAAAAGCACGGGTTCACCACGGAAAAAAAATACTCCGAAAGCAAATTTTTGGCGGCCAATGCGGACCCCAAACTATTTGAGAAAGCCAATATGCTTATCAAAAAACGATTCGGGCTCAGAGAACTCAACTTTAAGAAAAGTGCCGATATTATGCCGTGGGTAGATAAAATGTTCGACCTGTTCAACGATAGTTATGCTAAACTATCTTCCTTTGTTAAGATCACGGATATCCAAAAGGAATATTTTAAGAAAAAGTACATTGGCTTTATAAACCCGGAGTATATTAAGTTTGTGGTGGACGCCGAGGACAATATGGTGGCCTTTGCCATTGTAATGCCCTCTTTCTCGGAAGCTTTGCAAAAGGCCAAGGGCAAATTGTTCCCGTTTGGCATTTTCCATTTGCTCCACGCCAGAAAACACAGTAAGGATGCTATTTTCTACCTTATCGGCATTCATCCAAAATACCAGAACAAAGGTGTTACGGCCATTATTTTTAACGAGTTCCACCACACTTTTAAAAAGCGTGGCGTTGTGAATTGCATTAGAACCCCCGAACTGGAGGACAATATTGCCATACAACAGATGTGGAAGCATTTTGACCCCAAGGTAATTCGTCGTAGACGTACTTATGTAAAAAACCTATAGTCTCCCCTTTTTCCTCAAGCATCGGTACCAAAATAACAGACAGTATTTGGGCCAAATAGTTACACTGACCGTTTACAAATTTGATTTTGTATTTTAACGGACAGGTTTACCGCGTAGCACCCCCTATTTATTTTAAACGAAATAAAATGAAATCCGTAAAACTGGTTTTAGGGACAAAAAATGGGGCGGACATTATCCGTATCGACTATAAATCGGACACAACACTAAGGAAACATCTATTAAAGCTGCCAGTATTGCAGCAGGACCTTCTGGATGGTACATTCTATCTGGAAAACTCCTCAAATAACCTAAACCTCATTTTCAATCATTTACGAAAAATCGGATGCTATGTGGACTATTCAGAGGTGAGACAAAAAAGGAAAGAACTGCCAAAAAATAAAAAGCCGTTCTTTTTACCTCCTTTAGGTCCAAAACAACAACGAGATCTACATAGTTTCAGAAAGTGGTTGATGGAGAAAAGATTGAGCCCAAATACCGTGAATACTTATGTAGAAGTAAGCGGTTTTTTTGTTAGGTACGCCATCCTAAAAAAATCAAAATTCTATTCCAAGGCATTGGTGGAGTCCTTTAATTATGATTTTATCGTGAACGAAGGGAAATCAATTTCATACCAAAACCAATGTATCAATGGTATCAAGAAATATTTTTTGTTCAAAAATATAGCTATGGAGGCCCTAGATCTGGTGAGGCCAAAAAAGGAAAAGAAACTTCCTGTTGTTTTGAGCAAGGAAGAAATACGGTCCATAATCGATGAAACTCACAACTTAAAACACAGAACGTTACTGTCCTTGATCTATTCGGGCGGATTGCGAATCGGTGAGGCCATCAATTTAAAAGTGACCGATATTGATAGTGACCGAATGTTGGTCCATATTAAGGGAGGAAAGGGAAAAAAGGACAGGTATACCTTGTTGTCCCATAGTTTTTTGGAAACGCTACGTACTTATTATAGACAATATAAACCGAGTAAATATGTATTCGAGGGTCAGCGTTCGGAAAAATACAGTACTAGCAGTGCGCAATGGGTATTAAAAAAAGCTGTTTTTAAAGCGGGAATTAAAAAAGAGGTTACGTTGCATACGCTTCGGCACAGCTTTGCCACACATTTATTGGAAAACGGTACCGACATTAGGTACATACAGGAACTATTAGGCCATAGCAGTCCCAAAACTACAATGATCTACACCCATGTTACCGAGAATAGTTTTAAAAATATTAGCAGTCCGTTTGATAGTCTATAAAAATAGTATATTGCATTGTAAGAAAATAACACAAACGGGCTAAACTGAAGAAGCCATCTATAAACTTGGGCATAGTCCTCCTTTGTAGGGGTATAAACTCAGTAAAGTTCGGCATATAAACAAGTTGTGCGTCATACCGACAGAACTTGCGAAATTAGAAACGAATTGAAAAGTGATAACCAAAATAAACCTAAATAAAGTAGCCAGTTATAAAAGTCAAGCGACTTTAGAAACTGATAAACCTCTAAATCTCATTTATGGTTTAAATGGTACAGGTAAAAGTACATTATCAAATTATCTTCTAAAACGAACTGATGAAAAGTTCAACAACTGTTCAATCGAGGGATTGGATGATAATCACGACATACTTGTTTATAACCAAACTTTTATTCAAGAAAACTTTTTCGAATCGGAAAGTCTAAAGGGAATATTCACCCTTTCAAAAGAAAACAAAGAAGCCGAGACAAAAATTTCTGATGCTCAAAAAGAAATAGAAAAGCTCGAGAAAGATTTAGTTAAAGAAAGTGAACAACTTGAAACCGAAAGAGTATCAATAAATCAAAAACTTGACGGAGCAAAAAATACAGTTTGGAAAATCAAAACAGATTATAGTGGCGGAGACCGTGTTCTTGAATTTTGTTTAGAAGGATATAAAGGCTCAAAAGATAATTTATTCAATCGCTTATTATCTATTCCAAAACCAAATGATAAACCAGAAAAAAGCATAGATGATTTAAAAAATGAAATTCAAGCTATTTCAGGAGAGAATGCTCAAAAGTATACTCACGTGCCTAAAATTGATTTTTCATCATCAAATATAGAGGATGAGGATATTTTCAATAAACAGATTGTTGGTAACGAAAACAGTAGTGTTTCTGAATTAATCACAAAACTTGGGAACTCTGATTGGGTTAAATCAGGACTCAAATATTTACCAGAAGAACCTATTGAAGAAAACGAAAATTGTCCGTTTTGTCAAGAAAAGACCATTTCGAATGAATTAATAGATGAAATCAAAAATTACTTTGATGCTTCTTACGAAGCAGACATTAGTACGTTAAAAGGGTTTCTTGAAAACTACCAACAATCTATTCAACAATTACCCGATAAATCCATATACGAAAGCAATCCAAAATTTGAGTCGTTTCAAAGAGACTTTAATATTAAATTTAATGCCTTTAATCAATTGATTAAATCTAATTTGTCAAAGATTCAGGCGAAAATAAAGAGTCCAAGTTTAAGCAAAACACTTCAGCAATCAACAACTAAATTGAACGAACTTAATAATGTAATTAATAATATTAATGCTTCGATTTTACAGCATAACAACAACATCGACCAAAAAGCTAAAGTAAGAAACAGTATAAAATCTTCTTTTTGGAATCTAATGCGTTGGGAGTATAATCAAACAATTGATTCATATCTGACAGACAAGAAGACATTTGACAAGAAATTAAAGTCTTTACAAACTTCAATCAAGAACTATAAAACCAAAATATCTGAACAGCAATCAATAATAGCTAAACAACAAAAACGGACTGTTAACATTGAAGAAGCTATAAGTAATATTAATGGCGGATTGATTGACCTCGGTATCACAGATTTTAAAATTGAAAATCACTCTGAAAATTTATACAAAATAGTAAGAGGAGAAAATAACGAAAGAGTTTTTCGTTCATTGAGTGAAGGAGAAAAAATGATTATTAGCTTTTTGTACTTTCTTGAAATGTGTAGAGGTAAAAAAGAAGCTACAGAAACAGGTAAAAAGAAAATTATTGTTATAGACGACCCTATTTCAAGTCTATCTCACATATATGTTTTTAATATAGGAAGGCTAATAAAAAACGAATTTTTCGGTAAAAAAGTAACCAAAAAAGATGAAGAAACGGGCGAAAAAGTAAAAGTATGGAACTATAAATATGAACAAGTTTTTATACTAACCCATAGCCTTTATTTTTTCTATGAAATTACAGAAACAAAACACGAAGAAAGGAAAGAAACTCAAAAACTCTTCAGACTTATTAAAAACAATGATGGCAGTCATTTCGAACGAATGAGATATGAAGAAATTCAAAATGACTATCAAGCCTATTGGTATATAATTAAAGATGAAAATCAACCGCCAGCATTAATAGCTAACTGTATGAGAAACGTGATTGAATATTTCTTCAATTTTGTGGAGAAAAAAGACTTAAATAACTTTTTCAATCAAGAGCCACTTAAAGCAAATCGATTTCAAGCCTTTTATAGATATATCAACAGAGAATCACACTCATTAGGTCAAAATATATTTGACTTTAAAGAATTTGACTACAATGATTTTAAAGACGGTTTTGCTGAATTGTTTAAGGTTGCAGGATATAAAGAACACTACAAAAAGATGATAAAATAAAAAGTACGAACGCACAACAATGGCTATAAACAATTGCTTTTACAGGCTTATCCTGAAAATTCCTGCGGAATTTTCAGCTTTGTGTGTACTTGCAAAAGTCCGTGCTAACCCACGCAACTGTTCATAGCCCAACCGTTGGCAACAAGCTGAAAAACGCACTTATAATTTAAATGAATAGAATAATTTTAATAGGAAATGGATTTGATTTAGCTCACGAAATGCGAACTAGTTATCAGCATTTTATTGATGATTATTGGAAAAATGCCACTTCCGCAATTAAAAATGTTCACCACAATAGACCTTTTGAAAACGAAGAATTTAAAATTCAAAGTTCTCCAGGAGGATTTTTAAGTGAAAATAATTACAAATCACTTATGGAATCTCTAGAAAATTTTAAGACTAATATTGATTATAAAAATAAATTTCTTAAAATCATAACAGAGAAATCGTTTATTGACAAATGGGTTGATGTTGAGAACGAATACTATTCTTTATTAATAAAATCATTTGATAAGGCTAGGTTTCCTAGAAATGATTATGATGTAAAAGAACTAAATAATGATTTTGAAAAAATCAAAACAAAACTTGGTGAATACTTGAAATTTATTGAAAATGAATTTGATAAATCACTTGGAACTAATTATTTGAGAACTAAAAACATTATAGGTCATAAAATTTATCATCCTTTCAAATTAAAAGATTTTTCAGAAACTTCGTTAAATCAAAAAGCTGAATTGGAATACAATTTAATAAAAAAGGATATTGAGGCACTTGCAAACGACCAAATTACGATGGATGAACTAAATGAAACGAACAAGAGGTTAATCCAGAGAATCGACACAAAGAATCCTTTATCCGAAATTAAAAAATTACTACAATCAGATTCCGCGATAAACTACTTTGACCTAATACCTGACCAAATTTTGTTTTTGAATTTCAATTATACTTTCACAGATAAAATCTATAGCAATCCAAGAGAGTTTGACCAATTTAACGATAAAAAATATTCTTCAGTCAAATCAATAAGAATACACGGAACAGTTGAGGAACGAGACAACAATCCGATAATATTCGGATTTGGAGACGAATTAGATGATGATTACAAACGAATTGAGAAACTGAACAATAATGACTACCTAGAAAATATAAAATCAATAAATTATCTTGAAACAGATAATTATAAAAAATTATTAGAGTACATAAATAGTGGAAATTATCAAATATTCATATTTGGTCATTCTTGTGGTGTATCTGACAGAACATTATTAAATACAATGTTCGAACACGATAATTGTGCTTCTATCAAAGTATTTTACCATCAAAAAAATGAAAAAGATGACAACTATAGTGATATTGTTAGGAACATTTCAAGAAACTTTAATGATAAAGCTAAAATGAGAGATAGAGTTGTAAATAAAAACTATTGTGAACCCTTAAAATAAAGCCAGTTGCCAACAATGGCTATAAGTAATTGCTTGTTCTCGCCTACTTCTGAAAATCCTCGCGGATTTTCAGTTTGGTGTGTACTTGCAAAGTTAAGTGCTAACCCACGCAACTACTCATAGCCGAGACCGTTGTGGTTAATGTCAAAAAACCGAGAAACTAAATGAATAAAACAATATTTGAGATTTCCAAAATGGACTGTCCTTCAGAGGAAAATCTAATCCGAATGAAATTGGACGGAATTTCAAGCATTGCGAATTTGGACTTTGACATTCCGAATCGAAAACTGACCGTTTTTCACAGCGGAGAAACTGACCAAATTGAAAAATCAGTTATCGAACTGAATTTAGGCGGAAAGAAAATCTCGACTGAACAAACTGACCAAACGGAATTTAATGAAAATGCAAACCAAAAAAAACTACTCTGGTCTGTACTTGCCATAAATTTTGCGTTTTTCATAATTGAAATGACAACAGGAATAATCTCAAAATCAATGGGATTGGTTGCCGACAGTTTAGATATGCTTGCGGACAGTTTCGTTTACGGAATTAGCTTGTTTGCGGTTGGCGGAACAGTAATAAAGAAAAAACGGATTGCCAAACTTGCTGGATATTTTCAAATAACACTTGCAATTATTGGATTTGTAGAAGTTTTAAGGAGATTTTTCGGAGACGAGAAATTACCTAACTTTTCGACAATGATTATAGTTTCAATTTTCGCACTTATTGCAAACGGAATTTGTCTTTACATTTTACAAAAGTCAAAAAGTAAGGAAGAGGCACATATGAAAGCAAGTATGATTTTCACTTCAAACGATGTGATTATAAATTTAGGAGTAATAACAGCTGGACTTTTGGTAAACTGGTTGAGTTCAAGCAAACCTGATTTGATTATCGGAACAATAGTTTTTGTTTTGGTAATTCAAGGTGCTTTTAGAATTTTAAAATTGAGTAAATAAATAAAAAAACACTAACCACAACAATGGCTATAATTAATTGCTTGTTCTCGCCTACTTCTGAAAATCCTAGCGGATTTTCAGTTTGGTGTGTACTTGCAAAGTTAAGTGCTAACCCACGCAACTACTCATAGCCGAGACCGTTGTGGTTAATTTAAAAGAAACGAATATCGAATGAATGTATTTATAAGTTGGTCAGGAAAATTAAGCCACCAAATAGCACTTGTTCTGAAAGAACATTTGCCACAAATAATAAATGTACTTGAACCATTTGTTTCAAGCGAGGATATAAAAAAAGGAGATAATTGGAATTCTACAATTTCAAAAAAATTAAATGCTTCTGACTTCGGAATATTATGTCTAACTAAAGAAAATCTCGAATCACCTTGGTTACTTTTTGAGGCTGGAGCACTTTCGAAAAATATCGATAAAGCTAGAGTCTGTAGTGTTTTGTTTGATAATTTGAAACAAAGTGAGGTTAAAACACCACTCTCACTATTTCAAACAACAAAATTTGAGAAAGAAGATTTTAAAAAATTATTCAATTCAATCAATGATGCGCTTGAAGAAAAAAAATTGAATGATAAAATATTAGAAAAATCTTTTCAAAAATGGTGGCCAGATTTAAAAGAACATATTGATAAAGTAACTAATGAATATTTCCCTCAAATAAAGAGACAAGAAGAAGAAAAGAGTGATAGACTTGACGAGATTTTATTGACCACGAAATATATTTCAAAAGTTGTATCGAGATTCAATTACAATTTACCTCAAGATAGTTTAGATTTAGCTAAATACAATGATGAAACTGAACCTATCGTATTTGCAGGTTTAGAAAACAATCATCCTGTCCGAATAATAGTTGACCCAGTAAATAAATCAGATGGAACACTTTGTCGTATTGAAATTACAAAAAGTGGGGTAATAGAATTACCTTCAATAAATAATGGACGAGGAGTAAATATAGAACTGCTATTTAACTCGGAACACGGAGGTTTTTGGAATATGGATTTAGGGTTTCATAAAGGAGATACTTTTATGTCGACAAATAAAGTTGACCTTGATAAAGAAACAGCAAATAAATTGAGTTTCAATACAATTTGGAGAGATTAAAAAAACTAACCACAACAATGGCTATAAGTAATTGCTTGTTCTCGCCTACTTCTGAAAATCCTCGCGGATTTTCAGTTTGGTGTGTACTTGCGAAGTTAAATGCTAAACCACGCAACTACTCATAGCCACGACCGTTGGCAGCCATTTAAATCCACTTTCAAACTATGAGTAAAATATTTCAAACTAATATTCGAAATTCCGATAGGAATTATTTGTTCACCCTTGATTGGGATGATAAATCTTTTGTTCAAGGTTATATTCGATTCAAAATTCTAATTGACAATTGGAATATTGATTCAGAGCGTAAAAGTGACGAAGGACAGAGCTTTCAGTTCGAAGTATCGATTGAACCAGATAAAGATGAGAAAAAACCCTTATTAATTATTAGAGTAAAAGATAAAAAGATAATCGATTTACCTTTAGATGAGATATTTTCTGCAGATGATGTAATTGAAAAAATTCCTGCGTGGATATATGGCGGAGGTGACCCTGTGAGCGGTTGTCTTATTCGTTCAGGTTTGAGTGTAACAATAAGTCAGCTTTTAGACTGTAAAAATGCAACCGCCGACAGAAATTGGTATTGGGAGCGTACTAAAAGCATTGGACGATGCCTAAAACAAAAATTTCCTGACATGTGTTCTAGTCTAGCATGGAGAGTAACTAGATGTATGCTAAAGGTTGGATTTTAACTAAATAAATAAAAACGGTTGCCAACAATGGCTATAAGTAATTGCTTGTTCTCGCCTACTTCTGAAAATCCTCGCGGATTTTCAGTTTGGTGTGCACTTGCAAAGTTTCGCGCCAACCCACGCAACTACTCATAGCCGAGACCGTTGTACACAAGCTCTGAAAAGCCAACCGCACAGTCAAGCACATTTCATTTTTCTCGTGCCTCACAAAATAAAAAGAGCTTGCCTTTTTCCAGCGCTCTTCTTACTCAATTCCAAAAAAACAACTATATTTGGACAATTATTGTCCTGAATATATTTTCAGGAAAAACAAAGAGAAATGAATACGAAACAATCATTTGGAGAATACTTGAGGAAATTGAGAGAAGACCAAAATCTTCCAATACGGAAAGTTGCATCAAAACTTGACATTGACCCTTCAACGTTGGGAAAAATTGAACGTGGAGAAAGAAGTGCTAATAAAGAAATGATTCCAATATTGGCTGAATTGTTCGAAATTGAGGAAAAAACTCTTGGACTTATTCTTTTTAGCGATAAAGTAGCTTATCAGATTATAGAAGAAGAAAATACCAACGAAATCCTAAAAGTAGCGGAAGAAAAAATTAAATATTTAAAAAATAAGAATCTTAAACAAGGTTCATTGGACTTAAAATAAATATGAACATTAAAGACCTTGTAAAAAAATACCACTCAAATAGAGAAGCATACCTAAAAGTAGATTACAACGAAACTCAGCTTAGGACAGATTTTATTGACCCTTTATTTGAAATACTTGGTTGGGACATAAAAAACTCGACTGGAAAACCGACAAACGAACGAGAAGTTTTAGTTGAAGAAGGACTAAAAGCAGATGCTAGTTCCAATACTAAAAAACCTGATTATACTTTTAGACTTTTCTCAGAACGAAAATTCTTTTTAGAAGCTAAAAAACCAAACGTAAAAATTGAAAGCGACAACGAACCTGCAAAACAAATTCGTAGATATGGTTTTACTGCAAAACTTAAAATTTCAGTCCTATCCAATTTTGAATATTTGGCAATCTATGATTGCTCTCAAAAAGTTGGAAAAGATGATTCTGTAACAAAATCCAGAATAAATCTTTATCACTATACAGAATATGAATCAGCTTTTGAGGATATAAAAAAACAGCTAAGTAATGAAGCTGTCTATTCTGGAGAATTTGATGAAACTTGGAAAGAAATAGAGGAGCAATTAAAACTTTCAAGTGTAGATGATTTATTTCTTTCACATATTAACGAATGGCGAATTGTTTTAGGTAAAGAAATTTATTCACATAAACCTGACCTGAGTATAGAAGAATTAAACGATATTGTTCAATCTTATATCAATAGTATAATATTCTTAAGAGTTTGTGAAGACCGAAATTTAGAAACCTATAAAACCTTATTAAATTTTGCAGAAAATAATGATTTCTCTTCGCTCATCAAAAAATTCAAAGAAGCAGACAAAAAATATAACGCAGGTTTATTTAATCAACCTTTAACAGAAAAGGTAGTTTCTGATAGCTCTTCTGCGTTTTGGGAAATAATCAAAGATTTATACTTCCCTGAAAGCACTTATTCCTTTTCTGTTTTTGCATCGGACATTTTAGGTAATATCTATGAAATATTTCTTGGAGAGCAATTAGCGATAGAAAACGGACAAATTCTCTTAAAAAAGAAACCGGAAAATGTTGATAGGGATATTGTTACAACACCAACTTTTATTATTCAAGATATTCTAAGGCAAACAGTTGTAGAGCATTGCAAAAACAAAAATGCTGATGAAATTTTAAATTCATCATTTGCTGATATTGCTTGTGGTTCTGGTGCATTTTTACTCGAAACTTATCAATTACTTCAAGATACACTCGTAGATTTCTACTTATCAAGTGACCAAACAAAATTAATTCAGACATCAATAAACACTTATAAATTACCTTTTGCTCTCAAAAAGAAAGTTTTAGAAAGTTGCATTTTTGGAATTGATAAAGATTATAATGCTGTTCAAGCCTGTAAATTTGGTCTGTTATTGAAGCTTCTAGAAAATGAAGACAATGCAACAATAACAACACCTGCTTTACCAACTCTTGACCAAAATATCCAGTTTGGGAATAGCTTAATTGAGTCATAAGAAACTAATAAAAAAAATCAAGTTGAAATAAATCCTTTTGATTTTGGCAAAACTCGTTTTGATGTTATTGTTGGTAATCCACCATATATGGCTACAGAACATATGAAAGAGTTTACACCTCTTGAATTACCAATTTACAAATCAAAATTTGAATCATCTTACAAACAGTTTGACAAGTACTTTCTTTTCATAGAAAGAGGTTTGCAACTATTAAAAGAAGGAGGTTATTTTGGTTACATAGTTCCAAGTAAGTTTGCGAAAGTTGGAGCTGGTAAAAAGTTGAGAGAATTACTTGTCGATAATAAAGCAATTGAACGAATAATATCCTTTGGTGCAAACCAAGTTTTCCAAAACAAGACGACATACACCTGCCTTTTAATTCTCAAAAAAGAAAAGCTAGAACAACTCAAATATTTTGAGGTAAACTCACTCAAAAATTGGAAAACAAGAAGTATTGGGAAAGAATATTTTGACGAATTCAAGATTGATTCTCTAGAAGTCGAAGGTTGGGTGCTTTATCCAAGTATTTTAAAACCAATTTACACATCTATAGTTTCTCAATCGAAAACACTAGAGGAACTTATTGGTTCTGAAAACATATACAATGGTATTCAAACAAGTGCCAATAGCGTTTATATTCATTCTATAGAAAAAGAAGATAAACACTTTCTTTATTTCAAAAAAGATGGTGTTCAATGGAAAGTTGAGAAAACATTAACTAGACCATATTTCAAGACTTCTAGCGGAGAAGATAATTTATATACTTATCGCCCATTTTCGCCAAACTCATTTGTCATATACCCTTATATAAAAACTAAAAAAGGAATTGAGTTTGTAGAAATTGCTGATTTAAAGTCTAATTATCCTGAAACATACAAGTTTTTACATCACTATAAAGATAAACTTGATAACGATAAGAGAGACATTAAACCTGAACCTCTAACAAAAAACGAATGGTATAGATATGGTAGACATCAAAGTTTAGACAAATGTGATGTGCCTGCAAAAATCATTGTTGGAGTTTTAGCACAAGGCAATAAATATGCAATTGATTATTTTGGAACTTTAATATCTTCTGGCGGTACTGCAGGTTATTGTATGATTACTTTACCTGACAATTTCCCTTATTCTATCTACTATATTCAAGCGCTATTGAACTCTAAATATTTAGAGTGGTTTTCTGCACTAATTGGAGAAGTATTCAGAGGTGGTTATATCGCAAGAGGTACAAAAGTGCTCAAAAAGCTACCAATTAGGCTTATTAATTTTGACACAAAATCAGAGAAAGATATTCACGATAAAATCTCGAAAATTCAAAAAGAATTAATTGATGTTCAAGGAAAAATAGATGATAGCAACGGAAATAAAAGGACATTAATTCCATTACAGCGTCAGTTCGACAGTTTAAAGTCTGAACTAGACAACACACTTAAAACTTTGTTTAACTTGGGAGAAGCTGATAGCAATATCCCTTTAATTTCTGAGATTTATGCAACTAATTAAAGAAGCATCAAAGGAAAAATTAAGGGGTGGATTCTATACACCTGAACCAATCGCATCATTTGTTTTAAAATGGGCATTTAACGGTAATAAACAATTTGACATTTTAGAACCAAGTTGTGGAGATGGCGTATTCCTTGAAGAAATACAAAAAGGCGGTTATGAATATAATTCTGTAACTGCAATAGAGTTTGACGAAGTTGAAGCTGAAAAGTCTAAAAAAATTGGCTTGGACAAAACTAACGTTATCAATACCGATTTTCACGATTTTTGCATTAACACCAAACAAAAGTTTGATTTGGTAGTCGGAAATCCACCTTACATTCGCTACCAATATTTTGACAAAGAACAACAAGAATTTGCTTCACAGATTTTCGATAAAGCCAAACTAAAGTATTCTAAATTGACCAATGCTTGGGTTTCGTTTGTTATAGGTTCTTCCCTACTTTTAAAAGAAGAAGGCAAAATTGGATTTGTATTACCAGCCGAAATACTACAAGTTTCGTATGCTCAACCTTTACGAGAGTTTTTAGCTCATTTTTATAATAAAATAAACATTGTATCTTTTGAAAAGTTGGTATTTCCAGACATTCAACAAGAAGTAGTTCTTTTGTTGTGTGAGAAAAATAAATCTAAAACACATTTAATTGAACATTTAGAATTGAAAGATGCAGAAGAACTTGAAAAACTAGATGTATCAAAATTAAAAAGCCCAAAAAAGAAGATTGATTTCAAATCAAACAAATGGACTTTTTATTTCCTTGAACAAAACGAAATTGACTTTTTAGAAAAACTTCAGAACGACAAAATAATTCCAAGACTTAGAGAATACGCAAAAGTAGAAGTAGGTATTACAACAGGTTCAAATCCATTTTTCACAGTTCCACTTTCTACTGTACAATCCTATAATTTAGAAAAGTATGCAAAACCATTAGTTGGTAGAAGTGTACAAGTTCCAAGTGCGATTTTCACAGAAAAAGATTGGATTAAAAATAGAAACTCAGAAGCTCGAACGCACTTTTTATCATTCCCAAAAATGGACGAACTGAATGGTTCTGTTGGAGCTAGAGATTATATTACTTGGGGAGAAGAAAACAACATACACAAAGGTTATAAATGTAGAATACGTGATGAATGGCAAATTGTGCCTTCTCAAAGAATATCTGATGCATTATTTATTCGAAGAAACAATAAGTATCCAAAATTAATAATTAACGAAGCAAAAGCTTTCACAACGGATACTATGCACAGAGTAACCATTAAAGAAAAAGTGAATATAAATGCTTTAACTGCTAGTTATTACAATTCACTCTCATTTGCATTTGCTGAGATTTGTGGAAGAAGTCACGGTGGCGGAGTTTTAGAATTAATGCCGAACGAAGTGGAAAAAATACTCTTACCTTACAATGAAAAGAATGCGGAATTACTTCCAACTATTGACGAAATGATTCGTGAAAAGGAAGACATTTCGGAATTACTAAAAATTACGAACGAAAAAATATTAAAAGAAAATTATGGCTTGACTAATGAAGAAATTGAATTGGCAGATAGTATATGGAAAAAATTATCTAACCGAAGGTTAAACAGAGGAAAAAAATAGCCAACGCTTAAAGCCATACACATTTGCAATTCGCACCAGCCAATGCTTGAGCCAAAAATTGCAAAAGAGTATGTCTTTCGCCATCGCTGAAAACCAAGCTGAACAGAAAAAAGCCAGTGTACAACAACGTATATAAAAAATAGCGGTTTAATCGCTTAATCAAAAGAAAATGAATAAATTAAAGGTCTGTTATAATCCGAAAAGTTAGTGTGTAAAATCCGCTACTTTTCATATACAAGACCGTTGGCAATAATTTTGAGAATATTACTTTGAGAGACAAATATGACTAAAATAAAGAAAGCATCATTAAGAGAAAGTATTATTGACTCTATCGGTAATTTTCTGTATGAGGAAGGTTTCGCTAAAGATGATATTACCAAGTTTGGAATACTAGAGATAATCAATTTAATATCTGATTATCACGAAGAAGGTATTCCATTATTCCCTGAGATTTTAGTAACCAATAGTTTAGATTTTTTTAAGACAATACCAAACAAAGATTTGGTAATCAAGGAATCTGAACTTTCGATTATTGAATTTAAAAATGCCATTAAATTGTGTGCACCACTAGCAATCAACAGCTGGATAATATTTATCGAAGTTAAAGATGGTAATATTAAATTCGGAATAACAAGTGCAGAAATGTCCGAGACAAGTCCTTCAATTTATAATCAAACGGTTGGAGAGATGAAAATTGAGGATTATGATAACACCACAATAGCTTACATTAGAAATATAGGTCAAAAAACAGTTGAATTATCTGGTTTAAAAAATCAACTTATTGTATCACTAACATTAGAAGAGCCAAAACAAATAAATTATGATGAAGTTCATTTTCTATGTTCGGCGATATCTTCAAATTGTGATGAAAAAATAAAAAATAATATTAAAACCTTTTTTGAAAAGGTTATAGACGATGCAATAAAAAATGGACACGGAAATCTAATTGCTATAGTTAAAGATGATGATGAATCAATTGAAAAATTAAAAGAGGAAATTAACGGTAATGGCGGGATTTATCTTTCTTCGCCTATAGACTTTGAATCTATGATAAATGATTCAGAAACTAATAAAGATAACGAGTCTTCTATAAACCTAAAAGCACATTCTTCTTTACTTAAGTCAATGCTAAATCACGATGGCATAACAATTATAACTGACAAAGCGAAAGTTATTGGTTATCATATCTTAATTGATAGTTATTTAAAAGATGATGATGTTGTGTCTGGAGGAGCAAGGTCTAAAGCATTTAAGTCAATGGAAAACTGTGGACATTTTGAGTTTTGTTTTTACAAATCTCAAGATGGTAATGTTAAAATATGGAAAAAAGATGAGTGATATACAAATATGGCAAGGGCCCAATGGAATTACATTTCCACCTTCGGTTAAAGATGCAAATGATATTATGCCATATGCAAATCATTTAACTGTTCAGCAACAAAAGCAGATAATCGCTGCATTTCAATTTGAGGCATATGATATGGCTTCAGAATATACTTGGAAAAAATCGATGGTCAAATTGAAAGAGACCTTATCAACTCTAGGTATGAAGTTTATAGGAGAAATGATTGGTAGAGATGATTTCGATGAAACAACTTCAGTTGAGAGTGAGATTACTGATTTTACTGCAATTAAATTAGCCGAACAATTAGGAGTAATTGGTACAACAGCTGCTTTAAGACTAAGACAAAGCAATGAACTCATTAGTCATTATTTTTCAAAAAATGCAGAGGAGCCATTAGATTATGCAACTGCTTTTACAATTGTAAAATCTAGTGTGCAATATATTTTAGGAGAACAAGACATATCAATCGCTGTTGAATTTTCACAATTTAGAGACAGACTTCTTAATGAAACACTTAGGGCAGATGATTTGCAATTAGACCAAATTATCAATTCACCATTGTTTTACTTAAGAACAGTAATGACAATACTACTTTCGTCGATTAAAAATGACATTGGTGCCAAACTAGAACACTCAATTGCTAATATCAACACAACACTTCCATTAATTTGGAAAAAACTTGGCGAAAATGACAGGTGGAATGTTGGTACAGCATATAGAGATGTAACTGCTGCTGGTAACTCTATTGCAGCCTCAGGTCTCAAAAATGCACTTCTCAAAGTTAATGGCTTTGACTACGTGCCAGAAAATTTAAGGTCTGTAACTTTTATTAAAACAGCTAAGCAAGTTATAGATACACATTATTCGACAAATAATTTTTACAATGAACCAGCGGTTGTTAAAAAACTAAGTGGTTTGGGAAGTACAATTCCTGCACCAGCGTTGATTGAATGCATACAAGCTTATTTAGCAGTTTACCTAGGAAACTATTATGGGACTTCTTGGAGAGCTGCTGAAATCGCCGAAAAAGAATTATCAAAGCTTACCAAGGAAAGATGGTATTATTACTTTCAAAAAGTAATTCAAAACGACGAAATTGTTTTAACAAAACTTGAGACAACTGAGCAGGTATATAGATTTTCTAGCTTACTAAATAATTATGGCTTTAATGAATTTGAAAACCTTCCAAGAGAAAACCAAGAACTTTATGAGTCAATTGTCAAAAACAAAAAATTTAAAGCCGATAAAATAAGCTCTAGTATTCTTAGAAGATTAAGAGCAAAAAAAGAATAAAAAACTATTGCCAACAATGGCTATAAGTAATTGCTTGTTCTCGCCTACTTCTGAAAATCCTTGCGGATTTTCAGTTTGGTGTGTACTTGCAAAGTTTCGTGCTAACCCACGCAACTACTCATAGCCGAGACCGTTGTGCTTCATTATCAGAAACCGCTAACCAATGATAAAATTCTTTAGAAAAATTAGACAAAACTTACTTTCAGAAGGAAAAACTGGAAAGTATCTTAAATATGCCATTGGAGAAATAATTCTTGTAGTTATCGGAATTTTGATTGCTCTTCAAATTAATAATTGGAATGAATTACAGAAAAAAGAAAAGATAGAATCTGTTTTTTTACAAGATTTTAGCGCCGATTTAAATACAGATATAAAAACATTAAAAGCCGCAATTATCGGAAATAATGAACGTATAGCTGCTGCAGATTCGATTATATCTATTCTTTCCTTCAAAAATGATTTAACAAATATTGAATTAACTGATTTTGCAAGCTACAACATTTCACTTACTTCAGAATCTTACTTTATTCCTGAAAAATCTGCAATTCGTCAATTTGAATCCAGTAATGGTGGAAATATTATTTCTTCAAAAGAACTAAAGAATAAATTATTTAGATACTATGCTCTTAATGAACGTGTTGAGCAAAATATGGAAAAGAGTATGCAACTATATCAACATAATTTTATAACCAAAAGTATTGCAGAAGTGTTGCTTGCTGGTAATGTTTTGAAAACCCAGATTGGTTCTGATTTAAACAGACAAGATTTAAATTTAAATGAATTGCGTGATAATTCTGAATATCTGTATTCAGTAATGTCAAAGAGAATCGGTACAAATACTCAAAATCGAGTTTATCAAACTACCATTAATGCAGCGGAAGAATTAGTAAATTTAATCAATGATGAAATGAGTAAATAACGAAAGCACAACAATGGCTATAAGTAATTGCTTGTTCTCGCCTACTTCTGAAAATCCTCGCGGATTTTCAGTTTGGTGCGTACTTGCAAAGTTAAGTGCTAAACCACGCAACTACTCATAGCCCATAACGTTGGCATTCATTTAAAACACCATTTTATGAAACTTGGAAAATTACTTTGGACTTCAGGTTCGATATTAATAAATATAACAATCGGAATTTATATTTATTTATCGAGCAAAGCACCATTAAACCCAATGGAAAGGCACAATTATGTGAATGAAAATTGGGATGTATATGGTATGCATTGGAAAGTGGAATTTCTTTTTATGACATTTATAGCAATTGGTGCATTATACTTTGCTTTTAATTTCAAGAAAATAAGTTGGGCAATAATTTCCGTTGGGCAACTGATTCTACTTTCGACCTATCCGATAATGCTTGGCGGATACGAAAATACATCTTTTGAATTGTCCCAAATGGCAAATCAAATGGCAACCGTAGTTTTTGTATTTGGAAACGTTATTTTTTTGGGTGGACTACTAAAACTATACTCATCTGACATTTATCTAAAAAAATGGCTTAAATGGACTGCAATAGCACTTTCGGGAATTACATTTTTGACTTTCTTAATTACATTTATCGGAATTATTGATTGGAGACAAGCAATGATGATAGGACCTTTAATTAATGTTCTTTATCTAATTAATGCCTATTACGGAATGAAATTAAAACTGGAATAAAAACGAAATGCCAACAATGGCTATAAGTAATTGCTTGTTCTCGCCTACTTCTGAAAATCCTCGCGGATTTTCAGTTTGGTGTGTACTTGCAAAGTTAAGTGCTAACCCACGCAACTACTTATAGCCGAGACCGTTGTAAGTAATTGTGAAAAATGTACTCCGTTTATTATTCTGTCTGACTTCAATTCTATTTATGGGTTGCAAATCTGCAAAGATTTCGGACTTCAATAGACAAGTTGATTTAGCTATCAAAAAGAGTATAGCCAAGTCGCCGTTCGAGTCTGCGAACACAATGAATTCGGAATTGAAAAACCAATTAAAAATCAGAGACAAATACTTGAGTAAAATCAATGAAGTGCGGTTGGATTACCCAAAACAAGACATAATTTTAATAGAAAGTTATTCTTATATCTGTTTGGGTTGTGTCGCAGATTATGTCACAATTTTCACAAATGGGCTGCTAATAAATTTAACCTTTGATATGAATAAAAGGGAATATTTAGAACAATCAAGAAAAGTCCAAACCAAAGACCTGATTTTCCAAAATGGATTTTATGAAGACATAATGGAAATCTTTGAACATTTGGGCTCTGAAAAAAAATGGAATTCCGAACCGGATCTTTACGGAAATGAAGATTGTTTCGATGGTGACCAATCATTTTATACAGTTTTTTCTCCTAATGGAGAATTAGAGAGTATGTATATGAGATGTTGGCTCCCCAAAAATATCATAGACAATAATTAAAAACAACTACTTACAACACTGGCTATAATTCATTGCTCCGCTCCTACCCTGAACTAAATTTCCTACTTTTAAGAAAACTATTAACCACGGGAATGCTTTCGTAACGCAGCTATGGCTCGCTGGAAAATCGCACCGGCCCACGCCGTCGCTCACCAGCCGCCAGCCACATCGAAATCATAGCCGAGAACCGTTGTGCTTCATTATCAGAAACCGCTAACCAATGATAAAATTCTTTAGAAAAATTAGACAAAACTTACTTTCAGAAGGAAAAACTGGAAAGTATCTTAAATATGCCATTGGAGAAATAATTCTTGTAGTTATCGGAATTTTGATTGCTCTTCAAATTAATAATTGGAATGAATTACAGAAAAAAGAAAAGATAGAATCTGTTTTTTTACAAGATTTTAGCGCCGATTTAAATACAGATATAAAAACATTAAAAGCCGCAATTATCGGAAATAATGAACGTATAGCTGCTGCAGATTCGATTATATCTATTCTTTCCTTCAAAAATGATTTAACAAATATTGAATTAACTGATTTTGCAAGCTACAACATTTCACTTACTTCAGAATCTTACTTTATTCCTGAAAAATCTGCAATTCGTCAATTTGAATCCAGTAATGGTGGAAATATTATTTCTTCAAAAGAACTAAAGAATAAATTATTTAGATACTATGCTCTTAATGAACGTGTTGAGCAAAATATGGAAAAGAGTATGCAACTATATCAACATAATTTTATAACCAAAAGTATTGCAGAAGTGTTGCTTGCTGGTAATGTTTTGAAAACCCAGATTGGTTCTGATTTAAACAGACAAGATTTAAATTTAAATGAATTGCGTGATAATTCTGAATATCTGTATTCAGTAATGTCAAAGAGAATCGGTACAAATACTCAAAATCGAGTTTATCAAACTACCATTAATGCAGCGGAAGAATTAGTAAATTTAATCAATGATGAAATGAGTAAATAACGAAAGCACAACAATGGCTATAAGTAATTGCTTGTTCTCGCCTACTTCTGAAAATCCTCGCGGATTTTCAGTTTGGTGCGTACTTGCAAAGTTAAGTGCTAAACCACGCAACTACTCATAGCCGTATTCCAAGATCAAATCCAAACTTATTTCAACCTTTTTCAAGCAGCGAATTTTTGTAAAACCACGTATGGTGTTCCTCTTTTAACCACAGAGAATGCCCTTGCCAAAAGTTTGTTCCTGACATTGTTCAAAGCAACCATCTTAGGCTTCCCTTCCGCTATTTTTCGTTTATAGTACGCCCTGAGCTCCGGATCATGTTGTATCGCCGATATACCGGCCATGCTCAACAAAGTCTTCATCTTCCTGTCCCCTATCCAATGACACTGTTTCCTTTTTCTCAAACTACTGCCGGATCGATGCTCATAGGGAGCCAGGCCACAATAACTCGAAAATTTTCTCCATGAGTCGAATCGCCGAAAATTTTGGGTGTGATAGAGCAGCTGGCACGCCACCACAAAACCAATCCCACGTAAAGAAAGCAACAGTCCGTAATTGCCCGACAATTCCTCATCCTCCCTTAGTACCTGATCCATTCTGGCCTCAATGGCCTTGACCTGTTTATCAAGTGAAGCTATCGCCCTCTTAATGGAAATACAGCCTACATCCGTGGAAGGACTCCCCAACAAATGCTCCATCTCCTTTAAGGTACCCAATAGCCCCGCCCTATTGCGCACCATTTGATCACGAAGGCCCAATAATCTGCCCAGCTCCTGATAAACCAAGCTTTTTGCCTCCCCCATGGTCAGTTCTTCCCTGCACAACCAGGCATATCTTGCTATGAGCCGGGAATCCACCTTGTCGGTCTTTTCCCTTACCAGGTCCAGGGACCTTTTTATCCTCAATGGGTTCTCCTCTACATAATCTACACCTTGCCTACTTAAATAGCAGGACAGCTTCAAGGAATAGTTCCCCGTGTTCTCAAAACAGCAAAAAAAGGAAGCCTTTACTTCCTTTTCCACCCAGGACAACATGGAACGATAACCCCTTATGTCGTTCGTAAATACCTTGTGCTTGCCCAATAGATGACAGCTAACGTCCAAAGTCTTCTTTGATACATCGATACCAATGGCTTCTTTGTAATTTTTCATAATTTTAAAATTGACAGTTAAATTTTGTTGCAAAAACTATTTCCTTTATTGGGTGCTGCAACACCTGGTATTCCAATTGGTTCTTTGCAACTTTTAGGAGAAAAGAGGACTGATACGTCTAATAAGGCTTAACTTAGAGACCGTTTTAGTTCTCCTCTTTCTCTTATTCAATTTATAAATTCAAAGTAAAGGAGACCGTTGTGTACAATTAGAAATAAAATATGAATAAAGAGTTTTTAGAAGAATATTCATTGTTTAGAAAGTTGACATGTGAAGTTCCCCGCACTTTGGACAACATTCCTAAACCACCAATAAATATGGAATGTCGGAACTGTGGTTCAACCCAGACTTTTAATATGATTAATGAGTATTATGATTTTCATCAATACATGAATGTAGAATCCGCAGATGAAAAAGTAAGACTTGTTTATAAATGTCAATCTTGTAGAAGTTTTACCAGACAATTTCAAGTTTATATAAGTCCAAGTTTAGACTATGTTTATAAGTTCGGTCAATATCCAGAATGGGAAATAAAAATGGATAAAAACCTTGAAAAAACACTAGGGAAACATGCAAAGACATTTAGAAAAGGTCTTGTTTGTGAATCTCAAGGTTATGGTATCGGTGCATTCGCTTACTATCGAAGAATAACTGAAGAAATAATAGATGAGTTATTAAACTCAATTTCTGATTTAATAGAGGCTGAACATCAGGCAGAATATAAAGCGGCATTAGAAGAAACGAAAAAAACAAGAGTTGCACAGGAAAAAATTGACTTGGTAAAAGATTTATTACCAACCATTCTAAGACCAAGTGGAATGAACCCATTAGGAGTTTTACACAGTGAGTTAAGTGAAGGACTTCATGCCGATTCTGATGAAAGCTGTCTTGAAAATGCTAGTCACATTAAGGATATACTAACATTCCTCATTAATCAAATAATCCAAAGTAAAGAAGCCTCAAAGCAATTCACCACAAGCATGAAGAGTATTCTTGAAAAGAAAAGTAAAAAATAACTGTACACAACAACACCTATACGCAATGCCCTTCGGGACACTGCGCATAGCCTAACCGTTGTAAGCAATTTGAGAAACCGCAAAAAATGAAATTAAATGAATATTTAGCTGACCGTCTGAGGGAAGTTTTTACAGAGGGAAAATGGGTTTTAGGTACAAATTTTAAGGAACAAATTATTGACCTTGACTGGAATCAAGCAACTCAAAAAATTGATAACCTAAACACTATAGCTGATTTGACTTTTCATATTGATTACTATATAGCTGGAGTTGCAAAAGTTCTTAAAGGTGGAACGCTTGATATACGTGACAAATACAGCTTTGATTCCCCACCTATAAAGTCTGAACAAGATTGGAAAAATTTAGTAAATAAGTTTTGCCTTGACTCGGAAGAATTTATTGAACTTGTTGAAAAGATGCCTGACGAAAAAATATTATCGGACTTTGTAGATAATCAATATGGAACTTATTACAGGAATATTGATGCAATGATTGAACATACTTATTATCATCTTGGGCAAATAATACTAATTAAAAAACGAATTAAATAAAAACTGCTTACAACACTGGCTATAAGTAATTGCTTGTTCTCGCCTACTCGGAAAATCCTGCGGATTTTCCTCTGGTTGGTTCCATTTTTATTAAGTTAGTTGCTCGCTCACGCAACTATCCTTACACAAACCGTTACCAGCAAGCTGAACAGAAATTTATGATAAAAAAATTAACCTTTGTTTTATTGATTTTAATATCAATAACAAGTTGTGCTCAAGAAAGCATTATTTTCAAAACTAAATTCAAACCAAATAAAAAATATAAGACTCAACTCAAAACAACTTCTCACACTGAAATTGAATTTGTTGCTGACCAAGAAATAATAGATAGAATAAAAAGTCAAGGAATTGAATTGCCAATGATTACGGAAAGTGAAACGAATATGGCGACTGAAATTATCACTCAAAATCTTGACGAAAATGGAGAGTTTCCTGCAACAATGGAATATGGAAAAATGATTTCTACAACAACAATCTGTGGAAAAACAACGACAGAAGAAAAGCCATACTCCGGAATGAAAATTTTAGGAAAATATGATATTCAAAATAAATTCAAAGTAAAGGAGACCGTTGGCATTCATTAAAGACAAATAAAAACATGAAACAAATAATTATTGTACTCTTATTATTGTCAGGCATTTTTGCAAATGCCCAAAATGATGGTTGGCATATTACGACAACAAATCAAGAACCATACACAGGAATTGCAATGTCAAATGGCAGAATTGGCATGTTAACTTCGGTAGAACCGTTTAAGATAAAGCATACAGTACTAAATAATGTATATGATGTAGACCCTGTACTGAAAGTTAGTCAGATAGTACATGGAATGGATTTTGGAAATTTAGATGTTTATGTTGATGGAGAAGAGGTGACCTTGAAAAATATAAGAAAATGGTCACAAACCATTGATATGAAAGATGGTTCGTTTACCACTCATTTTGAATATAAAGAAAAAGCCAAAATTTCATGTACTGTTTATGCTCTTCGCAATCTTCAATATACAGGATACATTGATATAAAAATAGAAGCTCTAAAGGATATAGAGATAAAAGCAGTAGGAAAAATCACAACACCTGAAAAATATCAAAAGCCACAAAATACCTATCAAGTATTGCGTGATTTAGAAACTACAATGCCAATTTTACAGTCTATTGCGAAAACACCATTTGGCAAACACTTAGTGGCTACTTCGGGCACTTTTATTTGGCACCATATCAATTCATCACGAGAGCATCAAAGACCTGAACTAACTCATGAAATTGTTTCTCCTAATGAAAACACCCTCTCTTTTGTAAACGAAATAAAGAGAGGAAAAAAACTTGAATTTGCATGGACAGGTGCAGAATGTACGACAGCAGATTTTTCTGACCCGAAATCTGAATCAGAACGAATGGTCATTTTTAATTTATTAAACTCTCGTGATGTATTATTGAGTGGACATAAAAAATTATGGGAAGAACTATGGGAAGGCGATATCATTATCGAAGGTGATTTAGAGTCGCAACAAGATATTCGATTGGCACTTTACCATTTGTATGCATTTGGACGAGAGAAATCAGATTTGAGTATTGCTCCTATGGGTTTATCTCTACAAATTCCATATAATGGACACATATTTTGGGATACAGAATTATGGATGTTCCCACCTTTACTCCTACTTAATCAAGAAATTGCTCGTTCTTTAGTAAATTATCGCTCAGACAGATTAGAACCAGCAAAGAAACGAGCAATTAATTATGGCTATAAAGGTGCAATGTTTCCTTGGGAAAGTGATGATACAGGAGAAGAAGCGACACCTCCTTTTGCATTAACTGGACCTTTCGAGCATCATATTACAGCAGATATCGGGATTGCATTTTGGAATTATTATAGAGTAACGAAAGACATAAATTGGCTAAAAGAAAAAGGCTACCCAGTATTAAAAGAGGTGGCTGATTTTTGGGTAAGTAGAGTTGTTAAAAATAATGACGGGACTTATTCTATAAACAATGTGGTTGGAGCAAATGAATTTGCCCCCAATGTAAATGATAATGCATTTACGAATGGAGCAGCAAAAACTGCATTACAATATGCCATTTTAGCCGCAAAAGAATTGGGAATTTCTCCAGATACTAATTGGGGAGAAGTTGGGAAAGGTATCAGGATACTAAAATTCCCTGATGGTACCACCAAAGAACATTCAAAATACGATGGTGATAGAATCAAACAGGCAGACGTCAATTTATTATCCTACCCGTTAAATGTTGTTAGCGACGAAGAAACAATTTTGAAAGACTTAAAATACTATGAACCAAAATTGGCAAAAGAAGGACCTGCAATGGGTAAATCTATTTTTTCAATTTTATATGCACGACAAGGAGATGTAGATAATGCATATCGCCTTTTTAAGGAAAGTTATGTACCAAACCAACAAGCTCCTTTTGGTGCTTTATCAGAGGTGGCGACTTCAAATTTTTCATACTTTGCTACAGGAGCGGGAGGAATGTTGCAAAGTGTACTATTTGGTTTTGGTGGTTTGCAGTTTACGGATGAAGGAATAATTCAAAAAGACCCAATTCTTCCAAAACAATGGAAATCATTAACCATTACAGGGGTTGGTTTGGATAAAAAAACATATCGAATAGATAGATAGAGATTGTTGGTTTTTCATTAAATAGTTACACAATTAAATGAAACATTCTAATAGTTATTTTGGGTTTTTAAGCTTGGCATTGATATTCATTTATATTTCTTGTGATAATGTAGCGACAAGAAAAACACAAGAAGAAATAAAACCTCGAGAACGTGTTCATGAAAAACATCGTCCACAATTCCATTTCACACCAAAAGCAAACTGGATGAACGACCCTAACGGGATGTTCTATCACAAAGGAAAGTATCATCTTTTTTACCAATACTACCCTGACAGCACCGTATGGGGCCCTATGCATTGGGGACATGCCGAATCAGTTGATTTAGTACATTGGAAGCATTTACCAATTGCACTCTATCCCGATTCTCTGGGTCTTATTTTTTCTGGTGGTGCCGTAGTAGACCAGCAAAACACATCGAAATTGGGGACAATGGATAATCCGCCAATCGTCGCAACTTTTACGCATCATAACATGGCGGGCGAAAAAGCCAAAACGAATGAATTTCAATACCAAAGTTTGGCATACAGTACTGATGGCGGTATTTCTTGGTTAAAATATACTAATAATCCCGTTATTCCCAATACCGAAAAAATTAAAGATTTTAGAGACCCTAAAGTTGTTTGGTACGAACCCCAACAAAAATGGGTCTTAGTATTAGCGGCTTATGACCGAGTTAAATTCTATGCCTCTGAAAACCTTATTGATTGGGAGTTTATGTCAGATTTTGGAATTGAAGGAGACCATCGTTTGTGGGAATGCCCTGATTTTATACCTATGAAAGTATCAGGAAGTACACAAGAAAAATGGGTATTAATCGTAAGTATTCAAAAAGATGCACCAAACGGAGGAACAGCTACCTCTTACTTCGTCGGTGAATTTGATGGAGAGGAGTTCATAAGTGATGAAAAAAATCAAAAGTGGTTGGATTGGGGGACGGATAATTATGCTTTTGTCACTTGGAACAATATACCAAAAAGTGATGGTCGAACAATCGGAATCGGATGGATGTCTAATTGGCAATATGCTCAAGTTGTCCCAACTAAAAAATGGCGAAGTGCGATGACTCTTCCAAGAGAATTAAAATTATTTAAATCGGATTCAAGTTATATATTAGGCAGTACCCCAGTTAAAGAATTAAAAGAATTAAGAAAAGATTCGGTCTCTTTTACTCCGTTAGTATTTGTTGAGGAAAAAGTATTGGAGGGTTCTTTTGCACCCGCACAATCTGAGATAATTATGGAGGTGAATCTGAATGAAACGACAGCAAATTCATTTGGAATAGAGCTGACAAATGGAATGAATGAAAACCTTATAATAAGTTTCGATAAAACTGCTGGTATGTTGTATGTGGATAGAACAAATTCGAGTATGAATAAATTCTCCGATAGTTTTTTTAATAACGTACATTCTGCCCCAATTGATTTTAATAAAGAAAATTTATTTGTGCATGCATATATAGACGCCGCCTCAATAGAGATATTTATCAATGATGGTGAATTAAATTTTTCTGATATTTTTTTTCCAACAGAAAAGTTTGATAGACTATCATTATTTGCAAAGGACGGAAAATGCAGTATAAAAAGTGTAGACATTTATTCTCTTAATAGTATTTGGAAATAAGGCAAATCAGCAAAATCATGAAAAAGAAAACGAAATGCCAACAATGTATATGACGTTCATGCCCAGCAAAAGCTGGTCACGCCGCATATACTAACCGTTATGTACAAGTCAAACAAAACAACATAGAAAAATTAATTAATGAACAAACCTTATTACCTTACTCTTCTCACCTCGCTTTTATTTATTTCAGTTTTCACTTTTCCAATTTCAGCTCAAAATAATAATGAAAAAGAACTTATTGCTGGAGAAAAAATTGACAAGACTATTTCTGCATTAGACAAACATACTTATACTGTAGAATTAGAAAACGGAATGGCAATAGTTGGAGAAGTTCTTCAAAAAGAAATAGACCTTGTAATTGATGTCCATAAACCAAATGGTGAACTTCTAAAACAAATTGATAGTCCAAACGGAACAAATGGAGTTGAACCTATTGATATCACTTCAGTTGAATCGGGAGAATATAAATTGATAGTCCATACGTTAGATAAAAACGTGAAAAAAGGAACCTACACTTTGACTACTAAAAAAATCTTAAGTTTATCAGACAATACAAAGCGTATTACAAAAAAAGAGCTTCCAACAAAGACATTATTCAATTTATGGGAATCTTCGCTAACTGATAAAAATGCTATAAATACTTTCATTGCCAAACAAACAGACAAACATATTATCGAGCCGATTGAAGGAAATGATACAGATATGTTGGTCACATACTTTTGCATACCTAATGATAATACTGAATATGTAATGTTAAGCGGTGGTCCTGACTTTTTGGGATTACGTTTTCAGCGATTGCCAAACACAAAACTTCATTTTGTGACTCAAAGAGTTCCTAAAATAGCTCGGTTCAATTATGGATTCAATTATTTCAATTTAGACAAAGTAGGGCCAAATAGCGAAATCGAAATCAGAAATGTAGAGCACGCTTATGATGGAACAGTTGAAATGCCAAATGCCCCAAAACAAACTTACATTATCGAAAGAGAAAATGTGAGTAAAGGAATGTTGTATCCAACATCAATTGCAAGTAAAATCTTGAATGAACAACGAAAAATTTCCATTCACACACCTGCAAATTATGACGCAAAGAAACCTCATAACTTATTAATTATTTTTGATGGAGAATCATATGGAGCAAGACCAAATCGTAGGTCAAGAATACCTACACCAACTATAATTGATAATCTAATATCAGATAAAGAAATTCCACCTACTATTACAGTTTTAGTATGGTCGATGGGTAAACGCAATAAAGATTTGATAAGCGAACAATTTGGAGATTTTATTGCAACTGAACTTATTCCTTGGGTGCGTTCAAAATACAACATTCATACTACGTCAGATAAAGTAATTTTAGCAGGTTCAAGCCGAGGAGGTTTTGCTGCTAGTTTCATTGCATTAAATCATTCAGATGTCATGGGAAATGTTCTTTCTCAATCAGGTTCCTATTGGATAAAAGGGACTGATAATGAAAACCATTGGATATATCCTGAAGATAATGGTAAACTCATAGATGCATATATGCATTGCGAACGACTGCCCATAAAATTCTATATGGACATCGGACTTTATGATGCAGGAGCTTCTATGCTTGGAATGAATAGACAGTTTCGAGATATTCTTAAAGTAAAAGGATATGATGTGGATTATCAAGAATTTAAAGGAGGGCACAATTATGTGAATTGGCGTGGAACTCTTTCTGACGGATTGATATCTTTAATTGGAATAAAAGAAAAATAAAATCTAATAAAGACCTGTACATAACAATGGCTCCTATGAAAAGCCCTAGTCCAGTTCTCTAAAGTTAAATAATATTTTCTTCTTGCCTTAAACCACCTTTTTCTTTTGATATAACTTGCTCCGCATCCTATATGTGATACACTTATTTCTGTGTTCACCAGCATCTGTATGATTATAAGCTATAATAGACCCGGCCACTTGCTATAAAGATGTGATTCCGGTTTCTTGGATCACCCACGTTGTTTTGTGGTACGGGTCTCTCTACTATTTTGTGAGCTTTGTTATGGTTTGTTTTTTTATCTTTTATTCCAGTACCCCTATGCAATAAGGGGTCTCCGTCTTAATAACGGCCAAAGTCCTACTAAGTAGTTTTCTCGCTACTTTGATAATGATACTCTTTACGTTTCTACCTTGGTGCTTACGATAGTAAGCTTGCATAACCGGATCGGCCCTTATCGCCTGCCAAGATGCCTCTACAAAATAGCTCCGTACCAAACGATGTGCACGCGGGGTTATACCAAGGGTCTTATAGTTACTCCCACTTTGGTGGACCCCTGGTGCCAGACCGACATAACCGGCCAAATGCTTGACATTGTTAAAACGTCGCAGATCTCCCAATTCACATAAGATACCACAAGCAACGATCCCTCCAATGCCGGGTATGCTCCTGAGCAACATATAATCCTTCTTATGGTACGTTTTACAATACCTACGAAGCTGAGTGGAAACATCCCGAAGCTCTTGGTCCACAAAACGAAAGAAACGCATACGACTCTCTAACGTTGCTTTTGCTGTTGGGTTCTCAAACACAATACCATCTAACCATTTCCGGTACTTATGGCTCCAATGGTCGTTGTCAAATTCTTCCGGCTCTTTAATACCGAAATACAAAAGCTGCATTTTGATGTAACTCTTTATCCTTCGGAAATCCTTGACAAGATCGTTTCTGCGCCTAAATAGACTTCGTAACTCCTCACGCTCAACATCGGGAACATGGATACCCTCCAAACGACCGTCTTTTAACTCTCTTGATATCAACTGCGCATCTATCCTGTCGGTCTTGGTATGTTTCTCCTTGCCCTTTCTATGGATATCGGCAGGATTGACCTCTAGGGAAGTCCAACCATAGGACTCGAAACAACGATGCGCTGAATATCCACAGCAACCCGCCTCGTAGGCGGTCGATACTTCATGACCGGCGAAATGTTTATCAACATAACCTTTAAGTTGTTCAGGGGCCGGATTCATTGAAAATGACTTGCCTGAAAACAAATCTGTAGCACAATGCACTTTCCAACTTCTCTTGTGAATGTCGATACCAATGTATAACTTCGGTACAGCAGTAATTTGAGTAATCATATCTTTAATTTTTAGTTCATTTTAAAGATACTCGACTTACTGCTTTTTCATCGATGCTAACGTCTGTGCTAAACCGAAAATAATCGCTAATTTAACCCGTAACTGACGGTTATACGAAACCGTTACACCACATTTAAAAACAACACATTAAATAAATATAACCATGGAATTTCTTTATAATATTTGGGATATTTTAACAGGACACCGACTTTTGAGTCCAATATTTTTTATCGGATTTACGCTATTTATTATTGGTGGCAGATTGAACTACAAAGTTGAAGAGGAGAAATTTAATAGAAGGACAGAAGGTGGCGGTATGGGATTTGATAATTTCAAACAGGCTAATGCTACCAAATTTAAGTGGGGCGTGTGGAAAGCTATTGGTAAATTAGGTTTATGGATAACAGTTTTTAGTCTCATTGGATTAATATTAGTTCATTAAACAACTGATTTAGTGAACTTTCTTTAAAAACTTAGTAGCCCATTAGTTGAATTTGAAAATAAATATTAGGTTATAGGTAATGCAAGTAATGGAAATGGAAAAATAGCAGTTAAATAAAGAATAAGAAAAAAACGTGGTGTAACAATGTATCCTATGAAAAGCCCTAGTCCAGTTCTAAACCGAAAAAATTAATTTTAATCCCGTAACTGACGGTTATACCAGACGGTAGTATGCAATCTGAAATACATAACAAATGAACCCTTTATTATTATTTGAAAAATGGTTTTCTGAAGAAAAAGAACAAAATAATTTAGATTTACCTTCTGCCTGTTGTTTATCTACTATTGGATTAGATGGATATCCGAATTCTAGATTTGTCTCTTTAAAAGAAATTAAGAACCAATCATTTGTAGTTACGGGTCCTTTAGATTCAAGAAAAGGAAGAGAAATTAAAAATCATTCAAAAGCTGCTCTATCATTTTGGTGGACGTGTACAGAAAGACAAATTAGAATACAAGGAGATGTATCAGAAATTCCTAAGCCTGATGCTGAAATTTACTTTAAGAAAAGGAATAGAGACTCAAAGATTGTATCTACTATTTTTGAGCAAGGGCGGGAAATTCAAGATATACCATATATGCAAAAACTGTTCGAAGAGAAGAAAGCAGCATTAGGAAATAAAGACGTTGGGCAACCAAAAAACTGGGGAGGTATTTACATTAAACCGATTAGAATAGAGTTTATGGAGTTTAAAACAAGTAGGCTACACGAAAGAAAACTTTTTGAACAGACCAGTAATGGATGGAAAATGACAATACTACAACCATAACATTTTCTGTGAACAAAAAAATTGCATATATAACCGATATTCATTTAGATGAACGATTTCCTATTGACCAAGGCGTTGACGCTCGAAAAAATTGGGAAATAATACTTAATGATGTTTCTAAAAAAGGTATAGAAGAAATTGTATTTGGAGGAGATATTGGAGAAAAAACTGCAAACCAATGGTTTTTTGAATCTCTGAAAAATTATAATCTAGCCATAACTTTAGGAAATCACGATTACTTTGATGAAGTAGTCGATCACTACAGCATTGAAGTTGTTGAAAGCCAAACTGAACTGTATTATAGTCAAGAGTATAATTATTACAAATTTCTATTTTTAGACTCGAGTTCAGGCTCCATAAGCCAAGAACAATTTAATTGGTTTAAAAAGGAACTTTTAACGGAAAAAAACATCATCCTATTTATTCATCATCCCATTTTAGGGGTTGACACCGAAGTAGATAGGCAATTTGCCTTAAAAAATCGAAATCTTCTAAGAACAGAGCTGCAAAACCTTGAAAAAGATGTTATCATTTTCTGTGGGCATTATCATTTCGAAGATGTAAGAAGTAATGGTAATATCCGACAGTATATTACACCTGCAAGTTCTTATCAAGTAGAAAAAATACCCGATGAGATAAAAGTTGGTAGCGCAACATTTGGATATAGAATTATTGAGCTGAATAAAAATAAACTTAATACTGAAGTAATATTGTTTACTACATAAAAAAACACTGCATACAACACGGTGTATAAGTAATTGCGGCTTAAGTGTTTAATCTAAAGGTTTTAGCGTAAATAAGAGTATATTGTAATCCGAAAAGTAGTTTCTTAAAATCCGCAACTACTCATAGCCGAGAACGTTGTTTAGGATTCCAAAATATTACGTAGTTAACTATATAGTTGACTATTTTAATGTATATTTGCCATCAAATAATTTTAATATGAATGATGACTTTATAAAAGAACTAGGTTATAAAGCCTTAGATAGTCGATTGAAAAGGATAAGTGATAGAGTGTCGCATGATATAAGAAAGCTTTACAAAGAATTTGATATTGATGTCGAACCTAACTGGTATCTATTATTTATGCTTCTACAAAAAACAGAAAAAGTTTCAATATCATATATCGCCGAACGTTTAGGTTATGCACATCCATCAGTGGTAGTTATCGTAAAAAAGATGGCGAAAAAAGGCTATTTAGAAACAAAATATGATATCTCAGACAAAAGAAAACAGATTATTTCATTATCAGATAAAGCACATAAGTTGATGCCAAAGCTCGAAATACTCTGGGATAGTTGCGAAAATGCAATCTTAAATATGATAGATAATGATTTGAGTATACTTACATACTTGGACAATATAGATCTAGAACTACAAAAAACTTCATTTCACCACAGATTTAAAAAAGAATATTTAAAAAGAAATCAATAAAAATTATGAAAAAGAACATTTTCCTCATTCTTCTAATTCTTTGTAGCCTAACATCAATGGCTACAGAAACAAAGATAATTGTACGAGCAAAAGCAAAGGATGCTAAGTTCGTTGGTAGTTCTCTTGGAGGAGCTTATATAATAATTACGAACAAAATAAATAACAGAATATTAGCAGAAGGTAAAACGAGTGGTTCTACAGGAAATACAGATTTAATTATGAAAGTTCCTGTAAAAAGAGGGTATTCAATTTCAGATGAGCGCACAGCTAAATTTTTAGCAACAATAGATATAGATGAGCCAACATTCGTACAGATTAAAGTGATTTCACCTTTTAACAACAAACAAGCGCAAAGCATTGTAAGTACTGAATTATGGTTAATTCCTGGAAAGGATATTTTAGGAGATGGCATAGTTCTGGAAATACCAGGATATATTATTGACATATTAAAACCCAGAACCCACAATTATATTTCTTTAAGCTCAATTAAAAATAAACCATTTGAAATAGAAGCCAACATAGTTATGATGTGTGGATGTACCATAAATAAAGGAGGGATTTGGGATTCCGAGAATATAGAAGTTAAGGCTATTGTTAAAAGAAACGACATACATATTAGAGATGTTGCAATGTCACTCACAGAGACAAATCTTTTTAAAGGAAATATAAACATTACTTCTGCAGGACAATATGAACTTATAGTTTATGCCTATGATGCTAAAAGCGGAAATACAGGAGTTGATAAAGTTAACTATGTGATTTATGAATAAGGCGATAGTTACAATTTTGATGATATCTATTTTTTCATCTTGCGGTAAAATTAAGAATCCAATAAATGAAAACAGGGAACAATTCAATATTAAAAAAAGTAGCATAGAAGAAATCGTAAATGAAGAACTTAGTGAGTTTATTGAAGCTCCTGAATTTTCTGCATTATCTGGTTCTATCTATGTCAATGGCAAAACACTTCAATTTCACTTTGGAGAATTAACTGATGGAACAAAACCTAATAATAAAACACTTTATGAAATTGGTTCAATATCTAAAACATATGTTGGATTACTCTTGTCACAAGCTGTTGCTGATGGAAAACTTAATTTAGAATCTGATATAAGAGCATATCTTCCAAATGGCAGTAAGTATGAGAACCTAAAACTTAAAGATTCACCTATAACACTCAGAAACTTGGCAACGCATACATCGGGACTGCCTGTAAACTTACATTGTAACGATTTAGGCTACCCTGAAAAACTCGACTGTATAAAACAATATACAAAAGAAGTATTCTTCAATAAACTTTCTCAAACCAATTTGGTAGACGATTCAGGAGAAAACTATCATTATTCAAATGCGGGAATTAGACTTATTGGATACATCTTGGAAGAAGTATATAGTGATACCTATACTAATCTTTTAAAAAGATATGTTTTTTCTAAATCTGGAGAACAAAACACAATCTATAGACTAGACGAAAATTTAAAATTGGAAATGGCTTTAGGAAAAAATAGTGATGGAGAAATTATGCCTATTGCAAGTGAATTTTATGCAAGTGATGGAGCTTTGAAGTCTAATACAAGTTCAATGTTGAATTACATAAAAATGTATATGGAAAGTCAGGATGCAGCTGTGAAACAATCATTGAACTTACTCACAGAAAAGAATAATAGATTAGGAAGAGCTTATGTTTGGAACACATTTGAGTACAATACAGCAAACCAAATGTTTTACCATAGTGGAGGCACTTTTGGTTTTTCATCTTGGATAGCGTTATATCCTAAAAAAAACATTGGAATATTTCTTGTTACAAATGTTTCTACCTCTGATGCTCAAGAAAAGTTAAATCAAATATCAAACAGAATTATTGACAAAATAAAAAAAACGCTATATGAGCAATAGCGGTTTAAATGCAAACTTGAGATTTTATTCATTTTATAAGGTATATTGTAATCCGAAAAGTAGTTTCTTAAAATCCGCTACTGCTCATACACAAACCCGTTGGGACGGATTTTGAAAGCCTCCGGCCTCAACCAAGTAGCTACATTGCTCCGCAATTCCCGCCCCTTGGGCATCCGTCCTAAAGCCCCACTAAACCAACTGCCATAGCGGTCGGGACCCGAAACCTACGGCACCACGATTGAACATAACAAATACATAAGTTCATTTTTATATATCGAGATTTATCAATATGTTTGCGATATGAATTTAAAAGCAGCAACTGAAATTGGAAAATGTCTATCAAACCAAACAAGGTTCCAGATTATGGAATGGCTGAAAGAACCAGAGAAACACTTTCCACCACACGAAACCTTAAAACATTTTAATGATGGTGTCTGCGTTACCTATATTCAAGAAAAAGCAGGATTATCACAATCTACAATTTCTACTTATCTAACAAATATGGAAAAATGTGGACTTTTGATATCGACAAGACATGGAAAATGGTCTTATTTTAAAAGGAATGAAAAGACAATTAAGGAGTTTACCGATTTTCTGGAATAAAAATTTGTTAGAACATATCGACATTTCGCAATATAACTAACTATGGAACTATTAATTGACATTTTAGGTTGGTCGGGTTCAGGATTAATCATCCTTGCCTATGCCCTAACCCTGATTGAAAATAAAAAGTATTTAGATTATGGCAAGTATTTAAACTTACTCGGAGGTCTTTTAATAGCCATAAACTGTTATTACTATAATGCAATTCCACCATTTGTAACTAATTTACTTTGGAGCATCATTGCAACTTTAACGATATATAGGTCAAGAAATAAAAAAGAGAAATGCAACAAGACTAATTGTTTAACTTAAAATTGAAAACAATGAAAATCTTAATAATTGGAGGAAACGGAACAATTGGAAAAACTGTTGTTTCACATTTTAAAGAAAAGAACGAAATTTTAATCGCTGGACGAACCAATGGAGACGTCACTGTTGATATTGCTGATAGCAGTTCGATAAACTCAATGTTTGAAAAGATTGGGAAAGTGGACGCTATAATTTGTATCGCTGGAGAAGCAAAATGGGACGATTTCAATAAACTTTCTGAAGACGATTATTATATCGGACTGAAAAGTAAGCTAATGGGACAAGTTAATCTTGTGCGTATTGGGCAGCATTATTTAAATACAAATGGTTCCATAACGCTATCTACAGGAATTTTAGCAGATGACCCAGTTGTAAAAACAACCAGTGCCGCTATGGTAAATGGCGGAATTCATAGTTTCGTAAAAGCTGTTGCGCTCGAAATTGAAAACGGAATTAGAGTAAATGTAGTTTCTTCTGGAATGGTTGAAGATGCTTATGAAAAATATAAAGATTATTTCCCTGGACATAATCCAATACCCATGAAAAAAGTGATTAACGGATATGTAAGAAGCGTAAACGGAAAAGGAAACGGAGAAATAATTAGAATTTACGACTAAAAAAAGCCAGTTGTCCACAATGTGCCCTATAATACATTATTTCCACTTTCTTTAATCCAAATACCCTACTTTTATGAAACCATTAACCAAATTGCCATAGCGATTGGGACCCGAAACCTACGGCACCACGATTGAACATAACTAAAACCCGACCCAACCTTACCTAAATGCAATTTGATAAGGTTCTGGGTTTAGCAGGGTATTGAAAGCCATTAGAGCAAAACTGTAACAATAATCCTGTTACATCGTCAAATGTATTATGAACACTATGAACAAACAACCTGTGGATTTAAATAAAGAACAAAAGCAATCGATCAAAACTGCAAGAATAACTGGCGTTTGGTATTTAATAATGGCCATTTCAGGGATTTTAGGGTTTATGGTCTTTCATTCTCAAATATTTGTCTCGGGCAATCCTGAACAAACGTTAACAAATTTGGTTGAACTAGAATCCACTGCAAGAATTAGGTTGCTATTAGAGTTTGCTATAGTAATTTCACAAGCACTTACCGCAATTTGGTTTTACAAATTATTTAAAGACAAATATGAATGGGAAGCTTGGACTCTCGGTATATGGGGAATGGTGAATGCCATAGCCATTATGATAAGTGCAATTTCGATCGCCTCTGCTTTAGGCGTTGCCAATTCCGACACGGGTGCTTTGGAAGACAAAGTTTTACTTATTCAGGTTTTTCAAAGTATAATTTCAAATGCTTGGGGTATTGGTGGTCTATTCTTTGGGCTTTGGCTATTTCCCATGGGGTTTATGGTCATTAAATCCAAAAGAATGCCAGTGTGGTTAGGAAGGGTTATTGTTTTAGGAGGTATTGGCTATCTAATCAGCACCGTTATCCGCTACGCAGGAATTGATTTTGGCTTCAATAGATTTCTTACCCTACCCGCAACCATTGGTGAATTTTGGATGATTGGGTATTTACTTATTTTTGGAATAAGACCTATAACCGAATAAAATTAAAACGGCACACAACAAAAGTCTGAGTCAAAAATGTCCTTTGGCCCAATTTCCATACAGAGTTCTCATTCCTGGTTCCGTAATGGAAGGCACCAACTTCAACAATTTGTTCACCCTACTCTCATAGGCCTTATTTTCCTCTGCAGCAACTCAAACTTAGTGTAATCTAAAACAACTTTTATACATTTTTACATACGTATTATTATAAAATGAACGTGACTTTTTTGTTTTCAACAAAAGTAATTCCTCATTTTCTTAAATGTTTTAGGGAAGGTTAACGGAATCTTACTAATTTTAAACAAAATCCCCCCTAAGAACATATAATTTCCTTTAGAGCAAATGCGGCGCATTCCTGCCCTATTCGAAGTTATTATCGATTGTTGTGCATCGTTATAACCAACCACTAATAAATGATAAAATTCTTTAGGAAAATTAGACAAAGCTTACTATCCGAAGGGAAAATTGGAAAGTACCTGAAATATGCGATTGGGGAAATTGTACTCGTAGTCATCGGAATTTTGATTGCATTACAGATCAACAACTGGAACGAGCAACGTAAAGATAGTATTAAGGAGCAAGCTATTTTAAAAAGACTTGAAAAGGAATTTATATCCAATAGAGATCAACTGCTGGATAAAATTCAACTCAGAAATACATTGATTGAAAATTGTAGGCGATTATTGGAATATTATAATCAACCAGAAAATGCCAAACTCGATAGTATCCTTGTTTTTTTAAGTACTATTCAGCCCCCAACCTTTGACCCTATTCAAAACGACTTAGTGAGCTCTGGAAATATCGAAATTTTGAAAGACGAAGAGTTAAAGCAACTACTCGTTAATTGGAGCACCGATGTGATTCAACTTCAAGAAGTAGAGCAAATATTTCTTAGGTTTTGTGAACAAGATCTGTATCCTTACTTAAATAAAGTAGATATACAGCGTGATATGGTATACACCTATTGGAAAGGCACGCCAAAAAACTTATTAGAATCCAAACAAGTTAACAACCTAGTGCCTGGAAAATCAAAACTAATAACAAGGACTACCAATGAGCTTATGGGAGATTCAAAATTAGAAGGTAACATTGCTTGGTCATTAACACTAAATATGTTCAATAATCAAGAATCCTTAACTTTAATGAAAAGGATTAACCGTATTCTTGAAGTATTAGATAGCCAAATAAAAAAATAACCAAAGCTCAACATTGCATAAGCACATTGTAACCAACTAAAGAGTGGCCTATAAAAAATTAAAATATTGGTTTGATAAAGATTTAGTTACCCAACTTGCAGAAAAATTATCTTCAAATAATTCTGCTTTCAACAAAACAGTTCTAATACACAACATTGAATCGAAATTAGATTTTCTTGAGCTAAAAGGTAGAGTAGAATTAATTGCAGACCAATTGCATAATAGTTTTGAGCAGGATTACAACTTAGGACTCCCTCAACTAATTAACATATTAGGTCCAGAAAACAGCAATGAAACTGGAATGTTCACTGAGTATTATTGGGTAATGCCCATTGCAAAATATGTAGAAAAATATGGTTTAAATGATTTTGAAAAATCGATGGCCGCCTTAGAAGAAATAACCAAGAGGAATACAAGCGAATATGCTATTCGCCCATATATTTTGCATCACTTTGATAAAACACTAAAGCAAATGGTAAAGTGGTCAAAACACTCAAACTTTCATATTCGACGGTTGGCAAGTGAAGGAGTAAGACCTAGATTGCCTTGGGCAAAAAAACTAGATGTTTTTATTCAAGATCCATCCCCAATAACTCCTATTTTAGAAAACTTAAAAGATGATACATCCAAATATGTTCAAAAATCTGTAGGTAATTGTTTAAACGACATACTTAAAGATAACTTTTCTGTTGGTAAGGAAATCGTAGAAAGCTGGAAACAAGAAGAAATGACGACGGAAAGGCAATGGATTGTAAAACACGCCCTTAGAAACTTAATAAAAACAAGAGATGATTGGGCAATAAAACTGATTAAATAACTTACACCAACTAAAACTTAAATAAAATGAAAAACTTATTACTAATACTTCTGACATTATTTCTTATTTCTTGTAATGGAAAAAACAATCGATCAGAAATCAAATCGACTGATGTAAACAAATTTGACATTCAAGCTGAATTAGCCTCCATTGAAGAAACTCGGAATGGATTTCAATTGGCCATTAAAGAAAAACGTTACGCTGATTTAAGAAATTTTGGCACTAAAGATGTAATATCTTTAACACCTATTTGTGGAACTTGGGAAGAATACAAACGTTTACGAAATGAACCTGTCGGCTCTTTTAGTTACGACAGTTTAATTATGAATCCTAAAGAAACAATAATTGTAAGTGACAGCGTAGCATATGACTTTGGAACGAGTTCTGTGTATTATACCAATGAGCAAGGTGAACCGGTAGAAATTGAGGATACTTTCTTGGCTATATTAAAAAAGGATAAGAATGATGGGAAATGGAAATTACACAGAGAAGTAGCCACAACTAATAAATTGGAAAAATAATATATACAACAAAAAACTGGACTAAAAATGTCTTTTGAGCCAATTTCCATTCCTGGTTCGCATCACCGATTCCGCAATAGAAAACACCAACTTCAACAATTTGTTCGATACAATTCCCGAAGACCTGACTTTTTTCTAAAGCAATCCAACCTTAGTGTGATCAAAAACAACTGTTTAAACATTATTTATATGCTTTTTTATAAAATGAACGTGACTTTTTTGTTTTCAACACACTAATTGTTCACTTTCCTTAAATGTTTTAGGGAATGTTAACGGAATCTTACTAACTTTAAACAAACTCCCCCCTAACAAATTAAAATTTCGTTTAGAGCAAATGCGCCGCATTCCTGCTCTATTCGAAGTTATTATCGGTTGTTGTGCATATGTATTGCCAATCACTGACCAATGCCAAGATTATTGGAAAATTAAATACAAACTACCCGGTGAAACAAATTGGGATAGCTCCATTATAAACGGGACAGTCCAAAACTGACCAAAGTAAACATTAAACAATCACAATTATGAAAAAAACGACCGCCAAACTAATCTTATCCTCAACACTTGTAATCTTCACTTTGATGTTTCAAAGCTGTGAACAAAAGCAGCAGCAGCAAACCAAAGAAATTGAAAACGAAACAATAGTTGAATCCGAAAAACCTGAATATTTTTTGTTAAGGCCAGATATAGAAAAGGCCTATGGATATTCTCACGCCGTAAAAATTGGAAATACCATTAAAATTTCTGGAGCTGTTAGCATGGATGATGAAGGTAACCCGACCGCCATAGGAGATTTGGAACAGCAGATAAAAAATTGTTATGCTGATTTGGAAAAAATATTAAACCACTATGGTTGCTCATTTGACGATGTAGTAAAAGAAGACATTTTTACAACCGATATGGCACAAATGATAGAAAAATCTGCCTACCGCGCCGAAATATACAAAAATGGATTTCCAACTGGTTCTTGGCTCGAAGTAAAGGGGTTGGCATTGCCGGAATTTATGGTAGAAATCGAACTTGAAGTTCATAAATCTGAATAAAAGACGAGCATAAGGCATCGAAAATATACGTATAGGAGCATATTGTGCAATTGGAATGGAAAGCGGCAACTGGCCATGGTATTGACGCCGTTTGTTCATTGGATACTCTACCAATTAGTCAAAAGGAATACATATTTTTCAATGAAGCCCACGCTTTTAAATCCATCAGAACAAAAAATATAAAAATTAAAAACAAAACAAGTACAGACATGGAGTTTCTAAATAGATTGCTGGGTATTGATCCCAATTACATTATTATAGGATTGATCGCCCTGTTTTTTACCCTGGAACAAATAATGGGGTCACCATTCAATTTTCAGAAAAGGGCCCATCATCTATTACAGAATGTGCTGTTCCAAATTGTACTGGTAGGCATAAACATTTTTTTTGTTACGTTTCAGGTATTCTCAATTGATTGGTTGAACAACAATGGCGTGGGGCTCCTTTATCTTTTTGAACTGCCTATATGGGCAAAGTTGACTGTTTCCGTGGCATTTTACGATATTACGGCGTATTGGATACACAGGGCCACCCATAAAATACCTTTGCTCTGGAGGTTCCATAGAGTTCATCATAGCGATACCACCATGGATTCTTCGACCGTTTTTCGATTTCATCCCATTGAATTGACCATGGTTTTCGGACTTGGAAATATTGTCACTGCAGCAGTTTTTGGCACTGATGTTTTTTCTATGGCATTGTACTATTTCATACTTTATATTTTCTTCTTTTTGGAGCACGCGAATTTAAACTACCCAAAATGGTTGAACTCTACATTTGGATTGATTTTTGTAATGCCCGACCATCATAGGGTGCACCATCAACAAGATCAATTCTACACCGACTCCAATTATGCCGACATTTTTATCCTCTGGGATCGAATCTTTGGAACCTTCAAAACAATGCCTTTGGAAAAAATGAAGTTTGGCTTGGTCGAATTCGAAGAAGATAACAAGCAGACTTTTCTCTATTTAATAAAAAGCCCTTTTATCAATATTAAGAGAACAACATCGACACCGGATAAAAGAACCCCAACTACCCTTAAAAAATAAAATAGGTTTTTAGGGAGACTTCACTGCTCTTTCGTGCACGGCATATTATAGGCATAACGACCCAGAATCAGACCCTAAAACGCTCTAGATTTTACTTTAAAGTAACAAACCAATATTCTATTCGTCTATATAGGACCAACGAACAAAATGAATAGAATTAAAGAGAAAATATTACCGCAGATCTGTGTTGTTTATACAAGATATTTAATAGGCGGAGCATTTGTTTTTGCCAGTCTTATAAAAATAAAAGGACATCGATTTACAACTGAAAGTGGTGAAATGTACCCCATACATAGTGCTTGGCATTTTTTTGAAACTATGTACCAATCCGGTTTGTATTGGAAATTCATCGGAATGGGTCAGTTGATTGCTGGGTTGTTATTAATGACCCAGAGATTTTCAAAACTAGGAGCGTTGATCAATTTTCCAATCATATTAAATGTCTTCGTAATAACATTATCCTATTCCTTTGCCTATACACCTGTGGTCACCGGGCTAATGCTGCTGGGCAATTTTTGGCTCATACTCTGGGAGTGGAACGAGATCAAAATTATATTTAATTTACAGCCGCACATTGACACTGGGGAAAGATTGGAAAAAGACGTCCATTGGCAAATTCTTGGGTCAATTCTATTCGTTTTTACCTTTACCTATAGAATATTGATCGATCAATATAATATTGGACTTTGGGCCTTAATTTGCCTTTTAATTGGTGTAGTAGGTTTGATTGTTGGGTTGTACCGGGAAGGAAAACGAAAAATCCGACTAAACCAGCACTGATTTAAGCCTAATGCCCAGCGGTTCGTTATTATACTTTTTAAGATTCTTGATAAGTTCTATAATAAATTACCATTTTTAAAATAGTAACTTACAACATACTATTCTAAATAGCTGTAAAAACTAAATTGTGGATATTAAAGAGATTGTTCAAAGCGTTTTTGATAGGACAAAAGGTATTGAAGACAAAGGCAAACTGGCCTCCTATATTCCCGAGCTCAAAAATGTTGACCCAGACTCGTTCGGAGTCCATATTTCTACAACCAACCACTTGAACTTTGGTGTCGGTAATTACCATGACAAATTTTCCATACAAAGTATAGTAAAAGTACTGTCTTTGGCCATGGCCTACAGTTTGCTCGGTGAGGATTTATGGCAGAGGGTAAAGGTTGAACCCTCCGGAACCGCTTTTAATTCCCTTGTTCAGCTTGAGGTAGAAAATGGGATACCAAGAAACCCCTTTATCAATGCTGGGGCACTTGTGGTCACCGATGTGCTTATGAGCAGTTTAAATAACCCTCAACAAGATTTTTTGGCCTTCCTTAAAAATCTGTCCAAAAGCAACTCGATATCATATTCAAACAAAATAACGGCATCCGAAAAAAAAGTGGGGTACAGAAATGCGGCACTTTGTAATTTTTTAAAATCCTTTCACAATATCGATAACGACCCAACCGATGTGTTGGATTTTTACTATAAAATGTGTTCCATAGAAATGAGTTGTGAAGAATTATCCCAACTTTTCTTGTTCCTTGCAAATGGCGGTTGCACCCTGCACAAGAACAACCGAATAATAACCCGGAGCCAAACCAAAAGAATAAATGCGCTTATGCAAACTTGTGGTTTTTATGATGAATCCGGCGATTTCGCCTTTAGGGTCGGGCTGCCCGGAAAAAGTGGCGTCGGCGGTGGAATTGTGGCCGTACACCCCAAGGAATACGCCATTGCAGTTTGGAGTCCCCCATTAAATCAAAAGGGTAACTCATACAAAGGCATGCGTTTTCTCGAAGAATTTACCACTCGGACCGAATTGTCCATATTCTGATCTGGTAGTAAATTGATTTATTGTACGCCACAGATTTTATGACGCCTATCCCCTTTCCAGATGTCGTTCCCGATCAAGGTGAAATATTTCGTTAAACCGGATACGAATATTGACTGGATATGTGCTAAAACTTACTTTTGATACTTTAGGATTAAGCGATAATATTACATTGTCCAAACAGAATTAAGGCCTATCGGGTCAAACCAATAACTTACATTATAATCACCAAAAGAAAATGGCATCGTAAGGTGATGAACTTCACTAAAAAAACCAATTGTGACGGAAAAAGAAAAAATGCTAAATGGGGAATATTACGACTCCCGAGACCCAGAACTGATTAAAATCTATCATAAAGCACGAAAACTTCTGAAAGATTACAATAACCTAGATTCCGAACTAATCCAAGAACGGGAGCGGATTCTAAACGAACTTTTTGAACACAAGGCCCATGGTGTTTGGATAGAAATCCCATTTTATTGCGATTATGGAGAAAATATCTCCATTGGAGAAAACACCTTTGTCAATGCCAATTGCATGTTTTTGGACAATAATAAAATCAAAATCGGCAAAAACGGGCTAATCGCCCCGTATGTTCAAATCTATACGGCCACACATCCATTAAAGGCCTCAGAAAGAATTGTTCAAAACAAGAACGAGAGCCGATATCTGACCTATACCAAGCCAGTGACTATTGGCGATAATGTTTGGGTGGGCGGGAATTCCGTAATTTTTCCTGGAGTAACCATAGGAAGCAATGTGACCATTGGTGCAGGAAGCGTCGTAACCAAAGATATTCCCGATAACGTGTTGGCGTACGGCAATCCATGCAAAGTGATAAAAATATTGGAATAGGATACCCATAAAGGTTAAAAGTGAACAGCAAAAGGTGTAAAATAAAAACTATGAATTGGATATTATTGATTATTGCCGGGCTTTTTGAAGTCGCATTTGCAGCCTGTCTCGGAAAAGCCAAAGAAACATCTGGAACCGAAGCGACTTACTGGTATTTGGGCTTTTTGGTATGTTTGGCCATAAGCATGGTCCTTTTAGTAAAAGTTACCCAACACTTGCCCATAGGAACTGCATATGCAGTTTGGACCGGTATCGGTGCCGTCGGGACTGTTTTAATAGGAATTTTGGTCTTTAAGGAACCGGCCACTTTTTGGCGACTTTTCTTTATAACTACTTTGATTGTTTCCATAATTGGACTAAAACTAGTCTCCAACTAGCAGTTTTAGATCGAATTGTTGTTGCTCAACTAATTTTATTGTTGGATTAGCTTCTTTTTGATAGTTTTAATACGGTAACCCACTGACTATGAAAAAGATTGCCTCAAGCCTTTTTGTTTTTCTATTTGTCCTATCGAGCACAAGTGCTCAAAACTCCAACTTTGTCGGAACTTTTGTGAACGGTACCAATAGTATCTCAATTCAATTTAAACGTGTGGGTGATGAATACCACGGTATGCTAGCGGCCGTAGGTGCAAGTTTTGCGATCAGAGCTACAGGTTCTGGCACGCGGATTAGTGGTGAAATCTTTGGATTGGACGGCCCAGTGGATTTTGAGGCAACTTTAAATGGACTGAACATGAGTGTTAGGGCAACAGGGTTCAACGAACCCTTTTATAAATATTCCGACTTACAAAATCTAGGCAATTATGATCTTACGCCTTTTATGAAGGACAATAGGAAAATTTCCAAAAATGAAACTTTTCGTATTCTCCCCTCCCCCACTACGGAACCAAACAGCACAGCTCAGTATCCCGAATTGAACAATCAAGGCCTATGGAACATTATAGCTGGTAGTCAACTGGTTTATTATCAGCGTACATCTTACGTAAATGATAGCATGGCCAGCTCCATAACCTATGTTAACTTTTGTGGCAATGGTACTTTTTCCATAAATACGGATGGCTCTTTTAGTGTGGAAGGGAACTATGGCAATGCTCAAGGAATTTCCAGTGGGTCCAGCGGAGGGCGGTGGCAACTGGTGGATTATCAAGGACAACCAGCAGTACAGTTACAATATTATGATGGGCAAACCAGCATAAACCCATTTAACGAGAATAATGTGCGCCAAGGCAGATGGCGAATAGGAAATACACAATACGCATTGCAGCGGAACAAAGTCCGCTGCAATTAGTTTTAAAAGTGTTTTTTAAAAGAAGGGTATTATTCTCCCATTGCAGCTGCCACGGCAGCAGACAATCGTTTGTACGTTCCATTTTGTAAACGCTCCCTGATCGATGAAAATGCATCCAAGGTTTCTTCGATATCCTTCATGGTGTGCGTTGCTGTTGGAATCAAACGGAGCAGAATCAATCCTTTTGGAATTACGGGATAAACCACTATGGAACAGAAAATTCCATGGTTTTCGCGCAAGTCCTTAACCAAGGCCATTGCTTCGGGTATACTTCCGTTCAGGTAAACAGGGGTCACACAGCTTGTTGTTGTACCAATATCGAACCCTCTTTCCTTTAATCCGTTTTGTAACGCGTTTACATTCTCCCACAACTTTGCCTTAAGTTCTGGCATAGTGCGCAACATATCCAATCTTTTCAACGCGCCCTTAACATAGATCATGGGCAAGGATTTTGCGAACATCTGTGAACGAAGGTTGTATTTTAAGTACTCTATAATTTCTTTATCTGCTGCAACAAAGGCGCCAATACTCGCCATGGATTTGGCAAATGTGGCCAAGTACACATCAATCTGGTCTTGTACCCCTTGCTCTTCTCCAGCTCCGGCACCTGTTTTGCCCAAAGTTCCAAATCCATGGGCATCATCCACCAATAGCCTGAACTGGAACTTTTTCTTAAGCTCCACAATTTCTTTAAGTATTCCTTGCTCACCACGCATACCGAATACGCCCTCGGAAATCACCAAGATTCCACCACCGGTCTCATTGGCCAATTTTGTAGCGCGCTCAAGGTTTTTTTCTAAACTTTCGGGGTCGTTATGTTTAAAGGTAAAGCGCTTGCCCATGTGCAATCGAACACCATCAATAATACAAGCATGGCAGTCCACATCGTACACGATTATGTCATCTTTGGCCACCAAGGCGTCGATTACGGACATAAATCCTTGGTATCCAAAATTCAATAGGTAAGCGGCTTCTTTTTGAACAAATTCTGCCAATTCGTTCTGTAATTGTTCGTGGTAATCGGTATGACCGCTCATCATTCGGGCACCCATTGGATAGGCTGCTCCGTGCTCCATGGCTGCTTCACCGTCCACTTTTTTAATCTCGGGCAAGTTGGCGAGACCCAGATAGTCATTGATACTCCACGTTATTACGTCCTTTCCTTGAAATTTCATTCTGTTGGAAATGGGACCCTCCAATTTTGGAAATACAAAATAGCCTTCTGCTTGTGAAGCCCATTTACCCAAAGGTCCTTTGTTCTCAATGATTCTATCGAATAAATCTCTCATCTACATTAATATTGATTCATCTGCAAAAGTATATATTTTTATGAACCTCGCATAACGATATTTTTATAAATAAAAAAAACGGCAATGAATTTACATTGCCGTTTTTGAGGTATTATAGGGTACTTATTTATTTTATGTATTTGATTTCTTCGGGAACCTCGGCATCTTGGATATCGAAAAAACCTTGGTTGTCCATCCATTCGTTGCTGTATACCTTGCTCATATATCTTGAACCATGGTCCGGGAATACCACAACAACATTACTATCTTCCGTAAATTCTCCCTCCGTGTTCAATTGATACAGTGCCTGAGTGGCTGCACCACTGGTATATCCTGCAAAAATACCTTCGGTATGGGCCAATTTACGTGCCATATGGGCACTTTCGCCATCGGTTACCTTTACATATCTGTCTATTGCATTGAAATCTGTAGCGGAAGGAATCAAATTTTTCCCCAAACCTTCAATTCGGTATGGGTAAACTTCGTTATGATCAAATTCCCCTGTTTCGTGGTACTTTTTCAATACCGATCCATACGCATCGACCCCCAAAACTTTAATGTTCGGGTTTTGCTCTTTTAAATAACGGGCAATTCCAGAAATGGTACCACCTGTTCCACTACAAGCCACCAAGTGGGTAATCTGACCATTGGTCTGTTCCCAAATTTCCGGCCCTGTACTGGAATAGTGGGCATCTATGTTAAGCTCGTTAAAATATTGGTTGATGTAAATTGAATTCGGGGTTTCGCTGTGCAAACGTTTGGCCACTTCGTAATACGAACGTGGGTCATCTGCACTTACATGGGCAGGACATACATAAACGTTCGCTCCCATGGAACGCAACATATCAATCTTGTCCGGGGACGATTTTGAACTTACTGCCAAAATACATTTGTATCCCTTAACAATGCTTACCATGGCAAGGCTAAAACCCGTATTGCCCGATGTGGTCTCGATAATGGTGCTACCCGGCTTAAGAATCCCTTTTCGCTCGGCTTCTTCAATAATATGAATTGCAATTCTGTCCTTTGAAGAATGTCCGGGGTTAAAGCATTCAAGTTTAGCATAGAAATTTCCAGTAAGAGGGGCGGTAATTCTGTTTAGCTTAACCAAGGGGGTACTTCCAATTAGGTCTAGGATATTGCTGTGCGCATTTATCTGTTTCTTCATAACTGGTATTAGGTAGGAACAAAACTTCGATTAAACGAAAGTTTATTCCGTGCAAATGTAACATTTTATTTTTAATGGGCTTTTCCTTCGAGGTCCAAAATAAAGGCATATTCCTTTGCGGTTTCCTTTAATGCTTCAAATCTGCCCGATGCCCCACCATGGCCGGCATCCATGTTCGTATCCAAAAACAAGAGGTTTTCCCCGGTTTTGTATTCCCTTAACTTGGCTACCCATTTGGCAGGCTCCCAGTATTGAACTTGAGAGTCGTGCAGTCCTGTGGACACATACATATGTGGGTATTCCTTGGCCTCAACATTATCATACGGCGAGTATGATTTTATGTAATCGTAATACGCCTTGTCATTAGGATTTCCCCATTCGTCATATTCGCCGGTGGTCAACGGAATGGTATCGTCCAACATTGTGGTTACCACATCTACGAAAGGTACTGCAGCAATTACGCCGTGGTACAGTTCTGGTTCCATATTTATGATGGCCCCCATTAAGAGTCCGCCAGCGGAACCACCCATGGCATACAAATGTTCGGAGCTAGTATATTTCTTCTCGATCAAGTGGTTGGAAACATCTATAAAATCCGTGAAGGTGTTCTTTTTATTGAATAATTTGCCATCTTCGTACCAAGGTCTTCCTAAATATTCACCACCTCTAATGTGTGCAATCGCATAAATAAACCCTCTATCCAATAAACTCAATCGTATGGATGAAAAATAAGGGTCCATCGTTGCTCCGTAAGAACCATAACCGTATTGCAACAAAGGACTTGTGCCGTCCAGTGGGGTATTTTTATGGTATATTATGGAAACAGGCACTTTTTTGCCGTCCCTCGCCGTGGCCCATATACGTTCGGTCCTATAATTATTTTTATCGAACTTGCCTCCAAGGACCTCTTGTTGCTTTTGAACCGTTTTGGTCTTGGTTTCCATGTCAAAATCGATGATGGCATAAGGTTCACCCATTTCGTTATAATAATAACGAAGTATTTTTGTGTCAAAATCCAAGTTCACAGATGGTCCCGCTACATAAGTCTCGCTATCAAAAGGCAAATAATAACTAAGGGAACCATCCCATTTGGCAATCTTCATCTGATTGAGACCGTTGTTTCTTTCGGTAACCACGTAATAATCCCTGAAAATTTCCACATCTTCGAGCAGTACATCTTCTTGGTGCGGAATAAACTCTTCCCAATGTTCGGATGCAGTGTTGTTTTCGTTGGTTTTCATCAACTTAAAGTTAGTTGCACCATCCTTATTGGTAAGTATATAAAAGTTACCTTCAAAATGGGATATGGAATACTCCACACCTTTTTCCCGCTCAGAAAAGATTTTAAAATCGCCTTCGGGATCATCGGCATTTAAAAAGCGATATTCCGAAGTAAGGGTGCTACTGGATCCGATTACAATATATTTTCTGGTCTTTGTTTTATAAACAAAGGTGTTGTAAGTGTCGTCTTCTTCATGAAAAACCAATTCATCCTGGTCGGCAGATGTGCCCAATACATGCTTATATATTTTATCGGAACGAAGGGTGACAGGGTCTTTTTTAGTGTAGAACAAAGTTTTGTTGTCGTTGGCCCATACTGCGCTGCCCGTTGTATTTTCGATAACATCCGGGTATATTTCACCTGTTTTTAGGTTTTTTATCTGGATATTGTACTGTCTTCTGGAAATAGTGTCGGTTCCAAATGATGCCATGGTATTGTCCGGGCTTATGGAAACACCTCTCAAATTAAAATAATCGTGCCCTTCTGCCATTACGTTACAATCGAACAACAGTTCTTCCGTTGCTTCCAGCGTTTCTTTTTTTCTGGAATAAATCGGGTACTCCTTTCCTTCTTCGTATCGGGTTATGTACCAATATCCGTCGAGTTTGTAGGGTACGGAAGAATCATCTTCCTTGATCCTTCCCTTCATTTCTTCAAAAAGTTCTTCTTGGAACGCTTTGGTGTGGGCCGTCATTTTTTGGAAATAATCGTTCTCGGCATTTAAATAATCGAGAACCTGTTGATCTTCCCTATTGTTCATCCAATAATAATCATCAATTCTAACATCACCGTGCTTTTCTAGCTTGGTTGGATGTTTTGGTGCCACCGGCGGAGCTGTACTCATGGATTGTTCTTTGTTGTTTTTACAAGCGGGGGCAAAAATAAGGCATAAAAGCAGAATAGAAATTCTTAAAATGGATTGTTTCATTTGTTAGTGTTTTGACCAATTTACTACTTTTGAACTTAGTTTAAACAATTATAGATAGAATGCTTGTTCGGACAGCGGTCCTGCAAGCCCTAAAATTAAAGTTATGTTTGGAGATTTAATGGGAATGATGGGTAAATTAAAAGAAACCCAAAAGAAAGTTGAAGCCACCAAGGAAAGATTGAACTCCGTTATGGTAGATGAAGCATCCTCGGACGGACTCCTTAAAGTAACGTTAACCGCCAATCGTGAAATAAAATCCATCTCCATTGATGACTCTTTGTTGGAAGATAAAGATCAATTGGAAGATTATTTGGTACTTACCCTAAACAAGGCCATTGAGAAAGCCTCCAAAATAAATGAAGCCGAATTGGCCGCTGTAGCCAAGGAGGGTATGCCCAACATTCCGGGAATGGATGCTTTTATGAAGTAGTCTTGGTTTGATGTAAGTATTGAAACGCTAAACTTTAGAATTCGATTGTCCGTTCAAGTGCAAAGCGTATCGCGAACAGGGTTGGATAATTGGATTTTGTTTAGATTAAAGGTCTAAAGATAAAAAAGTATAAGGTCGAATAGTATAGTGTTCTTGCACTTATACATTTTATCTTCGAGAAAATTCGTTCCATTGGTGTAAACCCCATGAATTTTGGAGTTTTAGACACCTTTGCACTTTTAATGTTAGACCGAATACAATCAATTGCTTTTCACGCTTCTCCTTCGCCCTCGAAATGATCACCCTGTTACCCTATACTTTTTAAAACCTTTAAAAAGTGTTGGTGCATCGTATCGGTGTAATCCAAATGGGTGACTATACGCAGTTTTCCCTGTCCCATTCCAATTATGGAAACCTTATTTTCGGCCAATCGTTCCAGAAATTCTTCGGACGACATGCTTTGCTCATCAATTTCAAAAATTATGATATTGGTCTCGATAGGTTCCACCTTTTTGATAAAATCGAGAGATGTGAGCACCTTCCCGATCTCTTCAGCTTTTTTGTGGTCTTCCACCAATCTATCCACATTATTTTCCAGCGCGTAGATAGCCGCTGCCGCTAAATAACCGGATTGGCGCATTCCTCCGCCAAAAATTTTGCGAATTCGAATCGCTTTGTCCATATCTTCTTGGCTACCGACCAAAACCGAACCTACGGGACACCCCATTCCCTTACTGAAACAAACGCTAATGGTATCGAATAACTTACCGTAGGCTTTTGGATCTTCTCCCTTTTTTACCAAGGCGTTCCAAAGTCTCGCACCATCTAAATGATATTTTAGACCATGATTATTGCAGACTTCTCGGATTTTACGTAGTTCTTCGAAATCCCAACAAGCCCCGCCACCTTTGTTCGTTGTATTTTCTATACTTACCAATGTGGTCAATGGACTATGGTAAAAATCCGGTGGGTTGATGGATTCCTCGACTTGTTCCGCCTTCATCATTCCCCTATGCCCATTTACCAATCTACAGGAAACCCCACTGTTAAAACTCACACCACCTCCTTCATAATTAAATATGTGGGAGTACTTATCACAGATCAATTGATCTCCTGGATTGGTATGGATTTTAATTGCAGTCTGATTTGTCATGGTACCACTTGGAAAAAACAGTGCCGCCTCCATACCAAAAAAATCCGCGACCTTGGCTTCCAACTCATTCACAGTAGGGTCGTTCTTGAACACATCGTCCCCAACTTTGGCTTTCATCATGGCCTCCAACATTGCTGCCGAAGGCTTAGTGACCGTGTCACTTATTAAGTTTATCTCCATAAATAAAATTAGTCCATACAATCCATGCCAATAGGCGAACCATCAGGGATTTTAGAAACTGGGATCAGTTTAAAATCGGATGGTTTTTTGGTAAAGGCATCTATTCTTTTTACCATTTCGGTTGATATTGCATTTTTACCATTGCTCAACAACTGTGTTTTTAGTTCACTTAAAGTTTGGTTGGCAATCGCATTTACCTGTGGGTGAACTTGGTCGTGAGCCGCAAGGTTCATGATATGGTAGAGCACCCTGAAATTTATAGTGTTCTGCACTTCTTGATGGTAGGCGTCTCGATGTGATAGATCAAAAGTGCCTTGAATTGTTTTTTGCAACACATCTTTTAACCCCATCTGTCCTTTATCCATGCTTTTTTGCTGAATAAGTCGAGAGGCCCGTTCTGGGTGCAATAATAATTCCAGGGTCATATCTGCGGCCGTTTCCGATGCGGACAATGCATCAAAACTAACCCCTGTTCTTCCTTTAAAGGATTCCCTGGAACGGTTAAATCCGATGGCGCGAGGAGGAAATAGGTTCAATTTGTCCTTAGGGATTGCAATTACTTCGGCATCCAGGGTTTTTAGAATGGATTCCATAGCTGTTTTTTGCTCAGCTTGACCAATTGGCTTCACTGGAAACTGCCCACCATTTTTTACGGCATAATTATAATCCAAGCCGCCAATTACCTTGGATACTGCTTCGGTTTGGTACCGATGGAAAAAATAAAGGGGTACAAAAACATCTTCCAAAACGGAATATGCTTCCCCGTTTCGGATATTGTCGATAGAAAAATTATGTATGGCCGTCTCCCTTATTTTCAGCATTTCCTCCAATTCGCTACTTGCACTTTTACCGTTGTCCCACAAGTGGGCCAATGCGTGCGCACCTCCTTTTGGCCTTGCATCTTGATCGGAGATATAGCGCAATCCATCGTCCTGGGCTTTTTTTAATATGGCATTGAGCGCGGCAGTCTCGTCTGTTCCTTCGGGAAAATCTGAATACGCATAGGCTACGGTTACCTTGTCCCACTCTCCTATTCCTGTATCGTATGCGTTCTTAAAACTAATCTTATCGCCTTCCAATTCAAATTGTGGGTGTGGATAATCCATAACAGAAGCCCTATTGTTGGTGCTTGCCGCAAAATTATGCGCAAACCCGAGTGTGTGTCCTATTTCGTGTGCGGAGAGTTGTCGGATTCTGGCAAGTGCCAATTCCAGCATTTCTTTATGGTTATCATCTCTTTCGGCAAATGGTTTGTCCATTAAAGCTTGTGTTATCATAAAATCCTGACGAATTCTTAAACTGCCCAGACTAACATGTCCTTTTAATATTTCCCCTGTTCTGGGATCAACAACACTTGCCCCGTAGCTCCAACCCCTCGTCGATCGGTGTACCCATTGTACTACATTGTAACGCACATCCAATGGATCGGCGTCATCCGGCAGAATTTTCATTTGGAATGCATTTTTATAGCCTGCCGCCTCAAAGGCTTGATTCCACCATTTGCCACCATCCAACAAAGCTGATCTAATGGGTTCCGGTGTCCCATTGTCCAAATAATAAATTATTGGTTCAACGGGTTCACTTATAGCTGCGTTAGGATCTTTTTTTTCCAATCGATGTCTTCGGATAAAGCGCTTTACCAAAGATTCTTGAACCGGAGTGGCATAATCATAATAGGTAAATGGGTAGCCACCACTTCGAGGGTCGTACAGCCTTTTTTCAAATGTATCATCAGGTAATTCTATTAATGAATGATGTTGTGCCACTGTGACCAAGCTTGGTGTAGGTGTAACTGAACGAATCCAGGCACCTTGTGGATCTCCCTTAAAGGTAAGGGTTACATCAAACTCTACATTTTTTGGAAAAGCCTTGGTACGCTCCAATGCGAATGCGCTTTTACTTTTATCCAAACTGTAAGAGCCTTGCTTAGATCTTTTTAGACGATTGGAAACTCCATGTGCGTCGCGCACCAGAAAATCGGTAAAATCTATAAGATAACTGCCGCTCGCCTCTTCTACCACATCAAAACCATGCAGAATTGACTTGGCAAAGGCTTGCTCCACAGACTTTCTCTCGAGCTCATTTTCCGTAATGGCCCTAAAAGTTTGGTTGGGCTGCACAAGTAGCAACTTGTTCCCTGCCTTTTTAAAATAGACCACCTGTTCGTTGCCCAATTGCCCGCGATCTAGACCAATATCGTTGCTTCCTATTCCACTGCTCAAAGAGTAGACGTACAAAAACTCTTTTTCCAACTCATCGACTTGGACGTAAATCTTATCGTTGGAGTCATCGTAATAAAAATTAAAATAGCCGTTAAACTTTTGAAAGTCCTTAACCTTCTCGAACGTTTGTGCCCCCATGGTAAAGCCCACAAACAACAATAGGGCCATGAGCTTAGTTGAGTTCTTCATAATTTGGTTGAATTAGTTGCCTTAAAAATATGCAAATCATTTTTAAAAAACAGTTTGCACTGTCTTATTCTATCCCAATAAATTGAAAAATCAACTTCCGTTTTACTTTAATATATGAGCTCGGACACAATAACACAAGTTGTTTGATAGAATTCCATTTATAATAAGGTCATGTGAGGAAAGAAACTTATTTTTACCCCAAAATATATTACATGGTAACCACAGATCAACAGAAAGATCTTATTGAGCGCCTTGGTGCGTTAAGGAGGTATCTTTGACATCGATGCCAAACTTATCGAAATAGAGAACGAAGAGGAAAAAACCCTTGCTCCAGGTTTTTGGGACAATCCGCAAGAAGCCCAAAAACAAATGCAGTCCATCAAATCCAAAAAGAAATGGGTAGAAGACTTCGAAGAGGCCAAAACATTGGTCGGTGATCTTGAGGTGTTTATTGAATTTCAGCAGGCCGGAGAAGTTACCGAAGAAGAGGTAAACAAGCAGTTCGAAAAAGCACAATTGTCCATTGAAAAATTGGAATTTAGAAATATGCTTTCGGATGAGGGCGATGAGCTTACCGCAGTGCTACAGATTACCGCGGGCGCTGGTGGGACCGAAAGCTGTGATTGGGCTTCTATGCTCATGCGCATGTACCTTATGTGGGCCGAAAAGAACGGCTACAAGGTAAAAGAACTCAATTACCAAGAAGGTGATGTTGCAGGAATTAAAACGGTTACCCTGGAAATAGAGGGTGAATATGCCTTTGGTTGGTTAAAAGGTGAGAACGGCGTACACCGTTTGGTCCGCATTTCCCCTTTCGACAGCAATGCCAAAAGGCACACCTCCTTCGCTTCTGTTTATGTGTACCCCTTGGTGGACGACAGCATTGAGATAGAGGTAAATCCTTCGGACATTGAAATAACCACAGCACGATCTAGTGGTGCAGGTGGACAAAATGTAAACAAGGTAGAAACCAAAGTTCAATTGGTTCACAAACCAACTGGAATCCAAATTTCCTGTTCCGATTCTCGATCGCAGCACGATAACAGGGCTACGGCCATGAAAATGTTGAAATCGCAACTTTACGAAATCGAACTTCGTAAAAAGCAGGAAGCGCGCGCAGAAATCGAGTCTTCAAAAATGAAGATCGAATGGGGATCGCAAATCCGAAATTATGTAATGCACCCCTATAAATTGGTGAAGGACGTTCGAACGGCCGAAGAAACCGGAAATGTAGATGCCGTTATGGATGGGGAAATCGATGCATTTTTAAAGGCCTATTTAATGATGATGGGACAAAAAGAAGAATAATCGGTCGGCAGCAATTAGTTTAAACATATTGAAATATGATCAAAATTTATCATAATCCACGGTGTAGAAAATCCAGGGAAGGATTGGCCATTTTGGAAAAGTCGGGGAAAGACTTTGAAGTCATCAAATATTTAGATGATGTTCTCAGCAAGGAAGAACTAACAGCCCTGATTTCATATTTGGGCATTGCACCGATAGACCTTGTTAGAAAAAATGAGTCCATTTGGAAAGAGAACTTTAGGGGGCGGAACTTAACGGATGATGAAGTTATCTCCGCGATGGCAAACTACCCTAAATTAATTGAAAGACCCATTGTGGTCGATGGGAAAAAAGCTGTGGTCGGCAGACCTCCCGAGAACATATCAAAGCTGTTATAAGCTTGATTTCCAACATGATTTAACAGGGTAGATCCAAACAAAGAAAACCTAAAATACTATCTTTACCCCATGAAAAGTACCCATTCACTATTTATTGCGACCTTGTTGGTCGGCATGTTCGCCATAAACGATATCAGCGCACAATATGGATATGGCTCCCCATATGGCAACCGTTTTGGCAGAAGAATGAGCTCTGTACCCCAAGCCGGTCCAACAACCCCGCAAAAAGAGGAAACACCACTAACCGCCGAAGAAATTGTAGATGAGCAAATGCCATCCATATCGGAGGCCATTAATCTAGATCCATTTGAGCAAGCCGTGGTACGTACAGCTTTGATCCAGTCCGTGCAGCAACGAATAGAACTTCAGATTTTGGAACTGGAACCCCTTAAAATGAAAGAAGAGGTTGAAAAAATCCGTATACGCCAAGAGGCTGAATTAAAGGCCGGACTTCCCGAGGATAAATACGACGCCTTTATGGAACTTCAAGAAAACAGATTCAAGCCAAAAAAGAAAAAGAAGAAGAAAAAGAATAAGAAGGGCAAGAATTAACAATTCGTTAAGGTCATTCGCAGGATCATTTACGTTGTTCGGGGATTAATATTTCGCATCCCTTGTTTTTTCTTTCACATTTGCAGCGTAAAAATCAAACTATGCAAAGGATACTTATCCCGTTGTTGCTATTTACCCTGTCTATCTTTCAAGGCGCAGCACAACAAAACCAAAAGCCTATCACAATAACCGGAAAAGTTATTGATTCCGATTCCGGACAACCCCTGGAATATGCCACCTTCGTATTGCAAAATGCGGATAATCCGGAGCAAGTTACCGGTGGAATAACGGACCTCTCGGGTAATTTTGAGGTCGAAGCCACCCCGGGCACCTACAACATAAGCGTGGAATACATCTCCTATAAATCCTATTCTTTAAAAGGACAAACCTATAACTCGTCCATTAATTTGGGTTCCATATCATTATCCCCGGATGTGGCACAACTTGCGGAAGTAGAAGTGGTCGGCGAAAAAACCACTGTAGAAGTACGGTTGGACAAAAAAGTCTATAATATAGGAAAAGACATTACCACGAGTGGTGGTAACGTTAGCGATGCCTTGGGCAACATTCCATCGGTTTCTGTAGATGTAGAAGGAGCCATTAGCTTACGTGGCAATGATAATGTCCGAATTCTGATCAACGGAAAACCATCTGCATTGGCAGGATTTGGATCTACCGATATTTTACAACAATTACCTGCCGATGCCATTGAAAAGGTGGAAGTAATTACCAGTCCTTCGGCCCGATATGACGCAGAAGGTACGGCAGGTATTTTAAACATTGTACTAAAAAAGGAAAAGACCCTTGGGATCAACGGTTCCATCAATACAACCATTGGTGATCCTTTCAATGCCAGGGTTACATCCAACTTTAATATCAGAACAGAAAAGTTCAACATTTTCAACACAATCGGATATTTTCACCGTGAGTCACCGGGTGGTGGACTTTTTGATAACAGATACCTAACCGATGCCAGTGATTTTGACAGGATATTGGAGGATAGGGACATTAGCAGGAATGATGATGGTATTAGCGTTAACATCGGAATGGAATACTTTCTTACCGAAAAATCATCCATTACCGGTAGCTTCTTTTACAGATGGTCGGATGAAAACGATTTGACCGAGAATGACAACCAACGTTTTAACGATGGTACGCTTGAGAGCAGAACCTTTAGAAGTGAAGATCAAAAGGAGAACGACAACAGTTATCAATTCTCTTTCAATTATACCAATAAGTTCAATGATGATGGGCATGAATTAACTGCCGATTTTCAATATTCTTATGATGATGAGGATGTTTTGACCCAGATATTGGAATCGAATACAGTACCGAACACGGATTTATTGGCAAGTGAAAATATATATGAAATAGAGACCCAAGACGATATTTTGGCTCAGATAGATTATGTTTTGCCCATGGGCGATGCACAATTCGAAGCTGGGTACCGAGGTACTTTCGAAAAACAAGTCAGCGATTATCAATTGGATACCTTAAACCAAGGCACCGGTCAGTTTGAAATGAACGAGGATCTTACCAATGTTTTCACCTACCACGAAAACGTAAATGCGCTATACACCCAATATGGCAACAAATATGGAAAGTTATCTGTTCTTTTAGGACTGCGATTGGAAAACACGGAACTAAGGGGCAATGTAGATTCCAGTGTGGACATTGATGGTTTACAGGAAATTGTGGGGGAAGATGTTGATTTAAATTTTGATAAAAACTATTTGGGGCTTTTCCCTACCGTGAACTTGATCTACGAACTATCCAAAACGGAAAATATTTCCTTGGGGTACAACCGAAGGATAAACAGACCAAGGGGATGGTTCATCAATCCATTTCCATCAAGATCCAGTAGAACCAATGTTTTTCAAGGTAATCCAGATTTAGATCCGGCATTCGCAAACGCATTTGATCTTGGTTACTTAAAAAGATGGAAAAAATTGACCCTCACTTCCTCCGTTTACTACCAAAAAGAAACAAATTCGTTTGAACGAATCCAAGAAGAAACGGGGCAGCTAACCTCCGATGGTATACAGATCATTCGTTCGGTTCCCATTAATCTATCCACGAACGAGCGTATTGGTGCGGAAGCTGGCGTTATATATAGCCCATTTAAATGGTGGCGCCTGAACGGTAGTGTAAACTTCTTTACGTTTAGTTCTGAAGGACAGTTCAATGGTGTTGAGTATGGAACGGACAATTCCAGCTGGTTTGCCAGGTTCAGTTCTAAATTTACTTTACCTGCCAAAATCGATCTTCAGGCCAACTCGTTTTACATGGGCCCAAGACAAAATGCACAAACAGATAGCAAAGCTATGTTCTCTTTAAACTTAGCATTGAGCAAAGATATTTTAAAGGACAATGCAACAGTATCTTTAAATGTGAGCGACGTTTTTAATTCAAGAAAAAGGCAATCTTTTACCGAAACGCCTACTTTCACCTCAGATAGTGAGTTCCAATGGAGAAAACGACAAGTAAACTTATCTTTTATCTATCGTTTTAATCAACCAAAGGAACGCCAGCGCGGTCGGGACAGACAAAATGATGGTGGTGATGATGAGGAAGGCCAATTCCAGGGTTAAACCAACGTAGTTCCCCTATATACCTAATTAAAAAAGCAACCAATAAGGTTGCTTTTTTAGTTTCACTGAATTTGCCACAGGTTGATATGGACCAAAAAATTAGCCCTTACAATGTAGTAAAGGCTAATTATTAAATATGGGTAAAACAAAAAAGAAGCCGATACGGCTTCTCTTTGTTTATATTATTCTTCTAGTTGGGCTCTTTTAGCCTCTTTTCTTTCTTTGGCCATTTCCCTAAGGTTACCGATCAACCAGTAAGGAACAACAAAGGTCAATAAGAATATCATTAACCAAAAACCTATTGTCAAAATCGTTAGAAAAGCTAAAAAACCTAAATATTGGTCAAATTCGAACATCTTTACTGCTTTTGTTTTAACAAAGATACTTTCTTCTGATGAAAAAAAACAAATCGTACGAGAAAAAAGTGTAATTATTCCAATCAACTACCATATAAATCCCCTATATCCTACCTTTGTAGGACAAAATTTTTAACTATGAGTTTCAGGATTGAAAAAGACACCATGGGCGAGGTAAAAGTACCCGCCGATAAATATTGGGGCGCCCAAACCGAACGTTCCCGAAACAACTTTAAAATTGGTGCGCCTGCATCCATGCCCTTGGATGTGGTCTATGGTTTTGCCTACTTAAAAAAAGCTGCAGCTTACGCCAACCACGAACTAGGAGTGCTGAGCCAAGAAAAGAGAGATTTAATCGCGCAAGTATGCGATGAAATACTTGAAGGAAAGCATGATGACCAATTTCCCCTGGTAATTTGGCAAACAGGCTCTGGAACACAGAGCAACATGAACGTAAACGAAGTTATCGCCAACCGTGCACACGAAATTGCGGGTAAAAAAATCGGCGAAGGGGAAAAAACCATACAACCCAACGATGATGTAAACAAGAGCCAATCGTCCAACGATACTTTCCCAACTGGTATGCACATTGCAGCTTACAAAAAAATTGTGGATGTTACCATTCCAGGAGTTGAGCAATTGCGTGATACTTTACAAAAAAAGTCCGAAGAATTTAAAGATGTGGTAAAGATTGGTAGGACCCACTTAATGGACGCCACTCCCCTAACCTTGGGGCAAGAGTTTTCGGGTTATATTTCCCAACTGAACCATGGCTTAAAAGCATTAAAAAATACATTGGCCCACTTAAGCGAGCTTGCACTTGGCGGAACCGCAGTGGGAACAGGCCTAAATACACCAAAAGGATACGATGTCGTCGTGGCAAAATATATTGCCGAATTCACAGGTAAACCTTTTATAACTGCAGAAAATAAATTTGAAGCCTTGGCGGCACACGATGCCATTGTGGAAAGTCATGGCGCTCTAAAACAATTGGCAGTCTCTTTGAACAAGATTGCCAACGATATACGTATGATGGCCTCTGGTCCTCGTTCTGGAATTGGAGAAATTATAATTCCGGCCAACGAACCAGGTAGTTCCATTATGCCAGGAAAGGTAAACCCAACCCAGTGCGAGGCACTTACCATGGTCTGTGCCCAAGTAATGGGCAACGATGTTGCTATTAGCGTAGGTGGCACACAAGGACATTACGAACTTAACGTTTTTAAACCTGTAATGGCGGCCAACATTTTACAATCGGCACAATTGATCGGTGACGCTTGTGTTAGTTTTGATGTAAACTGTGCTGTTGGAATTGAACCTAACCATGAGGTGATCAAAACCCTGTTGAACAATTCTTTAATGTTGGTTACGGCTTTGAATACTAAAATTGGTTATTACAAGGCTGCTGAAATAGCCAACACGGCACATAAGAACGGTACAACTTTAAGAGAAGAGGCCATAAACCTTGGCTATGTTAGCCCGGAAGAGTACGATGAGTGGGTAAAACCGGAAGATATGGTCGGAAGTTTAAAATAGACCATTCGATTTTTTAGCATATAAAAAATGCCCGTCCAGAACAGGACGGGCATTTTTATTTATAATGGTGATAGTGTGTGTGCTTATTTCAACTCGAAGCTGGAAGTACCCAACAATTTCAATTTATTGTCGTACACATTTACCATGTAGTTTCCTTTTTGGAAATCACCACTTGGCTTGTTTATGTAATCACATACATCCAACGCATCGTTCTCATAATAGAAATTGGTTCCTTTGCTGTAAGTAAGAGAACTTCCTTCTTCGGTAGTTTTTGTTAGACCTTCGCCCAACACATTGCCCTGTGGACCAAGAACTTCGATATAAAATTCTCTGTCGCCAGCTTCAGCAATTACGTTGTCGGCAATGGTAAAGCAAACTTTGAATTTATCTGTAGCTCTAGCTCTAGAAGTAGATACCAATTTTCCGCTGTTTCTTTCTTTAATAGCGTCAACACTAATAGTGTTAAGGTTAAGTGCAGAACCTTTTTCAACAGCATCGGCCAATTGCGTGTTCTGGATAATCAATGAATCATTAAAAACAGTTTGTTGCTCCAACTCTGCAAAAGTGCTATCTCTTTGCATGGCCAACAAGCTATTGGATTGTGTCAAGGAATCCACTTGCTTCAACAATTGCTCTCTTTCTTTCTTAAGAACACTTACTTGTCTTCTGTAACGAGAAAGTGTGGCGATATCGGCTTTCATGCTACTTACGGAATCAATATATTTTGCGATATTGTCTCTTGCTGCAACCAACTCCTCGTTAGTGGCGTTGCTTTCCAAAATAGCTTTGTCGTACTCAGATTTCAAGTTGTTCAAATCTTCTACAACCAATTCTTTCTCTTGGGTAAGAGCTTCGGTGGTTTGTTTTTTATCTTGATAAAGACTTACGGTGTAAATAATAGTTCCCAAAAGAACTACACCCAACAAACCAGCAATTACTTTTAATCCGTTATTGTTATTTTTTGTTTCAGTCATAACTTTTTGTTTTAATTGATTCTTCGTTTAAGGTTTTTAATCAATCGCGTTCGGTTTATATACGCAGTGGATGTAACTTTGGATTATTTAGATGTAAATATTCTTGATAAATTATTCTGATTCTTCGTATTATCCCTTAATTTTAAAAGGATTTAAAAGATTGCATCATGAAAAAAAATATTGCGCTTACAACAACAATCTTGTTTTTGATTCTTACTGCTTGCAAGGGAAAAGCAGAAAAACAAGAAGAAACCACAGAAATAGAAACCACAATTAAAGCTGAAACCTACGCCCCGGCCAAAATAATACCCATTGAACATGCTACCGCTATTATTGAGTGGAACAATACAACTATTTATATAGATCCCGTTGGTGGTAAGGATGCTTTTAAAGGTCGGCAATCTCCCGATATAATTTTTATTACAGATATTCATGGTGACCATTTTAATGCGAACACGCTAAACGAGTTAAATCTTGAAGGTGTACAGATCATTGCCCCAGAGGCAGTTAAATCACAAATGGACCAAGCATTAGCATTAAAAACAGATACCATGGTCAACGGGGAAGTCAAAGAATTGGCCAACTTTTCCGTAGAAGCCATTCCCATGTACAATTTGCGGGAAGAGGCGAAGGATTTCCATATAAAAGGTAGAGGGAACGGATATTTGTTCACCTTTGGAGATGAACGTATTTACTTTTCAGGGGATACCGAGGATATTCCCGAAATGCGCGCACTAAACAATATAGACAAAGCCTTTGTTTGTATGAATCTCCCCTATACCATGACCGTGGAAAGTGCTGCGGATGCAGTGTTGGAATTTAAACCGAATCAGGTATATCCATATCATTATAGGGGCAGACCGGATGTTAGTGATGTTGAAAAGTTTAAAAACTTGGTAAACCAAGGCAATCCCGATATCGAAGTTGTCCAATTGGATTGGTATCCGAACGAAGCATATTAGTATTGTAAAATATAAAGCTGTTTTTAGCGTTAGTACATCAAACTATTAACCAATAACAAGACTCGAATATGGCTCCCAAATCCCATGTTTTAGTAGTTTTGGCAGTATTTTGTGCCATACAAGCTACCTACTCTTTTCAATGTGATAATTTCTATTCCAAAGTAACCTATGCACTGAGCCATGGAAAAAAGGCCATGGACGCTACCAACTTTGAGCATCAGATGTACTATGCCGAAAGAGCTTTGACCGCTCTTGAAAAAGGTGAAGCTTTTATGGCTGATTGTTCTTGCGACAAGGCTAAGGGCAAGACCGTGGATGCTATGGAAACCCTGGACAAAGCCATAGAACCTGCGGACTGGGAAGCTGGAAGATTTTTTACCAAAAAAGCTTTGGGAGAAATCAACGAATTGATCACTATTTTGGACCAATGTACACTAGGTGTTTCTTCGCCAGTTGTTACCAATGATGATGATACCATAACAACCGATGAATCTGTCGAGAAAGACCCCGATGGGTCTCAATCCGTGGCAGCCATGGAAATGGAAATGATCAAGGTCTTTGATAAACATGCAGACGATAAGCTCCAATCTGCCGAACAGGCCATAAATCAACTCATAGAACTATCCAAATCCATAAGCTCGTCCCCTGACGAGGTTCAGGACCCGAACAGTTTGGCCGCCCACCAAAGGGCATATTTGGAAAAGGCTAAAAAACTTTTAGAGGAAGGAATCAAAAATCTTAAATAAGATTAATCACTCCTTCCCTTTAACTTTAACGAATCAGTTTTTTGTATTTAATACGCTTGGGCATAATATCCGTACCCAGGCGTTTCTTTTTGTTTTCTTCGTAATCGGAGAAAGACCCTTCAAAGAAATATACTTGAGAATCTCCTTCAAAAGCAAGGATATGTGTACAGATTCTATCCAAGAACCATCTATCGTGGGATATGATAACTGCACAGCCCGCAAAATTCTCCAAGCCTTCTTCCAAAGCACGGAGTGTGTTCACGTCCAAATCGTTCGTAGGCTCATCCAAAAGTAACACGTTGCCCTCTTCCTTTAATGTCATTGCCAAATGCAAACGGTTACGTTCACCACCAGAAAGCATGTTTACTTTTTTGTTCTGCTCACTACCAGAAAAGTTGAATCGGCTAAGGTAAGCTCGTGAGTTGACCTGCTTCCCTCCCATCATAATCAATTCCTGACTATCACTAAAGTTTTCCCAGATAGTTTTTTCCGGGTCAATGTTGGAATGGGACTGATCTACATAGGCCAGTTTTGCCGTTTCACCAACAATAAACTCCCCTTTGTCCGGGGTTTCCTCTCCCATGATCATTTTAAAAATGGTCGTCTTACCGGCACCGTTGGGACCAATTATACCAACAATACCTGCTTGGGGCAGATTAAAGTTTAGGTTCTCGTACAGTAGTTTATCTCCAAAAGCTTTGCTTACATCTTTGGCTTCTATCACATTGGTTCCCAAACGTGGCCCGTTGGGTATATAGATTTCCAACTTCTCCTCCATCTGTTTTTGATCTTGACTAAGGAGCTTATCGTAATTTTTTAAACGTGCTTTTTGTTTGGCCTGCCTTCCTTTAGCGCCCTGGCGGACCCAGTCCAACTCTCGCTCCAAGGTTTTTTGGCGTTTGGATGCCTGCTTGCTTTCTTGCTCCAATCGCTTGGCTTTTTGATCTAGCCAGCTAGAGTAATTGCCTTTCCATGGAATTCCCTCTCCACGATCGAGTTCCAAAATCCATCCGGCAACGTTGTCCAAAAAGTAACGATCGTGCGTAACAGCGATTACCGTTCCTTTATATTGCGCCAAATGATGCTCCAACCAATGTACGGATTCGGCATCCAAATGGTTGGTAGGCTCATCCAACAACAAAACGTCCGGTTCTTTGAGCAATAAACGGCACAAAGCCACTCGTCTTCGTTCCCCACCGGATAATACTCCTATTTTCTTATCAGAATCCGGGGTACGGAGTGCATCCATTGCAATCTCCAATTTGGTGTCCAGTTCCCAAGCATTGGCAGCATCTATTTGATCCTGGAGTGCAGCCTGCTTGTCCATTAACTTTTGCATTTTATCGGCATCCTCGTAAACCTCGGGCAAACCGAACATATCGTTTATTTTATTGTACTCGTCCAAAATGGCCACGGTTTCGGCAACGCCTTCCTTTACCACTTCGAGTACAGTCTTATTTTCATCGAGCTGCGGCTCTTGTTCCAAGTAGCCAACGGAATAGCCCGGAGAAAATACTACATCACCTTGATAGTTTTTATCTACACCGGCAATAATTTTCAATAAAGTTGATTTACCCGATCCATTAAGGCCCAAAATCCCAATTTTGGCACCATAGAAAAAGCTTAGGTAAATATTTTTGAGTACAGGGGTGTTGGCCGTTTTATAGGTCTTGGTAACCCCAGACATGGAAAAAATGACTTTTTTATCGTCTGACATCTACTTAAAATTAAATTGTTTATGAAAAGAGGCTATACCCTGCCCTTTAAGGCGTTGAACACCCAGGCAACAGCTAAAAATCCAATTCCGACAGCAGCAAAGCCCCATCCTGCCACTTCATCATATTTAAAAGCTCCAAGTGCGATCATTCCCAAACCTACAAATATCATAATCCATGTGGCATAGGCCAGCACCGTGTTCTTATTCATTCCCATTATATATTTTTCTGAAGGATTTCAAATATCGTAAAAATAGGGTTAATGCAAAGTGATTATTGTGGATTAAGTTTCAAAAGGGAACGTTATTCCACTTTTTTCCCTGACCGTGTCCAGCAATTCGGACAAATCCAAACTGTTCTGATGTGACCAGAGGTTACTTTCAATTTTGTTCTTTCTTAGACATTTATGTACTTCCAATATCTCATGGTAATAACCGATTCCCGTCATGGGCAAACTAACCTCCTCAACATCATCTTCCCGTATTAAAGAATAGCCATCGGCCTCGTGCCATCTTGATCTTAATAGAAATTGGCCCGTTGTTCCCGATATTTCCGCTTCCAATCTAGATCTGCTGGTAAATCCGCTGTAAAGCATGGCTTGGGCATTTGGATAATCAAAAATCATACTAGTTTGTAGCTCTGTTCCATTTTCGTGAAACTTTGAACTTGCCATAATTTGGCTGGGCATACCCAACAATAAATAGGATAAAAAAATAGGATAGATCCCTATATCCAATAAAGTACCCGAAGCTAAATTAGGATTTAGTAATCTGGAGTCCTTGCCCCTGTCCAATGCATAAAAAGCAAAGTCAGCATTTATAAACTTTAAATCCCCTATTTCCCCCTGATCTACCAATTGTTTTACTTGTTGGATAGCTGGGTTAAACCGAGACCACATAGCCTCCATTAAAAACGTATTGTTCTTTTTGGATGCACTTACCTGTTCCATCACCTCCGTCCTATTAACGCCCATTGGTTTTTCACAAAGCACACCGATTTGATGGTTCAACGCACGAACCGACAAGTCTTTATGAAAATTGTGCGGCGTAGCGATGTACACCATATCCACTGTTCCAGATCGGAACAAGGCATCATAACTTCCAAAAACATGCTTCGTTCCATATTCATCGGCAAATTCTTGGGCGCGTTCCATTGAGCGCGATGCGACCGCAGTAACCTCGGCATCATCTACCAATAAAAGGTCCGACACAAATTTTTTGGCAATTTTTCCGGGCCCTAAAATACCCCACCTAATTTTGTTCTCCATATTCATCAAAAGTAATAATTATAACTCCGTATCTTTAACCAACAAATTGAATTATCGATAAGAATGGACATAAACTTCAATAAGAACGAAGACCATAACAAGTTAAAGCTTTCCGAACTAAAGCGGAGATTGGCAAAAGTTAAACTTGGTGGCGGCAAAAACCGTATTGAAAAACACCATGCCAAAGGTAAAATGACCGCAAGGGAACGTATCGATTATTTGTTGGATGAGGATAAGGGGTCGATTGAAATAGGCGCTTTTGCCGGTGAAGATATGTACAAGGAGCATGGTGGATGCCCATCTGGCGGTGTGGTGGTAAAAGTGGGCTATGTACAAGGCAAACAATGTGTTGTTGTGGCGAACGATGCGACGGTTAAGGCTGGCGCCTGGTTCCCGATCACGGGGAAAAAGAACCTACGTGCCCAGGAAATCTCCATCGAAAACAAATTGCCCATTATTTATTTAGTGGACAGCGCAGGGGTGTATTTGCCCATGCAAGATGAAATTTTTCCAGATAAAGAACATTTTGGACGCATTTTCCGAAATAATGCAGTTATGAGCAGTATGGGCATTACCCAAATTGCTGCTGTAATGGGAAGTTGTGTTGCCGGAGGTGCTTACTTGCCAATTATGAGCGATGAGGCACTTATTGTGGATAAAACCGGAAGTATTTTTTTGGCAGGCAGTTATCTTGTGAAGGCCGCAATTGGAGAAAGCATCGACAACGAAACACTTGGGGGCGCTACCACCCATTCCGAAATTAGTGGAGTAACCGATTATAAGGCCAAGGATGATAAAGATGCATTGGACAAAATCAAGAACATTGTAGATAAAATCGGTGATTTCGACAAGGCAGGGTTCAACCGGTCCGAAGCCAAGCCCCCAGCCGAAAATCCTGATGACATTTTTGGAATCTTGCCTGCTTCACGAAGCGATCAGTATGATATGTTGGAAATCATCAAACGATTGGTGGACGATTCCGAATTTGAACAATACAAAGAGGGCTATGGCCAAACTATTTTAACAGGTTATGCCCGAATCGACGGTTGGTCCGTGGGCATAGTTGCCAATCAGCGCAAAGTGGTAAAGACCAAAAAAGGTGAAATGCAATTTGGAGGTGTAATCTACTCCGATTCTGCCGATAAGGCCACCCGTTTTATTGCCAACTGCAATCAAAAGAAAATTCCCCTCGTGTTTTTGCAGGACGTTACCGGATTTATGGTAGGTAGTAAAAGTGAACATGGCGGAATTATAAAAGACGGTGCCAAAATGGTGAACGCGGTGAGCAATTCGGTAGTTCCCAAATTTACGATCGTGATCGGAAATAGCTACGGCGCTGGGAACTATGCCATGTGCGGAAAAGCCTATGACCCCAGATTTATTGTTGCTTGGCCAAGTGCCGAACTCGCGGTGATGAGCGGGAATTCTGCGGCCAAAGTGCTTTTGCAAATTGAAAAAGCCAGCTTGGAAAAAAGCGGAAAACCCCTCGATACCGAAAAGGAAAAAGAACTATTCGATGAAATAAAACAGCGATACGATAATCAAATATCACCCTATTATGCTGCTGCACGACTATGGACGGATGGCATTATAGACCCAATGGATACGCGAAAATGGATTTCCATGGGAATCGATGCCGCCAACCACTCACCCATTGAAAAAAAGTTTAATATGGGAGTATTACAGGTCTAATTTATTTACTTTGAACAATATTTGAAGTAACCGGAAAGGTAAACAATTGCCGATTAACTCCCTTTACGCCCAAACGAAACACTTTAACTTCTTTGGTTTGCAATTTGCTGCCATAGTTCTGATACATGGTTACTTTGAGATAAGTGGGCGTGAGTTGTTTGTTGCCATGATAAGTGGCATTTATTTTCCATGTTCCCGGAAATTCATCGTCCAATAAAAAATCGGCCATCGAATAGCCCAGTTCCTTTTCCGAACGAATTCGTTCCGGCATCTCTGTAAGGGTGTGCTTCCAATTAAAGTATTGATTGTTGGGATTTACAAACTGTAGATCGAATTCAGCTTCGGAGTCGTTCCATTCAAATACTAACCTTCCGGTAAAACCAGCATCGGAACTGGAATGATTATCGGGTCTCAAAAGACTGCTGATTTCCCTTTCCATAATATCAGATAATTCAAGGCTATCCGAAGAAATTAAACCCTTATCCTGCAAATAAGCATGCCTTGCATAAATTGATAGGGCCTGTTGAGTTTTCTCCAAATTTTCATAACTATTGGCCAAGTCAATAAAACTTTGTGCATAATCAGGCCGGAGAGCATAAATTTTCTTGTAAACCTCATGGGCTTTACCTAATCGGGATTGAGACTCATAAGTAAAAGCCAAAGCCTTTAACCAAACAGGATTTTTTTCAAAAGAGTCTAAATTCTTGATTAAAATTTCATCTGCCCTATCACTTTCAAACTTATCGTAAAAATAAGTAAAGGCATCCAAATAGAAATATGGTATTCTTGAATAATGATTCTCGTACGCCTCATAAACTTCTAACGCCCTGTTAAGACTTTTAGCGGTATTCATTTCATTTAAATAGGCAGGTAAATCATTTTTTATTTCCGTGTCCAAGAATACCTTTTCCGTGACATAATTATCGCGAAGCTTTGCTTGATCATAACGTTGAAGGCTATTATCTTCCCTTAATCCATGCACTCCGTTGATGGTATTGATAATCACTACACCTCCACTAGCAATTTCGCCATACCTCCATACCGCTTGAAGTCCAGGGATAATGCCCACGCGCTGAATCATGCTAACATCCAACCAAACGGGAGGGGTTGTAAAAATGTTTTTATCAATTTCAAACAAAACAGGTTTTTGATTATTGATTGAGCTTCTACCTCTCATAAACAATGAACGATTCACTCCGGTGGAAGGAGACCCATAGGTTCCCATCCATATTCCCGCCCTTCTACTTGCTATTGCCCAAAGCACATCGGTTCCTGTCGTTAATTCAGAACCATCAATTATTTTTAAATTATAAGGTACTGTGTTAGGACTAATATAGCCAAAAGAGGTATTTACAATGGTTGAATCCGTAAAGTAATTCATTGCCAAACTTTTTTGCTTACTGAGTTCCTTGGTCACGACTACTTCGTCCAAAGCTTCTACCCTGTGATGCATAACAATATTTAGATTATGGGTAACATCCTCAATAATAATGGTAATGGTATCCATTCCGAGGTAAGTAAACTGTAATTTTTCCTTGGGTATGGCAGATATCTTGTAAAACCCTTCCTTGTTCGATTTAGTAGTAAATTCGGAGGATAAATTGGTCACATGGACATTGGACAACGGTATTTTTCCATCGGTAATTCGCCCCAAAATCTGTTTTTGGGCAAAGGTAATTATCGTAAAAAAGCAACACAGTCCAGTACAAAGTAGTATTCTCATAGCAACTTGAATATTAGAGGTTTACTAAATTTACAAAATATATCAGTAAACCATAGATTACCTCCATGGCTCATTAAAAAAATGGAAATCCTTAATTTTTAAAGGATACTATTTCTTTTCTGTTATTTTGTTGGTCAACGTACAACCAAATTACTTCCCTCGACTGGGATGGGTAGCCAAAATCGGTATAAACGGTACATAACAGTACCAAGGGGTCCGTATTGGCCTTGTCCAAATTGCCCAGATAGTTGATATTGATCTGCCAGAGCCCTTTTAAGTCATCGTAAACCTCAAACTCTTCCATGGCAAAACCAAGGTTAACTTCGTTGGCAATTCTATTCGTATCTTCCATGGATGTATGTTCCCAGTTGAAATATCTATTCTGGGGATTTACAAATTGAATTTGAAATTCGGCTTTGGGGTTGCTCCACTCCAAACGTAAACGAACATTGACCTTCTCGTTATTAAAATAGATATCATCCAATTTGGTTACATTGAGTAGAGTTCTCTTTTGAAAAACCAGATTTTTAATTTCTCGGTTCAAGGATTTTTTGATCGCATCTACCTGCATGGTGCCATAAGCACCACCTTTGGCCAACGTAGCCCATGCATCTAGCGCTTTTTGGTACTCTCCTTTCTCAAAATAGATCTGGGCTTCGGTAAAAAACGGTTGTAGCGCTGTTGGGTCGGCTGTATAAATGGCCTTGTTGAGATAGTTTGCCAATTCAAGTTCGTTTAAACCTCGTGAGGAAAGCTCGACCAATTTTAAGTAATGTATGTCTTTGGGATTCAGCTCCAGTAAATTGGAGATTATCCGTGTGGCCACATTTGCATCCTTGTCCTTGAAAAACTCAAAACTGTCCAAAAAGAAGGATTCATTATCCAAATTGAAGTTTCTAAGTTCTAAATACTTATTGTATGCCGTCTCTACGTTTTGGGCATTTTTCAATGTTTTGGTTATCGCAGATTCTCGGTGTACAATTTTAGATTTTGCATCGTAAATATTGTTTTGGACAAGTGCCGAATTTACACTCCCACCTGCTCCTTTTGATTTTAGGGCGTTTTTAGTGGTGATCAAAATAACACCTGCATTGCCCAATGACCCATACCTGTTCGTAGCGGCCAACCCTTTTAAAACCGTAATTTCTGCAACATTGTTTGGGTCAATAAAAGATGCATCGGCAGCATAACCGGAGGACGAATCCGACTGTTGTATAGGGATGCCATCCACCACCACAAGGCCATAAGTGTTGCCCAGCAACGTATTGTTGCTTCTTCCCTTAAATTGTGTCAAGTCTTGATCTCGGCTTAAATTCACATTGGAAAACCTCCCTTGAACGCTTTGGTTTAAATCGGTTTGTATGGGCGTTATCTCTTCACTTCCCATAGATTGCACTGCATAGCCTATACCTTCCTTGTTTTTAAGACCCATTCCGGTTTCCACCATATCCTTAGTGGTGGATTCAACACGATTCTCCGAAACAATAACTTCTTCGAGTGCAGTTATGTTCGAATTTAAAAATACTTCCAGATTATCTGAAAAATATCCAATGGGGATTTTTTTCATGGTTTTAAAGGACCTACTCGATATTAAAATCGAATCGCCCGGAATACTGGGTATTGTAAAAGCTCCAGTAGCATCTGTTTTATAAATCTCTTGGCTCCCCCTTACTCTGATTTCAATATCAGTTTGTGGAACATTGTCTATGTAAACTTTACCTTTTATGGTTTTTTCTAATGGTGAATCATTTACGGTACTTTCCCTATTTTTTGGTAACATGGCCGCAAAATCCATTAACCGTCCGTTACCTATCAATGCAGATTTTTTAAGTACCTCCACATTTCTGGTCGGCACTGTATTGATAATTACGTTCCCTTTCTTAACCGGTAAGATTACATTGGGCAGCAGGCCGTTGCCATCACTAAAAAAATAAACCTGATCATTCTTAATTGTTTCGGACAGGCCATTATAAATGGTGCCCCCATCTGCTCTGTAATGGGTCAACACCTCTTTAAGCTCGTTCCAGTTGCCATCGGAAATTTCAAAAAACCGTTCTTCAATGGCCGTATTAAATAGAATAAGTTGTACGCTCAGTTCGGGTGAACGGTGGAGTATTTTATCCAATATTTCAAACTCCTTTTCAATATCCCTCTCCAACATGGAAAAAGAAGTGTCCCAACAAATAGTGATCTTGGTATCGGTATTCTCTTGGGAAAATACCAATATAAAAGTCAGGAACGCAATTATCGAAAAGTTTTTTCTCATGCCTTGATCTTAGTTGCCCAAATGATCTTTTACTCTAGGAATCAGCATTAGCTCTGTTTGTCTACCATTAACATAACGAAATCCGTTTTCCCCAAAAAAGCCAGCTTCTTCCAGCATAATTCGTATATCGCGATTCCATTCCGGGATATTCACAGTGGTATTCAACTCAATGGCGTACACCGTGTTTGTATTTAAGGGGTAATTCTCTCCATCGTCCTTCATAACACCTCCTTGGGCATCCCACATGCCAATGGTAGTACCTGCGGAGTGGCCATAACTTCCTAATGGATGGGTGTATATTGCTGGTCGCAGTCCGGCGTTTTTGGCATCTTGCAAGGCCTTGGCCAAAATGTCGTTGCCTACCCTTCCTGCTACCATGTTCTGGGTTAGATAATCCTGCACTCGGTTACCATCGTACAGGGCGTTTACCAAAAATGTTGGGGCCTCGGTTTCCTTTGGTTTTAAAACATAGGCCAATTCCTGACAATCTGTGTTAAGACCAAGGTAGCTTATCCCAAAATCGCAATGCAACAAATCTCCCTGTTGTATAATTTCGTCATCTGGCCTTCCGGAAAATGAATATAAATGGCTTACCAATTCTTCACTGGTGCGCTGAACATCCACAGTGGGATGAAACCAGGTCTCTAAACCAAGATCTGTTACTTTTTGACGCATCCACCATTCTACCTCGGTGGTTGTGGTTACTCCCGGCGTAATTACTTTTTCTGAAAAAGCTTCTGCAATTATATCATGGGTTATATCCACGAGTTGATTGAAAATTGTCATTTCCCGAGCAGTACGTGTCTCTATCCATCTAACGGCCAACTGCTCTGCCGACTTTACCCGTGAGTGATACTTTTTGGGAAGATTGGCCATAAACTCATCAAAATCGGTCTTATCCAAACCATCCGCTATATTATGATCTTTAGAAAAATTTAAACCGATCGTATTCGGGTCACGTTCGGAAATCAACTGCATTAATCGTTTCCATTGGTTTGGCTCTTTGTCCTTGTCCCAAGCGGAGATAATACTTTTGCCCACATTGTAACGTGCTACGGCCAATTTATCCATGGTATTGTTTTCCTGGTCTCTATAAAAAAGCAGAATGGTTCGTCTACGGGCATTCAGCCATGTGGCCGGAAGCATGGTTTTTAGGACTGGGTCCTCGTTATATTCCCTGGATATAAGCACCCACATATCTATTCCCGTATCATCCATTAATTTAGGAAGCAAATCGGTGAATCGTTCCTCAAGAATTTCATCCACCACATGAGCACGTTCCGCCTCGGGCAGAATTTGTTGGGATAAAACAATAAAAGGCAAGAGTAGAAAAGTAAGGTTGAAGATTTTTTGCATGGTCGATTATTTAACGTTCTGAAAATACAAAACTTAAATAACTTGTTCCAAGGTTTTTTTACGATCTACTTTCTTGGTCGTTGTTTCTTGAAAAGTTTTTACAAAGTAAACTTGCTTCGGCACTTCATATTTTGATAATTCCTTTAAACCGGAAATAGTTCTGATCAGTTCTTGTTCGTCCGAAGGATTTCCTTCGATCACGAGCACTAATTTTTGACCCAATATCTTATCTGGTAAACCTGAGACAAAAAATCGAGAGGAAATGAGTGATTCCAGTTTTTCCTCTATTTTTTCGGGCATCAATTTTATACCGCCGGAATTTATGATAGAATCGAATCTACCGACCCAAATAAAAGTTGTATCACTTAAGAGCTCAACTAGGTCGTTGGTTATGATTTTTGTGTCGGTAACTTTTGGAGCATCAATTACAAGGCATCCTCTTTTGTCTTGTGAAACAGTTACATGTGGAAGTGCCTCAAAGTACTTTAAAGAGTTCCCGCCGATGGGTTTTACTGCAATATGGGTTATGGTCTCCGTCATTCCATAAGTTTCAAAAGCTTGCACGGGCAATTGGTTCAATTGCTCCCTCAACTGTAAATCCACCGGGGCACCGCCAATTATCAATTTTCTCACTCTTTGTAAATGGGGCAGGGAATTTTTAACCTGTAAGGGAACCATGGCCACAAAATCGTAAGTTTTGTCCATTTTGGACAAAGGGCTCGATGTGGGCCGAACAAAATCCAGTTGCAATCCGAGAACCATGGCCCGGACCAACATCATTTTACCGGCAATTCCGGTACAAGGCAAACACAAAAGTGCTTTTTGACCTGGTCTTAAATCAAAATATTCTCCTGTGGCCAAAGCGGAATTTACCATATGCTCTTTTTTGAGCTGAATGGTTTTCGGGTTTCCGGTAGAACCCGAGGTATTCACATTTAATGTTTCAGAGTTGGATATCCAATCCAACAAGAACGCCCCGATATCTTTTTTAAATGCTTTTTCTTGTTTTAAGTTATTGGCAAGTTCCTCCAATTGTTGTACGCCGAAAAAGCCTCCATTAAGACGAAATTCTGGATGTATGTTATGCCAAGTCGGATCTACCATCGGTCAGTGCTACAAATTCTTCTTTGGTCTTTACACGACCGAATAGTTTGTCCTTCCAATTCTTCCAACCGTATTTCCTGGAGAAAATAAATAAAAGAATGGGGTAAATCACAAAAACAGGAATTAACACATCCCAACCAAGGACTGGGTCTGAAACGTCCTTATAAATTGAATTGGTATTGAAAGCCATCCAATCGGCAGTTACAAGGAGTGCCGCAAAGAAGTTATTGGATGCGTGAAAGCCTAAAGGCAGTTCCAGGCCTTCATCCATCAATGTTAGAATCCCAAGAAAAAAGCCTGTTCCAATGTAATACACAAGAACGCCATACCCCAGCTTATCCACTTCTGGATTAAAAATATGCAGCAAACCAAATAGAGATGAACTAACGATCAATGGAAGCCATTTGTTTTTTGCCGCCAATCCAATGGATTGCATTAAATAACCTCGTGTAAAAAATTCCTCGAAACTGGTTTGAATAGGGATAAAAATGATTGAAAGTACCAACAAGATCAAAAATGGAACCGGCTTGAAGGAAAACTCATAATTTTCGGGTGAAAGGTATACATCCAAAATAATCATTGCCGATGAAATTACACCCCATAGTACAAATGAAAAGCTGACTCTTTTCCAATCGACCCTTTTACGTGAGGTGGTAAAATTTACAAATGATAGTTTATGGATATATTTCACCACAAACCAAAGACTGATCATCGCGGCAAAAAAGGTCAACATTATTAAAAGAAAAAACAGATTGGAGCCCAATGTCTCCGACATTGTCCCGAGGTCTGAAGTGGTCATCGTTGACAATGAACTGGACTTCAACAAAAGCGCGATTAATAACGGAATTCCGCCCAAGATCTGCCAACATATAAATACAATCAAAAACCCCACTATATATCTCCAACTCTCTGTAAAACCTTTGTAAGCTTGCTCTATATACATATATTTTTAATTAGATCCATGTCCCAATCCTTTGCTTGTCGGTAATATAATTTGCCTTGTGATACCTCCAACGGACTCCCAATATTGTTGGTGAACAAACTTCCTGTTCCCAAACCTTGAGGCATTGTTGTTTTCAACGAATAGGTAAATTGTGCAATGGCATTGAGCCCAATATTGCTCTCCAACGCACTGGTAATCCACCAGCCTATATTTTTGTTTTCGACAAGTTCTATCCATTCACGGCTCCCCCCTATTCCGCCCACCAAACTCGGTTTTAAAATAATGAATTGGGGTTGTATGGTTTGTAGTAATTCCTGTTTTTTTGTTACATCAAAAATACCGATCAATTCCTCGTCCAAAGCTATGGGCAATGGTGTTGTTTTGCATAACTCCGCCATTGCTTCCCATTGTCCCGCTTTTATGGGCTGTTCAATCGAGTGAATATTAAAGGTTGATAGTATTTGGAGCTTTTCCATGGCTTCGGCTGGTGAAAAAGCACCGTTGGCATCCACACGAAGTTCGATTTCTTCAGGCGAAAAATTTTCCCTTATGGATTTGAGTATGGCTACTTCTTTATCAAAATCGATTGCTCCGATTTTCATTTTTATACAGCGAAAACCATTTTTCAATTTTTGATCTAATTGCCGCAACATAAAATCCACATTTCCCATCCAAATAAGACCATTTATCGGGATCGGGGATTCGTTTTTTGTAAAATCCGAAGGGAACAATTCAAAGCAATTTGGTGATCGAAAGGATAATAAGGCTTGTTCCACGCCAAACTGAATAGAGGGAAACTCCTTTAATTGCAATAAGAGTTCCGCCTTGTTCATGTGTATATTTTGGCAGGTCCAAGCAAGTTTTTCTTCGTAGTCCGGTCGGTCGTCCACACTTAAACCCCGCAAAATGCCACATTCGCCTACACCTATTTTTGCATGGTCCTGCAATATAATGTACCAAGTTTCCTTCTGTATCATTACCCCACGGGAGGTTCCGCTGGGAACTTTAAAATCGAGGGTGTACTTTTTATAGCTTGCTTTCATGAAGTAGGTCAAATTTAAGTATATTTTAAATCTAAAAAAGGAGTTATGGGAAGTATCCATGGAAAAACGATATGGATTACCGGGGCATCATCTGGAATTGGAAAAAGTCTGGCCCTGGAACTAGGTTCGCGATCCTGCAACCTAATTTTGTCCTCTCGGAAAAAGGGCGAACTTGAAAAGGTAAAGGAATTATGCGGAGGTACAGATAACATTGCCGTTCTTCCATTGGATCTGCAAGATCTTGACAAAATGGAGCATTTGTCCCAAATGGCAATTTCCTTTTTTGGGAAGGTCGATATATTGATCAACAATGCCGGAATAAGCCAACGATCGTTGATCATGGATACCAAGCTGGACGTTTATGAACAGCTTATCACTATTAATTATTTGGGCACTGTGGCACTCTCCAAGGCGATCCTTCCTCATTTTATCCGTAACAGATCCGGACATTTTGTAACTGTTACCAGCTTAATGGGAAAATTTGGTTCTCCATATCGTTCGGGCTACTGTGGCGCCAAACATGCATTACATGGTTTTTTTGATGTGATGCGAATGGAGCATGAAAAAGATGGCATTAACGTTACCTTGGTTTGCCCTGGCTTTGTACGTACCAATGTTGCAAAAAATGCGTTAACGGCCGATGGTTCTCCACAACAAGAAGACGACGTTGCCACGCAAAATGGGATTGATCCCGAAACGGCCGCCAAAAAAATGATCAAGGCCATCGAAAAAGATAAATTTGAAGTTTATGTTGGCGGAAAAGAAGTAAAGGGAATCTATCTTAAGAGATTCTTTCCTAAACTTTTGCATAAAATGGTTTTAAAAAGTCGGGTAAGATAGATCAACTAAAGTTGAACCAAAACCGAACCCCTTCTTGATCTCTGTCCACATTGAGCTTGGATTGAAGCTGGTTCACCAATCTATTGATCAATCGCAGTCCCATCGAGGAGTGTGCCCTCTCATCGCTATCTTCCGGGAGCCCTATACCATTATCGGTATATTCAAAATATCCTTGGTCCCCATTTTTGCGCAAATGGATGTAGATTTTCCCATTTTCGTCATTCTCGGGAAATGCGTATTTAAACGAATTGGAAACCAACTCGTTTAAAATCAATCCAAAAGGAATAGCGCGATCAATGTCAAGTTCGGTTCCTTCGGCATCAATGGTAATACTGATGTTGTGCCCTCCCTTTTTATAAACCGATTGTACGCTATTGATCAAACTTTCAATATAGCCTTGCATTTCTATTACCGAAAGATCATCGTTCTGATATAATTTTTGATGGATCAATGCCATGGCCTTTACCCTACTCTTTCCTTCTTCAAGGGCAACGATTGCCGCTTTGCTCCTAGTGTTCTTGGTCTGTAGGCTCAATAAACTGGAAACCATCTGTAGATTGTTCTTCACCCTATGGTGAATTTCTTTCAGTAAGGAATCCTTTTCGACCAACGAGTTTTCGATAATATGCTTCTGCTCCGCAATTAACCGTTGGTTTTTTATACTCTTTAAATAAGCGTACACCAATCCTGCAAAACCTAAAAGGGTAAATATGAGTGAAATAAATACCAAATTAATACGCTCATCTTTGGCTTTCATTTCGCTGCGGGCCAATTCGTTTATCTTTTTTTGCTCATCTATCAATCTTTGGGAATTTTCCAAATCCTCGTTGGCTACTATGGTTACCAGCTGTTGTTTTATCAGTGCCGATTGTTTTTTGGCCAGAGAATCCTTGATCCTTTCGTTTCTTTTGTAGTAGATGGATGCATTCTTAAAGTTTTCGACCTTATCATAAAAAGCGGCCAACAAACTGTTCTTCTTTATCGTTTGCAATACCGATATGTTGTCGAACTCCGTATCGAGGTGTTTTTTGGCCTCGGAAAAGCGTTCCATTTGCAAATTGGCTTCTGCCAAGAAAAGCGTGTTGTCCACAACTTCGGTTTTATCCTTGTTATAAGGTGATTTGGTCAAGGTTTCGATGCTGGATTGCAAAAGTGGCACGGCATCTTCGTAATTGCCCATCATTACATGGCACTTGGCTATATTTCCTTCGATCTCAGCCTTTAACAGCTCGCTCTCGAACATATCCGATGCACTTTTTTGGGCGGTGATATCGTTCATGTAAACGCCCAAGTAGTGATTCGCTTTTTTTAGTTCGCTCAGTGCGGTTGGAGCGGAATCGTCCAATCTAAGGTAATTCCCAACTTTGCTATGATACTTGGCCAAACCGTAGGAGTCGTTGTCCGCAATGGTAGGCTTAACCTCCATAATATATTGGTTCCTTGCTTTTCGGTAAAGTCCAAGGTTACTATATATATCGTAGAATGATACATTGTTCGTAATGCCCAGTTCACGCTTTTGCTTTCGGATCTCTATTTGCTTGTCGTACAGCTGTAGGTTGGCATAATTATCGTCCAACACATCCAAAATTACCTTTTTTGAATCGGTATCCAGTGAATCTTTGATGTCGTACAGCTCTTTGGCCAACGCGGTACTTTTGTCGTATTCCCCCAGATCGTTGTACACTTGGGCCTGCATTACTTTGTATAGTCGTGTAGCTGTGGTGTCCTCTGTTTTTTGTGCGTTGGACAAATATATCTTAATGGTATCCAACCAATCGTATGCAGAGTTCACGTTATAGCGATCCAACGAATTAAAAAATACATCGAATCGTTGTGATGGTAAATCGGTATCCTGAAATTCTTTCAGTTTGCTTTCTTCATCAAAGGCAAGGTCCTGCCCCGATGCAGCATAGAAAAAAATAAAAAATACTGAGGTAAATAAAATTACGTAACGTCCCATTAATTAAATTGATACAGTGACCACTCCAGAGGAGGTCCTATATTATTATCGTGCCCTTTTTTCCTTTATTGTCCCGATAGCACTCCAATCCAATAAATGGAATATCCAACTGAATTGCAATGTATGGGGTATATAAAGAACGTTAGTTTGTCCACAAAATTAAATCTCAAGGGAGAGAGTTGCCCACTATTGTTGTGAAACCTATGTTTTCTGTTGTGAAACAATATAAAACATAGGTATATGGGTAATTTATCGATGTTTTGTGCTTTTTATGGATAAATCCGAACAGGACAGAGGCGCTTAAAATTGAAAAAGGCCCTGTTTTTTAGAACAAGACCCTTTTACGAGAACACTATATGAAAATGAAAAAATTACTTTCTTGATTATTACACTGCTAAAGTAGCGGTAGGGTCCTAAGGGAGAAAATTATTGTTGTGAACCTACCAAAAGTTGTGGTAACCCCAAAACTTGATGGCATTGCCAAAAAAAAAGTGCCCTAAAGGGCACCTCATTCTATTCTTTGATTAAGGGGAACGTTAACTGTTCATTGATGAAAGAATAAACTCCTTAAAATCCTTGGAGATCGGAATAAGATTATTGTTGATCATTATATCTTTTGAATTGATGGCATCAATATGGTCCACATTTACGATATATGATTTATGGGCTCTATAAAATTTGTTCTTGGGCAATTTCTCCAAATAATCTTTTAAGGGAGACCGTACCAAAAACTTTTTATCCACAGTGTTAACCTCCAAATACACATTATCAGCCTTGATAAATTGTATGTCGGTAAACTGAATCCTGTAGTACAAGTGTTGTTTCTTTACAAAAATGGAATCTTTTAATACAGAGTTCGATGTGATTTCGTCGGCTGCTTCTTGATTCTCCTCAACTTTTTCCGCGCCTTTTTTGGCATAATTGAAATTTGACAGTGCAATTTCTATGGATGTGTAGAGATCTTGTTGTTCAAAAGGTTTTACCAAATAACCATCTGGTTTAACCGTTTTGGCATTTTCCACTGTTGCACGATCCGAGTTCGAGGTTACAAAGATGAATGGAATGTTGTACGTTTCGCGAATATGCTTACCTAGATCTATACCTGTTTTGTCCGAGGCCAAGATGATATCGATAAGTACCAAATCAACATGGTTGTTCTTTAACACATCTACCGCTTGTTCGTACACTATGACATTATCAACAATTTCATAGCCGATTTCCTCTAACATGGACTGCATATCATCAGCGATGATAACATTGTCCTCTACGATCAAAATTTTTATCGGATGTTCCAAGTTCCTTAAAGTTTATTTGGTTGTAAGTCAAATTTACAAAAAAATATTGACTGAAATGAAGAATAAAACCGCTAACAAAAAGGTGCTCAACGCCACTTTCTTTAGTTCGGGGTCCAACCGAACAGGTTCTTTGGTGGTCATAACGGTCCGCAAATGAATCAATAATGGAACAAACGCCAGCATAAAAAAGGATTGTTTCCAGTCAAAACCAATTACAATTATATAAGCTAAAAAGCATAGCAGCGCGGTAAAAATCAAACCAAGATGATAGCGTTTGCCATTCTCAAATCCCATTTTAACGATCAATGTGTTCTTACCATGCTTTTTATCGGATACCACATCCCTAAGGTTGTTCAGGTTTAACACGGCCACGCATAATAGCCCAATTGAAATTGCTGGTAAAATTGAAGGCCATTCCAAGGTTTTGGTGTATAAGAACATACTGCCCAATACACCTAACAATCCAAAAAAAAGAAATACAAAAAGATCTCCCAACCCTCGGTAGCCATAAGCGTTGGAGCCTACCGTGTATTTAATGGATGCCCAAATACTTAACAGGCCTAGGACCAAAAAAACGAGGACATAGGCAAAATTACCCGACCCAAAAGCTAAATAGATGAGAACTACTGCTATGGCCAAACTTATTAGAGCAGAAATGATTACCCCGGCTTTGAGTGATGTTCGTGAGATGGTGCCACTTTGCAAAGCTCTTGCAGGACCAACACGATCTTCGTTATCGGTACCCTTTACCCCGTCTCCGTAATCGTTGGCAAAATTGGAGGTTACTTGAAAACCTACAGTTGTCAAAAGGGCCAAAATAAATATGGACAATTCGAATTGAGCGTGTAAACTGGCCAAAGCAGTTCCCACAATAATGCCCGATAAAGATAAAGGTAGTGTGCGCAGTCTAGCGGCCTGTATCCAAGCCTTTGTTTTTCCCAAGATTAATACGGATCTTCTATTTTAACTCTTTGACCATCCTTGTAAGAAGCTACAAAAGCATCGTCAAACCCCATCTGTACCAGTTGTTTTCTAAATTTTTGAGCTTCCTCCAGGGTTTCAAAATTACCCAAAGAATACGCATAAAAAGGGTTGGTTTTTACAAATAATGTATTGGTCAATGCCTCGGACGCAAGTGTTACATTATTCTCCACAAACGATTTAACTTGTACGGAATAGATCATTTCCTTGTTCAAAAACTCTTTGGCCAAGTAAAATTCCTTTACCAAGCTAAGCTCTTCGTTTTGGGATTTTAAATTATCTATCCTGGCCTTGATCACATCCAAGCTGTCTATGGATACCAAAAGATTTCCTTGGTTCTCAAAAGATTGTTTGCTGCTAAGGCCTGCAGTGAACGAAGTGATGGCCAGCGTACCAATTACAAATAATCCAACAAATCCCATAAGGATGTTACGTTGTAACTTAATTTTGCGAAGATCTTTGTTCTTGTACTTTATCTGATCAAGGAGTCTTTCGTTGATAATTTGGGCCTTATCTATATCCTTATGAAGGTCCAACAAATCGCTTTCTTCAATAAAAGGCATATCCTGGAGGGGGTTATAATTATGCGTCATGCTAAGAGCATAACAACCAATAAGTTAATCTGTATCTTCACAAAAATAAAATATTTAACTAAAGAAAAAAACTTTAGAGCTGCATTAAACACAAAAATTCAAATCCAGATTCCGATCTAGTCTCCCAACAAATGGATCCCATCGTCCTGAATATCGATTTTTCGTTGACGATATAAAATACCAACGCCTTTTTTAAATGCCTTTTTGCTCATGTGCAGTGTGTGCTGTATCTCTTCAGGGGACGACTTGTCGTACAGGGGCAAGAATCCGTTGTTCTTTACAAGTTTATCAAAAATAAATTTTGCCGTAGGCTCCAACATTTTTGCCCCAATGGGTTGCAGCGAGATATCTATCTTCTTATCATCTCGCACACTTTTTACATAACCTTTGACCTGGTCACCGATTTCTAAAGGCCTATAGATATCGCTATCGAAAACCAGACCTTTGTGACGGTTATCCACAATCACTTCCCACCCCAAAGGGGTTTTACGGTAAATTAAAAGATCTACCTGATCGTTCTGGTCGTACGCAACGCTTTCGTTGGATAAAAATTTATCTACTCTGCTAGATCCGGTAAGTCGCATACTTTCCTCATCCATATAGCAATGTACCACATAGCTTTGGCCCTCCTCCATTCTGTGGGATTGCTCCCTAAAGGGAACAAGCAAATGTTTCTCCAGTCCCCAATCCAAAAAAGCACCGTATGCCCCGACTTCGACCACTTTTAAATACGCAAATCCGTTACGTACGATTTTCGGCTTTAAGGTAGTAGAAATAGGTCTTTCCGCATTGTCCAAATAACAGAACACATCCATTTCTTGATCAATCTCAAAATCGGACGGAACATATTTATTCGGTAAAAGAATCTCTGTTCCTTCATCATCACCTAAAAAAAGACCTATACTCGTGCTCCTTAACACTTTAAGGGTATTGTAATTTCCCAATTCTATCATAGGGCAAAGGTAGCTGTAAAAAATGGGTATAAAAAAAGCTGTCTTAACAAGGACAGCTTTTAATTTAGTTTTGTGGACGGTTAATTGTAAACGGATTCCTTACCGAAATGTTTGGCCAACATATAGTAAATTACCGCACGATGTTTGTTTTTTTCCGATTGACCGTATGAATCGATAACACTTTTGATCGATTCCATGAGTGCCGGCGTATCGGCCAGCCCCAATTTTTTGATCAAAAAATTGTTTTTAACCGTTTCCAGTTCCTTATCATCGGAACCTGATACCTTGGAGGCGTCCAAGTTATAGATGGCAGGACCCAACCCTATGGCCACCTTGGTCAGAAAATCCATGTCTGGAGTCTGTCCAAATTTGTTTTTGATGTCTTCTGCGTACTTCTCGATCAATTCGTCTCTTTTGCTCATAATCTGTTAGTGTTCTTTTTTATTTATAGTTAAGGTTCTAAGATATAAAATCGAAGTATCCAAGCAAAATTTTATTGTTCAGTTCACGAGGCGTTCTTATTTCCAATAGTTTAGGTCGGTCGGAAATTGCATAAAACTCGTTCGTCCCCTTTAAAAGTTCATTCTCGTTTTCGGCAACCAAATAGTCAAAGCCGTACATTTCGGCAAGATGTTTTGCAGATAACCCATGGCTGGTCTCAAAAAAGGTCTCGAACTCCTTTGTGTCCTCTTTCCCCGGCAATATTCTAAAAATACCGCCTCCCGAATTATTGATGAGCACAATCCTAAAATCGGGACGTAAATATTGATTCCATAGCCCATTGCTGTCATAGAAAAAACTAAGGTCTCCCGTTAACAGCAAAGTGGGTTCGGCGCTAAAAATTGAACTGCCCACTGCAGTGGATGTACTGCCGTCGATACCACTGGTGCCACGATTACAGAATACCTTCAACGACCTGTCCATTGGAAACAGTTGGGCATACCTAACCGTGGAACTATTGGCCAAATGTACTTGATACCCTTTGGGTATTCCCTTTATAATGTGATCAAAGACCTTAAAATCCGAAAATGGAATTTCTTTAAGGTAGACATCACGCTTTTTTTCGTATTGATTCTTTTTCCGTTCCCAAAAAGATTTGTATTCGCTTTGTGCGGTTACATCTTGCCCAACTATTTTTTTAAAAAAGAGATTTGGGCCTATTATAATATGCTTGGTTAGGCAGTAAAACGTATCGTTCGCCTTTTTGGTGTCGATGTGCCAATGTTCTTTGGGCGTATACTCCCTTAAAAAAGCTTTTATTTTTTTGGATACGATCAATCCCCCAAAGGTCAACAATAGTTCTGGTCGCAGTTGTTCGAACAACGTATTTTTCTTCCCGGATTTTTCAATAGGCGCTATGATACTGTCTATACTCTCAAAAAACTCCGGATGATGCAAATTCGAGGTAGTTTCGGTAAACAGCACGGTGTTTGAGTCATTGGCTAGCTTTTGAAGCACTTCATCTTCAATGGTGTTGGGTTGATTTACCCCTACCAGAATCATTCTTCTGGAACTATTGGCCCATGTTTTTGCCAATTCTTCCCAATCTTGATTATCGGATAAGCTCTTGGTCAAGAATTTTTTTTCATCAAGACGCTCTATCGACGGTTCCTCTACCCTTCCGTACAGAGGTTCTTCAAAAGGAATATTGATGTGCACCGGGGCTTTTTCCAAAAACGCTACCGTTAAGGCTCGATCTATTTCTGTTTGATTGAAGGATTGTACTTCTTCCTGACTTTCCCGCAACAACGATTTACCAAATTTTAATATGGTATTTCGTGCGTGGGACACATCTTGCTTTAAATTGGTCGAATAGCTTGTATGTTTTTCCAAAACATTTTCTTGGCGAATGGTCTGTCCATCTCCAATATCGATTCGGTATGCGGGTCTATCCGCCGAAATTACAATGAGAGGGATATCGCTGTAAAAAGCTTCGGCGACTGCAGGGTAAAAATTTAACATGGCGCTTCCCGATGAACATAAAACGGCGACAGGTTCCTGCAAGTGTTGTGCCATTCCCAAGGCAAAAAATGCCGCACAGCGCTCATCCACAATGCTGTAACAATTAAAAAAAGGATTTTTTGTGAAACTTATTGTAAGTGGGGCATTTCTTGATCCCGGTGAGATTACAATGTTTTTAACTCCCCTTGATCTAAAGTTCAGAACCAAGGTTTGTGCAGCAGGAATATCTGAGTACATCATGGATTACAAAAATACATCATCTTTGTGGTAATGCCTTAAATTAGATAGCTTCTATTTAAAGGACATTCAACATGGTCTTACTTTTGTTTTGGGTTTCGACCCATTCACTTTCCGGGTCGGATGCTTCGGTAATGCCACCACCAACAAATATGGTTGCATTGTATTTGTTCAATTCCATACAACGAAGGTTTACGTAGAGTGAGGTCTCCTCTTTTGCACCAAAGTTCAATTCTCCCAAAAATCCGGTATAGAACGTTCTTTTATAGTTTTCGTTCTTCTTTATAAACTCTTTTGCTTCGGCCGTAGGAATACCACAGATCGCCGGCGTGGGATGCAAGGCCCTTACTGCCTCTTTGGTTTTAATATTAGGGAGCATGGTTCCCCTCACCTCGGACCTTAAGTGCCATAGTGTACCGGCCCGGACGGATTCGGCATCATCTATTTCCAAATGTTCCATGGTATGGGCCAATTTATCTCCGATGTACTCGGAAACCATTTGTTGTTCATCTACCTCTTTGTTACCCCATTTTGGTTCTTCCCCTGCAACGTACGGGAGTGTCGCTGCCAACGACATGGTGTTCAACTCCTTGTCTTTTACTTTGACCAAAGTTTCTGGTGTGGCACCACACCATGTACCTACCTTTGGATGATGAAAAAGGTAACCAAATGCATGGGGACAGGTGCCCAAAAGGGCCTTAAAAATTTCAAGAGGTGATTTGGTCAACGGTACCTCGATCTTTCTTGAGAGCACTACCTTTTGCAATCTGCCTTTTTTAATTTCCTGTATGCCTTTTTTTATTAAGTCAACATGAATTTCCTTACCATCTTCCACCAAATTTATGTGGGCCGTATTGGCAAGGATCTCTGTTTTATATTTTCCTTTCCATACTTCATCCGGTCTGATCAAAATGGCATCGCCCTCGGTATCGAAAGGAGCAAAAAGAAATCCTTTCTCGTCAAAATCCTTGGAAACTAAAAGGTCCTTATCTGTTTGAAAAACGGCCTGTAGTTCCTGTTGGTCGGGTTTGCGATATATGGCAAAGGGCAAACCATTTTCAAGGCAGTGAACCACCTTTTCAAAAATTGCTTCGGGTTCTTTATTTTCTAGGTAATGCAATGGTCGTGAGTTTACAATTGGATATCAGGTTTCCTTCCTCGTCCGTTATTTTTATTTCCCATAACTGGGTCGTTCGTCCTTTGTGTAAAATGGATGCCCTTGCGTACACAAATCCTTCTTTTATGGAACGCACATGGTTAGCGGAAATCTCTATGCCGCGCACAAAAAACTCGTTTCCGTCCAAAAAAACATAAGATGCCGCACTTCCCACACTTTCTGCCAACGCCACAGAGGCACCACCGTGCAAAACACCATCGGGCTGGTGTACTTTTGGTGTTACGGGCATTTTGGCCAAAAGGAAGTTTTCGCCGACATCTATATATGTTATATCCAGAGTTTCCATTAAGGTCCCTTTGCATATCTGGTTGCAAACGGAGAGAATTTTCTCCTTGTGTTCGTTCATCGCTCTACTTTTTTGTAAAATTACGCAAAGCTTTTGCAATATTCATTAAAGCCTAACTGAACATGTCCAACAAAGAGAAAACCGTAAGCTACACTACTCAGAATACATATCTGACGCAGAACAAATTAGGTCCCAAAACAAAAAATGTTTGGTTGGTTTTCCATGGAATAGGCTATTTAAGCCGCTATTTTGTAAAATACTTTAATGGTCTAGATCCAGAAGAAAACTACATTATTGTACCGCAGGCTCCGTCCAAATATTATTTAAAAAATGAGTATAAATATGTTGGCGCCAGTTGGTTGACCAAGGAAAACACTGCAACGGAAATCAATAATGTGATCAACTATATTGATGCGGTACTCGATTCGGAAAAGCTTCCAAAAGGTGTTGATTTGATCCTCTTCGGTTTTTCGCAAGGTGTATCGGTGGCCACCCGATGGTTGGCCCGGAAAAAAGCGAATTGTAAACTTATTGTGTTGTATGCCGGGGGTATTCCCAACGAACTTACCGCTCAAGATTTTGAGTTTTTAGATTATGATAGTACCCAAATCAAAATTGTGTACGGAGACCAAGATCAATATCTAAATCCAGAACGCTTAAAAAACGAAAAAGTAAAAAGTGATACTTTGTTCCGTGGCATGGCCGAGACCATGACTTTCATTGGTGGCCATGAAGTACAACCGGAAATAATCCAGAATTTAGTATAGTATTATTTAGTTGCTGGTTTCTTCTTTTAAATCCTCTTCCGGGTAGTATGTGATAGTCCTTGTGGTATAGGTATTGCCAGGTGTTACGATTTGCTTAACCCAATTACTGGGCTTATGATTATCGAACTGAAATATGTACTTTTCCGCAGATTCCGTATTAAGGGTTTTTTTTATCACCTTACTCAAAACACCATCGGTATATTGATAATACCGCTTTTTTTGTGAAACGAATTCTTTTTCTGTAAAATCGTACAAGAATTCCTCGCTGGTCACCAACTTTCCTGCACTGTTGAATACTTCTTCCGTGGCAGTATTCGGTTCACCATCAATATATTCCTTGGTCAAAATCACCTCCTGATCACCATTTGGAGTCTTTTTAATGGAATTTCTTACCGCTTTTTGCAAAATACCATTAGTAAATGTACTCACGGTAAGTTCATTTTTTACCTGGGTATATTCCAAGGTGGTTTCATCTACCCCCTCTACATTGGACGAGATGATACGGACCAACCTTCCCGCTTCATCATAATAATATTGTTCTTGCTCTAAAAATTGTTTGTCGTAAGAAATTATCTTTTCCGTTACTTTTCTATTGGGAATGGTATCCACTTCATAAAAATTGGCCATTGAAGTGGATTCGTCCAGGACATTGTTCTTATAGCTTTCCATCCGTTTTTCCAACAATTCACCATCTTTATAGGTGTAATAGGTAATGTCTTGGTCATTGTCGTTGTACTGCGTGACCGTTTTCTTTAACACCCCATTTTTATTGAATTCGAACAGTTCCTTTCCATAATCGGTAGAAACCAAACAGGTCTTCACTTTTCCCTTTAGATCGAAGTCATTTAATGTGAAAATTTTAAGCTCTTGCGACCTAAGTGCGGTCAAATTGAGCACTAAAATTAAGATTGGGATGTAACTGAGGTTTCTCATACTGTAAAATTAGTTGTAAAAAAGTCAACTGAAAAATCTATGCCACATTAAAAAACCCCTCAATAAAAAAATTTTATGATCTAAAATTTACGGTCGGGGTCGAACGGTTGTATGTCCATGGAGAGTGACTGCCCGGAAACAAGTTCGGTGATCAACTTGCCCGTTGCCGGTCCCAAGCTCCACCCCATCATGGCGTGTCCAGTGGCTACGGTTAAGTTTTTGATTCCTTTTGGTCTTCCAATATATGGAAGCCCATCTGGTGATACTGGTCTCAATCCACAACTTGCATTCGTTTTGGCCTTTTCCGGAACCTGTAATCCTTCATAATAACCCTCCACACCTTTTGCAATGGCTTCCACTCTTTCCTTTCGTATAGTATGGTTTATCCCCGAAAATTCCATAGTGCCCGCGAAACGGGTAAACCCTTCCATTGGGGTTACGGCAATCTTCTTTTCCATTAAAATGGCGGGCATGGAAATGTTCGTAGGTTCTTCCACATTTATTCGATATCCCTTGCCAGCTTGTAACGGCAGTTTTAGGTTTAATTTTTTTGATATGTTCGATGTCCATGAACCTGCGGCAAGAACAACTTCGTCGGCCGCATAGGAGGCCTTGTTCGTTTTTACCTCGGTTATTTTACCGTTGGAAAAAGCTATATCGGAAACTTCCTCGTTTTTATGGATGGCCACTCCACTTGTATTTAGGTGTTTTACCATATTTTCCATGATCAACGGGGGTGTTGTGTGGCGATCACATTCCCAAAGTATAGCGCCTTTGGCATTGACCTTTATATTTGGTTCGAGTGCCGTTAGCTCCTCCTTGGACAACAATTTGCCATCCAATCCCAAGGTGCTGGCCTTTTCCACCACCTCCATCTCATGGTCGCGGGCCTCATCGGTTTGGAACATCATCAACAGACCTTTATCCCCTATTTTAAATGTACCTAAATCACCGGAAGACTGTATGGCTTCGTACAACTCTCTACTTAACAGATTTATGTCCCGAATCACCGGCATTGCCAAATCGACCTTTGCTCGTGTCGAGGATTTTTTAAAATACCACGCCCATTTCATAAACTCGGGATCCAAACGAGGTTTCATGTAAAAGGGACTGGAAGAATTGAACATGTATTTTATTCCTTTGGTAATCATTCCGGGGGAAGCCAAGGAAATAATGTGACTTGGTGTAAGATACCCCGCGTTTACAAAAGAAGCCCCCGAAGAAATATCGGACTTGTCCAAAACGGTTACCTGATGGCCTTCTTTTTGAAGAAAGTATGCGGTAGATAGTCCTATTATTCCTCCACCTACTACTACTACACTCTTATTCTTGCCCATAATACGTACAAGTTTAATAAATCCACTAAAAGGGGACCAAGTTACGCAATGGGTTTGATAATGTTTATCTTAGAATAGTAATTTCTTTCCTAAACTTTTAACTATTTTTGGAGGATTCAGATAACTTAAAAACACAAATGAAAAAATTATCCTTATTGGTATTGGGCTTAGCCTTTGCCTGTAACACTTCCCAAAAAACAGTTTCAGAAGTAGCAAAAACCCAACCTGTAGCAGACCCCGTACCTTATGCGGAATCAATTACAGAAACCGAACTAAAAGAACACCTGTACACCTATGCTTCCGATGAGTTTGAAGGCAGGGAAACTGGAAAACCTGGCCAAAAAAAGGCTGTGGAATATATAAAGGCGCATTACGAGTCCCTGAATATACCCGCTGCACAATCCAATGGCAACTATTTTCAAAAAGTAGCATTGCAAGAAACCAAAGTGCCAAAAGGCAATGTAACCTTTAACAACGAAAGTTTTTCTTTAGGAGAACATGCCGTAGCATTTAGCCCAGCGCAAGGTACTTTTAATGAAATTGTTTATGCAGGTTTTGGAATTGAGGAGGGTGATTATAATGATTACAACGGAATCGATGTATCCGGCAAACTGGTACTTATAAAAGCCGGCGAACCTCAAAACACCGATGGAACTTATGTAATATCCGGAGGTCAGGAAAAATCCGACTGGAGCAATATGTCCGAGGCCATGGGGAAAAAATCTACTTTGGCTTTGGAAAAAGGCGCCAAAGGGGTACTGTATTTTGATTCACAGAATTTTCCAAGATTTAGGGGATATTTCCGATTTATGGAAAGCAACAATAGTGGTCGAATGCAACTTGCAGATGACAGCAACAATGATATTTTGATTGTTTTGGACGAAAAAGCGGCTACTACTCTTTTCGAAAATATAGAAAAGGACCATACGCCAAAAACTATTACTGCCAATGTAAACTTGAGTTTAACCGGCAGTAACGACAATATAGATTCTGAAAATGTCGTTGCCCTTTTAAAAGGTACCGAAAAACCGGAGGAGTATGTGGTTATTTCTTCTCACTTGGACCACATCGGGGTTACGGCAGACGGTCAGATCAATAATGGTGCCGATGACGATGGCTCGGGTACTGTGGCGCTTTTGGAAATTGCCCAAGCATTTAAGCAAGCTGCCGAAGAAGGCAAGGGCCCCAAGCGTTCCATTGTATTTTTACATGTTACCGGAGAAGAAAAAGGATTGTTGGGTTCCAAATACTATACCGATGTTGAGCCGGTATTCCCATTGGAGAACACAGTCGCCAACCTTAACATAGATATGATCGGTAGAATAGACCCAAAATACAAAGGTTCTCGAAATTATTTATACCTGATCGGTTCCGACAAACTTAGTACCGAACTTCACAATTTATCGGAGGAGGTAAACAAAAAGTACACCAATATCGAGTTTGATTATACGTACAACGACGAGAACGATCCCAATAGATTTTACTACAGAAGTGACCACTACAATTTTGCGAAGAACAATATTCCGATCATATTCTATTTTAACGGAACCCATGCGGACTACCACAGACCAAGTGATACTCCCGATAAAATAAACTATGATCTTTTGGAAAATCGCTCTCGACTTATTTTCCATACGGCATGGGAGATAGCCAATCGCCCAAATAGATTGGTGGTGGATAAAGCCACGGAATAACCAACAGCTATCTTTATAATTTAAAAGCCCTTGAAAACAAGGGCTTTTTTATTCAATTTCTCGAAAATATAAATAACCCATGGTCAATCCGAACAAGTTTCGGAATCTAAGTATACGGTGAAAATTGAAATAAAAGTATGGTTTAAAAGCTGTCTAACCAATGGTCCGAGAAAAGAGAGGGTAACAACGTATGGAGTTTAGAGGGAAGAGCATAGTTAAAATGAAGTAAAAATAAATCATGATTTAACGGATGGCCCTTTTCAATTGATGGATGAGGTCATTATCTTAAAAAAGGATAGAAAAATATAATCTAAAACTAAAAAAACGTCCCTAATTATTATAGGTCAAGCTTCTACTAACAACGAAGTACACTAGAATTTGACTTTGATTATTTTTAAAAACAAAAAATCCCAAACCTAATGGTTTGGGATTTGATAAACTTAAGGGTGGAAGACCGGGTTCGAACCGGCGACCTCTGGAACCACAATCCAGCGCTCTAACCAGCTGAGCTACAACCACCATTTAAAGCGGATGCAAAAATACTTTTTTGTAATGATTCAACCAAAATATTTTTCAATTTCCATCAATAAAATTATATCCAATGGATTTGCCCTAGAAAAATCCCGCATTCAACTAACATAATATCAAATCTGTACAATTTACCGACGAAGTGCACGTTTTTAAGACCAAACACACAATTTTGGCAGTTTCACAACAAATAATTCCAATTAAAGTAGTGTAAAGGTAGATTTACCATAAATAATTTTCAACCTATTGTTGTCAGAAAAAAACTTCATACCCAACAACTTTAAAACACTATCATTTTGTATGGTGGTACTGGGCTTTTGTCTTTTTTCCGGTCCGCTCTCAGGACAAACCAGTAAAAAAGACAGTATGGAGCTTAGATTACGTCGGTTGGAATCTACCAACAGATTTAATCCCAAGGATAGTACCCACATTAATCTACTCCTAGGTTTGGCAAGAGTTTACAGGTTCCACGACAACGAACGTCTCTACGATGTGGCCCAAAAAGCCCTGGAATACAGTAGTGAAATTAATTACAACTATGGCACCATAAAAGGATTGGAAGCCGTGGCAAACTATTACTATGATAAAGGGGATAGAAAAAAATCCATGCCCCTGTTCAAAGAAGCGCTTCAACTTTCGAAAGATGTGGAGGATGTTCAAAGTGAAATATCCATATTGAACACTCTGGCCCAAAATTATAGTTTCGAAGGCAACTATGCCGAAGCTCTTAACTTAAACCTGAAAGGCATTGATCTGGCAAAACAGATCAACAACCTTAAAATGCTCTCGGTACTCAATGAGAACATAGCCGGCCTCTATGCCGACCAGAAAGATTTTAAAAATGCTCTGATGTTCTACGATACGGTCCAAAAAATAAATCGCAAAGTGGGCAACGAAATTATCGATGCGGAGACCCAGAGCAATATGGCATCTTTATACAGAGATGCTAAAGACTATAAAAATGCAATCTTCAACATCAACCGCAGTATAAACACATTCGAAAAATACAAAATATACGATTGGCTTGCCTACGCCTACGAGGTAAAAGGCGATATCTACCTGGATCAAAAAAAATATAAATGGGCCCTGTATTGGTACGATCAAAGTAATATGCTCTTTAAAGACGAGATTGAGGACAATAGGATAAAGATCCAATTAATGAACGGTATGGCCAAAGTCTATTATGGCTTGGAAAAGGATAGTTTATCTTTGGTGCATGCAAAAAAAGGTCTCGCAATATCCCAAAAAATAAAATCGCTACAAGGGCAGATCGATTGTTCCGAGACTTTGTACAAAATATATAAAAAGAAAGGTGAAAACGAGGAGGCACTGGCCTATCTCGAAACTTTTAAAACCCTGTCCGATTCCCTGTTTATGGACAAAAACAAACAGAGCTTGTCCTTGCTCGAAACCAAATTGGAATACCAACAGGAGAAAAAAGAATTGATCGAGGCCAACCAAGCCGCATTGGCCAAACAACGGAACTATATTTATTTTTCAGTAATTGTTTTACTTATTCTGAGTATCATCACCTTTGTGGTCCGCAGGAGTGAAAAGATCCAGAAAAAACTGAACAGGGAGCTCAAGGAAAAATCTTTGGCCGTAACCCAGCGAGAAGCGCAGCTGCACGAAATCAATAAAACGAACACCAAACTATTCTCAATCATCGGACACGATCTGCGAGGACCTATTGGAGGATTGCAAAGTATCTTAAAAATGTTCACCGATGGGGATATTTCAACCAAGGAACTGGTATCTTATATTCCAAAACTAAAGTCCGATGTGGACAATATTTCCTTTACACTGAACAATCTATTGTCTTGGGGCATGAACCAGTTGAACGGAGTGATCACCAAGCCAAAACGCGTATCATTATCCACATTGGTCGTCAACAATATTCAATTACTGTCGGAAATTGCAAACAACAAGTCCGTCAAAATAATAAATCAACTGCCGGATAATCCCCGTATTTGGGCGGACAACCACCAAATAGATATTGTTATCCGGAACCTTTTGAGCAATGCCATAAAATTTACGCCCGAAAATGGTCTTATTACCGTAGGTGCCGAGGAAAAAGCGGGCATGTGGCAGATATCGGTCAGGGATACTGGTGTTGGTATGACCCAAGAAATGCAGGAATCCATATTCAAGGACTCTTCCAACATCACTACTTACGGAACCAACAATGAAAAAGGTACCGGTTTAGGTTTATCGCTATGTAAAGAAATGGTCCACAAAAATAACGGCGAAATCTGGGTAGAAAGTACGCCACGTAAGGGGACGACCTTCTATTTTACCGTACCAAAAGCATTGAAAAGATACCAAAATGCATCTTGATCAAATCAAATCGCACAAACTGTCCACCCCTACATAACGTTCCACTGTAAACCCTTCGGCATGCTCCACCCCTATTATTCTACCTAGGTCCCTTGCCCTGTAATTAACACTGTCCGTAAAATTTTTACTACTGATTGGAGTTTCGGGCTCATCGCTATTGGGATCGTAAAATTGAGAGCTGTACGCCATTATGGCCTCGGTTTTTTTATCAATAAAACCGCTAACATCCACAACAAAGTCGGGTTCCAAATTTTTCCATTGGATGTAATGGTAAACCAATTTTGGTCTCCATGCTTCCTGCCATTCATCATCCCCGTCCATTTTAGTGTCAATTTTCATTAAACCACTCAAAAAGCAAGCGTCACTTACCAATTTACTGCCGCGCGCATGATCTATATGTCTATCATCAACGGCATTGCATAATACAATTTCTGGTCTATACTTACGAATAATTTTAATGAGCTCCAGTTTATGCTCTTTGTCGTTAACAAAAAAACCATCGGCAAACTCCATATTTTCCCGAACGGCAACACCTAAAATTTTTGCAGCCCTAGCCGCTTCTTGGTCCCTTATTTCGGCAGAGCCCCGCGTTCCCAATTCACCACGGGTCAAATCTACTATACCTACTTTTTTACCTTTGGAAATTTCCTTTGCAATGGTGGCCCCTGCCCCTAGTTCGGCATCATCTGGATGCGCCCCGAATACTAAAATGTCTAATTTCATATAAATACTACGCCGTAACGGTCATGGATTTTACCTTGGCTATCGCCTGTTCAATATCCAATATTAAATCTTCCGTTTCCTCAATGCCTAGAGAAAAACGAATCAATGAATCCTTTATGCCTTGTTTTGCCCTGTCTTCCGGACTCATCAGAGCATGGGAGGTTTGGGTCGGAGAAAGCATGGTACTTTCAATCCCTGCCAAACTCATGGATGGTTTTATCAATTTCAATTCCTTGAAGAACAAAGACGCATCTATTTCTGGCTTCAATTCAAAAGAAAGCATGCCCCCAAAACCCTTCATTTGTGATTTGGCCAACTCGTGTCCCGGATGATCTTTCAACCCAGGATAATAGACATGGTCCACATCATCACTTTGACTCAAATAACTGGCCATTTGCATCGCATTTTCGTTCTGGGCCCTAACACGAATGGCCATAGTTTTTAGACTTCGCTCCAACAGCCAAACGGTGTAATCGCTTAAACTGCCACCAAAACAAATTCCTGTTTGGAACACTTTGCCCATATTCTCTTGTGATGCAGCTACCACTCCTGCACAAATATCCGAGTGTCCGCCCATATATTTTGTTGCGCTGTGCACCACCACATCGATTCCAAAATCTGTCGGGGTTTGATTTACCGGACTTGCAAAAGTATTGTCGATCATAGAAAGGATTCCTTTCTTTTTTGCCAAATCCGCTACTCCTTTTATATCGGTAATGGTCAATAACGGATTGGATGGTGTCTCCAAATACAACACTTTAGTGTTGGGTTTTATTTCCTTTTCAAAATCATCCACTTCCCACCCGTTGGTAAACGAATATTCTATACCAAATCGTTCTAACTGGCTCACCGCAAAATGATAGGTGCCCCCATAAATGGTTTGTTGCAGTACAACATGATCACCGGCCTGAAGAAAAGTCATTAAGGCTGTGCTGATGGCCGCCATGCCACTACCAAAGATCAAAGCGGCCTCGGTATGTTCCAAGGCTGCCAATTTTTTGCACAAAGCTTCCTGGTTGGGGGTATTAAAATATCGTGGATAACGTTTTACCTCCACATCATCAAACTGATACGAGGTACTCATATACAATGGCGAAACGGCTCCCTTGAACGCTTTATCCTCCAACTCCCCAACATGGTTACAGATGGTGTTCAGACCTTTTTTATCACTTTTCATATTGGATTTTCTTTATGCTAAAGATACGAAACCCATTATACTTGCACCTTCTTCCAATTTCCTTTTTTGAACCAGAGCATAGCCAAAACTGCCAATAAAATTTCCGCTGCAGTAATGGCCACAAAAACACCAGTTGCGCCCCAACCTAAAACCAGTGCCGAGATATAGGCCAATGGCAATTGGAAGAACCAAAAGGAAAGCAAGTTGATCTTTGTTGGGGTCCTGGTGTCCCCTGCCCCGTTAAAAGCCTGGGTCATAACCATTCCATAGGCGTAGAAAATATAGCCCACCGCAATAATCTGAAGACAGAGCGCACCGCTCCCAACTACTTCCGGTGTTGAATTGAACCATGAGATTATGGTCTTTGCAAAAATGAGGTAAACCAAGGAAACCAAACCCATGAACCAAGCATTGTATTTTCCTGTTTTCCAAACAGATCTTTCTGCCCTATCGGGTTGTTTGGCACCTAGATTCTGGCCGACCAAAGTTGCTGCAGCGTTGCTCATGCCCCAAGAGGGCATCAAGGAAAACATCATTACCCTAATGGCAATAGTGTAACCTGCCAACACTTCGCTTCCAAATTCGGACATGATCCGCATTAAGAAAATCCAACTGGAGGTACCGATCAAAAACTGCGCAATCCCACCTAAGGAAACCTTTACCAAATTTGCCATAACCTTAAGGTTGACCACCAAATCCTTGGCCGCCAATTTGATTTTGCCCCATCCAAAGAACAAAATTCCCAATTGGAACAGTACCGCTGTTCCACGACCGATATTAGTGGCGACCGCGGCCCCTTTAACTCCCATTTCCGGTATTGGACCAAATCCAAAAATGAACATAGGGTCCAAAATTATATTGAGCCCATTGGAGAGTACCAAGGCCCACATGGCAATGGATGCATTTCCTGCACCCCTAAATATGGCATTGATCAAGAACAGTAGGACCACGGTGATATTCCCTCCTATCAAAAATTGGGTATAACCGTAACCTTCTTCTATTAAGTCGGGCTCTCCCCCCATTAATCCAAGGATTTCTTTGGCATAAACTATTCCGAAAATGCCAATTACCACAGAAATTAAAACACCCAATCCTATGGCCTGCACTGCGGCAATTCGAGCTCCATCCACATCCTTTTCGCCTATTCTACGGGCAACTACGGCAGTGGCTGCCATACTTAACCCAATGGCCAAGGCATACACCAAAGTAATTACGGATTCCGTTAACCCGATAGTCGCAACTGCATTTACACTTACTTGGGAAACGTAGGCAATATCCACCAAAGCAAAAATGGATTCCATGAGCATTTCCAAGATCATGGGAATGGATAACATAAAAATGGCTTTACGGATGCTTCCTGTGGTAAACTCAGTCTCTTTCCCAGAAATAGCTATCCAGAAATACCGAATAAATTTTTTAAATGAATTTGTATGTTGATTTGTCATTATAAATAGAATTATGTGTAAAAAAAGAAGTGAAATGCCTAGTTACCGAGAAGTTTTCGGTTACTTAAATCGGGTTTCCCCAACGTTGGCATCTATCGCGTACATAATTCTTATAACTTCATGATGGCGCAAAGATGCGAAAAAAATGGATACAATTATATCTATTTTATATTTATCGGAAAATCAGTTGTAGTATTTTAGTAACCATACCAATTCAAAAATTCTGAAAACCATGCGAATTAAACTTTTGATTACCATTGGAACATTATCGTCCTTGGTACTTCTATCCTCCTGTAAAAAAGGTCCAGAAACTATAGAAAGTAAAGAAAAAACGGGTTATCAAGGGCAAGGAAAAAGTCCAGTTGTACCTACGGTGGACAAACCCATCCAAAAACAATGGAAAGGCGTTTGGGCCTTTAACGACAGTACTACTTTTTTCTCCAATAAGTTCGATGGTGCCCGACTGAACGGCGTTGCCTACGATGGCAATGATCACTATACCGTTTGGATAACAGCGGAAAATACCCCCATTAATGTGAGTCCCTGGTACGCCTTTCAGGTTTGGTCCAAAGAGGCGAAGGAGATTACCGTACAGATCAATTACCAAGATTCCCGAAGCAGATATTACCCTAAAATAAGTACTGATGGTAAAAACTTTAAGCCTTTGGACAGTACCCGTTTTAAAGCAATTAATCCGGGTGAAGGCGAGTTTGGCATTAAAGCCGCACCAGAATCCGCCGAGCTTACCATTAGTGTCAACGAAAAACCTACTTGGGTGACCGCTCAGGAGCTATATACATCTGCCGTAGTGAAGGAATGGGTGGATTCGTTGAGCCAAAAGAGCTTCATTGACAATTATCCCATTGGGCTTTCCAAGGAGAAAAGAACCATGCATTTAATGGAAATCAACGAAAATACTGCCACTAAAAAAGCATTAATGATCATATCGAGGCAACATCCACCAGAGGTTACTGGATTTTTGGCCATGAAATCCTTTATAGAAACCATCTCCAATGATTCTGAACTGGCTAAAAATTTTAGAAAGGAACATACCATTTTTGTTGTGCCATTAATGAATCCTGATGGAGCAGATAATGGTCATTGGCGGCACAACATGGGCGGAATCGACCTTAATAGGGATTGGCAAAATTTTAATCAACCCGAAACTCGGAATGTCCGCAATTTTCTTGTGGATAAAGACAAAGAATATGATTTTGTCTTTGGCGCAGACTTCCATTCCACTTGGGACGACATTTATTATCCCATTGATACAACGGTTACCGGTAAAAAAGGCAAAATAATCTTTGATTGGATCGAAAGGATCGGAGATAGATTACCTCAAAAGAAAACCAATGTAAGTGCTTCCGATGAAATTGACCCAACCATGGTGTCCAGCAAATATTTTTATGTGCACCACAATATGCCATCCATAGTTTTTGAACTGGGCGATAATACCTCTAGACCTTTCCTAAAGGAAAAGGGCAAGGTGGCCGCAGAAGAGATTATGAAGTTATTAATGGAACAATAGCCTACTTTTTGGCATAATGTACTTTGTACCTCCAAAAACTAATTCCACCTAAAATAAAGACCCCGAGTACTGTATACCATACAAAGCTTGGGGTTATTACTTGGTCCCCACTGGCGTAACTATGCAGTCCGACCAAGTAGAAATTTACGCCAAAATAAGTCATCATAATACTGGCAAAAGCCACAATGCTCGCAAAATTGTATATCCATTTGCCACGTAGTCCCGGAACCAGCCGCATGTGCAAAACAAAGGCATACACCATAATGGAGATAAGGGCCCAAGTTTCTTTAGGGTCCCAGCCCCAATAACGGCCCCAACTCTCGTTGGCCCATTGTCCTCCTAAAAAGTTGCCAATGGTCAGCATTACCAAACCTGCCGTTAATGCCAGTTCGTTGATCACGGTGAGCTCCTTAATATTCAGGTCCATACGTTTTTTGTTCTTTTCCGTGGTGAGTATGATCAATAACAACGCAACTACACCCAAGATCATACCTACTGTCAACGGTCCGTAACTACCTACGATAACAGCAACATGGATCATTAACCAATAGCTGTCCAATACGGGAACCAAATTACCTATGGCCGGATCTACCCAACTTTGGTGGGCTATCCACAATAACATGGAAGTTACAAAGGCGCTTGCCGCAATAGTGAGCTCACTTTTTCGGCCAAGGGCCAGACCAATGCCCATAGTTGCCCAACCTACGTACAATATACTTTCATAAGCATCGCTCCAAGGCGCGTGCCCCGAGATATACCATCGCATTATCAACCCAACGGTATGCCAAATAAAGAATAAAACAATGGTTCCCTTCAACAGGTAGGCAAAGGCGTCCAAAAATTTACGCTCCTTAAAAATTTTGGCAATCAGAACAAAAAACAACAGCACACCGACCATGGCGTAGTACTTGTACAATCGGTTGAACAAATCCAGTTTGTTATATATGATCTCGGCTTTTATTTTGTTGTCCGATGGCAATATTTCTGCTCCATGGTTTACCTGATTTTGTTTAAAGGCGTCCAACAATCTATCGGGCTGGGAATAATCCCCGGTCGCAATCGATTGTTGCAAGGAGTTTAAATAGTAAGGCATTGCATTGTTCACAAAATTGGCATATAGCGAATCTTGCATTTGATATTGACCAGAACGGTATTCCACAGCAGAGATCCATTTGTTGTTCTCATCGTTCAACAAAGGAAAAATCTTCACGATCTGTCCACTCAGCGCAATATCCAACAAGCTTAATCGCTCCCCTACTTTTTTAATGTCCTTCTCAAAATTGGATGGATTATTGGTGGATGTGGCTTTTTCCAGATACGGCCTTAGTTTGTACGCCCCTTTGGCATCAAAAAAATCGGTTGCTTTTACAAATTCTGTGCCTGCCGGAACTCCTATTACTTTTCTAATACTATCGTTTTGCCATTTTCCCACTTCAATAAAATCCACGGTATACCAAACACCCGGATTGAGCATCATGGAAAGGAAAACTTGACCTGGCGTAAGGTCTTTGTATTTGTTTTCCCCACTTAGTTTTCGCAATAGTTCAGAGGCAAAGGTGTGTACGGGTTTCATTCGTCCTCCCTCGTCCTGTATGACCAATGCGCCAAATTTTTCCGCATGTTCCCTGGCAACAGTCGTAGCTTGGATAACTGAGTCGATTTGAGCTTTTGTGGGCAGCCCTTGGTGCTCATGTGACGTTTCTTGTGCGTTTATGGAAACAAAAGCAAAAAAGAGCGTAATTGTGGTCAAGGCGGCTTTTTTGGCCTTTATTTTTTCGAGCATTGCCTGTAGGTCCCTAAATCGTGTTTTTCCGTAGAACATAATACCCATTAAACCAATATAGAGAAGAAAGTACCCGATATAGGTAATCCAGGTCCCCCACCAATCGTGGTTAACGGAAAGTACCGTTCCCTTTTCATCGGGGTCAAAACTGGATTGAAAAAACCGATATCCTTTATGATCTAAAATATGGTTCATATAAATATCATAATCAAAAGGTCTTTCGTCGTGAACGGTTACTTTACTCATAAAAGAAGCATATCCTGTTTCGGTCCCAGGGTATTTCTCGGCGATAAAATCGTTCAATTGAACAGAGAACGGAAGCTCGTACACTTTAGAGCCATAACTTAATGTAAAATCGAGACCTCCAACATTGAACTTATCGGAAAAATTGGAATTTCCCTTGCTTCCCAATAGTTTGATTTCCTTACTTTCTCCATTTGCAGAAACGGAGACAATAAGCGCATCTTGGGTTACGGCGGTAATCTCTTCGTCCGGAACTTTTACAATGCCATAACTACCTTTGGTAATAGGTTCGGGGACAACGAACTGCATGCCTCCCACAGTGTATAGCGACCGCAATTGCAAAGGTTGTATGCTATCTGCCAGCAATTCACCTTGGTATTGGTCGGCCATCCTCATAAAATCACCTTCAAAAGGAGATTTTATACGAAAGCCATTTTCTTCATCATAAAAAATATTGATGGCCCCTTCCGTTTCGTTGTTTAGGGCAAAAAGAATATTGTGCAAACTGGCAATTTTCCCATTTTCCAAATAGTGTTCATGCCTTTGGCCATTGCCCGCCTCAACAATCTGCAAAAACTCGGTGCCATTTTCATCAGGAATCAATCCACGTTCCGCTCCTTTTATAAAATCCACATAACTTATGGTAAAGGGCTGTCCGTTAAAATCCGATTTCCACGGTAAACTCGACCGTCTGCCTTCTGGAGTAACCAAAATGGCATCCTCTAAAACCCTTCGTTTGGTTTCCCCGTTGATATCACCATCTATAAAAGCGGTCAAATAAGTTTTGTCCGAATAAAAAACCTTTTCCGTAGCGCCTTCACGAATGGGCATCATGCCTTCGTAACTGATATATCGGGTTACAAATGCCCCCACAATGATCAATATCCAAGAAAGGTGAAGCAAAAGTACCGGCCATTTTTTCCATTGCAACAAGCGATATCGGTAAATATTCCCGAAAAAGTTGATTACAAAAAAGACCATTATGGCCTCGAACCAAGTGGCGTTGTAAATATAAATTCTTGCGGTGTCCGTACTGTACCAGCTCTCTATAAACGTTCCCATGGCCATTGACGCAGCAAAAACCAAAAAAAGAACGGCCATAAGTCTCGTGGAAAAAAGTGTTTTCTTAACAATGTCGATCATGGAAATTCGGTCTACTTTCGGCTTGCAAAAATACGGCCTTTTTAGAACTTCCTAAATGCGAAAGCTGATAAAAATCATACAGATTTGTTAATTCTTGCTGCAATCCATCAACCCTAAATTTGTAGTTTTGATCATGCTCAAGATAGTAATATTGGGAACCGGCAACTTGGCAAAACATTTACACGATGCTTTTACCAAGGCCAAAAACGTTAATGTGGTCCAAGTTGTAGGTCGCAATACCCAAGCGTTGCACCAATTTTGCGACAAATCCGAAGTAACCGATAATTTTAAGGCAATCGTCGATGCCGATGTGTACATTATTGCTGTTAAGGACGATGTTATAGGCAAAGTATCCAAATTTGTTGCAAACAAAAAAGGTGTGGTGGCCCATACTTCCGGAGCTATGCCCATGGCAGTTGTTCACTCCACAAAAAAGGGTGTTTTTTATCCCCTACAAACCTTTACCAAAGGTAAGGTGGTAGATTTTTCCACAATTCCCATTTGTATTGAAGCAAGCGATACCGAATCTTTGAAAGTATTGGAGCTTTTGGCCAGATCTATATCTGAAAATGTACATTCTATCGACTCGGAACAGCGAAAAAAATTGCATCTTGCAGCCGTTTTTGTAAATAACTTTACCAACTACCTATATGGGGTTGGCGAAGAGATTTGCCTACAGGAGGGCCTGTCTTTTAATTTGTTGAAACCATTGATTTTGGAAACAGCGGAAAAAATTAAAACGATGCCACCCAAAAAAGCACAGACTGGGCCCGCACGCCGAAACGATCGGCAAAGTATGCAAGGTCATTTGGAACTCTTAAAAAATGAAGAACATATTACTTTATACAAACTATTGAGCAGAGCCATAATACAAGCACATGAAGAAGAATTATAAAGAGCTTTTGAGCAGTATCACAACTTTTGTTTTTGATGTCGATGGTGTTTTTACCGACGGCACGGTATTGATCACCACCGATGGTGAACTATTGCGCAAAATGAGCGTTAAAGACGGTTATGCCTTAAAAACAGCTATTACCAAAGGTTACAACGTTTGCATAATTACGGGGGGTACCAACCAAGGGGTAAAAGAGCGTTTAAAAGGTCTAGGTGTTACCGATTTTTACATGGGGGCACATCATAAACAGGAACCTTTGGAAGAATATATGGACATTCACGATATAGACCCTAAAACCGTGCTTTACATGGGCGATGATATGCCGGATATTCCCCCTATGAAAATGGTCGCATTGGCGGCATCCCCACAAAATGCCGTTGCAGAAGTTAAGGCACTTTCCGATTATGTTTCCCATAAAAACGGAGGAGATGGTTGCGTAAGGGACGTAATTGAACAGGTCTTGAAAGTTCGAGGGGACTGGAACGATAATTTTAGTGCAAAGAATGACTAAAAACCCACTCAAGGAAAAACTCAAAGGTAGACACATAATCCTAGGTTCGGGTTCTCCCCGTCGTAAAATGTTTTTGGAAGAATTAGGGCTGGATTTTGAGGTACGCCCAAAATCCGTGGAAGAAATTTACCCTCAAGAACTACAGGGCGAAGAAATATCCGCTTATTTGGCCAAGTTAAAAGCTACCCCCTTTAAAAATGAATTGAACCCTTCGGATATTTTGATAACCTCGGATACCGTGGTCTGGCACAACAATGCATCGTTGGCAAAAGCGAGCAACCAAGGCGAGGCTTTTAAAATGTTAAAGACCATGTCCGGGGATTGGCACGAAGTTATTACCTCGGTATGCTTTACCACCACACAAAAACAAACCATGGCCAGTTGTGTTACCAAAGTAAAATTGAAAGATTTGACCGATGATGAGATCAATTTTTATATAGAGAGATACCAACCTTACGATAAAGCAGGTGCCTACGGTATTCAGGAGTGGATCGGAATGATCGGTATTTCTGAAATCCAAGGTTCTTATAACAATGTAGTCGGATTGCCCACTCATTTGGTATACACTACCCTTTTGGAACTTTGATCAGGTTCTTTTTACCGATATGATTTTTACAGGACATGCCTTGGAAGCTTGTTCACAGCTATCAAAAATTCCCTCGTCGTGCGATTTTATGGTATGGAACCCCTTTTTGTTCTGTGAATGCAATAAAACAGATTTACCATCCTTTTTGGACATGGCAAAATGCTGTGGCGCCATTTCAACACAATAGTTGCAGCCGATGCATTTTTCTCGCTGAAGCGTAACAACTACCATTAGGCTTCCACCTTGTTTTCAACAATTTTGTACAATTTGTCCGAAAGGCGAATCCTAAAACCTAAAGGAATGGTTACGGAGTCCCCTTTTTTTGCAGTGGATAATTTGGCATCGTTCACCAACATTTCGGTAACCTTCATTTCCTTGGCACCAGTGGTTGGGCCTGTAACCAAAATTGTATCTCCAATAGAAAGATCATAGGCTTCAATAGTAAACTCACCGATGTTGCTTTTTGGAAAGAAATGTGCTCCTTTTCCAATGTACACTTTCTTTTGTGTGGCAGAGGAACCGGGTATTTTACTCCACTCTCCCAGCTTTTGACCTAAATAATAACCGCTCCAGAAGCCGCGATTGTAGACTTTTTCCAATTCTTGCATCCATTCGATCACTCTTTTCTTATCATAGTTTCCCTCGTACAAACTATCTATCGCCTGGCGATAGCATTTTATTACACGGGCCACATATTCCGGAGCACGTCCACGTCCCTCTATCTTTAAGACCTTTACGCCTGCATCTGCCACTTGATCCAGAAAATCGATGGTACAGAGGTCTTTCGGCGACATTATATACTCATTGTCAAGTTCCATTTCAAAACCACTTTCTTGATCGATCACCGTATACTTTTTACGGCAATTCTGTTTGCAAGCTCCTCTATTTGCCGATGAATTGTGGGAGTGCAAACTCAAATAACACTTACCGGAAACAGCCATGCAAAGAGCTCCGTGTCCGAATACTTCAATCTCGACCAAACGCCCGGATGGTCCCTTGATCTGCTCCTTCTCAATTTGTTCGGTTATCTTTTTTACCTGACGCAAGCTCAACTCTCGGCTCAAAACCATGGTATCGGCAAACATGGCATAAAACTTTACCGTTTCTATATTGGTCACATTGATCTGTGTAGAAATATGAACTTCCAGTCCCAGCTCTCTGGCCGAAGATATCACAGCCTGATCCATAGCGATTATGGCAGTGAGACCAACCTCTTTGGCTTTTTTTAAAAGAGTTTTTACAATGGATAGATCGTGATCGTAAATTATGGTATTCAAGGTAAGGTAAGTCCTAACACCTTTGCCATTACATCGTTTGGCTATCTCTGGCAGGTCGTCCAAAGTAAAGTTCATCGTGGCCCTTGCCCTCATGTTCAATTGTTCAACTCCAAAATATACCGAATCTGCCCCATTGTCCAGAGCGGCTTGCAAAGATTCAAAATTACCGGCCGGAGCCATCAGCTCAATTTGTTGCATACCAAGAATATTTGCTTCTGAAATTTTTGCAAAATTACAGTTTTCCCTGTATTGGAAAAAGTTAAGTATATTGATATAAACCGACTTTAACCTTAAATTTGAAAAAAGCATCCATGAAACTTTCTCATATAATACCAAAAATTGCCCGCTTGATTATTGCAATCGCATTATTTGTCAGTTGTCAAGAAAAAAATAGTGTTGCCGAGGAGACTTTGCAAAAACCAGAGCTCGAAATGGACAAGCCCCTGCCCAGAAATCCGCTCACCGAAGATTTTAAAAAGTATTGGTATGCAGGGAATGCCGAAATCACTTCCTACCGGCTGGAACAGGCGCGATATGGAGAGCTACGAGATGGAACAGCCGCGATGATCTACGTTACCGAACCCTTTTTGCCCAATAAACAAGTAAAAGCAGACCGTGCCAGTGCCGATAATATTTCGGTTCTTAAACTCAATGCGACCAAAAAGTTTTTAACCGGTATTTATCCATACTCCATTATGAACAGTACGTTTTACCCTGTCCATGACAATCTACATGCATTAAAGACGAGTTTGTCGGTCCAGGAATGGTGCGGTCACGTATACGCTCAATTGAACAATAGAGATCAATTTGAGTTTACTTCACATTCTTATTTTGAGAGTGAGGCGGACCAAGCATTTTCAATGGAAAAAGCCAACTTGGAAAACGAAATCTGGACCAAGATCCGTATAAACCCCAATAATCTTCCCTTGGGCGATATAACCATGGTGCCTTCGCTGGAATATTTACGATTGGTCCATAAAAAGGTTAAGGCATACAGCGCTATGGCCAAGCTATCATCAAACCACGAAACTTCTACCTACACCATTCATTACCCTGAATTGGAACGTACTTTAAAGATTGATTTTACTTCAGATTTTCCTTATGCCATAGAAAGTTGGACGGAAGAATTTAAAAGTGGTTTTGGTCCAAATGCAAAAGTAATGACCACTTCTACCACAAAAATAAAAACATTGAAAACCGCATATTGGGGTCAAAATAGCAATAATGATCTAATTTTAAGGGACAGTTTAGGTTTATAAAATTGAACATTTTCTATGTTAAAAGTCTTGTAAAGAAACGAATGTCTGTACACAAACTACCTATATTTGAACAACTTGCTAAACCAACGATCATGAAACATTTCTGGATATTTTTTTCAGCAACAATAGTATTGTTTACCAGTGGATTTGCGCAAAAACCAGAAAAACTTACCTCTGCCGAACTGTTTCACGAAGTTCAGAAATTGAATTTTTTGGGAACCGCACTTTATGTTGCGGCCCACCCCGATGACGAGAACACCAGCTTAATTTCGTACCTATCCAATCATAAAAAAGCAAAAACAGTATACCTATCCCTAACCCGTGGTGATGGTGGACAAAACCTGATTGGTTCAGAACTCAGAGAATTATTGGGCGTTCTGCGTACCCAGGAACTTTTGGCGGCAAGAAATGTGGATGGTGGAGAACAACTATTTACACGGGCAAACGATTTTGGATTCTCGAAACTACCCAAAGAAACATTGGAGATTTGGGACAACGATAAAGTGTTGGCCGATGTAGTTTGGGCAATCCGAAATATTAAACCGGACGTGATCATAAATCGTTTTGACCACAGAACACCGGGAACCACGCATGGCCACCACACAGCCTCCGCAATGTTGAGCATGGAGGCTTTTGATCTGGCCAACAATCCACAAGCTTACCCGGAACAACTGAACCACTCCGATACTTGGCAACCCAAACGTATTTTTTATAATACATCTTGGTGGCAATATGGAAGTAGGGAAAAGTTTGCCAAAGCGGATAAATCCAATATGATTAAAATGGATGTTGGCGTATATTATCCGGAGCTTGGCCTATCCAACAATGAAATTTCGGCAATGTCCAGAAGCCAACACTTATGCCAAGGTTTTGGAACGTTAACGGTTCGTGGTTCGTCCGAGGAGTATTTGGAATTGCTTAAAGGACCGGCAGCTACCGGCAACGATCTTTTTGAAGGGGTCAATACAACCTGGTCCCGTGTAAAAGGTGGTGAAGCCATTGGACGGATTTTGGAAAAAGTCGAAGAAAATTTCGATTTTCAAAATCCGGCCAAGCACATACCCGAACTTATTAGAGCCTATCAAATGCTTCAAAATATTGAAGATGAGCATTGGAAGAGTATAAAATCAAAAGAATTAAAGCATATTATTTTGGCCGCTACCGGGCTATATCTGGAAGCCAGTTCCGAAAATGCTTCAGCCACCCCTGGAAGCCAGGCGACCATCAATTTGGAAGCCATAAATAGATCGTCCGCCAACATTACTTTAAAAGAAATCCAGTTGGTCGGTGCAAACGCCAAGATCGCTCCAAACAAGGTTTTAACCAATAATCAAAAGGAAAATTTTTCAATTGACTTTTCTGTCCCCAGTTCCATGATGTATACCAGTCCGTACTGGTTGAACGAGCAGGGGTCGCTTGGCATGTACGTGGTTAACAATCAACAATTGATAGGAAAACCGGAAACGCCCAATGCCTTTAAAGCTAGATTTAGCTTGTTGTTCGATGGAAGTGAAATTATATTCGAAAAAGATGTAGTACACCGCTACTCCAGACCGGACAAGGGAGAATTGTACGAGCCTTTTGCCATTCTTCCCGAAGTAACCTCCAAAATTGATGAAAAAGTTTTGATTTTTGCAAATTCGGACACCAAAGAAGTACAGGTAAAGGTCAGAGCTGGAAAAAATAATGTCTCTGGAACCATTTCCTTAGATCATCCGACGGGCTGGTCGGTCTCCCCAAAATCCATACCATTTACGATAGAACAAAGAGGTGAGGAAATTCCGTTAACCTTTAAGGTTACTCCCCCAAATTCTGAGAGTGAAGGTAATATTGAACCAAAAATTACCGTTGGCAATCAAGTTTTTGACAAGGAATTGGTGGAAATCGCTTACGACCATATTCCAAAACAATCGGTTCTTTTGCCATCGGCGGCGAAGGTAGTGCGAATGGACATAAAAAAAGCTGGTGAACACATTGCCTACATTATGGGGGCTGGTGATAAGGTCCCTGAAAGTTTGGAACAGATCGGGTACCAAGTACACATTGTAGACCCCAATGAAATACAAAATGGAGATTTGGACAAGTATGATGCCGTAGTTGTAGGCATTCGAGCATACAATGTGATCGGCGCACTTAAGTTTAAACAGCCGGTGTTGTTCGATTATGTGGAAAGAGGCGGAACCATGATCGTGCAATACAATACCGCTGGCAGATGGTCCAATCAATTTGAAAATATTGCGCCCTACGATATTACACTTTCACGGGATAGGGTTACCGACGAGAATGCCGAGGTCAAAATATTGGCCCCAAAAAATTCCCTTGTTAATTTTCCCAATGCCATTACCACGAAAGATTTTGAAGGATGGGTACAAGAGCGCGGTCTATATTTTCCAAGCAAATGGAGTGCCGAGTTCACCCCTATTCTATCCATGAAAGATGAAGGTGAAACCGAAAAACAAGGAAGCTTAATTGTGGCACCTTACGGAGAAGGTCACTATATTTACACAGGACTTAGCTTCTTCAGGGAATTGCCCGTGGGAGTTTCCGGAGCATATAAACTGTTTGCCAACATGCTTTCGATCGGCAAAAATGAAGTAAAAAAGGACAGTAATGTCAAAGGATAACATGAACACCAAATACGAATGGAAAAGGGAATACAGCATTGTAATCCTCTTAAATGCCATTTATATCTTGGTTTTTTACCTCATTATGATATTAAATAATTAACATCCTGAATGGCATTACTTGATTGGATAATTCTTGGTAGTACCTTGCTTTTCATTGTTGCATACGGTGTTTGGAAAACACGTGGCAATAGCAATGTGGACGACTATGTCCGCGGGGGAGACAATATTAAATGGTGGACCATCGGTTTGTCCGTGATGGCCACTCAAGCCAGCGCCATTACCTTTTTATCCACACCGGGACAGGCTTTTAACGATGGTATGGGCTTTGTTCAATTCTATTTTGGATTGCCCCTGGCCATGATTTTTATTTGCTTGGTATTTATTCCCATCTATAAAAAACTAAAAGTCTATACCGCATACGAAATGTTAGAAGGTCGTTTTGACCTTAAAACCAGGACACTTACGGCATTATTATTCTTAATTCAGCGAGGACTTGCCGCCGGAATTACGATTTTTGCCCCTTCCATAATTCTTTCAGCAGTTTTGGGGTGGGACTTACGAACGCTCAACGTTATTATAGGAATATTGGTAATCATCTACACAGTTTCTGGAGGGACCAAAGCGGTAAGCGTAACCCAAAAACAGCAGATGTTCATTATTATGTTGGGTATGTTCTTTGCCTTTTTCTTTATTATGGGGGCTTTACCGACCGACCTTTCCTTTGGAAAGGCATTAAAAATTGCCGGGGCCAACAATAAACTCAATATTCTCGATTTTTCTTTCGATACCAATAATCGCTATACATTTTGGAGCGGTATCACTGGCGGGTTCTTTTTAGCTCTGGCCTATTTCGGGACCGACCAAAGCCAAGTACAACGTTATCTATCGGGCAGATCTGTTCGCGAAAGTCAGTTAGGCCTTATTTTTAACGGCGTTTTTAAAATCCCGATGCAATTTTTCATCCTTTTGGTCGGGACCATGGTTTTTGTTTTTTATCAATATAATTCCTCTCCCCTTAATTTTAATCCGGCAGCAACTGAGGCGGTATTGCAATCCGATTACGCCAACGACTACCAAGCACTGGAGAACGACCACAAGGAACTGGAAAAAGAAAAACGGATGGCACAGCATTCGTTTTCAGCGGCACTGGAGCTCAAAGAATACAATGCGATAGAACAAGCAAAGCAGGATATCGTAAAGATCAATGAAAAGGAAAAAGCAAATCGGGCCACGGCAAAAACATTAATTTCAAAAGCTGATGATACTGTAGAGACGAATGATAAGGATTATGTGTTCATCCATTTTATCTTGAATAACCTGCCCATGGGTCTTATTGGGCTGTTATTGGCCGTAATTCTGTCCGCAGCAATGTCCTCCACGGCATCCGAATTGAATGCTCTGGGTACCATTACAGCGTTGGACCTTTATAAAAGGAGTATAAAAAAAGAAGAATCTCAGGAACACTATGTTAAAGCGACCAAGGTTTTCACTCTTGTTTGGGGAATAATTGCAATTATTATCGCCAATGTGGCCAACCTCTTTGATAACCTGATCCAGCTCGTAAACATTATTGGTTCTATTTTTTACGGTAATGTCCTGGGTATTTTCCTTTTGGCCTTTTTCTTTAAATATGTGAAAGGAAATGCCGTTTTTGTTGCTGCCATTGTTACCCAAGTGATCGTAATTATAGGTTGGTATTTTGATTGGATGTCCTATTTATGGTTGAATGCCTTCGGATGCTTGTTGGTTATCCTATTGGCCTTTATTACTCAAATATTCGATAATTTTCTGGGCAATTCCACCGCAATTGATGAATAAAAAAACCCACTTTTAAAGTGGGTCTCTTCAATACTATTAAAATTGGGGTCTGCTTACATCTGGGCCCATTCTTTCAAGGAATCCTTGTTCATTTTAACATAATCCTGATTACCCGCAGCTTGAGCGGCCGCCAATGATTTTTTTGCTGCTTCGATAGCAGCTTTTTTATCTCCTAGTTTGGCATAGATCAAAGATTGTGTCCGCATCATCCAATATGCTTTACCTCCATCCATTTCTACTGCTTTGTTTACCCATTCCTTGGCTTGCTCCATATTCATGCCCTCGGCAAAATAATAAGAACCTGCGGCATAATAGTCGCCGGCTTTTAAATCTGCAGTATTGGCCATGGTCTCCTCTATACTTTTAGTGGCTTTTTTCACAGTTGGAACGGTAAATTCTACGCCAACATAAGTGTTCTCCCACATAATGCCCAACACACCTCCATTGTTATGAAGATCATCTATGGTAATGGTAAATGATTCTATCGGCATGGGTATATCCATTGTCTCTACTTTTACGGTAGCCGCAACTTTAGATGCATCCCACTCCTGCGGAGTACCCCAATTCTCTGTATCGGAATAGAAAAATACTTCCCAAACCGCTTCATTGGGTCTAGTGTAAATGGCATAGGAACCGGCTTTCAACTCCTTGCCCTTTACCACAACATCATCAGAGAAGGTTACTTTGGTATTTTGGTTGGCACCAGTTCTCCAAATAGCATCGAAAGGAACCAAATCCCCGAATATTTTTCTCCCTCTCATTGCAGGTCTGGAATATTCAACAGTAACATCGGTCAATCCCACTTTTTGTTCCAATTTGGAAAATGGACTGGGTGCAGGAGTCTGTATTTGTGCTTCCAAAGAAAAACACATGGATACAGCAAATAATAAGAGTGCAAATTTTTTCATAATTAAGTGTATTAAATGTTTAGCAAAACAAAATTAAGATAAAGCAGAGCTCAATTTGTTAATTAAAGTATAAATCAAAAGTATCAATAAAAACCGTAGAATTTAATTTTTGTTTAACTTTATAATAAATATATTAAACATTTTACGATTATCTTTGTACAAACTATTCGAATGCAGCTTTATCAATTAAAATCGAGGCAATTTTTGCCTATCAGTAAAAAGGAGGCTTGGGATTTTTTATCCGATCCAAAAAACCTTGCCGTGATAACACCCCCACATATGGGGTTCCATATCTTGTCCGGTGCAGATAGGCCTATGTTCCAGGGTCAAATAATCCAATATATAGTTAAACCATTCCCGCTTGTCTCAACAAAATGGGTAACAGAAATCACCCATGTTCAAAAAGGATCCTATTTTGTGGATGAACAACGGTTTGGCCCCTACTCTTTATGGCACCACAAACACTTTATTAAAGAAGTTCCGGATGGTGTGGAAATGGAAGATATTATTGATTACAAATTACCTTTTGGGTTTCTTGGGCAAATAATGCATCCAATTTTGGTAAAAAAACAGTTGCAAAAAATATTCAGGTTTCGCGAAAAAAAGCTGGCGGAATTGTTCGGAGAAGTAAAAGGTAAAACCAATTATCTCAACCTTAGAAAAGTATAAAATGAAACACATATTATTAATTGGAGGTTCTTATGGTATAGGCTTGGAAATGGCCAAACATCTTTCCAAGGAACACTCTGTTTATGTTGCAAGCAGGAGTAACGATGAATTGCGCAATTTGGACGTAACCCATATTCCTTTTGATGCCTTAACCGAAGATATAACGCACAAAAACATCCCCGAAAAACTGGACGGCTTTGTGTATTGCCCCGGGAGCATCAATCTTAAACCTTTCAAATCATTGGGAATCGAAACAATTCAAAATGATCTCGAAATCAATTTTATCGCATTGGCCAAGACCGTAAAATCCATTATCGAACGTATGAACGAAGATGGCAGTATGGTGTTTTTTAGTACCGTAGCTGTCGGAACAGGAATGCCTTTTCATACTAGTGTAGCAGCGGCCAAAGGTGCTATAGAAGGATTTTCTCGTGCTTTGGCGGCCGAGTACGCCCCAAAATTACGGGTCAATGTTATTGCTCCATCCTTAGTGGACACTCCCCTATCCGAAAGATTGCTCAGCAACGAAAAAAAGAAAGCTATGATGGATCAGCGGCACCCTCTCAAAAGGGTCGGAACTGCAACCGATATAGCCAAAATGGGTGTTTTCTTATTGCAAGACGATAGTTCTTGGATTACCGGTCAGGTAATTGGTGTTGACGGCGGAATGTCCAGTTTAAATGTAAATTGATGAAGGATAAGATCAATATATTTTGGTTTAGGCGAGATTTACGGTTGGATGACAACGTTGCCTTGTACCATGCCCTTCAAAATGGCACGCCAGTTTTACCGATTTTCATTTTTGATTCGGAAATACTTGAAAGTCTACCAAAAAAAGATGCCAGGGTCACGTTTATCCATGAACAGGTCCAAAAACTGAACAATCAACTTTCTACAAATTTCGATAGTGGCTTGGCCCAGTTTTACGGCACCCCAAAAAAGGTTATTCAACAACTAATTGAAGATTATACCATTGAGGCTGTTTATACCAATCACGATTACGAACCATACGCCAAAGAAAGAGATGCTAAAATAAAATCGTATTTAGAGGAAAACAATATTGAATTCAACACCTTTAAGGATCAGGTAATCTTTGAAAAAAGCGAAGTTGTCAAGGACGATGGCGAACCCTATGTGGTGTACACCCCGTTTATGCGTAAATGGAAAGAAACTTTTAATCCGTCCATCCATCTGGTGGAATATGATACTTTTCCCAATCTTGAAAAGAATACGATTAAGAACAAGTCCTTGCCTCAACTCACCTTGGAAGATATAGGTTTTGAAGCATCTTCCATTAAAACACCGGATTTTACGGTTACACCAAATCTTATTCAAAAGTATGAAGATACCCGTGACTACCCCGACAAGGAAACAGGAACATCCCGATTGGGTCCACATTTGCGATTTGGAACGGTTTCCATACGAAAAATGATAAAAAAAGCCATTGGAGAAAAAAACGAAACTTTTTGGAACGAACTGATCTGGAGAGAGTTCTTTATGCAAATATTATGGCATTTCCCCAAAACGGTCAATCAAGCCTTCCGGGCCAAATATGATCGAATAGAATGGCGCAACAATGAAGATGAATTCGAAAAATGGAAAACGGGAAAAACAGGGTATCCATTGGTGGATGCCGGCATGCGAGAACTCAATGAAACCGGTTACATGCACAACCGTGTGAGAATGCTGGTAGCCAGCTTTCTTTGTAAACATTTATTGATAGATTGGCGTTGGGGCGAAGCCTATTTTGCAGAAAAACTCTTGGATTACGAAATGGCCAGCAATGTGGGGAATTGGCAATGGGCCGCTGGCAGTGGTGTGGATGCCGCTCCATATTTTCGGATATTCAACCCCACCACCCAGATCAAAAAATTTGATAAGGATAAGAAATACATCAACAAATGGGTCAAAGATCTTCAGGAATTAAGCTATCCAGACCCTATCGTGGAACACAAAATGGCAAGGGAACGATGCCTAAAAACCTATAAAGAAGCGGTTAGTTAAAGCTTTTTCTTTAAATTTAGTGCTATCGATATCGCTTTGCTGTACCACTCTCGGCAGCAATGTCGTTACGATATATAGCTAACTCAAAACTTTTACAATGAAAAATTTAACAACCTTATTTCTTTTTGGGCTGTTCGTCCTGAACCTATCCGCCCAAAAGATGACCAAGGACAAAAAAGCCGTGGTCGAAGCCGTAGAAAAACATAAAGATAACCTTATACAAATCAGCGATTCTATCTGGGCCTTGGCCGAGACCGCTTTTGAGGAGTCGATTTCATCAAAATTACTTGCGGATTATGCTGAAAAAAATGGAATGACCGTTACTCGCGGTGTTGCGGATATCCCAACGGCCTTTGTTGCAACCTTTGGTTCGGGAAAACCCGTAATCAGTGTGTTGGGCGAGTTTGATGCACTCCCAGGATTATCCCAAAATACGGTCCCCAACAAAGATCCTCGGGTTGATGGCGCTCCTGGTCATGGCTGCGGCCACAATATGTTCGGTGCTGCCAGCTTGGGTGCCGCATTGGCAATTAAAGAACAGATCGAAGCTGGAAAAATACAAGGGACCGTCAAATTTTTAGGTACACCTGCCGAGGAAAAGTTCTTTGGTAAGGTTTGGATGGTCGAGGCCGGCCTCTGGGACGATGTAGATGTCAATGTAAGTTGGCACCCCTCCGCTCAAATAGAGGCCGATGTGCAAAGTGGGCTCTCCCTTATCGACTTTATGATCGAGTTTTATGGTCAAGCAGCACATGCATCATCCGATCCATGGAACGGAAGAAGTGCCGCAGATGCCCTGGAACTCTATACAACGGGAATCAATTATTACAGAGAGCATATAAAACCAACATCAAGAATACACTATCATATTCAAGATGGTGGCCAAGTGGTCAATGTAGTTCCCGATTATGCCCGTTTATGGGTTAGGGTCCGCGATCCTAAAAGAGAAGTTATGCTTCCAACTTTTGAACGAGTAAAGGCCATGGCGGAAGGTGCAGCCATTATGGCCAATGTAGAATATAAATACTCCTTGATTTCGGGTATCTACGAAACTTTGGTAAATCGCGAAGGAGGAAAGATCATGCAGAATAACCTAGAGCTTTTGGGACCAATAACCTATACCGAGGAGGAGACTGCCTTTGGTAAAGCCATTCAAGAGGCGACCGGGAAACCACAAGTGGGCATGGACGGCGAAATTCATCCGTTAAAAGAAACCGAGGCTTTGCCCGGCGGCGGTTCCACCGATGTTGGAGATGTAAGTTGGAACGTTCCGAACATTAACCTTGGGGTAACCGTTGCACCCAAAGGAACACCATGGCACTCCTGGGCCGTTGTGGCATGTGGCGGTATGAGTATAGGACATAAAGGCATGGTCTATGCTTCAAAAGCCATGGGAATGACCATGTTCGACCTGTTCGATGACCCCAAATTGGTAGAAAAAGTCAAAGATGAATATATTACCAGAAAAGGTGATGTAAAATACGAGGCCATGATCGATGGCCCACCACCTATTCCCGGAAAATAACTTGCTACGAAATACATAAAAAGCCTGCTCTGAGCAGGCTTTTTTACCAAAACAGAACTTAACATGAAAAAATCGGTAAAACAAACGTTTCCATTAAGTATACCATGGCAAACATTAGATCCCTTTTTGTTCAGTGTGTATCATTTGGACAATTACCCAAAAGGTAACGGTGAAATGGGTCCTGACAGCTCACTACTTCAAGATAGAAACTTAGGAAACGATTTTGACCCATCTCACAAATGGCGAATGTACCACGGACAGACCATTCCTGGGTTTCCTTATCATCCACATAGAGGTTTTGAGACGATAACCATAGTAAACAAAGGGTTTTGTGATCATTCCGATTCGTTGGGAGCAGCTGGAAGGTTCGGCGAAGGCGACGTACAATGGATGACAGCCGGACGCGGTGTACAGCACTCCGAAATGTTTCCCTTGCTCAAAGATGATGAGGAAAATACTTTAGAGTTGTTCCAGATTTGGTTGAATTTACCGAAAGCTGGAAAATTCGCGGACCCTCACTTCAGAATGCTCTGGAATGAAGATATTCCAGTTGTAGAGGAGCAAAATGCAAAAATCAAGATAATTGCCGGTGCCTATAAAAATGTTGCTTCGCTCGATCCCGCTCCCGATTCTTGGGCGACTGACCCCAAAAACGAAGTTGCCATTTGGAACATCCATGCCCGTGCAGCGTCCGAATATGTGTTGCCAAAAGCCAATGCCGCTGTTAATCGGGTGCTATATTTTTATGATGGCAACTATATCCAGATCGAGGATAAAAAAATAAATCCCAACTTTGGCATTGTTTTAGACCCTAGCCGAGATGTTAATATTAAAATTGGCTCGGAAACTGCACATTTTATGCTATTGCAAGGAAAACCCATTGGTGAACCGGTTGCCAAATATGGACCCTTTGTAATGAACACCCAGGATGAGATCCAAAAAGCAATGGAAGAGTACCGATTGACTCAATTTGGGGGATGGCCATGGCCCTATCCAGATCATGTTCACGAAAAAAATAGAGGGCGTTTTGCTCTGTATCCTGATGGGAAATTAGTAGAATTGAAAAATTAAACCCTCACAATATTCGCCCCTATAGCACGCAAACGTTCATCGATATTCTCGTAACCACGATCAATTTGCTCAATATTATGTATAGTGGAAGTTCCCTTGGCAGACAATGCTGCGATCAAAAGGGAAACTCCAGCTCGAATATCCGGAGAAACCATGGTAGTGGCTTTTAAGGTAGATTTAAAATCGTGTCCAATAACCGTGGCTCGGTGTGGATCGCAGAGAATTATCTTTGCCCCCATATCGATCAACTTATCTACAAAGAACAAACGGCTCTCGAACATTTTTTGATGGATGAGCACTTCTCCCCTTGCTTGAGTGGCTACAACCAAAATTATACTCAATAAATCCGGGGTTAGTCCAGGCCATGGGGCATCGGCAATGGTCAGTATAGATCCATCGATAAAGTTCTGTATTTCGTAACCTTCTTCGTGTTTCGGGATAAAGATATCGTCCCCTTTTCTTTCTAAAGTGATACCCAACTTTCTGAATACGGTCGGAATTTGTCCCAAATCGTTCCAACTTACATTCTTTATGGTAAGTTCGCTTTGGGTCATTGCAGCCAATCCGACCCAGCTACCGATTTCTATCATATCGGGCAACATGGTATGTTCCGTACCCCCCAAAGAGTCCACCCCATCGATAGTCAATAGATTGGAGCCTATACCTGAAATTTTTGCGCCCATACGGTTCAGCATTTTGCACAATTGCTGCAGATAGGGTTCACAAGCGGCATTATAAATGGTTGTTGTTCCCTCTGCCAAAACAGCTGCCATCACAATATTGGCTGTACCGGTAACGGATGCTTCATCCAACAACATGTAGGTTCCGGTGAGTTTCTCGGCTTCTACACCGTAAAAGTGTTCTTCTTTGTTATACCTAAAATTGGCTCCCAGTTTAATAAATCCTTCAAAATGGGTATCCAGTCTTCGCCTGCCTATTTTATCGCCGCCTGGTTTGGGGATGTATCCTTTTCCAAATCTGGACAACAAAGGTCCCACCAACATTATGGAACCTCTAAGACCCCTACCATCTTCTTTAAACTTGGCCGATTGCAGGTAATCCAGATTTACGTCGTCTGCCTTAAATGTATAGGATCCCTTACCTTTTTTCTGGATTTTCACGCCTAAATCCTCGAGTAAGGAAATTAGTTTGTTGACATCGACGATGTCCGGTATGTTGTTGATGGTAATTTTTTCTTCTGACAACAAAACAGCACAAAGAATCTGTAGTGCTTCGTTCTTTGCTCCTTGCGGGGTGATCTCACCATGTAACCGGTGTCCGCCCTCTATTCGAAATGTACCCATGAATTCCTTTGGAGTTTAATATCTTTTTTTCCTTCCTCTTTGATTCTTTTTTCCGCGGTTGCTGTTAGATCTAGCTGGTTTGTTTTTAAGGAACTGCCCACTTTCTGTTAGACTCTCGTCTTTTTTGGCCAAATCGATTTTTCCATCACTCAGTTCTTTGAGGTGGTTAAAAATCACACCATCTTCGACGGTATCCTTGTTCCAAACGAGGTAGCACTTTTTCATGTGATTGGCAATGGCATATTCCAGTCCCGACCTCATGTCCCCTTCTTCCCATTGAACCGCCACATCTATCATTCTTTTGATATTGTTTCCATAAAAACGGTATTTGGGATGATTTTGTGGGTAATTCAATGGCTCGGGTCGCTGTTGCAACATTTCCTTGGAAGTAATGGGAAATGGTGAATCCACATCCAATTTAAAGTCGGCCATAATAAACAACTGGTCCCACAATTTGTGCTGAAAATCGGGAACATCCCTTAAATGCGGCTGTAGATTGCCCATAACACTAATTATGGATTTGGCCACTTTATTACGCTCTTCACGGTCTTCTATGGCAACTGCATGGTCTACCATCTTTTGAAAATGACGACCATACTCAGGAATAAAAAGTTTTGGACGTTCTGTATTGTATTCTAGGTTATATACTTCGTTCAAATTAACGTGTTTAGAAGTTTAAATTAGGAAAGTCTATCCGATAACGCCTGCAAAATACTAAAATTATGGCAAACAAAGGTTTTACAGGGAAATAACGCCTTCTACTATGGAAACCTCCTTGTATTTTTCTATCACTGCATCGGGATCTTGCATTTGTACCATAATGGATATACTCGTGTACGTTCCTTTTTTCGATTTTTTTGACTCGATCACTGCACCGGTGTTATCAAAAATCTTATGCACTTGCTGTATGCGCGCCTCATCGGTTGGTACTATAAATTTATAAAGATAATTGGACGGCCAATCGGTGTTTTCGAGCAATTTTTCCCTTAACCTATTATAAAATTCATCTGTATCGTTCTTGTCCATGCCTAATTTTTTACAAATATATGGCTTAGCCTTCAATTTTTTTTCCTTGTGGCTATTTCATTACTTTGCACCTTTAATTCAAGGTCTTTGGGAAAGAGCAAGGTAGTAATTACAGGAGCTCCCGGAACGGGAAAAACATCCATTGTTAACGGATTGGAAAGCAAAGGGTATCATTGCTTTCATGAAATTATCAGGGACATGACCTCCAAAGCTAAACTGGAAGGACAGTGTGAGGAACATATCTCCAACCCATTGGTGTTTGTGGACGATGCCATGCAGTTCAACAAAGACCTGCTCGAAGGCAGAACGAGGCACTATAAACAATCTTTGACCACCAATGTTCCTATAAGTTTTTTTGACCGTGGTATTCCCGATGTATTGGCCTATATGGATTTTTTTGGACAGAAATACGACACGTTTTTTACCTCCCATTGTGAGGACCACAGATACGATTCTGTTTTTATTGTTCCGCCATGGAAAGAAATTTACGTATCCGACAACGAAAGATTGGAAACTTTTGAAGAGGCTGAACGCATTCATCTTGCCTTGATGAAAACCTATACCCAATTTGGCTATGACCCCATCGAAGTGCCAAAAGATGCAGTCCCAAATCGGATTGAATTTATTTTGGAAACACTTAAAAATCCATAGTGCACAAAGACACCGCAAGTATTTTAAAACACTTTTGGGGCTACGATGGTTTTAGGGGCTCCCAACAAAACATTATTGGCAATGTCCTAGCGGGCAAGGATGTATTGGCGCTTATGCCCACCGGAGGCGGAAAGTCGGTTTGCTACCAAGTTCCCTCGCTTGCCATGGAGGGTATTTGTATTGTTGTTTCTCCATTGGTCGCGTTGATTCAAGATCAAGTATCTCAGCTAAAAAAAAGAAACATTAAAGCTATTGCGTTAACGGGTGGGATTTCAAAAGAGGAACTGAACAATCTGCTCGATAACTGCATTTATGGCAATTATAAATTTTTGTATCTGTCCCCAGAGCGATTGCAACAACCCTTGGTTCAAGGACGTATCCAACAGATGAATGTTAACCTTATCGCCATTGATGAGGCCCACTGTATCTCACAATGGGGTAACGACTTTAGACCTTCTTACTTGGGCTGTTCCATTTTAAAGGAATTGGTGCCCAACGTTCCAATGATCGCACTTACGGCAACGGCGACTCCAAAAGTTGTTGGCGATATTGTCGAGAATTTACAATTGGAGCAGGTACAGATTTTTAAGGATTCGTTTTCGCGATCTAATATTGTATTTAAGGTAAAGCATTCCGAAGATAAGCTCTACCAACTTAAAAAATACATGGACAAGGTGCCGGGCAGTGCGATTGTTTATGTACGCTCTAGAAAAATGTCCATCTCTCTTGCCAATTTTTTGATAAGGAACGGTATCTCCGCCTCGTTTTTTCATGGAGGCATTCCAAAATCCGACAAAGAAGAAAAACTTAACCTTTGGTTAAGCGGCAAGGTACGAGCGATGGTGGCTACCAATGCCTTTGGAATGGGAGTGGACAAGCCGGATGTTCGCCTAGTGGTCCATTATCAAATCCCCGATAGCCTGGAGAGCTATTTTCAAGAAGCGGGGCGGGCAGGAAGGGATGGTAAACCATCAACGGCCATAATTGTTTCCTCTAACGAAGATGCCGAAAAGGCAAAGCAACAATTTTTGGCCAATTTGCCCGATGTGGCATTTGTTAAAATGGTGTATTCCAAACTCAACAATTATTTCCAGATATCGTACGGTGAACTTATAAGTGAAGCTTTGGCCTTTACATTCAATGAATTTTGCAAACGCTACGGGTTTAATCCGAACACGACCTTTAATGCTATTCGAATATTAGATCAAAATTCGGTTCTTACGCTTTCCGAAAACTTCAAGGAGAAAACAACATTACAATTTGTAGCGCCAAAAACTCAAATATTTGATTATTTGGACAAAAACAGGAAAACGGCCCCCATCATTCAGACCATACTAAGAACGTATGGGGGCATTACGGATTACGAAACAAAAATCAATCTGTATCTGTTGTCACAAAAAACCGGAACAAGCGAGAAACAGTTGAAGCAGTTACTTCAACAGCTTACCGACGACCAGATTGTGAGGTATAAAAACAACACCTCTGACCTTGAAATTACTTTTTTGGTACCCCGCGAAGATGATCACACCATTAATTTGTTTGCCAAGAAAATCAAGGATTTTAATCAAGTTAAACAAAAAAATATGGAGGCCATGTTGGGGTACATTACCAATATAAAGGTATGCCGAAGTGTATATCTCCTGAATTATTTTGGTGAAAAGGTTTCCGAAAACTGCGGTACTTGCGATATTTGTAGACAAGAGAAAGTAATGCCCTCCTCGCATTATTTGGAGAAAAGGATCATGGAGCTATTGGAAATTCGGCCCCATACTTCCCGACAATTGGAAAAGGAAACCGGCGCCAATGAGGAGGAACTTTTAACAACACTGGAAAGACTGCTTGAAGATGAGCTGATCTCCATAAACTATAAAAATGAGTACATCAAAAAATAGCCCCCTACGTATTGTATTTATGGGCACCCCGGATTTTGCCGTGCAAAGCCTTAAAAAAATATTGGAGGCTGGTTTAAATGTTGTCGGTGTAATTACTGCTCCCGATAGACCTGCAGGTCGAGGACGAAAGGTTCAAGAATCGGCCGTAAAGCAATTTGCGGTCGAGCAACAAATAAAGGTTTTACAGCCCACCAATTTAAAGGATGAATCTTTTTTGGAAGAACTCAAAAGCCTTGAAGCGAACTTACAAGTGGTCGTGGCTTTTAGGATGTTGCCCAAAGCTGTTTGGCAAATGCCGGAATACGGCACCTTTAACCTTCATGCGTCTCTCCTGCCCCAATATCGGGGAGCCGCCCCAATTAATTGGGCCATAATCAATGGTGAAACCGAAACAGGGGTCACCACATTTTTTATTGATGAAAAAATAGATACGGGGAGCATCATTCTACAGAAAACAGAAAAAATCACACAAGATGATACCGCTGGCTCCTTGCACGATAGATTAATGATCATTGGCGCCGATCTAGTGGTAGAGACCTGTAAGCAAATAGAAGCAGGAACAGTTATTCGACAAAAACAGGACGAAAGCACGGAATTAAAACCAGCTCCGAAAATCCATAAGGACACCTGCCGGATAAATTGGGAAGCATCCATGGAAGATATTTATAATCATATACGTGGACTAAGTCCTTATCCCGGTGCATGGACCAAATTGGTCAATGCGGAAAAAGAGGAGCCTATGAAAATCTTTAGGACCGAAATGGAAGAGATTGAGCACGATTATGGAACTGGAGAATTATTTGTGAAGAAAAAATCCATGAAGGTGGCCGTGAAAAATGGATATATCAACCTTTTGGAGCTACAGTTGCCCGGTAAGCGAAAAATGCATATCAACGAGGTTTTGAACGGATTAAATCTGGAAAAAGAGGCTCATCTTCGCTAAGGCCTTGCTATGATTGGGCTAGGAAAATTTGTCATTTTTTTCCGACTTTATCAACAAACGTTTCAAGTTATCAACAAAAACCCCTATTTCCCTAGGTTTTGCTTGCGTGGGACGCAAATCCATATAAATTTGTTCAGCATTAAAATTATATTAACAACAATTAATTTAATTCCATTATGAACAAAACAGAATTAATCGATGCTATGGCAGCTGATGCTGGCATCACTAAAGCAGCAGCTAAAAAAGCATTGGAGTCTTTCTTGGGAAATGTAGAGGGAACGCTTAAAAAAGGAGACAGAGTTTCCTTGGTAGGTTTTGGTTCTTGGTCAGTTTCTAAAAGAAGCGCTAGAGAGGGTAGAAATCCACAGACAGGAGCTACTATTAAGATTGCCGCTAAGAACGTTGTAAAGTTCAAAGCAGGTGCTGAATTGAGCGGTGCAGTAAACTAATCAATTGTATTTTTAATATACAAAAGCACCCCTATCGGGGTGCTTTTTTAGTTTATATGATTCCCATTTTTTGTATATGTTAAATATTATGTTAAATTTAAATAAACGAAACACTTGAAAATGGTAACCCAAAAGCCAAAAAAAGGAAATTTGCTCGTTGCTGAACCTTCACTGACCGGGGATGTTTCTTTTAACCGATCGGTGGTGCTTATAGCGGAACACAATGATGAAGGTTCTGTAGGCTTTATATTGAACAAACCCTTGGATTATACCATCTGCGACCTCGTTTCCGATATTACCATTCCGTTCCAAGTTTTTAATGGAGGCCCCGTAGAACAGGACAATCTCTACTTTATCCATAAAGTACCGGAACTTATTGAAAACAGTGTTGAGATTTCCGATGGTATTTTTTGGGGCGGTAATTTTGAAAAGACCATTAAATTGATCAACAACGGTATTATTACCGAACAGGATATCCGTTTCTTTTTGGGGTATTCCGGTTGGGGAATAAGTCAATTGGATCAAGAGCTGTCCTCCAAATCGTGGGTAGTGCTTCCCAACGAATATGAAAGCAGTATTTTGGAAAAATCCTCCAATGCGTTTTGGAAAGAAAAAATGGTCGAATTGGGCGGCGATTATCTTCTATGGTCCAATTCGCCGGAAAACCCTTCGCTGAATTAAACGCCTATCCTGGCTTTTGCATTTAGTTTGCCCACCAAACTTTTGGCAACTGTTCCATTGTACTCCTTTTTCCTGTATTTACTTATTGGCTGAATACCTATAATTGAATTGGTAATGAATAGTTCGTCCACTTTTTGAAGTTCAAATGGAGAAATGGACGCTTCTACAAGATCGAACTCCTCGGAAGCAGCGATCAATTTCATTAAATTTTTTCTGATGATACCGTCCAGGCATCCATCGCTCAAAGGCGGGGTTTTAACCTCGTTGCCCTTAACCAAAAACAGGTTGCCATTAATGGCCTCGACCACTTTTTTATCCGTATTCACCAACAAACAGTTGGCGTATCCATTTTCTTGGGCATAGACCCCTGCAACAACATGTAATAATTTATTGGTGGTCTTTAGGTTGGACAACATGTCCTTGTTCACATAAAAATCCTTGAACAGCTCCACCTCGTAAGTACCATTGTCAATCGTGAAAAATGGAGATTTCATGGAACTAACTTCTATGAGGTAGGAAACATTATTTGTACTTGGTGTGTAAAGCCCCCCCTCGTTTCTATACACGGATAACCGTATGCGAACTGCGCCATTTTCCAACCCATTTGCTGTAATGGTTCCTTTGATCTGTTCTTCTAAAAACTCCAGAGTAAATTCCATTGGAATTTCCATTCTAAGAATACGCATGGAAGCCATCAGTCTAAAATAATGGTCTTCCCAAAAAAAGAGTGTCCCATTTACATAACGAACGGTTTCAAAAAGGGCATCGCCGTACTTAAATGCCCTATTATTGTAGGTAAATATTGCCTCATCATCCGCTAAAATTTCTCCATTAGAATTGACCATAAAAAAGTCCCGATTTTTTTCGGGACCAAATATACGGTTTACTTAAGAATTGTTCTAGGTAGATCCCAGTACTTGCTTAAGGTCGGAAACTTGGTTTTCCCAGAGCATTTTTGCCTCGTCCACTTCATCTTCGTCTGCAAAATCTGTTATAAACAAGGAAACATCCTTGGTGATTTCGTCTACAATAATTCGCATTTCAAAAAAGGAATCGTCATCATTTTCTTCCCAGGCCAACTTTACAAACTCTTCGCTTTTACGTTTTAGCATTTTTGCTCTTTCCTCTGATCCATCCCAGATAAAGGTAAACACCTCTCCTCTGGAATTAACGTTATCTGCGTACCATTCAGATAATCCTGAAGGTGTGGAAATATATTGGTAAAGCAATTGTGGTGAGGCCTGGATAACGAATTCCAGTTCAAATTTAACCTTATCACTCATAGTCGTGTTCTTTAAATCCTTTTCAACATTTGTATAGTTTGGGAAGATATAAAAATAAATGTCAAATAATAAATTAATAATGAATTTTGATTCAGCGAAAATTTAAACATATATTTGCACCCGCTTAGCAAAACCATGGCGAGGTAGCTCAGCTGGTTAGAGCGTCGGATTCATAACCCGGAGGCCGGGGGTTCAAGTCCCCCTCTCGCTACAAATCGAGAAGCCATTTAACTGTATTTTAGTTAGATGGCTTTTTTTATGTCCTTCATCTACATTTCCTTTTTTTAATTCAGATAAAAACTCTGCAACTTTTCTTTATAAGACTCCCAAACAAAGCATACGGAATAGCTATTTGTTACTAGGTTGATCTATATTATTAATGCGACTTTATTGCATTAATAAATTTTTAGCTAATTTTATCCATTATTGGATTCTCGCAAAAAAAATTAGCTGATACAAATGGTTTTGTACCTCAATAAATAGACAACTATCAGAAATACAACACAATGAATAAAAAAGATTTCGAAGTAATTATAATAGGCGGCAGTTATGCAGGACTTTCAACAGCCATGGCCTTGGGACGTTCTCTAAGAACAACTTTGGTAATTGATGCCGGTAATCCTTGTAACCGACAAACGCCACATTCCCATAATTTTCTTACCCAAGACGGGGCCACACCAAATGAGATTTCAGAAATTGCACAAGAGCAGGTAAAAAAGTACAACAGTGTACATTTTTATAATGGTCTTGTAGTTAGTGGTAAGAGGGTTAAAAATGGATTTGAAGTCACAACGCACAAAGGAGACAGTTTTACTGCTAAAAAAATGGTGTTCGCATCCGGTATTAAGGACCTAATGCCGTCAATAAAAGGATTTTCGGAATGTTGGGGAATTTCCGTTGTACACTGTCCGTATTGCCACGGATACGAAATAAGAAACACAAAAACTGCCATAATCGCCAATGGGGACAGAGCATTTCATCTTGCTTCTTTAATAAATAATTTAACCGATCAAATCACTGTTCTTACCAACGGTAAGCACGATTTTGATGAGACTCAAATCAAAAAGTTGGAGCGGCACAATATTAAGATCATAGATAAAAAGGTATTGGAAATTGAACACGTTAACGGACACCTGGAAAAGATCGTTTTTAATGATGGATGTAAGGAAAGCTTTGAATATGCTTACGCCTCAGTTCCTTTTGAACAAAATTCTCACCTGCCAAAAATGTTGGGCTGTAATCTTACCGATCAGGGACATATCGAAGTTAATGCAATGCAAAAGACAACACAAGAAGGCATTTTTGCCTGTGGAGACAATAGTTCCATGATGCGCTCCGTTGCTACGGCGGTGTATGGCGGAAACTTAACCGGAGCAATTATAAACCATGAACTGACACAGGAAAGCTTTTAAAATGGAGGAAGTGTTCAATTAATTCGTTTAGTTCGACCCCAAATTTTGTGTTTACGATTTGGATGAACAATGCTTAGGCGAAAATCAGTAACTTATGTTCCTTTTTGGAAGACGTTTTCAAAGTCTTTCAACCATCAGAACTAATGAACCTATGATCAAGATTTTTAGACGAATTAGAAGGAGATTACTTTCGGAAGGAAAGTTCAAAAACTATCTGGCCTATGCCATTGGAGAAATAACGCTTGTGGTCTTGGGAATTTTGATCGCATTGCAGATAAATAATTGGAACCAAGACAAACAATTGCACAGGTCTGAGATTAATACCTTAAAAAGTCTTCGCGAATCCATCAAAATAAATCTTAACGAACTGGACCTTATTTTAAAGGCGCAAATACTAAGGAACAAAAGCCTTCAGGAGGTTATTTTTGTCGATCTCTCCGATAGGGACCTCACCTATTTGGATTCGTTGATCACCACTAATGTTGAAAACCACACCTTTGATCCATCAACAGGGATTTATAATTCCATAATCAGCTCTGGTAAAATTGAGATCATCACCAACGATTCGCTAAAAAATAGAATTTCCAAGCTTTATGACCGCGTAGTGGATTACCAAGAAAGTGAAGATGAGATAACCGAGTTTACCAAAGAGCATCTGGAAAAAAATTTCATTGAACATTTAAATATAAATCCAGAAATTCTAGCTAAAATCCGTAAGCGGACCAACGACGAAAAGCTTAAGGACAGAGCACTTTATATCGAAACCTTCAGCTCCCAAAAACTTAAGAACATGTATATTCTATTACTCAACAAGATGAACGAAGTTATTTTAAAAGGCGAGAGTTTGGAGTTGGAGTACCAAAGTTTGATTTCCAGTCTGGAAAAAGAAATTAGAAACAAAGAATAAAACAAATTCTACCTCGGTCATTCATAATTTGTATACTATATCCAATTCCCTAGAATTTAGTTCTGTGTAAAGAATTTAATTCGGAAAGTGGAATCCTAAAATATTGATGCCCTATAAAATCAGTTATTTAATCGACATAAACTAGTCGTTAAAATAATTGCTACAATGGGATCTCGTTAGTTTTATATTTACAATGCACAATAGCAAAACAAAAACCTGACTAAACCATGGGAAATACCTTGCCTTGGATTGTTTTGATAGCCCATGTAGGCGTACTCTTGTTTATCGATTTCTTTATCCTACACAAAAAGGATAAGGCGACCAACCCCAAACAAGCTGTATTTGAAACCCTCTTTTTTGTTGTAAATGCCTTGGTTTTTAGCGGAATTATCTATTGGTTTTACAAAAATGGGATGGTGGACAACCCAAGCAACCTCTCTCCTGGCAATAGTGTAATAAAATATCTCACAGGCTACATTATCGAACTATCGTTAAGCGTGGACAACCTTTTCGTTATAGCGATAATTTTTGTTGGGTACAAAATCCCAAAACAGTACCAACATAAATTACTGTTTCTCGGTATAATCGGAGCCATAGTGTTTAGAGCAATTCTTATTGGTGTAGGTCTCATTCTAATTCACAAAATTCACCAAATCACCATTTTTTTTGGTCTGTTCCTCTTGTACACCGCTTTTAACATGCTAAAAAAAGAAGAGCAACCTAAGGACTTTGAGCAGAACAAGGGAATCGCCAAGTTTTTAAATATATCGAACAAATTGGATAATGGCCATTTTAGGACCGAAATAAACGGAAAACGCGTTTTTACGGCAATGTTTGGAGCCCTGATCACTATAGAATTTACCGATATTTTATTTGCTCTTGACAGTATTCCGGCAATCTTTGCCCTCACTACCGACCCGTTTATTGTTTTCAGTTCCAATATATTTGCCATTATGGGACTGCGTTCGCTCTATTTTTTCTTGGCGAACATGTTGGAGAAGTTCAAGTATTTAAAGTATAGTGTTTTTTCCATATTGATCTTTGTTTCCCTTAAGCTCATTACAGCCAGTTGGGTGGAAATACCAGAATGGTTTTCGTTACTGTTCATCGGTATTTCGTTGGCCATAGGAATCTGGATTTCAATTTTAAAGGCCAAAACAGATGAAAGTCAATAAAACATTACGCGTATTGCTCCATATTATTTTTGGATTTAACCAAAAAATGGCATTTGCAACCAACAGTACACCCTGTAAACATGTTGAATCTGACCATATCAAGTTTAACCCATTCATCCATTTATAAAAATCATTTTGTTTCGACTGACCTCACTCCTCTGGATTTTGTTATCCATAATTCCTGGTGCATCACAAATAATGCTTAACCATTAGGCAAGGCTGGCTAACGCCTATGCTTATCCCTACCTTTGGTGTTCAATTAATTTATAGAATGGAACAGTCGGAACAAGAAAAATTAAATTGGAGCGAATTCATGAAAGTGGAAATGAGGGTAGGAACCATTATCTCAGTAGAAAAATTTAAAAAAGTAAGGAACCCTGCCTATAAAATGATCGTGGATTTTGGACCCTTTGGCACAAGAAAAACATCGGCCCAAATTACAAAACTATATACACCGGAAGAATTGGTCGGCAAACAAGTGATCGCAGTTCTCAATTTTCCTCCAAAACAAATAGCCACGATAATGAGCGAATGTTTGGTGATGGGCTGCGTCGGCGATGAAAAAGAAGTTACATTGATCCAACCGGAAAGAAAAGTGGCCAATGGAACTCGAATTGGGTAACTGCGTAGCCATAAACCGCCCCTCTCCTTAAAAGTAGAACAATTTTTATTTTCTTGGTATTCTTTTTTCACTAACTTAAAAGTCCAAAAACCAACCAAATAATGAATTATTTTAAAAAACTGGGAACCGCTAATCTATTGATGCTGACTCTATGCGCAATGATCATCTTAGTGGCGGAATACCTTTTTCTTAATGGACACACCGAACATGGTCTCTTTGTGGGACTATGGGCCCCTACTCTCTTGGGAGTTATGATTTACCTAAAACTTGTGGACAATGACGGCAAATAATATCGTTTTATGGTTTTCTGTTGTTGTTATTGTGCTCGTGGCCGTATGGGCCATTCTCATGATCAGGGCCTATAATAAGGCCAGTAAAGGGGAATAACGTTGCCATTGGTTGTTTGTGACAACCCAATGCTCATATTTTGATGGACTTTTCTAGGATTTACGTTTACATATAGGCTAGAATGAAGAATACAATATCCGAACGTATTGCCGACTTTTTAAAAAATTACCCGCCTTTCAATGCAATGGAGTCCGAACAATTGGAAAAATTGTCCATTGAGGTGGTCATTATCCATAAAGAGACCAATACCATAGTTTTTTCCCAGAACGAAAATCCCCATGATCATTTTTATGTGGTAAACAAAGGAGCCGTATCGCTGTCCAAAGTAGGATCAAGTCAAATCTTGGATATATGCGACGAAGGCGACGTTTTTGGTTTACGCCCCCTTTTGGCACAGGAAAAATATAAATTGGAAGCAAAAGCTTACGAAGAAACAATTCTTTATGCCATTCCTATCAAGGAATTTAAACCCTTGGCCCTCGAAAACAAACGTATTGGCAATTTTTTGATCGAAAGCTTTGCGTCCAATACCGGAAATCCCTATTCGATAAAACATCGGGGCAAACTTTATGGAATAAATGAAGATGCCGAGCGCTATTCTACCAATAAAATATTGGACCTACAACCTATAAAATACTCCAAGGACCTCATCACCTGTGCGGAAAACGCAAGTATAAAGGAAATTGCAGATATAATGACCAAGCACAATGTGAGCTCTATTTTAGTGGAGAAAGAGCAATTGCCCGTGGGAATAATAACGGACAAGGACCTCAGAAATAAAGTGGCTACCGGACAATATCCAATAACCGAATCGGCCAGGACCATTATGTCTTCACCAATCATCACCTATCCAAAAGAGCTTACTTTGGCCCAATCTCAAATGGCCATGATGAAAAGTAACATCAGTCATTTGGTTCTCACAGAAGACGGTACCACCGAGACTCCCGCTGTCGGGATTCTTTCCAAACACGATATTATGGTCGCTGTCGGAAACAATCCAGCAGTGCTTCTACGTGCCATAAAAAGAGCTGCCACAGCTAAAAGATTACGAAGTATCCGGCACGGCACCATGAACCTTTTGCAAGGATACTTGGAACAAAACATCCCTTTGGGACTGGTGTCGAAAATAATTTCTGAATTAAACGATGCCTCAACCAAGCAGGTTATACAATTGGCTTTAGCAAAAATGGAGCGCGAGCCCCCCGTTAAATTTACTTGGCTCAGTATGGGGAGTCAAGGACGCGGGGAACAATTACTAAATACCGATCAGGACAATGCCATTATTTTTGAAGATGTTGCGGATGAAAAGCTCGAGGAAACCAGAAGTTATTTTCTAAAATTGGGCGAGCGTATTTCCAAAAGTCTGAACACCATTGGTTTTGAATATTGTCCTGCAAACATGATGGCCTCCAACCCATCTTGGTGCCAGAGTTTGAGCGAATGGAAAAAGATAACCGCCCATTGGATCCATAACCCCGGACCGGATGAGATATTGCTCTCTTCCATTTTCTTTGATTATAGCGTGGTCTTTGGAGAAAAGTTACTGGCGGACGAATTGTCCCACAGTATATTTGGCCATGCCAACCGATACCCACAATTTTTTACACATTTGGCCAGTGGGGCTCTTCAGAATCCGTCACCTTCAGGGTTTTTTAGGGATTTTTTGGTGGAACAAGATGGTGAGCACAAGGACTTTTTTGATTTAAAGCTCCGTGCGCTAATGCCGATAATCGATGCAGCAAGGGTACTTATCCTGTCACATTCCATCAAATCCATAAACAATACAGCAGGTAGGTACGAAAAACTTGCCGAACTGGAACCCAATAACAAGGAATTATACTTGGCGTGCTCATACGCTAGTAAAGCCTTGCTCAAATTTAGAACCAGACAGGGCCTACTCCATAATGATTCCGGCAGATATATTGCACTGGATAAATTGAACAAAGAGGAAAAAATAAAATTAAAGAGAACCTTTAAGACCATCAAGGAAATACAATCTTTGATCGAGGTCAGGTTCCAGGTCAAAAACCTCTTGCGCTAATGTGGTCTTTCTTCAAAAAAAAAGAATTGGAACTTCCCGATTTTTGGTGGGATTACGATGCAAATTTCAATCAAAAGCTACCCACGGATGTCAAAGACAACACGTTTGTTGTATTTGATACGGAAACCACCGGCTTTAATCTTACCAAAGATCGGATGTTGTGCATTGGCGCCTTAAAACTAAAGGACAATAATATTGTGGTAAAAGATAGCCTTGAGCTGTATTTAAAACAAGAGCATTACGATAAGCAGAGCGCCGAGATACATGGCATCCTTAAAAAAACCAAGTACAACTGCATTTCCGAATTGGATGCGCTGAAATTATTTTTAAAATATATTGGAAACCATGTTCTGGTGGGGCACCATGTTATGTTCGATGTACGTATGATGAATGCCGCTCTTAAAAGGAACGGACTCCCTAAATTAAAAAATAAGACACTGGATACCGAATCACTATACTCCAGAACTGTGTTGATTTCTTCCGTAGTGGAAAAAAAGGAACGTTACTCTTTGGACGATTTGGCCAAAAAATTCAGTATTTCCCGAAAAGATAGGCACACCGCCCTGGGCGACGCCTACATAACTGCCATAGCCCTATTAAGGGTTATTGAAAAATTAAAGCCCAATAAACTAAAAGACCTCCTGAGATAAGGAGGCCGTTTTTTTTATTTGAATTTGTTGTTTTAAAGACTTTCCTTGATAATGCTCTCCACTACTTCCGGATTCAATAAAGTGGATGTATCTCCAAGGTTTGCCGTGTCTTTGGATGCAATTTTTCTTAGAATACGCCTCATGATCTTACCGCTTCGCGTTTTGGGCAATCCTTCTGTAAATTGAATCTTGTCCAATTTGGCAATTGGTCCAATGTGATCGGTGATCAATTCATTGATTTCCTTTTTTAGGTTATCCCGGTTACGGTCTTCTCCTGTTTCCTTCAAAATAATATAACCGTACAACGCATTTCCTTTTATATCGTGTGGGAATCCAACAATGGCAGATTCTGCAACGGCCGGATGTTCGTTAATGGCATCTTCAATGGGCGCTGTTCCTAGATTGTGCCCGGAAACAATGATCACATCATCTACCCTTCCCGTAATCCTATAATAGCCCACTTCATCTCTTAAAGCTCCATCTCCGGTAAAATATTTGCCTTCGAAGGCAGAAAAATAAGTGTCCTTATACCGTTGATGGTTGCCCCAAATGGTCCTTGCTATGGATGGCCATGGAAACTTGATGCATAAACGACCATCTACCTGATTCCCTTTGATTTCTTCTCCTGTCTCATCCATTAGCGCTGGTTGAATGCCCGGCAAGGGCAATGTTGCATAGGTTGGTTTTGTAGGAGTGGAAAATGGAATTGGAGAAATTAGAATTCCTCCGGTCTCGGTTTGCCACCAAGTATCTACGATAGGACATTTCTTATCACCTACATGATCATTGTACCAGTGCCAAGCCTCCTCATTGATCGGCTCCCCAACGGTTCCCAAGACTTTTAAACTGGACAAATCGTAATCGGTCACAAAATCCAAATTCTGCTTTGCCAAGGCCCGTATCGCCGTTGGTGCAGTATAAAACTGGGTTACCTTGTGTTTTTGAACCACTTCCCAAAATCTTCCAAAATCGGGATAAGAAGGAACTCCTTCGAACATAACTGTAGTGGCCCCATTGGCCAGCGGTCCATAAACAATGTAGGAGTGACCTGTGATCCAACCAATATCCGCGGTACACCAATACACATCCTCCTCACGATATTGGAATACATTTTTAAACGAATATGCGGTGTATACCATATATCCTCCGGTGGTATGCACCATTCCCTTTGGACGGCCTGTAGAACCTGAGGTGTAAAGAATAAACAGGGGGTCTTCTGCATCCATAATTTCCGGAACACAGTCCAAATAGGCCTTATCCAGCAATGGTTGCACCCATATATCGCGACCTTCCTTCATAGTCACCTCTCCTCCTGTGCGCTTGGTCACTAGAACGGTCTTTACATCCGGGCAACTCTCCAAGGCTTCATCTACAATAGCTTTTAAGTCGATTATTTTTTTTCCTCGATACGATCCGTCAGAAGTGAGCACCATCTTAGCGCCACAATCGTTAATCCTAGTAGAGAGTGCAGTAGAAGAAAATCCGGCAAAAACCACCGAATGTATGGCTCCAATTCGAGCGCAGGCCAAAATTGCAATGGCCAAATCGGGAATCATAGGTAAGTAAACTACGACCCTATCCCCTTTTTTTACACCTTGATCCTTTAATACATTGGCATATTTACAAACACGTTCATGCAGTTGGTTATACGTAATATGTTCCGCTTCTTCGCTCGGGTCGTTCGGTTCAAATAGAATTGCTGTCTTGTCGCCCCGGATTCTTAAGTGACGGTCGATACAGTTTTCCGTAATGTTAAGTTTGGCTCCTTTGAACCAGCTTATCTCCGGCTTGGAGAAATCCCATTCCAAAACAGTATCCCATTTTTTTCGCCAATGAAAGTGTTCCTCTGCTACTTCCTCCCAGAAACCTTCCGGGTTTCTTACGGATTTCCGGTACACTTGAAAGTACTCTTCCAAATGTTTGATATGATAATTACTCATCTATAAATTTGTTTAGTTTATTATGTAATTTATTTTTCTTCTCGCTATTTTAAAAGCATGTCTACCTCAATAACCCTTCGATATCGGTGATTACTTTTTTTATGGAAAAGGGCTTGGCCATGTAACCGTCGGCGCCCATTTTTAATCCTTTTTCGATATCTTTTTCCTTACTTTTTGCTGACAGGAATACCACTTTGGTATGGTTGAGGTCCTGATTGTTTCTTACTCGTTTCAGCGTTTCAAACCCGTCCATTTCCGGCATCATTATATCCAATAAAATAAGGTCCGGTCTCTCTTTGATGGCTATTTCCAATGCCTCTGTACCGTCTCTTGCAATAAACACCTCAAAATCTTTCTTTTTAAAGGCATATTCCAACGACATTACGATATTGGGTTCATCATCTACGATCAGTATTTTCTTCTGCTCCATTATTTTTTGGGTATTGAAAAGATCATTCGAGTACCTGACTTAAAATTCTTATCCACCACAATGGTCCCGTTATGACTTTCCACTATTTTTTTACAAATGGCAAGACCAAGTCCACTGCCCTTTGGTTTTTTTATGTTCTGGTTTTTTGATTGATAAAATTTTTCGAAAATGTAATCTTTGTCCTCATCTGGGATTCCTCTTCCATTGTCCTCAATGGCGACCAACACCTCGTTTTCCAGACCTTCCAAAAGAATTTTAATTTTTCCGTTACGGGGTTCTGTAAATTTAAGGGAATTCGACAGCAAATTTGTCAATACCTGTAAAATTCGGTCTTCATCATAAAATGCAAGGATTTTTTCCTTGCTCGAAAATTTGATCTTTGTTTCTTTTTTGGATGCGATCTGTTCCACCCCCTTGATGGCCTTTCCTATAGTTTTGGACATATTGTGTTCCCGAATGTCCAATTCTGTTCGATTACCGGACAATTTTTCCAGATCTAGGATATTGTGTATTAAAGTGCTCAACCTATCCGTATCCCTATTTATATTCTCTAGGAACCTATTTCTTAATTCGGGAGGCATATTCTCGTCCTCCAATACTTCCGATGCAGCTTTTATGGAGGTTATGGGTGTTTTGAGCTCATGTGCAACCGTATCCAAAAACTCATCTTTAAGTTTATCCTGTATGCGCAGTTCTTCATTGGCCGTTTTTAATTGCTGCGTCATTGCGGCCAGTTCAGCAGATTTTTCCCTGAGCAGTTTATTACTGGCCTTTGTCTCTTTACTCTCTTCCAGAATATTGAGCACTTCTACCAAACTTATAGGTTTTTCCTTGGATACCGAGGCCAATAAAATTTTGGCAGAAGCACTCCCAATACTTCCCGTTAGTAGTTTTTCAGAAAAATTGATCAATCTTGCATCTGCCCGTTCCTCTGCTTCTGATATATTATATTTTCTATTGAACAATCGCAAAGCCCTGTTGGTACGCTGCTCCCCCAAAAATCGGCTCAACAATCGCTTTATATCGGCAACGTAGGCTTCTCCTTTCCATATAAACCCCCCTTCTTGAAGGTTGCCATAATTCTCGTGGTTCACAAACATTTCAGCATAGTTCCTCTCCCTATAATTTCCTTTTGTTCTTAGGGAAAGTCCAACAAACACCATAGTGTTGAGAGACATGCTCCAGAAAAAGGCATTGCTTTCCGGGGTTAAATAATCCAATCCTAACAAATGTGCGGGCCTGAGCCATGAAAAACCAAAAAAGCCTTCTTCAGTAAAATCAAGTTCCGGCATTGTTGCTTTACTGATAACTGGCAGGAACAAGGTGTAAAAAACAACAACCAAACCTATTAATATCCCTGCCTCGACACCACGTGCAGTGCCTCGCCTCCAGGTCAACCCTAGAAAGAACGACGGTGCCAACTGAGCAATGATCAAAAAAGAAATGAGGCCAATGGAGTACAAGGATAATTGGGCCGAAAATTGGATGTAGAAGTAATATGCTATAATAATCAAAAGGAAAATAGCGACCCTTCTTATATTTTTGATACGCTTGGTATTTTCTTCCGGATTACCTTCTACCAAGGTTTTTATAAACCCATAAGGAATCACAATATTGTTGCTCACCATTGTGGACAACGCCAGGGTCGACACCACGATCATTGAAATTACAGTAGTGAATCCCCCAACAAAAACCATTAAGGCCAATCCATAATTATTGTGCTGCAATGGCAATAAAAGTGAATAATAATCGTGGTTTACCGATTGTGACAAATTTAAGTTTCCTGCCCAGGCAATAAAGATCACAAATACATTGAACAACAGCAAATACAAAGGAAACAACCAAATGGCCTTACGCAGGTGACTTTCGTTATCATTTTCCACTACGGATACATGGAACTGTCGGGGCAATAAAAAAATGGCGAAAAAAGAGAGACAAATCGTAAAAAGCCAATTAAACCCATTTTCCAAACCGCCAAAAGAGATCAGTTGATCAAAATTATCTCGTAAACTTGCTTTATGGTAGATATCCGCAGTGCCATCAAAAAGGTAGAATGTGATGTAAATACCGATCACCAAGAAAAAACACAACTTTAAAATGGATTCCAAGGCCACTGTTGCCACAATCCCTTTTCTATGTTCCGAAGTATCTGTTGATAGTGTTCCGTAGAAGGCTACAAAAACCGCTATAAGCAACGCGATGTAAAAAGTAGAGTCATCAAAAAAACCTGTGGATCGGTAACTCCCCTTTGCGGAAATGAGTGAAAAGGTCTCGGATACGGCTTTAAGTTGTAAGGATATGTATGGAATTATAGCGAACAAGCACGTTAAGGTAACCAAAGCTCCCAATTGTCTGTTGTTACCATACCGCATGGAAATAAAATCGGCAATACTGGAAATTTTGTGCTGCTTGGATATACGGATCACCTTTCTCATTAAAACGATCCAAAGTGGTAGGGCAATTACCGGTCCCAAATAAATGGCCAAAAAACTAATCCCGGAGCTCGATGCTATCCCTACACTTCCGTAATAGGTCCAAGCTGTACAATACACGGCCAAGGAAAGGGTGTACACATACGGGTTGTTCGTCCATTTGCTTCGTTTGTTCTTTTCGGCAAAATACGCTAGAACAAAAAGCATGGCCAAATACAGTACAATAACCAATCCTACTGCATAATTACTCATAGAACCGTTTTAAAATGATATAGGCCAAAACGATCGCGATCAACCAGCTCAAGAAAATAAAAACATAAAATATGGGGAAACCAAAAAAATGCCCATCGCTGTCAAATAGGGTAACAAAGGGAACATTCCATAAAAAGAACAATACTATGGAAACAAGGATCAATTTCTGCTGATGCCGTTTTTTCATTTTTATTTTCAAGGTCGCCAAACTTAAAATTACAAAAAACGGTACGGTAAAACCATACCGTACCGCTTTTTCACAACCAACTAATTAATGTGTCGATGCTTCACCCGCACCGCTGGGTATTCTTATGTGTTCCACTATTTCCTGTACTTCTTCAGGTGGTTCGGGAGTAAACATGTTAACTACAATGGCGACAATAAAGTTGACTACCATGGCAATGGTTCCAAATCCTTCTGGCGAAACACCAAACCACCAACTTTCTTGAAGACCTGCTACGGCATCTTTTCCGCCGTCAAAAATTCCAAATTTAAATTTCAGCATATAAAAGAGCATAAGACAAAGGCCTACGATCATTCCTGAAACAGCTCCCTTGCTATTCATTTTTTTGTAGAAAATACCTAAAATAATGGCAGGGAAGAACGATGCCGCTGCCAATCCAAAGGCCAAGGCCACCACCGCTGCGACAAACCCGGGGGGATTGATCCCAAAATAACCGGCTATAACCACTGCTACGGCTGCAGAAAGTCTTGCTGCCCATAGCTCGCCTTTTTCTGAAAGATCTGGTTTAAGCACGTTCTTGATCAGATCATGGGAAACCGAAGAGGAAATAACCAACAACAGACCTGCTGCCGTAGATAGGGCAGCCGCCAATCCACCTGCCGCAATTAAACCGATAACCCATGCCGGGAGATCTGCAATTTCCGGGTTGGCCAAAACCATAATGTCCCTATCAACGGTAAGTTCGTTTACCTCGGGTGAGGCTACATATTGAATTATGCCATCGCCATTTTTATCCTCGTGCCCGATCAACCCTGTTTTTTCCCAACGATTGAACCATTCTGGCATGCTATTATATTCTTTTCCACTAACAGTTTCGATAAGATTAGTTCTGGCAAACACGGCTACTGCGGGTGCAGTAGTGTACAAGATCGCAATGAACAACAAGGCCAAACCTGCGGATTTTCTTGCATCTCGCACCCGTTTTACGGTAAAGAAACGAACGATTACATGAGGTAAACCTGCGGTACCGACCATAAGTGCCAGGGTTATGGCAAAAACATCGACCATACTTTTAGATCCATCGGTATATTCTGCAAATCCGAGTTCCGTGGATAGTCCGTCCAGTTTATCCAAAAGATAAGTTCCAGAGCCATCGGCCAAAGTGCTGCCAAATCCTAGTTGTGGCACAGGGTTCCCTGTCATTTGGATAGAAATGAAAATTGCAGGTACCATAAAGGCGAAAATCAATACGCAATATTGGGCCACTTGGGTATAGGTTATCCCTTTCATACCTCCAAGGACGGCATAGAACAATACAATCACCATTCCGATAACAACTCCGGTATTGATATCTACTTCCAGATACCTTGAAAACACAATTCCTACCCCTCTCATCTGTCCGGCAACATAAGTAAAGGATACGATGAGTGCGCAGATAACTGCAACAACCCTAGCTGTTTTGGAGTAATAGCGTTCTCCAATAAAATCGGGAACTGTAAACTTTCCAAACTTTCTTAAATATGGTGCCAGAAGCAGTGCTAGGAGAACATAACCACCGGTCCACCCCATAAGGTAAACGGCGCCATCGTAGCCGGCAAAAGAAATAATTCCTGCCATGGATATAAAAGACGCTGCCGACATCCAATCCGCTGCAGTGGCCATACCGTTGGCCAATGGGGAAACACCACCTCCGGCCACGTAAAATTCTTTAGTGGAACCCGCTCGGGACCAAATTGCTATTCCTATATACAGACCAAATGACAAGGCTACCAAGACATAGGTCCAAATTTGTACATCGCTCATAATGTTTTGATTTTATCGGTTAATTATTCTTCGTCGTATCCGTACTTTTTGTCCAATTTGTTCATTAGGCGTACGTACACAAAAATGAGGATGACAAATACATAAATAGATCCTTGTTGCGCGAACCAAAACCCAAGTTTAAATCCGCCCAATCGAATGTTGTTCAATGCATCCTTAAAAAGGATGCCTGCTCCGTATGAGACCAAGAACCAAATGACTAGTAGTATTACCAAGTACCTTAGGTTCTCTTTCCAATAGGCCGAGGCCTTTTTTTGTTTTTCTGACATAATTTGTTGGTTGTTTAGTTATAAATAAATCTGTGCTTGCAAGGTTACCACACCATTGTTGTCACCAGAACCAATTTTTGAATTGGCATACTCCAATGTTAATTTAGAATGATGCCCTGTCATAAATAGGTTGATTCCCAAGCCCAACCGTGTGGCGTTATCGTCTATTGCGTCTATCGATCTTGTTTGGTACGACACATATGGCTGTACCCTTGATTTATCCGCTGGACCGGAAACCAGATATCCTACATGTCCATAAACCATATTCCCGGTACCGTACGGCCCAAGGTTGAAGTTACGACCATAATCGTTATTTTGGAATACCGCATAGGCCGTAATGGCAGAACCATCTTCACCAAGAGGGGCATCGTAATAGGCATCCACTGCGAAAATATTTACATTTTCTCCTTCCAGGTTTCCTGCTCCGTCCGCTATTACCGTACCGTTTCTATGGGTCAAGAATCCGGCACCGACATTAAATATTCTTTTACTGCCCAAATATGTTCCTACTTTATAGGGCAAAAAATTGGATTCTTGATCTAAAAAATGATAGTCAAAATAACCTTGGATCACTTTGCCCGCATCTGCTGAACCCAGCAATTCGCGACCCCGATATACTGCTCGACCATTGGGTATTGGATCATTTGAAGCATCCAAGGTATTGGTTATGGCCTCGTTAAAGGAAACACGATATTGTAATCTTCCAATATTACCTTTGGCATATACCCCAATGTGACGGGCAAACTGATCACTTAGTCCCAAAACTGCCCAAGATGGACGGTTGTTGTCCAAGGTCAGGAAGTTTAGGGTACTACTGTTGTTCATTCTGGAAATACCGTTCCAATAGTGCAATCCGGTACCGATGGCTACATTCTTGTGTACTTGCCATTCTCCCCAAAAATCGTGAAAGAACAATTGGGAAGAATCTTCCTTTCCAACAGCACTAATGTTGTTTCCATTTAAACTGTTCAACCCAAAATGGGTTAGTATTAGAAATTTCTTGTTCAGTTGTGTAAAGGTCAAAAACCTAGCTCGTCTTACACTAAGGTTTGTTGTGCTCACATCGTCTGGAACATTATCATTGTATTGGGCCCAAAATTGACCCCATGCTATCATACGAAGATATTTGGAACCATCCTCGTTAAACTTGACTTTGAAACCTCCCGTGTACTCGGTGTTTCCTTGCGAAAATAATTTTGGAACCCAAAGAAGAAAAAACGCAGTTCCGATCAGTATATTTTTCATTTCAGTTTGGATGTTAGTGAGTTATGTGCTCTACGAACATCTTAAAAATATATTCCCGAATGAAAATCAATATATTTTTTTGCTAATTACCTATATCTAGTCTTTGAACCGATCCCATTTAATAAGCATAAATTTATCTCCAAGTTCGGTTACCAGTTGCCCTGCACCTTTCAGATTTTCAGGGCTTTGAAAGTATTTTTGAAGCTCAGTAAGATTCAAAATCTTATAAGTGGGGTGATATTTGGAATTGTAGGGCCTTTTAATATTATACTTTCTGACCCAGTTCATCACCGAAACATGTGAAACCCCTAAAATACGCTCTATTTCGCGATAGGTAAGTCCCTCCAAGTACAGTTGTAATGCTTTGTTCACAAAGTAATCATCGATTTGCTTTCCCAACTTAGGTACTGTAAAATAGTAACCACAGGATTTGCATTTGTAGCGTTGCCTCTCTTTAATGATCCCGGCTTTGGTAAACTCTGTAGATGAGCAATTTGGACAGCTTTCCATGGTTGATATACTTAATTAGCATAAATATATCAAATTAGCTTTAAATATTTTGCAAACCTATTGATATAAATAAAGGGAATTGATAAAATTCCCTTTATTTTATTGGTTAAATCGTAATTTGAGATTACTATTTTACAAAATAATCAGTAACATTGGTCAAAATACGTTCTTGAAGATTGGATATATCACTTTTAACGAATTTCTCCCCGGTTATGTTTTCGTAGAGTTCAATATATCGGTTAGATACGGATTGGATATACTCATCGGACATTGCAGGGACCTCCTGTCCCTCCAGTCCTTGGAATCCGTTGGAAATCAACCATTGTCTTACAAATTCCTTTGACAATTGTTTTTGGGCTTCACCTTTTTCTTGACGCTCCTTATAACCATCTGCATAAAAATAACGTGATGAATCGGGAGTGTGGATCTCATCGATCAACACAATTTCCCCATCTTTGGTTTTACCGAACTCGTACTTGGTATCCACCAAGATCAGTCCTCTTTTGGCGGCAATTTCGGTTCCTCTCTGAAAAAGTGCACGTGTGTACTTTTCCAGAACTTCGTAATCTTCGGCAGATACGATGCCTCTTTTTAAAATTTCTTCTTTGGAAATATCCTCGTCATGATCTCCTTTTTCTGCCTTTGTTGCTGGTGTGATGATAGGCTCTGGGAATTTATCGTTCTCATTCATACCCTCTGGCATGGACACGCCACAAAGTGTTCTTTTTCCCGCTTTATATTCGCGAGCGGCATGGCCCGACATATAGCCCCGAATCACCATTTCCACCTTGAATGGCTCACAGGCCTTACCTACCGCAACATTGGGATCTGGAGTGGCCATTAACCAATTAGGAACTATATCTTCAGTATCCTTCATCATTTTAGTTGCAATTTGATTCAGGATTTGTCCTTTATAGGGTATTCCTTTGGGCATTACCACATCAAAAGCGGATAAACGATCGGTTGCCACCATTACCAGAACATCGTTATCCAAGGTATAAACCTCTCTTACCTTTCCTTTGTAAACAGATTTTTGCCCAGGAAAATTAAAATCCGTGGACATCAGTGTATTCATTCCCATTATTTTCTTAGAATTGATTCTGGTGCTCTATATTTTGATAGGCATCGATTACCTTTTTCACCAATTTGTGTCGGATCACATCCTTATCGTCCAAATAAATTATACTGATACCCTCCACGTTTTTTAAAATCAACAAGGCTTCCTTAAGTCCGGAGATTACCCTACGTGGCAAATCAATCTGGCCAGGATCCCCTGTTAGCAAAAACTTGGCGTTCTTGCCCATACGGGTCAAAAACATCTTCATTTGGGCGTGCGTGGTATTCTGGGCTTCATCCAGGATTACAAAGGCGTTATCCAAGGTACGACCTCTCATAAAAGCCATTGGCGCTATTTGAATAGTGCCGTCCTCAATATATTTTTCGAGCTTTTCAGCTGGAATCATATCCCGAAGGGCATCGTAGAGGGGCTGCATATATGGATCGAGCTTTTCCTTAAGATCTCCCGGTAGAAATCCAAGGTTCTCCCCTGCTTCTACCGCAGGTCTCGTTAAGATAATTCGCCTAACCTGTTTTTCTTTTAAGGCCTTTACGGCAAGTGCCACTCCGGTGTACGTTTTACCCGTACCGGCCGGACCAATGGCAAAAACCATATCGTTGGCCCTACAGGCATCTACCAAACGGCGCTGATTGGCGGTCTGCGCTTTGATCAACCTGCCACTTACCCCATGTACCAAAACATCGCCACTAGAGGAAGACGACGTATAATCCTCCTTGCTGTTGCTGGTAAGTACCCTTTCGATCATGTTTTCATCGAGCTTGTTGTATTTGGCAAATTGCCCGGTTAGCTCATCAAAACGTTTGTCGAATTCTTCCAATAGTTCTTCGTCTCCAAATACCTTGATCTTATTTCCTCGTGCTACAATTTTAAGCTTTGGAAAGTATTTCTTCAGTAACTCGATATTTGAGTTTTGTTGCCCAAAAAATTCTTGTGGACTGATTTCCGTAAGTTCGATTACAAGTTCGTTCAAAAATAGTGAGGTGTTACAGTTGCTTTTGAAGAATTTTATTCTTTCTTTTTAACTAATTTTACAAAACAAACTTAACTAAAAATCAATTTGAACGCCGAAAAACATATCAACAGTATTGCATGGCAATCATAACCCTGACCACAGATTTTGGATATAAAGACCACTTTGTTGGTGCGGTAAAAGGGGCAATACTGAGCAACCTGACTGACATCAACATTGTTGATATTTCGCATGCCATAGGACCATTTAACATACAAGAGTGCGCCTACATCCTTAAAAATGCATACCGATCTTTCCCAAAGGGAACGGTACATATTGTTGGGGTCGATTCCGAAGTATCCCCAGAAAATGAGCACATGGTTGTACAGGTAGATGGACATTACTTTGTAAGTGCGAACAGTGGCGTAATTTCCTTGATAACCTCCGAGGTACAACCGGAAAAAGTGGTGCAGATAGATCTGCCCAATTCACGGCCCACTGCCTTCCCTGTTCTGGACGTATTTGTACAAGTAGCCTGCCATATTGCCCGGGGCGGTAAATTGGAAGTGATCGGCAAACCTCTGGAAAGCTTAAAGGAAATACGCGATTTTGAACCAAGAATAACCAACGAGGGCAAGACTATTTCTGGCAATGTGATCTATATTGACAATTACGGCAACGTGGTTACCAATATTCAGAAAAATTTGTTCGAGGCATATAGGAATGGACGTGATTTTGAAATAATTGCTCGGACCACCAAAATACGGCAAGTACACCAAAGTTATAACGGTATTGTAAATTACAACTTGGAACGGAACCAGCGCAAGGGACCCGGCGACGCCCTTGCCCTTTTCAATTCAGCCGGTTATATAGAGCTTGCCATTTACAAAAGTGACCTTAATTCGGTCGGAGGTGCTTCAACGCTTCTTGGCCTAAATTATAGGGATACCGTAACCATAAATTTTCTGTAAATGTTGATACGCATCGTAAAACTGACTTTTAAACCCGAAAATATTGCTAGTTTTGAACGAATCTTTGAAGAATCGAAAAATGGTATTTTGGGATTTGAAGGCTGCAACATGGTAGAATTATATCAGGACATTGGTAATCCCAATATATTTTTCACCTATAGTTTTTGGGATACGGAATCGCATCTCAACAACTACAGGAATTCTGATTTTTTTAAAGAGGTTTGGGGCAATACCAAAAAATTGTTCTCCGATAAACCCGAAGCTTGGAGTGTTCATAAATTACAATCAACAAACCCGTCTTAATGTTTGCAATTTTTAAGAGAGAGGTACGATCTTTTTTTACATCGCCCATCGGTTATTTGATCGTGGGGTCGTTTTTAATGCTCAATGGACTTTTTTTATGGGTGTTCAAGGGCGAATACAACATTTTTGACTATGGCTTCGCCGATTTGGGCAACTTCTTTTTGCTGGCTCCCTGGATTTTCATCTTTTTGGTGCCCGCAATTACCATGAAGAGCTTTTCCGAAGAACGAAAAATGGGCACTCTCGAATTATTGCTCATTAAACCTATCTCCGTTTGGAAGTTGGTCTTAGGTAAATTCTGGGGTGCATTCCTATTGTGTGTCATTGCCGTGATTCCGACAATCGTTTATGTTTTTGCCATATCAGGCTTGGGAATGGTAGAGGGTAATTACGACCTAGGAGTGGTTTTGGGGTCCTACTTTGGATTGTTGTTTTTAATGGCCTGTTACACGTCCATCGGAATATTTGCCTCTACCCTTTCCGATAACCAAATCATCGCATTTTTGGTTGGTATTTTGGTCTGCTTTCTGATTTTTAATGGGTTTGATGCCGTTTCCTCCTTATTTTCCAACGGAGAAACCCAACAAACCATTGAGGCCATTGGCGCCAGATCACATTTTGACAGTATTGCAAGAGGAGTGATAGACACCCGTGACCTGATCTATTTTGTATCGTTGACCCTATTATTCCTTTATCTTACTTTTCAACGTTTAAAACAATTACCGCGATAATGGGAAAGTTTGTTGTATCCACATTAAAAATACTTATAGCTGTTACAGTAATCAATTTGTTGGCCAGTTTTGTCTATACCCGTTTTGATCTTACCGAAGATAAAAGGTACACCCTTTCCGAGCCAGCGGTAACAGTGGCCAAAAAATTTGAATCGCCCGTAATTATAGATGTGCTGTTGGACGGTAACATTCCAGCAGAATTTTCCAAGTTAAAATCGGAAACCGTACAACTGATCGAATCCTTTGCATCAAAAAACAAGAATATTAAATACAATTTGGTGGACCCGCTGGCAGATGAGGAACTTGCGGAACAAACCATTGCCGAACTACAGGGCTTGGGGCTACAGCCTGCAAATGTTACTGTAGAGGAAAATGGAAAAGTGTCCAACGAGCTGGTTTTTCCATGGGCTATGGTCAATTATAAGGACCAGACCGTAAAAGTACCATTGCTAAAAAACAAACTGGGAGCCACTGCCGAAGATCGTATCAATAATTCCGTGCAACAATTGGAGTATGCCTTTGCGGACGCCTTTACCAAACTCAACATCGGAGAAAAAAAGAGCGTGGCCATTATTAAAGGAAACGGTGAGCTGGATGATATGTACATTGCGGATTATCTTACCACCATTAGGGATTACTATAATATTGCTGCCATAACATTGGATTCCGTAGCTTCCGATCCGCAAAGTGTTTTAAATCAACTTAAGGAGTTTGATTTGGCCGTTATTGCCAAGCCAACACAAGCATTTTCCGATCAAGAAAAGTATGTTCTCGATCAATATATGGTCAACGGGGGCAAATCCATTTGGATGATAGATCAAGTAAGTATGGAAATGGACAGTATTTATGCCGGTGGCGGTGAGGCCATTGCAGTACCAAGAGACCTCAACTTAAAAGACCTGTTCTTTAGATATGGCGTTAGGATCAATCCCGTACTGGTAAACGACCTGTATTTTACACAAATTGTCCTGGCCACGGGCGAAGGAAACGATTCCCAGTACAATCCGCTGCCTTGGTTCTATTATCCCATGGTTTTTTCCCAGAACAATCACCCCATCAATACCAATATTGAAGCGGTTCGTTTCCAATTTACCAGCCCAATGGATATTCTGGAAAACGATTACAAAAAAACAGTTTTGCTACAAAGTTCACCACTATCCAAAACCGATGGCATCCCAAAAATAGTTAGTTTGGAAATGATCAACCAGCAACCTAACAGGGAGAACTATACCAATGGTAATCTACCTTTGGCCGTTTTGATCGAAGGTAACTTTACTTCAATGTACAAAAACAGAGTGAAACCACTCAAACTACAGAATACTTTAGAGGAAGGGCCCGAAAATAAAATGATCGTAATCTCTGATGGGGATATTGTCAAGAACCAGTTGCGGAACGGAAGGCCCTTGGAACTGGGGTACGACAAATGGACCAATAGCTTTTATGGCAACAAAGAATTTTTGGTGAACAGCACAAATTACCTTTTGGACAATACCGGGCTTATTAACATTCGGAACAAAAAAGTGACCATTCCATTGCTCGATGTTAAAAAAATAGCTGAGCAAAAAACCAAATGGCAGCTTGTAAATATTGGATTGCCAGTAATTTTAACCTTACTGTTCGGCCTTTTCTTCGGATATTACAGAAAGCGCAAATTTGCCTTGTAACTGTTAATAAAATTGTTTCTTTGCTTAATCCATTTGGGATATATTTGTTTTTATTGATTTTAAAGGCCCTGGAACAGGGGTAAATTGCCAAAAAGGCAGCCATACTAAAGTATTTCGTTGATGAAATTTATTGTATCGAGTACATATTTATTGAAACAGCTTCAGGTTTTGGGAGGAGTTATCAACAATAGCAACACCTTGCCCATCCTTGATAACTTTTTGTTCGATCTAAAAGAAAGTAAACTGACCGTTTCCGCATCCGATCTGGAAACTACCATGAGTACGGTTCTAGATGTGGATTCCGATTCCGAAGGTACCATTGCGGTTCCCGCACGATTACTGTTGGATACGCTAAAAACTTTTCCGGAACAGCCCTTAACATTTGTTGTTGAGGACAACAATACAGTGGAAATTAGTTCCAATCATGGTAAATATGCCTTGGCCTATGCCGACGGTGCCGAATTCCCAAAGGCAGTAGAAGTCTCGAACCCGAGTTCCACTACCCTATTGGGCGATATTTTGGCCACGGCGATCAACAAGACCATTTTTGCCGCAGGCAACGATGACCTTCGTCCGGTAATGAGCGGCGTATTCTTCCAGTTTTCCCCGGAAAATTTGACCTTTGTGGCCACCGATGCCCATAAACTGGTGAAATATCAACGTCAAGATGTAACAGCTTCGGAAGTAGCCGAATTTATTATGCCCAAAAAACCTTTAACTTTATTGAAAGGCATTTTGGCAGGTTCAGAATCCGAAGTCACCATCGAATACAACGATAGTAATGCAAAATTCTACTTTGACAATACTGAGTTGGTTTGTAGATTGATCGATGGAAAATATCCGAACTACGAAGCCGTGATCCCAAAAGAAAACCCGAACAAACTTACAATAGCAAGGAATCAGTTCCTGAGCTCTGTAAGAAGGGTCTCTATCTTTTCGAACAAAACAACACATCAGATTCGATTAAAGATTGCCGGAGCGGAACTCAACATTTCCGCAGAAGATGTGGATTACAGCAATAAGGCCGAGGAAAGACTTTCTTGCTCCTACCAAGGAGACGATATGCAAATCGGTTTCAACTCAAGGTTTCTTTTGGAAATGTTGAACAATCTTTCTTCCGACGAAGTATCCTTGGAAATGAGCTTGCCGAACAGAGCGGGTATCCTAACACCGATCGATGGACTGGACGAAGGAGAGCATGTTACCATGCTGGTAATGCCGGTGATGCTGAACAACTAAATCAACTATCCAACCATAATTAAAAAAGCTGGGACAACTTTGTTCCAGCTTTTTTGTTTTTAAATAAACCTGATGGTCATAAAATGAGAAGGGGATTCGCCATTTGCGGCCTTTACCGCATTTACAATAGGTAAAATAAATCCTATAATAGCAACACCGATCAAACCTAATATGCCCAATCCCAAAAGTAGGATGGCAGGAATACTGATTATAATATATAGGATAAGACTTATCTGAAAGTTGATAATGGCCTTTCCATGTTCGTTCATCCCCTCTACCCTATCCTTGGAGGATAACCAAATGATCAAGGGAACGATCAAGCTGCCAAATCCTATGGCATAGCCCAATAATTGTGTCAAATGTGTTACGGCCAACAAGGTATTGTCCGTTCTAACTGCTTTGTGATTTATTACTTCCATTTTTTGATTGATTTTGATGATTCAACTTATTAGTATACAAATCCATAAAAATGTTACAAACAGCAGCTTATTTGTACTTTTGTGCCCATGTCGTATTCAGATAACATCGTAGCCTTGGCAACCCCATCGGGAACAGGGGCCATTGCCGTAATCCGAGTTTCGGGTCCACAGGCCATCAGTATAGTAGATCAATTGTTCAAATCCATCAAAGGTAAAGAACTGGTCCAGCAAAAAAGTCATACCATACATTTGGGGAACATTGTAGACGGTGCCAAAATTTTGGATGAAGCCTTGGTGTACATTTTTAAAGGACCACATTCCTACACAGGCGAAAATGTAGTGGAAATTTCCTGTCATGGCTCGCCTTTTATTCAACAACAGATCATACAATTGCTTTTAAGAAATGGGTGTCGTACAGCATCTGCCGGAGAATTTACATTGAGAGCATTTTTAAACGGCAAAATGGATTTGAGTCAGGCCGAAGCTGTGGCGGACTTAATAGCAAGCGATAGTGAAGCAGCCCACGATATAGCCATGCAGCAAATGCGCGGAGGGTTTAGCAACGAAATCCAAGAATTGCGACAAGAACTTCTTAATTTTGCATCGTTAATTGAGCTTGAACTCGACTTTTCGCAAGAAGATGTGGAATTTGCCGACAGAACCCAGTTCAACGAACTGCTTACCAAAATCAGTAACGTCCTTAAAAAATTAATTGATTCCTTCGCCTTGGGCAATGTGATAAAACATGGAATTCCAGTGGCCATTGTAGGGCAACCCAATGTCGGGAAATCAACTTTGCTCAATGTTTTATTGAACGAGGAAAGAGCCATCGTAAGTGAAATCGCGGGTACCACACGAGATACGGTCGAGGATCATATAAGCATAAAAGGTATCGGTTTTAGGTTTATTGATACCGCTGGAATCCGTGAAACCGAAGATGTTGTTGAAAAAATCGGTATCGAACGAACTTTCGACAAGATTGAAAAAGCTCGGCTCATTGTGTATCTGTTCGATGGAATGAATTTTAACATAAAAGAGCTAGAAAGTATACAAGAAAGATACCCTAACAAGCAATTATTGCCCATTTGCAATAAAATGGACCTTTTGAACGAGGAACAAAAAAATAAGGTTCAAAAAGAAATCCCCAAAGTCCTATTTCTTTCAGCAAAGTTTAAAACGGGTATTTCTGAATTGGAGAACAAACTATTATCATTAGTTGATTCGGGTGCTTTGAGCGGCGACAGTACCATCGTTACCAATAGCAGACATTACGACGCTCTTTTAAAAGCCCTGGAAGAAATTCAAAAAGTAAAAGAAGGTTTGGACATGGAACTTTCCAGCGATTTGATGGCCATAGATATTCGACAAGCTTTGTATCATTTGGGCGAGATTACGGGAAGCGTGACTACGGACGACCTTTTGGGCAATATTTTTTCCAATTTTTGTATTGGGAAGTAACGCTTTTAACCAAGCATGAGTTAATCCATTACCTAAAAAAAAACAACTACAAACGGTTAAATCGATAGAGGTTATCTGTGGCCTGTAACAACTTGCCCTTTAAGAAAGGTTCCAAATCCGGATGGTTCCGTAAATAAGATTCCACATGCTGCACGGCCTCCTTGGATTGATATTGCCCTACCGTTGCCACAAGCCAGCGTTTAGGAAAAAAGATATCTCCCGTTTGTTGAATTTCCTGTAAAAGCTCCAAGGCCAAAGGTACTTGTTCAATTGCCGTTTTTTGGCGCAAAGGATGATGGATATATCTGCAAGCTGTGGTTATCCAAGATTCCTTTTCGCGGTTTTTGGCGTCTTTAAAGGACTCAAAAAAGGCATCCCTCACAGCAACATCGGAAGATAGGGCAGGCCTTAAAAACTCGAAACGCTCAATTTTGTCCGGATTATTCAATTGGGCTTTGGCCGTTTCCAAAATTTTTTCGGACAGCCTGTGCTCATACAATGCCAGGGACATGGCCATCTCGGAAAAATCATCCTGGTTAAGCATTAGATCAGGAATTTGGACAGTCTTGTTCCACACACCGTATAACTTTTCCTTCGCCTTTTCTGAATACGCTATTCCTTGCCAAAAATCAAAAATGTTCTTTTTAAGATTGGGATTTACATCGGTTTGAAGCAATTTCACCCAAAGTCGATTTTCGATCAAATTATTGTGTTCCGCACGTTGTTGATCATTCAAAAAACTCCAGTATAAGTTTTTTGCCAATCCAGTGAGCATTCCATGGACAAACTCGTTTTCCTCGTTTAAAACACCTGCTATCAAAAGAGCAAAGGTTTGTTCGGCGGATAAATTTCCGGTCAATGTATTCTCGTAGGTATTTAAGTAGGCATAGGCTCGAGCTACCTCCTCTTCCAGATTGGGAATTATGTCCAGATCTGATGTGTTAACCGGAAAAACTCCATACCCAAAAGCATTGGAATTATATATAATGGCGTTGGGCTTGGACAGACCAATTGCTAAATCCACAGAAGTGTTTTTCTTGGAAATGGACACTGGAATGGTTCGTGTACTATCCGGATATACCAAGGATACCTCGAAACTTTGCGGCCATAATCTATCGCTACCATCCTCGGCATTTTGCGTGATGACAAACCTGGCTATTTTTCCATCAACATATTCAATTTTATCCGTAATTACGGGCCTACCGGATTGATTCACCCAAACATTGCTCCACTGTTTTAGATCTTGAACCGTTTTTTTATCCAAAATATCAACCAAATCGTTCCAAGTTGCATTACCATAGGCATGAGTAGAAATATACTCCCGAACACCATCTCTAAATGCCTTTTCGCCAATGGTGGCTTCCAACTGGCGCATCATTATGGGCGCTTTGTTGTAAATGATAGATCCATACAGACTGCCCGCATTTTTTAGATTGGCCAAATCCTGCCGGATGGGGTTGGTTCCATTTGTTCTATCTTCCCCATAAGCGTTTCGGTAATGGGAGATTAGAAATTGTAAATTATGGTTGATTTCTGGAAAGGCTGGATTTATGATCTTATCTGCCATAAAATTGGCGAAGACCTCTTTCATCCATACATCGTTGAACCAGTCCATGGTCACCAGATCCCCAAACCACATATGTGATGCCTCGTGGGCAATTAATTTGGCACTTCCCATTCTGCGCCGTTCGGTGGAGCTTTCATCCAAAAAAATGGCGGATTGCCTGTATTGTATGGCACCTACATGCTCCATACCTCCATATTGAAAGCCAGGTATGGCTGCAAAATCCAACTTTTGGAAAGGAAAATCGTATTGGGTATAGTCCTTAAGAAAATCTATAGAACGCTGGTGTAGATCAAAAATTCGAGGTATACTGAATTCAATTTTGGAGGAATCTGTTTCTCGGTACAACAGGGTCATATCGAACGCTCCTGGATTTTCGGTGACCGATTCAAATTTTCCGGCCACCAACGAAAACAGGTAGGTACTCATGGGGTCGCTCTCCACAAAAGAAAGATAGTGCTTGTCCCCTACCTCTTTTTTTTCTTTCGATGAAGAAGCGGATAAGACGCTCCACTGCTTTGGTACGACAACATTCAACATGTAGCGTGCCTTGATGTTCGGTTGATCAAAACATGGGAACAATGTACTTGCCCTATCTGGCACTAAAAGGGTGTACAAATAGTCTTGATTTCGGTTTAGCGACATTTCACCGGCATTGAACTCGATATCTATGGTATTTGGTCCTTTTTTAAGGTTTTCCGAAATGATTATATGCTGCTTTTGATGGTTTATGGTTTGGTTTTGCCCATTCACCTTTATGTTTTTTAGCAACGTACTATCTGCATTAAAATCCAGGTAAAGCGGATGTGAAAGATCATGGATGGATAAATCCAGCTTCATTTTGGAAGGTATGGGTTTTTGCCGCTCTTCGGGAATATCGAAGGTAAGCGCATATATTACGTTGGAAACCTGCTCTTTGCGATATTCCGCCATTTTAAGGGGAATTCCGTTTTGTAGTAAATCGGTTCTGGGTTTAGGATTGCATGCAATCACAAATATCGCAGCAAAAAGGGAGAACATAATATGGTTTTTCATAAGGCCGGATTGATATAGATTTGTAAAAGGTACTATTTTTCACCATCCAAATCAATCCAAATACGCAAGTAAGCCCATAAATTAATCTCGGACCACGTAGTTGATTTTATCCACCCCCGTGTTCCCCGTTTTGGAGTTGTATGCATAGACCGTGATCTGATAGTAGCCGGATTCCTTGACAGCCAGATTACCTTCAAAAATATTCTGTCCTGGATTGTCCAACAGTACATTGGTATATGCTTCGCCATCCTTTTGCACAACGGCCCTGACTTCCATAAGATTGGAGTCCCAGAGTCCATCTTTTTGAATGGGGCAACCGCACATCATCACAATATTTGCTTTAATATTGATGCCCGATGTTATCACTGTTTCCAATGGAATATATTGATGTGTATTGGGCTCCAATATGTCGATTATAAAGCCGGGTATTTCCAATACTATCCCATCGCCCAAAATATCTTTTCCCGGTATAAGCCATATTTGAGTACTAGCGTGTATTTGAGCATTTCTTTTGTTAATAGGAGATATTACTTCTATTTGAACAAAAGTTGGTTCATCAATATCCACAACCGCTAAAAAACCAGCTGTATCATTATCGGACAGTTGGGTGTAACGTTCATGGGGACTTCTCATAATAAGGTCTGTATTTCCAGTGCTACCGGTGGTTTCCCCTTCTGCCAAGATATGCCCGTTTAAAGTGTTTCTAACGATAATATGTGCCCCTCCGATGGAACTACCAATAAACTTGGCATCTTTTGCCTTTGCCCTAACCATAAGTTTGGTGTCCGTGGCAAATGCATTAATACAAATTGAAAACAGGGCTAGAAGAAGGATTGAATTTTTCATTGAGTCTATTTTTCAACCTTAAAGTTACTGCTTTTAGCGTGTTTACTAAATGGGGAAGCGGTTTTAATTTACGGGGTTTCTCTTTCCATGATCATTTTCCTACCATTCATATCGATGATATGTTTCAAGAGCTTTCTGGAGCTTTTGCTTATATAATAGGTGTTCAGGACTCGGTTATCACTGATATCATCGGTCACATCTACTTTCCATACATCCAAGGTACTTCCCTTATACTTCATTTTATGGGAAGTTACTTGGTTGATGGATGCGGACAATTCCCCGATTTTAGCCTTCGGATTGTAATCAAAGATGGAAATTGCAGCGCTAAAACCATCTTCATAGGGAAGACATCGAATCAATTGTGGGTAACTACTGCTATCAAAAATTGATGCCGGTAAACTTTCATTGATAATTGTTTTTTCCTCACTCTTCTTATCAAAATAATAACCTGTCAACTGATTTCCATATTTCAGTACCATATCCCTATTTTGATTGTATGAGGAATGATAAATGGGCGCAAAATCCTGTTTTTTAACGATAGTGGTATCCACCCAAGGAGTCGTGGCATTTGGAATTCTCACATTGACCACAAAGTTAACTTCATCATCTTTTACTATGATTTCGGTATCGACTTTCCCCAACGCACGCATTATGGAATCCTGGACCATATACCAGTTCAAGGTGTATGCTTCATCTGTAAAGGCATTTTTTTCTATGTTATTACTTTTTGGAGTAAGGATTTGTTGTCCATAAGTAGTTGTAGCCAAGACACCGAAAATTGTTACAATAATGTTTTTCATATATATAAATTGAGATTCTTATGTGCTTCCCCATGGGAAAACATTTGGAATAACAGTCGTATGATCTACAAGATCGTTACAATTAAAAGGTATTCCCTCTGTTATAAAAGTAATTCAGCATTGTAAAAGTTCCGGAAAATTTTAAATTTCGAATCCCCCACAACGGCAAGATTTAACGAAGTCTAACACATTCAAACCTACGCTATGAACCAGACGAAACAGATTTGAGCTTTTTCAATTCAATATCCGCAGCTTCTATAAGATTCTTGAAGAAATCGGTTTCCACTTTGGGACAGGATTGTCTTAATTGATATTGTGAGCTTTCAATAAGTCTTTGACAATAAGATATTTGCTCTTGCAATGGGCATTTACGAATGGTATTCGCATATAAACTATCAAGTTGGGACAACGTTGGCTTGGGGGCACGTTTTTTTAGAAACTTCAGCATACAATCAACAAAATGGCATTCTAGTTTAAAATAGCCGCCTCAAATATTAAGCCAAAATATGTGATTACACTTCCGATTCGCGCAACATAAATCCTCTTCGACTAACATTTACGATGCTCAATCTGGGATCTTTACCCAAATGTTTGCGCAAATGCGAAACGAAGACGTTCAGGCTTTTTTTGTTGAAATAATCATTTTTGTCCCATACAGTGGTGAGTATCTCCTTATGGGTGCAAAGTTGGTTCTTGTTCTTTGCCAAAAGCGCCAATAGATCAAACTCTTTGGCCGTTAACTTTATGGATTCCCCTTTATAATTCAGTTCAAAATTATCCATGTTCAGCAAATAATCCCCGATTATATATTGAGAAACATGGGGTTCTTCCACTTTATCGGCCACCAATCGGGCAAGGAGTGCATTGATCCTTACCACCAATTCCTCTTCGTCTATCGGTTTTTTAAGATAGTCAACTGCGCCGAGAGAGAATCCTTTTAATACATCTATTTTTAACGATTTTGCCGTTAAAAAAATAAACGGAAGTTCGGGGTTTATGCTCTTTATTTTCTGCGAGAGTTCAAAACCGTCCATATCTGGCAACATAACGTCCAAGATGGCAAGATCAAAAACGTTGGTCTTTGTTTTTTGAACTCCTTCTTCTGCATTTTTTGCCCAACTTACGGCAAAGCCCTTCATTCCCAAATATTCCGACAATAAATATCCCAGGGCATTATCGTCCTCCACCAAAAGTAGTTTGTACATTCTATCCATTGTTCATTAATTTAAGGGATAGGGTAAAGTTGGTGCCTTTGCCCAATTCGCTTTGTACGGATACCTTTCCCCTGTGCATTTTTATAATTTTTTGAACATAATATAACCCAAGACCATATCCTTTTACCTTGTGCACGTTACCGTTTTTTACCCTATAATATTTGCTAAAGATTTTTTTGATGTCTTCCTGTGAAATTCCAACTCCGTTATCGGAAATATTGATCAGCAATCTCCCCTTTTGTTTGTATGCGTTTAGTTTTATAATGGGGTGATCGGAGTATTTACGTGCATTCTCCAAGAGGTTACCGATTACATTTTCCAAATGGAACTTTTCTGCATTTATTAAATAAGATCCCTTTTCCAATGTGTAGCTAAAATCAATCCCCTCGTGCTTGGCAAGTAAGGCGAAACTCTGACAAATCCGCTCCAATTCGGGCCTAAAATCCACTTCCTGATACTGCATCAATGGGTTTCCGGATTCCATACTGGCGAGTTCCAAAACCTTATCGATATGTTTTTTAAGTCTATCCGATTCTGTTCGGATAAGGTCCACAACCTCTTTTTTCTCATCTGGAACATCCTCTTTCAAAATTTTTGTGGCCAAGCCAATGGAAAACACAGGGGTTTTGAGCTCGTGTGTCAGGTTATTTATAAAATCGTTCGTGTTGGTAATAATGCTTCGTTGCAAGTAAAACGACCGCAACACCCAAATAACAACGAAAATTATCATCAATAAAAACAACAGTCCTGGCAGGATCAGTCCCCTGATCTGTCCCAGAAAATAGTTGTTTAAATCTTCAAAACCGATTTCCAAGATTACTTCCTTTTGTAAGAGCTTGGGCAAATAGCCTTCGATCTTCATAGGATACGTCAAGTTTTCCTTTTTAGAAAGATGTGGCCTTGCAGAACTTAAATAGGTGATAGAATCCCTGGAATAAAGGGTATAGGTAAATGGGGCGTCTATGCCCGATACTTTTAATTGATATGCGATATAATCGTTTAGATAGTATTGGGAAGCTTTTTCTAGACTGTCCAAACTTATATGTACTTGGGAGGTGTCCTTTTGTATGGCATTCCCCAAAGTATAGGTAAGTGCATTTACCGTGGACAATTCACTATTTATGTTCTCCCGTGCTTTATCTATTTTATCGGAAAACTGAGCTTTGGCCAATCCCAAACCTACTCTTAAATACTGGTATTGGACCACCAAAAGACCTATAACGGCAATTACAAAAATTAGGAGATAAAGGTTTCTTTTGGTCAGCATAATGCGAAGTAAACAAAAAATCGGGAGCTATTTACATGTTGGTTAACCTGATTAATCTTTCGTTAACCTTTTTGACCTTTTGTTAATCGATAAGCCCTTGGATGTTGCTTATCTTAGCCTTTAAGTTTAGTTTAGAAATTTAATGTAGCGAATCTATACATCCGGTCCTATGGGCCGGATTTCTATTTTTGGACCAACCGATTCCCTATTATTGCTTACAGTCTTATGGATTGAGGGTACAGAACCATTATCTTTGCAGTCCAAATTTTATGCATGATAAGTTTTTTTGAGAAGAAAATTTATTTGGCCGATTATTTACACGGTCTAGTGGACATTCACAATCATATAATTCCAGGTTTGGACGATGGTGCCAAAACTGTGGATGAATCCATTGCATTGATCAATGGCTTCGCAGATATGGGAGTTACCTATTTTAGGTGTACGCCCCATATTATGCACAACCATTACGATAACACGCCGGAAACAATAAAAAATGCCCATAAAGCGCTATTGGCCGGATTGGAGAAAAACGGCTTATCGGATATTACTTTGCACTGTGCGGCCGAACATATGATCGACGATAATTTTGAGAATATTTTGGAAGACAAACAGATAATGCCCTTAAACAAGGAATATTTGTTGATCGAAATGTCCTATCTACAACCTTCTTTCAATTTTGATCTTGCGGTGAACAAGATTGCCCAGCACAAGTACTTTCCCATTTTGGCGCACCCGGAACGCTATATGTACTACCATGGTAAATATGGCAAATATCCGTCCATGAAATCGAATGGGATCCTATTCCAGCTCAACCTACTTTCGTTAAGTGCCGCTTCCTATGGCTCCGATGTACAAAAAATTGCGGAGAAATTGTTAAAAGACGACCTTATCGACTTTGTGGGAACCGATGTCCATAATGCGAGGCAATTGAATCTTCTCAGAGAAATCCGACTGTCCAAAAAAGTGTTGAACAAAGTATTGCCCGTTATCGAAAATACAATTCAATCCTTTTACTGATTAGGAGAATTTCCACCATTTTTTAACGGTTTTGCCGTAGCCGTAACCATACTTTCCACCGTAACCAAGATTGGATTCCTTAACTCCATTGACTATAAAGGACAAGTTTTTTACCTTTCCTTCATCCAATAATTTAATTGGATACTCAAGAACTTTTCTTTCGGTTACGCCAGATTTTGTTACATACAAGATTTGATCGGCATATTCCCCTATCAACAAAGTATCCGTTACGGCCAACATGGGTGCAGAATCCACTATTACATAATCATATTTCTCGCGGATTTCTTCAAAAAACTCTCCTAGGCGATTACTCATAAGTAGTTCTGCTGGATTTGGTGGGATCTTACCAGAAAAAACAATGTCGATATGGTTATCGCCTACCTGAATGGTAGAAATCACTTCATCTACTTTTAAGTCATCATTATAAAGGTACTCTGTCAATCCGACCAAATCCGTTCTCTTTTTTTGATTTCCGTTTTCATCAAGGTCCAGATAAAAGTTGTGCAATTTTGGATTACGTATATCGGCTCCGACCAAGAGCACATTCTTTTTGGTACTGGCAAGAACCATCGTCAAATTGGACGATAAAAAAGTTTTTCCTTCACCGGATACACTCGAAGTTATTAAGGTAACACTCCCTTTTTTGGATTTTATATTCTGTCTCAACAAATAATCTAAATTGGTCCTCAGAATTCTTAAGGACTCACCAAGAACGGATCGATCAAACCCTGACACCAATTTCTTGTCCTTTCTGCCAATCTTCGGCAGTTCGGCCAATACAGGTACTTTGTTGGATATTAACTTTTCCAGTTCTACCTTGTTATGAATCTTATTGTCCAGCAAATCCCTTGCGTAAATAATCGAAAATGGTACTAGAAGACCTAAAATGAAAGCTGCTAGGTAGATTGCATTGGTCTTTGGCGATACAGGTCGGTTGGAACCGTATGCTGAATCCACAATTTTGGATTTTGGTGATGCAGAGGCAAATGTTATCTGGGATTCCTCCCTTTTTTGCAAAAGATATAAGTATAAGGACTCTGTTGTCTGTTGTTTTCTGCTAATGTCCCTTAAAGCACGTTCGTTGCCGGGTGCTGCATAAATTCTTGAATTTATCTGTGATAATTGTTTGCTCAAACTATTTACCTGTAAGTTTAGATTGTTGGTAACATTGTTCAAACTGGATTTCATTCCGGTCTTGAGAGCTTCCAATTGTTGATCTAACTTAACCACTACCGGGTTTTTTTCATTGGAACTTTCCAATAATCTATTCCTGCGCACTACCAACTCGTTATACCGCATCGCCGTGGAGGAAATACTTTGATCTGCCAAGCCTACTTCCGGAATAATTTCGTATCCCTGTTGCCCATCGATCAAATCTCTCATGGTACTTGCGATGTTCAGTTGAATATTGACGTTTTGTAATTCTTGCTCCCCTGCGGCGCTCATATCAAAGTTTACACTGGATTGCGAACCTAAATCGGCTATACCTCTACTGGTTTTGTAGTTTTCCGCAGTTTCATCTACACTGGAAAGATTGGAATATATTTCGGTGATACGGTCATTTATAAATTTGGATGTCCTGTCGGCAATTTCTTTTTTGTCCCGTACCGCATTGGAATTATTTATATTGATCAATGAGTTAATAATATCGATCGCCCTGCGCTCAATTGGATCGTTGAGCGTTAGGTTAATGATATTGGAAAACTTGGTGTCATTTGCCCGGACACTCGTCTTTTTCCTATAGTAATCGGCAACTGCATTTACTGGACTTACCGTTACCCTTATATTCCTATTTTTAAAACTTCCAAGATTGGCATTAGGAGTAATTATAATATCACCGATTTCAGTTTTTACCTTTTCCCCAAAAGCCACCTTTTTTTCTGGATTATCCTCCTTTTCCCTAAATCCGAACGAGGTGTCCGAATAGACCTTAACAAAGAACATCGCCTTGGAATTGCTTATGATGGAATCGTTGGCCAAAAAATTTATTGAAAATGGCTTTGATTTTGATTCGTACAGCTCTGCATCTTTTATGTTTCCTTGCAAGAAAAAACGAATATTAAGATCTAGGTTTTTTACGATACGAATAAAATTTTCCCTAGCATTTATCAATTCGATTTCATCTTCCATTTTGGTTTTACCCGAGGAAAACAAATTCAAATCTTCCAGGACACTTAATTCAGAACCGCCATTGGATTCTTCCAGTATTTGAATTTTAGCTGTTGCGCTATACTCCGGAATGGCATATCGCAAATAAAGGATGGCCAAAGCAACCGAAACGAAAACACTTATCACAAACCATTTCCAGTGTCTTGTATAAGATTGTACTATACCTTTTAAATCCAGATCAGAGTTGTTCATGCCTTTGGGAAATGTTTATAATATTTAAAGTGAATATCCAAGCTCTTAATTCCTTGTCAATAAAATAACGGCGGAGGTAATCAAGGTGGAGGCTATGGAAATGGCAATGGTTGCCCTTTGATCCAAACTGGATTGAGTTTTTCCGGATTTATTGGGTTCCACATATACCACATCGTTTTGTGTAAGATAATATACCGGGGACTTGAGTGCATCTTTTCGATTAAGGTTGATTCTGTTGTACACCTTGGTACCATCGAAATCCCTTATTACCATAACGTTGTCCCTTCTACCTTTTATATTGATGTCGCCCGCATACCCCAACGCTTCCATTATTGTGATTTGCTCGCCATTTATAGGATAAGTTCCAGGTCTATTTACCGATCCTAGTACGGTTACCGTAAAATTCCTAATTCTAATATTAATAATGGGGTCCTTCAAATAATCTTTTAATTTTTCCCTTAAAAGATCCCTTGTTTCACTAGGTGATAGTCCTTCTATCTTGATTTTTCCAATTACGGGAAAGTCAATCTCACCGTTCTTATCGACTAAGTAGTTCACTTGTTCAGGACGAATCCCCCCCTCTTCTGCTCCCCTAAAAAGGTTAAAAGGAGCACTGGCCTCGGGATCTAATGTAGAAACATTGATACTTACCAGATCATCCACTTTAAATTTTGTAGTGAATGTATTGTCATCAACCAAAGTTTCAAATTGGCTGGCATCTTCAAAGTAGACTACATCTTTGGCTGGTGTACAGGAGAATACTAGGCATGTAATTATAACATAACATACCCATTGGATTTTTTGGCGCATGGAAATATACATTTTAGTTGTTGAGTTGAGGATGTTCAATTGTTGGAGATTCTTTAATTTCGGTAATGGAATTCTTTTTGTCCAATTTACAAAAATCGGAATTGTTGGAAATGTATTCCGGAACAATATTCTTCATAAGTTGAACAACATTCTCTTTAAAGAACAAATTAGAAATACACAGTTCATCGATCATACTACGAACTTTGGTATAATCAATTTCGCGGACCTTGCTGATCATTATTTTATCATGATACGTTGGCAAAGTGTTCTCGCCATTGGCCAAAAGTTCCTCGTATAACTTTTCACCAGGTCTTAATCCTGTTATTTTGATATCGATATCATCTGGATAATGCAATCCGGAAAGTCTGATCATATTTTTGGCCAGGTCCAATATCTTAACCGATTCTCCCATATCAAAAATAAAGATTTCACCACCTTTCCCCATGGCACCTGCTTCCAAAACCAATTGGGATGCCTCTGGAATGGTCATAAAGTATCTTGTAATGTCCTTATGCGTTACCGTTAGTGGTCCGCCTTTTTCGATTTGCTTTCTAAATAAAGGAATTACCGATCCGTTTGAACCGAGTACATTCCCGAATCGAGTTGTTATGAACTTGGTCTTACCCTCTTGTTGTCTGCAACTAATGTACATTTCGGCTATTCGTTTGGTAGCCCCCATAATATTTGTAGGGTTCACAGCCTTGTCCGTAGAGACGAAGACAAATTTTTCAACTTCGTATTCGGCTGCAAGATCAACTATTGTCTTGGTTCCGGCCACGTTGATCTTAACGGCTTCATATGGGTTCTGCTCCATCAAAGGAACATGCTTATATGCGGCAGCATGAAATATTCTGTTAGGTTGGTACTGTTCGAACAATACTCGCATTTTATTCTTGTCCCTGATATCGCTAACAATAGGGATAAAATTAAAAAAACCGGCCTGTTTCAATTCTTGCTGTAAATCGTAAAGCGCTGATTCTGCCTGATCAATAACAATCAATGATCGATAGTTGTATTTGCAGATCTGACGGACCAATTCACTACCAATGGATCCTGCTCCACCGGTAACCATGATTACCTTATCATCAAAATCCCTCTCGATTTTACTGTTTTTTATTTCGATGGGAGGTCTGTCCAAGAGATCTTCGATCTGGACTCTTTTTATCTGGGATACTTTTAACTCACCGTTGATCCAATCTTCTACTGGAGGAACGATCTTAACCTTTACCGGTAGGTCCACAATCTCATTGACCAATGTCCTTAATTGTTTCGGGTTAATGGTCTGAATGGAAAAAATTACCTCGGAAATATTATGGAATTTAACAAACTCTTCTGTAAGGATAGATTTGTCGTATACTTTTACCCCATTAATTTGTTTTCCTACTTTTTGAAGGTTGTTATCGACAAAGCCGATAACCTTTGCACCCATTTTTGAGTGGTTGGTCAGTGTATTGTAGGTAATTATACCAGACTCACCCGCTCCATAAATTATTATGTTCTTGGACGGGTTTTGTCCACTGTTCATCAAACTTTCAAAAGCGATCTTAAAAACATATCTCGATGCAGAAAGTGCAATAAAGGTCAACAAGCTATTAATGATAATTATTGAGAGTGGAATCGTAAATCCATCTACCCACTCCATATATCTATTGACCAATACTACTGCGATTGCTCCAATACTGGCCAAACATACTGCATTAAAAATGGCATAGACATCCTTGATTCCCGTATGCCTTACAACACCTTTATAACTGCCCGAAAACAAGAATGCTACCAAAAACAACAAAACAATGATCGGCAGTTGGGTCCATAGTCGTTGTACATCGAAATTAAAACTCAGGTTAAATCGAATAAAGTATGCCAATATAAATGAAACTGAAACAATACCAAGGTCAATTAAAAGTACTGTCCATTTAGAAGCATATCGCTTACCTGTTTTAAAGAAAAATTCTTTTATCATTTGAACAGGTTTTTAATGATTCCACAAATTCTTTCCATGTCTTCAACTTCCAGGCTTGACCCACTTGGCAAACACAAACCCCTGTTAAAAAGGTCTTCACTCACACCATTTACAAACGATATACATTTTTCAAATACCGGTTGCAGGTGCATGGGCTTCCATAAAGGTCGTGATTCTATGTTCTCATTTTCAAGTGCAATCCTTATCTTTTCCCTCATTTCAAAAGAAGGGGTCAGGATACAGGACAACCATCTGTTGGAATAAGACCCATCTGGTTCATTGACAAATTCAATTTCCGGCAACCCTGATAAATTTTCCTTGTAAAACTCAAAATTTTGGCGTCTTGCCTTTACTCTTTTTTCAAGAACTTCCATTTGTCCGCGACCAATGCCGGCCAGGACGTTGCTCATTCTATAATTATATCCAATATGTGAATGTTGATAATGTGGTGCATTATCTCTAGCTTGAGTCGCCAAAAAAATTGCTTTCTCTTTTATTTTTAAATCTTTACAAAGTAGAGCTCCACCACCAGAAGTGGTAATGATCTTATTTCCATTAAAAGATAAAATACCAATTTCACCAAGACTGCCACAATTAAAACCTCTGTAAGAACTACCTAAAGCCTCTGCACTATCCTCTATTACTGGAATTTCATATTTTCTTGCTATGGCATGGACCTCATCTACCTTGTAGGGCATTCCATATAAATGTACAGCGACAATGGCTTTTGGTTTTTTTCCTTTGTCCATTCTATCTTTAATGGCATCTTCCAAAAGAATTGGCGATATGTTCCAAGTTTCTTGTTCACTATCCACAAATATGGGCGATGCTCCCAAATAGGTAATGGGGTTTGCCGATGCCGCAAAAGTGAAGCTCTGACAAATTACTTCATCCCCTTGACCAACTCCGAGAATCTCCAAGCCCAAATGTATGGCACCCGTACCAGAACTCAGGCAAGCTGCATGAACATCATTTCTCACAAAGTCCTCTATGGATTTTTCAAATTGCTGGACATTCGGTCCCAAAGGGGCGATCCAGTTAGTATCAAATGCTTCCTTTACATAGGTTTCCTCATTTCCACCCATGTGAGGTGGCGATAACCAAATTTTCTTCAATACTGCGGTTTTCATTTCGGTTTTGGGTTGATATAAGTAGGATGAGAACTTTATTTCTCAATAGTAAAAGTAAGTGGAAAATTATGCCTGTCGGTTTATTTTTGGCTACTATTCGCCAAAGGCAAAAAATAATCGATTAAGTGCTTGTTAATGATGATTTTTCAAACAGATTTAGGACAATAAAAATATGTGGCATTTTAAGTAGCGGACAATGAAAACCGAGAAATATATAATATGAAGTTGCTCTTTCAGAAATTAAAAAAATATCCTTAAGCAACTAATAATCAAACTGTTAAATTTTTTATTGTTTATGTTCGAAGCAAGTGACTTCGTGCATAAACATCCTTGGCGAAATATCCTTCGCATGGGAATTAATAATTCTTTAGATTTGAATTTTATTATATCGTATGAAAATTCTTGTTACCGGTGCTGCCGGCTTCATAGGTTTTCATGTTTCAAAAAGATTATTGGAACATGGGCACACTGTCCTCGGACTCGACAATTTAAATGATTATTATGATGTCAACTTAAAACTTGATCGATTAAAACAATTGGGGGTTCATGCGGATATTGCAGGAAATCTAGACAAGTTATCACAAAGTGATAAATATGATAACTTTGGTTTTATCCATCTCGATGTTCAGGATAAAAAAGATCTATTGAAACTATTCCAAAAAGAAAATTTTGAAGTAGTATGCCATCTTGCCGCCCAAGCAGGCGTTCGTTACAGTTTAGAAAACCCAACTGCCTATATTGAAAGTAATATCGTGGGTTTTTTTAATATTTTGGAGTGCTGTCGCATTTTTAAGATAAAGCATTTGGTATATGCAAGCAGTTCCAGCGTTTATGGTTTAAACAAAAAGGTTCCGTTTGAAACTTCGGATTCGGTAGATCATCCGGTGAGCTTATATGCCGCATCCAAAAAGAGCAATGAATTAATGGCTCATACTTATAGCCACCTTTATGGCTTAAGAACAACGGGACTACGTTTCTTTACGGTTTACGGTCCATGGGGCAGACCAGATATGGCCATGTTCCTGTTTACCAGCGCAATTATCAATAATCGGCCCATTAAAGTATTTAACAACGGTGATTTAGAAAGAGATTTTACATATATAGATGATATTGTGGAAGGTGTGATATACATTTTAGAGGACAGATACTCTGAGGCATACCGCATTGATGAACCGTATCATCTCTACAATATAGGTAATAACAAATCCGAAAAGCTCATGGATTTTATTGAAACCATCGAAAAATCACTTGACAAAACAGCAGTCAAAGAAATGATGCCCATGCAAGCGGGTGATGTAAAACGTACTTGGGCAGATGTATCAGGTTTGATAAAAGATTACAATTATAGGCCATCGACCCCGGTAAAGGTAGGTGTGGATAAATTTATCCAATGGTACAAAAACTATTATGGTCGATAATATCAAAGACAAACACACCATTTTATTTTGGGAACTTACACTTTATCCGTTTTATGAAAAGTTTATCTAGAAGCCTAAAACCTTTTTATAGGTTTGTCGCATATTTGTACTTCCATACATAGACGTAAGTAACCCACTAAAAACATGTAAAAAAGCATGAAACTAACAATAGTAGGCACAGGATATGTTGGCCTTGTAACTGGAACCTGTTTTGCAGAAATGGGAAATACGGTTACCTGTGTCGATATAGACAACGATAAGATTGAAAACTTAAAAAAAGGAGTTATTCCTATTTACGAACCTGGGCTAGAACCAATGGTTTCCCGCAATGTTGCCAATAAAACACTACATTTTCACACGCAATTAAAGGAATGCCTTCACGATTGTGACATGGTTTTTATAGCGGTGGGCACACCAATGGGAGAAGATGGGTCTGCGGACTTGCAATACGTCCTGCAAGTGGCCAAAGAAATTGGTCAATACATGACCACACCATTGATCGTTGTGGACAAATCCACTGTTCCCGTTGGTACTGCCGACAAGGTCAATTCTGCAATTGCAACTGAACTTGAGAAAAGAGGTGAAGAAATTGAATTCCATGTTGTATCTAACCCTGAATTCCTTAAAGAAGGGGATGCCATCAGTGACTTTATGAAACCGGACCGTGTTGTAGTTGGCACTGAAGACAAAAAAACGGCAGAAACCATGCGCAGATTGTACGCTCCTTTCTTTAGAAGTAGCATGGACCGTATGTTGGTAATGGATGTTCGTTCTGCTGAAATGACAAAATACGTCGCAAATGCCATGCTCGCCACCAAAATATCTTTTATGAACGAAGTGGCCAATATTTGTGAACTAGTTGGGGCCGATGTTAATAAAGTACGGATAGGGATTGGTTCGGATAGCCGTATCGGATACAGCTTTATTTACCCAGGAAGCGGATATGGCGGATCATGCTTTCCAAAGGATGTAAAAGCCCTTAAAAAAACCGCAGAACAAAATGGCTATGAAGCTCAGTTGCTCAATGCTGTAGAAGATGTAAATGATAGACAAAAATTTGTTATAGCGGATAAAGTGATCAATCATTTTGGTGAGGATCTTTCTGGAAAAACCTTTGCCATATGGGGTCTGTCATTCAAGCCTGGAACGGATGATATGAGAGAGGCACCATCCATTTATATCATTAAAAAATTAACCGCTCTTGGTGCAAAAATACAGGCTTATGATCCTAAGGCCATACATGAAGCGAAATCCTTCTATTTAAAAGATGTTGAAGGGTTAACCTATGCCGATTCCAAATATGAAGCCCTGAAAGGAGCTGATGCATTACTTTTGCTCACTGAGTGGAAGGAGTTTCGTTCCCCTGATTTTGGAGAAATTAAGTCCACATTAAAGGAACCTGTTATTTTTGATGGAAGAAATCAATTTGATGCCGAAAGGCTTGATAATTTAGGTTTTAGTTATTATCAAATTGGTAAGAGACTATAGCCTTATAAAGCTCAGATCGATACTAAAAATGCCCGCTCAAGCAAGCGGGCATTTTTATTTTAGTTGATATGGGTTTTTGGATTCAATCAAATATTTTCCATTATAGTCTTATAGGCCTTTTCCGGCGTTAAGTGGGATTTCATGTAATTATATCCGTTTTGGCCCATTTCCATGGCTTTCTCTTTGTTACTGTACATCCACAACAAATTCTCTTTAAAGGCATCAATATCTCCTGCTTTGGACCACAGGCCGGATCTGGTATCCTCCAACATCTGTCCAAAATCTGTGCTTAAATCCAATGATGCCAACACGGGTTTTTTAAGACCAAAATAGGTTAGCACCTTTGATGGGTAATTAGGTATGGTAAATTCTTCATGTAAAGAAATGAGTCCCACATCTGCCGCAGCCAAGATCTGCACATATTCTTTCTTGGGAACCCGATCCACTAGCTTAATATTGGTAAGATTATTTTTCGAAATCAATTGTCGTACACGCTCACTCTCCGTACCGCTTCCCAAAATCAAAAAGAAAATATCCTCGATATCTTCACAGCGTTTTGCCAGCTGAACAATGTTCTCCAACTGTTGTGGTTTACCTAAGTTCCCACCAAATATGGCCATGAATTTATCGGAAACACCCAATTTGGAACTAACCTCTTCAATTCCATCTTTAGAAACGGGAGCTGGTATTTTTTCCCAGTTTGGCAATAAATGTAATTTTGAACGATCAAGAGTAGGGTTATGTTCTTCAACATATGCAACGTTCGCTTTGGACATGCAACCAATGGAATCGGCCAACTTATATAATTTCAATTCCTGTTTCCTAAAATACTTGTGGAATACGCCATTCTTCTTCATCATTTTTAAATCCACGGCATTTTGGGGGAAAATATCCCGTAAAATCAGGTAGGTCTTTGCTTTTGCCTTAGTTTTAGCTTTTAACCAAGAAGCTACGGAAAGTAAGGTAATTGGTGGTGTAGGTAAAATTACCAAGTCAAAATCCAGATCACCGTTTTTCTTTATGGCTCGCTTATATTGATGGGGCAGTAAAAGGTTTGCAATACCTTTTTTAATGGCCCCCACTTTAAACAATGGCAGCGTTTTTACCCTCAATACTTTTACCTTACCCTCTACCCTACAACCATAATTACCTTTTTCGTAAGCAGGGGCTACAACCAAGACATCGTGGCCCTGCTCACCAAACTCCTGCATTAAGTCCGTATATAGAATGGTGGACCTTGCTACATTCGGATATCCAAGTGCCAAAAAAAGAACTTTCTTCTTCTTCATAAAAAATTATTTCGACCAAACAACTCGGTTGATGTAGTCCACATAAGAGATTATAATACGAACCACTTTCTCACTTACATTGGGCATAGTGTAATCGGTAACCTCCCTGAAATTTCTTTTGGGACTTCTTTCCTGTACTTCCAATGCGGTCAAGCCCTGTAAAATTCTTTCTGGATTCAGTCCAACCATCATCACTGATGCCTCCTCCATAGCTTCGGGACGCTCATGGGCCTCTCTTATATTCAACGCCCTGAAGTTTAAAATGGAAGACTCCTCCGAGATTGTCCCACTATCGGACAACACGGCAAAGGAGTTTATTTGAAGTGCGTTGTAATCTGAAAAGCCCAAAGGTTTTAAAAACTGGATGTTCTTGTGTGTCTTTACATTTTTGGAATCGAGCATATTCCGTGTCCTTGGATGGGTCGACACGATTACCGGATAATTATATTTTTCGGCAATCTGATTCAAAGATTCTATCAACCCCTCGAAATTTTTTGGATTGCTTATATTTTCTTCCCGGTGAGAGGACACCACAAAATACTTTTCCTTTTCAAGGCCAAGATCTTTTAAAACAGTAGAGGCCTCGATTTTACCTTTAAACTGATGTAACACTTCATACATTGGGCTACCAGTTTTAATCACCCTATCCGGTGATAGTCCCTCACGCAGCAAATATTCCCTCGCAATATCGCTATAGGTAAGATTGATGTCGGCTACATGGTCCACTATTTTTCTATTGGTTTCCTCTGGCACCCTTTGATCAAAACAACGATTTCCCGCTTCCATGTGGAAAACCGGGATTTTTCGTTTTTTAGCAGGTATAGCGCACAAACAAGAGTTGGTATCTCCTAGTACCAGAAAAGCATCTGGTGCAATTTTCTCCAGAATCGGATCTATTTTAATTAAAATATTTCCCACGGTTTCGGTAGCATTTTTTCCTGCCGCACCCAAAAAGTGATCGGGCTTTCGGATACCAAAATCCTCAAAGAATATTTCGTTGAGCTCGTAATCGTAGTTCTGTCCGGTATGTACCAAAGTATGCTCAATGGCCTCATTGGCATCCAAAGCATTTAAAACGCATGCCAAGCGTATGATCTCTGGCCTTGTTCCGACAACGGTTAAAACTTTAAGCTTTTTCAAATTAAATGTTTTATGGTTTGTTATTCAACATTTTCAAAATAGGTATCGGCATCCTCTGGATCATAGGGTTCATTGATCCAAAACAATGTGATCAATTCTTCATCTCCTATATTGGTTATATTGTGGGTATACCATATGGGCATATCCACATATGCAGGTTCCTTACCATCCAAATCATAGTTGATGACTTCATCCGTTCCAATTTTACGCAATTGAATCCGGGCCTTTCCACTTATCACCGCAAAACGTTCTGCTTTTCTGGTATGAAAATGATTTCCCCTTGTTATTCCGGGAACAGTGGTGGAAAAAGAAAACTGTCCGGAAGTCTGGGTTCTGGCAATCTCTACAAAACTACCTCTTGGATCGGTATGTTTGGTATATTTTACTGGATAATGCGATTCTGGGATATAGCACCTGAAGGTGTTGAACAGCGACTTTTCGAAATGGTCTTCCAAATTTGGAAAAATTCCTTTTTCCATATAATTGGATTTAAACCCGTTCAACAATTCCAATATCCGAGAGACCTTAACGTAATGGTTGGGCTCAATTTTAACTTCAAAACTGTTACCGTTCAGGGGTTTGGGTTGCTGGTCGCCAAAAATAGTGTCAATAAAAATTTGAACCAGATCATTGATATATATAAGTCCAACTTCACCATCATTAAGAATAGTCGGCTTTTCATTGTTTGCTACCTTATGACAAAAAGTCGCCACTACTGAATTATAATTTGGTCTCCCGAATGGCCCAAATACATTTGGAATGGTCAATGAAGAGAACTTCCCTCCTGTTTCCTTTGCCCATGCCATAAACTTTTCTTTGCCCTCCTTTTTGGATTGCCCGTAAAGATTATCCTTTAATTCTTGTGATGAGGATGAAAAGATAATATGTGGTGTAACCTTGGATTTTTCGCAAGCTGCGATTACATCTTCGACCAATTTAAGATTGGTATCGTAGATCACTTTTGGATCTTCGTGCCTGTTCATGGCTGCTAAATGGACTATGCTATCACATTCAGAAACGAATTTGGACAACCTATCCACATCTTCAAAATAGGAACGCTCAAAATTGACCAATTCCACATCCTCTCTTAAAGACAAAGTGGTATATAGATGGTTTCCGATAAACCCCGCTTGACCTGTAATTCCAATTTTATGTTTTTCCATCTTATTAATTTACCATTTGGCCGACCATTGATCCAATGGGAACCTGAAATCATCATTTTTTGATTCGTTGAGAACAGCGTTCGAAAACACCTGTAATCGAGCATTATTGGATGTTGCCTTAATAGCCGTTACGAAACCTCCCGGGACTGCAAGGATTTTGGGATTCGATGATTCCAATTCAACTCGTATTGGAGTCAGGTCTTCCGATGGACGGTTAAAATCATTGATTTCGATAATATTGATTACAAAACCACCGGATAAGCAATAGAACCATTTTTTCTCATACCGATGACCCTGCCATCCTCTAATTATATCTTGATTTGCTGGGGAAATTTCATAAAAACGCACTATTTCACTCATATTGAGCGTGTTGAAAAAACGCATTTCTCCCCTTTCATCTTGAAAGGTTTCCCCCGAAATCACAAGATTATTCCGCATTCAACTGTTCTTTGATAAAATCAAGGTTCAGCAATGTTCTTTTTAACTCATCGTTGTTTAGGTGCTTGGTATTGTGCGAATGATAATCTTCAATGCTGCTGATATCCTTTTCCCCTTCAGAAAAATACCTGCTATAATTCAAGTCCCTGTTATCCGCTGGAATCCTGTAAAACTCTCCCATATCCTCAGCTTTCTGCATTTCCTCGCGCGTACAAAGGGTTTCGTACAATTTTTCACCATGCCTGGTTCCTATGACCTTTACTTCATTGTCCGCATTAAAAATCCCTTTTATGGCATCTGCCAAATCACCTATGGTACTTGCAGGTGCCTTGTTCACAAACAAATCACCTTGATTCCCATGTTCAAATGCAAAAAGAACCAAATCGACAGCATCTTCCAAAGACATCAAAAAACGTGTCATATGGGGGTCTGTTACCGTGATTGGATTACCCTCCTTAATTTGGTTAACGAACAATGGAATCACAGAGCCCCGTGAGGCCATAACATTTCCGTACCGTGTTAAACATACCTTGGTGGCATCCCCAGGAATGTTACGTGAAGCGGCAACGGCTACTTTTTCCATCAATGCTTTACTAATACCCATGGCATTTATAGGATATGCGGCCTTGTCAGTACTCAAACAAATAATTCGTTCTACTCCATTAGCAACGGCGGCATCTATGGTATTTTGTGTACCAAAAACGTTGGTTTTGGCAGCTTCTATGGGAAAGAATTCACAAGAAGGGACTTGTTTTAAAGCAGCTGCATGGAACACATAGTCCACACCCTTCATGGCATGGTTGATACTGTTAAAATCCCTTACATCACCAATATAGAACTTGATTTTTGGGTTTTTGAGCCGATTACGCATGTCATCTTGCTTTTTTTCATCGCGACTGAATATGCGTATTTCACCGATATCTGTCTGTAAAAAGCGGTCTAGTACCGCATTTCCAAAAGACCCGGTTCCCCCTGTGATCATTAATGTTTTGTCTTTGAACATCTTTTGATTATTTAACTATGCTACAAAATATTGTTTATCCAATGTCTTTATATTTTCATGGCATTCCATTAATTCTGACATGGTTATTGTATTCAAAAAATCGGAAATCGATTCTTTATCTGTATCTATGGTCCATCCCATTTTGTTTTTCAACACCCTTTCCCCGACATAGGTACCATTTGCACAAACAATGGGGATATTAAAAAAACCCGATTCATAATATTTGTTCGGCATTGCCACTTTCTCATTTTCCAGGTTATTGTTGTAAACAACAAAATTCAAGTTATTTTCACCATAAATCCTTTCAAGATCGTCCGGGTTTTTAAAAGGCCCGTGGTAATGAATATTCGAATTTTCGTTCACCGCTTTTTCAATGCCTTGGATAATGGTACCGCCATGGGTAGCCCCGTAAAAATTCAAAATGATATTTTTATTCGCTGCCACTACCTCCGTTAAACCCTTAATTATATCTGCATACCTAAAAGCCCCAATGTAAGCGATACGCAGCTTGTCTGTTTGCATCTTTTCAACTGGATTTACCCGATTGTAAGTTTCCAGCTTATTTTCCGTAACCACCACTTGGGACTCTGAAACGCTTTTCTTGTAATACCCTTCATAGAAACTCTTTGTCGTAAATACGACCTTTCGTGATCTACCGGCAAGAAACCTATCCAAAAAACCCATCAATTTTCTTTTGCCTTTGCCCGCGTATAACCAAACAATGTCACTGATTTCATAGTCCACATCAGCATTGATTATAAAAAAACATAAAGCTCTAAGGTCCAGTCCAAAAACATAAATCGATTTTTTCCTTAAACCGAATTTTGCATAAATAAGCTGCAATAGCCTTATAAAAACGAAAGCTCTTTTAAAATATTGGTTGTTCTTTAACTGACCAACAACAGTAATCGTAACATTATCATTCTCCTCTAAGATTTTGTGATTTTGAACCGAGTGAACGTTTCTGGTAAAACCGTACACATGAACTTTTTTATATTCCTTGGCCTTCTGGTTGATCCTCTTAACTATCCTAGGCTGCTCCAGTGACTGTGCCAAAACAATTAAAACATTGTTCATGATTGTAGTTTATAATGTCTATTTCGCTTCTAAAACCCCGCAAAAATCCAATATACGTTTCTCTGGGTTTTTGGGCAGCTCTTTAAACTCATTATGAGCCACCAAATACACGATAATATCGGCCTCTTCGAAAGCTGTTTTGTAATCCGTTAACTTAAAAACGTTATGGGAATCTATATTGGGTTCCACAATGAAGTATTCTTCGTTATTGACGTTTTGCAATACTTTTTGTACGATATACTTTGCCGGGGACTCCCGTAAATCATCAATATTTGGCTTAAATGCCAGCCCCATTAGGGCCACTTTAGGTTTATAGCCGTTTTCCAGTTCAAATTTCAGTTTTTCACTCTGCACTTTTTCCGCGCACCAGAAGGACTTGTAATTATTGATTTCCCTTGCGGTACCAATAATTTTGGATTCCATAGGGTAATCGGAAACAATAAAATAGGGGTCCACTGCAATGCAATGTCCACCTACTCCACAGCCAGGTTGCAGTATGTTCACCCTAGGGTGTTTATTGGCCAATTTTATCAGTTCCCAAACATTGATATCGGCCTTGTCACAAATTAGAGAAAGTTCGTTCGCGAAAGCGATCTGAACATCGCGGGACGAATTTTCAACCAGTTTGCACATTTCTGCAGTACGTGCGTTGGTCTTGTGCAATTCACCTTTAACATATGCAGCGTAGAATGCAACGGCCTTTTCAGTTGATTCTGCATCTATTCCTCCAATTACACGATCATTATGTACCAGTTCGTACATTACATTTCCGGGCAATACGCGCTCCGGACAATAAGCCATATGAATCTTATCGGTTAGTTCTGGACGTTGATCATAAATCAGATCGCGCATTTTCTCAGTTGTCCCAATTGGTGAAGTAGATTCAATAATATAAAGATCTCCTTCCTTTAATAGGGGCAATATAGCTTTGGTCGCAGCCTCAACATAAGAAATATCCGGTTCGTTCTTTTCTTTAAAGGGTGTAGGTACCACAATCAGGTATGTATCCGCTTGTTCAGGTTCAAGACTGGCTTTTAGAAAACCTTCCGATACAGCTTCTGAAACGGCTACGTCCAAATCCGGCTCTACAATATGTACTTCGCCCCTATTAATGGTATCGACCACCCTTGGGTTAACGTCCACTCCGTTAACTTGGGTCTTGTTTCCTGCAATCAAAGCTGCGGTGGGTAGGCCAATATAGCCCAACCCCATCATGGTTACTTTATTTTCTGACACTATTCTTGATTTTTCATAAATTCAACAATACGCTCGCAAGCTTTACCATCACCATAAGGGTTGTGCAACTTGCTCATTTTTTTATATTGATCATCATCCGTTAATAAAGTTACAGCATGAGATACAATTTTCTCCTTGTCCGTACCTACCAAAATAACCGTACCCGCCTCTACGGCTTCTGGTCTTTCGGTGGTATCCCTCATGACCAAAACTGGTTTCCCCAAACTGGGAGCTTCTTCCTGAACACCTCCACTATCGGTAATAACCATATGACATTTATCCATTAACCATACAAATTCTGGATAGGCCAAGGGGTCGATCAATTTTATATTGTCCATATCGCCCAACAATTCGTAGACCGGCTTTTGAACTTTTGGATTTAGGTGAACCGGGTAAACAATCTCGACATCATCAAATTTTTCGGCAATTTCTTTGAGAGCCTGGCAAATATTGATAAACCCTTGTCCATGATTTTCTCGCCTATGCCCTGTTACCAAAATGATTTTTTTGTCAACGGAAACCTTTGTCTTAAGCACGCTGAGTTCTTTGGTGTCCAATGTTTTTACACGCTCCACACTTTCGTGCAATGCATCTATGACCGTGTTTCCAGTAATTGTAATTGATTTTTTGTCAACGCCCTCATTCAGTAAGTTTTGACTGGAGGTCTGCGTTGGGGCAAAGTGGAAATCGGCCACATGACCCGTTACCCTTCTATTGATTTCTTCTGGGAATGGTGCCCATTTGTTAAAAGTTCGTAACCCCGCTTCCACATGACAAACCTTTGCCCCTGAATAAAAACCTGCGATACTCGACCCCATAGTGGTGGTGGTATCTCCATGTACATAGACAAAATCCGGTTTATAGGATTCCAAAACAGACTGCATATTGGTTATTATGGCTGCGGTCAAACCATATAAGTTTTGTCCCGGTTTCATTAAATCAAGGTCAAAATCGGGAGTTATCTCAAAAAAGTTCAAAACCTGGTCCAACATTTCACGGTGTTGTGCCGTTACACATACCTTGGTTTCAAATTCATCTGAATTTTGGAACGCTTTGACCAAAGGTGCCATTTTAATGGCTTCCGGTCTGGTTCCAAAAACAATGAGGTTCTTTTTCCGCATATCAGTTTTTTCTGTTTTTATATAAGAGTTGATAATATAATTTTGGACAAAGTACTTTAAAATATCCCGTTAAAAGAAATATTGGCAGCCTTATCGGAAAATGCTTTTTCATGTGATGGGTCTGAGAAACAAAATCAAACCCGATTGGATTATGGAGCATTTTATATCTGTCCTTTAGCGATAGTTTCATAAATTTCAAATATGGATCGCTATGATCATTGATACATTCTCCTACGGTCCCGGGCATAATAAGAACCGGAAGGTCCTTTTTTGTAGCCCTCAGGGTATAATCGTAATCTGCCATACCGTGAACGTAACCGTCTGCAAGCATGCCAATTTTGTCCACCACATTTTTACTTACCCATAAAATATTGGCATTTCCCAACTCACATGGTACAGGTTCGTTCTTCGGCTCCAATCGTCTCATTTTTGCCAAAAACCGATTCTTAAAAATACTACCTCCGTAACTAATTTTTTTTGTTTCAGCATCAACGGTTGAACCAACATATACTCCCCCCATCCCATAATTGGAATTACTGAACTTATGTGTTTTTTGTACGGCATCAAAAAGATGGGGATAGACATAGGTATCGTCATTCAACAAAAGAAAAGCATCGTATTCGCCTTGTAATGCTTCGCTCCAAGAATTGCGCATGCCCCCTGCCCAAAACAGGTTTCCATCTCCCTTTAAAATTTTTACATACGGGAAACTTTTGGATACGGCCTCGGAGGTTCCATCCGTTGAACCATCATCTGTAAGATAAATGGACATTTCCCAGCCATCCGAGAATTCATCATGCGCTTTGTATAAAGCTGTTAAGGATGCTATGGTTTTATCTTTTCTATTGAAACATGTGAGAAGAACAGCCAGTTTGTTCATTTTTGGGGTAATGGTCAGGTTGCTAAATTTAGGTTAAAAACGATATAAAAGTACGCGAAAGTATCACGGGCAAAAGATTTATTGGATAACCTTACTCAATTACTGGATTATCGGCACTGTATTTTTTTACCGCTCCAATAAAAAAACAGAAAAGGGCGAAAAAGTCAAACATTCCTTCAAGTATGGGTTCCACCATAAAAACCAATGAAAAACCAAGGGTGAAAACGATAATTTGATTGTTAAAGGCATATGCTTCCTTTTTCTTTTTAATTGCTTTAAAAACAGTTAAATAGGATTTCGTAGTAAAAAATAGTAGAAAAAAGAAAGACAAAAATCCACCAATGCGCAGTACATCAAACCAAAGGTTATGTGCATGCCCAAATTCATGTTCGCTCCATCCCAACGGTTTTGTGAACAAATATTCGATTGACTTTATCCAACGATCCGTACGTCCACCGCCCGATGCCAAATCTTGACTATCTTCCATTCTATTGGCAAAAGCCGATAACCAGTCCTGATCCAAATCAAAACTTACGGTGTTCATTATATAGAAGATGCCCAAGAAAAATAACAAAAACATGAACAGGTTCCGTCTAAATGACTGTCTTGGCATCACGTATAATAGGGAAACCAATAATGCAATAAGACTAATACTTATCTGGGTTCGACTACCAATCCTAAGAATACAGGCCATGGCAATCGCATAATACACCAACAGTAATATCCTAGCTACAAAAGGGAGCTTTTTAATGTGTGGGACCAATAAAGCGGGCAAGGTCATTATTAAGGTAAAATATGACCCCATAATAGTCGCAGGAACAATATTACCTGTCCAATAATTAGGTAGATTCCTTTCTACTACATTATACCCATTCTGTAAAATATCGGTAAAAACAGATAACACTGCTGTGATTGAAAATATTATCGCAGAAATCAAAAGTAGAAGTACCAAGTTAGTCTGATTGGACCTTAACTTTTCCGCAAAAAACTTTCCCAATAGATAAAATGCGCCAGGAACGATAGCGTAAATAACAATATATTGATTCCCCGCCTTAGGGTCGAAAGAAAAAAAGGCCGCATAGATAACAGAAAAAACGAATAATAGCCAAAAACCAGTATCCACATTTTTTACAAGGAAACTCTTTTGAAGTAAAATCAAAGCTGCAATGAGATATCCAATATAAATATTCAACCCATACGGATTTAAAAGGTAGATAAAGAACAATGCCACAAAAGGCACTCCTATTTTTCGTATCGCTTTGAGCACTTTATCGCTTTTTGGTTATTCTAGTTAGTAGGTTATTAAACTTTTGGCGGGATTGCACCAAAAACAGCTTTCTGGTCCATTTGAATGGTATTTGCTTATAATTATAGGCAATCTTTCTTTCAAAGTCGGATATATTCGGATTTTTCGCTTCTATGGTCGTATCATATAAAAAAAGCTCCTTCCCCTCTATCGACTGAAGAATGTTGTCGTCATGTGGTTTCAAAGATCTACCGAAATACCGTATTGTCTTAAAATCCAATACTTTGGATGAGAGTAAATACTTTTGACCATGTAAAGGTTTGTATCCAAATAGATCCACGCACAATTCATCATTTTCCAATCCAAGTATTTGAGGCAAGTTTTTATTCTCATAATAGGCATCGTATACAGCGTTTGAGTCTTCTACCGTGGAAAAGTTATACTCCCTTTCTTTGCCAAAATCGAGCGGAACTTGGTATATGGTACTATCATTGCCCACATGTGTGCCGGCATCGCTAAAATTTGTGGTCAAGGATATCTTTGGATACAGGAAGTACCTATCTTTTTCCACCAAATAAGCAATGTTATATTTTAACCATGATTTAGGGGACCAACTCCTCACATAATTAGGTACCTGTTCGTTACTATCAATATCAGGTTCATTTTTATACCAGTCCATAAACCCCGTCCACTGATCTTTTGTCCATGCCTGGCCCCAAGAAGAAGCAAATTGAAAATACCAGTTATCAAAACCATCTTGATGTGGTGAAAAATTTTGGCGGGTATGTACATTAAGTTGGTGATTGTACAGTGACACTCCCCCAATGCTTGATTCGTTAATAGAGAATGTAAGTGCCTGTTCAGCAAATAGGTAAAAATTTGGTGACACATAAAGGTCATCCTCCAGAACGATTACCGCTCCGTATTCCAAACTATAATTCCCGCATTTTAAAATGTGCTTTCTTAGTCCCAGATTTATTTCTTGATAAATAACCTTTTTAGTACCATACTCCCATTGAAAATCATTGGCCAAATCCAAAACCTGCTGGTTGTTTTTGGCTTTATCAATACTAATGATCAAATCAATATCCTTATGAGGGTATTTTGCCGTTTTTAATGATCTTAATAATCTAGAAAGTGACCTTGGTCTGTTGTATGCGACCACCACAATGGGAATTCTCATTTCAAGTATTTTTATGATGTTCCATAAAACCTTCTATATTTCTAAAATGCGAAGCGTTATCCTCTATCCATTTCCTGCTTTTTTCCCACCACTTAAATTCCACTAAAAATGCTATCTCATTATCATTGAAACGTTTCTTTATCAGTTTTGCAGGAACACCACCGACAATAGAATAAGGCTCTACATCCTTTGTTACCAAAGCATTGGCAGCAACTATAGCGCCATCCCCTATTTTTACACCATCCATTAATGCCACATTGGCACCTAACCAAACATCATTGCCTATGGTAATACTGAAGCCTCCTTTATGTGGTTCGGCGAATTCTTTAAAATGTTGTTCATCTGCATATGTAAACCCCACTGGGGTCTTTAACGCAAAAAAAGATGGGTGGGTCGAAACAAATGTGGTGGATGGATGTTTGCCAAAGATGCAATTCACATTGGGGCCAATGGAACAATATCTTCCTATACTTGTTTTAGCCAATTTAGCTCCTTCAGCCAAATAGGAGCCATACCCGATTTTTGAAGAGACAATCGCACTATTTTTACCAAAAGCATTTTTACCTTCACACTCTACCGAGAAGCCAACAAAGGCTCCTTTTTGATAGCTGATATCTTTTGTTCTTTTGAGATGGATACGTCTATAAAAATTGGCCATCTTGGTTAAGAGGGAACTTGAAAGCACCAATTTTTTTAACTTATTGACCATACCTCTTGTAGTTTTTAGCTAGGAAATTTCAGGGAATCCCTATACCGACACAGCTTTATTTTTTAAAATGGCATTGCCCCAAATGTAAGGAGATAATTCAGTCCAACATTTTTGTGCTTCGGTAAAATTATGATTTTCCTTATTCACAATGGATGTTATCCTATCTCTTAATTGGCTTGGATTGGATACCAGGTCCGATTGTAAAAATGAATTTGAGCTGGTGGTATCCATAAACCATTCGGACAGATCGTTCTGCATCCAGTCCACAATTGGGGAGCTAAATCCTATTTTTGATTTTCTCCACGTTACTTCCTTGGGCAAATATGGATCCAGAGCGTCTCTTACGATCCTTTTGGTATATCCATTCCCGATCTTGCTGGAATATGGCAACGAATTCACAAAACTTACGATTCGATGGTCCATAAATGGCATCCGAATTTCCACACTATTGATCATGGCATACCTATCGTAATTGCGCAATAAAGTGGGCAAAATATTCTCATGGAACATGGCATAGAGATACTGGGACAGGTTATCCAGTTTTTTAAAATTGGGATGGTTATTATCCACGGACGGCATTTTTTTGCCCAAAACCTTTTTCCCTGTCTTCCTGATCATATAATCACGATACAGTTTCCAGTTACCTACCCTGTCATACTGCACCTTATCTTCATTTATGGAACCTTGGTAAATATTCAGGATATCTTTTGTATTCTTTACATTGAACCTTGCATCCCAGAGGCTCTCCAGGGTACCTTGTTGATAACCGCTCAACAACTCATCAGCTCCATGGCCATCCAAGGTCACCGTAGTTCCATTTTCCTTAACGGCCCCATATAACATGATCATTGGTAATGGGGATGTGATATACAAATCTTCGAACAAATAGAAGTAATGTTCAAGTTTGCCCCAATGTTTTAAAGGATCAATATCCACGAATGTGGCGCCTATTCCCAAATGGTCCGTAACCATCTTCGCGTAGTGTGATTCATCCAAGGGAGTTCCTGGAAAAGATGCCACGAAGGCATGTTGCCAATCGTCCGAGTAGCTATTGTTGTTTTTTGCCAAGTTCGCCATTGCAGCAATCGTCGCACTACTGTCCAGGCCACCACTCAACGCTGTACCAATAGTTACATCGGAACGCATGCGAAGTTTACAGGAATCCATGAAGAGCTCCCTGAATTGCTCCACTTGCTCCTCATAGGTTTTGGGGACATCGACCAAATGGTCCAAAGTGTTCCAATAGCGATATATTTTTAACTCACCCCTTTCATAATGTCCACTATGACCTGCTGGAAAACGCTTGATTCCTTTTACAAGACATTTTTCGGTAGCCTCGTAAAAGAATATGTTCTTCTTCATCCAGTGAAAGTCATCTGAGACCTCCAATTGGTCCATAAAGGGAAAGATGGCCTTCATTTCCGAAGCAAAAACAAACTTGCCATTTATGTTTGCATAAAACAAAGGTTTCTTGCCATACCTGTCACGCGACATAAAGAGCTTCTTTTCTTCCGCGTCCCAAATTCCAAAGGCCCACATGCCATTGAATTTTAAAACACAGTCTTCTCCCCACTGAATATATGATTTCAACAAAACCTCGGTATCCGAAGAAGACTTGAATGTATGCCCCAACTGCTCCAGTTCCTTTTTTATTTCCAGGAAGTTGTAGATTTCCCCATTAAAAATAATGGCATACCGTTTACTTTCATGGATCATGGGTTGGCTACCATTTTCAGAAATATCCAAAATAGATAGTCTTCTATGCCCTAAAGAGACATCCTCCGAAATATGCTCGATGCCATAACTATCCGGACCACGATGTGTTAGCGTATCCAGAGCTTGCTTAAATAGACCCTGATCTGAAGTAGGTATCGTTCCTAATATTCCGCACATTATATTTTAGTTTTGTTGATTGGTTGCTACATTATCTTGTTTCCTGCGGGTATTTTATATCCCGGGGACATTAAAAAAACTCAAATTATGGACAAAAATTGCCCTTTATGATGCTATCCCAATGTGCTTTTAGACAATTTTTCCATCCTTAAAAACCTGAACGAAAAACAATGCCCTGAGCATCATATAGAAGGAATTTCTCGTTTTATTAAAAAATACCGGTGCCAAGACCGACGCCACGAACTGGGAAATTAAAGTCGCATATGCTGCTCCCATTATTCCCATTCTGGGTATCATTATCACATTTAAAGCGATATTGGCTACCATGCCCATACCTAGACAAATAATATTGTAAGCCTGATAGTTTTCACTAATGAACCATTTTTGGTTGGCCACACCCAAAAAAACAAACACACTGCCTAAAATATGTATGTTCAAAACTCCTGCAGAACATTGAAAAGCCTCGCCATACAAAAGGTTGATCATCCAATCGCTCAATGTTAGTACGGGCAATATGATGACCACACCAAGAACTACCATTAAATTATACAACCGTTGTAATCGATCTTTGTATAGGGTATCGTCTTTTAACTTTGCATTAATGATCGCCGGAAACAGTGAACTACAAATTATTGTTGGGATAAAGTACCATGCTTCACTAAGCCTAACCGCTGCCGAATATTGCCCAACTTCACTGTTCCCCAGATATTCCTGAATCATCACCTGATCGATCTTCATATAAATGGAAACAATGATACCACTCAAGATTAAAGGCCAAGCATCTTTTAGAAGCTCCTTTGCCATCTTCCAGGAAAATTTCCATTTCAGCAAGGACTCCCCGGACTTTTTATAGAACCAAATCAGCCCAGTCACCAAAAAAATGACATCGAAAGCAAGTACATAAACAAAATAGATCAACGAATAGTTGCCCAAAATCAAATAGACCTTCAGCAAAGCAGAAATAATTACGCCGACCAATCCCGCAATGGCATAGAATTTACTCTTTACCTGACTATGAAAATAAGATGCGATGACATTGAAACTATTAATGAATGTGAGCAGTCCCAGAATAATAATGATCTTATTGGTCAGGGGTTCATTATCATTGTAATAAATGCTGATGATCAATATCAAAATGATAATTGTAGAACCTAGGGTCTGTAAACCAAAAGATGAACCTAAGATGAGATTTCTATTATCTTGATTTTTTACCAGTTCCCTTATAATTATATCATTGAGTCCCAAAGAGGAAAGTGCCGCAAAAATACCCACAAAACTTTGGGCATAGCTCAGTATTCCAAACTGCTCCGGTCCAAGATAGCGGGTGACCCAAACTCCGACACTCAGTGCTATCAAAAGGCGCAACACTTTTTCGCCCATTAACCAAGAGGTGTTTTTGAGGTACCTGGCAAATCCCGAGTTTTTGCTTAACAATTTTTTGAGCTTGGCTATCAAGTCGATGTAATGAGGTTAATTATTTAGGTTTGATAATACTCCCTACTGAAGATAATATTCATACATAAGGGATAGTCCTTTATTAATTTCGACCTTATGCGTCCAGCCCAGTTGATTAAGTTTAGTGACATCGGTCCGCTTTTCCATGGTGCCATCCGGTTTATCCGTATTGAAAACAAATTCTCCTTTGAAACCAATAAGTTCCTTGATCAATTTTGCCAACTCGGCAATGGAAACATCCGATCCCGTACCAATATTGATGTGGGTGTTTCTAATTTCGGGTTGATCGTTTTGGTAGGTGTCGGTAAAACTCCTGTTCTCCATTAAAAAAACACAGGCATCTGCCATATCCTCAGACCAAAGGAACTCTCTACGTGGTCTGCCACTACCCCAGATCTCCACAGTTACCTTTTCTTCACTTACTTTATCAACACCGTATTTTTTTAGGACGGCCAGCTTGGATTCTTTTGAAGATGAACCTGAAATGTTCTCAATGGGCAATCGGTTCAAATCTTCATCTATCAACTTCCAATTGTTCTCCTCCAAAGCTTTGCCCAAATGTATTTTACGGATCAATGCAGGTAGCACATGGGATTTTTCCAGATCAAAATTATCATTGGGACCATATAGATTTGTGGGCATTACGGAGATGAAATTTGTTCCATACTGTAAATTATAGCTTTCGCAAAGTTTTATCCCTGCAATTTTAGCTATTGCGTATGGTTCATTGGTATATTCCAAAACATCGGTCAGCAAATACTCTTCCTTCATGGGCTGTGGACATTTTTTTGGATAGATGCAAGTACTGCCCAGAAACATCAATTTTTTTACACCATGAAGGTAACTTTGGTGAACCACATTGTTCTGGATCATCAAGTTATCATAAATAAATTCCGCCCGATAGGTATTATTTGCTACGATACCACCAACCTTGGCCGCGGCCAAGAACACATACTCCGGCTTTTCCTCTTCAAAAAAGTTTGCGACAGCTATAGCATCCGTCAAATCCAGTTGAGCGTGTGTTCTAACAATTATATTGCCGTATCCTTTTGACCGTAAGTTTTTTACTAGAGCACTACCGACCAATCCCCTATGACCGGCCACATAAATTTTTGCGTCTAACTTCATGTTATTCGAAATAGTTGAGGATGCGATAGCCTCCGTCCTTTAGGAACTGTTCCTTTTGCATCAACTTTAGATCGCTTTGCATCATATCCTTTATTAGGCCCTGTAGATCATATTCGGGTTTCCATCCCAGCTTTGTATTGGCCTTGGTAGGGTCTCCTATCAAAAGGTCCACCTCTGTTGGTCTAAAGTATTGCGGATCAACGGCCAATATCTCCTTGCCTATTTCAATTTGATATTCTGGATTATGGCAAGCTTTCACATATGCTTTTTCATCGACGCCTTCTCCCTTGAACTCCAATTCGATACCCACCTCATTGAAACTCATTCGCACGAATTCACGTACGGGAGTAGTTTTTCCTGTGGCAATTACCCAATCTTCAGGTTCGTCTGCCTGCAAAATCATCCACATCATTCGAACATAATCCTTGGCATGTCCCCAGTCTCTTTGTGCATCCAAATTCCCAAGATAGAACTTATCCTGCAACCCAAGCGCTATACGAGCGGTGGCTCTGGTAATTTTACGCGTTACGAAAGTCTCCCCACGTATCGGAGATTCGTGGTTAAAAAGGATACCGTTGCAGGCGTACATATTATATGCTTCCCGATAGTTCACCGTAATCCAATATGCATACATTTTTGCTACTGCATAAGGGCTACGCGGGTAAAAAGGGGTTGTTTCACTTTGAGGTACTTCTTGGACTTTTCCATAAAGTTCGGAAGTAGATGCCTGATATATCCTTGTTTTGTCACCAAGGCCCAACAAACGTACCGCATCCAAGATCCTTAAAGTACCCAATCCATCCGCATTCCCTGTGTATTCAGGTGTTTCAAAACTAACATGAACGTGGCTCATGGCAGCTAGATTATAAATTTCATCGGGTTGGATTTCTTGTATCAAACGGATAAGATTGGTACTGTCCGTCATATCTCCATAATGGAGGATAAAGTTCCTGTTTTCTACATGCGGATCTTGATATAAGTGATCTATTCGATCAGTGTTGAACAGGGAAGAACGTCTTTTTAACCCATGCACCTCATATCCTTTTTTTAAAAGAAATTCACTAAGATAGGCGCCATCCTGTCCGGTCACCCCAGTAATCAATGCTTTTTTTGCCACGGTTTTCATATTTTATTACAAAGATGTGTATTAAACCACAGTTTGCAAGTAATATTATATGAAATGCGTTTTTTTATGGATGGGGGGTTCTATTGGGACGGAATTTAACCAAAAGTACGTTAAAATGAAAAGGGGGCTGCATAGCCCCCTTGAAAATTATTTTCCAAATATTTATTACTCTACAGTAATTGGATTACCATTGGCATCGGTACTATTCACCACTTGTACAGATTGGGACCCTCCCAATACCGTAAGTGAGTTGGTTCCATTTGCCCCAACCAAACTACTATTCCTTATTGAGTTTGAACTATCAAAACTTCCTCTTAAGTAACCAAATGGTCTAGATGATGAGCCATTGGAATATGCTACATCAACATTGTCTATGGTAACTCCTACGACATTTACACCATTACTCGCGATTACTCCGTTAATCCCGTTTGGAGAACTCATATCCACATTAATGGAATTGTTCGTAAAATTAACGTAACCATGCGTTCCGCTATTTTGCGAGAACCTCAAAGCACCAACATCAATACCCTGTGAAGCAGTGAAATTGAACAAGTTTCCATCAACATCGATCGGTTGATTGTTAACCGGACGATATTGGTACATGGTATTTACATAACAGTTGTTAAATGTATTGTTCGTAACCTGTATGTTCTGTAATGCACCATTGTACGAGCTTGTATTGGACCCTAACCTAACTCCACCGTAGTTACCTGTTCTCTCCATGGTAAAGGTGTTGTTGGTAATTATAGCATCGTTGACTTCGGTCAAAGAAAGTAGATAATAGTGGGCATCATTACCTGGAACGGTACGGATTACATTATCGTGTACCCTAATATTCTTTATCAGATTGGTGCTCTGAGTACTAAAAAAGTCAATCATTGTACCCATTTGTTGAGCTGAATTAAATAATGATTCCGGTATCTCCTCAAAGTAACTGTTTTTAATCTCTACATTAGACACACAAGCTTTAATGGCTCTTCTTGTACAATATCTATAATCCTCATTATCAAAAGTAAAAGAGCTATCATGATCAAGAGAACCTCCACCTTGAATGGCGTAAAAAGCTTCCGCATCATCTCCAATTATATTGGTCACCACATTGTTTTTGTGTATCACTTGGAAAGGGTCTCCATAATTAATTCCGGAAACAGAGTACCACCATGCTTTGGATATACCTGCAGGGGCATTATTATAGTTCCCATCCCCTTGTGCCACAATTCTATCTATTACACAGTCCGAGAATTCGCCATACTTAAATCCAGAGGCTGAAGCATTGATGGAAAAACGAAAGGCCACAGCCCTATATGTAGAGGATGCATAAAAATTATGAACATACAATTTATGAAACACAAAGTGGTTTTGACCATGTAGGTAAAAAAGCCTACCATAGGTGTCGGTTCCATCAAATTCACCATTGTAAATGGTTGGTGACAAGTTGGTAATATCAAAAACTGCATCTACTGAAACTTGACCTGTATTAAAACTGGCAGCACTGGTTACTTTTATCACGGAGCCATACATGTTCCAATCCAAAGTACCTGAACGTCTGTAGTTTGTAGGCCTGTTTTTAATGTAAGATCCATTTTCTGCCCCCACAGCCAACTGAACGTTATTGATCATGGCATCTATTGCTGCTGTATCATCTTGACCATCATCTGAAATGGCTCCAAATGTCTCCGCACTAATCCTAGAAGCCGTATACACTTCATTAAAAGTTACCGAAGGAGCAAATGCTTGTTTATAGGTATTTACTATATAAGCACCATTTAAATCTATGTTAGATCCCGATATTACCCCACCCGCAGGCTCAATGGTCTGTTCCGCTGCAAATGTACACCCATTGCACTCAAAGGATTCCGAGATGATTGCCTTTAAATTTGCATTGGCCGGATTAGTAATATCTGCCATTGAGGTAGGTGTATAACTACCTTCAATTCTATTTGTATTTTCCGGATTATCGGGAGTGTCAAAATCAACACCGTCAAAAGGGTTGTCTTGATCTGGATCTGATCCAGCGTCCGGGTCAGTTCCATCATCTGGGTTTTCCTCTTCTTCATTATTGGTCTCTCCATCAGAATCTTCTCCTGACGAATCATCTGGTTCAACAACTTCCTCCTCGTCCGGGGCTAAAACATATTCGTCAAATAGGTCGTTATCTTTGGCGCAAGAATTGAAAAAAAGTATAATAACTGCCAAAAATGTCATTGTAAGTGGGGTTCTAAAAAAAAGCTTCATTTGTTCACTCTGGGATTATGGGGTTTAAAAATAGCATTTCGAAAAACTTAAATCGTCAAAAAACATATTTATTCGATGAAATACACGCTTTGTACGCAAATTTGGATTACTTTGGATTTCGTCGATACCTACTTATCGATGAAAAGCACCTTTTTTTAACATACTTTAAGATATTGGAAGGAAAAGCATGTCCTAAATAGCTGATTTTAATACTTTTGAGGGAAATTGAAAATCGTTCAAAGTCCTTTTGGAATTCTTAGCCCAATGAATACACAATCACTCAAGGAAGAATGCGTTAATACAAAAACCTCTGATTATTATGTACAAGTTATTTTTTAAAAGAGTTTTGGACTTTGTTTTGGCGGTCTTTGGATTTGTTCTGCTGTTTCCCATTTTTTTGGTAATCTGGGTTATCCTATTATTTGTAAATAATGGTAAACCTTTCTTTTTACAACCAAGACCCGGAAAAGACGAAAAAATATTTTCAATCATCAAATTCAAATCGATGACTGACAAGACGGATGAAAACGGTAAGCTTCTACCCGATGAACTCCGAGTGACCAAATTTGGGACTTTTTTACGGAAATCTTCTTTGGATGAAATTCCACAACTATTGAGTATTATAAAAGGGGATATGAGCTTAATAGGGCCACGCCCTCTTAGAGTGCGTTACTTGCCCTACTACAGTAAAGAAGAAAATCTTAGGCATACAGTAAGACCAGGTATAACGGGATTGGCTCAAATATCCGGTCGAAATCTTTTGGATTGGGACACTAGACTTCAAAAAGATGTTGAATATGTAAATAATCTTTCCTTTGTCCTAGACGTGAAAATATTGTTCAAGACCGCCTTAAAAGTACTCTTAAGAAAAGATGTGGCCCTAGATGCAGAATCAGGAATACCCGATTTCGATGAAGAGCGAAAAAAAGCACTTGGGTAAATCTAGACCGAGTTCCTTATCACCTACTTTCTGAATCTTTTCTTGAGCTTTAAAAAATAGAGCTCGAAGTATTTATAGGAAATATGGGACATTAAGATGGTCAATAGTATGGCAATCACATTGGTCATTAATACTGTTGTCCAAGTATCCAGTGTCACTCGCTTTTGGATTTCCAAAAACAAGAACAGTACAAAATTGATTACAATCATGTGGTACATATAAATTCCATACGATATTCTCCCCAGATAATTCGCGAATTTGGATGTTAACGTAATCTTATCATCGTTTGCTAAATTAACAATGAGCAGGTTAAACAATACAAGTTCGAACCCGTTTTGTACCACCACATTTTCAAATTGAAATAAATCGGTGGTGAAGTGCATGGCAAATATGAAGTAAACCAATATGCGCATCGTAAAAGACTTAAAAGCAATCGAATACCCTTTTCGCTCCCAAACAGCCAGTAAGCCGCCCATCGACATAAAAAAGTAAAAAAATCCAAATTCCATTAAGAAAGAGAGGGTCTCGGTGTGAAATGCGATAAAATATACAAGGGTAAAAATCAATAAATATTTTGAATACCTATGTAATGGTATGGTGAACAAAACTGGGGCGATGATCAGGTAAAATTGTTCTTCAATACCAATGGACCATAAAATGGAAAGTATGGAACCCGGATCGTAAAGACTTGCAAAAACATTGGGCAGAAATCCAATACAAAGCAATAATCCTTGGTATAAATCGTAATTAATTTGAAATGGCACATTGAAAGTGGGCAGCAAATAGTGGTAGAAGAAAAAGCCAAAAAGCATGACCAAATAGTAAACAGGATATAATCTCAATACCCTTCTTACATAAAAGTTCTTTATATCAATAGCCCCGGTCCTTTTCTTCTCATCATATAAAAGGCCTATGATCAAATAGCCACTAAGACAAAAAAATACGGCAACAGCATGGTAACCACGATGAAATATAGGTAAGTCGTTAAAATGAGGGAGCCCGACTGCTCTTGAGACAAGAGGCAAATGATACAACAATACCAGTATTGCCAGAAACCCTCTTAATGAATCTAAATTTTTGATTCTCTTTTTCATGGGCTGGATTGGGGTTAAAACGTACAGCTCATGAGCAAGTTCGTAAAAATCGAGTGTAAAAACGTTACCTAAGCATCAACGTGTTGCTTTTCTAGCCGGTTCGTTTCAATATTTGCTCTTGCCTTAGCCTTGCCGTTTCCCAAAATAGCTTTGTTCACAACTAGTTTTCGTTTCCCGGATGGCAAAAGGGGTATATCCTCTACATATTCCACATGTATAATAGCGTCCTCTCCAAAATACTCCAAGTATTGGTTACGAATCCTTCCTTCGTCGTTTCGATCGTATTTGGACGACACCTTCAATTTTATAGTGTACTCCCCATTTTCTTCTTCAACAAATTGAAATTGCTCAATTCCATTGAATTGTAAAATATGATGTATAATATGGGATGATATGTGCTCTCCTCTGGTATTGGTGAACATATCCATTTTCCGACCTTCAATTTTAGTGAAAACCATGGCTTGGCTTTCCTCATCAAACTCCACTACACCAACATCACCGGTATCATACCTAATTATAGGCATGGAATAGTTGAAGAAGTCTGTAATTACTATCCTACCGCTCTCACCGGGTGCCGCAGGCTTGTCCTCGTACAAGTCCAAAATCTCAATGTGGTAGCTGGCCCAATTTATCTCAAAATTGTCGGATGCACTATTCACTCGCTGCTGCGCCAATATACCATTTTCACTGTTGGAATATCGCGATATTACCTCAGCGCCCAAATACTTCTGAGCTCTTTGTTTTACATCTGGATTCAATGCTTCGGCTATTGAAATAATCGAATCAAATTTACAGTTCAGTGGTCTTCCAAGCTTTTCCTCTACATATTTTGAGACTGTACCGAGAGCAGAAGTATAAGCCAAAATACTTTTGTTGGACTTATCGCTTTCCAATTCAGTTACGAGTTTGCGTAAATTCTCATCCGTTAGATCATCAACAGAGTAAGCCGCTATATTTTGAATTTGGGTCAACAATTGGTTCTTTTTGTATTGTTTGTCCCACAATCTTAAATAATATAGTCTGGAACCTAATTTGAAGCCAGCTCTATTTGCAAAAAAACAAGTGTCCGCGGTATTACGATTTCTCTTATTTTTATTGTGCAATATTTTAAAAGGTTTACCTGTTGAACCACTGGTGGTAACTTCGTGATTATAACCTTTTAAGTGAAGGCTACTCCTAAAATTTGGAAAATTCTCCCTTACGGTCTGTTTATCGATTATTGGAAATCCCTTAAGTTCCAAAGTGGTCTCTGGAATATGATGGTAAAATGGTACTGTTCTTATTGCATGCCTCAAAAGATTTTGTAGGTTTTGAACTTTTATTTGTTCGGTTTTTTGGGATTGTGGATTTTCCAAGACCCATTGTATTTCTTTGTAGTGTTTTCTCACATGCCCGCCCTTTAAGGCATCTAGAAGCCAGAAGCTTAAATTCCTGAAATTTTCCAAAATTTTTGTCATTGATCCATCGATTTAACTTTAAGGGGGCTTTTAGTGATATATTATTTATTTTCCATATCTGAACTAACATATAGGATTCCATGATCAATACTATCCAAATGATACGTTATGAATTTTTCTTTATGATTGGGAAATCGCACATATCTGCCTAGCCTCCGACCATCCCAAACACAATAGATCATATCATTATCCTCTAGTTGATTAAAGTTAAGAGCTTTGAAGCCTGTAGTATCTTTAGGCATTAAATCCTTAAAACCCATAGAAAATATAGAAACATCTGTAAGTTTATACGGAGTATGGTTTATAATACGGATATGTGTTGTTACCTGTCTTAAACCTTCAACCGCTTTACACTTTTTTGAGCTACCTAGAAAAACCAGACATAAAAATATAACCGCAGCTTTTATTGTACCCATACCAGATATAAAACTTTCTTAAAACTAACTTTAAAAGTAGTTTATCGCATTTCAAACTGTGGCTATATTCTGTTAACTTCCAAAAAAATCTATGAACTACATCCAGTTTAAAAAATTAGGGGCCAATGATTCAAATGCCCCACTAATAATGTAGATTTGGGATGTAGATAGCCCCTCTCCAAATGAGACAACTATTTTTTCTTTTTTTTGTATTTGCCTTAAAATCCGGTTTTTCCCAGTTTCAAGTACAAGGCAAGGTTTTGGAGTTTAACGAAAAAGGCAAGACCATACCCATTGCCAATGCCAACGTATATTGGTTATCCAGTACAATTGGTACAACTACGGATTTCGACGGAAAGTTTAGCACGCCATACCAAAAAAACATACGGCAGTTGGTAGTCAGCTCGGTGGGTTACCGCTCGGATACCATTCCTGTTAACCGGCCTAATCTTGGTAACATTGTACTCTACCCCAATGTGGTTTTGGACGAGGTAGTGGTTGAAAAAGAAGTCGCACCAATACAAAAATCACTTTTCAAAGTTCAAAATGTGGTATCGGTAGATAGTCGTGAAATGCTAAAGGCAGCTTGTTGCAACCTTTCCGAAAGTTTTGAAACCAACCCGGCGGTAGACGTGAACGTTTCCGATGCTGTTCTTGGGGCCAAACAGATACAAATGCTAGGGCTAAATAGTCCTTACTTAATGTTCACCCAAGAAAATATGCCATCCATAAGAGGGGCTTCACAAGTATTTGGACTTTCTTTTATCCCAGGTTCCTGGATAGAAAGCATACAGATCACCAAAGGCGCGGGAAGCGTTCTGAACGGGTTTGAAAGTATATCCGGGCATATCAATAGCGAACTCGTAAAACCATTGACGGATAAACGATTCTTCCTTAATTTTTACGCCAACAATTTTGAACGTTACGAATTCAACACACGGTTGAACCACAATATTACTGACGATCTGGGGGTCGGGCTTTATATACATGCAAATCTTAGAAATGGGTATATAGATAATAATGACGATTCTTTCTACGACACTCCATTGGCCCGACAAATAAATTTTATGAACCGGTGGCAGTTTATGGATCCCGAAAGCGGATGGGTAAGTTATGCCAATATTCAGTACCTCTCGGACACCAAAGAGCTGGGGCAAACAGATTTTAATATAGATGAAGATAAATTGACCACAAATGCCTGGGGAAGTGAAATCGAAACTTCGCGGCTGGATATCTCGGCAAAGACGGGGTATGTTTTTCCCGATCTACCCTATCAAAGTTTTGGGTTCCAAACGGCCTACAGTGCGCATGATCAAAACTCTTTTTATGGATTGAACCAGTACGACATCAATCATCGTTCTTTTTACTCCAACCTTATTTTCAATAGTATAATCGGCAGTACCCAGCACAAGTTCAAAACCGGGGTGAGCCTAACTTATGATGGGTTCGAGGAGAACGTGAACAATACTCCTTTTACACGGTACGACAACTCATTGGGAGCCTTTTTTGAGTATACCTACGATAGTCTGGAAGGTCTAAGTTTTGTAGCAGGACTACGAGCGGACAGGCATAACAACTTGGGCACTTTTATTACTCCAAGATTGCACTTAAGATATTCACTCTGGGACAAGGCCAGTTTTAGGGCTTCTTTTGGACGTGGCATACGGGGCGCCAATATTTTCGCAGAGAACCAGCAATTGTTCGCATCTTCCAGACAAATTGTTATTGACGGTACCAATGGAAACTATTATGGCCTTCAGCCAGAAAAAGCTTGGAACTATGGAGTAAGCTTTATTCAAAAACTCTACTTATGGAACAGGGTCCTGGAGTTTTCCATGGATTATTATAGGACCCAATTTGATGAACAGGTAGTGGTAGATTGGGAAAATGCCAGAGAAATTGCATTTTACAATCTTGAAGGAGAAAGTTTTTCCAACAGTGTACAAGTAGATTTGAATTATGAGATATTGCAAGATCTTCATTTAAGAACGACCTATAAATATTTTGATGTTGCCACGGAATATAGAAGCGGTACGTTTGAAAAACCTCTTCAGCCCAATTATAGGTTTTTTGTAAACCTGAGCTATGAAACCCTAAAAATAGCAGAAAAACAATGGCGGTTCGATGTTACCGGCAATTGGTTGGGAAGACAGCGATTGCCCAATACAAATGCCAATCCCGAGGAATTTCAACTTGCAGAATGGTCCACGTCCTACAATTTGTTCAATGCACAGATCACCCGTGTCCTATCCAATAAGTTCGAAGTATATGTTGGAGGAGAAAATATCGGTAATTTTACACAACCCGACCCAATTCTATCCAGTTCCGACCCATTTGGCACTTATTTTGACAGTACTATTTTATATGGTCCCGTACTAGAAAGTCTGTACTATGTAGGATTTAGATATAAGATATAATACAAAAATTGACATAATGAAAACAACCTTAATCACCTGTATTGCACTGTTCTTTATGGCCATTGGCCATTCGCAGGACAAAAACAAGACCGTTAGCTTTGAAGTAAAGGGGAATTGTGGGATGTGCAAAACTAGAATCGAAAAAGCCGCAGTTAAGCTAAAAGGTGTGAAGTTCGCCACGTGGAACTCCGAAACCAAGCTCTTTGAGGCCATTATCGATGAACGAAAAGTAACCATACCCAATATTCAAAAAAGAATTGCGGAGGTAGGACATGATTCCGAAGGTTTTACTGCACCGGATTCTGTATACAATAAACTACCAGATTGCTGTAAGTACCGAGATCCTTCCACTATCCATATGGATCATGGAAATCACAATCAGTAATCCACTTATAAAAAAAAGGGGCAAAGGCCCCTTTTTTTATGAACAAACTGTTCCTTCTACATCTTAATTATTCTTTTAACAATCAAAATTTCTCCATTGGCATCGGTAACACGAATAACATAGAATCCATTGGCCAGACCATATAGATTTTTTATGACCATGGTATCGGTGTTCTGGAAAGCTTCTTCTCTTATCAACATCCCCATCATATTGAATACCTCTATAACACAATCTTTACGTTTATTGAGCTTAATGGTAATTTTCTCGGTAAATGGATTGGGTGCCGCTGTTAAAATTATGGTATCGTCGTCCAAGATATCGCCTCCTTCTTCCCAAACAATTTCTTCATTTAGCATTTCAGAGTAAGGATAAGGCTTTATTGATCTATTTTTGGCAACCAATGGGGCTATTTTTCCAGTTCCATTGTTTTGGGTATCAATACTAGCTTCAAAAGATGATCCAGGAGATGCCTCAAATCCAGGCAATAAATTTATTTCGTTCACCGATTCCAATCGAGCGACTGTTCCTGCAGGCACCAAAAAGTTGTTCCCTGCTTCAATATTAAATTGATAATAAAACACTTCCGCGGGATTATACGTGTTACTAACAATGTAGTTATCTAACTGGGCCAATCCATTTTCCGCATAAAAAACTCCATAAACCCTTGAGTCGGTGATGTCGTTAGGGTCCACAGAAGGGTAGGTTTGCCCATCAAAGACATAGGTTCCATCATATCTCAACATTGAGGTTGTCATAAAGGATGAATTATGATGTATCTCTTCCCAGTCATGCCAAACTTTATCCACCCAACTATGATGGAAAAAGAAGATTGGGTCTCGTGGAGAAACAGGAGTGGGCATTGCTCCACCGGTCCAAACGTGTCCACCTCTGTGAACATTCTGTCTTTCTAGTACATTCGAAAATTCAAAAAAATCTGATTCCGTCAATAAACTGCTTAGTTCTGTTGGTGTTGGCAATCTGGGGTCACCACCCAAATTTCTATTCAATGCCCAATTTGTATTAAAACTGCCAAGAAAATCCTCATCCCACACAGCATCTGTTGGCGATTGATAAATGGAAGAGTTCCAATATCCAATACTTATTTCCGGATTGATGTCTTGAACTGCCTGTTCAATTTCAAAAACCACTTGTCTGTGCCATGCTAAAAATATTTCGCGTTCAGGTTCATTGGGTAGATTAAAATGAAGATCTAATCGAGTAGGATCACCAGTACCATCAAAATTAAAAAACTGTCCATGAAAATTTGCAATATCGTTAAATAGGTCCGGACCAGTTCTTAATTCATAGAACGCGTCGACAAGCTCAGAAATTTCATAATCGGTCATTTCATCAAACCCTTTTCGAATACTTTGAGAATTGGCAATAAAAAAACAGCCAAACAAAAAACATGCAAGTAAGAGGTGTCTTTTAGTTATAGACGTTATAACAAAACCTTTTGTTCTATTTCCTGATTTTAAATTCATATGATATCTTATGTTTACAGCTCACTCTTATTTATGATGCTTCAGCTAATATTTCTTTTAATAATGGATTCTTGAGGTAACCACCATAGGCAGTATCACTCATGAAAAGGTCTGGAAATTCATTTGCCTCAATTATTACAGGGCCATTTTGTGTTATTGCCACGTCCCAGCCAATATATCTATCTGGTAGGAATTCTGTGGCCTTTATCACCAATTCACAACATTCATTAAAAAAGGGAACAACAAAATCCTTGAATGGATAATCACTGTTCGGATGTCTATAAAAATCACGACCCCCAAAATGAGCTTCTTCCATGGCAACTTCCTTTAATTTACCATTGGTCCTATCGACCCCAACATAAATACCGCCGGAATGGCCATTGTCAACAATATTGTCCCCAACCCCAAATCTCATAAAAACATTCATGATGTTGATTTTGCCACTTTTATCGATATAAGTTTCAATACGAAGTGTATTGATACAACTTGAATTTATTTTATCAATTTCCTTGTGCTGAATCAATACATCTTCATGTATATAATCATTGGTCAATAACAGATCTACATTTTTGTTTATATCTTCCTCCAGATGACCTTTCCGAATGATACAAGCACCTTTACCACCGAAAAGTGAAAAAGGTTTAAGGAACAATCTATCCTTCTTTGAACTGTCCAAAACCTTTCCAAAAAAGCTTACCAATTCCTGATTGTTAGTAACCTTATAGCTTTTATTTTCAAAATAAAAATTTAATCCAAAATTGTAGCTTACCAATTCTGGTGTGGGAATACCGTTTTGTTTACAAAACAACGAGAACAACAATTTGTTTGACATGATTGCCATATATTCCGTCCGATGCAATTTTGGACTCCTTTGAATTTTGCCAGCCTCTTTGGTACTTAGATAATCTGATATATTGGTTACATCCCTTCTGTACAAATATTTAAAATAGTATAAAGGCAATTCCTTTTTTTGACGCCATAAAGTCAAAAATTCCATAATAATTTTTGGATAAGCCTTTTTTCTTTTATCCTTAAGGAATACTATAAAGCCTTCCCTTTGATGTTTTGGTATCATTTATTTGGGGCAAATTATCTTAATTCTTCTTTAATCCTTCCAGCTCAACTTTGAGGGCTTCAATTTGCTCCTGCTGTTGTAGCATATACAAGGTCAACTCCTCAATTTTCTGTAGTAATTTGGCGTTCATATCACCTAGGTCAATTCCCTCTTGTTTTACCTCCCGGGCACTAGGAATATTAGGTAAATGTCCGTAAGTGCCAATAAATGCCCTGACCTCGTTCAAATTTGGTAAATCGTAACCATTCTCAAAGACAAAATCGGGCCAATTTCCTTGCAATTCAACTTTTACACCTTCTGCAATTACATTACCGGCTACGGCCAATCTATATCCTTGTGTATCCGTTGTTCCAATTCCAATATTCCTGTCCACAAATAAATCCCTTGCAGTCCAATCCACAGTATTCAGATTGGCATTTTCAGAAGTATAATCGGTTATTCCCGTTCCTACCAATGTCACAATTGCTGCTGTATTGCTGCTGCTGGACGTATTGCCTGCAGCATCTTCGGCGAAAACCGTAAAGTTATAACTTGTATCCGGTGTAAGTCCATTCACAGTCAGTGTGGTAGAGGTGCCTGTATTTCCGATACTCGTACCATCCCTGAACACTTCATAATTTATAACTCCTACATTATCCGTAGAAGCAGACCACGAGAGTGTGGTCGACGTTGAAGTTGTACCAGCCGCGGCTAAATCTGAAACTGCACTTGGCGCTTCGGTATCAGCTGCCGCCGCTGTAGTTATCGATACGGTATTTCCTGGCCCTGAAATATTACCTGCACCATCGGCTGCAGTGACCATAAAATTGTACATTGTACTTGGAGATAGTCCCGTAACATTAAAATTTGTTGTAGTCCCCGTGTTGGCGATGCTCACCCCATTTTGGAACACCTCGTAGTTGGTCACCCCCACATTGTCCGTCGACGCGCTCCAATCAAGTTGCGTGCCCGTTGATGTCGTGTTGGAGGACGATACGTCCGTCACTGCGCTCGGTGACTCCGTGTCCGCAGCGTCACCTGTCACAACTGTCTCCGTATTCCCAATTGCCGATACATTGCCCGCAGCATCCTCAGCAAATACCGTGAAATCGTAACTCGTACTGGCGCTCAAACCGGTAACGGTAAAGGTCGTGGCCGTGCCCGTGTTGGCGATGCTCACCCCATTCTGGAAGACCTCGTAGTTGGTCACACCCACGTTGTCCGTGGAAGCGCTCCAATCAAGTTGCGTGCCCGTTGATGTCGTGTTGGAGGACGATACGTCCGTCACTGCGCTCGGTGACTCCGTGTCCGCAGCGTCACCTGTCACAACTGTCTCAGTATTCCCCACTGCCGATACGTTCCCCGCGGCATCCTCGGCAAATACCGTGAAATCGTAACTCGTACTGGCGCTCAAACCGGTAACGGTAAAGGTCGTGGCCGTGCCCGTGTTGGCGATGCTCACCCCATTCTGGAAGACCTCGTAGTTGGTCACACCCACGTTGTCCGTGGAAGCGCTCCAATCAAGTTGCGTGCCCGTTGATGTCGTGTTGGAGGACGATACGTCCGTCACGGCGCTCGGTGACTCCGTGTCCGCAGCGTCACCTGTCACAACTGTCTCAGTATTCCCCACTGCCGATACGTTCCCCGCGGCATCCTCGGCAAATACCGTGAAGTCGTAGCTCGTACTCGCCGATAGGCCGGTTACACCAAAGGTTGTGGCAGTGCCCGTATTGGCTATGCTCACCCCATTTTGGAAGACCTCGTAATTGGTCACACCCACGTTGTCCGTCGACGCGCTCCAATCAAGTTGCGTGCCCGTTGATGTCGTGTTAGAGGATGATACGTCCGTCACGGCGCTCGGTGACTCCGTATCTCCACCTACCGGTAATATTGTTATATTATCAATTAAAATGGCATTTCCAGCCACTGTTCTCGCTGACCATGGACTTGTGTAAGCCCTAATGGTCGGGGTGGTAGAAGTTGCTGTTACATTGAATGTGTATTCCGTCCATGAGTTGCCCGTAATGGCTGTTGTACCAAATCCACTTAATCCTGCCCAATTGGCAAAGGCTGGCTGATTGGATTGGTCACCTTCCCTAGCCCAAATAGATATTGTATAGTCTTGTCCTACAACCGCATCGAATGTGTATTGAACCATCATACCATTATTACCATTGGATTCAGCCCTTATTGCAAAAAGCCCAGATTGGGCATCAGTATTGTCAGAAAACAACAACGCCGAACCGGACCAGCCGGTAGTGGAGTTGGTCTCATTATTAGGAGAGGCTGCATTGGAATCATCATGGAGATTTTGCGCAAAAACAGTTGATGCTCCAAAAAGCAGCAGATAGAAGAGTAGTTTTTTAGGCATTGTAAATGAGGTTTTTAGGTTGTCAAATAGGAGGAACATAACAAAAATATATCGATCAATATTTTGACGATCTTTTTATTGGAAATTATCGATGAAACGCAAAAAAAGACTATGAGTGAACCTTAGCCTCAGCTACCAATTTATTCATCTAGGTTTTAAAAATTTATAACCCGCTCAAACGTTAGGACAAAATGATAATTTTTTTATCAAGAATACGTTTGGGTTAAAGATGATAATACTAGAATGTTTAACCTAAAAAGGTCTTGTCAATACGTTGGAACATTATATTTTTGGGCTTAAAAGTGACATTTACCCATGTTTTGTTTCATAATATTGTACGTATACTTGTCCGGTACTTAAACTAAATGCTTTCATATATACACCCTTGTCTTAAATAACCTTAACCCATGGAAAAGAACAACTTCCTAAATCAGATGCGATACGCTGCATTTTGGATGCTAGATGTAGTAAAAGGTAGTAAAATTAAACGGGACTTATACGATATTGAACATTCATTCTCGTTGGATTCTTTTGAATCATTGAAAGAAAAAAACCATTTACCTTTAAAAAAGTTGTTGGACAAGGCAGTCAACAATTCCCATTATTATAAAAGTTTAAAAGGATACTCATCACTGGATCAATTTCCCGTGGTGAACAAAAATATTGTAAAAAACAACCTGGACGATCTTTTAATAAAAAATACCGCTGGTGAAAAGTTGTACAAGGTATTCACCAGTGGCTCCACCGGGACTCCATTTACCTTGTGGCAAACTCAGAGAAAAAGAAACAGAAATACTGCCGATACCCTGTTCTTTGCCAAAAAATCAGGTTATACCCTAGGAGATAAATTGCTTTATGTCCGACTTTGGAGCAAAACTTTGAAAAAAGGGAAACTATCCTCTTTCCTGCAAAATATTGAACAAATTGATGTAGAAGATCTATCTCCGGAATATATAAATAGTTTGCTTCTTAAGCTGCAAAGTGATAAATCGCCAAAAGCCTGGCTAGGATATCCGTCCGCCTTGGAGAAAATATGCGATTATTTGGATGAAATAGAGTCAAGACCACTGAAATGCAATGTGAAATCAATTATTGGAATGTCCGAAAACCTTCCAAGACACGTTCGCAGTAGAATGTGGTATTATTTTAACTCCCCAATGGTTTCCCGCTATTCCAACTTTGAAAATGGAATTATTGCCCAACAGGATATTAAAAGTGAATACTTTATTGTCAATTGGGCAAGCTACATAGTGGAAATTCTCGATTTTAATAAAGATGAATCCGTTAAAAGTGGTGAGTTAGGCCGAATTATTGTTACCGACCTTTATAACCACGCAACGCCCATGATACGTTATGATACTGGGGATGTGGGCGCTATGATGATGGTGCCAGATTATCCGTTCCCAGTTTTGAAAACCGTAGAAGGAAGAAAAACCGACATCTTAAAGAACACATCTGGAGCAATGATTAGTCCCTATGCATTTATGGGGTTCTTGCCTAAATTTTCGGAAATAAACCAGATACAATATATACAAACGGGTCAAATAACGTATACGGTCAAGTTGAACGTAGACTCCAATTACACCAGTACAAAAGAAGAGCAATTATTAAAAGAACTTAAGTTACTATTAGGAAATACCGCGGAAATTACTTTAGAGTATGTAAATGAAATACCTTTGCTGAACTCTAAAAAAAGGAAATTGACACGCAACCTTTTGATGGAATCCGAAATAAACAAGCAAATTAAAATATCTACAATCATATAGCATATAACCAATGAATCCAACCACTATCCTATTCACTTGTGCAGGTCGTCGTAACTACCTCATAAATTATTTCAAAGAGGCCTTAAATGGAAATGGAAAGGTAATCGCCGCAGACAACCAATTATCCGCACCAGCAATGGTTGATGCAGATATAGCCATCCAAGTACCTTCGATTTATAGTGATGAATATATCCAAAACTTAAAAGAATTGGTCAATGACTACCAAGTGGATGCTATAATATCACTTAACGACCTGGAACTGCCCATATTGGCAGAACATAAAGACGTTTTAGAATCGTTGGGCACAAAGGTCCTTGTTTCCAATCCAAAAATAATCGATATCGCATTTGACAAATGGAAAACCTTTATATTTTTTAAAGAGTTGGGCGTAGGAACCCCTAAAACATATCTTACCTTAGAAAGTGTTAGAGAGGCTCTTAATCAAGATGAACTTGAGTTTCCTTTAATAATCAAACCAAGGTGGGGCAGTGCATCAATAGCTATAGATATTGTTGAAAATGATGAAGAATTGCAGTTGGCTTATCAACTACAACGGATAAAAGTCCAAAAATCCATTTTGAAAAATGCTAGTTCTGAAGATCTTGAGAAAAGTATCATTATCCAAGAAAAAATAAAGGGAGATGAATATGGTATAGATATTCTAAACGATTTTGAAGGAAATTATTATGGATCATTCGTAAGAAAGAAAATGGCAATGCGATCGGGCGAAACCGATAAAGCTTTATCCATAATCAACAGCGAATTCTCTACTATCGCAAAAAAAATTGGTGATAAAACAGGGCATATTGGAAATATGGATTGTGACTTTTTTGTGAGTGGAGACAAGATATACTATTTGGAAATGAACCCAAGATTTGGTGGAGGATATCCTTTCTCCCATGAATCTGGTATTAACACCCCTGCTATTTATATTTCTTGGTTAAAAGGGGATACCGAAATCGATAAATATAATAATTTTAAAGCCGGTCTAATGTTCTCCAAATATGACAGATTAATGCCTATTAAGAAGTGGTGATTCTTTCCTAATTTATAAATAAAAAAACGCCCGGGAATTTCCCGGGCGTTTTTTATGGTTAGTATTGATATTCTAATAATTTAATATCTCAAACTCAGACCTCCTGTTCTTGGAATGCTGTTCTTCCGAACAACGTACACCATCCTCACATTCGTTCACTAACTGGGTCTCGCCAAAGGCACCATGACTTATTCTACCGGCGGACACACCCTTGGAAACCACATACTCAACGGTACGTTCGGCACGTCTTTCGGAAAGCCATTGATTATATTTTTTGGTACCTCTGGAATCGGTATGTGCCGAAACCTTTATCGCCAAATTAGGCTCATCTTGCATAATGGCCACCAATTCATCAAGTAATTCCTTATCTTTTGAGGTCAAGTAGGAAGAATTGAGTTTAAAGTATACTTTGCCCAAGTTGTTGATCTTGTTGCGAAGTTTTGCCCTTCTGGCCTCCTCCGCTTCTTTCTTGGCTTTTTCGGCAGCTGCCAACTCTGCTGCTTCTTTTTCCCGTTGCAAACGCTCGGCCAATAGTCTTGCTTCTTCTGCATCGGCAATAGAATCCTGTACACGTTGTTGTTCTTTTTCCAGCTCTTCTAATAAAGCCAGTTTTTCTTGACCTTTTCTAGAAAGTCCCTTTTCTACCTCGAACCTATAAGCTACACCGAGTGCATGTTGTATATGGTTCGATGCATTTTCGGTATCCATGGCCCATTTTCCCGTTGAGTTGAAATCCAGCCCCCAATGATCGGAAAACCATGTTCTAAAACCAATAACCGCGTTGTATGTTCCCCTGCCTTGGTTGTTGGCATCGGTATACCCCGCGCCAATTCCGATATAGGGATCAAAAAAGCCGGTTTCTCCCAAAATCATATTTAAATCGTAGCTTACCCTAAAATCGAAACCCCAATAGTCAACATCTTCAGGATTTACAACATTATCCACGATTTTGCCTTCTTTGTAACGGTTGTACGACCCAATAGCCTCCAAACCAAGGCCATTCTTAAAATATCGTCCTACGCTTACACGAGATGGATAGGGCACCATGTTCCAACCTTCACTTAAATCGAATAGTTCACCAAATTCATCGCCGGAGTCATCAACAATGTTGGTGCCCAAGGACACCAGCCAATAGCTTTGCACTATGCTGTCCCTTTTGGTCAATTCAAGGTCTTGGGCAAAGGTCAAAGCAGAAAAACTCATGGCAATGACCATCATTGCAGGTTTAGAAATGTTCATTTTAATTGATTTGAGGTTATCAGCCCCAAAGCTAGTTCAAGGTGATAAGAAAGCGAATTTTGCACTTTTAAGTGCGCTTATTTTCGATGAGCAGTAGATTGGTTTTGGAAGACCCTAATTATCAATCTTTTGAAAAATAACCGCTTTATCGACCAAAGGCATTTTGTATAGATAAAATGGATAGGTAATGGGCTGTTTCCCGATATTATCCTCTTTTTCCTCTGCTATCAGTTCAACAGCAATTGTAATCGCCTGATCTGATTCTTTTAGCTTGGACAAAACAGGTTTTCGTACATTATTTTGCTCGCCCAAACATATAATAATGGCCATTTCCGAGGAAAAATCCAAAATTGGCAATGGAAGTCCTGGTTTTCGGGTCTTGTTAATTTGCGAGTAATATTTGCGCAACGATTTATTGTCGGTAATAATTGTGGTTTCGTAGTATTCTATGTTACTATGGTTATCAAAATCCACCAACTCCATATGCTCTAATCTTTCACCCACGGGAGAATGCCCCTCCTTTTGTGCTTTACAGGAGAACAAACAAACCACTGCTATGAGATAAATATACTTAATGGTCAAAAGGTGTTCTTAAAACGTGATTTATAGGCTTTTTCATAAAGTTCCTCGTACAAGGGCAAGATATGCACAATATCGAACTTGGAGGCTACATTAAAGGCGTTTTCCTTGAATTTCTCCAAGGTTTCATCGTCTTTTAAAATTTGAATCCCCTTGGCCGCCATGGTATCCACATCGCCCACATCTGCCAAAAATCCGGAAACGCCATCAATATTCACTTCTGGAATTCCTCCCGTATTGCTGGAGATTACTGCTACTTTATTGATCATGGCCTCCAAGGCCGCAAGTCCAAAACTTTCGGTTTCCGAGGGCAACAAAAATAAATCGGAAAAACAAAGGATCCTATCTATCTCGTTACTGTTTCCCAAAAACAACACTTTATCCTTGATTCCTAGTTTATCGCAGAGATCTTCTGCCTTTTCCTTTTCCGGACCCTCACCCACCATGATCAATTTGGCGGGAACCTCTTTTTGGATTTTATGAAAAACCTTTATTACGTCGGGTATCCGTTTTACTTTTCTAAAATTACTGATATGCGTTATGATCCTCTCGTCTTCCTTCGCCATCATAGAGCGTTGACAGTCGGTATAATCCTTACTGTACTTTTTGCTCTCGATAAAGTTCGGGATGACCTCAATGTCCTTTTCGATATCAAAAAGCTTTAAGGTTTCTTCTTTGAGGGCCTCGGATACGGAGGTGACCACATCGGATTTATTGATACTAAAAGTAACTGCAGGCTTGTAGAATGGATGCTTGCCCACCAGTGTTATATCGGTTCCGTGCAAAGTGGTTATCATTGGTATAAAAATACCATATTCCTGAAGCATTTTTTTTGCCATATAACCCGCATAGGCATGTGGGATGGCATAATGTACATGCAATAGCTCTATTCCGTGGAGTTTGATGGTGTCCACCAATTTACTAGACAATGCCAGCTCATACGGTTGATAATGAAACAGGGGATACTCCGGAACATGCACCTCATGAAAATGGATATTGTTTCCCAAAAGTTCCAAACGTACTGGTTGCCGGTAGGTGATAAAGTGCACCTCGTGGCCTCGTTCGGCAAGGGCAATACCCAGCTCTGTGGCAACTACTCCACTACCTCCAAACGTTGGGTAACACACAATAGCTATCTTCATAGGACAAATCTAAGTCAATATATTTAAAACTTAATTGATAATGGAATCATAAATGGCCTGCTGAATTCGGGTCCGCAGTCCTGATTTTATCAATAATGTATTGGTCGCTGTGGGATAGGTTCTATTAGAAAGGAAAACATATACGATCTCCTCATCCGGGTCGGCCCAAGTATAGGTCCCGGTAAAACCGCTGTGCCCAAAACTATTTCTGGAAACACAACCGCAAGTGGGCCCTTTCTCTTCCAACTGCGGCTTATCAAAACCTACGCCACGCCTTACATTCTTATTACAAAAATAGCAGGTATTGAACCGTTTTACGGTACGGGCATTAAAAAAACGTTCCCCACCATAATATCCCCCCTGTAAATACATCTGCATTATTTTAGCCACCTCGTTCGCTGTACTAAAGAGTCCGGCATGGCCTCCTACCCCTCCTTGCATGGCCGCACCCATGTCGTGTACGTAGCCCTGAACCGTTTGGTACCTAAAATAATCGTCCTCTTCCGAAGGAACTATCTCGTCCTTGGAAAATTTGTTAATTGGATTAAAGGTAGTTCGTTGCAAGCCCATGGGGGTGTACAAAAACTCATCCACTAATTCATCTATAGGTCGATTATGTTTTTTTTCGATGTATTCTTTAAATACATAATACCCTACATCGCTATACCTATACCTATTGGATTTTAAACTCTGTCTTCCAATTCGGTTATAAATTGAGTCCTTAAATGATCTTGTAAGGTACAGGTGTTCAGCTACTTTGTACGGAAATGCTTCAGATGGGTTTTGCCTGTAAAACTCGTTGGAAGGTTTACGGTCCTTATTTAAGGTATCCAGATAAAAAGCAATCCAGGATGGCAATCTGCCGTAGTGGGATAGAGCCTTTAGAACGGTAACATCCTTTAATTCCGTATCCTCATATTCCGGAATCAAATCTTTGAAGGTGTCGTTCAAAGCAATTTCCCCCTCCTCTTCCATTTTCATTATCATCGGCAAGGTGGAAAGAATTTTGGTCAATGATGCCAAATCATAAATGGACTCTTCCGTAATATCCTTTTCCGATCGGTATGTTGGTTTTCCAAAACTTTTGTTGTAGATAACCTTACCCTTGCGGGCCACAAGTACTTGAGCCCCGGGGAACATTAACGAATCCAACCCATGCTGTACCAAGGTATCCACTTCTGCCAACATTTCGGAACTCATACCCACTCGTTCAGGTATACTGTACCCCAACCGCCGTATTGGTTTTACATCGATCCCTGTGCCCACCGGAAACTCATCGTGTGCGGATACAGGCAACTTTCCGGTTGCTCCTATGGCTCCAAAAATGACTTCCGCTACTTTTTTTTGGGCGATCTTACTATTCTGATAACCCACCACTACACCATCCACCTTATCGAAATTTAAGACGTCCAACATCGCGTATGGTCGTGCAAACAGAGCCAAGATCGTATTGCTTGTCCGCAATCTGGAAATTTCTGCTAACCAAAACAGTTCGTTTTTAGAGAATTTATATCCCTTCCACGGGCTCTCATTACTTTTATGCAACCCTACGATCACCAAATTAAAATTTGCCAATTCCTTTTTGTACTCCGCAATATCCTTGGCCTTGATATGGGTAACTTTATAAAATCGGTTCAATGCGGTATAAAATGGTGTACCATCATCATCCCCAAAATGGATGTATGCTATTTTTTTATTGTCCAGTTTTTTAATGGGCATTAGGGAAAAATTGTTTTTAGCGACCGTTATGGCTCCCTCAATGGCTTTTTCATAAACCACATCATTCCCCACATGGTTCAGGTCTTCGTACAAGTTTTCCATTTCTACAGGCTGGTAATTGTAGAGGCCCACCTTGTATTTGGCCATTAATATTTTCTTGACGGATTTGGCCAATCGTTCTTCCGAAAAGTCCCCTTTTTTATAAGCTTCTAAAATCTTTTCCTTGGCCTTGACTACATTTTCAGGCATTAAAAGCATATCATTTCCGGCTAAAAAGGCCTGTAGTTCAACTTCACCTTCGGGGGCAAATTGGGAAACAGCTTTCATATTCAAGGCATCTGTCAGTACCAAACCATTAAACCCCAATTGCTGCTGCAAGACATCGGTAACTATACTTTTGGAAAGCGACGAAGGGTGCCCTTCCCGGTTTTCCAAACTTGGTACACTCAAATGGGCCACCATTGTTGAGGAAAGCCCACTTTTCATCACATTTTTGAAAGGATATAGTTCAATGGAATCCAAACGTTCCAACGACGACATGATCACAGGTAAAGATTTATGGGAATCGGTAGCGGTATCTCCATGCCCTGGAAAATGTTTACCACTTGAGAGCACCCCCATTGACTCCATTCCCCGAACAAACGCCCTACCTTTTTCCGCTACATTTCTTGGATCTTCACCAAAAGATCGATTTCCGATAATAGGGTTTTTAGGATTGTTGTTCACATCCAGATCGGGCGCAAAATTTATATGCACCCCTAAACGCTTTGCATGCTTTCCTATTTGTTGACCTACACGTTCTACTATACTACTATCTTGTATTGCCCCCAATGTCATGTTCCACGGAAACGCATAAGTGGAATCCAAACGCATGGCCATGCCCCATTCCGCATCGGAACCAATGAGCAAAGGAACTTTGGAAACAGCCTGATAATCGTTGGTCAATTTGGCTTGCTGTACGGGACCGCCCACCATAAAAATAACCCCACCAATACCATGCTCCTCCACAAGGTTTTTTACCCTATCTGTGGCAGCTTGACTTTGATTGGATGCCACACTGGCCATAAACAGTTGACCAATACGCTCTTCCAACGATAAATTTGCATACGTGTTTTCTACCCAAGCCTTTTGAGCCAAAGAATCTTTGACAACTAGGGGATTATACTGCCCATGGGCATGTAAACAAATCAATAGGAATAGGGGAAAGTAAGGGGTTATCCGCATAAATTTCTTGTCTGAAACTCGAACTAAATACCGATAAAAATATTGCATTTCATCGAGGAAAGTATAAAAATTAAGATAAATTAAGAGGGCTACACAAATCTTGAATGCCAACTTTCGCTTGCGGGGACTTCCCAATTCTCAATATATTCCTGTTTTGTGGCAACTAAATTATTGAAAACGATGGTGTTCGCCGACACGGATTTAGCTTTGGCCAATTTTTTAAAATCCTTTAAAGGTTTGTAGGCAATATATTCACCTTGCTTAAAGGAAACATTCATCCGATCTAGCAATTCCACTTTATATTTTTTCTCCAAACTTTGGATAAAATGTACCGAGGCATCAATGGAGCAACCTGAGGCGCTGGCATTGGTCTGATCTAACCCAATTATCAAAAATCTTTTGTATTTGATCTCAAAACCGGCATGTAGATCACTTCCATGAGCGGTCCACTCCTTGAGGAAATCCACCATGCTATTTTCCAATTCGGCCAACTCTGATTCTGTAAAGCTCCTATTTGCCTGATAAATCCAAATTCTTGAATGATCTGGCAATTCATTAAAATCCACTAGCATATTCTATTCTCTGTCTAAAAATTGATCTTGAACTTATCTTGATCCAAATATTTTACAATCCTTGGGATTTGGCCAACAATTCGGCCACATCCATAACGGTTACGCTATCTTCCTTTTCGTGCGCTTTTATACCGTCCGTCATCATGGTATTGCAATATGGACAACCTGTGGCAATTATGTTTGGATTGGTTTCCAAAGCATCTTGTGTGCGCATCACATTAATATCCATATCGCCTTTTTCGGGCTCTTTGAACATTTGTGCCCCACCTGCCCCGCAACATAAGGCTGTTTTTTTGTGGCGTTTCATTTCCACTAAATCGGCATTGGTTTTGGCCAGAACTTCACGTGGTGCATCAAAAACGGAATTTGCCCGTCCTAAATAGCAGGGATCGTGGAAGGTTATCCGTTTGCCTTTGTACCCATCACCGGTTATTTGTAAACGTCCGTTGTCCAATAACTCCTTTAGGTATTCGGTATGGTGGACCACATCGTAATTACCGCCAAGTCCCGGATATTCATTTTTTATGGTATTGTACGAGTGCGGGTCACAGGTTACAATCTTCTTTATTTCGTAGCCATTCAACAATTCTATGTTCATCATGGCCTGCATTTGAAACAAAAATTCGTTACCTGCTCTTTTAGCCACATCTCCTGTAGAGCTTTCTTCGGTGCCCAATACAGCGAAATCAACTTCTGCCTTGTTCAATAACTTTACAAAGGCCCTGGAAATCTTTTTGGCACGATCATCGTAACTACCGGCGGAGCCTACCCAAAATAAAATTTCGGGCTGTTTGCCTTCAGCCATAAACTCTTGCATGGTCTTAACCTTCAATTGTTCGCTCATAGTTTTAGATTTATTCGTTAACCCAGTTTAAACGGTCCATTTGGTTGTAAGGCCATGGTGCTCCGTTATTTTCTATATTGGACATCATATTGTTCAATTCGGTCGGTGCAGCTGATTGCTCCATTACCAAATATCGTCTCATCTCCACAATTATGGACAATGGGTCTATGCTTACTGGGCAAGCTTCCACACATGCATTGCAGGTTGTACAGGCCCACAACTCCTCATGACTGATGTAATCGCCCAGCAATTGTTTTCCGTCCGGCACAAACTCCCCTTTGTTCGCATCGATAATTTTACCCACTTCTTCCAAACGGTCGCGTGTATCCATCATAATTTTTCTAGGCGACAATTTTTTACCTGTTTGATTGGCCGGACATTCCGAGGTACAACGTCCACATTCGGTGCAGGTATAGGCATTTAACAGTTGTACCCAATTCAAATCCGTTACGTCGGATGCTCCAAACTTTTCCGGTTCCGTCGAATCATCTTCTGCAGGTGCGGCAAATGGGTCCGCACTGGGGTCCATCATCAACTTAACTTCTTTTGTGACGGATGCCAGATTATTGAATTGTCCCTGTGGCCTTACTTTTCCGTAATAGGTATTGGGGAAGGCCAAAAGTATATGTAAATGTTTTGAGTAGTATAGGTAATTTAAAAAGGCCAGTATTCCCAATATATGAATCCACCAAGCGGTTCTTTCCACCATGATCAAAGACGACTCCGAAAGTCCCTGCAATAAGGGAGCAATAAATTGACTCACGGGAAAAGCGCCCGCTTTTGCGTAGTGTTCCGCTCCGAGTTGCTGTAGTTGAAAATCTGCAGCGTTCATGGTGAGAAACAAGGCCATCAGAACGAGTTCTATATACAAAATCAAGTTTCCGTCCTTTTTGGGCCAACCTTTCATTTCGGGCTTTATAAATCGCTGTATTCTGATTATGTTCCTTCTAATCCAGAAAACGACCACTGCTACGATTACCATAAGGGCCAATACTTCGAAGGCCCCAATTAAAAAGTTATAAATGGAACCCAGTGGTGCAAAAATTCTATGGGTGCCCAATAGTCCGTCGAGAATGATCTCCAACACTTCTATATTTATAATGATAAAGCCGACATACACGATAATATGCAGTAATCCTGCTATGGGCCGAACGACCATTTTGGTCTGTCCCAAAGCTATTTTTGCCATATTTTTCCAACGTTGTGGTTTATTGTCGCTAACATCTACATCTTTTCCGAGCTTAATGTTCCTGGACAATTTTTTAACGTTGCGCACAAAAAACCCAATTCCAACAATTAGGGCTATTGCGAAAGCTATATTGGGCAAATATTCCATTATTGATTCTCTTTTTGTTCAGTTGTGTTATTTTCTTCTGCCGGGTCGTTTTCCGGAAGGGTGTACTCCTTTTGCTTTTTGCCAAAAACGGAAACGTTCACATATCGCTTCGGATTTAACCTAAAATCCTGTAAAAGCAGATCCAATTCTCTTGATGCCGCAGCCAAATTATCGTAAAGGGCTTCATCTTTACTTAATTTACCCAAAGAGCCTTCACCATTTTCTATCTTCGACAGAATACCGTTCAATTTTATCACTGTGGATTGGAATTCGGATAGGGTTCCACCCAAATCAGCACTAACCAAAGAATCGGATAATTGAGAAAAGTTGCTGGTTATTTTGCTAACATTTTTTAACGAGCTGTCCAATTGTGTCTTATTATTCTCCAACAATACGTTTAAATTATCGGCACTGCCCTTAAATGCCCGTACCAGTTCGTTTAGAGAAACTATGGTTTCCTGTAATTTATTCTTGGTGGGGTCATCCAATATTTGGTTTACGTTCATCAACAAAGAGTCTGCATGAGAAACTGCCCCCTCAACCTTCATTTGGAGTGGTGTTAGCTTCTGCTGGACCAATTCTGTTAAACCTGGTTTTATCTGCGATTTTAAGGTATCACCAGATTTTGCCATGGGTGCCTGATCAAAAACCGGAACGATCTGAACCCCTTTACCTCCAATTATCCCTGTATCAAAAAGTTCGGCCACACTGTTTTCGGAGAACTCGAACTCATTGTTAATGGATATGGTGACCAATAGCTTACCTGAACTATCCTTGAACTTTATGCTGGTAACGTTGCCTACATTGTAACCATTAATGGAGACCTGGGTACCAGGCTGCAATCCGCCAACATTATCGTAAACGGCGTAAAAAGTTTTGTTGTTTTCAAAAAGCGGAGAGGATTTTAAGTAGCTGAGCCCAAAAATAAAGGCTATGATACCTGCAACTACAATAATCCCAGTTTTTACTTCCCTGGATAGTTTCAAAAGATTCGGTTTATGGTTATAACAAAATTAGGAATAATTTTTACACTTGATCCCTTGTTGCTCAACTACTTTAAAGCTTCGGCTATAGTGACCCGTATCCCATTTTTATATGCCACAATGTATGAAGTTGTATACCCCTTGGCATCCGCTTCCCGTTTTAATTTCTTCGCTTCATCTAAAGTACCGGCACTTCCAAACATATATCGGAACATATTTTTGTACGGTTCTTTGGATAGATTGTTCAATCCATTAAAATTATCCGGGGTCAATGGAATTGTTTTTCCGCTGGCCATTAACTGAACTTTGAACTCCACACCGGAAGTTGCCACTCTCTTTTCAGTATCGACCTTGGTTTCTTGTATTGTGCCAGATGTTGTACTTGTTGGGTTCTCCTTTGGCTTTTCCTCTTCGTTTTTAATCTCCTCCGGTATGTTTACGGCCACCTCTGTATCCTCTATTTTTGGGGTAGATGTAACCGGTGCAGCATTGAAGCCCATATCCTTTTTATAGGCCAATATGGATTCCGCGATTGCCTTGCCCATTTCGTTCTGTCCTTTTTTCGAGTTTAGATAGCTGCCCTCGTTTTTATTGGTCAAAAAACCAGCTTCGATCAACACGCTTGGCATAAAAGTTTGGTGCAGGACAATAAAACCTGCTTGTTTTACTTTTCTGTCCTTGCGTTTAAGCTTTACCGTAAAATTATCCTGAAGCTTTTTTCCCAAAAGGATACTTTGATCCAAAAACTCTTCTTGCATTATGGTAAGGCCGATCACCGACTCCGGAGAATTGATATCGTACTCGGCATATCGCTGCTCATAATCGTCCTCCAAATAAATAACCGAGTTTTCCTTTTTGGCCACTTCAAAATTCTGGCGGTTGGCATGTAGTCCCAATACATAGGTTTCCGTTCCGTAGGCATCCGAGTTGTGGGCATTACAATGCACGGATACAAAAAGATCGGCATTGGCCTGGTTGGCGATCTGGCCTCTTTCGAACAAATCTACAAAAGTGTCGTCATCTCGGGTGTACACCACTTTTATATCCGGATGTTTTTTTAACTCTTCGCCAATTTTGAGCACTATGGCCAATGCTATTTTCTTTTCCAGATAACCATTGCCTATGTTACCAGGATCATGCCCGCCATGTCCGGCATCCAGTACCACAACGAATTTATCCTTGGTTTCGACCTCGGTGTCATTTTTGTTAAAAGAGGTCAATGGAAGGACCAATAGGAGAAAAAATAAAAATGTCAACCGACTGTTATTCATAAGAACTGAGTAATTAAAGCGTTCCATAATGGTTAAAAATATTGTAATCCCCAATTAGTAGAACAAAAAATATATGTAAGTTTGACCCCTAAACTGGGCCGACTAGCACAAAAATAGGATTTATCACGTTGCAACCAAATAAACATTTTTTACTTTTCCTATTTGTTCTTCTTTGTGGCATAGCAACCTTAAGTGCTCAGGAAGACCTTATTAAGCCTTTGCCCATAAAGGTGTCCAAGGATAGCATTTCCGCTCCTTTATTGCCTTCAAATATTCTAAACGATTCTACTCGGGTGGATTCTACAAGCACAGATTCCGTGCCAAAAAAACAACCATTGTTGTTGGATAAAATCCAGTACAAAGCAAAGGACTATGTTAAATTGAGTCAAAAGGACAACAAGATCTATTTGTACGACGAAGCTGAAATCTACTATCAGGACACAGAATTGAAGGCTGGGGTAATTGTAATGGATTATGTTAAAAATGAAGTATACGCGGGCAGAATGAAGGATTCCTTGGGCAATTATTCACAACTGCCGTTTTTTAAGCAAGGTGATCAGGAAGTTCGGCCAGATTCCATTCGTTTTAATTTTGACACCCAAAAGGCTTTGATCTGGAATTCGCGAACCGAACAACAGGCAGGATTGGGGCAATTGGGAAGCGATGCCATGAAGGTGTACGCCCAAAAAACCAAAAAGGAAAACGATTCGGTCTATTTTATGAGCGAAGGCAAGCTAACCACCTCTAGCGATACAGTGAATCCCGACTATTACATTCGGGTAAGAAAAGCCAAATTTGTACCCAAAAAGAAAATTATCGCAGGTTACAGCAATATGTACATTGCAGATGTGCCCACCCCTATTGCCCTACCCTTTGCTTACTTTCCATTGACCACAGGGAGGGTTGCGGGAATATTGTTCCCTACCTTTGGTAACGACCCCAATAGAGGGTATTTTATCCAAAACGGTGGGTACTACCTTCCTATTAGCGATTATGTGGATTTGAGCATTACCGGGGATTATTACACCAACGGCAGCTATGGCCTACAGGGACAGTCCATCTACTCTAAACGATATAAGTTTAAAGGGAACATAAACATTAGCTACGAAAACTTGATCACAAGTCAAAAAGGCTTCGATGATTATAGTAGAACCAGTAATTACAATATTCGAATTTCCCATTCACAGGACACCAAGGCCAGCCCCAACTCTCGTTTTTCAGCATCGGTGAACCTGGGGTCGAGCCAGTATTATACCAACTCGCTGAACCAAGTAAACCGAAACAATACACAGACAAACACCTTTGCATCGTCAATTAGTTACTCCAAAACTTTTCCGGAATATCCATCGGTGAATACAAGTTTAACGGTGAGCCACACCCAGAACTCGCGAACACAGGTAATCAATATGTCCTTACCAACATTCCAGGCCAGTATGGAACGTATTTATCCATTTGTAAAACGGGATGAAATCAAAAAAGGCATTTTTGAAAACATCAATTTTCAGTACGATGTCAATGCACAGAACAGCATAACCACGGACGAGGAGAACTTTTTTAAAAGCGGTATGTTCGATGAGGCTCGCATAGGTGCCCGACACAGAATACCCATTGCCACCAATTTTAAATTGGCCAAATATTTAAGTGTGAGCTTAAGCGGAAACTACGAGGATATCTGGACTTTTAAAACCATTAGAAGGCAATATGATTCGGAGGCGGCACAAGTTGTGACCGATACCATTAATGGCTTTGATCGTTTTAACCGATACAGTTTAGGAACAAGTATCGGTACCACCGTATATGGAACATGGAACTTTGGTGAGGACAAAAAAATACAGGCATTACGCCACGTAATGCGACCTTCGGTAAGTTATAGTTATACCCCCTCTTTTGAGCAGTTTTATGAATCCTATACAGACGGTGATGGTGAAGAGGTTCAATACACCCCTTTTGAAACGAGCATTTATGGTAGACCGTCGTTAACCAAGGGAAGCTCCCTGAACTTCTCGCTCCAAAACTCACTTGAGGCCAAGGTGCGGGACAAGGATTCCACAGCCACCGAACCACGCAAAGTAAAAATATTGAGCAACTTGACCTTCGGGGCCAGTTACAACCTGGAAGCGGATTCTTTAAAACTGAGTCCGATCAGCATGAGCGGTGCAACCGAAATTATAAAAAATGTACCTATAAATTTTGCAGCTACGTTCGATCCGTATGCCATAGACAATAACGGCCGAAGAATCAATACCTTAAACATAAAAAATGGTGGCGGACTTGCCCGTTTAACGTCGGCACGAGTGAATACCAGCTTTTCCTTGAACAGTGAAATGTTCCAAAAAGGAGGAGCCAAAGAAAAAAGCGACAGGGACAAACAATCCAGCTTTAGCGACAACCCATTTGCCATGGACGATGTCCGGGGAGATGCCGGTTCGCGTTTTGACAATAGAGGGAGTTCACAAGATAGGAACAAACAAGAAAACGAAGAACAGCCCATATACAACAATAAACTCCCTTGGGACGCCAGATTCACCTATGTTGCATCGTATAACAATTCCAATAGGCAAAGTGAAATCACCAACCACTCGCTAATGTTCTCCGGAAACATTCAGTTAACCCCTAAATGGGAGGTTGGCTTCAACTCGGGATACGATCTAAAGAACAAAGGTTTTACCGATACCCGTTTTGCCTTTAAACGAGACCTTGGTAGTTTTAGGTTAAGTTTTGACTGGACTCCATTTGGTAGATATGAGCGCTGGTATTTCTTTATTGGTATAAAGAGTTCTATTTTGAGCGACATTAAATGGGAGAACAGAAGTCAACGATAAATCATGTTGATATTAATTATCTTCACTAACTAAAACCTTCTTTCAAATGAAAAAAATAATTAACACCCCAAAAGCACCTGCACCCATTGGTCCATACAACCAGGCCGTATTGATCAAGGATACCCTTTATATTTCCGGTCAGATTCCCATTGATCCTTCCACGGGAAAATTGGTCGAGGGAGACATCCAAAAAGAGACCAAACAATCCATGGAGAATTTAAAAGCCATTCTGGAAGAGGCCGATATGAGTTTTGAGCATGTGATCAAGACCTCGATTTTTATTAAGGACATGAACCAATTCGCACAGATCAACGAGGTTTACGGCACTTATTTTAATGCAGATACAGCTCCTGCAAGAGAAACTGTGGAGGTAGCCAATCTTCCCAAGTTCGTAAACGTGGAAATTTCTATGATTGCGGTCAGATAGTTTCGCGATGGAACTCTACAAGACCTTCAATGGGTCTTCTTCGGATCACACCCAGAATTAAATCGTTGCGCTCCAGGCAAGCCGTTAGTTCGTCCCTTAAAAAATGGGCAATACTGCCAACAAAGCTTACGGGAACTTTGGTGGCCAGTTCGTATTGCATAATATAGTTGTTAACGAACTGTTGCAATCCCTTTTCTATGACCCCCTTGCAATAAGGATGCTCTTTGTTCTCTATAATAAAACGTGCAAATGTGGCCAAATAGGTGTTAGGGTTGGGTTGTTTGTACAGATGATCTTTAATAACATCTGCATCCAAGTCGTATTCCTTGGCGAATTTCATCCCAAGATCCTGTGGCATTTTATGAAAATAGTAGTCCCTTATCAGTTTTCTTCCAAAAAAGTTTCCACTTCCATCATCCATTAAGATATACCCCAACGAAGTTACCTTTTGGATCAATTGATGACCATCATAATAACTGCAATTGGATCCTGTGCCCAAAATACAGACAATACCTTGTCTTCCAATTTTGGTCGTGGAATAGATTGCGGCATAGGTATCCTCCCTTACCTCTGCTTTGGCATTGGGAAAGAAGTCCTTGAAAATGGACTTTAAAAAATTCTTCATTCTATCGGTACCGCATCCGGCACCATAGAAATACAACTGACGTACATCCTGTCTGTTTTTGGAAAGCTCAAAATTATTGGCCAATCGATCCTCGATCACTTCTTTAGTCAATACCTCGGGGCTTAAACCTAAAGTTTGGGTAACAAACAATTGTTTACCACTTTCGTCAAGAGCGATCCAATCCGATTTTGTGGCTCCGCTATCCACTATCAAAACCATACGTCTATATTTTATATTAAAATCCTGAAGAGGGGAAATCCCTCTTCAGGACAAGTACTATTTTAGATAAAGATTATAGGCTTGCAGCGTGCAATGCCAAATCAACTAGTTTATTGGAGTATCCAGTTTCGTTATCGTACCAAGAAACCACTTTGAAGAACTTGGAATTCAATTCGATTCCAGCGCCTGCATCAAAAATGGAGGTCCTAACATCCCCTACGAAATCCTGAGATACCACCAATTCCTCGGTATAACCAAGAATTCCGGCCAATTCACCTTCAGATGCAGTTTTCATGGCTTTCTTAATTTCTTCGTAAGAGGTTTCCTTTTCCAAACGAACGGTCAAATCCACTACGGAAACATCTGCCGTAGGCACTCTAAAGGCCATACCTGTAAGTTTCCCTTCCAATGCCGGGATTACCTTGGTCACTGCTTTGGCAGCCCCTGTTGATGCCGGAATAATGTTCAATAAAGCACTTCGTCCCCCTCTATAATCCTTTTTGGAAGGACCGTCCACAGTTAATTGAGTGGCCGTGGTAGCGTGAACAGTGGTCATCAATCCTTCGTCAATACCAAAGTTATCGTCCAATACCTTGGCAATTGGTGCCAAACAGTTAGTGGTACAAGATGCGTTGGAAATAATTGTATCGGTTGCTTTAACATCTTTATGGTTAACTCCCATTACAAACATCGGTGCATCTTTGGATGGAGCGGAAATAACCACTTTTTTGGCCCCTCCGTCGATGTGGCTTTGTGCCATGTCCAAAGTAGTGAAGATTCCCGTACACTCCGCAACTATCTCAGCTCCTACCGCATCCCATTTTAAGTTTTTAGGGTCACGCTCGGCAGTTATTCTGATGGTTTTACCGTTTACGACCAAGTTTCCGTCCTTAACTTCCACGGTACCGTCAAAATTGCCATGTACCGAATCATACTTCAATAAATACGCAAGGTGTTCAACATCCAACAAATCGTTGATTGCAACTACATCTACGTCGCCTCTTTTTACGGTTGCTCTAAATACCAACCTTCCAATTCTACCGAATCCGTTGATTCCAATTTTCAAATTTGACATATTTTCTTTTTTTGTCATTAAAATTATGTTGTCATTATATCTGAAACCCTTATGAGTTCCTCGTCGATCTCCGTATGTGCTTTAATGGCTTCCGCCAAGGGCGTAAGCACCATTTTGGTATCCCTTATCCCTACCATTTGATTGGACTTGCCCTCCAAAAGGCTTTCAACGGCTTTCACTCCCATCCTACTGGCCAGAACACGATCAAAACAAGTTGGGTTGCCCCCTCGTTGCATATGTCCGAGAACGGACACCCTAACATCGTAAATGGGCAAATGCTCCTCTACGTATTCTTTTAGTTCGAATACATTTTTACCGGTTTTATCGCCTTCTGCCACAATTACAATACTGGACGATTTACCTGAGGCCTTGCTGCGTTTTAAGGATTCCAATAAACGCTCCAATCCCAAATTTTGTTCGGGAATCAGAATTTCCTCGGCTCCTGCCCCTACTCCCGCGTTAAGTGCAATATGACCGACATCCCTACCCATTACTTCCACAAAGAACAATCGGTTGTGCGAGCTTGCGGTATCCCGAATTTTATCGATAGCATCGACCACGGTATTTATGGCCGTATCGAAACCTAACGTATAGGAAGACCCCAAAATATCGTTGTCTATGGTCCCGGGAATTCCCATTACGGGAAACCCGTATTCGTCGTTGAACATAAGGGCGCCGGTAAAGCTTCCATTACCTCCAATGACCACAAAGGCATCTATGCCTTCCTTGACCAATTGGTCGTGGGCTTTTTTTCTTCCCTCTTTGGTCCTAAACTCTTCGCAACGGGCAGATTTTAGTATTGTTCCTCCTTTGTTGATAATGTTGTTTACACTACGTGCATCGAAGGTCTTAAAGTCGCCCTCGATCATCCCCTGGTATCCTCTGTAGATACCCACACATTCTATTTTTAGATAAGCACAGGTCCGGACTACGGAACGAATCGCGGCATTCATTCCCGGAGAGTCTCCACCTGATGTAAGTACTCCTATTTTTTTAATTTTTGAAGCCATTCAAATTTTTAAGAGATCAAAGCTAGGAAACTTTATTCAAATTTTGAATGTCTTGATAATATATTTGATTTAAACAAATTTCTCAAACGTTTTCGTAATAAATTAATCAAAAAACTTTGAAAAATATAAATTCTTTTTGGGGTATTAGGGGCGATTTGCAGGCTTTTGTGAAAAGCGGATCAAGCTGTCCTTACCCATAACCTGAGAGGGTTGTTTTTGAGAGGGTGTTTCCTTTATATTTTCCTCTTTTTCTTTTTTGTTGAACACTTTTCGCATCAGTTCTCTAAAGCTATTAAAATCAACCTGATAGGACAGACCAATACCTTGTGTATACCCTTGGCGTTCTGCCAAAAACTGTTGTATCTGATTTTCCCTATTGAATATTTTGGCGCTCAAGGTCCCTTCATCGTTCAACAATATTTGGACTTCAACATCTCCCGCAACTACAGTCTCGGAAACTCCGCCGACAGGCACCCCTACCCTTCCATTGACCAATATTCGGTCCGAAATCTGCGTGGTCACGGTAACCCCGATACGATCTTCGGTGGATATATCGGCGTTGGGATCGTTATATCCTTGCTCGTAGGATAGACCAAAATTGAGTTTGTCGTTATTGCCGGATAAAATTTGATTGAACAGTCCCGAAGCTGTTTGAATCAGGTTTCCGGTAACCGCTTGTTGATTGATCCCACCGGATTGTGGGTTCACGAATGTTCCTTGCGCCAAAAGGAAAAAGGCGTTGCGCTCTTTAATGGTCGGGTCTTGCAATCGATACTCAAGTTCGGATTGCACCACGGAATTGGTCCCTGGGAAGTCAATATCAAAATTAATATTGGGGCTCTCCAGTTCTCCATCCAATCGCACCACAACCTCTGTGGGTATTCTGCCCGTGTACCCGGCGTTGTCCAAAAGAGGGGCCGGGTTGGCATTTAGAGAATAAACGGCTTCCAGGTTCAACTGTGCCGCCAATGGGTCTCTTTCCCATAGAATGGTGCCCCCGGGCCTAACCTTGAACTTTTTGTCGATAACGCCACCGTATTTAAAATTGTATTCTCCAGTTACGGCCACAAACTCCCCGTACATGTTAAATTTACCGTTGGTATTGATCTCGATCAACAAAATACCTTCCCCTGTTCCCTTTAAGGAACTGCCCGTACTCTGGTCTACTACGATTTCTACTTCGGCCTCGGGTGTGACCGCAAGATCGAACGCCATTTCCAACCCTTGGTAATCCTCCAGCACCCGTTCTTCTTCAAAAGAGTTGGATGTTCCTTTTTCTATAAAGTTGATAAAGGAATAGTCGCCGACGCTCGTTACATCGCTCAAGGGTATTTTTAAAGCGGTACCGGCAGCCGTTATTGCATCCACCGAAATGGTAAGGGCGTCCGTTGGCCCATAAATACTACCTGTACCATTTATAAATCCCGTACCATAGTACAGGGACTCTTCATCATACTCGGTATTTAGGATCATAAAACGATCGTTTTGGGTATCCACGTCGAGGCCAAGGTACCAATCATCAAACCCTGTGTGACTTATAGTACCATCCATGGTCGCAGTGGTCTTTTCTTCCACATCGGACAGCTCTACATTTTCAAAATAAAAGGTTTGATCAAATAAACGTACTTGGGAATAGGGCGCAAAATCGTAATCCACATTAAGGTATGGGATTCCAATTCCCGCATCGTTTAAACTGAGAACGCCATTTATAGAAGGGTTGTTTACATTGCCCGTGATCGTTGCATTTCCGCTCACTTTCCCCCTAATGTTGGAAATTATATCTTCTCCCAAGGGACCAAAGGGTTCCAATGCGAAATCAGAAAAATTGGCCGCAAGGTCCAATTCTTGTTTGTTGTTATAATTGGTTACCTTTCCATTAATGCTCATCCTTTCTTTGCCACCGTCGTTCAGCCAAGTACTTACACCGAACTCGGTAAGGTCGTTATTGCCGTAGATGCCTACTTCCAAATCACCCATCCGCATGGTATTCACGCTAAAATCTTTGATGTTGAGGCTGGATGTCGGCAAATATTTCCCATCTTTTTGAAGGATATTGAGAAATCCATCTACTTCACCATCCAACTTTAGACTATCAATGGACGGTGTAATCTTGTTCAAGGAGACCAACTTAAATTGAAGGTCGAGATCTTTGTATGTGGAATCTGCAAACTCGCCTCGCAATCGAATCTGCTCGTTGTTATTGTTGTCCATTACCACATCTTCAATACGAATACTATCCAATGCACTATTGAATATCACCTTGTTTTTTCGATTTCCCTCTTTATTGAGCACCCAGGTATTGCCCTTAAAGCTAACATCGGATCGCTTGAGGCCGATCACAGATCTATTGTTTTGGTTAAAAGTGTGGTAAAAATTTAGGTTGTAACTATCATCGTACTCACTTCCGCCTTTAAACTCTGTTCTAAAGAACAGGGTATCCTTTAGTGTAGTGTTGATAAGGCTAAAGTCTTTGATGTCGTAGTACACTGTGGACATATCCTCTACGGAAACGAAGGTGTTGAAGAGTGGGTTCTTATTGTCGATTTGCAGCTCTATATTGTCGAACTTGTTTCCGAACGCCTCAATACTCGGTGATTTAAAGGTTAGTTTAAAATCGCTTTTATCGGCCTCTATTGCCCCGCGTATAAAGGTATTGGAACCAAAGGCCATTTCGGGGACAAAAACGTCCACGATCTTGTTGTATATCCTAAAGTTAAAATCCAAATATTGACCTTCTGAAATTTGGTAAGGTTGATAGTTGGTGTAAATACTACCAACGGAATTCTGCACCAATTTACCCAATTCGTTTACCTTAAAACTACCGCGCATGTACCCAGTAATGATATCCGGCGAATTGATCTCGATGGTGCGGATGGTATCTTGGGCAAAGGAGGAAACCACGTTAAAATCCTCAAAATAATATGTGTCGTTTATATTTTGATATGTTGTATTGGAAAATCGCAGTTGACCGGCTATATCATCCAAATTGTTGCCCTCGATGTCCATATCTATATGTCCTTTGAATATCGAGATACTGTCGTTGATAAAATTTAATTCCTTGAGATCGGCATAATCGACCGCTGCAACAAAATTGAATTTGTTCTGTCGACTGCCAAAATTGGCCAAGCCTTGAAAATCGAACCTAAAGTTATCGTCGTTGCACAATAGGACACCATCGAACAATTGATTTTTTAATATACCGGTTACCTTTATCTTGTTGTATTCATAATCATTGAACTCGATTTTGTAAACATCACCGGATATTTCCGTATTCAGACTTTCTGCCACGAATCCCTTCCCCTCGACATTCATATCCATGGATGCCATGCCCAAATCTTGATTATCTATAAACTCCCCGAGATTAAAATCTATCAACGATATAAACCCCATATAAGAAGCATCTTCAATGGTCTGTACATTGGTCATTTGAAGATCCACGTAGCAATCCCCTACCGCGGTATTCAAATTAGCTGTTACATCTATGGAGGTTTCTGTTATTTCGGTATCGCCCCGAACGGTAAATTGCCCAAGCTTTTGAACCGATTCGGGAATATTTTGACCCAAAATGTTTGGCAATATGCTCCTAAGCTGGTAGTAACTTGATGTTAGATTATCAATTTCCCCCTTTAACACAAACGGTGCTTGTTCGCTAAACATGTTATCGAACCTAAAATCTCCTCGTATTCCAGTATTATCCGTAAACAAGAAGAGGTCTTCCACCTGTAATTGATTGAGGACCCCACTAAAATTTCCGGTAAAGTTGACCACCTTGTCCGCTCCAAATTCATTAAAAAAAGCATTGATCTCGTTAAGGGCTACGGAGGATTCCTTGAAACTCGCATCTATGTTCACTAAATCCACAAAGTTCGCCAAATGTTCTCTTTCGTAATTAAAGACCAGATTCCCTTTCAGTTCCGATTGCTCGGTGTCTATCAACAAGGAGTCAAAACGCATTTGTTGTTTGGTATAGGTAAATTCGGCAGCCAGTTTTTTAAGTCGAATACCTCGTTTTGCCAAAGTGGAGAGATTATCGATTTTTAAGGATACATCTGGACCCAAAATCTGAAAATCACGGGCCATGACAGAAATCTCCGAAAAATTCAACACCTCTTCCAACTCTAGATTTTCATCAACAAGTCTAAACTTGCCATTATTGATCTGTATCCCATCCGACGACAGAAAAAATGGAGGTGTTCCCGGGTCTCTTGGCGAGCCATCGTCCAGCTTGTCCACAAAAACGTCCAAATTGGTGTCGGTCTCCCCTTCATAAGTCTTTAGATTAAAGGTAAGTCCGTCCACTTCTATATCTCCAAACTCCATTTTATTGTTGACCATATTCCGCAGATTTAAAATGGAGGTGGACAATTTATGGATATAGATAAGTGTGTCCTGTTGGTAATCTTCTACATAGATGCCCTTTATGCCTGCATTTAAATTGAACAGCGACATACTAATGCGGTCTATACGAATGTTGGTGCCAAATTCCTCGTTCAACGAATCCATGGCGTACTTGCCCAATCTGGTCTGTACAACGGGCAAGGAAAGAACCAGCGATCCCAATACCATGATTAGGATGATGGCCAAAAGCAAACGCAACAGTATTTTACGAAGTTTTTTGATAGGGCTTTTATGTTTTACCTTTGTCAACCAATTTTTGTTCCAAAACCTGTGGAAAATTCTAAAAAATATATTCTTGCCATAGAATCCTCTTGTGACGATACCTCAGCGGCCGTACTTTGCCATACAAAAGTACTGAGCAATGTGGTAGCCACCCAAGAAATCCACAAGCAATATGGAGGTGTTGTCCCCGAATTGGCTTCGAGGGCGCATCAACAAAATATTGTTCCCGTGGTACACCAAGCCTTGGCCAAGGCAAATATCGATAAAAAACAGCTATCCGCCATAGCTTTTACCAGAGGACCAGGACTCATGGGCTCCCTGCTTGTGGGCACATCTTTTGCAAAGTCGTTGGCCTTGGGGCTCAATATTCCCTTGATCGAGGTCAACCATATGGAAGCCCATATTTTGGCCCATTTTATAGAGGACGAAAGTCAGACCGCGCCTACTTTCCCCTTTTTGGCAATGACCATTAGCGGGGGGCACACACAAATCGTTAAGGTTTCCGATTATTTTGAGATGGAAGTTATGGGCGAGACCCTGGACGATGCGGTCGGCGAAGCTTTCGACAAAAGTGCCAAATTGATGGGGCTACCTTACCCCGGAGGGCCACTTATCGACAAATATGCCAAACTAGGCAATCCAAAGGCATACACATTTCCAAAACCAAAAGTTGATGGGCTTAATTTTAGCTTTAGTGGGTTAAAAACCAGTATTCTCTACTTTTTACAGCGAGAAAGCCAAAAAAATCCTGATTTTATTTCCCAGAACATGAACGATATTTGTGCCTCGGTACAGTTTACCATCTTGGAAATATTAATGGAGAAATTACAAATGGCCGTAGAGCAGACGGGAATAAAACTAATAGCCATTGGTGGTGGCGTTGCTGCCAATTCCGGAATTCGGGGAAGACTTAAAGATGCCGAGGAAAACTTGGGCTGGCAAACCTTTATCCCTAAATTTGAATACTGTACCGATAATGCGGCGATGATCGGAATCGTGGGGCTCCTTAAATTTTACCGAGGTGATTTTACGGACCAAAGTGTTGCGGCAAAAGCCAGATACGCCATCGGTAGTTAATTAACACCTCTCAAAATGCAACTTTTTTACAACCCCTTGTTGGACAACAGTGCAAAACAATTTATTTTTCCACCGGAAGAGAGCAAGCACATAGTGCGGGTTTTGCGAAAGTCGGAAGGAGACATTGTGCATATTACCAATGGCAAAGGGTATTTGTTCGAAGCGGAGATATTGGTGCCCGATCAAAAAAAATGCAAGGCAAGGATTATTTCAGAAAAAAAATCCATACCCAAACGTTATAAATTACACATGGTCGTGGCTCCAACAAAAATGAACGACCGTTACGAATGGTTTTTGGAAAAAGCGACAGAAATCGGCGTGGATGAGATTACACCCATAATTTGTGAACATTCCGAAAGAAAGACCGTTAAAATGGAACGGATGGAGCGAGTACTTCAATCGGCCATGAAACAGTCCTTACAAACCGTTTTACCCAAATTGAATCCCCCGATTAGCTGCAAAGAATTTTTAGAGAACGATACCGCTCTAGGATACCGGTTCATTGCCCATTGCCAAAATGAGGAAAAAATGGAATTAAAGCGAAAAGTTATCGCGGACAATGACACCACCATACTTATTGGGCCGGAAGGGGATTTTTCCAAATCGGAAATCGACTTGGCCAGAGAAAAAGGCTATGTCCCTATTTCTTTGGGAGCCAATCGACTTAGGACCGAAACTGCCGCCATTGTGGCATGCACAACCGTGGCCATTATTAATAGTTAACGTACAATTCTTTTTTGGGCCGCCCCAAGTATATCTCGTTCTTGGTTTTCCACAATCACGACCAGGGTCAAACCATCGTTTTGTTGAACCAGATCCGGAACTTTCAGCGATACTTCATTTTTACGCAACCTTAAGTCCGCCCTTTTTTCCGCGACAACAATATTACTGTTCTTAAGCTTTCTATTTCTATTTTCTCCCCTGTTCACCATCGTTTCCCTCTCGTCAATCACCAATAAGGCCCTCATCCATTTTTGGTCCGGAGCCGTTATAATGTTGTAAGTAAACGAAAGTACACCATCAGACAATGTTGTTTCACATATTTCCATAAGTTTCGCCGAACCATGGAAAGTATGCTCCTGGATCTTCGACTGGAGTATCGATCTATTGGAGCCTACAAAATGCTCTTTCCCGTTTACGACCATTTGAGGGGTGTAGATGTTGAGTTGGTCAAATTTATGGGCATACGCTTTTTGTTTTTCGGTATAAGCATGGTCGGAAAAAGGATCTTCCCAGCCGATGTAATTCCAATAATCCACATGATAGGACAACGCGATCACCTCTTCTGGGTAATCACTCTTTACTTGATCCAATAGTGCATCGGCAGGCGGGCAACTGGAGCAGCCCTGAGAAGTAAAAAGCTCCAGAACAACTGGATTATTTTTCTTAGCGACTTCTGGTGCAATTTTATTGGCCGTATAAAGTGTATATAAAGACAAGGCAAAAAAGGTAAATGATAGAATTATGGCCTTTTTAATCATGAATGCTGTACTTTTGGTTATATAGTTATTCGTTTTAAGATGGGACAACTTACCAGGTCAGTATGTACTTTAACTTTTTTTATGATTACCATGGCATCCGCACAGGAGATTGCCATTCTTAAATACGGTGGTGGTGGTGATTGGTATTCCAACCCAACCGCTGTTCCCAACCTGATAGAATTCTGCAACACCAATATAGGAACCACAATCAAACCTGAACCGGAAACCGTAGAGGTCGGCAGTATTTCACTATTTAAGTTTCCGTTCCTGCACATGACCGGGCACGGAAATGTCTACTTTTCGGATGAAGAGGCGGAAAACCTAAGAACTTATCTTTTATCCGGCGGATTTTTACATATCGATGACAATTACGGCATGGAACCATATTTAAAAAGGGAATTGGCCAAAGTCTTCCCCGATATGCCCTTGGAGGAGCTGGGTGTGGATCATCCCATATTTTCACAAAAGTTCCAGTTTCCCAACGGATTGCCCAAAATACATGAGCACGATGGAAAAAGACCCCAGGCCTTTGGTATTTTTGACGAGGGGCGACTGGTGCTGTTATACACCTTTGAATGCGATCTTGGAGATGGTTGGGAAGACCCTTCCGTGCACAACGACCCGGAAGAAGTTCGCATAAAGGCCCTCCAAATGGGCGCCAACATAATTGAATACGCTTTTAAAAGTTAACACATGAATGCTAAGATAATTGCCAACGGAATACTCAGGGCCGTAGCCATATTGGTCGGAATTGCACTTATTTGCTGGTTTTTCTTTAAAATACAATCCGTTTTGGCCTATTTGGCCATGGCTGCGGTGTTGGCCTTGCTGGGAAGGCCCATTGTTATGTTTTTAAGGAAAAAACTAAGGTTTCCCAACACCTTGGCCGTAGTGGCGACAATGGTGTTTATGATTTCTATTTTTTTGGGCATATTGGCACTCTTTATACCACTGATTTCCGAACAGAGCAAGAACTTATCGCTTTTGGACATTGAAGCGCTTAAAGGCAACCTAAATACACTTTATCTACAGACGCTGGATTATTTTGGTGCCTCCACAGGTAGTTTTAATAATCTTTTGGATGAATCCCACATCGAAGAAAATGTTTTAAAAGAATTAGATCTCGGCTTTATCCCAAATTTTCTCAACTCCTTTGTAAATGTATTGAGCAATTTTAGTATTGGTTTGTTTTCTGTCCTCTTTATTTCGTTCTTTTTTTTAAAGGACAGTAAATTGATGCAAAATGGAATATTGACTTTTGTTCCGGATAACAAAGAAAGTAACTTGATAAAATCCATAGACAAGATCAACAATTTACTTTCCAGATATTTCGCAGGAATACTTTTACAGTTATTTATCCTCTTTGTAATTTACACGATTGCGCTGTTGATCGTTGGTGTCGAAAACGCCATTGTTATAGCATTTTTGTGTTCGCTGTTCAACATTATACCATACATAGGGCCCATTATTGGGGGAGCTGTTATGATCACCCTTACCATGACCAGTTTTATCGATGCCGATTTTAGTACAGTTATCTTACCAAAAGCACTCTATGTTTTACTTGGATTGACCATAGGTCAGCTCATCGACAATTTCTTTTCACAGCCCTTTATTTTTTCCACAAGCGTAAAGTCGCACCCTCTGGAAATTTTCCTCATTATTATAATAGCCGGTCTTCTATTTGGTGTGGTCGGCATGGTAATCGCCGTACCGGGGTATACCGCAATAAAGGTGATTTTAAAGGAGTTTTTAGCTGAATATTCCATAGTGAAGAAGTTGACTAAAAATTTATAGTATCACTTTGAATAAATTAATACTAAATACTGGTGTACAGGATTTTATAAACAAAAATTTATTGTCTGACATCATGTCAGTTTTACTATCAAAACCTATTTTTGAAGGTATTGGACAAAAAGCATTGGCAGAGCAGATCGAAGCCAAAAAGAAATGTAGGGAAAAGCTGCCCACTTGGTTTAATGCACCAAATATTTATTACCCGAACAAACTTAATATTGAACAGACCAGTTCGGAACTTACTGCAGAATACAAGTCGCAATTGGTCCATGGAAAATCTTTGATCGACCTTACGGGAGGTATGGGGGTCGACAGTTACTATTTTGCGCGAAAGGTCCTTAAGGTTATTCATTGTGAAATAAATTTGGGATTGAGCACCATTGCTTCACATAATTTTAAAATATTAGGACAAAAAAATATTACTTGTATTCCCGAAAATGGGATTGATTTTTTAATGCGTTCCGATCATAATTTTGATTGGGCCTATATTGACCCTTCCCGAAGAAGTGATAAAAAAGGAAAGGTATTTTTACTTGAGGATTGCCTGCCAAATGTACCGGGCCATCTAGCTTCGATTTTTAAAAAAACGTCGAACATCCTTTTGAAGACTTCTCCGCTTTTGGATATAAAAATGGGAGTCCAAGCTTTGGGTTTTGTAAAGAATATCTTTGTTGTGGCCGTGCAAAACGATGTCAAAGAATTATTATTTGTTCTGGAAAAAGGATATTCAGGACCTATTCAAATTACTGCCGCGAATATAAAGCCCAACAAAATAGACGAGTTTACATTTTCTTTGGAATCGGAACCACTGACCAATTGCAATTATGCCCTGCCATCCATCTATTTGTACGAACCAAATGCAGCCATTTTAAAGTCAGGTGGGTTTAGATCGGTAGCCCATGCGCATGGTGTACAAAAACTGCACGTGAACTCCCATTTATACAGCTCGGAAAACCTAGTGGAATTTCCCGGCAGACGGTTTAAGATCCAACAAGTATTGCCCTATTCCAAAAAAACATTGAAAACGCTATCCTTCTCAAAGGCCAATATTACCATCCGAAACTTCCCCATTTCGGTAGCGGAAATCCGTAAAAAACACAAAATTAAAGAGGGTGGTGACCATTACCTTTTCTTTACCCAAGATCTGGAGGAAAATTTAATCGTTCTGGTCTGTTCCAAAATCTAATCTGGGCATTCCCATTTAAAATTGGCCACCTTATCGTTAGATGCCGCCGATAGATTATAGTGCCACCACTCTGTCCTAATGGACCAGAACCCATGAGCCTCCATGGTCTCTTTCAATAATTTACGGTTGTCGAGAATTTCTTGTGGCAAATCCATATTATCGTGATAAGCCTTTTTTCCAAAGTAATCAAAGTCGGTGCCCATATCTAGCTCCTTACCCTCCAAGTCCACCAGTGTGATGTCTACGGCACCTCCCTTGTTATGGATAGATCCCTTATCGGGGTTGGCAACGTATTGAGGGTTGGGAACAATCTCCCACATTTTGTATTGCACGGAATTGGGACGATAACAATCAAAAAACTTGATCTTTACCCCCTTCTCCATAAAATCCTTATTGGCTCTGATCAGAGCCTTTGCCGTTTTTGCACGGGTATAGCACTCAGGGCAATCGTACACTTTTGCTTTTAAAAAATTGTTCTCTGTGGCATAGCGCATGTCGTATGCAAAATCCTCACTAAAATCGGCAAGTCGTACAAAGGTGGTATCCGCTATCCCTTCAAATGTTTTTAAGGTGGTTTTTTTCTGCTCTACAATGGTGTCTTTTAGAATTGTATCCATTACAATCTCTGCATCCGATCGGGTTGAATCGTTCTTGGATACATTGGGTTGCTGCTTGCAGGCCCCAAGAATCAAAACACCCATAAAAATCCAGGAGTACTTCATTTATATCAATTTATCCGTTTTTGTTTGGTGAACCAAGTGTATAAAGAATCCGTAGTGTAGGCCCTGCTCCATGCATTGTGTCCTACTCCTTTGTAACGGGTATACCGTATATCTTGCCCCATGTTTCTCAATTTTTCCACCATCCTGTCAGATTCCTCGACCCCAATTACCTTATCCTCCTCTCCATGGAAAACCCAAATAGGCAAATCTCTATCTATCCAATGTGCATAAGGTACGGGCGCCATACCACAAACTACCGCCATGGCCGCGAACTTTTCCGGATATTGTGTGGCCATTTCCCAAGCTGCACTTCCTCCACGGCTCAGACCGGTTAGGTAAATCCGTTTTTTGTCCACTCTATTGTTACTTGCCACAGAATCCATAAGTTGGACCACGGCTTGGGTATTCCACCATTTTTTAATGTGCGGGTTTTGCGGGGCCAAGACCAAAAATGGAAATTGCTTGCCCTCCGCCAACATTTTTGGGGGTCCGTTTTTCTTAATCTCACCTATATCCCTTCCCGATTCTCCTCCGCCATGTAAAAAAAGTAGTAGAGGGAACTCCTTATCGGAATCAAAATAGTCCTCTGGGTAGTATAAATAGTATTGTAGGTTTTCTACAGTAACGGCGTCCAGTTCATCCTGAATTAAATGCGATTGTGCTGCGCACCCTTGCATTAAGAGCAGTAACATGGAACATACCGAAAATTTAAAAATGGACTTACACATTTCTGAAACAAGTTACAAAAGTTTATCCGCGATTTCTTTCCAACTATCGGCTCGTTCAAAATTCGACACATTTACATTGTGGGGCGAAGTAAACATTATGGACCTTCCGGAGAAGGGTGCAAGATTTTTACTCCGATCATCAATTAGCACATCGCCTTTTAACACATGCTTATCTCCACATAAAATTCGTTTTTGCCATGAAATAAATGGGAAGTGCTGATCCAACCAATCCGATTTTTCCCTTAGGGACTGCGGAAATTCCATAGCTGCGGATGCTATGTACACATCGTGTTTTTCACTCAAAGCTTTGAGTACCTCTTGGCTATCGGCGATAATACTTAAATCCTTAAAAAAACAATCCCTGTAGGTATGGTTCTTTATTGTTTGCTGATGCTCCTCGGGCACACATTGCCAAACTTCTTTGCCGAGGCAGTCTGCCGCCATTAATTGAGCATTGAACTCTTTATTATAAATATCTATATGGGCTTGGTAGGCATCTGCGATCACCTCGTCCATATCAACAAAAATGGTCATGCCATAATTTTTTGTGAAGTACGGTAATACTCTTCATATTTAAAAACCAAGTTTATCAATGTTTTGTTAAGAGGTGGGCATTGGACCACAAATGTGTTTTTATTCTAGATAAGTTATTTTTCTCCTCATTTGAATAAATTAATTTTGTAACGCTATAGTCAACTTCACAGAAATACTATTTTAAAAAACTATGATGTTACCCAAAGGAAACTATCCTGAAAAAATATACGTAAATGGTGAAATTTTTTCATCTGAGAATGCCAAAATATCCGTGTTCGATCGTGGCTTTCTATTTGGAGATGGTATTTATGAGGTAATGATGCAGCTGGAAAATGATATTTTTTACAAGAAAGCCCATTTTGACAGACTCCAGTCCAACCTTAATAAAATTGGCATCGACTATGCCGTAGAGGAGATTGAAAGTGAACTGGACAACCTAATATCGGCCTCGAGTTTAACGGATAAAGCGTGTTTGATCTACATACAGGTTACGCGAGGAATTGCTCCCCGAAAACACTCGTACCCAAAAGGCGTTAGCGCAAGTGTAATGATGTATGCCCTGCCCTATTCGCTTCCGTTGGTCAACCCCACTCACATGAAATCCATACTAACTGCGGATTTTAGATGGCATCGATGCGATATAAAATCCACATCCCTGTTGGGCAATATTATGACCAATGAGTCTGCCGTGAGCGCCAATGCAAATGAAGCTACCTTGGTAAGACAGGGATTGGTCACCGAGGGGTCTCACAGCAATATATTTTTTGTGAAAGATGGCAAGGTAATCACGCATCCGGCCAACGAACATATATTGGACGGCATTACCAGACGCATTGTTATTGATCTTTGTAGGGATTTAAACCTTCCTGTAATCGAACAAGCTGTAGCCGAAACTGATATTGAACAAATGGACGAAGCTTTTTTTACGGGCACCACCACACAAGTAGCGTCCATTGCAGAATTGGGAAGGCATGTTTTTTATCGGAACGATCAAGTTGGTGAGGTTACCCGAAACCTACAAAGAGCTTTCTCCGAGCTAAGGAGCAGGGATACGGCACTGGTGGATTTAGGCCTCCGATGAATTATAGCTTTAATGCAGTTCAAGGGTTGAGTTTCCTTGTATTGCCCTTGTAATCCATTATTTTGATTTCTAATGTTTGTGATGGGTCGTATGTTAATGTGCGCGAAGAATTTCCCAAATATGTATTTCCATAGGGGAATTCTATTCTTTGGCCTTTCCCATTCTTTTTTGTGATTGTCACAAAAGCATCATTCGTCTGTAAAGTAATTGTTTTTCTTTCTTGGTTGTAGTATCCATATGCTGACATTTTTCCGGAGTTAATACCAATCAAAGCTGCCGAATTGCCATTTTTTAATCGAATCAATGCCGCCCCCTTGGCACTACCAGATAAATTAAGGCCGCTTTTCGAAGATTGGGCCATGGTAAAATTACCTTGCCCATCTCCCAATAAACAGTATCCTATGGATGCATCACTCCGTCCAATAAAAGGTTCTACATCGAATTGGTTCCCGGTAATCATTACATCTAAATTCCCATCGTTGTCAAAATCATCGGTCAACAAACCGAATGCAGGAGAGAATTGGACTTGTATAGGTAAATTTGATATTGTAAACTTTCCATTGCCCAAATTTTCGATATAACTAGATGCAAATTCATAGGCTTTTAACTGGCTCGCATCGTTTAATCCCGCTGCTTCCATTACTTCATCAAAATCTGCACTGGCGTAGGATTGATAGTCTTTGAAACTTCCTTTTAAAGCACTGATCTGGTCGACCAAAATATCTCTTGTATGTATCAAATGTTCTTTTCCCTCCCGGTAACAACTGATCAACGGGTCTATGGTCCCATTTCCATCCACGTCTTTGGTATAAATGGTAAGTGGTTGTTCCGGGGAACATTTAAAATCGCTGTTCAATCCAAAATTACCAACTACATAATCCATGTCTCCGTCGGCATCAAAATCTCCCGAAACTATGCTGTTCCACCACCCATTGGTATATTTTAAACCAGTGGAGTAGGTAATGTCCTCGAACTTTCCTTTTTTGTTTTTTAGGAAAGTGATTTCCATAAACTCCCCTACCACTACCAAATCAAACCATCCATCATTATCAAAATCGGTCCAGATGGCATCGCTCACCATCCCTAGTTCTTGACTGGACAATACTTCTTCACTGACATCGATAAATCTATCCGAATCGTTACGTAGGAGGTAACTTTTAGGGCTTTTGGGGTAAAATCCATTAACCACCCTACCTCCAACGAACATGTCCAGATCTCCATCTTGATCAAAATCGGCCAATTCAACACTGCCGCCCCTCGACTTTCTTTTCAGGAAGGGTTTACAGGTAAAATTTCCACTCCCATCATTATAATAAATAAAATCGGTGTATTCTTGGCGGGCCATTTCCTCAATTCCCCCTCCATCAATAGAAATAAGGTCTAAATCACCATCACCATCAATATCCGCAAATACTACACCCATATCTTCCCTTAAACCGGCACATGTGATTGACTGTTCCAAGAACTTACCATCTCTGTCCTGTATGTAAAGCTTACCTGGTTTCTCTTTTGTTCCTCCAATATAAAAGTCCTCCAATTGATCTCCATTTACATCTCCTACGGTAATCCCAGGTCCTAAATTTGTATTCATTTTTAGTAAGGTGGTCTGTAGTTTAAACTCATCAAAATCATCTTCGACATGTAGGTATTCCATTTCCATTTCCTTAATAATGTCACGAAATATCTTTGGGGAGTCTTTTATTGCCCGACTCTTTTCAATTAAGGAGGATTCCGATTCGTCGAGTGTTATTTTTTGATTTGGCTCGATATTGAATAGGGTTTGGATGCCACCACTGTTCCATTTTACAGTTAAGGAATCTATCGTTTTTAAATCACCCAAACCAAAATGCATTTCCGAATCCATGGAGGAAAGGTAGCCTCTTACTGTGGATACAAACTTATACTGCGACTTTCCACCATGATAAATACGGACCTCCGTACCAGTGATATCTTTATTTCCTTTAACCTTAAAGTCCACTTTAAGAAAAGATGAACTGTTTGATGTGGCAAACTCGATAGTATTATTTTTATATATACTCGCAGGGTCGTCTATATTATTGATCACTAGGTCCAGGTCTCCATCATTATCCAAATCGGCAAAGGCCGCACCGTTGGAATATAAGGGCTTATCCAACCCCCAATCGGTAATTTTATCCGAAAAGGTAAGATCACCGTTATTCTTATATATATAATTGGCCAATTTAACTTCCGGTAGATTACTGACCCGCTTTAGTTCTCCCTGAATAAGTTCGTCCTCGGTCTGGTATTTTGCGGGTCGCTGTGTATAGGATTGATAATCCAAGTTGGTAATATCTCTCCTGTATCCGTTGGTGATAAAAATATCGTTGAGCCCATCATTATCAAAATCGGCAATCAATGGCGCCCAGCTCCAATCGGTATTATAAATTCCACTGAATTGCCCGATCTCACTAAAAGTCTTGTTACCGTTATTGAGCTGCAATGTATTTCTAACGTATTGCGGGGCATAACCTATGGCCAAATTATGCGAGAAAACATCCAAGCTCGGTTTCATCATGGTTTGTTTTATCCGTTCATTGCTTTTGGGAAACATATCCACGGTTAAGAGTTCGGGTTTTCCATCGTTGTTCAAATCGCCTACATCGTTACCCATGCCATTGTAGCTAAGATGCCTAAAATAGGTCTTAAGCTGATCGGTAAATGTACCATCACCATTATTGATGAACAAAAGATCATCGGTCAAGAAATCGTTGGAAATGTAAAGATCCAACCAACCATCGGTATTGATATCGCAAACGGACACCCCAAGACCGAATCCTTCCATGTTTATACCAGCCTCAAAGGAAATATCGGTAAACGTGCCGTCTCCATTGTTTCTGTACAACTTATCGGTACTACTGGCACTACCATCGTTCGTTTTATATTTAGAGGTATTTCTATTATAATCCACCAAGGCATTCGTAAGTACGTACAGATCACGGTCACCATCCCTATCAAAATCAAAAAAAACAGACTGAACACTGTACCCGGTATCGGCTATGCCATATTCTCTGGCTTTATCCGTAAAGGTCCCATCGCCGTTGTTAACAAACATTCTATTGGCCCAATCCGATTTTTCCCACTCCCGAGTTCCACCCCGACTAACATATATATCCAAAAAACCGTCCTCATTGATATCTGTAAAGGTCACTCCATTGGACCAGCCGGTTGAAACTATATTCGAAGATTCACTTATATCCTCAAAAACAAAGTCTCCTTTATTCATGAAAAGCTTATCGGATACCTGATTTCCAGTAAAGTAGATGTCCACTAGACCATCGTTGTTAATGTCACCGATACCAACTCCAGCGCCATTGTACATATATTCAAAACCTACAATGTTCATAGTATCGGTTTCTTGTAACCGATTATTGAAATCTATCTGGGTTGTTCTAGCATCCAATAATTCGAATAATGGTGCCCTTTTTTGATTCTTTGTACAGGCAACTATTAGAAATAAAGATATAATAGTGGTTTTTTTTATTATACGCATTGGTTTTGATTTGGTTGAATTAGTTTCAAACACGAAAGTTTTCCTTTTTAAATCGATTATGTTGGAAAATTCTGAAAAAGGACAATAGGTTATTAAATTTTTATTGGTCTTAAATTATCACAGATGCTATTTTTAATTAAATCACATTTTTGGTTGTTTTTGTTATAAAAATATAAATGAATATCAAAAAGTGCTCCCGATTTTACCTACCTGAAAACGTTTGATGCCTTTAAAATTGCGATGTTAATAAAAAGTTAAGCTACTTATTATCATTATCAGCTTCATCAATTGCATATACTTCATATTTTTTACGAAAACGTTTGAGTACACTGTTATTTTGCTGCCTTCATTGCGAATATATCACCTACAAATGTATTTAATTGTGTTTTTCGCATTTTTATTTATTAATTTGCTTTTGTAAATATTATATTTTTTTAACGTTTTTAAAGCTTATTAAATATTTTTTTAGCTTTTTTTTTGGTTTAATAAAAATACCGTTTACAAGTATTGACTAACTAGACAAACATTAACCACTATGATTGAAAACAATTGTTCATGGTCCAAACACGGAAGACCATGTCTATCTCTTACTCTAGGCTTTTTATTGATGTTTTTCAGCAGCACAATGATCAGAGCCCATGAAAATCCTTTTAAGGCAATACAGACTGCCGATCAAACACAAATTACAGGAAATGTGACCGATCAAAATGGAGATCCTTTAATCGGTGCCAATGTTTTGGTACAAGGAACCACCAACGGTACACAAACAGACTTTGATGGCAATTATGTGATAAGTGCCGACAGCAATGCGACTTTGGTATTCAGCTATGTCGGATTCTCTACACAATCAGTGCCGATAAATGGCCGGTCGGTTGTTAATGTTTCCCTTTCGGAGGATGCCAGTCAACTTGATGAAGTAGTAGTGCTTGGTTACTCTACACAAACCAGGGGAGACTTAACCGGTTCCGTAGCTTCAGTGGACCTTTCTGAAGCAACAAAAGCACCCATTGTAAACGCCGCCGAAGCTTTGGAAGGCAGGGTTACCGGTGTGTCCCTGATCAATTCGGGTGTGCCCGGTTCCGCCCCGACCATTCGTATTCGCGGTTTTGGCTCGACCAATGGTAACGATCCATTATTTATTATCGATGGTGTACAGACTACAGATGGTTCTATCTTAAATGCCATTGATCCTGCAGATATTCTTCAAATGAACGTGTTAAAAGATGGTGCGGCATCCATCTATGGGGCAAGGGCTTCCAATGGAGTTGTAATTGTTACCACTAAAAATGGGGGGTACAATATGGAATCTGCCGAGATATCTTTGGATATGTACACAGGTTTCTCAAGAGCATCCAATCTTCCTGGGCTTTTAAATGCCCAACAACATGCACAAATGTTTTGGGATAGTTTCAGCAATGTTGGACAAGCTCCATCCCACGCGCAATATGGAGACGGGGCCTCTCCTGTTGTACCTTCAACTATCTTGGGTGCTCCCGAACCTGTAAACGCCAGATCAAGTGGCACTTGGTTTGACGATATCTACAGAAGTGCTCCAACACAGAACATATCCCTACGCATGGAAAATGGAAATGCGGGTGCCAAATACTCAATGACCGCTTCATATTTAAACCGTCAGGGAATACAACTGGAATCGTCCTTTAAAAGAGGGTTGACCAGAGTTAATTCAGAGTTTAAAGTAGGCGAAAAAGTAAGGATAGGGCAGCATTTAAACGTATCTTTTGCCAATAGCAATTCCCCAAAAAATCCAAATACAAGTCTTGGAGGAAGCCCTTTGATGTTGGCTATGAGGAACTCCCCACTTTTACCGGCATATACCAATGCAGGAAACTTTACCGGTACATATTCCAATGCTTTGGATTTATCCAATCCAACCAATCCGGTAGCAGATTTAAAAAGAGCTGGAGATAATTTCTACAAAACATTTAGAATTTTGGGAGACATTTATGCCACTTATGAAATTATCGACGGGCTAACAGCCAAAACTTCGATCGGTGGTGATGCGGAACTACTTAGTACAAGGGCATTTCTGCCAACCAACCCAGAGCATTCCGAGGCTAGGTCCACAAACTCACTTACCGAATCGGATACCGATAGTTACAGCTGGATTTGGACCAATACGTTGAATTACAATAAAACGTTTGGAAAGCACAACGTGAATGCACTGGTCGGTGTTGAGGCATTGGAAGATAGAAGCAAGTTTAAATCTGTAACTGTTACCGACTTCCTATTTGAGACACCTGATTATTATCTACCGGATACAGGTACTGGAGACCCCATCGTAAGCGCCGGAGACAACACCACTTCTCTTTTTTCCGTCTTTGGTAGCGTAAACTATTCGTACGACAACAAATACTACCTAACTGCCACTTTACGTAGGGACAAATCTTCCAATTTTTTAGGAGACAATCAAAGCGACACCTTTCCAGCGGTCAGTGCAGGCTGGTTATTAAGCGAAGAAAACTGGTTTAACGTAGACTGGTTGAACCGCGTAAAGTTCAAAGCCTCATATGGTGAATTGGGAAACCAGCAGGTTCCTGTTGAAGGGCCTACGCTAACCCAAGCAGGTATAGATGTCGGTCAGACCAACTACGCATTTAATGGATCTGGGGCACCGGCAACGGGAGCAATAATTAGAGCGATTGGTAACGAGGGATTACGTTGGGAAACATCGCAAACAAGCAACCTTGGAGTGGAATTGGGCTTTTTGGATAACCGTTTGAGCGTGGAATTTGAATTATTTAAAATAACAACCGAAGATTTAATTGCACAAGACTTGCAATTGATCAGTACTACGGCTCCAGATGCAAATGCCCCTTTTGTAAATTTGGGAAGTATTGAAAACAAAGGGTTTGATCTTGCAATAGGCTATAGAGATCAAACAGAGTCTGGATTCTCCTATGGAGTTGACCTCAATGTTTCTTCATATAAGAATGAAGTAACGGAACTAATCAACAGCCAGCAATTTGGCGACCCTGGATTTAGGGGTGGTGCCATAACCGTAACCGAAGTGGGCGAACCTATCTCCTATTTTTATGGGTTCGATGTAATTGGAATATTTGAAAGCGAATCCGAGGTTGCATCCTCACCGGACCAACAGTTTGAAAACGATGCCGATGGTGTGGGTCGTTTTAAATATAGGGATGTTGATAACAATGGTGTAATCAACGATTCGGATAGAACCAAAATCGGTACGCCCCATCCCGATTTCACCTATGGTATCAACCTGAGCCTCGGTTATAAAAACTGGGACCTGTCCGCCTTCTTCTCCGGAGTGCAAGGTAGGGACGTATATAACTATTCCAAGATATTTACGGATTTCCCAACTTTTTTCTTCGGAAACAGAAGTACGCGAGTACTGGATTCTTGGTCTCCGCAAAATACCAATGCAACACTTCCAGCACTTGGAACCTCTGTGGTTAACCGGGAAACAAGCCCTAACTCTTATTTTGTCGAGGACGCATCATACCTAAGATTAAGAAACCTTCAAATTGGATATTCACTTCCTGACACGGTTTTGGATAAATTGGGCATAAATCAAATTCGTTTATACCTACAGGCCTCGAACCTGTTTACCATAACGGATTATAGTGGAATGGACCCTGAAATCCCGATTCTCGTTTCCGATGGATCGGTGGACAACTTAACACAAGGAATTGATACCGCTCCGTATCCCTTGGCTCAAATTTACACGTTTGGCGTTAACTTAAAATTTTAAAAAAAGATGATCAAGAAAATATTAATTATTGCTATACTGATAGGTTCTGCATATTCATGTAAAGATGATTTTACAGAGCAGACCCCGATTGGTGTTCTCTCTGAAGAGGCAACGGCCAATGCCACGGGAGTAGATCTTTTATTGACAGGCGCCTATTCTGCTCTGGACGGAGTTCGACAAAACCAATTGGGCAATGGATTTGCCATAAGCCCGGATAACTGGTGGTGCGATGCCATGTCCGACGATGCCCACAAAGGAAGCACCGACGGGGACCAAGTGGAATTGTTCCAATTGGAAACCTATGATATACAGACAAGTAACCCGTACCTTTTGGGAAAATGGATGTCCCTGTATGCCGGTGTAAACCGCTCCAACGCGGTAATAGCATTGATAGCATCTATAGAAGAGGGAGATTTCTCAGCCCAACTGGCCGAAGCCCGTTTTCTAAGAGGATATTTCAATTTTGAATTGCAAAAGATGTTTGGAAATCCGGCATATATCTCTGAAGAAAATTATGTGAATACTGAGTTCAATCAGCCAAATCCAGGTCCTATTTGGGACCAAGTGGAAGCGGATTTCCAATTTGCTATAGACAATCTACCGGAAACCCAATCGGATGCCGGTAGGCCAACTTCATGGACCGCCAAAGCTTTTCAAGGAAAAACACATCTTTACCAATCGGATTGGGGAACTGCACTTACTCTGTTCCAGGATGTTATAAACAATGGACCTTACGCTTTAAACACTGAGTTTATTGACAATTTTAATGCAGCTGGTGAAAATTCACAAGAATCTATCTTTGCGGTACAATATGCAGCAGATGGCGGACAATCCCTTAATGGGAACCAAGGCGGAACACTGAACTTTCCCGGAGGTGGCCCCATAAATACCTGTTGTGGTTTTTACCAGCCAACACAGGATTTGGTAAATGCTTTTCAAACGGACGGTAATGGCCTTCCCTTATTGGACACATTCAATCAGACAGATGTAACCAATGACCAAGAGGTTGCTACAGATGAGCCCTTTACTCCTCACACAGGACCGTTGGATCCAAGATTGGACTACACTGTAGGCAGAAGAGGAATAGACTACAACGGATTTGGAATAATGCCCGGCCAAGAATGGATACGAGCAACAGATGCGGATATTTCCGGGCCCTATCTTTCAAAAAAGAACATGTATCAAGCAGATGAACTGGATGCCAGTCAAGGAACAGGTGCTTGGGGACAACAGCATTCCGGACTTAACTACGCTATAATGCGTTATGCGGATGTACTTCTTATGGCTGCGGAAGCAGCCGTTGAAACCGGTGATTTACCAACCGCACTTAATTATGTGAACCAAGTTCGAAATAGGGCTAAAAATTCGTCCTATGTATTAAATGAAGCGGGGGACGCACCAGCCGCCAATTATGAAATTGAACCGTACGGATCCTTCCCTGATGCAGATTTTGCCCGACAGGCAGTCAGGTTTGAAAGAAGACTAGAACTAGGTATGGAAGGTCATCGATTGTTCGATTTGAGAAGGTGGGGTGTATCCGCATCGATATTGAACGCTTATGTCGCCAATGAAGGTAGAACAATTTCAACAATAGAATCAAAAGTTCGGGATTATCAAGCATTCATGGATTTATTCCCAATTCCAGTTACCGCCATCGATTTGAGCGGTGGCGCCTTAAAACAAAACCCAGATTATTAGAGATAGTTAGTTTAATTGAGTTTAGTTTAACGCTTTTCGTTTAATCTGAATGGCCCTGTTTTAAAACAGGGCCATTTTTTGTTCCATACGACGTCAAAATCCAATTTTTCATCCTACGCAGAAATAACATATAGCTCTTTAGCTAAGAGCGTTACAATCCGTTAAGTCGATAAATCTTGTACATCAACTACTATATATGCAAGAAAATTAAAATTCGGTTACAAAAGATTAAATTTGAGAGCAACGAACCTTAATAACATTTAACTGCATAAATGCTCCATAACGAAAATATCGAGAAAAAGCATTTTATTATCCCTTTTCTCAATGCCATTTACCCCTTAGGTCCTGAATTAAAATCTTTTTTGCTTACCCATATTAAAACATGCATTTTCGACAAGAATGAAATTATAAGCAAAGCAGGTGATATTTGCAACAACCTCTACTTTATTAAAAAAGGTATGGTTCGTGGTTACTTTGAAATAGACTCGACAGACATCACCACGTGGGTGGACCTTGAGAATGAAATATTCACATCTATCACAGGTTTTTTTAGGAATGAAATTAGCCAGGAAAACATACAAAGCCTGGAAAAAACCTACTGCGACTATTTAACATTTGAAGATTACAAATATTGTTGCGACAATTTTCCGGAGATGCTCGAAATCAACCGAATATTAATGGAAGAATATTACATTATGGCGGAACAAAGGGTGTTTTTGGCCAGGATTCCCAATGCAGGTAAACGTCTGGACTTTTTTATGGATGTTTACAAGCCTAAGATAATCGATAGAATTCCTAAAAAGTACTTGGCTTCTTTTTTGGCCATGCGACCCGAAACCTTATCCAGGCTTATGAAAGAAAGAAACTGATTTTTAGTGAAGGTTACAATTCGACAGTTCTAAATGAACATTTTTTGGATTTAGCGAACCATTCTGCCATCAAAATTGTCTCAAAGCTCGCATCGGGTATTCTTTAGTACGTATTTGAGAACATGTCCTTAGTATAATCATCTCCAGAGCATGATGCACATAGGACCATCATCAATGTTGTGGTGTAAATTAGTATTGTGTGTGTTTTCATATTATGAATTGCTTTTATCTATTATTAACTGTTCTATTTTTTTAAAATCTGTTGCATTTGGCACGTGTTTAGAACCATTCAATAAAACAACTTCTTCTAAAGAAGGGAATATCTGCTTGGCTCTTTTTATCATTTTTTTACCGGGGAACATAATGTCCTGCTCTGCCGCAAAAATGGAGATGGGAGTTTTTATGTTCTTTGCCCGATTTTTAGAAATTATAGGTAACGGCGAAAAGTCCATATTGCAGTTTTGAAATACCGTAGACATAAAGACCAATGCAAAACCATCATATTTGGAAAAAAGGGCGTCCATTACTTTTTTAATGTATGCCTGGTTGTTTGTTTTGATGAATTTTTTTAAAGGAATAAACATTTTCCATACATTAAGCATGGGATTGCCGTTTACAATATAAACGGGTGCAATCAAGAACACTTGTTTAATCGGGGTTTGGTTATACTCCAATGCTTTTAACGCGATTAAGCCCCCAAAGGAAAAACCTGCCAAGGTTACATTGGTCAACCGTAGTTTTATAATTACCTCAATAAGCCATTTGCCGTAATCCAAAGATTTCATGTCCAATCTGTTCTCAGCGCTTTTATTGGGTTGTGCGAGCACATCTACTGCATACACACAATATTGTGATGCTAAACTAGGGAAGGAATCCAGAATCTGAGGGGCGCAGCCTCCCGTACCATGTATTAAAACAAGTGGTGGCAAGTTGGCGTCGCCGACACATACAATATTGGTCTTGCCAAACTTGGTGTCCACTAATTTTTCTGAATGACCGACATTGAGTTCTTGGAGTTTTCTGTTGTAGAGACTTAATATTTTTGATTTTCCCTCTGGTGATTTAAATAACATAACTTGTTCGTTTTTTAATGCTTTGACCGCGCTAAGCACGTATTGATGATTTATGAATTTACGATAACAATGTTCCCGACTTTACGACCTGTCTCCACGTATTGATGCGCGTATTTTATTTCGGAAAGTTTAAATGTATTGTCAATATTGGTGTGTAGTTTTCCCTGTTCGAAAAATTGAACCAATTCCTCGAACAAACGTTTTAACTCCTTGGTCTTTTTTACGCCCGTTGCGGCAAACTTTACTTTCTTTGGACGCCATAACATATGCCATAGAACCTCCCCGTTCAATACCGGTGTCATAAAAAGACCATTGGAACCTATAAGGGTTTTAAAGGTTTTATACGATAATTTTCCAACAGTATCGTAAACAACATCGTATGTACAAGAAAGCTCGTCCAGTTTTACTTTGGTGTAATCCAATACTTCATCTGCTCCCAACGCCAGCACAAAATCAATGTTCTTTGCGCTACAGACCCCTGTAACCTTCGCTCCCATTATCTTTGCCAATTGTATGGCTGCACTTCCCAAGCTCCCCGAAGCACCATTGACCAAAACATGCTGACCCGATTTTATTTTGGCTATATCTTTTAGAAAGTTGTAGGAGGTTAAAAAACCATCGCAAATCGGAGCAGCTTCGGAATGGGATATTGATTTAGGCTTATGCGCAATTACCAAATCTTCTGACATACATAAATACTCTGCATTACTCCCTTCGCTAAACAATTTTTCGCCAAAAACGGCATTGCCCATCCTAAATTTGGTGACTTGCGAACCCACAGCTTCCACAACTCCAGAAAACCCGGTGCCCAAAGCCTTATTTTTTGGCTTGATGAGTCCTAAAAATAATCTGCCAAATTTTGGGACTCCTTGGCGAATCATGGTATCGGCCCTAGTTACGGAAGATGCTTCGATTTTCACTAAAACCTCGTCTGGTTTTGGTGATGGTTTTTCTGTATCAACAATCTGGATAACTTCTGGCTCACCGTATTGGGTAAAAATGGCTGCTTTCATAATTATGATTATATATAGCAAAATTGACGTTAATCAAGCAATTAAACGTTCGTGTTTTATAATCGGAACACAATTCTTCACATATAGGGAGAGCCGACCACATGAAAGACCAAATCCCAAACAACATGTACAATTATTGCTGCGAGCAAACCACGTTTCCAATATACCCAACCAAAAAAAGACCCTGTAATAAGGTTGCCTATCATCGTAGAACTAACGGTAACCAAGCTAAGACCGGAAAAGCTTTTTGATAATGGTAAATGGATTAAACCAAAAAATACCGCAGATACAATAATTCCCGTCCAAACCACGCTTATCGAAGGCCTTTCTGCTTTTCTAAAAAACTGAATCAAGGCTACGACCAAAGACATTAACCCAAACCGGAACATAATCTCTTCCGTAATTCCTGCTGAAAATGATACAATGGCGTAAAACGGTTTTGAAGGTCTTTCAATAATTATTTCCACAGGAAAATAAGCTCTTGTTACTTTATGGGCCATTAGTAATACAAGTGCCAGGACTACACTAAGACCGATAGGAAACAATAGCTTTTTAAAAAAACCTTGATATTTTATATCTGTTGTATCCGAAAAGATATTTTCTATTACCGGTGCTCCCAATTGTGCACTCTTAGCCAACCATAAGCCAATAAGAACCAAAACAACACCCAAAACAAGGCCATAAATACTTGTTTGAACTAAATCCGAAGTTATTGAATTCGATAGTGCTACGCTTGTATCACCCGCTTCGATTTTTAGTCTTTTTAATTCTCTGCTGAATGGAATGTTGAGAAGTGTTCCAATTATAAAAAGAATAACCACAACCGATGCAGTTTGGATACGACTTCTCCTATTGGTTTGCATTTTCCTTTGCCAAAATAAATTCTTCAGATCTTTTGATCTGTTCTTCTAGGTCCCATTTAAAGTCTACCCGTTTACGTTTTAAGAATTCCGATATTGAATCCAGCCCCATCTCTGCCCTTCTTTTTTCTAAATTTTCTGGGTCCTTAATGGGCCACAAATTAAAACTCTGACTTTCTGGATAGTACTTCATTTGTTGGCCATATATTTGAAGTTCATTTTTATCGGTTGCTATCCGATCCACTGCTCTAACCAAAAAACGAGCTGACAGTTCTTTGTCCTTAACCGCCTTTCGCATTAGGGGCAAGTATTTTTCGCGCACTTCTAAACTAGAATGTTGTAATACATTACAAATAGTTAAGTTGCCCTGTTCACCAATTATTTCTTTACTCGGCCAGCCAATAGAATCTAAAATTTGTAAAACTTTTTTTTCGTTTTTATCATGGTTTTTATGATAAATCTCGTTTTGCTTTTTAAAGGCTTCTGATTCAAAACCTACTGCTCTACCAATAGAATCCCTCAATCGTATTGGTCCTTGCTCCGTTTGCCAAATAGTATCCAAAATAGCTATCAGGTTTTCTTGGGTATCTTTTTTCGCCGATACTTCTTTGGACTTGGAGGAATTAGTGCATCCCATCACTAACAGTAAACTGGTCAATAAAATATATTTCATTCTTTTAAAGGTTTTTATGAATATCACTATGCTTGGGTCTATATTTTAAAATATTGATATCCCTGGTTGGAATATTCATATGCCCAAACCAAAATAATTTGGTTAGGGCATACTAGTTGAATATATAGATTACTTATAAATAGATTATTATTGATGTTAGTACTTAAAACTCATTCAATTTAAGAACTATAACCAACTGAACCCTAATCCTATATTAAAGATGGCTGCATCTCTATGTGCATCTCCTTCTAAAGATACACGACCCAAAACCAATTTGGACTGCACATTAAGTGCGAAGTTTCTCTTTTTATAAATTTCGTAACCTGTACTTGCCATAAAGGCACAACCAAAGTTCCAATCGTCATTTATATCCTCTTTAATATCATAAAGTGCTGGCGAATCTATGGCTAAACCAATTCCCCCATGTATCCACCAACGATCTTTTACCCAATACTGTACAGAGGGAATAAAACCTCCAAAATTCCTGTCATTGTCCTGAAATTCGTAAATATTTCCTGGCATGGCGACGGTAATGGCGAAATTCTCATTTAACATGTGGCCAAGCTTTAGGTCTGGAAAAACAAAGGTTCCCTGGGATTTGTCGAAGGTTTGAATACCAGCACTGTCTTCTATACTGATAATACCTCCACCCACTGCGAATTCGATGATAAAACCATTCCTTTTTGTTGTGGTTTCAGCATTTGTGTTTTGTGCATATGTTGTGCTTGATACCAATGCAAAAGCGGCACATGCCATGTTTAATAAGATTTGTTTTTTGATTGTTTTCATTTTAATCGATGTCATAATTGTTCGTTTTTTGATTAATGATGTATTTATTGATGAATTATATTTTTTAATGACGATTTTCAAGTGAAAAGATAACTTTCGCATCCACCCAAAAGATATCTACGTTTTCAAAATCGTCTGAACCTACATTTCTACTGAAGAATAGGTATTTGCCATCTGGCGTTATGCTTGCCGAAGCTTCCCAAGCATCAGTGTTTATTTTATCTCCTAGATTAATAGCATTACCCCAAGAACCATCTTTTTGTTTAAAACTGATATAAATATCAGAATCACCATAACCATCTTCCCTTTCAGCATCGAACAATAAATAGGATTCATCTGGAGCTATAAAAGGATGACTTAAAAAAGTTCCTGTATTTATTGCTTTTGGCAAAGCTATTGGCTCTTCATGCTTTCCGTTTATCAGACGTGAATAACGAATTGGAAACGTTGAATCATTCTCTTTATAGGTGTCAAAATAATACGTGCCATTCTCGGATGATGAAAGGCGCATAATATACATTGAATCATTACTTACGGTAGGTGGCTCCAGCTTTTTTAATTCGGACCATCCTGATTCTGTTCTTTTTAGATATCTATCACCTAAATGCATGGTTTCACCGTTTGGTGAAATTACTGGTCGTCCAATCCATGGAGATGCTATTTCTGATTTTTCCCATTCGCCGTTAGTGTCATTATATTTGTATTCGTAAAAGGCTGATGTTTTATTTTCCTCTCCTCTTCTTATAAAATAAAACGCCCTCATATCTTTTGAGAATGCACCATCGTACTCATAAATTTCAGTAGATACAAGACCTGGAGCGAATGGTATAGGCCTTAATCCTGGTGGTTTTTGACCGAGATAAACATCTTCTAAACTTGCTTCTTCATTAACTTTTGATTTTTGCTCTTTATGGTTACAAGCATTCAGGGCCAATGTTAATGCAGAGAATATTAAGTAATGTGTCGTTTTCATATTTTATATTCTATTTTTTTTAAATCAACTCCCTTAATTAAAAGCCAAATACCAAATACTAGCTCAAATAATGCCCCAGGTGCCATTATGATCATAAATTGTTTTGAAGCATCGGGATATATGATTTGTACTAAGAGACCAATAAATAGGCTTGCATAAGTAAAAAGTCCCCAGTAACTTAACCATTTAGGCACATAAGAAGCAGATTGTAATAATTTGATAAATATGAATGCACCGATACTCATAAGAATTAGATGAAGATTAGACCCCATGCCATATACATCAAAATATACAGTAGCTAATGAATGTAAAGTATCATTGGTAAACTGATAATTATGAGCCCTTTTTAAAATAATCAAGGGTGCTGCAAATAATAGTACCATTACAAAACCCATGACCACTTCTGCCAACCTAAAAACCAAACCGAGCATAGCACGATTTTTATTTATTGACTTTGTCAGCAAATACAGTGCAACAGCCATCCACATTACAAGTGTATACATGGTAATGTCCAATAGGATGGACATTCTAAACTGAAACTCTGACGCTAACAGTATTTCAGGTTTATGTATACCTGCTTTAACGAAAAATATATTTACAAAACCAATTAAGGTAGTTGTCAAATAGGTGAAGCCAACTATTTTGGCTTGTTGCTGTATTTTCTTTAGTTTATTGCCTTCCATTACCTTATTATCCATTACTTTGACTTTTGTTGAACTCCATATTCCAAAGCGGCTCCGATGGCAATCCCTAAAACAAACCATAATTGCATATTTGATGTTATATAGCCCACTATGGTTCCAAGAACAATTCCAATTCCCAGTTTTACGCCTTTTTTACTTTTTTTAGGTTCCATCTTTTCCATGGTTTGTTTTTTCTTGATATCCATTATTAAACAAAGCAACGTTTCACTTTTAAATAGTAAAAGGAAAAGTACAGGGACGTCAAAAATGAGGTTTAAGTGCAATTACAAACCAAATCATTGCCCTTTTACAATAAATTGCTTTTTCTAAGTCCCAAATATTCATTGAAATTATTTTTGGAAGACTTCGGTTTCTTATCAGTCTTTATTTATTCTATATCGTTTCTTAATTTCATACTTTTCAAATAATGCCTTGATTCATTGATTCATGATCCCTTCATCTATTTAAGGTTCTACGGAATAATTAATCTGCAAACTGTACGCGTATCAACGGACTGTTGATTAAGCTTACCAGTGTTTTCACATTCATATGAAAACTTGATGCCGCCCCTTCTGAGAATTTTTTGAGTTCCGAGATTTTTCCTTGATCGTAATACACACCGTTCAACAACACTCCTTTGATGCTTTTTGTATTTTTAATATCATCCAAAGGATTTTTATCCAATAAGACCAGATCCGCCTTTTTGCCTATTTCAATGGTTCCGTAATCCTTCTCTACGTTTGAAAAAATTGCAGGAACTATGGTTGCATTTTGCAAAGCTTCTACATTTGATAAACCGCATGAGGTTAATTCGTAGAGTTCATTGTGTAAACTAAAACCTGCAAATACATAACTATCGGTAACATCGGTACCTGCCATGATGGGCACACCCAATTTATGGGCCATAGTCACTTGTTTTTTCGAAGCTTCATAAAACTGTTCGCTTACATTGACTCCTTCATTTTCGATATTCTTTTCTTTGTAGTGGTCTACATCATATTGCCACCAGAGTTTTTTTCTAACCTTAGTTATGTATTTTAAATTTTCATTGTTGGTAAAACTATCTTTATGTGCCAATGCTTCAAACTTTAAGGTCTGTAAAGTTGGGACCCAGTAGGTTTTGTTGTTACGCATTACAACCATTAACTCCTTTGCTCGAACACTGTCAAACTGCTTGACCATCTTTTTTTTGGATCTAGAGAAATAATCTTTCCAATTATTGGGTTTTTTTAGACTATCGGCTTCGGGAAAACACTCGTACAAAAAAATGCGTCCATGTTCAAAACTCCTTTGGCCAGAGTCCACAGCTTCTTCCAAACTAAGAAACATGGGTTTGTGGCCGGCTATATGTAAACCATAGATAGGTGCTTTTTTAGCTAGATCTAAATAAATGTCTTTTGGTAACTGCGCGTAAATCTTTATAAAATCTACCTTTTCGTTTTTATAAAATTGTAACAGGGAGTCTACTTGCAAACGGTTCTGCAGTTTAAAAAAATTGGGGGAATTTTCCGGTATTGCTTTTTCACCATCCATTTGATAACTGCTTTGCAATACGTACCTGGGCGAGACCCTAGTGTTATTCTCCAGTTCTTTATTCCACTGTAAACGCTCCTTACTGCCCACCCAATAACTATCTTTCTCATTTAATTGGCCAGACATATCCCGTACGCCCGTAACGCCATTTGCAATGTAAAGCGGATGGTGCAACCATTCAGAGTGTTGGTTGGAATGGGTGTGCATATCCCACAATCCAGGTATTAAATATTTACCGGTGCCATCTATACGCAATGAATTATCAATGGGTTTAAATGGTACGCTATCTATTCTTGTTATTCTGGAATTTTCTATCAGTACAAATTGATTGTAGGCAGTTTTACCTGTTTCAACATCAACAATATTTATATTATTGATCATTGTTTTAGTATAAACTCTTGGTGTTTGCAATACCGATGTGGGCCATAAGTAAGCACTGGTGATCGTTATGATCGACAGCAATACAAGTACCGCAATTGTTTTAACTAAGTATTTGAGCTTTTTTTTCAAGATTGATTTCCATTGTTACATGGCAATACTAGCTCTAATCGATAAAGTAAAAGTTCCAGATTATAAATCCGAACTAATTTACCGATGGGATTTTAGATAGGCATTAGGTGTTACACCTTCTATTTTTTTGAAGAATGTGTTGAAAACCGTTTTAGAGTTAAACCCACTATCATAAGCTATGGCCATTATGGTCAACCCTTTGTTTTCCTCGAGAAGAATACGCTCTTTAAACTCGTTGATCCTAAAAGTATTGATGTACTCTGAGAAGTTTTTCTGAAACCCCAAGTTCAATAGTTGAGAAACATAATTGGCAGGAAGGTCTAAATAAGATGCCAAATCTTTTAATGATAGGTCTGGATTTAAATACAGCTTATAGTCCATCATAATTTGTTTTAACTCTTTGCTGTACTTAGTAACTTCGTTAGTATCCAGTAAGGCTTGTTTGTACTTTTTTTTCTGCTTGTAATTTACATTGTCAGGAATTGCCCTAAGCATAATACCCTTATAATGTTGGTTGTTTTTAAAAGACTTGAGAACAGGGGATGGATTTAACAATAAAACTAAAGGTAAATGGTTGTTAAAGGCTTCTTTTACATATTCCAAAACCTTATCTTCATTCTCCAATAAAGCATAAACCAGAATTAGAAAAATCAGTGCTTTTTCAACAAGGTCGGATGTTAGGTAACTTTCCAGTTCTTTTATACCATCATCACATTTGGTCCTTTCGCCAAGAACGGCATAGCACATGGTTTTACCTCCTAATTTAGTAAGGTCTTTTATAGAAATGCCCGATAGTGTATTAAAGTAGCTCAAAGCTTCAATGGGCTTGCCCGATAACAATAAACTATTTCCAATATAAATAGGTGGAAAAGGTAAATTAGGGTTTAATTCCAATGCCTTTTCCAAGTAGCGCTTTGCTTTGTCATAATCTTCCTGCAGATAATACAGAAACCCCTTGTAATGATGGTTTATTGAAGAAAAAGGATCCAATTCCAACGCTTTATCTATATAATTTTGGGCAGGACCTAATTTGCCCTCAACAGTTAATAAATTTGAAATGGTCAGGTAAATTTCATCCGTAGGTTGCGTCTCCAAAGCTTTATTTGCATGTTCGTACGCTTTTTTTAGGTTCCAATTTTGCCAACATTCTATCCAGGCCAAATTTAATTGTACTCTAGATGAATTAGGACTTAGGGACCTTGCTTTTTCAAAAAAGGACTGTGCCTTTTGAAAAGCTTCAAATGCTGGCAATAATCCCATGGTTCCCATAAAAGTATAGGCCTGATTAATATCTAAATAAGGGTTTACAAAGTTTGGTGATCTCTCTATAATGCTTTTAAAAATTTCGATGGCCTTTAAAGAACTATCATAATCCAATTTCATTAAATAATACCTACCTTTTAAATACTCTCTGTAAACAGGTACAGGGACCTCGTAACGCTCAATTAGTTTATCTTCAATTTCGAGATGACCGATATGCTCGCGTAATTTTTCAGCAATAAAATGACTTATTTCTTCTTGTATCTCGAATACATCTTCCGGGTTTCTATCAAAGACCTCCGACCAAAAATGAAAGTCCTCCAAAGTATCGATCATTTGCACCGTAATGCGCATTTTTCTCTTGGATGTTCGTACACTGCCCTCGATAAAAGTCGCCACATTTAGCTTCTCCCTTATCTGTTCCACGGTAACTGTCTTGTTTTTAAAATAAAATGAGGATGTACGTGAGGTAACGGAAAGCTGTTTGATTTTTGCCAATGCATTGATGATTTCCTCCGTTAATCCGTCGCAGAAATATTCATTGTTAATATCATTGCTCATGTTAACAAAGGGTAGGACTGCAATGGATTTTTTGTTCATTTTATGTAATGACTAAACTTGGTTTGTTGGATCTTTAGTTACTTCTGCCAAATAAATTGATTTCCCTCTTTTAAAACAGCGGCCATTGCTACAACCCAATCGTGGTTTTTAGAGTGATTGTTTTATTATGCTGATGTCAAAACTTCCAAGGCAGCCCATCGGACTATGGCCTTATCCTTTTTAACGTCTTAAAATTAAGTAAATAGTAATTAGCATTTGCTATTCTTGGAATATCTATCTGGAATTTCGTGTACATTCCAGTACTTATTAAAGAAATGGTATCTCCTTAGGTTATACCCTACCTAAATAAGCAATTATCCTTGTCGTTTTATATTTAATTTCAAGTTCTCGAACTGTGTTCGGACTTTACATAAAACAAAGAACCACGCCAAATAGCGTGGTTTGTAGAGTGTTGTGATCGCGGAAGGATTCGAACCTTCGACCGTCTGCTTAGAAGGCAGATGCTCTATCCAGCTGAGCTACGCGACCTAAGTTTGCGGGTGCAAAGATACTAATGTAACCGATTGTAAAAAATATTTTTTTAATTTCTTGGTTTTTTTCTGCCCAATCAGCTTGATCAATCCAGGTCTCCTTTATTGAAACCCTATCTTTTTCAGTCCTTTATGGCTTATTTTTATCACTTCCAAAGGCTTTTTGTCCCAAGTCATATCTTGTTCAACAAAGTAGTTTTCCATACCCGAAGCTTTTTTTTTCTTCAAAATTCTACTAAAATCGATGGTTCCTTCGCCAACTGGGGCAAATTTACCCTCTTTGTCCATATCCTTCACATGCCATAGTTTGAATCTACCCGGGTACTTTTCAAAATAAGCGACCGGATCGGCCCCTGCCCGGGTTACCCAATATAAATCCATCTGAAAGTTTACATAGTCGGGGTCGGTATTCTCCAAAAGATAGTCGATAGGTACAACCCCATCTTCATTCTCCTTATACTCAAAATCGTGGTTGTGGTACAATAATTTTAAGCCTGCCTCCTCACACTTCTTACCAAGGGTGGTCAAAATAGTGGCGAGATCCTCAACAGATCCATCCATTCCCATAGTCATGCTTTCACGGTCAAAGGTAAACATGCCCATTGGCGGAACAGGAATGGTAAAATACGTAAAACCAGCCGCCTTGGCATCCGCAATCTGTTGGTCCGCATTTTCCATAGTCACTCCTCCCATGTGCGTGCTTACAGGCGTTAAACCAACACGGTCCAAGTAGGTTTTAAATGCTTGAGGTTCTATACCGTAAAATTTCCCATGGTCGTAACCTGCAGCTTCAATATAGGCATATCCGGCATCAGCCACTTCCTGTAATGTTGCTTTAGCATCTTCCCCCATATCGTCCCTAACCGTATAAAGGGCCAATCCACCAAAATTATCTTGTGCATAACTTGGCGCTGCAGATAGAACAATCGCAATTATGAGCAGTATGATTCGATTTTTGTGTACCATAACAATATTCAGTTTGTTTATTAAAATTCTTATACAATATAGGGCAATACACATAATATTTTTAAAAGATATTGTGATTTTATGCTTGACGAATACCTTCCTGCTGACCAGAATAAGTATAGATACCTTTTTGTATGTGAAAAGAATGGGTTATCTTATTTATCCAAAGCCAACTAAGATGACCAAAAAACTTTTTTTTGTCTGTAGTGCAGCCTTGCTTTTATTTTCCTGCGTACAGAACAATAAAACAAACCACAAAATTCAAGTATCTTTTGACCAAGCGGCAAGTGAGCTAAGCAAAGATGGCCGCTTACTTCTAATGCTTTCAACGGACGATAGCAAGGAACCACGTTTTCAAATTAATGATGGGTTAAACACACAACTCATTTTTGGGATGAACGTAGAGGGTATGGAACCCGATGAAACCTTCACTTTTGATGAATCCATATTTGGGTACCCCTACCCAAGTTTATCCGATGTCCCACCTGGAGAATACAATGTACAGGCGCTATTGCACGTGTATGAAACTTTCAATTTAAGTACAGGTCATACGGTAAAACTGCCCATGGACAATGGGGAGGGCCAACATTGGAATACCTCTCCCGGAAACCTGTATAGTAAACCTTTTAAAATTACGGTTAGAGAAAACGGTATCGAAAATATTTCCGTCGTAATGGATCAGGAAATCCCCCCGATTCCCGAGCCGGAAGACACCGATTGGATAAAACATATCAAAATAAAATCCGAAAAATTATCGGAATTCTACGGGAGGGATATGTATCTGGGTGCACATGTACTTTTGCCCAAAGGGTTTAATGAACAGCCAGAGGCCAAATATCCGTTAATGGTTTTCCATGGACATTTTCCAAAGGATTTTGGCGGATTTAGGACCACCCCGCCCGACCCCAATTTAGAACCCGAATATTCTGCACGATTTGATTTGGAAGGCTACAATATTATACAGCAACAAGAAGCCTATGATTTTTACAAAAGATGGAACGAGCCAGACTTTCCCCGCTTCTTGATCATTGAAATTCAACACCCCACCCCCTATTATGATGACTCCTACGCGGTAAATTCAGCCAGTCAAGGCCCCTATGGCGATGCCATTACCTATGAACTCATACCATATATCGAAAAAAAGTTCAGGGGTATGGGAGAAGGTTGGTCACGATTTTTGTACGGAGGTTCCACTGGTGGTTGGGAGGCTCTCGCGGTCCAAGTAAAATACCCGGATGAATACAACGGTTGTTTTGCTGCCTGTCCCGACCCCATAGATTTTAGAGCGTATTGCCTCACCAATATTTATGAGGATGACAATGCGTATTACTACGATTCGGCACATAAACAACTGGAGGTACCTTCCCATAGGGATTATCTGGGCGACATTCAATCCACCTTAAAACAAGGCAATCATTTGGAACTGGTGCTTGGCGACAAATCCCGATCTGGGCAACAATGGGATATTTGGGAAGCTACCTATTCCCCTCAAGGGGAAGATGGTTATCCGGTAAGGATCTGGGATAAATTGACAGGGGATATTGACCACGAAGTTGCCGAGTATTGGAAAGAAAACTATGATCTAAGACACATACTGGAACGCGATTGGGACAAATTAGGTCCAAAACTGCGGGGCAAGATTCATATCTATTGCGGAGATATGGACAACTACTATCTGAACAATGCGGTTTATTTGATGGAAGACTTTTTGGAAAGCACCACAGAGCCCTATTACGAGGGCGAAGTGCTGTATGGCGACCGCGCTGAGCATTGCTGGAACGGCGACCCGGAACTTCCCAACGCCATTAGCCGTTTACGATACAACTCCATGTATGTACCAAAAATTATGAAACGAATTGCCGAAAGTGCTCCGCAAGGCGCCGATTTGAGCAGTTGGACCTACCCGTAAATCCACTAATTTGAAATTAGTGGCCGGTTAGTTTGGGTGCTAACCACAACCATCCCGAACACAATAAGAAAATCAGATAAAACCAAATAGTGGAAATGGGTCGTATTTCGCTGTTAGTTTCAGTATTGATTGAACTAAATGTCTTTTTGGTATCGAACTCACGCATATTGGCCTGTACTGTTTTTGCTTTTGATATTGATTTGTACTGATCATGGCTATAGACATAATAGGAATGTGGTTCCAATGAATCATTTGTTGCCTTAAGTACGTTCCATCCTACTTCTCGTGGATAATGGGTGCCTGTCCATTTACTTGGTAACAGTAAATCTTGCAGCAAAGGTATGCGAGCCCCGTTTTCCGTAACAACTTCAATACCTTCGATCCCAGTCCGCACTTTAAAATTATATGGTTGATCAATTCTTGGTGTCGTAGTAAGAGCAGTCCATTGTAAGGGTTTATCCTTCCTTTTTGATACCTCGTTTACAAATTGGGACCATAACTCACCATACAATTCCGATTGTCCATTCAATATTAACCTATATGTATTTTTTAACAAGCTAGTACCCAACTTTCCTTTTTGGATAGCTACATAAGCGCCCACGGAGGTTGAATCGATCTTTATTGGATGTGTACGAATATCCAACTGAAATTCAAACGGATACTTTTTTAGTACAGTGGAGGACTCTCCTAAAACAATTTCTTCTTGATAATTGCTCGTAAATAGAAAAGGACTTTGTGGGCTAGCTAACGAAAAAGTCTTGTCGTTTGGTTGAACAAATACACCTGTTCCATATTTTTCGAGATATTCCTTCATTGATCTGCGTGCCCTCGAACCTAGGCTCAAATAGGATTCAGTATCTAATATCAATAAGTCATAATTCTTATACACCTCCTCGGAAAGCCGATATACCGGATTGGTCGCTCCGTTAAAATATTCGAATTTATATTTTCCTTTGGTAAGCTGTGTTCTGGCCACAACTTGATGCCCTTTTTCTGCCAAATAGTTTTTGAGGTATTTTGTTTCAAAAGTGGGAAACGCATTCACGATCAGTACTATTAAGGGGTGACCCTCCAGTACTTGGACAGGAATTGGTTCTTCGGATAAAATGTTGTTGGATCGATCCTTTTCTACAAGTCGATATTCATACCTACCACTTGCCTTTGGCCGCGCCGATAGTCTGATATTCTGCTCCTCCACATCTTCAAAGAAAATGGAATCCAATGGGTTACCACCATTATCCGTCAATATGGCCCAATGCCCATGTGTAGGGCTTTTATATTTGGCATGTACATGCAATAGTTCTCCCAACTGAATTTTATCATCAAAGGAGATTTTCGTCCATCCATAAATCGGCTGCCCTCCTAAAAAAGTAACTGACTTTTCTTTGAGTTGCCATAGATCAAAATTTTCCAGACCATTGCCCAACACGAACAAGGTATCCAGTTCTTTTGTTATTGAGAGGGTTCTTCCTTCGGTATAATCTTCGGTCCTTATTCTTTTATATATTGATTTAAGGCTGTCCAATTGGGCGGGACGATACTCCTGCGTTAATATGATGCCCTTTCCTTTAGTAGCGTTTTGCCATGTACCGGGCTTTAAGTATATAAGAACAAGCCCCGCTACCGCAAAAAAAGAGATAATTACATTTATCCAAAGTTTTGATTTTTTGGGCTGCTCCCATTCCTTCCAAATAAAAATGCCCCATAAAAAGGCTCCCAATATTACGGTTGGCCAAAAATACTGCTGATTTAAAAATACCACTCCATCACTCATAAATACTCAGTTCTTTTAAAAATAAAAGATCGATTTCATCTTGGAACCTTGGTGTCTTCATTGGAATTTTTTCCACTTCCGGAAGTACTGAAAGTAGTTCGGTCTGCACCTCTTTAAATTTTATTATGGTCCGGTTGTCCACTTTTTCCAAATCACGAAGCCCTCTCAATACCTTAAGATATTTTACAGGTTCCGAAATTGCTTTCCGGGCCAACTCGTTCCCAGCTTCTTTAAAACTAATATTGTGAGTTTCATCAAAAGTTGTTTTGTTATGAATGAGCTCCTCCAATCGAGCTATCGCTTTTCGTGTTGATGCAAATGTTGGGCGATAGGTAAACTCTTCACGTTTATCAAAGTTTTTTATTTCATCAATATCCCCACTTAGTCTACTTTCTTCTTTAATGGGTGGAGGATCGAACCCGATACGGTGTACATAGATCCGTGCACTGTTTTTAATATCCTGAATTATTTTTAATGCTTTGTACTGATGCGGTAGAGATTTTTCAGGTTCATAAAGCCTTAAATATAATTCGGCATCCCACATAATACTAAGGGCACTTCGGAGTTTGGCCTTTAAGGACTTTTCGAAAAGGGTAGATGCTTCCGGGTCACCATGATCGTGGACATATTCGTGTAGCGGATCATTGGCAACCTCTTGATCTTCATGGTCGTGATCGTGATCATGGTCTTGCCGTTCAACTAGATTATGCTCGTTTTCACTGTCATGTTTATGGGTATATTCGTCCAATAGGCCCTCCTCACCTTCTTCGTGGTCGTGATCATCGTCGTGATCGTTCTCTTCGTGGGATACTTGTCCAGCAGCAGCTTGCATTTCTGTTTCGTCGCCCATAAACTGCCCATACTTTAAACGAAGTTGTTTTTGATCGAAACCCAATTCATTGCTCCTGAACTTGAATTCTTTTTCCGTTACTTTGGATTGTTCGGCAATCAATTTTTCTGTATCGATGATCAATTGTCTTTGACTCCTAAAATAATCGGGCATTAAGTCCGCCCCCAAGTTGCCTTCCACGGCAAATACATCGGTTACCGTATCGCGGATTACCGCGAAAAACGTTTCACTGCGTGCTACATTGGCCTTAGGCGCTTTTTGATCAATAGCTTCTACATAAAAGTACAGTTCATCTCCTGGATCCATTTTAAGGTCATCCAAATCCAACGATTTGTCAAATTGATTCAGTTTTTTCCCTTTTACCAGCGTATCATCAAAACTTAATTTTTCTTCACGAAACTTCACCGATTCACCAGATCCTTTGCTAACAGTAGCTATTATGTAAGCGTCCTGTATTCCAAAATCATCCGTTATACTGGCATTGAATTGTATTTGTTTTTCGTCTTTGAATTCGAAGTAACTGTAATTGTCCAATCCTTTCAATTCGATTACTGGAGGCTCATCTTTGAATATTTCCAACGAATACAGGTCACTGATATGCTCGTTTCCCTGTTCATCTTTGAACATGAAACTGTAAAATCCGGATGTTTCCAGAATCTTTGTCAACCGGTACGATTCTTGAGCTTTTGTAAAACCGATGTTCTCGCCTAACAAATCCATTTCAACTTCTTCAACACTTCTATCAAATTCCAAGCTCCAATTTACTCTGGACCCCTCAACTGCTTTAATATTGGGGACCGATGTGTATTGGGTTTCTTCACCCGTATAACTTGGGTATTGGATAGAAATACTGGTTCGGGTAAGTTCAGGAATTGGTTGTAATGCATCCGAACTATCCTTGGGAACAAAACTTATTATGTTTTTCTTGGTATCGCTTTTTTGAGTATATCCATTGATCGATTGTAGAGCACTGTTTCCAAGTAAGCCCAGAACTAGTAGCCCCAACATGACCATAGTAGCCCTGTTCCATTGGTTTGGTGGCCTTAATTTGGTTAAAACTGACTCTAATTGCGCAATTACTCTATGCTTTTGTAGTTTGGACAAACCAGAAAGTTCGTTAGCCGGCACCAGCAAAAGTCCGCTACTAAAACCAGCTTGGACCACATGGGCATCTATATATGCCACAGTCCTTTCGGCATTCACTCTCCATGGTTTAAACAGTGGTATTAAAACCGAAATGGTGACTAGGAACCCTAGAATCCCAAAACCTACTTTTTGGGTCAAAATAAATATGCATCCCCCCGATCCGATAGCATAGAGCAACACCTCCACATAAATGGACTGCTGCCATCGCTTCTGAAACCGTAAAATAGCATTGGCTCCTGTCATTGCTTTTTAATTTTGGATAATGCTCGTTCCAAACAGATCAAGCCAACTAACAACCAAAACAACCAATGGGACACATCCACCAACATGGCTTTTTCCTTTTTGTGAATTGGAGCCTTATAGTTCGGTGCAAACTGAGATTCATCCAATTGCCTATTGTCCAGTGCTGTAATCCGTTGGGCAAAATAGTGGTCCAAATCTAAAATATTGAGCAATTGTTCGGTAAAATGCTCCTCTACCGTTCTTTTGGTGTCCAACCTAGCTGTTAAGTAAAAGAGGTTTTTATGTGCACTAGGCTCGATCAATGATTTTGCCAGTGTACTTTGGTTAAAAACCAACCATTTGCCTTCTAGAGGATACCGTGGCTCTTGACCTAAGAATATGTTCATATCTCCGTTTCCGACGTTGGAAATACTCTCTATTTCCCTAATCGATATTTCCCAGTTCAAGTAAATGGACAATGCCTTTAATGAAGCTTTAATATATTGTACTTCTCTTTTAAAATCTTCTTCGGCATACAAGTTTATTGCAAGAGAAGGTTGCTCCAACATGGGAACAATGGTCCGGTATTCGTCTGGCAACACCAAGCTATCACCAGAGGCACTAATGGTATATCCTTGGCCTACTTTTTGTTTTTGTAGTTGAGTAACCATTCCATTGCCTAGAGTGCTAAAAAGGAAAATATCTTCTTTATTTTTAGTTGCGACAACGTTATTTTTTACAAATTCTTCCTGCTCGAGTACTATCCAATGAATTTTTTTAGCTGTGTTTGGTCGTTTGGAACGAAATCCTTTGGAAAGAGCTTTGGTGAATACGACTAAACTATCCGAACGCAACGAATCCAATCGTTGTGCCAATTGCCAATAATTGGGAGTCTCATGTTCCGCTCGGTAATCCGCATCCAAATCCCATTCCGGAAATCCGTTGGCAAACAACCTTACGGATTCATCTTCTTGTAAACTATCCAAAATTGTGGTCAAAGTGGGCTCGTTGGCCAGCGAAGGCTCCACAAAATAGGTAACCTGTTGTTGATTGCCCTTGGTACGCCATTGTGGGCCCGCCATCAACAATACGATAAGTGCCAAAATCAGCATACGCAACAGCAGGAGCAACCATTCGTTTAATTGAAGGCTGCTGGATTGGCGCGAATTGGATTCGTCCAATAACTCGACACTCCCTATTTTTATGGTCTTTGCCTCCTTTTTGCTCCACAAATGAATGGCCAAGGGGATTAAAAGTCCCAAAAGTGCCCAGAGATATGTTGGATTCGCAAAAACCATTTACACCAATCGAATACGTTCCTTTAAAAATAATTGGAGGGCATCACCCAAATCATCGTCCATGCGGAACAGATGATAGTGTACCCCTTGCGAGAGCAATTGCTCTTTGGTCTGTCTTATTTTGTTGTCCAATGCCTTCAAATACCCAACTTTGGCCTTGTTGACATCCACCTTGACCTTGGTCCCGGTTTCCAAATCCTCAAAAGTGACGGATTTGTTGTAATCGAAATCCATTTCACGACCCGTCATAATTTGAATTACCACGACCTCGTTGTGCGCGGTTTTCAGGTTTTTGACAAAATCGGAGAGCTCGGAAACATCTTCGTACATATCGGTCAAGAAAAAAACGAGTTCCTTTTCCCCTCTATTATGGATTTTTCTTGAGGCAACGGAAAACTCGGGCCATTTTCCTTTGGTGGATATACCCAACAATTCCAGCAGCAAACGGTTAAAATGCTTTCGGTCCGCCTTAGGATATATACTCACAAAATCATCTTCATTTAAGGCAAAAAGCCCGACAGAATCACCTTGTTTTTGTGCCAAAAGGGAAAGACAAGCAATCATGACGCGCGCGAATTCCAATTTGGAAATCCCATTCTCTTCATGTTCCATGGAAGCACTGGCATCCATGATAAACTTAACGGTGACGTGGCTTTCCACTTCTGATTGTTTAATGTAGTAGCGGCCTGATCTGGCCAACATTTTCCAATCCAGCAACCGTAAATCATCGCCAGGCTCATAACCCCTATATTGGCTGAACTCCATACCATGTCCTAAGCTCTTGCTGCGGTGCAGACCGGAGGTAAAACCTTCCACCACAATACGGGAAATCAGGCTGAGGCCCGATACCGTATTGATTACATCAGGTTTCAAAAGGTCGTGGTAGTCCCTTGTTGCCATTAATTATTTTTTAATAAACTCTAAATATTAGAACCATTGAGTAAGGATTATAGTAAGAATTGTAACAAATACGAGACCTATAATCGCTGAGTATTGTTTATCAATCATGTCCTTAAACTTTCCTTTAAATCCATTCAGAATCCAAAAGACAATTCCACCAAAAAATTCAAGTAACCTAATATTAACCATCCTTTAAAATAGAATAAAATTCAAAATCTCTATTTACCATCTTCAACTTGAATGATTTTTAGAATGTGTCTAGTCACCGTGTCTGAGGTGATGCCTTCCGCTTCTGCCCTAAAATTGACCAGTACCCTGTGTCTCAATACCGGCAAGGCCACAGATTTTAGATGGGTCAAAGTCACGGCCAATCGGCCTTCCAAAAGCGCATTGGCCTTGGCGGTCAAAATCATGGCTTGACCTGCACGTGGGCCTGCTCCCCAATCGACCCACTTTTTCACGTAGTCCACCGAAGTGGTGTCGGGCCGGGTGGCGCGTATCACATCGCTCACATATTGAATCAATCCATCGCTTATAGAAACTTCCCGAACCAACTGTTGTAATCGTATAATATCATCTCCTGACAACACCTTGTTCAATTGTGCCTTTTTGGTTCCGGTGGTTGCCTTTAAAATTTCGGTCTCTTCTTTATCTGTAGGGTAGCCAATTTTGATGTATAGCAGAAACCTATCTTGTTGTGCCTCTGGCAATACAAAGGTCCCTGATTGCTCTATCGGGTTTTGGGTGGCCAAAATAAAAAATGGCCTGTCCAGTTTATAGGTTTTATCGCCGTAGGTCACCTCGAACTCCTGCATAGCTTCCAAGAGTGCTGCCTGCGTTTTGGGTGGGGTGCGGTTGATCTCATCTGCCAAAATAATGTTGGAGAAAATTGGTCCCTTGTTGAACTTGAAGAATTTTTTGCCCGTGGTATGGTCCTCTTCCAATATTTCTGTTCCGATGATATCCGAGGGCATTAGGTCTGGAGTAAACTGTATCCTTTTGAATTTCAGGTCAATTGCATCCGAAAGGGTCCGTATCATCAAAGTTTTTGCCAATCCGGGGACACCTTCCAATAGGGCATGTCCACCTGCCAAAAAGGTAATCAACAGTTGGGCAACGGTCTCTTCCTGACCAATGATCACCTTTCCAATTTCCTTTTTCAGGGCTTTCAGTTTTTCCGAGAGCCCTTCTACTTCACTTGCAATTTGTTGTAGTTCTTTATCCAAATTCGTTTAGTTAAGAGGTTAAAGCATATAACACAATATTCACCCCGAATCGGGTATTGTCTATTTTGTACCAGCGTTTGTTCCGAAAGTCGTAATCCCATTCGCAGCCATAATCCTTGTTACTATAGAGAACACCGATCCGTCCGTTCACCACAATTGCTTTTAGGTAATCGTGGACAAGGTCGTCTCCCCAACCGTTCAGTTCTTGGGAAGTTGTGGGTGGACCATCCTCAAACTCAAAGAATATGGTATAAATTTCGTGATCATTGGGAATTTTCCGCAACTCACCCGGACCGAATATTTCTTCCATTTGACGCTCAAATGATTTGGCAAATAGACCGTCGATATCGTGATTGCAATCATCAGCAAATACAAAACCGCCATTCTGGACATATTTCTCAAAATTTTCGCGCTCCTTTTTGGTAAACTGAACCAATTTATGACCAGATATATAACAAAACGGACTTTCGAAAATTTCATCACTGGCAAGAGTTATGATTTTCTCCTGGGTATCCACTTTTAATGTGGTGTACTCCACCAAGGAGTTCAACAAATTGGAAGGCATACGTTGATCAACGTCCCAATCCCCTGATTCGTACTGCAATCGTGTAAAAAAGAATTCGTTATCCAATGACATATGGATTGTAGGCTTCAAAAAATAAAAACTGGCGGTCATATCCATATTGACCACCAGCTTTATCATTGTATTTGGTTATACTGCATCCGAAAGACTGGTGAAGGTAAAGTCACGAATCTTCATATAGGGTATTAAATTTCCGTTGATCCTTACTTGTTGTCCAAGTGATTCCAAATTATTGAGCATAATTATCGGACTCTCATTGAATCGAAAGTTTTTCACTGGAAACTTGATTTGTCCATTTTCGATGTAAAATGTTCCGTCCCTGGTCAAACCGGTATATAATAAAGTCTGTGGGTCAACACTACGGATATACCAAAACCGGGTTACAAGAATTCCTTTTTTGGTTCCTTTGATCATGTCTTCTAGGGTTTCATCTCCTCCTTCCATTATTGCGTTGCTTGCAAAAGGAACTGGATCTACGCCTTTTTGCTCTGCCCAATAGCGGTCGTAGGCCAAATTTTTAACAACACCGTTCTCCAACCATGTTGTTTTCTTTAACGGCTGACCTGCACCGTTCCAAGTGGAAGTCGGCACATCTGGATGTAACGGATCGGACCATATGTTAACTCTTTCGTCCACAATTTTTTGCCCCAATTTATTTCCACCATCCGCTGCAGACATAAAACTGCGGCCTTCATCAGCAGATCTTGCGTTAAAAGATCTGAACATGTTTTGTAACAGACCTGATGATGCGGCAGGCTCCAAAATAACCGTGTATTTACCCGGCTCAATTGCCTGTGCCTCCCTGGACATAACAGCTTTATCTATAGCGGTTTTTGATGCTTCGGCAGGATCGAACTTAGAAATATCGTTGTAGTCCCGTGTTACCCAACCTGACCCAGTACCATCATTGGTTCTCATGGTTACGGTAAAGTCCACGTTGGTCGATTGGTTATATGCGAACAGACCATTGGAATTGATCATGGCCGAAAACGACTCTGAATCATCCAAAAAGCCTGCTGCCGTTACATCTTGTGCCGAGGCAGGCACAATACTCTTGTTCGCCACTTCCGCTCTATATTCCGGAGTTACATTGGCCGTGGCTTCTTTATAAGTAATGGACTTATCGTATTCTTGAGGCCCCAACGGAGGCATAAATTCTGGGTTCTCAGGCGACAATCTCGCCAATTCTTCAGCTCTTCTTACCACTTTTTCCAAAGATGCATCATCAAATTCGTCTATGGTTGCCGTACCTACCTTTTTTCCAAAGCTGGATTGCACTACCAAACTTTGGCTTGACCTATAGCCTGCTGTCGATACCGTATTTCTAGCATATCGAATATTTCCGCTGTTACTCCCACTCAGGTTTATTTCGCAAGCGTCGGCCTTGGAAAAACTCAATGCTTTTTCCAAAATATTTTTTGCTTCTAGTTCTGTATATATTGCCATTGTCTTTATCTTTAATTAAAATACACCTTAAATGGTTCTTCCTGTGTTAATAACATTGATCCCGTTAAACCTTGATGTAGAACTGCCATGCGAGACCGCACTGATTTGCGAAGGTTGTCCTTTTCCATCGAAAAACGAACCAAACATCCTATAATCGTCCTTATCACAAATTTTCACACAAGAATTCCAAAACTCCTGGGTATTCGATTGATATGCTACATCATCCAACATTCCTACAATTTCACCATTCTTTATTTCGTAGAACAATGTTCCTCCAAATTGGAAGTTGTAGCGCTGCTGGTCAATGGAATATGATCCACGGCCCAAAATATAAATTCCTTTCTCCACATCTTTGATCATATCCTGTAAGGAATACTTCTCGGTTCCTGGCTCCAAAGACACATTCGGCATGCGCTGAAACTGAACATCTTCCCAACTTTGTGCATAACAGCAGCCATGCGATTCGTTTTGATCGATCATATGTACTTGATCTCGAATGGCTTGATAGTTTACCAGAACACCATTTCTTATCAAGTCCCATTTTTTGGTCTGTACACCTTCATCATCGTATCCAACAGCTCCCAAAGATCCCTCTTGGGTCTTGTCGGCAACAATGTTTACAATATCACTACCATATTTAAAGTTCTTGGTTTTCCATTTGTCCATGGTTGCAAAACTGGTTCCTGCATAATTGGCCTCATAGCCCAGAACACGGTCCAGCTCCAAGGGATGCCCCACAGATTCGTGGATTGTAAGGCCGAGATGGTTGGGTTCGAGTACCAGATCGTATTTACCGGCTTCAACCGATTTTGCTGTCAGCTTTTGTTTGGCCTGCTTTGCAGCCATGGTAGCATCTTCAACAATATCGTAGCTTTTACTGTACAGTTTTATGCCTTCCGGACCTGAAAGTTTTTCTGATCCTAGACCGTCCATATACTCATAGCCCATTCCCATTGGGGCACTCAATGCTTGGCGGGATTTAAATTTACCGGCCGAACGGTCGATGGCGGTAACATTGAACGTTGGCCAAATTCGATGTACATCTTGATCTATGTACGACCCATCCGTTGAGGCAAAATACTTTTGCTCATTAACCATGAACAAAGCAGAGTTGACAAAGTTGGCGCCATTTTCCATAGCGGCAGCGTTTGCGCTCAAAAGCAAGTCGACTTTTTCGGATATGGGCACCTCTTTAAAATCTTTTTTGATCGGGGTTTTCCAAGAAACCTCGCCATGGGACTGTACTGGAGCCAATACAACTGGTTCCTTTTGGATTTTTGAATTGGCCTTCGCAATTGCAACTGCATGTTGCGTTGCTATTTTAATGCCATCCTCGGTAACATCGTTGGTGGAAGAAAATCCCCAGGTACCATTGGCAATGACCCGAATTCCAATCCCGAAGGATTCTGTATTGACTACATTTTGCACTTTATCTTCCCTAGTAAAAACATATTGATTTAAATATCTTCCTATCCGGGCATCGGCATAAGTAGCTCCCATGGATTTTGCCGTATTTAGGGCAACATCCGCCATTTTCTTTTTTAGGACAATGTCCATACCTGGTTCCAGCAATGCCTCGGCGGAAATAGAATTTCCCATTAGGAGCGAAGGCATCATCATTGCCCCTGCCCCCATACCGGCATACTGCATAAAGTTTCTTCTTTTCATTTGTTAGTTATTTGATTTTATTTTTGAGTTTATCCGTTGAGCTGTTATCGTTAAAAATCAATACCCTTTTTGCTCAAGAACATCTTAAATTTAAGTAGCCCCCTATTGGCACTATGTTAATTTTAACCTAAAATCAACAAAACTGGAATTTATTTAACAAGTCCATTTCATCAATCGGTGTTTAAGATATAAAATTCTTGCACTCTTTTGGAATCGGTTCTCTGTAAATTTAATTTTGGATATGGAGATTTAGTTGTACAAGCGAAAATGAATAACCATTATTCGGTACTTATTACCTTAGTTTTACTATTGTCCTCAATATATCGTATAATCAAAACTTTGCCAGAGGATAATGTTTTTACACTTCTTTATAAAATTTAATAACTGGCCATAATTATCGACCCAATACTTTACAACCCTAATTACCGAAGTAAATAGGTCCTATGTAACAAACGTTACTTCCCAATATCATACCATAAACTATTTTTATCACATATTAAATAATAATAAACATAATCTATATTACTATGGAAAATTCCTATTTAGAAAATCAAAAAGTAAATCAGATGCCACGAATTGGCGATTTGGCACCGGATTTTGAAGCTGTTACAACCAAGGGTAAAATAAAATTTTCCGAATTTGCGAAGGATAAATGGGTAGTAATGTTCTCACATCCTGCAGATTTTACCCCTGTTTGCACCACTGAGATGAGTGGTTTTGCTCTAAGAAAGGGCGATTTTGACGCATTGAATACCGAACTTATCGGATTAAGTATAGATAGTATCCACGCCCATTTGGGATGGGTACAAAATGTTAGGGAAAACACCGGCGTATATTTCGATTTCCCAATTATTGCGGATTTGGACATGAAGGTTTCCAAATTGTACGGCATGCTTCAACCTAACGAAAGTGAAACTGCCGCTGTACGAGCTGTATTTTTTATAGATCCTTCCAAAAAAATTAGATTGATCATGTACTACCCTCTAAACGTTGGTAGAAATATGGCCGAAATACTGCGTGCACTAAAGGCACTTCAAACGGCGGACAAGCATAAGGTCGCCATGCCTTTGGATTGGAAAAAAGGAGATAAAGTTATAGTTTCTCCTCCCAAGACCTTGGATGAATTGAACGAGAGAATTGCAGATGATTCCTTGGAAAAGGTAGATTGGTACCTTGCCAAGAGAAGCATATAAAAAAATAATCATGGGATGCCCTAAAAAGGGCATCCTAAAATCTCAAATTATGGAAATAAAACAGTTTGAATATAAGCCTTTAGCCCACTATTCCTATGCAATTGTGGACAATGGTGAAGTGGCCGTTATAGATCCAGAAAGGAACCCTATGCAGTATTATGCATTTGCACAAGAACATAATGCAAAAATAGTCGCTGTAATTGAAACCCATCCTCATGCAGACTTTGTGAGCTCCCATGTACAAATAGCAAAGGAAACAGGGGCCTCCATATATCACAGCAAAGATTTGGGTGCCGATTATGCCTTTAAACCTTTTGATGAAGGACACCGCTTAATGATCGGCAGTATTAAAGTTTCGGCATTGAATACGCCTGGGCATTCTCCAGATAGTATTACCATTGTTGCGGAAAAAGACGGAAAAACAGCTTTGTTTACAGGGGACACCCTTTTTATTGGTGATGTCGGTCGACCCGATTTGCGCGAAAAAGCGGGCAACATGACAGCAAAACGTCAAGAACTTGCCGAAATGATGTACCATACCATCCAAAACAAGTTTAAGAATCTGCCCGATGAAGCCTTGGTCTATCCCGCACATGGTGCCGGTTCTCTATGCGGCAAAAACTTAAGCTCCGACAACAGTAGTACCCTGGGCAACGAAAGAATGGGAAACTGGGCCTTTAAATCACAATCCAAGGATGAATTTGTGGATACGCTTTTGGACAGCCAACCCTTTATACCCTCTTACTTCGGCTTTAATGTGGATGTGAACCGAAGAGGCCCTGAAAATTTAAGAACATCAATATCCAAAGTGCCTTTTCGTTTAAACTATGGCACTGATGGTTTAATTATTGATGTGAGGGACGAAGTCCAATTTAAAAAAGGGCATTTACCGGGCAGCATCAATATTATGGCAACTTCAGAAGACTCTAAATTTGAAACATGGCTAGGGGCAATTGTTCAGCCCGAAGAACCTTTTAGCCTTGTTGTTGAAAATCCGGAGGACCTCGAAAATATACTGCAACGGGTAGCAAAGATCGGATACGAAAAACAGCTGAATTTGGTTTTGACAATGGACAAAGACAAAAGTGTTGGGAGTAAACGATTGAATTTGTCCGATTTTAAAACCCATCCAGATAAATACACCATTGTGGACATCCGAAACCAAAGTGAAATTGAGGAGGGCAAGTATTTTGAAAAAGCTATTGCAATACCCTTGAACGATTTAAGGAAATCAATTTCCAAAATACCCTTGGACAAACCTATAATTGTTCACTGCGCAGGAGGGTACCGTAGCGCCGCAGGAAGCAGTATAATAGCTAAGGAAAATCAAAAAGTGCCCGTTTACGACCTTGGCGAAAGCATTAAGGATTTTATTTGATCCTATGACCCCTTCTTAAAAGAAGGGGTCATAAATGTTTATCTCAATTTTGCGATTGAAAGACGCGTACCCACCAATTACTTTTGCTAACTTGTCGGTGGTTTACAAATTGTATCCAATACAAAGATGCTCGTTCCCATTCTTATTACACTTTATGTAATCATCTCCCTAACAATGGTGATCAGCCTTTTGCTGAACGGTGTACGCCCCAGTAAAACGCTGGCTTGGCTTTTGGCCATATTTACCATCCCAGTGGCAGGTGCACTTCTTTATATTTTATTTGGCCGAAACCGACGGAAAAGCAAAATGTTCTCCCAAAAACATCAAATTGCTCCAAATGATCAATTTAAAAATGAAGATTGTCGTCCAGGGATCTCAGCAAACAAGGAAAAAATCACTTCTTTGATCAGCAATACCTCCAAATGCCCGGTTACCTGTTATAACCATTTAGAATTGCTCAAAGATGGAAGAAACACTTTCGAAAGCATTTTTAATGCCTTGGAGGAAGCCAAAGAGCATATTCATTTGCAATATTATATTTTCGAGGACGGTCTTTTGGCCGATAAATTATTGGAGGTTTTTGAAAGAAAGGTAGCTGAAAATGTCACCATTCGCCTCCTTTATGATGGTATTGGCAGCTACTCCCTAAGCAAAAAGTATTTAAAAAAACTCAAGGGCATCGGGGTGGAGACGGCACAGTTCCTGCCTTTTAAATTTGGAAGATTCCTTTCTTCCCTTAACTATAGAAACCATAGAAAGATCATAGTTATCGATAATAAGATCGGGTTTACGGGGGGCATCAATATTTCCGACAAATATCTGAAAGGAGATCCCGCTCTAGGCAAATGGCACGATACCCACTTAAAAATTGAAGGCGAAGCTGTGGATTTCCTCAACCGCACTTTTGTAACCGATTGGTTTCTGGCAAGTGCAAAAAAAGTAGACCTGAATACATTAAATATCTACCGGACGCAAAAAAAATACACATCGCTCCAAATGGTTCCCAGTAGCCCCGACGACGATTTTGATGTTATGGAGCAAGTGTATTTTTCCATAATAAACAGTGCGGAAAAATACCTCTACATCGTTAATCCCTATATTATTCCCAATCACGCCATTTTACAAGCATTGATCACCGCAGCGCTCAGCGGGGTGGATGTAAAGATATTAATGTCCTCCAGTACCGATATCAAGTTGGTGGATTGGTGTGTGCGTGCCTATTTTGAATCTTATCTAAAGGCAGGTATAAAAATTTATCTGTACGAAGAAGGCTTTTTACATAGCAAGGTAATGTTGTGCGACGATGAGATTGCAAGCATTGGAACGGCCAATTTGGACAACAGGAGCCTGCAGCAGAATTATGAGGCACAAGTTTTTGTCTACGACAACGAGCTTTGCCGCAAAATGAAATCCGATTTTTTGTCGGATTGTGATAAGTCCACCCTCTTGTCCGATTACGAAAAATTTAAATCGCGCTCTTGGGGCAAAAAACTGATCGAAGGTTTTGCCAAACTTTTAAGTCCGCTTCTATAAAGTGATTGTCTGGAACCCCAATTCGTTTTTACAGCTCCTGCCCTCCTCCCAACAATCCAAGTTATAAATGGTGGTTTCCGCAATGCGCTCAAGCGCCTCTTTGGTGGCAAAAGCGTGGTGAGGGGTCAATAACACATTTGGCATATCGATCAACTCTTTCAACAGCTCGTCGGCAATGCCCGATTTACCGTTATCCTTAAAAAAAATACCCCTTTCCTGTTCATAAACATCGGTTGCATACCCTCCAAGATTTCCATTTTTAAGGGCGGTTATAACATCATTGGTCTTTACGATCCCACCGCGAGCTGTGTTCACCAACAATGCCCTCTTTTTCATAACGGAGAACAGCGTTTTATTAAAAATATGGTGTGTTTCGTAGGTCAATGGCGTGTTGATACTGATTATATCCGATCTACGGCACAGTACTTCCAAGGGAACATACTCCACTTCGTAATGGTTTTCCAAATACTGGTTACGTTCTATATCGTTCGCCAATACTTTACACCCGAAAGCATGAAAGATCTTTACTAAAATAGAGCCTATTCTACCTGTTCCAAAAATACCCACGGTTTTGCCAAAGATTTCAGTACCGATCAGATTGTCCAACATAAAATTATATTGTTGCACCTGGGCATTGGCCAAAATCAACTTCCGATTTATTGCCAAAGTAAGTCCCACTGTATGTTCGGCAATGGCATGTGGCGAATATTCCGGAGCATAAGCGATTTTGAGCCCAATCCGCTTGGCAGACTTAACGCTTACATTATTGTAGCCCGTAGATCGTAGTGTTATATATTTTACTCCCAGATCCTGAAGAATTTCCAGTACCACCAAAGAGGCATCATCATTGGAGAATATACAGATGGCATCGAAGCCAGCTGCCATTACCGCGGTCGTGGCATTGAGCGCTTCCGGCACAAACTTTAAGTTGTGTTTGCCATCGTTCACTTTTTTTAAATGGTCTATCTCAAAATCCTTGGCACTGTAAACGAGTACTTTCATGTTTTTTGGTATAACTTGGGTTAATTGAGCAATCTTTTTTGTTTTTTGCGCTTGATTACGTCGGACACGATATCAAAAATCCTGATCTTGGATTCCCTATATTTTATAATATAATCGGACACTTCCATGCCCAGATCGTTATGTGTGTCCAAATAGGCGGACTCCATTTTTTCTTGATTGATATCGTCCACCATGATCTGAAGTTGGTTTTCGTGCAATTGTACTTTCTTGAGGAGTTCCACCAACTGCTTCTCCATTTTGTTCAAGTTTTCCACAACAGGCTGAACGGTCTTGAACATATCGGAATCTATAATATCCAAAGTATAATCTTTGACCATATGGTTCAAAAACTGTTGCTCGTCCGCGGCAAATTGCAATTCGGAGAGCCATTCTTTGGATTCTTGGTGCAACTCATCTGCACTGAACCATTCCCTAAACTTTCTTTTAATAGGTTTTGCTTCCATTGTTTCCATACATTTAGCGGTAGATGAGAGAGCCCCATCTACCGCAATTTCAACTTATACTACTTCGATTACCTTTTTGTGACCATCCTTGGCTTCGTCCATTTTTAGGACATTAAGTTTTAGAATGCCATTTTTATACATTGCCTTCACATCTTTTGTCCGGTCGACGGAATTGGGCAATTGTAAACTTCTTTTAAACGCATTGTAGTTGAACTCCCTCCTGGTAAAATTTTCGTCCTCCTCGGTATCTTCTTTACTTTTTTGGGCAGACACTTCCAATACATCATCTTTCATAGTGATTTTGAAATCTTTTTTTTCGAATCCCGGTGCGGCAAATTCAATTTCAAAATCATCTTTGTGTTCCTTAACGTTCATTGATGGATGGTTTTTTTCTAGATTGAAAAAGTCATCGTCAAAAAACGTATCACGATTGAAAAAATCAATCAGTCTCTCATTCCATGGAAATCGTTTTCCATCCAACTTTACAAGTGACATAATTACATTTTTTAATGGTTAATGAACATGTAACAATCCGGCACAGATCAAAGGGATATCCCCTTTTGATCATGCCAGCACTAGGGCTTCTTTTTCTTTAGTATAGATCCGGCATATTCGTAAACTTCCTTTTTTTGGTCAAGATAGGATTTGATATAGCCCGTGACATTTGCTTTCAGGTCCAGATGATTTTCGTAGTATTGACTATCGCTTTCTTCTTGTGTACATTCAAAAATACCGCCAAGTCTATTCCCATGTATTTTAATGGATTCCAGTAGCGATGCCCTTTGCTGCTTTGAAGCGTTGAAAAGCTGTTTAAAGTTCTCCAACCGTTCAAACAGGTTGGGCGTTCTTGGTTCAAAAATGTAAGAATCAAGTAATTTTTGGATAAACACCATCTCGTCCCCGATAAACTGAATGTAAGATTTCCAGTTTTGAAGATCGTCTCGCATCACCTCTATTTTCCTCTCCCATGCCATTATCTTGGAGTTCGATTGAATTTTACCGTTGAAAATAGGGTTTAGCCCTTAGTTTTAAAATGATCTAAATCATTTTGCTCACTTTTATTTATCCGCAGGATATCGGTCGTCCAGACCAAAAGATTGTTTTACCAACGCTTTAAACTGGTTTTGGGACATACTGTCCGTAGTTTTGGTCATCTTTATTTTGTTGGCCAATCCAGGATGTTTCGTCCGCAAAGCCCCTACTAATTTTTCCGGTGTTTCGGCAGGACCAAATATGGCTATCTCGTCCGCATCGGAAATTTTTTCCGCAATCTTCTCAAAATAGTTTCTTAGTTGATGCTTTTCCTTTTCCAGGTATTTACTGTCCTGCACCACGTCTTGTGGGCCCCATTTGGTCTTGGAACGAGAACCGCCTCTAGGGTTAAAAAAATCGAGTTCCGATGGAACTGTAAAAAGACTTTCCTTCCCATTTTCCAATACCACGCCGTTGGCTTCTTGTTTATCCAACCAAATTCCTATCTGTTTCATAGTTACAATTTTTTAGTTATCGTTAAGTTCCAATATGGGCACTTTGGGGTCGTACCCTATTTTCTTCACCAAAGGATTGGTAAGTATGCTTCCAAAAAATAAGTGCTTTCTGTTCAAAAAGGCGATCATATCACATTTGTGCCTATCGACAAATGCGTTGATCCCATCACTGATCTTAGCTGCAGGCTCAAAGTGCATCCGGTGCGTTACCCCTTCCAGAATTTCTTGGAGCAATTCCTTATTGCCCTGCTCTTTCCTGTCCAGTTTACAGTCTTTGTCCTTATCAATGTGCAATACATGGATGGTAGCATTGAACAATTGTGCCAACTCGATTACATCTGCCATCTCTTTTTTCTTAAAAGGGGACTTATAATCGGTAGGAAAAACAATTTCCCTTGGTTCTTCGAACATATAATTATTGGGCACTGCAATTACGGGGCACTCCCTGATCCGTTCCATTACATTTACGGTATTGGTGCCGAATATCCGAGCCTTGGATTCGGTGATACCTTTGGTTCCCATGATGATCATATCGATATCTTTTTTATCCACAACATGTCTGATCGCCTCGGTAACACTGTTAAAGGTCGTTATGGTATGGAATTCGTGCTTATGGTTCTGTGGATGGAGTCTGACCATTTGCATTAGTCGCTCCATACCTGCTTCCGCTTCTTGTTTTGCAGCTTCGTAGTACGGTTCGCCTGTTTCCGGGACCCTCATGCTATCCAAGGTGTAGCTGGATATATGGAACGCATTGAGAATATAAAAGTCGCAGTGTACTTTTCTATACAACTCCAGGGCGTACCTAATGGCGTTCAACGCATTTTTGGAATAATCGGTAGGCAACAAAATCCTTTTGTCCATACGTAATCTCATTTTCCTGAAATTTACTATGAACCAATAGTTTACGCTATGATTTTCGTCAACTTTGGCGGTTGGGCAAAATTAAAAAAGGGACTTTTAATTTGGTATTCAGTTCCTTTATGATGCCATTGCCTATAAACTCCAAAAAGAAGTGGTGCGGGTAGTACACCATGCAGAGCATATCTATTTTCCAGAGATCTACAAATTCCAAAATCGTGTTCACCTTGCCATCGAAAATGGGCAACTCGACCTCTTTTCCACTTTTATGGGCAATCGCATTTAAAAATTGGGTTCTGTTCTTTTCGGCAGTATCGTTCCCTTTGTTTTCTTGAATGCGCATTGGCACAACAACACTATCCATCAATTCACTGAAAAAAATGATGGCCTTACTATTTTCTTCTGCAATAGGATAGGTATAATTGGATGTAAAAGCCAGTTTATCCACCTTTTTAAAATCGATTTCCAAGGGCACGATCAATACAGGGCAATGGGTTATTTCTCGAACTAACTGCATGGCATTGTTCCCGAATAGAATATGTTTGACTTCTTCTTGTGCCTTGTTTCCAATTACGGTAAGGTCCACTTTGTTTGTTTTGGCATAATCAGCAATCCCCTCGGGTAAATCGGAGCATAGCGATATTTTTTTATAGTCATGGTTCGAATTCTCTCCTACATCCCTGATCAGCCGATGTACCAATGCATCCAATCCTTGGGCCGATTCCAATTGGGCTTCTTCCTTTTTTGGATCGTTCTTGGTACTGCACACATTTACAATATGAAATGTACTTTTCTTGTTCTTGAACAATTTAGCGGCATAGAACAGCGCATTGTAAGAATTGTTTGAAAAATCGGTGGGTACTAAAATCTGTAACATAATTTAATTATTGGTTATAGGGGAGAACCAAAAAAGGAACTCTGGCATGTAACCCTATATTTTTAATGATCGGTTCTATAAAAAGGCGTTCAATAAATGAGTGTTTGTTTTTCACCATGGCCAACAGTTCGACCTGGGCCTTGTTCTGGAACCCATTGATGCCTTCTACCAGTTCTTGGTCCGGTAAATCGTAGAAAACAGTATTCTCTTCTAACAACATGCCCTGCAAATAGGTTTTGTTCTTTTCTTGATCGGCATCCAATCCGCTTGGCGATGATACATGTAAAACATGCAGTTTAGCATGCCATAGTTTGGAAAGTTTGAGTAAAAAATCAATATTGGCCTTATCGTAATCTACTTCAAAATCGGTTGGAAACAATATATTGTGTGGGGGTTTAAACTCAAAAAACGAGGGTATGGCAAGAATTGGAACACTAGTTCTCTGAATTACATGCACCGTATTGGAGCCAAATAAAATTTCCTTCGCTCCTGTTGCCCCTTGTGTACCCATTACCACAAAATCGATGTTCTCCTTATTGGTTATGGTTGCGATTTCATCTGTCAACGAATTAAAAGCAGCGTGGGTTACATACGTGTGGGTCGGTATATTGAACTGTGCCTTGATTTTTTGCCTTGTTTTTTCCAAAGCTTCTTCGGCTTTGTACTTTTCTGTATCGGGCAATCCCAATTGGCCCGGGCTGCCCAAAGTATAATCGGCCCTGTACACTGGTGGGGTATATGCATGTACCAGGTAAAAAATACAAGTAGACTTTTCCAACAGTTTTACTGCATAGGAAATGGCATGGAATGCATTATCTGAAAAATCGGTGGGCAATACAACTCTGAACATAGCTCAATTATTTAAAATCCCTTATCGTAACAAAGCTATTTAGCTAGTTTATTCTATACTATGATTTCCATCACCTATCACAAAAACTTGAGGATTATCGGTTTAGGTATCACATACAAAAACCAATCGAACGATTTAATTAAAACACTACTCGTGAATTACGTAAAATGGAATTTTGGTATGAAAACTTATTTGCTCCACTATGGAATCGAACAGAATCTGTTGTATAAAATTTAGGTTTTTGGCCACCATGATCATCATATCGACCTCCCTGCTCTCCGCAAAGCATTGTATGGCCGACTTTACCTTTTGATTGGTAATGGTATGAAAACTGTGCACCTTCGGAAAGGTCTCTTCCATAAAGTCCATAAGATATTCCTTATTTTTCTGTTGCTCTTCACTTAGGGTATCACCATATTTCAAGGCATTCATGATTCTTAGCTGTGCATTGCTGCACTGAACCATTTCCACCATGGGGCGCAAGATCTTTAAGGAATAAAATATATTAAAGTCTGTAGGGAAAGCTATTTCTCGGGGTTTGGACAAATCAACATGCTGCGGAACCACGAGAGTATTGCACTGCACTTTGGTAATAACATCGCCGGCATTGCTTCCCACCACTTTTTCCCGAACACCGGAAACACCTTTGGTACCCATTACAATAAGATGGATATCTTGTTCTTCCAGATGTTTTTTTATGATCGGAATAAAGAATCCATACTCGTGCAAAGCGAAAAAAAAGTGATTGGCCTCAGTACTTTTTTTACGTTCCGCCCGTACCAGATCATTCAGTCGCCTTTTAGTATTTTTTCTGGTCTCGTCCGTTTTTTCTCGAAGCGATTCTGCATCAGCTTTGGTATCCAGTAGGGTGCCAACATATAACACGTAGAAATTACATTCTAAACCGCTAAGCAGCACTTGGGCATACTTTAATGCCTGAATGGAATTTTCCGAAAAATCCGTGGGGACCAGAATATTCTTCATTTGTCATAAATTGATGGTGCAAGATTGCTATTGATTAAAACAAACGGAATGATAAATATCACTTGCCCTATTTATGACGTAATTTTTTAGTGGACCTGCTCCAATGCCTCTGGTTCCAACACAAGAATATTTCTATTTTCTATGGCAATTAGTCCTTCATGCTTAAAATCGGAAAGGGTTCTGATCAGGCTCTCGGTGGCAATGCCTGCCACTCCGGCCAAATCGCTGCGCGCAATTTTTAATGGTCCACGTTTGTTCTTGTTTATTGCCCGGGAAAAACGCAATAAGGTCTGTGCGGTTTTTTTTCTTACCGAACTATAGGCCATTTGCAGCAATTGTTTTTTAATGTCGGACAAATTATCGGTGATTACATCCATCAGTTCCAAGGAAACGCTTTTATTATCTTCCAAAATTGCCTTGACCTTTTCCTTGGAGATTCCTGCTAACTCAACATCTTCAATGGCAATGGCATATTCCTGATAGGGCAAATGGTCCGTTAGGGATGTAAATCCCAAAAAATCGTCTTCCGAATATATAGCGGTAATCAGCTCCTTGCCCTCTTCGTCCAAGGCACAGCTCTTTATGACCCCTTTTAATATGAGGTAAACCATATTGGAATGATCTCCTCTATTGTAGATAATGTCGTCCTTGGCATAAGAAAGCAACTGACCATGGTCGTCAAAAAAGTTTTTGAGCTCGTTCAGAGATCGTATTTCACCCTCCCCATTTTTATTAATGGATTCATTGGATAGGACGACTTGCATTTGTTCAGCTTTTTCCAGTCGGCAGGTTATGGCTCCCAATAGCTCCTCCTCTTCGAACGGCTTGGTCAAATAGTCATCTGCACCAAGGTTCATACCCCTTCTTACATCTTGCCTTTCCGTTTTTGCCGATATAAAGATAAACGGGATATACCTTGTGGATTCCTTTGTAGATAATTCCTCCAATACCTCGTACCCATCCATTTCCGGCATCATGATATCGCAAAGAACCAGATCGGGACGTTCCTTTATGGCCATTGGAACGGCTATTTTTCCATTTGATGCCGAACATACGGTATAACCGGACAATTCCAACAGTTCCGCTACATTCTCCCTTAGCGAGGTGTCATCCTCAACCAGTAAGATTTTTTTCATTTTCCTTGTTTTTAATTGGTATGTGCAGTGTAAATGTGGATCCTTTTTCCCTGTTACTTTTAAAAGTAACATTCGCATCGAGGTTATGCATATGTTGCCTCACAATATTCAACCCGATTCCGGTTCCTTGAACTGTAAGTACATTGGAGGCCCGGTAGTACCTATCAAAAATAAAGGGTCGGTCTTCTGGTGGTATTCCAAAGCCTTCGTCGACCACCTCAATATTCAATTGTTCCTGCTCCATGGTTACCCTAAGCTCTATATCCGTTTCCTCGGGAGAATATTTTATCGCATTATGGACCAAATTGGATAAGGCCAGAACAAGCATTTTCTCATCAAAATCCAATACAATACCATCGATATTGTTCGGGTATTTTATTCGTTGTCCTTCTTTTAGCAGCATATTGGCATCGTAGATCACTTCATTGATCACCTTGCTCAAGGGGAATGTGGTCAACTCATATTTTACCTTGCCCAGCTCCAACCGTTCTATGGACAAAAAGTCCGTTAGGATACCATCCAAGTACTTTACTTTTGATTTAATAGTGGCAATATGTTTGTCCCTTTTGTTTTGCTGTTCGGATTCGGTGTATTTGGCCAATAACGATGTTGAGGTGAGAATGCTGGTCAACGGCGTCTTAAACTCGTGCGACACCAATGAGAGGAACTTTGTTTTAAGTTCATTGAGCTTCTTTTCGGCCTTTAGGGCCTCTTGCAATTGTTGTGTTCTTTCCTCGACGGTCTTCTCCAGTTGCTGGGTATAATTTTTCCTTTCCGTAATATCCAAAACAATGGCCACAAATACTTTTCGTTTCCCTATAAAGGAAATCTGTAAATGTACCTCAACAGGATAGGTAGATCCGTCTTTGCGCTTATGTTCTGTTTCAAATACAACCTTTTGTTTGCGTTTGGACAACAATGGGGAAACCAAACGTCTCATTACCGCTTCCGAAAGGCTCGGTTTAATATCCAACACCGACATTTGTGCCAACTCTTGCATGCTGTAGCCCAAGTTTTTTTGAGCCCCGAGGTTTACATTGATAAAAACCAATGTTTCTGGATCAAAAACATAGATTTCATTTAGGGATTCATCAAAAATTTTAAACCAATAATCTATGGTTTCTTTGGCCTTCTTTTTTTCGGTGATATCCATGATCAAGGCCAATACATACTTTTTACTGTTCAATTTAAAAGGATTGAGGCTAATTTCCAGTGGAAACTCATCCCCATTTTTACATCGACCGAGCAAATCCAAGCCTTTACCCATCTGCCGGGCCTTTCCATGGTGCATAAAACCAGAAACAAGTTTGCCATGGTCGGCTCTGGAGCTTTTGGGTATCAAAATATCCAATGGTTCGCCGATAAGCTCTCCTTCACCATAGCCAAACATTACATTTGCCGCATGGTTGCTAGCCGTAATGCTATGTTGGTCATTCACAATCAGGATTCCCTCAGAAATGATTTCCGATAAAATATCCAGTACGTCTATTTCTTTAAATCCTTCCATATCAGTAAATAAATTTACTGATTTACATCATGTAGAAAAACTTTACGGATAACTATATTTATTAATTGAGCACTTAAACACAGAAGATCATGGCACACAGGACGAAAATGGGCAACGAACTATATCAGAATTTGGGGAAACTATTCTATGCCATGGCCATGGCCGATCACAGTGTGCATATGAACGAAATGGAGAAATTGAACGAGGTGGTCCGTGAGCAATGGTTGGAAGTAGATGATATTGAGGACGAATTTGGTGCCGACGCCGCACTACAGATAATCACCGTTTTTGATAGGTTATTGGAATATGAAAAAGACCCCGAGGAAAATTATGAAGAATTCGAAGCTTTTTATACGGAGCACGAACTGTTATTTACCCCAAAGATCAAAAATTTGGCCATGTCCACTTCGAGAGCGATCACAGCTTCGATTTATGGCAGCAACAAATCGGAATTGATCTTATTGGGGCGTTTACAGCTGCTTTTTGACCGTTGATCACATTTTTATCGTCATAACAGGCATTTGCGCATGGTTGGAAACATTTTCGGCCAAACTGCCCACAACAAAATGTGCCAGACCTTTTCTACCATGTGTTGGAATTACCAATAGATCGGCATTCTTTTCCTGACAATACTTAAAAATTCCGCGTTCTACACTTGGGTGACTGTAGAAATTAATGTTGACGTCCTTGCCCAACTCTTTTTTAAAGGCTTCCAGTCTTTTATCCACAATGTCGTATCCAATGAAGTTGGCCCCTGTGGTATTCACATAGACCACTTCTAAACTAGCATTGAACAATTTGGCAAAGGTATCGGCCTTAATATAAGCAGATACACTTTTATTGTCAAAATCAGTGGCCATGACCATTTTCTTTATGGTAAAATCTTGGTGTGGTTTTTTGATCACTATTACCGGAACATTGGATGTACGTACCACTTTTTCCGTATTGGACCCAACAAAAAGTTCGCTTATCCCGCTGGTACCGTGAGAACCCATCACCACCAAATCACAATTTTTCTCTTCGGCCACATTATTTACCTCCTCAAAGTCTTTGTAGTTTTGGATAATGGCCTCTAGCGATATTCCTTTGAGGTATTCTTTTTCTGTATATTGTTTGATTTTATCCTTTGCCAAATTAAGATAGTATTTGGCTTCTGCCTCCTCTGCGATCTCGGAATTGGCCAGAACCGAATCGGACATTCCTATCATATGAAGCAAAACAATGCCTGCATTATGCTGTTTGGCAATAATGGCGGCTACATGCAAAGCATATTCCGAGTGTTCGGAAAAATCAACGGGAACCAGTATTTTTTTCATAATATCCATGGTTTGCGAAAAATGTCATTGGCTACCAAATCAAATACTGCCTTTTTCGGCAATACCCTGTACCATTTCCATTTTTTTATTTCGACTAAAAATAGGTTTCGTGTATTTTAATTCCAATGATCTAGGTCATATCCAAACCTCGATCGGATTTTACTCCAATCTGTCCAGTTTCTTTTTAAGTGAGGCGACCTCTTGCTGTAAACTTTCCACCTGCCCCAAAAGATGGTGTACGGCTTGTATCCCTTCCGGGTTTATATCGAGGTCATGATGCAGACGCACCATTTTTTCCAAAAGGGGAAGATCGTCCAGGTGGAGCATTCCCGCTTCTTTTTCCTGTTGGACCTGCAAAATTTCGTATTCGTACATGGAATAGATAAAAGATTCGCCTACCCCATGGTTTTCACAAAATGTTTTGATCGATATAAAGTTTTCTTTTTTCATGACAGTGCTATGCTAGATTGGTCTTTGCCAAGGATTCGAAGAGGCTTTTCTGTTCTTGTGTAAGGTGCTTTGGAATTTTAACGGTATAGGTTAAATAGAGGTCCCCAAATTCTCCTTCTTTCTTATATTTAGGAAACCCTTTCCCTTTGAGTTTAACTTTGGTGCCATTATCGGTCCCCGGTGCCAGTTTTAATTTAACCCTACCCGTTAAAGTTTCGACCTGAATATCGCCTCCAAGTACCGCTTTCACCAAAGGAATTTGAACCGTCTTGTACAGGTTTGCTCCATCTCGTTTAAAAGCGGTATGGTTTACAATGGAAAATGTAATATAAAGGTCCCCGGCAGGGCCTCCATCGATTCCCGGGCCTCCATGACCTTTTATTTTAATGGTCTGTCCGTCCTCGATACCGGCAGGGATGGTCAATCGAATATTTTTTCCGTTAACGGTAAGGGTCTGTTTTTGTGTCGTGTACACATCCATCAACGACAATTGGAGCTGGGCATTGTAATCTTGGCCACGAAAATGGACCTTTTGGCCTTTGGAACCAAAACTTGATGCTCCACCGAACATGGACTCGAAAAAATCGGAAAAATCTTGGTTCGACCCTCCTGTGCGACGATAGGTATACCCTTCAAAATCATTTTGTCCAGCATATTGGGTGCGGGATCGCTTGTTTTTTTCAAACGCTTCGGCGTGCTGCCAGTCCTTGCCGTATTCGTCGTACTTTTTCCTTTTTTCGGTATCCGAGAGTACCTCATGGGCCTCGTTGACCCGTTTAAAGTTTTTCTCCGCTTCGGCATCATTCGGGTTAAGATCTGGATGATATTTCCTCGCCAATTTGCGATATGCCTTTTTTATTTGTTCGGGCGACGCCTTTTTATCAATCCCCAAAACCTTATAATAATCGATAAACTCCATAAATGGTCACAAAATCTTAGTGGTACAACCTAAAAATCATTTGAATAAAAGATTCTTTCAAATTTTTATAAAAAACTTACTTCTTTCCAATGACCTATATCAGTCAATTGGTTTGCATAGTGGACCTATGGTTTTTCATTTTTATATTTTAGGAACATCCCATACCTTTAAAAAAGAAACAATTTCTATTCAAATGATCATACATCAATTTGACCAGACCAATTCGGTACTCAATACATTTATTTCCGAAATTAGGGATGTGGAGATCCAAAAGGATTCCATGCGTTTTCGAAGAAACATTGAACGAATCGGCGAAGTTCTAGCTTATGAATTGAGTCGGTCCTTGGATTATGAAGCGAGAGAAATACAAACGCCTTTGGGCACCAAAAAAACCTTTGGATGTAAGGACGACCTAGTGCTTTGTTCGGTCCTAAGGGCCGGATTGCCCCTACATCAGGGCATGTTAAATTATTTTGACCGGGCCGAGAATGCCTTTATTTCGGCGTACAGACACCACCCCAACGATGATGATGATTTTGAAGTGATCGTAAAATATTTTGCCGCACCATCTTTGGATGGTAAGGTTTTGGTGCTCACCGACCCCATGCTGGCAACAGGAAAAACTTTGGAGAATGTGCTCAATGCCCTAAAGAGTCATGGAACACCAAAACAGATTCACATTCTATCGGTAATTGGTTCCAAATCTGGGATTGCCAAAGTGGAAAAGGTCTTTCCAAGCGACACTCAACTTTGGATCGCTACGGTGGACGAACACTTAACGAGCAAAGGCTATATTATTCCAGGGCTTGGTGATGCTGGGGATTTAAGTTATGGCCCTAAACTGTAATCTTTTAAGTTTTATAGTATAATTTCAACGACTTCGTGGATGGTCGGGATATAGCAATCCCAACCAAAACTTTCCTGGATTTTGTCCTTGTAGACCTCCATTGCCGACTTTTCACCATGTACCAGGAACACTTTTTCTGGAACGTTTTTAATGGAGCCCATCCAGTTCACCAACTCACCTTGGTCCGCATGTGCGGATAAGCTTTCCAAGTGGTGTACCTGTGCTTTAATGGGTATTGTTTTGCCATAGATCTTGAGTTCTGTCGCTCCTTCGAGAAGTTTTCTTCCACGGGTTTCTTCCGCCTGGTACCCAACAAGTAATATCGAGGTGGATATCATATCGCCCAATTGTTTAATATAGGTAAGAACCCTTCCTCCCGTTACCATACCGCTACCGGCAATTACAATTTTTGCCCTGGGGTCGTCAATGGTTTCCCAGGTTTCGGCATAAGAACTCACAATATTGATATGGTTGCACATATTCCAGTACTCCACGGGTGTAAGTTTATGCCAGTCAGGGTAATGTTCAAATACTTCCAGAACATTGTTGCCCATAGGACTATCCACAAAAATGGGGATATTGGGAATCTTGTTCTTTTTGTAGAGTTTCCACAATTGGTACATGAGCGATTGTAATCGTTCCACCGCAAAAGAAGGTATAATCAAGGTCCCTTTTTTGTACAAGGTATCATTGACCAGCTCTACCAGCTTCTGCCCAACATCCTCTGTAGGATGTAGCCTATCTCCATATGTGCTTTCCACAAACAGATAATCGGCCCATTCGGGTTGTTTTGGTGCATCCAGTAATTCATCTTGCTGCCTGCCCACATCCCCGGAAAAAACCAGGCGTTTACCGAATAGATCAATTTCTATATAGGTTGAACCAATAATATGTCCATTGTACAGGAATCGGGCATCGCAATGCTCGGACAATGAAACTTGCCCGCCTTCGTCGACTTGCTCAAAGAACTTCAAAGCGAAAGCTGCATCTTCGGCAGTGTACAAAGGCAACGCCGGATCGTGTTTACTGTATGCCTCTTTATTTGCTCTTTCTGCCTCTTCCTCTTGTATTTTGGCACTGTCTTCCAGAATGATCCTAGCAATGTCCAGACTTGGTCCGGTACCTAAAATTTTTCCTCGAAAACCTTGTTTTACCAAAAGAGGCAAATACCCGCAATGATCCAGGTGACCGTGGGTGAGCAAAACATAGTCGATCTGGGAAACATCTATGGGCAAGCGTTCCCAATTTTTTTCCCGTAGCGTCTTAATACCTTGGAACAATCCACAATCCACCAAAATTTTTATTTCTTCGGTGTGCAAATAAAACTTAGATCCCGTCACAGTCCCAGACCCGCCCAAAAAGTGTATTTCCAGTTTATTCATAACGTCTTACGAATTGCACAATGATTTCATTTCTTTAAGAATTCGCTGTTTTCTGCCATTGGATACGCCCAGATGGTCTAGGTAAAAACTATCTTTTTCCAATTGCCTGCAAAGCACTACGCCGCGTTCCAGCAAAAACTGTTTTTCCCTACCCGATAATAATGTGGATACGGTAATGGGGTATAACCGCAACCTATCTATCCTTTCCTTAAGTCCATCGCCATGAGGATAGTCCCAGCTCAATAAATACAATCCCACACAATTGCCGTAAGCAAGGGCATCTTTGGTAAATCTTGTGTTGGTCACAACCCAACCAAGGGTCGATGTATAATTCTTATCTTTGTTGGATTCCATGGGACCTTTTACGTCTTGGTATCGTGCATTGATATATAATGGTACTTTTACATTGCATTTTAGTCCATCATCTCCATGAAATTTACACTCGATTACGTTCATTGTACCATTTTTAATGGCCAAAACATCTATTTCGTGGGCAACGCAGGTACCGTTGACCATTTCACCAACTTGTGTCTTGTATCCTGAATAATATAGAATCCCACTGATGAACTTTTCAAAAGGAAATCCGGTCGGGCCCAGTTCGTAAATGGCTTTTTTTAATTTGTATTTGGATGCATAAATGGATTTTTTCTTTTTAAGAAGGGCAAATGCTCTATTATGGATTTCCCGGGTCGAAATTCCGGGATACAATTCATCCACTACCCTACTTACGACCTCTTGTACCATTTCTTCGTTGGCCCCACAATGCTGAAGGGATCTTTCCAATTTATCGATGGAAAACTTGACCTGTTCACCGGAAGATTTAGTAATTTGGAGATTATTGTTTGCCATATTACTAAAGTAAACATCCTTTTAGGAGAACGGTATGACATTCATCAATTTTACCAATAAGAGGTAATTGGGCCGATTAGAGCCCCCACAGGTATGGCAAAACAAAGAATACCGCAATTGCCATAATTATTATGGACAATATATTCATTAAAAATCCGGTTCGTACCATATCCTGTATACGTAGATAGCCCGAACCAAATACCACAGCATTGGGGGGTGTGGCCACAGGAAGCATAAATGCACAAGATGCGGCCGAAGTACACGCGACCATTAATAAATAAGGGTTTACGCCAAGCGTTATCGCCAACGGTGCCAGTACGGGCAGCATCATGGCGGTGGTGGCCAAATTTGAGGTAACTTCGGTCAAAAAGTTTACACAGGTTATGATCAAAAGCAGTAAAACGAACAATGGCAAGCTTTCAAAAACCGTCATTTGTCCACCAAGATAGTTGGCCAAACCAGTATCCTGAAATCCTTTTGCAATTGCCATACCTCCACCAAACAATAATATGATTCCCCATGGTATTTGTACCGCTTCTCTCCAGTTAATCAAGGGCTCCCCTGTTTTATTGGCCGGAATCATAAAAAGGATAATGGCTGCACCTATGGCTATAATGGTATCGTCCATATTGGGCATAAACTGCTGTAACAAGAACGATCTTGTGATCCAACAAAAGGCCGTGAACACAAAAACGAACAATACCCGCTTTTCTTCTGTTCCCAAGGGTCCCAATTCGGCCAATAGCCTATTTATTTCTTCTTTGCCCCCTGGAAACCGGGTCTGTTTTAAAGGAAATGCAATTCGAGTAAGATAAAGCCAGGCCAGTATTAAAAGTATAGAAGATACGGGCAGTCCATATTTCATCCATTGCCAAAAGCTAATATCCACGCCGTAGGTCTTCTGAACGAATCCGGCAAATACCAAATTTGGGGGTGTTCCAATTAAAGTTGCAATCCCACCGATCGAAGCGGCATAGGCAATGGCCAGCATTAATAATTTACTGAATATTTTATTTTCATCCTCTGGTGTATCCGGATTGTCCTTTAATTGTTTTACAATGGAAACGGCCATTGGGATTACCATTACGGTTGTTGCCGTATTGGAGATCCACATGGAAAGAAACGCAGTGGCCACCATAAATCCCAATACAATGGTGTACATATTGGTTCCGATGGTTTTAATGATCTGCAATGCTATCCTCTTATGAAGGTTCCACTTTTCAATGGCTGCCGCCAAAATAAAACCACCCATAAACAGAAAAACATACTTGTGCCCATAGCTCGCAGTGGTATCGCTCAATGCAACAGCATCCAAAAGGGGGAACATTAGTATGGGCAATAAAGCGGTGACCGCAATGGGCAACACTTCAAAAACCCACCATACTCCAATCCACACGGTGGCCGCCAGCACGTTTTTGCCCTGTACGGAGAGTGTTTCATCTTTAAAGAATAACTGAATCAGGATAAAAAGTAGCGGGCCTAATACCAGGCCGAATTTCTTGTAGGACATAGGAGTTGGATAGTTAGTTTTTGTGCAAATAAAAAAGGGATGGTGGCCCTAAAGCTACACCACCCCCTTCCGAAGATTACTAGATTTAGTCGATATTTTCCTTATCCATCCAGTATAGTAAATAAGGAATGTTATATGCATGTGTCCATCCAAAAACACGCAGTCCTTGGTTGGTCTGCCAATTGGTAAATCGTCCCTTGCTCATGGGCAGATTGGATATTCCCAAAAGGTCTTTACTATAGTCTTCTGTTGATTCGTATTCGTCGGGTGATTTTGGTAATTCTCCTACTTTAAGTATTTCAGCCCTTGCCAAGGCTTCGTCCAAGTAGCTTTGCTGTCCACTTATCTCATAACCTAGCAATAGAGGGTAAATGGTAGCCAAATACGATTCCATTTCGTGGTTCAATGGAGGTACATCGCGCACCCATCTGGCGTGCTTCAATAGGGCCTTGCGTACTTTTTCATCACTTGTAATCTGTTGATATTTATACAGTCCTTGCGCCACATAGGGCTGGGAATATCCATATCTATCCAACAATAGGTTTCCGCCTTGGCGTTCTTGGAATTCGAGCATTAATCGTACCCTATCGTCCAGCTCATCCTTATATTTCTGCAATTTTGTGGCATCGTACAACTCAACCATATTGAGTACGGACAAATACAACCTTCTACCTCGCAAATCGTGTTCACCCCATATTCGGTTAATGTAAGTGTCTCCTGTCATTTTAGCTACTTCCAAGGCTCTATGGTCGCCTGTTAGATAGTAATCGGCGATCCAACCCTGAATCCAAACGTGTGCACTTAATAACGAATACCAGTGTTCTGCGGCATGTCTTCTACCAATACCCAAATAAGGTGTGGATTCCGGCTCATCCTCAAAGTTCCAAAAGTCGATGGCATCGTTGATCTGACCATAGTATGTGCGTTTTTTGGGCCAGTGTATGTTGTCCACATCCATGGTATGTCTGCTCATGGCTTGGGCCAGTTCAAAATACTTGGGGTCGCCCGTTCGCATAAAGTTGGTCCACAACATAAAATCCACTGTGGGCTCGTTGTTGGTCCACTGTACCCAATGGCCGTTATAGTAATAGGTTTTTCCATCACCATAGTTGAACATGCCGTACCATGGCTGATTTTTTTGGTTGTAGGCCCACCATTGATATCTATATTGAAGGGCATTTTCGAACTCAGTATGTTCGGATGATGCCGGTGCCATATTGCCATACACCTTGGAATTGGTGTACCACTCCGGTGTGGCGTGTGCAACTGGGCTTTCGACTACATAATCCATTTTTTCGGCAACGTCGTTCTTGTTGTCGTGGAAGTAATATATGAACTCGGTAGTTTTGGTTATCCCTTGGGCAAAATTGGACAACATTCCGCCGTCCATGGCCGTATGGTGTCTTTCAAAGCTCATGGGCCCATTCTCTTCCGGCCAAATGCTTCCCAAAAGCAAATTATTGGCGGGATCTACTTTTATCCCTTTGGGATATTCTTTCATAAAGTTCCGTATCCCTACGCCAATTCCCCTTTTGCCATCTGTTACGTTCAACCAACCTTTGGCTCTTTGTGATTTGGCGACTTCTTCTGTTCCTTGGGTTACCGTTGCCTGGAATTCTTCGTCTATTTTGTTTGCACCATCACTATTTTTTGTGGCTTGGCCCAGATAAACATCCCTTAAGGTAGGTGGACTTTTTTTGGCCGGTCCTTTTTGTAGCAATTGTATGGATGAGCCATCGAGACCCGTCTCTTTCATTGTTGATGGAGCGTTATCATTCTTCCAAGAGCCTTCTTGCAATGGCATGGAAACGGTTGCATTTTCGTCCAAATGATATTTTAACTGAAGTCCAATTCCTGCTATTTGATCATTGGGCTGGGTCCAACCTTCGTCGTCGGCTGTGTTCTCCGAAATAATTTTTTCTTTCTGTGTGGCAATATTTGCGTGCTCCCCTTCCTGAATTTTGTGCTTATCCGGAACTCCGGTATACGTCATGGTATGCAACACTTTTATGTAACTTTTTCCTGCATATGCGTGCAGCCAGATGGTAAAAGGCGATAAGTTGTTATCGTCCCTACTGAAGGTATAGGTTCCCTCTACCCTAAAAATGGAATGCATTGGACCTGAGCCTTTTTCGCGGAACACTTCATTGATCACAGCTTTGGATGAATCGATACCTGCATCATCGAGTAAATCGAAAAAAGAACCTCTATTACTGCCCGGTGAAGATGCAATCAGCTCTTTCTCTGAAAATTCGCCGTCGTTGTTGGAATCTAAAAAGACTTCATCCAAAAATCCGTCCCCTTTTTTATGAATGTTAAAGGAAATGGCTCCCGTATTTACTTCGATTCCACCACTTGGCCTCATGTTGTTGGCCGATATTATTTTTTCCGTAGGACGCATTGGTACAACTCCGTCACCATACTCCAACACATAATCTGTGGTTTCTTCGGAGAAGAAAAATACCCACACCCATTTTATACTATCATCGATAGGTCCCCAAGTACTCACTTCTGTGGTCTGGCACGGGATTTCGGTACCATCTGATGTCAGTAAACGAATATGGTCCACTGAGTATAATTCTCCTTTTGGAAAAGGTATCCCTAAAGTTATGGGCGCCCCTTTTTTATTGTTTTCGACTGTAATGCTCAGCTGATTTCCCGCTACTTTGGGTTCAGCACAGGATTGAAGCAGCAAGCATGCCAGAACTAGTGTTAGTAATATTCTCATTGGTTCAGTAAGGTTATTTTTTTAAAGACAAAGTGCAGCAGCACCCAAGATGGGCGAATCCACCAGATCCGAGATTTCTATTTTAAAATTTTCTAATTGCTTTTGGTATGCGAATGTTTTGAGCGCATCGTCCAATGCGGATTTAAATAGAGGATGGGCTTTACTTATGGAGCCACCTAGAATTATGGCTTCCGGAGCAAACAAATACAATATGTTCTTTATCGCTTCGCCCAGATGCATACCATATTCTTTAAAGGCGGCGATAGCTTTTATATCATTTTCCAAAGCTTTTGCGTAGAGAATTCTTGCAGATGTACCATAGGCATCTTCAAAAAAGAAACTGCCGGTGTACTGTTCCAAAATTCCATCTTTGTACGATAGCATTCCAACTTCCCCCGCACCACACAAAACTCCGTTGTACAATTTATTTTCTATTATGATTCCCATACCGAGACCGGTTCCCAAGGAAAGGGCTACACAATTTTTATAATCGGTAGCTTTTCCAAAATGCTTTTCTCCCAATGCAAAACAATTGGCATCGTTGTTTAAGAAAACTGGTACATTGAACTTATCCTGTAAGAGTTGCTTTAATGGTACTTTTTTCCAAGATGGAATGTTCTGTACATCGAACACCACGCCGGAATCTGCATCGACCACTGCCGGCACACCTACGCCAATGGCGGTAACGGAGTCGTTCATCACTTCTTCAATGGTTTCGTATAATTTGGCCAGTGAAGTTTCCAGGGAATCATTTTTATCCACCATGGAAAAACCTGTCCGTTCCACGTGTGTTCCCAAAACCCTACCTGTTTTGATCTTGGTTCCTCCGATATCCACTCCCAAAACTGTTCGTGTTTCTTCTGCCACTAGTCTTTCTTTAAGCTGATGGTTTTATTGTTTACTAAAGGTTTGGCCCAAAATCCGATAGATAGGATAAAGCCCAAAGGAATGATCAGAAAGAACATTCCCGATTGTAGGGACATGATTTCCCCTAGCCCTCCAACGATGAAGGGTATTACGGCTCCACCAGCTATACCGGTACATAAAATTCCGGATAATGATCCATGATGTTCCTTGACCGAATTCAAGGCCAATGAGAATATTATGGAATACATTACAGAGATAAAGAAGCCTACCATTGGGAAGCCGATCAATGCCATTTGGGCGGAACCAGTAAGTGCCACCACCAAGCATATTATGGTAATGGACGTGGCCAAAATCAAGAGTTTTCGGCTATCCATAAACTTGAGCAATAACAAGCCCAGTAAACAGCCTACGGTCAACATTGCCCAGAAATAGGATACTGTATTCGCACCTACCGTTTGTGGATCCAGTCCATGATATTGACTTAGGAACTGTGATATCCAGTTACCTACCCCTTGTTCCGTTCCCACGTAACAAAATATTCCCAGGAAGTAAAGTATGGTCCATTTATTTTTTAAAAGGTCCCAGTAAGAACTACGGTCCCCAGCTTTTTCCTCTTCCGTTTTTTCAAACTTCGGATACTTGGTAAAGAATACATAAAAGAACAAGATCAATGCGATTGCTGCAAAAACGATATACAATGAGGCCCATGGTAAATCTTGTGGGACCCATCCGCGCAATGTTTCTGCCAAGGTATCGTCCGTGTTGTCCTTGCTCACCAAATATTTGTACAAATAGGGACTTAAAAAGGAGGCTGCACCAAATACCAATTGTGCCAGTACCGAGTTGAAGGCAAAATGCTCTTCGCCACCCGCTACGCGCAACATTGGATTGATAATAACCTGCAATACGGCCATACAACAACCCAATACAAAAAGGGTAATACTAAAAACAGCGTATTGCGGTAATAGGGCAAAACCCAGGGAAGCAAGCGCCATGACCAAAAATGAAACGGATAGTAGTGTCCGTTCACTGTATTTTTCTGATAAAAACCCGGCCGGTATGGACATAATCCCATAGGCTATAAAAAAGGTGAAAGGCAATAATCCTGTCAATGTAAGACTAAGGTCAAAACTGTCCTTTACATCAACGATAATAGAATTAAGGATATTAGTAATGAACGATATCACAAAAAATACGATCATTACCAAGCCTATAATATGTATATACCTTTTGGTCGTGGGCTTGCTGTTCTCCATTTTAATTGGTTGGTTAATTACACTTGGATTTTTCCTGGGTGGTCAATGCCTATTTTCTTATTTAGTACCCAACATTGGGAACATTTCTTTGATTTCCTCTTCGGTAGGTTGCTTTCCGTATTCACAAATTTCGAAAACCTCTACTTGTTTAACTTTTGACACATCTACATTTGGGTACCATTTTTTAACAGCTTCCAATGTGCTTGCATCCGGTTTTCTGTCCATCCATCTTTCTTTTAGCCATGCCAATCTTGCTTTTTCCTCTGTTGGTATGGTAGAAAGGTCTACACCTCTTGTCCAAGGCAACCATTCGAACATCTGGGAATCGTGAGCTGCCAAACCTTTTACTTTTACATCGATTACATCGTCCACAATTACCGCTATATCCTTTATGAATGGATAAGGCTTTTGGAAATGATCGCTCATGTAAAGGAATACCGGGTTCTTTTTTAGTGGTGGGGTATCGGGAGCTACATTGGGAACTATGTTCATGTAAGCTGCATCTTGTACCACTGAACCTGCATTTCTATGGTCTGGGTGATAATCGTTGGGTCTAAGGCCCAAAACAATATCTGCGTTCCAATCACGTATTCTGCGGATTACCTCCAAACGAACATTTAAAGTAGGCAACAATTCACCATCGTGATTGTCCAATACTTCGTACTCTGCAATGCCCAATGCCTTAGCGGCATTTACAGATTCTTGTCTTCGCTTTTTACCTAAAATACCGCCTCCCATTGCATGGTGGCCTGCATCACCATTGGTCAACGATAGGAACTTTACATTGTGTCCCATTTTAGCGAACAAAGCTGCAGTTCCACCAAATTTGGAATCACAATCATCCGGGTGTGCTCCGATGGCCAGAATATTCAACACTTTTTTTTGTTGTGCCTGCAATGTTGCCACGGCAAAGCATAGGCAAACAGCCATAATTAACTTTCTCATCTTACTATTTTATTTATTAGGTTATTATTTTACAATTCTGTTCCTGGTCGCTTTATAAAAAAGCAACTACACTATTCTTTTTCAACACTTTAAGTTAGTTGATCATCCATAGGTATAAGTAGGTAATCCATGGTTTGGGACTGATCAAACAAACTAACTTAATGAATGAAAACAAAACATAAACTCACGAATACTTCGTTGTCGATCTTTAGTTTTGCACAAAATTTGGATTGATGTCCATCTCCCTTTGTGGGATATAGAAATATTCTCTTGTGCCTGTTATAAAGTCCTCTGCATCGATAACTTTGTCAATGGCATTGAAACGCTTAAGGTCTGCCCATCGATGGTTTTCAAAAGCGAGTTCAACTCTTCTTTCCTGCAACAACTTTTCTTCAAAAGTTCCTGGGCTGGATGCATCGATATCTGCCAATCCTGCTCTATTTCTAACTTCATTTATCAAATCGTAGCTTTCTGATGTTTCACCCAAAGCTTCGGCAAGCATCAACAATACATCGGCATAACGGAACACCACAAAATTGATATCAGAATCGTTTTCTATGGCCAAATCAGATTGATATTTCTTCACATGTAGCTGCTCAACGGTTTCACCTTCAAGGTTTTCGTAAGTAGCTGCCATGGAAACATCGTATCTCAAATCTCCATCTTCGTAAGCATCCATCATAGATTGCGTGGGACGGTTTCTACCAAAACCAGATCCGGTCTGCAGATCGGTACTTGGTGAAAAATCGTTGGTAAACAAACTACCTTGACCAATTCCTCCACTAATATACTGCACTTCGAAAATGGACTCTGCGTTGTTCTCGTTGGACACGCCCCATAGATCCGAATAATTTGGTACTAATTCGTAACCATAGTTGGCAATGATTCTTCTGAGCACGGTTTCTGCTGCGGAATTTTCGCCCAATGTCAACAATACTTTGGCCAACAATGTTGCTGCAGCTCCCTTGGTCGCTTTACCCACTTCGCTTCCGCTGTAGGATACTGGCAAACCTTGTTCTGCAGTGGTCAAGTCGGTGACCAATTGTTGTAGCACTGTGGTTTCGTCCACTTGCGTAAGCTCGTCTCCAGCCACAAATGGCGTCAACTGCAAGGGAATATTACCAAAACCGATTGCCAAATGGTAATACATTAAAGATCGAATAAACAATGCTTCACCAGCAAGTTGATCACTAAATGCTGCGTCCAACTCAACATTTGGAATACGATCCAAGATAACGTTACAATTGGCTATTACCCTATAAGATTCGCTCCATGCAGAGGTAACCTGCTCGTTCAAGGCGTCTTCGGTAAATGCATTTATTTCGGTATACTGACGTGCCAATCCGGTAGCATCCGGACCTTGATCTGTATTATCGCTTCGCATCTCGAACATGGTCCAATACCCTCTACCATATACACCAGTGCTTTGAAGACCGGCATAACTGGCGGTAACAGCGGCTTCAAAATCATCCGCAGTGTTATAGAAGTCCGCCTCGTTCCTATTGGAAATTGGTGCTAGATCGGTAAAATCTTCACTACACCCGGTAAATAGTGCCGTGCATAGCATTATATATAGAATTCGTTTCATTTTTCTCAGTTTTTAGGTTAGAACTTAAGGTTTACGCCCAAGGTAAAGGATTTAGCCAATGGAAATGCTCCATAGTCCTCCCCAGGGGTTAAACTATTCGTGGTAATGCTACTAACCTCTGGGTTATAACCGAGGTAATCGGTAATGGTAAAGAGGTTTGTTCCCGTAACATAGAACCTAAGTTTCTGAATTTTGCTTCCAAAAAACTTATCGGTCGGCAAAGTGTAACCCAAGGTTACATTTCTTAATCGAACATAAGAACCGTCCTCTACTTGAAAAGAAGAAGGTCTATTGTTGTTACCGTGATTTCCGGATACCCTATCCGCCCTTGGCACAGAACCGCTTCCTGGTTGGGATTCCGATATCCAACGGTCATTGAATATGGCATAGGAGTTAAAGTTGGCCTCACCGTTCTTCATGTGTCTTGAAGTCAGGTTTAGAATTTCATTGCCTTCCACACCTTGAATCAAGAAACTGAAATCGATGTTCTTGTAGGTCAGCCTGTTGTTAATACCCCAGTTAAAATCCGGGAAGTAACTTCCTGTTACGGTTCTATCATCTGGAGTGATCTCTCCGTCACCATCGATATCCTTGAATCGGAAATCCCCAGGTGCTGGATCGGGCGCTTGTGTATCGAATGGTGCAGCATCAATCTCAGCTTGGGATTGATATACTCCGTCCACTACATAACCATAGTAGCTACCGATAGGATCACCTACCCTGGTTACGTGTCGTACCCCCGCACTACCTGAAGAATAAATAGGCTCATTGCCCTCGTTCAGGGAAAGTACTTCGTTTTTGTTGGTGGAGAAATTAACATCGGTATTCCAAGTAAAATCCTCACCTACAAAGTTCTTGGTGCTCAAAGCAAGTTCAAAACCTCTGTTTTGTACTTCTCCCAAATTTCTTAAAGTGGTCTCGAAACCAGAAACTGAAGAAATGGCCACGTTAAGCAACAAATCCCTTGTTTTGGTGTCGTAGTAATCGGCCAAAAGGAAAACTCTGTTGTTGAACAACCCTAATTCTATACCTAAATCTATTTGCTCGGATTTTTCCCAAGTTAGGTTTGGGTTTGGAATTGTGCTCTGTACAAGACCATTGATTTGGTTTCCTCCAAGGTTATAGTTCTGAGGCGATAAAAGACCAACAGCCCCATAATTTGGAATCTCAAAGTTACCTGTTTGTCCCCAGCTGGCACGCAATTTAAGTTCGGATATAGTTTCTGAATCCGCCAAAAAGTCCTCTTCGTTCAATCTCCATCCCAAAGAAAAGGAAGGGAAGTATCCTGTTTGGTTGTTTTTACCAAAACGAGAAGATTTATCGGAACGGAAAGTTCCAGTAAACAAATATTTATCCTTGTAACTATAATTCACCCTAAACAAGCTGGACAATAAAGACCACTGCTCTTTAATGGCAGTACCGCCATACACCTGTCCACCACTAACGGTCGGCACAAGATCGTCCGGATAATTGTTGGCCAAAACACTTTTCAGGTGTACATTGTCCTTTTGCGCTGTATAACCAACTACTGCGTCTATATAGTGATCGCCGAACTCCTTGGTCCAGTTCAAGGTGTTCTCCCACAACCAGTTGGTCTCCGTAGAAGAAGATGCTTGTCCGTATGGATTCCCATCTGCCGAATTACGATATAACAACGTACTGGCCCTGTAAAAATCTTGGTTGTATAGGTTGATGTAAACCCCACCAAAGGTCTTGAAGCTTAATTCCGGAAGAATATCATAGGTCAAGGCAAGATTACCTCTTGTTTGAAACTGGAATATTTGATCATCCACCGCTTCAATAATGGCCAATGGGTTACTCGCTGTAGTTGTACCTCCTCCTAAATAAGACTGGTTGTTCAGCTGGTTGATTGTTCCATCGGGATTGTATGGAGCAACTGTTGGCGAGTGAACTATACCGGAATATACAATTCCCGGAGGTGTTCCAAAATATGGTGAATTTGCCGGAACCCTTTGGTTCTCTGTCACCGTAGGAGCCAATCTTAGGTCAAGGTTCAGTTTTTCCGTTAATTGGGAATTTACGTTCAACAATACGGAATACCTTTCAAACTTGGCCTTGTCAATAATACCAGTTTGCGAAAAATATCCTGTAGAAGCGTAAAAACTAGTTTTATTTCTTACTGGTGATGCATAGGAAAAGTTATAGCTCTGCACTACCCCTGTCTTGAACATAATATCTTGCCAATCGGTATCGGTTCCATCCCAGTTAAGGAATGATTCCGGCATCTCATAATTAGCATTCCCTCTGTCGCCAGGTCCGATCGGATCATCGACAGATGCTCCCGGAACATCCTGAAGATACGCATTGTTTCTTGCATCTCTCGTAAAATCTATGAGTTCCTCGGCATTCATCAAATCCAATTTGTTGGCTACCGATTGAATACTCACATAAGAATCAAAGGAAAAAACTCCTTCATCATTGTTAGATCCTTTTTTTGTAGTGATCAAAAGAACACCGTTACCACCTCTTGAACCATAAATGGCAGCGGCACTGGCATCTTTCAATACTTGGATAGACTCAATATCATTTGGGTTCAAGGTTGCCAATGGGTTAATTGTTGGAGGCTGAAACGCAGCTCTTTGGCTTGCCACCCCACCCAATTGACTAGATGATGTAAGGTTTCGCGAAATAGGAATCCCATCTACCACGAACAATGGATCGTTTCCCGCAGAAATGGATCCCGAACCCCTAACTCGAATATTCGGTGCAGCACCTGGTTCACCAGAAACTTCTTGCACCTGAACACCTGTTACTTGTCCAATAAGGGCGCTTTCCGGAGTCAGAGCCGGTACTTCGGTTATGGTTTCCGGAGTAATGGAAACCACAGACCCGGTTACTTTTTTCTTTGCCAATGTACCGTATCCAACAACTACTACCTCTTCTAGAGCGGCGGCATCTTGTTCCAGGGTGATATTAACGGAAGTTTGTCCGGCAACATCGACTTCTTTTGCCTTAAAACCAATGTAGGTAACTCTGATTACCGTTACACCGGATGGCATGGTAATTTCGAAATTACCATCAAAATCCGTAGTAGCCCCAACCGTGGTACCCTTTGCTATAATGGTAGCTCCTGCCAACGGAATTCCTGCATTATCCAATACAACCCCGGTTAAGTTGGACTGTGGTGGATTTTCAGCATTGATCTTCTTTTGTGGAACTAGGCTTTTCAAAGTCTTTTCTTTCTTTTTCACCACTATTTGTCTAGCAATGATCTCAAAGGAAAGGTCGGTACCTTTAAATACCTCTTTTAAGAAATCCTCGATGCAAAGATTTGCACCGTTTACGGTTACTTTTCGGTTTATGTTGACCTCGGTGGCCTCATAAAAGAACTTATAACCTGTTGTTTCTGTGATGGTTTCGAACACATCACTCAATCGTGTGTCATCAAAGTTCGCGGCCACTTTATCATATTGCGCGCAAGACGCTGCATTGACTTGCCCAAACATAAAGAGCAGGAAAAATCCATAAAGCAATTTTTGCCCGAGTTTAGGAACTATGGCACATATAGTCTTGGTTTTTTTCATAATTGAATTAGTCTAGTTAGTAATTTAAGTTTTTTGGTTTCTAAAGGTTTTCACATCATAGGCACTATTCTTTTTTGTTCTTTTTTATTGTTATCGTATTTCCTTCAACTTCGTATTTAAAATGTGTATGTGCCTGTATGGTTCTGAGCACATTATCTATAGATTCCTCATCGAACATACCCGTAAATCTCCGCTCTCCCAATTCTCTGTATTGATTTACGATTTTTATATCGTATTGACGCTGTAAACGATTTATGATCTGTGCCATGGATTCATTTTCAAAAGCCAATATTCCCTTGGTCCACGATATATATGAGGACACATCCACATGTTCCACGATAAAGCCCTTTCCTTCAGATTTGGTAGCTTTTTGCGATGGCACTATCATTTGTAAGTCACTGTTTACCAAACCATTAAACTCACCAACACCAACTGACCCTTCTACCAACACCACTTCGCTCGGACCATCTTCCTCATAGGCCGAAACATTAAATACCGTTCCAAAAACCTGAGTGTACATAGTTTCTGTTTTAACTATGAAAGGTTTTTCGGGGTTTTTCGCTATTTCAAAAAAGCCCTCTCCGTTTAGGGCAACTTCCCGTTTGTCCAAGTTTTCAAAACTGGAAGGATACGTAAGGCTTGAACCAGAATTCAACATCACCACGGAACCGTCTTGCAACGTAACGGAAAGGTTTTTGCCGTAAGGGACCCTAATGGTATTATGAGCAACCTCTCCTTTGTTCTCACCTTCTTCGGTTTGTCTCAAAACTCCATTTACAAAAGATACTACCGTATTTCCCTTTTTACTTTTTACCGTAGCATTGGTTTCTGGATCAATGGTCAAAATCTCACCATTATCCAACTGTATGGTAATTTGATTGGGATCTAAATTTACCTGAATGTCTCCCAACGGGTTCTGATTGAGCAAAAAGTACAGTGAGGAACCTAAAACAATCATGATCACGGCAGCATACTTCCAAACATGCTCTCGCACGAACAACGACCTGATCTTTCTGTTTTCTTTTTCTTTAATGGTATCCAAGAAACTTTCAAAAGCAGCTTCGGTAGCCCAAGGCTTATCTTCGTACTTGACCAAAAAATCTGCCTGCACCAACTTTTTGAACACTTCTGCATTATTTCCCTTTTGGATCCATTCGAACAAAATCGTCAATTCGTCCTGCGAAGCTTCTTGGTTGATGTACCTTGTAATTATTCGTCTGATATCAATCTTGGTCATCTGAGTATTATTGTCACTTTTAAAAGAGACGCAAGATTTTTAAAAAACCCTTACAAGGACTTAAAATTTTAACATTTAAAATGTGAAATCCATGATTAAAGAAGGGTTTTATTGACTATAAAATCCCAGTAATCAGACATTTGAGAAGTAAATTATTATAAAAAAACAGTCAATTGTGCCCTAAGTCGTTTCATGGCCTTGGCCATGTGCACCTCTACTGTTTTAATGGATATTTGAAGTTGTTCCGAGATTTCCCGATATTTTAGACCTTCCCTTTTGCTCATAATGAACACTTTTTTACACTGTTCCGGCAAATTATCGATCTCTTGCTCTACTTTTTTCAATCGCTCTTCAAAAAGTGAGCTGTCGGTTTCGGCCATTTCCAAATAGGCTTCGTCCTTTAATTTTTCCAGAAGTTGAAATTCTTTCTTCTTTTTGCGTTGTGAGTCGATAAACAAATTATAGGCAATTTTAAATAAATAGCGCTTTAATTTATTTTCGGAAACGGAAAGTTTTCGTCTGTTGTCCCAAATTTTGATGAAAGTCTGTTGGGCAATATCCTCTGCAGCTTTTTGGTTACCCGAAATTGCAGTCATATAATTGCACAACTCCCTATGGTATAGGCCAAACAAGTGGGCATAGGCCTCTTTACAGCCATTTTGCAGCTGTTCAATGAGGTAGGTTTCGTTTGTAAAACTTTTTTGGCCCATTATTTCACCTTTCTTTTTAGGTATGTCACAATCCAAATATTATTCGCATTGGGCAATTCTTTGCCAATTGTCAACATATCATCATTACATAACACAGAACCGCTAGAACAAACCATATGAGGATCTTTTTAAGTTTTCAACAAAAAAAGTACCGACGCTTATTATTCTCTTTTAAAGAGAGAATCTTTAATAAAGGAAAGTTGCTGTTATTTCCTAGATTCGATTAAAAACCAATTGAAATACTACCAAAAAACGTTAACAAATTATAAAAAAAACTTTAATAAAAATATTTTGAACAATTTTTTTTATGATTTCCTGAAAACCCCCTGAGTTTTTAATCACCTAGATAATGGGGTAAAGTCGAGTCCCTACACAGTATAAAGGAAATACAACTAAGTTTTTAAACTATGATCAACTCTTTTCCTTCTTTAAAACCGAAAGTGGGGAGTTTCTCACAATACCTAAACTATTGGCCACTCCTAATACAAATACCAACAATGTAATGGCCGGAAGAATTATTGCAAATGGAACCCAGGATGGTGCAAATGCCATATCAAATAAGACCCATGCCAAAAGTGAGCTTCCGAAAACAGCCAGCACAACGCCCACAAACGCACCTAAAAAGCCCAAAATAGCATACTCGATGGCAATCAATTTTAAAATTTGGTGACCTTTGGCACCCAAAGTCCTGAGCAAGGCCCCCTGTTTTACCCGTTGGTGCTTACTACTATATATGGCTCCCATAAGAACAGCAATACCAACAAATATGCTGAAAAAGGCCATAAAATTGATGACCCAGCTTATTTTACCCAATATTTCTTCCAACAAACTTAAGATGCGTTTTAAATCCAAGATTGAAACATTAGGAAATTGTTTGACCAATTGCTGCTGTAGCTTTGCCGAACCCACATCGGTCTTTGTTCTTGTGGTGATTACGCCAAATTGTGGTGCATTTTCCAATACTCCTTTTGGAAATACCACAGAAAAATTAGGTTGTAGCCTGCTCCAATCCACTTCGCGTATACTTTGCACCCGGGTATCCATAATTCTTCCTTGCACATTAAAGGCCACCGGATCTCCGACGCTTACCCGTGCCATTCGTGCAAAGTCACTACTTACTGAAATGGGAATATCGGAATTTGAACTGGCCGTACCCCTCCAACTGCCCTCGATTATTTTTTCCGAGCCGATAAGGGTATCTCTGTAGGTAACCCTAAATTCGTGGTTCAGAATCCACCGACCGACTTGGGACGTGGTGTCCTTGCGAATTTCTTCCACGTGTTTTCCGTTGAGTTTTTCCACTCGCATGGTAACAATCGGAATTTGATCAATGACGGGCAAACCTGAACCCGTAATGGTTTTGGAAATAGCGCTGACCTGATTGCTCTGTACATCCATAAGAATCATATTTGCGCTGTTTGCACTATCTTCTATGGAGGCTTTTTCCAAAAGCAAATCCTTGGTAAAATATAAGGTGCTGATCAAAAATGTTCCTATACCTATGGACAGTACCAAAACCAAAGTCTGATTTTGCGGTCGGAACAGATTCTTTAAACTTTGGCGGGGAATAAAACCCCACGAATCTGGAAAAAACTTCTTCAACAGGGCCATAAAAGCACGGGCAACCGCAGTTAGGACCAAAAACACGGCCAATAAACCTCCAACAAAAGCCAGAGAGCGTTCAAAATTGCCCAACAGCCAATAGGAAAAACACAGTACAAAAAGAACAATGCCCAATCCCGCTGCCATTGTAGCCCTTTTTGGACGCGACCTTGTATCCCCCACCACACGCAATGCCTGCAATGGTGAGACATATAAAGTTTTCATCAACGGATATAATGCAAACAAAATGGACATCACCAAGCCTAAGGCGACACCTAGAACCATACTTTGATATGACATGCTAATGTCGACATCCACAGGCAGTAAATCGCCCAAAAGTACCGGGAACAATTGTTGAAGAAGATAACCGACCGTTGTACCCAACAACCCTCCTACAATACCCATGGCTGCAATTTGTATAAAGAAAATCAAGTAACTCTGCCTTTTTGATGCTCCCAAACATTTTAGTACGGCTATGCTCCTTAATTTCATTTGAACATAAATGCCCATGCCACTTGCTATGCCCACACAACCCAAAAGCAAAGCAATAAACCCGACCAGGTTCAGAAACTTGCCAAAGTTTTCGTAGCGTCTGCCCAAACGTCGTGCTTCCGAAATATGGGTATCCAAGTCTGCTTCTTCGGCATCCAGCACCGGGGCTAGTTGGTCATTTAACAATACCAAGTCTTCATTCTCATCGGCCTTAAAGTAATATTTGTATTCAATTCTACTTCCTGTCTGTACCAGTCCTGTTGCATCTATATATATATAAGGTATAAGAACCGGCGGTGCAATTGTACCAAAAACCGATGTGCTTCCTGGAACATTTTCCAGCGATCCGGCAATAGGGAGTGTAATCGCGCCCAATTTAATGCTGTCCCCTACTTGTAGATCGAGTTGCAGCATTGTGGTTGCATCTACCAATGCTCCACTCTGCACAAAATCTTTGGCTGCTGATTTTGGGATTGTTTCCAATTCACCATAAAATGGAAAACCACCTTCCACTCCCCTAACCTCCAAGAGCTTTGTGCCATTGGAACCGGGGAAAGCTGCCATGGACAAAAAATTGATTTCCTTGGCGTCGGCTCCGCCCAATGAGTCTATAATAGCCCGTACCTTATCGTTGACGGGTTTATCACTTTCGATTAAATAGTCTGCACCCAAAAGTGATTTGGATTGCGAAGCAATGTTCTTTTTTAAAATCCCACTGAACGAGTATACACTGACCACAGCTGCCACTCCCAATGTAATGGAAAAAACAAACAGTAATAGCTTGCCAAAACTTGCTTTACCATCTCGCCATGCCATTTTTACCAACCAAGAAATTCCAGTATTGTTGTTTCTCATTACCCAACTACAGTTTGCTCTATTTTGCCAGACCTTAGCCTTATGCTCTTATCTGTTTTTTTGGCGAGTTCCAGATCATGGGTCACTATCACCAAAGCAGTGCCCTGTTCTTTGTTTAGATCAAAAAGTAATTGCTCTATTTTTGTCCCAGTCTCATCATCCAAATTTCCTGTTGGTTCGTCCGCAAAAAGAATGGATGGTTTGTTGGCGAAAGCCCTGGCCAGGGCAACCCGCTGTTGTTCCCCTCCGGACAATTGTGAAGGATAATGTCCGGCCCTATCGCCAAGACCGACTTTAACCAAAAGCTCCTTTCCTTGCTGAGCGGCTTTTTTAACCCCTCTTAACTCCAAGGGAACAATAACATTTTCCAAAGCCGTTAAAGTGGGCAATAATTGAAAGTCCTGAAAAACAAAACCTACATTCTGATTTCTTAACCGTGCCCTTCCGTCCTCATCCAACTTCAACAAATTTTGGCCACAAAGCCAAATCTCCCCCTCATCAGTAGTATCAAGTCCTGCACAAAGTCCCAACAATGTGGTTTTTCCACTTCCGGATGGCCCAACAATCGCAAAACTTTCTCCGGCATCCACTTCAAAAGACACATTATTCAGAACAGTAAGATCGTGCTCACCACTCCGGTAGGTTTTAGAGAGGTGTTGAACTTTTAATATCTTTGACATAACTCGTTTTTGGTTAAAACTCTCAAAATACTAAAATGGACAAGTCCAAGAAAATACCAAGCTCCCCTAGGCCGTTAATGTTTTGTTATTTTTTGATCCTACTCTTAATTGGCTGTGGTGACAAATCCGTTAAGAAAGACGCTATCAAGGACAATCCAGCTGAAAAAACCGAAACGATTACGACCGAAGGTTCCGATAAAAAAATTTTATTTTTTGGAGATAGCCTAACCGCAGGTTATGGACTTGAAATGGGTCAGGCCTTTCCAACTTTAATTCAACAAAAAATAGATTCCCTTGATTTGGATTATGCCGTGATCAATGCCGGATTAAGCGGAGAGACCACGGCCAGTGGAAAAAACAGATTGGAATGGGTTCTCGAAGAAAATATTGATATTGTAATTATAGAATTGGGTGCCAACGATGGTCTAAGGGGCATTCCCTTGTCGGAAACAGAGTCCAACCTAAAAAGCATGGTGGATACCGTCCGGGAAACCTTGCCAAACGCAAGGATTATTTTGGCCGGAATGAAAATCCCACCAAACATGGGACCCGAATATACCAAAGAATTTGAAGAGATCTTTCCAAAACTGGCCTCATCCGAAGAGATATATTTAATCCCTTTCCTATTGGAAAATGTGGCAGGCATCCCCCATCTTAACCAAAGTGACGGCATTCACCCAACCATAAAAGGACAAAAATTGGTTGCCGAAAATGTATGGAAAGTACTGCAACCGATTCTATGAAACCTTCGTTGTTTTTAAAGATAAAATCTTAAAAATCGAAAGGCAAACACATTTCAGCCCAAATAAAAACTGTAGTAAACAATTTATTTTCAATTCAATAGCAAGAGTTGGAATTCTAATTTTTGGGCATAAAACACTTCAATAAAATAAAGCTTCACTATTCTTATTTAGATTAATTATATTTAATTATTTTTGTCAGCGTAACTAAATAATGTAAACTTTCCTGATGAAAAATATCATGCTCTCTGCATTGGTTGTTTTGATTTTCGCCAATGCTTTTTCTCAAACCGAAAAAAAAGATAAAGATCGCGAAGCCATTAAGAATATGTGTGGTTGCTACGAGGTTACTTTTAACTTTGCCGAAACCTTTAATTATGCCAACGATTCCCTATACAAACCCTCTAAAACAAAAGTGGACAAGGGATTGGAGTGGGCACAATTGGTTACTGATGAGGACAACAAGATTTCCATACAACACCTATTACAGGTAGGCAACCCAAATGAGCCCTACATTGTAAAACACTGGAGACAGGATTGGTTGTTCGAGAATACCGACCTATATAAGTTCAACGCCAATAATGAGTGGACCTACCAACAATTGGACCCGGCAGAAGTTAAAGGTCAGTGGACCCAAAAGGTATATCAAGTGGATGATAGTCCCCGCTACGAAGGTTCCGCCACCTGGGTACACGTAGATGGAAAAAGCTATTGGGAAAATACAACTCCTGCTCCCCTCCCCCGTCGAGAATATACCACCCGAAGCGACTACAATCTGACCATGAGGGGAAACCGCCAGGAAATAACAGATTATGGATGGTTGCACGAACAAGACAACGCAAAGATCATACGTGAAAAGGGGAAAGAAGACTTTGTTTTGGCCAAAGAAAAAGGGTACAATACCTATGTAAAAGTAGATGATAGCCGATGTGCCGGAGCTGCAAAATGGTGGAAGGAAAACCAAGAAAAGTGGGCCATGGTTCGCGCCAAATGGGACGAGGTCTACGGCAGAAACACTGATCTGCAACTAGAGAACAAAGTGGACAACAAAGTTCTTTTTAAATATTTGTTGGATGAAGAGGCCTACAACGAAAAAGGCAAAATTGATGAGATCATCGAAGCTTTTGTAAAATAACCAATACATGAAATCACTAAAGAAAATACTTTTATTGGGTCTGTTCTTGCCTACCTTTTCCTTGATCGCGCAAAACAGCAATGTTTTACTTGATAGAGCTTTCTGGAAAAGCAACCCAGATGTTGAAACCGTAAAAAACAAAATCAAAGAAGGCAACGACCCTGTGGCGCTCAATGCCAATGCTTTTGATGCAGTGGTGTACGCCCTTTTGGAAAAAGCGGACGACCGGGTTATTACCTATTTATTATCCTTAGAAAGAAATTCCGTGGACAAGAATACCCACGATAGCCGTATTTATCTCCATTGGGCTGCATACGCAGGAAAAATTGAGATGGTAGATTATTTACTGGAAAAAGGTTCTTCGGTGACCGATTTGGACAGTCATGGATACACTCCCTTGGCTTTTGCCGCCAATTCTGGTCAAAAAAATCCAGAACTGTACAATACGTTCGAAAAGCATGGAGTAGTTCTTACCGAAGAAAAAAGCGACAACGGTGCCAACCTTCTTTTATTGGTAGCGGCAGCTCTTAACAATGAAAAAGAGCTCAACTTTTTCCTAAATAAAGGATTCCAGTTGGACAGTAAAGACCAATCAGGCAACGGTATTTTTAATTACGCTGCAAAAAAAGGAAATACTCAATTCCTTGATTTGCTCATATCAAAAGGGGTCGATTATAAAACACCAAACAAGGAAGGTGCCAATGCTTTTCTATTTGCAGCACAAGGAAGGCGTGGATTTAGCAACCCAATATCTGTCTATGAGTATTTAAAAAACCTAGGGTTAAATCCCAATATGGTAACCAAAGATGGTTATACGCCTCTTCACCGTTTGGCCTACAACAATAAGGACAAAGCTATTTTTAATTTGTTCCTTGCGGCCGGAGCAGATGTAAATCAGAAAGATATCAATGGTAATACTCCGTTTATCAATGCTGCTGCCCGAAACAATATGGAGATGGTCAAACTACTGTCAACAGATGTTTCAAACTTCAATGCAAAAAACAACGAAGGGCAGACACCTTTAATGCTCGCCTTGGAAAACAACACTCCCGAAGTGGTGGAATATTTGCTTTCCAAAGGCGCCGATGCCACTTTGAGCGACAACTCTGGAAATTCAATGGCCTACTATTGGGCAGCCTCTTATAACGCCAAAAATATAGCAGCCTTTGAAGAAAAAAGAAAGATGTTGGAGAATAAGGATGTGGTATTCGATACGGCACAGGCCGATGGCAATACCTTGTACCATTTGGCGGCCAAGAACAATAACGTATCCCTTGCCAAAAAACTGGATGGTCTTGGTATCAACGTGAATGCCAAAAACGCCGAGGGGCTCACGCCATTGCATTTAGCTGCCATGAAAGCCGAAGATGATAAATTAATGAAGTATTTGATATCAAAAGGTGCCGATATAGACATCAAGACCGACTTTGAGGAAACGGTTTATGATCTGGCCAGTGAAAATGAACTCTTACAACAACAAAACATCGTATTAACCTTTTTAAAGTAAGATGAAAAAATTGATTAAACTAGTTCCTGTACTTATGCTTGCAGGATTACTGTTCACCGCCTTTGCTCCTACCCAGACCAAAACGGTAAAGTGTCTAATCCAAATGACCAATTATACTGGTGAAGGTGCGTATTTGGTGGTATCTCTCCTTAAACCTGATGGTGAATATGAGCAAACCCTCTATGTCCAAGGTAAGGATAGTGAATGGTACAGTGAAATTCCCGAATGGTGGAAGTTCTATGGCAAATATCGTCCCAATATAGATGGTATTTCCGGTGAAACCATAAGTGGGGGCGAACGTACTGTTACCGTTTTGCAGATACCCGAGGATAAAATTGATAAAGGATATCGTATTCGCTTTGAGACTTCCGTTGAAGATCAGGAGTATTACATGGATGACATCCAATTTGAGCTGACTTCGGATAACCTGAAAAGCAAGAAAGAGGGCAAAGGATTTATTCGTTACGTGCGAATGCTCGCGCAGTAAAAAAGATCTATGACCATATCCATTTGGCGATACAGCCATTTTTTATTGGCTCTGGTTTCATCCATATTTCTTTTGATCGCTTCCGTTACCGGTGTAATATTAGCCGTGGAACCTATACAGCATCAAGCCAAAGGGTATGCAATCAAGGATTTGGACCAAATTTCGCTGGCAACCACGATCCATGCACTTGATCAAAATTATGAGGAGGTTTTCTCCTTTGAGGTAGAATCATCCGATTTTGTAAAAGCCTCGGTTCTGACCATGGATTTGGATACACACGATATTTATATCGATCCAAGAACGGGCGAACAACTGGGCATGGTTCAAGACCGACCTGGCATTTATAGTTTTGCCACCAATTTACACCGCTCACTGTTCTTAAAGGGCATTGGGCGGTTTTTTGTGGGGTCAATTTCGTTTTTATTGCTCTTGATCGCCCTAACCGGATTGGTGCTGTTGGCCAAGCGACAAGGAGGGATAAAAAAACTGTTCTCCAAGGTACAGCAAGATTATATGGAGCTTCGCTATCATGTAATTTTAAGTCGATGGTTTTTTATCCCGATAATCATCCTTTCCGTTACCGGCGTTTATCTTTCGTTGGAAAAATTCAATTTACTTCCGGACACCAGCACAAAACATTGGGTAGAACAGAAAATCCGGTCCCAGAACAAATACAATAGTGTTCTAAATATCCCTTTCTTCCAAAACACAACACTTCAGGATGTTAGAATGGTAGAGTTTCCTTTCTCCGAGGATCCGGAAGAGTTTTACCAAATCTCACTAAAGTACGAAGAAATCCAGGTAAACCAAGAAACTGGAGACATAGTCGCCAGTGCTTCCTATCCTTTTGTGACCTTAGCTTCCAGGGTGAGTTTTAACCTGCATACGGGAGAGGGCAGTGTTGTGTGGTCTTTGGTCCTACTTTTGGCAAGTGCTTCGATCTTGTTTTTTATCTATTCCGGGGCTGTGATGTCGGTAAAACGAATAAAACGTGGTAAAAAGCACATTACTTTAGATCAAATGCCGGATAAGGATGAGAGCGAGATTATAATTTTGGTGGGCTCGGAAACCGGAACCACCTACGATTTTGCACTGCAATTATACCGATCAATGAGTTCGACCAATAAAAAAGTCTACCTTACCGAGTTGAACCATTACACCACATTCCAAAACGCAGAGCACATTATTATTTTGACTTCTACCTATGGTGAGGGCGATTCCCCGACCAATGCCAGAAAATTTCTGGGTAGGGTAAAATCAGTGCATCAACCTAAAGACCTGAACTATTCGGTTGTTGGTTTTGGCTCTACCGAATATCCTGATTATTGCAAATATGCCATTGAAGTGGACAATGCCCTTAATCATCGGGAAAACTTTACACCTCTTTTGCCGCTTCAAAAAATAAATAATGCTGCGTTCTCTACGTTTAATGACTGGGCACAGGAGTGGAGCAAAGCCTCAAAAATTGAGTTTTCATTACGACCCGCTTCAAAAAAACAGAAAAAAATCAAACTTGTCCCTTTTGACGTAGTCCACCGCTCGGATTTAAACATTGATGATACCTTTTTACTCAGGCTGAGGCCCAAAAACAGTGTTGATTGTACTTCTGGCGATCTGTTGTCCATTTACCCCAAGGGTTCCGATATTGCCCGACAGTATTCGGTAGCCAAAATTGGAAAAGACATTGTTTTGAGTATTAAAAAGCATGATTTCGGCCTTTGTTCTACCTTTCTATCCGAATTGGAGCAAGGAAGCACCCTGATGGCAAGTATCGATAAAAATCCACACTTTCATTTTCCTAAAAAAACACCTTCCGCCATTCTCATTGCAAATGGAACGGGGATTGCACCATTTTTGGGAATGATCCACCAACACAATACTATTAAAATCAGCCTACTCTGGGGGGTGCGTTATACATCTTCCACAGATTTATACCGTGAGTATATAGAAAATAACATCGGGCACAATACCAATTTTGCTCAATATATCGCTTACTCGAGAGAGGAAAATAAGATGTACGTTCAGGACATGCTTTCCAGACAAGAAGACCATATCTTGAAAACTATAAAAGATGGCGGTTGTATTATGATCTGCGGTTCCTTGGCCATGCAAAGACAAGTGCTGGATGTTTTGGAATCCATACTTCTGGAACACACTGAGCTGGACCTTGATCTACTCCAAAGCAATGGACAATTAAGAATGGATTGTTATTGATTGGATCAAGTTTCTACTTGAAATAGTCTCATTATAAATAAATACAGCAGAACACTATTGATTACTTTAAGTATCTTTACGAGAAACATTTAAATCCAAAAATTTTATCATAAAGAAAACTTTTACCAAAAACCTTTCCTTTTAAAATTATGGTATACATCCAGGAGACTTCTTACTTTGATCATTCCAGTCCAGAAATTCAAAAAATGGTGGAGAGCATTAAAAATTTGGTTTCCGACCAGGAAAAAATCGAGCAATTGTATCTTAAAGTTAGAGACGGTTGGCGTTACAACCCATTCAATATTGGATTGACACCTGCGCATTATAAAGCCAGTGCCATTGCCCGAAAAACGGTAGGCCACTGTATCGATAAAGCTATTTTATATGTAGCAGGGCTCCGTGCACTGCACATACCTGCCAGATTACGTTTGGCCAAAGTGGCCAACCATATCGCGACGGAACACTTAGAAGAAACTTTAGGCTCGCACGAAATAGCCCCACATGGTTTGGTAGATGTATTCCTCAATGGCAATTGGTTCAAATGTTCGCCTGCTTTTAACAAAGAACTCTGTGATCGCTATAATGTTGCTCCCTTGGAGTTTGATGGCACCCAAGACTCCATTTTTCAGGAATATAACAGGGACAACAAACAATTTATGGAGTATTTGGAGGATTACGGTCACTTTGAAGATGTTCCTATTGATTTTATTTTCAAAACCTTTCAGGACACCTATCCTGAGGTAAGCAAAAAAATACAAGGTGCAAAAGAGATCAAAATCAAATAACTTTGATCAATTTAGACCTACAGCAAATCATTGTAGCCTAACCCCTTTTAGAACATTGCTAAAATCGTAAAATTATCATCAAAGTCGTCTGTTTCGGGGAAGGCTACAAACCAACCCACCGGTAATTTTCCCTCTTGAATCAATTATTCTTGTATCGGTCCAAAATTTTGGAAAACAACATCAATTTAAGTTGTGAATAGTTTTTTAAATGCTCCATGTAGCCATCCCTGTTTTTTTCATGTGTATTCAGGTAATAGGCATCACATTCCAAGGTATCGCATTCTATGGCATTTGCCATGTTCCGTTCGTACCGGTATAGGGTCCCCAATCGCAGTTGGTTTTCCCTTTGCAATGCCAATAATCTTTGTTGAAGGCTTGCATTGCCCAAAAGTCGCTTTTCCAATGGGATGAGGTATTGCAACTCTTCATTGATCAGTTCCATGTTATCCGTCCAATTACCTATTTCCAATTTATCCTTTTTACTAAGAATATTGTTTATGGATTCGTGATAATATGGTCTACCTACTTGTTTCATATTACCATGTTTATATCTATAGGTTCGTTTTCTTGCTCAATATGCTCAATGGTCAATTGCTGAACACCTGAAGGAAATTCCCATAAATAGGTATCTCCTTGTGCATAACCAATTACCGATGCCCCCATAGGGGTCAAAATGGAAATATGATTGTTCCTAACATCACTCTTGCTCGGCATTACCAATTTGAATTTCTTGTGCCATCCGTTTTCGGAAGTGATCGTGACCCATGAATTGAAGCGTATGACATCCTTGGGCATATCTTCCCCATCCAAAATCTGTGCTGATTCCATCTCTTCTCTAAGTTTTCCCACAGATCGTTTAAAGGTATCGTCTTTATGGTAACCTGTAAGGTTTATCAGCCGTTTAAGAAGAACATATTCCTTTTTTTCAATTATCAAACTCCCATATTTCATTGTGTCATTCTTATAAAATTATTGTTAACCTCATCATACTTCACTTGATAATTTTTCCTTGATCAAGGAAAAATACCTCTTTGTACATAGGCTTCTTCAAGTCGCTCAATAGCAATTACAAATGCAGCGGTCCGTGCATCGATTTTCTCGGTTTTTGTTTTTTGCATTACCTTACTAAAGGATTCCCTCATCTTTTTCTCCAGCTTTTCCAACACCTCATCCAGTTGCCAAATCTCTCCGTTACGGTTTTGCAGCCATTCAAAATAACTACCGATGACACCTCCTGAATTACATAAAATGTCCGGGATAATGTCCACCCCATTTTTTAACAGTATTTCTTCGGCCTTTACATCTGTAGGCCCGTTTGCGCCTTCCGCGATAAGGCTTGCCTTTATTTGTGGTGCATTTTTTACCGTAATCTGATTGCCAAGAGCTGCTGGAATACAAATATCACAGTCCAACCCAAAAAAATCAGCGTTATCCACAGGATTGCCACCACTAAAACCTAGTATACTCCCTTTATTGGCCTTGGCATAGTCCAAAAGTTGCTCAGGATGAATACCGGACTCATTGTAAATACTTCCATAGGCGTCTTGTACCGCAGTAAGTAAGGCCCCCTCTTCATGTAGAAAATGGGATGCCCAATATCCAACATTGCCAAAACCTTGCACTATGAATTTTTTACCTTTTAGTGAAATGTTCTTGTGTTCCGCCCAAAACTTAATGGTCAAGAAAACACCATACCCTGTAGCTCTATCCCTACCTTCGGAACCACCCGCTCCAATGGGCTTACCGGTTACTACGTGTAAATTCTTGGACCGCTCGTTCGGAGATTTTGTGGACATATAAGTATCCAAGATCCAGGCCATGGTCTGTGGATTGGTGTTTACATCCGGAGCGGGTATGTCTAACTCAGGTCCTATATTGTCACCCAGTGCATAGGTAAACCTTCTGGTAATCCGTTGTAACTCGTCCTGGGAATATTTGGTCGGATCTAGCTGGATTCCTCCTTTGGCTCCACCATAGGGCAATCCTGCCAAAGAAGTTTTCCATGTCATCCACATGGCCAAGGCCCGTGCGGCATCGATATCCACAGTTGGGTGATATCGCAGACCTCCTTTATATGGCCCAAGGGCATTATTATGCTGAACACGGTAGCCTGTAAAAATTTCTACCTCGCCATTATCCATACGGACCGGAAAGTGGACCACAAATTCATTGTTGGTCACTTCAAGGATTTTTCTGATATTCTTGTTTAAATCTATAATGTCAGCGGCATTGTTGAATTGACGCATAACATTATCCAGCATCCCTTGCTTTTTTTGCTTCTTCTCTGATGTTATCGTTGTTGTCATATGTAATTTTAAGATACTTCTACCTTCTTTTTTTGATTATTAATACATTTCATCCGACATCATTATGGTAGGCTCTTGGTTATCTTCCATAAAATGATGGTATTCGTTGCACAGACTTATTTGGGTCCTTTTTTTGCTCAACGAGCAATACGATCTATGAATACAGGTCGAGCAAAGGCTCCGAACAAATTCGTTCATTGGATTATTGATTTTTAGTTGTATTTGTTTTTTAATGAAGGAAATAACTTGAGATGGACCTATGGTTTCCAGGTCTGTAGATTCCACAATTGTTTTTGACCATCAGGAATTATTCATCTTCAGTCCTTTTGATCGTGCTTTACGGTGATCCTATCATTGTTACCACATTTAGTTCGTTGTTACCAACTTATTTGGCAACAGTATAACAAATGGCATACCCTTTAAGACACAAAAAAGCTGATTCCATTCAAGTGCTTAATAATCAGATTATTAAACTTTATGTGTGCATTGAAAGTTATATGGGAAGTGGTCACTTTTGAACCAATTGGTCAAAAGCTATCCAAATTAATCCAGTTTGTCCCGGAGGGTTTTACGGGTTATCTGTAAAATTTCGGCTGCTTTGGTCTTGTTGCCTTCGGTATGAGCCAGTACTTTTTGGATGTACCTTTTTTCCATTTCCTTTAAAGGTATCAATTCGTCTTCCGGAAATTGAATTTCGTATTTTAAATAATCTGGCAAATCTTTTATGGAAATATGGCCATCTGCCATGATCACGGCCCGTTGGATCACATTTTCCAGTTCTCTAATATTTCCTGGCCAATCATATCTTTCCAATAGATTAAGGGCATCCGGGTCTATGCGCACAAAGCGATCTCTATATTCGATTCCGTACTTTTGGAGAAACTTGTCCACCAATAAAGGAATATCTGACTTTCTATCACGCAATGGAGGCACATTGATCTCAACAACGGTCAATCTATAATATAGATCTTCCCTAAAATTCTTTTTTCTGATTTCCTCCACAAGATCAACATTGGTTGCGGCAACGATCCTTAGTTCTATTTTCTCCACGGCTCTGGAGCCCACTTTTGTAATCTCCTTTTCTTGAAGCGCCCTCAGCAGTTTGGCCTGTACATCCAAACTGGCCGTTCCTATCTCATCCAAAAAGAGTGTCCCCCCCGACGCTGCCTGAAAAAATCCATCACGATTTTGGTCGGCCCCAGTAAAAGCACCCTTGGTATATCCGAAGAGTTCAGCTTCTTGAAGATTCTCTGGAATGGCACCACAATTTACGGCCACAAATGGTTTTTTCGCATACTTGCCCGAATAATGAATTGCCCTGGCGACCAGTTCCTTCCCTGTACCGCTTTCCCCATTGATTAAAACAGTGGCCCTGTTGTTCTTAACCCGATCGACAATAGTTTTAACTTGATCAAAAGCCACGGATTCTCCCACCATTTCTTTAAAATGGGCATCTACCCTAATTTTAGTCGCAGAGGACGAAGGTTTGTCTGTTTTACGCCCTTGGGACAATGCTCTATCCACGGCAGTTTTGAGCTCTTCTTTGGTGAAAGGCTTGGTCAAATAATCCATCGCACCCGATTTAACCACTTCCAACGCGCCATCCACAGAGGGGTATCCGGTAACTACCAACTTGGGCATATTTGGATAGTGTTCGTTGGCAAATTTTAATAATTGAACCCCGTCCACTTCGGGCATTTGTATATCCGTTATTAAAAGATCTATAGGTGTATCTTTTAGAATAAATACAGCTTCTTTAACTGAAATTGCTTTAAAAACATGAAAATTCAGGTCCTTTAATCTTCTCGTTAAAAGTTCCAATATCCCAATATCGTCGTCAACGATCAAAATGTTTTCTTTGTGCAGTGCCATATATACCCTTAATTAGGAAACTCAATGGTAAAAATAGTGCCTTTTGGCGTATTGGGCTTGTGGGCAATGGTGCCCTTGTAACTTTTAATTATGCCGTGGACCACGCTCAACCCCAAACCTGTCCCCTCTCCCACCGGTTTGGTGGTATAAAAAGGTTCAAATATTTTATTTTCGATATCCGGAGAAATTCCCTCTCCCTGATCCATAATACTTATGACAGTCGTATTGGTCTTTCCAATGAGTTCTATTTTTATTTCGCCCTGTACGGGTGAATAATAGGCCGCGTTCATTATTAAATTGAAGAACACTTGGGTAAGCTGAACAGTATTGGCACGTATATAAAGATGATCTTGCTTAAAAGCTGTGATGATTTTAAGTTCTTTTGCCCTGAGCGATGGTCCCATTAACCGAACCACATCTTCGATTACCTTGATCAGGTCAACGGGCTCCATTTGATCGGGCATTTCGCAGGTAAAGAACATTAATTTTTTAACGATCTCACGGCTAAAAATGGCATTGTCCATTATTTTTTGAAGGTCTCTTTTGGTCTGTGGATCGGTTGCCCCATCCATCAACAATTCGGCGAATCCCAAAATATTGGCCAACGGGGTATTTAGCTCATGGGCTATTCCGGCAGTAATCTCGCCTAAAATATGAAGTCGATCATTGCGCTCCAATTGTCTTTTGGTTTCCTGCTCCGTATCATGGATTTGCTTGCGCTCAATAAAATTACCTACAGCCAAAGACACATTTTTGAGCAGTGTTTGCTCTTCTTCCAGAAAATCTTCCATGGTGTATTTAGGTGAGGGATAACCTACGGAAATGGTCCCTTCGACCTTGTTGAAGACAATGACATTGCAAGTAAGGCAAACTCTATGTTCGTCGAACCCGCTTGTCTGTACTTGATAATCACCTATGGACAATTTGGTCTCTGCATCGTCCTTAAATTGCCATCCTCGTTTTAAACAATAGGCAATAGCTTCCAACGAAGTAGTGAGCTCATCGTATCCTGAATTTACAATAATGGAAGTTACCTCGTAAAGGCAGGTCAACTCCTTAACACGTTCTTTTAATTTCTGTTCGGTACTTGTCATGGACCACTGTTTATTACTGTAAAGTTACAGGGTTTGGAACGAGTTGTACAACGAATGCAAAAATATCTGTTAATAGAAGGTATTATAAATTCACATTTTTAATTATTCTGACAGATATACCTTTGTCTCTTACCATATGTTAGTTGCACGAAAAGGAAAATTCGATACTTGTTGACCATAATACTTCCCCACTCAGCGCTGTTAATAACAAATCAAACATTCCTTAGGTATACTATGAATAGGCTTTTATTTTTGGCTGCCAGTAGCCTATGAGACCACTAGAAATCGGAGATAAAGTATACAATGTGACCCAAGATGGGTTCGATGATTTTAAGCGCTATACCTTTTCTGTAGTTGTAGAACTTACCAAAACCTTGGCCATATTAAAAAACGGGACCCGCCTGGTAAACTACCCTAAACCCTCTTATATTATGGAGGATATCGGTTATTCCGTGTATCGTCAACGAGGAGTGCATTGGCATTTGGTATCCATAAATGCCATTAGGCAAGCACAAATAGAAAACAAAAAAATAGAAGTACACGACTGGTTCGAGGACAAAAAATTTACTTTAGAAGAAAAGCAGGCGATTTACGAGCTTTTTACTAAGTAAAAAGGTAAATTAAGCCCAAATGGATCAGCTCTTACATCAAATCCAAGGCTGTAACCTCTGCGAAAAACATTTGGCATTGGGACCAAGACCTATTGTTGCGGCCCATCCAAAATCCAAAATAGCTATTATTGGACAAGCCCCGGGAGCCAAAGTTCACCAAACAGGTGTACCTTGGGACGACCCAAGCGGAAAAAAACTGAGGGAGTGGCTCAATGTAACCGAACAACAATTTTACAACCAACAGTTATTTGCATTGATTCCCATGGGGTTTTGCTATCCAGGCAAGGGAAAATCCGGGGATCTGCCTCCTCGACCCGAATGCGCTCCAAAATGGCACAATCCATTAATGGACCAAATGCCCAACCTCGATCTCATTATTTTAATAGGCCAGTATGCCCAAAACCATTACTTGAGAGGTACTATGAAAAGAAATCTGACCGAGACCGTGAACAACTATAATATTTATTTGCCCAAATATTTTGTACTCCCCCACCCATCTCCACGAAATAGGTTTTGGTTGCAAAAAAACCCTTGGTTCGGTAAACAGGTACTACCGGAATTGCAGAAACGGGTAAATGCATTGATCGCACCCTAGGCTTCCAATTTTATAATCGACCAAAAGGATCAATGTACCCTACTTCCAATTGCAGCAACATCCTATCCAAAACAGGGTCGGGCAAACCTAGTAGACCAAAAATCATCCTTATTAATGTAGCTTAAGAAAATTAGGGCAATACTTGGTTTTCTTTGTAAAAGTATGCGACGATGAAGTCGCTTCGCTTTTATAAGATCTTTAAATCACATCCATAATTTTCCATCATGATAAATCGTATATCAACTTTAATCATAACACTTTTATTGACCATTGTTTCTTGTAAAAGGGAAAGCAATGGCCCCTCATCTCAAGAAACGACACTTCGATTGGAACTGTTTACATCCGATATGGAAGCATCCATTAACTTTTACACAGATGTTCTTGGCTTCACCATGGCAGGAGAAAAACCAGACCCATCGTATCAAGTCGTAACTAAAGATGGTGTAGTGTTGGGGATTGGTCCCATACAAAAACTTTCCCCGGACCATTATTTTGATCCCAAGCTAAAAAGCACCCAAAAAGGTTATGGAACGGAAATTGTTTTAGAGGTCGAAGACATTGGCGAGTTGTATCAGAAAGTGAAATCCAACGGATATCCGATACATTCCGACTTAAAAAAGCAAAATTGGGGGCTCACTGATTTCCGTTTGATAGACCCTGATGGTTATTACCTTCGTATTACTTCAAAAGATTAGTGCTTGGACCATTTTTAGTATAAAACCAAGGTTTAAATACGAACTTGTACATGGATTTGTTATCTTGAGGGCAGCGTCAAACATCTAAAAGATCGTATTGAAAAGTGAAATTGTCCAATTGTTGGAAAATGCTCTGACCCTGACCGATGAGGAAGCCTTGGTCGTGACCCAATGTATTCCTATCCATAAATTTTCGAAAGGACATATTTTATTGCGCGAAGGTCAGGTTTCCAACGAGTCCTATTTTAACATACAGGGGCTGGTACGGAAGTATTATATGGTAGATGGTGAAGAAAAAACCACGGAATTCTATGTTGAGCAAGATGCTATTTCTTCCTTGCAGAGCTATCATCTTAAAATTCCCTCCAACCATTATTTGGAATGCATTGAAGACTGTAGATTGGCTATCTTATCAAGAACAAGCGAGAAAAAACTATTCAAACATGTACCTGCCTTCGAATCCATTTGTAGGGTTTCTGTGGAGGAGGAACTTGGAACGTACCAGGATAAATTGGCCCAGTTCATGATTTCCAGTCCAGAAAAACGATACATAGACCTATTGGAAAATAGGCCTGACCTTTTACAGCGTATCCCACAGTACCATTTGGCAAGTTACCTGGGCATAAAACCTGAATCGTTGAGCAGGATACGAAAACGCATCAGTTCTCGGTAGTACCACCCGACCAGTTGTACTTTCTATTAAACCGGTCTCCCCAGAACCCTTGGAACAATAACCAAAACGTAAAAGTCAATTCACCCAGTACACCGCAGATAAGTACCATTATTTCAAAAGTTTCCTTGTAATTTTTGTAGCTGTCCAGAAAGAGTTTGGCCAAACCATCCAATAGGTATCCAGAAGCCGCTAAAAGCAGTATTCCTCCAATGCCGTTTGCAATCCTAGGGGATTTTAAACAGAGGTACCCCAAAACCAACAAGTGCATTCCAAAGAGCAACAATCCAATATTCCAAGTTGCATTAAAATTGGCCAGTGCCGTAATTACCAACTCCTGCAATTGCTTTTCATCCATTATTAAGGATGGGTGTGTATTTTGGTAAATACTGAACAAACCCATCAATGCGACAGTAAAAACCAATGCATGGGAGAGTCGCAACAGAGAAGCGAAAATGGTCACTTTTTTGTTGACGTGATGTGTTACAAAATACAACGAGCCTACCAAGGAGATATCAAAAAGCAGCATCACAACAAAACCTAATATCCCTTGACGGAACAATGAACGAAATTCAACAAAATTGCTGACGGTAATTTCTGGATCTGAGGGAACTACCAGTTTTTCCAAAACGAAAAAGTTAGCATAAAATCCAGCAACGAACAGCAGAATATAACTGATACCCGAAAATTTTATCGATGGTTTGTAGCACATTGTAAAACATGTTTAAAGCCAGGCAAAGCTAAATTTCGATGTAACAAAATTCATTGACTTTGGTTAAGAACTTTTTGTGCCAAAAAATTGGTTAGCATACATTTTTTGTCAATTTAAGGGATGTATCATCAGCCTTTGTTCAACTTTTAGTAATTTCAGGTTTAAATTGAATTTTGGATTCCAAGGCCCAACTAATATCGCATTTAAAGGAAAGTATCAGGCTTACGCCCGAGGAAGAATCCATCGTATGCGATAGCTATTCCGAAGTACAGCTAAAAAAGAAGGAGGTTTTGCTTTTTGCCGGGGAGATATCCTCGCATATGCGTTTTATAGCAAAGGGTTGCCTTAGGGCCTATCACATGGATGAAGAGGCTAAAGAACACATCGTGCAATTTGGCATAGAAGGTTGGTGGGTGAACGATCTCTATAGTTATCTGACCCGAACCCCTGCCAAACAATTTGTTCAGGCCCTAGAGCCTTCCGTGGTTCTACAAATTCATCGAGATACTTTAAACGATCTATATAACAAAGTTCCTGCCATTGAGCGATTTTATAGATTGAAGTTCGAAAATGCGTATGTGGCCCTACAAGATCGCACTATTAATTCCATGAGTAAAACAGCAGAAGAACGTTATTTGGAATTCCGCACGAAGTATAGAAGCATAGAGCAGCGCGTACCCCAATATATGGTTGCCTCGTATCTGGGAATTACCCCGGAATTTTTAAGTGCATTGCGAAAAAAACGGTAACAAAAGCATTTCTTAATCCACCTTAAGATTAAAAATTTCCCCTCTATTTAGGTTTGCACTGACCATACACATTAGTGCAGCATGAAAAAAATAATAGCGATCTCGGGCAGTAATGGCCGTAACTCCATTCATAAAAAGTTAATCGGTTATATTCTAAAGGAATTTGTTGAAAATGATATTGAGTATATTGATCTTGAAACGTTTGACCTACCTATTTACAGTCCGGATATCGAAAAAGAGGGCTTTCCCATCCAAGTCAAGGAGCTTTTTCAAATTATCACCTCGGCAGATGGATTTATCATCGCATCGCCAGAGCACAATGGCCTGCCCACAACTTTTTTAAAAAACCATATTGATTGGCTTTCACGAATAGATCAACGTTTTTTTGGCGATAAGCCGATTCTTCTTTTAAGTGCCTCGCCCGGAAAACTAGGCGGTAGTACCCACCTCAACATTTTAGATAGATTGATACCCAATTGGGGTGGAAAAATGGTTGGTCGGTTTTCCTTAGGTGTATTCCATAAAACATTCGATATAGAAAATAATGAACTGGTTAGGCTGGAAGACAAACTGGAACTAAAAGCTGTGGTCCATAATATTTTGAACTACCACAATCAACCTAATGGCAGGTTCAGAACACAATTAGAAATGGATTCATTTATGGATGAAATCAAGCATAATCTAAAGTCCAAAGGATTTATATAATAAGAGAGATCATGAACAAACAAATCATTGCGCATTTATTTGAACTGTGGGAACAGATTGGAAAACATACCGATTCTTTTAACAAGGAAAGAGGCTTTGCCTTTACAAAACCAGAGCCCAACTCATGGCCCAGTAAAGTTTACAACATTGAGGTCGGTCAAATAAATATTGAAGATGTACAGCGAAGGATTCGCACAGGTGAAATTCCCAATTCGATTGGAATACCCGAGTGCGAAAACACGAAACAGTTGTTGGAATCCAATAATTTTTGCTCCACCTCCAAGGTAAAAGCCATGGCCATGAGCACCGAGCAATTGTATTACGATGATATTGACGAGTCTGAATTTACACTCGTGGACTCAAAAAACAAGGCACGTATTTTTGCGAAGACAGCATCGGCATCGTTCGGATATTTGGTAGATACCTCTGTAGTCCAATCCTTGATCAACAAAGAAAACATGCAGCTCTTTTTGGGGAGATGTAAGGATGACTTCCCAAGCTGCGGAATGGTCTATTTGGACCAAAATGGTATTTCAGGAATCCATATGATCGGTACCAGGGCAGAATTTCAGGGATTGGGCATGGGCAAAAAAATGACCCGATTCCTTATAAATCAATCAATAAAGTCAAATAGTAATATGGTATTTCTTGTGGCATCGGAGGCAGGTGAGCGTATTTATCACAAACTTGGTTTTGCCACGTATGGTAATTTGGAAAGCTTTTCGCTAACCGGACCATAAAACAGTGTCTGCTGACTAAGTTTTATAGGCGTCTCTTTTTAATAAAAGGGGCGCCTTCCCATTTTCTATGACCCTATTTTCTTTCTTAATATACCTTAAGTATTCCCTTTTGGTTTGCATGTAGGTTTGTCCCAATAAAATATAGAACAATGAGCAAGGACAAACTTCTATTCATATTTTTTAATGTATCGGTTATTGGCGTTGGGTTTGGACAGGAACTACGTTTTGATCCCGATGTGGTATTGGGTAATCGATCTATCACATATAAACATTTGGTCAAATACACACTCAATCAAAAATTGACCGTCGATAATTTAACCCTGTTCGATACCGAATACAACACCGATGAGAACAATCTCTTTTTTATAAGAAACACCGTTTCATATTCCGTGTTCAAAAATGTGAGTGCAAATGCGGCTATAGGCATAAAAAATCCTGGGGCATTTAGCACTTTGTCGATGTCCTATGTATTTCGGTCACCAAACTTTCTCGGTATTTATACCGTGGGCGGAACTTATCAAAAAGGCGTGTCATTGGAGCAATCACTGGTAATGAGCTATATGCCCGTTTTAGGAAAAAGTAACCGAGGATATCTGAATCTGCTCGCAACAGCAAATTTGAATTCTAATGGATACACAAGAGGCCTCCAACAAGTTAAGGTCGGTATCCAAAAAAAGCTACTGACCACTGGGATTGCTGCTAATCTAGACCAGTTCAATAACGCAAAAAGAACACTTGCCAATTTCGGAATATTCTTTAAGTATAATTTTTAAATCAAAATAAATTGAATCATGAAACGAAACAAAAATGTTGCTATCCTTCTTTTTAGGGTTTCCATTCCCTTTACCATGTTGATTTATGGTATTGATAAAATTACAAACGGCACCGGGTTCATCGGCAGTTTATTGGATGCCTATAATTTGCCCTCCTTTTTGGTCTATGGGGTTTTTATAGGGGAAATAGTAGCACCACTAATGCTTGTGTTAGGCTACAGAAGTAGATTGGCAGGTTTACTATTAGCCTTTAATTGTTTATTGGCCATACTTATGGCCCAAATCCAACATATTTTCACATTAAACCAGTATGGCGGTTGGACATTAGACCTTTTGTTTATTTATCTTGTTGCCGGAGTCGCTTTTTATTTCAGTGGCGCAGGTAAACATGCTATCTCGACCTCCCATGCTTGGGACTGATGATAGCCAATAAAACAAAGTCAATATGTATGCAGTAATCTATCGGTTTAAAGTTATCCAAGGCAAGGAAGTTGCTTTTGAGAACTTATGGCGGGCGGTTACCAAAGCATTTATGGCCCATGCGGAAGGGCTTGGCTCCCGTCTCCATAAAACCGAGGCGGGAGTTTATATTGCATATGCCCAATGGCCCAATAAAAAAGCTTGGGAAACTGCTAGACAAAAATTACCAAAAACTGCTATAGAAAATCTACACCGAATGAACGGGTATTGTGAGGAAATTACAGTATTGTTCAATATGAAAGTCAAAAAGGATTTGTTGATTTAAGAGATTTTATGAACCGAAAAAACATACATACTTACAAATGATTATTTGATTTTGGTTTTTAAGTTGACTTCCAATAATTCTTCTTTCAAATATTCAAGATTCGTTAGAGCTACTACATATATTTTAGCAGTGTGCGATAGATATCCCTTACCGATATCATATCGTTTTCGACTTCCGAAGTATTGACAAACACAATAATACCATGACTTCCTTCCCTAAGAAAATATGCATGGGAAATAATACCTGGATCATTGCCGCTATGCCCTATTTTTTCATCATCAATAGTCCAAAAAACATTCTTTTTGAATTCTTTTGAGGCCGGTTCAGATAGCATTTCCTTATAGCTGGATGCCTTTAAAACATTACTCTCCCCATTATTGCCCTTCATCACCGCCATCAAATATTGACTGAAGTCCTCTATATTGGTCATGAATCCGCCATCACCGTATACAACAAACTCATATGCCGGAATTGGGTAACCGTACCAGTAAAGTGTAGATGTATTGTTCAGTGGACGGTCTTTGTTCGCCCAACCTGAATCATTCATTTGGAGTGGTTTTAAAATATGTTCCTGTAAAAAATCGGTGTATTCCATACCACTGGCCTGTGCAATAATATAGGCCGCAATATTGGCTCCCATATTACTGTAATTATACGAAGATCCTGGAATCGTGTCTGAAAAGCTATTTGACGTATACCATTTTCCATCCGTACAATATTGGTTTTTAATGAATTGGGCTGCAGGCATCATTTGGTTTTCATTCAATAAGTTTACCTCCTTTTGTACCTTTTGTTTGGTTTTTTGGGGCAGGTTTTCGTAGAAGGGAGGAATACTGTCATTAAAAATGTAAATCTTCTCATAGTGCTCCGTATCTAGAATACTGGAGGTATGGCTAGCAAGTTGACGAATGGTTATTGGCTCCTTTGGATAAAATGGGTTCTGTATGGTAAAGGGTAAATAATCTTTGATGGGGTCATCTAAATCCAGTAAACCCATTTCCTGTGCTTTCATTAAGGCCACTCCGAGCAACGTCTTGGAAATGGATGCAATGGGTTGGACTGTTTTTGTTGTATAGGGTTTCTGTTGCTCTTTGTTCGAATAGCCAAAGCCTTTGGAGTAAACAATACTATCTTTATCGACAATGGCCACGGCGAAGCCCACAAGGTTACTGCTTTCCTGTATCCTTTTCAATTCCTTGGTTATCGAATCGGTCTGCTGTTGTGATTGAACGGAGTAAACCCCCATTACAATACATAACAACGATAAAAGAGCTCTCATACAGTACATTCTTTTAATTGATTTGATTTTTCTGTTTGATTGTTAATTATTTCATTTAGGAACTACCAATACTCATAAATCCTGGAAATCTTCCCGTCCCTAAATTCGAAAAGAGCCATTTGAGCATCACCTTCAACAGTTTTGTTCTGTACCAATTTAATGAATCGCTTGCTTACAGCGATGGCATTCAGCCCAACAATTTTATTTTCGACTCGTATATCGACCACACTACCATCATAACCGCCATTTTTCTGGTTGCGCATGTAACCGTTATATAGGTCTTCCCTAGTATACACCCCTCCATATTGAGGGTGCACATAAGTAAAATCGTCCGTAAAGAGTTCAAAGATGTTGTCAATGTCTTCAGGAGTCGAGTTTTGTTGGAAAACTTTTAGGTTCAGCTTGTAATACTGTTCCATTAACCGGAGAAGCGAATCTTTAGCTTTAGTATTTTGTTCTTGTGCTTTGGTTAAACTTAAAGTAAAAACCAACAGCATTGTTAAAGCGATAGATTTTAATTTCATTTTTCTAGTTTCATATGCAAAATCGGGTAAGGCTTTCCCAATGAATCCAATTCTGAGCGTCCAATTACCACAAATCGGCAATGTTTATAAAACCCAACAGCATGTTCATTCTGCTCATTAACATCAACTTTAGTCACATTTAAATGGTTGATACCAAAATCCAACAAGGTCTTTCCTATTCCTTTTCCTATATATGATGGATGGATGAATAGCATTTCCAAATTTTGATCGGCCACTCCAAGAAAGCCCATTATTTTTCCATTTTCATCTCTAATACCTTTTAAATCAACAGCATCTAAATAGGTATTTAAAATTAAAGGCTTGAAATAGGCTATGTCCTCTTCTTTTAAGAAGTGGTGAGTAGCTCTCACAGAGGCTTCCCATATATCTACAACTTCCTTGTATTCTGTTTTATCTATACTGGTAATTTTTACTTCCATTTCTTAATTTTTATGTTGAAGAACTATGCTCCACCAAACACAGATAGTATAATTTCTTTAACATTGAATATAGTTAAGCCATAGTTTTGGTGACTGCATCTCAAGCATCGTATTGGAGCAGTCGAGGACAAAATGAGGCATGCTAATTAGATTTTTAATTTTTGCGTTGCGTTAATTTCTCGATTTGTTCTAGTGCGTTTTCACAATAGAAACAATCCTCTTTTGGCTTAAGCTCCAGGGCCTTCCTATAACTTTTTATAGCATCCTCATCTCTATTGGATGCCATGTAAACTTCTCCCAATGTATCCCAAATATTTCCGTCATTGGGAAATAAATCACAGTTCAACCGTGCAATTGCCAAGGCCTTTTCCTGTTCTTGTTCTCTCAAGTACAGACCACTTAATCGATTTAGGTGCGAAGGTGAATCCAATTCTGCGCTATATTTCTTCTTTATAGCAGCGGACAGTTCTTTGTGGGTGCCGGAAAAATCTTCTACAAAGTGAACTAGTTGCATTACCAAATTTTGAGGATAAGGTTCAGCAACATATCCATCATCAAAAAGTATTCTTTCCAACTCAATGGGCATTCTTGATGTTTCTCTAGTGGACGAATTGGAGGCGAATAAAATAAGGGCATCTTCTTCTGGAAACCAAAGAAACTCAAAATAGCTCACCCCATTGAATCCGTTATGACCAATTATTTTGGTATTTCTATCCGATTCAAAAATGGCCCATCCATACGCATAATAGGTAGACTGCCCCACTTGTTCCTGAACATGAGGCCGGGTCAATAGATCTATGGAGGCTTTACGCAACACTTTTTGATCTCTCAATGCCAAATACCATCTATACATATCTTGCAAAGTAGAGTTGATTCCCCCATTGGCTTTTAAAGGCCATGCGATTTTTCCATCCGCTAGATATCGATCAACATGATTTCCTTTATCAATTACATTGTACACATACTCATTGGCTACATGGTTCAAGTTCCAATTGGGCAAAATATAGCCGGTCTGTGTCATTCCGGAAGGAGCAAATAATTTTTCCTGAAGAAAGGTCTCGTAGGATTTTCCAGATACTTTTTCAATAATTTTACCAAGTACGCTATACCCGGAATTGGAGTAACTATACTTTTCGCCGGGTTCAAATCTAAGTTCGCTGGAGAACAACCGATCAAAATACTCTGCCTCTGGAATATGATCAAAATCCCCTTCGCCGATGCCATGGGAAAAACCTGCGGTATGTGTCAACAATTGGTGAATTGTGATATTTGCCTTGTCCAAAGGCATGTCTTTAAAATAGATGTGTAAAGGGTTATCCAGTTTAAGCCTTCCTTCTTCCTCCAATTTTAGGATGGCAGCTGCAGTAAATTGTTTGGTAACAGAACAAATATCAAAAACGGTTTCTTTGGTATTATAAATCGAATCCGCCGTGTTTGCCCAGCCATAGCCTTTATCCAGAATAACTTCATTGCCCTTAACAACAAATACCGCACCATTATATCCATTGGTCTCGGATGCCGATAAATAGTTGTCCAATCGCTGAACCAAATCTTGTGTTTTGGTAGGTAGTTTTTGACCAAAACTCTCTGAGCAAAAGCTAAAGGCCATCAAAATAAGGAGGTAGAATTTTCTCATGATAACTCGTTGTGTTTGTAATGGTTTTTATCGTAACCTGTGGGTAGAACAGTGTACTTTTTAATTCTGTTAAATTATGTCTTCTCGGTCGTGCTACAAACATTACCCTTTCAAAAATATTTGTACTGGTAACATACCATTTAGATCAGTGTAAAAAAATCAGTGTAGGGGAACCTATAAAATATCATTCAGAAATGCCTATTCATCAACCAGCCAACTGGAAATTTCATCTAAAAATCCATCAACAAATCTCTTTTCAAGTTTTGAATATTCATCGCGATTGCCGGTCTCGGCTTTTTGAAAGAAATGGTTGGCCTTATCAAAGGTTTTAAATTGATAACTTGTCCCTGCACTCAGCAAAGCATTTTCCATTCTATCTTTATTTTGATGAATGGGCACTTGAAAATCCAGCCCGCCAAACAGACTTAAAACAGGAATATTGAATTGTTCAAAATCCTTGGAAGGGTCGTAATACAAAAAAGATGTTAAAGAAGGTAAACCATAGATAATATGGTATTCTTTTGCGGTAACCCTGACTTGCTCCGCTATCTTCTTCAAATCCAATTCCTTTTCTGAATTTTGGAACCGTAAAATAGTTTGATTTGTATTTTGGAACGTTTCAAGCGCTGTTTCGATATTGTTCTGGTCTTTTATGGCTCGCATTAACCTATTGTGAGCTGAAACATCCTCCTCTATCAATGAGGGTGAAATACCCAATTGTTTATGCTCCTCTCTAATTTGATAAAGCACGACATCGATCAATGGCACTGCCGGAGCCCCCATTAAAATTACTTTCTTAACTGATGTGTTTGCAACCGCGACTTTAGAGACCACAATTCCACCTTGACTATGCCCTAATAGAGCAAAACTTTTGAACGTATGGGATTTTGACACTTTAAAATAGTCTATGATGCTTTCCAGATCCTTGGCGTGGTCATCGAGCGTGCTATTTACAAAATCCCCGGTACTCTCTCCAACTCCCCTATCATCGTATCGGAAAGAAGCAATTCCATTAGCTGCCAAATGCTCGGCAATGGTCTTAAATATCTTAAATCCCTCCAAAGTTTCATCCCTATCCTGTGGGCCACTTCCCGAACTCATAATAACAAGCGATGTAGTTTTTAAATGAGAGGGGATTACCAGGGTTCCTCCAATGGCAACTTTTTCTGTTTTTATAACCATATCAATCGATACTGGTGGTTTTTTTTGGAAACTATTATTTCCAAAACAGGAAAATGTTGCGAACAACAAAGCTGTTAAGCAAATTCCAAGTTGGGTGCCAGCACGCAGTTTTTTGGACCCACTATCTGAACCTACTATCAGTTTCTCAAAAAACCGTGGCCTGTTTCCATAATTGGATTTTGATTCTAAAAATATCATTGGATTCTCTCTATTTGATGCTTGTTTTCCCATTCCCACAAAAATATTTTGTGACCATCACATCCACATTGACTTTGGTTAAGAAACCCAGCAACTGATCAGATATCAAAATTAGCTCTACCCCGCTTCCGATTTCTTAAGCTACCTTAAGAATTACTCCTAGGCATCACTCTAGTTTTGTGACATCAAATGTGAAATCATGAATCAGTATATCAACATTTTATTGGCTTTTGTAGGCGGAGTGTTTCTGGCCATGCAAGGTGGATTAAATGCACAATTGGGCGTTCAATTAAAAAATCCGTTGTTGGCTTCGCTCACGGCATTTTTTTTTAGTACGCTCTTTGCATTAGTGGTAGTGGTGATTAGTATCAAAAACATTCCTAACGCCTCTCAACTATGGAGTATTCCAAAACATTTATGGTTCACTGGAGCTCTTTTTAGCGTGATAGGGATAGGACTCTACTACTACACGATCCCGAAGCTGGGCATATCCACTATGATCTCCGTTGGTTTGTTCGGTCAACTTATTTTTTCAGCAATCGCCGGGCATTTTGGCTGGTTTGGACTGCCCCAAGAACCGATGGCCATAAAAAAAATGGTTGGATTGATAACAATGGTGATCGGCATTCTATTAATCAATAAAGTTTAAAACATTCAATTAAAAATCCAAGACAATGAATCTAGTAGAAAACCTAAAATGGCGTTATGCCACCAAAAAATTTGATGCTTCAAAAATGGTAAGCAAGGACGAGCTACAAAAACTGAAAGAGGCTGTGCAACTTTCCGCTTCATCCTACGGGCTTCAGCTGTATAAAGTTCTAATTGTCTCCAACAAGGAACTTAAAGAAAAATTAAAGCCTGCCGCATGGGGCCAAGATCAGCTTACCGACGCCTCCCATATTTTTGTTTTTTGTAATTATACCGAAAGAAAAAACGAGCATATTGATGATTACATTAGAGCTACCTCTAAAATTCAGGACACCCCGATCGAGAAACTTGAGGGGTACAGTAATCTGATCAAGCAGAGTACATCGAGTAAATCGGATGTGGAATGGCAAAGCTGGTCTCAAAAGCAAACCTATTTGGCTCTTTCCAATCTATTGGCCGCCTGTGCGGAACTAAAAATTGATTCCTGTCCTATTGAGGGGTTTGAACCTGAAAAGTTCAATGCCATTCTGGGTCTTGAGGAGCAGGGTTTAAATGCAGCGGTAATTGCAACGGTCGGATATCGTTCTTCCGAAGACCACACCCAGTTCAGAAAAAAGGTAAGAAAACCCATGGAAATTCTTTTTGAGGAAGTTTAAGCAATTTGCAACCTGCACAACACTCAAAAGATAATCTAAGTAACCTCGACCGGAGTTTACTCGTCCAACCTTTGCATCAAAAAAAACAAAAACATCATGAGATTGTTACTTATTCCAATTCTAATATTAATAGCTAACGGATGCGGGACCAACAAGGTTATCGCTCCCACCAATTCTGAAATTTTTGCTGAAAACCACCCCGTTTTTGCAACGCAATTTCAAAACAAGGTAAAGGACATTTATCTTGAAAAAGAAATGTATGGGGATTTCATCTTCGCCGTGGTCGACGAAAACGGCTTGGCATATTCATTTGCATTGAATCGGGATATTTTAAATGGCAAAGAGGGCTCTCTGGGTAACGATACTCCTATTTATATTGCATCCAGCACAAAATCGTTTACGGGTACTTTGCTACAAATTTTGGAGGAGAAAAATGTTCTCTCCTTGGAAAAGTCGTTGCACGACTACCTCCCCGATTTAAATTTCGAAGATAGTGTCGATACAAAGAACATTACCCTTACCCATCTTTTAAACCATACCCATGGGACCTTCAGTACGCCGATGACATGGAAAACCGCCTTTTTGGGATACAAGGATGGGAATAAGGAACTGATACATGATCTAAACACTGATTTTCTATTTGATCCCTCAGGCAAGTATCGGTATTCCAACGTAGGACCAATCCTAGCTGGCATGGTTGCAGAAAAAGTGACCGGAAAAACATGGAAAACCCTTATGGGGAACCACATCTTTTCTCCTTTAAAAATGGAAAACACAAGTGCCAATGTCAGTGATTTTGACTTCGAAAACATTCGTCCTTCATTAACCGTTACCAAAGAAAAGGGAATTGTTGAAAAAGGTTTCTATAAATCAGATATCACGATGCATGCCTCGGGAGGGATTGTTTCCACCATCAATGATCTATCCAAATGGTTGGCCGCGAATATCAATCAGGATAGTGTGCTATTACATAAAGATTCGTGGGGTGAACTGCATACCTCAATCGCAACCCAGGACAAAAAATACTTTACCTACCAACGTTCTGGTTATAGTTTGGGCTGGGATATTGCGGCATATGGGAATGATAGGATTTTGACCCGATTTGGAGGACTGGCCGGGATCAGCTTTCACATTTCTTTTATGCCCGATAAAAAGGTCGGGGTGATTGCTTTTTCGAACGATAACAGAGCTTACCTATTACCTCATTTGATGGCAAATTATGCCTACAACCTAATCAATGAACAGCCTGCTGACAGTATTTTAAAAATTGAAAAAACCTCTTTCGATAATAGTTTTAAGAGGGAAGATAACTTGGAATATCCTGATGACTCGCAAATGCTTTCAGCCAATTCAACCAATGATAGCATCATAGGAACGTATCACAATGAGCAAAACTGGCCCACCATTGAAATTTACAGAGAAGAGGACCACTACATTTTTAAATGGGGAGTATTAAAGGGTAAAATATTCCGAAACGATGAGGGTGGATACAGTAGCAATCTAGGGGTATTATCAAGAACTTTTCAGGTCAGTAAAGACTCTCTATCCACCGGATCTTTAATTTACAAAAAATGAAATAGGCCTGTAAAATCACCTCTTGAAAGTTATCTTTAAGGAACAATAATATTTCACAAAAGAATATTTTATTATTGTTTTACAATAATTTTTTATATGTTTGCAAAAATATTTATCATCTAACCAATGAAAAAAACAAGAGTACTATCTACAATATTGTACGCCATTACCAGAAGTCTCGCTTGGATATATTTGGTAATTGCATTGTACGGGGGCTTTGCTTGGCTAACAAAAACGAATATTCGCACAGAGGATACACGGGCCATAATCAATTATCCATTTAGCGATGTTTCTTTTTTAATATTGGACAACAACTGGTCGTATTTTTTATTCGCCTTTTTACTGCCTGTTTCGTCTTACACCTTATTTTTTTGGTTGCTCTCCAATGTGTTTAAAGTATTCTACCGGGAAAAACTTTTTACCCAACCCAATGTTACACATTTAAAGCGGTTTTATGCAGCTAATTTGATTTTCCCCATAGTGCTCGTTGCCTTTTCATCGTTCTTTATTGAGATCGATAAAGGAATATTCATCATTGTAGCGTTACATCTTGTTTTAGGGGTCTTTATTTTTATTATTTCAGAAATTTTCAATCAAGGACTGTCATTACAAAACGAACAAGATCTATATATCTAAGTTATGCCGATTATTATAAATATTGATGTGATGCTCGCCAAACGAAAGATAAAGAGCAAGGACCTCGCCGAAGAGATTGGCATAACCCCGGCCAATTTATCCATACTTAAAAATGGAAAAGCTAAAGGTGTACGCTTTGAAACCCTAGAGGCCATTTGCAAGGCTTTGGACTGTAAACCAGGAGATATTATTGACTATGTAGCATAGTTCTTCCAACATATTTTAATCATGAATACATTAAAAATCGATAATGTATCCCTTGTGTACAGCAATGGGTACAGGGCGCTTACTGCCTTAAATCTAGAAATACAGAACGGAATATTTGGACTTTTGGGGCCCAATGGTGCTGGAAAATCTTCTCTGATGAAAACCATTGTTGGACTGCAAAAACCAACCACCGGTAAAATTTATTTTAACGGGGCGGACGTGGTTCAAAACCCGCTGGATATCCAAAAGCATTTGGGTTTTTTGCCTCAATATTTTGGTGTGTACCCAAAGGTATCCGCCTATCATTTATTGGAACACTTGGCCAAGCTGAAAGGAGTTAACCATTCGCAACAACGCCATGACCAAATACTATGGTTATTGGATAAAGTTAATTTGCTGGATTACAAAGATAAGGAAGTACATACCTTCTCCGGGGGCATGAAACAGCGTTTTGGAGTGGCACAAGCGTTATTGGGAAATCCTAAAATATTAATTGTGGATGAGCCAACCGCAGGTTTAGACCCTGAAGAACGAAATAGATTCAATTCCCTGCTCAGCGATATTGGCGAAGATATCATCATCATTCTATCTACCCATTTGGTGGAGGATGTTAGAAACCTCTGTTCGCAAATGGCAATAATCAAAAAGGGCGAAATAGTATCCCAAGACGCCCCAAAAAACTATTTGAAACAATTGGAAGGCCAATTGTGGCGTAAACCTACAACTAAGGAAGAGCTGTCGGCAATGGAAGCCAACTACCATGTCATAAACAAGCAGTTGGTGGAAAGAACAATGCACATCACTGTTCTTGAAACGGACTGCCCTCCTGGTTTTACTCCTATCGAACCTAGTCTTGAACTCGCCTATTTTGCCCACCTAAACAAAGTTGCATCGTGAAAACTGTTCTTCTAAACGACTTGCAAACCCTTGCTAGGCAGAAAACCACCTATATAGCCATTGCCTTTTTCTTGGGTATCGGTATCTTAACCGGTTATAAGTTCAATATCTCGGTAGGAGATGAACTTGCGGTCAACGCATCGTATTCTGTTGGATTCATGATCGGTCTTTTGAGTTTGGCGATCATATTAATTGCCACCGTTTTGGCTTTTCCTCTTTTGTTCAAAGAACAGGATGCCAACTACGAACTAATAGTTTTCTCAACGCCAATAGCGAAAAACAGATTTGCCTTTGCTCGATTTTTTTCGTTTAACCTACTCACGTTGTTCGGTTTTTTTTGTCTTATATCAGGTTATGTATTAGGCATACATTTGGCCAAAGACGTCCTATTGAATCCTAGTTTCCAATTTTGGCATTTTGCATATCCCTTTTTAATATTTGGAGTCGTCAACACGTTGGTTATCTGCAGTGTGTTATTTTATGTGGCGCAGTCGTACAAGAATAAACTAATGGTGGCCATTGTTGGGGTGCTGCTCTACGTGTTGTACATGATTACACTCTTATTCTCGAATGCGCCGTTTATGGCACAGGCCATGCCACAATCCCTGTTTGTTCAACGCATTTCTGCCATAGTGGATATTTTTGGCTTGTCGGGCTATTTTTTTGAAGCCAAGGATTTGAGCCTTGAGCAAAGAAATTACCAGGTTGTACCCTTGTCAAATCTTTTACTCATTAACAGAATGGCTAGTATTGTCTTAGCCTTTGGTATGTTACTTCTGGGGATTCGGTCGTTCTCATTTCTTCCAAAATTCAAGAAAAAAAGTAGAAAAAAGTTGATAATTACGGGTGTAAAACCTTCCATAAATCCATTTGCCGCCGCGGTTACGGAATTCAATAAAAAATCTAAGTGGAAAGCGATATTATCGTTTATAAAGGTGGATACCATTTATATCTTTAAAAGCATACCTTTTATAGCCACTGTCCTACTCTTGGTTTTTTATGTTGGCGTGGAAATGTATGATGATATCAATAAAGGAATTCGAATACCTCAAATGTATGCAAGTTCTGGTCTTTTAGTACAAACCATCAACAGTACGTTTTACCCTTTGGGCGCATTGTTTACCGTTTATTTTGTAAATGACCTTTTCTGGCGGAGTAACTCAAGTAGGTTTTCCGTTTTAGAGCAAACAACCTTTTATGCGACGCAAAAATTAGTGGGCCATATCGGTAGCATTGTGGTATTACTGACCACCCTAACACTTATCATTATTGTAGAGGCACTAGCCTTTCAAGTTTTTTTTAAACATCTAATTTTTGATGCTCGGGCCTACTTTGGAGCTGTTTTATTCAACACACTCCCTTTAGTACTACTTGGCCTTTTCATGATTTTGATCAATCTGTTGAGCAAAAATAAATCAATAGCTCTTGGTGTTTCCATTTTGTGTTTTTTGGTATTGGCAACACCCATCTCCAAAAGTATATTTACTAGTTCATTGCTTCGGTTTTTCTCCGGTTATAGAGGTTCTTATAGTGAATTTATTGGGTTTGGCGACTATATAAACCCCTACTCATTGCGCTTGGTCTTTGGTTTTTCTATTTTGATGCTACTATTCATGTGGTATTATTTTAAAAGAAATAACAAGGATAGAAAAGTGCTTATGATCGGGATGGTTCTATCCTTGATGATTGCACTTATAAGCAGTTCTATTTACTTAAGGAACTATCATCCTAAAAAAGAAAAAGAGGAAGTTATCAATGCCCAGCTGATGTATGAAAAACAGTTTAGGAAGTACCAAAACATGGCACAACCCACGATAAAAAAGGTACAGACCAAAGTACATTTATACCCTGATGAGCAATCTTATACCATCGAAGGACAATATACTTTGGTCAATAAACACGACCAGCCTATTGATTCAGTTTTAATAAGTGTCCCTGAGGAAATGAAAATCAGGTTCATGGTTTTTCAATACGGTCAAGAAAATTTTGAGCTCAACGATACAAATTCAGAACTGGTCCTTCCCCACCCCATACAACCCAACGATTCCGTCCAGTTACAATTTAAATTGGACTATCAATGGTTTGCTGTGAACGGTCACGATTCCTTTAATGCCATCATCGAAAATGGTTCGTTCATGAGGATCAGCAGGTATTATCCCCAATTTGGATATGACTCCGATAGGGAAATAAAAGATTCCATTACGCGTGCCAAGTATGGCCTTTCGCTTGGCACAACCTTTAGAAAATTGGAAGCTCCTAAAAAATACTTGAACGATGCCATAGATTTGAACATGCAAATTTCCACCACTGGCGATCAAGTAGCTGTGGGGACCGGAGAGTTAAAAAAGCAATGGCAGCAAGGGGAAAGAAATTACTTTGCTTATGCCGCTCAATCCATCCCGTTTCGTTTTGCAATTTCCTCGGCAGACTATCAAGTTAAGAATGTAAAGCACCATAATATCGACATTAGGGTTTACCATCATCCAGAGCATAGCTCGAATGTGGAACATTTAATAGAAAATACGAAGCTAACACTAGATTACTGTGAAGAACATTTTGGGCCATATCCTTTTAAAACGGTTAACTATGCAGAAGTATCTTCTTTTACGCAAGGATTTGCGGGTACTGCTTACCCCGGGTCTATATTCCTAACCGAACATATGACCTTCAATGCGAACCTGACCGCAGGAAAACAACAAGATGTTATCAATGAACTCGCCGGACATGAGGTTTCCCACTTTTGGTGGGGTACGCATCAAATACAGCCCGATTTTAGGGAAGGATATTCCATGCTTACCGAAAGCTTGGCCATGTATACGGAAATGATGATCTACAAACAGATGTACGGTCAGGATAAAATGTGGGAGCGATTAGCGATTCACCAACAGATCTACGATGCCGAAAAAGGTTTTAACCAAAGAAAGTCTATACTAAAAGTTGCCCCGGGCGAAACATATTTGGCCTACTCAAAAGGTGCCCTTGTATTTGTGGAGCTGAGTGAACTGATTGGGGAATCGGTATTGAATAAAGCTTTGAAAAACTTTTTGAGCAGCAATAGATACCCTAATAATAAGCCTATATCCACGGATTTGTTAAGTGCTATTCTGGAGGTAGCAGACCCAATTTATCATTCCAAAATTAAATCATTGTTTCAATAAAGATTGCCTTTGTCAGGTTTTCGCCTAAAATCATACTAAGGATATAGGATAATAAAAAGCGTCCTTTAATCCAATTAGTATGAAAAAACAGCAAGGGGAATTCACCTCCGACATTGCATTTACTTCAACCGTAAAAAAACTTCAGGAAAAAAACGGTTCAAGAAAAAGTTATGCTCAAATGGAGACCGGCAGGGGTTGGCTAAAGGAACTGACCCCGCCTATAATCGATTTTGTAAGCAAGCGGGATTCCTTTTATATGGGAACTTCTAACCCTGAGGGACAGCCCTACATCCAACATCGAGGTGGGGCGCCAGGTTTTTTAAAAATATTGGACCCAACAACCATCGCTTTTGCCGATTTTTCAGGAAACCGTCAATACATCAGTGTGGGCAATCTGGCCGATAACCCTAAAGCATTTCTTTTTTTAATGGACTACCCGAACAAAACAAGGGTAAAAATTTGGGGAGAGGCCCATGTGGAAATGGAGGATGCCACCCTAATGGAATCCTTGACCATGGAAGATTACCCGGCCAAGGTAGAACGTGCCATTATATTTAAAATCAAAGCAGTGGATGTTAACTGCCCGCAACACATCGTACAGCGATACACCTCCGATGAAGTGGATAAAATTGTACAGCCACTAAAACAACGAATAAAAGAATTGGAAAATAAATTAAATACATTAAAATGAAAAGAATAGCGATAAACGGAATGGGGCGAATAGGTCGCGCCTCGCTCAAAGTAATTCTCGAATCGAAAGAACTGACCCTAGTGGCCATAAACGATATTTTACCTATTGAAAACTTGGCCTATCTCCTAAAGTATGACAGTACCTACGGGCCCTACAAACACAATGTATCGGTTTCAGGAAATACCTTGGAGGTGGATGACAATAAGATTACCTACTTTAACCAAAAAAATCCTGAAGACCTTCCGTGGAAAGATCTTAACATTGATGTGGTTATCGAAAGTACGGGTATTTTCACCCAAAGTGAAGATGCATCAAAGCATATTACGGCCGGCGCAAAAACAGTTGTGATATCTGCCCCCACCAAAAGTCAAGATGTACCCACGGTGGTCCATGGGGTAAGCTCCGCTTTGGGAGACACTTCCATTTTTTCTTGTGCCAGTTGTACCACGAACAACATTAGCCCCATTGTTGAAATCCTGAGTCGTAGGGTGGGAATACACAAAGCGATCATGACCACAGTGCATGCCTACACCGCAAGCCAAAGTTTAATGGACGGTGCTTCCCCTAAAAATTATCGTATGGGACGGGCGGCGGCCGATAACTTGGTTCCGACCAGCACTGGTGCTGCCATCGCCACAACCAAAGCTTTACCGGAATTTACGGATAAGTTTGATGGCGTTGCCATACGTGTTCCGGCAAAAGTAGGCTCCATTTCGGATATGACCTTTGTTACCAAACGCCCCGTAACACCAGAGGAGATCAATGAAATTTTGGAAAGCGAAGCGTCCACTGAGCGATACCAAGAAGTGCTGTCCACAACGAGAGAGCCCTTGGTTTCTTCGGATATTATTGGCAGCCCATACGCCTCAATCGCAGACTTGAACATGACCAGGGTGGTAGATGGTGATTTACTCAAGGTAATGGCTTGGTACGATAACGAATGGGGGTTTACGCATCAAATGATTCGTCTGATCAAAGAACTTTAAGGTAAAATCAATTGGAAATTCCTCAAGTATTCAACTTAACGAAAACGGAGGCAATCCAATTATAACTCACTGACTTGTTCTTAATCCTGAAAAATGGCATAGAGTGGGTATGCTACCGATTCCAAAAATAGAATAGCAACTACGTAAAAATCATATTAATCAAAATACAAAAAATGAAAGTTTTTGAAACATTTGAATTGTCCGGAACAAAATTGAAAAACCGGATCGTAATGGCCCCAATGACGAGGAGCAGGGCCATCGATAACATTCCAAACGATTTAATGAAGGAATACTATTCCAAAAGGGCCGGTGCCGGACTTATATTATCCGAAGCTACCTCCGTATCCCCAAATGGAACTGGATATCCCAGAATACCTGGAGCTTATACCGAAGAACAAATAAACGGTTGGAAAAATATCGCCCGCGGTATACATGAAAACGAAGGAAGAATGTTTGTCCAGCTTTTCCATACCGGACGCGTTTCTGCATCCTTAAACCTTCCTAACGGTGGTGAGACCATTGCCCCATCGGTTGTACCGCTCACCGAAATGGAAATGTACACCGATCAGGAAGGAATGCAGCCACATGATATACCCCGGGAAATGACTTTTGAGGATATCGTACAGGTACAAAACGAATACGTTACTGCCTCTAAGAAACTTATCGAGGCAGGAATTGACGGCATTGAAATCCATAGTGCCAACGGTTACCTTTTGGAACAGTTCCTTGATCCAAAAACCAACCAAAGAAACGATGAATATGGCGGCAACTACAAAAACAGGGGCCGATTTGTTTTGGAAACCGTTCAAAAAGTTGTGCAAGCCATCGGCCCGGACAAAGTTGGAATTCGTTTTTCACCCTATGGTGTCGTAAATGGTATGTCGGGTGAATATGACGATCTCGTAAGTCTGTACACGTACTTGGCTCAAGAATTATCGAAACAGAACATTGCTTACATACATATTGCCGATCAACGTTCAGCCATGGCAGCTCCAGAATTTGCGACCCAAATATGGAAGACCATAGGCGACAATTTTAATGGTACCATGATCGGTGGCGGCGACGTAGATTCTGCAACTAAAGCGGAAAACCTTCTGGAAGATGGTTACGACCTTGTTTATATCGGACGTCCTTTTATTGCCAATCCCAACTTGATAGATAAATTAAAGCACAACGAAGAGTTGACACCTTTAAATCCAGATTTACTGTATTCCCCCGGTCCTGAAGGTTATATTGATTGGGAATTTTAACTGGAAATAGGGGATTTCTAGAACCCACGAAAGCATCGAGGGATATAAATATCGAACTCCAATAGACCATTAATTATTAATTGATTTAAGGACGACCTGTGGAAACCAAGTTTGGTTTCCACAGGTCGTCCATCACTAAAAACACCAAATATCATGGCATTAGCACAATCCAACATGATGGAATTAGGGACCAAGGCTCCCGATTTCACTCTCTTTGACACCGTATCAAAAAAGCAACTATCACTATCCCAACTAAAGTCAAATACAGCTACAGTAGTTGTTTTTATATGCAACCATTGTCCTTTTATTCACCATATCAACCATAAATTTGTGGAAGTAGCCAATGAGTATCAGGCCAAGGATATCCAATTTATTGCCATTAGTAGCAATGATGTGGAGTACTTTCCTGAAGATGGACCAGAGATGATGACCCATGTTGCCCAGAGCTTGAATTATTCGTTCCCCTATCTGTATGACGAAACCCAAACAGTTGCCAAGGCCTATCAGGCGGAATGCACTCCAGATTTCTTTGTATTTGATGATAACCTGAAACTGGCCTACAGAGGTCGGTTTGATGAATCGAGGCCAAATATGGGAACTGCATCCGGAAGAGATCTAACCAATGCATTGGATGCTATGCTGAACAACAAAGACATTGCCAAGGTACAATATCCAAGCATAGGCTGCAGTATTAAATGGAAGTAGACGGAATCATTAGAAATAGATACATTCAGAGTTGACGGGTTAATGCTTTAATGTGTTTATCCCGAATAGACATTGTATTTCCCTATTATATTTTCACTTTGTCCATTCTACTGAATATCCTCTTAAACCATTACGGGTTCTAAATAAACTATTGGATTTTTTTGGCCTGTTATGAAATCTGAGGAATAGTAAAAACCGCCTGCCGACCTATAAATAAGAAGTATGGGTAGTCGGCAAGACGGTCTTCAAAGTAAACCAAACTAAAATGAAGAGATTTATGGAGCAAACGTTGTAAATTTTTTCATGGTTTGCCAATTCTTATTGGCTTGTGCAATGTGCTTGGCTTTACCTTCTTTTTCCCAGACTTGTACAAAATCGCCTTCCAAGTTTACCGTAAACATGTATAGTTTTCCATTAACCACACGGAAACTTTTGGGATTAGGACGGTACTTGCCCCCCAGTGAAACGGCAAAGGCGCACCAACCACCATATTGAGGCTTGTATTTTTTGGGGTTGTTCTGGAACTTCTTCAATTGTTTATGATCGGTAAAATAATAGGTAAGTCCATCGAAACTGGCCTTGTAGGCTTTTTTTCCCATCTCTGCTTTCCCATTATCCATATAGGATACAGCACTATAACCGTCCAGGGCGATCATACTATCGTCCGTACTGTAACTATGAGATTGGGCATGCATCAAAACCAGTCCAAAAAGCAAAAAGAAACTAATTCCCAGGATGGTTTTCCGAATTTTGATTGAATTCATTGTTTTCATGTGTACTATTTAAGATTAATTGTTACTTCTAACTAGCAGCCTTAATAGAGCTGAATTATTTTTGATTCAGAACTTTAGAAAAGACTATTTTTTCGGCATTTGATACTGCTGATGATTATAAATACCTTTCGTGCTCATCAATTGGCATATCGTTGATACTGGCAAAACGTTTTTGCATTAAACCATGCTCGTTAAACTCCCAGTTCTCGTTGCCGTATGCCCTATACCATTGTCCCGACTTATTGCGGTATTCGTATTCGAACCGTACGGCAATTCTATTATCGGTATGGGCCCAGTATTCTTTTCTTAGCTTATAATCGAGTTCGTTTTCCCATTTGCTCGATAAAAACTGTTGTATTTCCTCTCGTCCGTTTACAAAACTGGAACGATTACGCCATTCACTATCCACGGTATAGGCCAGTGATATTTGTATAGGGTCCTTACTGTTCCACGCATTCTCGGCAAGTTGTATTTTTTGTTTTGCGGATTCCTCGGTAAAAGGTGGCACCGGCGTTTTTATTTCTGTCATTTTATTATGATTTGTGTCTTTTTTGTTTATTGTACCTAATCCTTTGGTACGCTCCCATACAAGCTATCCCGATACGGCAAAGTGCCAATTGAATATGTAACCAAATGTTTTGCATAATCGGACACGAGTTGTTTTACCAGTTCTCGTTCAAATAGGATTTCATTTTCTTTCGGGCCCGACTGAGCGCCACCCAGGTATTTACCCTTTCAATATCCAATGTGTTGCAGATTGCTTCTGTGCTGTATCCCTTCATTTTTAATCGAAGTACCTCTTTTTCCCTATTGCCCAAAACACTTAGTCCCGAATTAAAAACACTGATCAGTTCATCTGCATTGAGCAATTCGATTATCTCGGCATCATTGGGTTTGTTTGTCTGATTTTCCAATTCGTACCAATTGGGATGATCGGACAATCGCAAGGCATCGTGCATAACTTTTCCTTGGCGGGAGTAGGCTTTTCGATAATAATCCATGATCTTATGATGTAATATGGAAGTGAGCCAAACACGTTCTGTAGATTGTCCCTTAAATCGAGGAGCAGAGCGCAAAGCTGCCAAAAATGTATCTTGTACAACATCCTCTATGGCAGCTTCCGGCAGCTTTCGCCTGGCCATTGCAAAAAGATAGGTTTTATGTTGTACGGACCATAGTTCAGGTTTTAGCTGAACCTTTGTTTTTGTTGTTGTTCTCATGGCTTCGGTTATTTTTAAAATAGTGTTTTGTGTTCTCGAAATTTCTTTTGATGGAAATCTATACTGCTATTATTGGCCGATAGGAGTTTTTTATATTCTGGGCGTTTTTGTATAAACTTCACAACCTCTGGATTTGTCGGCACAACAGTATAATCCGCCCTTAAGGAGTATTCCAAAACCCTTTCTATCAAAGCATTTCCCACCTCAGGTCGATTTAGATGTTTACTGATTTCGAGCTTTTTTAAATTGATCTCTTGCTCTCCGATCATATCGTACTCCAAAGAAGCAAGTTGACCACGAATATGAAATTGGAAATAGTTCTTGCCATCGTCACTTTTAAATACCAAAGGCAGTCTATTGATATTGGTGTTATTAAACATGACCCATACTTTTTAATCTGTTGTTTTAATTTATCCATCGGTTTATGAAAGGGAGATACGGAGCCGTACCTCCCATCCATTTCAACTAAACAAACACTAACCAGAACTTTTATTAAACTTCTCTGTTTTCTATCTCTTTAAATCAATCTTCGGCAAGGCTCTTTTGTGATTCCAAAATTTCTTCGAGTTGATTGGTCGTGTATATCTCGCTTGCCATCATGGCATAATTGGTTTGTGCCGCTTGATCCCCGTCCAAGCCAGGGAGTTTGGCAGAGGCTGTGGCATCGCCTACCACAGCAAGTTCAAATCCACATTCCAAAAGTTCTCGCATATGGGATTCCACGCATAGGTTTCCGGACATTCCGGCAAGTATCACTTTATCGATTTTTTGCTTTCTAAGCTGAAGTACCAAGTCGTTGTTCTCCGGACCAAACACTTTATGTGGTCCACAAACGGTAACTTTCTCTTTGTTGTTGATATATGGCTTGTAAATGGGAAGCCAATCTGCCCCGGAACCTTCAAAACCCTCTACATTCAATTGATCTCCCCTATCGAACATATTGATATTGTGCATCAATTTCTCCAAGGCTCCCTCAAAACGCCATCCATGATCATGTTGGTAATAATAGTGCGGTGACACAAATACATGGATACCGTTTTCCGCACCTAATCTAAACAGGGTTTCAATATTTTCAATGGTGTTATTTTCCATAACACTTTGGCCCACAGCCCCCCACGCAACCCCTTCAGGGCTTAAAAAATCGTTTTGTGGATCAACAATTACGATCGCCGTATGCCGGTCTATTTCAAAACCGGTAACCGGAAGCTGTGCTTCCTTTTTACCTAAAATTGCTCTTTCCGTAGAGTTGGTGGATTCCATAATGTTTTTGTTTACAGGTTTATTTCTTGATTTATAACACTGTAAAACTCACAAAATGGAAAGACCCATTTTATTTGAAATTTGCCATTATGTTCTGATTTTGCGGTTTTGTCCTGATTTAAAGTTAAAAACCGTTCAAAATTGGTTTTTCTGACACTGCACAGTTATCTGAGCAATGGAAATTACCGACATGGCAACGGTGGAAGATTTTTTTTATGATTGGATACCATTCAATATAAGAGCCATACCAAACCAGTGAAGGATACTCCAACAAATTTTAAAAACAAAACAAAACATGGAAATGGCCTAAAATAATACTACAGGTAATCGCATTATTTCTTCTTGGATGGATCACTGGAAAATTGAAGATACGATGCTCCCTGCACCTTTCTGTCCGGAAATTTAGCTTTCTTTTCCTCTTCGGGCATGGATGGGTCTATAATAACATCTTCAGCTGGCTTCCAATTGGCCGGTGTAAGTACCTGGTGTTCCGCATGTAGTTGCAGTGCGTCTATTGCCCTTAATATTTCATCAAAATTTCTACCGATGAACATGGGATAGGTAAGATGAAGCTGTATCCGTTTATCAGGGTCTATTATAAAAACGGACCGCACTGTTTTTTTATCGGAAGCACCTTGTTGGATCATTCCAAATTTATGGGCAATCTCGGCCTTTGCATCTGCAATAATTGGGAATCTCACGGTAACGTTCATGGAATTTTCAATATCCGATTTCCAACCCAAATGAGAATCCAGGTCATCAACACTCAACGCAATAGCTTTCATGTTCCTTTTCACGAATTCCTCTTCCAATTGTGCTACCATGCCCAGTTCGGTGGTACAAATGGGCGTATAATCCTCTGGATGAGAAAAAAACAACCCCCAAGACTCACCCAACCAATCGTAAAATTGGATTTCTCCCTCTGTGGTGACTGCCTTAAAATCGGGCGCCAAACTGCCAATGCCTAAAGTCATTTACAAACGGTTGATTATGAGTACAAATTAGAAATAATTCTTCAAATTACTCTATATTTAGAGCTATAATTATAACCAAACCGCTCATGACCCTTCAAATCCGTTCCATTATTGTGGATGATGAACAACGTCACCATGATATTCTTGGAAAGATGTTGACTACATTTTGCCCTAATATTGAGCTGGTTGGCGATGCTTTTTCTGTGGAAGATGCTGTGGTCCTGATCAACACGGAACAGCCTGCCTTGGTGTTTTTGGATATTGAAATGCCCGAGGGCAATGGATTTACCTTGTTCGACCATTTTCCGGAACCTAATTTTGAAGTGATTTTTACAACAGCACATGATCTTTATGCCATAAATGCCATTAAGTATGCTGCACTGGATTATCTTTTAAAGCCCATAAACATTCAAGAACTGAAAAACGCTGTATCTCGAGCAGGTAAAATTTTGGCCAAGCAGGCACCCTCTAGGGAAGAAGAATATCAGGTACTTAGGGAAAATACCAAATTGCAGGACCATAATTATACCAAAATAGCCCTACGCTCGTCGGAAGGCATTGATTTTGTGGAAGCCAATCGATTGCTGCGCGTAGAAGCCAACCATGTGTATTCCAACTTTTACCTGGATAACGGAAAAATGATCATGGTTTCCAAACCTTTGGGAGAATTTGAACCTTTATTGGAGTCCTTTAATTTTTTCAGGGTACATAAATCCCATATGGTCAACCTTAACCATGTAGAAAAATATGTTAAGGGCAAAGGGGGGTATCTTGTTTTAAAAGATGGATCCCATGTGGATGTATCGGTCAGGAAAAAGGAAGCCCTTCTAAAAAAATTAGTGTAAATCGTTTGGAAAGCAGAGCTCTACTTTTGTACCAGAAGGCTTACCTTTCTTTTCCAGGTCCACGACCTCGACACTGAACAAATCCTGTCCAAATTCCATGTTCAAGAGTTCTAGGCGCGCCTCAATATTGGACATGGCGATAGATCTATGCCGGCTCTCCGAGATAGCCGAAGCCAATGCCCTTCCAATACCATTGTCCTCTATTGTACAATGTATGGTATTCCCTTTTTCCCTAACCTTTAAAAGCAACCTTCCCGGTCCAGTGGATTTACGAAGACCATGAATAATCGCATTCTCCAGATAGGGCTGCAGTAGCATAGGTGGAATCATAATATTTTCCGGAGCCTCAACATCTATATCAATCCTATATTCGAATATATTGTTGAAGCGGGTTCTTTCCAGTTTTAAGTAGGTATCCAAAAACTGTAGCTCCTTGGATAGAGTTATATGGGCAAGCATGGAATTCTCCAGGTTTTGTCGCATTAATCCAGCAAACTCCGATAGATAATCCAATACCCTTTCGGTTTTGTTTGCCAGAACAAATTCTTGGATAGAAGACAAAGAATTAAAAATAAAATGTGGGTTCATTTGGGAGGACAACATCTTCATCCGGGCTCGCAAGGCTTCCTGTTTTTGTTGATGGATCGCATTTTGATGGAATCGAGATGCCGAAATAACGGACTGAACCCTAGCTTTTAGAATTTCGTGATGAATCGGTTTTTTGATATAATCGCTTGCTCCAAGAGCAAAACATTTTGCCAAAGTTTCATCTTCTTCCTCTGCGCTAATAATGATTACCGGAATTGATTTATAAACAAAATCCGATTTGACCTGTTGCAAGAGTTCCAGACCACTAACACCTGGAAGGTTGATATCCAACAGTACCAAATCAAATTTTTGGCTTGCCAATCGTTTGAACAAAAACTGTCCTTTTGGGATAAAAGAGATGTTATAGCCTACTTCGGCCAAGACATGGTTTACCAGTTCCAATACCTGTCGGTTGTCATCCACAACCAAAATAGAAGTATCCTTATACATTTAATGTATTCGTTAAAAAATTCTGTAAAGCTACTTCATCACCTGTATAAATGGCATCCTCCAATTTATTCAATATTCCGGCAGGCAGTATTTCACTTAAGGATTCAGCGACTGCAGCCAATTTTTCCGTTTCAAAAATGGGCAGTTTTCGCAAGGTTTCCAGCGCTTGCTCTTTTTGATGTTGTTGATCATCATTCAGAACCGTTTTGCCAGTTGATTTTGTACAGGACACTTCTGGAAGGAAACTTTTTAGAAGTCCCACGAGCTTGGGTACATTTACGGGTTTGGTAAGGTAAGCGGTAAAACCTGCTTCTACGGCAGCATCTTGGTGTTCTTTGAATGCATCTGCGGACAAGCCTATTATGGGTATATCCAGGTTAAAGCCTCGAATCAACTTTAAGGTCTCAAAACCATCAATTTCCGGCATGTGAATATCCATAAAAATAATATCGGGGTCATATTGCTTTGCCATGGCGACACCTTCCCTACCGTTTGAAGCCAGTAAAATTTCCGATCCCAACTCGGCAAATAGGGCCCTGATCATTTCTTGGTTCATTAATTGATCTTCCACCACCAAAATTTTACTTTTGGAAGGTATCCTATAGTTGGCCATAATGGTCTCGGGATTATCGAATGGCATTGGCGTGGCCTTTAAATAGGGTATCTTGATCGTAAAGATGGTTCCTTCCCCTTCCGTACTCTCCACACTAAGCTCTCCTTTTAAAATATCCACTAGGCTTTTGGTAATTGCCAACCCAAGCCCTGTTCCGCCGTATTTTCTGTCCTTGCCCGCATCGGATTGTGTAAAGGGTTCAAAAATTCGTTCGAGGTCTTTCTGTGGAATCCCTATGCCTTCGTCAGCTACTCGGAATATCAAAAAGTCGTTATCTACACGCAAATCCAGGTGCACGTTCTTGGATGCCGGGGTAAATTTTACCGCATTGCCCACAATATTCATAAGGATCTGTTTTATTTTACCACGATCGGAACGCACATATCTTGGTGTTCCCGGAGACAGACCATAGATTACCTTTACATCCTTGGACTTTGCCATACTATTCTGAATCCTATATACCGAAAAGAACAGCTGCCTAAGATCCATATCTTCTTGCAAAAGGACGGTTTTTCCTGCTTCTATCTTGGATAAATCCAATATGTCCTGGATTATCTCGGAAAGTGATTCTGCACTTTGATGAATATTGTTCAAATACCTACGAAACGAATTGGTTAGATCAAGTGACTTGCTTTGATTGGTAAGTATCTGAGAGAATCCAACAATTGCATTTAGAGGTGTACGGATCTCATGGCTCATATTGGCCAAAAATTGTGATTTGGCACGGTTGGCATTGTCGGCATCGTTCTTGGCAAAAATCAAGTCCCTTTCCGCCTCTTTTCTCATTTCTATTTCGTGGCGTAAATGCTGGGTCCTATTTTTAATTTTCTCTTCCAATGCCTGGTTAAGTTTGGCCAGTTCCTTTTGGGAGGTCGCCAACTCATTGTTTAAGGTAACGGCTTGTTCATAAAGGGTGGAATTTGTAATGGAAATTGCTGCTTGTGCCGCAACTATTCGCAATACTTCCAGTCCTCCTTCTGTAAACATTCCTGTAATATGGCTATTGGCAATGTACAGTACTCCTACCAGATCTCTTTGTTTTATTAAGGGAAGTAACAGCAGCGACCCCTTAAAATCTGCTGTCAAATCTTCTGAATTGGCACAATATTCGGTTAAATCATCAATGCACAGCTCCTTTTTAGTCGTTGCTACATGTTCTATTAGGCTAATGGGCAATGTTCTGCAATCTTCGAGAGGACTCTCCGAAAATTGTGCTTCTGTTGGAACAGTAAGATCTATAAAGGCCGTAACATGTAAAGAGGTCCCGTTTCTTAAAACCAGTGCTCCTTTGTCCGCTCCGGCATTTTCCATCACAATCTGCAATAAACTCTCCACAAGACGGTCCCGATTCACTTCTGCCGATATGGTTTGCGTGGCCTTGATCAAACTTTGAAAATCGAAATTTTTAATGTGCTGGGAATGGGTGTTTGCCTTCTCTTCAAAATTCCCGTCGAACTCTTTACTCTGCAAAGGAATGCCCCATCCTGCTTTGGCTTTTTCGGATTCATTTTTTAAGGCTTGCTTTATAAAAACAAATCCTTTTTTTGGTAGAGCACTTGAAATTATATCGCAAAACATGGCCCTAATATGGAATTGTCCATTTTTCTGTGTCCAAAGCAGTACATGTTCTATCTGCTCGGGCACATTGGTATAATCTCCCGATTTACAAGCCAGTAACAACTCTACTATTTGGTACTCTGCCCAAAAATTGTGCGATGCGGCCTTCGCCCAACCACTTAGTTGTTTCTGCCTTTCCTTAACTCCTCCCAAAACTTTTGATGTTGGGTTGCTATTGACCATTAATTCACATACGGACCGTAAGACCTGATATTTAAAAAATTGTGGTTCGGAAATCAGATGTTCCAATTCTTTTTGATGGTCCTTAAAGTGGGCTAAGGCTTTTTGATAATCTCCCTTAATACAATCGACCCAACCTGAAAATATGTGAAAACTTGCAATGGCGGTCCTGCAATTACTATCTTCCAATAACTGCATGACCTTTGTTGCTGTGTTTAAGTTGCCGGTATCGTTCCCGATCAATCTTTGCAAAATAAATTTGATGCCTTGTATTTGGGCCAAATGGACTGTATTGCCATGTATGCTGAAGGAATCTATCGTCTCGTTACAGACCCTGAGCAATTCCATCAGATTAGTGCCCGAGAGCAATTGGTTTCTAATTTGGGCATATTGCAGGCTACTTGCCCCATAAAAGTCCCCTCGATCCACATTATAAGCGATGGCTTCATCCAGTTGTGTTTCCAAAGTCTGGTAATCGGCCATAAGCGGACCCATTGCCATATGATAAACGGACATGGTTTTGGAGAAATATTTACCCGGCTTTTCCGATTGCAACCTTTTTAAACCAAGAGAGCTAAGTTTCTCGCCCAGTTCAAATTCATGATATCGGTGGCACAAAAGCGATCCTAAATGTACCAGTATGAAAGGAGACGAATCGGTGAAACCATTTTTAAACATAAGTTCGCCCATGGCAAATAAAAGATGGGTATATAGAGTATGATCTATCTGCTTGGCGGAAGTACACATATTCACCATAATTTCCAAAGCATACCGGTCTTCCTTTGTATATACTGCACTACCCAATAAATCATTATTAAAATCCGTAGGCAGCACCTCCATAAATTTGAGGTATGCACTCTTGGTTTCACTAGGTTTAGAGAAAAGATTCATTTTGGATCCCAATACCTTCAACGCCTTAATTCCTTCCTGGGTATTCGACTTATATAAAGAGTAAGCTTCAAAAAATGTAAGGTTCAGCAAATGAACTTCACACTTTTTATAATCATCAGGGGCATTATTAATTGCCTTATCAGCATATACCCTGCCCTCTTCCACCTGTTTTAAAAGGTAGGACGCCTTTGCCATTTCGAACAACACTTCGTAGGCATACCTATCTGTCCTAAATTTAGTCTGAAGATCTAGTGCAAAACTCAAATTTTGTTTTGCCGTTAATGCCGAGTTTGAGTTATTTGCCAATTGTGCCGCTTCCAAAATATATCCAAGAGCAACGGGAACGATATTATCCTGTATATGAGCTCCTGAACTTATTAAATGCTCTACAAATTGATTTAGTGATATGGCATCGACAATTCCATTGTTCTCCATATGAAATAGCGCAATACCATAGTGCAGCTCTTCAAAAGAAACATCGAACCCAGGAATGGCAAGGTGCAATGCAGCCTGTTGAATCTTGTTGTGATTAAATACAAACTGATTTGGTGTAGCGTCCAACTTTGAAATTTGGCCAGCTTCGGTCAGCAGTTCCAAAAGCAGAACAACGATTTCTTGGGGAAAACCACTCATAGAAATCAATAATGGAATATTAAAGTTTCCATTGTCAAAAGCGGCAATTTTAAGTATAACTTGGGCCTGGTACGATTGCAGGGACAATTGTTTTTCGTAGATGGCCAAGAGGTTTTCAGCTACATCTTGCTGTTTTACACTACTCAGATTGTACTGCCATCGTTGGGCCACGGTATCGTAGGTCAAAGCTTTATTTTCGTGGAGCGAATACAGGAAGTGTTTTATATAATAAGGGTTTCCGTTGGTTTTTTTGTGGACCAGTACTGCAAGGTCATGGATTTTGCTTTGCTCTTCGGAAAGCGCATCGGCCACTACTTGCTCAGTGGCGTTTTGGCTCAATGGCCTTAAACGTATTACAGGCACGTTCTTTTTGCCCGCCACCAAGGAGCGTTGAAATTTGAGCAAAGGATGATCCTCTGTTAGTCCCTCCGGATTGTAGGATAGCACAAACAACACCCTGTGGAGCGGTGCCCACGCCATATATTCTATAAGTTTAAGGGAGGATAGATCGCTCCATTGTACATCATCTATAAAAATCACCCGTTTTAAACCGATTCCATCCAATGTTCGGCAATACCGTGCAAATAGATTTACAAAACGATCTCCTGTTTCCAATGGATTCAAGGATTCTGGTTCCGGTAGTTTCCCGGTAAGTTCCTTTAAATCGGGTATAACCTCAAATAATGCAGATAAATCGGAACCTAGTCCATTTATAAAAATGTCCCGGATCTCGGAATGGCTCTTTCCTGATTTAAGCAGTATTCGCTGTGCTATGTTTTTAAACGCTTTTTGGAATGCACTATATGGGGTGGATTGGGATTTATCAAAACTGCCTACGGTAAAGAGTGTATCCGAATCGGTAATTTCAGCTTCGAAAGCCTTGGCCAAAGATGTTTTACCTATACCGGCCGCTCCTTCCACAAACGCTACGGAAGCAGGTCCATTTCGCACATCCCGATAAACCTTCATTAATTGCTGGAGGGCAGCTTCTTGTTCCAGAATGGTATCAGAAATGCGAATTACCCCAGGATTAAAATTGATGCTCAATTCTGGGGAAACATCAAATTCCCCTTTGCCGAATTGATGTTTTAAGTTTTCCAGATCCCTTAATACCCCTTGTGCCGACTGGTACCTATTTTCCGGCTTCTTTTCCAACAAAGCATTGATGATCTGATGGATCCCTGTGTGTTTCCAAAGGGTGTTTATAGAAGCATCATATGGTTCCGTTAAATGTTTGTGCAATACTTCTTGCTTGTCTACAGCTTTAAAAAAATGTTCTCCGGTTAGCCAATAATGCATCAGCGCTCCAAATCCATACAGATCAGCTTTAAAATCTGGTCTTTGCTTACTACGAGTACTAAATTCGGGGGCCATAAAAAAGAAATCATCATCCTGATAAGCGGCCAAGTCACTTTTGGCGTACTCTTTTTGAAACAAACCGAGACCCGTAATGAGCAATTTTCCATCCGAATCCACCATAAATCTACTGTTCTGTAAAACGCCAAAACAATATTCCGCTTTATGTACTTCCGAAATGGCAGTGGCCAATACAATTGTTCGATTTAGGAAAGACTCAAAATCCTTGTCTGTTTTAGGGGCTATTGGAAATTTTTTTTCAGGAACCGGTATTTGATAGGTCACCCTATTGCCAGGCAATATTTGTATTTTATTTATTGCAAATTGCTCGAACAAAGTGGTCTTGGATAATTGTTGCAAAAGGACGGTTGCAAGTTGGGAGGTCCCTTTTTCCTCAATTTTCCAGATATCTGGATGCAAACTCCACTCAATATCTACATCTTTTATTCTTATCCGATTCATTGGGTACGTATTGGACTACAATTTACTCATTTATACGTGATTATAGGATACGTTAAGAAGGTAAACCGTAACGTTTAGAAGATCGCACTTTTTAAAAGGAGTCCAGAACAACGGAAAGAATGCTGAAAAATGATAAAATCCAACACATTGGTAAGAAAACTGTCCGCATTAAGAAACTCCAACTAGTTACCTCCCCTATGCATCAGTAATTTTGAAATGTGTTCAAGGGGCGATTCTGCAGGGCCCTTAAAACAAGAAGCATATAAGATAATTGATGGGCAACCCTGTCCGTCGCAGCTAACCCATATAAAAAGAAAAGCCATGAGATATATCAACCACATCAAAAACTCCCATACCAATAGAAAGGAAATAAAACAGACAATCGGAAACTCGACCGTTGTCCTTTTTCTTATCCAGGACACTAAAAACCAAAAAGATAGCGCCGACGGGGCGGATACTTTTGAATTTATCTATTCACTCAACACAGCTCCCGATTTTAACCCTACCGCACCTTTGGTGATCGGTATGTACAATGGAACATTTGGTTTAATGAACCTTGGCATGGATACCGATAAATTTGTTCCTGTACCAATATTGGAAACCCCGCTTAGCAACCAGCTTGCACTTTACCTGATCCAGGAACTATTGATGAGTCCCATGGACAGACAATCCCATTTGGAGAATATGATAGTTACCCTGGGCGATTACTTGGTAAAAAGAGAGAACATAGAATCGCAGTTGAACTGTAAATTAAAAATGGGGTTGACTCCTTTTCAAATACATAAGATACATCGATATGTAAAAAAACATATAGATCGTCCTGTTCTAACCTCTGAATTGGCCAAATTGGTTGAGCTGAGCATGCATTATTTTACTCGTGTATTTAAAAGAACCACAGGTGAAACACCACATCAGTTTATAACTCGAATAAAGCTGGAAGAAGCTAAAAAGCTTCTCATTTCCACAGATGAAAGTGTTATTCAGGTCGGTCTCGGGGTGGGTTGTGAAAACCCTAGCCATTTTTCCAAACTGTTTAAATCCAACTTTGGCATACCACCCTTAAAGTATAGAAAAACATTTCAGAACAACTTAGCCATGTTGAATTAAACCAGTGATTCATCAACCCTTATTCTTTGTAGAAATGTTATTGGCCAAATTCCTTAGAAGACTGTCTGTTTCAAGGTATAAATACAGTGCGCAGAATGCGGAAAACCAGGAAACACTGAACAAGGTTCAAGAAGAACTGGAATTTAACAATGATGAAACCGGTCTATTTATTTAGGAAAGACCAAATCATAAAAAACAATCAAATTATTGTAAAATCACTTAATCTTTAAAATCATGAAATCAATTTTATTCAATCCTATTGCTTTGTACATTTTCCTTCTTGCTTGTGTCCCCTGCGCCCATGCTCAAATTCCAGACCCCGGATTTACAGTGGACAACACCACGGCCATTGTTATAACCGACCCTCAAAATGATTTTTTGAGCCCCGATGGCGTAACTTGGGGAGTCATTGGAGAGAGTGTGATTAAAAACAATACCGTTGAAAATTTGGAAACACTGTTCCAATTGGCTGAAGCACATGGAATTCAAGTATTTATTTCTCCACATTATTATTACGAGCACGATCACAAATGGAAATTTGAAGGGGCATTGGAAAAACTAATGCACGACATAGGAATGTTTGACCGAGGCGACCAGCTCAACAAAGAAGGCTTCGAAGGATCCGGTGCTGATTGGCTTCCCCGATACAAAAAATACATCAACAAGGATTTTGTAACGGTCGTAGGTCCCCATAAAGTGTACGGGCCCGAGCAGAACGATCTTAGCTTGCAGTTGAGAAAGCAGAAAATCGATAAGGTTGTTTTGGCAGGAATGTCCGGAAACCTATGTGTAGAATCGCATCTAAGGGAACTGCTGGAAGACGGCTTCGAAGTTGCCGTAGTGGTAGATGCAACAGCTTCAGCCGTTGCTCCCGGGTATGATGGAAACGTAGCCGCAGAAATTAATTATCGTTTTGTGGCCAGCCATGTGTACACCACGGAAGAATTTAAGCAGTCGCTAAAATAAAAGCATCAGAAAACAAGAACAGTCACTAAAAATTGGCAGGGCAATATTGCCCTGCCATTTGTGTTTTGTTAATCACGAAGAATTGCATCAAGTGTGTTCGTTCTTACCAAATATTCAAAAACACATTGAATTACAACCGAATACTCTTTTAAGAGTAAGAGGTCGGTATACTCAATTTGGTCTTACTAAAGTTTTTCAATTTCAAGATGTAAAGCGATTTGAAGGAAGCAAAGTATTCCTTTTGTTGCTAAAACATTCTAAATTTCAAATTTGATACAAGTTTTCATTTGGATAAAGCCCCCATATAGGTTCAAAAGGAACTAAGTACTAGGACAGCCAATGACAAACAGTTTTTAAAGTGAAGTTTAAAGAGCCTTAATGCATTACTTATGTGGGTCTCAACGGTTCTGATAGAAATATCCATTTCCAAGGCAATTTCCTTGTTATTGTACCCTTGAACACGACTTAAATAAAAAACTCTACGGCACTTGTTGGGGAGTTTCCCCATCGTTGTTAGAAAGAGTTCTTCGGATTCCAAAAAATCCATATGTTCTTTTACCCCATCTACAGCAGGCCGAGCTTCCAAAACTTGTTCGGAAAAAACTTTCCTCTTTTCCAATTTCACGTAGTTAATGGCTCTATATTTGACACCTCTGAAAAGATAGGCCTCGATTTGTTCGATTTTGACCGTTTCGGTTTTTTCCCAAAGACTTATAAATATTTCCTGTACAAGATCTTGGGCCACTTGATGGTCATCCACAAAACTATGTGCATAAAGATATAGTCGTTTCCAATAGCTGTTAAAAATCTTTTCCAGTGCTTTTTCTTGGCGATTCTGGAGTGCATTTATGAGCAGTTTTTGGTTTTCCATCAGCTGGGGCAGCTTGGTTATGTATTGAGCTTCGCAATCAAATTTATCGTCTGATCGTGAATAAATTTGTAGTTGTAGATTATGCTATTGTTATCAAAAAAACTCCAGGACAAGACATAGCCGTCCTGGAGCTTTATCATTACTAAACTACCAATTTGGGTTTTGCGTTAGATTCGGGTTCAATTGCAGTTCCTGTATCGGAATAGGTAAAAGATAATCCCTGTCTTCATTAAAACTTCTGGTGTTGAATTCTGGTAGTGGATCTATTAAGTTATCCGCACTTAAATGAATATCCGCGCCCAACTTAAAATATTTTGCGCCTGCAATTTGATCGGCAGGTGCATCACCTTCGTAGATTACAGTATCGATGGAACCATTGCCGTCCAAATCGTACTCCCCTGCCCCCGGCAAATAAATTCCGCGCAGTGGCAATGTTATGGATTGGCCTACCTTCCACCGTCTAATATCGTTCCAACGATGTCCTTCCATATAAAGTTCTATTCGGCGCTCCCGTCTAATTTCCAATAACAATCCTTGATTGGCACCGCTAACATTGGGATAGATCATTGCTTGGTAATCATCAGGATCAGCATTGGAATCATCCATGGACAGACCGGGCATACCTACACGATTTCTTAGTAATCCGATCGAACGATCCAGATCATCTTGTGTAATGGTCCCTAATTCCGCTTTTGCTTCGGCAAAGTTTAGTAGTACCTCTGCAAAACGAAATACGGGCAGATCATTGGTATTTTGATTGATACCATCGGAATTGGAACTGGTCACAAACTTGGTAATATGATACCCTGTTATTGAAAATGACAGGTCCGGGGGCAAGGCCGTACCCTCACCCACCCTACTATATCCGGGGGTACGAATGGTCTGTGCCAACCTTGGGTCGCGATCTACTGTTTCATCGGCAAAGGAAACGGCATTAAAATCGGCTTGATCGGTAAAACGGGAACCGTCCGAATTTAAATATGAATTTACCGCACTTTTTGGCATTCCCGGTCTTCCTTGTGACCCTGTCAAGGTATAATAATTGGCACGGTGCCCGTTGGTAAGGGGTTCCGTATATTCCCGTGCCAAGATCACCTCTGTTGTTTGCGCTGTTTCAGCTCTGAACAAATCCGCATAATCTAAATTTGGGTTTCCTGTACTATAGAGTGAATAAACACCTGTATCCATCAACTCTTCCGATGCATCAGCGGCCGCTTCCAGATATTTCTCATATCCGGATATACCGTGGTATTTTTCGAAAGTTCCTTCAAATAAGGCTACTCTGGATTTTAAGGCGAGGGCCGTAAATTTACTCACTTCGTAAGCATATTGTTCATCACCCATGTTGTTTATGGCCCAATCCAAATCTTCAAGAATCTTGTCAACTACAAATTGTCTGCTATCCCTGGCCTTGTAAAGTCCTTCGTCGTCGGCCTCCATAGTGGTATCGTACCATGGCACGTCGCCAAAGTTTACGACCATTCCAAAATAATAATAGGCCCTAAAAAACCTGGCAACTCCCCCAAATCTGTTCTTGGCCGCTTCATCCTCACACCGCTCATAGTTTTCCAAGAAATAGTTGATGTTGCGTAAATTGCCCCAGTTCCAGCCTCCACCGGTAGCAGGTACGATTCGCGCCCCGATCATTAGATCGCTCAAGGTGTTGTGAACAATGTCACCACACTGGCTGTCGTAAGTAAAAATCTCGTTTCTAGCGGTGCTGTTAGGTAACATTAAATAGAAACCATTGGTGTACAACTCTAGGTCGGAAGCCGTAAGAAAGAAGCTTTCTTCGCTTACATCTGAAATTGGATTTTTGTCCAAATAATCATCACTACAGTTGATAAAAAACAGACTGCTTAAACTTAACAATGTAATATATAATCGTTTCATCGTCATTTTTTGATTTAAAATTGAATGGATAGGCCCAATGAATAGGTTTTGGACATAGGTGCTTCCTGACCTCTTGAATCGTAGGCATAAGAGCCAGAAGGAGCATTCAAGTTAACTTGATTACTGGCAATCTCCGGATCTATATAGTCGGTCAATTTGGTAAAAGTCAAAATGTTCTCCCCACTTAGATATAGCCTTACCTTTTTAACCGGTAATCTGTTCAATACGGATTGTGGTAGATTATATCCAACGGTAAGGTTCTTTAACCTTAGGTACGATATATCCTGTAGATAGCGATCGTTGGTATTTCGGAGTGAGTTCCGTGTACTTAGTGCTATATAACCAAATCCTCTTGGATAGTAGGCGTCAGGGTTATCTGCCGACCATATATTATTGGCCAGGTCTTTACGCACAAAAGATGCATATGGGCGACTATAGGGACCCCAGAATAATTGCGAATTATAACCAGGGTACCAATCTTGTTTGCCAACCCCTTGAAAAAATGCGGAAATGTCAAAACCTTTCCAACTGGAGGCTATCTTAAAGTTGTACAGATATTGCGGAGCCACATTGCCCACAATTTTTTGATCCCCTGGATCATCAAGGGTATTGGTCCCTGCATTGACCACACCATCACCATTTAGATCGGTATATTTTACGTCTCCGGGCTGTAGCCCTCCCCTTGGGGTTATCCTTGGGCTAACATAGGATTGGTCCACATGGGCGGCAATTTCTTCCTCGGACTGGAAAAGTCCCTCAATTTCATATCCCCACAAGTCTCCAATCTTCATGCCTTCATAAAATGAATTTAAAAGGTTTTCCGGATTATCAAATCTGGTGATCGTAGTTTCCGAATTGGAAAGACCTGCGCTAAAACTAAATTGCAATGGTGATCCTCCGACTACAAAGCTATCGGAGTATGCAACAGAAAGTTCGAACCCTTTTGTCTCCAAATCCGCTGCATTTTCCTGTGGAGCAGCTGCTCCCAATGTTGCAGGGAGTACTTGCCCCGCTGTCAGCATTCCCAAGGTTTCCCTTTTAAACCAGTCGAAATTGGCGGTTACCTTATTTTTGAACAATCCCAAATCAAGTCCAAAATCCAAGGTTCTGACTTCTTCCCAAGTTATCTCTACCGGATTTAGAGATGGAGACGAAATATACTCCAAAGGACTTCCATTTAAGGAGAATGCTTGGTTAGCAGATCGGCTCAATACAGGTTGGTAGGCATAAGGGTCAACTTCTTGATTTCCCAAGGAACCATAGGAAGCTCTTAATTTTAATTGACTAACGGTAGGGTTAAGACCTTGCATAAAACTTTCGTTATGTATGGCCCAAGCTGCGGATACCGATGGAAAAAAGCCCCATCTAAAATCAGAGGGGAATCTGGAAGTACCATCGTACCTTCCGTTCAGTTCTAAAAAGTACTTACTATCATAATCATAGGATAACCTTGTATATACTCCCTGCAACGCCCATTCAAAGGCACTGCCCGTGGCATTGTCCGCAGTGGTTCCCAATCCAAGAGAATTTAGTTCGTCGGATATTAAACCCTGAGTACTTGCCTGTATTGTTTTGCTGTACATGGATTCCTGACCAAATCCTGCCATAATATCTACTTGGTGCTTTCCAAATCGATTCTTATAATTGGCATAGATATTAAAGGCATCATAATCGGATGTAGTATTGTACTCCGTTAATTGATCTACTCCCATATTCTCAACCTCACCGACATAAATACTCCATGGAACCATAGTGGAACGCTGATATATGTTCTGGTTCATTTTCCTATAGGCATAACTTGCCTTAAGGGTAAAGCCATTGAAAGGTGTCAACGTAGCGGTGATGATATTGGAGAATTCCGAATCCTCTGTCTCTTGCTTGGCCCGACCATATAACAAAGAGGCGTACAACCCATCTCCGGCGGCATAATTGTTCAATTCGCTTCTATAAAAATAGGTGCCGTCCGGATTCGTCGGGGCGTACCAGGGCATTGCATGGTTGTACACTAGGTAGTTCCAGTAATTGCCATGCCATCCACCTCTGTATCCGCCATGCTGCAGATCATTGAACCGGTTATATTGCATGTTATCCTTTAAAGTGATCCAATCATTCAGTTTAAAATCGACTTTTGCCCTATAATTTTCCTTTTTGAATTCATCTTTTTGGACTTTCAGGATACCGGTCTCTCGATAGTTTCGATAAGAGAAATATCCTTTCAACTTCTCTGTACCTCCACTTATGGATGCATTATAAATTTGCGAAGGCCTGCTTTTTCTAAAAAAAGTATTCCACCAATTTGTTTTGGCATAGTGCACATATTGCTCCCTTCCGTTTCTTGTATCCGTGATCACACGTGCCAATGAAGGATTGGCCGATACTTCCTGAAGTGCGGCAAGATCACTTTCGGTATATCCGGAATAGGATGCACCACTATTGGCCTGGAAAAACCCATCGGCAATTTGAATGGCCTCATATGGGTCCGTTACAAAGTCTGTATTGGTGGTTACTTGGCTAAAGGCAGTAGTCGTTTCCAGACTTACGGTAAGATCGCCCTGTTTTGCTTGTTTTGTTGTGATAAGAACAACACCAAAAGAAGCACGGGCCCCGTAAATAGCTGCGGCACCCGCGTCCTTCAAAACACTGATGTTCTCTATATCGTTTGGATTGATATCGTTTATATCCCCTTCTACACCATCTATTATGATTAAAGGCTCTCCCCCGTTTATGGACGTAAAGCCTCTAATATTAATATTTGGGGTATCTGTTGGGCGTCCGTTCGATCGCGTAATGGTGAGTCCCGGGGTTACTCCCTGCAAGGCAACTGCAGCATTGCTCAAAGGACGTTCGGCCAATGCCGACACATCTACCTTGCTTACGGCCGCACTGAGCGATTCCAAGGTCTTCTCTCCATATCCGATGACCACTACCTCATCGAGTTCCTGATTGTTGGCAGCCATCGTTATGGACACATTATCCACCCCAGCCAATATGGTGTAGGTCTGGGTTTCCATTCCTATGTAAGAAAACTCGAGAACTTCACCGCTAGCTGCACTTATCTCAAAATTTCCATCGAAGTCCGTGATTATGCCCTTGTCCGTTCCAAGCACTTTTACATTGGCTCCCATCAATGGTTGTCCATTGTCATCCTTTACGGTTCCACGAATTGTTCTTTGTAATGATCTGGCCTCTTTTTTTGGGAGTACAAATACAGTAATGTTGCTTTTCTGAATCTGATAACCTAGTCCGTAAACCTTGGCCAAATGGTCCATTACATCGGTAAGGGGCCTGTTCTTAAAATCGACATTGATTTGCTGATCGATGTTCTTTACTTCGCTATTGTAAATAAAACTTACCGTAGCCTGCTCTTCGATACGATCAAAAATATCCATTAGACCTATCCGATCTTGTTTTAAACTAATGGTGTTAAAACTTGCCGGTCCGGCTTGTACGGGCATGGCAAAAAAATGGAATGTCCATAAAATCATGAACACTTTCATAATGTTTCTGTTGAAAAAATATAGTAATTTTGGTTTCATTATTTCATACTATGTATTTAGTGAATATGTAGTTTTTATCGAGCCTTTTCTGTTGGCGCAGGAGAGGCTTTTTTTAATTTTGGCTTTAGTTCATTGGCACAATGGTTTATTTATGGTTTTGCTTTTTATAGGTGATTTTTGTTCCAGTGAGCAATTCCAAACTATGGAGTGTCTCATCTAGTTTTGGGTCTATAAACTTACCTGTTATCGTCTGTTGTGTTACTTCTCCATTTGACTCGATCTGAAGTTCCACATTGAACCAGCGCTCCACTATCTTCTGCGCTTCTTGCAAAGAATGATCTTTCAATTTCAAAATATTCTTCATCCAAGAAGTATCATTATCCGTCTTTTGGGTCAAGACACTATATATTCCGGTCTTGTTATGGTACAACAATTGTTCATCGGGTTTTAAAATTGCCAATGTTCCGTCCTTACCATCAACTTGTACAGACCCTGTTTTAAGGCTTACCTTAATTTTTTCGCTTGTGTTATAGGCATTTATATTGAATGTAGTTCCCAGTACTTTTGTTGTTAGACCAGCTGCAGAAACTAGGAAAGGTTGATCCGGATTGTGTTCTATTTGAAAAAATGCCTCTCCTTTTAGGGTAACCTGTCTTATGTCGGTATCAAAAAAGCTTGGAAAAGAAATACTGCTCCCGGCATTTAAGGTAACTGTGGAACTATCTGGCAAAACCACCTCTTTTCTTTCACCAAATCCGGTAGCTATAGTGATGACCTCAGCGCGATCAAATTTAAACTCGTTCAACAAAGTGGCTCCCAACGCAATAATCAACGCCAATGATGCGGCAATTCGAACAAAATTTAGGTTCGTTCTTTTTTGTCCGCTAGTTTTTTCAACTTTTCCAAGATGAACCAATAGCTGCTGAAAAATGGTCCTTCTCACCTCTTGTTTCTTTCTAGGGGTTAGCACCTTTTTTTCGTAATGGCGGTAATGTGATTCAAGCTCATTTTTTTCGCCTGTACTAAGGTCACCGTTCAAATGCTTATCGACTAGCTCGTGAAACCGCTTCTGATGATCCATCATATTTGTTTTTCGGTCTTTTGGGGAAAGTCAAAAAAAAAGACCTTTACACGTATGGTGAAAGGTCGTTCTGTGTGGTTGTTAACGATTATTTCATACCGGGTTTATTTGCTTAACAATGAACTAACATTTTAAGTTGTCGGTCCTTTACATATCCTCGCTTTTTATGGTTTGGATATAAGTATTACCGAAGTTGTCCGTTACCTCAATTGTGATCTTATCCAGATTTTCGCCAGGTTCAAAAAAGAACATATGATCACTTTTTGCTGGTTCTACCCATGGTCTTCTTTCTGGCAAGAGCTTACCAAGGTGCAATTCTATGCTCATTGGGTCGGTAGCATCAACTTTATGGATATGGGATTTACGATCTCCGTTTTCGTACCAGCAAGTCTTCCAGTCAGGGTTCCAGTTCCATATATTTAGGGCACAGGAGTTTGGGAACTCGGGATGACTCCCTCTTTTATAAAACCTGAATTGATGATCCATCGATTCGCCTACCGATTTGTATTTCCAAGTTACCTCGCTTCCGCGCATTTGATATACTCCATATCCATTGGGTGTTCCATCACTGCAAATAGGTCCGCTCCACCAAGCACCGCACACGGCCCCATGCACATGTTCAAATCGATTTGAATCGGGATAATTGGTATTTCGATGGGTATGCCCAGAAAGTATATGTACCTTAAAAGGTGCCAAAAGTTCGTACAAGTGTTCTTTGTTCTTTACTCCAGAGGCAACGGGTATATGTGTACACACGACTACCGTACTGCCCTTTTCTATATGGCCAAGGTCCTGTTCCAACCAAATCAACTGGTTTTCCGTTATATACCCTATGTACTCCTTATTATTACCTGTAAAGAAAACATCATCCAAAACCACGTAGTGGATCTCCCCGCGGTTAAACGAATAGTAGGTTGGCCCAAAAAGCCTGTTAAAGGTACTTGTTGATAGTTCATCGCTCCGGACACCTAAATCCATGTCATGATTTCCAACGACTTGAAAAAATGGAACCCCCATCTGCATAACGGCATTATTGTAATCCTTAAAAAGATCTAACCTATCGAACACCAAATCCCCGCACCCTACACCAATTGTATTGGGATCATTTAGGCTTTTAATGGTATCCACTATATCTGGAGTGGATATTTCCAAAAGTTGTGCGGCCTCATACTCGTTCTGGATCTGGGGATCCGCCAAAAGTAGCAGACTATGTTTATCATCACTCTGCCCAAGAGGTTTAAGCTGGAACAAGACCTCCATTTTATGGTTTGCAGGATCAATTGGAAAAAAATAGGAAGCCGATCCATTGCTCAACTGATCTATTTCGTAACCCGCGGGCATACTTAAAAACACAAATGGTTGATGGGTTGTGCTCAAAAACTCAAAATACCCGTTCTTATTGGTCAAACCTGTAGTATTTCCGTCCGACACTACCACATTTCCAATGCCTTTCCCGTTAGTTGCCACCCTGCCTTTTATGCGGATCGGATTTTTACGTTCAATAATCGGACTCCATCCAAAAGCAGGGTACAATCCCAATAACGAAACGGCTCCTGCTGTCCATCCAAGCTTTTTTACAAATGATCTACGGTTTTCCATGATTTGTTGTTTTTAGGTTACTAGTAATGAGTCAAAATTTTAAGGAAGAACACGTAATTCCAACTCCATAAAAGTGCCAATAATAGTAATTGTTAATTTTTATTTAACCTTGGGATCGGAACAAGACCCTTTGCATGCTCGCAAATTCTTGACTACTTTACAGATAAAATCCAAAATATACCGGATTTCACATTCAACTCTTTTAGAGAAGGTAAACCTAAAATCAATGAAAAATGAAAGTCACAGAAAAACAAAATGAGCGTATTGCAAATATGACATTTGCCTCGGTCTACCCGCATTACCTATCCAAGGTAGAAAAAATAGGCAGGACCAAGGATGAGCTAATTACGGTAATTGAATGGTTAACAGGATTCAATGAAGAAAAATTACAGAAATTAATAGATGATAAAACCACCTTCGAAATTTTTTTTAAAGAGGCAAAATTGCATCCAAATGCCGGATTGATCAAAGGAGTTATATGTGGATATCGAATAGAAGAAATAGAGTTTACCTTAACCAGGCAGGTACGAATTTTGGATAAATTGGTAGATGAATTGGCAAAGGGTCGTAAAATGGAAAAAATCTTACGTAAAGTAGATTAGCCTAAAAAATCATTGAACCCACCATATATCTCTATCAGATAGTACAGAATACTATCAAAAAAAGATACCAAGAGCTCAAATACATGGCCGAAACAAAACAAAAGTGTATCCTTTATCCGTATCGAAATACGTTTGTTCAATATTCATTTCGGACTCTTCGGCTACCTCTTCAATATCGCTCAAAAAGAACTTTTTGGAAATTTCGGTATGAATCGCTTCAAAGAGGTCAAAAGAAACTGTGAATCCTTGTGAAAACTCAACAATTTGCTTTTTTAAGCTTACTATTTGACTGGATGCCACGCCCGTAAGTGGGTCATAATATGGGTAATGATCAAATTGTCCAAGGTTGAAGTTTGCTCCCAACTCCCTGTTCATCCTTTCCAGTAAGTTAAGGTTGAATTGTTTGGTTATGCCCTTACTATCATCATAAGCGGCCATAATTTTTCGAGGATGTTTTACCAGGTCGAATGCCACCAAAAAATAATCGGTATCCTTTAGTTTGGATTTAACAAAGGTAAAAAGCTCGGAGATGTCACTGCCGGTGTAGTTGCCAATATTGGCCCCTAAAAACATGACAAGTCTTCCATCTTGCGTAGCTGGTATGGTTTTGTAGGTATCAAAATAATCACCGGCCACACCTTTGTATTTTATTGGCTCTGTTTCACTTTTTATTTCTTTTTCGTTTATGGCCAGGACATTGTCGGAAATATCCATGGCCACATACTCGAGCGAGTTAAAATGCGGCTTAAAATGTTTGATCAAGTGCTTGGTCTTGGTGCCATCTCCCGCTCCCAGCTCCACAATTTGCAAACGGGAGTGGACCAATGCAATATCGCGGGCCATTTGGGCACTTTGGTTTTCAATGATCTGCATTTCGCTACGAGGAAGGTAATACTCCTCCAAATTCATTATTTTTTGATAAAGGGCATCTCCCTTTGCATCATAAAAATACCGTGAAGAAAGTGCTTTGGGCGACTTGCGCAGACCTTCTTTTACATGGTCGAAAAAATCGGACATTCTAATTTTGGTTTTTTACAAGTCGGATCCCAGAAAAGGCCCATCTGCTGGATGCAGGGAAAAAATTACGGTATGTATTTCTTAGGTGGTCATGTGTTGTGGCAACGGATGCTCCCCGTAATATCATTTGGTTTAGCATAAATTTTCCATTGTATTCGCCTATTGCACCCTTGGCCTGGGTAAAGCCCGGGTATGGCAAATGTGCCGAATTGGTCCATTCCCAAAGTTGGCCCCATTCAATCTGTTGTGAAGCAACCTCCCACTCAAATTCGGTTGGTAAGCGCATCCCTTTCCAATTGGCATATGCATATGCTTCGTACATGGATATGTGGGAGACGGGCAATTCTACATTTATTTTGTCCAGTCCGTTGAATTGATATTCGTACCAATCACCGTTTTTATGATGCCAGTGCAGAGGGCTATCGATACCATTATTTTGGATGTAATGCCAACCTTCATCGTGCCAAAGATTGAAGTTTTTGTAACCTCCATCTTCCATAAATTCCAAAAACTCCCCCTTGGTCACCAACTTGTTGCTCATCTGAAAATCTTGGATAAAAACTTTATGGGACGGCCGTTCGTTATCAAAACAAAACGTGTTGCCCTGATGCCCGATTTCATATAATCCTTCCGAAAAGGAAAGCCATTTCTGTTCATGGGACTCTTCTTTAAGACCAAAATAATCTCCTATCGCTGGAAATGTGGGCTGAGTGCCTAAAATATACTTGATATCGTATGCCAATAATTCTTGATGCTGCTGTTCGTGATTGATTCCAATTTCGATCAACTGTAACACCTCAATATCGGGCTTGCTATCCAACAGCTCCTGAATGGCACTTGTTACATATTTTCTATACTCATAGATGACCGAAACACTCGGACGGGTCATAAAGCCCCGCTCGTGCCTAAGGGTCCTTTCACCCAAATTATTATAGTAACTATTGAACAAAAAGGCAAAGTCAGGGTGAAATACCTTATAGCTTTGGTCAAAATTTACCAATACAAACTGTTCAAAAAACCATGTGGTATGGGCCAAATGCCATTTTGGAGGTGATACATCCACTATGGGCTGTACTACATAATCTTCTGTTTGTAAGGGACTGCATATGGTTTCAGTTTTCTCTCGGGTCTTTAAAAACTGTTCGGTAAGGTTCATTCTGTGCTATATTTTTCTGATCGATTAAAACTGGACGGTTTTCCTATTTGTTAATTTGCTTTACAATTTAGTCAAAGATTCCAGCATTGTTGGTATCAATTCTGAAACAGTTGGGTGAGGTTGTACAGAATCCCGTATTACCTCATAACTCTTATCGGCATACATAATGTTAATAATTCCGCTGATTATTTCATCTCCGCCCACTCCCAATATAGTGGCGCCCAATATTTTTTTTGTGTTGGCGTCCACCACCAAACTCATATAGCCTTCGGTTTCACCTTTTTCCTTGGCGCGTGCTATCTTACTGAACGGTCGATGCCCAATCAGAACATCTAATCCTTTTTCTTCAGCTTCTTTCTTTGTTATCCCGACTCTACCCAAGGGTGGGTCCACAAAGAGGCCATAGGTTAAAATTCTATCGGATACTTTACGATTTTTATCTTCGAACTTGTTCTCAACGATAATTTCGTAATCATTGTATGCGGTGTGCGTAAAAGCGCCTTTTCCATTGCAGTCGCCCAAAGCATATATCCCTTGGATGTTGGTTTCCAAATGATCGTTGACCTCTATGAATCCTCTTTCGTTGGTTTTTACACCGGTTTTATCGAGTTGTAAGTTTGCGGTATTGGGCCTTCTGCCAACGGCCAGTAAGAGATGGCTGCCTTTAATTTCGATGGCTCCTTCTTTAGAACAATTAATTTTGGCAACAATTCCACCGTTCTCATCTTTTTGGGCGGCAATACATTCTGCCCCTAATCTAAAGTCTACGCCTTCTTTCTCCATAATACGTTGGATTGTTTGACTGGTCTCCGGGTCTTCCCTCCCTATTATGGCGCTGCCCCGTTCAATTATTGTGACGTTAGCACCCAATCGGGCGAACATTTGACCAAATTCCAGGCCTATATAACTACCTCCAATTACCACTAAATGTTCTGGGATTTCCTCGAGCTCCAAAATACTTTGATTGGTAAGGTAAGGAACATCCTCATAGCCTTCTGGTATAAATGCACTCCCACCAACATTAATGTAAATCTCTTCGGCCGTTAAAAGTTCGTTGTTTACGGCAACCACTTTATGGTCCTCGAAATAAGCTTCGCCTTTAAAAAAACTAATATTTTTATTGTTCTTCACTCCTTGGGCAATACCATCTACCGATTTTTTTATCAGAGCGTCCTTTCGCGCTTTAATTTTGCCCAGATTGGCTTTTGCTCCAGTCGGGATTTCAATACCGAGTTCGTCGCCATGCTTCGCCTCCCACATGCGCCGAGCACTGGCCACATAAGTTTTGGTGGGCGTACAGCCAACATTTAAACAGGTCCCGCCAAAATGCTCCCGTTCTATAAAAGCAATTTTTTGCCCTTGAGAAGCTAGCTTGAAAACCAACGGGGTTCCCGCCTGTCCGGATCCGATAACGATAGCGTCAAAATTCTTGATTTCTTTCGTGTGCATATTTCGTTTTTAAGTTGTGTTGTTTTCTGACCATTTGGCAATGGATCATTCTTCTATGATTTTAAGTCGTTCTTTTCCCCGATAATTAACCTTTATCTTTTTTTAATGGCTACCTTTCTCATATTCAATAAAGAATCTTTCTGATTTTCAGCCATTACAAAAACAACATTGCCCCTATCAATTCTTCCTTGGGTATGCTACGATTTATCCAAAACTCACGAATTAAAATCTTTGCTTCGAACAAGCCCCTACTACACACTTACTAATCTTTGCGATTGTAAAACAAGATCGAAATAACAATAAAGCCCAACCCGGTTAGTCCTGGAGCTGGTATAGCTGCTTTGTATGAGATAAAAATCATGGCCAGGGATATGAGCAACAATAAAACGAGCAATATATTTTTCATGGTGTATATAGATATTGATGTATTGATTGATTTGACAAGTAAGGGGAAACAATTGACCTTTCCCTATTTGAAAAAGGCAAGTACATTAGAACGGGCCTTCGCTTTCAAAATACAAGATACTGGTTTAAAATTGGAACAAGGTTTGGTATATCTTTCTTTCGGTTGTGTATTAAAAAAAAGGCCATTTCTTTTTACAAAATGGCCCTTCGTAACAACAATCACTATTATGAACTTTTAGTTAGCTGTAATTGTAACCCTGATCATCTGGTCGATTGTGGGGACATGGGCACCGACCGTTTGTTCTATTGCAATGGTTCCATTTTCTTCTTCACCTGTATTCGCAGCAACTTGACGGGTAGGTTGATTGTTTCCAGCACCGGCATATTCATCTACCTCTGTACCGGCATCAACTAGTTCCAATCTATCGGTAATATCTCCGCTAGTGGGAATTCCGTTATTAAACAAGTTAATTTCATTGGCGCCGATCAACCAATCATTGGATTGTACCAACATGGTTGCAAATGATAAAACATCCCCCTCACTTGCTGTAAACTCGAAAGAATAGGATTCTCCCGGAAAAATTGGTCCAGGCCCAGATTTTCCGACAGGTGTATTAAAAATATTGTCAAAACCTGATGGATTCCCATCTTCAGCCATTGCCTCCAAAGCTTCCGAAGCACTACCTCCAATACTATAAACAGCTCCATTTACGCTATAGGCACCTGGTGCAAAAGGTGATACAAATCCACTTTCCGAAGTAAACTGAGTATCCAAAATCGAATTATCACCGTCTTCCGCTATACGCTCCAATCCTTCAGATGATTCAATCCCAGCTGTAAACAATGGGGTTTGTTCCGGGCCACTAACTACCCAAACTCCCGGTGCCAATGGAGTTGCAAAACTTGCAACGTTAGAAACATTTTCTATGGTCATTGTGAACTCTGTTCCCCCATCATGAGTTAAGGTTACCTTTATTACCTCAGCCACTTCCGGATATACAAAACCATCATTCACTTCGGAAATGAGCTTAACTGTACCGTTTTCATCGTCTCCAGTATTTGGCCCTGCTTGCCTTGGAGCCTGATTCACCCCGACTCCTGGCTCCTCATTGACCTCAGTACCAGCGTCCCATAGACTTATATAGGAGGTAACATCTCCAGTCAAAGCCTCACCATTTTCGTTATAAAGGGGAACTCCTGCTTCATCAAAGCCATAAAATAGGTCATTGGATTGAACAAACATGGTAGCAAAATTTAAATAATGCCCTTTACCTGCATTAAAGGTGTAGGATTCTGTATTCCCTGGGGCTATAAATCCAGTAGTTCCGTTCACAAAATATTGCTTGGTTTCAAATGTGTTTTCAATCGTGACCACAAAATTTCCTGAAGGTATCTCTGGGGAAGCATTACCATTATCATCATTACTGCAACTTGAAAGGCCTATTAATGCGGTCAAGACCAAACTTCTTAAAATAAAACTTGTTTTCATTTATTCTTTAATTTTTTATTATTTGGTCATCGGACCATTATTTTGATATGAAAACTTGTCGTCCATTGTTTTTGTGCCTTACGATAAACTTTTGTTAAAACCCAAAACAGGAAAATACCAACAATGGGTTTAACTGACGCTATAAACTGTTTTTATCACTTGTTAAAAATGGAAAACCATTATTTATTAAATTTTAATCCAATACGGTATGTTAGGACGGTCCTTTTAAACCGACTATGCTCACCCAATAAAATGTATTCCACCCATGAAGTATTTGCTGTTATTCACCATTCTGATCCAAACCATCACCTTGGTTGCGACCCCGACAAAAGACCACGGTAAACTTATACCATACGAGACCAACAAGCTCCAAAACCCCGACTACCCAGACCATACGCTTTGGCAGTTCTTATTGCAACAGTATGTAGACGATACAGGGCAAGTTGACTATAGCGGGCTCTTAAAAGAAAAGCACGTTTTGGAATCCTATGTAAACATCCTGAAAGAAAAACAACCCTCCGGAAATTGGAGCAGAAATGCAAAACTGTCCTATTACATTAACCTGTACAATTCCTATACGGTTTTATTGATTTTGGATAATTATCCCACCAGCAGTATCAAAAGAATCAACCAACCATGGGACCAAAAATTAATCCCACTAGGGGGTAATATGATCTCTTTGGGAGACCTTGAGCACAAGATCCTTCGAAAAATGGATGAACCTAGGATTCATTTTGCGATAAATTGTGCGTCGGCTTCGTGCCCAAAACTATTGAACGAGGTCTACCTGCCCGAAACCCTGGACGAACAGTTGGAACGCGCCACTTACGAATTCATTGAATCTGATAGAAATCAAATTGAAAAAGACCATTTAGAACTCTCTAAAATATTTAAGTGGTACAAGAACGATTTCTTGGACGGTGACATACGAGCTTACATAAATACCTACACCAATGTAAAAATTGCCGAGGATGCCAAAGTAAGCTATTTGGAATACGACTGGAACCTGAACGGTAGGTAACAAAACTTGTTATGATCAGTATTATTATTCCGGTTCTCAACGAATCCAAGGGAATCCGCAAATTGATCGACCATCTTAATGCCAATGCGTTTGGCTATGTAGGGGAGATTATTGTTGTCGATGGTGGAAGCAGTGATGACATTGGAGTGCAACTGACCGGATACTCGAATATCCGATATGTACAATCCAAAAAAGGGAGGGCCAGGCAGATGAATGCCGGTGCAAATATTGCCAAGAGAGACATTCTCTACTTTTTACATGCTGATAGTTTCCCCCCAAAATATTATGACCGGGCAATTTATGAGGTACTCCTTGTAAACAAAAACATCAGGGCCGGTTGTTTTAGGCTTCAATTTGATAGCGATCACTGGTGGCTAAAACTCATGGGGTGGGCAACTGCGGTCAATCATATATCTTGTAGAGGAGGTGATCAGTCCCTTTTTATGGACCATGACCTATTTTATACCCTGAACGGCTTTAATGAGGATTATGAAGTTTATGAGGATATTGAGCTCATAAAAAGAATCTACAAAAATACCCGGTTCAAAGTGGTCAACGAACCCATTGTTACTTCAGCGAGACACTACAACAACATAGGGGTTTGGAAGCTTCAATGGCTACATTTGCGGATTTATGCAAAAAGATGGTTCGGTGCAGATGCCAAAGAGTTAAACTTTTTTTACAACAAGAGCCTTAAATATCTTAAAAGCGGAAGCCGTGAATAAGACCGCAGCCCAACTAGTATACTTCTTTAAAGTGGTTTAATTAGCTGTTCCGACCCATTATGGAAGGAATTTCGAATTCATCCGACCATTACATACATGAAACTGGAAAAGATATCATTTAAAAATAGGCAAGGCCATACATTATCGGCAAAATTGGAGTTACCGTTAACTTCGCCCATATTGGGTTATGCCTTGTTTGCCCATTGCTTTACCTGTAACAAAAACCTTACTGCCGTCAGGAATATCAGTAAGGCTTTGACCAAAAGTGGTATTGCTGTTGTTCGGTTCGATTTTACCGGTCTGGGTGATAGCGAAGGTGAATTTGAAAACACCAATTTCTCTTCTAACGTAGAGGATCTTGAGGATATGGCCGCCCATATACGTGAACATTACGAGTACCCTTCCATGCTTATTGGGCATTCTTTAGGGGGTGCTGCCGCTATTTTTGCGGCCGCCCGTTTACCTCAACTAAAAGCGGTGATCACCATTGGAGCTCCTTCGCAGCCGGAACATGTATCCCATTTGTTAAGGGATAACATAGATCAAATTCTTATGGATGGTGAAGCGTTGGTATCTATTGGAGGTCGAGATTTTAAGGTTAAAAAGCAATTTTTGGAGGACATTAAAAATAAAAATATGGTCCCGATCCTCCAAAGTATGAAAAAGCCTTTATTGGTAATGCACTCACCGCAGGACATTACCGTGTCCATCGAAAATGCCGCTAAAATCTATCAATCCGCAAAGCATCCCAAAAGTTTTGTCTCTTTGGATGGTGCAGACCATTTACTCTCCAACAAGGAAGACTCGCTTTATGCTGGCAAAATTATCGCAGCATGGTCCCATAGGTATCTATCCCAAAATTAATCGAGCATCATGAAAAACTTTGATCAAGAAATCATTTTTATTTACAATGCCAAATCGGATGTTTTTAGTGTGGTAAGTGATTTTGCCCACAAGATATTTTCTCCATCCACCTATCCATGTTCGTTGTGCCAATTGACCCATGGTCATGTGGGAGTCAATAAAAAGTGGGCCTCATTTTTGGAAACAATTCCATATAATAAGAGGTTTTTACATAAGGACGAAGCTCTAGAGGTCAATATTGACCTCCTGAACAAACCGTTGCCCATTATTTTGGTAAAGAAGAACACTGGAGAACTATATACACTTTTAAATGCATCGGAATTGGGACAGTTAACTTCGGTAGATGATCTTATCGAAAGGATAAAACATCTTCTAAACAAGTAGTCGAAGTACTCCAAAAATGTTTTGGTACATTAAGAGATACTCTTCTTTCAATGTACAATCCTAAATCATTGGTGGCGGTTAGGCTCCTCAATATATCAAACCAAAAGATCCTTAGCCTCTTGTAAGAGTTCGATGCGCTCCGTGAGACCTATCGACAAAGGCAGTTGCGCCAATCCCAATATACGCCTAAGTATCTCTGTAGCCATAAATTGAAAACAGAGCTCCTTTTGCAGTGGCGCCCTGTCCATGTAACTTTCAAGAGCTTTGTTAAAAATTATTTGTGGCTGTGCGGCCAATTTTAAGTGTGCCAAGGTTACCCCGATCTCAAACTCGGGTTCACCAAAAAAACAGAATTCCGGATCAATGATCCGAACACCTGCACTTGTTTTTAACCAGCTACCGGGAAAATAATCCCCGTGCAGCAATACACTGCCATCCTTTAAATAGCGCTCTCCCAATTGCTCCACCTTCTTTAATAAGGGCACATCCTCTTTAAAGCTGTTGCCAATTTCATTTAACCCGGGAAGTATATCATCCAAATTCAACCCATTATTTTTAAGAAATGGGTAAATAAAAATGTGTTCATGGTTAAGTTTGCGCATTTTACGATTGGGAAGTGATCTGCCAGTTTTGCCTAAATGGACACTGGTATGAAGTTCGGCCACAAATCCAATTATTTCTTGCAATTCAACCTCATCCAAACTACTTGCTTCCTCGTACAGAAATGAATAATCCACACCCTCGCCCAAATCCTGTAATTTCAGAACATAATTGTTCACATCGACCCCAAGGAGTGCCGGCATCTGCCGTTTAAGTAAATTATGGTCGGCCACTAAGTTGTAGAACTCGGACTCCCTCATTGCTCTATCCACAGGTGCCGAAACCTGTGGATACTTTTCTACATAATCGCGGCTTTGTTTTAGGATAAAGCTGCCTTGATCCGTCCTTACCCTAAGTGTAAAGTTCATATTCCCTTCTCCGGGGACTTCCACTGCGGTAATATGTTCATTTGTCCCCAACCATTTTTGTCCATGGAGGTACTCTTCCAGCTCTTTTATATTCTTGGTGATCTTAATCATTTAAAATGCTGCTTTTACACTTAATTTTCATAGGTTTTCAGGAGGCTTTCCATCAATTTTTGATGGTATCCGGGAACAACATCGTAGCAGTAAAGAATCGGATATCCCTCTTCTTTATCACATAAAAGATATTGTTTAAAGTGCTGGTTGCCCTTTTGTTCCCTCATATCATTTTTATGGATTTCCAATCGTGCCACAAGGGGTTCCATAACCAAATCTTCCGGCGCAATAAGATAATGACTGGCCAGCACATCGAACGGATTAAAACCCACATCTCCAGCATCTACCCACTGTTGCAACCATGGTCTTGATTTTTCGGAGAGCCAATTATTTCCGGGGGTCCCGTTTTTCAAATTATCTAAATCCTTGGCCGTTAACCAAACTTTATTAGAAATTTCAAATGGGCATAGAACCACTTTTACCCCACTCTGAAAAAGGATACGGAAAGCATCATTATCTAGGTCGAAATTAAGATCGGGAGCGTGGCGAACCGGATTTCCAATTTCAAAATAAGAAGTAGGGGTCCTACGTCCAGCGACCAGGACAACTTCTTGAATCCTTGGTGCCAGTTCTGGGTACTTTAGCAACAACAAGCCCACATTGGTTGCTGGCCCAATGGCCAATATGGTCAATGGCTCCCTACGCAAGGCTTCTGCCAGGGATTCTACCGCGTTGTTCGTTCTTATATCCTGCAAATCCAATTTTTCGCCCGCACCCTTGTACACGGGAATGGGATATGGTGAAAATTCACTTACCATTTCCTTGCTAAGTCTAAATGCATCATCGATCTTGGTATTGCCAAACACAGCACTGATACCCACGACATGAATATGGTCTGCTTTGAATAATTGTAGTACGGCATAACCATCGTCCACATCGCTATACCCATCTCTATGATGCCTTTTCATTCCCACTGCTAGATCGGTATCGACCCAAACCCTTTTTTTTGTGATGGACTCCCCACCCCTTGTATAAGGCTCGGTGATATTGGCCTTGCCCCGGGTAACATTGGCCGCTACTGACAAGGTTGCACTAATTGTGATTATAAATATTAGTATTGGTAATTTATTAACTCTCTTCATTTTTAATTGTTTTGTTCAGTTTACAATTCCCACCAACTCTTTATATTGATGTTATCCCCTCCCAACCTAGATACGGCCTGTTCATAGTTCTCCCTGTTGGCTGCTTGTTCCGATTCGGGATACAGATAACGTGATGGGTATCTATCGTCGTTAAAGTTGTCCATTCCCGGTCTGAGCTCCGGTATTCCGGTACGACGGATATTGAACCATGCCTCGTGCCCTACCATAAATAGACTCAACCACTTTTGGGTAAGGATTTTTTCCAGATTCTCGTCCATACTCCCATTGAGCGCAATAACCTCCCTAGTGAAATAATCTCCCGGCATTTCTGCATTGTAATATTCAAAATGTGCCCTAATACCGTTTTCGTAGAAGGTTTGGGCATTTCCGGTGATAAATCCCCTTTCCGTAGCTTCGGCCAGGGCAAACTGCACTTCTGAATACAACATGAACTGTGCATCCACTCCATCGGGAACCACCCGAAACCTATCGGACATATTGGACACATCGTTCAGTACAATTCCCATTTCACTAATTGTCTGGGTACTTAGTCCGTTGGGCATTCCCTTGTACTCCGGTGTACCGTTGTGAAGACTCTCTTGAGTAGGGTTAAAGAATACACCTATTCTGGGATCGTCCCATTCTTTTAATATCCGTTCCACCGTCTCACTCATTTTTAGACCTTGATAAATACCTGTAGATGCACTGAACAAGGGAAACTGGTTTGGGGCGGAGCTCAGATAGGGCAGTATTGCATTATCGGCATTCGATTCCATAAGTTTATTGCCATTGGCCAATTGTTGCAGTCTGTCAAAATCCGAGGTTCTCTTGCTTACTCGGAGATAGTACCGCACTTGGAGTGAATTAGCGAACCGCACCCATTTATTCAGATCATTATTGAACATGATATCCCCACGGATACTTTCGGTGGTATTTTCAAGTTTGACCGCAGCTTTTTCCAGTCGGGCAAGAATTCCGTTCTCCGGGTCTATATAAATATGCTCTTGTGTATCATATTCAGGTGTAAAGTTTGCCTCCGAAAAACGTATGGCATCGGTGTACGGGACATCTCCCCAAATATCGGTGAGTTGTGAAAATAGGTAACTGCGAAGAATTTCGCACACCCCATCATAGGCATCATTATACCCTGGCAAGGTTTTCATTGATTCCAAATCGGCCAAAAGGCCATAGATCAAATTCCAATATCCGCTATTGCTGCCCAGTTCATATCTATCTATGCGTTCAAACTCAATATCTGCATTAAACTGTGCCAAATAGTTATTGAGTCTTAGACCTTGATTGTAGGTATGCTCATTGCTGAAATCGGCAATTACATTGGTCAGCAAAAACTCCGGGCTTACCTCTTGCGGCTCGTTCGGGTTCTCGTTTATGGAATCAAAATCCGTTGTACAACTGATAATGGACAAGCAGATACAGATTAAAATCTGAGATATATTTTTCATAGTTTCTTCTTAAAAATTGGTCTTTAGGCTTACACCAAAACTTCTGGTGGATGGATAAGAAAAATCCTCAACGCCGTACACAATATTGCGCTCTTGGAGCGCATTGAGCTCTGGGTCGAAATGCGGATTTTCGGTAAACAATAATAAATTGCTGCCAATAAGGCCAAGCTTTAAGTTTTCCACTCCCAAGGATTTTGTCATTTTCCGGGGAAAGGTATAGTAGATACTGAGCTGCCTTAATTTAACATAAGAGGCATCGTACAGGGCACTGGCCTCATTCCCTCTATCGTAAAATGCATTGTTGAACCTACTTGCCGCTACTGCTGTAGTATTGGGGACATATTGGGGGCTGTCCACCGTCCCAATATTGACCACACCATTTCCCACTACGCCATTACCATCTACAAACTGCGTGCTTTCCGATCCCCCTTCGCGGCCCAACAGGGTTTCCTGCAATACCCCGGAGGTACTCCCCAATGCCTTGGTTCGGGACACGATGGTGCCTCCTTGCCGCCAATCGAACAAAATGGTAAAGTCAAAATTTTTATAAGAAAAGTTGTTATTGAAGCCCAAGGTAAAATCTGGATTATAATTGCCCAGTTTGCGCAAATTGGCATCCTGAACGGGCAATCCATTGCTATCGTAAAGATCTTGCCCATCTATCTGTACAAACCCCGTACCGTACATATCGCCTACGCGTCCGCCTTCTCTGGCTATGTAGAATACGGTATTGGAACCTCCGCTACCGCTAAAAACACTTGCTGTAGCCGTTACAAATTGATCTACCCCATCTGGCAGTTCCGTAACCACACTCCTAAAAGTGCTAAAGTTTACCGATGTGTTCCAGGTAAAACTGTTTGTTTTTACCGGAGAAGCGCTCAGCATCAACTCGAGCCCGCGCGTGCGTATCTCCCCACCGTTCTCATTAAAACTATTAAAACCTGTCGCATTGGAAATGGGCCTTGAGATGATCTGATCCTTACTGATATTTTGATAGGCAGAACCCTCAAATTGTATTCTTCCATTTAAGAACCATGTTTCGAGGCCTAGTTCATAGGCATCCAAACGTTCCGGTTTTAAATTGGTGTTTTTTAGCACGGTTCTGTTCGTTACCCTAAAATTGGGGCCATAATTCCCATTTAGCCGAAAGGTCTGCGTATTTTGAAATGGATCGGTATCGTTACCTACCGATGCCGCACTAAACCTAAATTTTAGATACGTAATGTCTTTGGGCAGCTCAAATGCATTGGAGGCAATAAAGCTCAATCCGGCGGAATAGTAACCAAAGGAATTATTACCTGTGGGCAGGGTACTGCTCCAATCGTTCCTAAAAGTGAAATCGGCATATAACTGGTTCCGATAGGCAAAATTGGCCGTACCATAAATACTGTTAATTCTTTTGTCGAGCTTTTCGCTATTTCCCAATAAAGGGGCCCTGGAATTGGCCAAGGTATATATTTCCGGAATTGCCAATTGTGATGCTTCGGCGAAGGAATAGTTGATTTTTTGATCTAGGCGATTGGCTCCAGCGGTTAGAACATAATTCCAATTTTCGTTAAAACTATTGGTATAGGTAAACAAAAAATCGGTGTTCAATTCTGTAAAACGGACATTGTCCTTTCGAAAAGATCCAAATGGGTTAGCATTGGTGCTTACCGCACGACGGAACTCCCTGTCATCATTATAGGTATCCAAACCACCCCGTACCTTTAACGATAGGTGCTCCGAAAAATCGTAGGTTGCGGACACATTGCCCAGAACCCGATTCTTAGTGAAACTATTGGTGTTCTCGAAGAGGGTAAGATAGGGGTTGGTCAGCCATAAATAATTAATATCAAAATGTTGCCTACCCGTCTGTCCCGCTTGCCAATAATCCCTAAGAGATTCAATATTGGTCTGTCGACCTGTCCAATTAAACCCATAAAGTACATTCTCATATCCGTACCCTAAATTGGGTCTATTGCCACTTCGTGTATTAATGTAGTTTACAAAAGTGCTCAGTTTAAGCCTATCGCTCAAAAATTGATTAACACTCAATGCAATACCGTCTCTTTTTAGATCCGTATTCGGCAAAATGCCTTCATTTCGCAAATTACTGTAGGATACGCGCGTACTTCCCTTATCGGTGGTGTTGCTAATGGCAATATTATTTTGATAGGTTATTCCGGTTTCAAAAAAGTTGCGGACATTATCCGGTCTGTCCACCCATGGTGTTGGGGTAATGGGTGTAAAGGAACCGTCTGGCAATGTTCGAGAAATCACGTCGCCTGCGCGAACGGGATTCCCGTTGATGTCCACCGAAGGGCTATCGAACTGTGGTATCAGTAGCCCTGCATCCAATCTTGGGCCATAACTGCTGATTCCGCCGTCACCAACTCCGGCACCCGTACCATTTTGAAAAGCATAGGCCCCATTAGATCCCAATCCATATACATTTTGATAATCCGGTAAGGTAAGCAAAGTTTCTATGGTAAAATTGCTATTTATGCTTACTCCAAAGCCTTTGGCCCTATTGCCCCGTTTTGTAGTGATCAAGACCACCCCATTTGCAGCTCTTGCCCCATAGAGCGCAGCGGAGCCAGCTCCTTTTAAAACAGAAATGGATTCAATGTCGTCCGGACTAAATTCGGAACTTCCGTTACCAAAATCGACCTCTTGCAAGGCACCATTATTTACAAGGTCGCTTGTGATTTGTTCGTTGCTTATCGGTACACCATCCACCACGAAAAGGGGCTGATTGCTTCCACTCAACGAGTTTTCCCCTCGTATTATGATCCTAGAGGATGAGCCCACACCACTGGAACCATTGGTAATCTGTACCCCAGCAACTTGCCCTGCCAAACTATTGACCAGATTGGTCTGCGGAACCGTAACCAACTTATCCGAACTTACTGTGGATACGGCAGATACCAAGGCACGTTTGTCCTTCTCGATTCCCAACGCGGTCACTACGACTTCGTCCAGTTGTTCTTGGGAGGGTTCCATAATGAGCGTAAGTGGCAGGGTCCCGTCCTCCACTAGAACTGTCAATGGCCTGTATCCTATGGAAGAAATTTGTAGCGTAAATTTTTTGGATGAGGTTGTCAACTCAAAGTAGCCATCTTCGTCGGTAGATGTATAGTTTTGAGTCCCTTCTTCATAAACCGCGGCATAGGGAATGGGCAATTGATTGTCATCCAGCACTCTGGAGCTGTACGTGCTTTCTTGTGCAAACAAGGCAAACACATAGCATTGCAATACTGCAATCAGTATTGGTCTCATATGTTTATGGTTAAATTAATTGATGATGTTATGCAGTAGCTCTACCTACTGTCCGTTATATTCTGCTAAAAAGAATTGAAAACGGGCGGTGCCCTTAACCCTATATTTGAAAGATGTATTGCCAATGGAACTGCTTCAAGAGTTCGTTTCCATTTGCGATTGAGCGATGCTATCAGTAATTTGAATAACTTGCTCAGTAAAGAGGTAGGATTAGATTTTGCATAGTCCTCCAAATCTTTCCGGGAATCAATATCGGAAAGCTCCCTTAAAATTTCAACATCTATTTTATGAGTGTCGATATAATCCTTTAGACTGTCCAACAAAAAGGAAGTTTGCCAACGGAAGTTCAGAAATGTTCCGTGGTGAAATATTTCCTTGTTCAGACCAATCAAATAAACACCTCCATCTTTGGATGGACCCAGTACCATTTTGTTTGATTCCAACTTATGCACGGCATCTTGTAAAAGTTGGGTGGTCAAATCCGGACTATCGTTCCCAATGGAGATTACATTATCGTAACCGGCATCAAACAGTTTTTGAAAAGCATTTGTAAAACGGCTTGAAAAATTATCGCCTATTTGTTCGTGCTCATCTACCCAATAAAAATCGACACCACATTGCGTAGCCAAATTTCTCGTGTTGGCGATCAATAAATTGAATAAGGCTTCCTGTTCTTCCGGCCTATGACCATCACCAATGGGCTTCCTCCCTACTTCCTTTTTAGCGGATAAGGAAAATACAAGCAGCGCTGTATTGTTCGGGTCCATTTTCTTGTTGATCATTTCTTGGAGTTATATGCCGTCCATTCAGTATTGTTCGTGGAACATGGTATAGGTCGACAACAATTTGCAATACTTACCCAAAATCTTAAAAAAGACCTAAATACAGTATTCCGTTAGTGCCTCAAAATCCAGAAATCACCTCTGCATCAGCACCTTATATTAGTTACATCAAACCAAAAAAATAGGTGTTAAATACAATTTACGCTAGGGTTTTGTCCTTTGTAGCCCGTTTAAGCAAGGGGGGCGACCATCAAAAGATTGTGGTTAATTCAAATAAATTATTTGTAGGACTCCTGGAAAGCCTTAGGCGTAATTCCTGTTCTGGCTTTAAAATATTTTGAAAAATAGGCATAATCGGAAAATTCCAGCGCATAGGCTACATCTGCCAAATTATGTTTGGAGTGTACAATTAACCGTTTGGCTTCCAGTACTACCCTTTCGGAAATAAGTTCTGTAGTTGTTTTGTTCACGGTTTGCTTTACCACTCTGTTGAGGTGCTTTGTGGTAATGTTCAATTGCTCAGCATAAAATTTAGGTAGCTTTTCCTCTTTAAAATTTTTATCGATCAAAATTTCCAAACGATCCAATAATGCCGTGCTTTGTGTATAGTTAATATGATCCAAATCTATTTGGGAGGCATATATCCGAGAAAGTTGGATATAGATATCATTTATCAAGCCTAGGATTTTAATCTCCCGCATCATTCTATTATCACGATATTCGGCAATTGCCTCCTGAAATTTCATTTGCAACACCGGTATTTCACTTGTTGGAACTTTAAGCATTGGGGGATTCTGTTGCGAACCGTAAAATGGAAAAATGGAAAGGGAGTGTCCTAGGAACCTTAGATTATAAAAGGCTTGTGAATGAAAAAAAATGATTCCCTCCGGTTTGGTATCGAATTTCCAATAATGGGTCTGCCCCGGTTTTAAAAAGAATACCCTTCCGGGACCAATCCGGTAGGTCTTAAAATCGACCTCATGGGTACCGGTACCCTCCAAAAAAAGAACGCACAAGTAAAAATCATGGCTATGTGGTTTATCGATAAGGCATCGGTTAAACTCCAAATGACGAGAAAAGGAATTAACATACACCTCGTTCATCCGTTTTGATTCTCGGAAATTTTGAATATTTAAAACCGGTATTTTCATAACTATGTCCGAATAGTACAAATATATGGGAATATGCCACACACAGGAACGTATCCTAAAGTCGCAATTTTGTTGAATCAATTAAAGTTGCGATGAAAAAAGTAGAAAATATATTCCAATGCAAATGTCCCAAATGTAATACTGGAGATATTTTTCAGCATCCTAAATCAAGATTTCCTTTTAGGATTCCAAAAATGCACGAAAGATGCCCTCATTGCAATTATAAATTTGAAAGGGAAACAGGATTCTTCTTTGGGGCCATGTTCGTAAGTTATGCCCTTGCAGCTGCCGAAATGATCGCTTGTCTGGTTATTTTCTGGTATTTGGCCGGTTTTTCCCCTCTCAGCGTATTCTTTATTATCGCTATTGTAGCCGCAGTTTTAAGCTCGCTCAACTTTAAACTTTCCAGGTCTATTTGGATTTACTTGTTTTATCGGGACTAGATTGTCTCAGAACAAAGTAGACCTTGCTGCGGTTCGTCTTTTGACTTCTGTTACGACCAAACATTAAAGAAAAGTCAATTTCTTTTAAGAAGAAGTAATCCAATTTTGCGATTGGGCAGTCACAAGCCCTTGGGTTAAGATATATGCTTGGCCTTTGCAGTATTATTAAAAAACTTACCCCTAGTAAATGTAATATAGGTACATAGTAGTGTTTCTAAATTAAAAATTGGACCAAAAGGAACTTCATCCTATTGGCCCAACGACTCAACTATCTATGCTTTAACAAACTGCACGTTCAATTGTAGTTTTACGGTATCACTTACCACTATTTTACCAGCTTCGGTAACGGCGCTCCACGTAAGATCAAAGTCTTTTCTATTTATGGCCCCCGAAATATCGAAGCCTGCTTTGGTTTGTCCGTATGGATCTATTGCCACTCCATTAAAATCCACATCCAAACTTACTTCTTTAGTGATGTTTTTTATGGTCAAGTCTCCAACTAAAGTGTTGCCATCAAATGATTTTGATTCAAACTTTAACTCCGGATAGTCTTCTGCATTGAAAAAATCATCTGATTTTAAGTGTGCATCTCTATCGGAATTTTTAGTGTTGATAGAATCCGTTTGAGCTGTAAAAGAAAAGCTTGCGCCTTTAAAATCCTCATTTTCCGTTTCCACCGAGGCACTATAGTCTTCAAAATAGCCTGTTACGGTAGAAATCATCATATGCTTTACCTTAAAAGCAATTTCAGAGTGTGCATTATCAATGTTCCAATTTGTTTTTACTGCTGTTTCCATAAACTGATTTTTATTATTTAAAATGAATTATATTTTCTATTTACAGTGACATAGGAACTTCCATCAACAACAATTCGGTGTTGGAATCTGCCGTGATGTTGAGTTCATTTACATCCCAAACCCCAAATCCATCCCTGGGATTTAAAGCTTGATTGTTTACGGTAGCATCGCCTTTGAGTACAAAAACGTACACGCCGTTTTCTCCTGGTTTTTTTAAATTGTAGGTCAAAGATTTTCCTTGATCCAAATCGGTCATATTAAACCACGCATCTTGATGGATCCAAACACCGGCATCGTCAGGATTTGGTGACAATACTTGTTGGAATTGATTTTTTCTATCGGCAGTGTTCAGCGTAATCTGATCATACCTTGGAGCAACATTTTCCTTATTGGGAAATACCCAGATTTGCAAAAACTTCACCTGTTGGTCTTTGTTTTTGTTGTACTCTGAATGTGTGATACCGGTACCGGCACTCAACACCTGAATATCACCCGACTTGATCACCGCGACATTGTCCATACTATCCTTGTGTTCCAAATCACCTTCCAAGGGGATGGAAATAATTTCCATGTTTTGATGTGGATGTGTGCCAAAGCCCATTCCTGCCGCAACGGTATCATCATTCAATACGCGAAGTACCCCAAAGTTCATACGCTCCGGATTGTGGTAATTGGCAAAACTAAAGGTGTGTTTGGAGTGCAACCATCCGTGGTTGGCATCTCCCCTACTGTCCGCCTTGTGTACTACTGTGTTCATAGTTTTGTATTCTTTATTTGGTAAATGGTTAAAACCGATGTTCTCTCTTGTCCAGTTTGGTGGTTCCTTATCTTCTTTTGTGTTGCTCAACACTCATAACCCCAAGAAGGAAAGACCTGTACCTGCAATTGACTTTAAAAGAAAACTTTTGCGATTCATTGTTTTTGTTTGACATGGTATGGGCCAACAGCGTGCCATAATTTTAAAATTCTGAATAACAGTATTTTACAAAAAAATATTCAATTTTAATTATGCTCATTTTTGAGAATATTCTTATATATGAGAAATATATTGTACTTTTTTAGTGCTTAAAATGGAGCTTATGGCTAAGAATCAAGAGAGTTTAGAGATAAAAGAGTGGTTGGTAGAGACCTTGCCCTATGAAGTGATGTGGATGGACGAGAACGGTAAAATAGTATATGCCAATACTAAGTTTTGTAATCGGTTAGGGTACAACAAGTCAGTAATAACAGGGCTTTCCATTTTTGACATTAACCCCACATCTTCACCGGAAAGTTGGAAAAAACACTGGGAATTGGTCCAAAAAAAAGGAATTCATCGATTTAAGGAAACCCATAAAAACAAAAGCGGCAAATATTACGAAGTAGAGGTTTTTGCTCAATTTTTCTCAAATAACAGAAAAAAATTAATTTGTGCCATTGTCAACGATATTTCGGAATCAAGTTTCTATCAAAAGTTAATGGACAACACCCAGACCATTGCCCATGTCGGTGGTTGGGAGCTCAACCTTCAAGATGGTTCCATTGTAGCCACATCCGAAGCTTTACAAATGTTCGAGGCACAGAATGTAGATGACCTTACGCCTCCAAAAATCATTCATCAATTTAAAGACCCCGAGCATATTAAATCCTTGTTGAGCAATGCCATACGAAAAGGCGAAGCATACGATGAAGTGTTGGAAACTGCACATAATCCTCCTCGATTTATGAGGTGCGTGGCCAAACCCGTCTTAAAAGGAGATAAAATTTATAAGCTCATTGGAGTTTACCAAGATGTCACAGAACAGCAACTCAAGGAAAACAACCTACAGCTCTATAAAGAAGTTATTGGTAATGCCGAAGATATTGTTTATGTTATAAAAAAGGATGGCACCCTATTTCATCACAACAAGGCCGCAAAAGCACAATTGGGATTTAACGAGAGCCAATTAAACAATGCTTCCATTTTTGATCTAGACCCTGGGATTACCAAAGAATGGTGGGAAAATCATTTTAATGATGTGGTAGAAAAGGGGTCCATCCGGTTTGAATGGCTTGCCGTACGAAAAAATGGCACCAAATTTCCTGTGGACATCACAGCCAACCATTTACGCTACAACAATGAAGACTATAATTGCGCCATAATCCGGGATATTTCCGAGCGGAAGGTAAGAGACTTGGAACTGTTCCAGGCGCTGGAAGAAATCAAATCCCTGAAAGATCGATTAGCAAATGAAAATGAATATTTACAAGAAGAGATTAACAGTAAAATCAATTTCAATAACATTATCTGTACCAGTGAGGCTTATGAGAAAGTCTTGCAATTAGTAGACCAAGTTGCTCCTACCGATACTACTGTTTTAATCACCGGTGAATCTGGAACCGGAAAAGAGTTATTGGCTAGTGCTATCCATAATAACAGTATGCGTAAAGACAGGCCACTGATTAAAATTAATTGTGCCACCCTACCTAAAGAGCTGATTGAAAGTGAATTGTTTGGGCATAAAAAAGGGGCGTTTACAGGTGCTGTTGCCGATAAGGTCGGTAAATTCTCGTTAGCCGATGGTGGTACCATTTTTTTAGATGAAATAGGTGAAATGCCTATCGACCTTCAACCAAAATTGCTACGTGTATTACAGGAAGGTGAGTTTGATGAATTAGGTGGCAATAAAACTATAAAAGTAAATGTTCGTGTAGTAGCAGCCACCAATAGGCATTTGGAAGACATGATAAAAGAAGGAACGTTTCGCGAAGATTTATATTACCGTCTAAATGTATTTCCTATTCATAATATTCCTTTGCGCGCCAGAAAAGAGGACATCCCTATGTTGGCACAATACTTTTTAGAAAAATATTCGGCAAAAGCAGGCAAAGCATTTAAACGCTTATCGAAAAAAACGGTTGAAGCCTTAATGGCTTATAACTTTCCGGGCAACATTCGTGAGTTGGAAAATTTGATTGAACGTGCCGTAATTATTGAAAATGGTACTACGTTGAATCCTGGACAATGGATACCGAAAACTGATAATTTTATTCCAACAGAAGATTTTAAACCGTTCGAAACCATGCAACGCGATTACATTATCGATGTGCTAAATTATACCAATTGGCGTGTGAGTGGAAACAAAGGTGCGGCAAACATTTTAAACATGAATGCCAAAACCTTGTTTGCCAAAATGAAGCGTTTGGGTATAGAGAAAGAGGTGCGGTTAAAGCGTTAAACACATTCTACCCCCTATACTGAGATGGTGTTACCCCGGTATGCTTTTTAAACAATCGCGAAAAGTAAGTGGGATAATCGAATCCTAGGTTGTATCCAATCTCCGCAATGGATTTGTCATAGCTCTGTAATTGATGTTTCGCTTCGATTATGATTTTTTCCTGTATAAGCTCGGATGCCGTTTTGCCAGTATGGTGCTTGATCAAATCACCAAAATAGTTTACGGAAAGGTTCAATTTTTCAGCAAAATAATTTACGGATGGCAATTGGGTATTTCCGTCCGAATAATATTTGTTCAGCTCCTTTTTAAAGGTCATCACCACTTTATTGTACAAGGGTTGTCTGGTTTCAAACTGTCTTTTATAGCATTTACCAATGTAGGTAAAAATGAGGTTGCTGTAGGCAATGAGCAAATCCAGCTCGTAGGTGTCCTTTTTGTATTCCGTTAGAATTTGTTCATAAAGGGTTTCCAACTGTTGCTGCTCATCTTCGGTTAGGAACAAGGCCTCCCCTATCTCATACTGAAAAAAGCTAAAATCAATATTGTATTCCTGCAACAGCGCAGGGGAAATGAGCATATGGTAGCCCTTCCAAGATTCAGTGGCATCCCATTCAAAAACTTGGTTCGGTTTTACAAAATATAAGAAGGCGGCATCCCGATCGAACTCCGTACTTCCAAAACAGTGCAGACCGGTCACATTGCGTTTAAAGGCCATCATATACCAATCTGTGGTGATGGGTTCACTTTTTAAACGTAAATTTTCAAACTCGTCATACTTTACCACATCGATCAACTCCTTTTTTGGAGCGGTGTACCCAACATAATGATTGAATTCCTTTAAACTTTTAAAATGCGTCATCTCTTAAAAACTAAAATAGACTGTAGTACCAAAGATAGCACTACAGTCCAGTATTTCTAAATTACCTTACGAATAAGACTTGAGACTAAAAGTCTTGTACAGTTGGTCTCAACACAATTTCGTTCACGTCTACATCTGCTGGTTGTTCAATGGCAAAAGCAATGGTTCTGGCCACAGAATCGGCAGGAATAGAAATGGTCTCGTACATATTGTCTACCATTTCAGAACTCTCTTTATGGGTACTTCCGTGTTTCAACTCGGAATCAACAGCACCTGGCTCAATGGAAGTGGTTCTGATATTACCTCCTACTTCTGCACGCAGTCCTTCTGAAATGGCTCGAACGGCAAATTTGGTTCCACTATATACCGTACCCCCCGGTGCAAATACTTTTATTCCTGCTACGGAAGATAGGTTGATAAAATGCCCGGATTCTTGCTCTTGAAAGATGGGCAATGCAGCGGCCACACCGTACAACACCCCTTTTATATTAATATCGATCATACGGTCCCACTCATCTACCTTCACCTCGCTCATGGGTGCTATAGCCATTAAACCAGCGTTATTGACCATTACGTCAATTTTACCAAATTCGCTTACCGCCTTGTCCACCAAAGCTTGAACGTCTTCTTTTTTGGTCACATCTGTTGCAATGTATGCCGCCTTACCTTCGTTTTTGGAATTGATTTCCTCCGAAATGGTCTGTAAACGATCTTCTCTTCTGGCACCCAATACAACGTGTGCCCCTTTTGCTGCTAAATGACGTGCTGTAGCTTCACCCAGTCCACTACTGGCACCTGTAATCACTACTACTTTTCCTTTAATGTTATTTTCTAAGCTCATCTTTTTTAAAATCTATTATCTACAATTATTAATTCTTGTTTGTTGTTAAGTCCCATAAATTGCTTTGGTAATCTTTCACGTCTTTTTCAAAATTCTCAGGACAGACATTTCTGAATTTATGAACATCTTTTGGTATGATGTCAATCATCGCGTCTGCCATAATTTGTGGGTCTAATTGAAAATTAGGATCGGCAAACATTCCTTGCATATCCCTAATGCCTTTTTCTGGCGTAAAGTTTTTATTGGTTACAAACCACTGGTCAACCGTTTCGAACATTCGGTCATTGAAACCCGTATTAAAAGGTCCTGGATTAATCAGTGCCACTTGTACGCCCAAAGGTGCTAGTTCTTGATGCATCAATTGAAAAATTGCTTCAATGGCATGTTTGGAAGCGCTATAGGGTGCTAGAAACGGATACGTTTGTAAACCTGCTGTGGAGGAAGTCACCATGATTTTTCCGTACCCTCTTTTGGCAAATACAGCTGCGAATCGCTGCGCAAGTTCTACCGTTCTAAAAACGTTGATTTCAAAAACCCACCGGTATCGTTCAATAGGAATTTCTGCCGCTGGGCCTGTTTCTCCTGTTGCAGCATTTAAAACTACAGTATCTACTTCTTGGCCATATTTACGAAGTATGGTATCATGGTCTGCTCCTTTGGTGTACTCTAGTTTTTCAACGATTAATTCTACATTGGCTTTATTTGCTTCTTCCTTTAAAAAAGTTACTTGTGGCCAATCTTGAACTGTGGCAATGACCTTATGCCCATTTTTTGCAAGACCAAGTGCCGTTAACATACCTAAACCTGAGCCTGCTCCAGTAATTAAAATTGATTTGCTCATCTTTAATTTATTTTTGATGTATTGGTTTTATTGGCAACCAGTTTCGCCAGTAGTTCTGTTGTATCTAGATATTTGCATTTGACTCAACAAGAATGGCTGTAGTTTTTGACCTGCCTCCTTAAGATGATTGGTTTCCCAATGTGCAGCTTCCGCTTCTTCACTTTCCCAATGTTCTATTGTTGCAAAAATGCCTTCCTCCGTTTCTCCTCTAAAAAACTGATAGTAAATACAACCTTTTTCCTTTCGCGTGTGTTCTCTCAGTTCCTTTAATATGTTTTCCACCTCATTGATTCCTTCTGAAGAGCATGTCATTTCACCAACAATAAAAACTTCTTTTTCCATCCTTTTATCGGTCTAAATTTTTCTTTGTCAAATTGTTGATGCAAATGTAAATCAGGAACTTAGGGAGGCACTAGCACAAAAAAGGGAAATAATGAAACAAATCACGGATTAAGAATTATTTAGCATTTTTTTCGACAACCCTTTACTCCTTGAACCCTTACACCAAAACATCGTTAAATGACGGCAACACTACTTCCGCTATTTTATCCAATGCTTCCTTAACTGGTGTGTCTGATTTTCGCAAGTGCAACGCCATGTGGTTTACCCCTGCTTCTTCGTAGCGTTTCAGTAATTCCGTAAGCTTGTTTACCCCTATGGCACCTCCAAACCGATGTGGTCTAAAGTCGGCATTGTCGTCCGTAAGTAGGTTTAAATGAAAGGCAGAAATATAGGGTTTGCAGGCTTGGTCGTTATCGTATAAGGCCTCGCACCACTTCTTTTGCTGCAAATAGGTTTCCTCTGGTGTTCTGGGATAATTGAACCACCCGTTCGCTTCTTTTGCAATCCAATCTATGGACTGTCCCGAGTGGCCGGCAACCACCAAAGGAATTGGGTCCTGGGGTTTGGGATAAACGTCCACACCCGGATTTAAAAAAGGATAAAACTCGGTTAAATCGCTTTCCAATTTCCAAGCCTCTTGCATAATTTTTAAATGCTCCCGAAACAATTTGGGGCGTTCCTCATAGGCTATTTTATACATAGGAAATTCCACGGGCCTGTCCCCTAGCCCTAAACCCAACAGCAATCTACCCTTGCTTAAATTTTCAATAGTTGCGGCGGCTTTTGCTAAATGTATGGGTTGATGTAAGGGTGAAACGATAGCGGCCGTTCCCACCAATATATTCTGGGTAGCCGCGGATAAATAACCCAAATAACCAATAGTATCGAACAACTGGGCGCCATCCCCAAAATTGGGATCGTAAACCGGTACTTCCCGTACCCAAACCGATGCAAAACCAGCTGCATCTGCCTGTTGTACCAACTCCAAATGATTTGTCATATCCGGAATACCGAAAGGCCTTCCCGCTTCTCTTCGTTTTTTATCCCCTTCCAAGGACCAATCGTTATCGAGCGGGAATTCTATTCCCAAGGTCATTTTACCGGGTCGGTATAGTTTGTCAAAATTTTTCATAGCAATTCTTTTTTAAGCCAAGGGCCGCAGAACGACCCCTGACTTTTTAATTAAGCGTTCCAGATTTCCTCTGCAGTATACGGGCCGCCTTCAACTTCCCAGAATTTTGCATCCACAAAACGATGGTCTTTGTTAAGGGCTGCGATCTTCTCCATATCCGAAGCGCTCAATTCAAATTTTAGGGTATCCAAATTTTCTTGTAATCGGGACACATTGGTAGATTTTGGTATTACCGAAATACCGCGTTGTATGCCCCATTTTAAGGCTACTTGCGCCACTGTCATCCCATGGGCCTGGGCAATTTCCAGAAGCACCCCATTTTTAAAAAGGTTAAGGGCATCATCTTTTGCCCCGCCAGAACCAATTGGTGCGTAAGCCGTTAGGTGAATACCCACTTGTTTACAGAAATCTACCAAGGTATCTTGCTGTAAAAACGGGTGTATCTCGATTTGGTTTACCTCTGGTTTCTGTTTTGCCGTTTCCAAAAGAGCCTTCAAATATTGGGTATTGAAATTACTGACACCGATATGCTTGGCCAGTCCTTTTTCCAAAGCTGCTTCCATACCGGCCCAAGTATCGGTCAATGGCACTTCTTCCAAAGGAATGAATTGATCTGCCTTCTCTGGCATTTCAACTCCTTTTTTAAAGGCTACAGGCCAATGGACCAAATAGAGGTCCAAATAATCCAACTGTAGGTCTTTCAGCGTTTTTATCAAGGCTGGTTCTACGTTGTTCTTTCCGTGAGAATCACTCCAAAGCTTGGAGGTAATCCACAGTTCTTCCCTGGTTACTACACCAGAATCAACGGCTTCGGCAATCGCCTCGCCAACTTCTTTTTCGTTTCCGTAGGCTGCCGCACAGTCTATGTGTCTGTACCCCATTTTCAAGGCTTCCAAAACAGCGGTATAAACCGCTTTAGGTTCAGAACGAAAGGTGCCAAGCCCTAAAATGGGCATTTGATCGTTATGTTTAAATAATAATGTATGCATCTGTTTATAATTTTTCTTTTTTATATAAAGCCAGTGTAAGTATAAAGCCTACCACCACAAGTATACTCCCTACCCATGGCGTTGCTGCTACGCCCAATGTGGATTCTACTATTAATCCGCCAACATAGGCACCAATAGCTATCCCCACGTTAAAAGCCGCAATGTTCAATGCCGAGGCTACATCTTCTGTGCCCGGCAGGTATTTTTCTGCCATTTTAACCACATACAATTGCAGTGCGGGTACGTTGGAGAAGGCCAATATTCCCATAAAAAACAAAGTTACTATGGACAAAATAGGACTGTTTGCCGTAAAGTATAGTACCACTAATACCACGGCTTGCAAGGCAAACATGACCATTAAGGCTTTTCCCGGGGTTTTGTTGGAAACCTTACCCCCAATAATATTGCCCAAGGCAATGGCTATACCGTAGACCAATAGTAGAACACTGGTCATACTTGCGGAAAATCCGGTAACTTCTTCCAACAAAGGCGCCAAGTAGGTAAAGGTTACAAACGTACCGCCATAACCAAGTGCCGTAATGGCCAACACCAACAGAATAGAAGGGTTTTTGAGCACTTTTAGCTGATCTACCAAACATAAGGGCGGTGATTTTTTAATATTTGAAGGAACCAAAAAGTAACTGGCCAAGGCCCCGATAACCCCTAAAATGGCAACACCTATAAAAGTGGCACGCCACCCAAAGTTTTGGCCAATGTACGTACCCAAAGGCACGCCCGTAACAATAGCTACCGTAAGCCCGGCGAACATTATAGAAATAGCAGAAGCCCTTTTATCTTCTGGTACCAAACTGGCCGCTATAGTAGAGCCAATGGAGAAAAAGACCCCATGTGCAAACCCGGTTAGGATTCGTGCCAATATCAATAATGTAAAACTAGGCGCAATGGTGGCCAATCCGTTACCGATAATAAATAACAGCATAATACCGATCAATAACCGTTTGCGTGCTATTTTACTGGTCAATGCCGTTAATACTGGTGCACCAATGGCCACTCCCAAAGCGTACAAACTCACTAACAATCCCGCTGAGGAAATAGAGGTGTTTAAATCGTTGGCTACCGTGGGCAACAAGCCCACGATAACAAACTCTGTAGTTCCAATACCAAAGGCACTAATGGTCAATGCCCATAAGGCCGCTGGTAGACTTTTCTTTTCGGTCTTTGCGTTTAAAACTGCTGAATCCGTAGCCATCTTAGTACGTTGCTTTAACCAGTTCCACAATCTTTTGGGCCGCTAATTTGGCAGAAGCAGGATTCTGACCGGTAACCAAACGCTGGTCCACGCTAACCTTTTCTTGCCACATATCGGCTTTATCTATGGTTGCTCCACGTGCTTCCAATTTTGTTTCCAAAAGGAAAGGAACCACATTTTCCAAGCCTACATTGGCTTCTTCTTCATTGGTAAAAACGCTTAGTGTTTTACCGTTTACCAAATAGGCTCCGTTGGACAATTGAATGTTCACCAATGCGGAAGGTCCGTGACATACGGCCGCCACTATTCCATCATTCTCATAAATACTGGCTGCTATTTTGGCTAATTTCTTGTGATTGGGAAAATCCCACATAGTGCCATGGCCACCGGCATAATAGATTACATCATAATCCCTTGCCTTGATTTTTGAAGGTTTTAGGGTGTTTTTTAGTTTTTGTTGAAAAGTGGTGTCGTTCCAGTATTTTTTATTCACCGGATCTTCCAAATCAAAACCATCTACCGGAGGGTTCCCTCCTTCTGGGCTTACCAAGGTAATGTCGAAATTATTCTCCTCAAAAACTTCGTAGGCGTGGGTTACCTCACTTAGGTAATAGCCCGTTTCCTTGCCCGTATCTCCCAATTCTTGATGACTGGACAGTACCATCAAGACTTTTGTAGTCTTATTGTTATGTTGTGCCGTTCCCATTAGGGCAAATAGTAGCATTGCCACTGTTGTGTTAATTCTTGTTTTCATTTTCTTTATCTTAAATTTTATGGGACAAAGGTTGGTGAAAACAAAAGGCTGTGCGAGGAGGTATATCACCATTTTAATGTGAGGTAGCACAACCCATAAAAGTGATATACATCACAAAATCTAATTTTTAAAACGGCTCAAAGTTTCCCTGGAAACACCTAGGTAGGCGGCAATCAATTTTTTAGGTACCCGTTGTAATAATTTGGGGAGTTTGTTTAACAGCTCATCGTACCGTTCTTCTGCGGATAAGGTTAAAAGGGACAGAATGCGTTGTTGCAGGTTAATGAACCCATTGTTGGATTTAATCCGATAAAAATTGGCTATGGCGGGGATTTGCTGGCAAATGGATTCCCTACTTTCTAAGGACAGGCAAAAGAATTCGGAATCTTCTATACAATCTACAAAGATGGTGGCCGGTAATTGGTGTTGAAAAGCGAAATAGTCGCTAACCCAGTATTGCTCCATACCAAACTGTAAAATGTGTTCGTTTCCCTTTTGGTCTATAGCATACGATTTTACCAAACCATTGATAATCCAAAATTCACATTCTACTGGCTGACCTGTTTGGATTAGAAATTGGTGCTTTTTTAATTTCCGGTACTCAAAATGAGGCGCTATTTGCTCCCATTCCGCATCCGTTAGGTCAACGATTTCCTCAAAATGTTGTCTTAAGAGGCCATAATTTTCTTGCACGCCAAATTTGTTTTAAGAAGTACAAAGGTAAAATAGTAAATGTTAAATTGCTATCAACTTAAATTAACAAACAGAATCTCTTTTGCTGAATTATTCCAACTAAAATCAGTAAAATTGCTTTTCTCACAAAATATGATAGGACAAGCTCATGGACCATATTATTAATTTAATAGCGCGGACTATTTGGTTATGATCGACCTCTAATTTTAGGGAGGAAGTCAATCGACCGTTGTCTTTAAAAAATCGATTGACCTTCTATATGAGCAGCCATTGTTCCTTTTTAAGGAATAGACGCCTTTTCCTCCTTCCTTCCATTCTTAAACCCTACTTCTTATTGGCTTTATCGGTGTTCAATTGGTAATTACCTGGTGTAAATCCAAACGTTTTCATTAATCGTGTCCAAGTGTTTATTTGAGCTACTGCCAATGTGAGCAAACTAATTTCCGATTTATCAAAGTGTCCCAACAAAGCCTGAAACAGTTTGTCCGAAATTGAACTTCCCTGTACGTTGGTTACCTCCTCCGTAAATTCGAGTACCACCCGTTCCCTTTCTAAAAAATAAGGGGTCTCCTGCCACACGCACAAGGAGGAGAGCCTCAATTCGGACTCACCGGTATTTTTAAGTTCTTTGTAGTGCATATCTACACAATAAGCACAACCGCTCAACTGTGCTACTCTTAGGCGCATTAATTCCAAAAGTTTAAAATCAATTGTCGATTTATTGATCATAGCTTCGACTGCCATTAAACTTTCGAACATCCCGGAAGGGATATCCTGATAACTGATTCGTTCCATAAGTATATTATTTATGGAGCAAAAATAACCCTGAAGACAGCTCCAACTCCTTAAGATTTCTTAAGAACGTAACTTTTGATTTTTTCTGATGGCACTTAAATATTCTGGGGTTATATCCAGATAAGATGCTATCATATAGAGTGGTACACGTTGAAAGATTTGGGGTATATTATCCAATAATGATTGATACCGGGTCTCACGTTTTGTTCTCATATAGAGTTCGTCTCGTTTTTGAATAGCAATGAGCATATTGAGATAAATCTTCCTAAACGCACTGTTAAGCTTTGGAACTTTATGGTACAGTTCTTCCAAATCTTTAAATGAGATCCGTAGTACCACAGTCTGCTCCAAACATTGAATCGCTTGTCGGGACGGTTTTTGTTCAACAAAGCTCTCCAAAGAGGTTACCCACCAATTTTCAATGCCAAAACCCTGAACCTTTTCTTGGCCAGAATCATCTATAGCATATTTTCGAACTAACCCTTTTAGGATAAAAAAGTTATATTCACATACCTGTTCCTGTTCCAATAAATGCTGCTTGACCTTGTAGTTTTCAACATCACAGTTTGCATATATAACTTGAATTTCCTCTTCATCAAAATTTTCGTATTTACACAGATAATCTTTAAGTTGATTCAAATACATCCTATTGATATGATGTTAAAAAAAGATTCAGTTCTTGGCTTGCAGTAAATCTGGTTTAAAATTAACCTATATAAATTAAAAAGTCATCGGGGATGCAAACTCCAAAAGTTTCGTTAAACTATTTTTTATTTCTAACCGTTTATTTAGTTTTGTGGTGTAGTTAAATATCAAATGCCAAGAACAAAACAATATAACGAGCAAGAAGTAATCGATAAGGCCATGAATTTATTCTGGCGGAATGGCTACGAAACAACATCTATGCAAATGCTTGAAAAGGAAATGGGCATAAACAAATTTTCAATCTATTCCAGTTTTGGCAGCAAAAATGGAGTGTTCCTAGAAAGTTTGAAACGGTATAAAACCAAATTGAACACTTTATTGGTTAAGTTGGAGAAATCTGATTCAGGAATTTTGGGCATTAAACAATATTTCTATGATTTTGTTCAATTCAGTAAAGAAACAGAGTTTGGAAAGGGTTGTTTGATAACAAATACGGCCAATGAAATAGGTGAAAATGCGGACATTCAAATCAAGGATTCACTATCGAGTTTTATGGAGCGCGTTAGGCAAGTATTCATCTCGGTCCTAAAACAGGACACCTCCAAATCCCAAGAATCACTCAACAGCGAAGCGGATTATTTGCTTATTGCCATGTTTGGACTATCCTCGGCCACCAGAGTGTTCAACGCCGAGCAATTGGAACATTACATAGAGAATATATTCAAAGATCACTGACATTTTTTTTGCAACATATCTAACCTTTCGTTTAGTTTAAATAAACTCCCTATTCGGACATTAAAACAAAGCTTCATCCATAAAAATTGACTTTAGCTTTTTAATTACAAAAGGTTATCCAGAAATAAAAAAATGTGGTCTCCATTTGGAACCAAAAGGCCCTCTAAAGTAACAATGGATCTAATAATAACTAAATGCGCAAAGGAGCGCGAAAATTAATTAAGTAAAACAATAAAAATTCGAATTATGACAACTTTAAAAGTCCACAACATTGAAACAGCTCCAGAAAACAGCAAACCCCTATTGGAAAATTCCAAGAAAGCCTATGGAATGATCCCAGGCTTGCATGGCGTATTGGCAGGAGCCCCGAAAATACTGGAAGCCTACCAAACCCTGCATGAGCTTTTTACCCAAACTTCGTTCAACGAGGAAGAATTAACGGTGGTATGGCAGACCATCAATGTAGAACATGCTTGCCATTACTGCGTACCGGCCCATACCGGAATCGCCAAAATGATGAAGGTCGATGGTAACATCACCGAGGCTTTACGAAATGAGACTCCGCTAAAGGATGAAAAACTAGAAGCTTTGAGAACCATGACCCTGACCATTGTAAGAAATCGTGGTCATGTAACACCCGAAGATCTACAAACATTTTATGCCGCGGGATATGGGGAGCAACATGTTTTGGAAATCATATTGGGACTATCGCAAAAAGTAATTAGCAATTATACCAATCATATTGCCAATACTCCTGTAGACGCTGCTTTTGAAAAGTTTGCCTGGTCCAAAGAAAATGTAGTTTCGTAGCCCTATAGTACCCTATTTTTATGTATTGCGATAAACTTTCCGGCACATCGGAAGGTTTATCGCATATTAAAACAATTCGATTATGATAAAGTTGACCGTAATGTACCCCAACAGTCCAAATACACAATTTGATAAGGACTATTATATAAACCAACATAGCAACTTATTAAAGGACCTATTGGGCGAAGCGATAATAGCATCCGATATAAACCTTGGGTTATCCGGTGCAAGCCCGGAACAAACTGCTCCCTATGTAGTAATTGCCAATCTTGTCTTTACCTCCCAAGAAGCATTTCAAAATTCCTTTGTGCCAATGGCCGAAAAAATCTTGGCAGACCTTCCCAACTTCACCAATACCCAGCCAGTAGTTCAAATAAGTGAAGTGGTATGAATTCAACGTGAAATATAGCTTACACTAAACAATACATCCAGAGCGGAACAATTCATCTATACAATTCCAGTGATTGCTAGATTAAAGAAAAGAACAAATTAAATTGAACTATAATTTTCCTTTTCGCTTTAAGAGATAGGCTGATGGTAAAGGTCCAAATCCAACAGCAACGATAGCTTTTCCTGCATTTGCCCGAAATTGATTTTTAATTGGACCATAAATAATGATATCTTCGCAGTATCATGGGGTGCCCACTTTGGGCTGAGATTATACCCGGAAGCAAATGCTTCGCACCTGATCCAGGTAATGCTGGCGTAGGGAGTACGGCAAGGTCAGTTTTGACTTGTATTCCGTTTTTTGGGTACCTCATTTTAAAAGTAAACCCAAAAAAATGGAACTTTTCTCCGAAATAGTGTTATTGCAATGGCTGGGCACCGGTTTTGGCGTGGTACAAGTGCTTTTGGCCCGACAAAACAATGTTCACAATTATCTTTTTGGCATTGTTGCCATTCTTATCAGTATCTGGGTCCTGTACCAATCCAGATTATATGCAGACATACTTTTGAACCTCTATTATTTGATCATGAGCATTTATGGGTGGTTTTATTGGAAACTGGGCAAAAAGGCAATGGAAACCCCTATTTCCAGTTCCAATCGCAAAGAACATAGCATTGCAATAGGCATTGCCATGGGGTGTTTTGCGATAATGGCCTACTGGTTGAGCCAGCATACCGATTCGGATGTACCTTTTTGGGATGCCATTGTTGTCGCTTTTGCCTGGTCGGGGATGTGGTTGATGGCCAAACGAAAAATAGAAAATTGGATATATCTCAACATTAGCAATATTATATCCATACCCCTATTGATCTATAAGGAATTGTATATCTATGCCGGACTTACTGCATTTTTGTTCGCAGTGGCCATATCGGGGTACCTTAAATGGAAACGAATTTTAGAGAAAGATGAAAGTAACAGATTTGCAAGAGCTTGAAGAAATGCATTGTTTCGGAGATGAACTCTCCCCACACGTTCTGGAGTGGATAGGCAAGAACAACCTATGGAACATTTGGGTGCCCAAATCATTTGGCGGGCTGGAAATGTCCTTGCCCAATGGGTTAAAAATGCTCCAATCATTGGCTAGGGCCAATGGTAGTTTGGGTTGGACGGTAACCCTTTGCAGCGGAGCCAATTTTTTTATCGGAAACCTGAACCACGATGTGGCCGAAACGATCTTCAACAAATCGACCACGCCTATCTGTTTTGGTGGGAGTGGCGGAGCTACAGGAACTGCTCAAATAAATGGCAATAACTACGTACTTAACGGAACATGGAAATATGCGACGGGGGCACCATATTTGACTCATTTTACTTTGAACGCAAAAGTTCAGAAAGAGGGCAAGGATGTTCTTTGTAAGGATGGGGCGCCAATAATTCGATCCTTTTTGTTGAACAGGCAGGATGTTGCAATTATCAAAGATTGGAATACCATCGGGCTTCGGGCCACGGCTACCCATTCCTTTAGCGTTGACTCCATATTGATTGATGAAAAATATAGCTTTACATATAATCGACTACGCTTGCCTCACTCCATTTTTAGGACGCCCTTTACGGTTTTTGCAGATTTGACCCTATGGGTCAACTATATAGGTATGGCAGAACATTTTTTGAGCGAATCCCTTAAAAGTAATGGCCCCAATCATTTGTTGGATGAGTTCCAACAGATAATCCTAAAATGTAACAACATATGCCACAGGTATGCTATGAAAGTCCACAAGATGGTAACCAACTCCGACAAAATAACAGAACCTTTTGCCTTGGGCCTCCACCAAGAAGCCACCGATCTGGTCCAGCGTCTTAGTGATAAATTTATAAAGGCCTACACCACATTGGGCATACGTGCATGCAGTATTGGACACCCATTGAATCATATTTTCAATGATTTCTTCACCGCCACACAACATCATAACTTTAGTCTGCTAGGCAAACGTTAACCACCACTAGAATGGTTGTTTGGAAACTCCTAAACCAATGTAATTGGCAAAACCATAGCATTTCTTTTGATTTTTTCACCACACAAATCTCAATCCTTGGACATTGATCAATACACCTATGGTTCGTAAAGTCTTTATCTTGTTCTCGATTTTAATGTTTATTTTCCCAAAAATGTTAGTTCTCCCCCAATTTCCCATTCTCTTCTGGTTGTCATCTATTAATGATCGACGGTCGACAGGGATTTTTTTAACAAACCGGAGGCATAACAAGATTCTGGATACCTTTGAAAAAGCCGAATGAGAACCAAATTGCACATATTTAAAACTGTAGCCAATCAGTTAAACTTTACCAAGGCTGCCGAACATCTTCATATTTCGCAACCGGCCGTGTCCAAAACCATTAAATCCTTGGAAGAAGAATATAAAACCACCTTTTTTGTCCGTAAAAGAAGTTCTATTGAATTAACAAAGGAAGGAAGGTCATTTCTGGTTTATGTGAACAAAATACTATCTATTTATTCGGAAATGGAAGAGCAATTCATTACTAAAAACGAGCCTTTTCCAAAGTCGATCTCGTTCGGGGTGAGTACAACCTTTTCCAATTATATAATTCCAAAAATAATCGCAAAGATCAGAGTTCAATTCCCTGAAACAACTTTCAACATTACCAGCGATAATTCCGAAAACATAGAAAAGCTGATCATGAATGAGCAAATCGATTTCGGAATCACAGAAGGTATCATTTCAAATCCCAAACTAGAATTTAAAAAATTAATTAAAGATGAAATTGTTCTGGTCACCAATGCAGCAAACAACTCGTTTAAAAAAAGTAGTATCAGTCTTGAAGAATTAAAAAATATCCCGATAATAGAACGCGAGAAGGGCTCTGGGACCAAAAAGATAATAGATAACTTTCTTTCCAATGAAAAGATTGAAAGCCTAAACACAGTTGTTGTCTTGAACAGCACTGAAGCTATAAAGAATTACCTCTACAACTCCCAAGATTTTGCCCTGGTTTCAATACATTCAATTATTCAAGATTTATCCCAGAACAGGCTTAAGGTCATAGATATTAAAAATGCCAGCATAGAAAGGTGGTTTTATTTAGCAAAAAGAACCGGGTACCTTTCAACCACCATGGATCATATTCAAAAATCCATTCTACAGAATTATAACTATTAGTTATATCTAATAATTATTTAATATACAAATTAGTTATAACTACACTCTACTTTTGTATCTCTAAATTGTACCGATATGAAAGTATATTTTATAAAAGGAATCTACCTATGTATTGTTTCACTTGGATTATTGGGGCAGTTAAGCAGTCCTATAGCACTACTGCTGGGCCTGTGTTATTCGTTTTTGTTTGGCAACCCTTTTAAAAGTTACAGTCATAGATTAATTGATTACTTTTTAAAAATCTCCATTGTTGGCCTAGGCTTTGGTATGTTTATACAAGAAACCATTCAAACCAGTATAGCAGGACTGGGAATCACCTTCTTTTCTATTTTGTTTACTCTAGTACTAGGACTATCCCTTGCAAAAATTTTAAAGTTAGAATTAAAGTTGGGTCATCTTATTACATCTGGCACTGCTATTTGTGGCGGAAGTGCCATAGCAGCGATTTCCCCTGTAATCAGGGCCAAGAGCAACACTATCAGTGTTGCATTGATCGTTATTTTTTCATTAAATTCAATTGCACTTTTTGTGTTCCCAGCTGTAGGCCAATGGTTGCATCTTACACAAGAACAATTTGGACTTTGGTGTGCCGTTGCCATCCACGACACAAGTTCTGTGGTCGGGGCGGCGTTGAATTTTGGAGATGAGGCCCTAAGGACCGCGACAACGGTAAAGCTATCCAGAACTCTATGGATTATTCCGTTATCATTTTTTTCAATGTTTCTTTTTAAAACAAAAGGGGAGAAAATTAAAGTTCCTTACTTTATCCTTTTGTTCGTTATGGCCATTATTATCAATTCGCTCCAGATTTTGCCCGTATCCACCACCGCTTTTATAGTACTCTTATCGAAACGTTTGTTGGTTACCACACTTTTTATAGTAGGTTCAACAATTTCCTTGAGAGCGTTACAGGCCACAGGAACCAAGCCTATAGTTCTGGCAATGGCTTTATGGGTATTTATTTCACTTTTCTCGCTTTTATATATTGTGTATTAAAACATGTAAAAAACTCGTCCAATACAATTCATTTCTAAGAATGATAATTTTATTCAAAAAAGCAGGTTCCCAAAATTGAACCTAACAATTTAGCTTTCACTAAACTGACCTACATCCAATGTTGTTCTGGCTCTTTCAACTTTTTTGCATTTGAAAACCGTGAAAGTCAGAAAACAAGAAAATGGTTCCAATATTTTTTAAAGTTACAAATCCAGAACAGCTTCCCCAATGGTTACTAAACACGTCAGGAACTACCCGATCATCCAACAACTTTAAGATTGGACTCCTTGATAGAATAGGAATGTCATTTTAATATGGTTCGGGGTCTGGTCCACCTAGACTGTCATTTTAAGTATGGGAAATGAATCTGATAGGAATCTTCTTTTTTTACCAATCTGCATTACCCGACTGAATTATTCCCTATAACTTAAATTTTAAAAAGTTAAACCATAATAAACATACCGTTTCGATTTCAGCAAAGGCCGAACCAAAGTTATAGACCATCTATCCGTCAAGCTTATTTATGGAAAATTATTGATTAAAGTGCCGATATTTTTCTATCTCCCAGTCCAACCAAAAGCCCTAGCTCCAACTGTGGAGACAAGAATAAGACTTCAATCTAGTTGAGATATTCACATTTCTTACTCGAATTTGAACATCATAAACATAAATTTACCCAATGGATATCCAATTACATTAGTTATGGGCTATATGTTCCTTGTAGTTATTGTAAAAATCCAGTTGCGACTAAATTCAGTACGTAATATTTTATTTAACTTCACCCTATTATTGCCGATGAAAAAACTGATTTTATGATTAAAAGTATCCTGATTTTAATTCTAATTTCAATTTCTATTTCATCATTTGGTCAAAATATACCCCAGGAGTTTTTGACCAACCAATCTCAAATAGACTCCTTATCTAAGGTTTCAGCATATGATGATGCCCTACGGCTGGCATTGCAAAATCTAGAAATCGCAAAGGAGACCTCCTCCAATTTACACGTGGGCAAAGCAAAAGCTCAGATAGCCGATCTGTATTTTGAAAAAGATAATTACGATTCCACACAGCACTATGCCAAAAAGGCCCTCGCTTTGGGGACGGAGAGCAATTTGCCCGAAGTGACCACCAGTGCTCTACTTTCTATTGGAAACATACATTACTCAAAGTTTGAAGATGTTGAAGCTATCGCCACCTACCAGAAAATAGACTCCATCGCGGAATTTTCCGGAGAAAAGAACCAATATGTTGTTAGAGCGCTGTTCAATTTGGGCAAAGTACTTTTAAGGACCTACAGCGTACAAGATACTTCGTATATAGGAAAATCCGAACGATATTTCAAAAATGCCATACAAATGGCTTCGGAAATAAATGATAGCGACCAGGAACACTATGGTTACATTATGCTGGGAAATATTTTTGGACAAAGAAAGGAATATCAAAAGGCCAAACCTTATTTTAAAAAAAGCCTGGCATATTTTAAAAACAATGGTTCTATTGTAAACGTAGCCAACATTTATTGGTCTTTGGGCATCATAGAAACGGATCTCAACAATTATGACCAAGCCGATACCTATTATAAAAAAAGATTCGCCCTGCTCATCGAGACAGGAGACCCACAACAAATTGCTAATTCCAATTGGGTATACGCTGGGTTTCTTCGAAGAATAGGGCGCTATAAAGAGGCCATACCATATTTTGAAGCCGCCTATGCTTATTTCAAACAATCCGATGCCGGTTCAAACAGTGTTTTGCTGGGAATCACCAAAAATTTAGCAGAATCCTATGGAAAAACCGGGGAATTTGAGCAAGCAGTCGAATACTATGGAAAATCATTCGTTCTGCAAGATTCTGTAGAGGCCAGAAAGCAAAAAAGCCTTGCTCTGGACCTTGAAGCCAAATACCAAACACAAAAAAGAGAACAGGAAATAGCACTGTTGAAATCACAAAATGAACTTGCCGAACAACAAAAAAGGAATCAGCGCAATCTTTTTTTGGGAGGAATAGGTTTAACATCCTTGGCAGGATTGTTTCTCTTTGTGCTTTATCGCAACCGTCAAAGAACGAATCAAAAATTAAGAGAACTGGATGCCGCCAAATCAAACTTTTTTGCCAACATTTCCCATGAACTGCGCACGCCTTTGTCTTTGATACAGGGTCCGGTAGAACAACAACTCGGGCGTTCGGAACTAAGCCAAGAGGATAGACGGAACCTGACCATTGCCAAAAAGAATACCCAACAGCTCACCATTTTGGTAGACCAGTTATTGGACCTATCAAAACTGGAATCCGGGTTTTACAAACTGAATGTCAGTAAAGCAGTACTGTCCACTTTTTTGAAATCGCAGGCGGAATCGTTCTTGTTCAGCGCCGAAAAAAAATCCCAATTGCTCCAAATAAAAATTTCCATAGCTGAAAATTATTATTGGTTTGATGCTGACATACTTCAGAAAGTTATTGGCAATCTTTTGGGCAATGCACTAAAATATAGTCCACAAAATGCCAAGATAGATTTTGAAGCAGAAATTAGACAGGGCAACCTCTCATTATCAATAAGAAATACAGGTGTCTCCCTAACAAAAAAAGAATTAAAGGATATATTCAACCGGTTTCACCAAATTCATACCAATCAAAGAGGCACGGGGATCGGACTAGCACTCACCAAAGAACTGGTCGGATTGCACAAAGGAAAGATTGAGGCCAAGAGCAGTCCGGAAAGTGTCACATTTCACATAGAATTGCCCATACTTGAAACCGATTACACAAACGAAAAAAAAGTAACTAACACAAAATCAACGACTTTAAAAAAAGCCTATCAAGAAAATACAGATGCCATTGAGGATGAGAGTAAAGTATCCATTTCCGAAAGTGAGGTAAACCGGGACATTATTCTGATCGTGGACGACAATGAGGATATACGTACCTACGTTTCTTCCCTTTTTAATGCCCAATTCAACATCTTAACCGCCGAAAATGGCAGCGTTGGTTTTCAAAAAGCACTGAAAAAGGTCCCCGATCTTATCATAACAGACCTGATGATGCCCGAAGAGGACGGACTGAAATTGACCGAAAATTGTAAGACCAACGACACTACCTCCCACATTCCCATTGTTATGCTCACGGCAAAGGCTGGTGACGAAAATCGATTGAAGGGATTGGAAACTGGTGCCGATGCCTACCTGACCAAGCCGTTCAACAACAAAATTTTAAAACAGACTGTGGAAAACCTACTGGAAAGCCGCAGAAAACTACAGGAGCGTTTTAGTCAAGAGGTTATTTTGACCCCCAAGGACATTTCCATCAACTCTTATGATGAACGCTTCTTAGAGTCCCTTCAAAATGTTTTGGACGATCAGTTGGTCGCATCAGACTTTAATTCAAAAAATTTTGCAAAAGCGTTGGGCATGAGCAGAATGCAATTGCACCGAAAGTTGAAAGCGCTCACAGGACAGACCACTACAGAATTTATTCGTAACCAAAGGTTAAAATTGGCAGCTTCGCTACTACAAAAAAGTGATGTCAATATCTCCGAAATTGGCTATGAGGTCGGCTTTAACGATCATTCCTATTTTACAAAATGTTTTAGGGAAACCTATGGGTCATCTCCCTCTGAATTCAGTAAAAAAGAACCTTCCTAACCCCCTTTCAGGCCAAGGTACTTAAGCCCTGTTACATATTTTATAAGCTTTGATACATAATTCATAGCCCCTCATATCACATAGCATTAGGTTTGCCCTGGAGTTGAAAGATCGATATACTCGAATTCACTCCTCCTTAGCAATTGACTAACACAAAACACTTCATATCATTATGAATAAAAAAAGTTATGAAGGCGTACTGGATGAAGTTCCCCAATTTGAAATTTATTTGAACATCAACAAATTGAAAAAGGGCAAATACAGGTTAAAAGTCATCAACAGAAACAAAATCATCAAGAGTACACATTTCTCCAAGCAATAATCCAAGAGGGGACATAAACATCAATAAGTAAAAAATAATTTAAACCATCATCATTATGAAAGCAACAGTACCAATGGCATTAATGACCTTGCTAACGGGAATGTTCACGTTGCATGCCCAAAAGTTGCCCAAGAACACAAACTTCAATATTTCTCAGCCCTCTAAAATAGAGTTGAGCAACAAAATCATTACCAAGCCACAAAGGATAGAGGTGAAAAAATTTGAAAACCTTAATGCGCAACAAATAGCAAAACTTCCAGCATCCAAATACGACCGTTCTGCTCTATTAAAACTCAGGTACAATAAATCATGGGAAATTGAACCTGGACGAATGACGGACAAGGATATGAAGGTGGTATCATATTTTGGAAAATTTGAGCAATCTCCCAGATACATCAGTGTTTATCCAGAAAATAAATATTACCCGCGAGCAAACAATGGAGGACCTGGATTTCTGCCTGAAATGAGGTATCTGGTTTTGCAATTCAATCCAGAGGCCGGACAAAGATACCGCGTGATCATCAAACTTAAACCTGGCGAATACGGAAACAAAAAAGTGATGACCAATGTTACTGGAAAATATAATGAGACATGGTTCATCAATAACCAATACGACGAAATTATGTTCGATTTTATTGGCGATAGCAGAGAAATAAAGATAAGTCCGATCATCGCCGGGGCAGAGAACTATTATATCAAATATGAACCATTGGAGATAACGAATATTAAAGTTGATAGGATTGATGAATAATCCATGTAGGGCTTAACTGTATGCCAAATTCTAATATAAGAGGTTTCTAATCAACATTATAACAAAATTATGAAAGTATCAAACATTACCATTGCCTCATTGGGCGTGTTGCTAATAGCTGCCTGTGGCGATACAGGAAAAAAAAAAAAATCAACCACAGGGAGTTCCGGAGCAGAAGTAAAATTGGAAACTACCAGCACAATGGATTTGGAGCAAAAAGGGGATTATACCCAACTATACACTCCAAGTGGAGATTGCAAACTTACCACCTCCCAGTTGGCCGAGGCTTTGGGATACAGGAATCATCTAGTAGAAGAACAAAGCAACTATCAGGGAGATTGCTGGTATAAAGTAACCCATCCAGACAATTTTACGGTCAATTACGGAATAAGCCTAGAAAAATGGGGAGACAAAAACATTGTTGAAGACCAAATAAAAAGTGGACTGAAGAACGAGATGGTCGATGTCAGCATAAGCAAATCTGGCGATACCTATATAAAAAGACATCCTGTTCAAGGCTTCCTGCTCCTGTTAAACACGAACTATGAAAACCCTATAAAAGTCAGTTACAGTTATTTGAACCCCAGTGGTCCCAAACTTACTGATTCCCAAAAGGAAGAGCAGAAACAGAACACTTATAAAATTGCCGACTACCTTATTGATCACTACCAAAAATAAATTAAGATGAAACCACTACAACATATTCTGGTTATAGGTTTTATGTTCATTGGAGTTTTTCAAGGACTTGCACAACCTTTTACTCTGAACAAAGCCATACAACCCGTTGAACTTAAATTACTGACCGATATGAGGGAGGGACACGAGGGAGAATTGGGCATAGTTTATTTTAACCGTCTGTCCGACTCTGTTAATTACCACTATGTTACCGGGCATGACCTCTACAATTTTGTTGACGTTTTGGTGACCAGTGTAGACGGTACTCCATTAAAAGTTAGTTTGGTAAAAGAAAACTGGGAGACTGTGCAGGCCGAACAAAATACGATCAATGCAAACAACGGGATGGTAGATTTTAAAATACGGACTTGGGGTAGTTTTGGTATTAAGATAGAAACGGACGAACCAAAAAACTCTCTCTACAATATAACTGTTTTGGCCAGCCCTGAAAAAAAAACCTTTTTGGGCAGTGCCTTTAGACCAATCCATAAAGACGAAATGACAGCTAACGGCGCAACGCCACCAATCGCAGCTGATAAAGGTGGTGGAGATAGCGGAAAGACAAATTATCTGTTATACATAGTTATTGGAGTTGCTTTACTGGTCATTGGTATTCTAGCAGGAAAACTCATGGGTGGAAAAGGAAAGGGTAGCGCCGTGATTTTAATGTTTTTAACCTTATTGCCTATTGACGGTTCTGCACAGGAGGCCGGTGACTTCCTTTCCGTGGAACAATTCGAAGCCTTCAAGAAAACAGCAATGGAAGACCTCAATACTAGGCTTAATATTCTGGAAAGTGAACGAAAAGATGTAGATAAAGCAGTGGCTGATTTGGATAAGACCATCTCCACGATACGGAAACAATGGGACAACGTTAAATTGCTCTATGATACCTACAACAACGGATTGGGCAAATGTATCAATTCAGCTCCACCAGCCCAAGCCACTTCTATCCCTTCCGTTTGTACCGATTTGTATTATGATGATAATGGGGAAATCTCTGAGGAGGAAAACCAAGGATGTTCAGAATGTTTTTTTGAAGCCCGAAAGAAGTTTAACAACATGCGATACCAGTTTGAAAAGCTTGCCACAATCTATAAATGCACCAAGGACTTTTCCAATGCCGCAATTTCCTTTGGAGACGACGTATCTGGCTTTACCCCTAGCGGTGTTGGTGGTATGGCCTGGCAAACCCAACGGAGGAATATAGAAAAATCCGTGGCCGAACTAGAACAAGCTTATGATGCTAAATATGGTGAATTTCTACAAATTCTGGCCGATGCCATGATGGAACTCAATATATGTGAAGCCAAATTTGGGGTTGAAGACTGGTACGACCGTTTTGGTTACATGTATTTTGAGTTTATGAAAGATAAATATCAAAGAAAGGACTAATGAAAGTAAAGAAAATAAAGTTCATCGTATTACTGTCTCTAATCTTGGGCATAGGGATCAGCTGTAAATCTATAAGTCCAATAGCAACTTCCACCAATACGAACATTATTGGATCTTGGGAAGGATGTGATGGAAGGGTGGTTACCTTTTATACCAATGAAAATGGAGAAATTGAAGGACGTTATTCAAAACTTGGAGGACTTGGGAGGTTTAAGTTTTCATTGAATGAGGTAGGTTTCCGCCTATCCAAAAAAAGTCCGGACATTTATGTTGGCCAAGTGAAATGGCGAAACACCATGGGTGAAGCAACATGGAAGGATGAAACCATTACAGTGGAAAACCGTATTTTAAAAACTACAAGTTCAGATGATTGTAGTACAGAATTGGTCAAAGTTGAATAATTAAATAGCATTAAAATTTGGTTCACAACACAATACGAAGATTTTAAAAGGAGTTCGACATTATCAATTATTTGACGTTAAAAAAGTCCCATTCCAACTCTGTTCGCCACCAAATGTAAACACAAGTCATTTTAGCCCTCTATTTTAACATTATTACAAAACCTTCATTAGATTTACAAGCAGGCTTTGGGATTTACTAGGGTTGGCCACATTCGACCTTTTCTATCTATCCGATTTCTTTTATCGGTAGAAAGTTTTTTTAAATCATAGATTTCACAATTGGTTGCGAGACCCGCCATATATGGAAACTAGGGCGTCATTTTTCCTAGTGGTCTTATTTGGCCATAAACCGGTACCGATTGGATTGGAGTTGTCAGGTGTTTTCACCTTATATGGAATATTCCATTTATGACCGCCAAATCACATAAATGATGTAATCATGGCATTTAAGTTAAGAAATCCTCCTGAAAAATAATAGGACACCCTATAGGACACCCTCATATATTGCTTTAATATGGCAATAAAAAAAGCCAAAGAAAATTAATTCTCTAGCTTTCAATAAATTATGATTTTCAATTTTAACAAAAAAACCATATTTGTCGGGGTGGCAGGATTCGAACCTGCGACCTCCTGCTCCCAAAGCAGGCGCGATAACCGGGCTACGCTACACCCCGAGGTATTATTTTGGAAATAGCGGAGAGACCGGGACTCGAACCCGGGCAGCACTTACGCGCTGACAGATTAGCAATCTGCTCCGTTACCACTCCGGCACCTCTCCTATTTTTTATGAACGTGCATTCTAAAAATGCGGATGCAAATGTACCTTTTCAGAAACAAGATCGCAACTATTTTTTCATTTTTTTATTGCAACTTTTATCATCATCCTGCTATTCAGGATATTCCACCCTTAAATGATAGATATTGGTGAGCTTCTGTTTAAGCACTTTCTTTACCATTTCGATTTCTTTGAGCGTAATATTGGCATTTAAAAACTGATCGGCCTGCATTTGTCCTTTTACAATTTTCTCCACAAACGCATCTATTATACCGTAAGTTGGGTTCTTTAAGCTTTTGGAAGCCGCTTCAACTGCATCCGACATCATTAAAATAGCTGTTTCCTTGGAGAATGGCACAGGTCCTGGGTATTTAAAGTTTGCCGGATCGGCATCTTTATCCAACTCTTGTTGTTTTTTAAAGAAATAATACACCAGTGTGGTTCCATGGTGCGTTCGAATAAAATCTATGACCCGATCGGGAACATTGTTTTTTCTTGCAATCTCAATACCTTTAATTACGTGGTCTATTATAATCTTTGCACTTTCCTTTGGCGGTAGATCGTCGTGCGGATTTACATTGGTAATCTGATTTTCCGTGAAGTAGGTCGGATTCTCCATTTTTCCAATATCGTGGTATAGCGCACCCACTCTTACCAACATTGCATTTGCCCCGATCTCGTTTGCTGCTGCTTCGGCCAAATTGGCCACTTGCAGGGAATGGTGGAACGTGCCCGGTGCTTTATCCGATAGCTCTTTGAGCAATTTGGAGTTGGTGTCGGACAGTTCCAATAACGACACGTCGGATACAAGACCAAAAACTTTTTCGAACATATAAATTAACGGTTGCGCAAAAAGAGTCAAAAGTCCATTCAAAACAAAAACCCCGAACAAAACCCACTCTATATTGTCCAGATTCCCCTCGTGTATGGCATGAAAGGCAAAATATCCCACAATGTAGATCAAGGTAATCTGACCTACCGATATAAATAGATTTGCTCTCTTGTAAAGTTCGGAAGCCGTTAAAATAGTAACAATACCTGCGATTATCTGTAAAAAGATGTATTCAAAGCTGTTGGGTACAACAAAACCAAGAATCAGAACTGTTAGCACATGGACAAAAAGACCCAATCTCGCATCAAAAAAATTCTTTAGCACCAAGGGAAGTATGCACAAAGGCACCATGTAAACAAAATTTTCGTAATGTTTCACCATTAATGTTGTAGCGACGACCATCAACAAAATGTTGAAGAAAATAAAAGTAACCTTATTGTTGTTCAGAAAAATATCGCTTCTGTAGCGTTTCAAAAACAGAAACAACATAATGAGCACCAAGGCCACCAATATCGTGTACCCAAGTAGTATAAAATAATAATTGCTTCCCATCCATAATTCGGACTCATACTCATCCCTAAGGGAGCTCAGCACTTTAAAATCTTCATTCTCTACTATTTCACCTTTTGATATGATCAGTTTTCCTTGGTCCACCTCTCCACGGGTATAGGAAATTTTAGAAAGTTCGTCGTTCAGGGCACTCTCGGTTAGAACATTATCATAGAACAAATTGGCTTTAAGGTTGTTCCTGATAATCCCTGACAACCTATCCGTGCCATAACTGTTGGCATCGGACAAATATTCGGTCACTGCTTTTTTGGCGAGCTCTACATTCTGGTAATCATTGGGAGCAATGGGTTGTGCCTCATTATTTTTTACTACCACTGTTGCTCGGGACTGGGGCATATTTTGAAAAATCCCATGGTCATATACATGTGTGAGAACTTCTTCGGATAAATTTCTCAATGATTCCCGTTGGCTTGATGTAAAAATATCGGTCTGGAACAAGGTATTTATCCCATTCGAGACTTCTGCCCTCACCTCCGAAACAACAGTTGAACTATACGTGTAGTAATCCGTTTTATTGGTTCGAATGGTAGATTGCTCCTCCTCTACCTCTTGTTGGGTCTTATGTATGGAAAAGTCAATGGGAGCGTATAAATTCTCATATTGCCACGGCTTACCTTTCTGGAATTCGTATTTAAACTTTCCTCCTTTTGGAAAAAAAAACACGATCAAGGCCACCGAGACCACATACAGGAAATACTTGTAGACCAGCGATTGATGTTTGTATACATTGTCCAAAGTTTTTCCCATTCCCTTATTCTATTAGCTTCAAAAATAGAAAATATATAACTAAGAAGTCCGTTGACCGAACTCCCCATTGGTTTGCGTTTAAATTTAGTATTTTCGCAGGAGTAAAAATGCACATATGAAAAAAGTTGTAATCGTTTCCGCTGCCAGAACGCCAATAGGTAGTTTTATGGGAGCCCTATCCAGTGTTCCAGCCCCTAAATTAGGTGCAGTTGCCATTAAGGGCGCATTGGAGAAAATCGGCCTTAAGCCCGAACTTGTCGAAGAGGTTTTGATGGGCAATGTGGTACAAGCAGGTACTGGACAGGCACCTGCAAGACAAGCTGCCATTTTTGCCGGAATTCCCAATACTGTTCCTTGTACCACCGTTAATAAAGTTTGTTCTTCCGGAATGAAAACCATTATGCAGGGCGCACAATCCATTGCCCTGGGCGAAAACTCCATAGTTGTTGCCGGTGGTATGGAAAATATGAGTATGATCCCACACTATGTAAATATGAGACAGGGCACCAAATTTGGTCCTGCCACTATGGTGGACGGTATGCAAAAGGACGGTTTGGTCGATGCTTATGATCAAAATGCCATGGGGGTTTGTGCCGATGCCTGCGCAACCGAATATAAGTTTAGTAGAGAAGATCAAGACACTTACGCGGTTCAATCGTACAAACGCTCAGCCGACGCATGGAAAGCAGGGAAATTCAACAACGAAGTGGTTCCCGTGGAAGTTCCACAGCGAAGAGGCGAGCCAATTGTGGTTAGTGAAGACGAAGAATTCAAAAATATAAAGCTTGAGAAAGTACCCGCTTTGCGACCGGCCTTCTCTAAGGATGGCACGGTAACCGCAGCAAATGCATCCACCATTAACGATGGTGCAGCCGCCGTTGTTTTGATGAGTGAGGACAAGGCGAATGAACTGGGATTAAAACCTCTTGCAACCATTAAGGGATATGCCGACGCCGCCCACGAACCTGAATGGTTCACCACGGCACCTGCCAAAGCTTTACCAAAAGCACTGGACCGCGCAGGCGTTTCCATAGAAGACATTGATTATTTTGAGTTCAATGAAGCATTTTCAGTGGTCGGATTGGCCAACATGAAGATTCTTGGACTAAATGATTCCAATGTAAACGTAAATGGCGGCGCAGTATCCCTAGGGCACCCGCTAGGATGTTCCGGTGCTCGAATCACGATTACCCTGTTGAACATTTTGGAACAAAATAATGCCAAACTTGGGGCTGCGGCCATCTGTAATGGTGGTGGTGGCGCCTCCTCAATTGTTTTGGAAAGAAATTAGTGATTCAAGCCGTACAGTAAATGCAATATGGAATTTGTCCTCTAAGTGTTGTTCCTATACGAACAAATCCCGACGATGGTGCCGAAATGACTTCCCAGTTGTTATACGGGGAGCACTTTAAGGTATTGGAGAAAAGGAAGAAATGGAGCAGGATTCGGTCAGCTTATGACAATTTTGAAGGTTGGATACCCAATAATCAGCTAACCTTTATCGAAGAGCAAACTTTTGAAAGGATACATGCAATGGATCCTCAAAAAATATGTGCCGACGTAATCTCCCATATTTGCACGGAAAACGGAATGTTACTGCCCATTCTTATGGGCTCCATGATCAATGCCCCGGAATTGCTGAACCACACTTTTGAAGGAAGCATACATACTGGAAAAACTCCAAAGGAAAGCTTGGTGGATACGGCCATTTTATACTTGAAGGCTCCTTTTTTATCGGGTGGAAAAACTCCTTTTGGTATTGATTGCGCCGGGTTTACTCAAATGGTTTACAAGATAAATGGGCATTCGCTGGCAAGAACCGCCGAAAATCAATCCAAACAAGGTGAAGCTTTGAGCTTTATCGAAGAAAGTGAACCAGGCGACCTTGCTTTTTTTGATAACCACGAAGGGGTGATCGATCATGTTGGCATAATCTTAAAGGACAACTACATTATCCATGTCCATGGTCATGTTCGCATTGATCGGATCGACCACACGGGAATCTTTAATTCCGAAGAGAAACTCTATACCCATCAATTAAGGGTCATTAAAAAAGTGATATAAAAAAAGCCCCGTTTTAGCGGGGCTATTTTTTTATAGAAGAATTACGATTATTCGCCCAAAAGCTTTTTAATTCTCATGTAGTTATCGTTATCACCCAATGCTCCGTAAATATTCTTCAACTGTGTAAGAATACTTTCATTGTCGGGATTGGATTGTAATGCATCTTCCAAAACTTTGGCTCCCTCTCTAAAAAGGCGGTCCTTTTCATCTTTAAGTTCGTCGTACTTGGCTATGTCTGCCTTAGAAGTTCCCAAAGCATTCATTTCATCGATAAGACCGTTTCCTTCGTTTACATATGTAGTGGAAAGGTTTAATAACGCATTGATGTAACCTGGATCAATGGCCAAAGTCTTTTTGTAGGCATCTCTAGCGTCCTCTAAGTTGCCTTGTTCCATATTTATTACTCCAATGTTGTAAAGCAAGTCAGGATTGTCCGGGGCCATTTCGGAAGCTTGCCCCATCAACTCCTTGAATTTATCTTTTTGCCCCATGGCATAGTATAGGTTGGCTTCTCCAAGCACTAGGTTCACATCATCTGGGTTTTCCGCCCTGGCATCTGCATATGCTTCCACCGCCTTCTCATTATTGCCCATTTGTTGATAGATCAAGGCAATATTCTTTACGATTTCCGGCTTTTTGGACGGGCTCACCTCTTCCTTAGGGTCTTTGTGCGTTCCGGCTTTTACATATAGATCGCGGGTGGCTTTGTCCATAGTTTCTGTTTCACCGGACTCGACATTAACCGCAGTATAGCTTACAGATTCACCATTATAGCCCAATTCCTTTAATTCATTATAGTACTTTAAGGCCTCTTCGTAGTTTTGACCATTTACTGCACTACTTGCTGCATAGTACAAATAAACCGTATCCTTAGGGCTTAGTTTATACCCCATATAAAGCTTTTCGGCAGCCTCACCGAACTTTTTGTTGTTGTTGTCCTCTACTGCAGAGTTTACCAAATCAGCTGTCATTTGTGACATTTTTTCTTTGGCAACAGCAGTAAATTTGGCTTTGCCACTAGCTTCTTCTACAGCGATTACCTTATTGTAGGCATCTACGGCTGATTGAAAAGCAGAAACGTCACCTTTCTTGGCCAAATCGTAATTGGCGTTTCCTAAAAGCGCGTAATACTCGGCCTGTTCCCTTTCTTTGGCCGAATCGATTGTTGAGGCGGCACTGGTCAAGGCTGCTTTTGCCGCAGCGGCATCACCATTTTTAAGTGCTTTCTCCGCCGCCTTCATCTCATCCTTCTGTGCAAATCCCATTGTGGAAATTCCCATGGCCAGAAGTACAATTATTTTTGTTCTCATGTTAAAAATTCTAATTATTTAGTGTTTATCTATTATTACTTAGTTGAAATTATTCTTTATCCTCGGTGTTATTATCAATAGCTGTGCCATCTTCACCGTTCACCTCGATATCCCTAATGTCCACTTCGTCCACAGGATCATCTTCTTTCATTACTTTGGCTACCGCGGCAATGGAATCGTTGTCCTTTAAGTTGATCAAGCGGACTCCTTGTGTGGCCCTGCCCATTACCCTAAGATCTTCTACACCCATTCTAATGGCGATTCCTGATTTATTGATAATCATCAAATCATCGGTATCGGTAACATTCTTTATGGCGACAAGTCCTCCGGTTTTCTCGGTAATGGAAATGGTTTTTACACCTTTACCTCCTCTATTGGTGATTCGGTAGTCATCAATATTGGATCGTTTTCCGTAACCTCTTTCGGAAACCACCAAAATGTCATCCTCGAAATTATGTACGGATACCATTCCTACCACCTCATCGTTTTCATCTGCCAAGGATACACCTCTTACACCGGACGCGTTTCTACCCATTGGTCTGGTCTTGGACTCCTCAAAACGGATGGCCTTACCGGATTTAAGCCCCAAGAAAATCTGGCTTGTCCCTGTGGTAAGTTTTGCTTCCAATAGCTCATCACCATCTTTGATGGTTATGGCGTTGATTCCATTTTGACGAGGTCTTGAGTATTGCTCCAAGGAAGTCTTTTTAACGGTTCCCTTCTTTGTGGCCATGATCACATAGTGACTGTTCACATAGTCTTCGTCCTTAAGATCTTGGGTACAGATAAAGGCTTTGACCTTATCATCCTGTTCTATATTGATAAGATTTTGGATAGCCCTCCCTTTTGAAGTTCTACTTCCTTCGGGAATTTCATATACACGCATCCAGAAACATTTTCCTTTCTGAGTAAAGAACAACATGTACTGATGGTTGGTCCCTACAAATAAATGCTCCAAGAAATCCTCGTTCCTTGTGGACGATGCCTTTTGGCCCACCCCGCCCCTGTTCTGGGTCTTATATTCGGTTAGCGAAGTTCGTTTAATGTATCCTGCATGCGAAATGGTTATGACCACTTGCTCATCCGGGATCATGTCCTCTATGCTCAAGTCACCTCCTGCATAGTTGATTTCCGATCTTCTATCATCCCCATACTTTTCTTTTATCTCAAGAAGTTCATCTTTGATGATCTGCATTCTTCGTTCCTTCTTGGCAAGAATATCCTTTAGATCCTCGATGGTCTTCAAAAGTTCGGCATGCTCTTCTCTTAATTTGTCCTGCTCCAGACCGGTAAGTTGACGCAAGCGCATTTCTACGATTGCCTTCGCCTGAACCTCTGTCAATTTAAAGCGTTCGATCAAATTGTTACGGGCCTCCTCTACATTGGAGGACCCTCGGATAATCGCAATTACCTCATCTATATTGTCGGAAGCTATAATGAGTCCTTCCAGGATATGCGCACGATCTTCGGCCTTTTTAAGCTCGAACTTGGTTCTACGGACCACGACATCGTGCCTATGCTCCACAAAATGGTGAATGATGTCCTTTAGGTTCAACAGCTCCGGCCTACCATTGACCAATGCAATATTGTTGACACTAAAAGAGGATTGAAGCGCCGTGTACTTGTACAACATGTTAAGTACGATGTTCGGAATGGCGTCGCGCTTTAAAATGTAAACGATGCGCATACCATTTCTATCGGATTCATCCCGAATGGTAGAAATGCCCTCGATTTTCTTTTCATTAACGAGGTCGGCGGTCTTTTTGATCATATCCGCCTTGTTCACCTGATATGGGATTTCGGTAACCACGATACTTTCTTTCCCTTGTACTTCCTCAATAGTGGCCTTGGCACGCATTACCACACGTCCACGACCAGTGTGGAAAGCTTCCTTTACACCATCGTAGCCATAAATAATTCCACCCGTTGGAAAATCCGGGGCTTTAATGTGTGTGATCAGTTCATCTATTTCAATATCATGGTTATCTATATAGGCAACAGTACCATCCACCACTTCCGATAAATTGTGGGGAGGCATATTGGTTGCCATACCCACAGCGATACCGGATGCCCCGTTCACCAACAAGTTGGGAATACGGGTGGGCAATACGGTGGGTTCTTGGATGGTATCATCAAAATTAAGCTGATGATCTACCGTATCCTTGTCAATATCGGCCAACATTTCTTCGGCGATCTTGCGCATTTTGGCCTCGGTATAACGCATGGCCGCAGGGCTATCGCCATCTACAGAGCCAAAGTTACCTTGACCATCTACCAACATATACCTGAGACTCCACTCCTGTGCCATTCTCACCATGGTATCATACACAGAAGAATCCCCATGCGGGTGATACTTACCTAAAACCTCCCCTACAATACGGGCCGATTTTTTGTGTGAACTATTGGCCCTTACACCCAAATCGTGCATTCCGTAGAGCACTCTCCTATGTACAGGTTTTAAACCATCACGAACATCTGGCAGGGCACGTGACACAATGACCGACATTGAATAATCAATGTAGGCAGATTTCATCTCATCCTCAATATTAATGGGAATTAACTTTTCTCCTTCCGCCATGCTTATTTATTATTGTTTTTTTGTGGTTAAATTATCATGGCAATATACAGAAAATACGAGCCTTTATAGCCCTTTACTAAGACTTTATTAAAAAAATTATCAACAGTTCGGATTGATAACCGAGCTGCCAATAAAGCTTTGTTAAATCCGGTTAAAAAAGTTATTTATTCCGACATTTAGCACTACTTTATCGAATAAGGGTACGGTATTTGCCCATCGTAACAATACTTTTATTAATTTTAATTGCTGAAAAAGAAACGTATGGACGATAATTTCTCCCCCCGCGTAAAAGACGTTATAGCATACAGCAAGGAAGAAGCCCTGAGATTGGGCCATGATTTCATTGGAACGGAACACCTTATGCTGGGTCTTTTAAGAGACGGGAATGGCAAGGCCATAAACATATTGGACGCACTGGACGTGGACTTGGACCACCTTCGCAGAAAGGTGGAAATACTGAGTCCTGCAAATCCCAATACAGGAACAATACAGAAGGATAAAAAAAATCTTCACCTTACGCGCCAAGCGGAAAGAGCATTGAAGACCACCTTCCTGGAGGCAAAGCTTTTCCAAAGTTCCTCCATAAATACAGCGCACCTTTTGCTCTGTATTCTTAGGAACGAGAATGACCCTACAACAAAATTGTTGCACAAGCTAAAAGTGGATTACGACAATGTAAAGGAACAGTTCAAATCCATGATCACCAGTGACGATGATTATATTGATTCCCCTCAAGCAGAATCTTTCCCTGGCGACGCTGACGATATGGGCGATAGCAAAGAAAGTTCCTTTGGTTCCGGATCCGCTCCAAAGGGAAACAAAAAATCCAAGACACCGGTCTTGGACAATTTTGGCAGGGACCTCACTCGTTTGGCCGAAGATAACAAACTCGATCCCGTTGTGGGCAGAGAGAAGGAAATTGAGCGTGTTTCCCAAATATTGAGTCGTAGAAAAAAGAACAACCCATTACTTATTGGTGAGCCAGGAGTTGGTAAAAGTGCCATTGCCGAAGGTTTGGCACTGCGCATTATCAACAAAAAGGTTTCACGTATCCTTTACAACAAAAGAGTGGTGACCTTGGATTTGGCTTCGTTGGTGGCAGGCACAAAATACCGTGGACAGTTTGAAGAGCGAATGAAAGCCGTAATGAACGAGTTGGAGAAGAACGACGATATCATCTTGTTCATTGATGAGATACATACCATTGTTGGTGCCGGGGGTGCAACAGGCAGCTTGGATGCTTCCAATATGTTTAAACCCGCATTGGCAAGGGGTGAGATACAATGTATCGGAGCAACTACGCTTGATGAGTATAGACAATATATAGAAAAAGATGGAGCCTTGGAGCGTCGATTCCAAAAGGTTATGGTAGAACCTACTTCCGTGGAAGAGACCATCGAGATTTTGATGAACATCAAAGGGAAGTACGAAGAACACCACAACGTAAACTATACGGACGACGCCATTATGGCCTGTGTAAAATTGACCAACCGCTACATGACGGACCGCTTTTTACCGGACAAGGCCATCGATGCCTTGGACGAGGCTGGATCAAGAGTGCATATCGTGAACATGGATGTTCCCAAACAAATTCTGGAACTGGAAGGCCAGTTGGAAGACGTTCGCGAACTTAAGAACAGCGTTGTCAAAAAACAGAAATACGAAGAAGCCGCCAAACTTAGAGACGACGAAAAACGTCTCGAAAAAGAATTGGCATCCGCCCAAGAACGCTGGGAAGAGGAAAGCAAGTTACATCGGGAAACGGTCTCCGAGGACAACGTTGCCGACGTGGTTTCCATGATGAGTGGAATACCCGTGAACAGAATTGCCCAGACCGAAAGCAACAAATTGGCAGAACTGCCCAATTTGATCAAAGGCTTTGTAATAGGCCAGGACGAAGCCGTAACCAAAGTTGCACGGGCCATTCAAAGAAACCGTGCCGGACTCAAAGACCCTAACAAACCAATAGGTTCGTTCATTTTCTTGGGACAAACAGGGGTCGGTAAAACCCAATTGGCCAAAATTCTGGCCAAGGAACTGTTCGATTCCGAAGATGCCCTTATTCGCATAGATATGAGCGAGTACATGGAAAAATTCGCCATTTCGAGATTGGTAGGGGCCCCTCCCGGATACGTAGGTTACGAAGAAGGCGGTCAGTTAACGGAAAAAGTACGCCGCAAACCCTATTCCGTAGTATTGTTGGACGAGGTGGAAAAAGCACATCCCGATGTTTTCAATATGCTTTTACAGGTATTGGATGATGGATTCTTGACCGATAGTCTTGGACGTAAGATCGACTTCAGGAACACCATAATTATTATGACCTCCAATATAGGTGCCAGACAGTTAAAAGATTTTGGACAAGGTGTAGGTTTCGGAACCGCTGCAAAAAAGGCACAGGCCGATAGCCATCAAAAAAGTGTAATTGAAAACGCCTTAAAAAAAGCATTTGCCCCGGAATTCCTTAACAGGATCGATGATGTAGTAGTATTCAATGCTTTGGAGAGAGAAGATATCCATAAAATTATCGATATTGAATTGAACAAGCTGTACAAGCGAATCAAGGAAATCGGCTATGACCTGAATCTATCCGAAAAAGCAAAAGACTACATCGCCAACAAAGGGTTCGATAAACAATATGGTGCACGACCTCTTAAAAGAGCCATCCAAAAATATATTGAAGATGCCCTTGCAGAGGAAATAGTGAATTCTAAGTTGGAAGAAGGCGACAGTATTTTTATGGATCTGGACGAGAAAAATGATGAACTCACCATTAAAATAAAAAAGGCCGAGAAATCGCCCGAAGCCGAAAAATAATTTGAAACAACACTTAAAAAAAGCTGACGATCGTCAGCTTTTTTTATGCCCTGTAATTACCATACACACGATATTTTAGCGTTTAATCTATTATTTTTCCTCACGGTGCGCAACCCTCATAATTTCGTTGGCGAGACACTATAATTACTTGGGGATGAAAATTACTTCTAATAAGAAGACGGTTGTGGTACGCGAGTATCAACTGGACATTGGAACCGTTCAGGTTTTCAACAATTATATGGTTGCTTCTTTTGATGAAGGAACCACCATTACCCTGGAAAGGGCCTACCAAATAATAGGCATTTCAGAGATCCATTTTAGAGAAAAGGATTTTGCATACATCAGTTTAAGAAAGAACTCGTACGCCATTGACCCAACGGTATACAATTATTTAAGGGGCATGGACAACCTTATCGCTTTCGCCATTGTTTCCAAAAAGGAAATAGACATGCACAATTTCAATATTGAAAAAATGTTCTACAAAAAGCCTATGGAGTTTTTTATTGAATTCGACAACGCTCTGAGTTGGATCCAGAAAAGATTAAAAGCAAGAAAAAGCAGAAACAGCGCTTGATTCCCATCCTTACCTGGGATTTTCTTTTTGCTCCGCTTCAGGTTTACGGAACAGTTCCGAATAAGCACTACCAATATTGCCCACAATAATCGAAGCCTTTAGAGCTTCATATCCATTTTTGGAAGCGCCAATGTCTCCGGCCAGCCCGTGAAGGTATACCCCAAATATTGCAGCCTCGGCCGGTGGATATCCTTGAGCCAAAAGCCCTGTAATCATTCCGGTTAAAACATCACCACTTCCTGCAGTTGCCATACCAGGGTTACCTGTGGTATTAACATATCCCTTGCCATTGTACAAAGTAATAGTATGGGCTCCTTTGATTACCACCACCAAGTTATATCGATCAGCAAACGACTTGGCCTTGTCCAACATTTCAAAATCTGATGTCCACGGGCCTATCAGTCGCTCCAACTCCTTGGGATGAGGGGTCAAAATGGACATTTCCGGTACATCTTTAAGCAAATCCCGGTTCTCGGAAAGAATATTCAATGCATCGGCATCAATAACCATAGGAGAACCTGAACCCTTCAAATAAACAGCCAAAGCCTGGACCGTATCCTCATCCTTGCCCATTCCCACCCCTATGCCAGCAGCAGTTGGACTAAAAGGAATTTCTATCCGTGAAATAATTTTATCCCTGGAACCGGTAAGTACCATAGCTTCGGGCACGGCAGTTTGTAGGGAATGGTAACCACATTTGGGCACAACAGCCGTAACCAGTCCACAACCAACACTCAAACAGGCATTGCACGCCAACTGAACAGCCCCTATTTTTCCATAACTGCCTCCAATAATAACCGCATGTCCATAGGTTCCTTTGTGGGAGAACTTCGACCTGGGTCGGTACATTTGCAAAATCTCCGGTCGCCCTATCAGCTCAAAATCCGTTTCCGTTTTTGCGATAAACTCGGCGTCCAATCCAATATCCAATAGTTCCCATTGATTGGCATAAGCACCCGTCTTTGGCAAAAAGAAAATTAATTTGGGTAACTGAAAGCTCAACACATAACTAGACCTGATCACATAAGATGGTTCCCAAGGAGATCTATCCACAGGTAATCCAGACGGTACATCCACAGATAGTGTAAAGGCATTGGAAGCATTAATATGGGCTATTAAATTACCGACCCAATCATCGGGAACCCTGTTCAGACCAATTCCAAAAATGGCATCGACAACAATATCCGATTCGGAAATATTGGGTAAACCACTATCGTTATTGATAAAATCCGGCCATACCTTTCCATCCTTCAAGCGTTCCAGGTTCAACAGGAAATCTTCCGAGCGCTTATCACTATAGTTTACCACAAATACGTGAATGGAATAACCATGCTCATGCAATTTTCTGGCCAACACCAAGCCGTCTCCCCCATTGTTACCAATACCGCAGAACAGTTTTATGTTCACCTGGGTGCCCCGTAAGCGAGCATGCATCCATTCGAACAGTTGTGTAGCTGCCCGTTCCATGAGTGCATCGCTGGTTATCTGTTCTTTTTGAATTGTGGATTTATCAGCTTGATATATTTGATGTGAGGAAAAAATTTTCATTCAGCAATAAAAAATGTGTATTCGTAACAATATCGCAAAAACATCACCAATGATTTGATGAAGTATTCAAAAGTACTACTTTTATCATCTCATTTATAAAGCAATGAACTTAAAAGAAACGGATAACAATCTAAAATTGATGAATACTCCTTCATCTATTTCTACGATTACTACCACCACCCCTTTGGGGTAAGTCTGCTATATATAATTCCGTCCGTTTTAATCTATTTTTTCAATTTTCACAATATCATTTCATCATGAAAGTCTTAAAGTTTGGAGGCACTTCGGTAGCCAATCCAGAGAATATAAATAAGGTAAAATCTATCCTAAAATCACAAAAAAACCACTCCATGGCCGTTGTGGTATCGGCCTTTGGGGGCGTAACCGATCTTCTTCTCAATGCATCAAAACGTGCATCGGAACAAGATGTATCCTACAAAAACTTCGTAAAAGAAATTGAGGACCGACATATAGCCGCCATTCGGGAACTTATTCCGGTAAAATCGCAAAGTGCGGCCCTTAGCAAGATTAAGAGCGATCTAAACGTGCTGGAAACTTTATTGGAAGGTGCTTTTTTGATCGGTGAACTTACTCCAAAACTATCGGATAAAATTGTGAGCTATGGGGAACTTTTTTCGTCGTTTATTATTAGTGAGTTCCTAAAATCTGAAGGATTGGACGCTGTATTTAAGGACAGCCGACAACTGATCATAACCGATAATAACTTTGGCAAAGCTACGGTAGATTTTAAACTGACCAATGCCAACTGCGAGAATTTCTTTTCTAAAAACAAACATGGCATTACCTTGTTACCAGGATTTGTGGCATCCAGTAAAAACGGGGACCTTACCACTTTGGGGAGAGGCGGTTCCGATTATACCGCGGCTATAATCGCTGCCGCAACAAATGCCGATATTTTAGAAATTTGGACCGACGTCAGTGGTATGTACACCGCAAACCCCAAACTGGTGAAGCAGGCCAAATGTGTAGCGTCCATAAGTTATCAAGAAGCCATGGAGCTGTCCCATTTCGGTGCAAAAGTACTCTACCCGCCAACCATACAACCCGTGTTGGGAAAAGCCATACCGATCGCCATAAAAAACACATTCGACCCGGAAAACCCGGGTACGCTCATTTCCCAAAACAACAACGGCAACGGAAAAACAGTAAGAGGCATCAGTCATGTAGGCAATATTAGCCTTCTTTCTCTGGAAGGCCCCGGAATGATTGGTATCCCCGGCATTTCAAAGCGCTTTTTTGAAACCCTCTCGGTAAAGAACATCAGTATTGTATTGATTACCCAAGCATCTTCCGAACACTCCATCTGTGTTGGAATTGCAGATGATGATGCAGATTTGGCCGCAGAGGCGGTAAACGAGACTTTTGAATATGAAATTGCCTCAAAAAGAATAAAGCCCGTAATGGTCGAAAAAGACCTTACAATTGTAGCCCTGGTCGGTGATAATATGAAAAGCCACCAAGGTTTGAGCGGAAAAATGTTCAGCACCTTGGGCAAGAACAATGTAAACATTAGAGCTATTGCGCAAGGGGCATCGGAGCGGAACATCTCCGCAGTCATCAAAAAAGAGGATGTAAAAAAGGCACTTAATTCATTGCACGAGACCTTTTTCGAAGAAAACATCAAACAGCTCAACCTTTTTGTTATGGGAGTGGGCAATGTAGGAGCCAAATTCTTGGAGCAAATCCGTCAACAAAAAAAGTATTTAAAAGAAGAGTTAAAACTAAATGTCCGGGTTATCGGAATCAGCAACTCCAAGAAAATGGTATTTGACGAGAATGGAATTTCCCTAAAAGACTGGAAAAACGCATTGGACCAAGGTGTACGGACAGATATGGAGGGATTTTTCGAAAAAGTTAGGTCACTTAATTTCCGAAACAGCATTTTTGTGGACAATACGGCAAGTGCTGATGTATCAAAAAGCTATGCCAATTATCTAAAAAATAGTATTTCGGTAGTTACCTGTAATAAGATTGCTTCCTCGTCGGACTTTGCAAACTACAAAGCATTGAAACAATTGGCCAAGGAATACAATGCACCCTATTTGTTCGAGACCAATGTTGGTGCAGGCCTTCCCATTATCGATACCCTAAAGCACTTGATCGCATCCGGTGATAAGGTTCGAAAAATACAGGCTGTGTTATCGGGTAGTTTAAACTTTGTGTTCAATACGTTCAACGATTCTATCACATTCCACAATGTAGTAAAACAAGCTCAGGATCAAGGCTATACCGAACCCGACCCAACCATAGACCTAAGCGGTGTAGATGTAATGCGCAAAATTCTAATCCTAGCACGGGAAAGTGGCCATCAATTGGAAATCGATGATATTGAGAACGATGCTTTTCTGCCCGAAGAAAGCTTGGAGACCAATTCCAACGAAGCCTTTTTTGAAAGTTTGCAAAAGTATGAATCCGATTTTCAAAAAATGTACAAACAAGCCAAAGACGCCGATTGCAAACTTAAATATGTTGCCCAATTTGAAGATGGCAAGGCCAAAGTGGGTCTTCAGCAAATTCCTAAGGGCCATGATTTTTATAACTTGGAGGGCAGCGACAATATTGTGCTGTTTTATACAGACCGATACGTAGAGCAACCTTTGATCATTAAGGGCGCCGGTGCCGGTGCCGATGTTACCGCATCGGGTATCTTTGCGGATGTGGTGCGAATCGGAAATTTTTAAACCATGGAAGAAATCAAAGTATTTTGCCCGGCAACCATAGCAAATGTCTCCTGTGGGTTCGATGTACTCGGATTGGCCCTGGACTCGGTAGGTGACCGGATGACAGTTCGCAAAACATCGGAATACGGAATCCGAATCACCAAGATTACGGGACAGGACCTACCATTGGCAACCGAAAAAAATGTAGCTGGTGTAGCGGGAACGGCCTTATTGGAAAAAAGCGACTACCAAGGGGGGTTTGAGATCGAGATTGACAAACGTATAAAACCTGGTAGCGGTATTGGAAGCAGTGCCGCCAGTTCCGCAGGTGCCGTTTGGGCCATGAACGAATTATTGAACAGGCCATTTACCGATCTTGAGCTAGTTGAATTTGCCATGCAAGGAGAAAAAATGGCCAGCGATGTGGCCCATGCGGACAACGTAGCACCTGCCATTTTCGGTGGATTCACATTGGTTCGAAGCTACGAACCCCTGGATATTGTTTCCATACCTACACCTTCGGAACTCTACGCAACGGTCATTCATCCGCAAATTGAGATTAAGACCTCGGATTCCCGAAAAATTTTAAAAACCACGATCTCCATGCAACAGGGCATACAGCAATGGGGCAATTTAGGAGGATTGATCGCCGGACTGTTCAAAAATGACTACGATCTTATTGGCCGTTCATTGCACGACCATATTGTGGAGCCCATTCGTTCAATTTTGATTCCAGCATTTGATGAAATTAAAACCAACGCCCTAAAATCAGGGGCCCTAGGAAGTGGAATTTCGGGCTCTGGACCTTCCATTTTTGCATTGAGCAGAGGAGAAAAAATTGCAAGGCACGTGGCTGATTCCATGACCGAGACCTATCAAAAGATCGGAGTGGATTTCGATATCCACATTTCCAAAATCAACAACCAAGGCGTTAAAAAAATTAACTAGTCCCATGAGGTTTTACAGCTTAAACAACCCAACTATCCATGCTTCGTTCAAAGAAGCCGTAATTGCCGGAATCGCTCCCGATAAAGGATTATATTTTCCAGAAAGCATAACTCCCCTATCTGCCGATTTTTTTGAAAAATTGGACGAGTTGTCCGATCATGAAATTGCATTTAGGGCCATCCATCAATTTGTAAAAGAAGACATACCGGATGTAGACTTAAAAACAATCATTAAAAACACATTGGACTTTGATTTCCCCGTAATAGAAATTGAGGATAATGTTGCTGTCTTGGAGCTTTTTCATGGCCCCACTATGGCATTTAAAGATGTTGGTGCACGTTTTATGGCCAACTGTCTTGGCTATTTTTCTAAAGGAGAAAAGCAGGATGTTACCGTTTTGGTAGCCACTTCTGGAGATACGGGCGGAGCCGTTGCCAATGGTTTTTTGGGGGTTGATGGTGTAAAAGTGGTAATCCTCTACCCGAGTGGAAAAGTAAGCGAAATCCAAGAGAAACAATTGACCACCTTAGGTGAGAACATTGAGGCCATGGAAGTGGATGGCGTTTTTGATGATTGTCAACGCATGGTAAAAACAGCTTTTTTAGATAAAGAAATTACCGATTGTAAACAGCTAACCTCCGCAAACAGCATCAATGTGGCACGATGGCTTCCTCAGCTATTTTACTTTTTGTTTGCATACAAACAGGCCAAAGCTAAAGGGAAAGAAATTGTTTTCTCCGTACCCTCGGGGAATTTCGGAAACATTTGTGCCGGGATGGTAGCTCAAAAATTGGGAATGCCCGTAAAACATTTTGTGGCCTCTACCAACGCAAATAATGTGGTGCCAAAATTTATGGCAAATGGAGTTTACGAGCCAGTGCCGTCCGTGGCGACCATTTCCAATGCCATGGATGTAGGAGATCCGAGCAATTTTGTCCGAATCCGGGAATTATATCAAAATAATTTGGACACCTTGCGCAATAACCTTTCGTCCTATTCCTTTTCCGACAAAACCACTAAAACTACCATGGAAAAAGTGCACTCGGAGGCGGGCTATGTTTTAGATCCACATGGAGCCGTTGGCTACTTAGGTTTAAAGGAATACCAAAAAGGACATCCGAACACATTTGGCATTTTCCTGGAAACGGCACATCCTGTTAAGTTTTTGGATGTGGTGGAGGAAACCCTGGGAATACAACCAAAAATTCCAACCCAAATACTACAGGTAATGGACAAAGAGAAAAAATCACATAAAATCTCTGGTTACGAAGAGTTAAAATCCTATTTAATGGATAGTTAGCATTTTATATCACATTTTAACAAAAGGCTGTTCAAAACATTCTTTTGGAAAAAGTTCCATCTGCAACGAAATCGATAAATTTGCTACAAAACCAGAAGGAATGAAACAGACTGCTCTTACCAAAACGCACGAGGCCCTTGGAGCCAAAATGGTACCTTTTGCGGGTTACAATATGCCCGTTTCTTACGAGGGTGTGAACATTGAACACGAAACTGTACGCAAAGCTGTCGGGGTGTTCGACGTGTCGCATATGGGTGAGTTTTTAATAGAAGGACCAAAGGCATTGGAACTGATCCAAAAAGTATCCACCAACGACGCTTCAAAATTGACCGTGGGCAAAGCACAGTATAGTTGTATGCCCAACGAAACCGGTGGGATTGTGGATGACCTTATTATCTATAGGATCAAAGAAGAAACCTACCTTTTGGTGGTGAATGCAGCAAATATTGAGAAAGATTGGAATCATATCTCCAAATACAATGAGGCCATAGGAGCCGAAATGCGAAATATATCCGACGATTATTCCCTGTTGGCCATCCAAGGACCAAAAGCAGTGGAAGCTATGCAATCGTTGACATCTGTGGATCTTTCTGCCATTAAATTCTACAACTTTGTTGTAGGTGATTTTGCCGGTGTTGAGCATGTTATCATATCGGCCACGGGATATACGGGCTCTGGCGGATTTGAAATTTATTGCAAGAATTCCGAAGTAAAACAAGTTTGGGACAAAGTTTTGGAGGCGGGTGCCGATTTTGGTATAAAACCCATCGGTTTGGCAGCACGAGATACCCTGCGCTTGGAAATGGGCTATTGTCTTTACGGAAACGATATCGACGATACCACTTCTCCTTTTGAAGCCGGATTGGGGTGGATAACCAAGTTTACCAAAGCATTTGTGAACAGCGAAAATCTTTCCATAGAAAAAACAACAGGATCAAAACGAAAACTGGTAGCTTTTCAAATGGAAGAACGTGGCATACCAAGAGCGGGATACCCTATATTGGATGCGGATGGCAAACAAATAGGAAAAGTAACCTCGGGAACCATGTCCCCTTCCCTTTCCAAAGGAATAGGTCTGGGCTATGTAGTAAAAGAGAATGCTGCATTGGACAGTAAAGTGTTCATCCAGATTAGAATCAACAAGGTACCTGCCACCATTGTAAAACTACCATTCTATAAAAATACGTAAGCAGCTTTTGGATAAAAAAAAGATATTGATATTAGGAGCGAGTGGATTTGTAGGCAATGCTATTTACAAAGAACTCTGCTCCTATTTTGATACTTATGGCACCTATTACACCAATAGTGCCTTTGCCACAAATAAACAGTTTTTGAGATATGACCTCGAAGAAGATGATATTTTTCAGATACTGGAGCGTGTACGCCCCGATGTTATAGTATCTGCCCTACGCGGTAATTTTCCGGCCCAGATTCAGGCACATCAGCATCTTATGGAATATTTGGTGAAATCTGATGCCAAACTATATTTTATCTCCTCCGCCAATGTATTCGATGCCTACAGTAAATTCCCATCCTATGAAAATGATAAAACCCTGTCCCTAAGTGTATATGGGCGATTAAAAATCAAAATAGAGAATATGATCATGCGATTGCCCAAAGGAAAAGCGGCAATTCTAAGGGTCCCTATGGTTTTTGGAAACACTTCGCCCAGGATAAAGGAACTCAAGGAGCATTTGGACAACAAGGAGCCCATAGAGGTGTTTCCAAACCTGATCATTAATGTAACCAACGACGATAGGCTTACCCAACAAATCCATTACCTCATCAACAGGAACAGAACGGGCATCTTCCATTTGGGCAGTAACGACCTCATCCAGCACGAGGAATTCATTAAAGAGGTTATAGCTCATTTGGGAAATTACCACCCTGTTTACAAAAGGGTGTACACCACTAACGAAGATCGTTATCTGGCGGCCTTGCCCAAAGAGAATATCCTTCCCAAAAATCTTCGTATTAGTTGCCAAGAGATTATCGATCATCATTTACCGGTCTAGTTTTCTTTTGGTGGTTTTATTCGCTATCTTTTCTAAAATCCGAATATGAAAACAATGGACCAAAACGAAATTGAACTGGCTTTGAATGATTTACCGGGATGGATCTTGCAAAATGGAACGATCACAAAAGCATTCACTTTTACCGATTTTAAAGAGGCTTTTGCCGTAATGACAAGAATTGCTTTTGAATGCGAAGCAAAAAACCATCATCCCAACTGGGAAAATGTGTATAACTCCCTTACGATAAAGCTCAGCACACACGATGCGAACGGAATTACCCGAAAGGATATTGACCTGGCCCTAACCATCGAAAAAATTGTAAGATAAAGTTGAAAGCAATCAACTTGACAAAGGGGCATTTTTTGTTAAATTTGCCCTCATCCAGAATTTAAGATTTTATGGGAAGAGCGTTCGAGTTTAGAAAAGCACGAAAAATGAAACGTTGGGCAGCCATGTCCAAAGCGTTTACCAGAATTGGTAAAGATATTGTAATGGCCGTTAAGGAAGGTGGCCCCGACCCCGATGCCAATGCAAAGCTCCGTGCCGTAATTCAGAATGCCAAGGCAGTAAACATGCCAAAGGACAACATTGAAAGAGCAATCAAAAGAGCTTCCGATAAAAACCAAGGGGATTACAAAGAGGTGCTTTTTGAAGGGTATGCCCCACATGGCATTGCCATTTTGATCGAGACCGCAACCGACAACAATACCAGAACCGTGGCCAATATCCGCAGTTATTTTAATAAATGTAACGGAAGTTTGGGTACATCTGGCTCTGTTGAATTTATGTTCGACCATACTTGTAACTTTACCATAAAGTCCGAAGGACTTGACCCGGAAGAATTGGAACTCGAAATGATCGATTTTGGTGCTGAGGAAGTGTTTGTGGACGAAGATGGTATCCACATTTATGCACCTTTCGAAAACTTTGGAGCCATTCAAAAAGAATTGGAATCGCGCGAGATAGAAATAATTTCCTCCGGATTCGACCGTATTCCGCAAGTAACCAAAGAACTTAACGAAGAAGAAGCGGCAGATGTAGAAAAGCTTTTGGAAAAAATCGAGGAAGACGACGATGTACAGAACGTGTTCCACAGCATGAAGGAATAAATTCCAAACACCTTAAAAGCAAAAGGGCGCGATTAAAATCGCGCCCTTTTTAGTATGTACAAAGGTGTTCAACTACGAGATGCTCTGTGCCAATTTAAGAATCTTATCGGCCAAAGATTGTATGGCAGCGGCATAGCGCTCGTCCCACTCTTCCAACCTTTCGGAAGAAGTCAAGGAAATCTCATATTCCAAACCTGGTAACATCCAGGATGCGTAGCCACTAAAAGGGTCCGTGGATGCATATATCGACTTAAACCAAGAGCCATAGTACATGCCCTTTTCATCAATAAAGCTTTTTTCCAAAGCTAACAATTGCTTGTTGATACTTTTAATTTCTTTTTTGGACAACGTACCGGATGCCAAAACATCGGATAGGGCTTTGTCCAAAATTTCAGTGTTATTATCCAACACCTTAATAGATGCTTCAACTTTATCGAAGCCCTTAAATTCTGTATCGAATGCCTCGATCTTTTTAACAGCGTTGGCAAAATGTACTTTTAAATCAGTGGAATATCTTTTCACGTCATACGGAATAACTTCTGCATTGGCCAACCGCAGAGCCATTAAACCTGCGAACTGCTCTATGGTACCTCCCATTTTAAATTCTGGATCTGCAAAGGTTTTATAATAGTGAAAACTATCGTAATTCGTGTGATAAAGTGTTGGTCCTCCTGCTCCTCCACTAACGGATGGAACACCTACGTGCATATAAAATCCGATATGATCGGAACCTCCTCCCAAGTTTCCAATACGAGGCTCTTCTTTATCGCCCCTCCATTGATCATAGAGTGTTTTATCAGTGTAGGGATAATTTACTTTTTTGGACATTTGGGTAACCAGATTCTTTAATGTCGGAGAAGATGAGGCCCCGAAATTTTTACCGGAAACACCACCGTCAAAATTGAGATAGGCTACAGCTTTAGCACCAAGTTCGTCCCTTAATTGTTCTACCCATTCCGATGATCCGATCACTCCATGCTCTTCCGCATCCCAATGGGCAATAAGAATGGATCTTTTGGGGGCCATACCCTTTTTAATAAGTTTACCAATGGATTCGCTCAAGCCCAACAGCATGGCCGTACCACTGTTAGGATCTGTAGCGCCAAAAGCCCAAGCATCGTAATGGCAACCAAGAATAATCCACTCGTCCGGGTATTCCGTTCCTTTAAAAGTACCTACCACATTGCTTACTCGAACAAACTCTTTGGGCTGATCTACTTTTACACGTACCGTGAGCCCATCTCCCCCTTCTAACCTATATGTAAAGGGCAATCCTCCCTGCCAAGCATTGGGAACAGGTTTTCCCTGCATCCTGCCCAATATTTCTTTTGCCGAACCATAGGGCAATGGCAACACCGGAATGGTATGCAAATCCGTTTCGGAGGGGTCCAACCGATCGACCTTCTTTTTGCCATCCAATGGCAATGCAGGTTCAAATGGGGTCAAAGGATCGCCCTGATAATCCAATGTCAGTACGGAGCCCCTCTGAATGCCGCTCTCGTTATAATTATGTCCGTTGGGGTATACAAGGCCTTTCATGTAACCACTATCTTCTGGGTCGGTGTACATAATAAGTCCTGCAGCGCCGTACTGTTCGGCAAACTTGGCCTTGTAACCGCGGAAATTACGACCGTAACGGGCAATAACAATTTTGCCCTTTACATTGACCCCCATCTCCTCCAACTTTTCAAAATCCTCTTTGGTTCCATAATTGGCATATACTACGGTAGAAGTAACATCGCCACTACCGGAATAGGCGTTCCATCCCTTTTCCAAGGTAGGATCCGAGGAAAACTTGTCCTCTGCCAAGATATCCTCTTGTTGATTTAGTGGCATACGCAACGGTGTCACCAATTCCACCGCGGAACTTCCACCTGTTGTGGTCATGTAAATATCATAGGGATATAATTTTACGTCCATTCCCGCATTTTCCATCACACCCGCCATGTATGCCGCAACTTTCTCATTGGCAGCTGTTCCTGCTACGTGGGGCCGTTCCGTTAATGTTTTTAGATGTTCCCTAAATTTTGGATAATCCACTTGGCTTTTAAAGGTCTCCTCCAATTTTTCTTGCTCCTGTAATGAGGCTGGTGTATATCCTTGCCAGTCTTGTGCCGAAATAATTGAAGTGGACATTAAACCGGCCGCTACAAATAGTTTAAAGCAATTTTTAGTTGAGTTTTTTTGAATCATAATTTGATTGGTTATTAGTTGCCTAAATATAAGATATTTCGGCGTCTAAGTCCACCCTCGACCCAAGCTATCTTCGGCTCGTGTTACCATCAAAAATCTTTTTTCGATTTAAGTAGTGGAACCGCATATTTAATGATGATGAATATAAAGTTGGGATACAGGGCACTTAAAAGCTATATTCGCGTACTTTTCCTGTTACGCCTTGGTAGAAGGCGTGAATTTTATCGAAATCCTTTTCTTGATCAGTAGTCGTAAAAAATGGTCGACCTATTTTGATTTCCTTTTTTCCAAAGTCAAAGGCAACCATTACAATGGGTACCTTGGCCTTTTTTGCAATATGATAAAATCCGGTTTTTAACTGGGCGACTTTTTTTCGTGTGCCCTCCGGCGCCAGTGCAAACCTGAAGACCTTTCGTTCATTAAAAACCTGAACAATGCTGTCCACGGTATTGGAATTTTTGGAACGATCTACCGGCGCACCTCCGGTCCACCTAAAAAACCATCCGAAGGGCGGTTTGAACAAACTCTTTTTTCCGATATAATTGATTTCTTGGTTTATTACCTTTCTGATCAACAAGCCCAAAAAGAAATCCAACCAATGGGTATGTGGAACCACAATTACAACGCATTTATCCACTTGGGGAAAAGAACCGTTGAGTTTCCATCCCAAAATTTTAAAATATATGAATTTGGCAAGCCTTTGCATGGGCTTCATGTTATTTGTCCATAATCAGATCCGGAACAAATTTTAGATTTTTTGATACAATGCCCGTAACCGTTCCGGGGTCATGATGTTTTTCCAATTCTTGCCCAGTGCATTTTCCCAAAGGGGTTCCAATCCCATCGCAACATTCACCATCACATCAAAATCGTTTTGGGTAAGGTCGGCGCAAACACCTTGTGGCAGTGTAATATTGTGTTTATCCATCATTTTATTGAACAGTTGCACCCCTTCCGGATAAAATTCCTCCAGATGCTGGAAAACCAAACAGTTTCCTATACCGTGCTTAACCCCCAATAAATAAGAAAGTCCGTAGCTCATGGCATGCGCAACACCTACTTGAGAGTAGGCAATACTCATTCCTCCATGCCAAGATGCCATCATTAATTTATCCCTTGATTCTTCGGAGGGAATGTCGTTAAGGTACACTTCCAGACAAAGTTCCATGGCCTTTTCCCCATAACTTTGGCTAAAGGCGTTTAAATATGTTCCGGTCAAAGATTCCACACAGTGAATAAAACAATCCATTCCCGTATAAAACCATTGCTGCTTGGGAACACTTTTGGTTAAATCCGGATCTAAAATAACTTGGTCGAAGGTTGTATAGTCTGAATTTATCCCCAGTTTTTTTTCCGGTCCCAGCAATACTGTGGTTCGGGACACTTCTGCTCCGGTCCCGCTAATGGTAGGTATCCCAACATGATAAAGTGCGGGGTGGCCCACCAAATCCCATCCTTGGTAATCTTTGGCCAATCCTTTGTTGTTCAGTAGTATGGAAACGGCTTTTGCCAAATCCAAAAGGGTACCTCCGCCTATACCGATTATACCGGAGGGCGCCTCTTCATATTTTTGACGTATTTGGGAAACCAACGCATCAACTTGAGCGGTTTTGGGTTCTTCTTCTGCAGAAATAAATATAACCTCGTCGTTGAACAACAGGGGCAAAGTTGACAGGAACTCACTATTTTCGAAATAATCGTCGACCAAAAATATAAACGGTGCTTCCGAACTTGTTCGCTTGGGCAACAAAACATCTCCTAATTGCGAAAAACTCCCCACCCCAAAGATTACCTTCGGCACCATTGGAAAGTTCTTGTACATAGTTTTACGGGTCGATGAAGTTTGTTGATTTTTCAAGTTGTTCTCTGTCTTCATTAATTATCCAAATACTTCAAAATATCTTTGATGTTGTTTAATTTGAGATGGTTGTTCACCATTTCATCTTCGGCTACCATCTCGTGGGCCCAAGTGGTGTGAAAAGGCACGTGCACGGCCTTTGCTCCTATATTGAGAATAGGAAGGACATCTGATTTCAATGAATTTCCGATCATTAAAAATTCGTTGACATCTATATTCAAATGCTCCAACAAATTACTATAATTATTTTCTTTTTTGTCGCTAAGCACTTCTACATGATGAAAATACTTGGAAAGGCCGGACTTGTCCAATTTTCGTTCCTGGTCCAATAGATCCCCTTTGGTGAGTACTATCAACCTATACTTTCCGGCCAATTTGGACAGCACTTCCTCTACTCCGTCCAGCAATTCCACCGGGTGTGCAATCATCTTTTTTCCAAGGTTCAAAATCTCGGAAATGGTCTGTTGCGGTACTTTATTGTTGGAGAGGTCCAGTGCGGATTCTATCATGGAGAGCATAAACCCCTTTATCCCGTAGCCATAGCTTTCCAAGTTGGCCATTTCCATCTTGAACAGTTCTTGGTCTATCTTGTTTTTGGTCTCATAGCCGTCCAATAGTTCCGCAAATTTTTCTTCGGTGTCCCTAAAATAGGTTTCGTTAACCCAAAGGGTATCATCTGCATCAAATCCTATTACTTTTATGTTGGAGAAATCTACTTCCATACCTTTCTAGCTCTTTCCAAATCTTCGGGTGTATCTATTTCGATGCCTGTCACGTGGGTTTCTACCATTTTTATTTTTTTTCCATACTCCAAAAAACGTATGGCCTCAATTTTTTCTTTCGCCTCTAGGGGCAACATTTCCAGCCTTTGAAAATCCATTAGGGCCCTTTTTCTAAAAACGTACACACCTTTATGTTTATAGTAGGTCGCATCCACTTCCTTATCTCTTGGATAGGGAATGGGAGAACGGGAAAAATAGAGCGCAAAACCTTGATTGTCCACAACTACCTTAACCGTATTGGGATTGGATATTTCTTCCCAATCCGTAATGGGTGTCATCAAGGAGCCAAGGTCGATTTCTTTTTCTTCATCATTTTTGAAGACCTTTATGATCTTCGCCAAGCTATCTGCATCAATAAATGGTTCGTCTCCCTGCACATTGATCACAATGTCCACCTCCATATTCTCCACGGCTTCCGCTATTCTATCGCTACCACTCTCATGAGTTTTTTTGCTCATGATCACATTTCCGCCTATGTTTTCTATCACTTCAGAAATGATAGGGCTGTCCGTCACAACGTATACTTCATCAAAAAGACCTGTGTTTACAGCTGCTTCGTATGTGCGCACAATTACGGGCTTACCCCCAAGGTCCTGCATTAGTTTGGCAGGAAACCTTGATGCTTGATAGCGGGCGGGTATCATTGATATTATTTTCACTACTATTTATATATGATTGGATGTTATCTTTTGGGTCTGAGCTTCCTGTAGATCCTGAATATGATCAATAATATGATAATTACAAGAATGGCGGCTATGGGCGGCACTAAGATCGACGCAGTACTTACTGCAACGGCGGTCCCGGTCTCCACCGTGGACACCAATGGGTTGGCCAAGCCTCCCGTTGTTCCGCTAGATGCCAGTCTGCCGGCCGCATTTGCCCCTTTGATCATAGTTGCGGTCCCACCACCTGCAATAATGGCCAAAGACCAGGTGACCACAGGGTCTAAATTGGCAGCAGTAGAAACTACAACTGCGGTACCTGCAATCCCTGCCAAAGGTATGGCTAGACTATCCAAGGCATTGTCCACCCATGGAATAAAATAGGCAAATATCTCTACAATTGTGGCAACCCCCAAGGTTATCAATGCTGTTAGACTGCCTATCCATTGCCAGCTTTCGTTGAGTTCCCATACCCCTAAATATGCTGCAAAACTTAGAGCAAAAAGTGGTAAAAAAACACGGAAGCCCACGGAAGCCGCCAAACCTATCCCTAGGAACAAACTTATTAATGTATCTGGTTCTATATTCATGCCGATGTCTAAAATAGGATATTCCTAGTCAAGAAAAAAATCATCCTTAAAACCTATAAGGTATAGTTTTCTTTCGGCCCTGGTAACTGCGGTATACAACCATCTCAAATAATCTTTATCCACCCCATTGGGCAAGTAAGGTTGTTCAACAAAAACGGTATCCCATTGTCCTCCTTGTGATTTATGGCAAGTAATTGCATAAGAAAATTTTACCTGTAGCGCATTGAAGAACTTATTGTTCTTTACCCCGAGAAATTTTTTGTATTTGGATTTTTCGTGGGCGTAGTCCTTCATTACTTCTTGGTAAAGTCTATTGCCGTCTTCGTAAGATAAGGATGGTGTTTCGGCCGTTATAGTGTCGAGTAAAAGAACAGTTTCAAAGGGTTTCTGATTGGGATAATCCACCATTTTTACTTTTACCTCGGCAAACTTGAAACCATAAAGTTCTTTGATCGCAAACAGCTCCAGTACTTCGATTATATCCCCATTGGCTATAAAACCAGCCTCGGAGTTTGGTTTTAGCCAAAAGTAATTGTTCTTGACCACCATCATATAATCGCCTACCGAAATCTCGTTGTCAAGAAAAAGAATACGTTCCCTAATATTTTGGTTGTATAGGTTGGCCCTTTTGTTGGAGCGAACTATGATCGCCGTCTGTTCTTTTCCGTTCTCACTGTAAGAGGAATCAATGGCCTCCTGTATCTCGTTCCCTTCCAACAGGCGCACTATATCCGTGTATGTGCCCAATTCAAACTTGAAGCCGTCAAAAAAATCGGACTGTAGTTGCTCCCTCAGATTGGTTGCATTGTATAGGATTCCGGAGTCATCAGCTTGGCGCATGACCTCGTTCAATTCCAAACACGCTACTTCCTTATTATAGTTTAAGGACAAACGATCTTCATCAAGGGCAGGGCTAAGTTCCAATTTTACAGGGGGCAACTGTGCGGTATCCCCGATCAATATTAATTTGCAGTTATGGCCAGAGTGAACATAATGCATAAGATCGTCCAACAAGGAGCCGTTCTCGAACAATTTGGAATCGGCGGGCGAGTCCGGAATCATGGATGCCTCGTCTACAATAAAAATCGTATTCCTGTGCTTGTTCGGAGCCAACACAAATTGGATTCCTCCACCGGTTTGTTTTTTGGGGAAATATATTTTTTTGTGGATGGTGTAAGCTGTATTGCCCGAATAAACCGACATAACTTTTGCTGCCCGCCCTGTCGGCGCCATTAAAACAGCACTCATTTTTACCTTCCATAAACTACTCACCAAGGTAGCGATCAAGGTAGTTTTTCCTGTTCCAGCGAACCCTTTTAAAAGGAAGAGCTCGTCCTTTTTTCCATCTAACACAAAGTTAGACAGCTTTTTAAGTGCCAGACCTTGTTTTATGGTAGGTTCGTGCGGAAATTTTTCGTTTAAAATCTTTAAAAATCCTGGTGCGGTAAAATCGTTCATGAGCGCTAAATATAGGGCGCTCTTTTTTAAAGCAAAAAGTTTCGCAATTAAAAAAATATTGTAGATTTGTCTGTAACCACTAAATTAACTTTGAAAGACAGTATCAGATATGTTAAATTTAATTCTTATTGTTGTAATCATATGCCTTGTGACCATAGGGCTTGTATTTTTGATCGATAGATTTTTACCTCAAAAAATAAAGCCGGTACTAGTAATTCTTTTCGGTATTCTAAGTATTTTCCTAGGTTTCAAGATTTACGATTCTATCAACGCCCCCATTGAGTTCAATAAGGTAAGGAACGAAAGGTTCTCAAAAGTGATCGACAAGCTTAAGGACATTAGAGATTCCCAAGAAGCGTATAAAACAGTAAACGGTAAATATGCAGGTGATTTTGAGAGCTTGATAAAGTTTATTGACACTGGGAGCTATACCATTACCACGCAAAGGGACTCGTCTTTTATGAGATATGACCGAGCCTATCAAATTGATATGCAACAAGATACAATCATCATCGATACATTGGGCACTGTTAAGGTCAAAGATTCCCTATTTGGTGCGGACACCCGCTACAAAAACATGATGGATGTTCCTTTTGCCCAAAACAACGAAAAGTTTGAAATGAAAGCTGATATTATCGACAAGAGCGGATACAAAGCTCCGGTTTTTGAAGCGAAAGTAAAAAAGAACGTTGTTCTATACGATCAACCGCAAGATTTGGTAGAAAAGGAGAACTCTTACCAAAGTGTGGAAGAAGTAAATGGTACAGAAATTAAAGTTGGTTCCCTAACGGATGTAAGTACCAATGGTAATTGGCCCCCTATTTACGATAGGAAAAAGAATAACTAGTTATAGTACAGAAAGAAACAAATAAGACCTATAGAAAATTGTCCATTCAAGCTGGCTTGAATGGACTTTCTTTTTGTGTAATGGATACCATTACAAATAAAATTCTTGCCTTTGAGCGACAAAGTTTTAAAACTCAGCTCACCCCCTACCTCGTACTAAAAGAGTTGAAAGAAAAACTTAGCAATCAGGAAGAAATTGGGCAAAATTTTTCCGAAGTAATGGTAATACACAAGAACAGTATGTTCAGCTTGGTGCCCAAGCCTATATTTAATGAAGGGGAACTCCCAAACTACCTTAAGTTCAATGCCAAAATAATGGCAAACGACCTTATCGCGTACGATGAAATCCCAAATCAGGATATCATTAATGTGTATATTCCCTATACCAATATCAACAACTATATTTTTGAGCTTTTTGGAGAATTTGAGTTCAAGCATAGCGGAACGGTTCTCATCAATACCTTGCTCAACCAAAACAGACCTTCTTCCGAACCCATATGTTATGTTCAGATTGCTGAGCGAGAAATGGAGGTAATGGTAATCTCCAACAAAAAACTGTTGTTCTACAATCAGTTCGAGTACAGCACCAAAGAGGACTTTTTGTACTACCTTTTATTCAGTTTGGAGCAATTACAAATGGATTTGGAAAAAGTGCAGCTCAAACTCTTCGGGACCATAGAAGAAGGAGACCCTATTTACGACCTTTGTTACCAGTACATTAAAAACATTTCCGTATTTGTGCCCGGCAATACGGTTTTTCCTGTAGACCAACTGGAGAACGAGAGTATAGATTTTTCCATTTTAAGTTCTCTCTAAATGAGGATCATATCCGGAAAATACAAAGGGAAGCGCCTCACTGCGCCGAAAAAATTACCTGTTCGCCCAACTACCGACATGGCCAAAGAAGCACTGTTCAACATTTTGAACAATAGGTTTTATTTTGATGAGCTCAATGTGCTCGATCTATTCTCCGGTACAGGCAACATAAGTTATGAGTTTGCCTCCAGGGGATGCAAAAAGATAACTGCCGTGGACGGACATCAAGGGTGCGTCCGCTATATTGCCCGAACAACACAAGAGCTGGATTTTCCCATCGCTACCGTAAAATCCGATGTATATAAATTTTTACAGGCCACTCCAGAAAAGTTCAACCTTATTTTTGCCGACCCACCGTATGATTTTGATAAGGGGCAGTTTTTAAAAATCGCCGACCTGGTTTTTGACAATGGACTCTTGCTCGAAGACGGTCTCCTTATTATTGAGCATTCCGAACAAACAACTCTTTCCGAGCACCCCAAATTCACGGAGCAGAGAAAATATGGCGGAAGTATTTTCAGTTTTTTTGAAGCTCAATAAAAAGCAGGCCATAAGCCGGATTCTGTAGACCCCAAATCAATGTAGGGAGCTCCTTATCATTTATCTAGACAAATGGTTGCCCAAGTGTTCCAACCGCCTACCCTCCAACTCGAGCGTGCAGCCCTCAAGTGTTGGTTTACATGGCGTTTCACCGCATAGAGTTTGCCGATTTCACTACAGCCGAACTGTACTTGCTTTCTGTTGCACTGGTCCTCGTCTTACAACGGACGGGCGTTACCCGCTATGCCGCACTTTGGTGTCCGGACTTTCCTCTCCAAGCTTGGTTGCCCGTACTTGCAGCGATAAGGTGGCCTGCTGTTTACAAAGGTAGTTCAATTGTTAATAAAAAACAGCTTAACTGTGCTCGAGCAGTCCACTTTGCCCGATCCTATTTTTATATTTGTAATAATTCTATTTTCCCAGCATTGGAACCATTTATAGTATCAGCTAGAAAATATAGACCGCAAACCTTTAAGGATGTGGTGGGGCAGTCCTCCATCACAAATACCTTAATGAACGCCATTGAAAACGATCATTTGGCGCAAGCATTATTATTTTGTGGACCAAGAGGCGTTGGCAAAACCACCTGTGCCCGTATTTTGGCAAAAAAGATAAACCAAGATGGTACAGAAAAGGAGGATGAAGATTTTGCCTTCAATATTTTTGAGTTGGATGCAGCTTCCAACAACTCCGTGGATGACATCCGTAGTTTAATTGATCAGGTACGCATTCCTCCACAAACGGGCAAGTACAAAGTGTATATTATTGATGAGGTGCATATGCTCTCACAATCTGCATTCAATGCTTTTTTGAAGACTTTGGAGGAACCGCCTAAGCACGCTATTTTTATTCTGGCGACCACCGAAAAACACAAAATTATCCCTACCATATTATCGCGTTGCCAAATCTTCGATTTTAAACGGATCACGGTAAAAGATGCAGCGGAATACCTTAAGCACATTGCCGAACAACAAGGTATACAGGCAGAAGAAAGTGCTTTACATATTATTGCCCAAAAAGCAGATGGGGCCATGCGCGATGCCCTCTCCATTTTTGATAGGGTGGTCAGCTTCTCTGGAAAGGAACTTACCCGTAAGGCGGTCACGGAAAACCTGAATGTCCTTGATTATGATATTTATTTTTCCGCAACAGATTTAATTCTAGAAAACAATATTCCAGAACTTTTGATCCTGTTCAACAGAACCCTTTCCCTTGGGTTCGATGGCCATCATTTTATAAGTGGCCTTGCATCCCACTTTAGAGATCTATTGGTTTGTCAGCATCCGGACACTTTACATCTTATGGAGGTTGGAGACGATGTTAAGCAACAATACCAAGATCAGGCAAAAAAAGTTACCAAAGATTTTCTTTTAAAGGCCATAGACCTTGCCAATGATTGCGACCTAAAGTATAAGAGCAGTAAAAATCAACGGTTATTGGTAGAACTTACCCTTATGAAATTAGCATCCATCACTTACGATGGAGAAAAAAAAAACTCTAATTTCATAATTCCAGCATCACGGTTTACCACACAATCCACGCCCAAAACAAGCGACACGCAGGCAGGTCAAGCCAAAGTTCAGACTATAGCTTCCTCGGTGGAAAAGAAAGTCCAACCATCAACGACAGAGGTTAGAACCGTCGAAGAGAAAGTTCCTATGCCCCAACAGGCAGAAACAAAAAAAATCGACTCCCCAAAAGAGGATAACCCGACTCAAAAAATAAACATTAAAAGTCCTAAAAAACGTGTTTCGGGACTTTCGCTGTCCAGTATCAAAATAAAAAAAGAGCACGAGAACATTAAATCCCCAACAGTAAACGAGGAGGATTTACCACACGATACGTTTTTAGAGGTGGACATGCAAAAACATTGGGACGATTTTGTGCAACAGTTGGAAAAACAAGGCCGCAAAATATTGGCCAGCAACCTCCAAACAGATGTTCCCAAAATGAAGAACGAGAATACGATTTGGATCGAGCTTCCCAACAGCACCATGAAAAAGGAAATTGAACGGGAACAAAGTCTGATGCTGGATTACCTTAAACAAAAGTTGAACAATTATTCAATTTCACTCCATATTACGGTGAACGAGGAAGTTGCGAAAAAATTCGCCTTTACCCCAGAGGAGAAATATGAAAAATTGAAGGAGAAAAATCCAAACATCGAACTCCTTCGGAAAGAGTTCGACCTTGATTTTTAAACATACCGCACAATACTTTTATCTTTGTATCCATAAATTTAAAACTGATTCATGTTAGGCCTAAAACTACCAACGGACCCACGATGGGTGAACATTGTTGAAAAGAACATCGAAGAAATTTTGACAGATCATGCCTATTGCGAACAAAAAGCGGCAAGTACCGCTATTTCCCTGATCATTGGTTTTCCCGAAAAGTCGGAATTGGTAAAGGAAATGACGGCCCTCGCCCGTGAGGAGATGGGGCATTTTAACATGGTCCATGATAAAATTATACAGCGGGGATGGGTATTGGGCCGTGAACGCAAGGATGAGTACGTTATAGAACTCATGAAGTTTTTCCCAAAAGGTGGAAGCAGGGAAACACATTTGGTACACAAACTCTTGTATGCTGCATTGATAGAGGCTCGTAGTTGCGAGCGTTTTAGATTGCTATCGGAAGAGATTAACGACGAAGAACTGTCCGAGTTTTATCGCAACTTAATGGTAAGTGAAGCCAACCACTACACTATGTTTTTAAGATTTGCGCGCAAATACGGAAATCGAGAGGAAGTCGATCAAAAATGGGAAGCGCTTTTGGAACATGAAGCTCAATTAATGAAAGCCCTCGGCAAAAAGGAAACCATGCACGGTTAATCTTCTTTATAGTACAAAGTTTTGATCATACCATCGGCAAGACCAATTTTTGGAACAAGAATTTTTTTGGCCTTGCTCCACTTTGCTGCGTTTAAGAATATTTTGGTCGCGGGTATAATTACATCTGCACGGTCTTGATTTAGGCCAAGCTCCGAAATCCTGTCTTCGTAGGCCATACTGTCCAAAAAATGGTATTGGGCATTCAACCAAATATAGGAAAGGGGCTGACCGACCTTTCTACCGGACATTTTGTGCAATTTATTTATGTTTCCGCCAGAACCAATAATTTCGACGGTGGCATCCGAAGGGAGATTGGATTTGATCCAGGTTTTTATCTCGTCCCAAACTGCATCATTCACCAAATTGTTTAAAATCCGGAGCGTGCCTATTTTAAATGATTTGGAAAAAATAGGCAACCCCTTGTCGATTATAGTAAATTCCGTACTACCGCCCCCTACATCCACATACAGGTAGAGCCTATCATTTTTAATAATATCCTTAAGATCGGTCGAGGCAATGATCGATGCTTCCTCTTTACCATCGATGATCTGAATATCGACCCCCGATCCCTTTCTTACCCTAGTTATTACCTGCTTCCCGTTTTTGGCTTCCCTAAGTGCCGAAGTGGCACAGGCCATATATTTTTCCACACCATAAACGTCCATTAAAAGTTTAAAGGACTGCATGGTCTTTACCAATCGATTGAGGTTCCGTTCGGAGATTTCACCGTTCAAAAAGGCATCTTCCCCCAAACGAACCGGCACCCTGACCAATTCACTTTTTTTGAACTTAGTGGGCCTGTCTTGGTACTCGATTACATTGTTGATCAACAATCTGACCGCGTTGGAACCAATATCGATAGCTGCAAATTTCTTTATAACCAAATCCAGTGATCTTAAGATTCCAGTTTTCGCTTGTAATAATCGTACACTTCAAACTGCGACCTAAACTCGGCCGCTCCCTTGGACCGTTTTCTGTAGGCGTTGTCTTGTTTGGCCGAAAATATTCTGGCCTTTGAGTTATCGTTCCAGGAAATCTCAAAAGTATCCAGTAGTTCTTGTCGGATGTCCTCATCATAAATAGGGCAACCCACCTCTACCCTAAAATCCAGGTTACGTGTCATCCAATCTGCGGAGGATATATAAATTTTCGGGTCTCCCCCGTTTCCAAAAATAAATAGCCTGGGGTGTTCCAAAAACTTATCCACTACACTTATGGCCTCAATATTCTCGCTCATTCCCTCGACACCGGGAATTAAGCAGCAGATTCCGCGGACAATCATTTTTATTTTTACCCCGGCCCTACTGGCCTCGTACAGCTTATCTACCATTTTATAGGAGGTAAGACTGTTCATCTTTATTTTAATGTAGGCCTCTTTTCCTTCGCGTGCGCAGGCTATTTCCCTATCGATCAACTTCATAAAAGTTGATTTTGTATAGTGTGGTGATACGATCAAGTGTTTGTACTTGTTGATCTTGTAATTGGTCTCAAAGAATCCGAACACTTTGTTCATATCCTTTAATATGCCCTGATGGGCGGTAAACAAGGTGTAATCTGTATAGATTTTTGCCGTGGACTCGTTAAAATTACCGGTACTTATAAACCCATATCGTTTTAGCCCGCCTTCTTCCTCGCGCTCCACCAAACAGATCTTACTGTGCACCTTTAAGCCGGGCACGCCAAAAATCAACTGTACACCTTCGTCCTGTAGATAATTGGCATATTCGATATTGTTCTGCTCATCGAACCTGGCCTGCAGTTCTATTTGTACGGTTACCTGTTTTCCATTTTTTACCGCGTTTACCAATGCCGAGGCTATTTGGCTATCGCTGGCCAATCGATAAATGGTGATTTTAATGCTACGGACTTGGGGGTCCAGGGCCGCCTCGCGCAAAAATTTGGTGACATAACTAAATGTATGGTAAGGAGCATAGATCATATAGTCCTTATGCGCGATAATATCCAACAAACTCCCTTTCATGCTCAGCCCTTTTACCGGCAAAGGTTCTATTTTGTCGTACATAAGGTCTTGGCGCCCCAAGCTCGGAAAACCCATATAATCCCTTCTGTTATGGTAACGTCCACCGGGAATAACACTATCAGTATCCATAATGTCCATTTTTTCCTTTAGGAACTGAAGAGTGTCCTTATCGATACTTTTATCGTAAACAAAGCGAACCGGGTCGCTTATTTTTCTGTGTTCTACACTCGAAGAAATTTTCTCGATAAAACTTTTACTTAAATCATTATCGATATCCAATTCGGCATCTCTGGTAATCTTGATCATGTGCGCGGAAATGGATTCAAAATCGAACATGGTAAAAACACTGTCCAAGCAAAAACGAATAAGATCGTCCAGCATGATCACATAGTCCTTATCTCCCTCTTTGGGCAAAACCACAAAACGGTCGATACCTTTTGGAATTTCGATCAATGCATATCGATTGTGTTTTCCTCCGGGCGAACCGTTTTTCATTACGATCTTTACGGCCAAATAAGCTGCCGTATCCTTCAAAAGTGGAAATTCCGTAAGGTCGTTCAAGATAATGGTCATTAATTCTTGATTCACCTTTTTAAAGAAATAGTCCCTTATAAATTCGGCCTGATTTTGGTTGACCTCGGTTTCTCGAATTATAAAAATGTTCTTCTCCCTAAGCTCTCTGTCAATTTCCTTGAAGATAACCAGACTACGGGCCTGTTGATCGATCACAATTTTGGTGATTTCCTCTAACAAATCTTTGGCCTTTTCTCCCCCTAAAACACTCTTTCCCGTTTTTCCGGCGTCCACGATTCGTTTAACCGTAGCATAGCGAACCTTGAAGAATTCATCTAAATTGTTACTGAAAATCCCTAGAAACCGTAATCGGTCGATCAATGGAACCCTAGGATCTTTGCTCTCTTGCAGCACCCTGGCGTTAAATTGCAGCCAACTGATTTCCCTGTTGATATATTCGTTCTTTGTTTTTACCATCTATTTTTTCAAGTGTTTTGGAAAGACCATTTGCTTTGTAATGCCCTTGGATATTTTGGACCAATCGTCCACACCAAATGTAATGTGCACAAGTCCTGCCGTGGGAACGTTTTCAATATACTGATCTCCCCATGTATTTGCAAGTGAAGTAAAGGCGTAGTTGTGACCAAATATGGCCACTGTTTTCAAATTGTTGTCCAATCGGTGTATGAACCTCTCCACACTATCTCCCGAAAAATCGTATAACTCATTATTTATTCTAAAATTAGAAAGATCAAATTCAAGATTTCCAACAAAAATCATACTCGTATGCAGTGCACGAATCGCCGGACTGGAATATATAAAATCCATTTGCGGAGCGTGGATTTTAAATGTTTTGGACACCAAATGGGCATCGTTGATACCACGCTCCTTTAAAGGCCTGTCCTTATCGGAAGCATCGTAATCCCAAGAGGATTTCCCATGGCGCATCAATATCAGTTGTTTCATCGTTTATAGGATTAGGGGGCCAACCGTTCTATTTTCCAATCGTAATCATCTTGAAGGGTATATCGTATTCTATCGTGGAGTCTGTTGGGGCGTCCCTGCCAAAATTCTATGGATATGGGCCTTACCAAATAACCTCCCCAATATTCGGGTCGTGGCACTTCCTGTCCTTCATACTCTTGTTCCAGCTCCTTTAGTTTTTTTTCGAGATAGTCCCGGGAAGGTACTACTTCGCTTTGGTCGGAAACCACCGCTCCAAGTTGACTCCCAGTAGGTCGCGATTCAAAATAGCCATCGGATAGATTCTCGGCAATTTTTTCTGCTTTGCCCTTTATGATCACTTGACGTTCCATATTTGGCCAAAAAAAGGATAGGCATATGGATGGATTGGCCTCGATGGCCTTGCCTTTTTCACTTTGGTAGTTGGTGTAAAATATAAAGCCCTCGAAAGTAAACTTCTTCATCAGCACTACTCTACTTTTTGGAAATCCATCCAGGCCAAGGGTAGATACCGTCATGGCATTAGGTTCGTCCACGCCGTCCGAGGCTTCAACTTCGTAGAACCATTTTTGGAATTGCTCAAGGGGGTTTTCCTTTACGGTTGCCTCGGTCAACTCACTTTTTTCGTAAGATTTTCTATAATTGCTCAGGTCTTTTTGCATGTTGTGAAGTTCGTCAAAAATAGATTCAACTCAAAGCCATGCACCTGTAAAAGAATGGTAATTTTTTATGCTCCAAAGTCAAACTCTTTACCATCGTCGGCGAGTTCCACTACCGGAAAAACCTCTTTGGCCTCCTTTTTAAAAAGCTCAATTGATCTGTACCTAGTGGAATAATGTCCCAACACCAAAAGACTGGCGTTGGCCTTATGGGCAATTTGAGCTGCCTGTTTGGCTGTGGCATGTTTTGTTTTTTCGCACAAATGCGATTCCGACTCAAGAAAAGTGGATTCGTGATAGAGCACGGTGACATCTTTTATAATGGGTAAAATCCCTTCATTATAAACCGTATCGCTGCAAAAAGCATAACTTTTTGGTGCTGGTGGATCTAAAGTGAGTTGTTTATTGGGCACCGTCTTACCAAACTTATCCACACCATCGACCCCTTCCTTTATTTTAATGAACTGACTTTTATCTACTCCATGTTTTCTGGCCGCATCAATATTCAGAGTCCTGGGCGCTTCTTTTTCTTGAAATAGGAATCCATTGGTATACACTCTGTGAATCAATGGAATGGTACGTACGGTCACCTTTTCGTCTTCGTAGACAATTTCGGATTCTTTCGATTCCAATTCATGGAAGACCAAAGGGTAATTGGTCCAAGAATCGCCCAATTTTAAAAGTAAAGTAATGGCCTGTTTGATGCCTTTTGGACCGTAAATGTGCATTTCTTTATCTCTGCCCAGTAATCGGAAAGTGGATATAAGGCCAGGCAAACCAAAAAAATGATCGCCATGGAGATGAGAAATAAAAATATGGTTGATTCTGGAGAACTTGATCTTATATTTTCTCAATTGGACTTGGGTCCCTTCACCACAATCGATCAAAAAAAGATGGTTCTTTATTTCGAGTACCTGAGAGGTAGGATTGGTAAATGTTCGTGGTGTAGCGGCATAGCAACCTAACACTGTTAGTTTCATAGTCCAAGGTCACGTTCAATTTCTTCCATTTCGATCAGGTCTTTGGCTTCTTGCAAGGTGGGTACCACACTGATCTCTTCCGGTATTTCGTCGTAACCCAGTTTATCTGTAACCAAAACAAAAGATTGTCCTGATGCCTTGTGAGTGTTGGAAATATCCAAAAACTCAAGAATGTTGCTCACCGTCAGCTGGTCAAAGGAAAATAGGTTGATAACTATGTTATCATGCTTTAATTTTGGGTAGGCTTTGTTCAAATTTTCCAGAAAACCAGAAAGGGTTGTGTTCTCTTGGAAAACTATGGTTGTTGTGCCTTCTTTATCGAAAATCATGTCTTACTTAATTTTTGATGCCAATAGGTAAAGTACCGCCATTCGAACGGCCACACCATTCTCAACCTGATGCAAAATAATGGACTGATCGGAATCGGCCACATCGCTGGTAATTTCCACACCTCTATTAATGGGACCTGGATGCATAATCACAATTTCTTTGTCCAAACTGTTCAACAGCTCCTTGTTCACCCCAAACTGTTGGGTGTATTCTCTGGTGGAAGGAAAATAACTGATATCCATCCGTTCGTTCTGTACCCGAAGCATGTTGGCCACATCGCACCATTCCAAGGCTTTTCTCAAATTGGTCTCCACCCCTACACCCAAGGACTCTATGTATTTTGGAATCAGTGTTTTTGGGCCACAAACTTTAACATTGGCGCCTTGTAATTTTAAGGCAAATATATTGGAGAGTGCTACTCTGGAATGAAGAATATCACCTACTATCACAACATTCTTACCACCTACGTCGCCCAGTTTCTCTCTTATAGAAAAAGAATCCAACAATGCTTGTGTTGGGTGTTCATGGGCCCCGTCCCCTGCATTTACGATGGAGGCATTTACATGTTGGGATAAAAATATTCCTGCTCCAGGGTTAGGGTGGCGCATCACTACCATATCCACTTTCATGGACAGGATATTATTTACGGTATCAATAAGGGTCTCCCCTTTTTTGACGGAAGATTGTCCTGCCGAGAAATTGACCACATCGGCGGAAAGCCGTTTTTCCGCAAGCTCGAAAGATAGTTTTGTTCGGGTACTGTTCTCAAAAAAGATGTTGGCAATGGTAATATCCCGAAGGGTTGGCACCTTTTTAATGGAACGGTTGATGACCTCCTTAAAATGGTCTGCCGTTTCAAAAATGAGCGATATATCCTTTTTGTTCAGATATTTTATTCCCAACAAGTGATTTACACTTAACTCGCTCATTATCTATTATTTGCTTACTAAATATACTTTATCTTCGCCGTCGTTTTCTTGCCACATCACTTTTACTTTTTCTTCGTTTATGGCATCCACTTGTCGGCCGCGGTAGGTCGGCTGAATGGGCAAATGCCTGCTAAATCTACGATCGATCAAGGTTAAAAGTTCAATATTGCTCGGTCTTCCAAAGGATTGGATGGCGGTAAGGGCCGCCCGGATACTTCTTCCTGTGTAAAGAACATCATCTATAAACACTACTTTTTTGTCCTCTACCAAAAAATTCATTTGTGTGGAATTGGCCTTAAGGATTTCCCCTCGTCCAAAATCGTCCCTAAAAAATGTGATGTCCAAGAAACCAAGGTCAATATGTTTGACTTTGTATTCTTTTTTGAGGATTTTCACCAATCTTTCTGCCAAAAAAACGCCTCTGGGCTGAATACCTATGAGTGCGGTATTGGCAAAATCCAAATGGTTTTCCATTAGCTGACAGGCCAACCGGTGCAGTATGATGTTGATTTCCTTTGAAGTAAGCAGTACTTTTTGACTCATATGCTGTGTGCGACCAACTCGGTTGACCACAAAAGTAAGCAATTCTTTAAAATGTTCGGAACATAAAAAAGCCCCGACTGTTTCCAGCGGGGCTTAGTATCATTGAAAAGTCCGATTACTTTTTCTTGGAATCGGCTTCCATCTTGTCTTTCAATGCTTGCAACTGTGAGTTGGCATCTCCAAGGGTCGGAGCAGCTTCGTCGCTAGACGTGGCTCTTTTCTTGGCAGCGGCTTTCACATTTCTGTCTTCTTGCTCTCTAAAGATTGCCGTGTGGCTGGCCACAACTCTCTTGAAATCTTTATTGAACTCGATGATCTTGAATTCGGCCTCTTCTCCTTTTACCAATTTCTTGCCGTCTTCTTTTTCCATGTGACGTTGTGGAACAAACCCAACGATGTCCTCGTTGAAGTTGATAGTCGCTCCTTTGTCAACAACCTCTGCAATTGCAGCTTTGTGAATTGTTCCTTCAGCAAACTCCTCGGAGTATTTATCCCAAGGGTTTTCTGTGGTCTGCTTGTGACCAAGGCTCAACTTGCGTCCATCCACGTCCAATTCCAATACTTCCACCTCCAAAGTGTCACCTACGGTAACAAACTCGGATGGGTGCTTGATTTTCTTGGTCCATGAAAGGTCGGAGATATAGATCAAACCATCAATTCCTTCTTCCAACTCTACGAATACACCAAAGTTGGTAAAGTTTCTAACGATTCCTTTATGTCTTGACCCTACAGGATATTTAGTAGTAATATCGGTCCATGGGTCTGGGGTCAATTGCTTGATGCCCAACGACATTTTGCGATCTTCCCTGTCCAAGGTCAATACAACAGCTTCAACTTCATCACCTACGTTTACGAAGTCTTGTGCTGATCTTAGGTGGGTGCTCCACGACATTTCAGAAACGTGGATCAATCCTTCTACGCCTTCGGCAACTTCGATAAATGCACCGTAATCTGCGATTACCACTACCTTACCTTTAACTTTGTCACCTACTTTGATCTCATCGCCAAGGGCATCCCATGGGTGTTTCTCCAATTGTTTAAGACCCAACTGGATTCTAGACTTGTTATCATCGAAGTCCAAGATTACCACGTTCAATTTCTGGTCTAGCTCCACAACCTCGTTCGGATGGTTGATACGGCTCCAGGAAAGATCGGTAATGTGAACCAAACCATCCACACCTCCAAGATCGATAAATACCCCATAAGATGTAATGTTCTTGACCACACCTTCCAATACTTGACCTTTTTCCAATTGGCCGATGATCTCTTTTTTCTGTTCTTCGATATCCGCTTCGATCAAAGCTTTGTGCGACACCACTACGTTTTTGAACTCGTGGTTGATCTTTACTACTTTGAACTCCATGGTCTTACCTACGTACTGATCGTAATCACGGATAGGCTTCACATCGATCTGGGAACCTGGCAAGAAAGCTTCGATTCCGAATACGTCAACGATCATACCACCTTTGGTACGGCATTTAACGAAACCGGTAACGATTTCTTCTTTGTCGTGTGCGTTGTTGACACGCTCCCAAGCCTTAATGGTTCTAGCCTTACGGTGAGACAATACCAATTGACCGGTCTTGTCTTCGCGAATATCAATAAGTACCTCGACTTTATCCCCAACTTTTAGGTCTGGATTATATCGGAACTCATTTAAGGAAATTACACCTTCGGATTTTGCATTGATGTCGATAATGGCCTCACGATCAGTCATGTGAACAACTTTTCCTTCCACTACTTCCTCGTCCGCAGTGTCCACAAAGTTTTCCTCCACAAGCGTTTCGAACTCTTTAAGCTTTGTATCGTCTACGCGCTCAATTCCTTCTTCGTACTTGTCCCAGTCAAAATTTTCAAGAAATTCTTGTGGATCTTGTTTGGGCTGTGTTTCTTCTTTTACTACTGATGCTGCGGCAGTTTCTTCTACCTCAACGTTTTGTTTTTCTTCAGCCATGCTGCTGATTTAAATTTGTATTCCACGTTTTACAAGAGTCAAACAATTACCGCGGAAGTGGTTTTAAATAATTTTCTAGATTCCCTTTTCTCTTGCCTCCTTGTTAAAAAGGTGTGCAAAAATACAATTAAATTATTGATTCACAAAGCCTACACATATGGTTTTCAATGAAAAAATGATGACTTGTTAATGCCTTTCAAAACTAAGGCTTGTATTTAATTGGCTATACCCACGGTTTGGATCAAAACCTTGGATCACTGTGCGATGGAATTCCCATACCGGTATGAAACCTTGCCCTAGAAGCATTATATACGGTTGATCCATTAAAGACCATTAAAAGTATTACAAATAATTCATGGTAAAATATAAGCGGATTGCCTATCTTGAAACCTCTAATTATTAACTGTAAAAAATCTTAATTATGAGTGTAAAAGCAAAATATCAGCCAGTATTGGATCTAGGTGAACAATTGGGCGTTAAAAATGGTGATGTAAATGTTGAGGGAGACATTATTAAAATTAAAGGTACGACCCATACCCAATATGAGAAAAATCTACTGTGGGACAAAATCAAGGAAATCGGCGGAGAAAAACCTTCCGACATCAAGGCCAACATCACCGTTGAAGACGAATCCGTTTACCACAGACATACCGTAAAGAGCGGTGAGTCGTTGAGCAAGATTGCCAAACATTATTATGGCGACCCGATGAAGTACACCAAAATTTTTGATGCTAACACCAATATTTTAAAAGACCCCAATGTAATCCATCCCGATCAGGTTTTGGTGATTCCGAATTTGTAAAACATAGTCAGTTCGAGCGCAGTCGAGAACATATTTATTCATATCTCGACTCCGTCCGATGTGATATTATAAACTAAAAAGGCGCCCTTTGGACGTCTTTTTACTTGTGATGATGACAGTATCAATTGAAAAGGTGGTTCTATCAATTGATTGGGTACATTCGTCAATTGTTTCTTTTTTATTGTTTAGAAAATACAAGTTTTGCACACGATTGCTTTGGCGTTTCAGACCACAAATTTTCTTGATTTGCCGACAATCATCCAAACAACTGTAATCAACAAACATTAAAAATGAAAAAACAAGTATCCCTAGTAGTATTCAGTTTAATTGCATTTTTAAAAGTAAATGCACAAGACAACGGAGAATTTGAATTTGGAATACAATCCGGATTGAATTTGGCCAATGTTTCTACCATAGATGGTCAAGACAACGCCAATACTAGAATCTCATTTAATACTGGTATATCTGGTGAATATTACTTTTCTGACCGATGGGGTTTAAAAGGAAAGCTTATCTATGATAGTAAAGGTTGGGCCGATGGCTTTATTAATGATGAAGAGAACAATAACTTTACCACCACAAATTTTAAATTAAACTATTTGTCCATTCCCATTATGGCAAACTGGCATTTTGGTTCCAATAGAAATTGGTATTTGAATTTTGGTCCGTACTTGGGGCTTTTGATAAGTGCAAAGGATTCAGAATTGGGAATAGATGTAAAAGAAGCCTTTAAAAGTACCGATTTGGGTCTTGCTTTGGGCATTGGATATAAATTTAGAATAAACAACAATACACAATTGTTCTTTGAGTTTGACGGTCAATCTGGATTCGTTGACATTTTTGAAGAAAATCTTGGAGAAACCGTAAGAAACACAAGAAGCAGTTTGAACTTCGGTGTGCTGTTTGGGTTATAGGGACTCTAACATTTATATAAACCAGGTTCAAAATTAGGAGAAGAGTTGTTAATTGGTTCTCATCTAAGTTAGAACCCTACATAAAAGATTATTTTTAAGGCGCCCTTTGGGCGTCTTTTGATTTTTGAAAAAATAAAACTCAAAAAGGTAAGGGTCAGCCATTGTAACCGACTCCGAATTTAAACGTATCCCTTTTAGATAAATCAAACGTTGGGCACACATCAAAACTTACCATGAAAAATTCATTTTTACTTCTTGTTACCATCCTTCCTCTAGTTTTGAGTTGCGGTAATTCGCAGACAAACAAAATAGTCAACAATCAAACCCTGAATGATGAAAGGATAACGGACACACAATCCGAGCTGATTTTTGAACATAGCAAAGTATTTCCCGATAATACCCAACTTGCATTTGCTCTTATTGAAAATGGCAATGTGAAATTTTACGGTGTCGAAAAAAGGAACGACACCATTTTTACCATTAAAAATCAACAAAATGCATTTGAGATTGGATCTATCACGAAAGTTTTCAATGCTACCCTACTTGCGGACTTTGTTCTGGAAAACAAAGTACAGCTGGACGATTCCATAAACCCCTACTATGATTTTGAGTTCAACAATGGGCAAGACATTACTTTCAAGGCCTTGGCGAACCACACTTCGGGCCTTCCACGCATGCCCTCCAACCTTGACTTTGACATTAGTAACCAAGATCCATTTTCCGATTACGATGCAGAAAAGTTAAAATACTATTTGGTCAACGAAATGGAATTATCTTTCGATGAAGGTGGTGAATACGAATATTCCAATTTAGGTGCTGGACTATTGGGCCATACCTTATCTAAAATTGGAAAAAAAACCTTGAACCAGCTGCTCCAGGAAAGAATATTTTTAAAATATGATATGCCCAACAGCACTATCGGGAGCGAAAATGTATCCACTTTTTTAGTCGAAGGCCAAAGTCCTGAAGGAAAACCTGTGAAAAACTGGAACTTGGCATCGCTATCCGGTGCTGGGGATATTATTTCTACCACAGAAGATCTCTCCAAATTTGTTACGGCCCATTTTGATGACGAGAGTAGAGCTTTGGCACTTACCAGAATCAAGACCCATACCATTAACGATAGATCCAGTGTTGGTTTAGGTTGGCACATACGCACGGAACCATTAGGCGAAAAGTGGATTTGGCATAATGGAGGAACGGGCGGTTATACCTCCTGTTTGGTTATGAATACGGAAAACAAGAATGGGGTTATTGTACTATCCAACGTTTCTGCACTCGGAGACCCCATGATACATATTGACCAACTTTGTTTTGGGCTTATGGATACTCTTTAGATTACCACCTTAAATCAAAAAAAAACAACTTCATTTAATCGGTAAACACCAATTTTTATTTGATCAGTGTATTCAAATGAATTATACCTTTACCTTTAAAACTGTACTAGTAGACAGGCTCCTAGATCAGCATATTCCAATTAGATGAAGTTATATTTTCGCATAGCGGACCATAATGATGTAGATTTCCTTTTAATGCTCGAAAAGAAATCGTTCCCTGATTTTCAGCAAACTACAAAGGCCAATCTAAAAAAAGGGATCAAGAGTTCTTTTCAGGAAATAATAATTGTGGAAGATGCAGACATTACAGGTCAAAGGATCGGCTCGGCCATTTTGTTCAAATACAAGCACATGCTCCGGCTGTACTCAATCAGTATTTTACCCGAATTTCGAAATTATGGCATTGGCTCCAAAATTTTAGAACATATAAAAGTATTTGCTTTGTCCAAAAATTTTACGAGCATCACCTTGGAAGTTAGGGCCAAAAATGAAAAACTGGTGGATTGGTATCTCTCCAACGGGTTTTTGGTGATCAAAACACTGAGAGATTATTACCAACCCAACGAAGATGCCCTTAAAATGGGTATGCGAATAGGACCAGCCAGTACAGACCACGACACTAAAAACCTAATCGTTATCGATAGACCTTATTCTTGGGAGAAATCCGAAATAAAGGCAACGGTGATTTCGGTAAAGGATTACATCAATAACCCATTGTACCAGAACAATTCGAATTTTAGGGTTTTTAATTTGTGTAGTTCGTACAAGTATCAAAGTTTTGGGTACTATGTATCTTTACTAGCATCGGCTAGAGGACAGCGCGCCATTCCGAGCTCGTCCACAATTAAAGATGTGCAATTGGCCAATGTGGTACAATCTCTTTCATACGAGCTCAACGAACAAGTAAACCGTGTTCTTGGCAAGGATAAAGGGGAAAGCATCCTATTGGAAGTCTATTTTGGACAAACATCTATTTCTGCATACAAAACATTGGCTACCAAATTGTTTCAGGTTTTTGAAGTCCCATTGTTCTCCATCAATTTTATTAAAGCGGAAAAATGGATCATTAAAAATATAAAGGTCTTGACTTTTAAGGACCTAAACACCGAAAAGAAAGATATGGTGTACCATGCCGCCCAAAAATACTTCAATAAAAAGCGGTACCATTTTCCAAAGTTGAACAATTACAAGTACGATCTTGCCATATTGATCAACCCCTTTGAGGAATATCCGCCATCCAATAAGGAGGCCCTTGAAAAATTCCGCAAAACCGCAAACAAAAAAGGGATGTATGTGGAGTTTATAAGCAAGAACGACATCAACAAAATAAACGAGTTCGACGCACTTTTGATACGCGAAACCACCAATGTAAACCATTATACCTACGAACTTTCTCGTTTGGCCTATGCCGAAGGTTTGGTGGTAATAGACGACCCTTGGTCCATTTTACGGTGTTCGAATAAGATTTATCAGCATGAACTCTTTAAGAAAAATAAAATTAGGACACCCAAGACCATTGCCCTTACAAAAAATATGTCCGAAGATAACATTCTGGAACAGTTGAACTATCCGGCCGTTTTAAAGCAGCCTGATAGCGCATTTTCCTTGGGGGTGATAAAAGTTAACGATAAAACCGAAGCAATACACCAACTAAAGTCCCTTTTTAAAAAAACGGATATGGTGATTGGACAGGAATTTCTATACTCGGACTTCGATTGGAGAATAGGAGTACTGGACAACAAGCCAATATATGCCTGCAAGTATTTTATGACCAAAGATCATTGGCAAATTTATAATTGGAGCAGCGAAGAGGAAGAAAAGTCCGGCAACCATGAAACCGTGGCCATAGAACAGGTACCGGAACAGATCCTAAATACAGCTGTGAAAGCATCTTCGTTAATTGGGGATGGATTGTACGGGGTAGACCTTAAATTTGTGGACAATAAAGTGTATGTGATAGAGGTAAACGACAACCCGAACATTGATTTTGGGGTAGAGGATGAACTCTTGGGTGATGAACTTTATGCATTGATCATTGATTCTCTGATCAATCGAATTGAGATAATGAAAAATATCCGGCACATTAACCTGATCAAATAACCTTGTTTATAATTTATCTCTTTTGGATGACCTGTCGAATCCTATGTTCAAAATAAGTCTTGATAAATAAAACATATGGTTTTTGTAGCATTGCATCATTTGATTGAATAAACATTAACTTCATTCATACATGTTAAACCCGAATCTGGTCGAGGTTGCCGATATCCATTTAAAAGGAAGTTTCGATTCTTGGCGGGCATAATTAAAAAATAATCGAATGACCGAAATTAGAGAGTATATCGACCATATTTCCCCAATGAACGAAGGTGACTGGGATTTTTTCTCCTCAAAATTAAAGAAAGTACAATTTGACAAGAATTCCACAATATTGGAGTTGGGGAAAATAGAAAAGCATTTATCATTTATCTCCAAAGGGATAATCCGCCTTTATATTCCAACAGAGGAATCGGATGTAACTTTCGGTTTTTTATTCGAAAACGAATTTGTTACCGCTTACGATTCCTTTTTGACCCAAACTCCATCCGAATACGAAATGGAAACGTTGACAGAGTCCGTTTTATGGCAGATTTCCCACAAAGACCTACAAGAGGTATATGATAAAACAGAAAACGGAAATATTATTGGAAGAAGAATGGCCGAAAATATGTTTTTGATAAAATCAAAAAGAGAACTTTCATTTCTAAGCAAATCCGCAGAGGAAAGATATCTGGACCTATTTATGGAAAGGCCTCGGTTATTACGTCAAATACCCCTAAAATATATTGCTTCCTACATTGGCGTTACGCCTCAGGCATTGAGCAGAATACGAAAACGCATTACTTAACTTGGGTTCATTTTTTTTACATCTGTGTTCCAGACCTTTGTGCTTTATTGATTTATACTCTTATGAAACCATTGATTGTTCTTTTATTCAGCTTTACGATCTCTTTATTGATCATCAAAATCACAAACAGGACATATGATTTTAAATTATCGGGTAGAATTGCGATGTCCATAATGCTCGTGTTTACAGCAATTGGTCATTTTGCATTTACCAAAGGTATGTCCATGATGATACCCAAGTTTATTCCCTACAAAGAAATCTTTGTTCACTTAACCGGAATATTTGAGATTATACTAGCGATAGGTCTTCTTGTTCCCCGTGTTATGCATATATCTGGTTGGGCCCTTATTATTTTTCTGATACTGATGTTGCCTGCCAATATTGTTGCCGCTTTGAACAAAGTGGACTATCAAAATGCCACATTGGACGGTAATGGGTTAACTTATCTGTGGTTTCGAATTCCTTTACAATTGCTGTTTATTATTTGGACCTATATGAGTGCAGTTAGAATATAACCTTTTATACCCACCTAACCCTTCACTACATTGGTGGCCATACCTAATTAAAAACAAAGTATAGGTTTTAAAGCCATACACACCTATCCTACTCTTGCTTGGCAATCACCCTTTGAGCATAAGCATAAATGCGATTGAATTGTTCTTCCAGTCCCATATCACTATTATCAAACTCAATGGCATCCTTGGCCTTGGTCAAAGGGGAAATACTTCGTGTAGAATCGATACGGTCTCGGTCCTCAACATTTTTAAGTACTTCGGCGTAAGTTACTTCCTCTCCTTTTCCCAAAAGCTCCTTGTAACGGCGTGTGGCGCGGGTCTCCGGAGAAGCTGTCATGAACAGCTTTAATTCTGCATTGGGAAAAACAACGGTACCAATGTCACGACCATCCATTACAACTCCTTTATCCTTGCCCATTTCCTGTTGCATTTTCACCAACTTCTCCCGTACTTCCTTAATTGCCGCTATTTGGCTTACAAAACCCGAAACCCGCATTTTTCGGATTTCCTGTTCAACATTAACATTGTTCAGAAACATATCCGAACGTCCAGTTTCCCTGTTGGGCACAAATTTTAGTTTTACCTCCGATAGTCGGGCAATCAAATCGGCCTGTTTTACCTCTCCTGCTTCGGTGATCAGCCCTTGATTTAAGGCATAAAGGGTCACGGCGCGGTACATGGCACCAGTATCCACATAAATATATTGCAAGCTAGCGGCCAACCTTTTGGCGATGGTGCTTTTTCCTGTAGAGGAATAACCATCTATGGCTATCGTAATTTTTCCCATGCATCAAAAATAGGCAGAAATACATGTACTGTTCCTACCTATTTTAAATTTTCAATTATAGAGTCTTGGCGTTCTTTACTTTTTGTTTGGTGATCGCCAGGTCTATCACTTCGCTCATATCCGTTACGTAGTGAAATGTAAGCCCTTTAAGGTAGTCTTCCTTAATTTCCTCTATATCCTTTTTGTTGTCTGCACAAAGAATAATTTCTTTGATCTTGGCCCTTTTAGCAGCTAAAATCTTCTCTTTTATCCCACCAACGGGCAACACTTTTCCCCTTAGGGTGATCTCACCTGTCATGGCCAAACTCTTTTTTACCTTGCGCTGTGTAAATAGCGACACCAAAGAAGTTAGCATGGTAATACCGGCACTTGGACCATCTTTAGGGGTGGCACCCTCGGGCACGTGTATATGTACATTGTACTTGTCAAAAACCGTGGGGTCAATACCATAAGTCTCCGCGTTCGATTTAATATATTCCATGGCAATGGTTGCGGACTCCTTCATTACTTTACCCAAATTCCCTGTAATGTTCATGACTCCCTTTCCTTTGGAAAGTATGGATTCGATGAACAGAATGTCCCCGCCAACGCTTGTCCAGGCCAACCCTGTGACCACACCGGCAACATCGTTGTTTTCGTACTTATCACGCTCCAATCGTGCTGGGCCCAATATTTTTTCAACGTCCTCGTTGGTCATGGTTATGTTGTACTCTTCTTCCATTGCTATGGATTTTGCGGCAAACCTCACTACTTTGGCTATTTGTTTTTCCAAACTGCGCACTCCGGATTCCCGAGTATAGCCCTCCACTATCTTCTCCAATTGACGCTTTCCGATTTTCAAATCTTTTTTGGAAAGGCCATGTTCCTCCAATTGTTTGGGCAATAAGTGTCTTTTAGCGATCTCCACCTTTTCTTCGATAGTGTAACCTGTAACGTTGATGATCTCCATTCTATCGCGCAATGCAGGCTGAATGGTGGACAAATTATTTGCCGTCGCAATGAACATGACTTTGGACAAGTCATAGCCCATTTCCAAGAAGTTGTCATGGAACTCGCTATTCTGTTCGGGATCCAACACCTCCAACATAGCAGATGAGGGATCACCTTGGTGGCTGCTCGCCAATTTATCTATCTCGTCCAAAATAAACACCGGATTGGATGTCCCTGCCTTCTTCAAACTCTGGATGATCCTGCCGGGCATGGCACCGATATAGGTTTTTCGGTGCCCGCGAATTTCCGCTTCATCCCGCAGTCCGCCCAAGGACATGCGTACATATTCTCTACCCAAGGCCTCCGCCACGGATTTACCCAGGGAAGTTTTACCAACACCGGGAGGTCCATACAAACAGAGAATGGGCGATTTCATATCGTTACGAAGTTTTAGAACGGCCAAATATTCAATTATTCGTCGTTTAACGTCTTCCAAACCATAGTGGTCTCTGTCCAAAATTTGCTGGGCACGTTTTAGGTCAAACTTATCTTTGGAGAACTCGTTCCATGGCAAATCCAACAAAAGGTCCAAGTAATTACGTTGAATGGAGTACTCCGCCACTTGGGGGTTCATGCGCTGCATTTTGGCCAATTCCTTTTCAAAATGCTCCTTTACTTTTTTGCCCCATTTTTTCTTTTTGGCCTTTTCGGCCATTTCGTCCACTTCTTCCTCGTAAGACAGTCCCCCCAACTCCTCTTGTATGGTCTTCATTTGTTGATGAAGAAAATACTCGCGTTGTTGTTGGTCCATATCGCTACGTACCTTGCTTTGGATATCGTTGCGCAGTTCCAACTTTTGAAGTTCCATGTTCATGTACTTCAATGTCGCCAAGGCCCTTTCCTTGAGGTCGGGAATTTCCAATAGCTGTTGTTTTTCGTTAACAGCCAGATTAAGGTTGGAAGACACAAAATTGATCAAGAAGGAATTACTCTGAATATTTTTAATGGCAAAGGTGGCCTCGCTGGGAATATTTGGGTTGTCCTTAATGATCTTAAAGGCCAGTTCCTTGATAGAGTCGATGATCGCCTCGAATTCCGTGCTCTTTTCGTCCGGCCGTTGCTCCATGGCCTCACTTACTTTCGCCGTGATATATGGCTTTTCGGTTAGAACGGCATCGATTTTAAATCTTTTCTTTCCCTGTATGATCACCGTTGTGTTTCCATCCGGCATTTGAAGCACACGTAAAATTCGGGCCACGGTACCCACGGTATTGATATCCTCAGGACCGGGGTTTTCCACACTTTCGTCCTTTTGGGACACGACACCAATGGTCTTGGAACCGTTGTTGGCATCTTTGATCAAATTAATGGATTTATCCCTACCAGCGGTAATCGGGATCACCACACCGGGAAACAACACGGTATTTCTAAGAGGCAGTACCGGCAAGGTTTCCGGCAAGCTCTCCCTATTCATTTGTTCTTCGTCCTCAGGGGTAAGCAACGGTATCAATTCCGCATCCTCATCCAATCCCTGTAGATCTATGTTGTCAAATTTGGTAATTTTCATCTCTCCCATATCATCTTTTCGGTCATTTTGTCAGCATCGACAAATAACCCATATTTTTATTCAACACTACAACCCTTGCAAACCGCTCAAAATCAATATTTACAGCTGGTTAAAGGTTTATTATCATCCTTTAAAAGGCAATTCCTGTGCCATTAAAAATCAAATATTAATAAAAAAGTGTAACAATTGGTAAATTGGGTAATCTATAAGACAAACCATTCATTTTTTGAGCCAACAAAATGAACATATTGACACACTGCTCAAATTGTGCATGCAGGGAAAGCAAAATGCACAGCTAGAGATTTACAACCGCTATTACAAAGCAATGTACAACACTGCTTTTAGGATTGTAAAACACTCGGCAGAGGCTGAAGATGTGATGCAGGAATCGTTCCTGAGCGCATTTACCAAACTGCATACGTTTAAAGGGGACGTCACCTTTGGGGCATGGTTAAAGCGGATTGTGATCAATAACAGTATTTATCATTACAAAAAGCAGCAGAAAAAACAGGCTGTGGATCTGGATGATGTAATGTACAAGGTCGAAGATAATGATGGAGTTGCTTCGGATCAAAATGGTTATACGGAACTGAAGGCTCAAAAAGTGATGGAAACCATGAAAAGTTTGAAAGACAATTACAGAGTTTCTTTGACCTTACATTTAATTGAAGGGTACGATTACGAAGAAATCAGTGAAATAATGAACATTAGCTATGCTAATTGTAGAACCACAATTTCCAGGGCCAAACAGAGCCTTAGAAAAAAGTTGACCGTAAATGCTTAGATATGAAGAAGGATAATTTAGATAGTTTGTTCGAAAGACTCCAAGGGGAGTTCGATGTAGCAGAGCCACAAAATGGGCACCAAGAACGGTTTTTGGATAAATTGAACCAAAGCCAGGGCACTATTGCCCTGAACAAAAAAAGACCCTCCTGGTGGAAACATCTTTCCATCGCGGCATCGATCGCCCTTGTAGCGGTTTTGGGATATAAAACGTTTGGTCCAGACCCCAGTATAAAACAGCAAGTTGTAGAAATTGCACCGGAAGTTTCGCAGACGGAGTTCTACTTTGCCAATCTTATCGAGGAACAAGTAAAGGAACTACAGGACGAAAAAACTCCCGAAACAGCACAACTAGTGGATGACACCATGACACAGCTGGAACGATTGGACAAAGACTATAAATCCCTACAGCAGGACCTGATCAACGGTGGCGACAGTAAAATTATACTTAGTGCCATGATCACCAATTTCCAAACTAGAATCGACCTTTTAAAAGAAGTTTTGAGCCAAATAGAAAATATTAAAAATTTAAACTCACAAAATGATGAAAGCTTTACCATTTAAATACATTCTTTTCGTCTTGGCTTTGATTCCCCTTGTAGCGGGAGCCCATGTGGACAATGACAAGTTGAACGGCAGGTACACCAAAGAAAAAACGATCAAAAAAGAATACAGCGTAAACCCCGATGCACTGCTCAAGGTAAACAACAGCTACGGGAACCTTAACATAACTTCTTGGAACGAAAACCGGGTTGTAATAGAAGTCCATGTAAAAACCAATGGAAACGACGAAGAAAGGGTAAAAGAACGTTTGGACGAGATTGATATAGAATTTGACAACAGCCCCAGTATGGTTTCCGCCTATACCCGGTTCGGAGACAGAAAAAACAGTTGGGGATGGAGCTGGGGAAAACGCAAAAGTGTTAGCGTGCAGGTAAACTACACCATAAAGTTGCCCGTAAAGAACAGTGTTAACCTTAGCAACGACTATGGCAGCATAATCTTGGATAGGATCGATGGCCATGCAAAAATAAGCTGCGACTATGGGAAAATGGATATTGGGGAACTTCGTGGACGAAATAACGAACTAAGGTTCGATTATACCTCTAAATCTACCTTTGATTATATCAACAGTGCCGAAATTGTTGCAGATTACTCTGGGTTTACCATTGAAAAAGCCGGAAACCTAATCGTAAAGGCAGACTACACGAATGCAACCGTTGAGGAAATGGAAAATTTGGAATATTCCAGCGATTATGGCTCCATTGATGTAAGAAACGTGAAAAACGTGAACGGTAACGGAGACTATATTGGTGTAAAACTGGGCGATGTGCATGGCAATGTATCCATTACCAGCGACTATGGCTCCATCAGAATAGACCGATTGGCACCCGATGCCGGAAACGTGGAAATACGTTCAGATTACACCGGAATCAAAATTGGGTACGATCCCGGATATTATTTCGATTTTGAAATCACGACCGAGTACGCCGGTGTTAGCGGTAAGGATGATTTTGAGATCAACATCAGCAAAGAAAGATCATCAGAAAAGTATTATAGCGGCCACTACGGCAAAGCAAACTCAGGAAACAGAGTGAGCATAAACAGTGAATACGGCGGCGTCTCATTTTATCAAAATTAACATCAAATCAAAACAGCTTTAAACACAGAATCATGAAAAAACTAATAACACTGACACTTGCATTGGGCATTATTTCTTCTGCCAGTGCACAATGGGGAAAAAGAATCAAAGGAAATGGCAACGTGGTTACCATAGAACGTTCCGTAGGCGATTACGACGAGGTGGCCATGGCCGGATGGTTCGATGTGGAATTGGTTTCCGGAAACGAAGGCGAATTAACCCTCAAGGGGGAATCCAACCTTTTGGAATACATCAAGACGGAAGTTAAAAACGGTAAATTGGTGATCAAAGTGGCCAAAGGCGTCAACCTGAGGCCCTCCAATTGGAAGAGCGGCATTTATGTTACCGTTCCTGTGGAATCCATTAATGCCGTTAGTCTTTCTGGATCGGGAGATTTAGTTGGAAAAACTACCATAAGAGCCAATAATTTCAGTGCTGCCATGTCGGGGTCCGGCGATGTAAGCCTTATGGTAGAAGCCGATGAAGTGGATGCTTCTTTATCCGGATCCGGAGATATAAACCTTTCGGGCAGTACAACGGACTTTACGGTTTCCGTATCAGGGTCTGGAGACATAAAAGCCTACGACCTTGAGGCCGATTTTGTAAGAGCGACTGTTTCCGGTTCTGCGGACATACGGGTAACCGCCAACCAATCCATAGACGCCAGAGTATCAGGTTCCGGCGATATCCATTATCGCGGAAATCCAAAAAAGATAAAATCAAAAGCTTCTGGGTCCGGAGACATTACCAAAGGATAATACCGAGTTTATTTCATCAATCAAAAAAGAAAAGCCTTGGCAATGAACCAAGGCTTTTTTATGTGTTAATTTGAAGGCCTTACCTTATTAACGCGAAGCAACAAAAATATCCCTAGAAGAAAAAAAATGCCCAAAAATATGGTGCTATTTCGCATGCTTCCCGTAAGCTGTGCCACAATACCATACATTAAGGTTCCGATTATAATACCAATTTTTTCGGAGACATCGTAAAAACTAAAAAACGATGTGGTATCCGTGGTCTCCGGCAAAAATTTGGAGTATGTGGAACGGGAAAGTGCTTGAATCCCGCCCATCACCACACCGACCAATCCGGCAGCAATGTAAAAATCCATCGGGGTCTGAAGAAAATATGCATACACGCATAACATGGCCCAAATAATATTAATCACCACGAGAGTTCTAATATTTCCAAAAGCCTTTGATGTCCATGCTGTTACCGTTGCCCCAAGTATGGCTACAATTTGAATAAGCAAAATACTTACAATTAAGCCTGTTGTACGTTCATTGTCCGAACCCCACATAATTTCTTCTTCTCCAAAATAAGTGGCGATCAACATAATGGTCTGCACAGCCATACTATACACAAAGAATGCTCCCAAATAGCGTTTTAAACGCCTATTTTTTCCCAATTGATGCCAAACCAGCTTTAACTCCTTAAAACCATTTAATATAATGTGATCTCGTTTTCCCTCTCTTTTATAACCTTTAGGCAGATGGGCAAATGTGTACTGACTAAAGAGTATCCACCAAATACCAACCGAAATGAAGGAATATTTCATAGCCTTTATTTCAGCGATTTCCCCTCCGTTGTCGGAAATTCCAAAAAAATCCGGTTTCATTACCATGGCAAGATTAAAAACAAGAAGAATTACACTGCCAATATATCCCAGTGAGAATCCTTTTGCACTGATTCTATCTTGTTGTTCGGGATATGCAATATCCGGCAGGTAGGAATTGTTGATGGCAAAACTGACCCAAAAACCGACAAGTCCGAAGAAATAACAAGCCAGGCCAAAATAAATGTGCTCCAAAGAAAACCAGTACAGTCCAATACAAGAGGCCGCACCCAAATAGCAGAAGAATTTGAGAAATATTTTTTTGTTCCCCAAATAATCGGCTACCCCGGAAATGAGCGGGGTAATTATGGCAATAAAAACAAAGGCTAAAGAAGTAACATAACTGATCAAGGGTGCACGAGCTATTTCTCCACCAAAAACTGTAACCGTTTCTATGCCGGCAGTCCTAAATAGCAGACCGTAAAAAAGTGGAAAAATGGCCGAGGAAATTACCAGGCTGTAAACTGAATTCGCCCAATCGTAAAACGCCCAAGCATTCAACAGTTTTTTACTCCCTTTCAGTGCCAATGTTTGCGCCATACTTCTGTTTTAAAAATAAAAAGTCATTCCCATGCATCTTGGAATGACTTTTTTAAACTCTTCAATTGATAAATGCCCATTATTTAAACGAGGTGACCCCAAATTTTCTTGCCTCTTGTTTAGCGGCCGGGGCCCATGCCGTCAAATTATTGATCCTGGTGTCGTTGGATGGGTGCGTACTTAAAAACTCGGGGGGCGCCTGACCTCCAGATGCTTCTTTCATACGTTTCCAAAGTTGGGCCGCCTCATCGGGGTTGTATCCTGCAATGGCCATGATCTGAAGTCCAATCCTATCTGCTTCGGTCTCATGGTTTCGGCTAAAGGGCAACATGCCCAGCACATTACTGCCAACACCATAAGCTTGCATAAAAGCATTTTGTACCTCTGGCGATTTTTTACTGGTCGCAATTGCCGCGCCCATGGCACCGACTTGCTGCAAGGTACCGGCGCTCATTCTTTGGGCACCATGATCGGCCAGTGCATGTGCTACTTCGTGCCCCATTACCACAGCTATGCCGGTTTCATTTTTGGTAATGGGCAAAATTCCCGTATAAAAAACAATTTTACCGCCCGGCATACACCACGCGTTCACGGTTTCGTCCTCTACCAAGTTATATTCCCATTGGTAATCCTTTAAATACCCAGGGTAACCATTGGCATTGAGCCAACGTTCCGCTGCCGATGCTATACGCTGACCGACCCTTGTGATCATTTCTGCCTCGGAGGTACCCTTTACCACTTTGTTCGACCCCAAAAATTCATCATACTGGGCAAAAGCCATGGGGAACATTTGGCTATTACTATAAAAGTTGAGTGTGCTCTTTCCTGTAAACGGGTTGGTTTTACAAGCCATCACTATCAACAATATCAGAATTAATAGAAAAATCTTTTTCATTTGATCGATCTTGTTTTCTCTGTAAATTACAAAATTTTATTTTCCAAAAATATGAAGCTCCGTGAAATCCTTGCTTACTTCAATAGTGTTGTTCCCATTGAGTTTGATTTCGTCCAGTCCAACTTCCTCATTATCCAGTTCCACACTGTCTATTTCAAAGGGCAATCCGTGGAACGTCATTACAAAGTTATGATATGGCGTAATATAATTACCATCCTTAAACTGTTGTATGATCAATTCGTTCTCCTTGCCCGTGAATTTAAATCGTCTTAAACTGTATCGGCCCTTTTTGTAATCGTAGCCTTCTTGATGGTCTTCGTATACTTCGGAATTTTCCGTTCCCGATTTAAAATAAACATCTATGGCCAATTTTTCTATCTCCTTTTCCCCCACATATTGTTGAACAGGATATTTGGGTATCATGGCCCCTTCTTTTACAAAAAGTGGTATACGGTCTAGTTCTGCGGAAACCCAACGCTCCACTCCTCCTTCGACCATCTCATCCGTCCAATAATTATACCAGTTCCCTTTAGGGAAATACATTCGTCTTCCCAAAGAGTTCGGTTCTTGTACGGGGCACACCAACAATTGTTTACCAAAAATAAACTCATCGGTCCGGAAGTGAGTCTGCACATCGTCTTGATCATAAAAAACCAAGGATTGAAGCATGGGAAAACCTTCCTTGATATAATTATAGAACATCGTATATAGGTATGGTAATAATTGATACCTAAGTTCAATAAACTCTCTCACAATATCGGTGATTTCATCTCCGAAGGACCAAGGTTCTTGATCGCCGTGATCGCCGCTGGAGTGTACCCTGCAAAATGGGTGGAAAACGGCTAGCTGGATCCATCGGGCAAATAGTTCCCCATTGGGTTGCTCAGCAAATCCACCAATATCGGAACCAACAAAGGAATACCCGCTCATGCTCATGCGTTGCATTTGCACATTGGCAATCCATAAATGTTCCCAAGTGGCCACATTATCGCCGGTCCATGTAGCGCAATATCTCTGGGTTCCGGAATAAGCGGCGCGGGTAAGAACAAACGGTCTGCGGGGGAACATATATTTTTTTATTCCTTCGTAAGTAGCGCGAACCATTTGCATACCGTAGACATTATGGGCCTTTCTGTGGCTGCAAGGATGACCATCATAATCATGTCGTACGTCCAAATTTGCCGTTTTGCTGGGGACCTCCATAATCGCGGGTTCGTTCATATCGTTCCAAACTCCGCTTACTCCTAGGTCCGCAATCATTTCTTTATAAAGGTCGGCCCACCATTCCCTAACATCCGGATGGGTAAAATCGGGAAAATTACAGGGACCGGGCCATACTTTTCCCTTAAATAGCGGACCATCTGCCCTGCGACAAAAATATCCCTTCTCCATAGCTTGTTGATACACCCAATAATCGCGATCTATCTTGATCCCGGGGTCGATCATGGTCACCACCTTAAAACCATCTTCACCCAAATCATCGATCATTTTTTTAGGGTCGGGAAAGTGGTTTTTGTCCCATGTAAAACATCTAAAACCATCCATATAATCGATATCCAGATAAATGGCATCACAAGGAATGTTCAATTTTCTAAAGTTGGACGCGATATCCCGGACCTTTTGTTCGGGATAATAGCTCCATTTCGATTGATGAAACCCCAATGCCCAAAGTGGGGGCAGTTCTGGCAATCCGGTTAAATCGGTATAGGATTCCACCACATCGCACATTTTAGGACCATAGAAAAAGTAATAGTTCATTTCACCACCATCGGCCCAATAGCTTGTTACATTTCTGCGTTCGCCAGCGAAATCGAAATAAGTACTAAAAGAGTTATCAAAAAATATTCCGTAGGCTTTACTTTCTTTAAGACCAATGTAAAAAGGAATGGATTTGTACAGTGGTTCTTGGTCCTTTCCGTAGGCATAGGTATCCGTAACCCAGTTGTTCACCCGTTTTCCCTTAAGGTTGGTGTGCGATGCCTTATCCCCCATTCCGTAATAACTTTCACCAGCATGGCAAACTTTGCTCATTTTTACCACATTGCCGCCATAATCGAAATTTTCTTCCCAATGAAAACCGAGTTCATCCTCCGAGATCACCAGATCGGCCATATCAACGATTTTTACCTTTAGGTTGGTCTTGTTGATATGTATCTTGATTTTGGATGTAATTACGATATACTCCGGCACCTCGTCCTGGATTTTAAGCTCATTATATCCAAGGTTGACATCTTCGCTAATGGCATAGGAAAAATCGGGCTCAAAAACATGCTCCGTTGCATACCTGAAGCGCACCACGCTATCCCTTAAAATGGTAAGCTGTAAAATAACGCCGTTCTGGGTAGTAAAGTAAAACTTATCGTTTTCCTGTTTAAAATCTACTATATGGTTGGGGAACTGATTTCCAGTCCTTACTATTTCTGTATTGGTTATCATCTATAATTGATTGAGAATCACAAAAAAAACACAATTGCGTGAATAATGAAAAATATGTTTTAAAAAGCAATCAACTACAACGTTTTCGTGTTGTATTTACTTGTAGACCACTACACTTAAGGGTGGTAAGGTAGCCAAAACGGATTGTTGTTGACCGTTCCAAGGGGTTTTGGTTGGTTTCATTGTTTTTTTGCCCATACCACTACCAGAGTATTTTGTATCGTCGCTGTTAAAAACTTGTTTTAAGGTAGTGGTCTTGGGAACACCAAGTCTATAATTTTTCCTTGGAACCGGAGTAAAGTTGCAAATTACGATCAGGTCATCCTTAGGGTCGTTTCCTTTTCTAATATAAGATATTACCGTGTTCTCCCGATCATTGTATTCGATCCATTGGAAACCTTCGGGACTAAACTGTTTTTCGTACAGCGCTGGATTATTTTTGTACATTTTGTTCAGGTCTTTTACCGCTTCTTGGATTCCAGAATGAAAATCGTACTGGGTCAAATGCCAGTCCAAGCTCTCCTGAAAGTTCCACTCGGACGATTGGCCAAACTCTCCTCCCATAAAAAGCAGGTTGCCGCCTGGGTGCGTAAACATATACCCAAACAACATTCTTAGATTGGCAAATCTCTGCCATTCGTCGCCGGGCATCCTATACAACAATGATTGTTTGCCATACACTACCTCATCGTGTGAAAAGGGCAACATAAAGTTTTCCGTAAAGGCATAGGTTAGGCTAAAACTGATCATATTTAGATCATAAGATCTATGGACCGGGTCTTTCTTAAAAAACTCCAATGTATCGTGCATCCACCCCATCATCCACTTCATTCCAAACCCTAGACCACCATAATTTACCGGTTTGGTAACTCCAGAAAAGGCAGTGGATTCTTCGGCAATGGTCTGTACTCCTTTAAAACTTGCGTAAACTTCTTGGTTCATTTCCCTTAAAAAGGACAACGCTTCCAGATTCTCATTGTTGCCGTACATATTGGGCTCCCATTCACCATCTTCGCGGGAATAGTCCAAATAGAGCATGGATGCCACGGCATCTACCCGAAGTGCATCCACATGGTATTGGTCGAGCCAAAATATCGCATTACTGATCAAAAAGGCCCTAACCTCGTTCCGACCGTAGTTGAAAATTAAACTTTTCCAATCGGGATGGTAGCCTCTTCTCCTATCTGGGTGCTCATAAAGGTGGGATCCGTCAAAAAAACCAAGGCCGTGGGCGTCTTCTGGAAAATGGGATGGCACCCAATCCATGATAACACCTATACCTCTCTCGTGCATCGCCTCCACAAGAACTTTAAAATCCTCTGGCTTGCCAAAACGGGAAGTTGGGGCAAAATAACCTGTAATTTGATACCCCCAAGACGGATCATATGGATATTCCATAACCGGCATAAACTCCACATGGGTAAAGCCCATTTCCTCGACATAATCGGCCAGTTGCTCCGCCATTTCCAAATAGCTCAGGGACTCCCAACCATTTTTCTTCTTCCAAGAGCCAAGATGCACCTCATAAACCGAGAACGGACTATCGAGACTATTTTTGGTCTCGCGGGATGCCATCCAATCGTTATCCATCCATTTATAATCATCGTCCCAGACCAACGAGGCCGTTTGTGGCGGTTGCTCGCAATACCGGGCAAATGGATCGGCTTTTTCGGTCCAAATGTCGTTGTTGTTGGAGTGAATCTTATACTTGTACTTGGTCCCCTTGTCCACCCCGGGTATAAATCCTTCCCAAATTCCACTACTGTCCCATCGCACAAAAAGTTCATGCTCACCAACGGTCCAATGATTAAAATCACCAACAACGCTCACGGATTTTGCAGTGGGTGCCCAAACCGCAAAATAAGTTCCCTTTTTGCCGTCTACCTCGGTCAGGTGCGACCCTAATTTGTTGTATAGACGAAAATGTTTGCCTCCTTTAAAAAGATCAATATCAAAATCCGTAAAAAAACTATGTGGAACTACCTTGGACATATATGAGGGTTTTGCACTTATACAATAATACGCATCTTTACGGAAGAATACGATTTTGAAATCGGGTATGATGGTATAAACAACATTTTTTTAAAAATGGAACGCTTTTTGATTTTATTGCAACAACAGTAAAAACATAACACAAATCAAAAATCCAAAAATCATGAATAAATTTAGTACAATTTTAGGCGCATTTCTTTTACTATTCTTTGCCGCTTGTGAAGGACCACAAGGACCTCCCGGCTTCGACGGACTCGATGGATTGGACGGACAAGATGGGTTGGACGGAATCCAAGGGCAGGTTGTGGAAGTAGAAGGCGTTGACTTTGGTTATATCCCAGAAGACAACCTTTTTAGCACATTGATCACATTTGCCGACGTGACCAATTTTGAAGTTTTTGAATCGGACGCCGTTTTGGTGTACAGGCATGATGGTGTAATTGACCTAAACGATGGCTCTACGGCAGATGCATGGACACAAATCCCACAAAATTATTTCTTAGATCAAGGCACCATTCAGTATGTGTTTGCCCACACCTTTGTGGATCTGGAACTTTTTATAGATGGGAATTTCGATTTATCAGGATTGAGTACCGACTTTACGGACAACCAATTGTTCAGAATTGTGTTTGTACCGAGCGAATATGCCGAAGCTTCTGATTTTGATGCTTCCAATATGGAAAGCGTTATGTCTGCCCTCAATATCAACGAAGAACAGATTACGAAAATGGATATCAACTAGATCATAATTCCTACAGAATAAAGAGTCCCATTGGCAATCCATGGGACTTTTTTGTATCTTTTTGTTAGGACAGCCAGTTATTTACGTCCAACTAAATAAAAAGAAGAATGGGAAAAAAATTGCTATTGCTCGTTTTGATCGTATTCACCAGTTGCAAGGGTACATCGCAAGAAGAGAAAAAAGAAGAAAAATCCGAAACCGCTTTTAAAGTCAACAAAACGGATGCCGAATGGCGCGACGAACTTACCGACATCGAATATTACGTACTTAGAAAAGCGGCAACAGAAAACCCTTTTTCCAGTGAACTACTGGACATAAAGGCAAAAGGCACCTACGTCTGTGCCGGTTGCCAAACACCCCTATTTCGGAGCGAGCACAAATTTGATTCCGGTACTGGTTGGCCCAGTTTTGATCGAGAAATCGAAGGTAATGTTGCTTACGACACAGATTATAAAATTGGAGTGCCCCGCACCGAGGAACATTGCGCCGTTTGTGGAGGGCACCTAGGCCATGTGTTCAACGATGGCCCTAGGAACACGACCGGAAAAAGACATTGTATTAACGGTGCGGCCCTTGATTTTATCCCGGACAACCAATAACTTGTGGATTTAAAAATCATATGGACAAAAAATACAGTGTAAACAAGACCGAAGAGGAGTGGAAACAACAACTTACCCCTGAGGAATTCTATGTTTTGCGACAAAAAGGTACGGAAAGACCTTTCACGGGTGAATTCGACCTTCATTTTGAAAATGGGGACTATCACTGCAGGGCATGTAACGCCAAGTTGTTCACTAGCGAACACAAATTTGAAAGTGGATGCGGTTGGCCCTCTTTTGACCAAGCGGTTGAAGGCGCCATTGAATACATCCGGGATACATCGCATGGCATGATCAGAACCGAGACCGTTTGCGCCAATTGCGGTAGCCATCTGGGGCATGTTTTTAACGATGGCCCTCGAGAAACCACCGGGCAACGCTATTGTATCAATTCCATCAGTATTGATTTTGATCCCGGGACTTAAATGGACTTTCAAAAAGATTACCTAAATACTGTAGCCTTCGAATTTCAGCGTTATAAATTGATGGGCGACCGAACTTTTACCCAAATTTCTGATGACGACATTCTGTGGAAATACACAGAAACAGATAATTCCATTGCCAATATCGTGAAACATTTGTGGGGAAATATGCTGAGCAGATGGACCAATTTCTTTTCGGAAGATGGTGAAAAGGAATGGCGGGAACGCGATATGGAGTTCGAAAAACCATTTTCGACCAAAAAAGAGATGATTACTGCATGGGAAGAAGGGTGGCAATGTATTTTTGATGCATTGGAAAGCATTGATTCTTCCAATTTTAATAAAACCATTTTTATACGGGGCGAAGCCCACACAGTGGTTCAGGCAACAAATCGTCAATTGGCACATTACGCCAGCCATGTGGGGCAAATTGTTTTTCTAGGAAAAATGATAAAAGGTACGGAATGGATATCCTTATCCATACCCAAAGGGGAGTCCAAAGCCTTCAACAAAAAGATGTTTGGTTCCGGTAAAGCTTGATTTAACAAACAAACCCATATTTGACATTTTTCAACTTGGGAAATGGAGTTTGATTTCCGTACTTTTGCACCTGCCAATCGATGGCAGATTTCAAAATCTAACAACTAAAATCAAAATCTAATGAGCAAGTTCGATATAATTGTTTTGGGAAGTGGTCCGGGTGGATACGTTACAGCCATCAGAGCGTCACAATTGGGATTCAAAACAGCTATTGTAGAAAAAGAAAGTTTAGGAGGCGTTTGTCTTAATTGGGGATGTATCCCGACCAAGGCCCTTCTAAAATCCGCTCAAGTTTTCGAATATTTAAAACATGCCGAGGACTACGGATTAAATGCCAAAGAAGTAGGACACGATTTTGATGCTGTTGTTAAGAGAAGCCGCGGTGTAGCCGATGGAATGAGCAAGGGTGTTCAGTTCCTAATGAAGAAGAACAAAATTGAGGTAATCAATGGATTCGGAAAAGTAAAACCGGGCAAAAAAATCGAGGTTAAAACAGAAAACGGAGAAACTGCCGAATATTCTGCAGATCATATTGTTATTGCCACCGGGGCACGCAGCCGTGAGTTGCCAAGTTTACCTCAGGATGGTGAAAAGGTTATAGGGTATCGCGAAGCAATGTCCCTAAAAAAGCAGCCTAAAAAAATGATCGTGGTCGGTAGTGGCGCCATAGGAATGGAGTTCGCTTACTTCTACCATTCTATGGGTACAGAGGTTACCGTTGTAGAATACATGCCGAACATTGTTCCTGTTGAGGATGAGGACATTTCAAAACAATTGGAGCGTAGCTTCAAAAAAGCAGGGGTGAAAATTAAGACTTCTGCCGAGGTAACCAAAGTGGATACTTCTGGCGATGGCGTTAAAGCCACCGTAAAAACAAAAAAAGGCGAAGAAGTCCTTGAGGCCGATATTGTTCTATCCGCCGTTGGAATCAAAACAAATATAGAGAACATTGGCTTGGAAGATGTGGGTATCGCTACGGACAGGGATAAAGTTCTGGTAAACGATTACTACCAAACCAATATACCTGGGTATTATGCCATTGGAGACATTACTCCCGGACAGGCCTTGGCCCACGTTGCCTCCGCTGAGGGAATACTGTGTGTAGAAAAAATTGCCGGTATGCACGTTGAAGCTTTGGATTATGGAAATATTCCAGGCTGTACGTATTGTATCCCAGAAATTGCTTCTGTTGGTTTAACAGAAAAGCAGGCCAAGGAACAGGGCTACGACCTTAAAATTGGTAAATTCCCATTTTCTGCAAGTGGTAAGGCCAAAGCAGCTGGTACGCCAGATGGTTTTGTAAAAGTTATTTTCGATGCCAAATATGGAGAGTGGCTAGGTTGCCACATGATCGGTGTTGGCGTTACCGACATGATCGCAGAAGCTGTTGTGGCCAGAAAACTGGAAACTACAGGCCATGAAGTGTTGAAAGCAGTACACCCACACCCGACCATGAGTGAAGCCGTTATGGAAGCTGTTGCAGATGCTTATGATGAAGTAATCCATTTATAAGCTATGCTAAAAATCTTTAGGGCCACTGCTATTTTAGAAGGTATTTCCTATCTACTCCTTTTCGGAATGACCATGCCGTTAAAGCATTGGGCGGATATTCCTGAACCAAACCAAGTTGTTGGTATGGCTCATGGAGTATTGTTTATTCTATATGTAGTGGTGGCCATAGTTTTTTGTAGGGAAAGAAAATGGAACCTTAAAAGGTTTACCATGCTTTTTATTGCTTCGCTCCTACCCTTTGGTACATTCTACGCAGATAAGGTGTATTTAAAAGAGTTAGCCTAAAAAGCTCCGAACCGCCAAATCGTAACTTTGCAATCCAAAGCCTAGGATAACTCCTTTGGCAACAGGGGATATGTAAGAAACATGGCGATATTCCTCCCGTTGATGGGTATTGGAAATATGCACCTCTACCACCGGAGCATTTATTGCTTTCACGGCATCACCAATACCAACGGATGTGTGCGTATAGGCCGCGGCATTTAATATGATCCCATCATAATTGAAACCTACTTCTTGGATTTTACCAATAAGCTCCCCTTCTATATTGGATTGAAAATATTCCAATTCCACATTAGGAAATTTTTGCTGTAACTGGGCAAAGTGGTCTTCAAAAGTAGTGCTCCCATACACATTTGGCTCTCGCTTGCCCAACAGGTTTAAGTTGGGTCCGTTAATGATCATTAGCTTCATAAATTCAAAAATACAATAAAAAGAAAAGGACGGGATGATCCCGTCCTCAATATCTTTTGTCCAAAAATAGTTTAATTATCGAATGCAAATTGCAGACCAAAGCCAAAAGCTGCCACTTCATTTTCACCTACATCGCTCAAAACAACGGATGGGCGCCAATCAAAATTCAACACCAATGGAACGCCATCGATCTTAAAATCGAGTCCTAAATGAGGGCGCAGGGCAAATATATTATCGGAATTTTTGATGAAAATTATACTCGGCCCCACTCCCGCATACCAACGCAGGCCAGGTGCCCTAAAAAATCCTTTGTGGTAAGAGTACAAAAAAGTAGCAATGGTAGCATTGTCCTCGAACCCCAAATCGGCCTGTCCCACATGGTTATCGGAGAAAAAGTATTTACCGGAGGCTCCAAAAAAAGTGGCTTCGTCGTAAAGGTCGATTCCCAGTCCCAAAGCAGCACGATAATTGGTTTGGGCCTTTACTGCCAAATTGCCCATCATAACCAATGCAATAACAAAAAGTAATTTTTTCATTTTTAAGTGTAATTAATGGTTAATATTCATATAGTTAACTGTAAGATTTGGGGTTATGACAGTCAATTCTTTATATTAAAACAAAAACAGGATGCCCAAAGCAGCCATTGAAAAATCGTAATCGTCACTAATTTTCACGTACGATATATTTACTTCGGTGCTCCTACCTACATTCACTCCCACCATGGGACGTATATAAAGCCCTCCCGAATTCCCTTGGTTAACCCCTACGGCATACCCAACATCGGCTCCCAGTTTAAAATCGTAAGTGGGATATATCCGTAATGCGGCTGCAACCGGTAAATATTGGATATTCGGAAAATCCCCTTCTAGCACAAACGAGCCAAACTCTACCGTATCGTTATTCACAAAAACGTTCATAAAACCTGTGGACAAGCCGGCATCTATTAATTCCGAAAGTGCCCAATGATAACCCAAATCCAGACCTATTTCAAAATTTGCCAAATCGGAAATATCACCGAAGGGCACCCCTGCATGAACACCCGCTTTAAAATTTGTTCGATCCACTCTTTGTGCCATAGATGAAAAGCTTACCGTAATCAGAGCGATGATCACCAGTACATATGTCTTATTCTTCATTGTTAAAATTTTATTAACACCAGAACGCCATCATCTCTAAAAAAGTACCTCTTTTACCATTTTTCCGACCAACGACACAAATTTATTTTTGTCCAAACAATAACAATCCATGTTGGGAAATTAGCTAAACCAACACAATTTTAACGCCCACGTTTGACCAAAGGGCATTCTGAATTGACCAATGCGCAATTGGAATTAATTTTGAAGATATTATGTGCTTATATTTGAATGTATGAAGTGGAATCAAGCGATAAAAGATTACCAAAACTACTTAAAAATCGAGCGGGGACTATCACCAAATACGATTTCCAATTATTCCATGGATATTCAAAAACTTGTGGGCTATCTGGAAGAGCAAGGCATAGTTGAAAATGCGATCGAAATCGATAAGGATACCATTCAACAATTTATCTACGAGATCGCCAAGGTGGTAACGCCTAGAACACAGGCTCGCATTATCTCTGGCCTTAAAGGCTTCTTTATTTATTTGGTTTTTGAAGATTACCGGGAGGATAATCCGATGGACTTGATAGAAACACCAAAAATTGGCAGAAAACTGCCGGACACCCTCTCCGAAGACGAAATCAATGAACTGATAGCCGCAATCGATTTGTCGAAGCCCGAGGGAGAAAGGAACAGGGCCATATTGGAAACCCTTTACGGGTGTGGACTAAGGGTCTCGGAACTCATCAACCTAAGACTTTCGGATTTGTATTTTGATGAGGATTTTATTAAAGTAACGGGGAAGGGGAACAAACAGCGATTTGTACCGATCAGCCAGGTGAACCAAAAATACATTGATATTTATCGTAATGAGATCCGTGTACACTTGCCGATAAAAAAGGAGCACGAAGACTTTGTTTTTCTCAACCGCAGGGGTAAAAAACTTACCCGCGCCATGATCTTTACCATAATAAAGCGACTTGCCGAAACGATTGGGCTTAAAAAGAATATCAGCCCCCATACCTTTCGCCATTCGTTTGCCACCCATCTTTTGGAAAACGGCGCCGACCTAAGGGCCATACAGCAAATGTTGGGGCACGAGAGCATTACCACAACCGAAGTGTACATGCATGTTAACAGGAAACACTTGATGGAAGTGCTCCATGAGTTTCATCCAAGAAAAAAAGACGCTTAATTTTTTACTAAGTTATCCCGCTTTACCCTATTCTGTTTTTTAAATGGGCGAATGATCAATCGGGCCTCTCGATCGAAGCGGACATAATTGTACACCCAGTTGATAAATACCACCACCCTATTCCTAAAACCGATAAGAAAATATAAGTGTACGAACATCCACACAAACCAGGCAAATACCCCTTGAAACTTAAAATTGGGCATATCCACCACTGCTTTGTTCCTGCCCACCGTGGCCATACTCCCCTTATCTTTATACACAAAAGGTTTCATGGGCCTACCCTCGAGCAGGCGAACTAAATTGTTACCCAGGTTCCTTCCTTGCTGAATGGCGGGTTGTGCCATCATGGGATGGCCATGGGGATAGTCCTCACTTTCCATTTGAGCCACGTCGCCAATGGCAAAAACGTCTTCCAAGCCCTCAATTTGATGAAAATGGTTGACCCTTAAGCGCTCTCCCCTACAAAGCATTTCCTCGGCATCCAAACCTTTAAGACCAACCGCTTTAACCCCAGCGGCCCAAACCAAGGTTTCCGCATCAAAAATAGTCTTTGTATTGGTGGATACACGTTTGCCATCATAATCGGTTACCCGAATATTTTTCCAAACATTTACCCCTAGCTCTTCCAAGAATTTTTCGGCCTTTTGTGAAGCTTTTGCGCTCATGGCCGGTAAAAGCCTGTCGCCGCCCTGTACCAAATTTATTTGCGCTCTACGTGTATCCAGATCGGGATAATCCTTGGGCAGTATCCCTTTTTTTATCTCGGCCAATGCCCCTGCCAGTTCAACTCCTGTAGGTCCACCACCCACAATAACAAAATTCATTAAAGCATCACGCTCGTGGAGATCATCGGTAAGCAGAGCTTGCTCAAAATTCTCCAAGATCAAACTTCTCAGGTTCAACGACTGTGGAATCGTCTTCATGGCCATTCCTTTGGTCTCTATACCTTTATTCCCAAAAAAATTGGTTTCGGAACCGGTCGCCACAACCAAATAGTCGTAGAAAATTTCACCTATATTGGTCTTAACCCTTTTGGTATCCGTTTTTATTTCTTCAACATTTGCCAACCTAAAAAAGAAATTGGGATAACCCTGCAATACTTTTCGAATGGGATAGGCAATGGAATCGGGTTCCAATCCACCCGTAGAAACTTGGTAAAGCAAGGGTTGAAAGTTGTGATAATTGTGCATATCCAAAAGCACTACTTGTGCTTCTTTCTTACTAAGTTTTTTGGCCAATGCTATACCACCAAAACCACCGCCGATGATAACGACCCTGGGAAAACTGGATTGAGGAATGTTCATGCTAGACATACCTACAAATTTACGTATTCCGCATCAGCACATACCATCTCGGGACTGTTTTTTTGTATATTTAAGCGCTAACTCAAAAACCTTCCAACCATGAAAAAATTACTCCCCTTCGGTGTATTGTTCCTTTTTGTCGCAATTGCCGTACATGCTCAAAAAAAGAAAAAGGATGTCATTAACCAATTAGAATCAAAATCTGAAACCTATATTGAAATTGCCCACGAAATTTGGGGCCTAGCGGAAATGGGCTATTTAGAAGAAAAAAGTTCGGCCCTTTTACAGAAAACCTTGTCTGAAGCTGGTTTCTCCATAGACGCCGGTATTGCAGGCATTCCAACGGCTTTTAAGGCGGAATATGGTTCCGGTTATCCCGTAATTGCCATTTTAGGGGAGTATGATGCCTTGCCCGGATTATCCCAAGAAGCAGTTCCCGAGAAAAAATCGGCAGGTGGTGCCGCCGGACATGCCTGTGGTCACCATCTATTTGGTACAGCCTCCACTGCTGCCGCAATTTCTGTAAAAGATTGGATGGAAGCCAACAATATTAAAGGAACCATTCGATTTTATGGATGCCCTGCAGAAGAGGGTGGATCAGGAAAAGTCTACATGGTCCGAGAAGGTGTTTTTAACGATGTGGATGTGGCCTTACATTGGCACCCAAGTGCTGCCAACGCGGCAAGTGCAGGTGCTGCATTGGCCAACAAATCTGCCAAATTTAGGTTTTACGGTGTTTCTGCCCACGCAGCCGCAGCTCCTCAAATGGGAAGATCTGCCCTGGACGGTGTGGAGGCCATGAACGCTATGGTCAACATGATGAGGGAACATATTCCACAAGAAGCCAGAATACATTACGTAATAACAGATGGAGGCAAAGCTCCAAATGTTGTGCCCGACTATGCCGAGGTGTATTACTACGCAAGACATAACACAAGGGATGTGGTCGTAGATATTTTTGATAGAATTGTAAAGGCTGCAGAAGGTGCTGCCTTGGGCACAGGTACAACCATGGAATATGAAATGATCGGGGGCACACATGAACTTTTACCCAACCTTACCCTACAAAAAATAATGCATGATAACCTAACGACCGTTGGCGGTTTTACTTATAGTGATGAGGAAATAGCCTTCGCCGAAAAAATTTCTAAAAGTCTGGGCAAACCAAGTCTTGATCTAAAAACCGTAGAAACCGTGCAACCTTACCGCGAAACGGCACGTGCCTTTGGTTCTACAGATGTAGGTGATGTAAGTTTTACCGTACCCACCGCGGGAATGGGGGCCGCCACTTGGGTGCCCGGTACTCCCGCCCATAGCTGGCAAGCTGTTGCGGCAGGTGGTATGAGCATTGGGCACAAAGGGATGATGGTGGCCGCAAAAACCCTATCCTTGACCGCAATGGACCTTTTTCAAGATACCAAAACAGTGGAAGCTGCCAAAAAAGAACTGCAGGACAGAAGAGGAAAAGACTTTACTTATGTGCCGATGTTAGGCAACAGACCGCCCGCTTTGGACTATCGTAAATAGAAATTTTCAATTTAAAGTGTAACAAATTCTACTTTTGTACTACTATTAAGTAGAGCAAACTTACCAACCGCTTAGTGAACAAAGAACTGGAACATCGATTTGTTACGGAACTTGAGGACAATCAGAACATTGTCCATAAGGTATGCAGTCTATATACCAACGACAAAGATTCGCACAACGATCTGTTCCAAGAAATCACGATTCAGTTGTGGAAAGCATATCCAAAGTTTCGAGGGGATTCCAAGTTTAGTACATGGATGTACCGCGTAGCCCTTAATACAGCGATAACGTTGTACCGCAAATCCAAAAAAAGGGTAAAGACCCAGGATTTTGATTCGGTACTCTATAAGATAAAGACTACCGATTACGACGATACCGAGGAGCGCCAATTAAAACTGATGTACGACGCCATAAAACAACTTGGCGATATCGACAAGGCTTTGGTTTTTCTTTATCTGGAGGACAAGGATTATTCGGAGATCGCCGAAACACTGGGTATATCCGAAGTAAATGCAAGGGTGAAAATGAGCAGGGTGAAAACAAAATTAAAAACCATATTAAATCCATAGTTATGTTGGATGAACTGGAGCTGTTAAAAAAAGATTGGCAAAAACGGGAAGCGAACCTTCCCAAGTTGTCCTATGAGCAGATATATCCGATGATCAAGAAAAAATCCTCCTCCATAGTTAAGTGGATTTTCTATATCAGCATTATCGAGTTTGTGTTCTGGGCCGGAATCAATATTATTTTTAGCGGACCGGAGACCATGGAGGAGCTCAAAGCCATGCACATTCATAAGGTGATTATGGTTCTAAACGTGGTCAACTACGGTATAATCCTATATTTTATACTTAAGTTCTACAACAATTACAAAAAGATATCCTTCACGGATTCGTCCCGTAATTTGATGAAAACCATATTAAAAGTAAAACGAACCGTTACCCAATATGTTTGGTTCAACCTCATCATTTTCACTACTTATCTAATCATAAATATGTACGGCGTACTTATTTATGGACCCGAGGGCAAAAAAATTATCGAGGCTGCCTCACAGGATGGGAATACTATGGCATTTTGGGCCATGGTAATCGGTATTTCCGTGGTTTTTACTGCCATAATCCTATTTTTGATCTGGCTGTTTTACAAACTGCTCTATGGAATTTTATTAAAAAGGCTTCGCAGAAACTACAACGACCTCAAACGTTTGGAAGTCTAGCTTTCCAGTTTGCCCTTGTAACTGTAACGTCTTTTTTGATTTTCCTCTTCGTAGGCCAAAAGCTCTTTTTGTGGAATTACTTTAAGGAATGATGGGTGTTGCTCAATCGCGTACTCCAATTTTTCCAAAATGGAAGCAATGGATTCGTTATCGTAATCAATATCCAAAGGTTCTTTTATTTGCATGGACTGCAAAATCCCCTTCTTTTTAACACGAAGGCCTTTTTTATCAAAAGACCTACGAAAACCATCTATAACAACGGGCACCACGATGGGTCTGTACTTTTTAATAATATGCGCCGTTCCTTTTCGCAAAGGTTTCCAAGGCGTAGTGGTCCCCTGCGGAAAGGTTATTACCCATCCGTCGTCCAGCGCTTTCCCGATATTGGAAATGTCGCTGAATTTTACTTGCCGGTTCACATCTTGTCCATCCGCTCTCCAAGTCCTTTCAATACTAATGGAGCCTGCGTAGGCCAAAATTTTGGTCAAGAGACTCTTTTTCATGGTCTCCTTGGCCGCAACATAATAAATGTTGAGTTTGGGGTTCCATAAATAGCCCAAATTTTTAATGGAATCGTCCCTGCCCTTTAAACTGGCATTAAAAACATGGAACATAGCCACCACATCGGCAAAATATGTTTGATGGTTGCTTACAAAAAGTACATTGTTCTCAGGAAGTTCACGAATTACCTGTGATCCTTCGATTTCAAGTGTATTAAATCCTTTATAACGTTGATGCGTCATCATGCCAGCGATACGAATCAACCATCGTTTTAAAAATAAGATATGTCCAAAAGGGTTCTTCTTGAATAGCCCCATGTGCTGTGTTGATTAGATTGCAAATTTACAAAATAGCGATTAAAGCACTTGCCGTAAAAGTTCTTTGATCTCGCTCAACATCATGGCGGTAGCCCCCCAAACCGTGTAACCATTTAACTTAAAGGCCGGTACATTGATATTTTTTGCATAGGATGTACTCAATATTTCTTGAATATGGTTGGAATCGTCCATAAAATCCTTTAAATAGACCTCTACCAGACTCTCTACTTCTTTTTCTTCCTTTACAAATGGCTTGGGCTGCGGGTAAACTCCAATATATGGTTTTACCAAAAAATTGCTCGGCGGTATATACACTTCGCTTAATCCCTTGATCACTTCTATCTCTTTTGGAGGCACACCCACTTCTTCGTGTGTTTCCCGAAGAGCGGTATCCCTTAAGTCTTTATCCATCTTTTCCACTTTTCCGCCCGGGAATCCGATCTGGTTGGAATGTACCCCTTTATACACTTTCCTAAGAATTAAAAGAAGCCTGGTCTCTTGATCAACATCCGGATAGAACAAAGCCATAACCCCTGCCCTTTTTGGGTTTACATCTTCCACCTTGTTCTGTTTTAACCACTGAATCCGAAGGTCCGGAGACATTTTATTGTGAGAATCCGTTCCCGGAAGTGGGAGATTTTTTAATTTTAGAGCAAGTTGATAAAATTCATTAAAATCCATGCTGTTGAGACAATCGGCTTTAATCACAAGTTTATTATTTCTTTTATTCGTTTCATGCGGAGAATCACCAAAAAAAGAAAACAACAAAGTTCAGGAAAATATTGCAAATACGGATAGCCTTGCACAGGCCCCAGTGGATTCCCTAAAAGTCGAAGAAGAGGAAGAACCGTTCAAACTAACGGAGGAAAATGCCATCGATTTCTTTTTTAACTATGCCAAGACCCTAAAAAAAAACAGGGTAAGGATTACCACGACCATGGGAAGTTTTACTGTAGAGCTGTATGACAATGTTCCATACCATAAGGCAAATTTTATCTATTTGGCCAAACAACATTATTTTGATAGTACACAATTCCATAGAGTGGTCAAGGACTTTATAATTCAAGGGGGCAATTCGGACGATAAGCGTACTGCTAAAAAACGTGGTAAAATCGGTAGATATTTACTACCGCCCGATGCCAAAAAAGGGCACAAGCACCATAGGGGCACAATTTCCATGCCCAGTAGCGAAAGGGACAACCCACACAAACTGGCTTCGCCCTACGAATTTTTTATAGTGGTAACAAACCCGGGGTCCTACCACCTTGATGGATCTTACACTCCATTTGGCCGTGTGGTAGAAGGAATGGATGTTGTGGATGCCATTAACAATGTTCCGGTCGGTGATGGGGATTGGCCTTGGCAGAACATTTATATTCTGAAAGCCGAAGTATTATAAATTTATTTATAACTGCTTATTGTAACCCATACCTTGGTCACCAAACTTTGTTTTGGAATTTCTTTTTCCAAAATTCTTCTGGTCGTTGTTGTCTTTTTTTCATAAACCGAAACAAGGGCAGCCACAATGATCAGATTTTTTAATATGTACTGACCGAGCAAGGTGAGCGATAACGGCTCTTCACCAAAAACTTCCCCAGGAAAAAAGAAAAGAGGCAAAAATGTACAGGCCATATGAATCAACGATAGAACTACAGCTTGTTGGCGCATAAAACCAACAATCAATAAAATACCCAAGGTAACCTCGCCAATGGCCAAAATCAGAATGGAGACTTGATCCGGTATTAGGCCCAAAGTAAGCTGATGTATGGTGTTCTTTGCCAAATCTTCGGCAGGACTTAGATTTGGAAAAAACTTTAACCCACCAAACCAACAATATATCAGACCTACCGAAACAACGAGCAATTTTTCTTTAAACGATATTTTCAAAAGATCGGGATTTAATTCTTGAATTCATTCATTAGTTCAGGATTTACCTTTACCCTGTTTTGGGAGAATCTGTAGGACACCCCCACATTGATCAAATAATCCGCAAAAGCAGCATCTCCCGCTCTGAGCTCACCTGTAACTTCTTGTGTTTGAAGGTCGGTCACACTTTGGGGACGCTCTCTTCTCACTGCGACCGGAACATTAAGGTTCAATGAAAAGTTATCTTTAATAAATGCTATACCGGGATCAATGGAAAGTACGTTTCCCGGCCTTCTAAAACCCGCGTTGCCTCCAATAAGGTCTTTTACCGGAACGCCTTCATACCTTGCTCCCAATGAAGCTGAAATGGAGGAACTTATAAGATGACTGACCCCTGCACGGACAGAGAATTGATCTGGAACAGCCATAATTGCTTCATTTTGCAGAATAGGACTTAAAGTTTCCCTAAAGGTTCTTGTTCCGTTGGTCTCTCTTGGGTTTAAAAGATAAAAACCACCCCCATAGGCAAAAAAACCTTCTCCGATCTTTCGATAAAACTGAAAATCCAACGTTATTCCAAAACCACCATCTCCCGGCTGTATACTTTGATCAACAGGTCTCACCTGTGGCCCATCGTTGGGTCCCACGTTGTAAAAAATATCGGATGCGTTGTAGTTGCCGGTAGGCAACTTTACACCCAATCCCAATGCCAAATTTCCATTTTGATTTTTTTCGAGATCAAACAACCAAAAGCCCACACCTGCTCGAATGTCCGCCAAACCCCTGGAAAATGTGGTATTGCGCTCTTCTCGACCATGTTCGTACAAGGACGATCTGGTATTTATTACGGTCGGAATCGTTATACTGGCATACCACCTATCCGATATACCATAGGTTAAAAAGAAATCCCAGGAATGCGAATGGTTGATAACCTCTGTTTCATTGGAAACTCTATCGGGTTCTTCTTCCGTGCCCCTAAAGTGTCGAAAAGATTTAAAATACCTATAGTTACTACCAACCTGTATGTCGCCCGGACCTAACAAATTGTTTTCCAAAGTGTTTCCAACACAAGATGAGAAATGCCTAATGGCAACGCATCCCTGTGCCATTAATTGATGGAATCCCATAATGGAAACCAGTATGAACATGAAAATTTTAAGTGATCGTGATGTCCTCATTGAATAATCGGTTATTTAGTTTGCTCGATAAGCAATGTAGAACTATATAACCCTGATAAAGACTAACAAAAACGTAAAAAAGATTAAGGCAGGGTTAACGCCGCTAAAAAAGCATTAATTCAAATTCTTAAAAAGTTAGGGACGATCTTTTAAGCTGCTTTCTTGTAGATACTCGGTAAGCTAACTCCAAAAACAACCGCGATCAAGCGAATAATTATCACAACCAAAATCGCAGCAATGTAAGCGTAGCTTTCCTTTATCGGGAACTGGGAAAACAAGAAATAGCTGGCACCGCCTAAAATACAGGCCGTGGCATAAATCTCCTTTCTAAAAATAACGGGAATCTCATTGCAAAGGATGTCACGGGTTACGCCACCAAAACAGGCTGTCATAGTACCGAGAAAAACACACATAATGGGCAATAACTCTGCTTCCAACCCTTTTTCCACACCGACCATGGTATAAAGTCCGATACCAATTGTATCGAACAAAAACAACGATCGCCTTAAATACTTAAGTTTGTTCACAAAAATAATGGCAAATACTACGGAGATAAAAATAGTGGTTACATAGGTCAGGTCCTGCATCCAACCCACCGGTGTATTACCAATCAGCAAATCCCTAAGTGTACCACCGCCAATGGCCGTAACAAATGCAATAATTAAAACCCCGAAGAGGTCCAACCGTTTTTCCATGGCCACCAAAACCCCAGAAATAGCAAAAGCTATGGTTCCTAAAATATCAATGGTTTGATATAACATCCTTACATTTTTTGAGTGTAATAGTTGTAATCCTTGATGACCACATCCACAAATTCGATAGGTTGTAACGAAGTCTGCACCTTCGTCACCTCCTTGATCCTTTGGTCCAAAGAAACAATAATATTATGGTTTCCATTCAATTTGGCCTTGTCATACAATTCTTTGATGGTCTGCATTTCCTGATCCTTAAAAACCGTTACTTGCGGAAAGGTGGGTTTATAATCTTCGGGCAATTCACGTAATAGGGTATCCTTTAGGGATATGCGCTTTTTTTCACTGATCACTGTAGTTCCCGCGGCTATATCTCCAATACGCTGGCCTTTACCCCTGATCAAAATAGTGAGTACTGCAGCTCCTCCAGAGGTTAGGCTCACATCTATAATGCGCAGGGCCCAGCGAACAAAGTAATTTCCAAAGTTAGGTTTGGAGCCATCCAACTTGACCACTCTTAGTTTCATGGCACTCTTACCTATGGTCTTGCCATCCATCAAGGTTTCAAAAAGTAAATAATAAAAAAAAGCAGGTAAACTGAGTATTAAATAGAAGGCCCATTGATCTTCGATCTCGATATCCAACGAAACCAAAAAAACAATCATCAAAATAAAATACACCATAATAATAAAGCTATCTATAATATAAGCCAGCATACGCTCACCCAAGTGAGACGTGTTTTGGTTGATAGTTATATTTTGGGCCGTTTCTATTTGAAATTGTTCCATAAATTAGTTTCTTTACTTTTAAACCAAAAGATTTAATGCGCGAGGCCGCTTTTGTAAGGCAAAATAAGGATAAATGGGCCGCTTTTGAAAATGCTCTGCTCCACAAAGGACAACTTCACCCAGACGAGCTTTCGGATCTTTACATTGAGATTACCGATCATCTGAGTTACGCAAAAACGTTTTACCCGGGCAGCAACACGCAGATTTATCTAAACACACTTGCCTCCCAAGCACATCAGAAAATTTACAAGACCAAACGGGAATCCAGAAACCGTATTGTACATTTTTGGAAAATCGAGTTTCCGACCATGTTCAAGAACCATCATCGGGAATTGCTGATTTCATTCTTGGTATTTTCCTTTTTTGCGGTTGTGGGTGCTTTCTCCTCTGCAAACGAAGGTGACTTTGTACGATCCATTTTAGGTAACGGCTATGTAAACATGACCCTGGAAAATATTGAAAAAGGCGACCCAATGGCCGTGTATAAGGAACAAGGCGCTTTTAATATGTTCTTGGGCATTACCATAAACAACATCAAAGTCGCCATATATGCATTTGCCTTTGGGATTTTTTTGGGCGTGGGCACACTTTATATTATGATGCAGAACGGTATTATGTTAGGAAGTTTTCAATACTTTTTCTACGAAAAAGGATTGTTATGGGAATCCGCAAGAACCATTTGGATCCACGGTACCATAGAAATTTCCGTAATCGTTATCGCAGGCTGTGCCGGATTGGTCTTGGCCAATGGAATCTTATTCCCTGGCACTTACACTCGATTGGAATCGTTTAAAAGAGGGGTTAAAAATGGCCTTAAAATAATGGTGAGCACCGTTCCTTTTTTTATTATGGCCGGCTTCTTGGAAGGGTTTGTAACCCGGCACACCGAAATGCCGGACTGGTTGGCAATTTTAATTATACTGTCTTCGTTAGCATTGATCATATTCTATTACATTATATATCCAAATCAAATCCATAGAAAAAACCAACATGCAAACAACCAATAAATATATCGAGTTTAAAAAGCAACGGGAACTGGGAGAAATTCTTTCGGACTGTTTCGGTTTTATTAGAAACGAGTTTAAAACATTTTTTAGGACCATTTTAAAAATTGTGGGGCCCTATATTTTGGTTATGCTGATCTCCATGGGGTTCTACATGTACACTATAGGCGATATTTTTAGTTTAAGCACCTTTGGGAGCACCCCCAGCGCGGCATTCTCGCCCATTATTATGGTTTTGGCCGTAGCGGCTTTGATGTTCAGTTCCGTTGCAGCCTACGTTCTGGCACAAGGCACCGTGTTACATTACATAAAATCGTACATCAACAATAAGGGAAACATAAACTTTGAGGAGATCCACAAAGGGGTGTACGGCTCATTTTGGTCGCTAATCGGCTTGGGGATTTTGGTAGGCCTGTCGGTAATGGTCGGCATCTTTCTTTGCGTAATTCCCGGAATATATTTAGCCGTTCCTCTTTCCATATCTTTTGCCATTCTGGTATTTCTTAAAAAAGATGCCATGGAATCCTATCAATATAGTTTTACCCTGATCAAGGAAAACTGGTGGATCACATTTGCGACCCTTTTTGTGATCTATATTATCGTGGCGATTGCCTCCTATGCTTTTAGTTTGCCCAGTGTAATCTATATGTGGATAAAAATGGGGGTGTTTTCCGGAGAAATGGATGCTGAAAGTATGAATGTTTTTAACGACCCCATTTATCTCATTTTAAATATTCTGAGCACTTTGGTCCAATTCTTAATGAACATCATTTTTTTGGTGGCCACTTCCTTGATATTTTTCAACCTAAACGAAAAGAAAAATTTTACAGGTACTTTTGAACGCATCGAAAGCCTGGGAAAATCATCGGAGGAATAGATGCAAAAATTACTGATCTTATCATACGTACTTTTTTCTTGGACAATTCTTTTTGCCCAGAACGACACCCTTGTTAAGTATGATAAATCGGATATCGCCCCTGTACAGTTCCAAAAAAGTGACCTGGATACCTATAAGAATGATTCAAAATTCAATTATGAAGAGGTAAAAACGGAAAGCACGTGGTTCACGGATGTGATCAACTGGTTCTACAATCTTTTACGCAGATTTTTTGAGTGGATCTTTGGTGTAGGCAATGCAGAAGGCTATTTGGCCGTGTTTTTGGAGATTCTCCCCTATTTGCTCCTTGCCCTATTCCTGTATTTGGTAATCCGCCTTTTTGTAAGGTCGAACATACAGGGCAAGGGTAAAAAAAATAAGAACCCCAACATGGTCTCATTGTCGGAAGATGAACACATTATTAAAAATGAAGATATTGAGCAGTTGATAAAAAATGCCCTGAGCGATAAAAATTACCGCCTTGCCATTCGATATCAATACCTGTTTATCCTACAATTATTATCTGAACACGAATGGATAGATTGGCAACAACAAAAAACCAACGATGATTATTTGGAGGAATTATCGACAAGTCCGTTGTTGGACGATTTTGGCAGAGCCACCGTTCTTTATGATTATGTATGGTACGGCGAGTTTGAGTTAAACTGGGAACGCTATACCAAAGCCGAAACCATTTTCAAATCCTTAAAAAATGCATTGAACAATGTCTAAAAAAGGATGGATCTATATTATAATAGGTGGGCTTGCGCTAGGAATCATTTTTGTGATGGAATACAATAAACCCAAAAAAGTAAATTGGTTTCCATCGTTCGTGTCCCATCATAAAATTCCTTACGGCACCTACGTACTGAACGATCTCATGGAAACATACTTTCCAAATAGGATTCAGCAAGTACAAAAACCGCCTTTTGAACTGTTGACCCGCACCGATTCCATACAAGGCGCCTATTTTTTTGTGAATGAATCCGTTTCTTTTGAAGAAGCCGAGCTCAATGCCCTATTGGAATGGGTAGAACAGGGCAACCACCTATTTGTGGCGTCGAACTCTTTTGAAAGAAAATTGTTGGATACCCTCAACTTAGATATTCAAAATGTATATAATAGTGGACAATTGGCGCCCATTTTTCATTATCAATTGGTCAACCCAAAATTGCAAAGTCCAAAAGTCAAATTCACCAAAGATTATTATACCACTGGTTTTGATCAAATAGATACCTTGAGAACCACAATTTTAGGTGAAGTACAGGCTAAAGGTGATAGCACGGAAACCATCAAAAAATATGTGAATACCTTAAAACAATCATTCGGTAAGGGAGAAATTGTTTTGAGCGCCTTTCCCAAAGCATTTACCAATTACTTTATCCTAAAGGATAACAATTTGGAATACACCGCAGGGCTTTTGGCCTATCTTCCCAAGAAAGGGCCAATATTTATGGACAACTTCCACAAATCCGGTAAATCCTTCTATACTTCTCCGATGTATCTTTTTCTGAACACCAAAGAGTTTAAATGGGCTTACTATCTGGCACTTATCGGCGCATTGATCTATATTGTTTTTGAAGGGAAACGGAAACAACGCGCCATTCCCGTGGTACCCCCACTAAAAAATCAGACCTTGGCGTTTACACGGACCATTGCAGACATGTATTTTGAAAAAGGAGAGTTACAATTAATCACAAAACATAAAACTGAGTACTTTTTGGAATACTTAAGGATCAAACTGCATGTTTCCACCCAAAATTTGGAGGATGAAACATTTTTGAAGCACCTGGCCATACGTGGCAATTCCACGGAAGAGGAAGTAAGGTCCTTAATGGGATTGATCGTAAATTTGAGAACCAAAGACCATATTACCGAAATAGAATTACAAAATCTGAACAATAAAATACAAGCATTTAAAGCAAACGTTGATGGAAAATAACGAAACAAACGACTTGGACTTTAACAGCAGGGTACCCTTGGAAGAACTTAGGAATACCGTAGAGCAGATAAAAAAGGAGTTGTCCACCATAATTGTTGGGCAAAAAGATTTTATAGAACTACTGGTCATATCCATATTGGCGGATGGGCACGCTTTGATCGAGGGTGTCCCCGGCATTGCAAAAACGGTTACCGCCAAGCTTTTTGCAAAAACCCTCAAAACAGAGTTTAACCGCATTCAGTTTACCCCCGATCTAATGCCCAGCGATATTCTGGGAACCTCGGTTTTCAATGCAAAGACCACGGAGTTCGAATTTAAAAAGGGGCCCATTTTTTCGAATATTATTTTGATCGATGAGATAAACCGTGCTCCCGCCAAAACCCAGGCCGCCCTTTTTGAGACCATGGAGGAAAGACAGGCTACGGTTGATGGCACCACCTATAAAATGAGCGAGCCTTTTATGGTTCTGGCCACTCAGAACCCGATTGAACAAGAGGGTACCTACGCTCTTCCCGAAGCACAACTGGACCGCTTTCTTTTTAAGATTAAAGTAAGCTATCCTTCGGTCGAGGAAGAAATTGCAATACTCAAGAACCATCACGAACGTAAGGGCGAAAAACCACAAGATCAAATAAAAGCAGTTTTGTCGCCAAAAAAACTGTTGGAATTTAAAAAGAACATCCACGAGGTGGTCGTAGAACAAAAAATTCTGGATTATATCGCCAACATTATAAACCTGACAAGAACCCATCCACATTTGTATTTGGGCGCTTCTCCCAGAGCTTCCATTGCAACGTTAACGGCCGCTAAGGCCTTTGCCGCTATTTCCGGCCGGGATTTTGTAATCCCGGAGGATGTAAAAAAAGCATTGCTCCCTGTGCTTAATCATAGGGTAATTTTATCCCCAGAGCGAGAAATGGAGGGAATGACCACTGAAAATGTGATTGCCATGATCATGGAATCAGTTGAAATCCCCAGATAGGCATGTCATTTTTTCGGTCGCTATACATACATAACATCTTTTTTAGGTACATTGCCGTTCTATCCGCATGTTTTGTAATCTCTTTTTGGGTTCCTGTACTTTACCCGATAGCGTGGTTGTTGGTATATCTTTTAATGGCTCTATTCTTTCTGGACCTTTATTTAATGTATGCTACAAAAAATGGTATTCGAGCCCAAAGAAATCTACCGCAGAAATTATCTAACAGCGACCAGAACAAACTGGCGGTTCAACTGACTTCCAAGTTTCCTTTTAAGGCATTCGTTTCTATAATCGATGAATTACCTGTTCAGTTTCAAAAAAGGGATTTTGAACACAAAACCGAATTAATAAAAGGAGAACCTCATTTGTTTGAATATTTACTTCGCCCTGTTGAGCGCGGAGAATATGTGTTTGGCAATCTTATTGTGTTTGCTTCCTCTCCGCTTAGGATAATTAAAAGAAAGTTTGTGTTCCAAAAGGATCAAATGGTACCGGTTTATCCATCCATCATACAAATGCAGCAATACGACTTTTTGGCCACCAGTAATCGATTAACGGAGTTTGGGCTTAAAAAAATAAGACGCATTGGCCATACCCAAGAGTTTGAGCAAATCAAAGAGTACATTAAAGGGGACGATGTACGGACCATTAATTGGAAAGCCACTGCCAAAAAGAACCAATTAATGGTAAATCAGTACCAAGATGAGCGATCACAACCCATTTACTCCATTATAGACACTGGAAGGGTAATGAAAATGCCCTTTAACGGACTGAGCTTGTTGGATTATGCCATTAATTCTTCATTGGCGTTTTCCAATGTCGCCCTTAAACGGAACGACAAAACAGGGTTGCTCACCTTCTCCAAAAAAATAGAGACCTTTGTCCCAGCTGTGCAGAAGCTCACCCACCTCAACACAATAATGGAGAGCTTATACAACATTTCCACCGATTTTTCAGATTCCGATTTTGGCATGTTGTATGCCCATGTTAAGCGAAAAGTGAACCAACGCAGTCTGCTCTTGCTGTACACGAATTTTGAACATATTTCTGGTCTTAAAAGGCAGTTGCCATATCTATTGGCCATGGCCAAAAAGCATGTTTTGGTAGTTATTTTCTTTGAAAATACGGAGTTGGAATCGCTTATTGCCGAAGATGCGGAAGACATCCAAGCAATCTATCATAAAACGATTGCAGAAAAGTTTTCCTTGGAAAAAAGGTTGATGCAGAAAGAGCTTCAAAAATATGGCGTTCAGACCATTTTGACCAAGCCCGAGGAATTAACGGTGAACACCATCAATAAATATCTGGAAATAAAGGCCAGGGGAATTATTTAACCGAAAGTTTTTGTCCGGATATACCCAATGTTTGCAATGCTGGCAGTTTTCCTTCCAAAACAACGAATTGGGTTTGTGGTTTAAGAATTGGTCCTGTTGGTGTTTTAAGGTCCCTGTGTGAATATCTTCCACGCAATCTTCTCCGATTGTCCTTTTTCGAAAATAGGTCGATCGTTACACCAACGGTAACACCTCCTAAAATTGTCGCCGCCAAATCGTCGTTATCCCAGCCATTATTTTTTTGTCCTGCATCGACGGTTTCTTTTGCAAGTCCAATTAATGTACTTCCGGCCACGGAACCCACAAAGGTCCAAATCCGATTACCATCCGAAGCTTGTTTGGCGATTCCTGCCCCTGCAAGTCCAAAGAGGTTACCTCCCAAAAAATGGAGTGCTTTGTCCCGCTCCACTTGCCCATGACATTGTAAAGCGAGCACAAAAAGGAATAGTGTGGGGATTAGTGTTCTCATTGCGCGGTATAAATGTATTAAAAGTTTCTATAAATATGTATCTAAAACTCTAATACTGGCACATTTCCGCTTTTGCTTGGTTAAATTCAGCCATTAAATCCGCCACGATCTGTGCTGCAGGCGAAATTGCATGAATAAGTCCGGAGACTTGGCCTATTTCCAGTTCGCCCTCATCCATATCTCCCTCGAACATTCCTTTTTTGGCTCTGGCCCGCCCCAATAATTCCTTCAATTCCTCCATATTTACACCTTTGGCATAGGCCTGCTGTATGTCCTGATAAAATTTGTTTTTTAGTAAACGTACCGGTGCCAGCTCCTTTAATGTAAGTTGGGTATCGCCCTCTTTGGCCTGTACAATCATCTGTTTGAACATTTCGTGCGACGAGGCTTCGTGCGATGCTACAAACCTGCTTCCCACCTGTACTCCATCGGCACCCAAAACCATAGCGGCCAACATGGCCCTACCCGTAGCTATGCCGCCGGCCGCAATAAGGGGAATTGTGATTTTTTCCTTCACTGAAGGAATAAGTACCATTGTAGTAGTTTCGTCCCGTCCATTGTGTCCTCCAGCCTCAAAACCTTCAGCAACAACAGCATCCACACCGGCTTCTTGCGCCTTAAGAGCAAACTTTACACTGCTCACTACATGTACAACAGTTATCCCTTTATCTTGAAGAAACTTGGTCCATGTTTTTGGATTGCCCGCCGAAGTAAAAACAATTTTCACGCCTTGCTCAACAATAATGTCCATCAACTTTTCAATATCCGGGTACAACATGGGCACATTCACCCCGAACGGCTTATCGGTCGTTTTTTTGCACTTTATGATATGTTCCTCCAACACTTCGGGATACATGCTCCCTGCGCCCAATAGGCCCAGTCCTCCTGCATTGGATACGGCAGAGGCCAAGCGCCAACCGCTGGCCCAAATCATGCCGCCCTGTACAATGGGATATTCTATTCCAAAAAGTTCTGTGATTCTATGCTGCATGAAGTCAGGTATTCTGTTTTCCGACAAAATAATCAAATTTAGGCTTCCGATCAAGAAATGACACCAGAACCTATTAGTTCATCTTCCAAATACCAAGCAGCAAACTGTCCTTCGGTAATGGCCGATTGTTTATCCTTGAAGTCCACAAACAATCCATTCTCTACTTTATATAGTGTAGCTTGCTGTAGGGGTTGACGATATCGGATACGGGCTTTTACCTCCATGGCCTCATCTAACTTTAGGGCTAGATCGGGCCTTACCCAATGGAGTTCGTCCTCCTTAATAAACAACGTGTTTCGGTAAAGGCCGGGGTGAGATTTGCCCTGACCGGTGTAAATTATATTCTTGTCCACATCGGTGTCTATTACAAACAATGGTTCTTTTGTTCCCCCTACATTTAATCCTTTACGTTGGCCTATGGTAAAGTAATGTGCTCCTTGGTGCTCGCCGACTACTTTGCCATCTGTTTTTGAGTAGACGGGCTTTTCGGCTTGGAAAATGAGTTTATCCCTTTGGTTATTAAATTCGGGCGTATTGACCGAAAATTGTTCCGCATTGGCAGGTACTTCCACAATGACACCTTTTTTGGGTTTCAGTTTTTGTTGCAAAAATTCCGGCAAATGCACCTTTCCAATAAAACACAACCCTTGGGAATCTTTTTTATCTGCAGTGATAAGGTTGTTCTCCGCAGCAATTTTTCGCACTTCTGGTTTTAAAAGATCTCCGATGGGAAACAACGTTTTGGATAGTTGCTCTTGCGACAGCTGACACAGAAAGTAGGATTGGTCCTTGTTCGGGTCCTTGCCCGATAATAATTGGTAGGTTTCCGTTCCGTCTTCATTTTTAATGGTGCCTTTACGGCAATAATGTCCTGTTGCCACATAATCGGCACCCAACTGCAATGCTATGTTAAGGAACACATCGAATTTAATTTCACGATTGCACAAAACATCTGGATTTGGAGTTCTTCCCTTTTCGTATTCATTGAACATATAATCAACAATACGCTCCTTGTATTCTACACTTAAATCTACCGTCTGAAAAGGAATCCCCAACTTTTCCGCAACGATCAATGCATCATTGCTATCCTCCAACCACGGACACTCCTCGGATATGGTCACCGAGTCATCATGCCAGTTTTTCATGAACAGGCCAATAACATCGTATCCCTGCTCTTTGAGCAAGTAAGCGGTCACGCTGGAATCCACCCCTCCAGAAAGTCCTACAACTACCTTTTTCATTTTTCAATTTTAAGACTACAAAAATACAAATTGATGGTCATTTAAAATGATAAATATCTCATAACACCTATGGACCCATTTCTAATCTCAGGCTAGCTCAAAACTTAATTTGTTAAATTTTTAGTCAAAAATGTTAAACAATATTGTTTATATTTTGTTTAACTATACTTTTAAATCGTTAAACATTTTTAAAACACCGACATGAAAGCATTAAAAACCCTAACACGATTATCTTTACTGTTCTTATTGCTGACCATTGTATCCTGCTCGGACGACGACGAGGGAACAATGCCAGAAGTAGAACCGACCGTAACCATTGTTGACGCTGCACAAGCTACCGCTGACCTCAGTACTTTGGTAAGTGCGCTTCAAAAGGCAGACGAAAGTGCAAACAACGATTTAGTAGCTGCTTTGAGCGGTGAAGGACCATTTACCGTATTTGCCCCGACCAATCAAGCCTTTAGCGATTTATTGGCCCAACTGGATGGATTCGACTCCTTGGACGATTTTAATTCTCAACAACTCCAAGACCTGTTGGCCGTGATTCTTACGTATCACGTTGTAGCAGATGCCGCCGTTCTATCATCAGACTTGAGTGATGGGCAGACAATAACCACCCTACAAGGCTCAACTATTCAAGTATCCACTACTGGTGGTGTATTTATTAGTGACGCTACCGATGTGGACGCCGAAGTAACCACTGCCAATGTTGAAGTTTCCAATGGTGTGGTACACATTATTGATAAAGTTCTATTGCCACAGGCCATTCTGGATGAGTTGGCAGACATTATCCTTGTGCCAATTACAGATTTGGCGATCGGCAACGAAAACTTGCAGAATTTGGTTGCTGCCTTAAGTGCCGCCAACGGAGATTTGCCTACCGTGCTTCGCGGGGATGGCCCATTTACAGTATTGGCCCCGACCGATGATGCCTTTGCCACATTCTTGGATGGTGCAGCATTGGAGGACGTGCCTGTAGAGGTACTCACCAACGTATTGTTAAACCACGTGATAAGTGGAGAAATTACTTCTACCGATCTAACTGGACTTGGTTCCGGGTATACCAGTACTTTAGCTACAGGAGCTGGTGATCAAAATGTAAGTTTGTTCTTCGACACTTCCGATGGTGTCACCTTTAATGGAGTATCTTCTGTTGTAACGCCGGATGTTAAGGCATTGAACGGAATCGTGCACGTTGTAGATGCCGTAATAGATATACCAAATATTGTTGACCATGCAGTGGCCAACCCAGGACTTTCATCTTTGGTAGGGGCCCTAACAGAAGGTGGGAACACGACCTTTACAGATTTGCTTTCTGATGAAGAAACGGATTTTACCGTATTCGCCCCAGGTAACGATGCATTTGGTGCATTTACCAATCCAAATTCCAACGATATTAATGCAATCCTGTCCAACCACGTGATTGTAGGAGCTGCTGCATTCTCGTCAGGTTTGTCCAACTCTTATGTTAATACTGCCGCTGAATTTGATACCGATGAGAACCTGAGTCTTTATATCAATACAGATGATGGTGTAACCCTGAACGGCGTAAGCAATGTTGTAATGGCCGATATCGTAGCCAGCAATGGAGTGATCCATACAGTTGACGCGGTCATTGACCTCCCAACAGTGGTTACCTTTGCTGTGGCCGATCCAACTTTTGATTCTTTACAAGCAGCATTGACCGCAGAGGGTCAGCCTGATTTTGTTGCCACACTATCCGGGACTGGGCCATTCACAGTATTTGCTCCGACCAATGATGCCTTCCAAGCTCTATTGGACAGTAACGATATGTGGAACGAATTGGGAGATATTGATGGTGGATTATTGACCAGCGTACTGCAGCACCACGTAGTAGCCTCTGCCAATGTACGTTCTGGAGATTTGTCCGATGGCATTATGGCGACTACTTTGGAAGGAGATGACATTACCATAAACCTACCAGGTACCGGTGATAATATTGCAGATGTTACCGACGGTGCCGGAAACACGGGCATTGGAATAATCGCAGTAGATGTACAGGCCATAAACGGCGTTATCCATGCAGTGGACACTGTATTGATTCCCGATACAAACAACTAGTTTTTGATTTGATGAATTGTTGACTGAAAAGCCCCCTTGAACGATATCGAGGGGGCTTTTTATCGAGTAAGGTTTACCGTTTATCGATGACACATCAACAAAGGATTATCTGCCCACAGAAACCGGCTATTTGACAACTTTTAATTTTAATAACGTGGATAATCGTGCATCTTTGGAGTCCCAAATCTTTCCAAACTAAGCCTATAAATGGAAACTCCCCCAAGATATTCTTGAGGGAGTTTTTTTATTTGTAAAAGAGAGTCAACTAAACTACCGAGGATTATCTTCTACCTGCTTTTTTCTGCTCCTCTGCCTGTTCCATCATCTCGCGCATTTTACGCTGAAACTTGTTCTCCTTTTTAGGTTTCTTTTTGTTTTCCTGAATTTGGGCATGGATCTTTTCCTCGTCCAAAATGTAGTTTTTTATGGCCAACATAATAAAGATGGTAATCAAATTGGAAATGAAATAGTACAAACTCAAACCACTCGCATAGTTGTTGAAGAAGAACAACATCATAATTGGTGATAGGTACATAATAAATTTCATGTTCGGCATACCCGGTTGCTGTTGCATCTGCATACTCTGTCCAGTAGTCATCTGCATATAAAAGAAAATCGCTACGGATGCCAAAATCGGGAACAAACTCACGTGATCGCCATAAAACGGTATGGTAAAAGGTAGTTCAAAAATGGTATCGTAAGAAGAAAGGTCTTCTGCCCACAAAAACGGCTTTTGTCTTAATGCAAAAGAAGTTGGGAAAAACATGAACAAGGAGTAGAAAATGGGCAACTGCAACAAGGCGGGCACACAACCACTCATTGGACTCACCCCTGCCTTGTTATAGACCTTCATGGTCTCTTGCTGCTTTTTCATGGCGTTGTCCTTATATTTCTCATTGATTTCCGAAATCTCGGGCTTCAATACCTTCATTTTGGCTTGCGACAAATAAGATTTGTACGTCACCGGAGATAGAGCCAAGCGCACTACTATGGTCATGATAATAATTGCAATACCATACGGTAGGAACGAGCTTAAGAAAGTATAGAACGGTGTAAAGATATATCGGTTGATCCAACCAAAAATACCCCAACCAAATGGTATGGAGTCCGCCAGTCCCAAATCCTTATAATCATCCAAGACCTTAACATCGGTTGGCCCATAATACCAATGCATATTCTGGGACAACTCCCCTCCTTTAAATTCCAAAGGCGCTTTTGTACTGTAAGCTTTAGTGAATAGTATTTCCTTGCTTTCTTCCTCGACCAAATTGGTAGAAGTTAAAGCTGCGGTGGTAAAATGGTCGTCCGTTGCCAAAATAGAGCTGAAAAAGTGTTGGCGGTACGATAACCATTTTACATCCTCCTCAGTTTCCTCATCAAAATCGCTGCTTTCCGAAAGTTTGCTAATGCTACCTTCATCGTGATTGTACGTCAATCGGGTATACCGGTTCTCGTACATAACACTTTTATTATGTCGTATCCCTTTTAGGTCCCATTCCAAGGTAACTGGTTTACTTGTGTTAAAAACACCGCTCAACCCTTGCGATCTAATGGTAAAATCGACCAAATACTCATTTGGCTTCATTTCGTACCTATACTCCAAATATTGATTATTGGCTACTTTGGCCTTCATGGACAAGACCTGGTTCTCGCCGCTCTTGGTAAGCGATGGCTCAAAGAACAAATCAGCTGTGCTGAGCGATCTATTATCCGAACTGCTAAAGTTTATCGCAAAATTGGCGTTCCCATCCTTCACCAAATACACAGGTATGGAGTCGAAAGTCACATAGTCCTTCATTTTGGCCTCTACGATCTGGCCTCCCTTATTGGAAATTTTCAGCAATAAAACCTCGTTCTCCAAGGTAGTGATGCCTTCTGCGGTTTGGGTAAACCCAAATGCGCCAACTGTGTTTTTATAATCCGCCACCGCAATGGAATCGGTAAGATCGATTACCTTGGCTTTTTGCACCGGCTCTTTTTGAGCTTCATTTTCGACCTTGGCTGCCTCAGCTTCGATCTTTGCCTGTTCCGCTTTTTGTGCTTCCAACTCTTCTGGTGTTGGCTGATTTTGGTAAAACATAAAAACCAGTATCCCAAATATCAGTACAAATCCAATAATGGATTTAATATCCAGCTTCTTTTCTTCCATGAATATTATTTAGTAGAAATCTTTTGTTCGTGTATCAAATGGCAAATATATGCCCAAAACCGGGTTTTATGCCAAACTGGCATTGTTTTGTTTTTGTTTTTGGGCCAATACCGCTTTTACAAACCCAACAAACAAAGGGTGCGGGCTGGCTACGGTACTCTTATATTCGGGGTGATACTGTACCCCGACAAACCAAGGATGTGTTGGAATTTCCACAACTTCCACCAATCCTGTTTTTGGATTGAGCCCGGATGCAACCAATCCAGCCGCTTCCAATTGTTCCTTATATTGGTTGTTGAATTCATATCGGTGTCTATGCCTTTCCTCTATATCGGAAGTTCCATAGACGCTTTGCACCAAGCTACCTTCTTTTAAATGGCAGTCCCAAGCTCCCAAACGCATGGTACCTCCCATATCGGTAATGGATTTTTGTTCTTCCATTAAACTGATCACAGGATCGGGGGTTTGCTTGTTCATTTCCGTTGAATTGGCTTTTTCCAGACCAAGAACGGTTCGGGCGAATTCGATCACGGCCATTTGCATTCCCAAACAAATACCCAAGAACGGAATATTGTTTTCCCTAGCATATCTTACCGCCTTTACCTTGCCCTCTATACCGCGTTCCCCAAAACCTGGAGCTACCAAAATACCGTCCAATCCTTTTAACTTTTGAGCTACATTGCTTGGGGACAAATGCTCGGAATGAATGGATTTCACCTCAACTTTGACTTCGTTGGCGGCAGCTGCATGGATAAAGGCCTCTTGAATGGATTTGTACGAGTCGGGAAGTTCCACATACTTTCCGATCAATCCGATCACTACTTTATCCTTTGGATTTTTGTGTCTGTTCAAAAACTCCTTCCATTGATCAAGATTTGGTTCTGTAGTGTTCGGCAAGGCCAACTTTTCCAATGTTACGGTATCCAGGCCTTCTTCTTGCATCAACAATGGTACATCGTAAATAGTGGATGCATCTATGGATTGGATTACGGCCTCTTTTCTAACATTGCAGAAAAGTGCCAATTTCTCCTTGATGTCTTCAGAAATATGATGCTCTGTACGGCACACCAATATATCAGCCTTGATTCCACTTTCCATCAAAGTTTTTACGGAGTGCTGTGTTGGTTTGGTCTTTAATTCCCCCGCGGCGGACAAAAATGGCACCAAAGTAAGATGGATTACTATACCATTATGCTCTCCCAGTTCCCAAAGTAATTGCCTAACTGCCTCAATATAGGGCAGGGATTCAATATCACCTACGGTACCTCCTATTTCGGTAATAATGATATCGTAGTCGCCACTGTTCCCCAAAATTTGGATACGCTCTTTGATCTCGTTGGTAATGTGGGGGACCACCTGCACCGTTTTACCCAAAAACTCCCCTCTACGTTCTTTTTCGATTACGCTTTGGTAAATTCTTCCTGTGGTCACGTTATTGGCCTGTGAAGTGCGCACGTTCAAAAAACGCTCATAATGCCCAAGGTCCAAATCGGTTTCGGCACCATCGTCGGTAACATAGCATTCACCGTGTTCGTACGGATTCAATGTTCCGGGATCAACATTTATGTATGGATCTAATTTTTGGATGGTTGTTCGGTATCCCCTGGCTTGCAGTAGTTTGGCCAAGGATGCGGCAATAATTCCTTTTCCCAATGAAGAAGTAACGCCTCCCGTAACGAAAATGTACTTGGTCTCTGACATATTGATCATTCTATTACGGGGCGTAAAGTTACTAATTGCGGGACAAAAATCAGGTAGATTCTATAGGAAAATCTTTTTGCAGTTTTCTGATGATGGGTTCCAGGTTGTTATCCTTAATGGTCAGCATGGTATTAAGGTAGTCGCCAAGTTTACCTTTGGGAAAACCTTTTTGCCTGAACCATACCAAATAGGCAAGAGGCAGATCCACCAAATATCGCCCTTTGTACTTACCAAAGGGCATTTTATAATGGGCCATTTCCAAAAGCTGTTCTGTATCGGGACGCATTTCCATATATAGGCCTAAAATACTATCTTTCCCTCAACAAATCCGAAAAATGAAACGTAGAAATTTTATTGCCACCGCAGCTGTTGGCTCTGCCGGTCTGGCCTCTGGTTCGGCCATGACCTCCGACCAAGTACTGCCCCAAACATTTAAGTTAAAACACAATATAAACCATAGTGTTTGTGAATGGTGTTTTAGCGATATTCCCTTTGAAGATTTTTTAAAGACCTTAAAGGAGCTTGGAGTAAATGCAATTGATTTGATCGGTCCGGACAGATGGCCCATTTTAAAAAAATATGACATTCATTGTTCGATGTGCAACGGTGCTGAAATAAGTTTGACGGAGGGATGGAACAACCCCAAATACCACGAACAGCTTATTAAGAATTACACGGAAATGATTCCGAAAGTTGCGGAAGCGGGCTATACCAACCTAATCTGCTTTAGCGGCAATCGAGACGGGATGAACGACTACGTTGGGCTACAAAATTGTGTAGATGGGCTTTCACAGATTATGCCCTTGGCCGAAAAACACGGAGTGGTAATACAAATGGAGCTGTTTAACCAAGTGAACCACCCCGATTATATGTGTGACAACTCCCTTTGGGGGGTAGAACTGTGCAAACATTTGGGCAGCGACAATTTTAAATTGTTGTTCGACATCTACCACATGCAAATCCAAGAAGGCGATATAATCCGCAGTATACAAAACTATCATCCTTACTTTGGTCACTACCATACCGCAGGTGTTCCCGGTAGGCACGAAATTGATGAAACCCAAGAACTCTACTACCCGGCCATTATCAAAGCCATACATGATACCGGATTTACAGGCTACGTGGCTCAAGAGTTCATTGTGACATGGGAGGATAAAATTGCAGCGTTGAAGGATGCTTTTCTAAGATGTGATGTGTAGTCTTTTCCAGAATAATAATATGTAATGTTCCTGAGTGAACTTGGGCTACTGCCCTAAATATTTTTTTACGATTCACTTTCTTTTAAAGCTAAGGCAATCTTGGTATTCCATTCTAATTGCTTTTCCCGGTTTCGGGAAAAATTGGTTTCCCAATCGTATTGTTCTTGGTGTTCTTGTAGTTCCTTTAAAATATCCTGGTATATTTTGCGCACTTCTCCCTTAACATCATCAGAGAAAGAGGTGCGGCGCAGTTTTGCGCGCATTTTACGGGCAAAAAGTTCGGTAATATCAAAATGTAATTGCTCGTGGGCCAAGGTGTTTTCATTGCACAGCTCCGGCTTGTACCAGCTTTCGTTGGGATAAAAAAACGCATTTACCTCATAATCCAATTTAACCTCGTGGTGGAGCAAGTTGGCAGAATAGGAATAACTAATACCACTGGCGGTGGTGGCAGCCGATTCGGCTGCCGGGGGAACCTTCCCCTTAAAATCGGCCCATGTGAGCCTAATATTACTGTTCCATAGAACGCCTTCTTCGATCTCTTGTGCAAAACCCAAAAAACCAAACAGAAAAAAACATCCTATTGCAACTAGTTTATCCAATTAAAATCGATTACTTTTTCAATATCTGGGTGCAAACTGTAATGTACTGGGCAAGTGTTCGCCGTATGCATCAAAATTTTACGGTGTTTCTCAGAGATGGATGCAGGCAGATCAAACTTTACCTCGATCTTGGAGATTCTCCGTGGATTGGCCGCCATATGCTTGGTAACCTCTGCGGTAGAACCTGCTATATCAATTTCCAAATCCCTGGCTTTTATTCCCATCATCGTTATCATACAGTTCGCCAAGCCAGTAGCCACGGTATCCGTAGGGGAAAAAGCCTCTCCCTTGCCATTGTTGTCCACAGGGGCATCGGTAATATACTCACTACCTGATCGTAAGTGTACACAGGTAGTTCTAAGATTTCCGTTATAGGTTACTTTTGCTGTCATTGATTTCTACTTCTTTAATGGTAAGGTTGTCATACTCCATAATGTAACAGGCGCGGTTAAAGTACCCGGAGGTCCAATCGTTAAGATAATCAAATCCATTGCCTGCATATTCCGTTAACCCTATATATTTTGATGTTTCAAACAAATTCTTTTTGTAAGCCAGTTTCAATAACACGTCCATGGTCACATCAAATCCTCGGATGGCATACCTATCCGGTAGTAGGCCATTGTATTTTTTCATATATGCCCTAGTGAAGGTATCATCCGCAGATTCCTTGTAGAACGATGGATAGGTAAATTTTAAATTGGATAAATGTGTCTTGGAAACTGCCTCGTGCTCAAATGCCCCGTTAAAGCTTGTGGTGAACATGCGTACATTAACCTTTTCTTGCGGGTTGTTTGTTGCTGTAACCGAAGAGGTATTGGCAGAGTTTAGAATGGATGTTACACTTGCCACCATATTGGGTTGATCGGTTTCCAAAAATACCCAGTTCTCCTTTTCGTTGGACAATTGGATCAAAAACCTATCCAAGTGCAACGATTTATTATCGATCACTTTTGCGATTTGGGCAGCAGGAAACTTGCTCAAAATAGAATCGTGTGCCACTTGATGGGTAGAATCCGCAATTATGACCACATTCTCATCGGTATGGATTTTCTCCATATATGCCAGCATTTTATCCCTAAGGACTGCATCTCTGGGAACGGAGAAAAAAACATTGCTGTGACTGAGTTTACTGTCCGATGCAATAGGGGCCACTACGGGAATATTCTTGGTTTTTGCCTGCACGGCAACCTCGTCCAAAGGTCCGGCGGCCAGTGGTCCTATCACAGCATCTACCCCTGTTAAGGATTCACGGAAAAGTATTTCTTTTACTTTAGCTTGGTCCAACTGGGTATCGTAAGTTTTTACGTTGACCGATACTCCAAGTTTTTTAATGGAATCCAAAGCGACCATGGCCCCTGTGTAAAAACCAAGGCTCAATGCCAGGTCCCTTCGGTTTTTGATCAATTCTTCCGCTCTTTGGGTGTCGTTCAAGTTTACCTTGTCCAAACGAAAGGGAAGCATAAAAACCAGCTGTGGTTTATTTTCCACATTTATGCTGTCCACCAAATTGATCTTATCCAGCACTAGGGCATTTTTCACTTCTAGTCCTTCTGCTTTTTCTTTAGGCAACTTTAGTACCATTCCCGCTTTAAGTCCATTTTCTAAAGCTGGGTTCAAACGGAACAGTTCTTCTCTGGTAATCTTAAGGTTCTGGGTAATTCTAAATATATTCTGTTTGGGTTTTACCTCATAAAAAACAAAGTTGTCGGTGTTCACTATACCGGCCTGAGACTTCTTTTTGGGCAAACGTACCACCATTCCCTCTTTTAGGCCTCCGGCTTTCATTATTTCCGGATTCAAGCGTACAATAGAATCCGTTGGGATACCATATTCCCTTCCAAGACTATAAAGTGTCATTTTTGGAGGTACCGTGTAAGAAGTAAAAACCTCTGTTTTCTGTTCCTTTAGGCTATCCCCTTTGGGGCGTGGCAGTTTCAACTCTTCTCCTGCTGCCAAATAATTGGTGTTCTTATCCAATTCCGGGTTTAAGACCAACAAACTATCGACACTAATTCCGTATTTGTGGGCAATGCTCCAACGTGTCTCTTTAGGTTGAACGGTGTATATTTCGAAATCCAGTTCTTTTTCCTCATTGGGGTCCACTTCTGGAAAAACAGGAATTTGAAGCACCATTCCCTTGTCCAATGTTTCCGAATACAGCCTTGTGTTATATCTTTTTAATTGTTCTTCGGTGATCTCATACTTTTGGGTCAGACCAAAAAGGGTTTCCTTTCTTCTTACCCTGTGTCGTGTAAATCGAATCGGCTTCAGCTCTTCTTGTTTTGGCTTATCTGGTTTGGCCTCGTTTTTAGTGTCTTCCGCTTTTCCGTTCAAGGGTATAATAAGAATCGTGTTTTCCTTAACATCGGAAGCATTCTTGATTTCTTTATTGGCCTGTAAAATACTATAGGGCGTTACCCGATATTTTTGGGAAATGCTCTTTAGAGTCTCTCCATCCTTTACAGTGTGCGTGGTATAATTTTGTGCAGAAACCGGCACCATGGCCAACAAAAGGACCATGGTAAAAACCAGTTGTAACATATATTTTTTCATTCCCATTCTATAGTTGCAGGTGGTTTGGAACTAATGTCGTACACCACTCTATTAACGCCTTTAACCTTGTTTATTATATCGTTAGAGGTCTTTTGCAAAAATTCGTAGGGCAAATTTACCCAATCGGCGGTCATCCCATCGGTGCTTTCCACCGCTCTGAGCGCCACACATTTTTCGTAGGTACGCTCATCTCCCATGACCCCTACACTATCTACGGGCAAAAGCATGGCTCCGGCCTGCCAAACCTTGTCATAAAGTCCCCATTTTTTTAATCCATCGATAAAAATTGCGTCGACCTCTTGTAAAATAGCCACTTTCTCCGGTGTAATATCCCCCAAGATACGTATTCCCAAGCCAGGACCTGGGAAAGGGTGTCTTCCCAAAATTTCTTTGGACATTCCCATACTCGCCCCAACTCTTCTCACTTCGTCCTTGAACAACATTTTTAAGGGTTCAACTACTTTTAATTTCATATAATCGGGCAATCCTCCAACATTGTGGTGGCTTTTGATCACAGCTGATGGGCCTCCACTTGCCGAAACAGATTCAATTCTGTCAGGATAAATAGTACCCTGGGCCAACCATTTTGCATTTTCCACTTTGTGGGATTCATCATCAAAGACCTCGATAAAGACCCTTCCGATGATCTTTCTCTTCTTTTCAGGGTCCGACTCGCCCTTAAGAGCATCCAAAAAACGTGCCGAAGCATCCACGCCCTTTACATTTAAGCCCATGTGCTTGTACTGGTCCAAAACACTTTCGAACTCATTTTTACGCAAGAGGCCATTGTTCACGAATATACAGTATAGATGATCTCCGATGGCCTTGTGGAGCAACATGGCCGCCACACTGGAATCCACACCGCCGGATAGTCCCAATATTACTTTTTCGTCCCCGATTTCCTCCTTTAGTTCATCCACAGTGGTTTCCACAAAGGCATCGGGAGTCCAGTCCTGTTTTAGACCAGCTATATTTACCAAAAAGTTTTCCAATAGCTTTTTTCCATCTGTTGAATGGTACACTTCCGGGTGAAACTGTATCCCGTAAGTGCTCTCCCCTCCAATCTTGTAAGCCGCATTTTCCACATCGTGGGTGCTGGCCAAAAGTACTGCTCCCTCGGGCAGTTCCTTAATGGTATCCGAGTGGCTCATCCATACTTGGCTACCTTCTTCAATTCCTTTCAAAAAATCATCGTCGGATTTAATAAAGGACAAATTGGCCCGCCCATATTCACGGGTAGCGGAAGGGGCCACGTTACCCCCATGAAAATGGGACAGATATTGTGCGCCGTAGCAAATGCCCAAAAGAGGTTTTTTTCCTTTAATTCCGGATAGATCGGGATGAGGGGCCTGTTCGGAGCGAACCGAGGACGGTGAACCGGACAATATTACCGCTTTGTAATCCGACAGATCTTCGGGCACCTTGTTATACGGTTTAATTTCTGAGTAAATGTTGAGTTCCCTGACGCGTCTTGCGATCAATTGTGTGTACTGGGAACCAAAGTCTAGGATGAGTACGTTGTTATGCATGGGCAAAAATAGCAATTTGCTTTAGTTGCAAAAGTATCTTTTAATGGATATTTGCCACAAGTTTTTTAAAGAAGTAATTCCAACGGGTTATCAACACCCCGTCTGCTTTGAGTGCCAGTCCAGCTTTTCCCTGCACAAAACAAAGTCTTATATAGTTTTTTTCTTAATTGATTTCATTATTTCTTTGCGATGTAAAAAAGAACTGATTATGATTAAGGGATTCATTTTTGATTTGGATGGCGTAATCACGGATACAGCAGAACTGCATTTTGCCGCTTGGAAAAAATTGTCGGACGACATGGATTGGCAATTTGATCGCGATCTCAACGAAAAATTGAGAGGGATATCCAGAATGGATTCCATTAAAGTGATCATGGACCACAACAATGTTTCGCTCAAAGAAGAAACTATCGTGGAACTAGCTACCCAAAAGAACGATATTTACGTGCAAAGTTTGGATCACATGACCCCCGAGGATTATCTACCGGGTGCCAAAGAACTTTTAACGCACCTTAGGTCCGAAGGGTTTAGCGTTGCCCTCGGCAGTGCAAGTAAAAATGCAGAAAAGGTATTGAAACAACTAAATGCTACCCATTATTTTGATGTGATCGGTGATGGCAATAGTGTATCCAGAAGCAAACCAGCTCCCGACATTTTCTTGTACGCCTCCGAAAAAATGGGCCTATCGCCGGAAAGGTGTATTGTTTTTGAAGATGCCGAAAAGGGTATCGATGCAGCAAAAGCCGGTAATTTTTATAGCGTTGGCATTGGTCCCGAAGAGCGTGTCGGACATGCGGACGTTCGATTCGACACCATGAAAGAGGCCACTCTTTTTGAGGTAAAATCACATTTCAAAGATTTGTTCTGAATCGGAACCAAACATAAAGAATGCAAAAAGCCCCGGGAACCACTCCGGGGCTTTTCAATAAAATCAAAACCAACCTAAACATATGAGTTAACCAACTCAAAATTTAAATTTTCATAGCTATTTATATGTAAGGAACAACCTACCGGACAAATACCCTACCTGATCCGTAAAACTTTTTTTGAATAAGATTGGCTTTTTTTCTACTGCGGGAGATTTTTAGGGCTATTATTTGTTTTTAATTATGGTAAAATTCTGAGAAAAAGGATCTAAAGTATTCAGTAGCATCGGAATGAGCTCCTCTCCCATTTCTAAATAGATCTCGGAAAAATTGAGCTGCCTTTCTTGCAACGATTGATTTGGAAATAACTCATTCTGCAACTCCGTTAATCGCGTTACGTGATCTTTTAATTTTCGTTTTTGGGCGCGTAAAAGTCGCTTTTCCAGCTTGTCCAAACCCTTTTTTTGTTTTACCTCCTGTGCTTTTACGGCTCCCAAAAAGCTCTTGTCCGTTTTGTTGGCAAGCTCGTACATTTGTTTAAATTGTTCCTCTAGCACCTTTTTTTGCGGCGAAAAATCAACATCGATATTGGAGATATCTCGTATTTTTTTGTTGATAAGGCTGTGCTGTTTCATAAATAAATGAGCTACCGTGAGTCCCATCTTTTCAATCTTGTCCGACTGTTTTTCTTTTATCAACAATGCTGAATTCCGCAGCATCAAAATAGGAAAGGTCACTCCCAGTTCATCAAAAAAGGATTTAAATTCCAACCAATAAGCCAATTCTCCCCCTCCTCCGATATAACAAAGGTTGGGTAGGATAACCTCCTGATATAATGGGCGAGTGACCACGTTGGGCGAAAAACGCTCTGGATATTCTTCAAGTTCTTTTAAAATCTCCTCTGGGGTAAAATCCAACTGGGTATTGAGCACATGGTATTTCCCTTTTTTTAGAACAATTCGTTCCCGAAAATCGTCCTTTAGATAAAAATAGTTGATTTCCCTCGGGTTTACTTGAATTGTGTAGTCCGTTGAAATTTTCTCCAAGTTTTTTATCGTCTTGGTAACTTTTTTGTAGGGCGTATGCTGAAAAATGTCCTTTTGGACATAAGGCACCAATAACCTTTTCAAATGCTTATCGTCACCATCCACAATTACAAGACCTTCATCTCCGAACAAGGCATTGGCGAGGTATCTTGTAGCTTGGGCCAGGGTTTGGTTTTCGAGGTAGGCCTTTTGGAATAGCTCTTTTAATTTATCCGTATAACCTAAATTACCAAGTTCGGAAGCAAATATCCCGAATACCTCATCCAGACCATCTGTGGACAATCTACCTACCCCACCGGAAACATTCTTGTTCCAAAGCACCTTTTTCCCGTGTAGATTAAAATAATTGATCTCATCAAAATCGTGATCCTCCGTTGCCATCCAATACACCGGCACAAATTGATGATCGGGAAACTGTGCCTTTAGCTTTTTGGCCAGATTTATCGTCGATACAATTTTATACAGGAAGTACAAAGGACCAGTAAATAAATTTAACTGGTGACCGGTTACCACGGTAAAGGAATTTTCCTTTTCAAGAGCTAGGATATTTTTTTTTGTTGCGCCGGAAACCTCCACATTTTTGTATTGCTCGTTTAAAGATTCGACCAAAACTTTTCTGTGGGCTTTTGGGTAGTTGGCAGATTTTTCTTTAATCTGATCACTAAAGTTACCGGGTAAGGGAAATCTATTGTAGTAAGGTGCTAATTCTTTTTTTTGCTCTAGATAATCACAAATTAATTGGGAAAAATAACCGGTTTCCTTAAAGGGTATACATTCTACTTCCATTAAAACTGAAATGAGGTGATCAAAGATAAGTCTCTTCTTTTTTACTCGTCCTAAAAATACGTTAATTGAATTTTATACAAGATTTAGTCGGCTCAAATTGATAAAATTAGGATTCTGCACCAATTTATTATTAGATTTGAGAGAACTAATTAACCCAAACATGACCCGATTTTTATTTTCTCTCCTTCTTTTAGTATCCATTTCGGTTTCCGCACAGCAATTAAAGTCTCCATCAGAATTTTTGGGATACGAACTTGGAACCCAGTTTACCCGCCATCACGAAGTGGTGGATTACTACGAGTACTTGGCCGAATCGGAACCGGACCGAGTCAAACTCACCGTTTATGGAAAAACCAACGAACGTAGGCCCCTTATTTTGGCTTATGTGTCCTCTGCGGAAAACATTTCCAACTTGGAAACCATTAGAAAAGAACATTTAAAAAATACAGAAGGTTCGGGAAATTCGTCCAAAGCCATTGTTTGGTTGAGCTATAATGTTCATGGCAATGAAAGTGTGAGTACCGAAGCCTCCATGAAGACGATTTATGAGCTTTTAACAAAAAAAAGCAATTATTTGGAAAACACAGTGGTTATTATGGACCCCTGTATTAACCCAGATGGCCGCGACAGATACAGTAACTGGTACAACCAATATAAAAACACCCCTTTCCAAGTAGATCCCAACAGCAAGGAACACCACGAAGGTTGGTGGAGTGGTCGCAGTAACCACTATATGTTCGACCTTAACCGTGATTGGGCCTGGCTTACCCAAGTAGAGAGCCAGCAGCGATTAAAAATGTTCAACCAATGGTTGCCCCATGTTCATGTGGATTTTCACGAACAAGGCGTAAATAGTCCGTATTATTTTGCACCAGCAGCAGAACCCTACCATGAGGTAATTACCGATTTCCAACGTGATTTTCAGACGACCATAGGCAGAAACCACGCCAAATACTTTGATGCCAATGGTTGGTTCTATTTTACCAAAGAAGTATTTGATCTACTCTATCCAAGCTATGGCGACACCTACCCCATGTACAACGGTTCTATTGGGATGACTTACGAACAAGGTGGAAGTGGAAGGGCCGGACTTGGAATTGTCACCGCAATTGGCGACACCCTTACCCTAAAGGACAGAATTGCGCACCACCACACCACGGGACTATCTACCATTGAGGTTTCTTCTCAAAATGCAGAGAAACTAAACCAAGAATTCAAAAAGTTCTATCAAAACAAGGATTTTAAGTATAAAAGTTATGTACTAAAAGGAGACAAGGACAAGCTTGAAGCCCTTAAATCCCTTTTGGACAAACACGAAATCGAATATGGCAATGTATCCAGTGGTTCCTACAAAGGACACCATTACAAAACGGGAAGAAGCGGAAACATGGCCATCAACAACAATGGCATGGTAGTTTCCACAAATCAACCCAAAGGTACCATGGTAAAAGTATTATTCGAGCCCGATGCCAAATTATCGGATTCGCTCACCTACGATATTACGGCATGGTCCCTACCGTATGCATATGGATTGGACGCAATTGCCTCCACCTCATTGGTCTCCGGCAATACGGCAAGCGATGTGGTTCAGAACGCAACAATAGGAGCTCCTGCCAATGCCTACGCTTATCTTTTTGATTGGAACAGTATGAAAGATGCACGGTTCTTGTCCGCTTTGTTAAAAAAGGGCATCCGAGTACGAAAAGCCGACCACCCCTTCAGTTTGGAAGGCAAGTCTTTTGATAGGGGAACTTTGATCGTTACTAAAGGAGACAATCAGCATGATTCAAATTTTCAGGCATCCATGCTGGACATCATCACCGACTATCAAAAACCATACACAGCCGCTTCAACTGGCTTTGTTGATTCTGGAAAAGATTTTGGTTCGTCGTATGTTCAAATGATCACCAAACCAAAGGTTGCAGTATTGTCCGGCGGTCCGACCTCAACCTTGCGTTTTGGGGAAATATGGCACTTTTTTGAGCAACAGTTGCATTACCCGCTTACCGTTCTGGATGATGAATATGCCAACCGAGTGGATCTGGACGAATATAGTATCCTGATCTTGCCCGATGGACGCTACGGCAACCATTTTAGTGAGGACCAATTATCCAAACTTAAAAACTGGGTCCGCAACGGAGGAAAGATCATTGCCATGGGTGGCTCCATAGATGCGCTAGATGGTGATAAAGGATTTGGTGTAACCAAGAAAAAGTTTGAGAAAGACTCAAGCGAAAATGAACCACAACCTTACAAAGATTGGGAAAGAGAGCGAATGAAAGGAGCCATTACCGGAGCAATTTTTAAAACCAAAGTGGACAATTCCAATCCATTGGCGTATGGCTATGGGTCCGAATACTTTTCTTTAAAATTGGGAAGCAGTGCATACGAATATCTCGATGGAGGAAATGCGGTCTATTTGGAAAAAAATACAGATCCGTTTTCTGGCTTTGCCGGAATAGAAGCGCAGCAAAAAATCTCAGAAACCTTGATTTATGGCGTAGAAAATTACGGCCGTGGACAAGTAATTTATATGGTGGACAATCCGTTGTTCCGAGGATTCTGGGAAAATGGAAAGCTATTTTTTGCCAATGCCCTCTTCATGGTAGATTAAACCAAGCTTTTTACCGGCATAGAACATCCACATTCAGGGACAAAAACTATGTGAGCATATCTTTAAAATTTTGTATTTTTAATACAAAAGAAGATAGCTATGCCGTTAAAACCATCGAATCTCGCAATACGCAAGAAAATCAGCGCTTTCTTGCGCTCCGCACTTTGTACACTGGCACTCTTGGCCCCATTGGTTTCTTTTGCTTTCCAAGGGAACCAACAAACCATGGACTTTAACCAGTACAGTGGAGAGGTCAAGGACCAATCCAGTAACAAATCGTTGGTTTTTGCAACACTGGCCATAGAGGGCACCAACATAAGCACCATAACCAATACGGAAGGGAATTTCCTTTTAAAAGTTCCCAAAGAGTTCATCGATAAAAATGTGGTGGTTTCGTTCTTGGGGTATAAAACCAAAAAAGTACCGATTGCCGATCTGGCGCCAGAAAAAAATGAAATCTCCCTCGAAATTTCGGTTACCCAGCTTTCGGAAATCAACATTAATGCCCCAAAAGATGCCCTGGCCCTTGTAAAAGAAACACTTAAAAACCGCGACAACCGATATTTTGATGACCCCACCTTAATGACAGCTTTTTATAGGGAAACCATAAAACGAAGAAGAAGAAATGTTTCTTTGGCTGAAGCTGTGGTCAATATTTATAAAACCCCATACAGTTCTTTTAAAGAAGACGCCGTTGAACTCTATAAAGCCAGAAAAAGTACGGATTACAGTAAACTGGACACCGTGGCACTAAAATTACAAGGTGGGCCATACAACACATTATATGTGGATATGATGAAATATCCCCAATATATCTTTTCGGAAGAAGCACTGTCCAACTACAAGTTTACATTTGATCGCTCCACAAGAATAAATGACAAAGTGATCTATGTGATCAGATTTGACCAGCACCCAGGAATCTCCGAGCCCCTTTACCAGGGTGAACTTTACATAGATGTTGAAAACAAAGTACTTACAAGTGCAATTTTTTCTTTGAATATTACAGACCGGAACAAGGCTGCCCAACTATTTGTGCGCAGAAAACCGGCAAAAGTCGATGTTTGGCCCACTGAGGTCTCCTATCGTGTGGACTATCGCGAAAAAAATGGCAAATGGTACTATGGCTATGGTAGCGTTTTTATGGAATTTAAAGTAGACTGGGAAGACAAGTGGTTTAATTCCATGTACAGCATGATGGCGGAAATGGCCATTACCGATTGGGAAAATAACCTAACGGGAAAAACACCAAGGTACCGTGAAAGAATTAAAAAATCAATTATACTCAGTGATGAGGCCTCGGGCTTTTCCGATCCAAATTTTTGGGGAGAATATAATATTATAGAACCCGAAAAATCCATTGAATCCGCCATTAGGAAAATACAGCGACAATTACGCAGGGCCGAAAGAAACAGTGAATAATTGTTACATTTCTTCCAAAATTTCTTCATTTTTGTTAAAACATAGCATAACCCAATCAAAATGTCCAAACGAAGAAACTTTTTAAAGTCCGTAACAGCATTAGGAGCCGTTTCGCTTCTGCCCCAAACGAGTTGGGCAAGTGAACCCAGATCAACTACTGTATTGCCCAAAATAAAACCCAAAAAACTAAAAATTGGCGATACCATCGGGCTTGTTGCTCCAGGTTTTGCGGTGAAACCCGAAAAACTTTACCTTACATTGGAAGTCTTGGAGAAAATGGGTTTCAAGACTTTTTACACCGAAAGAATCAAAGGTAACCATGGTTATTTTAGCGACACCGATGAAGAACGTGCCAACGATGTAAACGAAATGTTTGCCAACCCGGACGTGGATGCCATACTTTGCGCAAGGGGCGGCTATGGCTGCACTCGAATCTTGGATATGTTGGATTACGACCTTATCCGCAACAATCCAAAAATTTTAATCGGTTTTAGTGATATTACAGCCTTGATCAATACCATTTACAACAAAACAGGCCTTGTATGTTTTCACGGCCCTGTCGGGACCACGATCGATGACGAATACAGCCAAAATTATATGAAAAAGGTCCTAATGGAACCACAGGAGGTCCTACCTATAAAAAATGCCATTCTAAAAGACCCAAAACAATATCGCAACAGCGAATATTACCGATACACGATAACCAATGGAACGGCAGAAGGAGATCTTGTGGGCGGAAGCTTATCATTGGTCGCTGCCATGATCGGCACACCTTACGAAATAGACTTTACCGACAAACTTGTGTTTCTGGAAGATGTAGAGGAAGCTCCATACCGAATGGACCGAATGCTGACCCAGCTCACACAAGTGGATTCCTTTTTAAAGGCCAAAGGCATTGTTTTTGGAGTTTGTAATGGCTGCGACCGTAAAAGAACCACGGACAATTTTACACTCAGGGAAGTAATAATGGATAGAATCGCACCTTTGGGCATACCTGCAGCCTATGGTCTGAGTTTTGGCCATGTACCACAAAATTTCACATTGCCCATTGGCACCAAAGCCTACTTTAACGCATCCAAAAAGCAAATTCGTTTGGAAGAAATAGCGGTATCCTAAATAGTTAGTACTCAATATTTAAAAATAGTTCCTTTCAAATTTTGGATTAATTCCATAACAAATGGGCATTAACGATGGTTAAGATTTCTATCTTTACGCCTTAACTATAATCATTAATTAAACATGAAAAAACTATTATTAGTTGCAATTGCCGTACTTGGATTTACTTATGCATCCCAAGCTCAAGAAGTTAGGTTTGGTGCTACAGCTGGTTACCTTAACGCCAGAGGGAGTGTTAAAGTAGATGGGATTACCGTATCCGATTCTAATTCCGGATTTTATTTGGGTGCAGTAGCTGATTTCGAAATTTCTGAAAATTTCAATATTCAGCCCGAACTTCTTTATGCCAACGTTGATGAAGCTGATGGCATCATTCTTCCTATTCTAGGTAAATTTGCAATCTCTGAAAAATTCAATATTCAAGCAGGACCACAATTGGTTTTCTCTCTTGAGGACACTCCGGACGATTTCAGCAGTGTTGAATTTGATCTAGCCGGTGGTATCGGATATGATATTGATGAAGACTTTTTTCTGGAAGCCAGATATACGTTTCAAATCAATAATTCCTATACGGGAAGTGAAGACATCAAGGTTAGAGGAAATTACCTGACCCTTGGCGTTGGATACAAGTTTTTATAATAATTACTTACCATAATAAAAAGGGCGGTGAAATCACCGCCCTTTTTTGTTTATAAGATTTATTTAGAAAATTCTTTCAGCGTTTTTATAATAATGGATACACAGTCCATCAACTGTTCCCTGTTCATCACCAAAGGTGGTGCGAACCGGATGATGTTCCCATGGGTCGGTTTGGCCAACAGGCCATTTTCCTTAAGTGCCATACAAATGTCCCAAGCGGTGGAACTCTCTTCTGTATCATTGATCACAATGGCGTTGAGCAATCCCTTTCCCCTAACTTTTACAACCAGATCGCAAGTGGAGATAAATTTGTTCAGCTCTTCACGGAACAATTCACCTAGTTCATCGGCATTCTGCGCTAAATTCTCTTCCCTGACCACTTCTAAGGCCGCCATACTCACGGCTGCAGCAACAGGGTTGCCCCCAAAGGTACTTCCGTGGCTTCCCGGGGTGATCACTTCCATTATACTGTCGTTGGCCAAAACTGCCGAAACAGGATAAACACCGCCCGATAAGGCTTTTCCCAAAATCAAAATATCCGGTTTTACTTCCGGTGTTCCACTACAATTCTTGTCCGGACAGGAACAATTACCGCAGGTTGCCAACAACCTTCCTGTTCTCGCAATACCTGTTTGAACTTCATCTGCAATAAAAAGTACATTGTATTTTTCACAAAGTGCCTTGGCTTCCTTTAAATATCCTTCGGAAGGCACATAAACCCCTGCCTCCCCTTGTATAGGCTCCACTAAAAAGCCCGCAACATTGGGATTGTTTTCCAATGCTTGTTCCAATGCGGATAAGTTGTCATATTCAATCTTTATAAACCCTTCTGTGTACGGACCGTAGTCGTTACGGGCCACCTCGTCGTTGGAAAATGAGATGATCGTTGTGGTTCTTCCGTGAAAATTGTTCTCGCAAACAACAATGGTTGCTTGGTTTTCCGGGATACCTTTCTTCTGGTATGCCCATCTTCTACAAATTTTTAAGGCAGTCTCCACAGCTTCCGCTCCAGTGTTCATTGGCAATAGCTTGTTAAAACCAAAGGTTTCTGTCGCATATTTTTCGTATTTCCCCAACATATCGTTGTAAAATGCCCTGGATGTCAAGGTCAATGTTTTTGCCTGATCCACCATGGCCCCAACAATTTTGGGGTGACAGTGCCCTTGGTTTACGGCAGAGTATGCGGAAAGGAAATCGTAATATTTTTTCCCTTCAACATCCCACACATATACACCATCCCCTTTGCTCAATACCACTGGAAGCGGGTGATAATTGTGTGCCCCGTACTTGTTTTCCAAATCTATCGCTTGCTGCGATGTTAAATGCTCTAAAACAGCCATTTCATTAAATGATTAAAATTGATAAAATAACCATTCCTACTGTACCTTTATTCTTTCGAAGTCTCGAAAAAGCAGCGTGGGAGAGAAATCATCCCTGAGAGTTGGTGCAAAATACAAATTATTGGGCAAAACTCTGCTTGGACATTAGGTTGTCCATTTCTGGTTACTCCAAAAGTTTACCTGCAATTTAAGATACAGTGTTCTGTGAAATTCCAAAAAGGGCTTACTTTTGCGACATGCGTAAAAATAGAAGGAGAAAAACGTTTGAAAACGTAGAGGTAGTAGATGCGGGAGCAAAAGGAAAATCGGTAGGCAAAGCCCCGGACGGACGGGTGATTTTCCTTACCAATGCCGTTCCCGGAGATGTGGTGGACGTGATGACGACCAAGAAACGAAAAGCCTATTTTGAGGGAGTTGCCACCAATTTCCACACCCTATCCGATAAAAGAACAGAACCTGTTTGCCAGCATTTCGGTACTTGTGGAGGCTGTAAATGGCAACACATGGGCTACGAATATCAGCTGTTTTTTAAACAAAAGGAGGTAGAGAACAACCTAAAGCGCATTGGGAATTTGGAACTCCCCTTATCATCGCCAATATTGGGCTCCAAAGAGCAATATTTTTATCGCAATAAAATGGAATTCTCATTTTCCGATAGTCGTTGGTTGACCCAAGAGGAAATCAGTTCCGACAATGAAATCGAAAATAGAAATGCATTGGGATTCCATATTCCGGGCATGTGGGACAAGATTCTGGATATTAAAAAATGTCATTTACAACGAGACCCGTCCAATGCCATTCGGTTGGAGGCGAAGAATTTTGCCAATGCCCATGGTCTAGAATTTTTTAATCCAAGAAAACAGCAAGGCCTTTTAAGAACATTAATGATCAGAACATCATCTACAGGTGAAATAATGGTTCTTGTTCAGTTTTTCCAGGAAGATAAAGCAAACATAGTATTATTGCTCGATCACTTAAAGGATAAGTTTCCGGAAATTACTTCGCTTCAATACGTAATCAATTCCAAAGGCAACGACACTATTTATGACCAAGAAGTGATCTGCTATGCGGGCCGAGATCATATTTTTGAGGAAATGGAAGGCCTACAATTTAAGATCAATGCCAAGTCATTTTATCAGACCAACTCGGAGCAAGCATACGAACTCTATAAAGTTACAAGGGATTTTGCTGGATTAACAGGTAATGAACTAGTTTACGATTTATATACCGGAACTGGGACCATTGCACAGTTTGTTGCCAAAAATGCAAAAAAAGTAGTCGGTGTGGAATCCGTACCAGAGGCTATTGAAGACGCCAAGGCAAACGCCCTGCACAATAATATATCCAATGTGGATTTCTTTGTGGGCGATATGAAGAATGTGTTCAACGATGATTTTATTGCAGCACACGGGCAACCTGATGTGATCATAACCGACCCTCCTCGTGACGGTATGCATAAACAGGTGGTGGAACAGCTATTGAATGTGGCACCATTAAAAATTGTGTACGTAAGCTGTAATAGCGCAACCCAGGCACGTGATCTGGCTCTAATGAAAGAACAGTATGCCGTCACACAAGTGCAGCCAGTTGATATGTTCCCGCAGACACACCACGTTGAAAATGTTGTACTTTTGGAAAAACGGATTTAGCACCAGAATTAAAATCCATTGAAAACCGGAATGAAGAAAATAATCCCCATCCTGCTTATTGCATCTTTGCTCTTCTATGTTTCCTCGTGTGAAAAGGACGATATCTGTGTAGAAGGTGATACCCCTTTGTTGGTCATTGGTTTTTTTGATGCTGAAGATACCACCGAAGCAAAACAAGTAACATCCATTCGAATAAAAAACATCGATATAGACAGTATATTGGATAACGACAGTTTTAACGACAGATCGGATTCACCCGACTCCCTATCGGTACCTTTAAGAAGTACCGCCGTTACCACAATGTACCAACTCATCTCCAATTCCGATGACGATGCGGAAACCGAATTGGAAACGGGAAATATAGACACCTTAACAATCACCTATGAACTTAGTGAGGCTTTTGTTTCCCGAGCATGTGGCTTTGTGGTGAACTATAACAATATTGAGGTTAGCTTGACCGAGGACAGCGACAACTGGGTCCAGGATATCAGCGTTGTACAACCGAACGTAGAAAATACAGATAACATCCATGTTAAAATATTGCATTAGTATTTTTATTGGTCTATTGCCATTTTTATCACTGGCCCAAAGTGAAACGATAGATCTATCGCAAAAGGACACCGTACAGTACAAAGACCCCTATGGCCTCCGTGTAGGTGTGGACCTGAGCAAATTGGTGCTATCTTTTGTTGATGAAGATTACACCGGATTGGAACTGGTCGGAGATTTTAGGCTTACCCGCAAATTGTATCTGGCCGCAGAAATAGGGAACGAAACCAAAAGACAAGACGAAAACCTGAACAATACACTACTCTACGATTACGAAACATCTGGAAGTTATATTAAAGCAGGAATCGACATAAATACTTACGACAACTGGTACGGCATGAACAATGCCATTACCATAGGAGGTCGTGTGGCCTTTTCAAGTTTCAGTCAAACTTTGAACGATTATAGCCTTTACGAGACCGATCAATTTTTTAATCCAGAATTTTTGCCCGGAGAAAATCCCAATCGAGAGTTTGATGGGCTTTCCGCCACGTGGTTGGAGTTTGTTGCCGGCGCAAAAGTTGAATTGTTCGCCAATATTTTTGTAGGTATGAGTGCCCGTATGGGGTTTTTGATAACCAATACAGAAAGTGAAGAGTTTCCCAATCTATGGATCCCTGGGTTTAACAAAGTTACCGAAGGCAGTAATTTTGGGGTAAGTTACAACTATTCCATTTCCTACTTTATCCCATTGTACAAAAAGGCCAAACAAAAAAAGGCACAAAAAAACCAATCAGATGAATAAGGTCCAAATCGATTATGTGGAGTTTAAAGCGTTGGATTTGGTAAAGACCAAGACTTTTTACAAAGATACTTTGGGTTGGCAGTTTACCGATTATGGCCCCAGTTACACGTCGTTCTCCGAAAGTGGAATTTCAGGTGGTTTTGAACTTACGGACCAACCTATAATCAATGGCGCATTGATCGTACTTTACCATGAGGATTTGGAAACCATCCAAAATAAGATTACTGAGGCAGGCGGCACCATCTCCAAAGAGATATTTGAATTCCCGGGCGGGAGAAGATTCCATTTTTTCGATCCATCGGGCAACGAACTTGCGATTTGGTCCGACCAGTGACCTTATCAACCACACTTTGCGAACATTACGACAGACTCGTTCAATTAAAAAAACAGAAACGAATCAGAATACTATACCCATGGGCACTTTAGTCGATTTTTTGTTTTTTGGCTTTTTTGCTCCCCTCGTAAATTTCATACTTAACCAATCGGGCCTCCAATTTACCGTTAAATGTTTTTATCTTTCTTGATGGTTTTAGACCTACATGTTTTAATGCCTCCATATTTGAGGTGATCAACCAAGCTTCGGTTCCTGCGTATACCTGTTTTAGGGTATCCCCTATTTTTCCGTAGAAAATTTCCATTTCAATAGGTAACCGTTCCCCATAAGGGGGATTAAAAACCATATGAAGCTTACCTTCCGTTGGTTTATCCTCCCTAAAAAAGTCTTTACGGTTCACATTGATATACTCGGTTAAATTGGCATGATCTACATTCTCTTGGGTTTTTCGAACAGCTGAAGGAGCTTTGTCATACCCTATTATTTTATGATGGAATTCCCTCACCTTTTTTAAGCTTGCATCAACAATTTTGTCGT
>NZ_JBSWWP010000001.1:2707500-3133305 GCF_056160185.1 Flagellimonas sp. ABD4_174
AAGAACATTGTGGTCCTACAACCCCGTCATTGCCGGAACAACAACGGTTTGGGCCGATCCGATTTCGCTCGCCACTACTCTCGGAATCACTCTTGTTTTCTCTTCCTCCGCCTACTTAGATGTTTCAGTTCAGCGGGTTCGCCCACCTTACGGTGTGACTGGCCTTCAACCAGCCGGGTTGCCCCATTCGGACACCCACGGATCAATGCTCATGTGCAGCTCCCCGTGGATTTTCGCAGCTTATCACGTCCTTCTTCGCCTCTGAGAGCCTAGGCATCCCCCATACGCCCTTCTTTTGCTTGTCGCACCTGTACCCTAAGATACAAATGCCCTCTCGTAATCCTTAATGTTCTATTCTACTTCGTGTTTCTTCTTTGACTTCGCATGTCAACGAACTAAATCGTTGCTGCTCCGTCCCAATATGTCAATGAACTTGTGGCCGATCGCCACCGATGTCTAAAAATCAGCGGACGACCTTTGCCGTGGTGGAGAATATCGGAGTCGAACCGATGACCTCCTGCGTGCAAGGCAGGCGCTCTAGCCAGCTGAGCTAATCCCCCATTATCAGTTGTCAGTTAACAGTTATCAGTTAACAGTACTATATAACGGTAACCCAACATCTAGAATTTCCTAATCTCAGTACTCAATGAACTTATCATCGTAGTCTCAGGCAGACTTACTTCGACTGCGCTCAGCACAGGCTTCTCGTCTTTCTTTCGACTTGTAGTCTCAGGCAGACTCGAACTGCCGACCTCTACATTATCAGTGTAGCGCTCTAACCAGCTGAGCTATGAGACTGTCTTGGCCTATTGCCAGTATTTGTAACATATTATGAACGACAGCGCAATACTATAACAACCACCTCGTGCAGGACCCGGTATTCCGGGCGTCTCTTTCTCTAGAAAGGAGGTGTTCCAGCCGCACCTTCCGGTACGGCTACCTTGTTACGACTTAGCCCTAGTTACCGATTTTGCCCTAGGCCGCTCCTCGCGGTGACGGACTTCAGGCACTCCCGGCTTCCATGGCTTGACGGGCGGTGTGTACAAGGCCCGGGAACGTATTCACCGGATCATGGCTGATATCCGATTACTAGCGATTCCAGCTTCACGGGGTCGAGTTGCAGACCCCGATCCGAACTGTGACCGGTTTTGTAGATCCGCGCCCCCTTGCGGGGTGGCTTCCCTCTGTACCGGCCATTGTAGCACGTGTGTAGCCCAGGACGTAAGGGCCGTGATGATTTGACGTCGTCCCCACCTTCCTCACGGTTTGCACCGGCAGTCCCGTTAGAGTCCCCATCTTGACATGCTGGCAACTAACGGTAGGGGTTGCGCTCGTTATAGGACTTAACCTGACACCTCACGGCACGAGCTGACGACAACCATGCAGCACCTTGCAGGCGGTCCGAAGAAAGGGGTATCTCTACCCCATGCAGCCTGCATTTAAGCCCTGGTAAGGTTCCTCGCGTATCATCGAATTAAACCACATGCTCCACCGCTTGTGCGGGCCCCCGTCAATTCCTTTGAGTTTCATTCTTGCGAACGTACTCCCCAGGTGGGATACTTATCACTTTCGCTTGGCCACGGAGACCGAAGTCCCCACAGCTAGTATCCATCGTTTACGGCGTGGACTACCGGGGTATCTAATCCCGTTCGCTACCCACGCTTTCGTCCATCAGCGTCAGTACATGGTTGGTCACCTGCCTTCGCGATCGGTGTTCTATGTGATATCTATGCATTTCACCGCTACACCACATGTTCCGGCAACCCCACCATGACTCAAGACCTGCAGTATCAAAGGCAATTTTATGGTTGAGCCACAAACTTTCACCCCTGACTTACAGGCCCGCCTACGGACCCTTTAAACCCAATGATTCCGGATAACGCTCGGACCCTCCGTATTACCGCGGCTGCTGGCACGGAGTTAGCCGGTCCTTATTCTTACGGTACCGTCAGACACCTACACGTAGGTGCGTTTCTTCCCGTATAAAAGCAGTTTACAACCCATAGGGCAGTCATCCTGCACGCGGCATGGCTGGATCAGGCTCCCGCCCATTGTCCAATATTCCTCACTGCTGCCTCCCGTAGGAGTCTGGTCCGTGTCTCAGTACCAGTGTGGGGGATCCCCCTCTCAGGGCCCCTAACCATCGCTGCCTTGGTGGGCCGTTACCCCGCCAACTAACTAATGGTACGCATGGCCATCCCTGTCCGATAAATCTTTAACCGAAACATCATGCGATGTAACGGTACCATGGGGCATTAATCCAAGTTTCCCTGGGCTATTCCCCTGACAGGGGCAGGTTCCATACGCGTTCCGCACCCGTGCGCCGGTCGCCGGCAAAAAAGCAAGCTTTTTCCCGCTGCCCCTCGACTTGCATGTGTTAGGCCTGCCGCTAGCGTTCATCCTGAGCCAGGATCAAACTCTTCATTGTATTTCCTTGAATGTCTGTCCGACACCCGAAAACACGAGTCCCCGCATCAAAATGGTTCTTTATAATTCTTACGCTGTCGTTACAATATGTATATGAACTTGTTTGTTTCACTCGAACCGACAATCAAAATCAATTTCTTATCGATTCCACCTCTTCACCTATTCGGTAAAGCGGGTGCAAATTTACAACTGTTTTTTTATTTGGCAAGGTTTTTTTGAAAAAAAATTCAAAACATTTTTTCGACCTCAAAAACAGTGTTTTTACATGAACTTTCCCCTTACACACCTTGGTGTTTTTCGGGCTGCAAATGTAAAATGCTTTTTTTGATTACACAATGCTTTGCTCTATTTTTTTCTGTTTTTTTCTATTGCCAAAAACAGTCTTTCAAAATGCCTGTGAACGTCTCCAAAAAACAAACCCTTTGTTGTTTTTGGGGCTGCAAATGTAACACCATTTCAAGAATAAACAAGATGTTTTTTTAATTCTCCCAACAACATGTCGTCAATCAACTGAAAACAAAGCAGATAAAAATACAATTTTTTTGAAAATTTCAAAAGCTGCATTCGTTTTCAACCGTTTCCTTTTACAAATCGATCACAATCACCTTTCGATACCAGGAAAATTAATGTTTATATAGTAAATAGGTATTGCAGCATCTATACAAGGTATTATCTTTGTCGTCTTGAAAATAAAACTTAGAAGTTTAAACAACATGATAAAGATCACATTGCCTGATGGTGCTGTAAAAGAAGTCGAAAAGGGAACTTCTCCCTTTACTGTCGCCCAAAGTATTAGCGAAGGGCTTGCCCGAAACGTTATTTCTGCAAAGTTCAATGATACAACGGTCGAGACTTCCACCCCATTGACCACAGACGGTGCATTGACTCTTTACACTTGGAAAGATGCTGAGGGCAAAAAAGCATTTTGGCACTCTACATCCCACGTAGTCGCCCAAGCTTTGGAAGAGCTTTATCCTGGAATTAAGCTAACCATTGGTCCGGCCATTGAAAACGGATTTTATTATGATGTGGATTTTGGCGATCATACCATTTCCGAAAAAGATTTTCCGAAGATAGAGAAGAAAGCTTTGGAAATAGCCCGAGGCAAACACGACTATAAAATGAGAAGCGTATCCAAAGCGGAGGCTCTTTCTTATTATAAAGAACAAGGGAACGAGTATAAGGTTGAGCTCATTGAAAACCTTGAAGATGGTTCCATAACATTTTGCGACCATAGCACATTTACCGACCTGTGTCGAGGAGGGCATATTCCGAACACAGGCATTATAAAAGCAATTAAGCTTTTGAGCGTTGCCGGTGCTTATTGGCGCGGCGATGAAAACAATACACAGTTAACCCGCGTTTACGGTATTTCTTTTCCAAAACAGAAAGAATTAACGGAATATCTTCAGCTCTTGGAAGAGGCCAAAAAAAGGGACCACAGAAAATTAGGGAAAGAACTTGAGCTTTTCACATTTTCACAAAAGGTTGGCCAAGGCCTCCCTTTATGGTTGCCCAATGGAGCAGCATTACGTGAGCGCTTGGAGCAATTCCTTAAAAAAGCACAGAAGAAAGCCGGTTATGAAATGGTGGTTACCCCACATATTGGCCAAAAGGAACTTTATGTTACATCCGGTCACTATGCCAAATACGGTGAAGATAGCTTTCAACCCATACATACACCAAAAGAGGACGAAGAGTTTTTGTTAAAACCCATGAACTGCCCTCACCATTGTGAGATTTTCAACAGCAAACCATACAGTTACAAGGATCTGCCAAAACGCTATGCGGAGTTTGGCACTGTATACAGATACGAACAGAGTGGTGAACTGCACGGCCTTACCAGGGTAAGGGGTTTTACTCAAGACGATGCGCACATTTTTTGCACCATCGAGCAATTGAACGATGAGTTCAAAAATGTTATCGATCTTACCTTATATGTACTCAACTCATTGGGTTTTGACGATTTTACGGCCCAAGTATCCATAAGGGATATGGAAAATCCCGACAAATATATTGGTAATGCCGAAGATTGGGACAGAGCAGAGAGCGCAATTATCAACGCTGCCGAAGAGAAAGGTCTAAACTACATAATCGAAAGTGGTGAAGCTGCGTTTTATGGTCCAAAACTGGATTTTATGATAAAAGATGCCCTCGGCAGAAACTGGCAATTGGGCACCATTCAGGTCGACTATAATTTACCGAAGCGATTTGACCTGACTTACAAAGGCAGTGATAATGAACTGCACAGACCGGTAATGATCCACCGTGCGCCCTTTGGCAGCATGGAACGATTTGTTGCCCTATTGCTGGAGCATACCGGAGGAAACTTCCCGCTTTGGTTGATTCCGACACAGGCTATTGTACTGCCCGTCAGCGAGAAACACGAAAAATATGCGGAAAAAGTTTTGAATTCGTTAGAAAATCACGAAATTCGCGCGCTCATTGATAATAGGAACGAGACGGTAGGGAAAAAAATCCGTGAAGCAGAACTCAAAAAAATTCCATTCATGATCATTGTCGGTGAACAGGAAGAAGAGTCTGCTACCATTTCTGTTAGGCGTCATGGCGGCGAAGATTTAGGAAGTCTAAGCGTTAATGCTTTTTCAGACTTGGTAACTACTGAAATAAATAGTACCTTAAAGTCGTTCTAAAAAATTAAGTTTAATTAAAAAGTTTACGTCATAGCAATTAGAAGAAGATTTAGACCCCAACCCAGGAGGGAAAACAAAAACCCTCACAACATCAATGAAAAAATAAAAGCCCGGGAAGTACGTCTTGTCGGCGATAATGTTGAAATGGGTGTTTACCCCATATCAAAAGCTAGGGAAATAGCAACCGAACAGGAATTGGACCTGGTAGAAATATCACCAAATGCCGAACCCCCTGTTTGTAAGGTAATGGACTATAAAAAGTTCCTTTACGAGCAAAAGAAACGCGACAAAGCCATGAAGGCCAAAGCGAGTAAAGTGGTCGTAAAGGAAATTAGATTTGGCCCACAGACGGATGATCATGATTACGATTTCAAGAAAAGACACGCAGAGAAATTCTTGAAAGACGGAGCCAAGTTAAAAGCCTATGTATTCTTTAAAGGACGTTCCATCGTTTATAAAGATCAAGGCGAAATATTGCTTCTAAGGTTGGCACAGGAATTGGAAGATCTAGGTAAGGTTGAACAAATGCCAAAATTGGAAGGCAAGCGAATGACCATGTTCATCGCACCCAAAACAAGTAAAAAATAAAACCGAACATAGTTCGGTCTAATAAGCGGAGTTAAATACTAGGAAAATGCCTAAGATGAAAACAAAATCCAGTGCCAAAAAGCGTTTTAAGCTTACCGGTTCTGGTAAAATCAAAAGAAAGCACGCTTTTAAGAGTCACATTTTGACCAAAAAATCTAAAAAGCGAAAGCTGAAGTTGACCCATTCCACTTTGGTTCACAAAGCGGATGAGGACAACATCAAAGAACAGTTACGTTTAAAATAATTGTTCACCGGTACATTATTTATTAACCATGGAGTCGGGCCAACCAAGTCCTCAAAAATTGAGGCGCCTGCTACAAAAAAATGACACATTATGCCAAGATCAGTAAATTCAGTTGCTTCACGAGCTAGAAGAAAAAAAGTGATGAAGCAAGCCAAAGGTTACTTTGGAAGACGTAAAAACGTTTGGACGGTAGCCAAAAATGCGGTAGAAAAAGCAATGCTTTACGCTTACCGTGATAGAAGAAACAAAAAGCGTACTTTCCGTTCGCTATGGATCACCCGTATCAATGCTGGTGCTAGAATGCACGGAATGTCTTACTCTCAATTTATGGGTAAAGTAAAAGCCAATGGAATAGAGCTTAATAGAAAAGTTCTTGCCGATTTGGCCATGAACCACCCAGATGCCTTCAAGGCAATCGTTGAGAAAGTAAAGTAAAAAGTTAATATAAACTTACCCCGCTTATTTTAAGATCCCGCCTTGTGCGGGATCTTTTATTTTATATATGTTCTCCACTGGGCAAAAACCGATACGACTTCATTTATTGACCATAAGCGGTAACCACCAATTTCCGGCCCGAAGCTTGGTTACGATGTTCGCACAGGTAAATACCTTGCCATATACCCATATTCAATCTACCCTGGGTTATAGGAATCTGTACCGAAGTCCCCATTAGGGAGGCCTTGATGTGAGCAGGCATATCGTCCGGTCCTTCGTAAGTATGCACGTAATACGGTGCATTTTCAGGTACCATGGTATTCATGTGGCTTTCAAAATCTGTTCGAACCGTGGGATCCGCATTCTCGTTGATCGTTAAACTGGCAGAAGTATGCTTGATGAAGACCTGCAAAAACCCAGTGTTTATCTTTCGGAGTTCAGGCAAGGCATCAAGAATTATATCCGTAATCAAATGGAATCCTCTAGAATAAGACCGTAGTTGTATTTCTTTCTGATAAAAATTCATGCCAAAAAATTCTCTAGCCCGAAATTAATATAAAGTTTACCAAAACTACCGGTGCTATCTGTGAATATAAAATACCTTTGTGGCTTAACTATTTTACATGGATTTATCACAAATTAAGATGGTGGTCACCGATATGGATGGGACTTTATTAAATTCCAATCATGAGGTAAGCCCCCGTTTTTTTGAAATATATCAAGAACTCAAAAAGAAAAATATTGCTTTTGTAGCAGCGAGTGGCAGACAGTACCATAGCATGGTCGATAAATTGGATTCCATCAAGAACGAAATTTTGATAATTGCCGAAAACGGGGCCCTGATCAAAAAACAGGAACAAACCTTGCTCTCGACCCCAATTAGCACATCCGAAGTACACCGCATCCTGGACACCGTGCTTCCTTTGGAGCATGTACATCCTGTGCTATGCTGTCAAAACAATGCCTTTGTAGGTGGTACTTCCAATGAGTTTATAGACATGCTTCGTGAATACTATTCGGAGTTTGAAATAGTAGATCACCAAAAACAAGTGGATGAAGAGGTCTTAAAAATTGCCATCTACCATTTTGAGAGCTCCGAAAAGCACATTTTTCCTCATGTAAAACATCTGGAACGCGACTTAAAAGTCAAGGTCTCAGGTGCCAACTGGGTCGATATTTCCGACTTAAACGCACATAAGGGCTATGCCCTGCAAAAGGTAATGGATCAATACAATATCTCTTCCAACGAAATAATGGTATTTGGGGACTACAACAACGACTTAGAAATGCTTCAATTGTCGGATTATAGTTTTGCCATGGCCAATGCACACCCCAATGTGCTAAAAACAGCGAAATACACAACCAGTAGCAACGACGATTATGGTGTGGAGCGCATTTTGGAAAAACTCCTCTAAGATTTTCTGACCGGATTGTATTTTTTTATATATCTTTATGATTAGCAGTTGATTACGTCGACTGCAACTTCCCCCGTTTTTTTAAAAAATCAATCGTATGAAAAATATAGCATACGCAGTGGTCCTTGTATTTCTTCTTGCCGGTTGTGACAACAAAATCGTCGAATCCCAAATCGATCATGCCAAAGACGCTGCCCAAATTATTGAAAGTATTGATGCTTGGGATAAAGCCTGGGAATCGAAAGATCTTCAACTTGCAATAAAATATTATGCCGATGAAATAGACTGGACCAATGCCTTTGGTGATAGGGCACGATCCAAGGAAGATTTACAAAAACTCTTGGAATCGATTTTTGGATTGAATTTTGTTATGTCCGGAGAAAACAATTATGGAGCGAACGATATCCGTTTTCCAAATGATTCCATTGCCACGGTACGAACACAAAACATCCGTACAAATCAAAAATGGCCCAATGGAACACACATGGACGACAGGATAATCAACCACTTGAGGGTATATCAAAACATAAAGGGAAAATGGTTGATCACCGATCACATGATCAGTCAGGCATGGCCAAAAAATAAACCGGTGGATAGTCTCACCATAAAAAAGTAATCAAAACTATTTCCGGCTTGGCACTGCAGAAGCACTTTCCAATTAATTTTATGATTCAGCAATAGGATAATTTGTACCTTAAGGTCATTGTTAACCAAACACCAACACTATGGCATCACTAAAAAAAGAAGACATTAAACAAGAGGTTTTTGACCTATACGACAAATATGCCCACAATCAGTTAGATCGTAGAGAGTTTATGGAGAAGCTTTCCGTTTATGCCGTAGGTGGCATCACTCTGGCATCCCTGCTCAGTTTTGTGATGCCCAATTATAAGGACACCTTGACCGTATCTCCCAATGACCCGGAATTGGATTCCAAGTTCATTACTTATAATTCCCCAAAGGGCGGTGGAGAAATCAAGGGGTTGTTGTCCAAGCCAAAAAACAGCTCCGGTAAAATGGGCGGTGTAGTTGTGGTGCACGAAAACCGAGGCCTTAATCCTTATATTGAAGATGTGGGAAGAAGAGCTGCCAAGGCAGGTTTTATTTCGTTGGCTCCGGATGCCCTCACCCCACTTGGAGGCTATCCCGGAAATGATGACGAGGGAAGGGCGATGCAACGAGAACGGGACCGTAACGAGATGTTGGAGGATTTTATCTCCGCTTACGAATATCTCAAAAACCATGAAGACTGCAACGGTAAAGTGGGGGTAGTCGGCTTTTGTTTTGGCGGATGGATTTCGAACATGATGGCCGTAAAAGTGCCGCAATTGGCCGCCGCTGTTCCTTTTTATGGCAGTCAGCCCAAGGAGGAGAAGGAAGTGGCCCAAATAAAAGCCCCCCTATTAATTCATTTTGCAGGATTGGATGAACGGGTAAATGCTGGTTGGGAAGACTACGAGGCCAAATTAAAAAAATTCGACAAAGCATACGAAGCGCATTTTTACCCCGATGTCAACCACGGTTTCCATAACAATACAACACCGCGCTTTGATGAGGCATCAGCCAATTTAGCGTGGGAAAGGACCATAGATTTCTTCAAAAAGTACTTGAGCTAGGTCTTTTGCTTCTTTTTGCGGGCAGCAGGGAACAAAACGTTGTTCAAAATCAAACGATAACCGGGCGAAGTAGGATGCAGTTCCAGCTCCGTTTTTGGGTCTCCTACCCTATGCTGATAATCTTCCGGATCGTGACCACCATAAAAAGTAAAGAAACCCTTTCCTTTAATACCATGGATATACCTGGCCTCTCCATTGATTTTGTTCTCACCCAAAACCATAACGGTCGGTTTGATCTGCGCTCTGGTGTAGGCTGTTGTTTGCCCCATAAACCCTTTTACCAAACTTGTATGGTTTTGTGTTAACATAGTGGGCACCGGATCCCATTTAGCGGAAAATTCCATCAACGAAAAATAATCTGATTCCTTGGGGACATTGGCTCGCTTATTTGTCATATCGATGGATGAAAACTCGTAACGGATGGGGTTTCGTTCTAAAGTAAAATTGGTGAAGGCGAATGTATTGTTGAAATTAAGTTTGGCCTGATAATTCGCATCCGAGGGATCCCCATCGAACATAGGTTCGCAAATATCCACATCTTCTGCCGCCAGGGCAATATCAAAACTATCGGTCGCGGAACACATGGCAAACATAAACCCACCTCCGATAACATAATTTCTTATTTTTAGGGCCACTGCCAATTTCTGATCGGAGACCTTGGCATAGCCGAGACTTTTGGCCAACTCTTCTGCCTTCTCCTTATCTCTGATGTACCATGGTGCTGCACGGTAATGTCCGTAAAATCGGCCGTATTGACCTGTAAAATCTTCATGGTGGAGGTGCAGCCAATCGTACAAGGCCAGTTTATCTCCTAAAACCTCGGTATCATAAATGGTTGTATAGGGAATCTCGGCATAGGTAAGCACCATGGTAACGGCATCGTCCCAAGGTTGGTTTCCCTTTGGGGAATACACGGCAATTTTTGGTGCTTTTTCTAGGATTACCGCATCTTGATTTTGGGAAGGACTGGAAATGTCATCCAAGATTTGCTCGGCCTGTGCGTCGGACAAGACCTCAAAGGAAACACCTCGAATTTGGCATTCCTTTCTAATGGCATCTCCATCGGGCAAAATAAAGGAACCGCCCCGATAATTGAGCAACCATTGCACTTTTTGTTGTTTGGAGAGTACCCAATAGGTTATTCCGTAAGCTTTTAAATGATTTTTCTGCCCTTCGGCATCCATTGGAATCAGAATAACGGAGGCTGAAGCTTTAAAGAAAAAAAACAAAACAAACATGTAGGTGAGATTTCTCGCATACGCTCGAAATGACACTTTGGAAAGTAATTTTTTAAAACGGCACGTCGTTATCATCTGGGTCATTACTGTTCATTGCGCTACCGAAAGCATCGTCCGCACTCGGAAGATTTGGTGTCGCAAAGGGATTTTCTTCGTCCGCATTCATCTTCGATTGGAATTCGAATGGGGAATCAAAGTCATCCAAGTTATCAAATTTACCCAGAGCACCCACAAATTTTAACCTAATATTTTCTAAACCACCATTACGGTGTTTGGCCACAATAAATTCTGCTTGACCTTGGGTCGGGGTGCGTTCCTCATCGTCCCACTCGTCAATTTTATAATATTCCGGTCTATAGATAAAGGATACAATATCCGCATCCTGTTCAATGGCCCCGGATTCCCTCAAATCGGAAAGAATAGGTCTTTTACTACCTCCACGGGTCTCCACCGCTCGCGATAACTGGGACAGTGCTATTACAGGAACATTAAGTTCCTTGGCCAATGCCTTTAGGTTACGGGATATGGTAGAAATCTCCTGTTCACGGTTTCCTCCTTTTTGGCTACCCCCTGCGGTCATCAACTGCAAATAATCTATTATTATAAGTCTAATTCCGTGTTGGGATGCCAATCGCCTGGCCTTGGCACGAAGGTCAAATATGGACAACGAAGGGGTGTCGTCTATAAACAAAGGCGCCTTTTCCAGGGTCTTTACCTTAACGTTCAATTGTTCCCACTCATGTTTTTCCAATTTACCGGTCCTCAATTTTTCGGAGGACAATCCTGTTTCGGAAGATATTAAACGGGTAATCAACTGTACGGAGGACATCTCCAAGGAGAAGAACGCCACTGGAATTTCGGAATTCACGGCAATATTACGTGCCATGGAAAGCGTTAATGCCGTTTTACCCATACCAGGTCTTGCCGCAACAATGATCAAATCACTGGGTTGCCACCCGGATGTAAGTTTGTCCAATTTATCGAATCCTGATGGGATACCGCTAAGCCCTTCCTTATTGGAAATTTCCTCTATTCGCTTTTTGGCCTGTATTACCAAATTCTGTGCAGTTTCCGCAGAACGCTTTAAGTTGCCCTGCGTTACCTCGTACAATTTTGCTTCGGCACTGTCCAACAGATCAAAAACATCGGTTGCATCGCTATATGCCTCTTCAATAATGTCGTTGGATATTTTAATCAGGCTTCGTTGGATATATTTTTGAAGGATGATCCGCGCGTGAAACTCGATATGTGCGGATGAAGCGACCTTTTGGGTCAGTTTTATCAAATAAAAGTCTCCGCCTACCGCTTCTAGTTTCCCATCTTTCTTTAACTGTCCGGAGACCGTTAATAAATCCACTGGTTCAGAAGATTCGAACAACTTGAAGATGGCTTCATAAACATATTTATGGGAATCCTTGTAGAATACGTCTGGGTGCAGAATATCGATTACTTCATCAACTCCTTTTTTATCTATCATCATAGCCCCTAACACAACCTCCTCTAAATCAACTGCTTGAGGCGGTATTTTACCTCTTTCAAGATTGATCAGGGCAGATTTGTCCACTCGATGTCCTACGATAGGGCTAGGTTTTTCCATGAATGCGAAAGTAGCTAATTAACCTTAAGTTAACTTTAAATTAGATGAATACGATTTCCACAGGTACTCAACAATTGGATCGTTGATAACTTAAAAATACCTGTTAATAACATAAAAAAAATTGAGGATAAAACCTAAAGAAAAAGGTGAACCCCCGAAAAACAAGATTTATTCACTAAAGACACCCATATTCGCATATTTATCCATGCGAGCTTTCACCAATTCTTTTGGTGATAACTTTTTGAGCTCTTCGAAATGTGACGAAATTTTGTTCGCGACGGTTTCAAATGTTTTTTCTCTATTGGCATGTGCTCCGCCCAATGGTTCTTTCACTATCTCATCGACCAGCTTTTGTTTTTTCATATCGGTTGCGGTCAACTTCAATGCATCGGCGGCCTGCTCTTTAAATTCCCAACTCCTCCAAAGTATGGATGAACAGGATTCTGGGGATATAACGGAGTACCATGTGTTCTCCAACATAAGTACTTTGTCTCCTACTCCAATGCCCAGTGCACCTCCCGATGCTCCTTCACCAATAATAATAACGATAATCGGTACTTTAAGTCGGGTCATCTCGAGAATGTTGCGGGCTATGGCCTCACCTTGCCCCCTCTCCTCTGCCTCGATACCTGGATAGGCTCCCGGAGTATCTACAAAACATACTACTGGGATTTTGAACTTTTCTGCGGATTTCATCAATCTGAGCGCCTTTCGGTACCCTTCCGGATTGGCCATACCAAAGTTTCGGTACTGGCGCGTTTTTGTATTGTACCCTTTTTGCTGACCAATGAACATGTAACTCTGGTCCCCTATTTTTCCAAGTCCGCCCACCATCGCCTTATCGTCCTTTACATTTCTGTCTCCATGGAGCTCCAAAAAGGTATCTCCACAAATGGCTTTAATGTAATCCATTGTATAAGGTCTACTGGGGTGTCTTGACAATTGTACTTTTTGCCAAGCAGTTAGGTTTTTATAGATATCCTTTCGGGTCTGATCAAGTTTCTGTTCGATCTGTGTGCACGTTTCGGACACGTCCACATCACTTTCCTCCCCTATGATCATACACTTTTGAAGTTGCTCTTCAAGTTCTTTGATGGGGAGTTCAAAATCTAGATATTCCATGGGAAGTCATTTATTTTCACAAAAAACAATGGGGACAAATATATAACATTATGGCTTACTCGCATGAAATATGCAAATGTTTTAACTTCAGTCCTATAGATCAAATTTGATGGTTTATCGCTTAGCTTTCATGAGCATATAAACGGCAAAAACACCAAAAAGTAAGTTGGGAATTACCACAGCGAGCAATGGTGAAAAACCAGATTGTTCCGCCAGGGTCCCAAATACTTTATCAAAGAAAATATATACAAAAGCCACTCCTATACCAAAGGCCAGATTAAGCCCCATGCCCCCTCTTCGCTTTACCGAGGAAACGGCAACGGCTATTACGGTAAGAATAAAAGCAGCAATGGGCAAAGCCCATCGTTTGTATTTTACCAGGACATAAGCATTAATATTGGACGCTCCCTTTCTGCGCTGATCTTCAATAAATTCGTTCAGCTCAAAAAGGTTTTTGGTCTCGGCCACGTAAGAAACTGGCGTTAAATCGTCTATTTTGAAGGAGAAAACCGTATCGAGTCGCCTTTTGGCATCTATAAACTCCCTTTCGTTCAATATGGTTCGTTTTTCGTAATTGGTAAGTCTGTAGATACTATCGTCCTCGACCCATCTAATGTTACTTGCGAAAATTTTGTAGTCTAACTTTCCAATAGAATCAAAATGCTCGTAGGTAAAATTATAACCAATCTGACGGTTGGGATCAAAACTGCTAACGTAGATATAATCGTTCTCGTTCAACTGGTTAAAGATGTTCTCCGTTACCCGATCTCGTTTTCCCTTTTTAAAATATTTATATTCAAATTCGTTGAACCCGATACTGGCATGGGGCACAATGAACATACCCATCATAAAAATAAGAATGGCCACCAAGGTAGCGCCCACAAAATAAGGGCGCAAAAACCTCCAAAAAGATACGCCTGAACTTAAAATGGCCACAATTTCGGTGTTGCTTGCCAGTTTGGATGTAAAAAATATTATGGACAGGAAAAGGAATATGGGCAACAGAAGGTTGCCGATCACTAAAGTGAAATTACCGTAGAATACGATGACCTCGGCCAATGGTGCCTCATTATCTATGATCTTACCAATCTTTTCGGCCAAGTTGGCCATGATCCCGATAGGCACAAACAACAAGAGCATCCCCATAAAGGTGATCAAGTAGCGCTTTAAGATGTATCTATCGAGTATGGTAAACATTACAATCTTTTATCCATTTGACGGACCATTTTGGTTTTCCACTCCAAAAAATCTCCGGCTAAAATACGTTCTCTAGCGGTACGCACCAACCATAAATAAAATCCAAGGTTGTGAACTGTGGCAATTTGCTTGCCCAAATATTCGTTGGCAGCAAATAAATGGCGCAAATACGCCTTGGAATATTCGGTGTCCACATAGGTAATTCCCATTTCATCAATAGGCGAAAAATCGTTTTCCCATTTTTTGTTCTTGATGTTGATGGTACCATGCGCCGTGAACAACATTCCGTTCCTTGCATTTCGGGTGGGCATAACACAGTCGAACATGTCCACTCCCAATGCAATATTCTCCAATATATTGATCGGCGTACCAACACCCATCAAATACCTTGGTTTATCTTCTGGCAAAATATCACAGACCAATTCTGCCATTTCGTACATTTCCTCTGCAGGCTCTCCCACGGATAAACCACCGATCGCATTTCCCTCTGCTCCTACGGAAGCAATGTATTCTGCCGATTGTTTTCTTAGGTCTTTATACGTGGAACCCTGCACAATGGGAAAAAAACTTTGGGTATAATCATAGCTGTACGGCAACTTTTCCAGATGATTGATGCATCTGTCCAACCATCGGTGCGTCATGTGCATAGATCGCTTCGCGTATTGGTAGTCGCAAGGATAGGGCGTGCACTCATCAAAAGCCATGATAATGTCGGCGCCAATGGTCCGCTGTATTTCCATTACGTTTTCGGGCGTAAAAAAGTGATTGGATCCATCAATATGGGATTTAAATTTTACGCCTTCCTCCTTTATTTTTCTGTTGCCCGATAGTGAGTATACTTGGTAGCCACCACTATCTGTCAATATAGGCCTGTCCCATCCCATAAATTTATGGAGTCCCCCTGCCTCTTTCAATATTGTGGTTTTGGGTCTTAAATAAAGGTGATACGTATTCCCCAGGATAATATCGGGATTTATCTCGTCCCTTAATTCTCGCTGGTGCACGCCCTTTACGGTGGCAACCGTTCCTACGGGCATAAAAATAGGGGTCTGTATAGTTCCATGGTCAGTTTCCAGTTTACCTGCCCTGGCCTTGGTCTTGCTATCCGTTTGTAATAGGGTAAAATCCAATTGTTTGTTTTAAAACCGCAAATATAACCAACTCAGTTTCGCCAATCCTTAACAAAAAAATAAAGTTTCTAACCGCTTATATGTCGACCATTGTGTTTTAGGCACTTGTTTTCCACAAATAATGCCAGTACATTTGATGCTTAAATTAGAGACACCATGCCGAATACGCAAGAATTACAGGACCTGGTAGTACAGGTAAGAAGGGATATTTTAAGAATGGTGCACAAGGTAAATTCCGGACACCCCGGGGGATCTTTGGGCTGTACCGAATTTCTTGTTGCCCTCTACAACGACATTATGGATTTAAATGATGGTTTTGATATGGATGGAATCGGAGAAGACCTTTTCTTCTTGTCCAATGGCCATATTTCACCGGTCTTTTATAGTGTTTTAGCTCGGAGAGGATACTTCCCTGTTGAAGAATTGAACACATTTAGATTAATCGATTCAAGATTACAGGGCCACCCCACCACGCACGAAGGATTGCCCGGGGTCCGTGTGGCGTCCGGATCTTTGGGCCAAGGCATGTCGGTAGCCATCGGTGCCGCACTTGCAAAAAAATTAAATGGTGATAATCATTTGGTATTCAGCCTTCATGGCGATGGAGAACTACAGGAAGGACAGAACTGGGAAGCGATCATGTATGCGGCCGGAAATAAGGTCGACAATTTGATCGCTACCGTTGACCGCAATGGCAAACAAATAGATGGTGAAACGGAAGACGTACTTCCGTTGGGCGATGTCGCAGAAAAATTCAGGGTATTTGGATGGGACGTTCTCGAACTGGAAAACGGCAACGACCTTGATGCCGTAATTGCCACCTTGAACCAAGCTAAGAGCAGAACTGGAAAAGGAAAGCCTGTTTGTATTGTGATGACAACCGAAATGGGCAACGGTGTAGACTTTATGATGCACACCCATGCATGGCACGGGAAAGCTCCGAACGATGAGCAATTGGCAAATGCATTGGAACAAAACCCAGAAACTTTAGGCGATTACTAATCTTAGAAACAGAAACAATGACTAAATATACAGATCAAGGAAAACAAGATACGAGAAGCGGATATGGCGCTGGTATGACGGAATTGGGGAGAACCAATCCAAATGTAGTAGCCCTCTGTGCCGACCTTGTAGGCTCCCTTAAAATAGAAACTTTTATTAAGGAAAACCCTGAGCGTTTCTTTCAAGTAGGTATTGCCGAAGCCAATATGATGGGAATTGCTGCAGGTCTGACCATCGGCGGTAAGATTCCTTTTGCATCCACGTTCGCAAATTTTGCAACAGGACGGGTCTACGATCAAATTCGACAATCCATCGCATATTCAGACAAAAATGTAAAAATATGTGCCTCTCACGCCGGACTAACCCTAGGTGAAGATGGTGCAACACACCAAATTTTGGAAGACATAGGCCTTATGAAGATGCTACCGGGAATGACGGTCATCAACCCATGCGATTTTAACCAAACAAAAGCTGCCACCATTGCCATTGCGGAGCACCATGGTCCGGTTTATCTCCGTTTTGGAAGGCCCAAAGTGGCCAACTTTACTCCAGTGGACCAAAAATTTGAAATTGGAAAAGCTCTAATGCTCAACCAAGGGTCCGATGTCACCATAATCGCAACGGGACATTTGGTTTGGGAGGCCCTAATAGCTGCCGAAGCATTGGAAAACCAAGGTATATCGGCAGAAGTGATTAATATCCATACCATAAAACCTTTAGATGAAAAGGCAATTTTGGATTCCGTTAAAAAAACCGGATGTGTGGTAACGGCCGAGGAACACAATTATTTGGGAGGGCTTGGAGAAAGTGTTTCCAGAGTTCTGGCATCGCATAATCCTGCCCCACAAGAGTTTGTGGCAACTCAAGATACTTTTGGGGAAAGTGGCACTCCAGATCAGCTTATGGAGAAATACGGATTGAACAATAAAGCCATTGAAGCAGCCGTTTTAAAAGTGTTGAAGCGAAAATAGTTTCGATACTATATTCCTTTGGAATATTTTTTCAACCTTTTAAAAAACAACACTTATGAAAAAAACTTTTTTAGTAGCAGTTTTTGCTCTAATCGGAACAACGGTAATGGCCCAAAGTGGCTCTGGTTTTGGTATCAAGGCCGGTTTATCCTACAACAAGAACGGTGATTTGATCAGTTCGGTCGGAGAAGGTGGTTCCGATATTGTGGAAGGAGCCGAAGGTAAGGCCGGTTATCATTTTGGATTTTGGGGCAAATTGGATTTTCCTAAAATCTATTTGAGACCTGAATTGGTGTATTCCAAAACCAAGAGTTCGTACGAGGTCGCAGGTGATTCCCAGGATTATGATGTCTCCAAATTGGATATGCCCGTTCTTTTGGGATATAAATTGATAGGACCACTACATATTTTTGCCGGTCCTGCTTTCCAATATACGTTGAACAACGATTTGGGCGATCTTGAAATTGAAGATGTAAAAAATGATTTTACCGTAGGTTTAAATGCCGGTGTCGGCGTTAATTTGGGAAAATTGGGACTCGATGTTAGATATGAAAGAGGCTTCTCCGAAAACGAAGCTGAATTTATTGATGCAAATGTTGCCAATGTCGAAGGAAGGGTAGACTCCAGGCCTTCCCAAGTTATCTTTGCACTATCGCTCAAATTATAGGAATTGTTTTGACCATATAAAAAAGCCCTGTTGGTATCAACAGGGCTTTTTTATATTCTATTTACATCTACTTCCGATCAATTGATATCGGGATCTAAATAATCCGGTGTACCATCACCATTCGAATCGGGATAGGGCAGTATAATATTGCCGTTCTCATCAGAAATTTCCTTTCTGGTCGAAACTCCGTCGCCATCATCGTCCGGGTCACGGAAGTTGGCAACCGGACTAAAACTTTCTTCATCGGCATTGGTATTATCATCCAGTAAATAACCATTTCCGTTCACATCTTCCAAAATAGACGGAATGCCATCATTATCGCTGTCGGTATCTTCCACGTAAAGGCCTAGTTCTATTTTAAAAAGCACCGGCGCATAGGTTCCAGCAGTTCCTACTGTACCATTGAACGCGGCCAAACCAGATGGCATAACAATAATGCCCAAACCACTATTGTTGATTTGATAGGTACCATCGGGATTATCCACCACTTGGTCGGTAGTCCCTGCTTTCATGTTGGAAATGCCATTAGCGTAGCCCCTGTATGTCGAAGGCAACTCCTGCCACGTAAAATCTTGATTTTCATCGAACAGCTCACCATCCAAGGCAGAACCTTGATATCTCACCAATGTTGAATCTGCATAGGTGGGGCTCCCCCCCTCGCCTTCACGAACCTCAATATAGTAATAGGTGTGCTCTACATCCGTTTCTTCTTCGCTCAAACCAAATTGGTTGGACGACACCTTTATGGTCAACGGAACCGCATCTTCCATTAATGGTCTCTTGCCCGCATTCTCACCAGCAATGGTATCGATAACAATTTTATAATCGAAACCTGAAGGAGGGGTATCAAAATCCTCGTAGTTGTAAAAGTGGGTGTTCAAAAACTCTTTGATGGTTTCGTGATCTTCGGTCGCTACTTCGGCCAATAACCTCGGTGGCACCTCAACTACACCGTCATCGTCATCATTGTTACAGGATACGAGAGCGATCGCAAAACATAAGAAAATTGTAATTCCGTACCTCATCAAGTCAATTATTTAGGCGCGCAAGATACAATTTTCCGTTATTTTTGCTTTGTCCATTAACAAAGATTTGCGAAGACATGCGGATAGACAAGTTCCTTTGGTGCGTTAGATACTTTAAAACCCGGAGCATTGCATCCAATGCGGTAAAAAAAGGTCATGTAAAGGTAAACGGAAATGCTGTGAAGCCTTCCCGAGAGGTTTATCCCATGGATAAAATATTGCTCCGAAAAAACCAGATAGATTACCAACTTACCGTTTTGGACCTTCCGGATAGCCGCGTTGGTGCAAAACTGGTGGATATTTACCGAAAGGACACCACTCCCAAAGATGCTTTTGAACACAGCGAACTACTTCAATATGCAAAAAAACATTACCGTAAAAAGGGATTGGGAAGACCTACAAAAAAGGACCGTCGCGATTTGGACGACTTTATGGACGAACCGGAATAAACCGTTTTTATATCTTTGAACCAAGCATAATTTACCATGATAAACCGCATTCTTACCCACGACCAAATTCAGCATATTGCCAAACGAATCGCCTATCAGATCTATGAGACCAATGTGAACGAAAAGGAAATTGTTATCGCGGGCATAAATGGAAGTGGTTTAAGTTTTGCGAAAAAAATAATCGCCGTACTCAAAAAGATTACAGATTCGGAAATTGTGTTGTGCAAAGTGGATATGAACAAAAAAAATCCGTTGGAAAGTGGTGTGAACACTTCACTTCCCGAAGCGGATTATCTTAACAAATCCATTGTATTGGTGGACGATGTACTTAATTCCGGAACAACGTTGATATATGGAACCCATCATTTTCTTAAAACGCCCATAAAACAGCTTAAAACAGCTGTATTGGTGAACAGAAATCATAAAAAATACCCTATTAAGGCCGATTTTAAGGGCATTTCCCTATCTACCTCTTTGAACGAGCACATTAAGGTGGATTTTGAACCCAAAAACAACGCGGTATATTTAGAGTAGCGAGAGTATTTTGTTTACCGTAGTATCCGGGTCGTCCCCATTGCAGTCCAAAATATGTTTGGCCTTGGCGTAATAGGGTCGGCGCTCGAACAAATGTTTTCCCACAAACTCCGGAAGTTCGGCATCTTCTATATTATTGACCAGCGGACGCTTGTCCTTGCCCTTTACAATTCTTTCCACTAAATTGGAAATGCCCAGGTTTAGGTAGATGGAATGATCGGATTTATTTAGGATCGTTTCCATATTATTTCCATAGCAAGGTGTTCCTCCTCCGGTAGAAAGTATGATGGATTCATCTTTATCCAATACTTCGGAGAGTAGTTGATGTTCCAGTTTTCTAAAAAATATCTCGCCATGTTCAGAAAAAATATTTTTTATCGATTTTTTTTGATGTGCCTCAATATACTCGTCCAAGTCGATAAACTTAACATCTAAATGCCTGGCCAACAATCTTCCAACGGTCGACTTTCCACTTGCCATATATCCTAGTAAAACCAATTTCATGTTTAAGAATTTTATCTGATTTTAAAAAAACACAAATTTATCATTAATTCACCTTGGAAAATAGATTATTGATGTTATATTTGCACCCGCTTAGCCAAACAGCTGGGCACTTATTGAAGACCTGATAGCTCAGTTGGTAGAGCATCTCCCTTTTAAGGAGAGGGTCCTGGGTTCGAGCCCCAGTCAGGTCACTTTATAAAAGTCTGCTGATGATCAGCAGACTTTTTTATTTAGAATGGTTTTCAACTGAAATTTGGATTTTCTGTACCAAAACTTTCAATAGATTAAACAATCAGACAACCGACCACAAACCATTCATTGGAAAAAAAGAGGACAACTTCGCTACATCCTCGATCAAATCCTTATTTTTAAACAACGTACACAAAACTATCTTCACCTTGGAGCACCCACATCAACTAATTATTGATAACGTATGTAGATTCATTGATTTGACCGAGCTCGAAAAACAGAAATATACTTCTTTGCTTACAAAAATAAGGGTCAGAAAAAAAGCCTTTTTATTGCAAGCAGGGGAAGTTGCCCGGTACGAATATTTTATAACCAAAGGTTGCCTAAAGGTCTATACTTTGGATAAAGAAGGTACTCCACATATTTCAATGTTCGCCGTTGAGGATCATTGGACGGGCGACATGGCCAGTTTTATGACCAAGGCCCCATCTCATTATTTTATAAAAGCTACCGAGGATTCTGAGTTATTGGGCATTTCAAGGACCAATTACGACCTTCTGTTTAAAGAGATACCAAAATTCGAACGCTTCTACCGAATACTCTATCAAAAATCACTCATAAGCTATATAAAACGTTCCAACCAGGGTATATCCTTGACCGCAGAGGAGCGTTATATCGAATTTAAACGAAAATATCCTAATATTGTACATCGAATTACCCAAAAGGACCTCGCGGGCTACATTGGCATTACTCCAGAGTTTATGAGCAAGATCATCTCCAAGGTCAACCGGATGTAAAAGTCTTAAACTAGTTTATTTTTTTTCGTGCGATCCTCTCGGAATTTTGAAGCATGAAAAAAATAGTCACACTTACTTCGTTGATATTCATTGTATTTGCAGGAGTCTTGAATGCACAATTTACCCAAGTAGAACTGTTTTCAGGTTTGGACAAGACAGACTTCACGATCTATTCAAGTTATCCCATCAATAACAAAAATACGCTCAGTATCGCTACCCTTGCTTTCTTTCAAAAATTCAGAAAAAACGAGAACTCAGTTTTTGATGAAGTAGGCGTGCAGCCCACGTTATTTTGGAACATCAATAAGCATATAGGAGTTGGCCCTTCAATTTATTACAACAGTTTTGCCGGTTATGCGGAACGCCTTTCCGCAAGGCTCATTCTAAAAAATTCACAGACACTGTTTGTACTTATTCCAACGGTTGCCCACTCCGAACAAAAAAGGGTTGGTTATGCCGAGGTGTTTGCGCAGTTTCAGTTCAACTCACCTATAAACGACAAAGCTTCCCTTTGGTTAAACGGACAATTTTTAACTATCTGGGACAAATTTAAAACGCACTCAAGAAGTTTTCAGCAGTTACGCGCAGGAGTATCGTTTACAGGGCACCAAATTGGTATTGGTGTTGACTATGACCAATATGGTCCCGACCCCATTGAAAAAACATCTTTCGGCCTGTATTACCGAAAAACTTTATAAATCCTATTAATCCAAAAACAAAAATCATGAAAAAAATCATCACAATTGCGGGAAGCAACAGTCAAAACTCCATTAACAAAACCCTGTTGACCTACACGGTCAGCTTACTTGAAAATGTAGAAATTATCCCAATCGACCTCAACAATTATGTTTTGCCCATTTATGGGGTTGATTTTGAAACTGAGAACGGTATACCTCCTGCGGTCAAGAAACTGAACAGAATATTTGATACTGCGGATGGCTTTCTGATATCACTCGCCGAACATAATGGCTCATATGCAGCAGTGTTTAAAAATACCATAGACTGGCTATCCAGGTCAAATATGAAGGTATGGAGAGAAAAACCCATGCTCTTGATGGCCACCTCACCTGGCGCTCGAGGTGGAGCGACCGTATTAGAATCCGCAAGGGGCTACTTTCCGTTTATGGGTGCAAAGGTTACGGATACTTTTTCGTTGCCTTCTTTTTATGATAATTTTATTAACGGTACGTTGAACTGTATAAGTTCCAAGAAAGAGATCCAGTCCAAGGTCACCAAATTCGAAACCACAGTCAATTCTTAAGCATATTTCCTTTTTATCGGACACTGCCCAGCATTTATACCTTCTGGACGAACACCGTTCATTGGTTTTTGTTTTAAGATCGACCCATAAAAAAAGCTGGTCGCTTTGCACAACCAAAACGACCAGCCTTTAATTCAGAATACCTACCCCTAGCATATTAAATTTCGTGGAGAAGAAGTATTCCCTAATGTTTATTTACTCAACAAAATCCTTTTTTAGTCGAATAGGCGTATCTGGAATGCGATTGATCAATTGTTTCTTCTCTCCCTTTTTGATCAAATCGAAGGCATCGTACAAAGTTCCGATCGGTGTGTAGGCCTCATAGCTCAACTTATCCCCTTTTATGGTTATGATCTGGAACAATTGGGTAAATTCCCCTCTTCTTTCTATCCAGTCCTTATTGGTGGATTCGTACATTTTGGGGCCACTAACGGATACTGCGTAGATTGTTCCTGCGTCGGACATGGTGGTTACCCCAGAGTTTTCGTTACTGATCTGTCCTCTTGCATAAGTATGATCGTGCCCCTGCAAAACAAGGTCTACCTTATATTTATCTATCAATGGTTTAAGGTTTTCTATCAAGGCGGCATTATCTTCTCTTCTCTGGGCAGGGGTGTACAGGGGAAAGTGCATGGTCAGAGCTGTCCATTTCTTGGTGTTGCTGGCCAAAACAGAATCCAGCCATTGAACTTGTGGCTCCCTGGATTCTTCATTCCTATCAAAAAGTACTGCGTCTATGGAAACTATTTTCAAATCTTGATAATCCAAAACATATGTGGTCTCAGAAACCGATTCCAAACCTTTAGGACCATTTTTGGGCAGATTAAATTGGGGCTTCCATAAAGTTGTGAGCTCTTCGCCCCTATATTCATGGTTGCCCGGAGTCATCATGCTTGGTACAGTGGCATGGATAAAACTTCCGGCATGGAACCACTCGCCCCACTCCAAATTGGAATCTTGACTATTGATCAAGTCCCCTGCATGTAACATAAAATCCACAGACGGGAATTTCTTATACGAATTTCGGATTACACGACTCCACATGGATTTAACATCGTTCTGTGCATCACCAAAATATATGAAACTAAATTCCTCCCCTTCTTTATCGGAAGCTGTTGTATACTGGAACCATTCACTCCAAAGTTTATCACCATCTGTTCCGAACATATCGGTTCCCACCCGGTATACATAAGTGGTATTGGGCTGTAAACCCGTTATACTGGCCGAGTGAAAATTGGCCTTCACCAAAGGTTCATTGTGCCTTTCATGCTTATTTTCAAATTTTTGGGTAGATGCATATATACGTTGAACATCTCCCAATTTAAATTCGGGGCCATCGGTAGCCACCGCAACCTCTAGATAAGCGGTATCTATCTGTTGATTGGTACGCCAGTTCACCGCTAGTGTTGTGGCGGCATTCTCTGGCAAATTGGCAATTATCCTATCCGGGACTTTGCTCGGAAATATCAGTTTATGGGAAAGCACCGTATCCAACTCCACGTAGTGTGTGTGGTGGTGGCCATCATTTCCATGTCCTTGGTTATGATGATCGTTTGATTTGGTATTGGTCTGTTTGCACGAAATCGCAAAAATGGACAACATGACCATCAACGAAAATCTACGTGCCGAAAATCTTTGTTTGGATACCATAACTTCTAGTTTAATTTATAAAATTGAATATTACGCACTTCTTTAAATTTATCGATATTATTCTACTTTATCTGTTTGTTAAATAATCATCACAATTATTTATCATAGCTGCGTTGTTTCAATTTAGACCAAATGGAACCAAAATAACCTTTTAGTTTAGACCAAAAAGAAATTAAAACACTGACCTAACTCATATTTCAGATCAACTTTTTATCGGTAATTTGATACTGGTATGATGCTAGAAGCAATGAAAAAATTCCTGTTCCTTTATATCCTTTTTTTCGCACTTTGTTCATGTAGGGACGATACCGAGAAAACCTACCCGGCCAAAATGCCGTTAACGGAATCTGTCTATGCTTCGGCAACGGTGCAACCGGACAGTTTGTACCAAGCCTATTCCATAGTAATGGGCATATTGGACAAAACATGGGTCGAAGAGGGAGATACTGTAAACAGAGGAGATCCCATTCTTCAAATTACAAACACCTCACCGGAGTTGAACGTGGAAAATGCAAAATTGGCACTGCAGCTCGCCAAAGAAAACTATAACGGACGGGCCGCGGTGCTCGCCAGTATCCAAGATGAGATACAAGCTGCGAAACTTAAGTTGACCAGCGATTCCATCAATTATTTCCGTCAAAAAAATCTTTGGGACCAAAATATAGGCTCAGAGGTTGAATACGACAATCGAAAATTGGCCTATGAGTTGTCACAAAACAACTTGAACCTGCTCAACAGAAAATACAAACAAACCAAAAATGAGCTGGAAACCCAGTTAAAGCAAGCAGAAAACAATTACAAGACTTCATTGACCACTTCCAAAGACTTCACCATAACCAGTAAAATACATGGAACCGTCTATGCGATCTACAAAAACCCCGGGGAAATCGTCAATACCCAAGAACCCGTAGCGGCCATAGGCAAAACCAATGAATTTATAATAGAATTATTGGTGGATGAAGTGGATATTGTAAAGATAAAAAGGGGGCAACAGGTGTTCCTGACCCTCGACTCCTACAATTCCGAGGTATTCGAGGCCACTTTGGACAAGATTTACCCAAGAAAAGACGAACGATCACAGACCTTCAAGGTCGAGGCACTGTTCAAAGATCCCCCAAGCACGCTATATCCGGGGCTTTCCGGTGAAGGCAATATCGTTATTTCCCAAAAGCAAGAAGCCCTGACCATTCCTAAAGATTTCCTCATCGGAACATCAAAAGTAATTACGGACGAGGGTGAGATTGACGTTTCGGTCGGTCTTCAAAACTTGGACAGGGTGGAGATCTTGGAGGGTTTGGATGAAAACACAGCGATCTATAAACCTGGGCAATGACCAATTGGAACGTCATATTGGGCATCGCCAAAACACATCTTATCACCAAGATGAAATCCACCATTACCGCAACACTCGGGGTTACTTTTGGGATTGGCGCCTATATTACCATGGTAAGTTTTATGACAGGGCTCAATACCATGTTGGATGATCTGGTATTGAACCAAACGCCCCATATCCATTTGTACAACGAAATCCAACCTTCGGAAACCCAGCCTATTTCGCGTTACCGGGACTTTAAAAATGCCATGAATTTTGTACACTCCATCAAACCAAAACAAAACCAAGAAAAAATCCACAATGCCCTGCCTATTCTAAATTACTTGAAAAAACATCCCAATGTAAAGGGTGCCACCCCTCAGCTGAGGGCCCAGATTTTTTACCTTTCCGGCTCCATAGAACTGGGGGGCAACCTCGTAGGTGTGGATATCATGGAAGAGGTCCGTCTTTCCAATATTCAAGATAATATTGTCCAAGGGTCGGCAAGGGATCTAAAAAACAACAATAACGGAATTTTATTAGGGTCAGGTTTGGCAAAAAAAATGTCCCTATCCGTTGGGGACAGGGTTCAGGTAAGCACCGTGGCTGGGGATATTTTCCCTTTGAAGATAGTGGGGATCTATCAAAGTGGTATCGCGGAAATAGACAATGCGCAGAGTTTTGCCAATTTGAACACCGTTCAGCGCATCCTTGGGGAATCCGAAAATTACGTCACCGACATCAATATCAAGTTATTGGATATCGGGGAATCTGAAACCATGGCACGTAGCCTTGAGAGACAGTTCAACATAAAGGCGGTTGACATCAATGAGGCCAATGCCCAGTTCGAGACTGGTACAAGCGTGAGAAACTTGATTACCTATGCGGTTTCCATTACACTGCTCATCGTTGCCGGTTTTGGCATTTACAACATATTGAACATGCTCATTTATGAAAAAATGAAGGATATCGCCATTTTAAAGGCGACCGGGTTTTCGGGAAAGGATGTGCAGTACATTTTTATGGCCCAGGCCATGATCATAGGATTGGCGGGCGGACTACTAGGATTGCTGATAGGATTGGGGCTTTCATATCTTATCGATAGCACGCCTTTTGAAACCGATGCCCTTCCCACAATCGATACCTACCCGGTAAACTACGACCTAAGCTATTATTTCATCGGAATCTGTTTTGCGCTGATATCCACATTCATAGCCGGATACCTGCCATCGAACAAAGCAAAAAAGATAGATCCCGTTAAAATCATAAGGGGAACCTGACATTGTTATGAACTTCGTTTTACAAGCCAAAAATATCAACAAGCATTTCCATAAACCCAAGGATTTCCATGTGCTAAAGGATATTTCCTTTGGGGTAAAACCCGGGGAGTTTGCTTCCATTATGGGCAAATCCGGTTCGGGAAAATCCACCTTGCTATATATCCTCTCCACCATGGATACCGATTATACGGGTGAACTATACCTCAATAATCAACTAGTGACAGGCAAATCACAAAAAGAACTATCACGGATAAGAAATAAAAACATTGGGTTTGTTTTTCAATTTCATTACCTCTTGTCCGAATTCAGTGTATTGGAAAATGTGATGCTGCCTGCCAAAAAACTTGCCGAAAAGCCCCTTAAGGAAATAGAGCGCAAAGCCAATCAAAAACTGGAAATGCTGCATATCGGGCATTTGGCACATCAAAAAGCCTCACGAATTTCGGGTGGGGAAAAGCAACGGGTCGCCATTGCAAGGGCATTGATCAATGACCCTGCCATTTTGATGGGTGACGAGCCCACGGGGAACTTGGACAGCCATAATTCGGAAAACGTATTCAATATCTTTAAAAATTTAAAGGAAGAACAGGGTTTGTCACTTTTGGTGGTTACCCACGATGTGGATTTTGCCAAACGGACGGACCGAATCATCGAGATGGAAGATGGTATGATCATTGGCAATCAAGAATAAATTCATTGTTCTTTTTCCACCTGCTTTTTTTGTTCACGTTCCAATATTCTGAAATACCCACGGGTCAAAAAATTGTGTTTTAGGGCTTCCATGTTCTCATTGAACTTTTGGGTACCTTCCTCAATACTTTTCATTGCATTCATCAATTTTTTCGCCAAGATCGTATCGGTCGCAATCTTGTTGAAGACACCTTCCCCATTTTTAACTTCACCGACAACGGTGTTCAAATCAGCAGTCATTTTATTGATGGTGGTACTGGACATCTCCAAGTTTTGAATGACCTGCCTAATTTTGGTTGCGTACAGACTATCGGCGAGCAATACCCCTGCAACACCTTCCCCGGAACTCACCGCTTCCATCGTTTTTTGAAGTTCGTTCAAGGTCATATTTACCTGTTGGCTGCCCAACTTCAAATTCACGATGGTCTGCCTCAAATCCTTGGCCATAAGCGAATCGGTAAGCAAACGCCCCAAAGTTCCCTCGCCTTGAATCAAGGATTGGGTGATCTTCAATAAGTCAGAGGTCAATAGTGCTGCATTTTCATTGGTGACGTTCAGCGTATTGAGCATATCTTGGGACGCGACCCTTTGGTAGGACCGCAAGGTGGCACCATCTTCTATCAAAGGGGCCTGTCCCCTACTTGGTACAATATTGACCAACATACTGCCCACCAGTCCATCGGAACCGATCGTGGCCACGGCATTGTCCCGGATATGCACCTTCATTTTTTTATCAATGGCCATGTGCACGATTATGGTACTATCGTTCTTCATTTCAACATCATCCACAGTTCCAATGTCTATGCCCGAAAAGCGCACATTGTTGCCAACCTGCAATCCGTTCACATTGCTGAACACGGCATTGATCGTGAATTTTTTTACGAACAGACCCTGTCCGTTTCCGACAAGGTAGGCCGCAATGATCAATAAAAGGGTACCGAGCACGACAAATATGCCCAGTTTTAAATGCTGCATTGGAGTTTTTGATGCCATATTATTTTTTAAAAAAAGCGTTTATTTTGGGGTCTGCAGATCTCACCAAATCCGCATAGGTGCCTTCTGCATAATTGATGCCATCCACCAATAAGATCATCCTTTCGGAAATTACCCGGGCACAATCAACATCGTGGGTGATGATAAGTGCGGACGTCCCGTATTTTTTTTGAATGTTCCGCATCAATCCTATAATTTCCTTGGCGGTAATGGGGTCCAAACCGCTGGTGGGTTCGTCATATAGGATCAATTTGGGTTTCAATATGATGGCCCGTGCCAGTGCAATGCGCCTTTTCATCCCACCGGACAGTTCTTCCGGCATCAGGTCCATGGTATGGCCCAAACCAACGTTTTCCAAAGCTTCCTTGACCAAGGGGAGGGTATCGGTCATCCTTTCAAACTTTTTTCTATGTCGTCGCATCGGAAACTCCAGGTTTTCCCTTACTGTCATGGAATCGTACAGGGCGCTTCCCTGAAAAAGAAACCCGATATCCGAGCGGAGCTCGTCCAAATCCGTTTGATTCAACCCGGTTATGTTTTTTCCCAAAACCTCGACCGTTCCGCTATCAGGGGCGATCAGTCCGACAAGGCATTTGATCATGACCGATTTTCCGGATCCCGACTTCCCCATGACCACCATATGTTCCCCCTTGTGCAAAACCATGTCAAAACCGTTCAAAACGTGGTTGTCCCCAAAGCTCTTGTACAGGCCCTCGATCCGCACCACAACCTCTTTTGCGGTATGGTCACCGAGCACGGGCCCTATTTTTTCTTTAACATCCATTATAGTTCATAAAATATATCCGATACGAACACGGCTATAAAATCCACAACAAACAAAAGCATGGACGCCATTACAACGGCAGTATTCGCCGCAATGCCCACACCTGCAGTTCCCCTACCGGTCTTATAGCCCTTATAACATCCTGTCAACCCGATTACAAAGCCAAAGAAAAAGGACTTTATGGTGGCCGGGATCAAATCGCCATAGGACAGTGCATTGAAAACCGAATTAAAGTACAATCTAAAAGACACGTTCCCCTTCATAAATTCAACCAAAGAGGAACCGAAAAGGGCTATCAAATCCCCAAATATCACCAATAGAGGAAGCATCAACGTAGCGGCCAGGATTCGGGTAACCACCAAATACTTGAACGGATTGGTACCGGATACCTCCATGGCATCTATCTGTTCGGTCACGCGCATGGAACCCAGTTCGGCCCCAAAACCAGAGGCGATCTTTCCTGAACAGATCAAGGCCGTGATCACTGGACCTATTTCCCTGACAATGGAAATGCCCACCATATTCGGCATCCAAGAGACCGCACCAAACTCGATCAAGGTCGGGCGTGTTTGCAGCGTTAACACCAATCCAATAATGAATCCAGTGGTAGCGACCAATATAAGTGACCTATTCCCGACCTGGTAGCTTTGTTTCAACAATTCCTTAAACTCGAAAGGGGGCGTTACCGCTTGTTTAAAAAAGCGCACGGCAAAATAGGACAAATCCCCAATCTCCATAAAAAAGTCCTTGGCTTTATTTATCATTTAAAAAGAGGCCCTTAACATGACCGATATTTAATCTCCTTAAAAATAAGCTGGTTCCCAATACTTTAAAATGACCAAGATCAGCAAGAATGAAAGGATGTAATCTCACCCATTTATTCAATTGATCATAAAAACGATTTAAAAGATTGAACAAAAAGTTCCAATAATAAAAATATCTAGACTAGTAAAATGTTGAATGGAACAAGCCCCTAAATCATTTCAACGTCCTACATTTATTGAGCAATGTCATAAAAAATAAGTAGTATTGGTTCTACATTTATGAAAACTAAAAAATGAAGGTATGTTGAATTCTGAGAAAATAGGAAACGAATTTTACCAAAACCTTGGAAAATTATTTTACGCCGTGGCCATGGCAGACAACAATGTTAGGCCCAAAGAAGTCGAACGCTTGCGAAAATATGTTAGGCAGTTCTGGTTGGATGTGGACGATGTTGAGGACGAATTCCATACCGATGCGGCCTATCAGATCGAGATTGTGTTCGATTGGCTGGAAGGTGAAGAAAAGGAGGGAGATGAATATTTTAACGAGTTTAAGGATTTTTATAAAGATCACCCCGAAAAGTTTTCCGAAAGTCTTAAAAAACTGATTGTGGAAACTGCCGATTCCATTGCAAATTCGTTTGCAGGAAAAAACAGGTCGGAAATGCTGACGATTTTTAAACTTAAGCAACTCTTTAACCATTAATATGGAATTAGCTGATTTTATAGACCATACCAATTTAAAACCCACGGCCACCGTTTCGGATATCCAAAAATTATGTGATGAGGCCATAAAACATCATTTTTATGCCGTTTGTGTAAATGGCTGTAATGTTGCGGTTGCCAAGAAAGCAATAAAGGAATCACCAGTAAAACTTGCTGCGGTAATCGGATTTCCACTTGGCGCCATGTCCACCAAAGCCAAAATATTTGAAGCAATGGACTGTATAGACCATGGTGCGAACGAAATTGATATGGTGATCAATATTGGTTGGTTAAAATCGGGCATGTTCCATGCAGTTCGTGAAGAAATCAAGGCCATAAAAGAAGCCATAGGGGAAACCGTATTGAAAGTGATTATAGAAACTTGCTACCTTACCAATGCCGAAAAGGAGGAAGCGTGCTCTTTAGCCAAGGATGCCAGAGCCGATTTTGTAAAGACTTCCACTGGTTTTGGAACGGGAGGAGCTACCTATGATGATGTTGTACTGATGAAGAGGATAGTCGGTGACGAACTAAAAATAAAAGCATCTGGCGGAGTAAAAGATCAAGCAACCGCAAAAAAATATATTGAGCTAGGGGTTTCCAGAATTGGTACATCCTCTGGGCCCGATTTAATAAAATAAGTATTCCATGAGCACTCACATAGAAGCCAAACCTGGTGAAATTGCCGAAACCGTTTTAATGCCCGGTGATCCTTTACGGGCCAAATGGATTGCGGAAACCTTTCTGGAAAATCCCATTTGCTATAACAAGATTCGGGGCATGTTGGGTTACACCGGAACTTATAAAGGAAATCGGGTTTCGGTACAAGGCAGTGGAATGGGAATGCCCTCGGCCATGATCTATTTTCACGAACTCATAAATGATTATGGCGTAAAAAATATAATCCGTGTAGGTTCGGCAGGATCGTATCAAAAAGATGTAAAACTAAACGACGTGGTCCTCGCGATGGCCGCATCCACCACTTCTGGCATGAACAACTCTAGGTTTATAAATTCGGATTATTCGCCCACAGCCGATTTTGACCTTTTTATAAAGGCCGTGAACTACGCCAGGGAAAACAATATCAACATAAAAGCAGGAAATGTGCTATCGTCGGACGAGTTCTACGGCGATGATCCTGAGGAATACAAGTTATGGGCCCAATATGGTGTACTTTGCGTGGAAATGGAAACGGCAGGTTTGTACACCATCGCCGCCAAATACAATATTAAGGCGCTAACAGTCCTTACCATTTCCGACTCCTTGGTAACAGGTGAACGTCTTCCGGCCAAGGATCGCGAAACCACATTCGGGGACATGGTCCAAATTGCCCTTGCAGCCGCAATAACGTAAAGCTAGGCATTCAAAGTGTCATCGCTAAAATCGACCACATTTTTGGAAACGGGATATTCAAAAAGTTCCAAAGAAAAATAGGGCAACGCCGCCAATAAATGGTCAAAAATATCGGCCAGCACGTATTCATAGTTTTCCCATCTTTTATCAGAGCTAAATGCATAGATTTCCAGAGGGATTCCTTGCGGGGTCGGTTGCAATTGTCTTACCATCAATGTCATTTTCTTGTTGATGGCGGAATGATTTTCCAAATAATTGGAAACATATTTTCTGAAAAGACCAAAATTGGTCATGTTCCTGCCGTTCACCAAAAGATCTTTATTGATCTGATTGGCTTCGTTATAAGAATTGATCTGATCGTTCCTTGAGGTGATATATGCCTCGACCAAGTGTATTTTCTTCAGTGATTCTATTTCCGCGGGTGTTAAAAAACGGATACTTTTCTGTCGGATCAACAAAGATCTTTTTATTCTTCTTCCGCCCGAGACCTGCATGCCCCGCCAATTTTTAAATGAATCGGAGATCAATGCATATGTTGGAATGGTGGTAATGGTCATATCAAAATTCTGGACCTTTACCGTGGCCAAGCTTATCTCGATTACATCACCATCGGCACCATATTTTTCGAATGTGATCCAATCCCCAATGCGGACCATATCGTTTATGGTAACCTGAATACTGGCCACAAGACCAAGAATGGAATCTTTAAATATGAGTAGAATTACCGCAGAGGCCGCCCCCAACGCTGTAAAAAACTTCCACACCGTTGTTTCCGTAACTATGGCAAAAATGGTAAGTATTCCGATTATCCAGGCAAAGATCATAAATACCTGTACGTAGCTATCAATAGGCTTGTCCTTAAATCTGGGCCGTGTTTTTAGATAACCGTTCACACTTTTGAAAAACTTTCTGAAAATCAAAAGAATTAGCAGAACAAAGAAAATCTTTGTGGTTTTCAGGGCTATACCCTGTGCATAAGGAAAATCCACGAATGCAACAGGAATAAACTCTAGAAATATTACAAAGGGAACTATGTGCGCTACATACCTGGGAACTCGGTGTGTCACCAGAAAATTATCGAAATTGTTCTTCGACTTACGGGCTACCCGAACGGATATGGCGCGAAGTGTCTTCCAAATAAGCAGATCCAATATTAACACTACGACCAGAACACCCAACAGAAGCAATATCAAATTGAGATAAGTGGCCAAACCTTCTGCCATGCCAGTTTTTAGAAGATAGTTGTACAATAAGCGACCATATTCCTTGTCCATAGTTTCCAATTGAAAGCAATATGGTGCAAAACTACGGGATCTAATTCAGCTTTTAAAGGTCAATAGATGGGTCTTTTTATGGAAAACTCCAATAAACCGATCACTCTTTCCGAAGGATCTATTTGATAGGTGTTCTTTAACCGATCGATATCCTTGCGAATACCACTCAAGAACTTTGCCTCCGTGATATTTCCCTCCTTGTGATGGGCGAGCGCCAGATACCATTTGAAATAGCTAAAGGCAACATAATTCTTCACAAATTGCGATTCCCGATCAATAAGGCCATATTTCCTGATGGTCTTTTGTATTTTTTTGAACTCCCCCAAATGAACCAAGGTCTCCATATAGGTCCGGAAGAATTTGTTCCAATTGTGCTCCAAAATGTCCTTTTCGTACATGTCCAAACGATTTTCAGCATACCTTTTCGCATTTTGGTACTGCCCATTGTCATTGTAACTTTTCATCAAGGATGAAATAAACAGGGTCCGATTGTATTTATTGGACATCTGCCTGGCAAACGGACGGGCTTCTATCAAAAGGTTGAGCGCCTCTTTTGCCCTTCCCAATTTGGAAAGGTTGAAGGAGTAATTATTGAGGTACATAATATAGTCGTTGCTCTGCTCGGTTATCGACAGTTTGCCGTAATACAGGGCTAGATCATAATGGTTCATCTTCATTAATATGAGCTGTTTGTTGCCGTAATAATTGAGGAGCAGTTTCTTGGAATAGTAGGATCCATCTTCCAATTTGGGTTCCAATTCTTCATAATGGCCCAGCACCTCTTCCAGGGTATCTTCCTTTAGCAGGGCCACGTAACTCATTAGAATAAGGGTCTGGTACCTATTGTAACCGTCCAGTCCTTGATCCGACCATAAACGGGTAAGCCAAGACACCCACTTGAGGGAATTTTGGGAGATCTTAAGGTTATGGTAATCCGTAACTATATCCACCGTAGCCTGGGTCATTCTGTTGCTGACCTCTTTGCACCTGGCGTAATCATCGTGGTAATCGTGTACAAAGGTGTGTATGAGTTCGTAGTCGTTGAGGCGCACCCTTACCAAAAGGAACATAAGGTAATTCTTGACCACCTCATAAAACCTGATAAAATGAAAGTGGTGGGGACGGTAGTGCTTGATCAATTGGAGCAGCTCTTTCTCCTCTTCCGAGGAAATCGTGTCCGTTTTGATACGAATATCAAAATAATTGAGACGCTCATAATACCGATCGGTGCAGAACCCGTCCAGTTTGGATTCCATCCAGTTCATCAAATGGGAATACTTTCGCTTATCAATTTTAGAATTGTATTCCTTGGGTGGTTCACCACTGCACACATTGTGGTATATGGTATTGAAAATATCCTCCCGTCCTTGATCCTGGAATTGTTTTACGCGATTGAGCAATATTACCTCATGGGGCAATAGGGAGTCCGTATAAGCTTTAAATTTTTTAAGCTTCATGTGTTATTCTGTTTAAAAAACCATTGCACTTGGAATACGCCCCCAACGATAAAGCCATGGTCACATCACCAATCCGCCGTCCACGCTTAGTACCGTACCATTGATAAAGTTGGCTTCGTTCGAGGCCAAAAACAAATATGCGTTTGCAATGTCCTCCGGGGTCCCCATTCTTCCCAGTGGTGTTTTTTCTTCAAGATTTTGAATCACTTTTTCGGGTATGGTTCCGACCATTTCGGTTGCAATGAACCCAGGGGCCACCGCATTTACACAAATTCCTTTTCTACCAAGTTCACGGGCCCAAACCTTGGTCATTCCAATAACCCCGGATTTGGTTGCCACATAGTTCGTTTGTCCAAAATTTCCATATAGCCCCACAATGGATGCAGCACTTATAATTTTACCGCTTCCTTGTGCCAACATATGCTCAGAAATAGCCTGGGTACAATTAAAAACACCCGTTAGATTAACATCGATCACGGATTTCCATTGTTCAGCCGTCATTTTTTTCAGTGTAGCATCCCTGGTGATACCGGCATTATTGATAAGTACATCAATATGGCCATGTTTTTGCATCACTTCGGATACAGCAGCATTCACCGAATCCCTGTCAACTGTGTTCACCTCTTGAAAATACAATGGTTTGTCTTTATAATGACCGAGTAGATCGTTTCCGGCCTTAGAATCAATGTCCCAGTAAACCACTGTTGCACCTTCTTCCAAAAATTTTTTAACCGTAGCTTTTCCAATTCCTTTTGCACCACCCGTTATAATGGCCACCTTATTTTTTAATCGCTCCATTTGATTTGAATTTTGGATAAAGCTAGTGCTAAATGGTTGCCCACAATATAATAATTTAATCTTTTTATATATTGACTTTTTACACTATTAATCTATATATAACTGTATTTCATTTATTTATAATTTATATAATAATATTGACTTTAATATAAAAATATATTTAAATACCTCATTAATCATTTAAAAATGTTCATATACCCTTAAAAATATCATTATTATCCCATTTTAATCAAAAAAGTCCACACCATTATTTTAATAAATAATAGATTCTTTCTCAAGAAAAAAAATAATATTTAAATGCGGATTTCGCATTATTGAATCATCATTTTTATTGATTGCTCATATTATAACAACCATATTTAGCATATCTAAATTATGACCAACAACTATCAAATAACTACTCTTATTGTTCTTCTTGGATTTATGTCCATTTTGTTTTATTTGGTTTACAAGTCAAGGGTATCTTCAGATAGTTTAGAGGTCTATGCCGTAGGGAACAAGTCGTTTTCATCGTTATCGGTCGCATTGTCCCTGGCAGCCTCCATTACGAGTGCGGCCACATTTATCATAAATCCAGGTTTTATAGCCCTTTATGGCCTTAGTGCCTTTATAGCTTTTGGTGTTGTAATGCCCTTTGCCATTTATGCCGCGTTGATCATATTCATTAAGCGATTCCGAAAATACGGCATGAATGTCAAGTCCATATCCATTGCAGATTGGGTGGGCAAACGTTATAACTCCCAGTTTTTAAAAATCCTTTTTGGGCTTTTGAGCATGCTATTGGTCACATTTATCGTGCTGATCTGCGTAGGGATGACCAAAGTGGTTTCCAAAGCTTTGGATGTCGACGAACTCACCATCTTGATCATCATTGTTGCCGTGGTATTCACCTATATGATGATCGGGGGCGCCAACACCATGGTCTATACCAACTCGGTACAGGCCGGCCTAATGATCGTGGTTGCGGTCCTACTTTTGGGTTCCGGGGCGTTCTTACTGTTCAAAACAGGGGATGAAAGCTTCATAAACCGATTGAACGAAATAGACCCAGCGCTCACACGGACATTCAACGAAAAAAGCCCCTTGTTCAGGGATTTCTTCGAGGTGGTCATCTGTAATGCCATAGTTGGGATAGCCATTGTCTGCCAACCCCATATCCTGACCAAGTCCCTGTTGATCAAAAAAGACGCACAGGTAAACAAGTTCCTGCTCTATACCGTTTTGATATTGATCCTGTTTTTTTCGGTAGTATTTGTCGGGATATACGCCAGATTGAGCTTTCCCGACCTCGTGTTCAACGGAACCGCCCTTAATATGGACGGTATTGTTTCCGCATACGTACTCCATCGGTTCCCGGTCTATGTCGGCATTGTGGTCATCCTTGGCCTTTTGGCGGCAGGACTTTCCACACTGGAAGGACTCATCCAATCGATCCCCACCACAATAACCAACGATTTTATCATGCCGTTGACCAAGATGGCGAACCTGGATGCCGCCCCAATGAAAATAAACAAGATATTGACGGTCATTGTGGGCATTGTTGCCATCCTATTGTCCTACGATCAATTGGTGAACCCAAGCCTAAGTGTGGGCATCTTCGCCCAGAACGGGGTGTATGCCTTTTTCTCGGCTGCATTTGTGCCCGTTTTCTTTGGCATCTTCACCAAAACACAAAACAAATGGATCCCAATTGTAGCTTCGCTCGTGGCCATCACCACACACTTTAGTGTGTACTATCTGGAACTGACCCCCTATATGGAGGGAATGGCGGTCAAAAACCCTGCAATTGCATCCGCAATTGCTTTGATACTATCGACCCTTACAGGACTTGTGATATACGCCATCAAACCCATGAACCAAAAAACACTAGAGTATGCCAGCGCTTAAAACAATCACAAAACAATTCCGGCAAATGGTTCCGGCCATCATTGCCGTTTTATTCACTCAATCGGGTATGGGACAGGAAATAACATCCAAGAAAGTAAAATTGCAGGAACAGGATATGGAAGTGCATTACCTACATGCGGGCCATGGAACAACAAAATGGGTCATGGTCCATGGATTGGGCAGTTATTCCAAAGCCTATACCAAAATCCTATCCAACTTGCCGGAGGATGTTGATGCCTATGCATTGGACCTTCCCGGATATGGCAAAACACCCATGGGCGACCAGCCTATTTCCATGGAAAACTACGCAACCATTGTCAACGGGTTCGTGGAAGCACTCGGATTGGACAAGGTTGTTTTGATGGGACATTCCATGGGTGGGCAAATCGCAATTACGACGGCCCTAAAAAAACCAAAATGGTTAAAAACCCTGATCCTGTTGTCCCCTGCCGGCATAGAACGGTTTTCCACGGAAGACCGCAAGTGGTTTGACACGGTCGCCACCGAATCCCTGTACCTCAACTTGACGGATCAACAAATTCGTCAAAACTTCAATATCAACTTTTATGGTGAACAGCTTCCCCAAGAGGCAGCGTTCATGTACCGAGATCGCCTCAAAATAAAAGGTGACCCTGAAGCCTATGAACAATATTGCAAAACCATAGTGGCGTGCATCAATGCAATGCTTTCAAGTCCGGTGTATGACCACCTTGGGGCCATTGAAGTACCGACCTTGGTGCTATTTGGAAGGAACGACCTATTGATCCCAAATAGGATCTTGCATCCTGACCTGACCATAGAACAACTTATGGAAAAGCTCAACAAGGATTATCCGAACATCCGCAATACGATCATCGACAAAGCGGGACATTTTATCATTTGGGACCAAGCACAGCATGTCATTGAGCTAACGAACGAATTCAAAGAAGCACACAAATAATTAATTAACTAAACTTAAACAAACAATGAAACTATTACAGACACTATTGGTATTGTTCATGGGCATGACAGCATTGTTGGCCCAAGAAGTTGCCGTAAGCGGTACCGTTACCGATGAAGAGGGCAACCCCCTTGAGGGCGCGAGCGTTTATGTGGCCGAGATCAGCGTGGGGACGACCACCGACGCCAACGGAAACTATGAGCTCCTATTAAAGGAAGGGAAACACATCATCCAGTTTTCCTATATCGGGTATTCCCCAGTGGCCAGGCCCATTACCTTGGACGCTTCGGGGGCGACCCTCGATGTAACCCTCCAAGCAAGTATGAGCCTGGATGAAGTGGTCATTGTATCCGGGTCCAAAAAAGCTGAAAAAATCACAAGCTCACCTGCCACGGTAGTGACCATCTCCCCAAGGCAGATCAATGAATATGCGGGGAACCCAGCGGAACTGCTGGCAAGAAAAAAAGGGATAGACTATTTCAGGGCGGGCATTGCCACCCCCGCTTTCAACATCAGAGGGTTCAATTCCAATTTCAACTCCAAAAATTTACAAGTGGCCGATGGCCGTATATCGAGTTTGATCGCCACCGGACTTCCCATGGGGCCACTGACCACAACGATAAAGGAGGACATTGAGCAGATCGAGGTGGTCTTGGGACCCAACGCCACCCTCTATGGGCCAAATGCCCATAATGGCCTGCTCAATACCATTACAAAGGACCCCAGAAGATCAGAAGGCATTACCGTCGCCACGAACCTGGGCGTGAACAGTGACGGGAACGGATACTATTCCGGAAGATTGCGGATAGCCAAAAAACTTAGTGACAAATGGGCGTTCAAGGCCACTGGGGAATACACCAAGGCCACGGAATTCATATATGCGGACTCCGTGTACATAGACCGGGACTTGGACGGTGTCACCGAAGGATACCCCGAATATGACCTGGACAACGATGTCAAGTTCTTAAAGACCGAGGCCAGCGCCTACTATTCACCATCCAAAGGTACGGACCTGATTGCCACCTATGGGCATAGCAACAGCACCTACCTTTCCCCTACCAATGTGGGCAGGAATCAAATCATTGACTGGAGGATAAGTTTTGGACAACTTCGTTTCAACACCAGGAATTTCTTTGCCCAGGTATACTACACCACCAGTAAAACCGACGACACCTACTCGATCGATGACAGGACCAAACAGTACTATCGCGGTATCGACGCCGGCCTGTCCGAAGAAGAGGCCTCTGGCGAATTTTCATACGAAAGTGGGGCCCGTTTTATCGACGATTCCAAAAGGTGGAACGCCGAAATTCAGTACTCAAACTCGCTTTTCGACGATCGTTTGGACCTGGTGACAGGGCTTCAATGGCAATTGGACAAGGCCAACAGTCATGGCTCTTATCTCCTTGATGAGGATGAGGACGATTATATAGACGTTGCCCAACTGGGTGGATATCTCCATTTGGACTATGATTTCGGGGGCGGGTTCCGGGGTATTGCCGCCACACGTATAGACAATCACGAAATCTACGGGACCAATGTGGTTCCCAAGTTTGGGGTCCTCAAAGCGTTTGACAAGGGAACCTTGCGTTTAACCTATGGTCAGGGAATCGCCGCCCCCACCATTCTCAACATGTATGGAGATTTATTCTCCGGATTGATTCTGGGCAACTCCGACGGCTTCACCTTGACCGATGGAACCGTAATCCCGGCCCAGGGCGTGGAAAAAGTCGATACCTACGAAATAGGGTATCGCGGATCCCTTTCCCCAAAACTCTACGGGGATTTCAATGCCTATTACAATGTCAACAAAGACTTTTTAAGTCCGGTCACCGTAATAGGAGTGGCCACACATCGAGGGGACACCCCCATTGAGGAAGTACAGTCCGGGTATGCCATTTACAATGGATTGGTGGCCACCTATATCAACTTTGGACAAGTGAACACCTACGGTGCCGACCTGGCTTTGACCTACAGTATATCACCCAAATGGAACCTAACGGCCAACTATTCCTATTTTGATTACTCATTTGATGAAGATGACATGGACAATGACTTCAACAATGATGGTGAAGTCAACTTTTTGGACTTTTTGATCAACTCCCCGACCAATAAGATTGGCGCTGGACTAAACTACAACGGAGAAAAATTCTTTGCTTCGGCATTTGGTCGATGGGTGGAGGAGTACAACTATTTCTCCAGCTACCAGATAGCATCAGAGACTTTGCCTGGCTATACGTACAGGGGAACCCCGATTGTCGAGGACTCAAAAAGCACGGATTCCTACAACTATGGGCCTTTGGGGGGCTTCGTGACCTTCGACCTCAACTTCGGCTATCACTTTAATAAAAACTTTACGCTTTCGTTTGCGGCCACCAATCTGTTCAATACGGAAATGAGGGAATTTACCGCAGCTCCCCCGACCGGTGGCCTGTACGTACTGGAAGCAAAATTTAATTTGGATTAACAAAACAACCAAAGCATAAATGAAAAATGCCAAAATTGTATCCTCGGGAATGTACGTTCCCGAGGACATTTACACCAATGCTTATTTCAATGGGTTATTGGGCGAGGATGTGGATACCTGGTTAAGGGAAAATGTGGAGATCTTTGAACGAAGATGGTGCAAGGACAATGAATCCACCGCCGACCTTTGTGAAAAAGCGGCGAATGCAGCATTGCAAAATGCAGGCCTAAAGGCCTCCGACCTGGATCTGCTCATCATCGCGACCGATACACCGGAATATATCTCCCCCTCAACAGCAGCAGTGGTGCAGCATCGGATCGGAGCCGTAAACGCAGGGACGTTCGATCTGAACGCAGCCTGCGCAGGGTTCGTGACCGCTACGGAAACTGCGGCACACTACATCAAAAGTGGCGGGCTGGACAAAATCATGGTCATTGGTGCCTACGGAATGAGCAAATATTTGGACAAAAAAGACAAAAAGACCGTTACGCTCTTTGCTGATGGTGCAGGAGCGGTCATCTTGACCGCTACCGAGGAGAAAAACAAAGGGCACCAAGCGGGCAAATTGATCTCCAAAGGAGAATATGCCGATTGGATGGGTATTTATGCCGGAGGGACCAAAACCCCGATAGACCACGAGGTTATCGAACATAAGGACCATCGCTTAAAGTTTGTAAAGAAATTTCCGCCCGAGCTAAATCCCCAAATGTGGAGCATGTTGGCCAAACAATTGGCCGAACAAATGAAGATCGACATAAAGGAGGTGGACCAATTCCTGATCACACAGATCAATATTAATGCCATTAGGGAAACACTAAAAATATTGGGGGCCCAAGAAGACAAAGCCTATACCGTAATGCACCACTATGGCTATACCGGGTCGGCATGTATTCCCATGGCCTTGCACAAAGCTTGGGAAAACGAACGCATAAAAGAAGGGGACACATTGTTTTTCATCGGTTCCGGAGGCGGATTGGCCTTTGCCGCAAATGCTTTTATACTGTAACTTTAACGTATGATGATCAACACTTTTGATTGGTTCAAAAAATGGGCGGGTTATACCCCTGACAAAATTGCCTTAAAAGATGCTGAATCGGGCACGACACTTACGTACCGCCAAATAAACAATGCATCCAATAGTATTTCATACTATCTAAAGGATAAGTACCAGTTAAAAAAAGGGGACAGAATTGCCATCATTGCTGAAAACGACCTTACCCAGGTACTACTTTTTGGTGCCGCACAAAAAATGGGGATAATTCTCGTCCCCATCAATTTCAGGCTTGCCCATGCAGAAGTGGAATATTTGCTCGGGGATTCCGAATGTTCCCTGGTATTGTACAGTGAAGGATCCTACGATATCCATGGGTTAAAATATGAGGCTACCTATGAGCCCATTGCCCCTTTTATCCATTTTATCGATGATGAAAGTCCCGAATACGAGGAACAGGTAAATGAAGAAGACCCCATTTTTATCCTGTACACAAGTGGCACCACCGGTTTTCCCAAAGGAACGTTGTACACGCATAAAATGCTCTTTTGGAACAGTATCAATACCGCACTTAGCCTAGTTATAAGTAGCGCCACCAAAACCCTCAACTGCATGCCGCTTTTTCACACCGGGGGCTGGAACGTACTCCTGACACCGGTTTTGCACCATGGCGGGACCATAATCATGTTCAAAAAGTTTGATGCGGAAAAAATATTAAAGTCCATTGACTCCGAAAGGCTCGACCTTTTTATGGGTGTCCCTACCATGTTAAAGATGATCGCCGAGCTTCCGGAGTTTGAATCAACGGATATCAGCTTTCTCAACTATATCATTGTTGGGGGAGAAAGTATGCCAACACCTTTGATCAGAAAATATCACGACAAAAATGTCCCTATTCGCCAAGGTTACGGTTTGACCGAAGTAGGTCCAAACCTGACATCGCTCCATCAAAAGGAAGCCGAAAGAAAACAGGGCTCCATTGGCAAACCCAACTTTTATGTCCAAGTTCGGATCGTGGACGACCATGGAAACGATCAACCCCCGAACGAACCGGGAGAACTATGGATATCCGGCCCCATGGTAACCCCTGGATATTGGAAAAATGACAAAGCCACGGCAAACAGTAGGTTCGAGGGATGGTTTAAAACGGGGGATGTCGCCCTGATGGACCGAGAAGGGTTCCTATTTATAGTGGACCGAAAAAAACACATGTATATCAGTGGGGGTGAAAATGTATACCCAGTCGAAGTTGAACGAGTATTGCTGCAACATGAAGCCATAAATGAAGCCGTTGTTTTCGGGATTCCCCATGAAAAATGGGGAGAATGTGGTGCCGCATTGATCATAAAGGAAAAAGAAATCAGTTCAGAAGAAATTCGTGACTATTGCATGAAAAACCTTGCCAAATTCAAAGTGCCCACAGAAATACATTTTATAGATTCAATTCCCAAAGGGGATACGGGAAAAATCGATCGGAAAAGCTTGAAGAGCACCTTCATGAAGGCAAGGAACATGGGATAGTACAATGCCCGCCGGTTACCAAGACCACTCGAACACCGGGACAGCACACCCCTAATTACTTTTTAAGATGCCCAAAATCTTGTGAAAGACCTCTGTGTTCCCATAGACCCCATTAAAGACTTCGGCCTTGGGCCCATAAGCGAACAAGGGCACCATAATGCCCGTATGGTCCACGGTCAGAAAATCACCCTGTACCTCCCCTTTTTCCATGTGGCCCCCGACAATGCCAAAACCGGACGTCTCGTGATCGGCCGTAATGATCACCAGGGTGTTCTTGTCGGCATCGGCAAATTTCAAGACCTCCGCAATGGCCTGGTCAAAGTCCAGCATCTCCCTTACGATATCACCCATACTGTTGGAATGACCGCCATTATCGATTTGTGCAGCTTCGACCATAAGGAAAAAAGGGGCGTTCCTTGATTCCAAAACACCAAGGGCCCTTGCCACGCTTTTGGGCAAGGCCCCTTCCCTGCCATTCGCCATTGAGGGAGCTTTGCCCCCGCCTAGATATACTCCGGTCGGCTCTTTAAAACGCCCAAACGAATCCAATTGCTGTGTAGCAAACACCGCTTCGATGGAAGCCCTCTCCTTTTCGCCACCCGCAATGAAGAAATCCAACGGACTGTTTTTCAGGTCCTGGACCAATCCCTTGGTATCGTCACGTTCCCTTCTGTGGGCATAGAACGCAGATGGCGTGGCCCCATAGATTGCGTCCGTGGAAACTATGGCCGTATGAAAGCCCATACGGCTGACCACCTCCACCAAATTGGGCAAATGTTTGCCTTCCGGCCCAGTGCCAATGGCCCTGTTATTTGTTTTTGTACCTGTTGCCATGGCAGTGGCACCCGCGGCGGAATCCGTGATCAGGTCATCGCGGGAGTCCGTTTTCACCAAGCCAATGTTTTTGACTCCGGTCAAGGTCAGGTCCCCCCTGTTTGCGATCATGGCCGAAGTAATTTGGGCCAGTCCATTTCCGTCCCCTATCATCAAAACAATATTCCGGGGGCGTAGGTCGGGATCGTATCCATATTCGGGCTTGTACACCCCTATGGGAGCTTCCAACCTAAAAGTCTTCATATCCAGTTTCCCCAAATACTGCTTTGCCAATGCCGGCTTGTCCGTATGGATATAATCCACACCCAGTTTGGCCATTCGGGCCCAAGCAGTCTTGGTATCGGGCGTCGCCCAAAACCGGAAAGGTTTTCCCGAGACCTTGGCCCTGGCAATGGCCATCTTTACGTTTTTTAGGTCTGTGGACGTCATCCTACCGTAACCGTTCCAAGCGGCATAGTTTTTAAAACTGACACTTACCAGTGCCACCTTATCCAGATCGATTTGGTCGAGCCCTTCCAGGTTTTGATGGTCGAACCAAACAAAATCAGGATAGTTTGTATAATCTTCCGGTTTGGGCCGATTGCCGGACACCACGAATTTGACCTTGCCCCCATCGATGAGTCCGGGATAACCTTTCAAAACCGGCACCAGCTTCTCCAGCGTGGAATAAGCCTCCGATTTTAAGTCAATGAGCAATTGTAGCTGTCTCAGTTCCCCCGATTTTTCAACATCGGCGAGCCTATCCAAATACAATTTCCCCAAAGTGTGGCCAGCAACTATTTCATCCTCAGCGTGGGCAACGTAGAGCGAATCATTTTTCAAGAACACATCTGCTTCAATGGATGATGCGCCGTTACTGTATGCAAACCAAAAGGGCAATTCTTGGAGATAATCGTTGTGGGAGTGCACGTGATAAGTTGTTTGGCCATAAAGGATGGTGCCCGATGCGATAAACAACCATATAATACTGAAGCATTGCGAAGCCGGTCTCATTACTGTTTTGGTATTGTTCAATAAATGTTGCTGTGGTCTCCCTTACATGGGACACTTGGCAAGTACGGACAAAAATAGGGGACACACCCAAGGACAACTATTACGATTTTGTAAATTTTGTGCAAAGTCCATGTATGGTGACCCCTTGGCACCACCCTTATAAAAAAACATTAAACCCCCTTCCTTTTGCACAAAAAAATTATATTTGCACACTTAAAATTCCAAAGGCCCACGTGGTGGAATTGGTAGACACGCTACCTTGAGGGGGTAGTGTTCGAAAGGACGTGCTGGTTCGACTCCAGTCGTGGGCACAGAAAAAAACCGCAAGTAATTGCGGTTTTTTTGTTCATCAACCTTTCCTGAAAAATCCTCAAACTTTTTCCCAAAAGCCTGATATTACCGAAGTGGATTCTAAAATTTATGATAAAAAACTAGGACAACATTTTTTTAATTGTAAATTTGTTTAACGTTTAAACTCAAACAATGAACAATGTAAAAACATCTTTCAGCATTCGGGATATGGAAAACCTATCCGGAATCAAGGCCCACACTATAAGGATTTGGGAAAAAAGATACAATTTGTTCAGTCCGGAAAGAACAGATACAAATATTCGCACCTACAACTTGGAAAGCTTACAAAAGCTCTTGAACGTAACCTTACTGTACAATAATGGGTACAAAATTTCCAAAATCGCCAAGTTAGGGGACCAAAACATACCATCTTTGGTCAACGAAATCATAGCTAAAAATAGCGAGAAAAGCCACTCCATAAATTCTTTTAAGTTGGCTATGCTCAATTTTGATCAGTCACTCTTCCTAAAAACCTACAACGGTCTAATGGAAGAAAAGTCTTTTACCCAAATTTTCAACGAGGTTTTTATACCACTGCTCAACGAGCTCGGGTTGTTATGGCAGACCAATACGATCAGTCCGGCCCACGAACATTTTATCTCGAACTTGATTAAACAGAAAATATACATCCACACCGAGATGCTTCAGTTTGAGACACCTTCCAGAAAAGACGAAGTGTATGTCTTGTTTTTGCCAGAAAACGAAATTCATGAATTAGGTCTTTTGTACATTAACTATCAATTGGCTTTAAAAGGGTACAAAACCATATACTTGGGACAGACCATGCCCATCGAAAGCTTGGAAGATCTGTTAAAATATTATACCAACATACGCTTTGTTTCTTATTTTACCGTTGCTCCTACAAAAGATGATATGGGGGATTATTTTAATAAATTCCTCAAGGTCCTGAAAAAATCCCCAACCTCGCAATTGTTTGTCCTCGGACATCAAATCCAAGAAATAGGAGAATTAAAACCTAAGGAGCCCATAAAAATTTTCAAGTCCATAAACCAACTTATTGAATCACTTTAAAGACGAATGAAAAAGGTAATAGTAATCGGTTCTGGTTTTTCCTCGCTCTCTGCCTCGTGTTATTTGGCAAAGGCCGGTTATTCCGTTGAAATTTTTGAAAAAAACGACACTGTGGGCGGAAGGGCAAGGCAGCTGACCAAGGAAGGATTTACTTTTGACATAGGTCCAAGTTGGTATTGGATGCCCGATATTTTTGATAAATTCTTTGCCGATTTCGGTAAAAAAACTTCCGATTACTATCAATTGGACAAACTCAACCCCGCCTACAAGATCTTCTTCCAAGACGATACCATGACCATTGGGGACTGTATGGATGCCATTTGTGATGAATTTGAACGTATTGAGTCCGGTAGCAGTCAGCACCTAAAACAGTTTATAGGCCAAGCCCAGGAAAACTATAACATTGCCATTAACAAAGTTGTTCTCAGACCTGGTCTTTCACCGTTGGAATTGGTAACCAAAGAAACCGTTCTAAAAGTCGACCAATTTTTTAAAACCATAAGCCAGCAGGTTAGAAAGCGATTCAAAAACCCCAAATTGGTATCCACGCTAGAGTTTCCCGTTTTGTTTTTGGGCGCAAAACCCAGTAATACGCCTTCTTTCTACAATTTTATGAATTTTGCCGATTTTGGACTGGGCACTTGGCATCCAAAGGGAGGAATGTACGAAATTATAAAGGCTATGAAGAGCTTGGCTGAATCCTTGGGCGTAACCATACACACCAACAGTCCAGCCAGCCATATTTTGGTATCCGAGGGCAAAGTGCTCGGTATCCGAAGCAAGGGCACAAACCAGATAGCCGATTTTGTGGTAAGTGGAGCGGATTACCACCATTCCGAAACCCTGTTGGACAAAAAATATAGACAGTACTCCGAGGAGTATTGGGATAAAAAAACATACGCCCCTTCATCTCTTCTTTTTTATGTAGGATTCGATAAAAAGTTGGACAACATTGAGCATCACAATCTTTTTTTTGACACTGATTTTGAACAGCATGCCGAGGAAATTTATGATCGCCCACAATGGCCGAGCAAACCTTTGTTCTATGCTAATTTTCCGTCCGTAACGGATGCCTCCATGGCTCCCAATGGCAAAGAAAACGGATTTTTCTTGATACCGATTGCTCCAGACCTTGAGGATACGCCCGAACTGCGAGACCAATATTTTGATATAATTATGGACAGATTCGAAAATCTGACCCAAGAATCTGTAAAAAATTCCGTAATTTTTAGAGATAGTTTTTGTGTAAACGATTTTGTGGAACAATACAATTCATACAAAGGAAACGCCTATGGTTTGGCCAACACTCTGCGCCAGACCGCTTTTTTGCGACCTAACCTTAAAAGTAGCAAGGTCCAAAACTTGTTCTTTACCGGTCAGTTGACCGTTCCCGGACCAGGGGTCCCACCTTCCCTGATATCCGGTAAACTGGTGGCCGATTTAATCATTAAAGAAGAAAAGAGATGAAAACTATTTTTGACGACGTTTCGTATAGTTGCAGTAAGATTGTAACCCAGTCCTACAGTACTTCATTTTCCATGGCGACCAAAATGTTGGCTCCCTCCATCCGAGCGGACATTTACAACATTTATGGTTTTGTTCGATTTGCGGATGAAATTGTGGACACCTTTCATGAGTACGACAAAAAGCAGCTTTTTGATGCTTTTGAGAATGAGATGGATCGTGCTATCGAGCAAAAAATTAGCCTCAACCCAATATTGAACTCTTTTCAGCACACCTATCACAAGTACGATATACCTTACCATTTGGTTGCCTCTTTTATGAAAAGTATGCGAATGGACCTTACCAAAAAGAGGTACGAAACATTTGATGAATATCGCGAATACATTTATGGTTCTGCCGATGTTGTGGGATTGATGTGCCTATGCGTTTTTGTTCAAGGAGATAAAGAGAAATACGAAAAATTAAAAGAATCTGCGATGGCACTGGGTTCTGCCTTCCAAAAAGTAAATTTTCTCCGGGACCTAAAAGCCGATTATGAAGAACTTAACAGAACTTATTTCCCAAATACAGATTTAATGGAACTCGACGAAGCTTCCAAAAAACGTATCGTGGACGAAATTAAAGCTGATTTTGCATTAGGGTATTCGGGTATTGTTCAATTACCGGAACAAGCTAAATTTGGAGTCTACACTGCGTATCGCTACTACAAAAAATTGCTTCAAAAATTACAGAGCACCCCCCCGTTGGAAATCAAAAATACCCGGATTCGAGTACCCAATTATCAAAAATTTGGGCTCTTGGCCCAATCCTATGTAAACTATAAATTGCAACTGGTACAATGAAAGTAGCACTTTGGATACTAATATTTTTATCGACCTTCTGCTTTATGGAATTTATGGCGTGGTTCACCCATAAATATGTCATGCACGGCTTTTTGTGGAGCCTTCATAAAGACCATCATAAAAAGGACCACGACTCGTGGTTTGAGCGGAACGATGCCTTCTTTATTTTTTATGCCGTGGTGAGCATGGTACTATTTTATCTGGGCAGCTATACGTCTTTCTGGTACGGCTGGCCATTGGGTTTTGGAATACTTGCCTATGGGATCGCTTATTTTATGGTCCACGATATTTTTATACACCAACGCTTCAAAATATTTAGAAACGCCAATAATTGGTATGCGCGAGGTGTTCGCCGAGCGCACAAAATTCACCACAAGCATCTGGGAAAAGAAGATGGCGAGTGTTTTGGCATGTTGCTGGTTCCCTTTAAATATTTTAAGAAAAACTGATTTATTCGGCAAGTAGATTATCCAAAAGTGCTCTGGTCTTGTCCGAGTTCCAATTGGCAGCACCTGTTTTATTGACCACAATGTTGCCTTCTTTATCTAAAATATAAGTAACAGGAATTGAGTTGCTTGCCAAAACTTTGGGCGTATAGGAAGCTTGAAAATAAACGGGAAGATCATACTCCTTTTTCTCTAAAAAGGCCGAAACTTTGTCCTCCTCATCATTTGCGACAAAAGCAAAAACAACTTTATCGCCATAATCCTTGTACAAAGCGGCGAAACCTGGTAATTCTGCCACACAAGGCGGGCACCATGTAGCCCAAACATTGATCAATACAACTTTGCCTTTGTGAGAAATAAGGTTCATTTTATTCCCCTCCCTATCCACAAGTTCCCAATGGTAATCTTCCAGTACCGCCTGCTCGTTTTTGTTTACCGTGCCCGGACTAACTACAACAGCAACCACTTTATTGACCCAAACCCTTACATGAAAACCAATTGGTGTAAAAAGTATGAGCAAGATGGCCAATATCCATATACCATTACTGATCTGTTCTTTGGTAATTTTCATTCCGCAATTAATTCATCCAGTAAATTGTACACCTTTGTAGTGCTCCAGTCAGCGATTCCTTCGTTATGGATTACAATATTTCCCGCTTTATCGATTACATAAGAGGATGGCACTTTACTAGTATCCACTGCGGTTTTTTCCCCAATGATCAAATAGGTAACAGGGAATGTAAAATTGTTTTCTTCCATGAAAGCCTTAACAGGCTCTTGCTCTTCGTTGGTAATGATGTAAAAATCCACTTTCCCTTTATATTTGTCGTATAACTCTTGAATACTAGCAAGTTCAGCCTCGCAGGGCAATCGCCAGGATGCCCATAGATTGATAAGGATTACGTTTCCTTTAGATCTTTTAAAGTTAAAAAAGTTCCAATCTTCATCTTTTAGCTGCCAATCGTAATCGGTTATCTGTTGACGTTCCGACTTTTCTATTACCGATGGTGAAAATGAAAAAGCACGGTTCAACCAAATTTTCCCATAATACCCAATCGGAGTAACAAAAAAAGATAGGATGAAAAGAATCAATATAACATTGAGGATGGTCTTTCTACTGATCTTCATTAAAATGTGTTTCTCAAAAAATAAAAACTCCTGACATCAGTATAACGTCAGGAGTTTTGACAAATTATTTAGATACAATTAAGCATTCTGTTTTTTGATCAAGTTCAAGGCCGAACCTTCGTTGAACCACTTTATCTGGGCGTCGTTATACGAATGGTTGGCAATGATGGTATCCTTGCTTCCATCCGCATGGACAACCTCAATGGTCAATGGTTTGTCCGGCGCAAATTCTGCAGCATCCACAATATTGAATGTATCGTCTTCTTGAATCAAATCGTAATCACTCTCATTGGCAAAGGTCAAGGCCAACATCCCTTGTTTTTTAAGGTTTGTTTCATGGATCCTTGCAAAGGATTTTACCAAAACGACCGCAACGCCCAAATGACGTGGCTGCATGGCAGCATGCTCTCTGGAAGATCCCTCTCCATAGTTATGATCACCCACAACTATCGTCATAATTCCATTCTTTTTGTACTCACGTTGCGTATCTGGCACACCGCCGTACTCTCCAGTCAATTGATTCTTGACAAAATTGGTTTTTTGGTTAAATGCATTTACTGCACCAATTAGCGTATTGTTGGCAATATTGTCCAAATGACCTCTAAAACGCAACCAAGGTCCTGCCATGGAAATGTGGTCCGTGGTACATTTTCCGAAGGCTTTGATCAATAGCTTCATACCCTGTAGGTTATCCACGGTAATAGGTGTAAATGGTTCCAAAAGTTGTAGACGCTCAGAATCCGGAGAAACTTTTACAACCACACCACTTCCATCTTTTTGGGGCTCTTCGTATCCGTTTTCCTTTACTTCGAATCCTTTTGGTGGCAACTCCCATCCTGTTGGTTCGTCCAACATTACTTCTTCTCCATCTTCGTTGATCAACTTGTCCGTTAACGGGTTAAAATCCAAACGGCCTGCAATGGCTATTGCAGCGGTCATTTCCGGTGAAGCTACGAAGGCGTGGGTATTTGGGTTACCATCCGCACGTTTTGCAAAGTTTCGGTTAAAGGAGTGTACAATACTGTTCTTTGGTGCATTTTTTGGGTCCTTGTAACGTGCCCATTGACCAATACAAGGTCCACAGGCATTGGTAAATATCTTGGCATCCAATTTTTCGAATATCTCCAAGATACCGTCACGTTCCGTGGTATATCTAACTTGCTCAGAACCTGGGTTAATTCCAAATTCCGCTTTTGTTTTTAGTTTTTTGTCCAATGCTTGTTGCGCAATGGACGATGCTCTTGAAAGGTCTTCATAAGAAGAATTGGTACAAGAGCCTATTAATCCCCATTCCACTGCCAACGGCCAATCATTGGCTTCGGCTTTTTCTTTCATAGTTCCAACTTCCGTTGCCAAGTCCGGGGTAAAAGGACCGTTCAACAAGGGCTTCAACTCGGATAGGTTAATTTCGATCACTTGATCAAAATATTGCTCTGGGTCGGCATATACTTCTGGATCTGCTGTTAAGTGCTCTTTTACCTTATTGGCCTCGTCGGCTACATCAGATCTATCGGTCGCCCTTAGGTAACGCTCCATGGATTCGTCGTATCCAAAGGTAGAAGTGGTTGCACCTATCTCGGCCCCCATATTACAAATAGTTCCTTTTCCTGTGCAGGACATTGCGGTTGCGCCAGGGCCAAAATATTCAACAATGGCTCCCGTTCCCCCTTTTACGGTCAAGATTTCGGCCACTTTTAGAATTACGTCCTTGGGTGCTGTCCAACCAGAAAGTTTACCGGTAAGTTTTACACCGATCAACTTTGGGAATTTAAGTTCCCATGCCATACCGGCCATTACATCTACCGCGTCGGCTCCACCAACTCCGATAGCTACCATACCCAGACCACCTGCATTTACGGTGTGGGAATCTGTTCCGATCATCATTCCGCCCGGGAATGCATAATTTTCCAATACTACTTGGTGGATGATACCTGCTCCCGGTTTCCAAAATCCTATTCCATACTTATTTGATACAGAACCCAAGAAATCAAATACCTCGCTACTGGTCTCGTTGGCATGCTTTAAATCTGCCGCAGCACCATCTTTGGCTTGAATCAAGTGATCACAGTGAACTGTGGTCGGCACCGCTACTTTATCTTTTCCTGCCTGCATAAACTGTAGCAAGGCCATTTGGGCTGTTGCATCCTGACAAGCTATTCTATCGGGAGCGAAATCAACGTAATCCTTTCCTCTTACATATGCCTTTTCTGGATCGCCGTCCCACAAGTGGGAGTATAAAATCTTTTCCGAAAGCGTTAGGGGCTTACCAACCAGTTCTCGGGCTTTTTCCACGCGTTCCCCCATGGAAGCGTAAACGCCCTTAATCATGTCTATATCAAATGCCATTATACAATTGAGTTTTTAGATTTTCGTAATTCGGTAAATTTACTAAATCGTAAAGTAATTTGGAATTAGAATCGTACTAAATAAGTACGAGGAAAATCATTTTATAATAATTCCCCAATAATTTTATCTTCTGTGATACCTTCTGCTTCCGCTTTGTAGTTTTTAAGTATCCTGTGGCGCAATATTCCCAGGGCCACTGCTTTTACATCTTCAATGTCCGGAGAGAATTTTCCATGGATTGCCGCATGTGCCTTAGCTGCGAGTACCAGATTTTGTGATGCCCGTGGGCCTGCCCCCCAATCGATATAATTATTTACATAGTCCGATGCATCGTTTTGATTTGGCCGGGTTCTGTTAACCAGTCTTACGGCATAATCCACCACATTGTCCGGAACGGGTATTCGCCTGATCAAGTGCTGAACCTCAATGATTTCGTCGGCATTAAACAGGGTATTTATCTGGATTTCATTATCCGAAGTGGTAGATTTCACCACTTGTATTTCTTCTTCAATGGAGGGGTATTTTAGTTCTATGGCAAACATAAAACGGTCCAATTGGGCTTCGGGCAACGGATAGGTTCCCTCCTGTTCTATCGGGTTTTGTGTGGCCAAAACAAAATAAGGCCGATTTAATTTGTATTGTTTGCCCGCAATGGTAACGGCTCTTTCTTGCATTGCTTCCAGCAGAGCTGCCTGGGTCTTGGGCGGGGTACGGTTAATTTCGTCCGCCAAAATAATGTTACCGAAAACCGGCCCCATTATAAATTTAAAATTGCGGTTTTGATCAAGCACCTCGCTACCTAAGATATCGCTCGGCATTAGATCTGGTGTAAATTGTATTCTTTTAAAGTCCAGCCCCAATGTCTGGGCAATGGTGTTGACCATCAAGGTTTTTGCCAGACCGGGAACACCGATCAACAGTGAATGCCCCCCTGTGTATATGGATAGCAGTATTTGCTCGATAACCTCTTCTTGGCCAACAATGACCTTGGCGATCTCTTTTTTTAAATCTTGGTGCTTTTTTACCAGGTTTTCAACCGCTGTTACATCCGACATACAATTATTGCTTTACCCAGTTGTTCGCAAAATTGCAGCTTTTACTCTCATCGTCCACATGGATATAAGTGTCTTCGATATGCTCGTCCATCCATTCTTTTATGGCCTTAAACTGTTTTTCCCTTAGGGCGAGCTCTTGGATTTTTAGATAATCCTTGGCAAAATCCGCTTCATGTTCATCGTAACGGTTAGAGATTTTCATGATCTTGAATTTTGGAGGTCCTCCTCTTGGATCATCTTCACGGATGGGCCTTGATATTTCCCCATCCTTTAGGTCCCTAACTTGATTGTAAAGTGTTGGATCCATTTTGGTAAGCTCAAAACGAGAATCAAAATTGATAGGGTTACGCAACAATCCGCCATCGAACTTGGTTTCTTTTTCATCGGAAAAGTTCAATGCTGCTTCTGCAAAAGTGTATTTGCCATCCAATATATGCCGACGAATCGTGTCCAATTCGCTTACTGCTTTATCTATTGCGCTTTGTGGTATATCCGGAATCATGAGAATGTGACGAATATCCCGCTCTTGCCCTCTTACTTTCTCCACGAAAATGATATGGTAGCCAAAAATAGTCTCAAATGGTTCGGAAACTTCGCCTTCATTTAGACTAAAGGCCACATCCTTAAATTCCCTAACAAATTGCGTTTCTTTGGTAATGCTGTAAAAACCGCCATTTGGTCTAGAACCGGGATCCTCTGAATGTAGAATGGCTTTTACCCTAAAATTTCCGTCGTTTTCCAGAACATCTTGCCTGATCTTGTTCAGCTCATTGATCACCTTTTGTTTTTCTTCTTCTGGTGCTTCGGGCTGTTTTACAATTTGTCCTATTTCCAGTTCCGCACCAAATACCGGGCGTTCATCTTCGGGTATCTTGTAAAAAAACTGACGTACTTCCTCGGGAGTAACTTCGATTTCCTCTACGATCTTGCTTTGCATTTTTTCGGAAAGCATTCGAAGTTTGTTTATTTCAAAAAGCTCTTCACGAAAACTTTCCATATCCGGCTTTTTATAATAGCTGAGCATTTTTTCCACACTACCGATCTGTTGGGTAAGCTGTTGTATCTGCCGGTCACTTTGTGCATTTACCATATCGTCCGATACCAACAAGCTATCCTGTACGGCTTGGTGCGCATAAAGTCTATCCTCCATTAATTTTCCCAAGAGGCTACAGCGTGTAATATCTTCGGTGGAGGCGCCTTGGTTCTTTAAATCGATAAGTGTTTTGTCTATGTCGGATTCCAAGATTACGTAATCTCCTACCACTGCGGCAATTCCATCCAGTTTTATTTTGTTTCCACTAGCCGTGGAGTCTGTTCCAAGTGCTTGGTCCATTTCCTGTGCTTGCACCAATCCTACCATGGCAAAAAATGCGATGGAAAGTCCTTTAATTCTCATTGTCATAAACCTCAAATTCTTTCTTCTTAATGGCTTCATCAATAATATCGGTTTCAAGTTTTTTTACGTAGCTCAATCGTCTTCTGTTCAAGATCAGTTGTTTAATATCGGGCTCAACATAATCAAAAGGAGCTGTTTCATTGACTTCCAATACATTGGTCACCAAGCCCAAATATACTTCTAACGAATCTTGTAACTCAAAAAATTGTGATTTTTTTAAGTGCGTCTCTTCATTGGCACGGTTCAACGGCGGGATTTCTGCAATTACCCTCGAAGCGCTTACCCAAATGGAGTCGTTAAAATGTATTTTTTTAAACTGTACCGCGATAGAATCCAGATATCGCTTATCGGCCTTGTCCCATTTTTTTAATTTGTCCTCCACACCTTTCCTATCCAAAAACTGACTGGACATGCCCACAAACCTTAACTGCACCAACTTTTCGTTAAGTTTAAAGTTTTCTTTTTCCTGTTCGTAAAATTCCAACAATTGGCCTTGGGTAACAGCAGTGTCCTGGGACTGGTTCACCAAGGCTTCTATATAGGCCCTTGTGTAGAGATCAGCACGATAATCGGACACCAAACGATCGAATTCTGCCAACTTTTCTCCAGGCAAGTTGATTTTTGACTTGGTCAACAATAATTGTTTGGATGCCCAAGTATTAATATAGTTGGTAACGAAAATTGTACTATCCTCGGCTGTCATGTCATCATCTACCAACGCTGCAACATCCTCTTTGTACAGATAGGCATCCCCCACACGTGCCAAAGGTTCCTTTTCTTCATCTTTATTGAACATACCTTCGCACGAAGAAAAAAGTATGACCAACAATGCACAAAAAAGGAAAAGCGTATTTTTTTGGTGCTTAAGCATTTCGCAAAAATAACAATTACTAAATCCCTTACAAGAAGGTTCTCATATCATTAACAGATTTTTTAATCGGGATAGATGTACAGAAATTGCTACTTTAGTGCAAAACCAAACTAAAAATGAAGTACACTACCGAAATTGTTGTGGATATTCCACGGGACGAGTTCATTAAAAAAATGGACGACCCCGAAAATATGAAACATTGGCAACGAGGATTGATCAAGTATGAACAACTGTCCAAGACCCCAGGACAAGAAGGTGCTCAAATGAGCCTCAGCTATAAAATGGGGAAAAGGGAAATGGACATGGTAGAGACCATCATCAAAAGAAAACTGCCCGAAGAAATGCACATGACCTACGACACCAAGGGAGTGCACAACATCCAAAAAAACTACTTTAAGGATGAAGGAGACAAAACCCGTTGGGTTTCCGAAACCGAGTTTCAGTTTTCTGGATTTGGAATGAAGTTAATGGGTTTTCTAATGCCCGGAGCGTTCAAAAAACAATCGTTCAAATATATGCAAGACTTTAAAGCCTTTGCCGAAACCGGTAAATCTGTAACCGAATCTTAAAAACAATGGAAAAACTTTTGGATAGAAAAATAAAAATTATTTGGGATTTTAGAGGACCAAGCGCAGCCCATACCGCAGAACACTATTTAAAACACCTAAAAGAGTTTGTTGAAGTCGAGGAATTAAAATACGACCTGGGCGGTATCGAACATTACAGTCCCACGCACAGTATTGCCTTTTTGGTCGTCGCAGAATTTGAGCTAAAGGAAGTGAGAAGCATCCTTAAACCACACAGGGGCCAGGTGTATAACGGTGAAATTTAAGTATATGTTACGTAAACTTTCAATTCTCTGTATGCTGGGTTTAATAACGTCCTGTGCAGAGAACGGCCCCAGCGACCCTTTGCTACAAGCGCTTTCCTCTAACGATACAAAGATTGCCAATGTTATGCAAAATCTGGAGGCCCACGAAGTGCAGATCAGATATACTCAAATTGACCGTAGGAACGACAGCATTATATTTACCGATTATGATTTTCAGGTAGAAAAAAACAATTATTTCTATCCAGCGAGCACAGTCAAGTTCCCAGCTGCAGTGGCTGCCTTGGAAAAGTTGAACGAAATCGATACACTGAACGCCCATTCCACCTTTTTTGTGGAAGGCGATTCTGTACAAACCACATTCGCAAAGGCCATATCGGAGATTTTTGCGGTTTCGGACAATGCCGCCAACAACAGGTTAATTGAATTCTTGGGTCAGGACGACCTAAATAAAAGAATGTTGGAGCGTGGCGTTTCCCCCATTAGGATTTCCCACCGTTTATCCACCAGCAATGCCGACGAGGTCACCACAAAGTCTTTGGTTTTTTACCTAAACGACTCCACGACCACCATGAGCGCTCCTATAGTAAACGATCCGATACTCCCATTGGATTTGCAAAACATTAAAAAGGGAATCGGTTTTATGGGCGATGATAAACTCCAAAAGACCCCGTTCGATTTTAGTTTAAAGAATTACTACCCTATCCAAGCCCAGAGCAACTTATTAAAAAGGGTGATGTTTCCTGAAGCATTTCCAGCAGAAGAGCGTTTTAATTTAAATGAAGAACAATACGAGCTTCTCCACACCGCCATGCACACCTTACCCGCTAAGGTGGGTTATGACCCGGATGAGTATTACGATAGTTATGTTAAGTTTTTTATGTTTGGCGACCACACGGACCCCATGCCAAACCACATAAAAATTTACAACAAAGTAGGGTATGCCTATGGCACCTTAACGGATTGCGCCTACATTAAAGACACTAAAAACGATGTGGATTTTATACTGACCGCAACCATTTTGGTAAACAACAATGGCATATTTAACGATAACACTTATGAATATGACGAAATAGGAATCCCGTTTCTGGCACAGTTAGGAAGAGAAATTTATGAAATCGAGTTGGAGCGTAAAAAATAGTCCATCCCTAAAATATACCATTATAAAAAAGCGGGACATTGCCTCGTAATCTTATCTTACTCGGCAACATCCCACTTCCGGATTAAAATCCTAAAAGTCAAGAAACCTCATCAACCATTTCTGGCTGGATGTTCCAATTATCGTTGGCCAACAGTACTTGGTCAAAATCGACACCCTCAATGGGCTTTAATGTTTGACTGGCTGCATCCCACTCTATTTTTCTGCCCAATTTCCAGGACAAGCCGGCCATGTGTGCCGAAATGGCCTCATCAAAACCTTCTTTAATGCCACAGCTCACATTTCCGCCATTCTTAATTACACTCAGCCACTCCCGCATATGCAAGAAAGTAGAATCTACACGAACACCATCTATATAGGTCCACATAAGACCCTTATCTGCAAAATATTGCGATGTGGCCGATGAAACCGCATCGGTCGACCCTGCAGCTGGATCATATTGGTAAATGGGCACATTGGGTTTCATTTTCTCAGCCTCCAACATGTCGGCATATCGGGTGGATGCGCTATCGGGCCAAACAGTTAATCTATTGCCCAGTTCCATGGTAGCATCGTGTCCCATTAAAATTGTAGGTCGATTAAAACCATTGCCCAAAGTGGCACTGTAACAAAAGGTCATCCCCCTTTCTTTGCCCTTGGTTTGACTGCTTCCGGTACTGAACTCGGGAAATTCCATATTCACCTGGATCACATCCGGAACATTTCTACCATCGTTATGGGTATAAATTCCGCCCGAAGCGCTGACCGCAGTTGGAATACCCATGTTCAGTACACAATTTAACCTGTCGTAATCGTGGGTCAACAAATCGCCCGAAAGACCCGAACCATAGGCCCACCACTTACGCCACCTAAAAAAATGGTTCTTATTGAACGGTACTTTTGGTGCAGTGCCTAAAAACTGTTCCCAATCAATGGTTTCGGGGCTGGCTTTCTCATGGAGGTCATAATTCCAAGCGCCGTTGTCATCGTTACGGTTTGTGTTGGTCTGGATCAACGACACATGTCCCAAAGTCCCTTTCTCCACAATATCGCGGGCGGTCCTAAAACTTAGGGTTTGCCTGTGCTGGTGTCCCACAGCGAACACTGCTTCGGATTTTTCGGCAGCATCGCGCAAAGTGTAGGTTTCTTCAACCGTATGTGTCATAGGTTTTTCCACATAGACATGTACATTATGGTTCAAAGCCTCAATGGACATGGGGGCATGCCAATGATCTGGTGTTGCGATCACCACGGCATCCACTTCACCACTTTTGATCATATCCTTATAATTCAAATATCTTTTGATCTTATTGTCCTCCGTGGAGAAAGAGTTGATGAATTTCTCTGCCCGCACATCAAATACATCACAAATGCCCACCAATTTCACGTTGAGACGTTCTTGGGCCTCAAAATCCTCCAGTCTTTTGTTATTGGGGTCTTCTTCGGCAGCCAAGCGCATTTCTTCTTTCCACTCGTCGGTAGCAAAGCCCAAGGCCCTTGTCAATTGCTCACCACGGATACCAAATCCAATTACCCCTATGCGAACTGGGTCGCCTCCTATCCCGGGAACCGCAGGTGGCAATGATGGTTTTATATTGAGCTGCTCCAATATTTCTGAACGCTTCTTTCGCGAGTTGACCGAGGTTGCCGCTCCTGCCCACCATACAGCTCCAAGTATGGGAAGGCCGCCCAACCCTATCAATAGGTCTCTTCTAGTCCATTTCATTGTTCCTGTGTTTTAAGTTTGTTCTTTCTGAGATAATCCAAGCCAAAGTAACTTCCCGTGGGCAATTGATATATTACAATACAGGCCACCAGCTCAATCAAGTTTTTATTGATGATCCAGTAGTTTCCCTCGACGTTCATTTGGGTGAGTCCTGGGAATGGCGGATGTGCCAAAAAATAAAGTGCCAATAGCCCTACCCCGACAAAGGCACCGATTCGTTCAAAAACCCCCAAGGTAAAGGTTACCCCTACCACCATAAGGGCAATTATGTTCATGGTATCCACCCAACCTATGGTTGCATCACCAATCAACATGGTAAAAAACCATTCAAATGGTCCTTGTGCGGTGGCCAAATACCCAAAAGATGTCCATTCCGGATGATACATCTTCACCACACCTTCAAACAAAAAGTGCCACCCGATAAAGATGCGAAGCAAGGCAACACTGGCTTTCAGTTTATTTTGATTTTGGTTCATAATTGTTATAGTTAATTGTAAATATCCCAGTTCCTCTTTGAAGAAAGCAAGATTTCCTTCTAAGTATTAAAAGTACCCCACAGTAAACCTAAATACCATGACCATTATCAGTTTTCAACAGTCTGAACACAACATGTTCCTGCAGTACGACAAAAGTCAAAAACTGATATATTTTTGATCACTTCGCAATATTGGATTGATCAATAACAAGGCTTAATTTTATAAATATCGCTATCATACCTCCCTCCTATTTTGAAATTGATTTTTATTCCCAAATTCTTTCGTCAACCGCTTTTTTTTGATGAAGTTAACATTACCAACCCACACTTGAAACAGGCCTGTGAACCACATTGAAACGGATATAGTTTATCTAAAAAAACAATTTCCCAACGGTATCCTAAACATACACCAAAAGGGACATGCCATTTGCAACATACACTCCAAAGTGAATACGTTCCGATGGTTACTGCAAGGCACCTTTGACTATTTTACAACAACCAAGGATACGGAGGAAGAGGTTTTGGTCTGTCAAATTTCAGAGCCGATGAGCATTTTGGGCCTAAATGGGCTCAACGATAGAAAAAGGTATACGTACAAGATCGTGGTATCTTCCGATCAAGCTACTTTTTTTGAAGTACCTATTGAAGTAATAATCCATCACCTAGCCCATACTGAGAACAACCAAACCATTCTAAAGATAAGTCGTTCGTTATACCATCAATTGAGGCAAGCACTTTTAAAACAGACCGATTTGTTACAAGCTGCACGTTATCGCTCCCTGCACAATGATCAACAGTTTTATATGGGCCCGGCGACCGAACAGGCGGAAATAGTCTCCTTGATGCGACGCTCCCCTTTTTTGGACTATTTTGACGATCAGCAACTATCACAACTCGCTTCCATTGCCGAACGACGGGAATATGAACCCGACGAAGTACTTTATATACAAGACAGGCTTACCAACGGGCTCTTTATTTTGATCAGTGGTGAAGTTGCCATCAAACGATTGGAAGGGAACATTGAGATACGCCAGCGGTCCATAAACAATCCGGGGTTTATTTTTGGCTGGTCCTGTGCTATGGGAGAAAAGGATATTTGCTCCGCTGTCACTACTCAGAAAACCTCCATTTATTTTATCCATCAAAAGGATTTGCTACAACTGCTGGACAAATACTCCGTTTTCGCACACAACTTTTTTATGCGGTTGTTTTGGCTGATGGGCAACCAGATTAACGCAGCCTTCGTCCGCTACCTGGGACTTTTGGGCAAGCACAACCTCCAAGCTGTCTATCAATTAATAGAGAACAACAAATCAAGATTGGCCGTATCATCCCCTTTGCATCAGGTCGGGCATTTGCTATCCAATACCAACACCAAACAATTGGGGTACAATGCTCTCTCCAAACTGATTTCCTACGGCTCTCATCTGGAAAGACATATCGCTTCGTTGAGCTTGGAGCTTTTACAAGAGGATATGCAGGAGCTAAAGTTTCTTAAAGGACTCCAGCATATTTATGAAACGGTAGCGGAAAATAAGAACGAAACAGGCATGGATATCCGCAAATCTTGCGCTACTGCAACAAAAAAAGCTTTTGAACACGTGCAGCATAAAATTGAAGGACTGGATAACCTTCCCGACAAAAGTGGCTGTATTTTTATATACAATCATCTTTTCAACCATCCATTTTATACGCTCAACAACAAATTTCAAATTACATTGGATTCACATTTTATCAGTGCCAAAATATTGGATGATAAATATAACGATCCTGGTATCCGGACGGTGCGTATAGGTCAGGGACAAGAATATGGCCATCAAAACTATTATACCAAGTTGGGATATATCAATGTCTATACCAAAGATTCTGAGTCGGTTGACAAAGAATGTAAAAAGGCAACACGTAGTATATTCTATAGAACGGCCGCAGAATTTTTACAGACCGGACACAATTTGGTCGTTAGTCCGGAAGGAACCTCCTACTCTACCGAGGAATCCCCTGGGCCTTTTAAAATGGGTGTTTTTAAACTGGCCCAATCCATGAAAAACGAACCTTACATTGTACCTATTGTCTTAGTGAATTTTGATAAGCGCATTTCGAACGGCCTTTTTTACTGTAAGATCCACGAACCTTTTAAACTGAGTGACAAACTATTGGAGACTGGGAAAAATTTGTCCGATTTTGTAAAGCATTATCAGTACACCTACGCAGGGTACGTAGAGGAAGCAAAGGAACGTGCCGAAGAATTGCACATGAAACCAGTCCCAAACGTTATCGAAGAACCACCAGAAATATGGCGCAACGAGATCAAGCGTTTAAAAAGAAGGGTAAACAATCTGGAAAACCAGAACGACCTGATTGTTTTTTATGGAAGTTCCTCTGTGCGTCTATGGGTAGGAATGAAAAAGGATTTAGCTCCATTTAATGTTCTTAATTTAGGATTTGGTGGATCTACCTATGTGTGGTGCATTCATTATTTTGATGAAATCTTTAAAGGAGCAGAACCTAGCAAAATTGTACTGTACGCCGGTGAAAACGACCTTGCACAAGGCAAATCGCCGCAAGAAGTTTTGAACGACTGCAACCAACTGGTTCAAATGATCCTTAAAAAATATCCTAAGGTGGAACTGGCTTTTATAAGCCTGAAACCCAGTTTGGAACGCGAGGACATGATTCCCCAGATCATAGAGACCAATCTATTGTTGTCCAAATACGCAATTGGAGAGCTTAATGCGCAGTATATAAATGTGTTCGGACAAATGATTACTGCGGACAACCGGCCAAAACCTGATCTGTACATGTCGGATGGATTGCACCTAAACAAAAAAGGATATACTATTTGGAGCGAGGTGATCAAAACAGCTTTGCTCTCTTCCGAGAATCCTATGGAAAAAGAATCGTTTGATTTGGCTGCAGATGCTTAAGCTGGCTCCCCAAACAAATCGTAATCCGATGCATCTGTAATCTTGATATTTACAAAGTCACCGATTTTCACATAATGTTTGGTGGCATCGATCAGCACTTCGTTATCCACATCGGGCGAATCGAACTCGGTGCGGCCCACAAAATGGTTGCCTTCTTTCCTGTCGATGATACAGCGGAAAGTCTCCCCTATTTTCTCTTGGTTCAATTCCCAGGAAATCTGTGATTGGATCTCCATAATAATGTTTGCGCGTTCTTGCTTTACTTCTTCGGGAACATCGTCCTCCAAATTAAAGGCATGTGTATTTTCCTCGTGGCTGTAAGTAAAACAGCCCAAACGTTCAAAGCGCATTTCTTGTACCCATTGTTTCAAGGTCTCAAAATCTTGTTCGGTTTCTCCAGGGTAGCCAACGATCAAAGTGGTTCGAATGGCCATGTTAGGTACGGTTTCCCTAAAATCGTTCAACAGTTTTGTAGTTTTCGCCTGTGTAGTCCCCCGCCGCATACTTTTAAGTATGGAATCGGATATATGTTGAAGGGGAATATCTATATAATTGCACACTTTTGGCTCGTTGCGCATTACTTCCAGAACATCCATTGGGAAGCCTGTTGGGAAGGCATAATGCAAACGGATCCATTCTATCCCCTCAACTTTCACCAACGCTTGGAGCAATTCTGCCAAATTTCTTTTCTTGTACAGATCAAGGCCATAATAGGTCAGGTCTTGCGCAATTAAAATGAGCTCTTTTACCCCGTTCGCAGCCAGTTTCCCTGCTTCGGAGACCAAATCCTCAATGGGGGTGCTTCGGTGCTTTCCTCGCATCAAAGGTATGGCACAGAAAGAACAAGGACGATCACATCCTTCCGCAATTTTTAGATAGGCATAATTCTTAGGGGTTGTGGTAAGTCGTTCCCCGATGAGCTCATGCTTGTAATCGGCTCCAAGAGCTTTTAATAAATTGGGAAGATCACTAGTTCCAAAATATTCATCAACATTGGGAATTTCTTTTTCCAAATCCGGTTTGTACCGCTCGCTCAAACATCCCGTTACGAACACTTTGTCCACTTCACCTGCTTCTTTTCGCTGTACGTAGTCCAAAATAGTATTGACACTTTCTTCCTTTGCATTGGCAATAAATCCGCAGGTATTGATTACCACGACATTGCCCTCTTCCTCGTGGGCCACTTCTTTGTTGTTGGCGCGCAATTGTCCCATTAACACTTCCGAGTCGTAGACATTTTTGCTACAACCTAAGGTCACCACGTTGATTTTGTTCTTTTTGAGCGATTTTGTGCGCATATTTTCTTTAAATGGAGTGCAAAAATACAACAACAAGGAGCATTACGATCAATTTGGGATATATTTTTGGAAATGAAGGTTTCTACGGGTGCAATATCCCAAAAACGATTACACTAATCTTGATAGCCTTCTGGTATTTTTCGAGCGTTGGTAATATCCTCAAATGCTTTTCCTATTCGTAATAGCAGGGCCTCGGAAAACGGTTGACCTATAAAGGTTAAATTTTCGGGCTCACCATCTGCTTTATAGCCCATGGGAACGGTAAGGGCAGGATATTCAGCAGCAGCTGCGTAACCTGCGTGGTAATTGTTGATGCTTAACAAAACATCCAAATCATTCTGGATCATTGGCTCAAAATAGCCTCTTCCCGTAAGCAACACATCCTCTTTTATTCTTTTTAATCTTTCTTCTGATGTTGAATCACGCAGAATGGATTCAAAACGTAATTGTCCGTATGGAATCCTAACCAACGAATCTTTACCATTAAAACTTACCACATCTAACACCGAACTTATTTTAACAGCATCTTTATTTTTAACCTGAGTCTCTAAATAAGTCTTCAAGTCGTTCTTCATATCTGCCTCCAATAAGGTGAGAAATGTAGAGGGCAGGTGATAATTTTGGTTTTCAAATGTTACAATCTCTGCTCCAACTTCTTTTAATCTGGCTACTGCAGCGGCATACAGGGAATCACCTTCCATTAAACTTTGTATCACCCCAAAACGGATTGACTTTAAAGGCTCCGGATTATTCCACGCGGATAAGATGCCCGGTTCCGCTTTTACCGATTTGTAATCTGTTTCATCCTTACCCAACATGGCATCCAATAAAATGGCATTGTCGGTCACATTTTTTGTCATGGGCCCGGGCGTGTCCAAAGTACTTGATATGGGAACAATCCCGGTTCGGCTCAAGAGGCCAATAGTTGGTTTTAGTCCGACCACTGAGTTTTGACCGGACGGGGACAAAATGGAACCCGAAGTCTCCGTGCCCACTGTTGCCACGGCATAATTTGCAGCAGCAGATGTACCACTACCAGCACTGGAACCTCCTGTATCAAAAATTCTTCTTCCGTAGGGGTTCAAGGTCTGTCCGCCGACCGCACTCTGCCCGTTCGGACATCCGTCACAAATAAAATTGGCCCACTCGCTAAGGTTCGCTTTGCCCAATATTAAGGCTCCATTTGCCTTCAAACGTTCCACAATAAATGCATCATCGGTTTCATTTTCCATTAAAGCAATGGCGCCTGCAGTCGTTTTCATTCCCGCGACCCCGATATTGTCCTTTAATAGAATGGGCATACCATAAATAGGATGATGGATTTCCAGTGATTCGTCTAACTGGCGTGCCTCATGCAACACATTCGGATTTAAGGCGATTATGGAATTTAATGTGGTACTGTTGGGCAATTCGTATTTGTAGATTCTATGCAGATAAAAAAGCACCAACTCTTCATACGTGAATTTTCCTTGGTCGATATGGCTTTGGATAGATGGTATGTCCTGCTCCAAAACCAATGGTCTCATGGCTTCATAACTTTCTTCAGAAAATTTTGAGACTTCATCATACAAAGGAAGAAACACCTCATTTTTATCCAATACCTTACTTTGGATAAATTTATAGCGCATTCTCTTATTTTCGTGCTCTGCATTGGCAGCCACTTCGGTGGAATCGTTGTAGGGAGTCCAGAGTACAATGTTTTCGTTGGTCTTGGCCTTGTGATCTTTACAAGAAATGAATCCGATCAACAGTAAAACAAACCAAAGGTACCGGCACATAGCTATATTTTAAAGAATGAATCCACAAACTCATATTTATTGAACACCTGAAGATCCTCAATGCCCTCGCCCACACCGATGTATTTCACTGGAATCCGGAATTGGTCGGAAATACCGATGACGACCCCACCTTTTGCAGTACCATCCAATTTGGTCACGGCCAAACTGGTGACTTCGGTGGCTTTGGTAAATTGCTTTGCCTGTTCAAATGCATTTTGCCCGGTAGAGCCATCCAATACCAAAAGTACCTCGTGCGGGGCATCTGGAACAACTTTTTGCATGACGCGCTTTACCTTGGAAAGTTCGTTCATTAAATTGACTTTGTTATGCAATCGGCCCGCTGTGTCCACCAGAACAACATCTGCCTGTTCCGCGACCGCGGAATTTAGGGTATCGAAGGCAACGGATGCGGGGTCGCTGCCCATTTTTTGTTTCACAATAGGGACATCCACACGTTTGGCCCAGACCTCCAATTGGTCAATGGCCGCTGCACGGAAGGTATCGGCCGCTCCCAACACCACTTTTAGGCCCATATTCTTAAATTTATGGGAGAGTTTTCCAATCGTGGTCGTTTTGCCCACACCGTTTACACCCACAACCATGATCACGTAAGGCTTTTTATCTTTTGGAACCGTGACTTCACTATCTTCACCGGTTTCCGTTTCCGAGAGCAGCCCGGCTATTTCTTCCCGTAAAATTGTATTGAGTTCTTCTGTTCCCAAATATTTATCTCGGGATACCCGCTCTTCGATTCGGTCGATAATTTTAAGTGTGGTGTTCACACCAACATCGGAAGTGACCAAAATCTCCTCGAGACTGTCGAGTACCTCATCATCAACTTTGGACTTACCGGCCACAGCCTTGCCCAACTTGCCAAAAAAACTGGTCTTTGATTTTTCGAGGCCTTTGTCCAAGGTCTCCTTTTTGTCTTTTGAAAATATATTTTTGAATAAGCTCATCCTGTATTCTTTGAGAATGGTCAAAGATAGGAAAGTAAGGGGAGTTTTGTTAACAGAAAATTCCAGGTTTCATTCAGCCTATCTTTTTAAATGAATATTTTAAAATAAGAGTTATAAGGCATAAAAAAAGCCGCTAATCAGCGGCTTCTATAATTTGAATAAGGAAACGTTCCTTATTATTGCTTGTTCAACCAGTCGTTAACCAATTCTGGTGCCATTACAGACTCTACAAATGTGTATGCACCGGTTTTGGGTGACTTAACCATTTTAATGGCCTTTGTCAATCTTTTGGATGATGACTGAAGTGTTGCTACTGTTTTCTTTGCCATGGCTTATCTTTTTCTGCTCTTTACTTTGTAAAAAAGCGATTACTTAATTTCTTTATGAACGGTCATACGCTTAAGAATAGGATTGTATTTTTTGATTTCCATCCTATCTGGCGTGTTCTTCTTGTTCTTTGTGGTAATATACCTAGAAGTACCTGGCATACCAGATTCCTTGTGCTCTGTACACTCTAAAATTACCTGAACCCTATTTCCTTTCTTTGCCATTGTATTGTACTTAAAATGCTTTTACAACTTACTTTTTGGAATTGATTTCCTTTAAGACAGCAGAGATTCCTTTTTTGTTGATGATTTTCAACCCACGGGCAGAAACGTTCAAGGTTACCCAACGATCTTCTTCTGGGATATAAAATCTCTTCTTGGAGATATTTGCATCGAATCTCCTTTTGGTCTTATTGATAGAAAAGGAAACGTTGTTTCCAAACATCACCTTTTTTCCTGTTACTTCACAAACTTTAGACATCTCCCTAACTATTTGAGTGATTTTATTGAAGCTGCAAATTTATACCATTTTAATGGGACGTACAAAATTCTTTTTCAGAAATTTAAAATTTCTTTGTACAACAACTCAAAAGCCTTGTTTACAGACTTTTTTACCACCCGTTCCCTGTGCTGTCCCATCACGAATTTATGGGCAAACGTACCGGACGGTGTTCCAATTGCTATATAAACGGTACCAACATCGGCATTGGAGTCGCCTTTTGTAGGACCGGCATTACCTGTTGTGGCTATAGAAAAGTCTGTTGCCATTTTGCTTTTCACATTCTCGGCCATGGCAATGGCCACTTCTTCACTAACTACGGAATGCTTATCTATAAGATCTTGTGGAACGCCCAATAACCGAACCTTCATTTCTGTGGCATAGCATACCAAACTACCCTTAAAATAATTGGAAGCACCAGGAATTGCGGTTATCCGTTCGGCAATACTACCTCCCGTAAAACTTTCTGCAGTTGACAAGGTCATCCTTTTATCGTTCAAAAATGCACCTATCTGCTTTTCTACATTCCCGTTCTCTTCTTCTTCCCCATAAATTATATCGCCGATCAGGGGGTATAATTTTTGTATTTGTTCATCTATAGCCGATATCAACGCTTCTTTATCGTATCCTTTTGCGGATAAGCGCAATCTAACCCTGCCCAGATTGGGTAGGTAGGCAAATTTGATAAAGGAGGGCAAATTATTCTCCCAGTCCTCGATCTTCTCTGCAATCGCACTCTCTCCCAGACCATAGGTCATAAGGGTTTTATGTACAATATGGGGTCGGTTGTATTCTTCGATTATTTTGGGAAGAACGGCTTTGATCAACAGGTTTTTCATTTCGTATGGTACACCGGGCAACGAAATATAGGCCGTCGCTCCCTTTTTCATCCAAATACCGGGTGCTGTTCCAAACTCGTTGTGGAGCACCGTCGCTTTTGATGGCACCAAGGCCTGCTCCCTGTTCAAATCGGAAATGGGCGTAGTGATGTATTTTTTGAAAAGTTCCTCGATATGCTTGAGTACAGCATCGTTACGAACCAGCTCATCCCCAAAAAAGTCACAAAGGGTCCGCTTGGTAACGTCGTCCTTTGTTGGCCCAAGTCCTCCTGTAAGTATAACTACAGAGGAACGTTCTCCAGCCTCTTTAAGGGATGTTAGTATATGCTCCTTATCATCTTGAATCGAAGTAATCTGATAGACAGAAACTCCTATTTTGTTCAATTCTTTGGAAATAAAGGCAGAATTGGAATCTACTATTTGGCCAATGAGAATCTCATCTCCAATGGTGATGATTTCGGCTTGCATCTATAAATTAAAGTCGTTTTTTAATTCCGTGACCACTTGGAGCACATCTTTTTTTAGAATAGGGAAGGTTGCCTCTATTTCTTGCATGCTCCCGGTCGTTTTTCCCAAGGTTTCTATTTCCAGCGCCTTGGCCCTAGTCTGCTCCATGCCCAAAATATCCACATTGGGCTTGATTTTGTGTGCGAGCTTATATATGTTTTCGTAGTCCTTGGAATGAATAGCTTTTTCCAGACTGTCCAAATCCTCCGGCACTTCTTCCAAAAACACAGAAATGACAGAGGTGATAAATTCCTCATCACCTTCCGCCATTTCATTTATCTTATCGAGGTTGTAAATCATTATCTTACATTAATATCAAACATTTTTTCTCCTTCCAATAAACCTACAAGGTAGTCATTTGGGCTTACTTTACCAACACCGGCCGGCGTACCTGTAAAGATGATATCTCCTTTTTTCAACATAAAATACTGGGAAACATGGGCTATGATCTCCTCTATCTTCCACAACATTAAAGAGGTATTTCCGGCCTGTACCGTTTGGTCGTTCTTTTGTAATGAAAAATTAAGGTTGTCCATATCCTTGAACCTTTCCTTGGACAGCCACTTTCCAACTATGGCGGCACCATCAAAACCTTTGGCTTTTTCCCAAGGGAGGCCTTTGGCCTTTAACTTGCCCTGTAGATCTCGCGCTGTAAAATCGATGCCCAGCCCTACTTCGTCAAAATATTTATGGGCAAACTCGCGCGAAATATGTTTTCCCACTTTTTTGATCTTGATCAATACTTCTACTTCGTAATGGATATCGTTGGAAAATTCCGGGATATAAAAATCCTGCTCTTTGGGCAAAATTGCAGAATCCGGCTTTATGAACACCACGGGCTCTTCCGGACGTTTGTTGCTCAACTCTTTGATGTGGTCCACATAATTACGTCCAATACAAATCAGCTTCATAATTTGTTCTTCGGGTTTACGAGTATGTATTCTAAAATTTATTGTTGAGCTTGCTCAACTTTATTTGGGTAAGCACTTTCTTAGTGTACAAGGGGAAATCTGCGTTTAGGAGCCATCCAAAGTAACCGGGTTCTTTTTCCATTACCTCGTCCACGGTTTTTCCTTTGTGTTTTCCAAACGAAAATATAGGGTTATCGTTTTCATCAAGCCCTATAAAACCTGCAAAATCCAGATTTTGTCTTCTTGTGGTGAACTCCGATAGTTTTTTTATGTCGTTTTCGAGTTCCGGATAACGCTCCAATTGCGCCAATAACACCTCGTATGTTGCCAGGGTATCGGCTTCCGCACTGTGGGCATCGTCCAGGTTTTTATCGCAATAGAACTTATAAGCGGCTTCCAAGGTTCTTTTTTCCATTTTATGGAAAATGGTCTGTACATCTACGGAAACCATGCTCTTCATATCAAAATCCACTCCAGCACGCAACATTTCCTCCGCCAATAACGGTATATCGAACCTATCGGAATTAAACCCCGCTAAATCGCTATCGCGGATCATTGCGTAAATCTCTTTGGACAATTGTTTAAAAGTAGGCTCATTGGCCACCTTCTCGTCGGATATTCCGTGAATGGCCTCCGATTCTGCCGGTATTGGCATTTCCGGGTTCACCAACCAAGTTTTACTTTCTTTATTTCCATTGGGATATACTTTTAAAATGGAAATTTCTACTATTCTATCTTTTGCGACGTTGGTACCGGTGGTCTCCAAATCGAAAAAACAGATAGGTTTGGTCAATTGTAATTGCATGTGGGGATTATTAAATAAAATTCACGTGACTTCTAAATTAAGCATAGTGACAGGAATATGATCGGTTTTCCGTTATATTTCCCTGTTTATGTCCCAAGCTTCCAAATAATCGGCCACCGATTTTACGAACATTCCTCCCAGAGCACCATTTACCACTCTGTGGTCGTAGCTATGGGAAAGATACATTTTACTGCGAATTCCAATATACTCGCCTTGATCGGTCTCTATTACCGAAGGTATCTTTCTAATCGCTCCCAATGCAAGGATTCCAACTTGTGGCTGATTAATGATCGGCGTTCCAAAAACACTACCGAAAGAACCAACGTTGGTCACCGTGTAGGTCCCATCCTTGATCTCATCCGGTTTTAACTGATTATTCCTTGCCCTGTTGGCCAAATCGTTGACTGTTTTGGCCATACCCACCAAGTTTAGTTGATCGGCATTTTTAATTACGGGCACGATCAAATTTCCATCGGGCAGGGCAGCTGCCATACCTAGGTTGATATTTTTCTTTTTAATAACATTGTCCCCGTCCAAGGAAATGTTCATCATCGGAAACTTTTTAAGGGCCATGGCCACAGCTTCCATAAATATTGGAGTAAAGGTCAATTTCTCTCCTTCGCGCTGTTGGAAGGCATTTTTCACCTTGTTTCTCCAGTTGACCACATTGGTTACGTCCACCTCGACAAAACTTTGAACGTGAGCCGATGTGGAGATACTTTCCACCATATGATGGGCGATCAATTTACCCATTCGGGAAAGAGGGATTACCTCATCACCTGCTTTAACCGGTACTTTGGCGGCCATCGGCTTATCCGCTGACTTAGTTTGTACTGGTTGTGGAGCGGAAACCCTTTCCTCTTTAGCCTCTGTTTGCTGTGTTGTGGACTGGTTCACCTTATTGCCATTGGATCGGTTTTCCAAATAGGCCATTATATCATTCTTGGTTACCCGGCCTTCTTTTCCTGTGCCCACAATAGCTTCCAATTCATCCATGGAAACTTTTTCTTCTTTGGCTATGTTTTTTACCAAGGGTGAATAAAACCTTTCGGAGCTGGAAAAATCGGGAGCGGATGCAGATACGGATTCCTTTACCCCTGCCATTTGTGCTTCCAGTTCCATTGCTGGGGCCTCGGCAGATTCTTCCGCCCGGGCTTCTTGGACACCGGCATCGTCTGCAACGTTGTCCACCTCTCCCTCTACTTGGATCACGGCAACAACTTCTCCTACTTTAATTACATCGTCTACATCGAACCGCTTTTCCAACAACACCCCCTCTACTTCACTGGGAACTTCGGAGTCCACTTTGTCGGTGGCAATTTCAAAGACGGCTTCGTCCATCTCTATGGTATCGCCCACTTCCTTAAGCCAAGTAGTCAGTGTAGCTTCTGCAACACTCTCACCCATTTGCGGTAATTTCAATTCAAATTTTGACATATTCGTATTTATCGAAGAGATTTTGATTTATATTTTTCAAAAATACTAAAGAAATCGACTTATTTTTGATTTATGTTCATTAATTTGCTTTAATAGAGGTTTCAAAAGGCACCCTGTTAATGATACTTCTTCCCAAAGTAACCTCATCTGCATATTCCAACTCATCACCTACCGAAATACCCCGTGCAATTGTGGAGGTGGCAACTTCCAGTCCTTCCAATTGCTTATATATGTAGAAATTGGTGGTATCACCTTCCATGGTGGAGCTCAGGGCCAAAATTAATTCTTTCACGGTTCCGTCCTTCACTTTTTTTATTAGGGACGGTATATTCAAATCTTGGGGACCTACGCCCTCCATTGGCGAAATCTTCCCTCCGAGAACATGGTACAATCCATTGTACTGCGAGGTATTTTCTATGGCCATAACATCCCTGATATCCTCTACAACACATACCATGGTTTCGTCTCGTTTGGGGTTGGCACAGATTTCGCACACTTCGGTATCGGAAATATTATGGCAGTTCCTGCAAAAGTTTACTTCGGTTCTCAACTTAAGTAAGGCATGGGCCATAAGCTCGGTTCTTTCTTCGGGCTGTTTGAGAAGGTGCAGCACCAATCGCAATGCCGTCCGCTTCCCGATTCCGGGCAATTGGGACATCTCGTAAACCGCATTTTCCAATAGCTTAGATGAAAATTCCATACTAGTATTTCTTTTGCAAAATTACGATTTTACTATTATCAATTTACTTTCTTACTTTGCAAATCAAATTTCAACTATGTCAGCCACCCAAATTCTATTGTTGATAGGCGCGTATTTTTTGGTGCTTATCCTTATCTCTTACTTTACTGGTAAAAACGACTCCAACGCCGATTTTTTTAAAGCCGGCAAACAATCTCCTTGGTACGTGGTCGCCTTTGGAATGGTGGGCGCATCACTGTCCGGTGTTACATTTATCTCGGTTCCCGGTTGGGTCGGTGACAGCCAATTGACCTACATGCAAGTAGTTTTGGGATATCTGGTCGGCTATTTTGTGGTCGCTTATGTGCTTTTGCCACTGTACTACAAGCTGAACCTCACCTCTATTTATGAGTATTTATTGGAGCGATTTGGCAAAGTTAGCCACAAGACCGGCGCATTTTTCTTTTTTATCTCGAGGGTTTTGGGCGCAGCTTTCAGATTGTACCTTGTGGCCATTGTTCTGCAACAATTTGTTTTTGATGACCTTGGGGTACGTTTTGAATTTACAGTGGTAATTTCCATTTTACTGATTTGGATCTACACCAATAAAGGCGGCATAAAAACCATAGTTTGGACAGACACTCTGCAAACGCTTTTTATGATCTTGGCCGTAATCCTATCCATAATTATGATCAACCAAGAATTGGGATGGAGCTTTGGTGAGTTTTTAGCCTCTGAAGAATTAAAAAATTATAATGATTTTTGGGTGACCGATAGTTTTCTCGATAGAAGTTACTTTATCAAATCTTTTGTTGGAGGTATGTTCGTTACCATTTGCATGACAGGCCTTGACCAAGATATGATGCAAAAGAACCTTACCTGCAAATCACTGAAAGATGCACAAAAAAACATGGTATCCTTTAGTTTTGTTCTGGTCGGGGTAACATTTTTGTTTATGCTTTTAGGTGCATTGCTCTATATTTTTGCACAGCGAGAAGGTATTGGCATTCCATTGATGGATGGTTCGCCCAAAACAGATTTGCTCTTCCCGGAAATTGCTTTGAACGGGGGGCTCGGCCTGGCCTTGTCCGTTACTTTTATGTTGGGACTTATAGCAGCGGCATACAGTAGCGCGGACAGCGCCCTTACTTCTTTGACCACATCTTTCTGTGTGGACTTCTTAAATGTTCAGCAAATGGGGGATCATGAGCAAAAAAAGATCAGAAAACGAACCCACATTGTAATGAGCCTGATGCTTATTTTGGTGATCATAGCCTTTAAATATATATTGAGCAGCAACGTAATAGATAGCCTGTTGACCGTTGCAGGGTATACTTACGGGCCTTTATTGGGGCTTTTTGCATTCGGCATCTTCACCAAGCACAAGATCAAGGACAATTATGTATGGATCGTGGCCCTCGTGTCCGTTGTATCCATAGTTTGTATCGCCAATATTCCCGCCTCTTACCTAGGAGGATACCAAGTTGGCTACGAACTTTTGCCGCTAAATGGCTTGTTGACCTTTATTGGTTTATGGTTAATACGAAAAAAAGAACCGTTGCCCAACACTAGTACTGCCCAGTAGCAAGCAGCACCAAAGTACAGGCAACCTCCACCTCAACACCCTTATTTTGAAGGATTTGATAAAACTCAGGGTTCTCGGTCCCGGGATTAAAAATGACCCTTTTGGGGTTAAGGTCCAGTATATTTTTATAATATTCCTTTTGGTTTTTTGGGTTAAGATATAAAGTTACCGTCTCAATATTTTGAAAATCACTCCAGTTATCCTTAACTTGCACCCCTGATACAGTTCCCCCACGTATCCCAAATGCGGTTGTTTCAATTTTGTTATCGACCAGCCTACGAATTGCTGTGTTACTGTATCTTCTCGGGTTTGTAGAAGCCCCTACAACAAGTGTTTTTTGCATTTGTTAATTTTTGTGTTAAACTTTAATGTAGACTGTAACTTTTAATAAAGATACTCGTCTATTTTTTATATCTTAAACTTCATTGGTAAGACTGTATTTTTATAGTTAATGGTTAGTGTTTAGTATAGCTTATCAATGTACAACCCCGGTAAATTTACCGGGGTTTCTTCTTTTAAGGACCTACCTAATGGTCTTGCAAAGACCCAACTCCTTACAAGACCCAAGTTACCTCCATACTTGTTAAAGATTGTTAAAAATGATTTAACGTGTAACAAACCTCGGGCCTCGGCGTCTTAAGTATATCATCAATCAATCTAATCATCAATCAAAAAACGAACTACTCATGAAAAATGTGAGCTTTCTTTTTGCACTTTTTCTGTGCATGGCACTCCCTAAAACTTTATCTGCAAACGACCCTGGCAGCGCCTTGGGCTCCATTAATGGGACCGTTGTCGATGAACTATCCAAACAACCTGTCGCTTATGCGGCCGTGGTAATCAAATCCGAAGATGGCAGCCAGACCATAACCGGTAGCATTACCACCGAAAACGGAACTTTTGAAATAGATAAACTACCCGATGGCACTTTCCTTTTCGAAGTTCAATTTATTGGATATAAAACCTATTCCCAAAAACTGATAATTGCGAAAGGAAAACGAAACCTCAATATAGGCACAGTAACCCTTATTGAAGAAACCAAAGAGCTGGAAGGCGTGGAACTGGTGGCCGAGCGGACCACCATAGAACAGCGCGTAGACCGAAAAGTTATTAATGTTGGTAAAGATCTGACCACTGCAGGTGCAACCGCTTCCGATATTATGAACAACATACCCTCTGTGAATGTGGATTCCCAAACTGGTGACATTAGCCTAAGGGGAAATTCCAATGTACGGGTAATGGTAGATGGCAAATTGTCCAACATACCAGTGGCGCAATTGCTAAGACAGATTCCCTCCACTGCCATTAAATCCATAGAATTGATTACCAATCCGTCCGCCAAATACAATCCTGAGGGCATGAGCGGTATCATTAATATTGTACTGCACAAAAATGCAAATATCGGTTTTAACGGTAATGTAAATTTAGGTCTTACCAAGGGTATCGAAGCCAAGTTCAATAGCTCCATAGATATGAACTATCGCAACGGAAAATTCAATTTGTACGGAAACTACGGAAATAACATTGGCAAATGGGTAAACGATGGAAGCATTCGTCGTACCGAGGAAAACTCACTACAAGAGTTTGATTTTTTCAACAATAACAAATCCCACCTCTACAAATTGGGAGTGGATTTTTACCTGAATGATAAAAACACCATCTCCTTTTTCACCAACCAAAATATTTTTGAGGGCGAAGGAACCGGAAGTACGGAGGTATCCTATTTTAACGACCCATCTCGCAACGTGAACCAATTGTTCCTGGACGATTCCAATAACCGAAGTGAACAGTACAATTTTGATTACAAACTTGATTTTAACAAGGAGGGGCACAACATTGAACTGGAAATAGACCACAACCAGTTCGAAAGTGAACAAGATGCGGATTTTAGCTCAACCGGCGCATCTACCTATCCAAATTATATGGATTTTGTGGATACGGAGAGAACGCAGACTACGGCAAACTTGGATTACGTTAATCCTTTGGACAGCATTTCCAAGCTCGAACTTGGCCTCGAATCCAGAAACTTTGAGACCGAAGTGGACTACTCCTCTACCGGGCAATCGTTCAATAGCAATGGTAATTTGGCCCCCACCCCCTCCACAAAGTTTATTTACGACATGGATATTTATTCCGCATATGCCACTTTTGGCCAATCTTACGAGCGTTGGTCCTATCAAGTGGGTGTTCGCCTAGAAGATGTTCAGGTAAAAGCGGATACCAATGCGGTACGAGCCTTTACCGATAAGTACACGGAAATCTATCCCTCGGCATTTGTTACGTACAAGCCCAACGAAAAAGACCAGCTCCAAGTAAGCTATAGCAGAAGGGTAGATCGTCCAGGCCTACAACAAGTAAATCCGATCAGGGAATTTGCCACGCCCCTGATATCTTCCTTCGGAAATCCAAATTTGGTACCGCAGTTCACCAGTTCCTACGAAGCCAATTATACCAAAAGAATAAAGAACGGTAGTGTTACAGGCGGAGTCTTTTATCGAAGTATTACCGACGAAATCAACAGAGCCGTGTACATAGATCGCTTGGATTTGAACAAAACCATTCTGACTTTCGATAATTTTGATAAAACCTCGGCCTACGGAATTGAACTTTCCACCAATTATCGCCCCACTAAATGGTGGAATATAAATGGTAGTTTCGACCTTTTTTCGCAAACGCAAAGAGGAATAACAGAAACCTTGAACGCTACCGGACCAACACCTAGCGAGGAGGACATCGTGGAACAACGGGTTGAGGTTGACAATACGGCATGGAACCTACGGATGAACAATAGCTTTACGGTAACAAAAAAGCTAACGCTACAAGCCTTTGGTTTCTACCGTGGAAGAAACAAAAGTATACAGTTCGATGCAGAACCCATGTACTTTGTGAACTTGGGAGCTCGCTACAGCTTTGCCGAGGGCAAAGGCACCCTTAGCTTTAATTACAACGACATTTTCAATACCATGCGGTTTGCTTTTGATGGAGATTTTCCATATGCCCAAGAAGGCGGTTTTAACTGGGAAAGCAATAATGTTTACGTTGGACTCTCCTATCGTTTTGGAAGTGGAAAGTATCGTGCCAAGCAACGTAAAAGAAGAGACGACAACACTAAGCAAGGTAGCGGTGGAATCCTATAAACATATTGATGCTCCATATTCGAGTGTTGGTTGGTTATCTATCTTGTGAGAGCATCAATAAAAAACCCCGATCCTGGTGATCGGGGTTTTAACTTTTAGTTTAAAAAGGGGTTACCACCGAATTATGGCACTCCCCCACGTAAAACCACTGCCAAAAGCAGCCAACACCACTAAATCTCCTTCTTTGATTTTTCCTTCCTCCCAAGCCTCTGTCAAGGCAATGGGAATGGATGCTGCGGTAGTATTTCCATATTTCATGATGTTGTTGAACACCTGATCATCTTTTAGACCAAATTTCTTTTGTATAAATTGCGATATTCTCAAATTGGCCTGATGCGGAATCAGCATATCGATATCCTCTGGTTTTAAATTATTTGTTTGTAATCCTTCCATGATCACTTCACTGAATCGAACCACGGCGTTTTTAAACACAAACTGGCCGTTCATATAAGGAAAATATGAAGTATCCTCGGAATCGGCATCTTCGATAATATCGGTAACCCAACGTTTGCCCATGCCAGGGGCGATCAAGGAAAGCTCTTCGGCATGTTGACCTTCGGAATGTAAGTGGGTGGATAAGATACCTTTGGAGGTATCCTCTTCCCGGGTAAGCACGGCAGCACCGGCACCATCTCCAAAAATTACGGACACTCCCCTGCCCCTTGTGGTCATATCCAACCCATGCGAATGCAGTTCGGAACCAATTACAAGTACATTTTTGTACATGCCACTTTTAATATATTGGTCTGCCACGGAGATTCCGTAAACAAAACCCGAACATTGGTTGCGTACATCCAAAGCGCCCACTGTTTTTAGTCCCAGGTCTCGCTGAACCAATACCCCTGGTCCGGGAAAATAATAGTCAGGACTCAATGTGGCAAATACAATAAAATCAATATCGTTCTTGTCTATACCGGCACGCTCAATCGCCTTTTCGGCTGCTTTGACCCCCATAGAAGTAGTGGTATCGGTACCTTTGACCACGTGGCGTCTTTCCTTTATCCCGGTACGCTCTTGGATCCATTCATCATTCGTGTCCATTACTTTGGACAGATCATCGTTGGTGACCACATTTTCAGGGACGTAAAAACCTAGTCCAGCAATCTTGGAATTGTACATGTATACTGTTTTAAATAAAAAGATAGTTAGAATTTGAAAATTAGCAAATATACATGCCAAATTTTCAAGAAGTCGGCAAAATAAAACTTTTTAAAAGTTGTACTTTTAAAAATCGCTAAAAATTCACTCATTAAACTTAAAACAAGATAATGAAAAATTACGTTTGGTTATTCTTGGCTGCTTTCGCCATAAGTTTGGCCCAAGCTCAGGAAAAACTCACTTATCAGAAACCGTCAGAAAAAATTTTAGAACTTGTAAACGCCCCATTGGCTCCCAGTGTACTCATCTCGGACAATGGCAAGTATATGGTATTGCTCTACAGGGATTATTACAAAACAATTGCAGAATTATCGGAAACCGAACTAAGACTTGCCGGTCTACGGATCAATCCTAAGACCAATATCGGAAGCCGCACCAATTATTATAATAATATCTTGGTAAAGGAAATTGGTGATAAAGATGGCGTACAGGTAACCGGTCTGTCGGAAAATCCACGATTGGCCAATTTTAATTGGTCTCCAGATCAATCTAAAATAGCATTTACAAACACTACCCCAGATGGAGTGGAGGTTATGGTACTGGATTTAAAATCGGCCTCTGCCAAATCGATAACGGATACCAACGTGAATGCCAATATGCGGGATATCATCAATTGGTTCAAGGATGGAGAGTCCATTTTGGTAAAAATGTTGCCCTCCGACAGAAAACCATTGATCAATGTGGACGAAGCCGTTCCGGAAGGACCAACCATTTCCACCAATGATGGAAAAAAGGCACAGAACAGAACCTATCAAGACCTTTTAAAAAACCCGAACGACGAGTTCAATTTTGAACAATTGGCCCGTTCAGAACTTTATAAAGTGAACATGGACGGCAGTAAGACCAAGTGGAAAGATGCCAATCTATATACAAGCATCAGTTTTTCGCCCGATGGGGAATATGTGATGACGGTAACCTTGGACAAGCCCTTCTCCTATTTAGTGCCCTATTATAGATTTCCGAACACGACCACTGTTTATACGAACGATGGCGGTATGGTTAAAACTTTGTTGCAAGTTCCACTTATAGAAGATCTTCCCAAAGGTTTTATGGCAACCAGAACCGGCATGCGAAACATAAGATGGAGAAACGACAAACCGGCAACCATTACCTATGTAGAGGCCTTGGATGGCGGTGATCCTGAAAACGAAGTACCCTTCCGCGATGAAGTCTTTGAACTCGAAGCACCATTTAATGGTGAGGGCAGGTCCATTTTAAAAACCAAAAACAGGTTTAGCTACATACAATGGGGCAACGACAATTTGGCGATCGCCCACGACCGTTGGTGGAACAACAGAAACACAAAAACCTATGTTTTTGACCCCTCCAACCCAGAACAAGGAGCTCAAATTATTGAAGATAGAAACTATCAAGATGTATATAGCGACCCCGGAAGTTTTGTTACCAAAAGGAACGAAAACGGCAGTTGGGTACTGTCCTTGGACAAAAACAACAACGCCTTTCTGATCGGAGATGGGTATACCGATGAGGGCCAGTTCCCCTTTGTAGAAAAAATGGATTTAAAAACCCTTAAAAAAACCAGACTGTACACCTCAAAGCTAGAAGGCAAACTTGAGAACTTGATTGAGTATGACCCTAAAAAAGACCAACTTTTAGTGCGTATTGAATCTGCCAGCGAGTACCCGAATTACTATTACAAAAGTTTGATAAAAAGAAAAGGGCCCGTGCAGTTGACAGATTTTGATAATCCGTACAAAAGCATTCAAAACGTACACAAAGAGGTAATAACCTATAAGAGAGATGACGGATTGGAACTTTCCGGAACCCTATACCTTCCTGTTGGATACGACATGGAGAAAAAAGAAAAAATGCCAATGATCTTATGGGCATATCCAAGGGAATACAAGGACAAGAACAGTGCTTCGCAAAATACCTCGAACCCCAACGAGTTTACATACCCATTTTGGGGATCACCCATTTATTGGGTAACCAAAGGTTACGTTGTATTGGATGGAGCGGCCTTTCCCATTATCGGTGAGGGTGACGAACAGCCCAACGACAGCTTTAGAAGTCAACTAGTGGCCAACGCCAAAGCGGCCATTGATGCGGTAGATAATTTGGAGTACATTGATCGCGAACGTATCGCAGTGGGCGGTCACAGTTATGGAGCCTTTATGGTGGCCAACTTACTATCCCATTCAGACCTATTTGCTGCAGGTATCGCCCGAAGCGGCGCCTACAATAGAACTTTGACACCGTTTGGTTTTCAAAGTGAGGAAAGAAACTATTGGGAAGCCCCTGAGGTCTATTACACCATGTCCCCATTTATGCATGCAGAAAAAATGAAAACCCCTTTACTGTTGATCCACGGGCAGGCGGACAATAATTCCGGTACATACCCTATGCAAAGTGAGCGCTATTTCAACGCTCTTAAAGGTTTGGGCGCCACCGTTAGATTGGTGATGTTGCCAAAAGAGAGTCATGGATACCGGGGCAAGGAAAGTATTTTGCACATGCTTTGGGAACAAGACCAATGGTTGGAAAAATATGTGAAGCAAAAAAAGTAATCTATTACGTATTTAGGCATAAAAAAATCCCGTTCCAAAAAAATTGGAACGGGATTTTTCTTTCCTATCCAAGAAATCAACCCAAAAACTCTCTGTACACATTTACCTCAACCTTGGCTTTTAGGTCGTGCAAGAGGTTATAAAGGCCAAAAAATGTACGGTTGATGTACAAAAAGTGTTTGGAACCTCTGTTTCCGTTCATTTTACGAATCTGTTCGTCTTTGGAATAACGCTCGCTCAGGTTTGCAATTTTGGTCCAGAAATCTTCATTACCAAAATCGAAGGTTTCCTTATGGAAAGGTGATGTAAAAATGGTCAACATTTCCTTGAACAAGGCCGTAAAAAACCGGAGCTCCTCTTCCGAATCGGTAGACGTCAGGATTTCGAGCTCATAGAGTTTCTCCATAAAAACCTCATCGTTATTTATATTTTCCGGTTTGGCCAATTCGAAATAAGGCACATAAAATTCATCTGGGATTTGTTTAATGCAACCAAAGTCGATTGCGATCAATTTACCTTCATCACTCACCAAAAAATTTCCCGGATGGGGATCAGCGTGTACCCGCTTTAATTTGTGAATCTGGAACATATAAAAATCCCATAGTGCCTGACCCAAAGTATTGCCCAGTTCGTCATTGAAATCCTTTTGGGTAAACTCTCCCAAATGCACGCCCTCCATCCAATCCATGGTCAAGATACGTTCACTGGAAAGATTTCGGTAGTACTTTGGAAACTGCATATTCGGGATCACGGCACATTCGGAAGTAATTTCACGACTTTGCTCGAGTTCCAATATATAATCGGTTTCTTCCTTTAGTTTATGCTCTACTTCTTTAAAATATTTTTCAGAATCCTTTCCCTTTAAGTTGAACATTTTAATGGCCACCGGTTTTACCAATGCCAAATCGCTGCTGATACTTTGGGCCACGCCCGGGTATTGGATCTTAACGGCCAACTGTTTTCCATCTTTTTTGGCACGGTGCACCTGACCAATACTTGCTGCGTTTACGGAATCCTTTTCAAATTCGTCAAAAATCTGTTCCGGATATTTATCCAAATATTTTTTGAATGTCTTTCGCACCAAAGGAGCGGACAAAGGTGGTACGGAAAATTGTGACAGGGAAAACTTTTCCACATAGGCCCTTGGCAATAGGTTTTTTTCCATGCTCAACATTTGCGCCACTTTTAGTGCACTCCCCTTTAAGCTTTTTAGGCCATCGTAAATATCTTCGGCATTATCTTGGTTCAAAGTATCCCGTGAGGTTTGGGGATCCACCAGTTTTTTGCCGTAATACTTTACGTAGTTGCCCCCTATTTTTACGCCCGTTTTTACGAGTTTCCCGGCACGTTCTATTTTCCCGGTCGGGATGGTATCGATTGTTTTCATAGGCGTTACACAAATTTTTCTTTATAAAGAAATTTCCCTAGATCTACGATTTTTTCCAGTGATGTATTCTCGAAAATCTGAAAAATAGTGGTCACCGACTTTTCAATGGCAATATCTGTTTTCTCCAGTCCGGGAGAACCATCTTCCGCCCAAAATTTTATAATGAACAAAAATTGCAGCCAAGCACCCTCCGAAAACAACGGGGCATTAAATTTTAAGATTTTTAGATTTTTCTCCTCATTTCTTTCTTCGATCAAAGTAGATGCAAAATCCTTAAAACGTTTGCGAAGCCCCTTTAACTGACTTAATCCCTCCATGGAATGCTTGTGCTCCTTCATCATAAAGAGAACATAACTCCTATTAAGTGTCAAATTCTCGAAAAAGGTGTAGAAGAAAGTAAGCATCTTTTCCTCGTTCGTCATTCCCGGATATTCCTTATTTTTTTGGATCAACTCAAAACTATTGTCGAAAAACTTGTTCCATATAGTTTTTTGCAGGGTATCCAAAGAACCAAAAAAGCCATAGAACTCATCCTCCTTAATTTTGTTCTCCTTACAGAATTTATAAACTGAGCCAGGTATTTTTTCCTGCTCCAATACGGACTCCATGAACAAGCCGATTATCTTATCCTCGGTTATTTTGGATTTTGATGTATTTCCCATTTTGGTATGTTTTTAAAAGGTTCTGTATAAAATGTGATTGGCAGGTGATAAAATTGAATTTTTAAAGAAAATGCACTTCCGAGCGAAAGTGCATTTTCACAACCTAACCAATAAATAAACAAACTTGTTATAGTAGTGCTTTTTCATAGCAATTTTCCCATAACAATGTAAAGATACATTTTTTGTTTAATGATTTTTATAATTAAATAAACAAAATTTTGTTAAAAATGATATCAGGTCATTTTTTTCGTCCAAATGTCAGTTTGTCATATTTATGATTCTGGTATTTTTTTTGACCAGTCAGCAATAAAAAGACTAAAACAACAAAACGATGGCAACAGGTAAAATCAATGTTTCAGTAGAGAACATTTTTCCCTTGATCAAAAAATTCCTTTACAGTGATCACGAGATTTTCTTAAGGGAACTTATTTCCAACGCTACGGATGCGACCTTAAAACTAAAGCACCTCACATCCATTGGAGAGGCCAAGGTGGAATACGGCAACCCTATGATCGAGGTAAAAGTCGACAAGGACAATAAACGAATCCATATTATAGACCAAGGTATCGGGATGACGGAGGATGAAGTGAAAAAGTACATTAACGAGGTAGCTTTTTCCGGTGCAGAAGAGTTTTTGGACAAGTATAAAGATGCGGGCAAGGATGCCGGGATCATTGGGCACTTTGGCCTTGGATTTTACTCCGCTTTTATGGTTGCGGAAAAAGTGGAAATCCTTACCAAGAGCCATAAGGATGAGCCAGCGGTGCATTGGAGCTGCGACGGCTCTCCCGAATTCTCCCTTGAACCTAGCGACAAAACAGAGCGAGGAACAGAGATCATACTGCATATCGCCGAAGATTCCACCGAATTTTTGGAAGATGCCAGAATAAGGGAGCTTTTGGTAAAGTATAATAAGTTTATGCCCATTCCGATCAAATTCGGAACAAAAACCGAGACGCTTCCCAAACCTGAAGATGCAAAAGAAGAAGATCCAGCTCCAACCCAAGAGGTGGACAACATCATCAACAATCCAAATCCGGCCTGGACCAAGCAACCTTCGGATTTAAAGGACGAGGATTACAAAAACTTTTACAGGGAGCTATACCCCATGCAGTTCGAGGAACCTTTGTTCCACATCCACCTCAACGTGGATTATCCGTTCAACTTAACAGGTATTTTATATTTCCCAAAGTTGACCAACGACCTCAGTATCCAAAAGGATAAAATCCAACTGTACCAGAACCAAGTGTTCGTAACGGATAACGTAGAAGGTATTGTTCCCGAGTTTCTGACCATGTTGAAAGGTGTCATCGACTCCCCGGATATTCCATTGAACGTGTCTAGGTCCTACTTACAGGCGGATGGTGCGGTTAAAAAGATATCCTCTTACATCACCAGAAAAGTTGCGGATAAATTAAGCTCGCTCTTTAAGAATAATCGAGAGGACTTCGAGCAAAAATGGAACGACATTAAAGTAGTGATAGAATACGGTATGCTTTCGGAAGACAAGTTTTTTGAGAAAGCGGACAAATTTGCGCTCTATCCAACCATTGATGGGGATTACCATACTTTTGAAGAGCTGGAAGCCAAAATCAAGGACAACCAGACCGACAAGGACGATAAATTGGTGGTACTCTACACTTCCGATAAAGAAGCGCAGCACAGTTATATCGAAGCCGCCAAGGGCAAAGGTTACGAAGTGCTCCTACTGGATTCGCCCATTGTCCCCCATTTGATGCAGAAATTGGAGACCTCCAAAGAGAATCTATCCTTTGTGCGAGTGGATTCGGATCATATAGACAACCTCATCAAAAAAGAAGATACGACCATATCCAAATTGTCCGATGAGGAAAAAGACAGCCTAAAGGCTGATTTGGAAAAAGTAATTTCCGATAAGGGCTATACAATTCAATTGGAGGCCATGGAAAGCAGTGCTTCACCTTTTATTATTACCGAGCCAGAATTTATGCGCCGAATGAAGGAGATGCAGCAGACCGGGGGCGGAGGAATGTTCGGTATGGGCAACATGCCGGATATGTACAACCTGATCGTAAACACCAACCACGAATTGGTGGGCGAAATACTGAATACCAAAACAGCAAAAAAGCGGGAAAGATTGATCAATCAGTCCCTGGACTTGGCAAAATTGTCCAAAGGACTCTTAAAGGGAGAGGAACTTACCAAGTTTATTTCCCGTAGCTACGATATGATCAAATAGACATAAAAATCCTATTGATCGTGAAAACCGCTCTAAATGAGCGGTTTTTGTATTTTATGACTATCTTGAGAGGGCAAACCAATTACACCGTGGGCAACAACGATTACAACAGTCCAACTTTTAGAAAATTATTGGATTCCCTTCAACAACAGAGTTGGGAATTGGAACTCATCATTTCCGGTTTTGCCATTTTTGGGCTCTTTACCGCCTACGAACCGCTTCGTATAGAAATGATTAATGCACAAAACGAAGACCAGATCTATCGTTTCGTGGTTTACTTTATCCTGAACATTGCCTGTTCCATTCTGCTGTTCAACCTATTGCTCCACGTTGTTTTAAGAGGTTTATGGATCGGGGCGCTCGGTCTTCGTTATGTTTCCGGAGATATTGAGTTCGAGCGGCTCCGCTATTCCGAACGCTTTACCAAATATTTAAAAAAGCGCATAATTTCTTTTGATCGCTACATCGCCAATCTGGAAAATTACTGCAGTGTATTGTTCGCCATTTCGTTTCTGTTGATTTTTTATGTGCTCGCCATGACCATGATCATCCTGTCGATCATATTGGTGGCCAACTATATTCTCGAGAGCGATGTTTTGCCCGAAGCCGCCGCCAGTATAATAGGGGGTATATTGATTTTGTTCATCATTTTTGGAATGTTCCTGACCTTTATCGACTTTATTACACAAGGTTGGTTAAAAAAAAGGAAATGGGTCTCTCGTATATATTTCCCTATATATTGGGTTTTTAGTTTTCTCACCCTTTCGTTTCTTTATCGGCCATTGGTCTATAATTTTTTGGATAACCGCTTTGGAAAAAAACTGACCTTGCTCCTGACCCCCATCTATATTGCCATTTTGATGCTGACCAGTTTGGAATACCGTCAATCCAACTATCTGGACAAAGAACAGCGATCGTCCAGCATTTTTGCCAAAAAAGATAATTATTGGGACATGATGACAGAGGAAGGAGATTTCCCCGGACGCATGGTGATTCCTTCAAAAGTAATTTCCCAACCCTATCTCCAAGTTTTTGTTCCTTTTTCGGAAAATTTGGAAAATCGTGTATTTGCCTTCAACGATTCTTTGACTCCCAAAGAAGACCGCAGAGGACTTTCCAGTAGTATAAAAGTCAATTCAAATTGGAGCGACGAGATCACGAGCCTCCGTCAAAAGGACAGTATTCGCAAAAAATATCTAAAAACCTTTAACGAGATGTATTCCTTCCGAATCGACACCCTTGATATGGACGAGGATTTTATAATAACTACTGCAATGAACGATATTCTGGGTTTTGAAACCTACCTCAAAATCTCTCAACTGAAAGAAGGGAAACATCTTATTCGTTTGAGGCGAAAACGGAAGGAAAAAGATTCTATTGTAACGGTATCGGATGCTATCTTACCGTTTTGGTACTTTAAAAACTAAATGTTATGATTCCTTGGCACCTCTATGCAATGGCCGGAATGTATGTTTTTGCAGGCGCAATGCATTTTATAAAACCCAAAATCTATATGCGGATAATGCCCATGTATTTGCCAAAACATAAGCTTTTGGTGTACTTGAGCGGGTTGGTGGAAATTTTATTGGGCATTGGCGTTTGTTTTGATGCCACCCGAAAACTGAGTTCTTTTGGTATTATTTTAATGTTGGGCGTTTTTCTATCCGTACACTTTTATATGCTCTCGGGCGAAAAAGCATCGGCGGGCATTCCAAAATGGATATTGATCCTTAGGATACCGCTACAGTTCTTTTTAATGTACTGGGCGTATTTTTATGCGTATCTCTAATAACTATTACCGCCCAAATGTTTTTTTAGCCAAGGTACCTGAGCAAAAAACAATAATCCTAGGAACAAAAATGCATACACCATGGTTTTGGGAAAAGAATAACCGCTCATCCATTGCCAGTCCATATGGAACCAAGCATCCATATTGATGTTTTTGAACCAGCCTTGGCCACCGCTCGGTCCTAACTGTGTGCCTAGATAAGCCAAAAGTGCAACAAATGCAATAAACCCGAAGGATAAAACTCTTCCGGATAAAATCGGTTGGTACTTAAAAACCTCTTTTGGGGATTCCGCCTCTATTTGCCGTAGTACATTTTTGGTAAAATCCGCAGAAGGCGATTCGATTGGTGCCTCTGCCATGAATTTATCCATTAAAGCTTCCAGTTTTTTATTTTCTTCCTTATCCATTGCTCTGCAAAATTTCTTTGTTCATACTTTTTTCCATGATCGCAGCCAGTCTTTTCCGGGCCCTGAACAACCTTACTTTTAGTGTATTTGCGGGAAGATTTGTAGTTTTTTCCATTTCTTGTAGATTCTTCTCCTCAAGATAGAACAAAGTAAGGACTCCAGCATCTTCCGAGGATAGCTGTAACAGGCATTGATCTATAAATCTGTTTTTTTCCTCCCTTATCATACTATCTAGGGCCGTATCGATTTCTGCATAGGCAATTTGATCCAATTGTTCTAAATCGTCGTGCAGTCTTGCCTTTTTATTTTGTTTCATCTTATCCAGGCATGAGTTATATGCAATCCTATACACCCATGTGGAAAGTTTAGACCCCCCTTTAAAATTGGGCAAAGATCGGTACACCTTGATAAATACGTCTTGCGAAACCTCTTCGGCCTCCTCCCTATTGGTCAACATTCTTATGCACAATGTAAACACCAAATCCTTATAACTATCCACAAAATCCGAGAATGCACGGGAATTTCCCATGCAAATTTTCGAGATCAGTACTTTTTCCTTGTTGGTCAGCATTGCTCATTGGACGATTAAACCATTGTTAAGGTTACACAGAAAATAAAATTTATAAAAAAATGTAACCTTACTCAGAAAACCGTCGTCATAGGTTATGAACAAACAAATTATGAATAATCATTAAAACGAATAGTTATGGGATCTGAAGTAATCATTTTACCAATCATTTTTGGAGTAATTTTTGCCATTGCCTACCTCTTTTTTTCAACAAGGAACAAAGAACGCTTGGCCTTAATCGAAAAAGGTGCCGACGCCAGTATTTTTATGAAAGGAAGACGGGAAGGCGCCGCTCCGTTCTGGAAAATCATCATTCTAAACCTTTCCTTATTATTAATGGGTATCGGGGTTGCCATTTTTGTTGCCTCCATTCTTCACTATAATTTAGGGGTGGAGGATGAGGTCGCTTATCCGGGAACCATATTCCTTTTGGCGGGCGTTGGCCTTATGGTAGGTTTTAACATGACCAAAAAATTGGAAAAGAAGGAGTAAAACCATCTCTTTTAAAAAGAGGTAAAAGACCACCGCCACAAGCGGTGGTTTTTTATAACTTGCCATTATGAAAATAATATCCACCAATCTCGGCAACCGTACCAAAATAGTTTGGAACGGTAAAGAAACCACCACTGGCATTTACAAATTTCCCGTGGACCAACCCATTTTATTAGAGAGCACAGATGTAAAGGGCGATTCGGTGATAGACCGAAAGCACCATGGCGGCATCTACAAGGCCGCCTACCTTTTTTCTGCTGACCGTTACGCATACTGGAAGGAGAAATATCCCGATTTAGAATGGAATTGGGGTATGTTCGGGGAAAATTTGACCATTCAAGGTTTGGATGAATCCCAAATTAGAATCGGAAGCATATACCGGCTCGGCACTGCATTGGTTCAAATTACACAACCTAGGGAGCCCTGTTATAAACTAGGCATACGTTTTAAGGACCAGAACATGATTAAACAATTTATAGATCAAGGATTTCCTGGGACATATGTGCGGGTTCTGGAGAATGGAACTGTAAAAACAGGTGATTCCATGGAGTTGTCAAAGGCATCCGAAACTCCATTGACCGTGCAGGAATTTTATAAACTTCTATATGCCAAAACCAAGGATAGCGATGTATTGCGATTAGCCTTGCAGAATGAAGCTATCCCAAATAGCAAGAGGGAAAAACTAAAAAAGTGGGCATAAAAAAAGGGGGCCTCCCGACCCCCCATGCACATAAAAATTAACTAAACAAACTATCTTACTTCCATAGTTTCCTTGTAGGTTCCAAATTTGTCCACTACAACTATGGTATATTCACCTTCGAATGCTTGCTCGAAGTTGAAAGCTTTTTCCACTACTACTTTTCCGTCGATAGCCTCGTCAAAGACCAATCTATTCTTGCTATCGTATACTTTAAGAAGTACTTTACCCTGAGATATGTTCAAAAGGTTCATCATTACCTTTTGACCTTTTTTGATGAATACTGGGTCCAAGTTGACTTTTACCAAGTTTTTCTCTACCTCGTATCTTTTTACTACTTTTTTACCGAAATCGGCTGTTGCTGTGTTGGCCATCCCGATTGCACTGATCAACAAGGCCGTTGCTACTACTAGGTTCTTTACTGTTTTCATAACACATCGCTTTTTTAAGATTACAGTACAAATGTATACCGGATTGGAACAGTGGAATACCACCATTTTTTCCACTTTCTATGCTATATTAACATGGCAACACACTTAACATAGCATTAATGATAAAATAGCATAACTTTGCGTTAACATTGTAGATATTTGCACTTTACACACAAGTTATTGTTTGTAGAAAAAAGAAAATAGTTGAGTATGATTCAGAAACCGGCATTTGAAGCTATAGCACCAAGTTTTGGCCATTCGTTTACCTTTCAAAAGTTTAACGAAAACCACGAGAACAAGAACTTAGGTTGGCACTACCATCCAGAATTGGAGTTGGTATATGTAAACGGAGGCTCGGGCAAAAGACAAATTGGGAGCCATGTATCCTATTATAGGAACGGGGACCTCATCTTAATAGGGTCCAATTTACCACATTGTGGCTTTACGGACAGACTTACGGGCAATAAAAGTGAGACTTTGGTCCAAATGAAAGCCGACTTTTTGGGAAGTGATTTCTTTAATATTCCCGAGATGAAGAATATCCAAAAGTTGTTCGAAGTTGCCAAAGGCGGAATTGCCTTTTCCGGTAAAACCAAAATGAAGGTTGGCGAAAAAATGGAAATCTTGGAGTATCAGACAGATTTTCAGCGATTATTGTCCATCCTTAATATATTGAACATCTTGGCCACGTCCAACGAAATGAACGTGCTGAACGCAGAAGGTTTCTCCCTGGAAACCGAAGTAAAGGACAACGATCGTATCAATGTTGTTTTTAATTATGTGAAGACCAATTTCAAAGAGGACGTAAAACTTGAGCAAATTGCAGATATGGTAAGCATGACGGTCCCTTCTTTTTGCAGGTACTTTAAAAAAATAACCAATAAGACATTTACTCAGTTCGTGAACGAATATAGATTGGTACATGCATCCAAGCTATTGGCAGAACAACCCATGAGCATAACCCAAGTTTGTTACGAAAGTGGTTTCAACAACTTTTCACATTTCAATAAATCGTTCAAAGCATTTACCGGACAGAATCCTTCGGAATACCGAAACCAGTTAAAAACGGTTCTGCACTAGTAAAAAACTACCCAAAAATATCGTTCAATACCTTGGCGAGCCTAAGACCCCCCTTCTGTAGCTGTGCGAATAAAAGATCGTTATGGTCGTAGGAATAACGATAGCCCAGTTTTGCACCAATTTCAACGGAATCATATAAATCCGCACATAGTTCGTGCGATTCGTCCACCCAATCGTACACAGTTCCCAACTGGATCTCCTTTCGCTTTTTTCTACTGACGTTTTGTAGTTCCATGGCAAGCTCGGTATACGTCATACCATAAGATTCTATCAAGTTTTTGTCCCAAACCCGATGTAGATTGCTTCCTTGTCCAAACCATTGGACCTGTATGGTATTTCCCCCTTTGTCCTCGGCCCTGCTCACATGCATGGGCTGATGCAGGTCGCCGATTAAATGAATCAGCATTTTTAAATGAAAAATACGATCTTTCCTTGAGCCATTTTTATCCTTTATAGCGGATTTACATGTCTCTATTGCTGTAATAATATCGCCATACTCGCTTTTATCGGAATCCGCATAGGACATCCCCAATGGGTAGTTGACATAGTGCCATGCCGAGTATTTGGAATAGGCCCGGTCAGCCTTTATATCATCAGCAAATGTAGATACAAAGGCCAAGCTATGTCCATCCAACAGATCGTTTATGGCCCGCTTCGCTTTTCCGGACAAATGGTTTTCTGCAATTTCACCGGTTACCCTGTGTCCCGTTTTGCCCCAAAAGGCGTTACCAAAAACAATTACAGGAAAAAATAAGAATAGGAATAAGGTTTTTTTCATTTTTTAACGTCCCTTAATTAGAAAAAGGCTTAGAAAATTCTTGCCACTAATTTTCGCAATGATTTACCAAACAGCAACATATTTTAAAATTTTAGTAAATTTTTAACTATGTATCTGTTAAATTTGAACCACCAACTAAACTCGACCAATGTTAAAAAAATGTATTGTACTTGCTGCAATTCTTCTGCCTTTCGCCTTACTTTCTCAAACAGACCATAAAAGTTTTACCGTAAAATATGTCGACGACATAGTCAAAGTAGATGGTATCTTAGATGAAAGTGTATGGGAGATTGCAGAAAATGCAGACGATTTCCATCAATATTTTCCATCCGACACCACCCTCGCCTTCCAGCAGACCCAGATCAAAATGGTCTACAACAACACTACACTATTTATTGGTATTAAATTATATACAGAGGGCGACAATTATGTGATACCCTCACTACAAAGAGATTACAGGGCAGGGGGAAATGACAACATTAGTTTAATGTTCGATACTTTTAACGACGGTACCAACGCATTCCTGTTTGGAATGAATCCTTATGGAGTCCGAAGGGAAGCTTTGATATCCAACGGCGGGTCTGGTCCAAATGGGTTCACCACCTCTTGGGACGTAAAATGGCAAGGCGAAGCCAAATTGTACGATGGCTACTACATCTGCGAACTTGCCATTCCATTAACTTCCTTCAAATTTAAACAGGGTGAGACCAAATGGCGGTTCAACAGCTACCGCTTTGATATGCAGACCAACGAAACCAGTACCTGGATGAAAATTCCACAAAACCAACTTGTTTACAGTTTGGCTTTTATGGGTGATATGGTGTTTGAAAAACCATTGGGAAAATCCAGGACTCCAATGGCATTGATACCTTATGCCAATGGGATAATTGCCAAAGACTACGAAAACAATGAAGATCTAAGCAGAATGGGCTTTGGTGGAGATGCAAAAATCTCCATAGGAAACGGCATGAATCTCGATGTAACCCTAAACCCGGATTTCTCCAATGTGGAAGTCGATAATTTTGTTACCAACTTAACCCGATTTGAGGTTTCTTTACCAGAGAGAAGACAATTTTTTATAGATAACAGTGACCTTTTTGGTTCCTTCGGGAACGAAAGGGATTCCAATCCATTTTTCTCCAGAAGAATTGGAATTGCAGAGGACAAAGATGGTGAAACCATAGAAAATGGGATTATAGGCGGGGTTAGATTAAGTGGGAAGTTGAACAACAACTGGAGGTTGGGCCTACTCAATATCCAAACGGAAGAAGACGAGATCAACGAGATACCCAGTAACAACAACACCGTACTCGCGTTGCAAAAGAAAATGTTTTCAAGATCCAATTTAAGCTTCCTTTTTGTTAACCGACAAACTTTTGGGGATTACGACTTTGTGGACCCCATGGACCGGTACAACCGTGTGGTGGGACTGGACTACAACCTTGCATCAAAAAACAATATTTGGACAGGCAAGTTTTTTTACCATAAGGCCTTTGCCCACGATATTGGGGACCGTAACGACTCAGGCGGCATGGACCTCCAATACAACTCCAGATACTTCAACTTTGGGTTACGCGGAAATTTTGTCGGGAATGATTTTAGGTCGGACCTCGGCTTTATCCGAAGAGAGGACATTGTTGCTGCAAGGCCTTTTGTGGAATTTAATTTTTGGCCCAGCAAAGGAAAGGTGAATACCCATGGTTTCCGGTTTAGCCCCAACTTTATATGGAGACCTACCTTGGACTACCAAAATACAGATTATACTATTTTTACCCAGTGGCAAGCAGAGTTTACCTCACAAGAAAAATTGGCCTTTCGTTTGTTCAATCGGTACACTTACCTCACCGACACCTTTGATCCAACCGGCACCGATGGCGGAGTAGAACTTTTAGGAGACAATGGATACCATTATACCAGTTTTGAAGTATCTTTTGAAAGTGACCGTAGAAAAGTCTTTTCGTACAATCTCGAACCCGGATACGGCGAATTTTACAATGGAACGCGATATGTCTTCGAAGGGGACATGAGCCTGAGGCTTCAACCGACGGTATTCCTTTCTTTAGGGGTTATATATAACAGTATAAAATTGCCAGAACCTTATGAGAGCGAGGACATCTTATTGTTAAGTCCAAGAATAAACATTACGTTCAACAAATCCATTTTTTGGTCCACTTTGATCCAATATGGAAACCAATTGGATAATCTTGGATTCAATTCGAGGCTACAATGGAGATTTGCACCGCTTTCCGACCTGTTTCTGGTCTATAACGACAATTACTTTGTAAACTCGTTTATGCCCCGAAGCCGGTCCATTAATCTTAAGTTGACCTATTGGCTCAACATTTAATCAGTTTAAATAATTATTTATTTCTGGCTCCAATGTTTAAATTGCATCGTACAGTTTTTAAATTGTGAATTTGGATAAAAAATGTCGAAGCAAAAAATTGTAGTACTTACCGGAGCGGGAATGAGCGCCGAAAGCGGCCTAAAAACCTTTCGTGATGAAAACGGACTATGGGAAGGACACGATGTAATGCAGGTTGCATCTCCGGAGGGTTTTGCCAAAAATCCGGATTTAGTGTTGGAATTTTATAACCAACGTAGGCGACAATTGTTGGATGTGGCACCAAACCAAGGTCATTTGGCATTGGCACGGTTGGAGCAAACTTTCGATGTTAGTATTGTTACGCAAAATGTTGATAATTTACACGAGCAGGCCGGCAGCTCACACGTGGTCCATTTGCACGGAGAATTGTTCAAAGTAAGAAGTACAAGGAACGAAAATTATATTTTGGATTGGACAGGAGACTTGGTACTAGGGGATTCCGATGAAAACGGACATCAACTACGACCACATATTGTTTGGTTCGGCGAAATGGTCCCAATGCTGGAAACTGCGGCTCAAATTACGCAACAGGCCGAAATTTTGATTATCGTAGGCACCTCCATGCAAGTGTATCCTGCGGCAAGTTTAATACACTACGCCCCCAGCATTACCCCAATTTATTTTATAGACCCAAGGCCCAATATCCGTGCATCGGATTTTGAGAACCTCACTATAATCCCAAAAACCGCTGCCGAAGGAGTTCCCACTTTAGTGGAACATCTTTTTAATAGGTAGCCCTGGTCTTTTCTGCCCAACTTACCAATGCACTGATCTGCTCCTCGGACAATTTGGCATCGGCATGTGTCCAAGTGTACTCGTTCAACGGCATACTGCCCCGTTTTACTTCCTCTATGAGCTCTTCCAATTTGTGGTCTTTTTTCTTCTCGTCATAATTCTGCCAATCGGAAAAATCCAAATGTTTTTTACCATCTTCAATATGGTCGGCCAGCCAATACGAGACCGGAGCAATAGTATTGTACCAAGGGTACTCGGTATTCGCACTGTGACAATCGTAGCAAGCTGTTTTCAGAATTTGCTTCACCTCCCGGGAGGGCTTTGTTTCAGCTTCAAAGGCGGCAACATAGTCCCCTTCGGAGGTATTTTTTTCAGGACGATAAAATTGCATTCCAATCAAAACCACCAATAGGGCAATTGCTATTTTTTTTACTATTTTCATCATACAGGATTTTAGTAAATATATCGATTTTTTTGTGACCGAAACCGAGCTCCATATCGCACTTAATTCCGGTAGAATATCAAAATCACAAATAGATGATTTGGTATTGCAATTACAGCAAGCGCCCCAATTGGCCAAAACGCTTTATAAAGAAATAATAGCGGAAGACAAGGAAGGTACCTTTAATGCCAGCTGGACCTTTGATCATTTAATGCGCAAAAAACTGGCCTATCTCCTCCCTTTTTTTGATGATTTTGTAAACGGCCTTGCCCAATTAAAGACCGAATCGTGCATTAGGCCCGTTGCCCATGTTTGCGAAATGGTCTGTGAAGCTTATTTTAAGAAAAAAGACCCTGTTTTTATTGAAAATATTACCAATGATCAACTGGAAAAAATATTGACCGCTTGTTTTGATTGGTTAATAGGCCCAATGAACATGGCGCCCAAGGTATTCTCCATGACCAGTCTATATTATTTGGGGCTACGCTTTGATTGGGTACACGCCGAGCTCAAACTAGTTCTGGAAGATAGTTACGCGACCGGAACCACAGGGTACAAAAACAGAGCAAAAAAAACTCTGGATAAGTTGGCCAAATTAGGTGTCTAAACCGCAGCGTTTAAGTATCTTTGATGCTTTCAAAATTTTCCTGACCATGTCATTGACACCACTAAACGCCATTTCGCCGATCGACGGTAGATATAGAAATAAAACCGAAAGTTTAAAAGATTACTTTTCCGAAGAAGCCTTGATCAAATATCGCGTCCAGGTAGAAATCGAATACTTTATTGCGCTTTGTGAGATCCCTTTGCAACAATTGGCCGATTTTAACCAGGGACTGTTCCCAGAATTACAGAAAATCTATCAAGATTTTTCCGCGGAAGATGCACAGGCCATCAAGGACATTGAAAAAACCACCAACCACGATGTTAAAGCAGTGGAATATTTTATCAAACAAAAGTTTGATGAATTGGACCTTCAAAAATACAAGGAGTTTATCCACTTTGGGTTGACCTCGCAAGACATTAACAATACGGCTGTTCCCCTCTCCATCAAAGAAGCTATGAACGATGTGTACGTGCCATCTTATTTCGAGGTTTTTGAAAAACTGAAGGAATTGGCCAAAGAATGGGAAAACATCCCTATGTTGGCACGCACGCACGGACAACCTGCCTCCCCTACGCGTTTAGGCAAGGAAATCGATGTTTTTGTAGAGCGTTTTAAAGAGCAGTTCAATTTATTGAACGATATTCCAAGTGCAGCCAAATTTGGTGGTGCTACAGGTAACTATAACGCTCACAAAGTTGCTTATCCAAACAACGATTGGAGGGCATTCGGAAAACAGTTCGTGCAGGAAAAACTGGGGTTGCACCACTCCTTTCCCACCACCCAAATTGAACATTACGACCATATGGCCGCCCTGTTCGACTGTCTTAAACGAATCAACACTATTTTGATCGACCTTAACAGGGATATTTGGACATATATTTCCATGGATTACTTTAAACAGAAAATCAAAAAAGGAGAGGTTGGCTCATCGGCCATGCCGCACAAGGTAAACCCCATTGATTTTGAGAATTCCGAAGGTAACTTGGGCTTGGCCAATGCCATTTTTGAGCATTTATCTGCTAAATTGCCAATTTCACGCCTACAACGCGACCTTACGGATAGTACGGTTTTAAGAAATGTGGGAGTCCCTTTCGCACATACCATTGTTGGTTTTCAATCCACTTTAAAAGGATTGAACAAATTGGTGCTAAATCAAGCTAAGTTTGAGCAGGATTTAGAGGATAACTGGGCCGTGGTCGCAGAGGCCATTCAGACTATTTTACGAAGGGAGGGCTACCCGAACCCTTACGAAGCTTTAAAAGGTCTGACCCGTACCAACGAGAAAATCAACCAGAAATCCATTGCCGATTTTATAGAAACCTTAGAGGTATCGGATGCCATTAAAACTGAACTGAAACAAATAACCCCAGCGAATTACACCGGGGTTTAGGTCTTGTGATTTTGAACCGAATAGATTTCTCGGTTGTTTCACTGCTTCGAAACGACAATAATTCTTATGCTTCTTTGTGGATTTCCACTTGGTGTGGATAAGGAATTTCGATTCCGGCTTCATCCAAGGCAATCTTGCAATTTTCATAGGTTCCAAAGTACACATCCCAATAATCTTCCGGCTTACAAAAGGGCCGTACTGCAAAGTTCACTGAACTATCGGCCAGTTCCATCACATTAACCGACGGTGCAGGTTCTTTAAGTACTTTTGGGTTGGAAGTGAGCACGTTCAACAGCACTTCTTTGGTTTTTTTTATGTCTTCGCCATAACCTACGCCAATAACGGTATCCACCCGCATTTTACCTTCGGCCGTGTAATTGATTATGTTGCCGTTGGCCATTGCTCCGTTCGGGACAATAGCCAGTTTGTTTTGTGGTGTTACCATTTTTGTTGTAAAAATTTCTATCTCCTTTACAACTCCAAGAACGCCTTGGGCCTCGATAAGGTCTCCAATACGGTAAGGTTTAAATATCATGAGAAGTACACCTCCAGCAAAATTGGACAGCGAACCTTGCAACGCCAAACCTACGGCAAGACCTGCAGCTGCGATTACTGCAGCAAATGTGGTAACATCTACCCCTAGTCGAGAGATAACGATAATGATCAAAAATATTTTGAGCGACCAAGACAGTAGGTTCAACAAAAATTTTTGCAGGGATTCATCATATTTACTTTTGGACATTACCTTTCGGGTTCCACCGATGATTTTCTTTACCACCCACATCCCCACAATGTAGATAAGAAGTGCTGTAATTAGTTTAGGGCCGAATTCTTTGGCCAGTTCAATACCGTAGTCGAACCATTCTTGTGCTTTTTCCATGATGCTATAGTTTTGTTAGTGTTCTTGTTGTTAGACACTAAGATACTAAACTAGGTCACTTTTTTATGTATCGAATCTTTATCGTAAAAAGAAAAAGGGCGACAATTGTCGCCCTCCTTGGATTATATAATGATTGGTCTTAGCCTTTTAGAAAATCACCGATTTCACCTAGCCCTTCGCCTTTGTAATCGGATTTTTGAATGGCCTGCATTAATTGTATGATATGTGCCGGGTTCATATCCTTGCCGAGCACACGGACCAGGGCAAAGCCTTTGTCCTTACTATCTCCATAAATAATCACTTCATCAATGGCATCCTCATCTCCCAAATATTTGATAACCCCCTTGCCATACTTGGAGTTTATCTTCATGAGTTCAACAAAGTCGTCCCCTTTTAAGATTTGGCTCACTTTCTTTTTTTCGATCTCGTATTCGGCAACATTGTCCTCATTCTTTTTAAAGGCCAATAAATTAAACTTTCGCAATGATTCTATGGCCTCTTTTTGGGTCGGGGTCAGCTCCACCTCATCCATTTTGAGAATGCTTGCCGGTACATCGATGGACAAAAAATTCGGGTTTTCCGAATTGTCCACATAATACTCCTGCAAAGTGGGCTGCGACGCGCACGAAGCCAAGAACAATGCTCCGATTGCCATTATGGATTTAATTAAATGTTTCATTTTTCTATTCTTTTTTTGATTGATAGTGTCAACTGATTATCAGTTGACAATAATTAGTTGGAGGGTTTTGTATTTTGTTACAATTTCCAACCGATTATTGCCAACCGATATTCTAATCTAGTTTTTCTTTCCTGCTTCGTTAAGCTCTTCTGGCAAGTTCATTTTTTTGGTCAAAGAACTTATGTTGTTCAAATCTATATCGCCGGTTAGGGAAAGGATTACCGTTTCAAACTTTTGACCATTGGCCTCCACATTTTTCATTCCGGTAATGAACATCAGCAGCTCGCTTACATGATCGGCATCTTTACCTTCTTTAATGTAGAATTTTACATTGGCATCCTTGTCTTTGATTCGCATCAACTCCTCCATTTTTGAAGATCTTAGGTAGCTATCGACAGAAGATTTCATGTCGTCGCCAATTTTCTTGTTCTCGGTGGTAAATACCTTTAAACTTTTAAGACTGCTGGCAATTTCCATAAAATCGCGTGCCTCTGGATCATCCACTTCAACATCTATTTTTGCCAATAAATTGAACATACTCTTGTTCACGATCACTGTGGTCACATCGTCCAGATCTTCAAACTTGTCAAAAACGGACTGAGAGAATCCTGCCAAAGGCAACAATGCCATTACTGTTATTAAAATATACTTTTTCATTTTTGTTACATTTTTTAATTGTTATTGTAAATTTTTTGTTTTGCATCTTCAAACTCTTTTAAGTAGGCCACTTTTTCCGTACCTCGGTTAAAGTTCACTGCTAAGAGTTCGAGTGCTTTTTTGGTTTCCTCGTAGGCAAACTCTGCCTTTTCTTGCTCCAAACGCTTTGTTTCTTGGTACTGATTACCAAAATAGATGCCAAAGGTCAAAACTACTGCCGCTGCAACGGATAGCCACTTGTAATAGTTTACTCTAGGTTTTAATGGTACCTGCTTGGTGTACTTTTCTTCCTTGGCCATGGAAAAGTAGTTGAACATGGGCTTGTACTGCTCCAAGTGAGGTGCGACCTCCTCTTGTGAAAAATAGGCCCTAAGTGTTCTTTCTTCGTCCACTGTAGCAGTGGCCTCGAAATACTTTTCCAATATTTTTTCTATGTTACCCAATTCCATAGTTATGTTTTTTAATCAATTCTTCTCTTACTGTTTTTCTTGCCCTCGACAATGCTACGCGCACTGCTGTCGGTTTCATGTCCATGAGCTCGCATATTTCGTCGAACTCGTATTGCTCCACATCGCGTAGTTGCAATATCATTTTTTGTTGTTCTGGCAGGTCTTTTATAATTCGTTCCATCCAGTTTACACTGTCTTCGGCCTCCAATTGTTTTTGTAAGGAGGTGTTTTCATCACTGTAATTACTGTGAACCAATTTTAGGTTTCCTGCTTGTTTGGACTTTAAGCGGTCCAAACAAAAGTTTTTGGTCATGGTCATGGCAAAAGCCTCTACATTTTTGTACTTCCCCATCGACTCGTTCTTAGACCAAAGCTTCAACAAAATTTCTTGAGTGGCGTCTTCCGCTTCTTCTCGGGAGACCAATAGGCGCTTGGCGAGCCTAAAAAGTTTATCCTGAAAAGGCAAAACCACATTTAAAAATTCTGCTTGTTTCATTTGGTTGTCTTAGTTATTTTAAGGCCTTTCTTATCGACCTACACTATCACGACGATACATATCGAATATTGTTACAAAAAATTTGCGATTTCCTCAGATAAGCCTATTTTGCAAGGTAAATTTATTTGATATAACGTTTGGTTTTACTCTTACCCATCCTAGTTTCTTAGAGTTTGGAACAAAATTTGAGTAAATTCAAAAAAAATTAAGCTATGAAAAAGTACCTCTATCTATTTTTGGGAGCAACACTCCTATTCACCTCGTGTAGTAGTGACGACAATGAAATCAATAATGGCCCTACCCCCGACCCAGAACCCGGTGCGGATGTTACAGCACAAAATTTTATGTGGCAGGCCATGAACCTTTGGTATTTTTGGCAAGGGGATGTTGAGGATTTGGCAGATGATAGGTTTTCCACAAATGCCGAGTACACTGCTTTTTTAGAGGCCAATTCAAATGCCGAAAACTTTTTTTATAGCATTTGTAACAGACATGAGGAGATTTTTGGGGATGACAACGCCATAGATCGATTTAGTTTTGCCAATGATGACTATTCGGAACTGGTAAGTGGCCTATCTGGAATATCCCAAAGTAATGGGGTCGAATTTAGATTGAGCCTGATTAGCGGTACGGAAAATGTTTTTGGCTATGTACTTTACATATGGCCGGATTCCGATGCCTCGACCAAAGATATACAACGTGGCGAGTTTTTCACCAGGGTCGATGGCACCCAACTTACCATTAACAACTACAGGAATCTTTTGTTCGGTGATAACAGCACTTACACGCTTGGAATGGCGACCGTTACCGACAATACCATCTCTGATAGCGCCAAAGAAGTAGAACTTACCAAAATAGAAAATCAAGTCGAGGACCCCATCTTGATTGCCGAAACACTGGATGTAAACGGGACTAAAGTTGCCTATTTAATGTACAACCGTTTTTTAAGCAGTTTCGATGAAGATTTGAACGCTGCCTTTGCCAAATTTGTAGCCGACGGAGCAACAGAACTTGTTTTGGACATGCGCTACAATCCGGGAGGTTCCGTAAACACATCCCGTTTACTGGCCAGTATGGTCTATGGGACCAACACAGGTGAGGTATACATAAAACAAAGGTGGAACGATAAAATACAAGTACAGTTCAGCGAAGAATTTTTAACTGATTATTTTGCAAATTCCACAGGCACCAGCGCCATTAACTCCTTAAATTTAGACCGTGTTTTTGTTATTGCCACAGGTGATTCTGCCTCGGCAAGTGAATTGGTAATGAACGGACTTGACCCCTATATCGATGTAATCCATATTGGAGAAACAACGCGTGGTAAAAATGAATTTTCAATTACCTTGGTAGATGACCCAGAAAACTCTTTTATTTATAATAGTGACCGTGAGGGCAATATCAATGCTGAAAATTCTTGGGGATTACAACCTTTGGTTGGAAGGAACGAGAATGCAGATGGGTTTTATGATTACACCAATGGCTTGGCGCCAGACATTGCCCTAGAAGAAGATTTAACCAATTTTGGAGTCTTGGGCGATGTAAACGAGCCTCTATTGGCCCGTGCTCTACAAGAAATTACAGGTAGCTCTGCCAAAATAGACTTTACTGTGGAAATGCCCGCAGAATCTTTTACGTCATCTAGATTGGAAACTCCTATAAAGGACAATATGTATTTGGAAAAACCACTACAGTTAAACAACTAATAAAAAAGCGGCCGATCGGCCGCTTTTCTTTTTTTAAAGGTTCAGGCTGAGGCCGACCCTAAAGTTTCGTCCTCTGGTGGTGAACCCAAGCAACTCCCTATAATCCTCGTTCAACAAATTATCCGCGTTCACAAAAACATTTAATTTGTTTTTGATCAACTCATGCTGAACAGAAAGATTCAATATTGAAAACGGGTCAAGGGCTACATCGGTAAAAGTAGAAAAATCAGTATCAAAACGCTCACCGGTATAGGCATAGCTTAAAGATACATTGGTACTTTCACAAAACTGATACCATAAAGAAACATTGGCCTTGTGCTTGGGAATACGTATGGCATTGTCGCCTTTCCGTTCCGTAAAGGTATAATTGGCATTTACACTAAAATTGCTCAAAGGCAACCAAGTTGCTTCCACTTCCACCCCGTTGGCATCAATCTCATCGGCAACATTTATCGTTGTAAAGTTAGCATCGTAACCAATGGCATTTGTTTCGTTTCTATCAAAATAAACCGTACTGATTCTTAATGTATTGTTCAATTTAAACTCCACGCCCGCCTCAATAGTGGTATTTTCTTCTGGCTCCAAGTCTGGGTTTCCACCAAAAGCACCGAACAACTGGGTCAAGTTCGGTGTAATATAAGAGGTTGCATACGATCCCATCAATTTTATATACCCTTTATTCGTATCAAATACATAAGATGGGTTCAGGTTGTACACAAAATGGTTTCCATATTCGGAGTGATTGTTCAAGCGGGCACCTGCATTCAAATTCAATCCAAAATCCGAAACATAGACCACATTGGCATAAGGATCTACAATGGTAAAATCAACCTCCTCCGCAAAAATAGCCTCGTCCTTAATATAGTTTACTCCAAGTATCGTATGGAACTGCTCTCCAAAAACATATTTATGGTACACATCCAATACCCAATTGTTGCCTTCGGTAGTGCTTTCACCAAAAGTATCGTTGGCCATGGACTCGTAATCTGTATAGGCCGCATTTAAGTGAACCGATCCTTTGCCATACTCAAATTCAGAGGAAACCCCAACCCTTTGCTGCTCGTTCTCCCCTACATTTGGAGCTTCGGCCAAAGAAGCATCATATTCATTCCAAAATTTGGTTTGATTGCCATATAGCTGAACGCCGAACCTTTCCGTAAATTGATAGCCAAACCTTACATTGGTGCTGTAATTTGAAAAAACATCCTCTTCATTTTCAGGTGTCACAGCAGCAGACAATCCACTTTTGTACCGATTGGAAAAATCCACCCCATAATTGAACTTGCCCAATGTGCCATTTACATTTGCGGAATTTTGAATGCTACCTATATTATAATTCTGGTCCTCCGCAGTTTGATTGGTCCCGACACTGGTTTCAAAATTACCGGCCATCTTCTTTTTGGAACTCTTTTTTGTTGTAATGTTGATCACCGCAGTAACTGCATTGGTTCCGTAAAGTGTGCTGGCCGCACCTTTAATGATCTCAATGGACTCAATTGTACTGGGAGACAGCAGACGTAGATCATATTCGGCAGAAAATGTGGATGGGTCGGCCACACGAACGCCATCGATAATGATCAAGACCTGTCTGCCACGGCCACCCCGGGCGTAAACCCCTAGCACATCGCCATCCCTGCCCCGGCTACCGGCAATCTCGATACCACTTTTTGTGTTGATGATCTCGGCAACCGTTCTGCCTTGGTTTCGCTGCATTTCCTCAGCTGTGATCTTGATTACCGTTTTTCCTGAGTTTTCACGCTTCAATTCAAATTTTGAGTCGCTAACAACAACCTCGTCCAGTTGTTGAACTTTAAGTGAATCTTGCTGTATCTGTTGTGCAAAGATCCCCTGTCCCGCCAATAAAGCGGTAATTAACCATAAATGATTTTTCTTCATTTCGTTTAATTGAATAAACGGGAGAATAGTATGTGTTGCATACGTAAACCTTTATCCCGAAAGTTTAACAATGTTTGTTTGAATGTGGCAGGTCTCCTGGCTTGTGTTTTGCCTCCTACCTTCCCGCCCATTGGACAGTGGTTTTAGAAGATGAGACAAACGCCCAATACTTACTTTTAAAAAAACAGTAATTCTTGGGCACAACTTACAGTTGCGGGAACAGCTCCGGATTTGCACCGGATTCCCTTTTAATCCCACGGAAAACCGTGAGAACCAAAATTCGAGGCCAAAGCTAATCAATCTGTTTAATCTTTTTCCTCAAAAATTAAATAATCTTACTTTTGGGCCATGGCAAAACAACAATGGTCAATTCTAGTTTTAGGATTTCTTTTGATGACTTCGGTAGGTTGCAAACAGGGAAAAAAACAGCAACCTTCCCAAAATCAAGAATTAGATTCTAAAGTAAAATATGCAACCGGATTTAAAGTAACCAAAGAGACCGATCTTACAATAATAGAGGTCACCGGGGCTTGGCCCGGGGCAAAAAGTTTTAAATATGCGTTGGTTCCCAAGGAAAAATTACCGTCCATTACTCTACCAAAAGATGCATACGATGCCATTATCGCCACCCCAGTAGAAAAGGTGGTGCTTACTTCCACTACCCACATAGAACCCTTACAAAAACTTGGGGCGTTAAATACCGTAATCGGCTTTCCAAATACGGACTACATTTCAACACCCGAGGCCAGAGAGCGAATTTCGGCAGGGCACATAAAGGATTTGGGAATGAATGATGTTCTCAACACAGAAATGGTACTGGCCCTAGACCCCGAACTTATTTTTGGATTTAGCATTAATGAGGAGAACAAGGCCTACGATATTTTAAAACAGGCAGGAATTCCAGTAGCCTACAATGGTGATTGGGTGGAGCATACCCCGCTCGGTAAAGCCGAATGGATCAAGTTTTTTGCTCCATTTTTCAATAAGGAAGCCCTGGGCGATAGTATTTTCACAGAAGTTGAATCATCTTACAAACAAGCAAAAGAGATTGCAAAAAAAGCAAAATCCAAACCTACCGTGCTAACTGGGGGACTTTACAAGGATGTGTGGTATGTGGCTGGGGGACAAAGCTGGATGGCCCGCTTTATAAAAGATGCAAATGCCGATTATGCGTGGGCTTCCACACCCGAGACAGGAAGCATTGGGCTAAGTCTCGAATCGGTTTTGGAAAAAGCCCAAGATGCCGAATTTTGGTTTAACCCATCAGCACAAACCACTTACGACCAAATAAAAGCCGCAAATACACATTACGGCCGGTTTTCTGCTTTTACGAACCAAAAAGTATATTCCAATGCCATTGAAAAAGGCGAAACCGGTGGACTTATTTTTTACGAATCGGCACCTCACCGACCCGATGTGGTCTTAAAGGATTTTATTAAGATATTGCATCCGGAATTATTACCAGAACACCAGCTGCAATTTATCAAACCCATAAAATAAATGCCATTCACAAGAACATATCGCATTTCCTTTTTGCTATTGTTGGTTGCATTATTATGTTCTTCGTTGTTGAATATTAGTTCAGGATCGGTTTCCATCCCCTTTGCCGACGTGCTATCTATTTTGCTTGGAAAATTGCCAAAGACAGACTCTTGGGAATATATTATATGGAACTATCGGATTCCAAAAGCATTTACCTCCATATTGGTTGGCGCAGGATTATCCTTGAGCGGTCTTTTAATGCAAACATTGTTTAGAAATCCATTGGCCGAACCTTTTGTTTTGGGAATAAGTTCCGGGGCCAGTTTGGGTGCCGCACTACTGTTAATGGGGTCAACATTTTTAACCGGTTTTGCTACCTTTTCTTTTTTGAGCGATGTTTCCCTTGCCATCGCGGCCAGCATTGGAAGCTTTTTGGTTCTCTTTGTTGTTATGCTTGTCGCACAACGGGTAAAGGACACCATGGCTTTACTGATCATTGGTTTGATGTTCGGTAGTATTACCTCGGCCATAGTCAGTGTGCTCGCTTATTTTTCGAGCGCAGAAAATTTACAACGCTTTATTTTTTGGTCGTTCGGAAGCGTTGGGAACCTATCTATTGACCAATTATTGCTTTTAGGAACTATTGTTGCCATGGGGGTGTTGCTCAGTGTGCGCTCCATTAAATCATTGAACGCTTTTTTGTTGGGTGAAAATTATGCGCAAAGCTTGGGGGTTTCCTTGAAAAAATCACGATTGACCATCATTATCGCCACTGGATTATTGGCCGGGGGCATCACAGCTTTTGCCGGCCCAATAGCCTTTGTTGGCCTGGCCGTTCCGCACCTTACCCGTCAAATTTTTGATACCATGGAGCACAAAGTATTGATCCCGGCCGTAATGCTGTACGGGGCCATTTTAATGTTGTTGTGCGATACCTTGGCCCAATTGCCCAACTCCGCTAGTGTATTGCCCATAAACACCATCACCTCTTTGGTCGGTGCACCGGTTGTTATTTGGATTTTGGTCCGTAAACGCAAAATGATGTTCTAATGGCTAAAGTTGACGAAAACATACTATCCATAAAGGATTTGGCCATTGGATACGATTCAAGAGTCGTAGCTGAACATATCAATTTTGACTTAAAAGCTGGAATGCTCTGCGGAATTGTGGGCATAAACGGTATTGGAAAATCTACTCTACTTCGCACTTTGGGCGGGTTTCAACCCAAAATTTCCGGTGATATAATTTTGAACCATAAAAACTTGAAAGATTACACCGCTTCCAATTTATCCAAAGAACTTAGCGTGGTATTGACGGAGCAACCTGCTTCTAAAAATCTGACCGTTCAAGAATTGATTGCCTTGGGCCGCCAACCGTACACCAATTGGTTGGGCTCACTTACCGAACTGGACAAGGAGCAGATACGATCAAGTGTGGCCGCTTTTTTGCTGGAAGACCTTAAACACCGAAAATGCCATGAGCTCAGCGATGGCCAGATGCAGAGGGTACTGGTGGCCCGCGCCATGGCACAGGACACCTCCATTATTTTGCTGGACGAACCTACCACCCACTTAGACCTGTACCACAAAGTACAGATTCTTAAAATGCTCCAGGAATTGGCCCACAACAAACATAAAACCATCCTTTTTACAACCCATGAAATAGAATTGGCCATCCAACTGTGCGATCGAATATTAATTTTGGACGGTAAGGACCAACCCTTTGGCGACCCCTGCAAATTGATAGAAAAGCAGCACTTTGACCGTCTTTTTCCATCGGAAATGGTAAAGTTTGATGCTAAAACCGGTACGTATAAAGTTTCAAAATAGGAACAACATTCCTGATGCACAAAACTGCTTTTTTAAATCAAAACAGTCAATATTTATATTGTGGATTTCCTACAAAGCCCAAATGACATTTTATCTTTGTAATCCATTATCTTTATCTTCAATAAACAATTTAATGAGCACAGTATTTATCTATTTGATTATTGGCTTAATAGCAATGGCCCTGGGCCTTTTTGTCGGTATTTATATCCAAAAACTGAAAACCAAATCGAACGAAAGTGTTTGGGGGGAGCGGGAACAACAACTAAACGCCACTATCACATCCCTAAAAGATAGAATACAGCTAAACGAGGAGGACCAAAAACAGTTGCAACGGGAAAAAGAACAGCAAAGCAATCAAATTGTTCGGTACCAAGCAGATTTGGAGAACCTTCAAATAAAGAACAAAGAGCAGAAAGAAGAAGTTGAAAAGCTACAGGAAAAATTCACAAAGGAATTCGAAAATTTGGCCAACAAAATTTTGGACGAAAAAAGTGAAAAATTCACCAAGAGCAATAAGGAGAACATAGAAAACATCCTCAGCCCTCTCAATAAAAAGATTAAAGAGTTCGAGGAAAAAGTTGAAAAATCCCAAAAGGAAAACATTAGCATTAACTCTTCCCTAAAACAACAGTTGGAAAGTCTTCAACAACAAAACTTAAAAATTACCCAAGAAGCCGAAAACTTGACCAAGGCCCTAAAAGGCGACAGCAAAATGCAAGGTAACTGGGGCGAATTGGTATTGGAGCGCGTTTTAGAAAAATCCGGCTTGGAAAAAGATCGGGAATACAGTGTGCAACAAAGTTTTAAGCGTGAAGATGGCAGCAGGGTTATGCCCGATGTGATCATCCACTTACCTGACGGCAAAAAAATGGTGGTAGATTCCAAGGTATCGCTTACCGATTACGAACGTTTTACCAATGCAGAAGAAGAGGATAAAGCTAAATTTTTAAAAGACCACATTAATTCACTGCGCAGGCATGTGGAACAACTCTCCTCCAAAAAATACGAGGATCTCTACGAAATGGAAAGCCCTGATTTTGTTTTAATGTTCGTTCCGATAGAACCTGCATTTGCCATCGCCATTAATGAGGACAATTCTCTCTACAATAAAGCCTTTGAACAAAATATTGTTATTGTTACCCCGTCTACCCTATTGGCTACCCTTAGAACCATAGATTCGATGTGGAACAATGAAAAACAACAACGAAACGCTATGGAAATTGCTCGTCAGGCTGGAGGCCTTTACGATAAATTTGTCGGTTTGATAAATGATCTGGACTCGGTGGGAAAAAGTATTAAAAAGTCACAGGAATTTTATATTGGAGCAATGAAAAAGCTTTCTGAAGGAGATGGGAATTTGATTAGAAGAGTTGAAAGGTTAAAGAAGATGGGGGCTAAAGCCAAAAAGGATATGCCTGAAAATTATTTAAAACGCGCCCACGAAGACGATTTTGAAGAACTAAACTAGAGAACGAACCATGAAAAAATTCCTTACCATTTTTATTGCTGTCATTGTAATTGGCACATTGGGATATTTTGCATTTGTATATTACGTTCCCTATAGCGAGGGATACCGTTCCGGGGAACTGATCAAGTTCAGTAGAAAAGGTGTATTGGTAAAAACATGGGAAGGACAGATAAGCCAAGGATTATCCGGAACCAATGTATTCTCCTTTTCGGTGGAAGATGGAGAAAAAGAAATCATTGAAAAAATGAAGGAATACCAAGGACAGTATATTAAAATGACCTACAAGGAGCGCTACGCCACCTTTTTCTGGTTGGGCGACACCAAATACTTTATCACCGAGGTAAAATCCGAAAAATCACCCATTTTTAGAAATTAAAGCTATCTTTTTACGACCGCATACAAAGGAAACCAACTTTTCTCTTTGAAAAAACGAGATAATTATAAACTATGAAAAAGTTCAAATCATCCAGAGAAAGTAGAGTGTCCATAACCGAACTTATGTTGCCCTCCCACTCCAACTTTGGTGGAAAAGTTCACGGTGGGCACATCCTAAACCTTATGGATCAAATTGCATTTGCCTGTGCGTCCAAGCATTCACAAAGCTATTGCGTTACAGCATCGGTAAACCGGGTGGATTTTCTTAACCCGATCGAAGTTGGCGAACTGGCCACGCTAAAAGCGTCCATCAACTATACCGGTAAAACTTCTATGGTGGTGGGAGTACGTGTTGAGTCCGAAAATGTAACTACGGGAGAAGTAAAACATTGCAATTCCTCTTATTTTACCATGGTCGCCAAAGGAAAAGATGGCAAAAACAAAGCAGTGCCCGGACTTATCCTAAAAACAAAGCAGGATATACGCCGCTTTGCCCGCAGCAAGGAACGTAAACAATCAGCGTACAAACGCGATAGCAAATACGAATCCAACAACTTTAAAGTAAACGAATATTTAGAGTTTTTGGAAGGTGAAAATGTTAAGATGGATCTTGATTGAGCTTGGCCGCTGCTTCCTCGTCCAAAAACCAAACTAAATTTCCTGATGCAGGATTCACCAAAGAGGCAGGGTAAACTTCGGAGCCTTCGGTTTTTTCCACTACCACCTTCACTTTTTCGGCTTTTGATGCCCCTGTGACCAAAAAGGCCACCTCTTTGGCCGCATTGATCACCTTGCCATTTATGGATACCCGTTTTTGACCGGACTCTGGATGATTGGCAACTACACAATGGTCATCGGAATCCCAAAGTTCTATCTCGTGCGGAAATATTGATGCTGTATGCCCATCATCGCCCATGCCCAATATTACCAAATCAAATTGGGGAACCCCTTGCACCCTATCGAGATCAATTTCCAATAGATTGGCATATCGCATTGCTTCGTTTACGGGATCCTTTTCACCCAAAATACGATTGATGTTCTCCTTGGGCACCTCTATTTTAGAGAAAAGATGCTCAACCGTCATTTTATAATTGCTCTGATCATCGGTCGGCGGCACACAACGCTCATCGCCCCAATAAAAATGTATTTTGTTCCAATCCACTGTACCTGCATATTTCTGGGCCAATAGATCAAAAACTATTTTTGGCGTACTACCGCCGGACAAGGCCACATGAAAAGCACCTGCCTCTTTCACTCTATTTACAAAATAGTCCGAAAAATTTTCGGCTACTTCCTGCTTGTCCCTATATATTTTTAACTCCATCTTAATTTAGTTTTCGGTTCTCGACTTTTAGTTCGGCTACGCCCAGTATTATAATTATAACAGAGAAGTATTGACCATTGCCGATTGCTTTCTGCTTACTGCTTACTGCTTACTGCTTACTGCTTACTGTATTTAACAAATCACACAATATCCCGGGTCGTCGGCTAAATTCTCGCTAGGATTGCGCCAGTATCCTTCTTCTTCAATTAGGTCATCGGCATTTTCAGGTCCCCAGGCCCCTGCACCATATCCGTACATACGAACATCCTTGCCATTTTTCCAATAATTTAGAATCGGATCTACAAACTCCCATGCCGCTTCCACCTCATCCGCTCTGGCATACAAGGTTGCATCACCTTGCATACAATCCAGCAATAGGCGCTCATAGGCTTCCATTACATAGGTTTCGACCAAGCTGGAATAGTAAAAATCGAGATTGGCCCTTTCCACCTTGAAGCCTTGACCCGGTACCTTGACCCCGAACTTGACCAGTATTCCCTCATCTGGTTGTATCCTTACAATGAGTTTATTGTCCATTTCCTGCATTTCGGAACCTTTAAATATTTGGTGGTGCGGTTTTTTGAAATGAATAACGATTTCGGTCACCTTTGTGGGCATACGTTTGGCCGTACGCACATAAAATGGAACACCGTGCCAACGCCAGTTATCCACGTAGAATTTTACTGCGGCATAGGTTTCTGTGGTCGAATTTGGGTCCACCCCATCCTCATCACGGTACCCTTTTACGGTTTCGCCTTTAATGGTAGACCCTACATACTGGGCGCGAATGGTGTTTTCTGCCAATTCTTTTTCGTCGGTCATTATGCGCAAAGACTTTAAGGCCTTTACCTTTTCGTTTCTGATCTCTTCGGCCTCAGAACCAATTGGAGGTTCCATAACCACCAAGGATACAATTTGTAGAAGATGGTTCTGGAACATATCGCGGAGCGCACCGGACTTGTCATAATATCCACCACGTTTTTCAACGCCAACGCTTTCCGCATTGGTTATTTCGACATGTTGTATGTAGTTGCGGTTCCATAAAGGTTCAAAAATACTATTGGAAAATCGGGTCACAAGTAAGTTTTGTACCGTCTCCTTGCCCAGATAATGATCTATTCTATAGATCTGATTTTCCTTAAAGTACTGGTGCAAGCCTTTGTTCAGTTTTTTTGCGGTTTCCAGACTGTAGCCAAATGGTTTTTCCACGATCAATCGTTTCCAACCATTGTTTTGGGTATTCATCCTCACTTCCGAAAGTCTATGTGCAATAGTCTCGTACAAGGTTGGCGGGGTCGAGAGGTAATATATGATGTTTCCCGAGGTATTGTGTTTTTCTTTAAGTGATTCGACACGTTTTCGCAGGTTGGAGTAGTCCGTATCATAATCATCCCCTATATCCTCATAGTAGAGTTTATCGGCAAAGCCCTTGAGTTTAGCCTCATCGATATTCTTGGTCTTTTCGGTCAAAAAAGAACTGTTGTAAACAACCCGTTCACGATAGGCTTCGTCCGAAAGATTGCTCCGGCTTACACCAAGTACCACATAGTTTTTTGGCAACTGGTCGGCCATGTATAGATTAAATAGCGATGGAATAAGTTTTCTAGCGGTCAAATCACCTGATGCCCCAAAAATCACGAGCATCTGATTCTCTGTCTTTTTCATATATTTTTTTGTTTTCTGGCGAGTATTGCATCAAAGGTTCTTACCCTTTTTCAAGTTGGTATCATTATCTTTGAGCATCACGAAGATAAGGTTTATTTTAGGTTCATAATTCAATAAACATCAACCTTAGTGTTGTCTTAACAATAAAAAAGAGCAGAAAAATACATCATGGCAAATACATACGATTTTGGTCTTGTTGGCCTGGGAGTAATGGGACGTAATTTTATTCTTAATGTGGCGGATAACGGATTTACCGCATTCGGAAACGATTTGGATGAAGAAAAGGTGAACGCCCTGATAGATGAAGGTGGAGATGCGGCCAAGGTCAATGCTACCTCCGATATTAAAACTTTTGTACAATCCCTGACCATGCCTCGCAAAATTATGTTGTTGGTACCGGCAGGTAAAATTGTGGACAGTGTAATCGATGGGCTTTTGCCCTACTTGGATAAAGGTGATATTATCATTGATGGTGGAAACTCGTTCTACACCGACACGGATCGCCGTGAAGCTTATTTAAAAGAAAAAGGCATCAACTTTTTTGGAGCTGGTGTTTCGGGAGGTGCCAAAGGTGCTCGTAAAGGTCCAAGTATTATGCCAGGCGGTTCCAAGGAAGCTTACCAGCACGTAAAACCCATTTTCGAAGCTGTTTCCGCCAAATACCAAGGTGAACCCTGCGTAACTTATTTAGGTCCAAAATCTGCCGGCAACTATGTAAAAATGGTGCACAATGGCATTGAATATGGATTGATGCAGCTTACCTCGGAAATATACGATCTGCTTAAAAAGGCAGGGGGACTTTCCAACAGCGAACTGCACAACACATTTTCTCAGTGGAACAACGGAAGGTTACAATCGTTTTTGGTCGAGATCACTTCCGAAATATTTGCCCAAAAAGATGACTTGACCAACAATGATCTGGTAGACATGATTTTGGATAAGGCCAAACAAAAAGGAACGGGCAAATGGACCTCTCAAAACGCAATGGATTTGGGAATTCCCGTACCCACCATAGATATTTCCGTGAGTATGCGAGAGATTTCCGCATTGAAGGGTGAACGCACAAAAGCGGACGAATTGTATGATCGCCCTCTCCCAAAAGCTGTAAACAAATCCGAATTTACCAACAAAGCGGAACAAGCTTTATATTTTGCCTTTATTATTACTTATGCTCAGGGGATGCACCAGTTATCCGATGCCTCCAAGGAATATGGTTACGAATTGGAACTGGGGGAGATCGCCAAAATATGGCGCGCCGGGTGTATTATCCGTGCCGCACTATTGGCCGATATCACCGAGGCCTACCAAACCGATAAGGATTTACAGAACCTATTACTTTCCCCTTCTTTTGTGGAAAAAGTGAAAAGCACTGTAGATGCCGCAAGAGAACTGGTAAGTTATGGTGCCGAGAATGGTATCCCGTTACCTGGATTATCCAACGCACTCACCTATTTCGATGCCTATACCAGTAGCCGTTTGCCATTAAATTTGATTCAGGCACAGCGCGATTATTTTGGCTCGCATACCTATGAGCGACTGGACCGTGAGGGTATTTTCCATACAGAATGGGAAAAATAAAATGTGGGTTATGAAAAAGGTATTCCTGTTAGTTGTATGCTCCTTTTGCTTTTCCACCATAAATGCTCAAAAGATACCATTCGTTATTTATAACGCCAAAGGCAAAAAGGTCTCTTACAAAAAAATGTTGAAGACCATGGAGAAAAAGAATATGGTATTGTTCGGTGAACTCCACAACAATCCCATTGCGCATTGGTTACAATACGAGCTCACTACCGACCTCCATACCAAACGGCCACTTATTCTTGGAGCAGAAATGATCGAAGCCGATAACCAAAAGGAGCTTAACGATTATTTGTCCGGAACAATAGATTACAAAGCATTGGATTCCACCGCAAGACTTTGGAACAACCATAAGACCGACTATGCTCCGTTGGTCGATATTGCCAAGGATAATGATCTTGTTTTTGTAGCATCCAATATACCTAGACGCTATGCTAGCATGGTTTACAAAGGTGGTTTTGAAGCATTGGACACATTGCCCTCCAGAGAAAAGGAATGGATTGCCCCCTTGCCCATTCCATACGACCCCGAATTGCCAGGATACCAGAATATTCTAACCATGATGGGCGATCACGGTAGCCCCACATTGGTAATGGCACAAGCGATCAAAGATGCTACCATGGCACATTTTATTCTTAAGAACTATAAAGAGGGCTCTCTTTTTATACATTACAATGGAGCCTACCATTCCAACGATTATGAAGGTATTCTTTGGTATTTACAATTGAACAGACCCGACTTGATCTACGGAACCATCTCGACCGTTATGCAGGAGAATGTGCATCAACTGGATGAAGAAAACATAGGAATAGCCGACTTTATTATTTGTGTGGACAGTAACATGACGACCACCTATTAATCATTACCGAGCAGCAGAGAACAGTCAACATTTCTCTAATTGACCCCATACATTTCCGATAAGGCACGGTCCATTTTAAGTACCATCTACAACTATTGCCACATACCAGCCCCAACCCGGGATAAAATCCTTATTTTTAAGACACTAATCAACCCGTAATCATGAAAAAAATCATCGCTACCTTATTATTGTTTGTGGCCATAAACCCATTAGGATTTGGTCAAGTACAATCGAACCTTGAATTGTTGGATATCTTTAATATGGAATATGTATCCGACCCTCAAATTTCTCCCGATGGCTCCAAGATCATCTATGTCAGAAACTTTAAGGATATTATGACAGACCGGAACCTCTCCAATCTTTGGATCATTAATTTTGACGGTTCCAATAACCGCCCGCTCACCACGGGCAACCATAACGATTTTGCCCCAAAATGGTCGCACGATGGCAAAAAGGTCGTTTTCAAATCCAATATGGCAGATGACAAAATGAAACTATATCTGATGTGGTTGGATACCAAAGAAACCTTGGCTTTGACCAATACTCCCCAGTCGCCTGGACAGGTATCGTGGTCCTATGATGATTCGTATGTGGCATTTAACATGTTTGTTCCCGAAGCCAACCAATCCATTATTAAAATGCCGGCAAAACCAGAGGGAGCCAAATGGAACGCTCCCCCTAAGTATATTGATAAAATGAACTATCGCGGAGATGGTGCGGGCTATTACAAAGGAGGCAACTCCCAACTATTTACTTTGCCCATTTCCGGTGGAACGCCAAAACAACTTACGTTTTCCGAGTTCGACCATGGCGGCCCTATCTGGTCCAAAGACAACTCCAAGTTATATTTTAGTGCCAACTTCCATAAAGATGAAGAAATGGAACCTGCGGATAGCGAGATCTATTCGATAAAAATCGATAATGGTGAGTTAACCCCATTAACCGATCGTTACGGACCAGATGGCAATCCAGTGTTATCTCCCGATGGTACAAAAATCGCCTATCTCGGATACGATGATCGTTTACAGGGATACCATGTAACCCGACTATATGTGATGAACTCGGACGGTTCAGATGCTAGAGTAATTTCTCAAAATTTTGATAGAGATATCGAAGATATGGCGTGGAACAGCAAAGGCAACGGCTTCTATTTTACATACACTGACCAAGGTATGGGAAAATTGGCATCCATTGATCTTTCTGGCAAAGTGGGGGATATCACCGATGGCTTGGGCGGTCTTTCCTTGGGCAGACCCTACAATGCTGCCAGTTTCTCCGCTTCGGCCAACAATAAGTTTGCCTACACTTTAGGAAACACCGACCATCCGTCCGATCTTGGAGTTGTCGATACCCGAAGCCATAAACGATTAACCGCTTTGAACAACGACTTGTTCTCCTTTAAAAAGTTGGGCAAAGTAGAAGAGATGTGGTGGGAGTCCTCATATGATCAGCGAAAGATACAAGGTTGGGTGGTTACACCTCCCGATTTTGACCCCGACAAAAAATACCCTATGATCCTGGAAATCCATGGAGGGCCCTTTACGAGTTACGGCGCCGTGTATTCCGCAGAAATTCAGGCATACGCTGCAGCAGGCTATGTAGTTTTATATACGAACCCAAGAGGCAGCACCAGCTATGGAGAAGAGTTTGGCAACCTAATTCATCATGACTATCCCAATCACGATTACGACGATTTAATGTCCGGCGTGGATGCCCTTTTGAAAAAAGGCTATGTGGACGACAATAATTTATTTGTGACCGGGGGATCCGGTGGAGGAGTGCTTACCGCTTGGATCGTGGGCAAAACAGACCGGTTTAAAGCTGCAGTTGTTGCAAAGCCCGTTATCAATTGGGCCAGCTTTGTCCTATATGCCGATGGGGTACAGTTTTTCTCCAAATACTGGTTTGGAAAAAAACCATGGGAGGATCCAGAAAACTATTTTAGACGTTCTCCGTTAAATTATGTGGCCAATGTAAGTACTCCGACCATGTTATTGACCGGCGAAGAAGATTATCGGACGCCAATTGCCGAATCGGAACAGTTTTATGCCGCTCTAAAATTAGAAAATGTGGAGACCGCGATGGTCCGAATTCCGGGTGCATCTCATGGTATAGCCAATAAACCCAGTAACTTAATTGCCAAAATAGCAAGTGTTTTGGCATGGTTTGATAAACATAAGGCAGAAAACTAATTCAAGTACCTCGTCCTTTTTTCCAACTGTAAACAGCACGAAAACATAGTCGGCCATAACCTAAGGCCTGAACGATTTTCCTATATTTGGGATTTTTAGCTATAAAGATCTATGGACCAATTACCGTTTACCAACGACACCGTGATATTTGGCTTGCTTTGCCTTTGTTTAGGTTTTGTTTTTTATACATCATCCATAAAAACTGGATTTTGGGCAAAGTTTTATCGCTTGGTCCCTACCCTGTTAATGTGCTATTTGTTACCGGCCATTTTGGCCAGTTTTGGCATCATTGACGAAGCATCGTCCAACACCTATTATGTGGCAAGCAGATATCTTTTGCCTGCTGCTCTAATTTTAATGACGCTGAGCATAGACCTTAAAGCTATCCTAAATTTAGGCTCCAAAGCTTTGGTCATGTTCTTGACCGGCACCGTGGGCATTGTTATCGGAGGCCCCATCGCTATATTGATCGTATCCATTTTTTCACCGGAAACTGTTGGAGGTATCGGCCCCGACGCAGTTTGGAGAGGCCTTGCCACAATTGCCGGAAGTTGGATCGGCGGTGGTGCCAATCAAGCTGCCATGCTCGAGGTTTTCCAGTACAATCAGGAAAGTTATGGTGGTATGGTCCTCATTGATATTGTGGTGGCCAATCTTTGGATGGCCATAATCCTGTTGGGCGTTGGCAAAACAGAAAAAATAGACCGTTGGCTCAAAGCGGACACTTCTTCCATTGAGAAACTCAAGGAAAAAGTTTCCACCTATACCGAAAAAATAACAAGGGTAACGACCTTGAACGATTATATAATGCTAACCTTCTTTGCCTTTGCCGGTGTTGGTATTGCACATTTTGCAGGACATCACTTTTCGGCTTTTTTACAGAACAATTTTGAAATTGTAAGAAATCCGGAGAAAATTTTATCCTCTCTGGGTTCACAGTTTCTTTGGATGGTAGTTTTTGCCACGGCCATTGGAATTGGTCTTTCTTTTACCAAAGCAAAAAATTATGAAGGCGCAGGAGCCAGCAAAATTGGAGGTCTCTTTATATACATTTTGGTAGCAACCATTGGTATGAAAATGGATTTGGGCAAAGTAATGGAAAACCCGGGCCTTATCGCTATCGGATTGGTATGGATCAGTATCCATGCGGGTTTACTTATCCTAATGGCAAAAATTATAAAAGCCCCTTTCTTTTTTCTAGCCGTGGGCAGCCAGGCCAATGTCGGAGGTGCGGCTTCTGCCCCGATTGTTGCTGCAGAATTTCATCCATCGTTGACCTCTGTAGGCATTCTTTTGGCTGTTTTTGGTTACGTAGTGGGTACAGCCGGAGCATATTTATGCGCTTTGTTGATGGAAGTCGCGTCGAATGTTTAAATATTTTCAGAAGATTATGCATATTTGCCCATCTAAAATTATATGATGAAGCGGATATTGTTTGTATTGCTATTTGGAATTACCCTGGTTGCCTGCGAAAAAAGCACGGAGAACACCATGATCGTTAATGGGAACATTAAAGGATTAAAAAAAGGAACCCTTTATTTACAAAAACTTCAAGATTCCACCATTGCCAATGTAGATTCGTTGGAGATCAAGGGTGACGGAAAATTCAGTTTTAGCACAGAGGTCGGCGACCCGGAAGTGTTTTATCTCTACCTAAAAAAGGAAGACAATAACGACATTAACGATCGCATCAACTTTTTTGGCGAATCTGGTACTATTGTGATCAATACAGCTTGGAACACATTTGATACGGATGTAAAGATATCGGGTTCCAAATCTCACGAAAAGTTATTGGAATTTTATGATATGGTATCCAAATTCAATATTCGGGAACTTGCCCTGGCACAACAAGCCGTTCTACCCGAATATCAAGAAGATAGCGTGGCCTTGGATTCCATTCAAAGCTTGATCAATAAAAACACGGTTAGCAGATATCGATATGCCCTTAATTTTGGGCTCAACAATGGAGATTCTTATGCCACACCATATATTATGTTGACCGAGGCGCGCGAAGCCAATCCAAAATACTTGGATTCTATCTACAAAGGGCTGAGCCCCGAGGTAGCGGCATCCAAATACGGTGAAAAATTCAAAGATTTTTTGGACAATAACTAAGACTCCAGGCTATTGAGCTTTTCTATAAGTTTGGTAGCCTTTTCTTCCAGTTCCTTTCTTATGGAATTAAAGTGGGATTTAGCGTCCTCTACGTTTTTTTGATGAATTTTATCCATAAGTCCGTCATACACCTCAATGGCTTCGTCGATAATGACCGTACCTTCTTCAGATTCCTTGTTGCCAGAACCTGCTTCCCAAATGTAGACAGCTTCAATTATATCTCCGAGGACAAAATTGACATCCTTCTTTAAATCGCGAATACTTGGCATAACATAATGTTTTGATTAAAGATACCATTAAATGGTAACTTCTAAAAGTTTAGCTTTTTGGGCACTGATGTCCACATAAGTGCTCGATGCAGGCACTAGAACCGTTTCTCCTTTTCTTATCTCCGTGCTTCCCCAATCGTTGGTGATAGTGGCTCCTCCGCCCACACACATATAAATGGTAAACGAGTCACGTTCGGATAGATTCTGCTTTAAAGGCTGTATCAATTCCAAAAAATTTGTTTTAAAATAGGGGCAATCTACCATTGGGTTCGTTTCGCCCTTGTTCTTAGGGTAATCCACTTTAAAGTCATCCTTCTTTTTGTAATCGATGGCGTCTACAGCCAAACCTGTGTGCAGCTCTCGCAGGTTTCCGTCCTTATCCTTTCGGTTAAAATCGAAAACACGATAAGTTATGTCGGATGTCTGTTGAATTTCTGCCAAAAGTACGCCTGCCCCAATGGCATGGATTTTTCCGGTATTTATAAAAAATGTATCACCTTCGCTTACTTCTTCATAGTTCATTAAATCCGTTAAGGTGCCATCCTCTATACTTTTTACATATTCCTGCTTTTCCACATCTTTATTGAACCCTACAATGAGTTTTGCTCCCGGGTCGGCATCCATAATGTACCACATTTCGGTTTTTCCAAAGGAATTATGGCGTTTTTTGGCCAATTCATCATTTGGATGGAGCTGTATGGATAGGTCTTGTTTAGCATCTATAAATTTGATGAGTATGGGAAACTCCTTGCCGAATCGCTCTACCACACTTTTGCCCAAAAGTGCTTCCCCTTGGGAATCCATCAATTCCTGAAGCGATGTACCTTCCAAGTTTCCGTTGGAAATCTCGGATATATCGCCGGCCACTCCCGAAAGTTCCCAACTTTCGCCGGTAATATCGCTATCTATAGGTTTGTTCAAGACTTCTTTTAGTTTGGTACCGCCCCAAAGTCGTTCTTTTAGTATCGGTTTGAATTTTAATGGGTAAAGATTCATTTTTATCCTGTATAGGTTACAAAGTTCCTTGGTGTTTCGTAGAGCACGACCTCCAACTCTTTAGATTTATTTATATGGGGTCTTAGCTTGTTCCAGATTACTACGGCAATATTCTCGGCCGTAGGGTTCAACTCCCTAAACTCTGGAACATCGAGATTTAGGTTTTTGTGGTCCAGTTGATCCTCCACATGCTTTTTGATCAGATCCTTAAGCACCTTAAGGTCCATTACAAATCCTGTTTCCCGGTCTATTTCGCCTGTTACGCTAACAATAAGGTCGTAATTGTGACCATGGTATCTTGGATTATTGCATTTGCCAAAAACCTCGTTGTTCTTTTGGTTGTCCCAATCTGGTCTATATAATCTGTGTGCGGCATTAAAACTTGCCTTTCTGCTTACTTTTACTTTCATCTTTCGGCTGGATTTTCCATGAGATGATCGTAAAAGCGTTCAAATATTATCTTGAACCATGCGGTGTAATCATCTGGATTAAGCGATATATCTTTTTTGATATCCTCTGGATACATCCATTTCCAATCGGCCACTTCTACAGGATTGATCTTGGGTTCATCTTCAAAATAACCCACCATTACGTGATCAAACTCATGCTCGGTAAGTCCATTATCGAAAGGGGCTTTGTATACAAAGCTAAAAAGCTCTTTCAGTTCGGTGGTAAAGCCCATCTCTTCCATGAGTCTTCGTTTACCCGCATCGATATTGCTTTCGCCCTCCCTTTGGTGGCTACAGCACGTATTGGTCCATAACAATGGGGAGTGGTATTTGTCCTTGGCCCGTTGTTGGAGCATGGTTTGCCCTTTATTGTTCATCACAAAAACAGAGAATGCCCTGTGCAAAAGGGCTTTTTCGTGGGCTTCCATTTTTGGCATTAGTCCAATTGGTTCGTCCTTTTCGTTTACCAGTATCACATTTTCCTCTCTCATATGGTAAAAATATGACCTTTGGTGTAATTTATGGGGATATCAATATTTAATTTCTTGCTAAAAGAAACGTGGGGATTTTAAGTTTCCAATATTTCTGATGAAGTCATACCTTAGAATTATCTCAAAGGAACCATCGTTAAAAGTGGCGGCACCGAGTTCTGTAGTTTCGCGATCATAGGCCAATCCCAACATTAACTGATCGGACAGCATAAAACCGAACAGTCCACTAAAGGCAGCATCCCAACGGTAAGCTACTCCTCCAATAAACTTTTCGTTGAACATAAAGTTGGCAGAGAGGTCCACTTGTAAAGGTGCTCCTTGAACTGCTTTTGTCAACAGCGTGGGTTTAAATTTTAAAAAAGGGTTAAGGTCCCAGACATATCCCGTAATCAGGTACAGGTTGATCTGTTCTTTTGCGGTTGATATGGAAGAGGTATCAAAATGTGTGGTCTCCAGGATCCTTGGTGCAGAAAGACCTGCGTAAAATCTATCCGTATGGTAGTACACTCCGGCACCTATGTTTGGCGAAAACTTATTCTGGATATCCTGCTGTGATTGTAATTGGGGGTCTATCTCGAATTCGTCCAATTCGGAATAACGTATGTCCAACATATGGGCACTTGCCTTTAATCCAAAACTTAGACGACCCTCCCAAGAGGTTTGTATGGTATAGGAGAAATCAACATCAAAATAGGTTTCGGATGTTGGCCCGATCTTGTCATTGACAATGGACAGCCCAAGACCCACACCACGATAGCCTACCGGTGTGTGCACATTGAGGGTCTGTGTTTCGGGTGCTCCATCGAGCCCCAACCATTGGTTCCTATAAAGTGCGGCTATACTTAAATGACCTCTAGATCCTGCGTATGCCGGGTTTACACTGACCGTATTGTACATATACTGGGTATACTGTGCATCTTGTTGTGCATGTATGTTTGCCAACCCCATTACAAAGAGGGCCAGTATCCATTGGATTTTCACCTTATACATCTTATTCTCCACAGTTACCATTTTATCTATTTATATATATATAACCTGTCAGCTGTTTCATGTTACCGCCATTATCTTGGTAGTCTATCACATAGAAATACGTACCTACCGGTAATTTATTGTCCTGATCTACGGTTACCCTACCTTGAGAAGTACCATCGAATACATTTCCACTGGTGTCGTATGCTTTGGTCTGGTAGACCATTACTCCCCACCTATTGTATATTCTAACGGTATTGTTGGGATAATTTTCCAGTCCTCGGATTTCCAGCGTATCGTGTACACCATCTCCGTTTGGTGTAATTACGTTCACCACATCTACTTCCTCTTCACCAACGGTCGATTCACCTAAATCTGGATCCAAATAATTCGGAATCCCGTTTTCATTGGAATCATCGTTGGCGTAATTCCCGTCTCCATTAAAGTCTTCGTCTATGGTTTCGATACCGTCATCGTCATCATCAGAGTCCCTAAAGTCCGGTATTCCATCACCATCGGTATCAGGTAGATCTGAACTTGGGCTGTTTATTTCATCATTTACATCGGTATCTATGACGGTCTCACCTTCGAAAGCATCATCCAGACCATCGTTGTCCTTATCGGAACCAATAAGTACTACATCGGCAATTCCGTCTTGATCATGATCATGGCCTTCTATGGCATCGGGCACATTGTCGTCGTCGCTGTCTTCATCTACATAATCAGGTATACCGTCATTATCAGAATCAACAGGTATTAAGCCTAGATTTCCGTCATTTTCGTAGGCATCATCGATTCCATTGCCATTATTATCCACCATACTCGGTGCAATGTAATCCAAGGCAAATTGCGCCTCAACATTGTCGGGAATACCGTCATTATCGCTATCTATATCCAAATAATCCGGGATACCATCACCATCTGTATCAGTTGGGTTCGTAGATGGGTCATTGTCATTGTCGGCATTTAGGTCTTCAAAACTATCGGCAATACCATCATTGTCGCTATCCAAATCAATTCCTGAAGGACTTACGATTACCGTTATCGTTGCTGTATCGCAATTGCCATTGGTATCACAAACGGTGTAATCGAAAGTATCCGTTCCAGAGAATCCTGAATCTGGGATATAGGTAATATCATCATCAGATGGATTGTTTGCGGTTCCATTATCGTTCAATACAACTGTTCCATTTGATGGATCGGTTGCTGAAATAGAGCCTATAGTGGGAATATCATTATCGTTGGCCCTCCACGAAACTATGGCATCGACACCTATATCGGTAGATACCGAATCATCGTTAGTGTCCACAATTGGCAGCACATCTACCGTAACGGTTGCCGTACTGCAATCCCCAAAGTTGTTACATAGGGTATAATCAAAACTATCGTTTCCGTTATAATCTGGATTGGGCGTATAAGTAACTATATCGTCCGTTGGGTCGTTAGCCGTACCATTGTCGTTAACATTCACCACCCCGTTTGCAGGGTCTGTAATCGTTAATACTCCTGCTGATGGCAAATCGGAATCGTTGTCAAATATTGGAACCGCTATCGATGTATCCTCATCCAGGACAATCAAATCATCCATTAAATTGGCTGCTTGACTTATACAAACCACAGTAAATCGCGGTAATTCGGTGCTATGTCCCACCTTGGTAATCGTTGCCACATACCGCATTACGGTTTGTGTACTGGTTACCATGGGTCTGGATTGATCTCCCGGAAGAGCTGGATTCCAACTGACGGTGGCTCCCGATGGAACACTGGCCGAAATATCAAGAACCACCTCATTGTTCGGTGCTTCACAATCGGTCAAAATAAAATATCCCGTTGCGTTGGAACCACATAAGGTGCCATCATAAGTGGCAAAATAAACACCTGGCTGGGTCGCCTCATAAAATGAATTGGTTCCCAAAACAGTTGATGTATCTGATGCTTCGTACCACCGATAATTGTTTTCATCTCCGGTATTTGGTGCTTGTAGTAAGAACTGTGCATTTGTAAAGTTCACTCCTACAAAGAGAAAGATCAGCCCTATGAATAAAGACTTATATGAGGTGTTTGATTTCAAAATCTATCCGTCTTTATACATTATTATTTTACCACAAATACCACATTGATCAATGCATTATAATCTGCTGGCTGTCCTATGATATCATAAGTTAGAACACCGTTGGCATCTATAGTCATATTAGCAAACACTGTTGGGTCCGCATAGGTCACATAGTAATATAATTCGGTTGCACCATAGGTTGGAATTGCTGCTGGAGCACCCGCACTTCTCACAGTCGGAGACCCATACTGTGCCAAATATTGAGAATATAAATTGATTGTTCTCCCCGTACCATTGGTCGATGCATCTATTGCTATGGACGGAGGATAAAATATTCTTGCTGCTTTGGATGTGATTCGTGCAATATCCTGTATAACATCTTCAACAGTTGATTCGGTATTGCCATCACCATCTACATCTACTGGAGAATCAGAGTTCACTTCTGATGCATCTTGATTATTTATATCTGCTAGAGGAACTTGTAATGTACCGTTACTATCCTCAATTTCAAGGTTAGCACCGTTAACCTCGAAGCGAGTGTTTATTTCGTTCGTATCCGATAGATCTCCATCGGCCGAAATATGGTTGGCCAGGTTCGTGGCATTGGTGGCAATGTCCGAAGCGTTCGTTGCTATCGCACTCGTATTGTTCGAAATGTTCGTAGTGTTGTTGGCAATGTCTGCGACATTGTTCCCAATCGCCGTAGTATTGTTGGCAATGTCCGCAGCATTGGCTGCTACTCCGGCGCTATCGTCCAAAGAGGATAGGTCCGCGGAAAAACTTGTACCGCCCTCGCTTACCGTTACCTCGTTGGTCCCGCCATCGAAGCTCACTCCCGTAATATCGTCGTCGGCCACGCTGTCCACATAGGCCTTTGTAGCGGCATCGCTCGCAGCGGTCGGGGCTCCAAGGCCCGTCAGCACAAGACCGTTCGCATCGTTCCCGTCAGTCAGCACTTCCTCGATGTTCTGGATCTCGTTCGTATCCGATAGATCTCCGTCGGCCGAGATATGGTTGGCCAGGTTCGTGGCATTGGCAGCTATATCGGTTGCGTTCGTTGTGATGTTCGAAGCATTGTTACCAATAGCCGTAGTATTGTTGGAGATATTGGTAGCGTTGTTCGAAATATCCGTGACATTGTTACCAATAGCCGTAGTGTTGTTGGCAATGTCCGCAGCATTGGCCGCTACTCCGGCGCTATCGTCCAAAGAGGATAGGTCCGCGGAAAAGCTCGTGCCGCCCTCGCTTACCGTTACCTCGTTGGTCCCGCCATCGAAGCTCACTCCCGTAATATCGTCGTCGGCCACGCTGTCCACATAGGCCTTTGTGGCGGCATCGCTACCAGCGGTCGGGGCTCCAAGGCCCGTCAGCACAAGACCGTTCGCATCGTTCCCGTCAGTCAGCACTTCCTCGATGTTCTGGATCTCGTTCGTATCCGATAGATCTCCGTCGGCCGAGATATGGTTGGCCAGGTTCGTGGCATTGTTGGCAATGTCCGAAGTGTTCGTTGCTATCGCACTCGCATTGTTCGAAATGTTCGTTGTGTTCGTTGTGATGTTCGAAGCATTATTCCCGATCGCTGTAGTATTGTTGGAGATATTGGTAGCGTTCGTTGTGATGTTCGCAGCATTGTTACCGATTGCCGTAGTGTTGTTGGAGATATTAGTAGCGTTGTTCGAAATATCCGTGGCATTGTTACCGATCGCTGTAGTATTGTTGGCGATGTCAGCGGCATTGGCCGCTACTCCTGCGCTATCGTCCAAAGAGGACAGGTCCGCGGAAAAGCTCGTGCCGCCCTCGCTTACCGTTACCTCGTTGGTCCCGCCATCGAAGCTCACTCCCGTAATATCGTCGTCGGCCACACTATCCACATAGGCCTTTGTAGCGGCATCGCTCGCAGCGATCGGGGCACCAAGGCCCGTCAGCACTAGACCGTTCGCATCGTTCCCGTTAGTCAGCACCTCCTCGATGTTCTGGATCTCGTTCGTATCCGATAGATCTCCGTCGGCCGAGATATGGTTGGCCAGGTTCGTGGCATTGGTGGCTATATCGGTAGTGTTCGTTGCTATCGCACTCGCATTGTTCGAAATGTTCGTAGTGTTATTGGCGATGTCCGAAGTGTTCGTCGCTATCGCACTCGCATTGTTCGAAATGTTCGTAGTGTTGTTGGAAATATTAGTAGCGTTGTTCGAAATATCCGTGGCATTGTTACCGATCGCAGTAGTGTTGTTGGCGATGTCCGCGGCATTGGCTGCTACTCCAGCGCTATCGTCCAAAGAGGACAGGTCCGCAGAAAAACTTGTGCCGCCCTCGCTTACCGTTACCTCGTTGGTCCCGCCATCGAAGCTCACCCCAGTAATATCGTCATCGGCCACACTGTCCACATAGGCCTTTGTGGCGGCATCGCTACCAGCGGTCGGGGCTCCAAGGCCCGTCAGCACTAGACCGTTCGCATCGTTCCCGTCAGTCAGCACCTCCTCGATGTTCTGGATCTCGTTCGTATCCGATAGATCTCCGTCGGCCGAGATATGGTTGGCCAGGTTCGTGGCATTGGTGGCTATATCGGTAGTGTTCGTTGCTATCGCACTCGCATTGTTCGAAATGTTCGTAGTGTTATTGGCGATGTCCGAAGTGTTCGTCGCTATCGCACTCGCATTGTTCGAAATGTTCGTAGTGTTGTTGGCAATGTCCGAAGCGTTCGTCGCTATTGCACTCGCATTGTTCGAAATGTTCGTTGTGTTGTTCGATATATCAGAGGCGTTGTTACCAATAGCCGTAGTATTGTTGGAGATATTAGTAGCGTTGTTCGAAATATCCGTGGCATTGTTACCAATAGCCGTAGTGTTGTTGGCAATGTCCGCAGCATTGGCCGCTACTCCGGCGCTATCGTCCAAAGAGGATAGGTCCGCGGAAAAGCTCGTGCCGCCCTCGCTTACCGTTACCTCGTTGGTCCCGCCATCGAAGCTCACTCCCGTAATATCGTCGTCGGCCACGCTGTCCACATAGGCCTTTGTGGCGGCATCGCTACCAGCGGTCGGGGCTCCAAGGCCCGTCAGCACTAGACCGTTCGCATCGTTCCCGTCAGTCAGCACTTCCTCGATGTTCTGGATCTCGTTCGTATCCGATAGATCTCCGTCGGCCGAAATATGGTTGGCCAGGTTCGTGGCATTGGTGGCTATATCGGTAGTGTTCGTTGCTATCGCACTCGCATTGTTCGAAATGTTCGTTGTGTTGTTGGCGATGTCCGAAGCGTTCGTTGTGATGTTCGCAGTATTGTTCCCGATCGCCGTAGTGTTGTTGGCAATGTCAGCGGCATTGGCCGCTACTCCGGCGCTATCGTCCAAACCTGAAATGTCAACAACCGGATTATTGCCCAATTCATTGGAGTATGTCAATTCTCCAGTTGCATCATTATAGGACAAGGAGGTATTGGTCTCTGCAATGGATACCGAGGCAACATTCAAATATAGCGCCCCATCTGAACCAAAGGTTATATTGTTGTTCAGGTCCGAACTGATCAAATCGATAGATTCAGTCCCGCCCCCATCGGTAATTCCGATAACTCCGTCCGTTATGGAACTTCCCGTGTTATACTCGTTACCAATGTTCGTATCGGCATCGGCCGCTATATGATTCGCAATATCCGTGGCATTGTTACCTATCGCCGTAGTGTTGTTGGCGATGTCCGAAGTATTCGTCGCTATCGCACTCGCATTGTTCGAAATGTTCGTAGTGTTCGTTGTGATGTTCGAAGCATTATTCCCGATCGCCGTAGTATTGTTGGAGATGTCCGAAGCATTGTTCCCAATAGCCGTAGTATTGTTGGAGATATTGGTAGCGTTGTTCGAAATGTTCGTAGTGTTCGTTGTGATGTTCGAAGCATTATTCCCGATCGCCGTAGTATTGTTGGAAATATTAGTAGCGTTGTTCGAAATATCCGTGGCATTGTTACCGATCGCAGTAGTGTTATTGGCGATGTCCGCGGCATTGGCTGCTACTCCAGCGCTATCGTCCAAAGAGGACAGGTCCGCAGAAAAACTTGTGCCGCCCTCGCTTACCGTTACCTCGTTGGTCCCGCCATCGAAGCTCACCCCAGTAATATCGTCATCGGCCACACTGTCCACATAGGCCTTTGTGGCGGCATCGCTACCAGCGGTCGGGGCTCCAAGGCCCGTCAGCACTAGACCGTTCGCATCGTTCCCGTCAGTCAGCACCTCCTCGATGTTCTGGATCTCGTTCGTATCCGATAGATCTCCGTCGGCCGAGATATGGTTGGCCAGGTTCGTGGCATTGGTGGCTATATCGGTAGTGTTCGTTGCTATCGCACTCGCATTGTTCGAAATGTTCGTAGTGTTATTGGCGATGTCCGAAGTGTTCGTCGCTATCGCACTCGCATTGTTCGAAATGTTCGTAGTGTTGTTGGCAATGTCCGAAGCGTTCGTCGCTATTGCACTCGCATTGTTCGAAATGTTCGTTGTGTTGTTCGATATATCAGAGGCGTTGTTACCAATAGCCGTGGTATTGTTGGCGATGTCCGAAGTGTTCGTAGCTATCGCACTCGCATTGTTCGAAATGTTCGTAGTGTTGTTCGAAATATCCGTGGCATTGTTACCGATCGCTGTAGTATTGTTGGCGATGTCCGCGGCATTGGCCGCTACTCCGGCGCTATCGTCCAAAGAGGACAGGTCCGCGGAAAAACTTGTACCGCCCTCGCTTACCGTTACCTCGTTGGTCCCGCCATCGAAGCTCACTCCCGTAATATCGTCATCGGCCACGCTGTCCACATAGGCCTTTGTAGCGGCATCGCTCGCAGCGGTCGGGGCTCCAAGGCCCGTCAGCACTAGACCGTTCGCATCGTTCCCGTCAGTCAGCACTTCCTCGATGTTCTGGATCTCGTTCGTATCCGATAGATCTCCGTCGGCCGAGATATGGTTGGCCAGGTTCGTGGCATTAGTAGCTATATCGGTAGTGTTCGTTGCTATCGCACTCGCATTGTTCGAAATGTTCGTAGTATTGTTCGATATATCAGAGGCGTTGTTACCAATAGCCGTGGTATTGTTGGAGATATTGGTAGCGTTCGTTGTGATGTTCGAAGCATTGTTCGAAATGTTCGTAGTGTTGTTCGATATATCAGAGGCGTTGTTACCGATCGCTGTAGTGTTGTTGGCGATGTCAGCGGCATTGGCCGCTACTCCTGCGCTATCGTCCAAACCTGAAATGTCAACAACCGGATTATTGCCCAATTCATTGGAGTATGTCAATTCTCCAGTTGCATCATTATAGGACAAGGAGGTATTGGTCTCTGCAATGGATACCGAGGCAACATTCAAATATAGCGCCCCATCTGAACCAAAGGTTATATTGTTGTTCAGGTCCGAACTGATCAAATCGATAGATTCAGTCCCGCCCCCATCGGTAATTCCGATAACTCCGTCCGTTATGGAACTTCCAGTGTTATACTCGTTACCAATGTTCGTATCGGCATCGGCCGCTATATGATTCGCAATATCCGTGGCATTGTTACCTATCGCCGTAGTGTTGTTGGCGATGTCCGCGGCATTGGCCGCTACTCCGGCGCTATCGTCCAAAGAGGATAGGTCCGCAGAAAAACTTGTACCGCCCTCGCTTACCGTTACCTCGTTGGTCCCGCCATCGAAGTTCACTCCCGTAATATCGTCGTCGGCTACACTGTCCACATAGGCCTTTGTGGCGGCATCGCTCGCAGCGGTCGGGGCACCAAGGCCCGTCAGCACTAGACCATTCGCATCGTTCCCGTCAGTCAGCACTTCCTCGATGTTCTGGATCTCGTTCGTATCCGATAGATCTCCGTCGGCCGAGATATGGTTGGCCAGGTTCGTGGCATTGTTGGCAATGTCCGAAGTGTTCGTTGCTATCGCACTCGCATTGTTCGAAATGTTCGTTGTGTTGTTGGCAATGTCCGAAGCGTTCGTTGTGATGTTCGAAGCATTGTTACCAATAGCCGTAGTATTGTTGGAGATATTGGTAGCGTTCGTTGTGATATTCGTTGCATTGTTCGAAATATCCGTGGCATTGTTACCAATAGCCGTGGTATTGTTGGAGATATTAGTAGCGTTGTTCGAAATATCAGAGGCGTTGTTACCGATCGCAGTAGTGTTGTTGGCGATGTCAGCGGCATTGGCCGCTACTCCAGCGCTATCGTCCAAGGAGGATAGGTCCGCAGAAAAACTTGTGCCGCCCTCGCTTACCGTTACCTCGTTGGTCCCGCCATCGAAGCTCACTCCCGTAATATCGTCATCGGCCACGCTGTCCACATAGGCCTTTGTAGCGGCATCGCTCGCAGCGGTCGGGGCTCCAAGGCCCGTCAGCACTAGACCGTTCGCATCGTTCCCGTCAGTCAGCACTTCCTCGATGTTCTGGATCTCGTTCGTATCCGATAGATCTCCGTCGGCCGAGATATGGTTGGCCAGGTTCGTGGCATTAGTAGCTATATCGGTAGTGTTCGTTGCTATCGCACTCGCATTGTTCGAAATGTTCGTTGTGTTGTTGGCAATGTCCGAAGCGTTCGTTGTGATATTCGTTGCATTGTTACCAATAGCCGTGGTATTGTTGGAGATGTCCGAAGTGTTCGTCGCTATCGCACTCGCATTGTTCAAAATGTTCGTAGTGTTGTTAGCAATGTCCGAAGCGTTCGTTGTGATGTTCGAAGCATTGTTACCGATCGCTGTAGTGTTATTGGCGATGTCCGAAGCGTTCGCTGTGATGTTAGTAGCATTGTTACCAATAGCCGTAGTATTGTTGGAGATATTGGTAGCGTTGTTCGAAATATCCGTGGCATTGTTCCCGATCGCCGTTGTGTTGTTGGCGATGTCCGAAGCGTTCGTCGCTATTGCACTCGCATTGTTCGAAATGTTTGTAGTGTTGTTACCGATCGCTGTAGTGTTGTTGGCGATGTCCGCGGCATTGGCTGCTACTCCGGCGCTATCGTCCAAAGAGGACAGGTCCGCGGAAAAACTTGTACCGCCCTCGCTTACCGTTACCTCGTTGGTCCCACCATCGAAGCTCACCCCCGTAATATCGTCGTCGGCCACGCTGTCCACATAGGCCTTTGTAGCGGCATCTTGCGGATTAACCGGAACAGCCAAGTTAGTTATTGTAGCTCCGCCAGCGTCATTACCTTGCGATAAAACCTCGGTAAGCGTTTGATTATCCGTATTGATCAACGCTGCCAAGTCCACCAACGCCACAGCAAAGGTATTTGCTTCGGAATCAGTGATTACAAGGTTTGTGTTTGTACCATCTATACCAAATGATGCTATGGTTGTATTTGTATCCGTAAAAACATCGCTCAAACTGCTCAAATCAACGTTTACGGTGCCCCCATTTTCCAATGTTAATGATAACGTATTTGTTACACCATCAAAATTGAATCCGGTCAATTGTTGGTCATCTGTAGCGGTAAGTTCCCATGAATCCCCATCCCAAAAATAAATGGTCCCTGTATTGGTGTTCACATAAATATCTCCCAAATCCGCTCCTGTCGGGGTAACCGCTCCCGATGTGGAAACATCAGTACCCTTGAGAACCTCACAATTACATTGGTCCTGAAGGGTAACGGTAGTTTGAGAAAAGGCAATTCCTGTAAAAAGGAGGAACGTTAGGGCTAGAATGCTCTTTTTCATGAGGCTACTATTAGTTGAGAATTTAATATGCTGTGTTTTTGTTGTTCGAAAACATTAAAAAAGGGGTGATTTACCTATAAATGGAACACACCTAATTTTAATCACCCAACAAAATTACCCAGACATATAGGGGTAGAAAATAATTGTTGTGAACGCATTAAATCCTACGGTCTAAGCCCTAATAATTGAGGTTAACCTCTTTTCTTTTTTATCATTTTTTTAAGACAGTTCGCCGATAAGCCCAATAATATCGACCAATACCAAAAGTGAATTCCAATGAGATTCTGTTACGAATGTGCTTTGGCGGGAAAAATGAGACATTTATAGAAACCGAGCATAATACCCTATAAAAAAACGGCCCTTTATAATTAAAAAGGGCCGTTTTAATTTGTTTTGAATCAACGTCTACTCATAAATTATGAACTCCGACCTTCTATTGAGCTGATGTTGTTCCTCTGAACATTGTACGCCGTTGGCACAATTGTTCACCAATCGGGTTTCCCCGAATCCTTCTCCTTTCAATCTTTCTGAAGATATTCCTTTGGATACCATATAATCAACTGTTGATTGTGCTCTTTTTTGCGACAACCAAAGGTTATATGCGTCCACTCCTCTACTATCGGTATGCGAGTTGACCTTTATTTTTAAGCTCGGGTATTTTTCCATAGCCACGATTACCTTTTGTATTTCTATTTCTGCGTCCGGCCTGATATTGTATTTGTTTAGATCAAAGTAAATCGTGCTCAATTGAAGTAGCTTTGCCAAATCGTCCCCAAAACCTCCGGTAACCAAATCGCGTTCCAGATAAAAATCGACAATTTTCGGTTTTCCATCGGATATGGGCAAATACTCTTCGGCCGGAACATATCCGTCCCGAGAAGCCCGCACAAAATTGCCTTTGGAACAATCCAATTCCAAAATATAATTTCCGTTGGAATCCGTTATAGTAGAGGAAACCTCATTATTTTCCTCATCAATTATTTTTACCGTTGCCCCTGCCAACACTTCGTTGGAAATTCTATCTCGAACGGTCCCGGTAATTTCCTGAATACAATCCAACATTAGAGGTTTGTTCTCCACAAACTCATAAATATCATCGTCTCCCATTCCCCCATCACGGTTGGAAGAGAAATAACCAGTTTGGTCTCCCGGATCGTATATGTATGAAAAATCGTCCTTGGGGGTGTTAATGGGTCTTCCCACATTGACCACCGGTTGTGTGTAATCGTTGTATGCGATCTTGGTCGCGAACACATCCAACCCACCTAATCCCTGATGTCCATCCGAAGAAAAATAGAGCACGCCATCAGTAGAAATAAAAGGAAATGTTTCCCTTGCCATGGTATTGATGTTACTCCCCAGGTTCTTGATCGGGCCATAGGTGCCATCACCAATAATCTCGGTAACGAAAATATCCGATTCTCCCAGACTTCCCGGCATATCGGAAACAAAATAAAGTTTCTTACCGTCGGGGCTTAACATCGGATGGGCCACGGAATATGTATCACTATTAAATGGAAGTTCTACAATATTCGTCCATATACCATCAATATTCTCGGCACTATAGATCTTTAGCCTTATAATTCCTTCTTCATCCTTTTTCTTTCTTCCATCGAAAAAATTATTTCGTGTAAAATACATCGTAGACCCATCTTTGGAAACTACCGAAGTGGATTCGTGCAGTCTGGTATTTACCTCTCCCCCCAACTTTACCACTTTATTGTTGGATATACTGTCGGCATTCACTTTGTAGAGATCCAAAAAGTCCCTGGCGTTCCAAGTATGGCGGTATCGCGCAAAATTACCTGTGTCGCGGTCAGAGGCAAATATGAGTCCTTCTTCGTAATACGCTGCTGCGAAATCGGAATACTTACTGTTATAAGGAAACTGTTTGACAGAATACCTTCCTGAATTCTTTTCAATTTTGGCCATGTAATCTTCGTCATAGTCTACCATGGACGATGTCATTTCCTTGAAACTGGCCATAATTTTTGCTGCATCGTCATATTCGCCTACCGACTTTAAGCTTTGTGCATATCGGAATACATCTTCCACCGACATCTGATCAGGGTATGTTGCCTCCAATTTTTTGTAGATTTCGGCCGCTTCTTGGTATTTAGCGTTGAAGTAATAAGAATTTCCCAGTTTTTTTAACAAATCTGCAGAGGTATAGCCTTTATCCAGCACTTTTTTATAGATATCTATGGCGGGACTAAAGGAATATTGATTGTAGCGTTCGTCCGCCTTTTCCATTATCCGAACCAGTTGTTTGTCGGGGATACTATCTTGCTGGGCCGACACTTTAACAATACCTCCGCAAACGATAATCAATAATGTGAGTAATCTTTTCAGCATTCCGGTCTAAATTAAAAGAATCTTGGTGATATGGTCCTTTGGAACGACTTTAACAATTCCAACCTTAAGAAAACTTCAAATGAACCATCGTTAAACTGCGTTCCGCCCAATTCCGTGGTCTCGCGATCATAAGCCAACCCTAGCATAATCTGGTCGGTAACCTGAAATCCTACCAGGCCACTTACTGCAGCATCCCATCGATAGGCCGCTCCAAAACTGAACTTATTGGCAAATAGGAAACTGGCGGAAAGATCTACTTGCAAAGGCGCACCGCCAACAGCTTTGGTAAGCAAAGCAGGCTTAAACTGCAGGTCGGCACCCAAATCGAACACATATCCGGTTATCAAATAAATATTCATTCGTTCTGCTGAGAGAAAGTTGATACCATCGTCCGAATTATCGTTATCAAAATATTCGGATTCCAACACGTTAGGGGCAGAGACACCTGCATAAAACTTATCGGTATGATAGTAGATCCCCAATCCAAAGTTTGGAGTAAACCTATTATCTATATTGTTCTGATTGACCACTTCTTGGTCAAAATTCCGCAACCCATTAAAGTCGAGGCTCAACATGTTTCCCCCTGCCTTTAACCCAAAGGATAATTTTGCATCCATGGAGACATCGATCGTATAGGAGACCACAGCATCCAAATAGGTTTCTTGGACCACCCCGTCGCCAATATTGTCGTTCACAATGGAAATCCCATATCCCAACCTACTGTTTCGTATGGGAGAATGCAAGTTCAAGGTAAAGGTTTCCGGTGCTCCATCCAGACCAACCCATTGCGAGCGGTACAAACCGGCAAAACTTAATTGTCCTCTGGAACCGGCGTAGGCAGGGTTAACACTCAAAGTATTGTACATGTATTGGGTGTACTGTGCATCTTGTTGGGCCTTTGCGCCTGTAATGATCGCGCCAACAAACAACAATGCTATAAAAAAATGCTTCTTTATCATTCTATCAAAATAGTTACCTGCTTATATAAATGTATTCGGAATCCGTGAAACTTCCTTGGGCCGTTTCATAGTTAAAAATATAAAAATAAACCCCGGCCGGTAGATAATCATTAACGCTAATAGCCGATTTACCTCGAACCCGTCCATCAAAAACATTGTTCACGTTATCGTAATTGGCACTTTCGAAAACTTGGGTTCCCCAACGGTTGAATATTTTCAATGTGCTCGACTTTATGTACTCGACCCCTCGAATAAATAGGAAATCGTTCTTAAGGTCTCCATTAGGGGTCAACATTTGATTTACTTCGATTTCTTCTACAATCACCGTAACTATAGCAGTGTCACAATTATTTCCGTTTGCAGCTTCGCAAATGGTATATTCTATGGTATATATTCCTACCGGTGTACCAGGGAACACCCTTATACTGCCATCTTCTTCGACAGACAATTCGTTTGTAGGTGTCGATGTGAGTATAACATCAGTAATTGAAACGGGATTGTCATTGAGGGTATCGTTGTCCAGAACATTACTATTTTCTATTGGTCCCCCGCCGATTCCAGCATTATAGGTATCGTCCACTGCATCAATTACATTTTCCATCCCTTCTATAATCTCAACGGCCACTGTTGCTGTATCACAATTATTGACATCCATCACATCGCAAATCGTGTATTCAATGATATAGGTTCCCGCCTCGGTTCCGGGGACTACGCTGATGGTCCCGTCCGCATTGATGGTCAACTGGTCCGTTGGTGTGGAGGTCAACACAACATCTGCCAAGGAAACAGGTTCTCCATTATATGTATCGTTGGATAGTACATTGCTGTTCGGAATGGTCCCCCCATCTCCCGTTTCCGCCGTAAAGGCATCATCTACGGCATCAATAGTGTTACCCATACCTTCTGAAACTTCAACGGTTACCGTTGCTGTATCACAATTATTGACATCCATCACATCGCATATCGTGTATTCAATGGTATAGGTTCCCGCCTCGGTTCCGGGGACTACGTTGATCGTACCGTCCGCATTGATGGTCAGCTGGTCCGTTGGCGTGGAGGTCAACACAACATCTTCCAAGGAAACAGGTTCTCCATTATATGTATCGTTGAATAGCACATTGCTGTTCGGAATGGTCCCCCCATCTCCCGTTTCCGCCGTAAAGGCATCATCTACGGCATCAATAGTGTTACCCATACCTTCTGAAACTTCAACGGTTACCGTTGCTGTATCACAATTATTGACATCCATCACATCGCAAATCGTGTATTCAATGGTATAGGTTCCCGCCTCGGTTCCGGGGACTACGTTGATCGTACCGTCCACATTGATGGTCAACTGGTCCGTTGGCGTGGAGGTCAACACAACATCTTCCAAGGAAACAGGTTCTCCATTATATGTATCGTTGGATAGCACATTGCTGTTCGGAATGGTCCCCCCATCTCCCGTTTCCGCCGTAAAGGCATCATCTACGGCATCCAGCACATTGCTCGGTCCTTGGAGCACCTCAACGGTCACCGTAGCGGTATCGCAATTGCCGGAATCGGCTACATCGCATATCGTGTATTCAATGGTATAGGTTCCCGCCTCGGTTCCGGGGACTACGCTGATGGTCCCATCCACATTGATGGTCAACTGGTCCGTTGGCGTGGAGGTCAACACAACATCTTCCAAGGAAACAGGTTCTCCATTATATGTATCGTTGGATAGCACATTGCTGTTCGGAATGGTCCCCCCATCTCCCGTTTCCGCCGTAAAGGCATCATCTACGGCATCCAGCACATTGCTCGGTCCTTGGAGCACCTCAACGGTCACCGTAGCGGTATCGCAATTGCCGGAATCGGCTACATCGCATATCGTGTATTCAATGGTATAGGTTCCCGCCTCGGTTCCGGGGACTACGCTGATGGTCCCGTCCGCATTGATGGTCAACTGGTCCGTTGGCGTGGAGGTCAACACAACATCTTCCAAGGAAACAGGTTCTCCATTGTACGTATCGTTGGATAGCACATTGCTGTTCGGAATGGTTCCCCCATCTCCCGTTTCCGCCGTAAACATATCATCTACGGCATCCAGTACATTGCCCGGTCCTTGAAGCACCTCAACGGTAACCGTAGCGGTATCGCAATTGCCGGAATCGGCTACATCGCATATCGTGTATTCAATGGTATAGGTTCCCGCCTCGGTTCCGGGGACTACGTTGATCGTACCGTCCGCATTGATGGTCAACTGGTCCGTTGGCGTGGAGGTCAGCACAACATCTTCCAAGGAAACAGGTTCTCCATTGTACGTATCGTTGGATAGCACATTGCTGTTCGGAATGGTCCCCCCATCTCCCGTTTCCGCCGTAAAGGTATCATCTACGGCATCCAGTACATTAGCTCCGATTTCTATATAAATCGTGGCAGTTGCGCACACACTTGGGTCGGGCAGTATGTTGCACACCTGATACACTATGGAAACCGTGGAATTTGATTCAGACGTTTCTGGTATATAGTTAACAAAACCAGTATCATTATTAAAAACAACTACTCCAACAGCGCTACCTCCAATTCTTTCAATATTGGTAACACCGACATTGTTAGGTGCATTGTTGGGAAGAAAATCATCATTCTCCAAAATGTTTATTGCAACCTCAATAGTTGCGGGTGTCGAACCAAAATCGTCATTGGCATTTACCGTCAAAGGGTCAGGGTCCATATCATTGGGGTTTCCGTCGCCATCACAATCAAGGGATTCCCAATTTGCAGATTGCGGCAGGGTAACACTTTCTGGATTATAATCGCACGGATCTAAAGGATCCGTACCATCTTCCTTCTCATCGCCGTTGGTGACCCCATCTCCATCACAATCGGCGTCTATCCAAGTAGAATCGGGGGTGACGGTTTGACTTTCCAGTTTAAAATCACAGGAATCCAAAGGATTGGTTCCATCTTCTATCTCGTCGCCGTTGGTAACCCCGTCGCCATCACAATCAGCATCCAGATAGTCCCCACTTTGTGGTAGGGTTACACTATCCGGGTTATATTCGCATGAATCCAATGGGTCTGTGCCATCTTCCTTCTCATCGCCGTTAGTGACCCCATCTCCATCACAATCCAAGTTCTTCCATTCCTGGGACGGTGCACAATCCTGGTGCTCCAAAACAAAATCGCAAGGATCTAGTGGATTTGTACCGTCTTCTTTTTCCTGACCATTACTTACCCCATCGCCATCACAATCCAAGTTCTTCCATTCCTGGGACGGTGCACAATCCTGGTGCTCCAAAACAAAATCGCAAGGATCTAGTGGATCTGTACCGTCATGCTTTTCCCTGCCATTAGTAACCCCATCGCCATCACAATCCATTTTTTTCCATTTGTAAGACGGCGAACAGTTCTGGTGTGCCAAAACAAAATCACAAGGATCCAAGGGATCAGTACCGTCATGCTTTTCCCTGCCATTGGTAACCCCATCGCCATCACAGTCCATTTTTTTCCATTTATCGGACGGTGCACAGTTCTGGTGAGCCAAAACAAAATCGCATGGGTCATTTGGGTCTGTACCATCTATATTTTCTTGATCTGTGGTAACCCCATCGCCATCACAATCGTCGCTTCCGTAACAAAACGACAAAGGATTCCATAACGAAGTTCGCTGAAAATCAAATGTAAGGGATTGAGAGCTATAGCTATTTTCTAGATCGAGACCTAAGGGAGTTATAAAATCATAAGTATTGGCTGCACTAAAATGTGATGCAAAGCCACATACCACAAAGAACATCGTAAACACGAACTGCTTGTGTAGCGGGTTATTTAGTCTCACAAAAGTAATTTTGTCCATAAATGATAAGTTTTGGTCAACTATCACCATGGCAAAAAGTGGTTCTCGTAATTGTAAGAAAATTGGGGTTTTCTTGTTTGTTTTAATGTCACTGGTCCATTTGACACATCTCGACACAATTACGTCACATAGTTAAACTATTTGACTATCACCTCCTATTTTAATCGATAAAAGGCATGTTCATCAACATTATTGACTGGATTGTCGATTCACCAATGGTATATAACCCACACTTTAATGGTCAGTGCTATTAAAACGGCCGAAAAATACTTCACTTTTTCGTTTTGACCGGTTTATTTCGGTAATTTTTTTCCAATAATATTAACAATCGTGATTCGTTGCCAAAATTCGGGGCATAACAGATAAATCCACTATTTTTGCCGAAATTTTTGTTGATGGAATTTCAAAAGGAAATAGCGAAACGAAGAACCTTTGGTATCATTTCCCACCCGGATGCCGGTAAAACTACTTTGACCGAAAAATTACTTTTGTTCGGTGGTGCGATCCAAGAAGCGGGAGCCGTAAAAAGCAACAAAATAAAAAAGTCCGCTACGAGTGACTTTATGGAAATCGAAAGACAAAGGGGTATTTCGGTCGCTACTTCGGTTTTAGCGTTTATTTATAAGGACAAAAAGATAAATATCCTGGATACCCCAGGGCACAAAGATTTCGCCGAGGACACATTCCGGACCCTCACCGCGGTGGACAGCGTTATTGTTGTTATTGATGTGGCAAAAGGTGTGGAGGAGCAGACGGAAAAACTCGTCGAGGTCTGTCGTATGCGAAATATTCCAATGATCGTTTTCATCAACAAATTGGATCGTGAGGGAAAAGACGCTTTTGATCTCTTGGATGAAGTAGAACAAAAATTAGGTTTGTCCGTTACCCCTTTAAGCTTTCCGATAGGCATGGGATACGATTTCAAGGGAATCTACAACATCTACGAAAAAAACATTAATCTGTTTAGCGGCAATAGCAAAAAAAACATCGAGGAGACAATTGCTTTTGATAACCTCGACAATCCAGAGCTTGAAGAAATTATCGGGGCCAACGCAGCCGAAGAGTTACGCGGCAACTTGGAACTGGTAGATGGTGTTTACCCGGATTTTGACAAAGAAGCCTATCTTAAAGGTGAGTTGCAACCTGTTTTTTTTGGTTCTGCACTGAATAATTTTGGTGTACGCGAACTGTTGGATTGTTTTGTGGATATCGCTCCCTCTCCCAGACCAAAAAAGGCCGAGGAACGTTTGGTCAAGGCAGACGAAAAGGATTTCTCCGGATTTGTATTTAAAATACATGCCAACATGGACCCCAAGCACCGGGACAGATTGGCTTTTGTTAAGATTGTTTCAGGTACTTTTGAACGCAACACTCCCTATCTACACGTAAGACAAGGAAAAAAGCTAAAGTTCTCCAGCCCAAACGCATTCTTTGCAGAGAAAAAAGAGATTGTGGACATCTCCTATCCAGGGGATATTGTGGGACTTCATGATACGGGCAACTTTAAGATAGGGGACACTTTAACCAGCGGTGAAGAACTGCACTACAAAGGCATTCCGAGCTTTTCTCCCGAGCATTTTAGATATATCAACAATGCAGACCCAATGAAGGCCAAGCAACTGTACAAGGGCATTGATCAATTAATGGATGAAGGTGTCGCCCAGTTGTTCACCCTGGAAATGAACGGAAGGAAAGTTATTGGAACCGTTGGTGCTCTGCAATATGAAGTTATCCAATATCGATTGGAGCACGAGTACGGGGCCAAGTGTACCTATGAAAATTTTCCGGTCCATAAAGCATGCTGGGTAGAGGCAGAAGATGAAAACAATGAGGAGTTCCAAGAGTTCAAAAGGGTAAAGCAAAAGTTTTTGGCTACAGACAAAAGAGGACAATTGGTGTTTTTGGCAGATTCCCCATTTTCGTTACAGATGACCCAACAAAAGTACCCTTCTGTAAAACTGCACTATACTTCAGAGTTTGAATAATCCTTTTTTTAACCAACGCATACAAGGTTGAAAACGAATTGATTATACAAATTCATATTTCTTTTTTTTGTACATTGATTGGTATAACCAATTAATTAAGCAAACTATGACAACTACAGTAAAACCGCCTACTTGGTTCTGGGTGGTAAGCATTATCGCACTTTTATGGAATTTAATGGGTGTTTTCAACTATCTCAATCAAGCTTTTAACCAACAGGCTATCTTAGAAACTTTAGACCAAGCACAACGTGAAGCTTTCGAAGGCATACCGGCATGGGCCACGGCAGCATTTGCCCTTGCTGTATTCTCCGGAACTTTGGCCTGTATTGGACTGCTGATGCGTAAAAAATGGGCCCGGCCACTATTTATTCTTTCGCTATTGGCCGCAGTGGTTCAATTCATCCATTGGTTGTTTATCTCCAATGCCGTGGAAGCTTTTGGACCTTCTACATATGCCATGCCCGTAATTGTGATAATAATTGGGATTTACCTAATCTTATTCTCTAAAAAGGGAATTGAGAAAGGTTGGTTAACATAAAATCAATAAAAAAAGCCCCTTTTAAAAAAGGGGCTTTTTTTTATGCTTCTCCGGTAGGGCCAAAATTCAATGGGATCGGAGGTTGCTCGTAGTCCTGAATTGTTCCATGGGCACTTTCGAACCTATTTACATTTTCATTTAATGCCTTGAGCAGTTTTTTGGCATGTTGTGGCGTTAGGATTATTCTGCTTTTCACCTTTGCCTTGGGAGCGCCCGGCATCAAACTAATAAAGTCCACCACAAACTCTGATACTGAGTGGTTGATTATAGCCAGATTGGAATATGTTCCTTCCGCTGTTTTCTCGTCCAACTCTATATTGATCTGTTTCTGATTCTTCTTTTCTTCAGCCATATCTGTTCTTATCTTAAAAAGAAAACCCCGACCTAAAGGCCAGGGTTTATTTTTATTTAGAATTTAAATTCCTCTTTTCGGGCCATGATCTCATCGTACTCCTCTTTGGAACCTACAATGATACTGTCATAATCCCTCATACCGGTACCGGCAGGAATCTTATGTCCTACAATTACATTTTCCTTCAATCCTTCCAAGGTATCCACTTTACCGCTAACCGCAGCTTCGTTCAATACTTTTGTAGTTTCCTGGAACGATGCCGCAGATATAAAGGATTTGGTCTGCAACGATGCTCTTGTTATACCTTGCAGGATCGGCGTTGCTGTTGCAGCAACTGCATCTCTTGCAACCACTAAGTTCTTGTCCTCTCTTCTAAGAATAGAGTTCTCGTCCCTTAGCTCACGTATGGTTAAGATCTGCCCTGGCTTCAATCTTTCGGAATCCCCGGCATCTTCCACAACCTTCTTACCGAAAATCTCATCATTTTCGTTGATAAAGTCGTCTTTGTGCACCAATTGATTCTCCAAGAAGATAGTATCACCTGGATCTTGGATCTTAACTTTACGCATCATTTGTCTTACAACAACCTCAAAGTGCTTATCATTGATTTTCACACCCTGTAAACGATATACCTCTTGTACCTCGTTCACCAAGTATTGCTGTACTGCGGATGGTCCTTTGATGGCCAAGATATCTTCCGGTGTAATGGAACCGTCGGACAATGGCATACCGGCTCGTACGTAGTCGTTCTCCTGAACCAAAATCTGGTTGGACAATTTAACCAAGTACTTTTTGATATCACCTGTTTTGGATTCTATAATGATTTCGCGGTTACCTCGCTTGATCTTACCAAAAGATACTACACCATCAATTTCCGAAACAACTGCTGGATTGGATGGGTTACGGGCCTCGAAAAGCTCGGTCACCCTCGGAAGACCTCCGGTAATATCCCCTGCCTTAGCAGATTTACGTGGGATTTTCACCAAAATCTTACCTTCCTTCACCTTTTCGCCATCATCGATCATAAGGTGTGAACCAACCGGCAAGTTGTACGAACGCAATGTTTCTCCTTTACCATCCTTGATCAACAAGGTTGGAATAAGTTTTTTGTTCCTACTTTCGGAGATTACTTTTTCTTGGAAACCGGTCTGTTCATCGATTTCTACTTGGTAAGTAACCCCTTGCTCAATGTTTTCGTAGGCTATCTCTCCAGAGAATTCGGAAACAATAACACCGTTATATGGATCCCACTCACAAATAACAGTTCCCTTTGCTATTTTCTCGCCATTTTTAATGTACAGCTGAGAACCATAAGGGATGTTGTTTGTACTTAAGGTAATTCCTGTTTTTGGATCAACAATCTTAACTTCGGATGTTCTGGAGATAACAATATTGGTTTTTCCACCTTCACTATTTTCTCCTTCTACCAACCTTAGGTCCTCAATTTCGGCAACACCATCAAATTTAGACTCCAATTTGTTGTCCTCGGAGATGTTACCTGCAATACCACCCACGTGGAAGGTACGCAACGTTAACTGTGTACCAGGCTCACCGATGGACTGAGCGGCAACAACACCTACGGCCTCACCTCTTTGTACCATTTTATTGGTAGCAAGGTTACGTCCATAACATTTGGCACATATACCTTGTGGCGCCTCGCACGTTAATGGTGATCTTACTTCTATCTTCTCGATCGGAGCTGCTTCTACCCTTTTAACATCGGCTTCATTGATCTCTTGACCTGCTCTTAGGACAAGCTCTTCGGTCAATGGGTTGTAAACATCGTGTAAGGATACCCTACCTAGGATTCTCTCACCCAAAGTTTCAACAACTTCCTCATTTTTCTTCAAAGCTTCCACTTCGATACCTCTCAAGGTTCCACAATCTTCGCTATTAACGATAACATCCTGTGAAACATCCACCAAACGACGGGTCAAGTATCCAGCATCCGCAGTTTTCAAAGCGGTATCCGCAAGACCTTTACGTGCACCGTGGGTAGAGATAAAGTATTCCAAAATCGATAATCCTTCCTTAAAGTTGGAAAGAATCGGGTTTTCGATAATCTCTCCACCTCCTGCTGTAGATTTTTTAGGCTTGGCCATCAATCCACGCATACCGGTCAACTGACGAATCTGTTCTTTGGAACCCCTCGCACCAGAATCCAACATCATATACACAGAGTTGAATCCTTGTTTGTCCTCACGAATTCGCTTCATGGCCAACTCGGTCAACATGGCGTTGGTAGAGGTCCAAACATCAATTACCTGGTTGTAACGTTCGTTGTTGGTAATAAGACCCATGTTATAGTTCATCATAATACCATCAACTTGTCCATTGGCCTCTTCGATCATATCCAATTTCTCGGCCGGGATGATAATATCTCCCAAACTGAAGGATAGACCACCTTTAAAGGCGAAATCGTATCCCATGGCCTTAATTTTATCCAAGAAATCCGCAGTAGTAGGCACATCGGTCACTGCAAGTATGTCCCCAATAATGTTTCTAAGGGCTTTCTTGTTCAATACCTGGTTGATGAATCCTGCTTGTTCCGGCACTTCTGTGTTGAACAATACACGACCTACCGTGGTTTCTATAATTTGATAGACCAACTCACCTTCTTCGTTAAAGTCCTTTGCCCTAACCTTGATTCCGGCGTTAAGCGATACTTTTTTCTCGTTGAAGGCAATCTCCACTTCTTCAGAAGAGTAGAAGGTCAAACCTTCACCCAACACAGGCTCTTCTGGTGTGGATTTTTTATGCTTGGTCATATAATACAATCCCAAGACCATATCCTGAGATGGTACGGTAATCGGGGAACCGTTTGCTGGGTTAAGGATGTTCTGTGAAGCCAACATCAATAATTGAGCTTCCAAAATGGCCTCTGGCCCCAATGGCAAGTGAACTGCCATTTGATCCCCATCAAAATCCGCGTTGAATGCGGTACATGCCAATGGGTGCAAACGAATCGCCTTACCTTCGATAAGTTTAGGCTGGAACGCTTGGATACCCAAACGGTGCAATGTGGGGGCACGGTTCAACAATACAGGGTGCCCTTTAAGGACGTTTTCAAGAATGTCCCAAACTACGGGCTCTTTCTTGTCTATAATCTTTTTAGCTGATTTAACCGTCTTTACGATACCTCTTTCTATCAACTTACGGATGATGAACGGCTTGTAAAGTTCGGCCGCCATATCTTTAGGAAGACCACACTCGTACAATTTCAATTCCGGTCCAACAACGATTACGGAACGAGCAGAGTAATCCACACGTTTACCCAAAAGGTTTTGACGGAAACGACCTTGCTTACCTTTCAATGAATCGGAAAGGGATTTCAATGGTCTATTTGATTCCGTTTTTACCGCAGATGCTTTTCTTGTGTTATCGAAAAGGGAATCCACCGCTTCTTGAAGCATACGCTTTTCGTTCCTCAAGATCACTTCTGGCGCCTTGATCTCCATCAAACGCTTCAATCGGTTGTTTCGGATAATTACCCTACGGTACAAATCGTTCAAATCTGATGTGGCAAAACGACCACCATCCAACGGTACCAACGGACGCAATTCTGGCGGAATCACAGGAATCACTTTCATGATCATCCATTCAGGGTTGTTCTCCCTGTTGTTCTGTGATTCACGTAATGCCTCGACTACCTGAAGACGTTTCAATGCTTCGGTCTTACGTTGTTTTGATGTTTCGGTGTTCGCCTTGTGACGTAGTTCGTACGATAATTGTTCCAAATCTATTCTGGACAAAATGTCAATCAAACATTCGGCACCCATTTTGGCAATGAACTTATTGGGATCGGTATCCTCCAAGTATTGGTTCTCGGTAGGAATGGATTCCAAAATGTTCAAGTATTCCTCTTCGGTCAAGAAATCCATTTTGTGGATTTCCTCACCTTCTGGACCTTTGGCAATACCAGGCTGGATAACCACATACCTTTCGTAGTATATGATCATATCCAACTTTTTGGAAGGCAATCCCAAAAGGTATCCTATTTTGTTTGGCAGTGAACGGAAGTACCAGATATGCGCTACGGGAACCACAAGATTAATGTGCCCCACGCGATCTCTACGTACTTTTTTCTCCGTTACTTCAACACCACAACGGTCACAAACGATTCCACGGTAACGGATTCTTTTGTACTTACCACAAGCACATTCATAATCCTTAACGGGACCAAAAATACGCTCGCAGAACAATCCATCACGCTCTGGTTTGTGCGTTCTATAGTTAATGGTTTCGGGCTTCAACACCTCTCCACGGGACTCTGCCAAGATTGACTCTGGAGAGGCCAATCCGATGGAAATTTTGTTGAACCTTTTTTGTGCGTTATTATCTTTTATTCTAGCCATAACAATATGGTGATGATATAGTTAATGTAATATAGTGTTCTATTCCTCCAATCTAATATCCAAGCCCAAACCTTTAAGTTCGTGCATCAATACATTGAAAGATTCTGGCAACCCAGGCTCTGGCATGGTCTCACCCTTTACAATGGTCTCATAGGTCTTGGCCCTTCCGATAACATCATCCGACTTAACGGTCAATATTTCCCTAAGGGTAGATGATGCTCCGTAGGCTTCCAATGCCCACACCTCCATCTCACCAAAACGCTGACCACCAAACTGAGCTTTACCACCCAATGGTTGCTGTGTGATCAATGAGTACGGTCCAATAGATCTTGCGTGCATTTTGTCGTCTACCATGTGACCTAGTTTCAACATGTAGATAACTCCAACGGTAGCTCGTTGATCAAAACGCTGACCGGTTCCACCATCGTATAGATAAGTATGTCCAAATCTTGGCACTCCTGCTTCATCGGTAATCTTATTGATCTCATCCAACGAGGCACCATCAAAAATTGGAGTGGCATATTTTTGACCCAACTTTAATCCGGCCCAACCTAATACGGTTTCGTAGATCTGACCAATGTTCATCCTCGATGGTACACCAAGTGGGTTCAATACAATGTCCACTGGGGTTCCGTCTTCCAAGAACGGCATATCCTCTTGACGAACGATACGGGCCACAATACCTTTGTTACCGTGACGACCTGCCATTTTATCACCAACTTTAAGCTTACGCTTTTTGGCGATGTAGACTTTGGCCAATTTCATGATACCTGCAGGAAGCTCATCCCCTACGGAGATGGTAAACTTGTCCCTTCTAAGGTTACCTTGAATATCGTTCAATTTGATTTTGTAGTTGTGCAACAAGTCGGCAACCAAAGCATTGGTAGCATCATCTGTTGTCCAGCTTCCTCCAACCAAGTGAGCGAAATCGTCAACGGCGTTCAACATTTTAATGGTGTATTTCTTTCCTTTTGGAAGTACTTCTTCACCCAAATCGTTGATTACACCTTGTGATGTTTTTCCACTGATCAAACTGAACAATTTCTCGATCAATTCATCTTTCAGCTGTTGGAACTTCACCTCATAATCCAATTCCAATCTAGCGATGGCTTCTTTATCTTCGGAACGTTTTCTCTTATCCTTGATAGAACGGGAGAACAATTTCTTATCGATTACCACACCTCTTAATGATGGAGAAGCTTTTAATGAAGCATCCTTTACATCACCTGCTTTGTCACCAAATATGGCACGCAACAGTTTTTCTTCCGGAGTTGGATCGGATTCTCCCTTTGGAGTAATCTTACCGATCAAAATATCTCCTGGCTTCACTTCGGCACCGATACGGATCATACCGTACTCGTCCAAATCCTTTGTTGCTTCTTCTGATACGTTTGGAATATCGTTGGTCAATTCCTCCGCACCCAATTTGGTATCTCTTACCTCCAAGGAATACTCATCAACATGGATAGAGGTAAATATATCCTCACGAACCACTTTTTCGGAAATCACGATCGCATCCTCAAAGTTGTATCCTTTCCAAGGCATAAAGGCAACCTTCATGTTTCTACCCAAGGCCAATTCCCCTTTTTCGGTAGCGTAGCCTTCACAAAGTACCTGACCTTTTTTTACCTTGTCGCCTTTTCTTACGATTGGCTTCAAGTTAATACTGGTTCCTTGGTTTGTTTTTCTAAACTTCACCAATTGGTACGTTTTAGAATCTTCGTCAAAGCTTACCAATCGCTCTTCATCGGTCCTATCGTACTTAATGGTAATTTTCTGTGCATCCACATACTCAACAACCCCATCTCCTTCTGCATTGATCAATACCCGGGAATCGGTAGCTACTTGTCTTTCCAAACCTGTACCTACGATCGGAGAATCCGGTCTCAACAATGGAACTGCCTGGCGCATCATGTTAGATCCCATCAAGGCACGGTTCGCATCATCGTGCTCCAAGAAAGGAATCAAGGATGCGGAAATGGATGCGATCTGGTTCGGTGCAACGTCGGTATATTTTACCTCTGTTGGGTCCACTACCGGGAAATCACCTTCTTCACGGGCAATTACCTTTTCTCTTTCAATAGTACCATCTTCTGCCAATGGAATGTTGGCTTGGGCAATCTTCATTCCTTCCTCTTCCTCTGCACTTAGGTAAATGTGGTTTTCAGTATCCACTTTACCATCCTCTACTTTACGGTAAGGAGTTTCCAAGAAGCCCATATTGTTCACCTTGGCAAATACGGACAATGAAGAGATCAAACCAATGTTCGGTCCTTCAGGTGTCTCGATCGGACATAATCTTCCGTAGTGCGTGTAGTGAACGTCTCGCACCTCGAAACCTGCTCTTTCTCTGGAAAGACCACCTGGCCCTAGTGCGGATAATCTTCTTTTGTGCGTAATCTCTGCCAACGGGTTGGTCTGGTCCATGAACTGGGACAACTGGTTGGTTCCAAAGAATGAGTTGATTACGGATGACAATGTCTTCGCATTGATCAAATCAATAGGGGTAAACACCTCATTGTCACGAACGTTCATACGTTCACGGATGGTACGCGCCATACGTGCCAAACCTACACCGAACTGCTGGGACAATTGTTCCCCAACGGTTCTTACACGACGGTTGGACAAGTGATCAATATCATCGATCTCCGCTTTGGAGTTGATCAACTCGATCAAATATTTGATGATGGTGATGATATCTTCCTTGGTCAACACTTGTTTATCCATTCCGATATCCAAGCCCAACTTCTTGTTCATTCTGTAACGACCTACTTCTCCAAGATTGTAACGTTGGTCGGAGAAGAACAATTTATCGATAATACCACGAGCCGTTTCTTCATCTGGCGGTTCGGCATTACGCAATTGTCTATAAATATGCTCTACCGCTTCTTTTTCAGAGTTGGTAGGGTCTTTTTGCAAAGTGTTGTGGATAATGGCATAATCAGACTGTGCATTGTTCTCCTTGTGAAGCAAAATGGTCTTCACGTCGGCATCAATGATCTCATCGATATGCTCTTTTTCCAAAATGGTATCACGATCTAGTACGATTTCGTTTCTTTCGATAGATACCACTTCTCCAGTATCCTCGTCCACGAAATCCTCATGCCATGTGTTCAGCACCCTAGCGGCCAATTTACGGCCCAATACTTTTTTAAGCCCGGATTTGGAAACCTTTACTTCTTCCGAAAGGTCGAAGATTTCCAAAATGTCCTTGTCCCTTTCAAAGCCGATGGCACGGAACAGAGTGGTTACCGGTAATTTTTTCTTCCTATCGATGTAGGCATACATCACCGAGTTGATATCAGTGGCGAATTCAATCCAAGATCCTTTGAAAGGAATTACCCTGGCGGAATACAATTTTGTTCCATTTGCGTGGAAAGATTGTCCAAAGAAAACCCCTGGAGATCTGTGCAACTGGGAAACTACAACTCTTTCTGCGCCGTTGATCACAAAGGTTCCACTGGGAGTCATGTAAGGGATAGTACCCAAATACACATCCTGAACGATAGTTTCGAAATCTTCGTGCTCTGGATCGGTACAGTACAATTTTAAACGCGCCTTTAGGGGTACGCTATAGGTAAGTCCACGCTCGATACATTCTTGGATGGAATATCTTGGTGGATCTATGAAGTAATCCAAAAACTCAAGTACGAACTGGTTTCTGGTATCTGTGATTGGAAAATTCTCCATGAAGGTGTTGTAGAGACCTTCGTTTCCTCTTTCGTCAGATTTAGTCTCAAGCTGGAAAAAGTCTTGGAACGATTTTATCTGAATGTCCAAGAAATCCGGGTATTCCGGTATGTTCTTAGCGGATGCGAAATTAACTCTTTCAATAGTGTTTGTGAACATCTATGGACAAATTTTGATCGTGATTACTAAGTGGGTTGGTGTACGGCTTTATACACTCCTTATATAAATAGGCTAAGGTCTAACCAAAAAATGGAAAGACCTTAACCAAGTTCTAATGGGAAAAGCGATTATTTAAGCTCAACTTCTGCTCCTGCTTCTTCCAATGATTTTTTGATACCTTCTGCCTCATCTTTGGCAACACCTTCCTTAACAGCTTTTGGTGCGCTGTCAACGATTTCTTTAGCATCTTTTAGTCCAAGACCGGTCAATTCCTTAACCAATTTTACGACCGCCAATTTAGAACCACCAGCAGCTGTAAGGATTACATCAAATTCTGATTTTTCCTCAGCAGCTTCGGCTTCACCGCCACCGGCAGCACCACCAGCAACAGCTACTGCAGCAGCAGCAGGCTCAATACCATATTCTTCTTTTAAAATGTCGGCCAACTCATTTACCTCTTTTACTGTAAGGTTTACCAACTGTTCTGCAAAATCTTTTAAATCTGCCATTTTTCTATCGTTTAATAAAAATTTTTAAAAATATACTTAGTTTATTGTGCGCGAATTATTCTTTCTCAGAAAGGGTTTTAAGGATACCTGCCAATTTACCGCCTCCGGACTTAAGTCCAGAAATAACATTCTTGGCCGGTGATTGCAACAATCCGATGATATCCCCGATAACTTCCTCTTTGGACTTGATGTTCACAAGTGCATCAAGATTGTTATCCCCAATATATACCGCCTCTTCGATAAAGGCTCCTTTTAATACGGGCTTTTCTGATTTTTTTCTAAAGTTCTTGATAAGTTTCGCAGGTGCGTTCCCGGTTTCGGAAAACATCAAAGATGTGTTACCTTTCAAGACCTCGGGAAGTTCACCAAATTCCTTATCAGAAGCTTCCATTGCTTTTGCAAGCAAGGTGTTCTTTACGACCGCAAGCTTAATGTTTGCCTTAAAACACGCTCTTCTCAAGTTAGAGGTGTCCACAGCGTTCAATCCCGAAATATCGGCCAAGTAAATATTGGCGTTATCGGCCAACTGTGCAGTCAAGTCTTTTATTACTGTTGCTTTTTCTTCTCTTGTCATAGTTATAAAAATTGAACTACCAGTTATTGAACTGCTTTTGGATCTAGTTGAACACTAGGGCTCATTGTACTGGACATGTATATACTCTTCATGTACACACCTTTAGCTGCCGAAGGCTTCAATTTTACCAAGGTATCTATCAATTCCTTAGCGTTTCCTGCGATTTTGTCCGCGGAGAATGAAGCTTTTCCGATTGCTGCGTGCACAATACCGGTTTTGTCCACTTTAAAGTCTATTTTACCGGCCTTAACATCGGATACGGCTTTCGCTACATCCATGGTAACTGTTCCGGTTTTTGGATTGGGCATTAAACCTCTAGGTCCTAAAATTCTACCTAATGGTCCCAATTTACCCATAACGCTTGGCATGGTGATGATAACATCAACGTCTGTCCAACCGCCTTTTATTTTATCCAAATATTCGTCCAACCCAACAAAATCAGCTCCTGCTTCTGTTGCTTCTGCTTCTTTGTCTGGTGTCACCAATGCCAAAACTTTCACATCCTTACCAGTTCCATGAGGAAGGGTAACAACGCCACGTACCATTTGATTGGCTTTTCTTGGGTCCACGCCCAAACGAACCGCCAAATCTATGGAAGCATCAAATTTTACATTGGTTATTTCTTTTACTAAAGCGGATGCCTCTTCCAAAGAATACAATTTATTCTTGTCAATTTTGGATTGGGCTTCTTTTTGCTTTTTAGTCAACTTTGCCATTTAATAATGCTTTTAAGATTTTAAAAAGGTCTTTGTCCGGCTATTTTCAGACCCATAGATCTAGCGGTACCCGCAACCATACTCATTGCAGATTCCACGGTAAAAGCGTTAAGATCGACCATTTTATCTTCGGCGATCGCCTTTACTTGATCCCAAGTAACTGACCCGTTTTTAACCCTGTTAGGTTCACCTGATCCTTTTTTAATCTTCGCTGCTTCCATCAATTGAACTGCCGCAGGTGGTGTTTTTACAACAAACTCGAAAGATTTGTCTTTGTAAACGGTGATAACAACAGGTAAAACCTTACCTTGTTTGTCCTGTGTACGAGCATTAAACTGCTTACAGAACTCCATGATGTTAACACCAGCAGCACCTAAGGCGGGTCCAACCGGTGGCGATGGGTTCGCAGCACCTCCCCTAACTTGTAATTTAACTACCTTATCTACTTCTTTTGCCATTGTTTCTAATTAAATTTAAAGTGTGTCAATTGGAAGCAACACAGCTTTATATATGTAACAGCTCTTTATTATAGCGTTTGAATTTTAGAGGTTAATTTCGAGCAACACATTTAAGCAACCCAAAATCCAACATCTACCATTCTTCTTCTATCCAACTTTTTCAACTTGCATATAGCTGAGCTCCAATGGCGTTTTTCTTCCGAAAATCTTTACCATTACCTCTAGCTTACGCTTTTCTTCATTGATTTTTTCAACAGTTCCGTTAAAACCATTAAAAGGTCCATCAATCACCTTAACCGTTTCACCCAACACAAATGGAATCGAAACGTTGTCCGTATTTACGGCCAACTCATCCACTTTACCAAGCATACGGTTTACTTCGGATTTCCTCAAAGGAACAGGATCCCCACCTTTTACTTCGCCCAAGAAACCGATTACATTGGTTATGGAGCGAATGATGTGAACCATTTCTCCGCCAAGATTGGCCTTGATCATGATATACCCAGGAAAGTAAACTCTTTCTTTGTTGATTTTCTTTCCGTTTCTTATCTGAACTACTTTCTCGGTAGGCACAAGAACTTCCTCGAGGTAATCACCAAAACCGGCTCTTTCAACCTCGCTTTCAATATAGCCTTTGATCTTGTTTTCTTGACCACTGACCGCTCTTACCACATACCATTTTTTCTCCAGAACCTCAGACATATCGATCGACCTTTATCCTATTAATTTTTCAAAATACAATGTGATCAAGTTACTGAACAAAGAATCCACACCCCAAGTCGCCAAAGCGAACAATATGGAGAAAACAGCCACAACAACCATTAAATTGGATGCCTTACTACGCTCCAACCAAGTAACATTGTTTTTAAGTTCTTCTAATGATTCCTTTATGTAAGTGATCATAATTTTTGAGTATTTTGCTTGCACGGGAGGAGAGACTCGAACTCCCGACACCTGGTTTTGGAGACCAGTGCTCTACCAACTGAGCTACACCCGTTTAATTACACTGAAAGGTATCCCGAGAAAACCGGGACACCCTTTAGTGCACTATTATTGTAAAATGATTAATCTAAAATCTCAGTAACCTGACCAGCACCTACTGTTCTACCTCCTTCACGGATTGCAAAACGTAGACCAACGCTCAATGCGATCGGCTGAATCAAATCAACAGTAATCGTCAAGTTATCACCTGGCATTACCATTTCAACTCCATCAGGAAGGTTGATGTTACCGGTTACGTCAGTTGTACGAACGTAGAACTGTGGACGGTAGTTGTTGTGGAATGGCGTGTGACGACCACCTTCTTCTTTTTTAAGGATATAAACCTCAGCTTTGAATTTGGCGTGTGGCTTAACAGAACCTGGCTTACAGATTACCATACCTCTTTTGATATCTGATTTTTCGATACCTCTCAAAAGAAGACCTACGTTATCACCGGCCTCACCTCTATCCAAAATCTTACGGAACATCTCAACACCAGTAATGGTAGAAGACAATTTCTCAGCACCCATACCGATAATATCTACAGGGTCACCTGTGTTGGCCACACCAGTTTCGATACGACCAGTAGCAACAGTACCACGACCTGTAATTGTAAATACATCTTCGATAGGCATCAAGAAGTCTTTGTCAACCTCACGCTCTGGCTCTTCGATCCAGCTATCAACAGCTTCCATCAACTCCATTACGGTATCAACCCATTTTTGCTCACCGTTTAAAGCACCAAGTGCAGAACCAGCAACAACAGGCCCATTATCACCATCGTACTCATAGAAAGAAAGCAATTCTCTTACTTCCATCTCAACAAGCTCCAAAAGCTCCTCATCATCCACCATATCAACTTTGTTCAAGAAAACAACGATACGAGGAATACCAACCTGACGACCTAGAAGGATGTGCTCACGAGTTTGCGGCATAGGACCATCGGTAGCAGCCACAACCAAAATAGCACCGTCCATTTGGGCAGCACCAGTAACCATGTTCTTTACGTAATCCGCGTGACCAGGACAGTCAACGTGAGCGTAGTGACGGTTAGCTGTTTGGTACTCAACGTGCGAAGTGTTGATAGTAATACCTCTTTCTTTTTCTTCTGGCGCGTTATCGATGGAGTCAAAGCTTCTTAGCTCAGACAAACCAGCGTTCGCCAATACAGTGGTAATAGCAGCAGTCAATGTTGTTTTACCGTGATCCACGTGTCCAATGGTACCAATATTTAAGTGTGGTTTGGAACGATCAAAAGTTTCCTTTGCCATTTTAAAATAATTTTAATCTTAGTTTATATTAGTGTACAAATCGTTTTGAGCCAATGACGGGATTTGAACCCGTGACCTCTTCCTTACCAAGGAAACGCTCTACCCCTGAGCTACACCGGCCTATGGGTTATCAGGTTTAGAGTTTAAAGTTACAAGTCAAGCTCGCCAAAACTTCAACCTTTTACTCGAAATCCAATATTTCAAGTTTAGAGCGGGAGACCGGGTTCGAACCGGCGACATTCAGCTTGGAAGGCTGACGCTCTACCAACTGAGCTACTCCCGCATTTTTTCTTGGACAACCGTCCAAGCAATCCAAAATTTCAATAAAACCTTTTTCCCGGTTGTTCCGACGAACAACTTTTGTGGGGGGAGCAGGATTCGAACCTGCGAAGGTAAAAACCAACAGATTTACAGTCTGTCCTCGTTGGCCGCTTGAGTATCCCCCCGCCTTAATTTTCAATAACTTACGAGCCGATAGAGGGACTCGAACCCACGACCTGCTGATTACAAATCAGCTGCTCTAGCCAGCTGAGCTATATCGGCATTTCACCGCTTTTTCATCATTAAAAAAGCCCGCTATTTCTAACGGACTGCAAATGTATATATTTATTTTTTTAATCAAAACAAATTTTGAAAAATTTTCATCAAGCTTTCGCCCGCTGCTTTTCTTTCTTTTTAACCAACTGTCTTTCCAAGGAACTACAGGCCGAATCAACTGCTTCCTCAAAAGACTTACATTGTTTTTTGACCATAAATTTATCCCCGGGCACGAACACCATGATTTCCACTATCTTATTCTCTTTTGCACTGGTGTTTTCCACTTTCAAATATACATCCGATTCTATGACCTTGTCGTAAAATAATTCCAATTTGTCCATTCGCTTTTGGATAAAGTCTATCAATTTACCATCAGCCGAAAAATTTACCGATTGTGCATTTACTTTCATAAGATGTAGTTTTAGTACTGTCCTAGACAGTGAAGTTAAACATTACAAGAATTCACTATTTCTTGTTTCTTGGGTGGGCCTTCCGATGTACTTTTTTAAGTTCGGCTATACTATTATGTGTATAAACTTGTGTAGATGCCAAACTTGAATGCCCCAACAATTCCTTCACGGAATTTAGATCAGCCCCCCTATTGAGCAAATGTGTTGCAAAAGTGTGCCTAAGTATATGAGGACTCTTTTTTACCTTGGGGGACACCAAACTAAAATACTTATTTATGGTTCGATAAACAAGTGTTTCGTAAATTTTAAGACCACCTTTTGTTAATAGCAGATAGGATGAATCCGACCTGGATTGCAGCTCAGAACGTTTGTCCAAATATGTATTGATCTGCCGTACCGTGGTGTGAAGCAAAGGTATAATGCGCTCTTTGTTTCTTTTGCCCAATACTTTTAATTGGTGTCCGGCCAAATCCAAATCCTGTATTTTTAAGTTCACCAACTCCGTTCTTCGCATACCCGTGGCATACAATAGCTCAATGATCAACTTATCCCTTTCTCCTTCAAAATCATCCTCAAAAGGAATTTCGGACAAAACAGATTCCATTTCCTTTTCAGAAAATGGGACCTCTATCTTCTTTTCGGTTTTGAGCGCCCTATGTTTCACCAAAGGTGAGACGGTTATCTCCCCTATTTTCAATAAAAACTTATAGTAAGCCTGCAAAGAAGATATTTTCCGGTTAATGGTCCTGTTGGACACACCTTGATCGGAGAGATCAACGATCCAGCTCCTGATCAACGGATAGGATACATTCTCCAAATTCACCGCATCATGATGCTCTTTACAAAAACCAGCAAAGGACTCAATATCCTTTTGATACGCCAAAATGGTATTTTTGGAGTAATTCTTCTCCAACTCCAAATAAGAAATAAAAGCTGACAAGGACATATTCCAAAGGTAACAATAGAATCCCGAAACCTATAAAAAGAAAATCCCGCTCCAATTAAGGAACGGGATCACTATATTTTATAAGAACTTTTAAAGACTATACTTCTTCTTGATCTCTAAGACCCTGAATGTATTGTGCTTTTTGTATCTGCGCTCTACGTTTTACAGAAGGTTTAGTAAACTGCTGTCTTGTTCTTAACTGACGCATGGTACCTGTTCTGTCGAACTTACGTTTGAAACGTTTTAAAGCTCTATCGATGTTTTCTCCTTCTTTTACTGGTATAATTAACATGGGCTACAACCTCCTTTCTTTTAGATTTTTGGAGTGCAAATATACGAATGATATTTAACGGTTAAAGAAATATTTTACTTTTTTGATATTTTCTACACCTTTGGTTTCTTGTACTCTTTTTTATCCACGATAATTTTGGCCAAAATTTCGCGTAAGATTTCGGAGGTACCCCCGCCAATTGGCCCAAGCCTACTGTCCCGGCTCAACCTTGCCATTGGATAATCTTCAATATAACCGTATCCACCTAAGAACTGAAGACAATGATAAATAACCTCATCGGCCATTTTGGTAGATTTAAGTTTGGAAATTGTAGCTTCTTTTACCACATAGGTTCCTTTTTCCATTTGCCCGATCGTCGCATAATTGAATTGCTTGCACAGCAACATATCGGAATATAAATCAACCAATCGATGTCTTAACGCCTGAAATTGATTTATGCTTTTACCAAAAGCCTCACGCTCGGACATATACTGCAACGCATAATCGAGAGCATACTCCGCCCTTGCATGGGCATTCACCCCCATTACCAAACGTTCCAATGCAAAGGCCTCCATAATATACGAAAAACCTTCATTTAAATTTCCGAGCAAATTGGAAGCCGGCACTTCAACATTATCAAAGGCCAGTTCTGCGGTATCCGAAGCCCTCCATCCTAATTTATTCAACTTATTTGCGGACACCCCTTTGGCATTCCTGTCCACAACAAACATACTTATGCCCTTGTGGGCAGCATGTATATCGGTCTTTGCAGCAAGGATAATGTAGTCGCCATAAACACCGTTGGTTATAAAAGTTTTGGAACCGTTCACTATGTACACATCACCTTTTTTCTCGGCAGTGGTGCGCATAGCGGCAACATCACTGCCCCCAAAAGGTTCGGATACTCCCAAACAGCCAATTTTATTCCCAAGTACACTGGGTTCTAAATACGCTTTTTTCTGCTCATGGGTGGCCAACTTGTTCAAGTATGTCATTGCCAAATATTGGTGCGCCCACATAGCAGCGGCAAAACCACCTGAATTTATCTTTTGCAGCTCTTCAAGAAAGATAACCGTGTAGAAAAGGTCCAAGTTGAGACCGGAGTAATCTTCTGGGGTCATCAAACCAAAATATCCCATTTCCCCGAACTTGTTCCAGATATCCCCATCTATTCTCCCCGATTCCTCCCATTTTTCTATATGGGGAACAACCTCTTTTTGCAAAAAATCCTTTAGACTCTCCCGGAATAAATTATGTTCTTCCGTGAAGTACATATCAATCATACCACCTAATTTATAAAAACAAATATAAGGCTATTCTATCTAGTTTTTCTGTTGGAAATCCATCAACATAAGTCAATTCTTCAAATGTTTTGAACAAGCCGTTTTTCTCCCTATACGCAACAATTTGTGCTGCCAGTCCACTCCTTATATATATAAGTTGGGACAATTCTTTTGCCGAAGCAGTATTTAGATTGATTTTTTTGACCTCAGGAACCTCTAGCACTTGAAAAGCCCGCAATGTTTCTTCCACAACTTCTGGTTTTAATCCATAAACATCATACAATTGTTCGTTCACCAAAAAACCACCAAGCCTATCCCTGAACTTTATAATTCGATTGGACAATGTTTCCCCGATTCCGTAAACCGACATCAAGTCCATTGCCGAAGCAGCATTCAAATCTTTGACTTGAACCCTGTTTTTAGGTTTGGACAAGGCTTTCTTTTGAAATTGATTATGTTTCTTCCAATCGGGGAATTGAAAATATGGCGACAAAATCCCCAATAAAGAATCCGAAACTTGGGTAACGACCTGAAATTCTTCTGAAGAATTCACAAACTTTCCTTTCTTCCTAAAAGCTGACAACCTATCCAACTCTTCAATTGACAGGCCCAAAATGTAGCCTTTATGGTCCGAAATGTAATTGGGGTTAAAAGGATACATTTTAGTGGCGCCTCTACGCTGTTTTTCTACAATAAGACTATCCATGGTTTTTTGTTCCTCAAGATTGAGGGCCAAACTACTTTTTGGACGAGAGGGATTTGCTCTTAACCAGAAAGAAACCAGTTGCAGTACAAGAACCACCAACAAAAAAAAGAAAATCCCACTCCGTTCTTGCTTATTGAACCTGAAGTGGGATTGCTTTCTCATATTTTAAGGTATATTATTGACTCTTCAATTTTTTGAAAAGCTGTCCAGCTTTTAATTTCTGTAAATAACCATCCAGGTCCTTGCGCACTTCGCCGGACATTATGTAGAGTCCAATGATATTCGGGAAGGACATGGCAAGTATCATCATATCCGAAAAATCCAATACAGCCCCTAAACTTACCGAAGCACCTACCACAACAAACACCAAGAACAACATCTTGTAGATCATCTCGGAACGCTTGCTCTTCCCGAAAAGATAAGTCCAGGCCCTCATTCCGTAGTAAGACCAAGAAATCATGGTTGAGAATGCAAAAAGGAATACCGCCAATGCCAATACATAAGGGAACCAAGAAATTTGGCTACCAAAAGCATCGGATGTCAACTGTGCACCTGCCATTCCTTCTACTTCGTGCATTCCTGTAAAAATCAACACCAAAGCTGTTAGAGTACAAACCACAACGGTATCGATAAATGGCTCTAGTAAGGCAACAAAACCTTCTGACGGTGGATGGTTGGTCTTTGCCGCACTGTGGGCAATGGCCGCAGAACCTACACCTGCCTCATTGGAGAAGGCCGCTCTTTGAAACCCAATGACCAATACTCCCAAAATTCCTCCTTTTAGGGCCGAAGGGTTAAACGCTCCATCCACAATTGCAGAGAATGCCGGTCCAATATTTTGGATATTCATTATAATTACCGCCAATGCCGCAACTATATATATGGTTGCCATGATCGGCACTACTTTACCTGTTACTTTGGCAATACTGCTAATTCCACCAATGATAACTACACCTACCAGAATAGCCGTGACCACTCCGAACCAAAAGCCATTACCGGCCAAGGCAGGAAACTGCCCGGCCAATTGCTCAAAAGATTGGTTCGCCTGGAACATATTGCCCCCACCAAAGGAAGCTCCCACTGCAAGCATGGCGAACACTCCCGCCAATACTTTACCAAAACCTTTCATATTGCGCTTTTCCAGACCATAGCGCAAGTAGTTCATTGGACCGCCGAATACACGGCCATCAGGTAATATATCCCTGTATTTTACACCAAGGGTACACTCCACAAATTTGGAGGACATACCCAAAAGTCCACAAACAATCATCCAAAAAGTAGCTCCTGCACCACCCAAGGATACCGCTACGGCAACACCAGCTATATTACCAAGACCAACGGTACCGGAAACTGCTGTGGCCAATGCCTGGAAGTGGGTCACTTGCCCCGGAGCATCCGGGTCATCGTATTTTCCTTTGGCAAGATCAATGGAATGTCTGAACCCACGAATGTTAATGAAGCCCATTCGAATTGTAAAGAACAACGCTCCGAGGACCAACCAAATTACGATAAAGGGAATACCTTTTATGATCGGATCTCCGTTAGGATGGGTCATGGCAATGGGCTCATCGTACTTGATTTCGGCAAAGAAATGTGCTCCTTGTTCAATAACATGTTCTTGGTTGTCCGAATTGTAGATTACGTTGCCCTGCTTTACTCTCTGCAAAAGCTTTCCTTTAGCTTCGGATTTTATAACGATATCTCCTCTTTTATCACTGGTGATCACGGCAATATCTTCACCTTTGGCCACACTGGCCTTATCATCTTTCAGCCACTGTTTTAAAACGAATTTATCCTGGGTCTCGTTGCTCCAATCGGGAATACCGATCAATTTTACGTCGGCATAGGCCACTGGATCGTATATTCCGATCGCTGCGAAGGGGTCCCAGAAAAGAACAGACCCCAATGCACTTACTGCCGGGGTCATGGTTCCATTGAATACTTCTGTGATCGATTCTGTCTCTACTTTAAATTCTTTGGTAATCGAATTACCTGCCGCGTCGGTCACTGTAACACTATACGGTATACCTTCTACCAGACGTTGTGCCGATTTGGACTTGAGCGGCGTTTCCTGATTGCTCCATTTGTAGGTGTAGGGCTCCACTCCCCCATCCACTGTTAGCTCTATAACACCATCATTAATGTTGTCGGAGACATTGTAGGTTTTGCCAACTACGGTCAATTCCTGTGAAAAACCAGTGGTTAGCGCAAAAAAAGACAATAGAAAAAGAAAATACTTCATATATTGAGATTAGTTAGTTTTTGGTATGGTAAAGTCAGCAATATCCAAAAAAAAATCAACGCTATCAAATTTTATGTTTTTTTAACTATCCGATCTGAAACATTTGATTTAATTTCCTTATCTGTTCAGGTCTGCCCAAAACAATTACCTTGCTCTTGGGCTGTAAAACCATATCGGCTTCCGGGTTTATAACGTACTTTCCTTGTGGATCCACGTACCCGATTATGGTACATCCTGTTTTTCTGCGAAGATCAAGATCGCGCAAGGAGTTACATTCCATTTGGTCGGTAAAATCCTCTATACTGACTTCTTCTAAATTTGTGGTATGCTCACCCTCAATGGATAGTTGATCTAAAAAAGTGATCAAGTTGGGCATTACCACCAAAGAGGCCATGTGATCCCCTCCGATTTTGTCGGGCATTATTACTTTATTTGCTCCACCAAACTCCAATTTTTTAACCGAAGTTATCTGTGACGCCCTACTTATTATGAATAAATCTGAGTTTAATTGCCTGGCCGAAAGCACAATGAACAGGTTTGCCGAGTCATCCGGCACGGCAGTTATAAGATATTGGGCCCGATCTATTCCGGCTTCGAGCAAAACTTCGTCCTCATTGGCATCGCCTTCCACAAACAAAATATCTTCTTCATGCCGTTCTATGATCTCCCTATCCCTTTCGATCACCACAAATGGTTTTCTATAAGCGGTCAATTTTTCTGCGGCCTGCATACCATTCCTACCAAATCCACAGATCACAACATGACCGGAAAGACTATCTATTTGCTTTTTCACTCTCTTCTTTTTTAGTAGTTCCAACGAATTTCTGCCCAAAATATATTCGGACACCACTGAAATGGCAAATCCAAATATAAAAACACTGGTTACAATTAAAAATACGGTAAAAATCTTAGCATTGGCATCCAAAGGCCTTACTTCCGAAAAACCTACCGTGGTCACGGTAATAATCGTCATATAAATGGCCTCTATCCACGTAAAATCGGACAGCATTTTATACCCTATCACCCCAAAAACAAGCACCACCACCATTAAGGTGAGGGCCACAAGTATTTTAGAGCGGAGCAGTCTAATCATTCTTAAAGGTCAAATACAGAAGTTCTTTTTGTATAAATAAGGTCTTTGATCCTTAACCAAAAGGCAATAAAAAGATAAAGGGCGAACCCAAAGCCCAAGGTAACAAATGTTAGATAGATAAAACTGGTACGCACCACTCGGGCACGGATACCAAGTCTTTCCGCAATTCGCCTACAGACCTCGAAGCCTCGCTTTTGAAAGTAGTAAAGGGTATTATAAAACAAAGACATGGTTAAAATTAGAGATTTCTATTCAATAATTGTGCGCCAATGGCGCATTGCATACATTTATTTTTGGTACAATAATTATTGTACAGCTCCAATTGTGCTTGCGTTTCCATGGCATTGGTCGCCTTTGACCCAATTTTGCCAAAGTTTTGAATAACGGAATTTTTCTCGGCAGCTACATGGGACATCAATCCGATCAGCTCCTCGTCCCATTGTCTTCCCACATATTTTGAATAGCAAAATTTAAGCGGCACCAATGCATTTATGATGATCAAATCTATGAAATTCCTAGATAGCTTTTTATCTCTTTTTTTGGATGGTTTTCCAAAGGTGTAGTGCTCTTCCCAATACCGTCCTGTAGAAACCTCCAAAGTTTGATAAATATCCTCCAGGGTTGTGAAATTTATCAGGTTTGAAAAAAGGTTGTGGTTTCCACTATACAAACTGGTCAACTGCGAAACACGTATTGTGGGAAAATTTAATGGTCGTAATCCATAAAACTCCGGCTTTGTAAACGTATCTTCCAAATCAAATTTTTGCTTAAGATACCCATACTCTTTGTTGAGTTCTCTATAGTACGAATCCGTGCAATCATCCGCATGTAAAAGTCCAAAATGGCCAAAAAGCAAAGCTTCCAACTGCAATGGTTCATTGGTGGTTTTTCGAACGACAGAAAAATCCAATTGCTTTGCCCGATCCAGGAAATATGTTCCATTTACCTTGGAGCCAAAACTTTTCGCCAATACCATAAAAAGAACAGCCTCCCAATCGTTTTTGGATGTTTCCAACAACTGCAAGATCAATTTGGACTTATTCTCCAGTCGTTCAATAAACAATCGTTGCAGCCAATTTTCCAGAATAAAGGCATCTACATCCTTTAGGTCCTTTTCACAATTAACAAAGGTGGAACGGGAATTCTCGATCAAGTTCCGATATCGGCCCAATAGCTCGGTGGGCACATACCGCTTTACTTCTAACGTTGGGATTCTGGAACCGTCCTTTCTAAAAACAACAATGTCATCCTCCCATACTACATGAAGGATGACATTGTTGTAATTTTCATCTGTTTCGTGATGGTGCACGTACCAATCCGATGATTTGGAGTGCATCTCCACATTACCGGCCCACAACTGTCCGTCAATTTCCACTTGAGCATTGAAAAAATCGGGCCCTGCCAACATATTCTGGAACCCTGTGGACTTGATCGAAACCGTTTCGTTGTTGCCGGTATACAATGGTTTTGCCGAAAGCTTGTTGTGCTTCCAAATAAAATACAGTAGGTCTTCTCGCATAGATTTGGGACTAGGGAAGGTCTACTCTGCTACGTCGCCATCCCACTCCATAAAGCCACCTTCCAGGTTATATGCATTTTCAATTCCAACACTGTTCATAATAGCACAGGCTTGCGCACTTCGGTTACCGGATCGGCAATAAACGTAAAAGTTTTTGGACTTGTCCAATTCCTCCACTTTGTCCAAAAATTCCTGCCCTAGATATATATCGATATTGGTCGCGCCCGGAATATACCCCTCTTCGAACTCTTCGGGGGTTCGTACATCCAAAACAAAGGCGTTGTCATCGTTTTGTAGTTGCTCCGCCCATTCTTCTTGTGATAAATCTGCCATTTTTAATAATTTAGGTTCTGCAAAAATAAAAATCCGGAGCATTACTCCGGATTTCCAATCGTTTTATTTTCAAATAGCTTACTTTATTCCGCACCCAATGGCCTTGGTTGTTTTCGGATTTATTTCATTGCCGGAAAGCATGGCGTCGATTGCATTTTCCACAAATCGTTCTTCTACCTGGGTCGCATCTTGATAATTATCGTCTATGGCTCCGATATACACGACCTCATTCCCCGAAGGTTTTTTCTCCAGCAAAAAAACATGAGGTGTTCTTGTTGCTCCGTAGGCTGGATAAACTTTTTGCCCTTCATCCAATAAATAAGGAAACGTAAATCCTTTTTCCTCAGCACGCTCTTTCATTTTTGCAAAGCTATCCCCTGGCTTGGCATTTGGATCATTGGGCATAATGGCCACTACCGGAACGCCTTGTGTTTTGTATTTGGCATCCAACGCAATAATCCTATCTTCATAAGCTTGAGCATAAGGGCAGGTATTACAGGTAAATATCACCAAAAAGCCTTTGGCATTTTCATAGTCGGACAAGGACACCATTTGCCCGTTTACATTTTTAAGGGAAAAATCGGTGGCCATGTCGCCAATTTGATACCCATTATCCAAATTATGTTCCGATGCCGCTTTAAACCCAACTGCAAAAGCTGCGACAAACAACAGCAAGGGCAGAGCCCAACGTAAAATCCTTAAATTTTTCATGATTGCTTAATTTATAAATTTGTTCAATTCCTCGTTCAGTTCTTCGTAAGTAAAACCGCGTTCGTAAAATGCTCGCTTATCCTTGTTATATATTAAGGTTGCCGGAATTCCCCCGCCCCAATCCTGGGAAACTTTTGGTATCCAGTCGTTCTGTTTAGGGTCGTCCAAGATAACAACCCGGGATTTTATCTTCTTTTTTTCCACGAAGGGCTCCAATCTGGTCTTCCACATATTTGGCATGTCCAGATTTACCAAAATCACCTCCACATTGTTGTCCGACCGTTCTAAGTTTACTTTTTCGAAATGAGGCATTTCTTCGATGCAGGGCTGACACCAGGTTGCCCAAAAGTTTACAACGTACGTTTTACCATCATCTTTATTGAGCAAAGGTTCAAAAGCTGCAAAGTCGTATACAGGAAACTTGACCTCCTTGTTTTTTTCAGCTTCCAATTCAACCATTTCGTTCTCAGTGGATTCAACATCCTCATTATTTTGATCTTTCTTTTCCGCACATCCCCATAAAACAACAAACATGGAGCCTAAAAACAATAACCTCTTCATTATCTGATTTTTACACCATTAAAAATACGTAAGGTACAGTCCAAAACATAAGCTTTAACAAAAATTTATCTATCCAATATTTGGATTAACCTATATGATCAATATACATTTGTATATACAAATATTGTTTGTACATGAATGTTGAGGAAACCATAAAAACATCAAAAAAAATTCCTTTGGAACCAAGGACGTTGATTCATTTGCAATTGGTACACAACAAAATCAATGAATCCATGAACGCAGCTTTAAAACCATTTGAGGTCTCCCTTCAACAATTTAATGTATTGCGCATTTTAAGAGGTCAGAAAGGCAAGCCGGCCAACCTATCTACTTTGAACGAACGAATGGTAACCAAAATGAGCAATACCACACGTTTGGTGGACAAACTTTTAGCCAAAGGGTTTGTACATAGGAGCGTATGTCCGTCCAACCGGCGAAAAATAGAGATATTAATTACGGATTCCGGACTTGATACTTTGGAAAAAATCGATATCTCCCTCGGAAAAGCACACAAAACAATCTTTGAAAACTTTACCAAAAAAGACCTGGAACATTTAAACGATCTATTGGATAAATTTTAGAATTAATGAACACCGTTATTGAACATAGAACATGGCGCTACGCCACTAAAAAATTTGATGCTGCAAAAAAAGTATCGGACAAGGATTTGGAAACCCTTTTGGAAGCGACCCGTTTGAGCGCTTCCTCCTACGGTTTGCAACCCTATCACATTTTTGTGATCACCGATTCCAAACTAAAAGAACAACTAAAACCTGTTTCCTGGGGCCAAACACAGATTACCGATGCCTCGCACATATTCGTCTTTGCGAATGCTACGGATTTTGGCGATGAGTTGGTGGACGACTATTTGGAAAACGTTAGCAAAACAAGGGATATTCCTGCCGAAGGCTTAAAGGGGTATTCCGATTTTATGAAATCGAAACTGATCGGTTTACCGAAAGAAATAAAAAACCATTGGACCGCCAGACAAGCTTATATCGCTTTTGGCAATTTGATGCAGGCCGCGGCCGAATTAAAAATAGACACTTGCCCCATCGAAGGTTTTGAATCCGACAAGTACAATGAAATCCTTGGCCTTTCGGAAAAAAACCTGAATGCAGCCGTTGTTCTAGCAGTGGGCTACCGTTCAGAAAAAGACGAAACCCAACACTTGGCCAAAGTTAGAAAATCGAACAAAGAATTATTTACACATATATAACACCTTAACAATTAACAACAGAAATTAAACAATCATGAAAAAGACAATTTTAAGTTTAGCATTGATTACCCTTTTTGGAGCTTCGGCCATCGCCAACCCCATTAAAAAAGAAACCAAAAAAGTAAATACTTCCGAAAGTAGCGTAGTTTGGAAAGGCTACAAAGTAGGTGGATCGCACACAGGAACCATCGACCTAAAATCCGGGGTATTGGAATTTGACGGAGAAAAATTGGTAGGTGGAGAATTTGTAGTGGACATGGGCACCATAAACGCCACTGATCTAGAAGGTGATTATAAAAACAAATTGGACGGTCACTTAAAGTCCGACGACTTTTTTGGAACTGCCAATCACCCAACGGCCAAATTGGTTTTCACCAAAGTAAAATCTACTGGGAAAAACTCTTATGATGTAACCGGAGACCTTACCATAAAAGGCAATACAGAACCTGTATCTTTTGTAGTCTCTGTGTATGGCGATAAAGCTACTGCTACATTGAAAGTTGACAGGACAAAATACGACGTAAAATACGGTTCTGGCATTATTGGCACTGCCAAGGACAAATTGATCTACGACGAATTTGATTTGGTAGTTGACCTACAGATGTAAGCAACTACAGTTTAGTGTGTGAAAATCCCGTTCAAGAATTCCTTGAGCGGGATTTTTTAATTTAAACACAACTTTGTTGTACCATAAAAAATTCCTTCCTATCTTTGACTCAATGATTAACAGAATAGCAAATAACTGGTGGTGGATAAACTTACGTCGAACGTCGTGAGCTAAGTCCCCATTATAACCATACAAGAGGCTTGTCATCACGACAAGCCTTTTTTAATTTATATAAGTACCCAATGAGTTACACGCTTAAAACCCATTACAAAAAAATCCTCGCGGACACCATTACCCCCGTGAGTGTTTACCTAAAGATCAGGGACAAATTCCCCAACAGCATACTTTTGGAAAGTAGTGACTACCATGCCAACGACAACAGTTTTTCGTACATCTGCTGTAACCCGATAGCATATATCAAGGTAGAGGACGAAACCATTGTACAAAGCTTTCCCGATGGCAAAAAGGAGGTAACCAAAATTGCCTCCGACACCGACATCACTAAAGTAATCCACAACTTTAGCAAGCAGTTTGATACCACGCAGAACGGGTTTAAATTTATCTACAATGGCCTCTTCGGTTATATGGCCTACGATGCCGTTCGTTACTTTGAGGATATCCAATTGAATAAAAAAGATGGCTCGGTAAATATACCCGATATCTATTATGCCGTGTACCAGAACATAATCGCTATCAATCATTTTAAAAACGAAGCCTACCTTTTTGCCCACTGCTATCAGACCGAAAGCAATGTTGAAGAAATAGAACAACTCTTTAACGTGCGTACTTTTTCATCGTATAATTTTAACAAGGAAGGCGACCCAAAATCCAATCTAAAGGATGAAGATTATAAAGAGCAGGTCGAATTGGCAAAAAAACATTGTCAACGTGGCGATGTGTTCCAACTGGTGCTCTCTCGAAGGTTCCAACAAAAATTTAAGGGAGATGAGTTCAATGTATATAGAGCACTAAGATCTATTAACCCCTCCCCCTACCTTTTTTATTTTGATTATGGCAACTTTAAAATATTCGGAAGCTCGCCAGAGGCCCAACTGATCGTAAAAGATGGCAAGGCAGAGATTCATCCCATTGCCGGAACCTATAAACGGACCGGAAACGATGAAAAAGATGCCGAACTGGCAAAAAAATTGGCCCGGGACGAAAAAGAAAACAGCGAACACGTAATGCTGGTAGATCTTGCCCGAAACGATTTGAGCCGTAACGGAAATACCGTAAACGTGGAAACCTATCGAGAAGTACAGTACTTCTCCCATGTCATTCATTTGGTATCCAAAGTAACCGGCCTTAAGAAAAAAGACAGTACAACCATGAAAGTGGTGGCCGATACTTTCCCGGCAGGAACGTTGAGCGGTGCCCCCAAGCACATGGCCATGCAACTTATCGAGAAATATGAAAAAACAAGCCGTTCCTATTATGGAGGTGCCATAGGTTTTATGGATTTTGAAGGCAACTTTAACCACGCCATTATGATCCGCACATTTTTGAGCAAAAACCACGAATTGTATTACCAAGCGGGAGCAGGTCTGGTAGCAGCCTCCAATCCTGATGACGAACTCCAAGAGACCTATAATAAATTGGGTGCATTGACCAAAGCACTGGAAATTGCCGAAACAATCTAAGCATGGGAAGAAATATTTTAATGATAGACAACTACGATAGCTTTACCTACAACTTGGTACACTATCTGGAAGATTTGGATTGTGAGGTCACCGTAAAACGGAACGATCAACTCACTTTGGAGGAAGTGGAGCCATTTGACCATATTGTTCTCTCCCCTGGACCAGGAATACCGGATGAGGCGGGACTCTTAAAAGAAATCATCAAAACGTATGCACCCACCAAGCACATTTTTGGAGTGTGTCTGGGGCTACAGGCCATTGGTGAAGTGTTCGGGGGCCACTTGATCAATTTAGACCAGGTATATCACGGAGTGGACACTACCATAACTGTGACCAAGGACGACCCCATATACCATAATATGCCGAAAACGCTTCAGGTAGGTCGATACCATTCTTGGGTTGTGGATCCAAATGTACCAGATGATCTGGAAATCACCGCAGTGGACGAAAATGGGCAGATAATGTCCCTACGGCATAAAAAATATGACGTGACCGCGGTACAGTTTCATCCCGAATCGGTGCTGACACCCCAAGGCAAACAAATGTTGAAAAATTGGCTGGAAAGCAAATAATATGCAATTCCTGAAGTACCCTGAGCGAAGTCGAAGGGAAAGCAGGAATCCAAATAAACCCAATTGAATAAATTTTCCGCATCATGCTTCGACTCCGCTCAGCATCCGTTCGGAATCACAAATAAAGAAAATGAAAGAGACCTTAAATAAACTTATCAATCACGAAATACTGCCCAAAGAGGAAGCCAAACAGATATTGGTAAATATTGCCAAAGGCGATTACAACACCTCCCAAATTGCGGCCTTCTTAACCGTTTACATGATGAGGAGCATCACCATAGAAGAACTCGAAGGATTCCGTGATGCACTTTTAGAGCTATGTTTGGCCGTAGATCTATCGGAATACAACCCCATCGACCTATGTGGAACGGGTGGCGATGGCAAGGACACCTTTAACATTTCCACCTTGGCATCATTTGTTACCGCTGGTGCGGGAATCCATGTAACCAAACATGGTAATTATGGCGTTTCCTCTAAATGTGGGAGTAGTAACGTAATGGAATTTTTGGGAATCAAATTTAGCAATGATGCCGATTTTCTAAAGAGAACTATCGAAGAGGCAGGAATTTGTGTACTGCACGCCCCCTTGTTTCACCCAGCCATGAAAAATGTAGCCCCAATCCGCAGGGAACTTGCCGTGAAGACCTTTTTCAATATGTTGGGGCCGATGGTGAATCCTGCATTCCCAAAAAATCAGATGGTAGGAGTATTTAATTTGGAATTGGCCAGAATGTATGGGTATCTATATCAGAACACCGATAAAAAATTTACGGTCTTGAATGCCTTGGACGGTTATGATGAAATATCGTTGACCGGAGACACAAAAACCATTTCCAACCATTCCGAGGGTATGCTGAGTCCTGCAGATTTTGGGGTTAACAAAGTTTCTCAAAAAGAAATAGTTGGCGGTGAAGACGTTGCGGATTCCGCCCGAATATTCATGGATATTTTACAAGGCAAGGGCACAGATGCTCAGAACAATGTTGTTTGTGCCAATGCCGGCGTCGCCATAGCCACCGTAAAGGGCATTGCGCCAAAAGAAGGTTTTGAAGAAGCCAAAGAATCCTTATTGAGCGGCCAAGGATTGGTTGCCTTAAAAAAATTACAAGAATTGAGTAAAAAATAAATATAGATTACTTGTCATTCCTGCGAAAGCAAGAATCCAAACAAAACGAATTTTAAAAAAAATACCGTCCCATTTGCGGATTGACAAAAATATAGGATGAACATACTAGACAAAATAGTAGCCGACAAGCGTAAAGAAGTCGATTTAAAAAAATCACTGATTACCATATCCCAATTGGAAACTTCGATATTGATGGAGCGAACCTCTATTTCGTTGGCTGAAGCATTACGCCAAAGCAATTCTGGCATTATTGCGGAACATAAACGTCGTTCCCCTTCAAAATCGGTCATTAACCAAGGGCTAAGTGTACAGGATGTCGCCAAGGGCTATGCCGATGCTGGTGCCTGCGGTATGTCTGTGCTCACCGATGGCAAATATTTTGGCGGCTCCTTGGATGACTTGATCCTTGCACGAGCAGCTACGAACATTCCCATTTTACGAAAAGAATTCATCATAGATGAATATCAGATTGTGGAAGCCAAAGCCTATGGTGCCGATGTAATATTATTAATTGCCGCCATTTTGTCCAGGGAAGAAATCAAATTGTTTTCCGAGTTGGCAAAAACTTTGGGCCTGGAGGTATTGTTGGAAATACATAACGAACAGGAGCTTAACAAAGCCATTATGCCCAGTTTGGATATGCTGGGAGTGAACAACCGAAATCTAAAAACTTTCGAGGTGAGCTTGGAAACCAGTAAGACACTATCCGCCAATATTCCCGATGACTTTGTAAAGGTATCGGAAAGTGGAATCAGTTCCGTGGAGGCCATCAGAGAATTAAAAGAATTTGATTTTCAAGGCTTTTTGATCGGCGAAAATTTTATGAAAACGGACAATCCGGGAGTAAGTGCTTCCGGATTCATTAAAAAATTAGAAGCGTGAAACTAAAGGTCTGCGGCATGAACCATAATCCCGAAGCGGTAGCGACTTTGCAACCCGACTATCTGGGATTTATTTTCTGGAAACCCTCCTCCCGTTATTTTTCGGGAGAAATGCCAGACTTGCCACATTCCATCAAAAGAACAGGGGTATTTGTTGATGCGCCATTGGAGGAAATTCTGGAAAAAGTAGAACAATATCAATTGGATGCTGTACAACTGCACGGAAAGGAAGCCCCAGATTACTGCCAGGAACTAAAAGAAAGAATTCTGTCAATTCGAGCGCAGTCGAGAAATTTAGAAGTCATCAAAGTATTTTCCATTAAAGATGATTTTGATTTTGGCATCCTTAAAGATTACGAAGACGTCTGTGACTATTTCCTTTTTGACACTAAAGGAAAATTGCCCGGGGGCAACGGTTACACCTTCGATTGGTCGGTCTTGGAAAAATATCCATCTCAAAAACCTTATTTTTTAAGCGGTGGCATAGGTCTGGATTCTTTAGATAAATTAAAAGGATTTTTAAAAAGTCCTGCATCTACCATGTGTTATGCCATCGATGTGAACAGTAAATTTGAGTTAGCCCCGGGACAAAAAAATATTGAAGAACTAAAAACTTTCAGAGTATCACTGGAAAGTGATATGAACTAAAAAAAATGTCTATGAAAAGTTATCATGCAGATGAAAAGGGATACTACGGTGAGTTTGGGGGAGCATTTATTCCCGAAATGCTATACCCCAACTGTGAGGAACTTCGGCAAAACTACCTCCGCATAATGGAGGAGCCTTCTTTTAAAGAAGAGTTCCAACAATTGTTACGGGATTATGTGGGTCGGCCCACACCACTGTATTTTGCCAAACGTCTATCCCAAAAATACAATACCAAAATCTATCTAAAACGCGAAGACCTTTGCCATACCGGTGCCCATAAGGTAAACAATACCATTGGCCAGATATTAATGGCAAAAAAATTGGGCAAAAACCGGATCATTGCAGAAACAGGTGCGGGTCAACATGGAGTGGCCACAGCTACGGTCTGTGCATTAATGGGGATCAAATGTGTGGTGTATATGGGGGAAATCGATATTGCCCGCCAAGCACCCAATGTAGCTAGAATGAAAATGTTGGGAGCCGAGGTAAGACCTGCCACATCGGGCAGTAAAACATTAAAGGACGCCACCAACGAAGCCATTCGCGATTGGATAAACAACCCCGTGGACACCCATTACATTATTGGATCGGTCGTAGGTCCCCATCCCTACCCCGACATGGTGGCGCGTTTCCAATCGGTAATTTCGGAAGAGATTAAAAAACAGCTACAAGAAAAAGAAAGTCGGGAAAATCCTGACTACGTTGTGGCCTGTGTCGGCGGGGGAAGTAATGCAGCCGGTGCTTTTTATCATTACTTGGACACCCCAGAGGTGGGCATTATTGCAGTTGAGGCCGCTGGTAAGGGAATTGATTCCGGTGAGAGTGCCGCTACTTCCGCTTTGGGAAAAGTGGGCATTATACACGGTAGTAAAACCTTATTGATGCAAACGCAAGATGGACAGATTACCGAACCCTACTCCATTTCCGCAGGATTGGATTACCCTGGTGTAGGCCCTATGCACGCCCATTTGTACGCATCGGGTCGTGGAGAGTTCATTTCCATTACCGATGATGATGCCATGAAGGCCGGATTGGAACTTTGTAAACTGGAAGGTATTATCCCAGCCATAGAAACTTCACATGCCTTGGCCATTTTCGAAGAAAGGAAATTCAATCCAGATGACGTGGTGGTGGTCAACCTATCCGGGCGAGGAGATAAGGATTTACAGAATTATATTGATTATTTCAGACTCTAGAAATAAGAAAGTAGAAATATTTCGTGCATCTTATGACTGACATCTAACACCTAAATACTATGAACAGAATCAAACAAAAACTACAGGAGGACAAAAAAATCCTTTCCATATATTTTTCAGCTGGTTACCCCAATTTGAACGATACCGTAAAGATTATCCAAGATTTGGAAAAGAACGGTGTCGACCTCATTGAAATCGGGCTTCCCTTCAGCGACCCTTTGGCCGATGGACCTACCATACAAGAAAGTTCCACAGCTGCCCTAAAAAATGGAATGAACACCTCGCTGCTTTTTGAGCAATTGAAAGACATCCGCAAATCGGTGTCCATACCGTTGATTTTAATGGGATATTTTAATCCAGTCCTTCAATATGGAGTGGAAGCATTTTGTGCAAAATGTGAGAAAATTGGGGTCGATGGGCTTATTCTTCCGGATCTACCGTTGGATGTATACAAAGAAGAATATGAAACCATCTTTAAGAAACATGGATTGATCAACGTTTTTCTTATTACACCACAAACCAGCAACGAGCGCATAAAAGCGATCGACGATGCATCCGAAGGTTTTATTTATATGGTGAGCTCGGCAAGTACCACAGGAACAAAGCAAGGTTTTGGTCCCGATCAGACCAACTATTTTAATCGCATAGCACAAATGGACCTTAAAAATCCGCAGATTGTTGGCTTTGGTATCAGCAATGCCGAGACATTTGGGCAAGCTACCCAACACGCAAAAGGTGCGATCATTGGTTCGGCCTTTATAAAACACCTTACAAAAAATGGAGTGGACAAGATTGATGACTTTGTAAAGCAAATTCGTTAATTTTCCACTTTAAAGATCAACATTGATTTGTCATGAAAAAAATACTGCCCATAGTAACCTTATGCCTTACTTTTTCTGTTTTTGCCCAAGATGAAGTGGCCATTAAATCCCAGGTCGCCGATGCCATTAACGAAATACGGGAATTTATAGCTATCCCCAACGATGCTCTGGACGCAGCCGACATAGATCGTAACATAATGTGGTTAAAGCGCAAGTTTGGCGATAGAGGGTTTAACTCGGCAGTATTGGAAACCGATGGTCTTCCTTTGTTTTTTGCCGCCACGCCCATGAGCGGGGACAAGCCAACGGTTCTTATTTATATGCATTTTGATGGTCAATCCGTGGACCCGTCCAAATGGAACCAACCCAACCCGTACAATGTGGTATTAAAGGCCCCGAAGGATGATGGTTTTGAAACCATGTCTTTTGACGAACTTGGAGACGACATCAATTATGATTGGCGTTTGTTCGGAAGATCTACTTCGGATGATAAATCGCCGATCGTGATGCTTTTGAACGCCATGGACCTACTTAAAAAGGATGGTAAGGACATACCTTTTAATATAAAGGTGATTTTGGACAGTGAAGAAGAAAAAGGCAGTAAACCTTTGCCGGCAGCTGTGAAACAATACCGTGAACTCTTGGAGTCGGATTTTTTAATGATCGTGGATGGACCTGTACACGCGTCCGAAAACCCTACTGTAGTTTATGGTTGCCGTGGTATCACCACTTTGACCCTAACCACATACGGCCCCATTAAACCGCAACATAGCGGACATTATGGCAACTATGCTCCAAACCCAGGTTTTCAGTTAGCACAATTATTGGCAACCATGAAAGATGCCGAAGGAAGGGTAACGATCTCCGGCTATTATGACGGTATAACTATTGACAAAACCACCGATTCCATATTAAAAAGTGTACCCGATAACGATGCGGCCATTGCCGAAAACCTCCAATTTAAAACTTCGGAAAAAGTAGGAAGTTTTTACCAAGAAGCCCTGCAATATCCCTCTTTGAACATTCGCGGATTAAGTTCTGGATGGGTTGGAGAAAAAGCGCGCACCATTGTTCCCGAAAGTGCAACTGCGGAACTGGATTTAAGATTGGTGGTAGAAAGCGATGGAAATCGGCTAAAACAATTGGTGAAAGATCATATAGCCCAGCAAGGCTATAAAGTTTTAGATCACGAGCCTTCCAAAGAAGAGCGTTTGCAATTCGATAAAATTGTTACCGTAAAAGAGAGGGGTGTTACGGATGCGTTCCGTACGGATCTAAATGACCCATATGGTAATTTTATAGTAAATACCTTAAACAACAGTTTTGACAAGGAAGTCATTCAAATACGCACCATGGGCGGTACGGTCCCCATATCCCCCTTTGTGAACGAATTAAAGATTCCTGCCTTTATTGTTCCCGTGGTAAACCCCGACAACAACCAACATAGTCCCAACGAAAATATAAAGATTGGCCAGTTGGCTTATGGAATAAAGACATTTTATAGTATTCTCTCCAGTAAAATCGATTAAAAGAACTCGCGATATTGTAGTACCCTAAAATCCAGTGTATTGAATGCTGGATTTTTTTGTTTCATTTGCTTGTAGGCCTGTAAACTTCCCATAGCTCGGTTGGCAGCTCCCGAAGGTGCAGTCAGCGAAACGGTTTTAATGGTTCTCGACTGCCCTCGCACTGACGTTGTACTCGGAGTGATCGGCAACTCCAAATGATGAATTCGGGGCACGTCGTCGGAGACCACATCGAGTTTTAAGTTATACTCCTTTAGTTGCCTGCGAAAGAAATATTCGGGACCATTTTTACTATTCCCGCCTGTAAACAAAAGGGTATCGATATTCGGGTACTTTTGTAAATATCCGACTAAATCACGTAGCACAACATTTTGCATTCCGATGTCGGATGCATCTATTTTTTCCCTATCGGCACTTTCCACAATATCACAAACCCCTATTTTGTTCTTGACCAAGAACTGTTTTCGCTGTTGTACCGCCTCATCTGTAGTTTCATAAGTTAATCCCAGTTGGAATATTCTATCCAAAATGGGCCATAACTGTCCGTTACAACTGCCATAGCAAAAATCCACATCTTGTGGTTTTAGGTCACCTGTGGTAAACCGTGGGGGAGGCAGGGTACCTACGATCAATTTAGTGGCCTGCGATAACAAAAACGGTTTATAAGGATGTGTATGTTTAAAAGGTAGTGTAGTCAAAATCCAATTTTAATAACCTTCATTTTGAACCACATCCGGGTTCAGGCTCATTTCTCCCTGAGGTATGGGCCAGATGTATTCGTGATTTTGAAAGTCCCTTGCCAACTCTGGGTAATTTTGATTGTATTCCAATATCTCGGACTCAAGAGCATTCATTCGAATAAGGTCATCCTTAAATTGTCCTTCCAAACAAAACTCCAAACGTCTTTCCTTTAAAATTAGGCTAGAAAACTCTTCTTGAGTCAACCCACTTTGAGCATCATGCTCCAAATCGCCAAAAGCTCTTCTTCTCACCAAATTCAAAGCATTATATGCTTTAGCTGTAGGACCATTCAGCTTATTTTCGGCCTCTGCTATCATTAGATACACGTCAGCTGCTCTTAAATAGGGGTAATCAAATGACTCTGAATTCAATACACTGATTTCCTCGACTTCCTTTATAAATTTATATGGTCGCCAATTTTCCATTAAAGTTTCATCTATTAAATTCCCATCATCAAACGAAAAAGTGGCTATATTTTGATGAAATCTCGAATCGCTATTTTCAATCGGAAAACTAACCGGTTCGGAGGGTTCCATTTCTTTCTCAAAATAGGAATTTATAAAATTAGGAACCAACAATAAACGATCGCTTAATGAAATACCCATAGGCCCCCAAGAGACACTATAATTGCCCGAGTTATCAAAACCAATACCGAAAATAACCTCTGTATTCGAACTTTCATTTTGGATTGAAAAAACATCCGAATAGTTTTCTTCCAAAGTATAACTCCCTACAACTTTCTCCAATTCCAATAACGCAAGACTATATTTATCAGTTTGATTCATAGGAAAACCTGCCATCGTAAGGTAAACTTTTCCAAGTAGAGCAGTGGCAGCTTCCTTTGATGCTTTTTCTTTGCCCAATCCAGAGGACAAATTCTGCTGCGCAAATGTTAAATCCTCTACAATTTGTTCAAATACAACTTCCCTACCTTGTTCAAATGTTGGCGGATTATCAGGGTCTACACCTGCTGTAGTGACCAAAACAGGATTTCCGTAAAGTTTAACCAAATTGAAGTACAATAGTGCTCGCAGGAAACGAAACTCGGATTCTAAGTGAACTGTATTCACTTCCCCATTCAATGCTGAATCTAAGTCCGTTAGCTCTTCCAAACCTATATTCGTAAGATTAATAACTCTATAATGCTCTGACCATACTTCGTTGATTACATAGTTACTCGACTGAAAATAGTAATTATCCAAATCGCCAAATCTACCCATCGAATTAGGGTTTATCCTGGTCACACCTGTTCCAATATCACCCCAATAATGGGAATAACCATTGGCATCGAACAAAAATTCTGTTTTCAACTGGTCATATATATTCTTCAAAAAAACATCAAAGTCAATTGGAATTTCTGAAATAGGGTCAGGCGCCATAACAGCTTCGATGACCACTACTTGATTTTCTTGCACATTTACATCAACTGAGACGCTGACATCAGAAAACGAAGGGGTGAGAATAACCTCATATTTTCCAATGGGTATATTGTTGTATACAACCTTTCCCATTACATCGGTTATTTTCTCTTTAGTTCTAGGTACAGTGGTAACAGTAACATCTGGCATAGCGGTTCCGCTTTCGTAAACCGCCATTACTTCCAAAGTGCCCAATTGTTCTAATTCCATTCCTTTATCCTGGTCATTGGAACAGGAAAATAAAAACATTGTAAATACAATTGACAGATTATGAAATAATCTTCTCAAATGAGGTAGTTTTGTCATTTGATAAACTTGAAGCTAGGATTATATTGTTTATTCATAAAAATACACAAAAAAAATTCCCCTAAGCCGAATTTCTGCTGGCATTGATATTTCCATATAAGGAACGAGTAACGATTTTCTCGTACAATTCTTTGTATTCAGAATTTTGTGTGATATGGTACAGGGCATTTTGCTGTATCACCAACAAGGGCAATACAATTTGCTCCCTTATTTTAACGGATTCCCGCGATACGGCTTCATCCTCCATCAAAATCTTATCTCCCGAAATCTGCAACAGCATTTTTTTGGACAACTGGAACTCGTCGTTCAAAATGTTCCAGAAAGCTCCGAACTCTGGATCTTCCTTCATGTAACTGGTCAGGTTAAAATTGGACTTGGCCAAGGACATCATACTGTTGTGCATCAAAGCTCTAAAAAATGGGACATCTTTGTACAACTTTTTTACTTCGTTCAGTCGCCCTTCTTCTTTTAACTTGTTAATGGCCGTACCCAATCCAAAATAACCGGGAACATTTTGTTTTAATTGGCTCCACGACCCCACAAAAGATATGGCGCGTAAATCCGAAAGTGTTAGCTGTTTTTTGTTTCCGCGCTTTCCTGGCCTACTGCCAATATTGGCCTTGGTATAATATTTTAATGTACTTCTGTGCTCCAGATAGGGCATAAATTTCTCGTGCTGTTTTAAAGCATCGTATTTGTCGAAACTGAGTTCCGAGAGTTCCTCTATCAATTTACGTTGTGCCGCGGAGATAGTGAGTTCCTTGCCAAATAAGTTATTGCTCAATCCAGCGGTGAGCAACTGCTCGGAGTTATGGATAAACTGCTCTTTGGTCCCATAGGTACTGGTAATGGTCTGCCCTTGAATGGTAAGCTGAATCTCATGATTGGCCACATCCTTGGTCTGTGCGGCGTAGAATCTGTGTGTTTTACCACCACCACGTGCTGGCGGTCCTCCCCTACCATCAAAGAAAATAGCGGCGATACCGTTCTTTTTACAGACTTTGCTCAAGGTTTCCTTGGTCTTTAAAATAGACCAGTTGGCTTTTAGGTACCCCCCATCTTTGGTACCATCGGAAAATCCGAGCATTATGGTGTGTACGTCCCTTCTTCTTTCCAGATGTTGCCTATATTGTGGAATATCGAACAAGGTTTGCATCACTTTTTCTGAAGCGTCCATACCTTTCATGGTCTCGAACAGTGGAACAATGTCAAATGTGATCTTTTTCTCGTCCCATCCACTCCACCTAAACAAACCGAACACGAACAAGACCGAAAAAATATCTTCCGAATTACTGATGATGTATCGGTTGCAGCCTTCTTCACCGTTTTTTTCTTGTATCGCTTTTAGGTTTTGGATATTCGTAATGGTGTCCTTTACAATCTCATCTTCAAAGTCCTTTGGGTCGAGATTAAAATTTTCTTTGAGCAAGAGCCTTACCAGTTCCCCTTCACTCAACTCGTGTACGTTTTCCTTGATAACTCCATGCTTTTTTAGCACAGTTTCCACGGCCAACAAATGCTTACTGTGATCTTGACGGATATCCAAGGTGGCAAAATGTGTCTTAAAAATATGTACCTTATCCATAAACTGATCCAACTCGTCCAAATACAATTCGTGATAATTGGCAATCAGTTTTTCGCGGACACCATTTAAACAGGCGATGATTTCCTCGTAAGAAACAAGCACATCTGGGTTGAACATGGCTTTGTACAGCTTATCGCTCAACGCATTGATGTCTACCTGCATATCCTTGAATGTAAGTTTTTTGCGAAGGCCCTTCAATTCGTTATAATAGCATTTCATTAAAGTAAGCCTTAATTCATCCGCCACCTGTTTGGTGATATCGGCCGTTACGTAGGGGTTCCCATCACGATCGCCACCAGGCCAAAATCCGAGTTTCATCAGATTGTAATTATTAAACTTATCGTCCCGAATATTACTTTTTACATATTGGTACAATTCGCCAACGGCATCATAATACGTATTACGAAGTATGTAGATAATGTTTTTTGCCTCGTCCAAAGGCGTTGGTTTTTTTGCATTGATCAGTGAGGTAAGCCCCAATTGCTGCAAGGTTACGTCAATATCATGAATCCTGTCCTCATCGATCAAAGTGCGCAATTCTGCAATAATATCCAATATGGCGGGGGTATAGAACTGCGTTGGATGCGCGGTCAGAACAATTCGCGCACTAAAGGTGGAGAGTTTTTTGGAGACCTTGTCCCAGTTTTTGGTGCGGTTCACCAATTCAAAATAATCCTTAATGGTCAAAGAGCTACTGTATTTTTGAAGTTTGGAGAAGGCCGAATCCTCCACACTATCGTAAAGTACCACTTGGCGTTCCACATACTGCACGATCTTGAACATAAAGTCCAACCGCTCCCGTTCGTCTTTGATATCCACAAAATTGGTAAAAAACACCTCTAAAATCTCTTGGGGATCTTTACCTTCTTTTAAGCCTTTCTCGCACTGATCTAGCAATAATGGGATAAGAACCCCTACATTTTCTATATTGTTATAGGGCAAGCTCAAAAAAAGACTGTTGTAAATGTTGAACTTATTGGTTACCGTTTTTTTAAATTCCTCTAACCGTTTAGTCTGCTGCATGTATTTATTTTAAGTTGATGTTATCATGGACGAACACCCAAAGTTCGCGAATTATACGTAACCTTTGGGTTAAATTTAAACGTATCACAATTTGAAGCACGTCGTACCTTATTGTAACAACGTGATTGGTTGTGACAACTTAAAAATTACTTTGATCTTACCAAAGTTTTATCGAATAAAAACTGGCTGGTCTTTCTTTACGGTGTGTTCCTCGCTGTACAAATAGCCATCATAATCAAAATTCTTGATGTCATCCAATGTTTGGGCACCGGAATCAATAATGTACCGTACCATAGATCCACGTGCTTTTTTGGCAAAGAAACTGATGATTTTGAGTTTGTCGTTCTTCCAATCCTTAAAAACCGGTGCTATTACCGGCACTTTAAGTTTTTTGGCATCTACTGCACTAAAGTATTCGTTGCTTGCAAGGTTTACAAATAGTTCATCTTCCTCAAGTTCGTTGTTCAAGGCATTGGTAATTTGATCTTTCCAAAACTCGTACAGATTTTTTTTACGGCCTACCTTTAACTGCGTCCCCATTTCCAATCGGTATGGCTGCATTAGGTCCAAAGGTTTTAAAACACCGTACAGGCCGGATAATATCCGCAGCGTACTTTGCAAACGGTCCAATTTATCTTCGGGAATGGTATAGGCATCCAGACCTTGGTACACATCTCCGTTAAAAGCATACACTGCCGGCCTTGCATTGTCAACGGTAAAGGGCAATTCAAAATTTTGATTGCGCTCCCAGTTCAAATCCGCAAGTTTATCGGAAATGGACATAAGTTCCGATAGGGCTTTGGGCTTCTTTTTCTTTAATACCGCATTTAGCTTTTCGGCTTGTTCCAAAAATTGGGGCTGACTATATTTTGATGTGGGCAAAGTGGTTTCGTAATCAAGTGACTTTGCCGGTGATATCACAATTTTCATATGGTTCCATTTTTTGTAAAAATAACGAGGATTTTACTTATTTGGACAGATGGGCCAATGGTGTTTTCAATCTTAGGATCGAAGAAACCTATGATTCGTGATGCTTGGCATAACCGCGCCATTTTTCGATACACTGGACCATATCTTCGGGCAGATCGGAATCAAAACGCATAAACTTGCCTGTTACCGGATGCTCAAAGCCCAATGTTTTGGCATGCAAAGCTTGCCTTGGCAATACCTTAAAAGCATTCTCCACAAATTGCTTGTATTTGGTAAAGGTGGTCCCTTTTAAAATTCTGTCGCCTCCATAGCGCTCATCATTGAACAAGATATGGCCTATATATTTCATGTGGACCCGAATTTGGTGGGTTCTACCGGTTTCCAGCCTGCAGGACACCAGTGTAACGTATCCAAAGCGCTCCAATACCTTGTAATGTGTCACAGCTTCCTTTCCTTCATCTCCCTCCGGAAAAACCATCATCTGTAGGCGGTTTTTGGGGTTTCGTGCAATATGCCCTTCAATGGTACCTTCGTCTTCGGTTACATTGCCCCAGACCAAGGCCACATATTCCCGTTCACTACTTTTTTCGAAAAATTGTTGCGCCAAGTGGGTCATTGCTGCTTCCGTTTTGGCAATTACCAATAATCCGGAGGTATCTTTATCGATCCGGTGGACCAGACCAGGTCTATCCGAACTATTATTGGGCAAGTTTTCAAAATGGTACACCAAGGCATTGATCAAGGTACCCGAGTAATTTCCATGCCCCGGGTGCACCACCATGCCTGCCGGTTTGTTCACCACCAAAAGTATGTCGTCCTCGTAAACAATGTCCAATGGTATATCTTCCGGGGTCAACAAAAACTCATAGGGCGGGTGCTCGAACATAACCTTCACCTCATCCCCTGCTTTTACCTTGTAATTTTGTTTTACAATGGAGTCGTTTACCCAAATATGGCCTTTTTTGGCCGCTTGTTGAATCTTGTTACGAGTGGCGTTCTCAATAAAATTCATCAAAAATTTATCCACTCGCAAAGGGTCTTGGCCCTTAGATGCCACAAAGGCATAATGCTCATAAAGATCATCCTGAGAAAGTTCGTCCTGGTTTTCCGAAATATCCATAGTTAGTTGGAGTCTGCCTTTACCCTTGCACTGCCGGGAATGGTCCCGTTTCCACAAATTAATTCCACCTTGGAGGTTTTGGGCAATCTGTCGCCCGGCTTTATATACTTCCCCTTAAACTTCATGTTGTACACCATGTCCTTGCCCAACTCATCAATATAGGTAACACGCTCCACATCCAGCCCTACGGCCTTTAGCATAGATGCAGCATTACGTTGGGTAACCTGAATGATATCCGGTACACTTACCTTTTTATATCCTGATGGATTTACCGTAAAATAAATTTTACGGTTGGCCTTTACCTTGTTGCCAGCAGGAGGGTTTTGTTCCAAAATTGAAAATCTTGGATACTCGGGATTGTAGTTGGATGAATCCAAAACCTGATATCTGAGACCAGCTTCCTCCACTGCTTTTCGCATTTCCATAACCGACATTTTGGAGAAATCCGGTACCTCCACAAATTCCCCGTGATTGGTAGTGCCCTTGAGCCATTGCAATGCAACGAACACCAAAACAACTATAGCTATTGCCGCCAATCCAAGTTGGATAAAAAAAGTCTTGCTCTTTAAAAAGTTGAAAAAATTCTTCATGTATTTCACCTTAACGGAACAAAGATAGGAAAGCCCACCCTTTTTTCTTTATTTTGGCTTTGTGATAATTTACCGATAAATGAAAAAAAACATTGCCATTATAATGGGCGGCTATTCCAGCGAACACCATATTTCCATAAAGAGCGGAAACGTGGTCCACAAATATCTGGATACAAATAAATACAATGCCTACAGAATTATAATCACCAAAGAAAACTGGTATTATCTGGACAACACCGATGAAAGGCATACATTGGATAAATCCGATTTCAGTATAACCATTGATGGCAAAAAAATTTTTTTTGATTGTGTTTTCAACGCAATACACGGCACTCCTGGCGAAGATGGACTAATGCAGGCCTATTTTGAACTTGTGGGCATTCCGCAGACATCCTGCAACCATTATGAGGCTGCACTCACCTTTAACAAACGAGATCTTTTGAGCGCTTTGAAACCCTATGGAATCCCTAGTGCCACTTCCTTTTTTGTGAACAAAGGCCAGACCATCGACGAAAATGCCATTGTAGAAAAAGTTGGGCTACCCTGTTTTGTAAAAGCCAATAGGGCCGGTAGCAGCTATGGCGTATCCAAGGTCCACAAAAAAGAGGATCTAAACCAAGCCATTGCCAATGCCTTCAAGGAAGATCACCAGATTATTATAGAATCCTTTTTGGATGGCACAGAAGTTTCCGTCGGGGTAATCACCTATAATAAAAAGGTTACCGTATTGCCGGCCACAGAAATTATTTCTGAAAACGATTTCTTCGATTTCGAAGCTAAATATATGGGCAAATCACAAGAAATAACTCCAGCCCGTATTTCCGAAAAACAAGAGAAGAACGTTAGACAGTTGGCCGAATTTATTTATACGACCTTGGGACTAAAAGGGTATACCCGAAGTGAATTTATCTTTATCGGTGATGTACCCCATTTATTGGAGATAAACACAACCCCCGGACTAACGGAGGAAAGTTTATTGCCGCAACAGGCGAAAACTGCAGGCATCTCCCTTGAATCGCTTTTTGATAGCGCCATTGTTGAAGCTTTGCGATAGAAACCGTATTTTTAAAAACCTTATACCACACCATGAAACGCGCATTGTTCCCTGGGTCTTTTGACCCACTCACATTAGGCCATTATGATATTATAAAAAGAGGAGTCACCCTTTTTGACGAATTGGTAATTGCCATAGGTATAAATGCCGACAAAAAATATATGTTCTCCTTGGAGGAACGAGTTCGGTTTATCGAGGAAGCGTTCAAGGATGAACCAAAAATTAAAGTGACCACCTACCAAGGGATGACGGTCGACTTTTGCAAGAAAATAGATGCCACATTTATATTGCGGGGATTGCGGAACCCGGCGGATTTTGAGTTTGAAAAGGCCATTGCACATACCAACCGTAAGTTATCGGAAATAGAAACTGTTTTTCTATTGACCTCCTCCGGAAAGTCCTTTATAAGCTCTTCCATTGTGCGGGATGTTATCAGGAATGGTGGGGATTACTCAGGATTGGTACCCGAAACGGTCGTGGTAAAACCATAAATTTCACGATTTCAGGGGGAACAAACTTATTTAAGTCTTTTCTTACAATTTATTTTTAGATGAAACATTGTCCATTCAGGATAATACAACACTTTGGGACAGTTTCACAACAATAAATCAATTAGATAAGCCAATAATTTTACATTGGCATCAATTAATAAATAGCATAACGTTTTAAACCTTCCCCCGAGTTTGAAAACAGTTAAAAGAATCGACCAGTTTTACTTATTGAAGCAATTGCCCACGGCAACCGCGCTTCTTGATCAAAAAGGCATTTTGCTGGATGCATCCAGTGCTTGGCTCGATATTTTTGGATTGCCACCACAGGACAACACCTCCAATACCAATGTTTTTTCCCTCTACAAAGAGATTCTGGATCTAGAGCTGCGACTGGCAGAACAAAAATCGTTCACATTAGAACACCAATTGGAAAACCCAGCGGGCATCCGGTACCTAAAAAGTAGTTTTGCCCCCTGGTTCGATGATAAGGAGAATGTGATCGGTGCCATCATCCAGACCGACGATATTACATCAGAAGTAAAAAAAGAAGAGGAAATCAAATGGCTGAACACCATTTTGGACACCAAAATGGAAGTATCGCACACTGGTTGGTGGGAGTTTGATGTGATAAAGGAAGAACTTACTTGGTGCAAAGAGACCAAGCGTATTCACCAAGTTCCCGACTGTTTTCAGCCCACCACGATAGAAGCCATCGATTTTTACAAAACAGGATACAGCCAGAACAAGATTTCTATGCTTTTCCATAATTCCATAGTCAACCATCAACCATTTGATGCCAAAGTAGTATTGATAACTTTTGAAGGCGAAGAAAGATGGGTTCGGGTGACCGGCAAACCGGTTCTTAAGAATGGAGAAGCCATTAAGATATATGGAACCCTTAAAGATATTCACGAAAAAGTGTTGGCCGAAACAAAGGTCCAGGAGCACCAACAACTTTTAACTACCTTGGTGGACAGTCTTCCGCTGAACGTTTATGTGAAAGACTTGAACACCAGAAAAATATTGGTCAACAAAAGCGAATGTAACTATCTGGGCAAAACAGCAGAGGAAATTATCGGAACCACCGATTTTGAACAATACGATGAGGAAACTGCCAAAATTTCGAGGGAAGAGGATCTTAATGTTATGAAGAACCTCACCCCTATCATCGGAAAAGAAACAGTAAGCATATTACATGGTAAAACCACCAATTACCTAACCTCAAAAATCCCTTATTTTGACCTAGAAGGCAAGGTCTGTGGACTTATAGGGGTCAGTTTGGACATTACCCCCATGAAAAGAAAGGAGGAGCAATTGCGGGATTTGATCAAGGTTACTTCCCTGCAAAACCAGAAACTTATCAGTTTTGCACATATTGTTTCCCATAATTTAAGGTCCCACTCCGCTAATTTTTCCATGCTCTTGGAGTTTTTAAACGCTGAGAACGATCCAGAGGAACGGCAAGGCATTATAAAAATGTTATCGCAGGCCTCGGACAATTTATTGGAAACTTTGGGCAACCTAAACGAGGTCGTGGACATTAACACAAAAACCTCTGAGACCAAAAAACCATTGAACCTAAGGCGTAATATCATCAATGTTTTACAAAACCTATCCGCCTTACTGCAAAAGAACGGCTCCCATGTAATCAATAATGTCGCGGAGAACATTCAAGTAAATTGTGTTCCGGCCTATCTGGACAGCATTATTTTAAATCTTGTTTCCAATGCCGTCAAATACAAAAGTGAGAACAGGGAATCCCTGATCACTATAGACGCGGTCCAGTCCAAAGAGAGCGTGCTGTTGAGCATATCGGATAACGGGATCGGGATAAATCTGGAAAAATACGGGGACAAAGTTTTCGGCATGTACAAAACCTTTCACAATAGAAAAGATGCCAAAGGTTTTGGGCTATACCTTGTAAAAAATCAAATAGAAGCCATGGGCGGAAGTATAACAGTGCAAAGTGAGGTAGATAAAGGCACTACATTTAATGTGTATTTTAATGAAGAAAGTTAGTTGTATTTTTATAGTGGACGACGATCCAATTACCGTATTTGGCATAAAAAGAATGTTGAAATCCGCGGTGGAATGTAACGATATCCAGATTTTCCAAAATGGATTGGAGGCCCAAGAAGCTTACAAAGAACGGATGGAAAAAGGATTGGCCGCGCCCAATGTAATCTTTTTGGATATCAACATGCCCATAATGGATGGATGGGAGTTCCTTGAAGCTTTGATAAATGCCGATCCAAAAGAACATATTACAGTAAATATGATCACTTCTTCCATAGACCCCTTGGACTATAAAAAATGGAGCGGCTTTAAAAACAGGTGCCCGTTCAACCTCAATTTTAAGAACAAACCGATCTTTAAAATTGAAAGCAACGAACTTGGCTTTATTGAGATAGCCTCATAAACTATAATATTCTGTATTTTTGGTACAAACCAGCACTTAATGGTGCCTTAACGTTCCCGAAATATTTTGAAGCACTTAGTACTCTTTTTGGCCCTAGTTCTTTTTATCTCCTGCGAATCGGAAACACAGGACGAAAAATCTTCTTACCCTACCCACTTTGAACTGTCGGACGGGAAGGAAACGGCAACCTATCAACAAACTATCGATTATTACATTCGACTCGCGAAGGAATTTCCCGAAATCAACTTGCACACCATAGGCACAACGGACAGTGGTTACCCTTTGCACATGGTCACCTATAATCCTGATGGAGATTTTAATTACGAGAATATTCGGAAGGAAAAAACCATCATACTTATAAATAATGGAATCCATCCCGGAGAGAGCGATGGAATCGATGCCACCATGATGCTTTACAGAGATTTTGCCACCGGAGAATTAAACCTGCCCAAAAAAACGGTCTTGGTAACCATTCCCATATACAATATCGGTGGCTCACTCAATAGAAATTCAACCACAAGGGCCAACCAAAACGGACCTGAAGAATACGGCTTTCGAGGTAATGCACAGAACTACGATCTTAATAGAGACTTTGTAAAAATGGATACTCAGAACGCTAAAACGTTCGCGCAAATTTTCCACATGGTAAAACCCGACGTTTTTATAGACAACCATGTAAGTAACGGTGCAGATTACCAATATACCCTAACGCACCTTTTTACCCAGCACAACAAGCTTGGTGGAAAAATGGGCCAGTACCTGCACAAAACCTTAATGCCAAACCTAGAAGATTCGTTATCGGATAAAGAATGGGACATAACCCCTTACGTGAACGTTTTTAACACACCGCCAGAGATGGGGTTCAGTCAATTTATGGACCACCCACGGTATTCCACCGGCTACACCACACTTTGGAGCACATTGGGGCTCATGGTAGAAACCCATATGCTAAAACCATACAAACAACGTGTAGAAGGCACCTATGATCTAATGCACAGCCTTATAGAAATCGTGGAGGCAGAGCACGAGAACATAAGAACAGTTCGCAAAGAAACTTTGGAGAACAATCTGGAACTCTCCGAATATTACTTTAATTGGGCAGTGGATACGACCCAGACCTCTATTCTAAATTTTAAGGGATACGAGGCGGAAACCCTTGTTAGCGAAGTCACCGGCCTACCAAGATTAAAATACAATCGGGAAAAACCCTTTACCAAAGAGACCGTATACATGGATCACTATTATCCCTTGGATACCGTTATCGTTCCTGCCGCATACATTGTAAAGAAAAGTTGGAAAAAGGTAATAGAACGATTGGATGCCAATAAAATACAATACACACCATTAAAAAAGGACACCACATTGTCCGTTGAAGCCTATAAAATCACTGGTTACGATACCCGTAGAGCACCATACGAAGGGCACTACCTCCACTCCAACACCACAGTAGAGGCCAAGACAAAGCAAGTTCATTTCAGGGAAGGAGACATATTGGTCCCAACCCAACAGCCGGGCATTCGTTATTTGCTGGAAACTTTGGAACCACAAGGTGCGGATTCTTTTTTTAATTGGAACTTTTTTGATACGGTTCTTCAACGCAAAGAAGGGTTTTCCCCTTATGTTTTTGAAGACGTTGCCTTGGAAATGCTCCAAAAAGATTCTATTCTATTACAGGAGTTTGAGACCAAAAAAGGAGGAGACCTCAATTTTGCCAATAACTGGTATGCGCAACTTAATTGGATTTTTGAACGTTCGGAACATTTTGAAGAAGCCTACCTTGCCTATCCCATTTATCGTATAGAAAAAAATAGCGATGCGTCAAGATTGCTTCCTAAATAAACGGCCAATCCTCAAACAGAATCTTAATGTTATGGTAAGAATTTTTTAAAGCCTTTTTGGTCTTTCGGGGGCCCTTCCATTTCACTTTTTTGATTCCTTCGGACTTTTCCGCCACTAATTTGCCGGCATAATCGGTGGACATAATAAACCAGTGCGTCTGCTTTAAACGATACTCTCCGTTTCTTTTAAAAACATGAAAAGTTGTACGTAAAAACCGTTCAATCTTTAGATTTTGCACGCCGGTCTCTTCCTCTACTTCACGTATTGCGGCATTTTCTATGGACTCTCCTTTATCCACTTTTCCTTTGGGCAAATCCCACTTTCCGTTTCTAAAAATAAATAGGACCTTACCTTTCTTATTGATCACAAAACCACCACCAGCGACCACTACAGGGATTTTATGCATAAAAAGCTTTAGGATCTCCGTTTCATCCGGATGGTACAGATAGGCCTTCCTTATCTTCTTTTTGGACAAAAGTCTGATGGCCTCAACGATCGAATCACCATCCAAAGAAAACAAATTACCATTGGAATCCTCGGGGCGCTCGTTTGTTAAAATCAGTGGAGCCTCATTAACAAAAACTTCATACATTTGCGCAATGGTTTTAGATAAGCAAATCGCAAAAAAAACAGCTGAGCTGTTGCTGCAAATTAATGCAATTAAGTTGGAACCTGAAAATCCATTCACTTGGGCTTCGGGCTGGAAGTCTCCCATTTATTGTGACAATAGAATTATGTTGTCCTACCCTATGATCAGAAACTTTGTTCGGGAAGAAATGGCAAAACAGGTAGAAAAGCTCTACGGAAAACCGGACGTAATCGCCGGAGTTGCCACTGGGGCCATTGGCATTGGCATTCTTGTTGCCGAAGCCCTCGGACTCCCGTTTGTATATGTTAGGCCAAAACCAAAGGAACATGGTAGACAAAACCAGATCGAAGGACACTTTGAGCCAGGACAGAGCGTTGTGGTGATAGAAGACCTGATCAGTACTGGCAATAGCAGCCTCAATGCGGTCAAGGCCTTAAAAGAGCAAAATGCAGACATTAAGGGCATGATCGCCATCTTTACCTACGGCTTTCCCGTGTCCGCCGAGAACTTTAAAAAAGAAAACGTGGAACTGCATACGCTATCGGACTACGAAAACCTGGTAGAGCAAGCATCAGAAACCAACTATATCAAAGAAACCCAGTTACAAACCTTATTGGAGTGGAAGTCCAACCCACAAGAATGGAAATAATTTTTTACCATGCACATTGAATCACCAAAAAAGAAAGTAGCCAAAAGCAACAAAGAAGTATTCGAATTTTTGACCGACATCAAAAACTTTGAAACTTTAATGCCGGACAATATTGACAAGTTTGAAGTATTGGACGAAAACACTTTTAAATTTGCCCTAAAAGGTATGCCCGAGATTGTACTCCGGTTAAAGGAACAAAACCCGCACGACAAAGTTGTTCTGGGAGCGGCAAGCGATAAACTTCCCTTTACCCTTACCGCAGATATTACCGCATTGGAAGAAAACGAAAGCGAAGTGGGACTTAGTTTTGAAGGAGAGTTCAATGCCATGATGGCCATGATGATCAAAGCACCCATAACCAATTTTATTGGCACTTTATCCAATAATATGGATAAAATAGGTCAGTAAAGCAGCGTTACTTCCTTTAGGTCGAATTCCTTAAAAATTTCATCTTCAAGTTCGAGCACCAACTTTCCCGATGGTGACACCCCTCGCACGTACCCAACGAACATATCCCCAATTGGGGAGATAAAAGTGGATGGTTTATCCTTTCTAAAAAGGACTTCTTCGTATGCAGGTAACAATTGGCCCACAGTCTTTGCCTCGATCCCATTAAGGTGATATTGTATCCGCTCCAATATTTTTTGGAGTAACTCATCCAGATCATAATCTTTACCCGTGATCACTTTTAGGGAAGAAGCCTTTTCCAGACCTTCAAAAATAGTTTGGTTAACATTTAACCCAATACCAATAATGGATTGGGCAATAATGGAACCTTTGAGTACATTTTCAATTAAAATTCCACAAATTTTTACAGAACCTGACATAATGTCGTTCGGCCATTTTACCTTCACATTGGGCACTCCCAAAGCTTTTAGCACATCGCTCACGGCCATGCAAATTGCTATATTCAACACAAATTGATGCTCTACACCAAAGGCGTCAAACCTTCGCAACACGCTGAAAGTAAGGTTTTTTCCCCCTTCGGACATCCAAACAGTCCCCATTTGCCCCCTGCCTTTCAATTGTTTATCGACCACTACTACGGTGTAATCCGGCGGATCTTCCGAACGCAGCAAATTCCGTAAAAACAAATTTGTGGAGTCCGTGGCATCAAGTTTGAGTATTTGAAATTGTTTTCCCAATATGGCAAGCCTTTATGATTTGTTAAAAACTAAGGCTAAGAAAACAAAAAAAACATAACTTTGTAAAATCTAAATTTTTTGAATGCAGAAAACGAAAGCTAGCGCAGATGAGTTGATTGCCTTGATTCTGGAGGGAATAGAAGATGTTAAAGGAGTTGATATAAATCTACTGGACCTAAGGGAAATCGAAAACACGGTCTGCGACTATTTCATAATCTGTAACGGTACTTCCAACACGCATGTAAATGCGATTGTCTCATCCATACAGAAAAAGGTCAGCAAGACTTTACATGATAAACCATGGCACATTGAAGGGTCCGAAAACGCCGAATGGGTGCTAATGGACTATGTAAATGTTGTTGTGCATGTATTCCAAAAACATATTAGAGAATTCTATGATATTGAAGGACTCTGGGGAGACGCCAAAGTCACAATGGTAGAAAGCAGTTACAATTCTTAAGAAAAAAATGGCAAAAGAAAACAACCCAAATAATGCTCCAAAAAAACCACGTTTTAGTTCGTGGTGGATATATGGTGTGGTCATCGCATTGATCATTGGTTTCCAATTTTTTGGAGGCAACAGTTTTTCGAGCACGGAAAAGACCACAACCTCCGAATTACAGGAATTTTTACGGAACGGTGACATTTCAAAAATAGTCATCATCACCAACACCCGTCAAGCCAAAGTTTTTCTTACAGAGGAAGCTTTGAACAAAGATGTGCACAAGGGAGTGGCAGAAAAACCACTTTTACCATCTGCCGGATTGGTTCCCCAATATGTTTTGGATTATGGCGATCTGCAGATTTTCCAAAACGAAATAACGGAGATAAAAAAAGAAAACAACCTCGATACCATCGTCGAGTTCGATACAGAATCCAATGTTATTGGAGAAATATTCCTGACATTGCTTCCTTTCGCACTGATCATCGGCATCTGGATTTACCTAATGCGTAGAATGTCCGGTGGTGCAGGCGGTGGCGCGGGCGGTCAAATTTTCAATATTGGAAAATCAAAGGCCAAATTATTCGACGAAAAAACGGATACACGCACATCTTTTAAAGATGTAGCTGGTCTCGAAGGAGCCAAAGAGGAAGTTCAGGAAATTGTGGAATTCCTAAAAAACCCTGACAAATATACCTCCTTGGGAGGTAAAATACCTAAAGGCGCACTATTGGTAGGACCTCCCGGAACAGGTAAAACCTTATTGGCAAAAGCCGTTGCTGGTGAAGCCAAGGTCCCCTTCTTCTCTTTATCCGGTTCCGATTTTGTGGAGATGTTCGTAGGCGTGGGTGCATCCAGAGTCCGTGACCTCTTTAAACAGGCCAAGGATAAGTCACCTGCCATCATATTCATTGATGAAATCGATGCCATAGGACGCGCAAGGGGCAAAAACAATTTTACAGGTTCCAACGATGAACGCGAGAACACCTTGAACCAGTTGTTGACCGAAATGGATGGTTTTGGCACCAATACCAACGTAATTGTACTTGCCGCGACCAACCGTGCCGATGTACTGGACAAAGCATTGATGCGTGCAGGACGATTTGATCGTCAGATTTACGTAGACCTGCCAGATCTTAACGAACGAAAAGAAATCTTTGAAGTTCACCTTAGACCCATTAAAACGGCAGAAACCTTGGATTTGGACTTTTTGGCCAAACAAACACCAGGTTTCTCAGGAGCGGACATTGCAAATGTTTGTAACGAAGCTGCCCTTATTGCGGCCCGTAAAGAGAAAAAGGCGGTAACCAAGCAAGACTTCTTGGATGCAGTGGATAGAATTGTAGGCGGTCTTGAGAAGAAAAACAAAATCATTACCCCAGAGGAAAAGAAAACCATCGCGTTCCACGAAGCTGGTCACGCAACCGTAAGCTGGATGTTGGAACACGCTGCGCCCTTGGTTAAAGTAACCATAGTACCCCGAGGACAATCGTTGGGGGCCGCTTGGTACCTTCCGGAAGAACGTTTAATTGTGCGTCCAGAACAAATGTTGGACGAAATGTGTGCCACCATGGGAGGTAGAGCCGCTGAAAAGGTAATGTTCAATAAGATTTCCACCGGAGCTTTAAGCGATTTGGAAAAAGTGACCAAACAGGCCAGGGCCATGGTTACCATATATGGATTAAACGATGAATTGGGGAACATCACCTATTACGATTCATCCGGTCAGAACGAATATGGCTTCACCAAACCTTATAGCGAGGAAACAGCACAAAAAATCGATCAGGAGATTTCCAAGATCATCGAAAAGCAATATCAACGTGCCATAAAATTGCTCGAGGACAATAAGGACAAGTTGACCGAATTGGCCGAAAGACTTTTGGACAAAGAAGTTATTTTTAAGGATGATCTGGAAAAAATATTTGGCCAACGTCCATTCGAAAAGCAAGAAGAAGAACTAGAGCCAGCTAAATAAAAAATATATCAGGAATCATCCAATCAAAACACAATTATTGATTAGATAGACAAGCACAAGTGCCATAAATGGGAGTTTTTAAAAAACTATTCGGAGGAGGAAAAAAGGTTTCCAAGGAGACTACGGAAACCCGTGGTGACCATATGCCGGATTTAAAAATTCCCGTTGATGAAAAATTTACCATCTATTTTAAAAAGAACGGTGGTAAATTTATCTATTGCGAAGATTTTGCAGAGGTATCGGAAGCCTTGGAGAACATTGTTTCCGAGAACGATTGGCAAGACCATCTGTTTTTTACTATGGACCCAAGATTGGAAACTCGTTTTGCCACGGAAAAAATAGACTTTACCCACAATCGAAACGAAAGCGAGATTTTCTTTACCACTTGCGAACATCTAGTGGCTCACAATGGCTCAATTTTGGTATGTTCCAACCAGATAAAAGAAAAGAAATTGGATGAACTTCCATCCAATTTAGTGGTATTTGCCACTACCAGCCAACTAGTGGATTCCATAAGCGAAGCCTTAAAAATTATCAAGGAACGCTATCAAAAAAATATCCCGAACAACATCACCACTTTAAAGCACTTTCAGCCTACAGCGGAAAACAAAGACGATTTCCTTTCCTACGGAAGTGCCTCAAAAAATGTATATCTTTTACTCCTAGAAGATTTTTAAATACATGAGAGAGGTATTAAGACGCTCCATTACAGGGGTAATTTATGTTGTACTCCTACTGAGCGCGGTTTTTTTAAGTTCGGACGCATTCGATTTTTTGTTTATGACCTTTGGTTTGGGGTGCCTGTACGAATACAAGCGGATCGTACGCCTTAAAGGTTATTATGTATTCGTGGCTTATTTGGCACTCTGGTGGGTTTTTATTTATCTGACCCAGAACAGTGCAGCGATCAACCTGCTCATGTTTTTTACCATAACAGTGGATCTGGCCCTATTGGTATTTCTCTTTACCAAAGCTCCCAGAAACTTTACTCCTGTTCAGAAATTCTTGATCGGTCTGCTTTACATTGGTGGAGGTTGTATTTTTTTGACCATGATACCCTATAAAATTGATGAATTTGCTCAATTCTTGATCATGGGCATCTTTATTTTGATATGGGTAAACGATACTTTTGCCTACCTGGTAGGAAGAACTGTGGGAAAAACTAAACTTTTTCCTGCCGTTTCACCAAAAAAAACCATTGAAGGTTCTGTAGGAGGTCTTATTTTTGCACTGGCCGCGGCCTATTTTTTATCGTGGTACGAAACACGGCTTTCGTTAATCGAATGGATGGCAATGGCATGTTTAATTGTGGTAGCAGGAAGTCTAGGGGATTTGTTGGAATCTAAATTTAAACGCATGGCCGGAGTTAAGGATAGCGGAGCTATTTTACCAGGACATGGCGGAATTTGGGACCGATTGGACAGCTTGGTCTTTGCTGCACCTTTTGCGTATTTGATCTTAAATATATTCACCTATGTTTCATAAAGAGGGGCAAAAAATTATTATCACCACTTTTTTTCTAGTGGTAGCCGGCGTTTTGGCCGCACAATATTTTATCGATATTGAATGGATCAGATATGCCGTTCAGATTGTCGCACTGATCATATTGATCGCCATCTTACAGTTCTTTAGAAACCCAAAAAGATTGGTGACCCCTACTTTTGATGAAATATTGGCGCCTGTGGACGGTAAGGTAGTGGTAATCGAAGAAGTTGAGGAACCGGAATATTTTAAAGGAAAAAGAAAGCAGGTTTCCATTTTTATGTCGCCGGTTAATGTGCACGTCACAAGATATCCCGCAAGTGGTACCGTTACCTATTCCAAGTACCATCCCGGAAAATATTTGGTGGCATGGCATCCCAAATCCAGTACCGAGAACGAACGCACCACCATTGTGCTCCACACACCAAAGTTTGGGGAAATAGGATACAGGCAAATTGCAGGAGCATTGGCCAGAAGAATAGTGAATTATGCCGAGGAAGGCGAACAAGTTACACAGGGCGAAGATGCTGGTTTTATAAAATTTGGCTCTAGAGTAGACCTATTGTTGCCTCTAGATTGTGATATTACCGTTAAATTGAACCAAAAAGTGGTTGGCGCACGTACATGTATTGCATCCTTAAGACCAAAAAATGATTGATGAAGAGCTACAAAAGAGATTCAACGATGCTGTTGACTTTGTAAACGACTACACTGATCCTTTACCAGCGGATCTTTTGTTGAAGCTCTATGCGTACTTTAAAATTGCCAACAAGAATTTCGAAAACCCCGGTAGCAGAACGCCACTAATAAACGCGTTTAAAGCCAATGCACTGTTCCAAGCCAAGCGAATAAGTGTTAAGGAGGCCATGGAAAAATATGTGGAACTGGTCGAAAAAGAGTTAAAATCGCTCTAGGCCGCCAAATCTGGGCGCACCAACGATTTTTCAAAATAAGTAAAATAGACAGCCCCAAAAATAGTTATCAAAAAATAGAGTGCAATTAGATAACTCCCGATTGAAAAGTAACTATTCACCCCAAACCAATCATTGGTAATATAAATAAAGACCAATCCTCCAAGTCCACGAACTACTTCAATCCAAATCGCATATTTTTTTCGGTCCATTAAGGTTGTATATCCATAAATCCCAACAAAAATAAAGGCACCGAACAGCAATAATCCATCAAAACCAATTTCGGAATAACTGTAAAACATGAACAGCATTAAAAAGGTGGTCACGATCAGTTGAAACAAGGCGTATGTTTTTAAAGTTGATGTTACCTCTGGTTGATATTTACTAAAGTTGTACACATTTTGGATTATGGAAATGGGGTACTTTTCCTTTACGTCCTCTGGGCGCCACCCCGTTGGCATAAACCAAATCCGAATTTTATCCCAATAACTTTTGGTGCGCCATGCATCCTGCATCAATCGCCATAAATGTTGAAAATTTATAATAATAGGATTCCATGTGTTAGCAGGTTTTAACACCCCATATTGCGGAGGAACTTCATCCAACTCCTCTTGAAAAGTTCCGAACATTCTATCCCAAATACAAAATATCTGTCCGAGGTTTTTATCGATGTATTCTGGATTTATGGCATGGTGCACCCGGTGCTGGGAAGGCGTAACGATCACGTATTCCAAAATACCCATTTTGCCAATATGTTGTGTATGATACCAAAATTGAGCAAACAAGTGAATGGGCGCCAATATGGCAATTACGGTGTTGGGCACACCCAAAAGTGCAGCTGGAATCAATAAAAGTGCATAATACCCCAAAAGGTTCGATATAGGTTGGCGAAGGGCACATGCCAGATTAAACTCTTCACTACTGTGATGGATTACATGCTGGTTCCAAAAAAAATTTATCCTATGGCTTAATCGGTGATTCCAGTACCCTGCAAAATCCAAGGCAATAAAAGCCACGACCCAAACCAACCATGTTGCCTTGATCTCTATCAAGGCCAAATGATCCAATAAAAATGGATAACTGACAAGGATAACCACAAGTCCAAGTGAATCCTTTACCACATTGGTAAGACCGGAACTCAAACTGCTCACGGTATCCATGAGATTGTGCTTCTGATCCTTTACATAACGGCCATAAAGTATTTCGATAAGAACAAGGCCTATAAAAAAGGGTGTTGCATATAACAAGGCAGTCGCATACGATTCCATTTCAAAAATTTAAATTTTGCTCGATGCAAGAATGGGATTAACTGCCCTTAAGTTAATCTAAATTTTTAAATAATTGAATATCATTGGCATCGGTAAGATCTGGAATATGTTCGGAACGTGGAATACAAAGGACACTTTGTGTTTGCTCACTGACCAATATGGCCACAGCCCTTGGCAATTCTTTTTCGTTACGTACAGGATCAATGGGACAATTTTTTACGAACGGATATATTTCTTCCCCGGAAAAACTAAAAATGTTCATGCTCACCCTTAACTCACCGGAAGTGTCTCGATATTTGGGAACATCTTCTACTTTTGGCTTTTCAACAATTCGCCGAAGAAACCCATCGGAGGAAATATCCATTACGGCAAACTTGGCAATGCGTTCTTCGGTATAATCAAATCCAGAGCTTGCATAACTGATCAAGGCATGGGGAGCCTTTCTATCTTTCCTTAAATCTTTTAGGGCTTCCACCGAATAGAGATTATCCCCATTACAAACCGTAAAGGCGGTCTGTTTCAATTCTGGGTACTGATCCATACATTGCTGAAGGGCATCGGCCGTTCCCAAGGGCTTTTCCCTACCTTCGGGAACCGATTGTACCGCCAAAAATACTTCCAGATTTTTGGGAAGGTCTCCAAAATCTTTAAATTCCTGAAAAGCTTTGTTATCACTGCTTGTAATCAAATACAATTTCCGGTATCCTGCATTAATGGCATTTTTAACCAAATAATACAAAAATGGCCTACCTTTTTGTCCGACAGGAATTAAACTCTTATGGGGAATATTCGTCATGATTCCCTCCCCTTCTTTTGTCTGCAAACTTCTTTTCATTCGGGAGGATGCACCACCCACCATTATAACCAAACTCGTGTTCTCCATTCCTATCAACTAGTTAATTCTACGACATAAACATCTTTGGCACCATGCTCTAAAAATGCCTGTTTCACCTTACCCTCAACATCTTCTGTAACCATGGCCACCATACATCCTCCTCCACCGGAACCTATAATTTTTGTTCCCACGGCACCTGCCCTTCGGGCGGCATCCATCATTTCCACCATTTTCTTCGGCGTGTTCTTTATCTGGTCCTGAAGAATTGCTTGGTGTTGATTCATTAAATCTCCTAAAACCTGAATATTTGGATTTGGATTTGGATTTGATAGTTCTCTTTTTGCCTGTATAGTGATGTGATAGTTGTACAAAGTGGAATACCAATAATCTTGAAGCTCAACAGGAACCAACGCCTTATATTTTTCGTAGTCGTCCAAGGTCGATGTTTCCACCTCAAATTCAGGATATTCCTTTTGAACCGCTTGAACAGCCTTATCCGCGTAAACTTGAGCGTTTTTCAAAACTTCCAAGGTTTTTTTGGGCACTCCAGACTCGGCCACCAACAGTTTGCCCAAATTGGCATTTAAACGTGTGCTTTCCCCACTTTTTGTATCGATATAAATGAGCCCTTTTTGCGCAATGGTGTATTGATCCATCAAACCACCGGGTTGATCAAAAAACAGCACTTCTGCTTCGTAGGCCCACCTTCCGATTTGATAATCACTGATTTCCCCGGATTTACCTTGTGTTGCCACCAAAAATCGAACCCAGGCCACCACTATGGCCGAGGAACTGGACAATCCGGCATTTACGGGAATGTTCCCCGATATTTCGATATCGTATCCTTGTTCAAAGGAAAATCCTTGATTTTTTAAAATGGACATCACGGACCGATAGTAATCACCAGGTTGAATATCTTTCAGGTCATCATCAACCGAAATAATAACCTCTTCGTTCAGGTCCAATAATTTTAACCGATACTTTTTATCCTGGTTTGCAACAGCTTTAACATTGATATATCGATCTATTGATCCGGCAATAACGGGAAGCCCCAAATAATCTTGATGATCCCCATAAAAACAGATTCGGGCAGGTACTTTTAATTCAATCATTGAAATAGTGCTCAGCTTATAATTTCCAATGGTGCGGTATCCTTCCAATTACCTCTTGTAAAATCCGGGAATGGCTGCGGTGCTCCACCACTGGCCACAGAGCGCTCGCTCAATGGCGAAACGGCACTCCACAAACATCCTTCGTAAACGTTTTGGTCCAAGGGCAATCCTTTTTGCAGACATTCCACAATCCGGTACACCATAATACCGTCCATTCCCCCGTGCCCGCTTCCTTTGGCCGCCACGTTCAATCTTTTGTATATTGGGTGATCATATTTTTCATACAATTTTTCGAGCTGTTCACCCTGCACCCATGAATGATGATCTTTTGTAATTCCGTCCACACCACCTTCCAAAGCTACACGGGTAGGGAATCCTGCCAATGCACCTTTGGTGCCTTGCACCAGGTTCAATCGGGAATATGGCCTTGGGCTGGTTTCGTCCCACTGGACCAGAATAGTTTTCCCAAGGGTCGTTTTAATTATGGAAGTATTTAAATCACCTCCTTTAAAGTCAAGCTGGTTCCATTTATGGTCGGCGGGGTAGTTCCTTTCCGCATAGAGTTCCCTTCCTCTTGATGGTGTCGAGAAGGAGACAAGACTTCCAAAGGTATCATCTTGTCTGGCCAAGTTCATATATTGGGCCACAGGTCCTAACCCATGGGTGGGGTACAGGTTTCCATTTCGGTTGGCATAGTGATGGGTTCTCCAAGATCCCGTACCTCGCTCCTGTTCTTCCATTTGCCATCTCAGTTCGTGAATATAGGCAGCCTCGCCATGTAATATTTCTCCGATCAAGCCTTTTCGGCACATATTAAGGAACATAAGCTCGTCGCGGCTATAATTAACGTTCTCCAACATCATACAATGCTTTTGGGTCCGCTCACTGGCATCCACAATATCCCACATATCTTGGATTGTGGTTGCCATGGGCACTTCTACAAAGGCATGAGCACCATTCTCCATTGCACCAATTGCCATAGGAGCATGGTTTGCCCAGTTGGTCGCGATGAATACAACATCCGGTTTTACTTCCTTGAGCATAGTTCGCCACTCATCCTCACTTCCCCAATATTGAGCTATATTCTTGTGCCTATTTGCACCGGCCGCTTCTTTTACCCAACGGGTTTTTTCATTTACCAGATCTTCGTACAAATCACAAATGGCAACAACTTCCGTCCCTGCCAAAGCAGCAAAAAATTTAGCGTGGGTTCCTCCCCTGGCTCCGACTCCAATAAATGCAGCTCGTACGGTTTCTAATTTAGGTGCCGAAAACCCACCCATGTAGGTTGATGACAACGGTCGCTCGTAATTTGCCCTTAGATATCCCGGTGCCAAGGACACAGCGGCCGCAGTCAACGAAGTTTTTTGGATAAAACTTCTTCTATTGAGGTTTTTCATATTCATTTTCGGAGTTGGTTAGGGAGCTCCAAAGTATAAAAAAAAAGAAAAGGGAAGCAAGCTTCCCTTTTATTAATCTGTTTGATGTTTGTCCAAAACTATTGCAAACTGGCCAAACTTTTTTCCAAGGTCTCTATTTTAGCTTCGGCATCTGCGGCTTTTTTTCGCTCCATGGCAACGACTTGCTCCGGTGCATTGTTCACAAAACGTTCGTTGCCCAATTTTTTTTCTACGGATTTTAAAAATCCTTTGGTATAATTGAGCTCTTCGGTAATCTTTGCAATCTCCGCCTCAACATCTATGGCACCGCTGATCGGAATAAAATATTCGTTGCTTTTTACCCTAAACGTCAAGGCACCGTCCAAACTGGCATCCACCGACTCCATTTTGGTAAGGTTTCCAAGTTTCAGAACTATGGCATCCATTCCCCCTCCTATTCCTTCGGCATTTATCATAAATAGCTCCAATGCATCCTTTTGGGGAATGTTTTTTTCTTTTCTGATGGTCCTGACACCTGATATTACTTCGGAAGCAAATTCAAACTCGGCTATCAACACAGCATCCACTTGTTTGGCCTCTGGCCATTTTGCCACGATCAAAGCTTCTTCCGGCGAACGCTCTGCAATGTGTTGCCATACTTCCTCCGTCAAAAATGGCATGAATGGATGAAGTAATTTCAAGTTTTCCTCGAAAAGACTTAATACCTCGTCATACGTTTTTTGATCGATGGGTTTTTGATATTCCGGTTTTACAATTTCCAATAACCACGAGCAGAAATCGTCCCAAACCAATTTGTAGATGGCCATCAAGGCATCGGAAATACGATATTTGGAGAAATGGTCCTCTATCTCGACCAATGTTTGATTAAACTTGGCCTTGTACCATTGAATTCCTTTTTGCGCTGCTTCGGGCTGTGGAATATCCGCTACTTCCCATCCTTTTACCAATCGGAATGCGTTCCAAATTTTATTGGCAAAGTTTGCTCCTTGTTGGCAAAGTGCCTCATCGAACAGCAAATCGTTACCGGCCGCAGAACTCAACAAAAGTCCAACACGGACTCCATCGGCACCAAAATTCTCGATCAATTTTAGGGCGTCGGGCGAATTTCCAAGTGATTTGGACATTTTTCGTCGCTGTTTGTCCCGAACCAATCCAGTAAGGTATACATTTTCAAACGGTCGTTTTCCTCTGTATTCGTAACCAGCCATGATCATTCTAGCGACCCAAAAGAATAAAATATCGGGACCGGTCACCAAATCGCTGGTGGGGTAGTAATAATTCACCTCTTCATTGTCGGGTTCCAATATACCCCCAAAAACACTAATGGGCCACAACCAAGATGAGAACCACGTATCCAACACATCGGCATCTTGGTGCAAATCGGATTGCTGGATTCCCGGCTTTTTGGCCTTTGCCAGTTCCAATGCTTCTTCTGGGGATTCGGCCACCACAAAATCATCTTTTCCGTCACCATAATAATAGGCCGGGATTTGTTGTCCCCACCATAATTGACGCGATATGTTCCAATCACGGATATTCTCCATCCAATGGCGATAGGTGTTATCGAACTTGGATGGGTACAATTTTACATCTTTAGTCTGCAAAACGCCCTCTATAGCGGGTTTGGCCAGGTTTTCCATTTTAAGGAACCATTGGTCGGACAGCCTAGGCTCAATTACGGCCTTGGTCCTTTCCGACGTGCCTACTTTATTGATGTGCTGCTCTGTTTTTACCAAATAACCTTTGGCTTCTAGCTCTTTTGAGATTTCTTTTCGAACCACAAACCTGTCCTTGCCTTCGTAGTGCAGTCCAAAGGAATTAAGGGTAGCATCCTCATTAAAAATATCGATTACCTCTAGATCGTGCTTATCTCCAAGGTTTTTATCGTTCTCGTCGTGAGCAGGGGTAACTTTTAGGCACCCGGTACCAAACTCTAAATCTACATATTCGTCTTCAATAATGGGAATTACCCGATCGCAGATTGGCACAATCGCCTTTTTCCCTTTTAGATGACGGTATCTTTCATCGTTGGGATTAATACAGATTGCGGTATCTCCCAATATGGTCTCCGGACGCGTTGTGGCAATGGTCACTTTCTCGTCGGAACCTTCTATGGCATAGGACAAATAGTATAGGTTTCCTTGTCTTTCCTCATATATCACCTCTTCATCGGAGAGCGTGGTCTTGGCCTCAGGATCCCAATTTACCATTCTGTACCCTCTGTAAATCAAACCCTTATTGTACAAATCAACAAAAACCTTGATTACCGAGGCTGACATATCGTCATCCATGGTAAATTTTGTTCGATCCCAATCGCAGGAGCAACCCAGTTTTTTTAACTGTTGAAGAATTACACCACCATACTCGTTCGTCCAATCCCAAGCATGTTTTAGAAATTCCTCTCGTGATAATTTGGATTTATCGATACCTTCTGCCTTTAATTTGGCAACCACCTTGGCTTCGGTGGCAATGGATGCATGGTCCATACCGGGCACCCAACAGGCATTTTTACCCAAAAGTCTTGCTCGTCGGATCAATACATCCTGTATGGTATTATTGAGCATATGGCCCATGTGAAGGATTCCGGTTACGTTCGGCGGAGGAATTACTATGGTGTAAGGCTCCCTTTCGTCCGGTTTTGAACTAAAATAATCGTGCTCGGACCAGTAGGCATACCAGTGTTCTTCGACCCGTTTTGGGTCATATTTTGATGGAATCTCCATTTTTCGGTACAGTTTTTGTTTAATTGGACTGTGATTGGGTTTTTTGAAGAGGAAGCCAAATGTTAATTTTACGCTATTCTTCGGATGAGAGCCAATCCAGAAATACGAAACAAAAATAAGTAACGTTATTCTATAACAAAAGAATTTTGGATGCAGGTATCAAAACATCTACATTTGAAGTTCACCCAAAAACCAAAAATGATGAAAAAAACTGTACTCATGCTGTTTGTAGGGCTTTTATCCTTAGGGATTTACGCTCAAGAAACCGCTAAAATCGAATTTAAGAGCGAGACTATTGATTACGGGGAAATTGAAAGAGGCAGTGATGGTATCCGTGTATTTGAGTTTACCAACACTGGAAATGTTCCTTTGGTGATCAGCAATGTTAGATCTAGCTGTGGCTGTACAATTCCAAAAAAACCGGAAGAGCCTATTATGCCAGGAAAAACGGGCAAAATTGAGGTGAAATATGACACCAACAGGGTTGGTCCGATCAGAAAGGCCATAACGGTTACATCGAATGCGGACACACCTACAAAGGTTCTAAAAATAAAAGGGACGGTAAAAACCCCTGGAGCCAAATAGATAAAGAAAAGAACAATAAATAAACCCCAAAGACCTATGGTTTTTGGGGTTTTGTTTTTACTGTTCGTCAAATACTTTTTTGAGGACAAAGGAGAACAATAGATCTTGATTGTATCTTTCTATCAACAGTTTAATACGTTTGCCCTCCTTGTCGTTTATCATTTTAAGAATTTCCTGAAGCTTATATTTATGTACATTTCTGCCATTCACCGCCAAAATAACATCACCTTCCCTTAAACCAGCCTCAGCCGCAGGACTACCGGCCCGAATACCGGATACCACTATTTCCGGTACCAAACTCAGTCTTGTTTTGTTTTCCAGCAAAATTTGCACATTTCCAAAAGTACTGCCATTCTCGTTCTTGACCACCCCGTTTACCCCGGCAATACTTTCCGCAATGTAGCGCAGACCATTATGCTTAAGGTCTATACCTGCCAAGTTATATTGAAACGGCTCCTTGAAGTTTCCGTTCTTTTTGAGGGTTACCAATCCACGGCCATAATCAAAAATCATATTAAAACGCTTAAGAACCTCTCCCCCCAGGCTTCCGTTTCGGTTGCCCAAAGTATCCAAACCTTGAAAAGATTCCCTGTCCGGGAATGCCACTTTTGCTTCTTCTAGTTCAAAATCCCCTATACGAACCCCATTGATTTTACTTCTTTTGCCAAAAATATCACCACTTAACCCTCGCCCTAAATGGTCATCATAGCTTTTTTCGGGGATTTCCAGTCCTTTTTCCGGTTCAGGGAACAACCAAAGTGCATCACTACTTCCAGTATCGACCAATAGTTTTACCGGAATATTGGCTGTATCCTTCATAAGGACCATACCCTCAATATAGGCTTTTCGTTTGTCCACCACTAAAGGAATGGTCTGTGCCCTTTTGCTGTCTCTATACGTGTACGTTTCGGGATTATGCAATTTTAATCTGTTTGCTCCGTAATTTACCTCAACGATAAAATCGCGGAATAGGTCGTAACCCATAATTCCATGTACGGGAATTCCAAGGGATGTGGAAAAATTGATATTTCTATCCATGACCACATACAGGTCTTGCGAAAAGTTATTTGCTTTACCGAACTTGAAAATATTGCCTTTGGAGCTCAATGCTTTCATGGGCTCCCCATCGCCCAGTCCCCTTATGGTAACTTCGGAAACATTGTTGATCGATACGGAATCCGATTCGGAAAGGTTAAAGAGTATTGGCTTACTTACCCCGGAATCCAGAATAAATGTAAGTTCCGTTCCATTAATCTCGACCGGAACTATGATCAAATTATTGATAAGCTCAAATCTGATTTTTTCAAATCTTTCACCTTTGGGCAATCTAAATCCTTGTGCAACCATCCATAGGGGCACAAATAGTAAAAGTGTAAAAAATATAGATTTTTTCCTCAACATACTTACAATCAACTTACCATATCTATTAAATATACAAATAAGAGGGTAAAGTATTACGGATTTTAACATTTCGATAATCAAGGAATTAAATGTAAAAGTTGTTGTTTGCAATAACAGGTTTTCTCATTTTTGTCAAAAATTTAACCCATGCCAAGTATCTCCAATAAAGGAAGACAAATGCCTGCGTCACCAATTCGAAAATTGGTTCCCTTTGCGGAAGCAGCAAAAAAAAGAGGTGTACATGTTATCCACCTGAATATTGGTCAACCCGACATAAAAACTCCAAAAGTTGCGCTGGACGCGGTAAGAAACCACAACATTGAGGTTTTGGAGTACAGCATGACACAAGGTTCCGAAGCCTATCGAAAAAAGATTGCCGATTATTATGCCAAACAGGATATTAGGATAAGTGCCGACGAAATTATTGTGACGACAGGAGGCTCGGAAGCACTCTCTTTTGCCATGGGGACCATAATGGACAACGATGACGAAATTATTATTCCAGAGCCGTTCTATGCCAATTACAACGGTTTTGCAACTGCCGCGGGGGTAAAGGTAAAACCTATTGTATCTTCTATCGATGATAACTTTGCACTTCCTCCCATCTCTAAGTTTGAAGAGCTCATCACGCCAAGAACAAAAGCAATCCTTATTTGCAATCCGGGCAATCCAACAGGCTACCTATATAGCAAAGCAGAGATTGAGCAATTGGCAGAATTGGTAAAAAAGCACAATCTGTTTTTGATCGCCGATGAAGTTTACAGGGAATTTGCTTATGATGGCCGTGAACATTATTCCATTTTACAGCTGGAAGGCTTGGAAGAAAACGCCATTGTCGTGGACTCGGTATCCAAACGTTACAGTATGTGCGGCGCACGAATCGGCTGTCTGATTTCCAAAAACACGGAGGTTATACAAACAGCTATGAAGTTTGCACAGGCCCGTTTATCCCCTCCTACCTTTGCTCAAATTGCCAGCGAGGCGGCTCTGGAAACACCACAGGAATATTTTGATAATGTTATCACCGAGTATGTTGCCAGAAGGGATACCCTTATTTCAGAACTAAAAAAAATAGACGGTGTAAAAGTAGCTGTCCCCCAAGGCGCTTTTTATTGCGTGGTAGAATTGCCCATAGCAGATGCCGATGATTTTGCTCAATGGCTCCTGGAAAATTATGAACTCGACGGGAATACGGTTATGGTGGCCCCAGCAGCAGGATTTTATGCTTCGCCCGGATTGGGAAAAAATCAGATCAGAATTGCCTATGTGCTAGAAAAAGAGCAACTTGTAAAAGCAGTCCAAATCTTGCGAAGCGCCCTAAAGAAGTATAAAGATTAGTGGAAATCCAAGAAAACATATCCTTAAAAAACTATAACACCTTTGGTATAGATGTTAACGCTAGATTTTTTGTTGAGATTACCGGACTGGTTCAATTACAAAAGGTACTTGAGTTAAAGGCATACCCTAAAAAGTTTATTATAAGCGGTGGGAGCAATATGCTGCTCACCAAGGATATCGATTGTCTGGTAATCCACATTAAACTCAAGGGCATAACCGTTGTTGAGGAAGACGAAAACAGTGTAGAGGTAAAAGTTATGGCCGGCGAAAACTGGCATAGCCTTGTAATGTGGAGCTTGGAACAGGGTTATGGCGGTCTGGAAAACCTATCCTTAATACCAGGCAATGTAGGCACGGCGCCCATACAGAATATAGGTGCATATGGTGTTGAACTAAAAGATGTGTTTGTTTCCTGTGCCGCCATGAATATAGAAACCGGCGAGCTTGAAGGGTTCAACAATGAGGCCTGCGAATTTGGTTATAGGGACTCTATTTTTAAGAACCACGCCAAGGATAAATATATTATTACTTCCGTGACTCTAAGGCTCACTAAAAAAAATCATGCCCTACATACGGGGTACGGCTCCATAGAAAACGAGCTAAAAAATAGGGAAATTGTGCATCCTACCGTTAAAGATGTATCGGACGCCGTTATTGCCATCAGGGAAAGTAAGTTGCCCGACCCAAAGAAAATTGGAAATAGTGGGAGTTTTTTTAAGAACCCGGTGATATCGAAAAAAGCATTTGACAAGTTTTTAAAACTCCACCCCAATGCCCCTTATTATGAGCTGGAGGAGAATAAATATAAAATTCCTGCTGGCTGGCTGGTCGAACAATGTGGATTTAAGGGAAAACGTTTCGGCGATGCCGGGGTGCACGAAAAACAAGCCCTTGTCCTGGTAAATTATGGCAATGCCACCGGGCAAGAAATTCTAGATCTATCAAAAAAAATTCAGGAGAAAGTAAAAAACACCTATAAAATTAAGTTACAACCAGAAGTAAACATCATAAAATAACCCTCGCATTGCTAACAATAACGAGGGTTATACCAAACCAAACTAACCAAATTTATCTATGTTGTAAGGGCATAGCGCCCATAAATTCATTGTAATACACCAAAGTCGAAAAGCATTTTCTACTTTAGCTTTGTTTTATATACGAGATAAATCCTATTTTAGACTTTTGCCCCTTGAAAAAATTACCAAAACATCTTAAATGAGCACACTGATAGAGAGACATATTGTTTCATTGTTAGCGGAAAAAGACGACAAGGCCATTTCCCTATTGTATGAAAACTACGGCGATACGCTCTTTGGTGTGGCATATAAAGTGGTAAAAGATGAAGAACTTGCACAAGATGTGCTGCAAGAAAGTTTTATCAAAATCTGGAAAAAAGCAGATACCTACGACGCCTCAAAAGCCAAATTGTTCACATGGTTGTTCCGCATAGTGCGCAATACGGCCATAGACAAGCTTCGCAGCGTTGCAAATAAATCCGATAAGGAAATCCAAATAGATGTTTCCGACGTATATAATGTAGGAGTCAAAGGAATAAATCCCGAACATCTCGACATCCAAGAAAACTTGGATAAAATTGAAGACAAATACAGAATTGTTCTAGAAGCTCTATTTTTTGAAGGAATGACGCAGCAGGAGGCAAGTGAAGAACTGGACATTCCATTGGGTACGATTAAATCCAGATTAAAAATAGGACTTCGCGAACTTGGAAAAATTTACGGAACCACTATGTCCTTGCTCCTTATTCTAAACCTATTGTCATGAAGGAAAAAGTAAAACTATTTTTAGAATCCGACATTTTAGAAAAATACCTATTGGGCGACACCACCAAGGATGAGACCCAAAAGGCGGAAAGGTATATTGCCATGTACCCCGAAGTAAGGGAAACCTACGATGAGTTGCAAAAGAACTTGGAAACCTTCGCTAATTTATATGCTAAAAAGACCCCAGAATGCCTTAAGGAAATTATAATTGCCAGCGCCAAGAAAGAATCCATGGTAAGCAAAAGATTCTTCCGATACGCTATTGCTGCGAGTGTTGCCATCATGATTTTTGCCGGGTCATCCATTTTCTTCTGGAACCAGAACAAAACCCTTCAAGAAGAAAATACCATGGTGACCAACCAGATCAAGTATTTGGAAAACAACATGAAAGACCAATTGGCGGACATGCGAAACCAATTTATTGTCTTGAACAATCCGGCGACCAAAAAATATCAGGTCAAAGGACAAAAAGAAGGCAAAGAGCTTAAGGCCATTGCCTATATAAATCCGGTAAAAAAGCTGTCATACATCAATGTGAGCAATGTTCCTGAACTTCCCGAGGACAAATGTTTCCAAATGTGGGCGGAGGTGAATGGTGAGCTCGTAAACCTGGGGGTCATCAAAAATTTTGATGAAAAAGACAAACTCCTTGCCCTACCCTATGCCGATAATGCCGTAGGTTATATCACCATAGAGCCAAAAGGGGGCAATAGCGCCCCATCCGTGGACAACATTGTGGCAAACATTAAATATTAGGCCCCGGTTTAAAGAAACCTTAAACTTACCGACCTATAAAAGGTATTTTGTACCTTTGTAAAAAGTTGGAACATGAAGTTAGCATTAGTTACCATTGGATTGTTAGCCATAGGATTTGCAGGAATCGCGATCAAGATTTGGGCAAAAAAGAACGGTGAATTTGCCGGTACTTGCGCAAGTCAGAACCCTTTTTTGAACAAAGACGGACAGGCCTGCGGGTTTTGCGGAAAACTTCCTGAAGAACAAGATTGTAAAAAAGACACGGTCACCGATACCCCTTAACGCCTCGCACCAACAATAAGGCAATTCATTTTTTTTGGAAAAACCCGACGAATCCATCAAGGAAATCATACAAAAGGCAAAACAAGGCAACCAAATTGCCTTTAGTACCCTTTTGGATACTTTTTGGAACGATGTTTATGGTTTTCAGATGCTCCGCACCAAAAATGAGAACGATGCGGAGGACATTACCATACGAACATTTTCGCGGGCTTTTGACAGAATCGACACTTACGACGAGTCCTATGAGTTTAAAACTTGGCTCATTACCATTTCCAAAAATCTTCATGTAGATCTTCTGCGTAAACGAAAAAGAAGTCTAATGAACGAAATGGAATCACGGGGAGACGAAGTTAAAAAAGTGTTGGACGAAACCCCTACCGCCGAAGACCGACTGATCACAGAACAAAACCTGGCCCACCTTCTTCAGCATATCAAAAAACTTAAGCCCCATTACCAAAAAGTAATCAACTTGAGGTACTTTCAGGAGTTGAGCTATGCCGATATTGCCAAAGAATTGGACGAACCGGTAAACAATGTGAAGGTAAAGTTGCTCCGGGCAAAAAAACTTTTGGCGGAAATCATCAAAAAAAAGTGACCCCAATCAAGGACTAAAGTTTACTTGCCAGTTTCGTATCTTTGTAAATCTAAAATTGTTGTATGAGCACTAGTGTTGCAGAAAACGTTCATCCGCCCAAGGGAAAGCCAAAATGGCTAAGAGTTAAACTCCCTACTGGAAAAAAATACACCCAGCTCAGAGGCTTGGTGGACAAATACGACCTCCACACCATCTGTACCTCTGGTAGCTGCCCGAACATGGGAGAATGCTGGGGAGAGGGCACTGCCACTTTTATGATTCTAGGAAATATTTGCACGCGCTCCTGTGGTTTTTGCGGCGTTAAAACCGGAAGACCGGAATCCGTGGACTGGGCAGAGCCGGAAAAAGTCGCACGCTCCATTAAAATAATGAATATCAAACATGCGGTCCTAACATCGGTAGATAGGGACGACCTTAAGGATATGGGCTCCATAATCTGGGCAGAAACGGTAAAAGCCGTTAGACGAATGAACCCAGAAACAACCATGGAAACTTTAATTCCTGATTTTCAAGGTATTGCCACTCATTTGGACAGAATCCTTGATGTTGCCCCAGAAGTAATATCGCACAACATGGAAACCGTAAAGCGATTAACCCGCGAAGTTAGAATACAGGCCAAATACGAACGTAGCCTCGAAGTACTTGATTACTTAAAAAAGAACGGGGCCAACCGAACCAAATCAGGAATAATGTTAGGTCTTGGTGAAGAGGAACACGAAGTCATCACAACCATGGAAGACCTAAGAAAAGCCGATGTGGACGTAGTTACTATTGGCCAATATCTACAACCTTCCAAAAAACACCTTCCCGTAAAGCAGTTTATCTTACCGGAACAGTTCAAAAAATATGAGGAAATAGGGTTAAAAATGGGCTTTAGACATGTAGAGAGCGGAGCATTGGTCCGGTCATCCTACAAAGCCCATAAACACATTCAATAGCATCGCGCACTCTAAATCATGAAAAATATAACGGTTGGCATCAATGGTTTTGGCCGTATCGGCAGAACACTGTTCAGACTCTTGCTAAAACATCCGAACATCCAAGTAGTGGCGATCAACGATTTGGCCAATACCAAAACCCTCGCCCATTTGCTCAAGTACGACAGTATCCATGGCCCAATAAACGCCAACGTAGGCCAAGAGGGAAATCATATTGTGGTGAACGAAAGGAAAATACCGGTGCTAAACCACAAACACCCCAAGGAAATCGATTGGAAATCCTATGGGGTCGACGTTGTTGTCGAATCCACGGGTAAGTTCAAAGAACGTGAAGATCTAGAGTTCCATGTAAAAAATGGAGCTAAAAAAGTAATACTATCGGTCCCGCCCGTAGATGAAACCATTAAAATGGTGGTTTTGGGGGTAAACGAGGAAATCATCCAAGCGGATGACACCATTATCTCCAATGCCTCTTGCACAACCAACAATGCTGCTCCAATGATCAAGGTAATCAACGAATTGTGCGGAATTGAACAAGCCTACATAACAACGGTACACTCCTATACCTCCGATCAAAGTTTACACGATAGCCCACATCGAGACCTAAGAAGGTCCCGTGCCGCAGGCCAGTCCATAATCCCAACAACCACAGGGGCCGCCAAAGCCTTAACAAGTATTTTTCCGGAATTGTCCAATGTTATTGGAGGATGTGGAATTCGGGTTCCGGTACCCAATGGTTCTTTGACCGACATCACTTTCAATGTTAAAAACGAAACCAGCATTGAAAAAATAAACACTACCTTTAAGGAAAAGGCCGAAACCGATCTTAAGGGCATCCTCAATTATACCGAAGACCCTATCGTTTCTATCGATATAAACAATAGTTGTTATTCTTGTACGTTTGATTCTTTGATGACCTCCGTGATCGGTAAAATGGTAAAAATCATTGGATGGTACGATAACGAAACTGGGTATTGCTCCAGAATTATCGATTTAATAGCTTTGCTCATTAAGAAAAACTACGTTTGAATATTGACCTAGGTAACATTAAAGTAGCCAAACAACCGCTATTGCTCTTGTGCATTTTATTATGCACACAACTCTTTTTTGGTCAAAACGAAAGTAATTCCACATCCGACGTAAAGTCTATTTTTGATACATTCATGACCTATCGTCACCAGAATAAAATAGACAAGGCGCTGGAAACATTGGACCAAGCCGCGAATATTGCAGAAAGTAACGAGGACACAAAGCTTTTAGTGGACACCTACCACCAATATGCCCGTTTATTCTTAGAACAAGGAGATGTGGACACTGCTATATTCTATCTGGAAAGAGCAGGGGATTTTTTAAAGGACACCTCCTATTCCTACGGTCAAGCCTTCCATCTATTCTTGGATGGTGCACTTAGATTTGATGAGGGCAACAACTTCCAGGCGCTAAAACAATTGGAAGAATCCAGGAAACTGAGCAACAACAGAAACCTTACCAACAACATTCTATTGCTCGAGGCCTATATCTATTCCAACATAGAAAAGTTTGACGATGCCATAACCAACCTACACGCACTTATTGTTAATTCCGATGATAAGGAAAGAACGTTCTTGGCAACAAAAGCAAATCTGGAACTGGCCAAAATAAGTGTTATCCTCAACGACCTGGAAGAAGCTACAATCCATGCAAAAGCAGCACTGGAATTGGCCGAAAAACATGGTTACGCACAAGAAATAAAAAATGCATACGAGCAATTGTCCCTTATCTACGAATCCAACGGAAACTATAACGAGTCGTTGATGTATGCCAAAGGTCTGGCCCAAATAAAGGACTCCATATTTAATATGGAAAAAGCAAAATTGGATGCTTCCACTGCGGACAAAATCCGTTTCGATCATCAAATGAACGAACTCAATAAGCTGCAGGCCAAGAACGAAGAGTTGAGCGAATCAAAAAACCGTTCCGAAATCACGGCAATTTTAACCTCCGCATTTTTAACCATCATCTCGCTTTTGGCAGTTTCGCTTTTCCGGAACAATCAGATCAAATTAAAAACCAACGACCTTCTTTACACCAAAAACAAAGAATTGGAGCTGGCCAGGGACGCAGCGGTCTCGGCCATGGAAGCAAAAACCAACTTTTTGTCCACGGTGACCCATGAGCTAAGAACCCCTTTATATGCGGTAACCGGGCTCACCCATCTTTTACTTGAAGAAAATCCTTCGGAACATCAAAAAGAACATTTAAAATCCTTAAAATTTTCTGGGGAATACTTGCTCAATTTTATTAACGATATACTTCAGATCAATAAAATTGACGCAGACAAACTTGAGCCGCTGAGCATAGAGTTTAAACTCGACAAAGTACTGAGCGACGTTATGGAATCGCTCCAACAAAATGCCCATGAACAGCGTACCGAGCTTGTTTTGGATTATGACCCGACCATTCCCAAAAAACTATTGGGCGACCCCATAAAACTTTCCCAAATTTTTATGAACCTTGTGGGCAACGCCCTCAAATTCACCAAAAATGGCAAAGTAGAAGTAATTGCCAAACTCCTTAAAAAGGAAGAAGACCAAGCAAAGCTCTATTTTGAGGTGAGGGACAATGGAATCGGCATTTCGGAAGACCAACAACAGAATATTTTTGATAGTTTCGAGCAAGGATCTATCCAAATTAACAGGGAATACGGGGGAACCGGTCTCGGACTAACCATTGTTAAAAGCTTATTGGGCCTTTTTGGCAGTACCATACAGTTGGAAAGTGAACTGGGCCAAGGAAGTTCTTTCTTTTTTGAAATGGATGTGGATTTCGAGAGCAAGGTCGGCGAAGAGGTCGCGTTTGAGCTCAACCCAGAGGAATTTCAGTTCAAAGGTTTACACGTATTGGTGGTCGAGGACAATAAGATCAACCAGGTAATCACCAAAAAAATGCTTACCAAAAAAGAGATTACCTGCGATATTGCCAACAATGGAAACGAGGCTATAGATTTGGCCAAAAACAACACCTACGACGCTATTTTGATGGATATTCACATGCCGGGGATTAGCGGCGAGGAAGCAACACGACAAATACGCAAGTTCGACCAACGCATCCCCATAATCGCACTAACGGCAATATCTTTGGACGACAGCCTTGACAGTTTTTACGAAGCAGGCTGTAACGATGTGGTCACAAAACCGTTTAAACCTGAAGTGTTTTACCAAAAAATCGGGGAAAATATCTTTAGAAGAAAGATGGAAGAAGGTTCCGTTTAAAGCAATCCTTCGATTGATTTCTTTAAAACCTCATCATCACCAGCAAAAAAGCTATGGGCAACTTCCAAATAATAAAGGTGCTCTACCCTACCCTCTAATCGAACAAAATCCTTTTCCGTGGTCAAGATCAGTTCAAAATCTTTAAATTGATCAATGTCGTTGTCCGAAAAATGATGATGGTCCCCAAACTCAAAATGCTTGAAACCAACGCCTTGGGACTCTAGGTATTTTTCTAGCGGCCTTGGTGATGCGATACCCGTTACCAAAGCAATATTCTTTTCACCCAATTTAGCTAGCGGAAGCTTGTTTTCACCGCCATCGGTTACAAAATCTTGGTATTTTAGTGATGCAAACAGCACTTTTTGATGTTCCATGGGTCGCAACTTGGCCGTAATAATCTTTCTTTTATGCTCCTTTAGCAACTCGGGGCACTTGGTTACAATTATCAAATCCGCACGTTTTGCTTCTTTTTTGCTATCCCGAAGCCTGCCCGTGGGCAAATACCAATCGTTCACATATAAGTTTTGATAAGTAGTGAGCAAAATAGAAAATGTCGGCTTTACCTTTCGGTGCTGGAAGGCATCGTCCAGTACAATGATTTCTGGCTTTACCGAGCTTTCCAACTGCTCAATACCATTGCGCCTATCAGTATCTACCGCAACGTCAACTTCAGGAAATTTTTGATGTATTTGATACGGTTCGTCACCCAATTCCAAAACCGTTGCCCCTGTACCGGCCATATAAAACCCCTCGGACTTACGCTTATAACCACGACTTAAAACGGCAGCTTTCCGCCCCTGCAACAAACGCAGCAAATATTCTGTCATCGGAGTTTTGCCCGTGCCGCCAACGCTTAAGTTTCCAACACAAATAGTCGGAGTAGAATAGGATTTTGAAGAAAAAATGCCCATATCGAACAAGAGGTTTCGAACACAAACCACCAGACCGTAGACCAAGGAAACCGGAAACGCTAAAATGCGGAGTACTTTAAGCATTGAACGAAAATATAATATTTTATCTTTAGCACACTTAACAATTTTAAAATGACCGTTAACGAAATAGCAAAAACGCTAGAGGAGTTGGCCCCTTTGGCCCATGCAGAGGATTTTGACAATGTAGGTTTACTGGTGGGCAACCCCAAAATGAAGGTCAAGGGTATTTTGGTCACCTTGGACACTTTGGAAAATGTGGTGGACGAAGCCATTGCCAAAAATTGCAATTTGATCGTAAGCTTTCATCCCATTATATTTAAAGGTTTAAAAAAACTTACCGGAAGCAATTATGTTGAACGAGTGGTGCTCAAGGCCATTGCCAACAACATTGCCATTTACAGCATGCATACGGCACTGGACAATAACAAAATGGGGGTCAATGCCAAAATCTGTGAGGTCCTAGGCATTAAAAATCCAAAAATCCTGATTCCAAAAGCCAAGAGTATTAAAAAACTGACCACATACGCTCCCTTGGCAGACGCTGACAAAATAAAAACATCCCTTTTTGAGGCAGGTGCCGGCGAAATAGGCAAATACAGCAATTGCAGTTATAGCCTGGAAGGTATCGGGAGTTTTAAAGCAGAGAGCGGGGCCAACCCATCTGTAGGAAAAGTTGGGGAAGTCCATTTTGAAAAAGAGACGCAAATCAATGTTATCTATTCCTTTGAAAAAGAAAGTGCTATTTTAAAAGCGCTCTTTTCATCCCATCCATACGAGGAAGTGGCCTATGAGATTATCACCCTCGAAAACACCAATCAAAATCTTGGAATGGGCATGATCGGCACATTGGAGACAGAACTAACGGAAAAAGCGTTTCTGCTAATGGTCAAGGAGCGGATGAACGCATCGGTCGTCCGCCATTCCGAACTCTTGGGCAAAAAGGTAAACAAAGTCGCTGTTTTGGGCGGTAGTGGTGCATTTGCCATAGAAGCTGCCAGTAAATCCGGTGCAGATATCTATGTAACTGCCGATCTAAAATACCACGATTTTTACCGTGCAGAAAACCAAATGGTGGTCGCCGATATTGGGCACTTTGAAACTGAGCAGTTTACAAAAGATTTATTGGTTGATTATCTTACGAAAAAAATTCCTAATTTTGCAGTCTCTTTATCGGAGAGTATAACGAATCCCATCAAGTATTTATAAAATATATGGCGAACAAGAAAGAAAACACTGTGGAGGAAAAGTTGAGAGCACTATACGATCTACAGCTTATTGATTCCAGAGTGGATGAAATCCGCAACGTTAGAGGCGAATTGCCTTTGGAAGTACAAGACTTGGAAGACGAAGTTCTTGGTCTTAAAACCAGAATGGACAAATTAAAAACGGATGTTGAGACCATCAACTTTGAGATTACTGCCAAAAAGAATCTTATTGAAGAGTCCAAGTCGCTGATCAAAAAATATAGCGAGCAACAAAAAAACGTGAGGAACAGCCGTGAATTTAATTCCCTGAGCAAGGAAGTGGAGTTCCAAGAATTGGAGATTCAATTGGCCGAAAAGAACATTAAGGAGTTCAAAGCGCAAATTGAACAGAAAAAGGAAGTAATTTCCCAGACCAAAGAAAAATTGTCCGAGCGCGAAAGCCATTTAAAACACAAAAAAGGCGAATTGGATGCTATTCTTGCAGAAACCGAAAAAGAGGAAAAAGCGCTTTTGAAAAAATCTGAAGAGTACGAAGAGCAGATTGAAGAGCGTTTGGTGAAGGCCTACAAAAGAATCCGTCACAATGTAAAAAACGGTTTGGCCGTGGTTCCTGTAGAGCGAGGTGCTTCAGGTGGTTCCTTTTTCACGATTCCTCCACAGGTTCAGGTAGAGATAGCTTCGCGCAAAAAAATTATTACAGACGAGCACAGTGGTAGGATTTTGGTAGATCCGCTACTGGCCGAAGAAGAACAAGAAAGAATGGAAAAGCTTTTCGCAAAGCTTTAATCCTAAAACTTGAACTAAAAATATAGAAGCCACCTTAAAAGGTGGCTTTTTTTATGTAGTTAATCAAAATAAAAAAGCGATGAGCAAATCCCGACCCAGTAGATAGTTGAGTATTGCTTTTACCCTTTTCAGAAACCAAATTGGTTTTCCGGAAGAGTTCAAGTTATTCGCGAAATTAATATCCGACTAAATAATAGGCTTCTTGATTTCGGGGGAAAAGACCATTGACCTGACTTGCCTACAACAACTCCAGAATCATTTCTTCAACTTCCTTGGAATCCCACTTTTCTTCAATATTCGGTATTTGCATCACTTGTTTCATAATGGCTTCCTGCATATCCCCAATAGCAAGAGCTTCGGCGTAGGGCCTGTCCGAAAATGTGACCCGACTGTAAACAGGAATCCATTTCTCCGGATGTAGGGCCGCAAAATGCTTTTCAATTTTTTTCTGTAGCAAAAACTTAGGGTCTGCCGTTTTACGGCTCATCTCCACAAAATTTCGATAACTCAACTCGGCAATGGCATCTGCATTGGGCTTACGTTCCTTTTGGTACTCGGAAAAAATAGCGTCCCAATCGTCCCCATATTTCTCCATGAGTTTGTTAAGGATAAATATATCCTCAAAACCGGCATTCATGCCCTGACCATAAAAAGGCACAATGGCGTGTGCCGAATCACCGACCAGAGCAACTTTGTTCCAATAGGTCCAAGGATAACATTTCATGGTCACCATGGCGCTGGTTGGGTTTTGAAAAAAATCTTTGGTCAAATTCTCGATTTCCTTGCGCACGTTTGGGAAATACTCCTTAAAAAATGCCTTCGCAGCATCCACAGTGGTCAAACTTTCAAAAGACACCTTCCCTTCAAACGGCAAAAACAGGGTACAGGTAAAACTACCATCAATATTGGGCATGGCAATGAGCATAAACTCACCTCGCGGCCATATATGAAAAGAGTTTTTATCCAGCTTATGGGTTCCATCCCCGTTGGCTGGTATGGTAAGTTCCTTATACCCTACATCGATAAAATCTTGTGAATAATCAAACCTACTTCTACGTTGCATTTTGTGGCGCACTCTGGAAAACGCACCATCGCAACCAAAAATGATATCGAACTGATATTCCGTCCACTCTCCTTTTTCGGTTTCCCCCGTATAAATTTTAGCTTCGGGCAGGTTAACGTCCCAAACTTTTTCGTCGAACCTGAACACCGTTCCTGCTTCTTCGGCCAAATCGATCATCCGTTTGTTCAAAATACCGCGAGAAATGGACCAGATGGCCTCCCCTTCCTTCCCATATTTTTGAAAATATACGGGCTTATCGTTAACGTGCATGGCCCTCTTATCCAACGGAATGGCTATATCCTTGATCTTTTCACCAATACCTACTGCATTAAGGGAGCGCCAACCCCTATTGCTCATGGCCAAATTAATGGACCTGCCAGAAAACTTGATTGTCCTAATATCCGGCCTTCTATCAAAAACTGTGACCTTGTGTCCAATTTTTCGGAGATAAATCGCTAACAAAGAGCCCACCAATCCGGAACCGATGATGGCTATATTTTTTGAAGTCTGTACCATAAATGCCCACTGGGCCAAATTCTAATTAAAAAGTAAAAATAAGCATTTTGGCCTTGAACAGTTCCAAATAATGGTTTCCCTTCCATTTTCAATTATTTTTGTTTAATAATTTTGTAATTTTATTAAACATTGTTGATTGGGTTGGCACATCTTAAAACATATTTACCTATAAAACATTGCCCGGTTTGCCAAAGACCTTTTGCTTGGCGAAAAAAATGGGCGAAAGATTGGGATAACGTAATTTATTGCAGCGCACACTGTAGAAAAAACAAGAACAAACATGACAACTAGCCTAATTTGGTTTGGAAATAATTTACGGGTACACGACAACGAAGCTTTGCATCTGGCCGCCAAGGCCAATAGATTAATAGCCCTGTATTGTTTTGACCCTAGGCAATTCGAAACTGATAAATTTGGATTCAAGAAAACGGAACGCTTCAGGGCAAAATTTCTTTTGGAAACGGTTCAACAGCTTCATGAAAATCTAAAAGCACTCAATATCACTCTTTATGTTTACCAAGAAAAGCCAGAGGATGTTATACCTGATTTGGTGAGGCAATTTAATATAGATGCCGTTTTTGTACAGAACGAATGGACCTCTGAAGAGAAACAAACCGTACAAAATGTTCAAAATCTATTACCCAAAGGAACTGTTCTGCACAAGATCTTCGACCAATTCCTATTTCATCCCGATGATATTCCTTTTGCCTCCCCTGCACAAATCCCTTCAATATTCACACTTTTTCGAAAAAAATGCGAAAAATATTCCTCGGTCAGACAATGTTTTACTTTGCCCAAAGCATTTCCCATGGAAAATCAAGTAGACCCCAACACTAAAGTCCCAACATTGGAAAGTCTTGGGTTCTTAGATTTTAAAACAGATCACAGGTCCGCCTTTCCGTACAAAGGTGGCGAGGAAAATGCCCGAATGCGCATACAACATTACTTTTGGGACACCAAAAAACTGGCCTACTATAAAAAAACGAGAAACGGACTTACCGGCACCGATTACAGCTCCAAACTCTCACCCTGGTTGGCCAACGGAAGTATTTCCGCTCGAACCATCTATTGGGAAATAAAACGATTTGAAAAGGAAATTAAAAAGAATCAGGATACGTATTGGTTGGTTTTTGAGCTGATTTGGCGTGATTACTTCAAATACATTTCGTTAAAACACGGAAATGATATTTTTAAATTGGAAGGCATTCTTCACAAAAAATATGACTGGCACACAATACAAGATGTCAAAATGGCATGGATCAACGGGGAAACCAATGATGATTTTGTAAACGCCAATATGATCGAACTAAAACAAACCGGATGGATGAGCAACCGTGGCAGACAGAACGTGGCCAGTTTTTGGTCCAAACACCTACAACAAGATTGGCGAATAGGGGCCGCCTATTTTGAATCGATGCTCATAGACTACGACGTACACAGCAATTGGGGCAACTGGATGTACAACAGCGGTGTGGGCAACGACCCGCGAAACAGAACTTTTAACACAAAACGGCAGGCGGATATGTACGATCCCAATAAAAAATTCCGATCGCTTTGGCTACAACCCACTCTTTTTTAACCGATGAAAACACTTCGACTAATCCTTGGTGACCAATTGAACCTATCACACAGCTGGTTCGATAAAGTGACCGACGACCACACATACCTAATGGCCGAAATGCGCCAAGAAACCGATTATGTAAAGCACCATATTCAAAAAGTAGTCGGCTTTTTTCGTTCCATGAGGAATTTTGCAAATACTTTAAAAGAGGAGGGGCACCATGTCATCTATTATAGGATAGGTGATGAGAAAAATCCTCAAAACCTGCCCGAGCTCATCAAAAAAGCCATTTCGGAACACCAAATTGAAAAGTTCGAATACCAATTGCCCGATGAATACCGATTGGACCAGCAGCTCAAGGAAATCGTAAAATCCATTACCATTAGTTCCGAGGTTTTTGACACCGAACATTTTTACACCAAAAGAAATGATCTGGAAAATCACTTTAAAGGAAAAAAACAATTGTTGATGGAGAGTTTCTACCGCATGATGCGAAGGAAACATAACATTTTGATGATCAATGATCAGCCCGAAGGCGGTAAATGGAACTTTGACCAAAGTAACCGCAAAAAATGGGACGGATCGCCAAAAATTCCCAAGGAACTATCTTTTGATACCGACGTTACCGAACTGTTGGAAGAAATTAAAAAAGCGGATATAAAAACCTTCGGTAACATTGACGCCAATAATTTTCCCTGGCCAACATCGCACGAGGAATGTAAAAAGTTATTGACGTTTTTCTGTTCCAATCTGTTGAAATATTTTGGTGATTATCAAGATGCATTGCATACTCAGGAAAAATACCTGTTCCATTCGCGCCTTTCCTTTGGCATGAACAGCAAAATGCTGTCACCCCAAGAAGTAATCCATACCGTATTGGACCATTACCATGCGCATAAAGATGACATCCATATCTCGCAAGTGGAGGGTTTTATCCGTCAGATATTAGGTTGGCGGGAATACATGCGGGGGGTATATTGGAAGGAAATGCCGGGATATGCCAAAGTGAACAAATTGGAGAACCGCAACCCGCTCCCGGATTTCTTTTGGACGGGCAAAACCAAAATGAACTGTTTGCACAAGGCCATTACCCAAAGTTTAGACGATGCGTATGCCCATCATATTCAACGGCTCATGATCATTGGAAACTACGCCCTTCTCACTCAAATTGACCCCGATAAAGTGGATGCTTGGTACCTTGGCGTATATATAGATGCGATCGAGTGGGTGGAAATTACCAATACCCGGGGCATGAGCCAATATGCCGATGGTGGCATTGTGGCGACCAAGCCTTATGTAAGCAGTGCCAATTATATTAATAAAATGGGCAACTATTGTAAGGAATGTAGTTATAGCCATACTAAAAAGTCGGGAGAAAAATCCTGTCCCTTCAATTCGCTTTACTGGAATTTTTTACAAGATAAAAAAGCGTTTTTTAAGGACAATCAACGTATGAACATGATGTTGAGCTTATTGAAAAAGAAGAATAAGGAAGAACTCAAGGATTTGCAGGATAGGGCCAGGAAAATTATTGCAAATCCGGAGCTATTCTGATTTTAACAAGTCTTTATGATACATTGGCATTCTTGTTGCCGTATATATTTAAAATATTCCGCTTCGGCGCCTATATATAAAAAGTCCTTCACAATACGTTGCGAAGGACTTTTCACTTTATAGAAATCTTGGGTTTATTTCAATATATCATCTACGATGCCATACGCCACAGATTCTTCTGCGCCCATCCAATAATCACGATCAAAATCCTTCATTACCTTGTCAAAAGACTGCCCACAGTTTTCCGCCAATATTTTGGCACCCAACTCCTTGGTCTTTATAATCTCTCTGGCCTGAATCTCGATATTCGATGCCTGCCCTCTTGCACCACCGCTAGGCTGATGGATCATTACGCGGGCATGGGGCTGAATAAATCTTCTGCCCTTTTCGCCTACGGATAATAGAATGGAGCCCATAGAGGCCGCCAATCCGGAACAAACGGTAGATACAGGGCTTTTGATCTGTTTAATGGTATCGTAAATGGCAAACCCGGAAGTTACGTAGCCTCCGGGGCTATTGATAATCAATTGAATCTCATCATTGTTCAACATATCCAAATACAGTAGCCTATCGATTACATGCTTGGCAGAATCATCATCTACTTGTCCCCACAAAAACACTTTGCGGTCATCTAATAACTTTTCTTGGATCAATTCCTGAACTTTTCCTTTTTTTGAACTCATTTTTTTACGTGTTGTAAGACTTCAAAAATAATCAAATTCCAAGGAAGTTACCGCACTTGTTTTACACAATGGACAGATTAAGATTTTATCTGTACTTTTTGTGATACCACATCTTTGATGGGAATCACAAATTCTCCGGCTCGGGTCTCTAAAATAAGGCTATTGTTTTCGATGGCCTTGATGGTTCCTTCGTCGTCCCCGATCACAATTCTGTCTCCAACGGCATAGGTCTTTCTTGTATAGAAGGACCTCATGATATCTGCAATAATTTCTCGTGTTCCCAAACCTACGCCCAATGCAAATGCCAACAGAAACGCCCCCAATATCATGGTTATATTATTGGTTATGATGGTGGTATCGACCCCTGCTTGGTTCAACGCCGTGATGGACATAAAAATGACGATAATGTAAAACAGCAGGTTACTTACCAAGTTGGAACCTCCCAACTCAAAGGATTCGAATAGTTTTTTTACCGTTTTTTTCACCAAACTGCCTATATAGAACCCTACCATTAAAAGGACCAATGCACTAAAAAACCTGGGCAGATAATTGAGGAGGTTGCCGATTTCCTGGGATATGATCTGAAAATTTAAAATATCGGCGGTCAATATTAGGAAGACCAAGATCAGAAACCATTTGGCAAAGCCCAGTACAATTTTGGAAAGATCAATCTTAAAATCGCTCTTACCAGTTATCTCCATGTCGTTTATTTTCTCGTTGAGTGCATCTATTTTGGTAATCTTGAGTACCTTTTTTAATAGAAATGTCACAATTTTAATAGTCAACCATCCAATAATCAAAATTATGATCGCCCCAAATATTTTGGGAAAAGCAGTCGCTATTTCTCTTCCTATCGTGGAAAGAGACTCCGATGCTATTGCCTTCCAATTGTTTATTGTTTCCATATTTATAATTTTTATTGTGTCTGTTTATTTATCGATTATCTCCCAAGGTTCTAAATAGTTTGCGCAAAGCATTTCCCAAGTTTATTGAAAATAGTGAAGCCAAGTCCATGATCAATTTTGCCGCAGCAATATCGTTCATTACTTTTTTCTTCATTTCCGGAGGGGTCTCCTTTAAAGATGCCTCCAGTTCTTTGAATGGATTTTTATGGTGCTTTGCCATCTATTCCAAAGTTTTATATATTTCCAACAATCTTTCCTTTGCCCGTTTTAACCGCATTTTTATTGCGCTTTCCCCAATTTCCATTAAATCTACAAGTTCTTTTATACTCGCCCCGTCCTGGTATTTCAGCAGCAAAATGGACTTATCTTCCGCTGCAATGAGTTCCATGGCTTTCTTGAGCTTGTCCGTTTTCATTTCGAACAAACTCTCATCGGAAACTTCTTGGGTCAATTTATATTCGGAGTTTTCGACCTGTACGGAATTATCCTGTATTTTTCGTTGCTTATTACGGTTAACATAGTTCACACAAAAGTTATAGGTAAAGGAATAGAGCCAAGTAGAAAACTTCGATTTTCCTTTAAACGTTCGAAGTTTGATAAAAAGCTGGAGGAACACATCTTGCGTTAAATCCTCCGCCTCGTCCTCAGATTTTGCAAAACCGTAACATTTATTGTACACCATTTGCGCATAGCGGTCGTACAACTTACCAAAAAGCATGGTATCGTTGTCCGCTACGATCTGTTTCACTAATTTCTCATCGGAATAACGAGAATAAGGGTCTTTTGAATCCAAAAAAGCTTTATCGTGGTTATTTATAAGAATTAGAAACAGCTTTTTTAAAAAAGTCACTCTGGAAACAGTTTTTTGGTTGATGTTCGGACAATGGTCAAAAATAAGAGATTTTCCTAGTATATTTGGCTAAAAACCAGATATGAAGACCAATTCCCTCTTAGCTCTATTTGCCTTTTTAATGTTCGCTGCCTGCAAAACCGAACCAAAAAAGACCGAGGCTGCCGAAAAAGAGGCGGAAGTTGAAAAAACCGTGCCCGAACGCATTGCAGAGGCCCATGGTTTTGAACAATGGGACATGGTAAAAGGCATCACTTTTACCTTTAATGTTGATAGGGATTCCATGCATTTTGAGCGCAGTTGGGAATGGAAACCCAAGAGCAATGTGGTATCCGCCATTTCTGGACCGGACACGCTTACCTACAACCGTAATGCCATGGATAGTATCGCCATAAAAACCAATAGTGGTTTTATTAACGATCGGTACTGGTTGTTGGCCCCTTTTAATTTAATGTGGGATTCCAATAATTACACCTACGAGCACACCACAGATGCTGTTGCTCCCATTAGCGAAGAGCCCATGCAAAAACTTACCATTGTATACGCGAACGAAGGTGGTTACACCCCTGGTGATGCATATGATTTTTACTTTAAGGACGATTACATTTTACGTGAATGGGCCTATCGAAAATCCAACCAGGAAGAACCTAACTTAGTTTCCACCTGGGAGGATTATGTGGAGATGGAGGGGCTTAGATTGGCCAAACAGCACAATCGTCCAGAAGGTGGCACAAGTTTATATTTTACCGGCATTTCTGTTAAAAAAGACTAATGCTTAGTTCATAAACACATGGCAGCAACTCGAATTATTTAGATGGTAACTGTTCACCATATAACTGTTGCCTATTCTTTTAAAGTTTTTATTGGTAAAATTACTCGAGCCCCAAATTTCAGCCTAGGAGCAGAACGGGTCAGCACGTGAATTTTTCTCAGCTAACTTGACGTTTCAATAAAATATTTGTTCAAAATAACCACCTTAGATTAAGAATGTTACACACATTTAATCAAGTTTAAGTGTGTGAATTCACGTGATTCATTGTAGTATTAAGCTTATTTTGATAAATTTAAGTGCTAAAACACTACAATGACCCCCGTTGAATCCGTATTTCAGGACGCTTCAATTCCCTTTACCATAATAAACCAAGAACAGTCCATTATAGATTATTCCACACAGTGGTTAAACTCGTTCAATTTGGATTCGGACATCATGGGCAAGAATTTTTTCGAAGCCATGCCCCAATTGCCCGAAGAACTAAAGATCGATATCAACTATTGTTTGGAAGGCATTAAAACCCGTTCCGATTCCAAAAGGATCGTACAAAAAAACGGGGACTCCATTTGGTACGATTGGAAAGTTAGCTTGCTGAGCGATCAGGATGGAAACGATGGACCAAAAATCTTGGTTATCCTAGAAAACATAACACACAGAAGGCTTGAAGAGGAGCTTTTGATCAAGTCGCAACAAGTGGCAAGGATTGGAGGTTGGGAGGTTGATCTGGTAAAAAACACCTTGTATTGGTCCAAAATTACCAAAGAAATCCATGAGGTACCCGAAGATTATCTTCCAGATTTGGCCAAAGGAATCTCCTTTTACAAAGAGGGGTACAGCAGGGATACCATATCCAAATTGGTAAAGGAGGGAATAGAGCAAGGCAAAAAATGGGATGTTGAACTACAGATTGTCACCTCCAAAGGAAATGTTGTGTGGGTACGTGCCATTGGCGAACCGGAAATGCTCAACGATAAATGTGTGCGCATTGTTGGTACTTTTCAGGATATAGACGGAAGAAAAAGGGCTCAACTCCTATTGGAAAACAGCCGGGCATCTTTAAAAGGTACTTTCGATAATTCGTCCATTGGAATGGCTCTGGTGGCCAAAAATGGCAAATTTATAGACGTCAACTCCAGTTTGTGCGAGAGCCTTGGGTATACAAAGGAAAACCTGCTAAACCTCAATTTTCAAGATATAACACATCCCGACGATCTAGAAATAGATCTTAAATTGCTCAACGAACTTGTAAAGGGCAAAAGGAATTCGTACCAAATCGAGAAAAGATATTTTAATAACAATAGACAGCTGGTCTATGTAATTCTCACAGTTACCGCAGAACGTAATATCGATGGTGAAATCTCTCATTTTATTTCTCAAATCGTTGATATCTCCACCAGAATAAAGGCAGAAAAAAAATTGAAGGGGCTACTTGAACTGACCACGAACCAGAACAACAGCCTTATGAACTTTGCCCATATTGTTTCCCACAACCTAAGGTCGCATGCGGCAAACCTAACGATGATAAGTGATTTTGTCACCGATGAATCCTTGGCCGATGATATTCGCAAAGACAGTTTAAAACTATTGACCCAAGCATCTCAAGGGTTGAATGAGACCATTTCCCACCTAAATGAAGTGGTTCAGGTAAAACTGGAAACTGATAAAAAATTAAAATCCATACCCCTCAAACCTCTAGTTGAAAAAGTATTGAACGATATTCGAGCGGTAATAGATGAAAACAATGCGGATATATTCATCGATATTCCCGACAGCATACAAGTTAAAGGTGTTTTAGCCTACATGGAGAGTATTGTTCTGAACTTGGTCACCAATGCCATTAAATACAAAGACCAAAGCAAAAACATCACCAAAGTGGCCATTACGGCAACAGATAACAACGAAACGGCGGTTCTACAAATAGAGGACAATGGCCTAGGAATAGATCTGGACAAATACGGGGAAAAACTCTTTGGCATGTACAAAACATTCCATGGCAACGAAGATGCAAGGGGAATCGGTCTGTTTATAACAAAAAATCAAATAGAATCCATGGGCGGTAAAATTGTGGTGGAAAGCCAACCGACCATAGGAACCATCTTTAAAGTTACCTTTTTAAAACAATGAGCATGAATTTATTGGACGTAGCATTTATTGTCGATGATGACCCTATTCACCAATTTGGAATGAAGGTGTTATTGCAGAGAATTAAATTTTCCAATGAAGTACTTATCTACCAAAATGGGCAGGAGGCCATAGATGCTTTAACACAACGAATGGAAAAGGGCTTAAAATTACCCTCCATTATTTTTTTGGACCTCAACATGCCTATAAAAGACGGTTGGGGGTTTTTAGATGATTTTGTTGAAATCCCTCATCAAAACAGAGAAAAAATAGTGATCTATGTGGTGAGTTCTTCCATTAACCCATCCGACCAAGAAAAAGCAAAGAAATATGCTGTGGTGAGCAATTATATCGTTAAACCCATCAATAAAGATCAATTGACCAATGTTCTCGATGATTTGGGTTTGATCGACAAAGTGTAAAAAATTCCAACAGACTCTATTTGCCAATTCCGATATTTATTGTTTTCGCCTTCGATGAAGAAAGAATGTGATTACCAACACCAATAAAGCGAGACAGAGCAGCAATAAAAAACTATAGTTCAACGATGCACTTTCTGCAATAAACCCAAGAACTACGGGACCCAACAAAAACCCCATGTAGCCTGCCCCTGCAATAAAAGCCACTCCTTGAGAGGAATCTACACCTTTTACATTCCCCCCGATTCGGAACAGTTCCGGCACAATAACCGAAAACCCAAGTCCGTTTAAGGCAAAGCCGATAATGGACCACGTTGTGTGCTGTGTTAAAACCAGAACAAAACCTATGGCCGCAATCATGGCGCCTAGGCCAACAATTTTTATGGGACCTATTCTCTCACTGATCCCATCTCCCAAAAATCGACCAAGGGTCATCGTGGTGGAAAATGCCAAAAAACCGGCCCCAAACAATACTTCCGGTGCCATGGTCATTTCCTTGAGATATAGTGCGCTCCAATCCACAATGGCACCTTCAGCCCCAAAACACACAAAACCAATTATTCCCAGAAGCAACAAGGGCTTAAAAAGTGTAAAGCTAAAAGGCTCTTTTTCCACCGGGGCAGCTACGATTTTAATATAGTGTTTTCTAAACACTAGATTAACCATAAGCACCAACGCTACGGTAATGGCCATGTGCCAAACTGGGCTTCCGATCACTGGGATCAAAAAACTGCCCAGACCCACTAGAATACCTCCCAAACTAAAAAATCCGTGGGCTGCCGACATTATATTTTGTTTATCCTCCTTTTCAATCTCGGTCACCAAGGTGTTCACGGCAATATCGATAAACCCATTACTGGCCCCAAATAAGTACAAGGCTGCCATCAACAAATAATAATTGGGTGCCATAAGGGGCAACATGGCCATTATGGAAACAAATATGACCCCATACCAAGTAGCTTTGCCAACACCTAGCTTATTAATTATTTTGGAGGCCATTGGAAAAATGGTAAATACCCCGAGGGACAAACAGAATAGGGCAATCCCAAGGTCCGCCTTATTTATATCCAATTTTTCTTTTACGGTCGGAATATATATGGCCCAGGTACCAAACCAGACATTTAAACTGGTGAATACCCATGCAGCTCCAAAGTACCTGGAGTTTGTAAGAATGAGCCATAGGGATTTCATATAGGGGTCAAGTTGAAAAAGTTATCAAGGATGTTTATTTGTCCTGTATGCCTTTTTTTAAGATCTGTCCAAATCGGTACATATCTTCGAACGAGCAATATAAAGGTGCAGGAGCCAAACGAATCACGTTTGGTTCCCTCCAATCGGTTATTACACCGTTCTTCATCAAATAATCAAAAATGGCCCTACCCTCTCCATGTAAAAAAACAGAAAGTTGGCATCCTCTGTCCTTTGGGGTTATAATTTCGAATGTGCTGTCCACTTCCTTATCTATTTCGTGCAACACAAACTCCAGAAAGGCCACTATGGTGCGCTGTTTTTCTATTAGGGCATCCATACCCACTTCCTCAAACATCTCCAACGAGGCCAAATATGGTGCCATCGAAAGTATGGGCGGGTTGCTCAATTGCCAGGCGTCGGCACTCTGAATGGGGTCGAATTCGGGCTGCATTAAAAAGCGTGTCTCTTTTTTGGTTCCCCACCACCCTTCAAAACGAGGAATATCCTTTTTGCCCAAGTGTTTTTCATGTACAAAAATTCCAGATGCGTTGCCCGGTCCACTGTTCATGTATTTATAGCTGCACCATGCCGCGAAATCGGCTTCCCAATCATGTAGGTTCAATTTAATATTGCCCACGGCATGTGCCAAATCCCATCCAACAAAGGCACCAACATCCTTACCCGCCTTGGTAATGGCCTCCATATCCAAGACTTGGCCATTGTAATAATTTACTCCTCCCATTAGTACCAAGGCCAACCCATCCCCTACCTCGTTGATCTTTTGGATTATATCCTCGGTACGCCAAGCATGTTCGCCTTCCCGTTTTTTTACCTCTACAATGGCCTCTTTTGGGTCCAAACCATGAAAACGTACTTGACTTTGCAGCATATATTGATCGGATGGAAAAGCCTTTTCCTCGCAAATGATCTTAAAGCGTGATGTGGTAGGTCGATAAAAGGATACCATCAACAAATGAAGGTTTACCGTCAACGTATTCATTACAGAAACCTCTTGGGGCCTTGCTCCCACAACGTTGCCCAGGCCATTGGCCAGCCGTTCATGGTAATCCCACCAAGGTTTATCGGCATAAAAATGTCCTTCTACGGCCAACTCTTTCCAGTCTTTCATTACCTCGTCCACAAACGTTTGGGTGCGTTTGGGTTGCAACCCAAGGGAATTCCCTGTAAAATAGATTACATCCTTTCCGTTTACCTGGGGATAGTGGAATTCATTTCTGTAGTGGGCCAATGTATCGGAAGCATCAAGCTGTTTGGCAAATTCGAGCGTGTTTTGGAACGTCATGCTGTAATGGTTTGCATCAAAAATACGATTTGTGGAGGTAATGTACACTAATGGAATTTACGCCAAGCGCATTTCTATAATGTGCTTTTTAAAACCCACTTTTTCGTACGCTTTTATGGCCGAAAGGTTGTCGTTGTATACTGTTAACCTGATTTCCTTAAAACCTGCACTCTCCGACCATTTTTTAAGTTCGTCCACGATCATTGCATTGATCCCCTTACCTCGATACTGTTGATCCGTGTACATAAAACCGAGGTAGGCATAATATTCGTGGTCCAGATAGTGCCTCGCCTTTTTTGGAATGGCATACCCCGATGCCACCACCTTCTTCTCTATTTCGGCCACCACAATGCATGCTTGCGGATCTTGGATCATCGCCTCGATATCGTAGTAACTTACCGCACCTTTCTTTATGGTAACATCAAAAGGGCGTTCCGCATTGATTATTTCTTGTTCAAATTTTAGCAACAACGGGAGGTCGTGTATTGTAGCCGGTCTAATATTTACCTTATGTAACGGCATAGTCTGTTTTATTTAAAGAGCTGTTCCAATGTAGTTCTTTTCCATATTTTTGCGAAAAATTTATCATGCATTTCCTATCACCGGTCTTGGAGAATTATATTGCCAACAATACCGAAGACGAACCTATCCTGTTGCAAGAACTTACCCGCGAAACACACCTAAAGGTGATACAGCCCAGAATGATCACTGGACATTTTCAAGGCAGAGTGTTGAGCATGCTTTCTAAAATCATCAATCCAAAATACATTCTTGAGATAGGCACATATACCGGATATTCCGCATTGTGTTTGGCCGAAGGGCTTCAAAGAGAAGGAGAACTGCATACCATTGAGGTAAACGAGGAACTCCACCGCATGCAGAGCAAGTACTTTGATAAAAGTGGATATGGCCCCCAAATAAAGCAGCATACGGGAGATGCCCTGGATATTGTTCCCAACTTGGAACAAACTTTTGATTTAGTTTTTATTGATGCCCAAAAGGTGAACTACGATAGCTATTTTGAAGCTGTACTCCCGAAAACAAAGCCGGGCAGTATTATCCTATCAGACAATGTTCTATGGTCGGGCAAAGTGGTAGAACCCTTAGAAAAATCGGACAAGGCCACTGCGGCTCTTTTACAATACAACCAAAAACTCAAGGAAGACCCAAGGGTAGAAACTGTTTTATTGCCGATCAGGGATGGACTGACTTTGAGCCGGGTGCGATAAATCGTTGATAAATCCAAAAGAAGAGTGTTCCGCTCAACACGCCTACTATGGTACCCACCAAAATATCAAAAGGATAGTGCACCCCAACATAAATACGGCTCATCGTAAAAAGTAGGGGCCAAACAAAAAAGAACATCGCCCATTTCATTTTTTTTCTCAAGAACAAAAATACCAAGGTCGTTATCGCGAACGAGCTGGATGCATGGCCCGAAAAGAAGCTAAAATCTGTCGGTGTTTTTAATATTCGGATCAGGGAATTGATTTCTTCTGTATTGTTCGGCCTTAATCTCGCTACAGATATTTTGGTAAAATGTGTAACAAGGGCAATAAACAGTGCCAATCCTAACACGGTCAAAAATTTATGTAGTGCCTCTTTTTTTGAAAAATTGAGGTAAAACAATATCACAAATAGTATAAATAGAGGTATCCAGGTGGTAAATTGGGTAGCCGTGGACCAAAACAAGTCGTACTTTTCTATGCCCAGACCATTGAGATAAACAAAAGTGTCCCTATCCCATTTGAGCAGTTTTTCCAGCATGGGATTTACTTATTTATGTCGCGTTTAATAGAACCGGAAACTTCCTCCACATTTTTCTTTACATCATCGATCTCCTTTCGGATATTCTTGGTAAAGTCTGTATCCACATCGGCACTTTTTTGGATTTCACGTTTAATATCATCCGTGGCATCCTTAAGTTGGCGCATTCCTTTGCCGAGCCCCCTGGCTATTCCAGGTATTTTATCCGCACCAAACACCATCACCACTATAAATAGGATGAAAAATATCTCGGCTCCACTAATGAATAGAAATTGCATGGCACAAATATAATCAGAACTTCATTTCAAAATAAAAAAAGCCCTGTGAAATCACAGGGCTTTTTGGTATGGCTTAAATCTTATTTGTCTCCTTTGATATTTTCCTTGAATTTATCAAAATCGGACTTTTCATCTTTCTTGGGCCAAGAGTTGTTTGTGGTATCGATATCTGCAGTCTCCAATTTTGGATCTACTACGATTCCTACCAATTCCTTTTCTGTTGCCATTACTCTTTTCACCTCTGCGTCGTTCTTTCTCCAAATTTCAGGAGGATAAGTAACGCTTTCAGTGGTGCCGTCGGCGTACGTGTACTCAACGATCAACGGCATAGGGATTCCCCCTGGTTTATCAAAAGTGATTTCGTAGAAGAACTTAGGTTCTTTTACCTGAGCTCTTTCGGCTGCCGTCATGTTATCCATCATAAACTCCTTTAGGTTCTGAGAAGTCTCTGTTGGTGATTTTCCTTTAAGTTCTGGTGCAAAGTCCTCGCTATCCTCTTCTGCCAAATAGACCAATGGAGGAAGATCGGCTTCGGTAAGGTTTCTGTCCGCCATATACTTTTCCATTTCTTTGGTCGGTTTGTTGGTAACGTAGTATTTTTTTACTCCTTTTACCCCTATATCCACATAATCGGTAGTGTAGAACCAAGATCTCCAGAACCAATCCAAATCCACAGCGGAAGCATCTTCCATGGTACGGAAGAAATCCTCTGGGGTCGGGTGCTTGAACATCCAACGCTGTGCGTAGGTTTTAAAGGCGTGATCGAACAATTCCTTGCCCATTACGGTTTCCCTTAAAATATTAAGTGCAGTAGCTGGCTTTGCATAAGCGTTAGGGCCAAGCTGATATACATTCTCTGGATTGGACATGATCGGCGATATAAAACTTTGATCGCCGGCCATATAAGGCACTATTTTGGCCGCCTCTCCTCTTCTTGATGGATATTTTTCGTTGGGGGCAATGGCTTCTGGGAAAGTTTGTCCAAATTCCTGTTCTGCCAAGTATTGCATAAAGGTATCCAAACCTTCGTCCATCCATCCCCACTGACGCTCATCGGAATTAACGATCATTGGGAAGAAGTTGTGGCCCACCTCATGGATGATCACACTGATCATTCCGTATTTGGTTCTATCGGAATAGGTTCCATCTTCGTTAGGACGACCATAGTTCCAGCAGATCATGGGGTACTCCATACCTTGGTTTTTCGCGTGTACGGAAATAGCCTTGTGGTACGGGTAATCAAAAGTGTGCTTGGAATAGGTCTGCAGGGTTTGAACCACTGCTTTTGTGGAGTATTCTTCCCAAAGTGGATTTCCTTCTTTTGGGTAAAGTGATACTGCCATTACATCTTTGTTCCCGATTTTTACGGCTTGCATGTCCCAAATAAACTTTCTGGAAGTTGCAAAACCGTAATCCCTAACGTTGGTCGCCTTGAACTTCCAAGTCTTGGTATCGTTGGAAAAGCCTTTTTCTGCAGCTTCAGCTTCTTCTTGGGTTACAATGATTACAGGCTTATCGTAAGATTTTTTGGCCTGCTTGTAACGCTTCATCATTTCTTTGGAGAAAACCTCTTCGCGGTTTTGAAGCTCACCTGTCGCATCCAGAATATGGTCTGCGGGAACAGTAATACTTACATCATAGTTTCCGAATGGCAGAGCAAACTCTCCGCTGCCCCAGAACTGATGGTTTTGCCAGCCTTCCACATCGCTGTACACAGCCATACGAGGAAAGAACTGTGCGATCACGTAGGCACGGTTTCCATCTTTCTCAAAATATTCATAACCTGAACGTGCCCTATTTACGGTATGATCGGGAATGTTGTACCACCATTTGATGGAGAACGAAATCTTTTCACCACTCTTCAGCGCTTGCGGAATGTTAATGCGCATCATGGTTTGGTTAATGGTATAGGACAATGGCTTGCCATTGGCATCGTTTACCGATTCAATGTTAAAACCACCGTCAAAAGGCTCACTTATGTATGTTTGGGCAAAATTACCTGCTGTATAGGCAATGTTTACACCATTTCCATTGCGCAAGGGCGACTTGGAATCCTTGGCACGTACGTTTTGATCTAACTGTACCCAAAGAAACTCCAAATCATCTGGTGAGTTGTTGTGGTACGTGATGGTTTCCTCGCCATTGATCTTGGCGTTTTTATCGTCCAGGTAGATATCCATTACATAATCTGCCTGTTGTTGGTAATAATCGGGACCCGGGGCACCTGAAGCCGAGCGGTACGTGTTCGGAGAGGAAAACTCCTCGTACAATTGTTTAAACCTACTTTGGTTGTAGTGACCTGGTTCCCTTTCTTCTTTAACGTTCCCTTCTTCCTGGGCCATGACCACGGCCCCGAACAGGAACAATACGGAAGCAAAGCAATACTTAATTTTGTTCATCTTCTAATTTGATTTTATAACAGCGAAAAATAACATATTTTAACCGAACGTTAAGAATATGTCATAAGTTTAACATTCCTTTATTGTACTCTTTGATCAATACAAAACTTTTCTTTTTCCCGTTCCACTTAATGTGCACCACGTTTTTCTGCTCTTCGAACAAATCGGTGAGGACTTCGTTTTGGATGGACATGGTCTTGACTTCTGTTAAATTTACATTAGGAATCTCCAAATAACAGATGGCCACATCGGTATCGTATCTTTTACCCAAAAAGGTATATTTTACCGGTTTCCCATCGAGGGTTACCACGAATTTAGACCTAAAGTATTTCTCAATATACCCATCGGCCAAGTTGGATTCATTAGGGGTTGCCAATTTGGCTTGGATACCGTAGCGCTCGGAAAGAAGCTTATCCATGTCATCGATAAAAATACGGCTGGTAATCTGAAAGGCCTTATCTTCTTCCGAATATTCGATATTGGTAACGCTAACGTAAAATTTATGTGCGGTAGAGAAAGACAAAAACAACAGTATGGCGAAGGGCAATATCAGGATTTTTGTGTTTTTCAAATGTTTCATGTAGTGCTAGACTTTATATGGTACAACAATGTTACTGTTTTAAACGACTATCTGCAATTTACCTGCCAAACTTATCCAAAAACAACCCTAGCGTTCCCAAAGTGACAAGTTCAAACAACAAATCCAAAAAATCAATCCAAATCATTGTTCTTACGATAGGCCCTGCTCTTGTTCATGATCACATCCCAAATCCTTAATTTATCCTGAGATTTTACCGCTTCTTGAAAATTCTCGTCCACTTCGCAGAAGTACATAAAATCATCAATTTTTTCCATTGGGATTTTTAAGGTGGCCACAAAAAGTGAATCCGCATAAAATCCTTGAACTTCTTGGGTCTGGGCGTAGTTTTTTTCCAGCTTTACCCTGTTCTTGAGCATTTTTGTTCTGCCCGTAATGGCATTTATGATCGGGTTTAGGCTCACTGCCCCTCCTGCTCCTCCGAACCCGCCGCCGCCCATTACCCGCATTGCGGAAGCCTCTTGGAGCCTTCTTTCACTTTGTGTGGGTATGGACCTGTGCGCATTGGGCAATTGCAATGCTTCAGCAGTTACATCTTTTTCCAAAACAACCCGGTCTACATCGCGGCTCAAATCACCCGTTAGATCGTAAGGGCTAACCACCACTTCCTTTAATTGGTTCACAAACTCTTGTAACGGTACTTCGATAAAGTTGGACCGAAACAAATCTGGGGTAATCGGCAAGGTTTTTCTTAGAAAATGTACAGCGGAGAACACCAAGGTATCCTTCTCATGGACCATTATGGCAAACCTACCTTCCAAGTCGGTAATTACGGCATCTTTAGTGGTGATGTTCTGTACAACCACACCTACGACATCCTTATCCGTACTGGTCACCTTTCCTTGCAGTAATTTGCTATCCTGCTCTTGGGAGAAACCTGTTAGAGCAATCAAAAAAAACAGTAATGCGAGAAGGCATTTTTTCATTCCTCGTTCAAGGTTGCCAAGTATTCTTTGCTCTGTGTAACCAGAAAATCGATCAATTGAAACTCATTTTCTTTTCTGAGCAGGGTCTGCGAAGGAATCCTATCGTCACAGTACAACAAAAAGGCATCTATTTTATCTTGGGGCAACCTTAGATCCACAACAAAGAACTCATCATCATAAACATGGCGCAGCACCTCGCTTACCTTTAAAGGTGCTCGTTGTTGTCCGTTTACTTCTTGGGATTTAAAAAGGGCCTTGAAGATGTTCACAAAATTGATTCCGTCCTTCATCCCGCGTGTGGTTCTCGAATTGGCGATATTTTCGACCTCGGTACCCCGATCTATCTCATAATCGAATTGCTTAAAATCTTCATTTTTTACCTGCAGAAAACGTTCTTGCTGATCTGGCGTAACCACCACCTCGTCCAACTCCCGCACTTTTTCGGTAACCTCTACGACCAAACGATTGTTCTGCAATATCTCCGGGGTAACGGTTATCACCTCCAACTGGTAGTTCACCGCGGTAAACACCAACTGATCCCCATCTTTTACTGCAATAACAAACTCCCCGTTCTCATCGGTTATGGTTGCCTGGCCGCTGGTTGAATTGATCACGTTCTCGTTGGGAACATTGGAACTTCGGTACAAGACCTTGCCTCTTAACATTTGACGGGAATCCTGCGCAAAGGACCAGCCACTCACGAGCAAAGCGAACAAAATCAAGAATGTATTTTTCATTTCTGGGCGTTTAATGTGTTAAAGAAAACCCTTGACAAGGATATAAAAAATTAAGCGGTTCTAAACTTTTGTTAATTCTATTCCTACAAATATACCAAAGGGAATTCCATTCACCCCCGAATTACGTGTTTCGACGGTAATTATTAAAATAATTGCCACATAAAGTTAGCTTTGTTTTTTACGTTTGGAAAATCCTCAAATAACAAACACTGTGAAAACTTCAATTGTCTACACGATCATAGCCCTACTAATGATTAACACCCTAAGTGGTCAGGTAAAAATCGGCAATAACCCGGAAAGTTTAGATCCCGCTTCTGTTTTGGAACTGGAGAGCAACACCAGGGTTTTGGTGATTACCCGTGTAACCGATGCGCAAATGAGCGTGATCAACCCATTACCGGGGGCGTTGGCGTACAATACAGACCAGGATTGCCTGCATTATTACGATGGTACACAATGGGTCAATATTTGCGAGGAGTTGGACAATTCCTTTACAGTGAGTACACGTGCAGACTATTTGAGCCAATTAAATCCGCAGGCAAGGGACAGTACGGTGATCATTACAACAACGGTAAATCCGGACGACAGCGTTAACTACAATTTTGAAGTGGCACAGATTACCGGGGCCAATATTGTGAACACCTCCATAAATGGAGCTTCCAAATTGCAGGACGATTCCGTGACCAGTGCTAAATTGGCAGACGGTTCGGTAACCCTCGAAAAATTGGCAGATGCCACAACAGGCCAACCCGGAGATTTGTTTCAGTGGAACGGCATCAACTGGACCTTAATAAACGAATCTGCATTGGGGATTACCGAAAAAGATAGTATTGTAGGGAATGAAGTGGTAGGACCAACCGATGCTACCCTTCTATTAAGTGGTGCTGGAAGTCAGGCCGATCCACTAACTCTAGATGTTGCCCCATTGGGCATAGACACTGCTGAATTGGCGGATGCTGCGGTGACGACCACTAAAATAGCCGATGGAAATGTTACCGATGCCAAACTCGACAAAACAAATATTCCACTTAGTGGGTTTGGAGCTGCGGGAGCAGCTATAGACTTGGGCAACCAAATTATATTCAATTTAGGAGACCCTACAAATCCATTGGATGCCGTAAACTTACAAACGTTGAATGCCGCTATTTTGGCTTCTAACCAGACTATAGTTAGCACGGACACTCCAAACTCAATCACAACTGGTTCAGACGGAGGTGCCATTTACGACGATACCGCATTGCAGACATCCGTGACCAATAACACAAACAACATCACAACCAATCAAACCAATATCGCACAGAACGCTACCGATATCGCAGCGATTACAATAGTAAGCTCAGACGCTCCAAACTCAATCACAACTGGTTTAGACGGAGGTGCCATTTACGACGATACCGCATTACAGACATCCGTGACCAATAACACAAACAACATCACGACCAATCAAACCAATATCGCACAGAACGCTATCGATATCGCAGCGATTACAATAGTAAGCTCGGACGCTCCAAACTCAATCACAACTGGTTCAGACGGAGGTGCCATTTACGACGATACCGCATTGCAGACATCCGTGACCAATAACACAAACAACATCACGACCAATCAAACCAATATCGCACAGAACGCTACCGATATCGCAGCGATTACAATAATAAGCTCGGACGCTCCAAACTCAATCACAACTGGTTCAGACGGAGGTGCCATTTACGACGATACCGCATTGCAGACATCCGTGACCAATAACACAAACAACATCACGACCAATCAAACCAATATCGCACAGAACGCTACCGATATCGCAGCGATTACGATAGTAAGCTCGGACGCTCCAAACTCAATCACAACTGGTTCAGACGGAGGTGCCATTTACGACGATACCGCATTGCAGACATCCGTGACCAATAACACAAACAACATCACGACCAATCAAACCAATATCGCACAGAACGCTACCGATATCGCAGCGATTACAATAGTAAGCTCGGACGCTCCAAACTCAATCACAACTGGTTCAGACGGAGGTGCCATTTACGACGATACCGCATTGCAGACATCCGTGACCAATAACACAAACAACATCACGACCAATCAAACCAATATCGCACAGAACGCTACCGATATCGCAGCGATTACGATAGTAAGCTCGGACGCTCCAAACTCAATCACAACTGGTTCAGACGGAGGTGCTTACTTGAATGCAACTGTAAAACCAATCACCGTTATTGGTGATAATATAACCTTAACAGATGCACACTATACAATCATTTTAGATAATTCAGGTAATTTATCATCAGGGTTTTCAATACCAGCACCAACAGATGTTACAACCGGTAAAATATTTGTAATACGAAATAATAGTGGAGGCTCAGTAGACGTGTGGGTGGAACCGACTTCATTACCCCCATTTAATATATTAAATGACGGTGAAGCACTATGGGTGCAAACAGATGGTAGTAACTGGTATCAAATCAACTAATGAAAACCCTCCTCCACATAGCATTTTTGTTATCGGTCTGTTCTGTTGTGGCTCAGAGCGGGTTCTATAATGACGGTAATATTAAGGTTTTTGGGAATTTGGGCATACACACCAATTTTATCAACGATGCCGATTTTGACCAAGACAGGGGCCTGGTTGGTTTTTATGGGAACAGTGTGATCCAAATAAGCGGTGATGTAGAACCCATTTTATGGGATACCGAAATTATGGTGACCAGCGATCTGTTTATGTACAACTCGGTACATGTTAAAAACAATGTCAATTTTATAGATGGTAATTTCCTCACGCCCGTGAGCAATCAATTGGTCTATCTCAATTTTATGGAGCAAGGTTTTTATAACGATGCTTTCGACACTTCGAAAGTTACCGGCTTTGCTGCGGTAAACAACAGAGAAGCATTTTCTTTTCCAGTGGGGGACCAAGAACAACTCCGCCCATTGACCTTGCTCTCCGAAACCACGACCCCTTTGGCCATTTGCGCCTATTTTTTCGAAGACCCTTCTGCTCCCACATCAATTGTGGAAACTTTTGATACAGACGAAAAAGTACAAGAAATCGGCAAAGTAAGCGACCGTGAATTTTGGATTGTTCAAAGCGATGTTCCCGCGCAGGTTTCGATCGCATGGAATGTTAGGAGTTCTTTGATCACCATACCCAACGCCACCGTTGAGTCCATAATTATTGTAGGTTGGAGCAAAGCTGAACAAAAATGGGTCATTATCGGGAATTCCGCCACAAGTGGCGACATTAATCGAGGGTTTATTACATCGGAAACCTTTGTTCCCAGCGAGTATGCCGCCATCACTTTTGGCACCATACCCTTGCCCACCGATACCTTTGCCGTGAACAATCCCACTTTGGGCAATTATTTTTTAAGCCCCAATGGCGATGGCATCAATGATTCCTGGATTATCGATAATCTGGAAGAATCTCCCAACAACAGCGTTCGCATCTTTAACCGCTACGGACAAAAAGTATTCGAACAAATCAACTATACCAACGAGTTCCATGGCATTGCCAATACCGGCACCATGATTTCCAACCAAGGAATAGGATTGCCGGAAGGGGTATATTTTTATTTGGTAACCCTGGAAGATGTAGAGCTGGAATACACAGGTTTCCTTTTTTTGGACCGTTAAGAACCTAGCTGGCTTTTGCTCAATTTTCAAAATAAGGAATTAAAAATACTTCTTAACTTGGGGGCAAAATTCATTTCATGAAAAGAAGGACTTTTATTAAAACCGCTTCAGCATCGGGCTTGGCCTGTGCCATTCCTCCCATTTTCCCAACTTTTAACCACTTGGATTATTCCACCGAAGAACTTATGGGCAAGGCGAATATTGAGCTTTTTGGAGAGGACATCAACTTGCGCGAAGAGGCGTACGAGTCTTTTTTGGAAATGAAAAAAGCAGCCTATTCGGACGGCTTCGACATTAAAATTGTTTCCAGCTACAGGGACTATTACCGACAGCGCAGTATCTGGGAACGTAAATATCTTCGATTTACCGAAGAGCAGGGCATGGCTCCATTGGATGCCATTGACAAGATCATAGAATATTCCACCATTCCCGGAACCAGCAGACACCATTGGGGCACCGATATCGATATTATTGATGGTTATCCCAAAGTCAACGGAGATGTCTTGGTCCCCGAAAAGTTTGGAGCGGACGGCCCATATGAAGGCCTAAAATTATGGATGGACGAACACTCGGAAAAATATGGTTTTTACCTAACCTACACCAACAATCCGCGCAGGCGTGGCTTTAAGTACGAGCCATGGCATTATAGCTACGCCCCGATATCGATTTCCATGCTCACGGCTTATAGAAAACTGAACATTTTAAAACTTTTGCAAAAGGAAGAGTTTATTGGTAGCGAACATTTTACCACGGGCTTTATAAAAACCTACGTCCAGGATAATATATTGGACATCAACCCTGTACTCCTATAACGCTTTTTTCGTATCTTGAAACATTAAGAACACTAACCCATGAGAAGAGGAAGTTGGCGCATTCGCATCCTAATTGGTCTGGCCATTGTTGCCTTTGCCTTTGTACGGAGGTGCAGCAACCAAGAGGAAAACCCATACACCGGTAGAACCCAGAACATAGACATGACGGCGGAGCAAGAAATTGCCATTGGCCTGCAAAGTGCACCAGAAATGGCACAACAGCACGGAGGCCTGTATCCCGACGAACGTCTGCAGAATCTGGTAGATGCCGTGGGACAAAAGTTGGTCAAGAGCAGTATTGCCAACCAAACCCCTTATGAGTACGATTTTCATTTATTGGCAGATGATCGCACCGTAAACGCCTTTGCCCTTCCTGGCGGACAAATATTTATTACCTATGCTCTCTTTTCACAACTTAACGAAGCGCAATTGGCCGGTGTACTAGGTCACGAAATTGGACATGTACTCGGACGGCATTCCGCAGAGCGCATTGCCGAAAGCACATTTTGGCAAACCTTGGCCACGGGAGCATCGGTCGGTGGCGATATGGGCAATCTGGTTGCCGGTATCGGGCAAAACACCCTGCTAACCAATGGAAGGAACGATGAATTGGAAAGCGATGAACTTGGCGTGTTGTTCATGATCGAAGCTGGGTACGACCCCTATCAAATGATCGAAGTAATGAAAATCCTAAAAGCGGCGGCGGGGCCCAATAGGGTCCCAGAATTCCAAAGCACCCATCCGGACCCCGAAAACAGAATAGAAAAAATACAAGAGGCCATCCAAAAATATTCAGGTCGATAGAATTGGCGTTTTATCGATAAAACAAGGCGGTTGACAATAATTCTGTACCTTTGAACGAACCCCGAATCCTACTATAATGTTCTCTTGATCTACCATGCTGTAAAAAGAGAGAACACATGGGAACACTATTACATTTTAAAGATCTCTATTTAGAGGCATTCGACGATTGCAGACCAAGCTTTGTGGTATTCTTTTTAAAAGGATATTCTATATTTTGCGCAGCCATGTTCGTATTGGCCGTATATGCATTTTTGTACAGAGCTTTTACTGGCTTTGAATTCTAAGCCGCGAGAAACACTCTTTTGCAAGGACACTAAATATGTAAATGAGCAAAAAAGCCCATCCAAATTGGACGGGCTTTTTTCGTTAGACGAATAAACTCCATTCTATTTTTTCTTCATAGCAGCTTCCAGTACGGCTTGGGCTTCTGTAGCATTGGATAGTTTGGCATATTTGATTGCTGTCATTCCCCCGTCGCAGCGTTTTTTAACATCCGCACCGTTATCAATAAGAACTTGCAGTACATCGGCCTTATTGTAGCGTGCGGCATAATGGATAGGTGCCTTGCCCAATGATTTTTGGTTGACATCCTCTCCAAGTTCAATAAACTTTTTTACAGTTTCCACATCGCCTTGCATAACCGCTTTGCAAAAAGCACTAAGATCATCCGGCGATTCCATTTCGATTTCCACATCTGTTTTGATGGTTTTCAGCTCGTTGGCAGAAATACCGCTTAGGGCCAACATGCAAAATGCAGCCACTGTAAAGATTGTTTTTTTCATGATGAATTGTTTTTGATTAATGAATTTACTAGTTATAAAAGTAGACTGCCTTAAAGGCAAGATGTTACAGGATTAACAGTTATATAACTAAACTTTAACAATGCCTCAAAAAAATCATAAAACTATTAACAAATTAGCAATCAGAAATTTAACGAAAAGCTAGGGGGTCCAAGCAGATCATTTTATTTTTGCAGAATAATTTTTAATTATGAGCAAAAAGGTAATTCTTATGATTTTGGATGGATGGGGAAAATCCCCGAATCCAGAAGTTTCGGCCATTGCAAAGGCCAATACACCATTTATAGATTCTCTGTACACCAAATATCCCAATGCCGACCTCCACACCGATGGAATGAACGTAGGACTTCCCGAAGGGCAAATGGGAAACAGCGAGGTAGGACATATGAATCTTGGCGCGGGCAGGATTGTGTATCAAGATCTGGCCAAGATCAATAAGGCCGTAAAAGAAGATACCTTAAAAAACGAGAAAGTGCTCAAAGAAGCATTTGAATATGCAAAAGCAAACCATAAACCTGTCCATTTTTTAGGATTGGTCAGCGATGGTGGCGTACACAGCCACATCGACCATGTAAAAGCATTGATTAAGGCCGCGGACGAAAACGGCGTAAAGCAATCGTTTGTACATGCCTTTACAGATGGCAGGGATGTGGACCCTAAAAGCGGAAAAGGATTTTTGGTCGACCTTAACCAATATTGCTCGGACAAAAATACCCGATTGGCCACCGTTATCGGTCGTTATTATGCCATGGACCGCGATAAGCGTTGGGAACGGGTAAAACAAGCTTATGATGTTGTTGTAAATGCCAATGGGGAAAAAGTTCAGGATATTGGCGAGGCCATGCAAAAAAGTTATGAAAATGGTATTACGGACGAATTTATAAAGCCCTTGGTCCTTACCGATTCCAACAATGAGCCCATTGCAAAAATCAAAGATGGTGACGTGATCATTTTCTTCAATTTTAGGACGGACCGCGGTCGTGAGTTGACCCAAGTCCTTAGCCAGCAAGATTTCCACGAGCAAAACATGCATAAGCTGGACTTGTACTATGTGACCATGACAAATTATGATGAATCCTTTAAAGGAATCAAGATTATTTTCAACAAGGAAAACATAAAGGACACCCTTGGTGAAACCTTGGCCAAAAATGGTAAAAAACAAATTCGGATAGCTGAGACCGAAAAATATCCCCACGTTACTTTTTTCTTTAATGGTGGACGCGAGGAACCTTTTGATGGAGAAAAGCGCATTCTTTGTCCATCGCCCAAAGTTGCCACCTACGACCTCCAGCCAGAAATGAGTGCATACGAAATTCGGGACGCTATTGTTCCGGAACTACAAAAAGGCGAAGCCGATTTTGTTTGCCTCAATTTTGCAAATCCCGATATGGTTGGTCATACTGGTGTAATGGAAGCTGCCATTAAAGCCTGCGAAACTGTGGACGAATGTGCAAAAGACGTTATCAATGCAGGTTTGGAAAACGGTTACTCCACAATTGTGATAGCAGACCACGGAAACTGCGACACTATGGTAAACCCGGATGGGAGCCCAAACACGGCACACACAACAAACCCGGTGCCCCTTATTCTTGTGGACAACGAGATAAAAGTGGTTAAAAGTGGTGTTCTGGGTGATATAGCTCCAACGATTCTAAAAATGTTGGAGGTACCACAACCCGAGCTCATGACCCAAAAACCTTTGGTTTAATACAAATGGCTTTAAATCCATAGAATCAATTTATCTTTGCAGCTATGATCAAAGTAAAGACAGCGGAGGAAATTGAATTAATGCGCGAAAGTGCTTTAGTGGTTTCCAGAACATTGGGCATGTTGGCCAAAGAAATTAAACCCGGGGCCAATCCATTAAAACTGGATAAAATGGCCGAGGAGTATATTCGTGAACAAGGTGCGATTCCGGGATTTTTAGGAATGTACGACTTCCCGAACACCCTTAATTGGAGCCCCAATGCACAAGTAGTCCACGGTATTCCCAACAACGAACCGTTAAAGGACGGGGATATTATCTCTGTAGATTGCGGCGCTGTAAAAAATGGCTTTTATGGAGATCATGCCTATACTTTTGAAGTAGGTGAAGTGGCCGAAGAAACCAAAAAGTTGCTCAAGGTGACCAAGGAATCACTTTACATTGGAATTCGCGAATTTAAGTTAGGCAACCGAGTGGGGGATGTAGGATATGCCATTCAAAAATATACCGAGGACCACGGCTATGGCGTAGTGCGCGAATTGGTCGGCCATGGTTTGGGAAGGGAACTACATGAAGATCCCCAAATGCCAAATTATGGCAAAAGAGGTCGTGGCAAAAAGTTTGTAAATGGAATGGTGGTTGCCATTGAGCCCATGATCAATATGGGTACCAAACGCATAAAACAACTCAAGGATGGCTGGACCATATTGACCGCCGATGGCAAACCGAGCGCACACTTTGAACACGATGTGGCATTAGTTGACGGCAAACCGGAACTATTGTCCACTTACCAATATATTTACGAGGCTCTAGGAATTACCAGCGATGAAGAGGATGAATTCCGTAGCAAGAAGCTGGTGCTTTAAGTGAGTTTCTGATAATAATTTGTCCATTCGAGTGATTTTTGGGAGTGTAACGGAGAAAAATTGTATCGAGAATTAAAGTATAAGAACAAAACTCCAGTTCTCGATACTTTTTCCTGAGCTGAAAAACTCGAACTGACATTTTACATTCAAACTTTACCATCGGTAATAATCATTTAATCAGTGTCAAGCATATTTAAATATTTCCTTAATCTAATTCCTCGTCCTTTACTCATCCGATTGAGCTATTGGGTGCGACCGTTGATCGCGTTTTCCCTAAAGGGAAAAACATATACCGACCCTATCGATGGAAAAAGTTTCAGGAAGTTTTTGCCTTACGGATACGAGAATCCTCGCGAAAATGTACTTTCCCCCTCCACCCTCTCCCTGGAACGGCACCGTTTGTTGTGGCTATATTTAAAAAACGAGACCAAATTCTTCAACCAACCGTTAAAACTCTTGCATTTTGCACCGGAACAGGCCTTTTACAAGCGCTTTAAAAAGTTGGAAAATTTGGAATACACGACCACTGACCTTAATTCCCCTTTAGCAGATGTGAAAGCGGATATATGCGACCTCCCTTTTAAAGATGACACTTTTGATGTAATCCTTTGCAACCATGTCCTGGAACACATACCCAACGACACTAAAGCCATGCAAGAACTATTTAGGGTAATGAAACCTGGCGGATGGGGCATATTCCAGATTCCACAAGATATAAATCGCGCAAAAACATTTGAGGACGATACCATTACCGACAAAAAAGAACGCGCCCGCGTTTTTGGCCAATACGATCATGTCCGCATTTACGGAAGGGACTACTTTGACAAGCTTCGCAGTGTGGGCTTCAGGGTTGAAGAAGTGGATTACACCAACACACTTCCAAAGGAAGATGTAAAAAAATATCGTTTGGCCAATGGGGAAATCATCCCGCTCGTAAAAAAGTGATCATTTCTTGACCAAAGCTTCAAAACCTGGTGTAAAAAACTCTTGGGTCTCACCATTACTATCCAAATAGATGATATAGGCCTCAAGTTCATCATGATTCTCAAGTACAGCCTTGGAATCCTCCAAATCCATTGCCATAAAAGATGTGGCAAAAGCGTCGGCAACCGCACAGGTCTTTGCCACGACACTTGTGGCCAAAACATTCGAGTTTTTGGTATAACCTGTTTTCGGGTTTATGGTATGCACATATTTCTCACCTGTTTCGGGATCCACCCTAAACTTTCTATAATTCCCCGAAGATGCCATCGCAACGTCTTTTAAAGCAACTATTTGTTTTAACTGACGGCCATTTTCCACTTGGGGATCATCGATGCCAACCGACCATTGCTTCCCCGAGTCAAGATTTTTTCCTCTGGCAAGGACTTCCCCTCCTACTTCGACCAAATAATTTTTGATACCTTTTTCATCGAGCATAGCTCCCAGCCGATCTATGGCGTATCCTTTCGCCACTGCATTAAAATCGAACCGAATGGATGGGTGTGATTTGGTTATGGTATTATCCCCGTTCAACTGCACCTTGCCCCATCCAACATAACCCAATAAACTATCCACGCGCAAACTATCGAGTTCCAATTGGTCTCCTGGACCAAAACCCCATGCATTGGCCAAAACACCTACAGTAGGATCAAAATAACCGTTTGAAGCATTGTGAACCTTACTGGATACCTCGAATACTTCTTTAAACATTTTATCCACCTGTATAGTGGAATCCCCTTGGTTGATCTTTGAAATATCAGAATCAGGAATATATGTGGACATGGATTGGTTCAAAACCCGGAACACAGAATCGATTTCTTGTTGATAATCCAACTCTTTATCCGCAATAAAAATTATGGAGTAGGTTGTTCCCAGTGCGTTGCCCCGTGTTTGGTTTTTTACGGTTTCGTTGGTCCTACAACTAAAAAGGAAGACCATTAACCCAAAAAGATAGACTGTATTCTTCATGCTATATTTCAATTAATCCTTGGTAATCCACTACGTATTCTTGATCCAAATAAAGTGGCTCTGTCCTGTCCGATGCATTCCATAGCCCAACACCGGCAAAATAGGTCTTGGCCTCAAATTTTTCGGCATGATCTTTTACAGTTTGCATCACCTCGGGGTCATATTCTCGTGGATTTAAGGGAAACTCCACATTTCTTACCACAATAAAATGCAAAACCTTTTCCTTTAGGCACACATACTGTGGATTCTTTTTAAGCTTGCTATTAATGGCCATAAATTCAAAACCATCTGCTTCCAACTCCCGACCCACTATATTCATGGCCAGATTATGCAACTCCTGTTCCGTTAATTCTCTTCCCATAACAAAAAAACCGATGCTTGGAGCATCGGTTTGGTTTTATTTATACCTCTCGACAATGCTCGAGGTGATTAATAAACATTGGTACTATCCTCCAAAGTCATCAAATCTGATATTCTCATCTGGGATACCAAAATCTTCTCCCATTTTTTGAACGGCCTTGTTCATTAAAGGAGGCCCACAGAAATACAGTTCAATATCTTCGGGAGTTTCGTGATGGTTTAAATAGTTATCGATTACACAGTTGTGAATGAAACCTACAAAACCATCTCCCTCTTCATCATTAATATCTTTTTTTACTTTCCAGTTATCTTCTTCCAAAGGTTCGGAAAGTGCCATATAAAACTTGAAATTAGGGAACTCCTTTTCCAATTGTTTAAAATGGTCGATATAGAATAGCTCTCTCTTGGAACGTCCTCCATACCAATAGGTCACTTTTCTGTTCGTTTTTAAGGTTTTGAACAAGTGGTACAAGTGAGAACGCATCGGTGCCATACCGGCACCACCACCTACATATAGCATTTCAGCATCGGATTCGTTGATGAAGAATTCACCGAATGGCCCGGAAATGGTAACTGGGTCTCCCTCTTTCAAACTAAAAATATAAGAAGAGGCAATACCGGGGTTTACATCCATCCATCCATTTTTCCCACGATCCCATGGCGGAGTAGCAATACGAACATTTAACATAATTTCCCTTCCTTCGGCCGGGTAGGAAGCCATCGAGTAGGCCCTTTCCACCGTTTCTGGGTTCTTCATGACCAACGGCCATAGGTTGAACTTATCCCACTCAGCTTGGAACTTATCCGGAGTTTCATGCTCTTCTGGGTGGGCAGTAATATCAATATCTGAATATTTCACTTCGCAAGGCGGTATTTCAATTTGGATATATCCACCTGCCTTATAGTTCATTTCTTCTGGAATCTCCACCACAAATTCCTTGATAAATGAGGCCACGTTATAATTACGAACCACTTTGGCATCCCATTTTTTGATACCGAATACTTCTTCTGGAATGGTGATTTCCATGTCCTGCTTCACCTTGACCTGACAGGCCAAACGCGCACCTTCCTGTAACTCCTTTTTGGAAAAGTGGGGGGTTTCTGTTGGCAATGCCTCGCCTCCACCCGAAAGCACATGGCATTCGCATTGGATACAAGTTCCACCACCACCACAAGCTGATGGCAAGAATATTTTTTGGTTACCCAAGGTAGTCAGCAAAGATCCTCCAGACCCTACTTCCAGTTCCTTTTCACCATTGATCTTAATGGTAACTGGCCCTGATGGTGACAGTTTTTCCTTAGTGAACAACAAAAGTGCCACTAACAATAACAACAAAACAAGAAATGCTACTACGGTAATAAGTATTGTACCTCCGGTACTGGCGGCTAATATCATCTTTATTTGTTTATGGCTTCGTTATATGAGATTGCTTTTTCGTTATCCTCAATCTCTTCTTTAATTTCTTTTTCCTCCTTGGTGGTTTCCACGGTTGTGCTCTGGGTTTCCTCTGGCGGCTCATTGTCACCGGTAAGCATTCCTCCAAAACTCTGGAACCCTATCCCCATTAATCCTGTTATGATGAATGTGATTCCCAAACCACGCAATGGTGCCGGCACATTGGAATATCGGATTTTTTCCCTAATGGCGGCAATGGCCAAAATAGCCAAAAACCACCCTATACCAGAACTGATTCCGTAATTAAGAGCCAATCCTATATTTGGAATATCTCTTGTCTGCATAAAAAGTGATCCACCCAATATAGCACAGTTCACTGCGATCAACGGCAAGAAAATACCTAGTGAGTTGTATAAAGAGGGAGAAAATTTTTCCACCACGATCTCTACCAACTGTACCATTGTTGCAATGGTGGCAATAAATAGAATAAATGATAGGAAACTAAGGTCATAATCTGCATACTCTGGTCCCAACCATACCAAAGCCCCGTCTTGAAGCAGGTATTTATCCAACAACCAGTTCAAGGGTACCGTAACACCCAATACGAATATTACAGCAGCTCCCAATCCTACCGCAGTAGAAACTTTTTTGGATACGGCCAAATAGGAACACATTCCCAAAAAGACCGCAAACACCATGTTGTCTATAAAAATCGACTTAAAAAATAGTTCTAAATGCTCTAACATGCTCCCTAAGTTTATGCTTCTTCAATTAATGCCCTGTTTCTAGAACGTTGCACCCATATTATAATTCCCACAACAATCAGTGCTGCCGGTGGAATGATCATAAATCCATTGTTCTCGTAACCGATGGCGTACAGTCCAGTTTTCGCAATGGGATCTCCAAGTACCTTGATTCCAAAAAGTGTCCCAGAACCCAAAAGCTCCCTAAAAAACCCTACGATTACCAAAATTACACCGTACCCCAACGCGTTTCCTATACCATCAAGGAAAGCTCTACGAGGGCCGTTTCCAAGAGCAAATGCCTCAAAACGTCCCATAATGATACAGTTGGTAATAATAAGTCCAATAAATACCGATAGGGTTTTGCTCAAATCGTAAGCGAAAGCTTTCAACACCTGATCCACCACAATTACCAAGGTCGCAACGACCACCAATTGCACAATGATCCTAATTTTCGAAGGAATAATATTTCGTATCAACGAAATGACCACATTACCCACTCCCATTACAAACAATACGGATATGGCCATTACAACGGAAGCTTTAAGTTCTGCCGTAATCGCCAACGCAGAACAAATACCCAAAACCTGAATGGTAATAGGATTGTTATCCGTTAACGGATCTTTTATAAGATTTGCATCTTTTTTTGATAATAGCGCCATATTAATTGGTTCTTATGGTTTCTAAATAAGGTTTGTAAAGCTTAAGGCTTTCTTTTATCATTGCCGCTATGCCATTACCGGTAATGGTAGCTCCTGCCAAGGCATCCACGGCATTGTCTTCTTTATCGTTGTTCAATGGATCATTGTTTCCTTTTGCCACGGCAATACCTTCGTAAGCTCCGTCGTTCAGGACAGATTCTCCTTTAAAATCATCCATAAAAAAGCGCTGGTTAATGTTGGATCCAAGACCTGGTGTTTCTCCTTTGTGATCAAAAAAGACACCTTTAACTTCCATATTTTCATCCAAAGAAATGTATCCCCATATTGCATCCCAAAGTCCTTTACCGTACATGGGTATGATATAGTATTTCTCTCCGTCTTTCTCACCGATCAACAAAGGAAGTTCCGCATCTTTACCGGATTTGGCGTCCGCCAATGCCTTTTGAACATCGATCAGATATGCATTTTCTTTTTGAACCGCCTCTGTGCCATCCCAAACCAATTGCTGGGTGATGTACTTTGAAAATGCTCCCTCCACATCGGTCGTGGGAACAAAGGCAACATCGCCATCGCCTTCATTTTGATTGACACCCATGGCATAAAGGATATTCTGTTGCTTTTCAAAGCGCTCGTTCTCATCAATCCTAGGCTTGAGGCCGGTTGCCAAAAAGGCTAGTATAGAACCTACAACAACCACCATGATCGCTGCAAAAATTACTGTATAGCTATTCTTTTCCGTATTCATTGCCATTTCACTTAAGCTGTTTCCGTTTTTAATGAATCTACCTCATCCGAAGCTTTAGGGTATATGGTAGCCGACTTCAATCGCTTTAATCTCTTTTTAACATTGCCCTTAACCACATAATGGTCAATGGTCGGAGCAAATACGTTCATCAGTAGGATGGCCAAGAATACGCCCTCTGGGTAGCCAGGATTGAAAACCCTTATCATTACCGACAGGAATCCTATAAAGAAGCCATAATACCATTTGCCCTTGTTGGTCTGGGAACCTGTTACCGGATCGGTAGCCATAAATACGATACCGAAAGCCAATCCACCCACCAATAAGTGCTGCCAGTATGGGAAACTCATCAACGTATAGAACTTACTGTATTCCGGAAGCCAACCAGCATCAACAACTCCATTGAAAATCAAGCCCATTGCCAATGAACCGATAACGGCACTCACCATAATTCTCCAAGAGGCGATCTTGGTGAATATCAAAAAGAGACCTCCCAACAAAATCAACAAGGTGGACGTTTCACCAACCGAACCAGGAATAAAGCCGTAGAACATATCGGACAACGAGTAACTGTAATCGGCACCTTGTGCCAATGAACCAAGAACGGTTTCTCCAGAAATGGCATCTGCAGTTCCGGCTCTTTCAACTGCCTCGTGCACCCATACCTTATCCCCACTCATCCATGTTGGATAGGCGAAGAACAGAAATGCACGAATCGTTAATGCCGGGTTAAGGATGTTCATCCCGGTGCCTCCGAACACTTCCTTACCGATCACAACCCCAAAGGCAACTGCAATCGTAAGCATCCAAAGTGGGGTATCCACAGGAATGATCAACGGTACAAGCATACCGGTTACCAAATAACCTTCCTCTACTTCGTGTCCTTTTATTACAGCGAACAAAAATTCGATGGCCAGACCCACACCGTAGGATACGATCACCAACGGCAATACGGTGGTGATTCCGACCAAAAAGTTGTCCCAGGTCAAGAAATGTTCCATAAGGGAGAAACTTTCCGGAAATCCATTGATCGCTGAATAGTGCTGATATCCTGCATTGAACATACCAAATAGCAAGCATGGCACCAACGATAAAATTACCGTGTTCATGGTACGCTTTAGATCGTCCGCAGCTCGAACGTGCCCTCCCGAATGGGTAGTTTCGTTCGGCATATAAAGAAATGTATGCAGAGCATTAAAGGCAGGAGCCATTTTTTTGCCCTGGTACTTAAGTTTTAACTGATGTAGTTTTTCTTTCATTCCCATATTATCCAAGTTCTTTTTGCAATAAATCCAATCCTTCCCTGATTATTTGCTGGTGCGGTTGTTTTGATATGCATATGAATTCTGTCAAAGAAAAATCCTCTGGAGCGACTTCGTATAGACCCAACTGCTCCATCTCGTCCAAATCTTTAATCATACAGGCCTTTAAGAGTTGAAGAGGGTAAATATCCAATGGAAAGACCTCTTCATATTTTCCTGTTACAACAAAAGCTCTGTGCTCCCCGTTGGTATTGGTATCCAAATCGTATTTCTTTTTGGGCTGCAACCAAGAAAAAGTCAAAGCCCTAGTAGACGATATTTTATTAAAAATAGGCTTGTTCCATCCAAAGAACTCATAATCGTCCCCTTCTGGAATTGCCGTTACGGTATTATTATAAAATCCAAGATAACCTTCCGTACTGGTTTTTGTACCTGTAAGCACATCCCCGTTGATCAATCGAAATCTATCCTGTTTTACACCACTGGCATACAAAAAGGTAGATATTTCCGCACCGATCTTGGTTTTGTAGTACTTAGGCTCTTTGATCACAGAGCCGGCCAGCGCTACAATTCTTTCCGCATTGAACTTGCCCGTTAACAACAACTCGCCCAACATTACCAAATCTTGCGGAGAAATGGTCCAAACGGTCTCACCTTTATTGATCGGATCTATTTTGTTGATCTGCGTTCCAACCAATCCGGCAGGATGTGGCCCGGAAATCTTATGAAGCTCAACCCCTTCGATATCATTAAATGGTGATCTGTTGGATTTCCCAACGGTTACATGGATTTTTCCGGGAGTAAGTTTGCCAAGCCCCAAAATAGCCGCCTGAATTTCTTGCTCCTTATCCTTGAGGATAAAGTCTGGATTGGCCGCCAATGGCGCTGTACCGTAAGCCGAAATAAAAATAGCCTTCGGGGTAACGCTCGGGTCGGCGATCACATCGTAGGGCCTTTGCTTTATAAAAGGCCAACCACCACATTGCAATAGATAAGACTTGATCGTCTCCCCATTTGCAGTGTCCAAATCCGGCACCTTGTTTATTACATAATCCTGTTCTTTGTCGGCAAGGATCTTTAAGGTTAAGATTCTTCTCCTTGCTCCCCTGACAATTTCCACAAGTTCACCGCTCACTGGGGAAACAAAGTGCATTTCTTCGTTGTTCTTGTTATAAAAGAGGGGCTCCCCCGCCTTTATATCCTCCCCTTGTTTTATCAACATTTTTGGAGTGATACCATGGAAATCATCTAGGTTCAGGGCATAAACGTTACTAGTAACGGCTTTGGAAATAGTCTGCTCTGCTGCCCCAACGAGGTTGATATTCAACCCCTTTCTAATCCGGATGTCTTTAGACATATTGTTGTAGACCTTTTGTTATCAAAATCGGACGCAAAAATAGTACTAAAAGGATTGTTTTCATAATTATTAACTATAAAATTGGGATTATACCGAGCTTAGTTCGCTGGGCATACTTTTTGTTTAACTTTACCAAAAATTGTTACGTTTGATGCGTTTTACCTACTTTGTGTTGTTGTTTATATGGATGGGCCACTATGCTTTTGCCCAAGTAATGAAGGAAGTCAACCCTCCTGAAAACATAAAAACCATTGTATTTAAAGGACCTACGGACGATCAATTCCCGGTGGTGAAACTAGGGGAGCCCATTACTTTGGAATTTGATGATCTATTGGCCAACGAACAGGACTACTATTATAAGATAATCTATTGCGATTACGACTGGACCCCTTCGCAACTTTTAAAATCGCAATATCTTTCCGGAGCGGACAACCAACGCATTATAGATTACGAAAACAGCTATACCACTCTGCAGCCTTATTCCAATTATAGGCTCACAATACCGAACGAGAATGTAAATCTCCGGGTTTCTGGAAATTATTTATTGGAAATCTACAACAGTTACGGGGAACTTCAATTTTCTAGAAGATTCGTGGTCTTTCGGGATGCGGTCACTGTTGCCGGCACAGTAAAAAGATCTAGAGATTTCAATTACATCAACACGAAGCAGGTAGTGCAATTCAACATTAATACTGCCGGCTTTCGGGTAGTGAACCCCAAAAAAGAAGTAAAGGTTGCAATTTTACAAAACCATCATTGGCCCACTGCATTGTACCATATTGCACCCCAATTCACCATTGGTAGCGAATTAGTGTACAAATACGATCAAGAAACCAGTTTTTTCGGCGGCAATGAATTTTTGAATTTTGACACCAAAGACCTTCGCTCCCCTACTTTCGCTATCTCCAAAATTGAAATGAGGGAGGTATACCACCATTATTTATTTACCAATCAATATCGATATGATCGCGAATACACTTACTTTCCCGACATTAACGGTGACTTTGCCGTTCGCACGCTCCAAGGTGACGACGTTTCAAGGGAGGCAGAATATTCAAAAGTTCATTTTAGCCTACCTTACTCGGATAAGATTGGACTGGATCAAGTGTTTGTAATCGGAAAATTCAATAATTACGCCTTGGAAGAGGAGAACAAAATGACCTTTAACGAGGCTACTGGAAAATTTGAGACTTCTTTAATGATCAAACAGGGCTTTTACAATTATAAGTATGTCGTTCAACGTGAAGACGGCTCCCTGGACCCCCATTTGGTAAGCGGCAATTTCCATTTTACCGAGAACAACTACTTAATTCTAGTGTATTACCGCGATTTTGGCGAAATGTACGATAGCATCATCGGAATTGGCTCTGTAAACTCCAGAAATATTAGCAATTAACTATATTTAAGATCAAATTATAGGGCAATATGGGCAAAAAAGGCGGTTTGATCACAAAAGGTCGATACGAGCTTCAGTTTAGAGGTGTAGAATGCCTTAATTGTGGACACCCCCTGGATGTAAGCGATAGATATTGCCCCAACTGCTCACAGGCCAATAGCACCAAAAAACTCACGCTCAAAGATTTTTTTGACGAGTTTTTTTCCAACCTCATCAATTACGACTCAAGATTATTCAAAACATTATCGGCACTGTTACTAAAGCCAGGCCGAATGACCAGGGATTATGTAAATGGCAAACGAGTCACCTATACCAATCCATTCCGTTTTTTATTGAGTGTGGCCTTTGTTTACTTTTTGATGGTGACCTACAACAACCAGTTCGCCAATTTGGATGAAGCCGCAAAAGATTTTGATGGGACTATATATAATGGGGCTTTTGGCGTTGACCTAAACTCAGGAGATTTAAAAATTGATAGTGTGGCATTCAAAAAACAGTCCGATCAAGCCATAACACGATTGGACTCCATACAAAAAGCAAACCCCGAATTCCTTTCTGGACTCTCAATATTGGACTCCTCACAAATACATGGACAAAACCCGGCCGAACAGCAACAATTCATGGACACTTTGGGCACATTTGTGAACACCATGAACCAGATAAAAAAACGAAAGGATTCTTTTATGCATGCCAATCCAAAAGCCTATTTTAACACACTCGAAGAAAAGTCGGGAATAGAGGCTTTCTCGAAAAAAGCAGAGTTTTTTGGATTGTACATTAAAAAAGACACCCTCTATAACTTTGAACAGGCCCAAACGCGGTATAATATTAAGGAGAGCACCACCAATAAAATGGCCTTTAATTTTTCCAACAGCATATGGAAGGTAATGAGCAGACCCGGAACCTGGATAAACGACACCATTTCCAAGCTCCCATTTGTTATATTTTTCTTTATGCCCGTGTTCACCCTCTTTATATCTTTGGTTTACATCAGAAATAAATATACGTACACCGATCATCTCATATTTAGCTTTCACAATCAATCACTCTTGTTTATCTTGCTCATCCTTAGTCTTATATTGGATTCAATTTTCAATATAGACAGTGCAGGGATCTTCTTGATCATATTCGGTATCTACCTATATAAGGCAATGCGAAATTTTTATGACCAAGGCCGATTTAAAACTATTATTAAGTACATCTTTCTGAACACTATATTTATGATTTTGGCCTTTCTGACCATCATAGTTACGTTTACAGGAAGTGTTTTTACCTATAACTGATATGTTCACACAAGTTACCAAAGGAATTAAAGTCTCGGTCAGCACTACTTTTGAAGGCACTTTCTTTAAAAACTACAAAGTACACTATGCATTTGGCTACACCGTAACCATTGAAAATCTTGGCAAGGACACCGTTCAGCTTACCGCCAGACATTGGGATGTATTCGATGCTCTCAAAGAAATGGAAACCGTCGATGGTGAAGGTGTTATAGGAAGAAAGCCGGTTATAAAACCCGGAAAATCCCACACCTATAGTTCAGGGTGCCTCTTGGCCTCGCCTGTGGGCGCCATGCGCGGACACTACCACATGGTAAACTTTTCTACCGCCGAAGAATTTGAGGTAGAAATCCCCACTTTTAAGTTTGCAGCTCCCTTCGCTATAAACTAATCCACATCATTTTATAATCGCAACAGGTTTCATTACCTTTGGTCGCATTGTAAAACATAAAAATATAACTATGGGAAAAGGATTTTTTCAAGTTCCGACCGCTGTCAACGAGCCGGTATTAAGCTATGCTCCAGGTTCTCCAGAACGAGAAGAAGTACTCGAACAATATAAGGCGTACTACAATGGCAAGGTGGAAGTACCACTTTACATTGGGAACGAAGAGATAAAAACAGGCAACACAAGACCCATGTCCCCGCCGCACGACCACAGGCACATTGTGGGACACTACCATTTGGCGGAAAAAGCACATGTGGAAAAGGCCATCGCCAATTGCCTTGAATCCAGAAAGGCCTGGGCCGACCTGACCTGGGAACAGCGTGCCGCCATTTTCTTAAAGGCCGCAGAACTGATCGCAGGGCCCTACCGCGCCAAAATGAACGCCGCCACAATGATCGCGCAATCCAAGAACATTTATCAGGCCGAGATAGATTCTGCCTGCGAAATTGTCGACTTTCTGCGTTTCAACGTGGAGTACATGTCACAGATATACAGCGAGCAACCGGAATCCTCCGAGGGAATCTGGAACCGTGTGGAATACCGCCCCCTTGAGGGCTTTGTGTACGCCATAACCCCGTTCAACTTTACCGCCATTGCAGGCAACCTGCCCGCCAGCGCCGCCATGATGGGAAACGTAGTGGTATGGAAGCCGAGCGACAGCCAGATATTCTCCGCCAAGGTAATCGTCGATGTGTTCAAAGAGGCAGGATTGCCCGATGGCGTGATCAATGTGGTCTACGGTGACCCGGTAATGGTTTCCGATACCGTATTGTCAAGCCCAGACTTCTCCGGAATCCACTTTACCGGCTCCACGGATGTGTTCAAATCCCTTTGGAAACAGATCGGGAACAACATACACAGGTACAAGACCTACCCTAGGATCGTTGGGGAGACCGGGGGCAAGGATTTCATTATTGCACACCCGACGGCAAAACCCAAGCAAGTGGCCACCGCCATTACCCGTGGGGCCTTCGAGTTCCAAGGACAAAAATGTAGTGCGGCATCCAGGGTATATCTTCCCAAATCCACGGCCAATGAAATTTTGGAATTGGTGAAAGCTGATATAGCCTCCTTCAACAAACCTGGCTCACCGGAAGATATGGGCAACTTTATCACCGCTGTGATACACGAAGGTGCATTTGACAAATTGGCCAGCTATATAGACAAGGCCAAGGCCGACAAGGATGCAGAGGTAATCGCAGGGGGAAATTACGATAAATCCGTGGGCTACTTTATAGAACCCACCGTGATCTTGACCACCGACCCGCAGTACGAGACCATGTACACCGAACTGTTCGGGCCCATTGTTACCGTTTATGTCTACGAGGACAAGGATTGGAGCGAGACCCTAAAACTGGTGGACGGAACTTCCGAATATGGACTTACCGGCGCCGTGCTTTCCGCGGACCGCTATGCCATAGATGAGGCCACCAAGGCCTTACAGAACTGCGCGGGCAACTTTTACATCAACGACAAGCCAACCGGTGCCGTTGTGGGACAACAGCCTTTCGGCGGCGCAAGGGCCTCAGGGACCAACGATAAGGCCGGATCCATGCAAAACCTCTTGCGATGGGTATCGCCAAGGTTGATCAAGGAAACTTTTGTTACCCCGGAGGATTATCGATATCCTTTCCTGGGTTAAGCAACAGACGAAAAAACTGCACAAAGGCCGTCACTCTAAAAAAATGACGGCCTTTTTTATGCACTGAAATTACCATTCCATTGATTGTTAACCGAAATGCCGTTGACCTCTATTAACAAATCCAAACAGTAATCACAAAGACATTTTCAACACCTCAACACATTCATTTAATGTGATTTACACACATAAACAAAATATCATAAAGCATCAAAACACAATTTCAATGTAAATTTAACGTTAACTAATTGTAAATTAAACGTAATACAACTATATTTGTATGACATAAATCAATTAGTTATGATAGATAGAATTAATGCATGGACGAGATTGATGGCAAGAAAATATCAGCAATTGTGGCTCTACGCCAAGAATTACGCCAGAAAATGCAGATTGGTATATAAGAGAATGTACAGTATCTAAACTAGCCTTTAAATTTCTGAGGCAGGTACACTACCTTTTTGGTCTCAAAAAACTGCTCTTCAAAATACTCGTTTAAATCAAAGACCTGAACGGTCTCATAACCTTTCAGTTCATCAGAGAGATCTCCGCCCTTAAGGTAAAGAATACCATTTTTACGTTGATGGGCGGAATCTTTTTTGATTTTCCCTTTGGTCCAATGAACAAAGGTGGGCATTGCGGCCACTGCACGACTCACAATAAAATCGAACTGCCCAGGGATATCCTCCACACGGGAATGGTGCGTTTGTACATTCTGAAGCCCGAGTCCTTCCACCACCTCGTTTACCACTTTTATTTTTTTGCCAATGGCATCAACAAGGGTAAATTTCACGTTCGGAAATAATATCGCCAAAGGAATTCCCGGAAATCCACCGCCTGTACCTACATCCAAAACACTGGACCCCTCATTAAATACCTGGATCTTTGCGATTCCAAGAGAATGAAGCACATGCCTCAGGTACAGCTCATCGATATCCTTTCTGGAAACCACATTTATTTTTTGGTTCCAATCATGGTAGAGCTCTTCCAACTTGGCAAATTGCTCTTTTTGCTCATCGTTGAGCGTCGTAAAATATTTGAATATAAGTCCCGAATTCATTCTCCAAACGTTAATTTTACAAATTTAATATTTTTAGCGTGCTTAACACCGTTCTAACACAACAGTGTAAGCTCGAAAGAAGCATTTTAATTACATTTGTAAAAAACTTTTTTTATGGATAAGAATACCATCCGGTTTTCACGAAAGGATTCCGCACAATTTTTCAGGACACTGAACAAGAGAGTGAACGAATACTTTAAAGAAAACAACCTCAAGAAAACCGGGAACTGGAAACTTCACTTGAAAACCATTGTGATGTTCGCCATCTTTTTGACCCCTTATTTTTTAATGTTGACCCTGGACCTGCCTTTTTGGGGCTACCTATTGCTCTCCATAACCATGGGAGTTGGGATGGCCGGCGTTGGGATGAATGTGATGCACGATGGAAACCACGGTGCCTATTCCAATAAAAAATGGGTAAACAAACTCATGGGAAGCAGCATTTACATTTTGGCCGGAAATGTGTACAACTGGCAAGTACAACACAATGTTCTGCACCACACATACACCAACATCCATGAGCACGACGAAGATATGGAAGCAGGCAGGATCTTAAGGTTCTCCAAGCATGCAGAGTGGAGGAAACACCACAAATTCCAACACTATTACTCTATTTTCCTTTACGGATTATTGACATTCAATTGGGCAATAACCACGGATTTTCAACAAATGTACCGTTACATGAAGAGAAAATTGAGCTATGGTAAATTACCCAATCCGGTAATCAATTGGAGCACTTTGGTGATCACCAAAATAATCTACTTGACCATCTGGATCATACTTCCATTGATTTTTGTTGATATTGCTTGGTGGCAGGTATTGCTAGGCTTTTTTATTATGCACTACGTAGCTGGAGTAATACTTAGCGTGGTATTCCAATTGGCCCATATTGTGGACCATGCCGATACACCGTTACCGGACAATGAAGGAAACATGAAAAACACCTGGGCCATCCATCAATTGTTCACAACCGTGAACTTCGGCACCAAAAATAGAATAGTCAACTGGTTTACAGGAGGATTGAACCACCAAGTGGAACACCACATCTTTCCAAACATCAGCCATATACATTACACAAATATTTCCAAAATTGTGAAACAGACGGCTCAGGAGTTCAATTTACCGTATCACGAGTACAAAACTACCAGAAAAGCTATAATTTCACACTTCAAACACCTTAAGGAGCTAGGCAAAAAACCTACCCTTCAATATCAGTAAAAAAGAAGTACAAATGAGCAACCATCTATCTGACAGGATCAAGAATATGTCCACGTCAGCAACATTGGCCATGGCAGCCAAAGCCAGAGAATTAAGAAGTGAAGGAAAGGATATTATCGGATTGAGTTTGGGCGAGCCGGACTTTAATATTCCTGATTTTATAAAAGATGCCGCAAAAAACGCCATCGACGAAAACTATAGCAGTTACACCCCTGTTGATGGATACGCCGAACTAAAGACCGCTATCTCCAACAAATTTAAAAGAGATAATGACCTTGACTATGGATTGAATCAAATTGTGGTCTCCACAGGCGCAAAACAATCCTTGTTCAATGTTGCGATGGTGGTTTTAAATCCGGGTGACGAAGTAATCCTGCCCGCTCCATACTGGGTAAGCTACAGTGATATTGTAAAGTTGGCCGAAGGAGTACCTGTGGAAGTTCTCACACAAATCGATACCGATTTTAAGATGACCCCCGCTCAATTGGAAGCTGCAATTACACCTAAAACCAAAATGATCTGGTTTAGTTCACCCTGCAACCCAAGTGGTTCGGTATACAGTAAAAGCGAATTGGAAGGCCTGGCGGAAGTGCTGAAAAAACACCCAGATATTTATGTTGTATCGGATGAAATTTACGAACATATCAATTTTGCGGGTGGCCATGTGAGCATTGCCAGTATCGATGGAATGTACGACAGAACCATTACCGTGAACGGGGTATCCAAGGCGTTTGCCATGACAGGCTGGCGAATTGGTTACATCGGCGCACCGGAATGGATTGCCAAAGGATGTACCAAATTACAAGGGCAAGTGACAAGTGGTGCCAACGCCATTGCTCAACGAGCTGTGATCACCGCATTGGAAGCTCCAGTGAGCAAAATCCAATATATGATCGACAAGTTCCACGAAAGAAGGGATCTTGTTTTAGAATTATTAGGGGAAATAGAAGGTTTTAACCTCAACGTGCCCGAAGGCGCATTTTATGTGTTTCCGGACATATCCGCTTTCTTTGGCAAAGCCTTGAACGGTGTTGCCATTAACAATGCTTCCGATTTCTCCTTGTATTTATTGGAGCATGCCAATGTCGCCACGGTAACAGGTGAGGCTTTCGGAAACCCGAATTGTATCCGAATTTCTTACGCGGCATCGGAAAAAGAACTAAAAGAAGCGATTGCCCGTATAAAGGCTGTGCTGTAAAATATGGGGTAGCTTTGCTGAACTTTAATTCCGCATTTCGCCGTCCATTTAAAAAAACCTCCCGAAAATAAACTCCGGGAGGTTTTTTAATTAAGTCTTTCTCCAAAAATATGGGGTAAGTACAATGAGTACGGTAAACAGTTCCAATCGTCCCAAAAGCATCAAAAAAGCGCACCACCATTTTCCTGCTGCAGGAAGGCCATTATAATTGCTCACGGGGTTTAAACTGCCCAAAGCTGGGCCTACATTTCCCAAAGAGGAGGCTGAACCGCCAACTGCAGAAATAAAATCCAACCCCAAGAAACCCAGCACTAAAGAACCAATTATGAATAGGAGCATGTACAGCACAAAAAAGGCGATTACATTATAGACAATGTGTTCTGTTACGGTCTTCTGGTTGTATCGTACCGGTATCAACGCGTTGGGATGCAAGGTTCGCTTAAATTCCAGAATACCGTTTTTTATAATCAAAAGGTGACGCATTACCTTGATTCCACCAGCAGTGGAACCTGCGGAGCCTCCAAGAAACATCAATCCAAAAAAGAAAACAGTTAAAAATGGAGTCCATGATGTAAAATCCGCCGTAACAAACCCTGTTGTGGTAATCACCGCGATTACTTGAAATAAGGTGTGGCGAACGGTACTTTCCACCTTGCCCAAAACCATGGGATGAAAATCGGAAATAGGAACATCCGCCCTAAAATACACGCCCAATGCGGCAATTATGGTGAACACAACAATGAATCCGAGATAATATTTAAACTCTTCGTCCTTGAGGATACGTTGCACCTTACCGGTCAAGGCAAAGTAACTGAGTACAAAATTACTACCTGCCAAAAACATGAACAATGCGATAATGTATTGAATGAGTGGTTGATCGTTCCAAAAGGCAACGCTGGCATTTTTGGTGGAGAACCCACCTGTGGACATAGTGGCCAATGAGTGGTTTATGGCATCGAAAAATGACATGCCCGCAAATTTCAGCAAGAATGTTTCCAGTACAGTGTACCCTACATAGATCAACCATAACCTCTTAGCGGTATCCGTAATCCTTGGGTGAAGTTTATCCCCTCCCGGTCCCGGTGCCTCTGCCGCAAACAACTGCATGCCCCCAATTCCCAACAGCGGCAATATGGCTATGGCCAATACAATAATTCCCATTCCCCCTATCCAATGGGTAAGGCTTCTCCAAAGGAGAATTCCTTCGGGAAGCGCCTCGATATCGTCCAAAATTGAAGCACCGGTAGTCGTATAACCGGACATGGTTTCGAAAAATGCATCGGTTATGGATGGTATGGAGCCGGAAAAAAGATAGGGCAACATGCCCGATAGGGACATTACGACCCATCCAAAAGTTACTACGATGTAGCCTTCTTTGCGTTTCACTTCCTTTTTATGTCCCCGGGTGTAGAACATGGCCATCATTCCAAAAAGCATGGTCACAATTGCGGCCAGCATAATATCCATGGTCACACCATCTTTATAAATGCCACTGGCCAAAGCGGCCAAAAGCATAAAAGAGCCATTGCACAGCAACAATAGCCCCATTATATGGATTATGATTCTTGTATTGAGCTTCATTATAGAAACAACTTTTCTATGCGCGGTATGGCCTTGGGCAAACAGCACACCACTACCTTATCACCTTCGGCTATCCTAAAATCACCAAGAGCAATAATCCCTTCCCCGTTACGGATCACACCACCAATACTTGCTTCCCTCGGAAAATTAAGTTCCCGTATTATTTCTCCGTTTACCAGGGAAGTGGCCTTTACTTCGAATTCCAAAATTTCTGCGTTCAAGTTGTTCAATCGGGTCAAGGCCAACACCTCTCCCTTACGGACGTACCTAAAAATGCTATTGGCGGCCAACAGTTTTTTATTAATGAGCGTATCCACTCCAATGGATTGGGACAATTGGAAATAATCCATGTTTTCCACTAGTGCGATGGTCTTCTTTATTTTTTTATTCTTCGCCACTAAACAGGACATTATATTGGTTTCGGAATTACCGGTTACGGCTATAAAGGCATCCATGGATTCCAAATTCTCTTCTTCCAACAGCTCTACATTTCTACCATCTCCATTTATTACAAGTGCGTGGGGCAGATCATCCGCAATATCGAAGGCTTTTTCCTTGTTCTTTTCTATGAGTTTTACGTTGAACTTATTTGAACAAAGGTCCCTTGCTGTTTTGTATCCTACCTTGCTCCCGCCGAGTATCATTACGTTCTTAATATCCTGCTTTTGCATTCCGGACAACTTGTACAACTCCTCCACCCCTTTGTCCGAGGTAATAAAATATACCTGATCGCCTTCTTTAAAAACCGTATCCCCTCTGGGAATCAAAGTAAATTGAGTTCCCGTACGCTGTAAAGCTATGGGCATAAAGTTGAGTTCGGGAAAGATTCGCGCCGCTTCTTTGACCATTTTACCCACAAATGGTGCGTTCTTGGGCAAAATAACGCCGAACATGGTCAATAGGCCTTCTTCAAATTGATACGTATCGTTGAATGCGGATTGATTTAACATTAACTGTATTTCCGTAGCCGCCAAGCGTTCCGGAGAGATCAATTCATCGATACCCAACTCCTCAAACTTGACCAGCTCGCGATTATCCATAAATTCCGTATTCGAAATTCTCGCAATGGTGCGTTTGCACCCCAACTGTTTTGCCAAAACACAGAGGGTTAAATTGGTAGTTTCGGAAGCTGTTACCCCGATCACCAGATCCGACCCATCCACTTGTGCATCTTGTAACACTTGGATGGAGGTTGCATCTCCTCTGAGCACTCTAATGTCCAAATGATTATCTGCATAGGACAATCTTTCTTTATCGGTATCGATCAAGGTAATCTCCTGCGCTTCATAGGACAGTAATTTTGCCAAATGAAACCCCACTTCACCAGCACCTGCAATAATGATTCTCATTAATTAAAATAGGATGTGTTCTTAAATAAACTCTATTTGACCGTAACAAACAACACAAGGAATGGCATGCGATACGTAAATTACATATTTACAACCAAATACGGTATATGATTCCTTTTTGTGGGCAAAATTACACAAATATTTTTGTCCGCATCCCTTATGCTAAGTTGTATATTTGCGAGCAAATTAACGCAATGTCTAAAAAGGTTACCCCATACAAAGAATCCGAACTTGGAAAAAAAGAACAGGTAAAGCAAATGTTCGATACCATTTCCAAAAATTACGACGGCCTTAACCGAGTAATTTCTTTTGGAACGGACATAAAGTGGCGGAAACGAATCGTAGCCTACCTTAAAGACAAATCCCCAAATTCCATTCTGGACATTGCTACGGGAACAGGCGATCTCGCCATTGCCATGACGCAAACCGGAGCGGAAAAAATCGTGGGACTTGATCTTTCTCCGGGCATGTTGGAAGTAGGAAAGCATAAAGTGGTCAACAAAAATCTACAATCCACCATTGAAATGGTGGTGGGCGACAGCGAGAACCTTCCTTTTGAGGATAACTCCTTTGATGCCATCACGGTTGCATTCGGGGTTCGGAATTTTGAAAATCTGGAGAAGGGTCTACAAGAAATTTATCGCGTACTGAAACCACAAGGACATTTTTTGGTCCTGGAGACCTCCGTACCCACCAAAACCCCTTTCAAACAGGGATACAGGGTGTATACAAAATACATATTGCCCACCATAGGAAAACTGTTCTCCAAAGACAGGTCCGCCTATAAATATTTGAGTGAATCGGCATCAGTTTTTCCACATGGCGAGGCTTTCAACAATATTTTGAGAAAAATCGGGTTTATAGGAGTAGAGAACAAACCACAGACCATGGGTGTAGCATCCATTTATGTCGCATCAAAATAGATTAATGAAAAATCTCCTTATCCTTTTTGGACTGATAGTTTTATCCGGTACCAATGTTGTTGCCCAATTTGGTGGCGACCCTATCTTGAACCTTCAGAACGAGGATAAGAAATTTTTGAACTGGGGCTACTACCTTGGTTTTAATCAGTACGATTTTCAATTTGAGTACAAAGAGGATGTTGGCCGGGACATATTGGTGGATAAAACTTTAGGGTTTAATGTAGGTTTGATCGGCGAGCTGAGAATAAACGAGTTTCTTGATGCACGTTTTGAGCCAGGTTTGCTCTACACTTCAAGAACACTAGGATTTCCCGGATTTTCCACGCAAGCAGAAGCAATTCGCGAAGTGCGCTCGACCTATATTCGCTTTCCCTTTCTGTTAAAAGCCAGCACACGTAGAATTGGCAATTGGAGGCCTTTTATTGTTGGTGGCGTGTACACATCCATCAACCTGGGGAGCAACGAAGATAGTTTGGACGACAACAGCACCGGTCAGTTTCGGATGAAACAAAATGTTTATGGGTACGAAGTTGGCTTCGGTATCGATTTTTATACAGAATATTTTAAGTTCACTCCATCCATCAGAGGAGTTTTTGCCCTGACCGACGAATTGGTACCGGACAATGACCCGAACAGCCCATGGACAGGAAATATAAATGCCATGCGCACCCGAGGGATTTTCATCAATTTTACTTTCGAGTAAACCATTTACCGCCTTCTAATTTCGTTTAGCAAGATCCCTGTTGCCGTGGCAACATTTAAGCTTTCGGTACTGGCAGCTCCAAATTGAGGAATGGCTATTTTAGAAGTAATATACTCATCCACTTCATCGGAAATGCCATTGGCTTCGTTACCCATTACCAATATTCCTTTTTGTGGAAGATCAAGCCCATAAACAGAGGCGCCGTCCATAAAAGCCCCATAAACAGGGAGTGATGTATTTTTAAAATAACCGATCAAATCTGTGTAGACAATATTTACCCTGGCAACCGATCCCATAGTCGCTTGCAAAACCTTGGGATTATAGCAATCCACCGTATCCTTGGAACAAACCAATTGTTGTATTCCAAACCAATCGCACAACCGGATAATGGTACCCAAATTGCCCGGGTCACGAACAGCATCCAAAACCACTACCCAATCTTGCAGGTCATCAGTCCCAAATTCAATCATATAAAAAACACCGAGTACACCATTGGGATGTACCAAACTGCTCATTTGCTTTAAATCCCTTTTGGATACCAATTCCGCATCCCCGAATTTTTGGATCTGATCGGCTTTGTCCACAAAAATTTTGAACGGCCGTATTCCCGCTTCCAGCAACTCATTTACAACTTTCTCCCCTTCAACAACAAAGAGTCCATGTTGAGATCGGTACTTTTTTTGCTTTAAGCTAACAACTAGTTTAATTTGGTTTTTTGTAACCATCTAAATCGTGTATTTTTGGCGTCTATGAGGGGTTCATTAGGTCTAATCTGCAACTGGGCAAAAATAGGATTATTGTTTCTTTTGCTATGCATTTCGGGTTGCAATACCTTAAAAAAGGTTGGGGAGGATGAATTATTGCTCACCAAAAACTCCATTTTTGTTGATGATGAAAAAGTAAACAACAGTGAAATAAAGGGCCTAATTTCCCAGAAACCCAACAGCAGCGTACTGGGCTACCCTTTAAAATTGAATCTCTATAATCTGGCAAAGGAAAATCCAGACTCTTCTTTCCAGGATTGGCTTAACCGAAAAGAAAAAAGGGAGAAACGCCTAAACAAACTACTTTCCGAGAAACAGGTAAATCGATTACGCGAATCTTTTATGGTCTCTGGAGCCAGTGAATTCCTAAAAAGAATTGGCGAACCTCCGGTAATTATCGATACAGCGGAAACCAACAAGTCCATTAGGAGACTTAAAGCATTTTACAACAGTAAAGGGTATTTTAACAACGAGGGGAATTACGAAATAGTCGATGTAAAAAACAAGAAAGCTTCGATATCGTACCACATAACATTGAACAAACCCTACATCGTAGATACCGTTCAAAAAAATATTACTTCACCGGAACTGGATTCCATCTACCTAAAGACCGCCAACAAAAGTTTGATCAAACCAGGAGAACAATTTGATCTGGACAAATTTACATTGGAACGGGAACGGCTTACCACTCTTTTTCGTAATTCGGGGGTATATAATTTTCAGGAAAGTTCCATCAACTACGATGTTTTAAGGGATACCACTGTTACTGCAGATGACCAACTAATGGACGTGCTGCTCAACATCAATAAATTTAGAAGCTCCTCGGACAGCACTGATGCGGGCACTCCCTACAAAGTAGCGCGACATAAAAAAATCAATATTTATGCAGACTATGACATAAACGGCACCACCGACACCCTTAAAAGCCTGGCCTACGAAAACTATAATATTTACTATAGCGGAAAGCTCAGGTACAAGCCAAAAGCGCTTACCGATGCCATATTCTTTAAAAAAGACAGTGTGTATCGTGATCTCGACAGGATAAGGACCTATCGCCAGATCACCAACCTCAATACCTTTAAATATCCCAATATTGAGTTTATACCAGATTCCACTCAAACACAACTGGAATCCAACATATACCTCGCTGCCAAACCAAAATATTCGCTCAACCTAAATTTTGATGTAACCCACTCCAACATCCAACAAGTAGGAACCGCTTTTAGTGCTTCGGTAATTACCCGAAATGTTTTTGGAGGTGCCGAAACATTGAACGTTTCTGCAAGAGGGTCCATAGGCCTACTAAGTGATGCCTCCCTATCCAACGAAACCTTTACATCTGAACTTGGCGGGGACATCAACATAACATTTCCCCGTATTTGGTTCCCGTTGAACACCGAAAAAATCATACCCTATTATATGCTGCCGCAAAGTCGTTTATCGGTAGGTACCAACTTCCAGCGGAACATTGGCCTGGACAAACAATCCCTAAATTCCATTTTATCCTATAATTGGTCCCCGTCCGATCGCCTTAAAAACAACATCGAACTGCTGAATGTCGAATTTGTACGCAACGTAAACACAGACAACTTCTATAATGTGTACCAAAACACTTTTTCCAATTTGGACGATATTGCGGATGATTTTCAGGACGACCCCCAATATGCCGAATATTTTAGTGCGGTGGAAAATGAAGGAGATGAACCACGACTTGATATCCCCACGGGTGCCAATAATTTTGCCCAAGATGTATTGAATGGGACACTTACCGTAACCGAAGATGATTTTCAAACCGTAAACAGTATAGAGGAAAGAAGAAGGAGATTAACAGAGAACAACCTCATTTTTGCTTCCAATTTTACACATACCAAAAACAGTAAATCCGGAATAAACGACCTTGACTTTTATCAATACCGAATCAAATTGGAGAGTGCCGGTGGTATGCTGTCCATGCTCACCAACGTAATCCCTTTTAATAAAAACGAAGAGGGCCAGAACCTAGTTTTCGGGGTACCCTTTTCACAATATGCCAAAACCGAGTTCGATTATATACGACACTGGAAAATTGGAGAATCCCAGGTAATCGCGTTCAGAAGTTTTACAGGACTGGCCATTCCCTACGGCAATTCGGACAACGTGCCCTTTGTTCGCAGTTATTTTGCAGGAGGTTCCAACGACAATAGGGCTTGGAACGCTTACGAACTGGGCCCGGGAAAAACCGACAATATCAACGACTTCAACGAGGCCAATCTCAAGCTGGCATTTAACCTGGAATATAGATTCCCGATCGCCGGCGATGTAAAAGGCGCTCTTTTTGCAGATGCAGGGAACATATGGAATGTTTTCGATAACGAAACCAACCCCGATGCCACATTCAATGGTTTTTCATCATTGGGCGACTTGGCCCTGGGAACTGGTCTCGGGCTTCGTTACGATTTCACCTACTTCGTATTTAGGCTGGATGTAGGTTTTAAGACCTACAATCCCGCCAAAGTTGGATCCGATCGCTGGTTCGATGGTTATAACTTTAAAAGAGCCGTCTTCAACATCGGAATCAATTATCCTTTCTAGAGCAAATAATTTATTACTTTTGTTTCCTATTTAACTCGAAACCACTAATAATATGTCCCACAATATTAAGCCCGGTGTTGCTACCGGTGACGAAGTTCAAGCAATATTCGATCACGCCAAAGAAAATGGATATGCCCTACCAGCGGTCAATGTAATCGGATCGGATAGCATCAATGCCGTAATGGAAACTGCAGCAGCGTTGAACTCACCCGTAATCATTCAATTCTCAAACGGAGGCGCCCAGTTCAACGCAGGCAAAGGACTTTCCAACGAAGGTCAAAAAGCAGCCATTCTTGGAGCAGTGGCCGGAGCAAAACACGTTCATCAATTGGCAGAGGCCTACGGTGCAACCGTGATTCTGCATACAGACCACTGTGCCAAAAAATTGTTGCCTTGGATAGATGGCCTTTTGGATGCCAGCGAAGCACATTATAAAGAAACAGGAAAATCTTTGTTCAGTTCGCACATGATCGACCTTTCCGAAGAACCCATCGAGGAAAACATCGAAATCTGTAAAGGATATTTGGAGCGAATGAGCAAAATGGACATGACCTTGGAGATAGAATTGGGCATTACCGGGGGTGAAGAAGATGGTGTTGACAATACCGATGTGGACGACTCTAAATTGTACACACAGCCAGAGGAAGTAGCCTATGCCTATGAAGAACTTTCCAAAGTAAGCCCAAGATTTACCATTGCAGCTGCTTTTGGGAACGTACACGGTGTATACAAGCCCGGAAACGTAAAATTGACACCTAAAATCCTTAAGAACTCCCAAGAATTCATCACAGAAAAATATGGCGTAGAGCACAACCATATCGATTTTGTATTCCACGGAGGTTCCGGTTCAACAGTTGAAGAAATCAGGGAAGCTATTGGTTACGGTGTTATTAAAATGAACATCGACACCGATTTACAATATGCTTTCTTGGAAGGCGTTAGGGATTACATCCAAGGTAAATCGGCATACCTTCAGGCCCAGATCGGAAATCCAGACGGTGACGACCAACCCAACAAAAAGTACTACGACCCTCGAGTTTGGCTCAGAGAAGGAGAAAAAACCTTTAGCGAACGCTTAAAAAAGGCCTTCGAAGACCTAAACAACATAAACACCTTATAAACCTTAGTTTAACTAAATATTGATTCCATGTCGTCTTGGTTTAAAAGAAAGGAAAAAGGAATACAAACAGCCACCGAGGAGAAAAAAGACACTCCCAAAGGGCTTTGGTACAAATCCCCTACCGGAAAGATCGTAGAAGCAGAAGATCTTGCCAAAAACTTTTACGTAAGTCCGGAAGATGACTATCACGTGAGGATAGGTAGCAAGGAGTATTTTGAAATACTTTTTGATGACAACAAGTTCAGTGAGCTCGACACAAAAATGACCTCCAAAGACCCCTTAAAGTTTGTGGATACCAAAAAATACTCCGACAGGCTTAAAGCAGCCCAAAGCAAAACAGGCTTAAAAGATGCCGTTAGAACTGCGGTTGGAAAATCGCAAGGAAAGGACATCGTTGTGGCCTGTATGGATTTTAGTTTTATTGGAGGCTCCATGGGCAGTGTTGTTGGTGAAAAAATATCGCGTGCCATCGATGTCGCCAAAAGGAAAAAAATCCCATTTGTGATGATTTCCAAATCTGGAGGGGCACGTATGATGGAAGCAGCCCTATCCTTGATGCAGTTAGCAAAGACATCGGCAAAATTGGCCCAATTGGCCGAAGCTAAAATACCATACATATCGTTATGTACAGACCCTACAACGGGTGGTACAACAGCTTCCTATGCCATGTTGGGCGATATAAATATTGCAGAGCCAGGAGCACTGATCGGGTTTGCAGGACCTCGAGTGGTGAAGGATACTACGGGGAAAGACCTTCCCGAAGGGTTCCAAACCTCCGAATTCCTGAAAGAACATGGTTTCTTGGATTTCATTACCCATCGAAGGGATTTAAAGAAAAAAATCAACTTATACATTGATTTGATCACCAATCAACCCATAAGAAATTAAAAAAAGCCCCGATTATCGGGGCTTTTTCTTTATAATATATCACTCCATCAATTTCTAAATCGGCGCAAGACCACTTCCTCTTCCGCACCATCAGAATATGTTAGAGTTCCCTTGGCATCACAACTGCCATCCCCAAAATCCAAACTTACCGAATTGCCAAGTCGGGATATTTCCAATACTCCGCTCACAATAAATCGACACGATAACTCTCTTCTCAATGGCGTGGTAACTTCCTTCACAAACTCGTTTCCTGCTCTACCGATATAAGTTCGCTTTCCAGTAATCAAAAAAACATTGTCACCCCAAAAACCGGAGCCATACCCCTCTATCCACTCCCGAGTTCTGGTCCCGGTAAACGAAGCTGTTTCCCCGCTAGGCCAAGTTGCTTCAAAAGATCCGTTCGAGGTGCCTTGTGGATTTCCATTTTCATTACTTCTTACCCTAAGAATTTGCGCCTCTCCATCGATTGCCACTTCATTGAAAGTGAAACCGTCCAAAGTCATCTCAATGGTATTGGACGCGGCCTCCAAGTCCAAAGAGTAACTTAAATTAACCGTTCCACTAACAGTATTTCCAGTAGATAGTTCGCAACCTTCGCCAAAATCCAGGACGACTTCTTTTGTATTCTGCGTTAGAATTACGGATACTACAACACAATCTGGCATATAACCAGAAGCATAATCCATTTTTGACCTACTTCCGATTTCATCTGCAGTATAGACATCTTCGGCAATGGCCATAAGTTCCTCTGAAACCATTTCAGTTTCATCACTGTAATTTAGCTCTGTCGAGGAAATTACTTCCGTACTGGTTAGATCTTCTTCAACCGAGGATTCTGTACTGCACGAAACATAGGTCAACATTAAACTTCCCAGAAGGATGGGGGCAATTCCTTTAAACTTCATTTTTAGTTCCTTTCTCATAATACTTGAATTTAATAGGTTTGCCTCTTTGACTTGAATGACAGCAAAAGGTTTAATTTTATGTTAAAATTCGTAGATTAAAAAAAAGAGCCTATCTTTGCACGCTGATTGAAGGTCAATCAATACATAAAAATCATTTAAATAATATTGGAATGTATTTAACGAAAGAAGTTAAAGCCGAGATTTTTAAAAAATACGGCGGCTCAGAGAGCAACACAGGTTCAACGGAAGGACAAATTGCATTGTTCACGCACCGAATCAACCATTTGACAGGTCACCTTAAAAGGAACCATAAGGATTTCAACACCGAACGTTCGTTGGTGGCATTGGTAGGTAAAAGACGTAGTCTTTTGGATTACCTAAAGAAAAAAGATATTGCAAAATACCGTACCTTGATCAAGGAACTAGGTATTAGAAAATAAAAATACAAGGGGAGGCATTGGCTTCCCCTTTGTTTTTGTTGAATCGATTTTCAACAACCAAAAAGTCCCGGGAAATCGGGCAAACACAAAAAGCTACAAATAGTTTTTCATTGGTCAAGTGCCAAAGGCACACACAACAACAACACAACCCGACCGCCCGGAAGGCGGTAGACCAAATGTTTAACGACCCGGAAATAGTTATTCGGGTAAGATTAATTTTATGATTCCAAAAACATTCAAAGAGGTCATAGACCTTGGTGACGGTAGAGAGATTTCTATCGAAACCGGAAAATTGGCAAAACAGGCCCACGGTTCTGTAGTTGTACAATCCGGCAAATGTATGCTATTGTGTACAGTTGTTTCCAACTATAAAGCCGCAGATGTCGACTTTTTGCCCCTAACCGTGGATTACCGCGAAAAATTTGCTGCCGCAGGGCGCTACCCTGGCGGTTTCTTTAAAAGAGAAGCAAGACCAAGTGACGGAGAGGTATTGACGATGCGCTTGGTGGACAGGGTATTGAGACCATTGTTCCCAAAAGACTACCATTCCGAAACACAGGTAATGATCCAATTGATGTCTCACGACGAAGACGTTATGCCCGATGCAATGGCCGGTTTGGCAGCATCAGCCGCCATTCAACTTTCGGATTTCCCATTCGAATGTGCTATTTCGGAGGTTCGAGTAGGTAGGGTAAACGGTGAGTTCATCATCAACCCAACAAGGGAGCAATTGAAAGAATCCGACATTGATATGATGATCGGTGCTTCTGCAGATTCTGTTATGATGGTAGAAGGTGAAATGGACGAGATTTCCGAAGAGGAAATGGTAGAGGCCATCAAATTTGCACACGAAGCCATTAAAGTACAATGTGCAGCTCAGGAAAAATTGGCCGAAGCTTTCGGCAAAAAAGAAGTTCGCGAGTACGAGCCAGAAGCCGAGGACGAAGTGCTTCAGAAGAAAATCCACGACATGGCCTACGATAAGGTGTATGAAGTGGCCAAAGCAGGTTCTTCCAAGCATGAGCGTGGTGAAGCCTTTGCCGCCATTAAAGAAGAAATAAAAGCATCTTTCTCCGAAGAAGAGTTGGAAGAAATTGGCGACTTGGTTTCCAAATACTACCATAAAACCGAAAAAGAAGCCGTTAGAAACCTTACTTTGAACGAAGGTCTTCGATTGGACGGACGTAAAACAACAGATGTTAGACCGATCTGGTGCGAAACAGACTATCTGCCATCCGTACATGGTTCAGCCATCTTTACACGAGGAGAAACACAGGCATTGGCAACGGTTACCTTAGGCACATCCAGAGAGGCGAACCAAATAGATATGCCATCTTACGAAGGTGAAGAAACATTCTATTTGCACTACAACTTCCCTCCTTTCTCAACTGGCGAAGCACGACCAATCCGTGGTACTTCCCGTAGAGAGGTCGGACACGGTAACTTGGCACAACGTGCACTTAAAGGAATGATTCCAGAGGACTGCCCATATACCGTTCGTGTTGTTTCCGAAGTATTGGAATCCAATGGTTCATCCTCAATGGCAACCGTATGTTCGGGTACCATGGCGTTGATGGACGCCGGTGTTCAGTTGAAAAAACCTGTTTCCGGTATCGCCATGGGATTGATCACCGATACAGAAACCGGTAAATATGCCGTACTATCCGATATCTTGGGCGATGAAGACCACTTGGGAGACATGGACTTTAAAGTTACAGGTACTGCGGATGGTATCACTGCTTGCCAAATGGATATTAAAGTAAAAGGACTTTCTTACGAAATCTTGGTAAAAGCTTTGATGCAGGCCAAAGACGGAAGAATGCATATCTTGGGCAAACTAACCGAAACAATTGCCGAGCCAAGACCCGAAGTTAAATCCTACGCTCCAAAAATTGTTACCAGAATTATTCCTGGAGAATATATTGGAGCATTGATCGGCAAAGGTGGAGAAGTTATCCAAGAGCTTCAGAAAACAACCAACACTACAATTGTTATCAACGAAGACCCCGATACCGAAGAAGGTATTGTGGAAATCTTGGGAACCGATCAAAATGGTATCGATGCCGTATTGGCAAAAATCGATGCCTTGATGTTCAAACCTGAAGTAGGAAGTGTTTATGAGGTTAAAGTGATAAAAATGCTTGACTTCGGAGCAGTGGTGGAATATACAGAAGCACCGGGCAACGAAGTACTGCTTCACGTATCCGAATTGGCATGGGAACGCACTGAAAACGTATCCGATGTAGTGAACATGGGCGATGTTTTTGATGTAAAATACTTCGGTCTAGATCCAAGGACCAAGAAGGAAAAAGTATCAAGAAAGGCCTTGTTGCCAAAACCGGAAGGTTACAAAGAGCGTCCACCAAGAACCGACGGCGACCGCAAGGGTGGTGATCGTAGAGGCGGTGATCGTAGAGGCGGCAACAGAGATAGAAAGCCAAGAAGAGATTAGGTAAATCCTTTCTTTATCCGATAAACCAACCCTAAGGCACTCGCCTTGGGGTTTTGTTTTTTGAGGAATTGTCAGCGTCCAACAATGTCCCTTCGAGCGCAGTGGAAAACTTGCGGTCCCAATACGTAAAAATGAGGTTTTTTTAAAAAAGTGCTGCCAAAATGTAACTTTTTTACTTTTTGAACGTATAACCTAATGAGCTCCGGCTCACAAACTTAATATGAAGGGAAATTTTAGATGAGACAGTTAAAGATTACAAAACAGGTTACCAATAGGGAAACCGCATCGTTGGACAAGTATCTACAAGAAATCGGTAAGGTTGATTTGATTACCGCCGATGAAGAAGTAGAGTTGGCACAACGCATTAAAGCTGGCGACCAGGTAGCCTTGGAAAAATTAACTAAAGCCAACCTAAGGTTCGTGGTATCGGTTGCAAAGCAATACCAAAACCAAGGGTTAACACTGCCCGATTTGATCAATGAAGGCAATTTGGGACTTATCAAAGCAGCGCAACGTTTTGATGAAACCCGTGGATTTAAATTTATTTCATACGCTGTTTGGTGGATCCGCCAATCCATTTTACAAGCTTTGGCTGAACAATCACGTATTGTTCGTTTGCCATTGAACAAGATCGGCTCCATCAATAAGATAAATAAAACTTTTGCTTTCTTGGAGCAAGCGCACGAGCGCCCACCATCTGCTGAGGAAATTGCCAAAGAATTGGACATGACCGTGGAAGATGTGAAACAATCCTTAAAGAACTCAGGCCGTCACGTATCAATGGATGCGCCTTTGATCGACGGCGAGGATTCCAACCTTTACGATGTGTTGCGTAGTGGCGAATCTCCAAACCCTGATAAGGAACTTTTGCACGATTCGTTACGTACCGAAATTGAACGTGCCCTGGAAACCCTTACTCCTCGAGAAGCTGATGTAATAAGACTTTACTTTGGATTGGCCGGCCAACATTCCATGACGTTGGAAGAAATCGGAGAAACTTTTGATTTGACCCGTGAGCGAGTTCGTCAAATTAAAGAAAAGGCGATTAGAAGGTTGAAGCACACGTCAAGAAGTAAGATTTTAAAGACATATTTGGGGTAAAACACCCAAAATCACCAACTAAAGTACAGTTAAACTATCCTTAAATTTGATTTTTGGCAGGAAAGTTGTATTTTAGTAAGATATAACAGTTTATCATGACTGTTCGTTTTTTGATTGATGAATAAACTCCGGCTGATTACCGGAGTTTTTTTCGTTTATGGATGGCCGTAATTGGCTAACTTTGTAACATGAACAAATCAATGATCGCCCCCTCGTTATTAGCATCCGACTTTGCCAATCTTCAGCAAGAAATCGAAATGGTCAACCAAAGCGAAGCCGACTGGTTCCATTTGGACGTTATGGACGGTGTTTTTGTGCCCAACATCTCCTTTGGTATGCCAGTGGTACAAGCCATTGCCAAATATGCAAAAAAGCCGTTGGACACACATTTAATGATTGTAGATCCAGACAGATATATCAAGACTTTTGCGGATCTTGGGGTTCATAATTTATCCGTCCACTACGAGGCCTGTCCCCATCTGCACAGAACACTGCAAGCCATAAAAGCGGAAGGTATGAAAGCCGGTGTGGCGATTAACCCACATACTTCCGTAAAATTATTGGAAGATACCATTCAGGATATTGATTTGGTCATTGTAATGAGTGTCAATCCCGGTTTTGGAGGCCAATCCTTTATAGAAAACACCTATCAGAAAGTAGCGGACCTAAAGGAATTGATCCTTAAGAAAAATGCCGCCACTTTAATTGAAATCGACGGCGGTGTCAATGCCAACAATGTCAAAAAACTGGTAGATGCCGGTGCCGATGTGTTGGTTGCCGGAAGTTTTGTATTTAAAAGCGATAACCCTACCGAAACCATTAAAAAACTAAAAGCAGAAACAGCGTAATGCAGGAATTTGATGTCATCATCATCGGAGGTGGCCCTATTGGAATTGCATGCGGCCTCGAGGCCAAAAAACAGGGTTTATCCTATATCATAATAGAAAAAGGGACTATTGTAAACTCACTTTTCAATTATCCGGTGAACATGCAGTTTTTTTCTTCTTCGGAAAAATTGGAAATAGACGACATTCCCTTTATCAGCAAAGAGGCCAAACCCAAACGCAACGAAGCATTGGAGTACTATCGAAGAATTGTGACCTCCAACCAACTCGACATCCATCTATTTGAAAAAGTAACGGATACCATAAAGCAAGGTGATTTTTTTGTGGTGAAAACCGACAAAAATGACTATCGGGCAAAAAATGTGGTCGTAGCGACCGGATTTTACGACTTACCCAACAAAATGAATGTTCCTGGAGAAGATTTATCCAAAGTCTCACATTATTACAACGACCCCCATTATTATGCCAGTCAAAAACTGGCGGTGGTAGGCGCAAGTAACTCCGCAATAGATGCCGCATTGGAATGTTGGCGAAAAGGCGCCGATGTATCCTTGATTATCCGTGGCCCAGAAGTAGGTTCAAGAGTTAAATATTGGGTACGTCCGGATATTATCAACCGAATCGAAGAAGGCAGCATAAAAGCATATTACAACTCCACGGTCAAAGAGATAAAACCAACGGAAATTGTACTAAATACCCCAGAAGGCGATTTAACTTTGGAAAATGATTTTGTTCTCGCGTTAACCGGATACATGCCCAACTTCGCCTTTTTGGAGAAACTTGGCATTACACTCTCCAGTGACCCCAAACGATTGCCGACCTACGATCCTGAAACGATGGAAACCAATGTTGAAGGTCTTTTTTTAGCGGGTGTGATCTGCGGAGGAATGGAAACCCATAAATGGTTTATAGAAAACTCTAGGATCCATGCGCCCATTATCATGAAAAGTATTGGACAAAAATTAAAGTCCACAACACCATAAAGAAGTTGATTTGCGTCAACATTTAAAGCTTTTGCAAAAGTGCTTTCACCCTAACATAAGTATCTTTAAACCAACCCATAAAAAGTTTTTAAATGAATTTAAGTACGATGCAAAATGTATTTAGGGTCATCCTTGGCCTTTTAATGATGATGGCCGGAATAGCACACCTCACTTTTCAAAGGGAAGAGTTTCAGGCCCAAGTGCCCCGATGGTTGCCCACAAGCGAAGCTTTTATGGATTTTATAGTGGTAGCTTCTGGTGTGATAGAAATTTTATTGGGGTTATCCATGGTTTTATTGACCAAATACAAAGCAAAAGTGGGCATTGCGCTTGCCATTTTCTATGTTTTGATTTTTCCAGGAAACATTTCTCAATACACGAATGCCATTGACGCATTTGGACTGGACACCGATCTCAAGAGATTTGTTCGGTTGTTTTTTCAGCCCGTTTTAATTCTATGGGCCCTTTGGTCCACGAGAGCATTTGAACACCTTAAAGACAAAAACAAATAACCATGGAGTTTTACAATTTTGAAGCAGAACGATTGGACGGTACTACAGAATCCATGAAAAACTATAAAGGCAAAACCATTATTGTGGTGAATACTGCAAGTAAATGTGGATTGACTCCGCAATACGAGGGCCTGGAAGACCTCTATACAAAATATAAGGACCAAGGATTGGTGGTTTTGGGGTTTCCATGCAATCAGTTTGGAAACCAAGAACCGGGAGACGCCAATGACATCAAGGAGTTTTGCCAAATAAACTACGGGGTCAGTTTTCCAATGTTTGCCAAAATCGATGTGAACGGTAACGACACACACCCGATCTTTAAATATTTAAAATCAGAATTAAGAGGATTGTTGGGAGGTAAGATCAAATGGAACTTTACCAAGTTTGTAATAGACAAAAACGGAAAACCTATAAAACGATTCGCGCCCATATCAAAACCAAAGGCCATGGAAAGTTTTATCAGTGGCATTTTATAACCCCTGCTAAACTACTTTTAACCGAGATTGAAGAGCTCCGGACTCTTTGAGCATGGTTCTGCCATCCCTGAAGCTCAGATATGAATGACCTTGCTTATAATTTAGTATGCTTATTTCGCATAATTGGTTCCAATGGCGAGCCACTTCGCGCCAAGCCCAGAACAGCGAATGTTTGGGGTCGTAAATATGGGTCGCCTCCCCGCCTGCCCCATTTATTTCGATAATACTAAATTTTTCTCCTATACAAAATTCCTCAAAGGTATTGCAAAGAACATCCAGTCGACCATAATAAAAGCCGCTCATTTGTGTGCATACCTCATTTATGGTATTGTTCAAATCCGCATTGATCAAATGACAGATGTCCACAAATTTGGCTCCTCGGGTGTGACTACCATAGGGCACCAGAACAAATTCTTTTCCCAAGGGGAGGACATTGTTTAACTGATCACCAAACTTTTGTTTTAGCACCTTTAATTGAAAATGACTCCTCGGATTACTCTTGATCAACTGCAATAAGGTACTTTTACCATCACCCGTAACCGACAAAAATTCTTTGGACACGACCCCAGTAATCTTGCCTTTGGCCTCTCCCGGTTTTCGAACATAAAAAACACCAACTTCCTTCTGGAACGGAACAAATTCCTGAACCAAAAAATGGGAGGGACTCCATTTTACATATTTTTGAAATTCATCCTTATTATGGATTTTTTCCACGCCAAACGCCTTCATTCCAATATCGGGCTTGACTATAAAGGGAAATGCGATCCCGGAATTTAAAACCCGTTCCAATGCCTGGTCGGCCGTCTCGTCCTTTTTTACAAATATTGTTCTTGGTATGTATTGGGCAGGAATCATATTGTAAATATCCATTTTGGATATCATGGCCATTCCCCCATTCTTCATGCCTGGATTGGCGGCATTAAAAAAGAACAAAGAACGTGCTCTTATCGAATAATAAAGCCAAACTGGAAACATCGGATAATAAATCAACCAGAAAGGCCAATATTCCCAATGTGTGATTTTATGCCAAGCGAGCTTTAATGGACCCATATAGTTTTAATTGATCAGCTGACCGGTGGAAAAGGGCACTTCATAATCAACTTTGTTGAGCAGGTCGAAATGACGCATTACAACATCGCTCTCTTTGTTCAATATGGCCTGTGTTACACTAAAGGTTTTTAAGCCCGATGCCCTATTGATTATAAATCCGTTCTCAAAATCGTCATGATTGTTCGAGTGAAAATCGACCACATCTTGAGAAGTTATGAAGGAGTTGCCTTTCACAAACTTTTTAAACAACGTTTGCCTGTGTTCGATCACCTTATCTTGGTAAAGTGTTGATGATGACCATATGTAATTTTTATCCTTGTTCAACGGCCTAAAGTATTTTTGATGGCCGTCCCAGCGAAACTCCAGCAATTCGGCTGTGTACAACACCAATGTAAAGGGTTCTATTCTCAATAGGTCAATTTCTTGCAACAAAGCTAAGGGATTGTCAGAAACAACAATATCCAAAAGCACCAGTCCCCTGCTCCTTTCATATTTTCCATTGGGCGGGTGACCCACAAAACCACCGTTCAGCAGCACAGCTACCGAACCGTTTTCATTTATGGCGAACCAGGTACCCCCCGCCTTGGGATCTTTTGGAAAAAGTACCTTCACCGAACCTATGGTTTCTTCTTGTGGCCGCAATGCCATAGGACGATCAATATGCTCGTCCCTGTTCGATGTAATAAAACGTTGTCCACCGGACGATATAAAACTTACTGTGCACATTCTTTTCTAAATTGTAAGGTGGAAGGAGCAACTCCAAAAGTTTCGGGCACTTTCTGGTCCGAAAAATGACATATCCCAATTTTGATCAACGCATGATGATGAATGGTGTGTTCCAAGTTGTACATAACTTCCCGGTGGTAATTGGTATCCAATGTAAGTATTTCACCATTAAGTTCATAACTGATCTGAATGGCCTTGTTGGGCTTTTTTAAATGCATTTGTATAAAAGCCAATTTCTCAATGGCAAACGATAGGTCTTTTTCAATTTTACGGTCTCTTTTTCTTCTATCGTAGGACACATCTGCTTGATCATACCCCTTGATCAAACAAAGGTAAAGCTCGATCACATGTCTTGTATGCTGACCTATACTGGCATTGGACAATATATTACATGATTGGGAGTAACAATCTTTAGGCAGTTCCAAAAGAACCTGTTTAAACTGTTCCAATGTATCCAAGGTTGATTTGAACATAGTTATTGTTTAATTATTTACGTATTTATATGCGAACAAAGCAACTCATCCAGCGATAGGATACAAAAGGTTGTCCACTCTCAGAAATCTCATGCCCTTAAAGATATTCAATTCTTGATATTCTCCCAGTTTATATCCGCTTTCGATATAAGGGAATTCGGTGATTGGTTCAACCAAAATTGGAGGGTATTGTTCTTTCCTTTGTTGTAGAATAGATAAAGTTTTCCACCTCTTATCTCAAAAGTTTCGGGATCTACATTAACCTTTTTTGAATTTACTGCGACAGCATAGGCACAATAACCCCCATACTGTGGTACATAACTATTGGGTTGTACAACAAACTTTTCCAGATTTGCCTTGCTCACAAACTTATAATTTACTCCATCAAACATGGCGGTAAATTGGTCTTTGCCCATGGTCGCGATACCATCAAAATAGGCGACCACATCATATCCATGAGCTGCATACCCTTTTTTGGTATTATAATCTATGGATTGCCCTTGAACTAAAACACCTGTTAAAAACAGAAAAACCATTATTCGATACTTCATAAATTCTGGAATTTTTATGGTTGCTTGTTGGTATTGAAGATTTTGTCTAAAAATAAAGGTGTTCCTTTCATTTTTTTTTAAAACACCAGGATTAGTTAGAATGAAACCCTAAACCGATTATTGACAAACTATTATGCATCTGGTTTCGAAGAAATGAATTCAGGCAGGTCATGGTTTAAAAGCTGGTTATGCTGCTTAAAGTCAAAAATCAGTGTTTTCATAGTAATTGGACTAATTGACAAAAAGAGCCATCCAGTAATAGTAATTTTTAAGATTCAGGAAACAAGAAATCAAAGCACAACCAAATAATTGTTGTAGGTATTTTACTTCAAAATTATGTTCAGGCTTTTCCAACTGTATTATTCGTCAATTCAAAAGGGGCATTTGTCAATTGAACCAAAATCATACATGTATCCCATCTTAATTTTGACCTATTATTAACTATAAACATACCCATACTTGGAAGCAATAATGAATGTTGCGATAGCTGAAATTGGCAATCAAAAGACCTTTGTCAAAAGATTTAATATTCCTTCCCAACAATTTCGTTTGATCCTTCCGAAGTAAAATCCTTTATTAATCTTGAAACATTTAATTATGAAAACAACACGTTTAAATTTATGGAAAATGGCCTTTTATCTATTCATAGGCCTAAGTATTACCCTAACATCTTGCTCTGGTAAAGATGGGGAAGATGGCCTTGATGGGATGGACGGCATAAACGGTGAACAAGGTCCCCAAGGACCCGCAGGTGAAGATGGCAATGCCAATGTAATTGCCTCTGATTGGTTTAACATCAACTGGACCGAATCAGAGCCCGCTATAAGCTCAATGCAAATTGAAGTTCCAGAACTAGATATAGAAGAGTTTACTGCCAGTGGAGGTGTAGTACTCGTGTATTTAAAAATAATAAATGATGAATATACCACAACCTATTTGCTACCTTTTGAATTATACAATGCGAAGTTTGAATATGGAGTTCTAAATGTCTCTGAAGGATTTAATGGTATTCTCGTATTATTGACTGACCCCGATACTAGTGGTCTTTATTTAGAAATCTTGAATAACCCAGCCTTTACAATTCGCTATGTCTTGGTGCCTGCGAATGTGGCCGACCAAACTGGATTGGCCTCAAACATACCACCAACCTTTGAGGATGCTAAAACCCTTTTTGGCTTGGATTAATGGTCTGATACCCAAAAACCAATTCGTTGATTTTATGCAGTTGGTTGAAAGACATTGAATATAGCACAAAAAAAGTCTGGATGTATTTCCAGACTTTTTGCTTTCTACTGTCTTTGTGACCCAGGGAGGATTCGAACCCCCAACCCTCAGAGCCGAAATCTGATATTCTATCCAGTTGAACTACTGGGCCAGTTTATTATAGTGAACTCAATTTTGTTTTTACAATCGATGATATAGTTTTGCCATCCGCCTGTCCGGCCAATTCTTTGGAAACAATTCCCATTACTTTTCCCATATCTTGCATACCGGAAGCTCCAACGGCATCGATGGTTTGCACCACTACTTTTTCAATTTCTTCTTCTGTAAGCTGCTCGGGCAAAAACTTTTCAATTACGGCCACTTGCGCCAATTCGGGCTCTGCTAAATCATCGCGGCCCTGTTCCTTGTAAATGGCCGCACTATCCTTACGTTGCTTAACCAACTTTTGAACCAATTTGATTTCGTCCTCTTCCGATAACTCTGCTCCCGCACCTTTATCGGTCTTGGCCAACAAGATTGCCGATTTAACAGCACGCAAAGATTCTAGGGCAACGGTGTCCTTGGCCTTCATTGCGGCTTTCATTTCTGTCATTACCTTTTCTTGCAAACCCATCTATTCCGATTTAGATCGCGAAGATAAAAAATAAACCCGAAAGTACGTCTACTTTCGGGTTTATGCCTTCCACAAAAATGGAAGTTAATTTAAACACTACTAATCAACATTATCGTGCAAAAAAGAATTATTGGAACGCAACTGTAGATCATCGTTGCTATCTTCCCCCAAGGTAGTCCTTGATACTTTCTGTTCTCTGGGAACATCGTTCAAATCGACACCCTGGCGCTTATAAGCGGGCTCCTTTTCAATATCGTCTATGCTATTCCTATTGTTTTGAAACTTGTAATTAAAGTTTTTCAACTTTCGCCTACGCTCATCTGCCCTATCTTTTAGGATATCGCTGATGGAACTGTTCATCGGATCTAAATTGGCTGTAGTTTCCTCGTTTTTACCGGCTCCTTGATCTTTTTCTTCTACCCTAACGGTCTTTTTCTCGAATACAATTTCGTTTTCGACCATTTTTGGTTCGTGGGTCTCTGCTTTTGACTTGGCTCCGGTCAGTTTTTCCTCCAACTCCATATACTCTTGCAAGTCGTAACGTGTCTCCCCTTCTTTCTTGTATTCCAAAACGGGCTTAACTTCTACGTAATCGTTTACTTCCACATCACCTAAGCCATCATCATCTAGGTTAAACGTTATGGTATGCTCTTTTTCTTCTTCTTCTACCTCATTGTTCAATGGCATATCAAAACTCAAGGTAAATTGGTCTTCATTGCTTTTTGTGGACACCTCTTCCGCATCAACAACGTTTATATTGTTGATTACATTTTTGGCCTCGATAATTACAAAGTCGTCCTCCACATTCTCTGCGACCACTTCTTCGTAAAAAACATTAAAGTTTCTGATATAGCTAGTGGTCGGTATCAAGTCCGGATCTCTTAATTGTATTTTTTGAGGGACTATTTTGGGCTCCTCTTCCATTTCCAATGTATGCTTCACCACTTTTGGCCCTGGTTCGGGAGTTGGTTCTGGAGTTACCGTATTCTCCACATTCACTTCGTGCACCGAAGTGGATTCGGGAGTTAAATCCTGTTCTGCGGTTTGCTCATCCTCCAAGGTATAGAATACTTTTTTGGACTCGGTGTTAACAATATTATCTTGTTGATCTACATTAAAGCCTGTAGCGATCACGGTAACAGCAATTGCTTCTCCCAAGTTCTCATCTTCTCCTACCCCCATAATTATGTTGGCTCCATGTCCGGCTTCAATCTGGATGTGGTCATTGATTTCCCCGATTTCGTCTATTGTAATTTCCTGCGTGCCGGAAACTATTAACAGCAGTACATTTTTTGCACCATTGATTTTGTTATCGTTCAGCAATGGCGAATCCAAAGCTTTCATAATGGCTTCGGTAGCCCTTGCAGAACCAGAGGCTGCAGCCGACCCCATTATCGCCGTACCACTGTTGGAAAGTACGGTCTTGGCATCCCTAAGGTCGATGTTTTGTGTATAGTGGTGCGTAATTACCTCTGCGATACCCCTTGCTGCCGTGGCCAAAACTTCGTCTGCTTTAGAGAAACCGGCCTTAAACCCAAGATTTCCGTATACTTCTCTTAGCTTATTGTTATTGATGACTATTAAAGAATCTACATTTGCGCGCAATTTCTCTATCCCCATTTGCGCTTGCTTATTACGCATGGCCCCTTCGAACTGGAACGGCATGGTAACTATACCTACCGTAAGAACATCCATTTCTTTGGCCAACTTGGCAATAACAGGAGCAGCTCCGGTACCTGTACCTCCACCCATTCCTGCTGTGATAAAGGCCATTTTTGTGTTATTGTCCAACATGGCCTTAAGGTCCTCCATACTTTCCAATGCGGCTTGCTCGCCTATTTCTGGATTGGCACCAGCTCCCAGCCCTTCCGTAAGGGATACCCCTAACTGGATTTTGTTGGGTACGGAACTGTTTTGCAATGCTTGTGCATCGGTGTTACAGATTACGAAGTCCACACCGTTGATTCCGGCCTGGAACATGTGGTTGATGGCATTGCTTCCGCCACCGCCCACGCCAATAACTTTAATTACGTTGCTTTTGTTCTTGGGCAAATCAAAAGCGATGTTGTCAAACTCAGTGTTCTTACTCATGACAGTCGTGTTTCTCTACTGGGGTTATTATTCTGCATTATCCAAAAAGTCCTTCAACTTTTCAGACCATTTGTCAAAAATGGATTTTCTCTCCGTTTGGGTCACCGTAGCTTTGTTCGCCTGTGCTCCCAATTCGTTTTCTTGGCCTACCAAAATTTCTTCTTGGTGTACTTCCTCTTGGTGCACCTCCTGATTCTTCTTTTTTGCTTCCAAAGAATTCATCAGTAATCCTACCGCCGTGGCATACAATGGACTGGCTACTTCTTCGTCCGAGTCCCCTGCAAGGTGCTCATTGGGGTATCCTATTCTGGTATCCATTCCGGTAATGTATTCGACCAATTGCTTAAGGTGCTTTAATTGGCTGCCTCCACCGGTCAAAACAATACCTGCTATCAATTTTTTCTTTTGTTCTTCGTGGCCATAGTTTTTGATCTCCACATACACCTGTTCCACGATTTCCACCACGCGGGCATGAATAATCTTGGAAAGATTCTTTAAAGTAATTTCCTTGGGTTCCCGACCTCTTAACCCTGGAATGGAAACTATTTCGTTATCCTTGTTCTCGCCAGGCCATGCGGAACCGAATTTTATCTTCAATAGTTCGGCCTGCTTTTCGATAATCGAGCAACCTTCTTTAATGTCATCCGTAATTACGTTCCCCCCAAATGGGATAACAGAGGTATGACGGATAATGCCATCCTTAAAAATGGCAAGGTCGGTTGTTCCGCCTCCTATGTCGATCAAAGCAACACCGGCTTCTTTTTCTTCTTGACTAAGAACGGCATCTGCAGATGCCAAAGGCTCCAAAGTGATGTTACCTAGGTCCAAACCTGCACTTTTAATGCACCGCCCAATGTTTTTAATGGATGATACTTGACCCACCACTACATGAAAATTAGCTTCCAAGCGCCCACCGTACATTCCCACAGGCTCTTTGATTTCGGATTGGCCATCCACTTTATATTCTTGTGGCAACACGTGAATGATTTCCTCGCCCGGCAGCATGACCAACTTATACACTTGGTTGCACAGTTTATCCAAATCCACGTGATCTATAACTTCTTCAGAATTTGGTCTTGTGATATAATCGCTGTGGTGCAAACTCCGGATATGTTGACCTGCAATACCAACCACAACGGAACCGATCTTTAAACCGGAATTGAGCTCCGCTTGTTCAACAGCTTGCTGAATAGACGATATGGTCTGTGTTATATTATTGACCACACCGCGGTGAACGCCCAAACTTTTGGAGCGCCCTATACCCAATATTTCAATCTTTCCATACTCATTTTCCCTACCAATGATCGCTACGATCTTGGTAGTTCCAATATCCAACCCAACTGAATAATTACCCTGTTCCATAATTTAAATTTTGGTGCAAACCACTTGATTGTTGAATTCCAAACTAACTGTTGCATAATCCTCCAAGGAATTGTCCTTGGCCGCCTTTGCATAAAAGGCCATAAAATTTTTGAACTTCTTGTTCAAATTGTCCACTCCTCCCAAATTCACAACAAAATTTTCCATGCGAAATCTGAGCTGATAATTTCCTTCTTCCTCAATATGTATCCCGATGACGTTCTTTCTCAGAAAATCATCTTGATTGATATAATCCAATATCACGTAGGCATCCTCGAGGGTTTTTCCTGTAATTTTTCCTGTAATTATTGGTACCCTGGCCGAATGATACTTTGACAGCGGCATGCGTTTGCCCTGATCATCCAAATAAAACTTGGAGACACCCTCTATTCTACCAATTGGCTTACGCTGAACAATCTTGGATACAAGCTCCCCATTTACAGTAAGATACACCTGGGCATTTTTGACCATATCGTTGGATAAAAGAATCTCCTCTATGGTATTCAAAACTAACTGTTCTTTGGGCGTATTTTTTAGTGGTCCGTAATTTTGTATTAACAATTTATTAACCGCATCCTCAGTTAAATACAAATTGCTTTCACCAACAAATTTCACGGTCACATTTTCGACTTTTTTCTGTTGATTTCTGTGTCCGGCAAAGCCATAGAGTGCAACTACGGCCACGGACAAAAATGTAAGTTTTATGTAATCCCAATTAATGCGCATAGCCCAATGCTTTTTTAATTTTTGGAACCTCAAGTCCAATATCCCCTGCTCCAAGAGTTACGAGTACTCCTGATTTGCAGTTACTTGCCTCCCCTACCAATTCCGATTTGGAAATCAGCTTTTTATTGGGGTTCTTTATTTTTTCCAACAGCCATTCCGATGTTACTCCCTCAATGGGTTCTTCCCTGGCCGGATAGATGTCCAGTAAAATGACATGGTCAAAATCTGAAAGACTATCTGCGAAATCATCGGCAAAATCCTGTGTTCTTGAAAATAAATGCGGTTGGAAAATTACAGTGACCTGTTCTCCTGCATGCATTTCTCGGACGGCTTGATGCACTGCATTGATTTCGGTCGGGTGATGTGCATAATCATCTATAAAAACAAAATCCTTGGTATTTATCTGATACGAGAATCTACGCTGAACCCCTTTAAATGTTCCTAAAGCCTTTGCAAGGGCATGCGAGGAGCAACCGGTTTGTTCCGCCATTGCAAAAGCGGCCAATCCATTGAGCAGATTATGTCTTCCCGGCTTGTTGAACGTTACTCTCTTGATTACTTCCGAGGGCGTCACAATGTCAAATATGTAGGCTCCTTGTTCAATTTCGATATTTTTAATGCAATAATCGGCTCCATCTTCTATCCCAAAAGTGGTTCCCACCAAAGGCAACCCCTTTCTCACAAATAACTTTCCTTCTGGTTTGATTTTTCCAATGAACTCATGAAACGATCGTTCCAACTCCTCTTTGCTACCATAAATATCCAAATGGTCAGCATCCATAGATGTGATGCATGCGACCGTCGGTGTCAAACGTAAAAATGAACGATCAAACTCATCGGCTTCAACAACAGAGTATTCAGTGCCATCCAGCACAAAATTGCTATTGAAGTCTTCCGAAATCCCCCCTAAAAATGCAGTCATCGGCAAGTTACACTCCTTGAGCAAATGCGCCAAAATACAAGTCGTGGTTGTTTTACCATGTGTCCCGGCCACTGCTAAACAGAATGAGTCCTTGGTTATAATCCCAAGCACTTCAGAACGTTTTTTTATATCAAAGCCGTTGTTTTTATAAAACTGATATTCAGAATGTGAAGTTGGAACTGCGGGAGTATACACCACCAAAGTTTGTGGGTGCTTGAACGTATCCGCAATCAAATCCACATTGTCCTCAAAATGAACCGAGATACCTAAGGATTCCAAACCTTCAGTTATTGGGGTTGGGGTTTTATCATAGCCGGCCACTTCTTTCCCTATAAAATTGAAATAACGGGCAAGAGCGGACATTCCGATTCCACCGATACCGATAAAATAAACGCTATGTATATCCTTCAAATTCACTTCAACAACTTTTCAATTTCGTCCACAATATGTTCCGTAGCCTTTGGCATTGCCATTTTTTTAATGTTTGTCCCCAACCGTTCTTGTATGCTTTCGGACTTCAGCAATTCGGAAAACTTGTCTTCAAATACAGCATCCAACTGATTTTCCTTGATCAAAATGGCAGCTTCCTTTGCGACCAGTGCTTTGGCATTCTGGGTCTGATGGTCCTCTGCCACATTTGGAGACGGTATAAATATCACCGGTTTACCTACCAGACAAAGCTCTGACACAGAGCTAGCTCCTGCCCTAGATATAATTACATCGGCTATTGAATAGGCTAAATCCATCCGGTTGACAAAAGCCGATACTTTGACGGCTTCGGAGTTATGTTTTTTGTAATCATCGAAATACAGTTTTCCACATTGCCAAAGTACCTGTAACTGGTTTTTTTGAAAAAATCCCAACTCTTTTTCGATCAACTGGTTAATTCTTCTTGCCCCTAGGCTACCACCCAAAACCAGAACAGTTTTTCTATTGTCATCTAATCCAAAAAAATTAGCTGCTTCTTGTTTATTTTCCTTCAGTTCTATCAAATCTGTTCTGATGGGGTTTCCGGTCTTCACTATTTTCTCTTTCGGAAAAAAACGTTCCATCCCATCATAGGCTACACAAATTTTCTCCGCTTTGCCCGCCAATAGTTTGTTAGTGATACCTGCAAAAGAATTCTGTTCCTGCAACACACATGGAACGCCAGAACTTTCGGCCATTCGCAACAAAGGGCCGCTAGCAAACCCACCTGTTCCTATAGCAACATGAGGCTTGAACTCTTTTATTATTTTGCGCGCTCCTAACAAACTACTCATCAGTTTAAATGGAAACATGAGATTTTTAAATGTCAGTTTCCGTTGTATTCCACTAATCCACAATCCTTTTATTTCATATCCGGCCTGTGGCACTTTTTCCATTTCCATTTTATCCTTTGCCCCCACGAACAAAAACTTGGCATCCGGGTACCTCCTCTTTAGCTCGTTGGCAATGGCCACTGCGGGATATATATGTCCCCCTGTTCCTCCTCCAGATAGTATAAATCTATAATTGCCCACTTAATACTTCTAAAGGGTTTGTATCTTCTATGCCTTGGGATTGCTCCTCCAAATTTTCCTTTTTATTGCTTGCGCTCAAAACTATTCCTATCGCCATACAAGTCATCCAAATAGATGTTCCTCCCATACTGATCAACGGTAACGGCTGACCGGTAACAGGGAACAACTGGACCACCACCGCCATATTGATGAATGCCTGGAACACAATAGGCAGACCCACCCCAATCACCAGTAATTTCGAAAAAACTGTTTTGGACGAATGTGCGACTACCAGAATACGAAAAAGCAGCAGTAGATAAAAAAACAGCAACGCTCCGCCGCCGAGCAAACCATATTCTTCGATAATAATGGCAAAAATGAAATCGGAAGTACTCTGCGACAATAAGTTTTTCATCACACTCTTGCCCGCTCCCTTTCCTACAATGCCCCCTTCCGCCACGGCAATCTGAGCCAATGTCAACTGGTGCAGATCGTCCTTGTCCGCTTGTTCCGGATGGATAAAGGTCTCTATCCTCGATTTCCAGGTTCCGGCACGTTGCGGCAATACTTCGGGCGCCTTGAACAGTACGAACAGGAACATTCCTGCAAATACAATCCCTGTGGCTACCATGGCAAACAAATACTTTAGGGGATATCCGCCCAAAAAGCACAGAACCAGAGCCATAAAACTTATAATGGCTGCGGTTGAGAAATTTTCTGGCAAAATCAATAGCACTACCAAAGCTACCGGTAACCAGAGTGGCAGAATACTTTCCTTAAAAGTTATCTTTACGTCTTTGATCTTGGTCAGGTATCTGGCAATCCAAATCATTAAGACTACTGCCGCTAAGGTGGATGTTTGGAAATTAACACCTACCAACGGAATTTTTATCCAACGATTGGCCGTTACCCCACCTATGCGGGTTTCCACGGTCAAAGTATAGATCAGAAGCAGAATAACAATAGGCATAGCTATTATGGACAGCCCTTTAAAGTAATGGGTAGGAATTCTGTGTACGGCATAAATTATCCCAAAACCCAAAAACAGTAATACAGCATGCTTTACCAGGTGACCCAAGGTTGTTCCGTCTCCATTAACATAAACCAAATTGGTACTGGCGCTGTACACTGGCAAAAATGAGAAAAGCGCCAATAGGGCCACAACACCCCAAATGGCTTTATCACCTTTCAGATTTTTGAATACTCTCAACACTTTTTACAACTTTTTTACTGCGTTTTTAAATTGATCTCCCCTATCCTCATAATTGGAAAACAGGTCAAAACTTGCGCAAGCTGGGGACAACAAAACGGCATCTCCACGTTCTGCAATCTTATAGGCCACTTTTACGGCTTCTTCCATGGAAAAGGTCTCGACCACCAAATCGATTACATTCCCAAAAGCATCTTTTAACTTGGAGTTGTCCACTCCCAAACAAACAACGGCCTTTACTTTTTCCCTCACCAATGGCATAAGCTCGGAATAGTCATTGCCTTTGTCCACACCGCCTGCAATCCAAACAATAGGTCGTTTTATACCGTCCAAAGCGTAAAATGTAGCATTTACATTGGTCGCTTTGGAATCGTTAATGTATTCCACATGGTTTATCTTAAGCACCTTCTCCAATCTGTGGGGCACTCCCTGAAACGACTGGATACTTTGGCGAATAGTTTCTTTTCTAACTTTTACCAACATAGCCGCCATACTGGCCGCCATGGTATTTTTTACGTTGTGCTGACCTTCCAAGGCCAAAATATCTTCGTTCATCTCCAAGGTTTTATGTTCTAATTTCATTTTTATCTTTTTGTTTTCTAACCAAGCTCCCTCGTCCAGTTTTCTTTTTACAGAAAAGGGCAACAATTTGGATCTAACTGGGTGTTTTTTTAACCAATCAAGGATTACTTCATCATCGGCATCGTAGATCAGGTAATCATTTTCATCTTGATTCATGGCTATTCTGAACTTGGAAGCGATATAGTTTTCGAATTTATACTCATATCGATCCAAATGATCGGGTGTTATATTGGTGATCATGGCTATATGGGGCTTAAAATCCACAATACCATCCAACTGGAAGCTGCTTATCTCCAATACATAATGATCATAGTCCTCTTCGGACACCATTTTAGCATAACTATCTCCAATATTTCCAGCCATACCTACATGCAAACCTTCATTTTTCAATAAATGATAGGTTAACATCGTGGTGGTGGTTTTACCGTTACTACCTGTGATGCCGATCAAACTTGCCTTGGTGTATTTTGATGCAAATTCTATTTCCGAAATCACAGGAATCCTTTTTTCCAGCAATGTTGTAACCAACGGCACCTTGTCCGGTATCCCCGGGCTTTTCATCACTACATCGGCATTCAATATTTTGGATTCGGTATGCTTTCCCGATTCCCATTCAATCTCAAAATGTTCAAGAACTTTTTTGTACTTATCCTTTATTTCGCCTTTGTCGGATACAAAGACCTCAAATCCTTCTTTTTTTCCCAATATGGCCGTACCTACGCCACTTTCTCCTCCACCGAGTATCACCAAACGACCCATTATCTGATTTTTAGCGTAACTATGGTAATTATGGCCAACAAAATCCCAACAATCCAAAAACGGGTCACTATTTTACTCTCGTGGTAGGATTTTTTCTGATAATGATGGTGCAATGGCGCCATTAAGAATATTCGCCTACCTTCGCCATACTTTTTCTTGGTATGCTTAAAGTACCCAACCTGTAACATTACCGACAGTGATTCCGCGAAGAAGATTCCGCACAAAATCGGTATCAATAATTCCTTTCTTACTATAATGGCGATTACTGCAATGACTCCTCCTATGGTTAAACTCCCTGTATCCCCCATAAAAACCTGGGCCGGATAAGCATTGTACCATAGAAAACCTACCAAGGCGCCAACAAAAGCCGCGATAAAAACTACCAATTCCCCCACTCTGGGCAAGTAAAAGATGTCTAGATAATCGGAAAATTCAATGTTCCCCGATACCCAAGCAAAAATTCCCAGGGTCAACACAATAATAGCGGACGAACCAGCGGCCAGACCATCAATCCCATCGGTTAGATTGGCCCCGTTGGACACGGCTGTTACGATCAAGATCACTACCGGGATAAATATGAGCCAGGCATAATCTTCCGCCCCCTCTCCCATCCAAGAAATAAAGTCTGCGTAATCCAACTCGTTGTTCTTAAAAAAGGGCACATTGGTCCGTACAGACTTGGTCTCTTCACCAAAAACACTTTCTACCCGAAAATTCTCGGTTATGGTTGTGGTATCTTTCTCCTTAATGGTAACCTCGGGATGGAAATACAGTGTCAAGCCAACAATCAACCCTAAAACAACTTGCCCCATTACTTTAAAGCGCCCCTTTAATCCCTGTTTGTCCTTTTTAAAGGTTTTTATATAGTCATCTATAAAACCGATTATCCCCATCCATATGGTGGTCACAATCAGTAGAATCACATAAATATTCTTGATATCGGCAAAAAGAATTACCGGCAACAAGGTGGACATAATAATGATCAACCCTCCCATTGTGGGTGTTCCAGCTTTCTGTTTTTGTCCTTCCAGACCCAAATCCCGAATGCTTTCCCCTATCTGTTTTTTTTGAAGCAAAAGGATGATCCGCTTTCCGTAGACCATGGCGATCAATAGCGATAACAATACGGACATCGCAGCCCTAAAGGTGAGGAACTGAAAAAGTCCTGCTCCCGGCAGTTGGTATTGTTTCTCTAAAAATTCGAACAAGTAGTATAACATGGACTACATTATTTTTTTAGGCTCTTAAGAGCTTCTTTCACTTCTTTAAAATCATCAAAATCTACCCGGACACCATTGGTTTCCTGATAGGTCTCGTGGCCTTTTCCGGCCACAAGGATTATATCGTTGGCCATTGCCAATTTACAAGCTGTATTTATGGCCTGCCTCCTGTTTTCAATGGACAACACCTTTCTGGTATTTTGAGGTTCCACACCCGTTTCCATTTCTTCTATAATGGTTTTAGGGGATTCCGTTCGTGGATTATCGGAGGTAAATATGGCTTGATCGCTCATTTCTGAAGCGATATGACCCATAACCGGACGCTTTGACTTATCACGGTCACCACCACACCCCACTACGGTGATGACGTTTTCATTTCCAGTCCTCAAGGCGTTGATAGTAACCAACACATTTTTGAGTGCATCCGGCGTATGGGCATAATCAACTATTGCCGTTATTCGCTCTTTTGATATATAATATTGAAACCTTCCATCCACATTTTCCAGCTCGCTCATCAACCTAAGGGTCTCCATTTTTTCTAGACCTAGTATATCCGCGGTGGCATAGATGGCCAACAGATTGTATGCGTTAAAATCTCCAATAAGTTTGGACCATAGTTCGTTCTCATCAACTTTCAACAATTGACCATTGAACTGTTTCTCCAAAATTTGTGCCCTGTAATCGGCGAAGGATTTTAATGCGTAGGTGTATTTTTTTGCCTTGGTGTTCTGCAACATAACAGGCCCGTTTTTATCGTCGATATTTACCAGCGCGAAGGCCGTTTTTGGCAACCCATCGAACAATTTTTTCTTGGTATCCCGATATTCGGCAAATGTTTTATGGTAATCCAGATGATCATGGGAAAGGTTGGTAAAGATGGCACCTTCAAAATAAAGTCCCTCTGCCCTTTTTTGATGAATACCGTGAGAACTCACCTCCATAAAACAATACTCCACACCAACATCGTTCATTTTGGACAAATAATCGTTGATCGTTATTACATCGGGAGTGGTATGCGTAGCCTTATGCTCGATATCATCCACCAGCACTTTAATCGTGGAAATAAGCCCGACCTTGAATCCTGCTTTTTTAAACAGATTGTACAGCAGGGTCGTTACCGTTGTTTTTCCGTTGGTGCCGGTTACCCCAATAAGTTTTAGGTTTTTGGAGGGGTTTTCGTAAAAATTGGATGCTATTACCGCCAATGCACTATTGCAATCGTTCACCTGAAGATAAGTGACACCGTTCACAACAAGTTCCGGCAGTTCTTCACAGACAATGGCCCTAGCACCTAAATCTATAGCCTTTTGGATGTATTCATGCCCATCTGTCACCGTACCTCGAATGGCCACGAACACATCGTCCATTTCCACTTTTCTGGAATCAAAGTGGATTTGGTTCACCATGACACTGGTATCCCCGCTCACTGCGGAAAGACTTACCCCATATAATATGTCCTTCAATAACTTCATGAAAGCTCCAATATTATTTTCTTTACTTGATCAAGACGGGTGCCTTGATCAACAGATTGTTTCTTCACCTTTCCATTTCCATGCACCTCAACCTGAATACCAAGGTTCTCCAAAAGGGAAACGGCATCCATTCCACTCATACCCCTTACATTGGGCAAGGTGCTGTGTTTTTTTTGTACTTGTGCAAAATATTGTTGGTAGTCCTTGTCCAAATCGGAATCTTTAAAACTCCCACCGTCCACTTCGTCTACCATGGGTGAAATAGCATGGATCTTCTGGGCCATGGACTTAAATACCGGACCGGATACATCGGCTCCATAATACCCTTCTTCCTTATCTGGTTCGTGAATCACGACAATGCAGGAATATTTGGGGTTGTCTGCCGGAAAATAACCCGCAAACGATGAGATATAAGCCAACTTGTCCGGGTTTTTAGCTACGTAATTTTTCTGCGTGGTACCTGTTTTACCGGCCATGGAAAAATTCTTGGAGTATAATTTATGGCCTGTCCCGTAATCTTTCTCCACCACATCCTTTAATAATTGTTGCGCTTTTTTCACGGTTTCTTTGGAACAGATGGAGGAGTTGAGCACTTGTTTATCAAAACGCTTAACCACTTTGTTGCCGTCCCTTACTTCTTGGATCAAACGAGGTTTCACATATTCTCCATCATTGGCAATGGCATTGTAAAAAGCCAATGTTTGAATGGGTGTCAACGATACTTCGTAACCATGGGACATCCATCCCAAAGATATCCCCGACCATCCTTTGTCACCGGGATAACGGATAACCGGGTCGCCCTCCCCTATAATGGGCAGATCCAACTTTTTGTGAAGCCCCATGTTCATTAGGCGGTTTACAAACTTTTCGGGCTCTTCTTTATAATTTTCATTAATGATTTTTGCGAATGCCGTGTTGGAGGATACGGCGAATGCTCTGGATACGGTAATTTTTCCATACCCGCCCCATCTGGAATCTTTCACCACACCATCATAAATTCGATACCTTCCTTTTTCCGTATCGATGACAGAACTGGTATCCACCACCTTATCTTCCATAGCAGCGACAAGGGACATCAATTTGAATGTAGAGCCTGGTTCATGTGACTCGCCAACGGCATAATTCAATTTCTCGTAATATTTTCCTTCAGAAGTTCTACCCAAGTTGGAAATAGCCTTGATTTCCCCTGTTTGGGTCTCCATCACCACTACGCAGCCATGATCGGCCTTGTATTTTTCCAGTTGCTTTAATAGTTCGTGATGCGCTATATCTTGAATATTGACATCGATTGTGGACACCACATCCAATCCATCTTGTGGCTCCACAATATTATCCAAACCAACGGGTTTCCACTGCCCTTTGGCTATTTTCTGTTTTAAGCGCTTGCCTTCTTTACCTCTTAAATAGGTTTCGCCAAATGCCCCATCGAGGCCTACGCGGGTATAGTAACCGTTTTCGTCAACACGTTCGTAACCAATGCTACGGGCGGCCATTTTACCCAAAGGATATTCGCGCACAACACGATGCGTTTCCACAAAACCTCCTTTATAGGGCCCCAGGTTAAAGAGCGGGAATTGTTTGATCCTAACATAATCCAAATAACCCACATTACGAGCTACCAGTTTATACCTATTGCCATTGGCCCTGGCCTTACGGAACAATTGTCTGTAATACGAAGATGGACGATCAAACAATTTGCCCAAAGAATCGGACAAGGCACCTACGTGGTTCTCAAAATTTTCTTGTGATACGGTCTTGGCATCGAACCTGATTTCATATTTTGGAACCGATGCCGCCAACAGACTACCATCTTCTGAATAAAGATTGCCCCGATTTGGTTCAATAGTGAACATCTTCTCGGTTTTGCTGAGCGCCAATTCCTTGTATTTTTCGCCCTGCACCATTTGGATATCCACCAATTTCACCACCACTGCTATGGCCAAAACAACAAGCCCCGTTGCTACGAGGTACAATCTGTTCATTATATTTTTTTCGGTGATGGCCACTATTCCGATGATTTAACTTTAATTTTTTTTGGTGGATTTTTAGAAGGCACCAAACCTTTTTCCGCTACAACCTCGCGCAACGTTGATTCCAATTTTAACTGTTGCACACTGGAACGAGCTTCAAAAAACTCACTTTTAAGTTTACGGACCTCCTCGTTCAATTGAGCGATCTCCAATACTTTTTTATCGGCATTATGACTACTGGAAATCATCATTGCTGCCAAAAACGAGGCAAACAACAGGAACATCCAATTCTTGGGAGCATCTCCGCTCACCAAAAATTTTCCTTTTAATATGTCCAGCAATCCTTTTCTCATTTTGTGTTCGTTTTGTTATTCCCATCTTCGCGGGAATCTACTATATGCGTTCCGCAATGCGGAGTTTTGCACTTCTTGCCCTATTATTGACCTTTACTTCTTCTGCTGATGGCGTTATCAATCCCCCTACTTTTTTTAACGGGACATTGATGTTCCCGTAAAAATCCTTCTCCGGCTCTCCATCGAATTTGCCTGCCCGGATAAAGCGCTTCGCCAACCGGTCTTCCAAAGAGTGATAACTGATCAAGCTCAACCGACCACCCTGGACAAGCACTTCGGGAACTTGCTCCAAAAATTCCTTGAGCACCTCAATTTCTTGGTTCACCTCTATCCTGATAGCTTGATAGATCTGTGCCAAAATCTTGTTCTCTTTCATCTTGGGCAAAAATCGTTTGAGCACCCTTTTAAGGTCATCCGTTGTTTTGATAGGCTCTTCCGACCGGGCCGCAACAATAGTTTTGGCCATGGCATTTGCATTTCGCAATTCACCATACTGAAAAAGAACCGATGCTAAATCTTCTTGGGAATAGGCATTGACCACCTGATAGGCCGATAATTGGTTGCTCTTGTCCATTCGCATATCCAAATCTGCGTTGAACCGAATGGAAAAACCACGTTCGGCCTCATCGAACTGATGGGAGGAAACCCCAAAATCCGCCAAGATTCCATCAACTTTCCGAATGCCATAGAACTTTAAAAATTGTTTGAGATAGCGAAAGTTTTGATTGATCAACTGGAACCTACCATCTTCCAGCGCATTTTGGAGCGCATCTTCATCTTGATCAAAAGCGAACAACTTTCCACTTTCCCCCAATCTTTTCAAAATTTCTTTGGAGTGTCCGCCGCCCCCGAAGGTAACATCCACATACACTCCATCTTCTTTAATATTCAATCCGTCCACCGATTCCTTTAACAAAACCGGATTGTGATATGCACTACTCATCATCATCAAAAATCTCCTCGGCCAGATCGGCATAATCCTTCTCCCCTTCTGCCAAGACTTTTTCGTACATATCCTTGTTCCAGATCTCGATTTTATCAAAAACCGCATTTAGAACCACTTCTTTTTCGATTGCAGCAAACTCCACCAAATTTTTTGGGATTTGCAGCCTTCCCGAATCACCATCTATGCTCACCTCTTTCATTCCGGCAACAAAATTTCGGACAAACGCATCGTATTTGCGATTGATCTTGCTTTTCTTCATCACTTTTTGCATCAAAACATCAAACTCCGCTTTGGGATACAATTCCAGACATTGCTGAAAAACCGATCTTTTTATCACAAACCCATCTTTTAGAACAGGCAAAAGCTGATTCTTCAAAGAAATGGGCAATAAAACCCTTCCCTTGGAGTCTGCTTTGCAATCATGTTGTCCTATGATATGGGTCACTAGAAATCAATTGGTTAGTTAATACAACTCAAATATATAGATTTTATTTCCACATTTCTCCACTTAACACCACTTTTGTTAATAAATTCTCCACTTTTAAGAAAAAAGCAGCAAAACTAGGAGAAAAAATCAGAAGAGCAACATGGTCCTCTTTTTAGAAGAAGAACCACTGGATTAAGAAAAGTTATTTTAGATATGACAAAATCCTAAAATCTTTGTGATATGAAATTCCTATATTTGCCGCTCTTACTACCAACTAACTATTGATGGAGGAGCATTTAATCGATGATGGCAAATACCGGTATATAGAAAAAGGAGAAGGTACTCCTATGATTATATTACATGGTTTAATGGGAGGCCTGAGCAATTTCCAAGGGGTTTCCGAATATTTCCCCTCCATGGGATACAAGGTCCTTATCCCGGAACTGCCCATTTACGATATGCCCCTATTAAAGACTACGGTAAAGAACTTTGCTACCTTTTTAGAAGGCTTTATTGAACACAAAGGCTTAAAGGATGTAATATTACTTGGGAATTCCTTGGGCGGACATATTGGACTCCTACACACCAAAATGTACCCCGAAATGGTAAAGGCACTTGTAATTACAGGTAGTTCGGGACTTTACGAAAGTGCCATGGGGGACGGATACCCAAAGCGTGGCGACTACGAATTCATAAAAAAGAAGGCAGAAGATGTTTTCTATGACCCAAAAGTAGCCACCAAAGAAATCGTGGACGAGGTTTTTGCCACGGTAAACGATAGAATGAAACTGGTAAAAACATTGGCCATTGCCAAAAGTGCCATTCGACACAATATGTCGAAAGATTTACCGCACATGAACACCCCAACCTGTATTATTTGGGGAGAAAACGATACCGTAACTCCTCCCAACGTAGCCACAGAGTTCCACGAATTGTTGCCAGACTCGGACCTATATTGGATAGAAAAGTGTGGCCATGCCCCCATGATGGAGCACCCCAATGAGTTTAACCGTATTCTTGAGGCTTGGCTCAAAAAGCGTAACTTCTAAACATGAAAATTACATCGGCAGAATTTGTAATGAGCAACTCCAATGTTGCCAAATGCCCCAATGAACCCATACCAGAATATGCGTTCATAGGACGGTCCAATGTTGGCAAATCATCGCTGATCAATATGTTGGTAGAGCGGAAGGCTTTGGCAAAAACATCCGGAAGGCCTGGAAAAACCCAACTCATCAATCATTTTAAGATCAACAACAATTGGTTTCTTGTAGATTTGCCGGGTTATGGATATGCAAGAGTCTCGAAAAAAGACAAAAAAACCTTTCAGAAATACATTACCGAGTATTTTCAAAAAAGAAAGCAGTTGGTTTGTGCCTTTGTTTTAGTAGATGTTCGCCATGATCCACAACCGGTGGATTTGGAGTTTATGGAGTGGCTCGGCATTAATCAGATTCCATTCGCCATAATTTTTACCAAAGCGGACAAACTTAAGCCCAATGCAATAAAAAAACAGACCGCAGCCTATCTTCAAAAGTTATTGGATGGCGTATGGGAAGAAGCACCCCCACATTTTACCACTTCATCCTCCAACCGAATGGGACGAGAAGAGCTTTTGAATTTTATTGACGGGATCAATCAAGATTTTTTTCAAAACAAGAGCTGACTTCTTCTGCACCAACTCGGCCATTACACAACACCTATTCTATATCCCCAATACACAACTTGTTAATCTGAACGTCTCTATCTTGATATATCTCAGTGCAAATATGTTTTACAAAGCACTGGATTAATAAAAATAGTTAGCAAAGCAAACACACAATTCCGTACTTTAGACCACCTAAACCACAAAAATGCTATCCAACGATACACGATTCTCCCCAGCAGGATTTATTAAGATAATGTCATTATTGCACATGGGCATTTCAGCAACGCCCATTGTTATAGGAACACTTTTTTACTTTAACACTGAGAATGCGATATTCGATATTTCCAGTACAGATGACTTTTTTTTGGCGCTAGTACCCTTGGGCGCTATTGGCAGTATCTTTTTTGGCGACTTGGTTTTCAAGAAAATGACACGCAATTTACCGGACAGCATAGATCTACGCACCAAGCTGGCAAGGTTCCAAACCGCCTCGATCATAAAATATGCCTTATTGGAAGGGGCTGCTATCCTCGGAATTGTAGTCTTTATCCACACACAAAACCTGATCTATTTGATCATTGGGGCCCTGGTGGTTTTTTACCTAGCATTGCTCCATCCTTCCAAGCAAAAAATTGAAAATTCACTTTCCCTAACCGGCGAGGACAAAGCAAAATTTGACCGTGTAAACGCTCCCTTGGACTAACGGTCCTTTTTCAATTCCAATTTTTCCGCAAAATAGTCGCAGAAATCCTTCATGGTGGCCGTCATTTTTTCATCTTGGGTAGCCTTATAAAAAGTATCGGCCATTGTTTCCAAAGTTTGATGAAAAAATACCTTCATCTCATCTACGGGCATATCCTTGGTCCACAGGTCGATTTTTAGGGATTCTTGATTTTTACTGTCCCAAACGGACAATAACATGGCTTTGGCCTCTTCCTCGTTAATTCCACCATCTTGTGCCGACCATTTTAACTCCTCGGGCACTCTGTTCTCGTCCAGCCCAACCTTCAATGTAATCTCCGAAGTATGTTTTACTGCCATTTATCTTTTTGGTTTGTAATTTGATTGTTTTAAAATTTCATCTGCCGGCGTATCCAATAACTGTTTTAGACCTTCACCGGTTTTTTCCATATATGCCCTAACGATCTGCCAGCCCATATATCGCCCCAATCTTGGTGGCGACTCATTGTCCAGTTCCAATCCAAATTTGGAAAATGGAGCGGGATCTAAAAACTTTCTATCCAGACCTGTATCTGTACTGTACAATAATTCTCGCTCAACAAAATATTTCCACATTTGCTCTTCGTTTGCGCCGGCCCACTCCATTTCCTCATCGGAATATCCAATCTTTTGGGCGTCAGTTGCAAACGGGATCAGTTTATCCTTTAAGTATAGTTCTTTACCGTAGTATACCATTCGGGAAAGTAATGTTCTGTTACGTGGATACGTAAGTACTTTTTTGGAAAATGCGCTGGATACATCCGACACTAAATACTTTTTATCCAGATTTGATGCAATATACCGCTGTATCCCTTCATAAAAATGATGGTCCGCCCCGAGATAATTGTCCAGTCCTATCAACAACAGGGAATCTGTTAAGATGATCCTATTTTCATATCTCACATCCGAAGTTAAGGTTACCACGTGGGGCACTCGAATTCCCGGAAAATAATATTTTATATGTTTAAAAAGGGATTCAAGTTCTTCCGATTCCTTATCGAAATCGGGAAATGCCTTTTCAACTTCGTTCGATAATTCCACCTGAAGGGTATCCGTTAGTTTGGCTACCCAAACACTGTCCGTAAATTGTTCGGGGAACAAATATGGATACTTTGTTTTTAATTTAGGGATATCGGTCTCGGACGCCCTTGCAAATTCTTGGTCAAACCTGGAAACCTTTAAATCTATCGTAATTTTCTCGATTTCCTCTTCGGTTTTATCCGTTTCGGCACATGCTGCAAACAGAAAAACCACAAATACAGAAAAGCTTTTATAAAAGGTATTTCCAAAGTATTTCAACAAGCACTTCATTTTTAAGGGCACAGGGTTTAAATTTACAGGGCACAAAGGTAATTTATTGAATCTAAATAGTAGAACATGCAAACAGAAAAGGTAATCGACCATATAGTCAAGTGGCTAAAAGAGTATGCTTTAAATGCAAAATGCAAAGGTTTTGTAATCGGTGTTTCCGGAGGAATAGACTCCGCTGTAACTTCGACCCTTTGCGCAAAAACAGGTCTCGACCTTTTGTGTTTGGAAATGCCCATTCACCAAGGCAAAAACCAAGTGACCCGTGCAGACAGGCATATAGATTGGCTGATGGAAAATTTTTCCAATGTTTCCCGTCAAGCGGTCGACCTTACCCCCGTGTTCGATAGCCTCGTGGATTCCTTTCCAAAAGTGGAAAACGAAGAAGAGCGATTTATGTCGCTAGCCAACACGCGCGCACGCCTGCGGATGACCTCCCTTTACTATTTTGCAGCTCTTGAGGGCTATCTGGTTGCTGGTACCGGAAACAAGGTCGAAGACTTTGGTATAGGGTTTTACACAAAATATGGTGATGGAGGTGTGGACCTAAGCCCAATTGCCGATCTTTTAAAAACAGAGGTTTATGAAATAGGAAGGATTCTTGGGGTAAACCAAGATATTATGGAAGCAGCGCCAACTGACGGGCTCTGGGGCGACAGCAGAACAGATGAGGATCAGATCGGAGCATCTTACCCCGAACTGGAATGGGCCATGGAAATGGATGATAAAGGAAAAAAAGCCGATGATTTTTCTGGCAGGAAAAAAGAAGTTTTTCTAATCTATAAAAAATTCAATACCGCCAACAAACACAAGATGATTCCCATTCCCATCTGCGATATTCCAACTGACTTAAAATAACACTTTAACCCAAAAACCCCAGTTTAAGACGAAAAAAACCATAGTTTTTCTATGGTTTTAAGAAAAAAATTACAGTTTTACATGAATTAATTGTTATCTTGCCTGCTAGTTATTGTAGGTATTTAGCCACTAACCATTCATTAAATTAAACCTAACAAAATGATAAAAGTATTGATAGCTGATAACCATCCTGTTGTAAGGCTTGGTATCAAAAAGGTACTTGAATCCAGCACAGACATTGAGATTATTGCTGATGTTTCAACTACCGAGGAGCTTTTTAATACATTGAAAAACTTAACCCCCGATGTAGTGATTTTGGAAATGGACATTCCCGAAATCAATGGAATTGCTACCCTTAGAAAAATGAAAATGGAGTTCCCGGACATTAAAACTTTGATGTACAGCGGGCAATCCGAAGATGTTTACGCTCTGAGCACGATCAGGGCAGGTGCTTTTGGTTACCTTTCCAAAACTGCCGACTTGGATTACATTGTATCTGCAGTAAAAAAAGTGAGCGAGGGGAACATGTTCATCACAAATGAACTGGCACAACGTCTTGCTTTTGACGAAAGTACCCAAAAACCGCGTAGGTTCTTCAGAAAACTATCGTCCAGAGAAGTAGAAGTTCTAAAACTACTGGCCAGCGGAAAAAGAAACAAGGAAGTGGCCGAAGGCCTCAATCTAAACGAAAAAACAGTAAGCACCTACAAGGCAAGGCTGATGAAAAAACTGAATGTGGACAATTTGGTGGACTTACTGCAACAGGCAAAGGCACTGGAATTATATTAGGAATACCCAACCAAACCAACTATTGTGGTAAATCCCTTTCAATCTTGTATTGGAAGGGATTTAATATTTTACGAAAGAACTCGGTTCAACTTAGCGTTCAACAACTTATTTAGTTGGAGATAGTTTACTATTTCTTCCAAAACCTCGGTATTGTCCCCTTGCTGGTCCTGGGTCTTTTCCTGTAGCTTTTGTATTCGATTTTTGATCAAATTACAACGTAAGGTCAAAATAGTTTCTCCAACCAACTGGGCCACCCCAATATTTTTCCCTTTCGGATAAATATCCCTTCGCTCCCAGTCGTGAAGTACATATTGCTCTTCTTCCATTAAAATGGAAGACACTTGCGATACTGTTTCTTGATCTAGTTCGGACAAAAATGTACTTATCGAAAAGTCGGTATCCTCGTTCAATTTTTCAATCAATTTATAATAAATGGTCTTGAACTGTTCGTTGGAAAGCTCAATTTCATCATCCTGAAGATCTAAAAATACTTTTTCATATACTTTCGCCTGTATGACCTCAGGTTCGAGCACCAGTTCACCTTCTTCGTTCTCCTTGAGTACTAAATCCTCAAATTCTTGTTTTTGATTTCCATATAACAGCAGTACTTCAATTATTTTTCGCTCCAGTTCGTACTGCACATCCACCTTTTCCACCACCCGATCAGTCTTCACAACTTCAAAGGCCTTTTGTTCCTGCTTTACTTTTTTGGCTGTATCGGTTTGCAGTTTTTTATCGATCTGGGCCAAAGTATTATAAAGCACATCTTCCGAAACCTGCATAATTTTTGCGCATTCTTGCACATAAATTTCTTGCCGAATTCGGTCCGGGATTTTACTAATACTATTAACAATATCCCTAACCGTATCTGCACGTTTTATAGGGTCGCTTGCGGCTTCTTCTGCGAGCAATGAAGTTTTGAACTGTATAAAATCCTTGGCATTCTCACTCAAGTATTGTACTAAATCCTCGTAAGTATTGTTCTTGGCAAAGCTATCGGGATCTTCGCCTTCCGGAAACGTACAGATTTTCACGTTCATTCCCTGTTCCAGAATCAGGTCGATTCCACGCAGCGATGCACGTAGACCCGCGGCATCACCGTCAAACAGTACAGTGATATTCTTGGTCAACCGGTTTATAAGACGAATCTGCTCGGGAGTAAGCGCAGTTCCACTAGAGGAGACTACATTCTCCACACCACTTTGATACATCTGGATGACATCCGTGTACCCTTCCACCAAAAAACAGTTGTCCTCTTTTGCAATGGCCTGTTTGGCATAATAAATCCCATAAAGCACCTTGCTCTTGTGGTAGATTTCGCTTTCAGGGGAATTCAGGTATTTGGCGGCTTTTTTATCGTTGGAAAGTATCCTCCCACCAAAGCCCAAAACCCGACCACTCATAGAATGGATAGGAAACATTACCCTGCCCTTGAACCTATCGAATGTTTTATTCTCGCCTCCAGCCTGTTCCTTTACAATGGTAAGGCCTGTCTTCTCCAGAAATTCCAACTTGTACCCCTTCCCCAATGCTGTTCTGGTAAAAGCCTCCCATTCGTCCAAACTATAACCAAGACCAAACTTTTTAATAATATCATCGGTAAACCCCCGTTCTTTGAAATAGGTTAGGCCAATCGCCTTTCCAGGCTCGGAATCCCATAGGGTCCTTGTAAAATACTTCTGGGCATACTCGGAGACCAAGTACATACTCTCGCGTTCATTGGCCTGCTCTTTCTGCTCATCGGTCTGTTCAGTTTCCTCTACTTCAATATTGTACTTTTTTGCCAAATATTTTATGGCTTCGGGGTAGGTAAAATGCTCATGCTCCATTAAAAAGGCCACCACATTCCCCCCTTTTCCACTACTAAAATCCTTCCATATCTGCTTAACCGGGGAAACCATAAAACTTGGAGTGCGTTCATCCGTAAAAGGGCTCAATCCCTTAAAATTGGAACCGGATTTTTTCAATTGCACAAAATCACCGATTACCTCCTCCAATCGGGCGGTTTCATATACTTGGTCTATAGTAGTTTTTGAAATCAAGGTATTCTCTTAAAAATAGCTGTTAAAGGTAATAAAAACAATATTTTCCATATTTCGAAATTCGACTGCCTATGTAAGATTTAGTATATTAGAAGCAAATTCTTACAATACTGATATTATCGGTACACGATAGTACGGAAATAAAATTATAGAGGATTATGATGCTGAACAAAACACAAAACTTTTGGATACTCACCGCCTTGCTATTTCTCTCCATCCAATTTGCAACAGGACAAATGGAAGAAAAAGCCAGACCTATCATCGAAAATGGTGAAGCACAGGTAGTCCAAGCTTTTTCGGACCCTAGTAAATGGATCCGTCATGATCTTTGGGTCGAAACCAACTTTGATTCGGACGGAGATGGTAAATTAGACCGCATGCATGTGGGTGTTACACGGCCCGAACAGACCGAGACAGAAGGTCTACAACTGCCCGTAATCTACGAATCGAGCCCGTATTACGCTGGAACAGCAGGACTGGACAAAGGTATTTTTTGGGACGTAAAACACGAGCTGGGCAAACCTGGTAAACCAAGAAAACATCCCAATGTTACACGTTTGGGCGAACGTCCAATCATCTCCAACTCACAAATCCAAACATGGGTACCCAGAGGTTTCATCGTGGTACACTCATCCTCTCCAGGAACAGGTCTTTCCGATGGTGCACCAACCGTTGGTGGCCAAAACGAATCCTTGGCTCCAAAAGCGGTTATCGAATGGTTGTGCGGCAAGGCCAAAGGCTATACCGAGCGCGAGGGCAACCAAGAGGTTAAAGCCTATTGGTCCACTGGAAAAGTAGGTATGACGGGCACCTCGTACAACGGAACCATTCCTCTAGCTGCTGCGACAACGGGGGTTGATGGGTTGGAAGCCATAATTCCCATAGCGCCCAACACTTCGTACTACCATTATTACCGATCCAATGGCCTGGTCCGATCGCCGGGAGGGTATTTGGGTGAAGATATTGATGTCCTTTATGATTTTATACATAGCGGTGACGAATCAAAAAGGGAGCGGAACAACAGAGTGGTTCGGGATACCGAAATGAAGAATGGATTTGACCGAATTACCGGAGATTACAACGATTTTTGGGCAGGAAGGGATTATTTAAACCAAATGGGTTCCATGAAAGCAGCCCTACTAATGTCCCACGGTTTCAACGATTGGAACGTAATGCCCGAACACAGTTATCGCATTTACAAAAAAGCCAAAGAAATGGGACTTCCCGTCCAAATTTATTATCATCAGAACGGACACGGTGGACCACCACCTATCTCCATGATGAACCGCTGGTTTACTAGATATCTTTATGGGGTGGAAAATGGGGTGGAAAACGATCCTAAAGCATGGATCGTTCGAGAAAACGATAAAAAAGATAACCCTACACCTTATGAGGACTATCCCAATCCCAAGGCCGAAAACATCAAATTTTATTTGACAGCAGGAGCTCCGGCAAAAGGTAAATTGACCACCACCAAACCCAAAAAACAAGGAACGGAAACCTTGGTGGACAATTATTCTTTTTCAGGTTCCAGTTTGGCCAAAGCTGAGACCACAGAACACCGGTTGATCTATATTACCCCACCTTTATCAGAGGACACCCATATTTCCGGTGTCCCCAAAGTCAAGATTAAAATGGCCAGCAGTAAGCCTGCTGCCAATTTATCCGTTTGGTTGGTTGCTCTACCTTGGACCGATGCTTTGAACACCAAAATAACGGACAATATAATTACAAGAGGATGGGCAGACCCACAAAACCATAGCTCGTTGACGAAAAGTGAACCTTTGGTCCCCAACAAATTTTATGAAGTGGAATTTGATTTGATGCCGGACGACCAAATAATTCCAAAAGGACGACAGATCGGCCTGATGATTTTCTCAAGTGACAAGGAGTTCACCCTATGGCCGGAGCCCGGAACCAAATTGACCATAGATCTGGACGGCACAGAGCTAACGCTTCCGGTAGTAGGTGGAAATCTATGATCGTCGATAGGGTAAACTGACTAAGATCATTGGAAATATTGAAATTATTCTTTGTATTTAAGGTTGTTTAACCAGCACCTTATTTTACATGAAAGTTTTAATTATCTATGGCACTGTAGAAGGCCAAACTCGGAAAATAGCCCGTTTTATGGAGGAGGTCCTTCAGGAGAACGGTATGCAGGTAACCATTGCCAATGCAGTGGAAGAGCCTCCATCTCCCGATAGTTTTGATGTGGTATTGATCGGAAGTTCCATCCATATCAATAATTATAATACGCTCATCAAAAATTATGTGGAACAACATATTGACATCTTGAACAAAAAACCTTCAGTGTTTTTCTCCGTTTCGATGGCCATCGCCTCCAACATTAAAGAGGAGCATGAAGAAGTTGCAAAGGTGGCGCATGATTTCTTGGATGAGACCCACTGGAACACAAAAACCATATGGCATATTGCAGGAGCGTTGAGATATACCCAGTACAATTATTTTAAAAAATTGATCATGCGCTCCATTGCAAAAAAAGAGGGCGGCTCCGTGGACACCACAAAAGATCATGAGTACACTGATTGGAACCAGGTAAAAGAAATGACATTGAATTTTATAAACCGTTTAAAATAACAACCCAAATGAACAAACACAGTTTCGACACCCTTTCACAAGCCGTGAACACATTAACGGAGGAAGGTTTCAAAGAGGATTTTGAAGCAGATGAATCGTGCATTAAAGCATTATATTCCAAAAAAGAATATCAGCCCAACGAGCTAAAGATCATTGATTCTTACCGATTTGAAGGTATGACGAATCCTAGCGATGAATCCGTAGTTTTTACGATTGAGGCCAACGATGGCACCAAAGGCACCATGGTTATGTCCTACGGTGCTTCTACAGCGCAAAACGAGGAACTCATTCAGCAGATTCCATGTGTGAAGAACTGATCAAACGAACAATGTTCCCACTGAAGAAGGTTGGTACAATAGCCAACCCGTTAAACTGAACCTACTTTTGTGGGCTTTTAACACAGCGTGGGGCACCACAGCGCTTTTAAACATTACGCAACGTGCGCCAATTGGCTGTACCAGAAAACTAGTACCGTTCTTTTCAAAAATTTCCAATTCACCGCCATCACCATCTTTCCAATCATCATTTAAATAAACAATCATAGAGATCATGCGGTTGTTCCGGTTTTCGAACTGATCTAAATGCTTATCGTAATGCCCTCCCGATGGGTAATGTGCCAAATGAAACTCGTACCCTGATAAACTCAGGTAGCAATAGCGGTTAAATATTAAAATGGTTTCATCCAGGACATCCCAATAGTTCTGCAATTGGACATCACGTTTTCTATCCAGCCAGTAGGTAAAGTCACCTCGTACCTTGGTATCTACCTGAAAATCGGAATGGGCACCTATTCCAGCTTCCTTAAAATTGGGGAGCTTTCCCAGAAAAAAAGATTTTATCCCGGAATAGAGTTCCTCCCGAAAAAAATTATCGATTATCACATAATCCTTACTGGAGATGTTGTCCATCCAGGACAACCAATCATCCAAACTGTGGTAAGTGCTCAATGCTTTAAAAATGTGGGCGAAGGTAATTCATATTTAAAAACGAAAATGATTTTTCTTTATTCAAATAGGAAAACTCTACCTTTGAACAACTGTAACATTAGAAATTAATGATCCTTTTTTTTGGTACTAGAACTGGTAAAAAAGCAACTAAAGTCCTTAGAAATGTTACGTGTCCCTATTGCCATCAAACCGGGACATTGACCGCTGTTGCCCAACCGAACTATGCCCATTTGTTCTGGATTCCACTTTTTACCCTTAATACAATTAGGTTCGCAGAGTGTTCGCACTGTAAAAAAGTATATTACAAGGAGGAGTTTACCCCAGAGATGGAACAAGCGTTGTCCTTATAAAAAAACGGCCGGGGAAACCCGACCGTTGTGTAAAACCAAAACGATTAGATATCGAACCGAAGGCCCAGTGAGATATTGTTCTGTTTTATTTCTGCATCCTTAAAAATGGGATTTAGGTCGTATTTTATATAAAGCAGTACACCGTCTACGCCCAAATATCCGCTCACACCATAAATAAGGTCGCTTGTGTTGTAGTCTCTTTTTAGTTTATCCTTTACGTTTTCCCCGTCCCTATTGTATTTTAATTTTTGGCGTGTTCCCAGATTAAATCCACCATAGCCACCGAATCCCACTCTAAATTGATCGCGAATGGAATATCGTATGGTACGTTCTTTTTTATGCAATCGAGAGGGGCCCACCTCAAAATGAACAGGAAAAACAAGGTTGTCCATTCTTAACTTGGATTTATCCAGATCATACTCGAACTCTTGCAATACGGTCTGATCTCCGTCTTGCACAAAAACCTGATTGTCGTCCGGCTTTAAACCATTGAACTGAAACGAAAAACCGTAGTTAACACGTAGCCAGTTGGTATTCCGGAACACACGTGTCCGCCATTGCCAGCCCATCTCAAAAAAACGGCTTCCACCAATTTTATAAGGAGAATCGGACAGGGATTGCCCCTCTATCAAAGCATTGTTAAAACCGATGGCCATAACAAAATCCGAGTAGGTTCGCCTATCGTATTTTAAGTCTCTTTGTCTTTGTCGGGAATTAAAAGTTACCGCCGGTTTTCCATCAATGAGCAATCCAATGCGCATTCTATCACCATAAATGATATCGGATTCGGACAAGGTAAGTACATCTCCTTTGTTGCGCTCCAGCAAAGCGATCTTATTCTCTATAATCGCGACCCGGTTCTCAATGTTCAGAGCTCTTTGCTTTGCCACTTCCTCCTTAAGTATTTTGGCTTCATTTTCGGTAATATCACCATCTTCCAATCGTTGGTTTATGTCCCGTACCTCAATCTTTAGGGCTTCTTTTTCCTGATCGATTATGCGTTGTTTTTCCAGCTTGAGCGTTTCGATTTTCTTTTGATAATCTTCTTGTGCAAAAAGAGATTGAGAAACTAGGAACAGGAGCAAGATTGCTGAATAAAATGTAATTGTTTTCATGATTGTTTTGATTTGCAACCCTCCTTCCCTCCTGTCCATTGTTAAGGACAGGAAGTATTGAAAGGTTTATTTTGATTGATGAATAACTTTATTGGTTTCGGTCCGCCACGGCAGTACGCAATTTTAGGTAACCGGATTTTAGGGCATCAAAGATCTGGTCACGGAAAGATTCGTCCAACTCATCCTCCACTTCGGCCAACAAGGACATGGCATCCACAGTCCCGCTCTCTGAAAATAGTTTGTCGGTTAAAATCTGTCGCTGTGCGGCACGCAGCAAGGAATCGACTTCGGCATCGGAAACATCTTGCCTAACACTTTCCATTAGCTCTACTTGTGCCACTACTTCTTCCACTTTTTGTGCGATCAACTTATCTGGGTTTAGGATCATGTCGTCCTTTAAAGGTTGTCTATTGTCCTTTGTGGCGATTGCAGTATTTGGATTTACATTGGGCAATGGTGTTTCTACCAGTTTTTGCATTTTAGTTACTTCCGACTTAGTCTCCGCAACGTCTATTTTGTTATTTTCTTTTGCCTTTATTTCTTCCGCCTCAATGACCTTCTCATTTTTGATTTCGTTTCCTACCATTTTCATTTGCTCTGTTGGGCCATTGTCCTTGGTAAAAAAGAACGCAGACACCAAAACGACCCCTACAACACTGGCGGCCACCGCGTACATAAACCATGTATTCCTTTTCTTTGGCACGGGTTGTTCCAATTGCGATGCAATCTTGTTCCAAGCCCCATCCGATGGGACAATGGTTCGCTCCTCGAGCTTTTGTTTGATATGTTTTTCAAGTTTAGCCATATCCCTTATTTTTTGTTCGCCGTTTTTGAATTGGGCGACATTCCTTTTAGACTTAAATTTTCTTGAAGCATTTTTCTGGCCTTGAAAAGTTGCGATTTTGAAGTTCCTTCGCTAATTGCCAACATCTCCGCTATTTCCTTATGTCCGTATCCTTCAATGGCATACAGCAGGAAAACGGCTTTGTATCCTTCTGGAAGACCATCTATCAAGTGTTGCACATACTCCATATCCAACAGTCCATCGGATATGGGTCCTAACACCTCTTCCCTCACTTCGACCGCATCATCATCGTAAACAACAAACTGTTTTTTACGTAGAAAGGAAATACTTTCCCTTACCATAATGCTCCTGACCCAGCCTTCAAAACTACCTTTATATTGGTAAGAGCCGAGATGGTTGAACATCTTGACAAAACCATTTACCATAACATCTTCCGCAAAATGAAGGTCCTTGATATATTGTCTGCATACCCCGAGCATTTTGGGCGAGAACTTCTCGTACAACAATTTTTGAGCCTGCTGATCTCCCTTGATCGATTTTTTAATCAGTTGCTTTTCGTTGTTATGTAGCGAGATGATTTTCAAAAAAAATGGTTTACAAAAGTGCTTCTATTTAAATAGACGGGATATAAACGTAAATGGTTGCCCGAAAAATAAAAATTTTCGACATTTAATTGATAACCAACCTTATAAATACCTATTTTTTACGGTCTACCACGTAATTTACCATTAGGGTGAGGGCACTTTTGTATTCGGAATCGGGGTAATTGTCCAAAATGGCCAACGCTTCATCCTTAAACTCCAACATTTTGGTAACTGCATATTCGAGGCCGCCTTTTTCCTTAACGTACTCTATAACCTCTTTTACACGTTTTTTGTTCTTGTTATGTTTTTTGATGGAATTGATCAACCATTTTTTACTTTCCTTATCACTATGGTTCAATGCATAGATCAATGGCAATGTCATTTTTTGTTCCTTTATATCGATACCAGTAGGCTTTCCAATTTTCTCGGCACCGTAGTCAAAAAGGTCGTCCTTAATTTGGAAGGCCATTCCACAAAGCTCCCCAAACTTCCGGAAGGCTTCCACCTCATCCGAATCCGGTCTCACCGAACATGCCCCCATACTGCAACAAGCGGCAATAAGAGTGGCTGTTTTTTGGCGGATAATATCGTAGTAAACCTCTTCGGTAATATCCAAAAGTCTCGCTTTTTCTATCTGGAGCAGTTCCCCTTCGCTCATATCGCGAACGGCATTGGAAATAATGTGTAGTAAATCGTAATCCTTGTTTTCCAGAGATACCAACAAACCCTTAGAGAAAAGAAAATCCCCGACCAGAACGGCAATCTTGTTTTTCCACAGGGCATTGATGGAAAAAAAGCCCCGTCGTTTGTTACTGTCGTCCACCACATCGTCGTGGACCAGGCTTGCAGTATGTATCAACTCAATTATGGAAGCTCCTGTGTATGTGCGTTCGTTGACTTCCCCGTTCAATAATTTGGCGGTAAGGAACACGAACATTGGGCGCATTTGTTTGCCCTTGCGGTTAACAATATAATAGGTAATCCTATTAAACAATGCAACCTTGGAAGACATGGATTTGAGGAACTTTTCCTCAAAAAGCTGCATCTCATTTTCTATGGGTTCCCGTATCTGCGAAACGATTTTCAACGTAGCGGTGTGGTGTTTGGTTTTAAAACCCTAAAAGTAGGGAAAATGCGAGAGTTGTTAGAACTAAATCGAAGTTTTAAGAAAGAGTTCTAAAAGTATCGTTGTTTTACCTACCAATGTGGATGGCCAATCAAAAATAATTCTAGCTTTTGTTGGCCAATTGCCCGCAAGCGGCATCGATATCCTTGCCTCGCGACCTACGTATGGTAACCGTAATGCCGTTTTGCTCCAAGGTATTCTTGTACATATCAATGGCACTATTGGGTGCTTGTTGAAAGTCACCATCATCAATGGGGTTGTACTCGATTATGTTGACCTTGGATGGTGCAAACTTGCAAAACTTGACCAGTGCATCTGCTGCCTTCTGGGTATCGTTGATTCCTTTCCAGACCACATATTCGTAGGTAATTCTATTCTTGGTCTTGCTGTACCAATACTCCAACGCCTCCCTGAGTTCTTTAAGTGGAAATGTGGCATTAAAGGGCATAATGGAAGTTCGGACCTCGTCGATAGCGGAGTGCAATGAAACTGCCAGACCAAATTTGACTTCTTCGTCGGCCATTTTCCTGATCATCTTAGGCACTCCGGAGGTAGAGACCACAATACGTTTGGGGGACATGCCCAATCCTTCCGGGGAAGTAATTTTTTCTATGGCCTTGAGCACATTGTTATAGTTCATCAACGGCTCTCCCATACCCATAAAAACTATATTGCTCAACGGACGATCAAAATACAATCTGCTCTCGTTGTCTATGGCCACAACCTGATCATATATCTCATCCGGATTTAAATTCCTCATTCGTTTTAGACGGGCCGTTGCACAGAATTTACAATCCAAACTACATCCAACCTGACTGGACACACAGGCTGTGGTCCGGGTTTCCGTGGGAATCAAAACGGATTCCACTATTAAGCCATCATGCAAACGAACGGCATTTTTAATGGTTCCGTCGGAACTTCGCTGCATTTGATCTACCCGAATATGATTGATAACAAAGTTATCTTCCAGCATTTGTCGGGTTTCCTTGGAAATATTGGTCATGGCATCAAAATCGTGGGCCGACTTTTGCCACAACCATTCGTACACTTGGTTTCCACGAAATGCCTTGTCTCCCTGCTCCACAAAAAAGTTTCGGAGCTGCTCTTTGGTCAATGCGCGTATATCCTTCTTTTTGTTTTCCACTATCTAAAGATAAGGAAGAAAAAAATCCCGTTCACTTTAAGGTCAACGGGATTTTTCTTCTATGATTTTCCGTTTTTATAGAATCAACATGGCATCTCCATAGGAGTAGAAACGATATCCTTCCAAAATTGCCTGCTTGTACGCTTTCTTGATAAGATCATGACCGGCAAATGCGGAAACCATCATCATTAAAGTGGATTTTGGCAAGTGGAAATTGGTGATCATACAATTGGCTATGCTAAAATCGTACGGAGGAAATATGAACTTATTGGTCCATCCTTCAAACGTATTCAATGTATGCTCTGAAGAAACAGCACTTTCCAAGCCGCGCATAACGGTTGTACCTACGGCACATACTCTTCGCTTGTTGGCTTTTGCGTTATTTACTACTTCTGTTGCTTTTTCATCGATCACCAATTCTTCGCTGTCCATTTTGTGTTTGGACAAGTCTTCTACCTCTACTGGGTTAAATGTTCCCAGTCCTACGTGCAAAGTGACCTCTGCAAACTGAATGCCTTTGATCTCCAAACGCTTTAATAAGTGTTTGGAAAAGTGAAGCCCTGCGGTCGGTGCTGCTACAGCTCCCTCGTGCTTGGCGTAAATGGTCTGGTAACGTTCCTCGTCTTCTGGTGTAACCTCTCTTTTAATGTATTTGGGCAACGGAGTTTCTCCAAGTTCCCTAAGCTTTCTTCTAAAATCGGTATAAGAACCATCGTAAAGAAAACGCAATGTTCTTCCTCTCGATGTTGTATTATCGATCACTTCTGCCACCAAACTTTCATCATCGCCAAAATAAAGCTTGTTACCGATCCTAATCTTTCTTGCCGGATCTACCAAAACATCCCAAAGTCGTTGCTCTTGGTTAAGTTCCCTAAGCAAGAACACTTCTATCCTAGCACCGGTTTTTTCCTTGTTTCCAAAAAGTCTCGCAGGAAACACCTTGGTATTGTTCAAGACCATTACATCGTCTTCATCAAAATAATCTACGATGTCTTTGAACATTTTATGCTCAATTTTTCCTGTATCCCTATGAACTACCATTAGTTTGGATTCGTCACGATGTTCCGCGGGATATTCTGCCAACAATTCTTTTGGCAATTCAAAATTGAAGTTCGATAATTTCATGTGGACTTTTTTTCGATTTTTTTTAAGAAGTGCAAATATACAACCTCGTGATAGGGGATGTCAAGTAATTTGATGATTAAATGTGATTTACAATTCTTGTACAGCGAACCCAAGGGTTCTTAGATCGTTCCAAAAATCGGGATAGGATTTGGAAACCACTTCGGCATCGTTGACCACAAAGTCGGCTTTCAGTGCTAGTGGGCCAAAGGCCATCGCCATTCGATGATCGTTGTAGGTATCCACACAAACTCCTTCTGCAAGCTGATTTTGTGCTTGTAAGGTCAGGCTTTCGGAATCGATATCCACCTTGGCACCAAACTTCCCTAACTCTTTTTGCAGAGCAGCCAACCGGTCGGTTTCCTTAATAGGCAAGGTATGTAATCCCGTTAAATGACAACCAATACCCAATCCCAAACAGCTAACGGCAATCGTCTGAGCAATATCCGGGGCGTTGGAAAGATCGTAGGTTAAATGGTCGGCAATATCTTTTGATGTTTTCTTGAGTACAATGGTATTGTCCTTAAATATGGTCTCCACACCAAAATCCTTATAGATTTTTACCAAAACGCTATCACCCTGTAAAGAGTTTTGTTTGTACGACGATAGTGTTATTGCCGAACCTACATCGCACATGGCCACAATACTGTAAAAATAGCTGGCCGAACTCCAATCGGATTCTACCACCAAAGTAGTATCCGCCACCGCTGTTTTTGGGGCGACTTTTATGGTGTTCCCCACAAAGGAAGTTTGGACGCCTATCTGTTCCAACAGGGCCAATGTCATTTTTATATAAGGAACAGATGTAATCTTGCCGATCAGTTCCAATTCCAAACCCTTCTCCAAGCTAGGTGCAATTAAAAGTAATGCGGAAATATATTGGCTGCTAATATTTGCAGGCAGGGATACACGGTTTTTTTCGAGCTTTTTACCAGAAATCTTCAGCGGGGGATAACCCGTTTCCTTTTCGTATTGAATATCCGCCCCAAGTGCTTGCAATGCTTCCACCAACACTTTTATAGGTCGTTCTTGCATTCGATGCGAACCCGTGAGCACCACTTGTTTGCCTTGTTGCGATGCAAAATAGGCGGTTAAAAAACGCATAGCGGTACCTGCATGGTGAATATCCACCACTCCATTGGACTTGGCCAAACCCTTTTGCATAACTTCCCCATCGTCCGAGTTGGAAAGATTGGCTATTTTAATATTCGGAAAAAGCGCCTGCAACAATAACGAACGGTTTGTTTCACTCTTAGAACCAGTGATTGCTATGTCTTTTTCAATTTTTGTATTGTTGGGAGAAGAAAGTTGGAGTTTCAATTCGTTAGGGTTTGTATGAATTGTCAAAACTAGAAAAAACAGCCCTAAAGTCCCTTTATAACCGGAACTTTATTTAAGCTTTTTGTTATTTTGATGACGGTCGTGATCCCGTTTGGTCTTTAAATCCAATTTTTTATCGAATGCCTCTTGTAAATCGATTCCGGTTTGGTTGGCCAAGCAGAGTACCACAAAAACAACATCGGCAAGTTCTTCGCCCAGATCTTTTGCTTTATCGGATTCTTTTTCGCTCTGTTCACCATATCTTCTGGCAATAATACGGGCCACTTCGCCAACCTCTTCGGTAAGCTGGGCCATGTTGGTCAGTTCGTTAAAGTAACGGACCCCGTGATTGTTAATCCACTCATCAACGGCCTTTTGTGCGTTTTCTATGTTCACCTTCAAAAATTTTAAGTTTAAAAGCAAAGGTAATCACTACTGTTTATACCTTTTCTAAAACTATATAACTTTGATTTTGGTTAGCCACTGCACTACTAAAAAGTTTTTTTAAATAGTCGTAGCCCACATTGGAATATTGTGTAGATCTCAATTGCAAAGAAAATACCACCATGATCTTTCCGTTCAACTCGGTAGTATTATATTGCAGGACACCACTACCATCTGGCAAGGCCAAGTTTACCGGTTTGGGCAACTCTTTAATTGTATACCCAACCGGAACCTCGATATTGGCCATATAATTGAATTTTCTTTGATAACCGAAATCTACCGGATAGCTTCGGGTTTCCGCTCTAAAAGGATTGTCTTTAAAAAAACGAATTATAAATGGGTTGAAATATATTGTTTTGGAAAATTCCAAATCCTCCAATTGAAAAGTAAAATGTTCCACCCAATTCTTCTCATCCGATTGTTCTTCATCAACTTTATATTGATTAATAAAAAATCCGTCTATGTACTCGTTTTCAATTGCTGCCAGATAATCTTCTTGCGATAATTCCGCAATCTTTTTGCGTTTCAAGTAGGCATCATATCCTTTAGAGATCTCATCGAACTTACCTTTCACTGAGCTATTCATCAGATCCAATTCGAGATTTACCCTAACCGTTCTACCGTTCAATTTTTCTGGTTCAATATCCATCCAGTAACTATCACCATCTAAATCCATAACTCGGCCATAGTAGTTTAGACAACGATAAGGCAGCATTCCAAATGGCATTTCCTTTTCTGTAGCATCCAGCAAGTATGTTTCTCCATCAATTTCAGTTTTGGCAACTACATAATTAAAATCAGACATGACTGGATGTGATTTTTTGGGCAACCCATGCATTCTGGTCGATATGAGAGCAAGATCTGTATCTATCCCCGATGCGTTCAGTAAATTGATCAAGGTAATGTTTATTTCAGCCACGTTTCCTACACCTTCTTCGAATGCCTTTTTTACATTGTTATTCCTAAAAATGCCAAATTTTCCGTTCCAGTTATAGTGGGCTTTTACAAATCTGTACAATTTTATCGCTCTTGTTAAATCACTTTCTTTTCCCGTAATTATCTCCAAAGGTAGATTTCTTTCAAAATAATTTTTTTTGCGGAGCTGCCCTCCGATGTCGCGGTCTGTTCTAAACTCTCGATCTACATCTTTCCATGATTTGGTAAACCTTTCTACCCTACCTTGGAAACTTTCATATTCTGCAAGCTCAAATTCCAATCTAGATCTGTAATTTGACGGAGCCAACATGTATTCTTCATCTTCCTTGAATGCAGGCACATCCTTCATTACATATTTTAACACTTCACAATCGGCCTGTACCGACATTCCGGGAACACTAAAACAATTTGACTGAATAGTAGCGTCGTTAACATCTAGCTCCAATTTACCCAATAGCGACCTGTTATATTTATAGTTGCCCGGTATTTTCGCATTGTACTCGGAATATATTTTGGGAATATGCCCCTGGAATTCCCAACCTTTCATGTTGTATAAAAATGGGGATTCCAGTTCGTAAGAGTATTCGAGTACCGATCCTTCTTGGACATTGGAAAATGTAAATCGTTTCTCTGACCAATGTTCACTCACTTGAACATCAAAAATAGTACTGGGCATAACGTTATGTTTTGTACCCTTAACATGGTTTATGGCCTTGACCTTACTTACTGTTTCGGTCTTTTTCTCTGAATGATAATAAGGTATGGATATGTCGGCCTCCGAAAACCCTTCTTCGTCCAATATCTTTATTTTTGCATGGTATTCCGTTATCAACCAAACATAGTTTCTTCTTACCTGAAAATAGTTCCTACCTTTTTCGTAGAGGTATACGGCATGTGCGGTGCTATCTTTATAATAGGTTCTGAAATTAGACTCAAAACCTGAAAGCTCCCCAAATTCCTGACCTTGACCAATAACCGGCAAACAGCTCAACATTAAGAGAATCAAAATTATTTTTCTCATATATAAGTTTATTGTTTAGTGAAAATTAATTTACCGGAATTCCATTTACCTATTTGATCATAAAAGCCTTTTACGTCCGAATAGAATTCTGGAGGTATGACCGTTGTATTCCAATTAATTTCGGAATTGATTTTTATTATATCCTCCTCTATCCAGACCTCATATTTATAGCTTCCCATATTTTTGGGCAATACTATGGATACAGGCTCCGGAAACGATTCAACCGCATAGCCATCGGGTACTTTTATGGTTGCCATTTTTTTAAAGGATTGCGTAAAAACTTTCTCTATGGGCAAATTTCTTTCCTCTGCCTTATATGGATTATAATTTAACCCTGAATTGAAAAATGGAGTAAAAACAATCTTGCGGCCAATTGTTTCAAATGCAGATTTTTTGGTATACCCATAGGTTTGCTCCAATGGTTGGGATGGGTTGTTGTGGTTTAAGACCTGAAAGTTTGTGATTTCCATATCAGAGAATTTTTTTTCCATATTGACCCGATAGGAGTCGCTTGGGTTCCCACTATTACCCTTTCTTAAATAGAAGGCGAAGTATCCCGTGCTATGATACCGGTATTTGCCCGTGATTGAGCCATCCTTATTAAAGGATACGGTAATTAATTCAGCATTGAGGGACCTAAACTTTGGTTTTAAATCTATTTGAGCAGTTGTACCGTCCTCACGAATAAGTCTTCCGACCCAATTTACTGCGCGCAATGGAATGAAATCTGGATAGCCATATTTCTCTGTTGCATCGAACAACATTAAATCCGCCCCCATTTGAAGCCCTACAACCACATAATTAAAAGTGCCAACCGTAGGAAAAAAAGGGATTCCGTTTGTTTTGGAACTAATCAAAACAGGGTCTGCTTTGAGACCTGCATACCTGAACATCGAGGTAAGCATAAGGTTTATATCGGCGACATTTCCTTTCTTTTCGTTGTACGCTTCTGCAATCCCCTTACTGTTGCACAATATACCAAACCCGTAGTTCCAATTCATTTGTGACTTTACAAAGTCATATATAACCATGGCCCTTTCCATTTCCGAGGATGCATCTCGGAGTAGTTTTTTTAAATCTCCTTTAAAATAGTCGTGACGATTTAATTCCTTACCAAATCTATCGTTATCATAAATGGTTTTAGCAACATCTCCCCAGGTTAAACTATAGTTTTTATATGTTTCATTTGGAAACCTAGTGGACCCCAATTCAAACTTAATGGCTGCTCTATAATCATTTATGTTAACTACCTCTGACTCCGCGACCAATCCGGGAAGATTTGATAATGTGAACGTAAAAATGTTCTCGATATAATTTATGGTTTCCTTTCCCAAAGCAACATTCGTCGGGGTTTTGAAACTGTAATCCGCCTGTTGAACTACCTCTAGCGACTTATTCCGCTGTGATTGTTCCATTTCAACTGGATAAAAACCTCTATTGTATTGTTTATAAACGAAGTACTCTGGGATTTTTAATTGTACCAATGCAAAATCCACTGGAATATCAAATTGCAACCAAAACTCATCGATATTCCAATATGCGTGTGATTTTATTTTAAATGCGACGTCTACAACACTGCCTTCTTTTACATTGGGCATTGAAATGGCCAACTTACTTTGATCATCATTCACTCTTTCGATGAAAACACCCTTATTTTCCAATTTGGTCCTAACCACATTACCGTCCACGATATTAAACGTGAATCCTTTGATCTGATAGATATCCTGTCTATGCTCGCTATTTGTTAAAAAAGACTTGTGCAGGGTAGCCCAACTCAACCCTGCTTTCCTATAAATCTTAATCCTATATTGAACTTCTGTTATAAGCTGCCAACCGGTTTCAGCATGAAAATCAAAGTGTACCAACTCACTTTTATACAGTATAGCGGCATTAGCATCTGGATAGCGTTTATGCTGAGTGGCCAACACTTCCTCCTTGGATACTTTACCAAATGTTATCTCTTTGGCGGTTACCACTTGTAGAGATAGTAAAAACAGAATATAAATTTTAAATTTCATTGTTCGATGCAACTTTTTTTTAATGCCCTACCATTATTTACTCTTGCCTCTGCACTTTGTTGTCCAAAAACAATCTGTTCTCCGGTACATGGGTCCAAGTATTCACCAAGATCTCCCAAAAATTTGCTTAGGATTATACAGTATACTTTTTACATACCATTATCTTATGTTTTTACAAGAACCACCTTTTCCAATTCTTTCTTAATTATCTGATTATAAAACTCCTTTAACTGAGCATAATAATTGGAAGAGATCAGCGAAGTATTGAGCTCAATATCCACCCTTACATTGATTTTGTTATTCGCCGCAGACACAAAGTATTTGAACCGACCTAAATTATCTGGTAAGCCAACTGCAATGGACTCTGGAACCGATTCTACAGCATATCCATCCGGAATCGCAATATTGATCATATATTGATCTTTCCATGGGTAACCAAAGTCTACGGGAAACTCTCTTTTTTCGGTTTTAAAAGGATTGACCGTAGTTGTTAGGTAAAATAAAGGTGATATGTACAGTTTCCCGGAAATTTCATCGAAAGCATCTTCTTTAACAAAATTGAACGCTTGTACTACGGGCTTGGAGAGGTTACCTTGGTTTTGCAAATTAAAATTCGAGATTTCGATATCTCCATATTTTTTTTCCAAATCATCCAAATATTTTTCTTCCGTGCCAGCAACGAAATTGTTCCTGAACAACAATGCACTGTTTGCAGAATATTGTTCCTGGTATTCTCCTTCAATGGAGCCATCATCATTAAGCACAACACTCATCATTATGGCATCCACGGATTTTGTTTTGGGCATTAAATCCACTTGTTTTGAACTTCCATCTTCTCGGATAAGCCTACCAAACCAATTCAAGGCCCTCATGGGCAGTATGTTGGGTACAGTATTCTTTTCTGTAGCATCAAAAAGGACTAAACCATTTTCTAGTTGAAGACCGGTAATTACGTAATTGAATCCATCACTGGTCGGGAAGAGCGGTATTCCATGCGATCTTGTACTCACCAACACGGGATGGGCATCCAATCCTGCGTATCTGAACATTGCCGTTAACATAAGATTTATCTCGGCAACGTTACCCTTCCCTTCTTTGTAGGCTTTGCGAATACCCTGATCACTACAAGTTACTCCGTAGTAATTATCCCAGTTCATTTTTGTTTTTACAAACTGAAAAATGGTCATCGCCTTTTCGATATTGGAGGATAGGCCATTGAGCAATGGATCTAAATCTTCTTTAAAATATCCCTTCTTGTTCAACTCTACCCCAAAATCGTCATAAGAATAAATGGATTTGGCCACCCCCTCCCATGTTAAGCTATAATTTTCATAAGGTTGATTGGGGAAATGGGTAGATGCCAATTCGAACTTTACAGAAGTCTTATAGTTATCGATGTTATTGGTATACTTTTCTTCCAACATGGCCGGTATATTCGACACCTCCATTGTATAAATGTTCTCCATAAAGCTCAAAGTGCCATTATTGTGGGTCGACCTGCCCACCAAACCCATATTATCGGAACTTCGGTATGCAATGTTCATGGATCTATTCTTTTTGGATTCGGCAAATTGAATGGTCTGAAAACCTTTGCTGTGTTTTTTGAAAATAAAATATTCCGGTACATCCAAACGAACTTCTGCATGGTCCAAAGGAATATCATACTGAAATTTGAATTCATCTATATTCCAGAACATCGGCGACTTTATTTTATATTCAATATCCAAAACACTTCCTTCCTTTACCTCTGGCATGGTAATGGAAGTTTTGTTTCTGTATTTATTGACTTTTTCTTCAAAGACCCCATCGTTCTTGAGCTTTTTACTAACGAGTTTCCCGCCTTCAATATTAAAAGTAAACCCTTTGATGCCCGAAATGGTCTCTTCACCTCCTCTTCCAGCGTAAAGGGGTATTTGTAAAGTAGCCCAATCAAAACCATCCTTTTTGTAAATTTTTATTCGAAAATGAACTTCTCTGGTAACTGTCCATCCGATGTCATATTGATAATCGTACCATATCCATTCGCTTTTGTGCAGAATTGCCGCATTTGCCTCCGGGTAATCGATATGTCGGGTAGCCGACACATCCTCTTTGGATACTTTTCCAAATTTTACATCTTTAGCGCTTACTGATAAGTGTACCAACAATAATGAGAGCAATAGTGTTATCCTCATAACTCTTTTTTGATTAAAACAACTTTCATATTGTCATATCTCGCGACTTTTTTCCTAAAATCGCGGTACTGACTATATTCTTCTTTCGGGTATTTACCGGACTTCACCAAAAGTCGCCTTTTGTAACGTATGGTCCCTGGTTCGAGCGTTTCTATAAAAACTGAGTACGACCCGTACTTTGATTCTACCTTTATAGGCAGAATGCCAGTTTCCAGCATATACCCCTTGGGCAAACGGATAGTAAACTCATCCTCATCCAAAAACCCTCTTTTTACGACCAATGCTCTTTTTCTATTTCGAACCCTGACCGGTACATTTAAATTTCTGTTGGAAACATTGGGAATCAACAATAATTTATCCCCTGCTGAAGACAAGTAATTATTGGCTGAGAATTCAATATCTTCTGAAAATTCGATATTATCAATATCGTTACCATAGGTAACGGTGCCCAAATTTAAATTTTGCACGTAGTTCCAGTACGTTTTATAAAATTCTTCTTCTTTCGACCTGGTGTTTTTGGTTATCCAATACTTTTGATCGTATTGTGTACCTCTTGAAACAATCTTTACCTTTCCTATTATGTTTGTTTCGTCGGCAATCTCAAAATAGGCTTTGGTAAGTTGATAATTATCCTCATCTGGGTTTACATGGGTACGGACCAATTCGCCTCCTTCGGGTTTAATTTTTAATACATTCCTATTATCCGTAAAAGTGCCCAAATGGTTAACGGGTGCAATCTGACTTGTGCATTCCAACCATACTTCATTATTTTCCAACGGTACATTCAATATAACGTGATTGCCCTGCATGGATGGAAAATCTCTATCCATATCCCTAATCTTATTACCGGCATGTACCACTGTATAATAAGATTCCACTCCAGCTGCCCTCAGCAAGGCCATGGTATAATTGACAAGTCCTTTGCAATCTCCATATTTTACTCGATTCACTGTGGATGCATTTATAGGCATCCATCCTCCAATCCCCAGCTGCACACTTATGTACCTTGTATTTTCTTGTACATAGTGATAAACTATTTTTATTTTTTCCAAAGGATCGTTGACCCCTCTTACCAAGTTTTGCACATATTGTACAGTACCTTCATCCAAATCGTCTTTTCCTACTAAAAGCTCATCTGACATCCATTTTCCCAGTTCTTGCCAAGTAGCTCCCCTTCCATCGACCCCCTCTAAATGAAACTCGTTCAGTGCTATCTTAACATGTGGGGCAAAATCCTGAAAGCTAGGCGAAAGAGGCTCTTCCACCATAGCATTCAAATTATTGGCTATATACACAACACCGTTCGTTGTCTTCGATTTTTTGATTTGATATTCGTCTAAATTGTCTTCTTTGGTCCTAAAAGGTATACCACATTCAACACGAAAAGAAAACTGACTGCTTTCTGTACTCAACCGGTAATCTTCCAAAAAGGGCCATTTTGGTACAAAGGCAGTATTTGGGGTAGAATATTCTTTGGAGAACTCCACTGTATAAGGATATTGGGTTGGCGTATATTGCAAAACCAACACACGCGAATCGGCATACAATGTGCCGCCCCCAATTGCACTTTGATCTAAAAAATCTCTTTTCTTTATTTTCTTTACCTCTTCGCCTTGTGCATTATAAATTACTGCTTCTAAATGTGATACCTTATCCTTTTTTTCGTAAAAGGCATAGGCGTTAACATGTTTATTGCCTTCTTTGTTAAGTACAGTAACCACTCTCTTCTGGTTCACGATCATTCGGTCCTTTGCCTCAACAATCACATCCATTTTATCCAAACGAACTACGGCATCTGCGTTTTGTTGCATTGTTTTGGAAATCGAACTTACTCGATAATCCTGTGAATATGAACTATCAAAGAATAAGGCAAATAGGATAAATAAGTAAAAGTGCATTGGTTGGTTAGGAGAGGTTGGTTTGTTTAAAGATGGTGGTGAATAATTTCTTACAAAAAAGAGATTTTTTTCAACATAAAAAAATTATTCTCTATTTTTTGTGTCCACAATAATGGTAACCGGACCATCATTGAGCAACTCCACTTTCATATCGGCGCCAAAAATTCCGGTTCCAACCTTCTTTCCGAATTTTTGCTCCAATACCTGAACAAAACTCTCGTACACAGGAATGGCAACATCGGGTTTTGCGGCTTTTATATACGATGGTCGATTTCCTTTTTTGGTAGACGCATGCAATGTAAACTGACTAACTACTATAATATCGCCATCAGTATCCAATACGGAGCGGTTCATCACCCCGTTCTCGTCGTTAAAAATGCGAAGGTTTAAAACTTTATTGGTCAACCAGTCTATATCTTCTTTTGTATCGGCATCCTCGATGCCCAGTAAGATCAAAAGCCCGTTTCCGATGGATGATATCATTTTGCCATCGACGGCAACACTTGCCTTTGATACTCTCTGCAGTACTGTTCTCATTTATCTTTCCCTGTATGGGTTATCTTCTTCCCCAGTGAGCATTTGCACGTAGCTCCGATAGCGACTTGCTGCAATTTCATTGTTCTCCAGAGCTTTTTTTACGGCACATTTGGGTTCGTCCAAATGTAAACAGTTATTAAATTTACACTCCGATTTTAACGCAAAAAACTCGGGAAAATAGTCTCCGATCTCGTGCTTGTTCATATCCACGATACCAAAACCTTTAATCCCGGGGGTGTCGATTATCCGTGCATCGAAAGACAGGTCGTACATTTCGGCAAAAGTGGTAGTATGTTGGCCTTGCATGTGCTGCTCAGAAATTTCGGCAGTTTTTAGTTGCATTCCAGGTTCCAAGGCATTTACCAATGTAGACTTTCCTACCCCGGAATGACCGGCGAACATACTGGTTTTCCCTCTCATTATTTCTTTTACCAAATCAACGTTCTTACCTTGTTTTGCTTCAATTTTAATACACTTATACCCAATTTTCGTATATAGATCCATTAAATAATCCACCTCAAACCTTTCTTCTTCTTGGTAAACATCCATTTTATTAAAAAGTAGCACTACCGGAATTTCATAAGCTTCTGCAGTCACCAAAAATCGATCTATAAAACTGGTAAAGGTGGGAGGGTTGTTCAAAGTGACCAATAGGAATACCTGGTCCAAATTGGATGCAATAATATGTGTTTGTTTGGAAAGCTTAACGGACTTGCGGACTATGTAGTTTTTACGATCGCCAATTTTGGAAATTATACCGATCGTCTCGTCACCAATAGTTTCCAGTTCAAAACTGACATGGTCGCCAACGGCAACTGGATTAGTGCTCTTAATCCCTTGTGTACGGAACTTGCCCTTTATACGGCATTCGTAAAAGTTGCCTTCATTGGACTTTACGGTGTACCAACTTCCGGTCGATTTATAAACTGTTCCGTTCAAAATTTGTTAGTTTTTTTAAATACAAAGAAACAATATTCCTTTCGTTTCGTCGTATATCTTTATTTATAACATATTAATCATCAAAATTTAAACATGAAAAAAATCTTATTTGCCGCAGTAATCGCTTTGACCACTGCATTTAGTGTAAACGCACAACAGTACAAAGTAATTACCAGCGTTGAATCCATAGTGCCCAACGGGCTTGGTAGATCAAGAATAATCAACGCTCTGGAGGACAAGGATTATAAAGAATTTACCAGTGTACAAACAGAGGACGATAACACGAGAAACAAGTCCAAAAGAAACGAAATCCGTGTTAAAAATTTCGAAGAGACCAAATTGTTGAACTTTTACAATGTTGGCGGTATCCGTTTTCAGAATATTGCGGCCAACGACGCTATGATCACTTCCATGATCAACGATATGATCGCCAACGGATGGGAATTGGCCTTTGTTGTTAGCGGTGTTGAAAGTGAAGGAGGAAAAGGTGATGGACAAGGTATTTTTATTACCCGATATATCTTTAAAAAATAACCTTTCCGATCGATATAAAACTAAAAGAGGCTGTTTAAAAAGTAGTGAAATACATCAGTCTGAACTTGTTTCAGGTTGACAAAGTTCGACTTTTTAAACAGCCTCTTTTAGTTAAGCCAACAAGTTTCATTAATCTTTAATGTAGACCCTGCCCCCTACAAATGTTCTCTTATTCACCGTTGTCGGATTTCCATGCACGTAGACATCTCCTCCGGCCTTTACATTGATTTCCACCAATTCCGAAGCAAAAACATCGGCTTCGCCACCAGCTGAAATTTTTACATCCGTTGTTGCGGTGCGCAGTTCCCTACCTTCAAAAATACCTCCGGTATTGAGCACAACGGTTTGGTTTTTGGCAAGTCCAGAGGCTTTAATAATACCGCCTGTCACCGCTCGGATCTCTGCATAATCTACATCCATCCCAATATGGATCATGGCGCCTTCCTGGGCCCTTAGCTCTATTTTACTTTTGTTCACCAACTCGTTACAGGTAATTCTGGCACCCTCGTTCCCATCTATAACATCCAAGTTGGTGTAGTAGACTTCGATCATGGTATCTTCTCCCTGGAATTTTTTATCCAATTGCATACGCAGTTTAAGAACCCCATTTTTGTTGGTCCATTTAATATCGTCCACGTTCCAGCCTTTGATCATAATTTTGTTCTCGTCGGATTGGATCAAATTGACCTCGATCAAATCAAAAACTTTGATTTTGTTGAATTCCCCAACCTCCGTGTCTATAATTCTTTGCGATAACATGATCAATGGAAGCAATAAAAATCCTAATGTGTATATTTTTTTCATGATAGAGTGTTTTTACTTTGGAAAGATGATCACTTAGGAGGTTTGTTACAGTTTGAAACAAAAAAAAAACTATTTACGGCACTGGATATTATGGCCGTAAATAGTTCTTAAATGAATCTGACTGTTAAAAAATCAGCTTATGACTTGATTATTTTTTCTTGGTGGTTAATGGATTCTTGGTGGATTGCCTTGAACATTCTTAATACGAATTCCTCGCTCAATCCCCTTTGTTCGCCCTCCAAGATCATATTGCCCAGGATAGCGTTCCAACGATTGCTTTGGAGTACGGCAACGTTCTTCTGCTTTTTGAGCTCACCGATTCCGTCCGACACTTTCATCCTTTTGCCCAAAAGATCGATCAACTGATTGTCCAGGACATCTATCTGCGCTCTTAGGTTGGTCAAATTGCTCATGTACTCTGCTTCTTCATCGGTTTCTTTTCTAATTCGCAGATCCTTCATGATCTGGACCAAGGTTTTTGGGGTTACCTGTTGTGCGGCATCACTCCATGCGTTGTCCGGGTCATAATGTGTTTCTATCATCAACCCATCAAAATTCAAATCCAATGCAGTCTGCGACACATCAAAAACCATATCCCTTTTTCCTGTAATGTGGCTTGGGTCGTTTACGATGGGTAAATCCGGGAACCTTGTTTGTAGTTCAATGGCCAACTGCCACTCCGGTATGTTACGGTATTTGGTTTTTTCGTAAGTGGAAAAACCTCTATGGATCACACCTAATTTTTTAATGTTGGCAGAATATAAACGCTCCACGGCACCTAACCAAAGTGAAAGATCTGGATTTACTGGGTTTTTTACCAACACAACTTTATCGGTACCTTCGAGCGCATCTGCAATCTCTTGGACAATAAACGGACTTACGGTAGAACGTGCCCCTATCCACAACATATCGATATCGTGCTCCAAGGCTAGATCAACATGTGCTCTGTTGGCAACTTCGGTGGCGGTTTTAAGTCCGGTCTCTTCTTTTACCTTTTGCAACCATTTTAGTCCTATGGCCCCTACTCCTTCAAAATTACCAGGACGAGTTCGTGGTTTCCAGATTCCGGCACGGTAATAGCTCACATCGGTATCTTTTAGATCATGGGCAATTTTTAGCACCTGTTCTTCGGTTTCGGCACTGCAGGGACCTGCAACTACCAATGGATGACCTAAATTCATATCATCCAACCATTTTCTCATTTCCTTTTTGTTTTCCATAATACGTTCTATTTTTTTGTAAGTGGTATTCCTTTTAGTATTTGTTTTATTTTATTGGTATTACTCATTTCTTGGTGGACCTTCTTAAAATCGTTGTCCAATATCAATTGCTTAAAGGTGATCAGGTTTTGAATATACTCTTCAAGGGTTTCGACCACATTATCTTTGTTCTGTTCAAAAATAGGCGTCCACATATCCGGGGAACTTTTTGCCAATCGGACCGTGCTTTCAAAACCACTGCCTGCCATGTCAAAAATATCGCGTTCGTTCCTTTCTTTATCGATAACCGTTTTCCCTAACATAAAAGAACTAATGTGTGATAAATGGGATACATAGGCGATATGTTTGTCGTGCGCTCTGGGATTCATGTACCGAATGCGCATGCCTATTTCCTGAAAAATGGCCAAAGCCCTTTCCTGAAGTTTAAACGCTGTTTTTTCTACTTCACATATGATCATTGTTTTGCCGGTATACAGACCTTCGAATGCAGCAGTCGGACCGGAGAACTCCGTTCCCGCAATGGGGTGACAGGCCATAAAATTTCTTCTTTTGGGGTGATCGGCAACCTGTTCGCAAATCGATTGTTTGGTGGAACCTGCGTCCATTACCACGGTTTCTTCTCCCGAGGCATCCAAAATTTTTGGAAGCTCGGCCATTAAAACATCGACAGGAATGCCCACGAATACCATATCGGCGGTCTGTAGGTCCGTGTACCCTCCTTTTTTGTCGATAATACGCAGTTGCAGGGCCTCATCTAAATGGGACTCGCTTTTATCCACTCCGATTATTTCGGCTTCCGGGTGCAGCCTTTTTACATCCTTCGCAAAGGACCCCCCTATTAAACCAACACCTATAATGACTATTTTCATAATCTAAAATCTTTGGATCGCTTCTTTGATCTTTTCTTCTTTTACACAAAGTGAAAAACGAATATAGCCCTCGCCATTACTTCCAAAAATGGTTCCCGGGGCTATAAAAATATCTCTGCTGTACAATATTTCATCTATAAATTGTTCTGATGGGGGTGACCCAGCTGGAAGCTTGCTCCACACAAACATACCGACCGCGTTCTCGTCGTAGGAGCATCCTAATTTGTCCACCAATCTAAACATAAGCTCCCGCCTTTTGGTATAGACTGTGTCCAAAGCCTCGAACCACTCCGGCCCGCTTTGCAAGGCTGCGATGGCTCCTTTTTGAATGCCATAGAACATCCCGGAATCCATATTGCTCTTTACCTTTAGCACTGCATTTATGTGCTCCGCATTCCCCAATACCATGCCCACTCGCCATCCTGCCATATTAAAGGTCTTGCTGAGACTGTTCAGTTCCAAAGTGCATTCTTTTGCCCCATCAATGGACAAAATACTGGTCGGGTTACTGGAAAGCACAAAACTGTACGGGTTATCGTTCACCAATAGAATTTGGTTCTTTTTCGCAAAATCCACTAACATTTTAAGCTGTTCTACGGTGGCCGTTGCACCTGTTGGCATATGAGGATAGCTTACCCACATTAACTTTACCTTGGACAGGTCTTTTGTAGCTAGCTCGTCCAAATCCGGAAACCAACCGTTTTTTTCGGATAAATTGTACTGTATAGGAACAGCGCCCACTAAACTGGTCACAGCGGCATATGTCGGGTATCCCGGATTGGGGATCAAAGCCTCGTCGCCATTGTTTAAAAAAGCCATGCTAATGTGCATAATGCCTTCCTTGGAACCCATCAATGGTAAAATATCCGTGTTCGGATCTACGTTTACATCGAATTTTTGATGGTAGAAGTCTGCAATCGCTTCCCTTAGTTTTGGCAGTCCCTGATAGCTCTGGTACTGGTGTGCCCCTGCTTCTATTATGGAATCCCTTAGTGTTTCCAACACTTGTGGCGAGGGTGCCAAATCGGGGCTGCCGATCCCCATATTTATAATGGGTCTTCCTTGTGCGATTAGCCCACGGACTTCTCTTAATTTTGTAGAGAAATAGTATTCCTTTACGCTATTTAACCTATCTGCAGTTATCATAGGATCAATGCATTTTTGTATTCGCCCAAAACCCGAAAATCCTCTGCCATAATCTCCAGCAAAGATTTAGTTTTGGAAAATTGTTCATAATTCTCAAAAGTGACATCAACAAAGAAGGCATACTTCCAAGGGGTCTTTATTACCGGCAAGGATTGAATTTTGGTAAGGTTCATGTTACAATCGCTCATCACGTTCAAAACAGTGGCCAAACTCCCCCGTTTATGATCGGTAATGAATCTTAAAGAAGCCTTGTTTATTTCTTCCTCTGGCAACACCTTGTTCTGCTTTTTAAGGATTATAAAACGTGTTGAGTTATTTACAATAGTTTGGATGTTATCAGCAATAATATCCAATCCGTACAATTCTGCCGCCATTTTGGGAGCAATTGCAGCTATATTAGCCAACTTACCTTCTTTTATTCTTTTTGCGGTTTCCGCAGTATCCACACTTTCAACAAGTTTTATCTGCGGATGGGCCTTAAAAAACTCTTTGCACTGCAATAATGCCATTGGATGCGAATGCACCTCGCGGATATCATCAAATGTTTTTCCTTTTAAAACCATTAGGTTATGATGAATGTTAAGGTAATGCTCTCCAATAATATGGATGTTATTGTGGTACACCAGATTATAGTTGGGGATTATAGATCCTGCAATAGAATTTTCTATCGCCATAATACCTTTGTCCGCAATGCCCAACAATAAACTATCCACTACGGCATCAAAGGAATTGCATTCCAATAACTCAATATTACTTCCAAAAAAATCTTTGGCTACTTGATGGTGGTTGGACCCCTTTATTCCCTGTATGGCTATTTTTAAACCCATGGCAAAAAAAAAAGCCCCGATGCTATCGGGACTTTATAAATTAGTTATACTTTAAACGTATCTACAATAGTCCCGTTCCTCTTTGAAAAAAGAAGTAAAAATAAAAACGGTTCCAGAAATACGTGTTTGTCATCTCTTTGTTAATTGTCGGCTAATTTAGGTATTCAATCCTAAACACTACTCCAATCCCATATTTTTTTTGATATTTTTTAAAAAGTTGATTTTCACTGAACATTATCTTACAGAAAATCGATTTTTTTTTCAAATTCACATTTTGATAGTTTTTTAAAGGATCGTAACAGGCCAATTATCCTTGCCCTTACTTGTAGTGAACAAAACCTATAAAAGTGTATTTTTGAAAGCAATTAAACTAGTACAAATGTCCATTACCGTTAAGAACATCACCAAAACCTTTGGAACCCAAAAAGCATTGAACAATGTTTCGTTCACCATCAACAAGGGTGAAGTTGTTGGGTTTTTAGGCCCAAATGGTGCCGGCAAGTCCACCATGATGAGGATCTTGACTACATATTACAAAGCGGACAATGGAGAAGCATCGGTAAACGGTTTTGATGTACTCGCCGCAGAAAAAAAAGTTCAAAAAAGTATAGGCTACCTACCAGAACACAATCCCTTATATCTGGAGATGTACGTAAGAGAATATTTATCGTTCAATGCCGATGTGTACAAAGTGGACAGGTCCAAAATAAACAAGGTAATCGAGCAAACGGGTTTGACCCCCGAGGCCCACAAAAAAATTGGACAGTTATCCAAAGGATACCGTCAACGTGTAGGACTTGCAGCCGCCTTGTTGCACGACCCAGAAGTTTTGATACTAGATGAACCCACGACCGGCCTTGATCCAAATCAATTGATCGAAATCCGAAAATTGATACGTGAAATCAGTAAAGAAAAGACCATTTTACTTTCCACACATATTATGAAAGAAGTGGAAGCCGTATGTGATCGTGTGATCATCATCAACAAAGGAGAATTGGTGGCCGATAAAAAATTGGAGGAACTTCGCGAAGCCGAGGAGCAAATTATCGAAGTTGAATTTGACTACCGGGTAGAAGAGCAGTTGTTACAACAAATGCCCAACGTGTCCAACATAAAAAACACCGGTGGCTTTGTCTACGAAATCACTTTTACAACATCTAAGGATATGCGGCCCGCTGTTTTCGATTTTGCACACGACAATTCACTAAAAACGTTACAACTTAGCAGAAAAAACAAAAACTTGGAAAGTCTCTTTACAGAACTTACCTCTTAATTCCTTTTGCCCTGATTCGTGTTGACTCTCTTCTGAAAGGAAGCTGAAAACCGTTCCAAATATGGTACTTTTGCAGTTCAGAAGAAATAGAGCCCAATGAAAAAGAATACTGCCAAATTGGAACTATCCAAAGAAGAGATGAAAAGCTATGGCTATCAAATTGTTGACGCCATTGTTGAACATCATTCCACACAACACCAGAAGCTACCGGTCGCACTTGGTTCAAGGAAAGAAATGGATTCTTTGTTTTTGGAGGAAGCTCCCGAACAAGGTTCGGAACCGACCCAAGTGTTGGACTTTGTTCTGGAAAAGGTTATGACCAATAGTGCGAATATGGCGCACCCCAAATCCTTTTCTTTTGTTCCAGGACCAAGTAACTATATTAGTGTAATGGCAGATGCCCTAGCAACGGGCTATAATATTTTTTCTGGCGGGTGGGCCGCTAGCCCAGCTGCTGCGGAATTGGAAATAGTTACCATTCAATGGTTGTTGAAGATTTTTGGTTTCCCCAAGAAAAAAGGGGGCGGTATTTTTACCAGTGGTGGCTCTATGGCCAACTTGACTGCGGTGGTTACTGCCCGTCGCATTAAATGTGGCGATGATTTTTCAAAGGCTGTTATCTATCTATCGGATCAGGCCCATTCTTCCAACATTAAGGCCATTCGGGTATTAGGTTTTAAAAAGGAACAGATCCGAATTATCCCTACAGATAGTGAACTAAAATTCTCGGTAAACAAACTCAAAAATTGTATTGCAAAGGATAGATTGGAGGGATTGCATCCATTTTGTTTAATAGCAACTGCAGGAACTACAAACACAGGTACGGTAGATCCTTTGGTAGAGCTGGGCAAAATCTGCAAAAAAGAAAACATTTGGTACCACATTGATGGGGCCTATGGAGGAGCTGCTATTCTATCCAAAAAAGGTAAATTGGCCATGAAAGGCATTGAAAAAGCGGATTCTTTGACCGTGGACCCCCACAAATGGTTTTTTCAACCTTATGAAATGGGATGTCTTTTGGTACGAAACCACAAAAACCTAAGCAACACCTTTACGGAAAAACCAGAATATTTAAGGGATATCGAGGGGAATACCTCCGAAATCAATTTTTATGACCATGGTATTCAACTGACCCGAAGGTTCCGTGCCCTAAAGTTCTACATGTCGTTAAAAACCTTTGGTTTAAAAGAGTTCCGGGATGCTATTTCCTATAATATTGATTTGGCAGAAGAAGTGGAGACCATGCTCAGGGGCAGCAAAAGTTGGGAAGTGGTTTTCCCGGCAACCTTAGCGGTCATCAATTTTAGGTACAACCCCATCAATAAAAAATATTCGGAGAAAGAATTGGACAAAATCAACCAATACATTTCCGAAAAAGTGGTTGGATCTAGAAAGGCGCTTTTGGTCACCACTATTTTAAACGGTCAAATTGTGCTCCGTATGTGCTTGATCAACCCAAGAACTTCTATGGAAGATGTAACGGAAACTTTTGATCTTTGTAAAAAATACGCCTTGGAAATTGAAGAGGAACTGGAAAGCAAAATCTAAACGTTATCTTTTAAAAAACAATCAATTGCCTCATCCAATACAGGCTGCACCTTTGGGTCTGTACAATTGATGAGGATGGAGATTACTTTTTCCTGCTCTGGATAGATGAAAAGGTTGGTATAAGCTCCAACACTACTGCCTATATGTCCCACAAAAGACCTATCCTTTGCATCTTGACTTACCTGAAATCCCAGACCGTAGTAAGTAGGTTTGCCATTGATCAATTCTGAAGTCAACAATTGGTCGTACGTTGCATCACTCAGTAATTCGCGTTTTAAAATGGCTCTACCTAATCGTGCCACATCTTTAGAGGTCGACAAATATCCACCTCCTGCCAATTTATATTGATTGTTTACCTCAACAGATTGTTTAAAACACATAGATCGTTTTGTATAGAAATGCGCATGGTTTTCCATTTTTTTAAAGCCGGCACCATAATTCGGGGAAAATGTGCCATGCAATCCCAAAGGCTTCAAAATATGATCCTCAACATATCTTTCAAACGGGACTCCACTTGCCTCTTGCATGGCAAGGGAGAGAAGAACAAAATCAAAACTATTATATAAATAGCCAGTTCCAGGTTTAAACACCAACGGATCGTTTTTGAACATGTTGATCCCGTCTTTAATGGAAAAATCTTGGTTTAATGCATATTCTTTACCGCGATAACCGCGTATTCCGGCGGTGTGCGAAGCCAATTGCCTTAGTGTAAAACCAAAACGTTTTTTGGGGTAATATGGCACGTAGGTATAAATGGATTCATCCAAATTGATTATCCTATCTTCTACCATTTTTCCTAAGGCCAAACCCGTAATGCATTTGGAAATACTTGCAATACGAAAAACTGTTTGCTTTGGGTCGACAAAGATTTTCTTGTCAAGATTAGAAAATCCATACCCTTTTTGAAGCACAGTTTCACCTTTATCCAAAAAAGTCACGGCCAATCCCGGAACTTTTTTCTCTGCGACCAGATTATGAAAAAGCGCATCGACCTTTTCCAGTCCTTGCAACCCATCTAAAGATTTAACCTTTGGAAATGGTGAGAAATAACTTTTAATATGTGCGAACAGATTCCCCAAGAATTCGGTTTGAGTCCCGAAATTAACCAGAAATATTAAAGTTAATGGAGATTATTGATTCTTAATCTTGGAAAATCAATCTACCATTGAAGATTTCCTCTACGTCAACCTCAGGCGGAGTGTTCACACTGATTACATCCCCTGTTCCACTAATTACTCCGCTTATACTTTGCTGCGGATTCACAAAAACATCGTTGGAACCCCTATGGTTTAAGTTAACATTTTCGGACACCAGTAGTTGGGCCTCTATCCTTGAATCCCCTGCTGCGATATTTACATTAAAGTTTTCAGTTTCGCCACGAAGCTTAAAATAAGCAATGCCGTTTACTGTAATTCTAACCGTAGATGACTTTAATTCCATATCAAAAGAACCATCTGTAGTCTCGGTTTCCGGGTTATTAAAACTTTCGGCAATTAAACTTATACTAGGATATTCCAAAACCCCATCACTCGAAATCAACAGCCCTGTGCTACTCCTTATTTCGGTCAAATTCGGAGAAGTAATGTACACGGTTGTCAAACCATAATCGCGGACATAGTTACAGCTATTTTCATTTCTAAGAACTAAACGGTCCTCTTCCACAATGGCAGTAACTTCATTTCGCAAATATTCCCCAGTTTCTATTTCCACCGATTGTTCATTGCCTTGTTTTAGCACCACATTAAGGTTTTCAAAAACAGTGATCTTGGCAAATTCGGGAAGATCGATCTGTTCACGCACCAGGTCACCAGCATTTTGAAAACAATCGGGAACATTTTCGCCATTGCAAGAAATCAGAATTAGAAAAAATACCAAATAAAAACGCCTCTCGATTGCTCTCGAGGTGACATTAATTATTCTTTCACATCTTCTAAATTCTAACATCTCTAATCTCAATACTATAGTCTAATTCCTATTCCAAATTCTACGGCTTCCGCTTTTGCCCCATGCGATTTTAGGGTAACCGCTCCAAAAATCTTCTCCCCAAAATAGCGTTTCATACCAATTCTATTGTAGATTTTCCCCTCAAAATCGAACGGGTAGTATACGTAATATCCCAATTGGGCAACAACACTCATCTTATTCACAAAAAGTTCATGACCTATAAATACCCCTACCCGCTTATAATCGGCATCAGGGTCAACATCCAATTCTGGGAACGATATGGATTGATAACGAATCAACTCCTTTAAAAAATTGGAAAAGAAAACATCGGTTCCCAGTTGTATAGCGCTTCGTTTTCCCAAACGTTTATCGGCATAGGCAGAAATGGTAGCAAAACCATACCTTCCCATGTTGATTACGTCACTTTCATTAGCTCCAGCCCGAAACACTAAGTTATATCGAACAGGCTCCGATATTTCCCCAGTTGATTCTGGTTTTAGATACTTATAAGTAGTTTCATGATCTAAATTATACGTCAAGCCAATATTAAAGGCAAAGGTATTTGTAGAAGTATTGGGCGCCTTAAAATTGGCATTGGAATAATGGATAAAAGACAACCCAGCATTCACTCCCAAACCGGCGAAGAGGTTTTCTTTATGATAGTTGAGCATCAACAAGGTACTGCTCAAAATATGGCTTCCGTAGGCATTGTTCCTGAAATTTTCATCTTTATCGTACGGGTTGGTATTGTAAGCCAATCCCTGAGCAACTCTCAATTGAACATTTCTTTTCAGAAAGTAAAAATTGTAATGACCGTAAAGTCCAAAATGATCACCAAGGGTTGGGTTGTTGGTATTTTGATAGACAAAGGTGTAGCCTGTATCTGGATAACCAAAATCCGCTTCCCATTCTTTTTGTCCGTAGGTTTTTCTACTTATTCCAAGAATTACACCTGCCGGATGATTGGTAATCAAGTGCGAAATATCCGGGTTATGGAGCAATATGGAGCCGTAAAACTGATTCGCATCCAACACGAATTTTTTTGGGTCTTCATCCGATTGGGAAATCCCTAAAAATGAAGTCAACAATAAAATTAGGCCAAGTAGGTACCTCATGGATAGCTAAAGTAGGAAAATTAAAAAAGTTCCTTGGCAATTGCCTTTATATTATCTGATTTTCCCATGGAATAGTAGTGTAACACGGGGACTCCGGACTCCTTTAATTCTTTTGATTGCTGAATGGCCCACTCCACACCAACTTGTCGTACTTCTTGGTTGGTTTTACAGGCCTCTACGGCATCTATAAGATCTTGTGGTATGTCCACTCTAAAAACTTGGGGCAACAATTGTAAATGCCTTTTAACCGCTATGGGTTTGATTCCGGGAATAATCGGCACTTCTATACCCATTTCGCGGGCAGCCTTAACAAAGGCAAAGAATTTTTGATTGTCAAAAAACATCTGGGTCACCACATAATCCGCTCCCAAATCCACTTTTTCCTTCAAACGTTTTAAATCGGATTGCAAAGAGGGTGCCTCCATATGCTTTTCGGGGTAACCTGCCACACCTATGCAGAAGTCTCCACAATCATTGGATTCAATGGAATCGTGCAAATAGTTTCCTTGGTTCACATCATAAATCTGTTTTACCAATTCGGAAGCATATTGGTGCCCGCCCTTGGTAGGCATAAAATATTTTTCCTCTTTACGGGCATCACCACGAAGCGCCATCACGTTTTCTATCTCTAAATATTGACAGTCCACCAACAAATATTCGGTTTCCTCCTTGGTAAACCCACCACACAGCACATGTGGGACCGTATCCACATCGTATTTATGTTTTAATGAAGCACATATACCTAAGGTACCGGGACGCGTTCGTGTCAACTTTTTGTCCAGCAAGCCATTTTTCTCTTTGTACACATACTCTTCTCTAGAGGTGGTCACATCTATAAAGGGTGGCTTGAACTCCATTAAAGGGTCAATATTTTTATAGAGTTCTTGAATACTCTTCCCTTTTACGGGTGGAACGATTTCAAAACTGAAAAGTGTTTCTCCGTTTGCTTTATTTATGTGGTCGGTAATTTTCATTTTACGGTTATCCGTTAATCGTTATTAGTTGATGGTTGATGGTTGATGGTTGATGGTTGATGGTTGATGGTTGATGGTAAAAATTAGAGAGATCCATAATAATTTATAAAACCATTTAACAACTTTTTGCAAAGTACTATTTGACTCAAAATTAAATCCAATTCCTTTTGACTTAAATATTCTTGATCAAATGACAAAAACAATTGTGTCTCCAACTCATATAATGAACCTCTTGCAATATGTAAAAATCGAATGGTATCATTTGGAGTTTTTCTACCACATCCTTCTGCAATATTTGAAGGTATCGAACAACTACATCTTCTTATTTGATTGGTCAGGCCATATATTTCTTCCTTTGGAAATACTTTGGTCAAGTCATAAACCAACTTAACCAATTCACGCGATTCTTTCCAAACATCCAATTCGATATATTCCATTAACCAAAAACTGTTAACTATCAACAATATTAGGTGCCAGCCACTTTTGGGCCTCTTCCAGTTTTATATTTTTTCGTTCAGCAAAATCCTGAACCTGATCTTGTTTAATTTTTCCCAATCCAAAATATTTGGCTTCGGGATGTCCAAAATAGTAGCCACTTACACTAGCAGCCGGCCACATGGCCAAACTATCGGTCAATTTCACGCCTATTTTCTTTTCCACCTTCATCATATCCCAAATTGTCAGTTTTTCCAAATGGTCGGGACAGGCTGGATAGCCCGGTGCAGGTCGAATACCTCGGTATTTTTCTTTAATCAGAGCGTCGTTATCCAGATTCTCATCCACGGCATAGCCCCAATGTTTGGTTCGTACCTCCTTGTGCAAATATTCAGCAAAAGCTTCAGCCAACCTATCTGCCAGCGCTTTGATCATAATGGAATTGTAATCATCGTGATTCTTTTCAAACTCAGTAGCCAATTCTTGGGTTCCAAATCCTGTGCTCACACAAAAACAACCTATATAATCCTGAATTCCCGAATCTTTTGGAGCAATAAAATCTGCCAACGCGATATTGGGAACCCCTTCCCGCTTTTTTAATTGTTGACGTAGCGTTCTGAAGATAAAGATTTCACCATCCTTGTCTACTTCAATATCATCTTCATCAATTTGATTGGCTGGAAATAACCCAAAGATAGCTTTGCCTTTCAACAGTTTCTCGTCCAAAACTTGTTTTAAAAGTTCTTTGGCATCCTTAAAAAGCTCCTTGGCCTGTTCCCCTACCACCTCATCGTTCAAAATATCAGGATATTTTCCATGGAGATCCCAACTTCGGAAGAATGGAGACCAATCGATGAATTCCTCCAATTTAGTCAAATCGAAATCTTCCAACACTTGAACACCCAATTGGTTCGGTTTTTTAATATCTGATGGATTCCATTCGATTTGCAATTTATTTTTTCGAGCATCTTCCAACGTCAAATATTCCTTGTGTTTGGAACGATTCAAAAACTTATCGCGAAAACTCTCGTAATCCAGTTTGATGGATTTTTTATACTTCACCGAAGTCTCCTCCTGAAGCAAATCACCCACCACGGTTACGGCTCTGGAAGCATCGTTCACATGCACCACAGAATGACTGTATTGCGGGTCGATTTTTACAGCCGTGTGAGCTTTACTGGTTGTTGCGCCACCAATCAAAAGGGGCACTTCAAAGTTTTGGCGTTCCATTTCCTTGGCCAAGAACACCATTTCGTCCAAAGATGGGGTGATCAAGCCACTCAACCCAATAATATCCACTTGCTCTTCCTTGGCCTTATTGATGATTTTTTCTGGAGGTACCATCACCCCCATATCTACAATCTCGTAATTATTACAGGCCAGCACTACACTCACAATATTCTTTCCAATATCGTGCACATCGCCTTTAACCGTAGCCATCAAAATTTTACCTGCTGCTTTGGCATCTTTATCTTTTGAAGCTTCAATGTAAGGGGTTAGATAGGCCACAGCCTTTTTCATTACCCTAGCAGACTTTACCACTTGGGGCAAGAACATTTTTCCGCTACCGAACAAATCACCAACCACATTCATACCTGTCATCAAGTTGCCCTCGATGACTTCCAAAGGTTTGGTTGCTTGCTGACGAGCTTCTTCTACATCTTCAACTATATATTGATCTATTCCCTTGACCAAGGCACGGGTAATCCTATCTTGCAGCGGTTCCTCCCGCCAAGACAGATCCACCTTACTCTCTTTGGCTTTACCTACAACGGTTTCGGCAAACTCCAAGAGTCTTTCGGTAGCATCATCACGCCTATCCAAAAGCACATCCTCCACATATTCCAAAAGATCTTTGGGAATATCATCGTAAACCTCCAACATGGTCGGGTTTACGATTCCCATGTTCATTCCGGCTTTTATGGCATGGAACAAAAAGGCAGAATTAATCGCCTCGCGAACAGGGTTGTTACCTCGAAAAGAAAACGATACATTGCTCACCCCTCCACTAACACTGCAATAGGGCAAGTTTTCCCTAACCCAACGAGTGGCCTCAATAAAGTCTACGGCATTTTTCCTATGCTCTTCCATTCCCGTAGCTACTGGAAAGATGTTCAAATCGAAAATGATGTCTTCCGGTGGGAAATTGACCTTGTTGACCAACACATCATAGGATCGTTTGGCTATTTCAATTCGTCGTTCAAAATTATCTGCCTGTCCAACTTCGTCAAAAGCCATCACGATTACAGCTGCTCCATAACGTTTTATCAACTTGGCGTGGCGGATAAATTCTTCTTCTCCTTCTTTTAGACTAATGGAGTTTACTACACATTTTCCTTGTACCACTTGCAGACCCGCTTCGATGATTTCCCATTTGGAACTATCGATCATAATGGGAACGCGGGCAATATCCGGTTCGGAAACTATCAAATTCAGGAATCTGACCATGGCTTCCTTTCCATCGATCAGACCATCATCCATGTTAATGTCTATAATCTGGGCACCACCTTCCACTTGATCACGCGCAACATCTAAGGCTTCGTCGTACTTTTCTTCCTTTATCAACCGTAAAAAACGCTTGGAACCTGCCACATTGGTACGCTCCCCCACATTGATAAAATTACTGTCGGGGGTTACCACCAATGGTTCAAGGCCACTCAGGCGTAAAAAGCGTTGTTCGTTTTTCGTTGTTCGTTGTTCGTTTATTTCCATCGCTATATTTCCAACAACATTAACAAATTACGGATAACGATAGCGACCTTGGCTCATAATCCTTTACTACAGCGGCAATGGCCTTGATATGTTCGGGAGTGGTACCACAACATCCACCAACAATGTTTACCAATCCTTTTTCTACATATTCCTTGATTTGTGCGGCCATTTGTTCTGGCGTTTCATCGTATTCGCCAAAAGCATTCGGCAATCCTGCATTGGGATGGGCAGATACTGCAAATTCTGATTTGGCGGAAACCACTTCCAAGTGGGGCACCAATTGTTTGGCTCCCAAGGCACAATTGAATCCTACGGATAAAATCGGGATATGTGAAATGGAAATCAAAAATGCCTCTGCAGTCTGACCGGACAATGTTCTGCCCGAAGCATCGGTAATGGTACCGCTGACCATCACGGGAACTTCTATATTCCGCTCATCTTTTACTTCCTCAATGGCAAAAAGAGCTGCCTTGGCATTCAGTGTATCAAAAATGGTTTCCACCAGTAAAATATCCACACCGCCATCGAGCAGCGCCTCAACTTGTTGTTTGTATGCAATTCGAAGTTCATCAAAGGATATGGCACGAAATCCTGGGTCGTTTACATCGGGCGACATACTGGCTGTCTTATTGGTCGGGCCAATACTTCCCGCAACAAACCTTGGTTTGTTTGGGTTTTTATCAGTGAATTCATCGGCCACTTCCTTTGCAAGCTTGGCCGATTCATAATTGAGTTCGTATACCAATTCTTCCATACCATAATCTGCCATGGCTATGGTTGTTCCCGAGAAAGTATTGGTTTCCAAAATATCAGCGCCAGCTTGTAAAAAGCTGCGATGTACTTCTTTTACCGCTTCAGGTTGGGTTAGAGATAGTAGATCATTGTTGCCTTGTAGGTCACTTGGCCAATCTTTGAAACGTTCGCCCCTAAAATCCTCCTCCTTGAATTTATAGCGTTGTAGCATGGTACCCATGGCTCCATCCAACACTAAAATCCGTTTCTTCAATATATCTTTAATTTTTTCCATAATACAATTTCCTTTTAAAAAGGATATAGTGAGATCAAGAGAAGTGTGTGGAACCGATGTTGTATTTGTCCGTTATCCTTCCCCTTACCGTTTAGATTTCCTAAAATATCTTGATTTTTTTCAAGATGAGGGTAGAATGTAGCACCTTCTCGAGGTCGAGGGTTGCTAAGGCTTCACAGGGTCCAATCCCTCCACCTTTCTTGATAACACTTTCAATTTATAAATGAACTGAACTACAAAGAAACGGCTCTCCTCATTGAAAAGCAAAAAAAGCCCCTGAATATTTAGAAAACATACCATTAAAAAAACGGGTTGATCGAACAACCCGTTCCCTGTTTTAATGCTGTAATGTTAATTTACAGCAGCATTCCCCCGGATACTTCGATACGCTGCCCATTGATCCATTTGGCTTCTTCGGTGCATAAAAATGCAACCACGCCTCCAACATCGTCCGGGACTCCTACTCGACCCAATGCCGTAATATTGGTTATGGCCGTTCTTTTTCCTTCATCATTTTTATTGGATCCACCACCAAAATCGGTCTCAATGGCCCCAGGTGCTACCACATTTGCCCTTATTCTTCGGCCTGCCAATTCTTTCGCCTGGTATCTTGTCAAGGTCTCAACTGCTGCTTTCAAGGAACCGTACACCGAAAATCCGGGAAATGAAAAACGGGTCAATCCACTCGAAATGTTCACAATAGCACCTCCATCTGATAGTATGGGCAACAATTTTTGGGTTAGAAAAAAGACTCCTTTAAAGTGGACATTCACCAAAACATCGAACTGATCTTCGGTAGTCTCGAGTATAGGAGTATTGATTCCTATTCCTGCATTATTTATTAAAAAATTAATCGTTGATGCTTTAAAATAGCTGTTCAACACTTTTTTTGCTTCACCTACAAAGGCATCAAAACTTTGATTGTCCGCCACATCCAGCTGGAGTGCATATGCTTTTTGACCATTTTTTTCAATTTGGTTTACCGTTTTATCAGCTTCTTTTTTATTGCTATGGTATGTCAACAGAACATGGAATCCTTTTTTGGACAATTTGATGGCCATATCCTCGCCAAGTCCGCGGCTTCCTCCTGTTACCAATGCTATTTTTGCTTTGTTCATTTTACTTGATTTTTGATTATGAACAAAAGTAACCCCAACAGCCGAAGTTTGCTTGCGAGTATCAAACTGTTATTTGTAAAAATCAAACTTTAATGGCCGACCTAAATTTTAAAGGGGAAAGTTGTGCGTGTTTTTTAAAAAAATTGGAAAAATGTGCTACTTCTTCAAACCCAAGACTAAATGCGATTTCAGAAATGGTCCAATCGGTGTTATTGAGCAAGATCTTGGCTTCCTCAAAAATTCTGGAATGAATAATAGTGGTAGTGGTGAGGCCTGTGGTCTCCTTTAAAACCTTGTTTAAATGATTGGCGTGCACGGCCAATTGTGCGGCATAATCGTTGGCCGTTTTGAGCATCAATCGTTGAACCCTCGAATTTATAGGAAACTGTCGCTCGAGCAATTCAACAAACATATCCGTAATGCGGGTAGAGGCATTATGACTGTTTTCTGTTGGGAGTTTTGGTTGGAGTTTTTGCCCTATGTGCAGCAATTCAATAATATAGGCACGAATCAAATCGAATTTAAAGGGATAATCGGAAGACAATTCGCTATCCATTTTTTGAAAAAGCAGTTCCAAGTCGGCGTATTCTTGATTGGAAATTGTTAGGATAGGATAACTTCCCGGTTGAAATAACGGGAACTTTTCTAAAATAACCCCAATCTTATCTTTAGATAAAAAATTTTCGGTGAAGACACAAAAATACCCCGCCTGTTCCCCTTCCTTTGGCAGATAGTGATATGGGATTTTGGGCGATGCGAACAACAGCGCCTTATCATTTATTTGAATCACCTTATCGGCATATTCCGCCGTGTTCTTACCACTGATCAAGCTTATTTTAAAATAAGAACGGCGATCATATCGCATTTCCCCCTTGTTCAACTTTGTGCGGTACTCGGTAATATTGAACACATTAAAATGTCCAATATCCTTGCCGATACCCTCGGGAATGGGCAATTGGAGTTTTCCATAAAAGTCCTCAAGCGTGAACATTTCGGCCTTTTTTTTGTAAAATTCAAATATAACCTAAAAACAAAAACACCCTCCAAAATTGCTTCTGAAAGGGTGCCCCTGCTTCTAAAAACTAAATTATCTAGTTGATACTCTGTACCACTTCTTTTTTGGCTTCTTTTTTGGTACCATCAAATCCTTGAACACCACCCACCGTGGTATACTTCATTACAAATCGCTTATCTGGATTAATGATTTGATAGGCAAATTGGCACATCACGGCAGCTTCGTGGAAGCCCGACAAAATCAATTTAAGTTTCCCAGGATAGGTATTTACATCGCCAATGGCAAATACGCCGGGAATATTGGTCTGGTAATCTTTTGCATTGTTTACTTTGATGGCATTCTTTTCGATTTCCAATCCCCAGTTACCGATAGGCCCCAGTTTTGGCGACAATCCAAAAAGCGGGATAAAATAATCGGTTTCTACGTAAGCATCTTCCTTTGCTTGATCATTATATTTTATTACGACGGCATGCAATTCGTCCTTCCCATGAATTTCTTTTACCTCAGCTTCGGTATATAGTCGAATCTTGCCCAATTTGGCCAACTCCCGCGCTTTTTCCACCGAATCCAGAGCCCCACGGAATTCGTTTCTCCGGTGTACCAAAGATACCTCGGAGGCTACATCGGCCAAAAATATGGCCCAGTCCAAAGCTGAATCACCACCACCAGAAATCACTACTTTTTTATCACGGAATTGCTCTGGGTCCTTAATCATGTACTCCACACCCTTACTTTCGAACAATCCGATATTGGCAATCAAAGGTTTTCTCGGTTCAAAAGAACCTAGCCCTCCTGCAATCACCACCACTGGAGCGTGGTGTTGGGTACCTTTGCTTGTAGTTACGATAAAAGAACCATCCTCTTGCTTCTCCAAAGTTTCAGCTCGCTCACCCAACGTAAAACCAGGCTCGAACGGCTTTATTTGCTCCATAAGATTATCCACCAAGGTACCCGCCAAAATTTCTGGATAGGCTGGAATATCGTAAATCGGTTTTTTAGGATAGATCTCGGAACATTGGCCTCCCGGTTGTGCCAATGCATCAATTAAATGACATTTTAGCTTTAACAATCCTGCTTCAAAAACAGTGAACAAACCCGTTGGTCCCGCCCCGATTATAATGATATCTGTTTTGATCATACTACTACTTTTTAATTCGTCCTTAAAGCCCCTTCGACTCCGCTCTGGGTCATAAAGTGCTGACATTTGATTTAATTTTTCTCTAGCAATTTTTCTCCCTTAATTTGATACTCTTCTTGAATATCCAATATTTTTTGACGGTGATTCACCACTTCTCCGATAACAATGATCGCTGGATTGGATAACTGCTGCCCCCTTGCCTTGTTCTCAATAGAGGCAACAGTTGCTATTCCAACCCTTTCGTGATTTGTTGTGCCATTTTGGATAATGGCCACTGGTGTATTTTCTTTTCCTTCTTTTTTGAAGAGTTCCATAATCTCCCCCAGTTTGGACATCCCCATAAGTATGATGACCGTGGCGTTGGATTTTGCGGCCAAAGCCACATCGTTTGATAATTTGTGCTCCTTGGTTGTTCCCGTAATCACCCAAAAGCTTTCGGCGGCGCCTCTCTTGGTCACAGGAATATGTTGTGATGCCGGTACGGATACCGAAGATGATATTCCCGGCACAACTGCAACCTCGATTCCATACTGAGCGGCATGTTCCATTTCTTCTGCCCCACGGCCAAAAACAAATGGGTCCCCTCCTTTTAACCGCACTACATGCAGCCCTAGGCTTGCTCGTTGCACGATCAAATCATTGATTTGCTCTTGTTGATAAGCATAACATCCTTTGCGCTTTCCCACAAATATTTGCTCGGCCTGATCGGTATACTCCAATAACTCCGTCGACACCAATGCATCATACAACACAACGTCTGCACTTTGTAAAGCCTTGATGCCTTTTAGGGTAATCAACTCCACATCTCCCGGGCCTGCGCCAACTACGGTCAACTTTCCTTTACGCATGTTCCAATTCCAATTTTCTGAACGTTTCCAAACGTTGCAGCACTGTTTTGGCATCTTCCAGATAGCTTTTTGCAAATGCTTCGGATGGTTCGTTCTTGTTCAATTGAAGGGCCACTTTATCAAAACCTCCCTCAAAGGCTATTTTTCCTGTTTCCACATACAGCCTATCAAAATCCTTGATGATGCTCGCATGGGTATTGGTCTTTACTTTTTCGGCCGTCAACAATGCCTTCGCAGAATTCACAATGGATTGGTAGGAATAATAAATACTTGCCGCCCATTTTCTTTCTTTGATGGCCTCTTCGGCATTTTCAATCTTCTCTTGGCTTTCAAAGAACAATGTGGCCACAAGGTCAACAATGACTCCCGCACATTCCCCGATTCCAATCTCCTTTTTATATTTTTCCTCGTTGCCCCAATCGATAAAATCATCTTGGGTCAAATTATCCACATCCGTCAACGGTTTAAGGAAATCATAGAAATAATGTTGTCCTTTATCTTCATAATAATCGGTAAAAGAAGTTCCATTTCCGTTGGCTTCGAAGTCATCCAAAATAAGACGCAAAGCCTGCGGCCCTCTTTTACTTGGAATCTTAGCGACTTTGTCGGCAAATCTTGCTTTTCCATCACCATAATTTCCTCCGCCCAATAAAACTTGAAGTGCGGGTGCTACCAATTTATCCTTGGTTCTAACGGACATTCCTTGGAACCCAATATGTGCCATGTTATGCTGACCACAAGCGTTCATACATCCACTGATCTTGATAACCACATCTGGATTTTTGATGTATTGAGGATATTCAGCTTTGATTACTCTTTCCAACTCATCGGCAATTCCTGTACTGCTGGCAATACCCAAATTACAGGTATCGGTTCCCGGACATGCCGTGATATCCAGTGCTTTGTTATAGCCAGCTTCGGCAAAGCCGAGTTTATTCAATTCTTGGTAAAAGAATGGCACCAATTCCTCTTTTACATATGGAACCAATATGTTTTGTCTTAGGGACAAACGAATCTCCCCTGCTGCATAATTCTGCACCAATCTGGCCAGTTTACGCGCCTTGTCCGTATAGAAATCTCCCAATAGCACTTTAATCCCGATAGCCACATAACCTTCTTGTTTTTGAGGCACCAAGTTGGTTGATTTCCACTCTTCAAACGCATTTTGGTTTTCAATTATAACTTCTGGAGTATCAACTTCAGTAATTTTTACTTTTGGATAATCCTCAAAGTTGATGGCATAGGTTTGGTGTGGAACTGCGGTTTGTTCTTCTTCCAGCAATTGTTTAAAACCATCCAGACCGATATCCTTCAGCAAAAATTTCATCCGGGCTTTTGCTCTACTTTTTCGCTCTCCGTATCTATCGAACACACGGATTACACCTTCCATCAACGGAATAATTTTATCCGTAGGCAAAAAGCTGTAGAGTTCATCGGCATGGCGTGGTTGAGAACCCAATCCGCCTGCCAACATTACTTTGAACCCTCTTTCACCATCTTTTTCTTTGGCGATAAAACCAAGGTCGTGCATATAGGAAAGTCCGGTGTCGGCATCACTGGCAGAGAAAGAAACTTTGAATTTTCTTCCCATTTCCTGCCCAATAGGATTTCTTAAGAAATATTCGAATACTGCTTGGGCATAGGGAGAAACATCAAAAGGTTCATCTACATCGATTCCTGCAGTTTCACTAGCGGTTACGTTGCGAACGGTATTTCCACAAGCTTCCCGAATGGTTACTTCATCCTTCTCCAGTTGCGCCCAAAGCTCTGGAGTGCGTTCCAAGTCCACATAATGAATCTGGATATCTTGACGAGTAGTGATATGCAATCGTCCTCTAGAGTACTCATCGGAAACATCTGCAATCCGAAGCAACTGATTTGAGGTCACCTTTCCATAAGGCAACTTAATCCGAATCATTTGTACCCCAGGCTGGCGCTGCCCATATATGCCTCGAGCCAACCGAAGGCTCCGAAATTTTTCCTCGTCAATATTGCCTCCATTGAACTGGTTGATTTTTTTTTCCAGATCAATGATGTCCTTTTCCACTACCGGGTTTTCTATTTCTGTTCTAAAGCTTTGCATTTCCTATTTAACCTATCTTTTTTATAGATTATATTGATAAGTATTCTTATTTGATATTCATTTGTTTATTGCAAATGAATACCACACTCCCTACTTTCCAATGCTTTTACCGGATCAAAATAGGTGCTGTTTTTTGGTAAGTTATGCTGCTCTAAGTAGCCATCCAACTCGTCATCCGTCCAATAATAAAACGGACTTATTTTAAGGATACCATCTTTGCTGTAACTTAATATATCCTTAGAACTTCTAAGTTCTGTCTGGCGTATTCTTATATTGGAAAACCAGATGTCCGGTTTAAAATCTGCCAAAGCCCTTCGGAAAGGCTCAAGTTTGACAATCTCGGAAAATTCGGCATGTTCTGGCTGGTCCACCGAAGGAAAACCGAGCCTATGTTCGGTGAATGCCTTTGTTTCTCGCGGCACATAGGTGCTTAGGTTGAGATTGAGCAACTTGGTCAAATACGAAGCATGTTCATAGGTTTCCGGTAAATTGTATCCCGTATCACACCAAACCACATCGATATTGGGATCTTCCATACTAAATGTATTCAAAAGCACCGCTGAGTATTTACCAAAGCTGGTGGTAACTATTCTTCTTTCCGACAACTGTAAAGCCCAACTAATGATTTCCTCAGGCGGTATTCCTCTAAATTGTTTGTTGTAATATTCCAAATCTATATCAAGAGCCATAATATATAATGTCTATCGTTTTAATAGGTTATACAAACGTAAAATTAATTTTTAGAACAGCATGTAAAAACCTTCATAATTATTTATTTACCCTATAGTTTTAGTAGATTAATTAAATATTGAAATTATTTTTACCATATTCTCAATAAAAAATGGACTGTCCAATAATTAAATAGAGAAGAAAAAGCATTAAAACAAAGGAGATAAGACCAATAATGCCATTCCAATGATCAGTACTGACGTTGCCAGAAGTATCCGAAGATTTTACCTTTAAAAAGGAATCAAAATTTCTTTTTTCCTTTCCATTCAGTAGACTAAAAAAATTGAATAAAAAATAACGGATAAATGCGCCAAAAAGTTCTAATAATGCATTCAACATCTTATATTCTTGTTGAATTAAAAGTTAGCTATAACAAATCTGCCAAGGTGTTGTTTCGGTAAACGTCCAAAGCACTATCCCTTACCTGAAGCATTAACTTGTGCACGGAACATTCGTCTTCATTAGGACAGTCGTCACATTTTTCGTAGAAATTGAGGCTAACGCATGGAACCATGGCTATAGGACCTTCCAGCACCCTCATTACAGTGGTCATTGGAATATCCTTGGGTTCTTTAATAAGGTAGTACCCTCCTCCCTTTCCTTTTTTGGAACCTAAAAATCCGTTCCTTCGAAGGGTCAACAAAATACTTTCCAGAAATTTTTGGGAAATATTTTCATGCTTGGCAATTTCAGCAATCTGTACCGGCTGTCTATCATCTACCTTTGCAAGATAGGTGAGTGCCTTTAGTCCGTATTTTGTCTTCTTGGAGAGCATCGTACGAATATAACGAAATTAAACAATCCGTTCCCTAGAAGAATACTATCAAAAAAACCTTACCCCAAGGCCTGTTCAATATCCGAAATAATATCATCAATATGTTCAAGGCCTACGGATACCCGCACCATGCCATCCGATATACCAACGGCATTGCGTTCTTCGGTGGTAAGCTTGCTGTGTGTTGTTGAAGCAGGGTGGGTTACTATACTTCGCGAATCGCCCAAGTTGGCCGAAAGGGACAACAATCGAATTCCATTAAAGAATTCCCTGCCTGCTTCCAGACCGCCCTTGACCCCGAAAGCAACAACACATCCGCCTGCTTTCATCTGTTTTTTGGCAATTTCGTGATTTGGGTGTGATTTTAAAAAAGGGTATTTGACCCATTCAATTTTTTTATGACCTTCGAGATAGGTGGCCAATTTCAGAGCATTTTCACAATGTCGATCAACCCGAACAGCCAAGGTTTCCAAACTTCGCGACAATACCCAAGCATTAAAGGGAGACAATGCAGGCCCTGTGATCCTTGAAAACCGATATACTTTGTCCATTAAATCACCATTGCCAACGGTGATTCCGGCCAGTACCCTGCCCTGCCCGTCCATTAACTTGGTCCCGGAGTGGATGACCAAGTCGGCCCCGAACTTTATGGGTTGCTGTAAATATGGGGTCGCAAAACAATTGTCCACAATAAATATAAGTCCACGTGCTTTGGCGATCTTTCCCAAAACGGCCAGATCTAAAACATCCACCCCAGGATTGGTCGGGGTTTCCGCATATAGGATTTTTGTATTAGGTTTGATCAACCCTTCGATTTGAGATACATCGTTGGCATCAAAATAACTGGTTTCGATATTCCATTTTGGGAAAAATTGGGTAAACAAACTATGCGTAGATCCAAAAATACTCTTGGAAGATATAATATGATCACCGGCATTTAACAAGGCTGCCAAGGTGGAAAAAACGGCCGACATACCCGAAGCATAGGCGAAGCCGCTTTCCGCCCCCTCCATTTGGCAAACTTTTTCAATCAATTCCGATGAATTGGGATTGGAATATCTGGAGTAAATATTCCGTTCCTTTTCTTCGGCAAAAGAGGCCCGCATATCCTCTGCATCTTCAAAAACAAAGCTGGAGGTCATATAAATGGGACTGGAATGCTCCAAATTTTGACTACGCTCTATTTGCGTTCGTATTGCTTGTGTCTCGAATTTTTTCATCTTTATCCCTTTTTATTTTGTGGCTTCGACTACTTTGTTCAAACCCTTCCATGACAATCAAATGTGACTTCGACTACGCTCAGTCACCAAAAACATTCTAACTTGGGTAGCTGAGCGGAGTCGAAGCTACTTCATTTTTCTTCTTTATAATATTTAAAGTTCGTTTCGTTTTTACATTCAGATAAATAAGGCAAAACCTCAAACTCGCCATTGATAAGAGCTTCTTTCTTTGGTCGTGACCACCCTTGAATTTGCTTCTCACGTTCAAAAGCCATTGCAATACTCAAATACTCTTCAGCATACAATAATTTAACAGGCAATCTTTTCTTGGTGTGATTGGCTCCTTTTCCATCTTGATGCTCTCGCAAACGCTTGTCCAAATCAACAGTGCTTCCGGTGTAATAGCTACCATCCGAACATTGTAATATATATACGTAACCTTTCACGAGCAAACTATTGTGACTTCGACTACGCTCAGCCAACAGAGATTTTAAAGTACAGTAGTTGAGCGTATTCGAAGTTATATCTTTTCCGCTATTCTTAAAATATCGCCAAATACACCTCTTGCCGTAACAGCAGCTCCTGCTCCCGCACCTTGAATCACAAGTGGGTGCTCTCCGTAAGACTCCGTATAAATTTCAATGATCGAATCGGAGCCCTTTACCTGGCCCAATGCACTCTCTTTGGGCACAGAGACGAGTTTTACATCCAGGACTCCTTTGTCCTGTTGTAAATCTCCATGCAAATCCCCAACATATCGCAATACATGGCCTTGTTTCTGGTCCTTCTTTATCTTTTCAAAAACAGTGTCCATCTTTTCAATTTGTTCCATAAAATTCTTAAAATCCAAGACTTCAAGCTCTTCTGGAATTAAATTTTGCACTTCAATATCCGCGAACTCGTTCTGAAGGTCCAACTCTCTGGCCAAAATCAAAAGTTTTCTTCCTACATCGTTCCCGGACAGGTCTTCCCTAGGATCAGGTTCTGTAAACCCATTTTCCATAGCTTCCTTTACAATTTCGGAAAAAGTGACATCTTTCTCGGAAAAAGTATTAAAAATATAACTCAACGACCCTGAAAACACCCCCTTAATCCGAGTAATATTCTCACCGGAAAGATGCAGTAGTTTAATTGTATCGATAAGTGGAAGCCCTGCACCCACATTGGTTTCGTACAGGTATTGTTTTTGATTTTGATCTAAACACTTTCGTATGGATTTATATTGATCAAAGCTCAAGGTATTTGCAATCTTGTTGGATGACACCAGATCAAAACCATGCTCGATCAAGGTTTCATATTTTTCCACAAATGTTTTGCTTGCGGTATTATCCACTGCAATCAAATTCTCTAAATGATGTTTTTTGGCAAAAGTGATTATATCTTCAGCAGAATAAGGCTGTCCCTCTGTTTCCAAACGCTCTTTCCAATCGGCACCAATACCCGAAGCATCCAATAGTACTTTTGTTGAATTGGACACTGCAAATATTTTTAAGTCGATACTTTTTCTGTCCTCGATCGTGTTTTTTGAATCCAGAATCTGATGGATCAATGTCCCCCCCACATTGCCATGACCGAACAAGGCCAAATTGATTTTCTTCGCAATACCGAAAATTTGCCCATGGATCACGTTTATGGCTTTGTGCAGATCGGTTTTCTTCATTACCATGCTCACATTTTTTCCTGTCACCGTGTTGTTGAAGAGTAAGGGTGTGATTTGGTTTTTGACCAAGGCATTGAAGGGTTTATGAAAACTGCTCAAGTCCATACCCACAATAGAAATAACGGAAACATCCTTCACCACGGATATTTTATTGATATCCTGCGATGAATAGTCCGTCTCAAATTCCTGATCGAGTACTTTTTTTGCCTTATCCGCCTTGGAGACATCCACTACCAAACCAATACCTCTTTCCGATGATCCTTGGGAAACAATTCCAACGGAGATATCGTTTTGGCCAAGGGCCCTGAAAATACGCATATCCACACCAACTTTTCCGAGCAACCCCCTACCCTCAAGATTGATAAGGGCCATATTATCCAACACGGAAAGGGACTTTATGCCACCACGACCAGTTTTTGGACCGATCAAGGTGCCCTCGTTATCATCATTGAAAGTATTGCAGATACGTAATGGGATGTTTTTTTCGATCAAGGGGATAATCGTCTTTGCATGCAAAATGGTGGCACCAAAATTGGCGAGTTCATTGGCCTCACTGTAAGAAATCATATCGATCAATCTGGCATCTTTCACCAAATCGGGATTGGCGGTAAAAATACCATCAACATGGGTATAATTGATCAACTCGCTTGCATCCAAAAAATTGGCCAACAGAGCTGCGGAATAATTTGTTCCATTTCTTCCCAAAGTAGTGGTTGCACCATTCTTATTGGAAGCTATAAACCCGGTTACCACGGGTACGGTGCCCGAATCCAGCTCATGGAAGTATCGTAGCACATTTTCTTTGGACAGCCCTTCATCTACCTCGGCATTGCTAAAACTATCGTCGGTTTTTATGAGTTGTCTGGAGTCGAGCAATGTAGCCTTTACCCCGTTTGCCTGCAAGGCAGCAGTAACATATTTTCCAGATATCAATTCACCGAAGGACAGTATTTCATCCTTGGTTTTTAGACTGTAATCACCTGTTAATGACACCCCGCTCAATATTTTTTCGATTGCGGACAGTTCTTCGGTTATGTCCACACCATCAAAATTATTTTTTTGGTATTCGGCAAACTTCTTCAAATCTTTTTGGAAGTCTTCCCCATTGACCGCTTTTTCCAATAGGTTCTCCAATTGGTCCGTTGCCTTACCGCGCGCAGAAACTACTACTGCAAAATGTTCTTGCTCATCATATCTTTTACCGATAATATTCAAAACACGTTCAATTCCTTCGCCGTTTGCCAAAGATTTTCCACCAAATTTTAAAATTTTGATGCGTTCTGTACTCTTCTGAAATACGGTGGACAACAATTTCTCCAATTGTTCAAACTCCATCAAAAAGGCATCGTGCCCATGTACGGATTGTACTTCGCCATAAGTAACATTGGTATTGGCCTGTGCCAATCGCTTAAATGTTTCCTTATTTTCTTCGGCAGTAAAGAACAAATCGGAGTTTACCCCGATTATATGAATCTTGGTATCGCTTTCCTGCAAGGCGTTAAATGCTTCCTCTCCATCTCTGGTTATATCGATGGATTTGAGCAATTGGTTCATTAATTTATAGGCAGAAAGTTGAAAACGCTCTTGTAACTTTTTGCCGTGATGCATCAACCAAGATTCTACATTAAATATTTGAAGCTCTTCGTTGGTACTTCTTTTAAACCTTTCTTTAAATGATTCCGGGGTACGGTAGCACAACATCGCATGCATACGTGCATCGTGCACCGGTTGTTTGGAGTTGACCAAAAATTGCTCCTGAATCTGACAATTGGCAATCAACCAATCCGTGGATTTCCAATCGGAGGCCACAGGGATCAAATGCTCGGTTATCTTTGGGTCAATAGCAGTCATTTCCCATGCAATTCCTCCTCCCAACGAGCCTCCGATTATGGCAAACAATTTTTCGATTTCCAAGGCCCGAAGTCCCCATAAAAATATTCTAGCAATATCCCCGGCAACAAAGTCCTTATAGTTTTCAATAATAAAACCATCAAAACCATTTCCCGGTATGTTAAATGACAGAATGGTGTACTTTTTTGTATCGATACATTTTCCATCCCCGATCAAATCGGACCACCAGCCATCTTCTCCGGCAACGTTCGAATTACCTGTCAAGGCATGGTTCACAAGAATGATCGGTGCCGAATGCAATGGCTTTCCGAACAACTGATACGACAGTTCAATTTCTTGTGTATGACCGGATAAGGTCGTGTATTCCTTTATCTCTATTTTATGCAACATGCGTGCTTACCAATTTCAAAATGTTTAACCAATAGCTGCAAAACCAGCTTCCAAATCGTTTTTTAAATCTTCAATGTCTTCCAGACCTACAGAAAGCCTGATCAAATCTTGAGTAACGCCCGCGCTTGCCTGTTGCTCCTCATCCAATTGTTGGTGCGTTGTACTTGCCGGGTGAATTATAAGCGACTTTGTATCACCAATATTAGCAAGCAAGGAGAATACTTTGGTCGCATCGGTTAGTTTTTTTGCCGCTTCGAACCCTCCTTGTACTCCAAATGTTACAATTCCGCTTTGTCCTTTTGGCAAATATTCCTGTGCCAAATCGTAATACTTGTTTCCCTTAAGTCCTGGATAGTTTACCCATGCTACTTCTTCCCTGCTTTGTAGCCACTCCGCCAACTCCAGTGCATTTGCACTGTGTTGCTTAATACGAACCGGCAAAGTTTCCAATCCTTGTAAAATTTGAAAAGCATTGAAAGGGCTCAAAGCTCCACCAAAATCTCGTAACCCTTCTAAAATTAACTTAAAAGTGAAAGCCGCCGCGCCCAAAGTTTCGTGATACACCAAGCCGTGATACCCTGCAGATGGCTCTGTAAATTCCGGAAATTTACCATTGCTCCAATCAAAAGTGCCGGCATCAATTATAGCTCCTCCAAGCGATGTTCCCTGGCCTCCAATATATTTGGTCAAGGAATGTATCACCAAATTGGCGCCGTGCTCAATAGGATTTAAAAGTCCGGGCGTAGCTACCGTGTTATCCACAATAAATGGTACTCCTGCCGCTTTGGCCTCCTTAGAAATTCCTTTTAAATCCAACACATCCATTTTAGGATTGCCCAAAGATTCCACAAAGATTGCCCGTGTATTCTCTTGAACCGCATCCGCAAAATTTGAAGGGTCCGAAGCATCTACAAAAGTGGTAGTGATACCCAATCTTGGCAGGGTAACATTCAATAAATTATAGGTGCCCCCGTACAAACTGCTGGATGCCACAATATGGTCGCCCGCTTTTAGCAGGGTCAACAGTCCTGTAGAAATTGCAGCAGTACCAGATGCAAATACAACGGCACCTACCCCTCCCTCTGCAGCGGCCAATCTATCTTGCAGTACCTGGTTGGTTGGATTATTCAGTCTTGTATAAATAAAACCCAATTCTGACAATGAAAATAGATTCGCGGCATGGTCCGTGTCGTTAAAGACATAGGATGTTGACTGATAAATAGGCACTGCCCTTGTTCCTGCGGTCTGTGTGGTATCGTGACCTGCGTGTAATACGTTTGTTGCAAATTTTTGATCGCTCATGACTTTTGTTTTTTTTAAATTTTTTAAACGAAAAATTAAAAAGTCAAACGCTTAGCCCTTGGGCGTAAGAAAATCAAAAAGTTATAAGAAAATGAAATCGAAAATGGTCGATTGTCGTTATCTATACCCAATCGGGATAGAATGTAGCACCTTCTCGACACTGGGGGTCAAGGGTTGCTAAGGCTTCAAAGGGTCTATTCCCTCCACCTTTCTTGATAACTAATCAATACTTGTTTGAACTTCGAACGACAAATATACTCATGGAAAATTTGATTTTCCTAATCTTTTGGAAAAAATTAATCCTTCACATTTGTTGTCCGAAGCTCCAAGTCATTTTACTTCAATACCGTAAACTCAATATTGGAGTCGGTAAATACAGTATGGGTCTGCGTTTTAAAATCGGATTCGTCTGCCTTAAAAATATTGTCCACATAGGTCTGCGGGTTCAAATCGATAAGCGGGAACCACGTGCTCTGTACCTGAATTTGCAATTTGTGCCCTTTTTTAATCGTGTGGAACACATCTTGAAGCTTGATATCCACATCTGTTTTTTGATTTGGGGTAAATGGTTCAGGGTCTGAAAAGCTATTTCTAAATCGACCACGAAGCACCTCGCTCCTTACCATTAAATGGTAATTGCTCATTTTAAGATGGTCTTGCATTTCTTCATTTGTCTCGGTATCCGCTGGGTGTACATCGATAACCTTTACGATCCAATCTGCTGCTGTACCGGTGGTGGCCACCTTTAATTTTGCCAAAATATCCCCGGCCAAGGTAAGGTCTTCTTCCATCACTTCGGTCTCGAACACCAGAACATCGGAACGACGGGCAGCAAAACGTTGGTCATCGGTCATGTATTTTCTTGGTGTGAACACTGTTTTTACGTCCTCGGAATAAGGCACGGGTTTCTTTACATTGCTCACGAAGTCTATGCCGGTTACATTTTTAGCTTCGGATGTAAGCTCTTGGTCTTCGGATAGGTACATGGTCTGTTTTTCCACATTTTGTGGTGGCCAAGTATCGTACGTTTTCCATTCTTTTCTTCCGGTATCGAACACATAAGCTTCTGGCAGACCAGAATTTTTATCTCCTTCACCTTTTAGAAAATGATTAAAGAATTTTGTTTCGATGTTTTTTTGGAAGAACAAGGATATGGAATCACCAAAGTAGTAATTGCCCACGGTATTCCGCTCTTTTGTTCTTGCCCAAGCACCGTGGTCCCATGGTCCGAACACCATAGTATTGTAATTGTCCGTATTGTATTTTTCTATGTTCTTATACGTTTCCAATGGTCCGTAGAGGTCTTCCGCATCAAACCAACCACCAACGATCATCGTGGCCACACTGCTCTTAACATTTTTCAAATGTTGGATGAGCCCTTTGCTCTGCCACATTTCATCATAATTGGGGTGTTCCTTTAACTCGTTCCAAAAGAAATCATCGGTAACACCTTCGGGACGCATGGTCGGGGTATCTGCAGTCTCGTATTCAAAAAAGTAATCCAAGTTTTTAAGTGGCCCTGCATCCAAAAAGAATTGGTACTGGTCTTCTGTCGGCAATTTGGGAAGTGTGTACCAAGCTGTGTCGATTGGTGCGTCACCATTGGGCCTTGGCGTTCCAAACAAAGAGGTCGCCCTAAAATAGCTCAACAAATACGCTCCGTTGTGGTGGAAATCATCGAAAAAGAAATCCCCGATACAGGCTTGTGGAGAAGCTGCTTTTAGGGCTGGATGGGCATCCACAGTTGCATATGTAGCATAATACCCAGGATAAGATATACCCCAAATTCCCACGTTGCCATTGTTATTTTCCACATTGTTAACCAACCACTCAATGGTATCGTAGGTGTCGGAACTTTCGTCCACTTGATCGTTGGATGTTTTGTTGGGAATGTAGGCCCTCATATTTTCGTAATGGCCTTCACTGAGCCATCTTCCGCGCACATCTTGATAAACAATGATGTTTCCTTCACGCATTAAATGTTCGTTAGGACCGATTTTGGTCTTAAAATTACCTTCTCCATAAGGTCTTGAGCTGTAAGGAGTCCGTTGCATAATAATCGGGTACTCCTTGGAGGTATCCTTGGGAGCATATATGGTAGTATGCAGTTTTACCCCATCCCGCATTTCTATATCTACCTCTTTTTTGGTGTAGTTATCGGCGACGTAGGTATCTACTGTCTTGACCTCCGTTTTAGTGGTTTTTTTGCAACCAACAGCAGACAATAGGACAAAAACACTTAGGAACACAATTCTAAACGAACTTCTCATACATTCTAATTTTGATATGCTAAATCTACTAAAGTTCGCAAGAGTATGCCAATAAAAAAGACTATCTAAGAAGTAGATTATCGTCAACCTGAACTTGATTCAGGTTCTCACTACAATTCATTTAGGATTATAGTGAGATTCTGAAATGAATTCAGAATGACGCGTTTAAATACTTCTTGGATAGTCTCCGTCCTTAATTTTATACAGTGGTTTGGCTTATAAACCAAAGGTTTTTTTCACCTTGTCCACCATATCCAATTTTTCCCAAGTAAAGAGTTCTACCTCTTTTTCTATTCTTCCATTATATGGAGACTCAAAAACCTTGGTCATGGTCGTGGGCTCTTTACCCATGTGACCGTAGGCCGCTGTTTCCAAATAAATTGGATTACGGAGTTTTAGACGTTCTTCTATGGCAAAGGGGCGCATATCGAAAAGTTGGGATGCTTTTTGGGCAATCTCACCATCATTTAAAGCAACGTTCGATGTTCCGTAGGTTTCCACAAAAATAGACGTTGGTTCCACTACTCCTATGGCATAACTTACTTGTACCAAAATTTCGTTCGCCACCCCAGCGGCAACAAGGTTTTTCGCCATGTGCCGTGCAGCATAGGCTGCACTGCGATCCACCTTGCTAGGGTCTTTTCCACTAAAGGCACCTCCTCCGTGGGCACCTTTTCCGCCATAAGTATCCACAATAATTTTCCTTCCAGTTAGCCCTGCATCCCCGTGAGGACCACCGATCACGAATTTTCCGGTCGGATTTATATGGTATTTGATACTGTCCGTAAAAAGTTTTTGTATGTTTTCCGGCAACAGTTTTTTAACTGCGGGAATCAATATTTTGATTACATCTTCTTTGATTTTGGCCAACATGGCTTCGTCCGTGTCAAACTCATCATGTTGGGTGGAAACCACAATAGTATCTATACGCTGGGGCACATTATCATCAGAATATTCAATGGTCACCTGGGCCTTGGCATCGGGCCTTAGGTAAGAGATCTGTGTTCCCTCCCTTCTTAAATCGGCCAACACTTCCAAAATCTTATGGGATATATCCAAAGCCAATGGCATATAATTGTCGGTCTCGGTCGTGGCGTACCCAAACATCATTCCTTGATCACCGGCGCCTTGTTCTTCTTTAGTACCCCGGTCCACTCCTTGGTTTATATCTTGGGATTGTTCGTGGATCAATGAGATTACCCCACAGGAATCCCCACTGAACTTGTACTCGCCTTTCGTATAACCAATGTTATTGATAACCTCCCTGGCTATACTTTGCAGATCCACATAAGTATGGCTTTTTACCTCGCCGGCCAAAACCACTTGACCTGTAGTGACCATAGTTTCGCAAGCCACTTTGCTCTCGGGATCAAAGGCAAGAAAATTATCCAATAGGGCATCACTTATTTGATCGGCTATCTTATCCGGGTGTCCTTCGCTTACCGATTCGGACGTAAATAAATATGACATTGTTTTCCTTTAACGGAAAGATTCAATTGAATAACCAAAGGAGTTTTTTCTCGGTAGAGACCACTGAACACACGTCCAGTAAACTGCTTTAGCATTTTTCATCCCTGATAGTTTGGGACAAGAGGTTGCAATCAGTCAAATCTTTCCTCGTTTTGAAGGGCAAAAGTACGGTGAAACCCAAAACCATCAAAATTTTGAACACAAAAACAAATCATAATTCATACTTCACCTTTAGAACAACATAACGTGGCTGGACCATATAGTTTGATGTTCTAAAATACAGGTCATCATAGGAGTTTTGGTCCAAAGAAGCATTGTTGGTAAGATTGGTGGCCTCAATACTATATTCCCATTTACTATCGGATTTTTGATAGGATAGACTTGCATCGAGAAAGCCATATCTATTGTCTATGGTACCTTCTTTGTCCGTATATATGTAATGGTCGTAATCCACCAAAAAGAGAAAGTTCTTTAAGAAGGTCGCATCGAACTTAACAAACGGTCTGTTGGTATAATAGGTAGTACTCGTATTTCCGTTATCGTAATCGTTTATGGTATATCCGATACCAAGCTCTAAATTGGGTGCATTGGTAAAGCTGCTACCAACAGAGGCTGAATAGCTCTGAGTTAGGGATTTTGAATTTTGAGGGGCATTATTCACTATATTGAATGTATTTGAAAGTGAAAGGGAAGCGTTGGTCTTTACCTTAATTCGGCCAAATGTCCTCTGAAAACTTCCTGAACCACTGAAGGTTTCATCGTCTAAATTGGAATTGATGGTGGTACGCACCTGATTGATCCCCTCGATACTTGTATTGACCTTAAAGGCATCGATACGCTTACTATAGTTGAACCTGGCAAATATATTTTGAAGGTTGAACATACTAAAACTGAAAAAATTGAGCGATAGATTATGGTACAGCGCACTTTCCAGATCACGGTTACCTTGATACACCGAGTTGTAATTATTAAATATGTAGCCAGCGGCCAAATTGTTGATATCCGTAAAATTCCGGGTAATATTGTAGTTGAACCTAATGCTCTCGGATTGTTTAATCTGAAAATTAATGAACAGGTCGGGCACTATATTGGTAAGTTCGTTCTTCACTTTTGAACCCAACTGGGTATTGGCCGCCACATAGTTGTGTACATGGAAACCTGGATTGAACGTAAACTTGCCCATGATCCATTTATAATGAAACCCTAGATACATATCGGAAAAGTTGAATTGCACATTGTTATTGAGTTCATCATCATTAAAAGTAATCTCACTGCCTTCATCCAACACCTGAAAAATAGAAGAGTTGAACCTCTGACTGGATTGTGTGGTCCCCAAGGTTAAATTGATGTTGCTCTTTGCTCCTGTTACCCAAAAATAATCGAGTTTTGCATCCAACCTATTGGTTTGGGTATACTGTTTTTGGTTAATGTTATAATTGGATTGATCGGAATCCAAGGGAATCAATCCTCCAAAAGGCTGTTCTGATCGTATAGCGTTATAAAACGGGTCTTCATCGGAATACTCATATTGCCCTTCAAAAGCGAATATATGTTCTGGGTTTAAGGTGTAATATAGATTGGTATTCTGTGTAACCGTGGTCGGTTTTTGTGCATTGTTCTGCCCAATTTCGTCCGTTACATCGGAAACGGACAAGGTATTGGTGTATTGTTCCTCTTCCGATAACCTTGTTTGGATCTGGTAGTCCCATTGCAGCCTTTCGTTCGGACTGTAAGACGATTTAAATTGCAGGAGTCCCAATTTTGATGCTTGATCGGTATTGGTATCCGTAAGCTCCGTTTCGCCACTGGAGATGTACGTATTGGTCGCGGTGGTCTGCATCAGGGTGTTGTTGTAGGAATATATTCCATAACCGCTCAACCTCCATGATTCGGATGGTTTATAGCTAAAATTTATAGCTCCGAACTTGGTTTCTAACGATTTTGCCCTATTGTTCTGGGCCGTACTGATTCCTTGGCTACTGGAACTTGTACTAAATGATGTACCTACGGTTCCTCGGGTGGCACTGCGAAACCCTCCCGTAAAATTCCAATAATCGCGAGAAGAGAAGGCCACTTCGCCAATATTATTAAGGTCGGTAAGGATATTGACACTAAAGTCCGGTGAATAATAAAATAGCTTTGGATGGGCAATATATCTTTCGTCCAAGCCAAAACCTCCCGTAACTTCACCAAACCAAAATTTCTTTTTGCCTTCCTTTAATTTTATATTAAGTGCAACGTTATCTTGATTATTGGTAACTCCACCTAGTTGGGAAACTTCTGAATAATTGCGCAACACTTCAATTTTGCTGAGTGCATTGGCAGGAATATTCTTCGATGCCAATTTAGAGTCTCCATCGAAAAATTCTTCGCCTTCGACCATAACTTTGGTCACGGTTTTGCCCTCTACCTGTATCTCTCCCTCGTCACTGACCTCTATCCCAGGTAACTTTTCCAGTACATCGGCCAGTTTTCGTTCCGTTCCGGATACAAAGGAATCCGTATTATAGACAATGGTATCGCCCTGGATGGAGATAGGGATCTCATAAACAACCTCCACCTCATCCAAACTTTCCGCCTGTTCGTACAACACCACATCCAAGACCATATCCGATTCCTTTGTTTGCAATGGAATTTCGGCAGGTTTAAAACCAAGGTAGCTTACTTTTAAAATATAGCTGGCATTTGTTTTTAGGTTTAGTTTGTACTCCCCTTTATCATTGGTTATGCCAAAAGCATCCAATGCCTGGTTTTCTTGATTTACCGCAACTACATTTGCAACATCCAAAGGATTTTTAAGAGAATCTGACACGATTCCCGTTACCGTTACCTTTTGCGCCATGGCAGATGTTACAAAAAGTAACACAAGAGCCTTAAAAATTTTATTCATCGACTATCCAATAAAATTATGGTCTGCCTCCGGGACCTCCGCCCCTTCGTCCGTTATTCCGAAACCTCTCCGACATTTCCTTCATCTTCTCTACCAAAATTTTGTTGTATTCGGCCTGGGTCACCTCTTTGCCCCTTTTAGGTTGGACTATTTCAATTTCCTTGTCGGGGCTGAGCACTATCTTGGAACACAGTATGGCCGTACGTCCATCATTCACCTCCAAGATCAATCCCGGTAGCCCCCAGTAGGGGCCTGGGCCTTGGCCCACGGGTATATCCGGTGTAAACCATGCGGTAATAATTTGTTCCTTGGGAGATTCAATACGGGCCAACAATGAATTCCCTTGAACCGAATCCTTTTGCTCTTGTTCTCCTGCTTTATCCCCATTATCCCTTCGTGGCGGCCGCATCATGTTCCTAAGATTTTCCATGGATGTTGTATCTATCGTTTTTACCGCTGTGGCTTTGTAACATGTATAATTGCCTATTTTTTTGGTTTCCGAAGTGAGCTGCCAATTTAGTTGAGGCAAACTGTCCTTTATCAAAAACTTTTTACCAAATGTCTCTACCGAGTTAGTATAGACCTGCCCTTGAATATTCTTATAGTATGTGCCGCCGGTCGTCGAGAACATACCAAATCGCGGGCCACCTCTACCTTGATCAACGGATGGGGTTTCCAGTTTTTCTTCTTCTATATAAATGGAGGTAGAACGATCAAAAGTCAACTCGTAAGATTTCTCCATGGCTTTCTTCATCCGTTCCAAAATTTCTTGCTTACGGGCCTCTGGCATATCCGGTGGACCAAAATCACCTTGAATGGAGGTTTTACTTTGATAAATTGCTGTGCCGATAAAATTCTGGGAATGTCCATGATATATGGCCAGGGTCAGAATAAAAGAAAATAACAACGATTTTTTCATGCGATTAGGTTCAAAATTGTGAATTTGACTCCAATTTCGAAGAAAGGTTTAACCATCGCTAACCAAAAACCATAGTTTAGTATTTATTTAAGAAAAAGTGCGTACATCCAAAAATTTTCAAAGACGCCTATTAACTTTGTATATTGCGCTCCAAGTGGCACAAAGTACATCATCAATAAACACTGACATATGCATATTGCTGTAGCTGGGAATATAGGCGCAGGGAAAACCACCCTGACCAATCTTTTATCCAAACATTATAAATGGGAAGCTCATTTTGAAGATGTGGTGGACAATCCCTACCTCGATGATTTTTACAATCAGATGGAGCGTTGGAGCTTTAATTTGCAGATATATTTCCTTAACAGTCGATATCGCCAAATCCTTAAAATTAGGGAGAGCGGCAAAAATGTAATACAGGATAGGACCATTTATGAAGATGCCCATATTTTTGCCCCTAACTTGCACGCCATGGGCCTTATGACCAATCGTGATTTTGAAAACTATAAAGGTTTATTCGAACTCATGGAAACATTGGTACAGCCACCGGACCTTATGATCTATTTGCGAAGCTCCATCCCCAATTTGGTGAACCAAATCCATAAACGTGGGCGCGATTACGAAAACTCAATTTCGATTGATTACCTAAGTCGATTGAATGAGCGCTATGAGGCCTGGGTGAACACTTACAAAAAGGGCAAATTGCTCATTTTTGATGTGGACCATTTGGATTTTGTGGACAATCCCGAAGACTTGGGCGAAGTTATCAATCGTATAGATGGCGAAATCCACGGGTTGTTCGAGTAGCATTCATTTTATTTGGTTTTTGGGGATTCTTAACGACCTAGCATTTAGCTAAGTTTCCCCCATGCCACATATTCAATTAATTTATTCTCACCTTATAAGGTCATTTCCCTCAACCAAATGCCCTTCTTGCTCATTGTTGGTTTATATCGACCCAAGTTTAAAGTAGTTTAAGCTCGGGATTGTCCCATAGCTATTAACTACACCTTTTTAAAAGGTTTAAAACTTGAAAATTATGGAACCGAAAAAGAACCCTCAAATGGAGGTAAAGCGAAACAGCATGCTCTACTTTTTTGTAGGAATGACCTTGATACTCTTTATGACCTATTTGGCCTTGGAATGGAAAACGTACCACAAAAACAATGCTTGGGAAATTGGTCAACTCACAGTTCAGGAAAGTCTGGACGAGGATGCGACCATCCTTAAAATAAAACTACCGGACCCACCTCAACCAAAAATACAGACTCCTCCAAAAATTGTGGTTGCCGAGGATGATGATAAGGTAGAGGAAACCTTTATAGAATCGAACGATATAGACCAAGATACCAAAATAGCAGAAGTTGAAAGCATTGAAGTTGCCGAAGACGACATCCCGGACGAAATTCCTTTTATCCTTATTGAGAATGCCCCGATTTTCCCCGGTTGTGAAAACGAAAAGGATGAAGCGGAAAAAAGGCTATGCTTTCAAGAACAGATGTTAAAGCATATCCGAAAAAACTTCCGGTACCCTGAAATTGCACAAGAATTAGGTCTCGAAGGTCGGGTTAGCGTTGTATTCACCGTTCAAAAGGATGGAAGCATAGGAGACATTAGGCTCAGGGGGCCACATGAAAGTTTGGAGAAAGAGGCTGCCAGAATTATTTCTAAATTACCCGCCTTGACACCTGGAAAACAAAGAGGGACACCGGTAAAAGTTCCTTATTCCATTCCGATTACCTTTAAGTTGAACAAATAGAAACATTTATTTATATCCATGAGATCTCCAAGGCGCCCGATCAACGGTTCTAAAATGACAAATGGTTAGAAGTATCATTTTTAAAATGAATACTGAAAAAACTGATCGAGATTTCCTTATCCCATAAAAAATAAAAAACCACGCCATGGGGCGTGGTTTTTCAGCTTTACTTAAAGCAAGAGCTAATCCTTTGCCTCGGCACTCTTATAGGCTTGTATCTTTTTTTCCAATTCTTCTTTGGTCTCTGCCATAAATTCTTTGGTTTCTACAGATTCTTCTCCATTTACAGAAGATGTGGAGGTGACAACGGCCTTAAAAGTACCGTCTTCTGTGTTGCTCACCTCTATACGAATTTGTTTTTCCACCTCTTTGGTTTCTTTCATTCCCTCTTCGGTAATGGTAATTGTTGTGCCATCTTCTTTCAACATACTCACCTCATCTGCAGGGGCAAGACTTACCAGACTTGGCGCAATTACCAATGCCACTACCGACATTAACTTTAACAAAATGTTCAATGACGGTCCAGAGGTATCCTTGAACGGGTCCCCTACCGTATCTCCGACCACCGCTGCCTTATGGGCATCACTACCTTTACGACCTTCGCTCTCGATGGTCTTCTTGGCGTTGTCCCATGCACCTCCGGCATTGGATTGGAAAATTGCCATAAGTACACCGGCCGTGGTTACACCGGCCAATAAACCTCCCAACATTTCCGCGCCACCAATAAATCCGATGGCAACGGGTACGGCTATCGCCAACAATCCTGGGAACACCATTTCTTTAATGGAAGCTTGTGTGGATATGGCCACACATTTTTCATATTCGGCTTTCCCGTCCGCTGCTTCAAAAATTTCCATATCTTCCTTGCTTGCTTTTGATAAATCCGCATCGTGCTTGCGCATAATCTCCAATGCTGCTTTCAATTCCGGAATATCCTTAAACTGTCGGCGCACTTCTTCTATCATGGACATTGCCGCTCTACCTACGGCATTCATGGAGAGTGCGGAGAATACAAACGGAAGCATGCCTCCGATCAACAAACCTGCCATAATATCGGGTTGAGAAACGTCTATTGATTCTACTCCCGCAGTTTTCATAAAGGCGGCAAAAAGTGCCAAGGCGGTCAAAGCCGCAGAGGCAATGGCAAAACCTTTACCAATGGCAGCCGTAGTGTTCCCAACAGCATCCAATTTATCTGTTCTTTCTCGCACCTCGCTCGGCAGTTCTGCCATTTCCGCAATACCCCCGGCATTATCGGAGATTGGTCCATAAGCATCTACAGCTAGTTGAATACCCGTATTGGCCAACATACCGACCGCTGCAATGGCAATTCCGTACAGTCCTGCAAAATAATGGGAAACCAAAATAGCTGCCGCGATTAAGATAATCGGTATTGCGGTGGACATCATTCCCACTCCAAGCCCAGCTATAATATTTGTGGCCGAACCTGTATCGGACTGACGCACGATAGAGTTTACAGGCTTTGTGCCCGTTCCTGTGTAATATTCGGTTACTTTTCCAACCAACAATCCCGCTACAAGTCCAGCAATTGTGGCCCAGAAAACACCCATGGCCGAGTATTCTTTTCCTCCTTCTACCCAAGATTCCGGCAGCATGGCATTAATAATGAAATAGGACGCTATCAGCATCAAACCTGCTGAACCAAACTCGCCAACGTTTAATGCTGTTTGTGGGTTTCCACCATCTTTGACCCTTACAAAAAAGGTTCCGATTATAGACATAATAATACCCACGGCTGCTAAAGCCAATGGTAAATACACTGCTCCAAGTCCATCAAAAGCATTTTGAAACTCAGGGATACCGGCAAAAACCGCACCTAATACCATTGTACCTATTATGGAACCCACATAAGATTCAAACAAATCGGCTCCCATACCGGCAACATCGCCTACATTATCACCTACATTATCTGCAATGGTGGCAGGGTTCAATGGGTGGTCCTCGGGAATACCCGCTTCTACTTTACCTACCAAATCAGCTCCTACGTCGGCAGCTTTTGTGTAAATACCTCCACCAACACGGGCAAAAAGTGCAATGGAAGATGCTCCCAAGGAGAAACCGGAAAGTACATTGAGCACTTCTCCTATTTCCCAGCCTTGACCGCTGTATATCATAAATAATCCACTTAAACCGAGAACACCGAGGCCTACAACACCCAACCCCATTACGGCCCCTCCTGCAAATGCCACTTCCAGGGCCTTGCCCAACGAGGTTCTTGCCGCATTGGTAGTTCTAACATTTGCCTTTGTAGCCACCTTCATACCGATAAAACCAGCAAGGGCGGAACAAATGGCCCCTACTATAAAGGATACTGCGACCATTCCATTTGAGCCTGTCTCATTACTTCCTTTAAAGAACAGCAAAACAGCTACTGCAATAACGAAGATGCTCAATATTTTATATTCCGCTTTTAAGAAGGACATTGCTCCATCGGCAATATTTTTGGCTATTCTTGCCATTTTGGCATCCCCCACCTCTTGTTTGGAGATCCATACGTTTTTAATAAAGACGTACAAAAGGCCCAGAATACCGAATACGGGCAAAAATTTCACGATTAAATCCATAGATTGAGTTATTTAGTGATTTTTAATGGAAGCTAATGTAATGAAATACGAAGTAATAAAAAAAATGCGCCTTTAATTATTAAAAGCGCATTTTTTAAAAGTTTTTGTTATATATTCTATATAGTATAGGCCCGTCTCTTTTTATGATCACTTTCTTCATAGCGCTGCACGCACTCATGATAGATTTTGACCGCTTCGTTGACATCTCCCCAACCCCCGGTATCTACTTTTTTCTCTTCCAAATCTTTATATACCTGGAAAAAGTGCTCGATTTCTTTTAATCTGTGAGGGTTTAATTCACTGATATCATCTCTTTTGCTCCAAATAGGGTCGGATACTGGAACACATATTATTTTTTCATCGGGACCTTTTTCATCGGTCATGTGGAACACACCTACCGGCTTAACTTCTACCACTACCATGGGGTAGGTGGGTTCGGTACAAAGTACCAATACATCCAAAGGGTCTCCATCCAGGGCCAAGGTTTCGGGAATAAATCCGTAATCACCGGGATACATCATCGAAGAAAATAAGGTTCGGTCAAACCGAATCTTGTTCAAGGTAAAGTCGTATTCGTACTTGTTTCTGCTACCTTTGGGAATTTCTACCAGTACATCAAAGGTAATACGTGGTTTTTTAGACATGTCAGCAATAAATTTATTGTGCAAAAATAACCAGTATAACTGGAATAGTGGGCATAAATTGGCGGTTTCGTATTAATTAAAAATTAAATCCGAAGGTTCCTGTTATCCCAAACGCCCTGGCATCTGGATTTTCGAGATAGTTTCCACGAAAATTAAAGTCGATCCGCAATATTTTGAAAATGTTGCCCACACCGAGTGAGTATTCCCAATAGATTTGATCTTCGGGGGCCATAAGCGGAATATTTGTAGGGGCGCTCAGAGCTATATTTTCTTCGGACAACTGACCCCACGCTCCTCGAACACCAATAATTTCCCTTAGATTCAGTTTTCGCAACAACGGAATCCGCGAAAAAATCCGACCATTAAAATTATGTTCCAAATGTACGGTGGCATAGGTATCCGTAACAAACTCATAAAAATCCAGATTGGGAAAAACATTGTATAAAGAAAACAATGTTTGGTTGCCCGGAACCACACTCAGCAAACCTAATGGCACCGTTCCAAATGTTTTTCCAAGTTCCACACTACTCGTCAACCTACCAAATCCTCCCAATTGCCATGGTTGTCTATAGGAGAATTGAATTTTCTCATAATCAAAATCACTTTCCAAAAAGCCATCCACACCTTTGGTGTACTGCAATATAAATGTGCTGTAGTCATCATTAATATTGGAGCGTTCAACGCCGTAACCAATGGTGCGCTTGCCCGGAGTATAGATCAGTGTGGTGTTTAGATCGAACTGTTTTATTTCCGACGCAATACCTGAAGGGGAACCTGCATCCACGTAGTCCAAACTAAAGGCATCGGGCAATGCGGAGCTTAAGGTACGGAACGACCCTCCCACATTTATCCTAAAATTTTTGACCGGTTCCATTTCCACGTTCAGCGTTGAAAGGTTAATATTGGTCAAACGATCGTTGGAGCCAACAGTCACCAAAGAAGAAGATGCAATGCTCCTTCCCATCACATCGTTGGTACTGGTAAGGCTCAATCCCAGTTGTTCTATATCGCGTCGATTTCCTCCCGATATGATCAATCTATTTTTACGATCGAGCAAAAATTTACCCGAGAATCCATGTTTTACCTTTTTATCATTAAAACCATAGGCCATATAGCCCTCCAATCGCCATAGATCGTTCTGACCAAAATATGTCCTGGCTCCTGCGCGCAAACGGATTCCTTCCGCATCGTTATAACCAAATGTGGAATATATATCTCCGATGTCGAGGTTCCACTTATCTATTTCGACATATCCAGAACCTAAAATACTTACAATGTCGTAATAGGTACGGAACTTTGGAACGGTCTTTAAAGTATCCAGCAACTTAAAAATGCCCGATTCATCCTCGTTCAAACTTTCCAAACGGGCGTTTTTCCAAAAGATACTGTCCTGAGAGAAAACCCTTGGATCGTAAGGGTCGGCAACTGCTTTGTAAAATTCCTCAGGTCTAGGATTATTAAACGTGTAATTATCAAAAACGGTGGTACGCTTTCCGTACACACCTCTGGATTCCTCTTTTTTGGAGAAACTAAAATCACTTAGCATATAGTCACGCTTCAACAAAAAGACAGAATCATTGACCACATCGAACTCCTGCTCTATATAAATTTCCTTCACCCAATTAATATTGGCACTCTTGGTGACCTGCATATTAATCTTTTTTATGGCGAAGGTGGTGTCGTTTACCCAAAAGTCCCCTTTAAATGTAAGCTCGTTCTTTCTTCTTGGATAATAAATTATGTTGTAGCACCATTTGTTGTCGATATAGGTACTGTCCGAAAGCACGTAATTATACACATCTATCCCAGTTTTGGATAAAGGACTTGTAAAGCTTTTATCGAAAAATTTAAGGTAATTATCGTAGATGTCGTAGTCGGAATAAAGATCTTCCACAAATGCTGTAATAGCCTGGTTCCCACTAAATCCTGAATTTTTGTTTCCAAGTACATCTTCCTTTTCCCTTTCCATCGTATTATCGCCATAAACCTTGGAAAAACTTTCGTTCAGGAACATGGGCAAATAGGTTTTGCCCGTAATTCGAGAAGTATCCAAATCCTCGAACATAAATTCCAATCCTTTAAAAAGTTTGCTTTTGATCAAAGCACTATCGATGGTATTAAGATCAAACTCGATTTTTTCGTATTTATCGTATTGATATTGTTCAAATTTACGGACGCCATTTTCGCGCTTTTTGGACCAAATTTTTCGCAAAATATCGATGGCAGGATTATTTTTTTTGGATTGCTTCCCTGTATAGATAACCACTTCCTGAAGTTGCTCCGCCGATTCCATTAAAACGATTTCCATACCATAACTCACCTTTTGCCCCAAGGGAATCTCAACGGTCTCGTAACCGATAAACGATACTTTTATAGCCTCGTGCGTTTCATCGGATTCCAAATAAAAACGACCATTATCGTTAGTAATGGTTCCTTCTGATGAATCCACAAAAATTATGTTTGCAAAGGCAATGGGCATCCCTTCTTCATCGGTTACCACACCTTCAATTTTGGACTGTGCGGATGCACCAAAACAAAAAAGAAGTAAAAAATAGGAAAAGTATCTTTTCATAGGTAGATATAAGGGCCATATGGAAACCAATTACGAGCGATTCCCATAATTAATAAGGTCAAATTTGGTTTAAAGTAATTTCTAATCAAAAAATGTTCCCTAAAAAATAACCCCATCAACAATGTTGACGGGGCTAATATACTTTACAATTTTAACTCTAAAGCTTGTATAACACTTTCTTAACAGCCTTTATCACATCTTCGTGATTTGGCAACCATTCTGCCAAAAGCACTGGTGAGTATGGCGCAGGGGTGTCAGCTGTGTTCAATTTTACGATCGGGGCATCCAAATAATCGAATGCCTTGTCCTGAACGTGATAGATAATCTCGGTTGCTACGTTCCCGAATGGCCATGCCTCTTCCAAAATTACCATTCTATTGGTTTTCTTAACAGAGGTCAAGATGGTCTCGTGGTCCATGGGACGCACGGTTCTCAAATCGATTATCTCACAAGAAATACCTTCTTTTTCCAATTCATCGGCGGCTTTGTAGGCTTCTTTTATAATTTTTCCAAAGGAAACAATGGTTACATCGGTACCTTCTCTTTTAATGTCGGCAACCCCCAAAGGAATGGTATACTCACCTTCTGGGACTTCGCCTTTATCCCCATACATTTGTTCCGATTCCATAAAAATCACAGGATCGTCATCTCGAATGGCAGATTTCAACAGTCCCTTGGCATCCGCCGGATTCGAAGGAACAACAACTTTTAGCCCAGGAGTGTTGGCGTACCAGCTTTCGAAAGCCTGGGAGTGTGTCGCGGCCAACTGTCCTGCAGAGGCTGTAGGCCCTCTAAATACGATAGGACAATTAAACTGACCACCTGACATCTGACGAATCTTGGCAGCGTTGTTTATAATTTGATCAATTCCCACCAATGAGAAATTGAACGTCATAAATTCAATGATAGGTCTGTTTCCGTTCATAGCGGAACCCACGCCGATACCGGCAAATCCCAACTCGGAAATCGGTGTATCGATTACACGCTCCGGCCCAAACTCGTCCAACATGCCCTTGGAAGCCTTGTAAGCCCCATTATATTCGGCTACCTCCTCGCCCATTAGGTAAATGGTATCATCTCTTCGCATTTCTTCGGACATAGCCTCGGCTACTGCCTCCCTAAACTGTAATGTTTTCATTAAATCGTACTAAATATTTATAGTCTGCTTAAAAACGCAAGCAAAAATAGGAAAAACTACCCGAAATTTGCTTGACCAAAATCCAAAAAAAGAACAAAATTTATTATGCATGCATAATAAATTTCCGATTTTATAATTATATTTGAACACATAAACCTAAAGTACATATGAAGATTTTAGTTTGCATAAGCAACGTGCCGGATACCACTTCCAAAATCAATTTTACGGAAGGCGATACCAAGTTTGACACAAACGGGGTTCAATTTGTTATTAATCCCAATGATGAGTTTGGATTGACCCGAGCCATGTGGTTCAAGGAAAAACAAGGTGCCACCGTACATGTGGTGAATGTAGGCGGAGCCCAAACCGAGCCTACCATTCGTAAGGCCTTGGCCATTGGCGCCGATGAGGCCATTAGAATAAATGCAGAACCAACAGACGGCTTTTTTGTGGCCCAACAGTTGGCCGAAGTGGTTAAAAATGGTTCGTACGACCTTGTTATTGCCGGTAGAGAATCTATCGACTACAACGGTGGTATGGTACCTGGTATCCTCGCCACACTATTGGACATGAACTTCGTTAACACGTGTATAGGCCTAGAAATTGACGGAAACAATGCCACAGCAGTTCGCGAAATCGATGGTGGTAAAGAAAAAATAAGCACCAGTCTTCCGTTGGTCATCGCAGGACAAAAAGGTTTGGTAGAGGAAAGTGACCTTCGCATTCCCAATATGAGAGGTATTATGATGGCCCGTAAAAAAACTTTGAACGTAGTAGAACCTATTGATGCCGCACAGCACACACAAGATCAAAAGTTTGAAAAACCAGCAGCCAAGGGACCTGTAAAATTGGTAGATGCCGAAAATATCGGCGAATTGGTCGAGCTACTGCACAACGAAGCAAAAGTTATCTAAACAAGAAAAAATTATGTCAGTACTAGTATATACAGAATCCCTAAAGGGAAAATTCAAAAAAAATGCCTTTGAAGTGGCCTCTTACGCACATAAAGTGGCCCAAGATCTAGGCACAACAGTTACTGCTGTATCCTTTAATGCCGAAGAAGATGCATCTTTGGGCAATTATGGAGTTTCCAAAGTTTTAAAAATTTCCGATGAAAGCCTGTCCACATTTAATGCCAAGGCCTACGCAGAAGTTTTGGCACAAGCGGCCAAAGCAGAAGATGCCAAGGTAATTATATTGAGCTCCAGTGCAGATACTAAATTTTTAGCACCGATCCTTACCGCTAAACTTAGTGCAGGGTACGTTCCCAATGTCGTAGCCGCTCCCGAGAGCACATCACCTTTTGTAGTAAAACGAACGGCATTCAGTAATAAAGGATTTGCCATGACCGAGATTTCGGCAGAAACCAAGATTATTGGCGTATCCAGCAATGCCTTCGGAATTGTGGAAAACAACGTTCCGGCCTCGGTGGAAGAATTCTCCGCCAATTTGGGAGATGGGAGCTTTAAAGTAAAATCTGTGGAAGTGGACAGAGTGGTCGGCAAAGCAACAATTGCCGATGCCGATATCGTAGTTTCCGGTGGACGTGGCCTAAAAGGACCAGAAAACTGGGGCATGGTAGAAGAACTAGCGGATGTTTTGGGCGCGGCAACAGCATGCTCCAAGCCGGTTTCGGATATGGGATGGCGCCCGCACAGCGAGCACGTAGGCCAAACAGGAAAGCCAGTTGCAAGCAATCTCTACATCGCGATCGGTATTTCCGGGGCCATACAACATTTGGCAGGAATCAACGCTTCCAAAGTAAAAGTGGTAATCAATAACGACCCTGAAGCACCATTCTTTAAGGCTGCGGATTACGGAGTCGTGGGCGATGCCTTCGAGGTAGTGCCCCAGCTGATAGAAAAATTAAAAGAATTTAAAGCCCAAAACGCTTAAATTTTGTTAATTTGCCCATTGCAAGGGGCTGTTCAGATAACTGGCATTGCCACTTATTTGAACGGCCCTTTTGCTTTAGGAGGAGATATATGAGTTTAGTACGATTAAAAATAAAGGGGATTTCCTATAGCCAAACACAAAATGGCGCATACGCCCTTATTTTGAATGAAGAGGATGGAGACAGAAAACTTCCCATCGTTATAGGTGCTTTTGAAGCGCAGTCCATTGCCATTGCATTGGAAAAAGAAATAAAACCGCCGCGCCCCTTGACACACGATCTGTTCAAGAATTTTGCCGACAGATTTAAGATCGTGGTAAAACAAGTGATCATACATAAATTGGTAGATGGTGTTTTTTATTCCAGCCTAATTTGCGAAAGGGATGAAGAAGAGGAAATTATAGATGCTCGAACCAGTGATGCCATTGCATTGGCACTTAGGTTCAATGCTCCGATATTTACCTACAAAACCATATTGGACAAGGCAGGCATTTTCCTAAAATTTTCATCCAAGGAAAAGGACGAAGATGAGAATGACAGTATTATGGTAGATGAAATACTCCAAGAAGGTGAAGCTGTCGAAATAGAATCGGGCTCCGACACCCACGGATACCGGGAGATGTCCCTCCAGGAACTTCATCAAGAATTGGAAAAAGCAGTGGCCAGTGAAGACTACGAGAAAGCGGCCAAATTAAGGGATGAAATTTCCAAGCGCAAATAAAACTTACATGGCGAAAAGGACCCAAAGTTTACTCATACTTTTACTCGTTTGTTCGGTCGCTTTCGGCCAAAGTTCCATCCCCGCAGATTCACTAAATATTGCGATTGGATCAACCATTACGGAAAATATCGCTCAAGAACAAGCTTCTGATATAATCCCTAATCAGGGTTTTTCAATTTCCACCCTACTGCGTGGAGCCTTGGGCATGGCAGTACTGATCTTAATATCTTTTTTGTTCAGTTCGAACAGAAAAGCTATCAATTGGAAAACCGTGGGCATTGGACTTTCACTACAAGTACTGATCGCCATCGGTGTGCTTAAAGTACCATTTGTACAATATATTTTTGAAAAAGTGGGCGGTGTTTTTGTGAGCATTTTAGATTTTACAAGGGCAGGTAGCCAATTTTTATTTGAAGGTCTTGTTGTGGATATGGATACTTTCGGGTACATCTTTGCATTCCAAGTATTGCCGACCATTATTTTCTTTTCGGCACTCACCTCGGTGCTATACTATTTAGGGGTTATCCAGGTTGTTGTTAAGTGGATGGCATGGTTGCTTTCCAAATCTCTTGGCATCTCAGGAGCGGAGAGCCTTTCTGTGGCCGGCAACATTTTTTTGGGCCAAACAGAAGCTCCTTTGTTGATCAAGGCCTATTTGGAAAAAATGAACAAGTCCGAAATCCTGTTGGTTATGATCGGTGGTATGGCGACGGTAGCTGGTGCTGTATTGGCAGCATACATCGGCTTTTTGGGAGGCGATGATCCCGAACTCCGTTTGGTTTTTGCAAAACACCTATTGGCGGCATCGGTAATGGCCGCCCCGGGAGCAATTGTTATTTCAAAAATATTGTACCCACAAACAGAGGAAGTCAACACCGATGTTAAGGTATCGGCAAAAAAAATAGGGGCCAATTTTTTGGATGCCATTGCCAACGGAACCACAGAAGGATTAAAATTGGCCTTGAACGTTGGTGCCATGTTATTGGTTTTTGTTGCCTTTATTGCCATGATCAATGGTATTTTGGGATGGATCGGTGACTTGACCACCCTGAACCATTGGATATCTACGAACTCTCCCTACGAAAATTTCTCCCTCGAAGCTATCCTCGGAACCATTTTTGCCCCGCTCATGTGGTTAATTGGTGTCGCCAATGAGGACATAATGCTCATGGGACAATTGCTAGGGATAAAATTGGCCGCAAGCGAGTTTGTCGGCTATATTCAATTGGCAGACCTTAAAAATGTAGCCAGCGGGGTTCATTTTACCTATAATAAATCGGTGATCATGGCTACCTACATGCTCTGTGGTTTCGCCAATTTTGCCTCCATCGGTATTCAAATTGGAGGTATCGGGTCTTTGGCACCGGGCCAACGCAAGGTACTCTCCTCATTTGGCATGAAGGCTGTTCTGGGAGGTTCACTAGCTTCCTTGTTATCTGCCACCATTGCTGGGATGATTTTAGGATAGTCAGGCAGGTGAAAGGCTAATGGTAAAAAAGTAAAAGGTTTTGGGTAAAGGGTGAAAGGTTTTTTTAGCAGTCTGAAGAATATAATATAGAATTCAATCTCAAAGTTTATAAATATACATTGTTATGAGAAATTTTCGAGAGTTGAACGTTTGGAAAGATGGACGAGTCTTGGTAAAAGACACTTACACACTAACAAAACTTTTACCAGATTCGGAAAAATTTGGCCTTATTCCCCAAATTCAAAGAAGTGCTATTTCCATACCCGCCAATATCGCTGAAGGATGTGCAAAATATTCACAGAAAGATTTTGTTCGCTTTCTACAATTCAGTTTAGGCTCTGTATACGAACTGGAATCACATATTATTCTATGCGAAGATTTAAATTTTATTTCTTCAAATTCAGTAAAGCTCATCATTAAAAACATTCAAAAACTACAACAGGGAATTGCATCCTTGATAAAATACAACCGGGCAAACCATTAACCCTTCAACCAAACATCCTTTATCTTACACCCCTTATAGTTAATAAAGTTTTCATAAGTCTTGCTAATTTTAGTTCCCAAAACACACTTATTGAATTAATTTCGATAGACTGATTTTTTGTCGTATCGAGCGTAGTCGAAATGTTTTGGATTTACCCTCATTCCCCCTGCTCGAAGCGATATTTGTTAACGAAACAACAGCATGAAACAATACCACGACCTTCTTAAACATGTATTGGAAAACGGAAACCAAAAAGGCGACCGGACAGGAACAGGTACCTTGAGCGTTTTTGGATATCAAATGCGATTTGACCTCGCTGAAGGATTCCCTATGGTAACGACCAAAAAGTTACACTTAAAATCCATAATCCACGAATTACTGTGGTTTTTAAACGGCGACACCAATATCCAATATCTGCAAGACAACGGTGTGCGTATATGGAACGAGTGGGCTGACGAAAATGGAGATCTGGGCCCTGTTTATGGACACCAATGGCGCAATTGGAACAACGAGGAAATCGATCAGATCAAAGAAGTAGTGGAATCCTTAAAAAATAACCCCAACAGCCGTAGAATGTTGGTTTCCGCATGGAATCCCAGCGTTTTACCAGACACATCGGTCTCTTTTTCGGAAAATGTAGCCAACGGAAAGGCAGCTCTTCCACCCTGCCATGCCTTCTTCCAATTTTATGTGGCAGATGGCAAACTATCTTGCCAATTGTACCAAAGAAGCGCGGATATATTTTTGGGAGTACCGTTCAATATCGCTTCCTATGCCCTTTTCACTTTAATGATGGCACAAGTTTGTGGCTACCAACCGGGTGAATTTATCCACACTTTTGGCGATGCCCATATTTATAACAACCACTTGGAGCAAGTGGAATTGCAATTGACACGAGATCCACGCCCCTTGCCGACCATGAAGCTAAACCCTGAAGTAAAAGATATTTTCTCTTTTAGTTTCGAGGATTTTGAGTTATCCAATTACGATCCACACCCACATATTAAGGGAGTGGTCGCGGTATAAAATAGGTTGCAATGCGGCAAAATGAGGACAAAATACAGGTTGATATTGAAAATTGGGACAGAAGGGAACATTTTCGGTTTTTTTCAAAATTTGAGGAGCCCTTTTACGGTATAACGGCCAAAGTAGATTGCACCCATGCGTACAAAACTGCCAAATCAAAAAATTCCTCTTTTTTTCTTTACTATCTGTATCGTGCGCTAAAAGCAGCAAACCAGATAGAAAACTTGCGGTACAGGATCATAGACCATAATGTCTATTTGTACGAAAAGATATTTGCCTCCCCCACCATTAACCGCCCCAATGGCACTTTTGGATTCTCCTATATGGAGTATTTTGAAGATGAACATATGTTCCAAAAAGAGGCTTTGGCGGTAATAGAAAAAGTAAAGAATTCCACCACTCTAATACCCGCCCTACATGAGAACGTTATCCACTTTTCAGCTATTCCATGGGTAGATTTTACCAGCCTATCCCACGCTCGGAGTTATTCCCACCCGGATAGTTGCCCCAAAATATCATTTGGAAAGGTAACAGAGGTAAATGACGTTAAAACTATGCCTGTTTCCATTCATGTGCACCATGCTTTGGTGGACGGCTACCATATTGGCCAATTCCTAGAAAAATTCCAAGAGCTTTTGAACGAGTAATCAAGATCTGTTTTTCCAAATATTTCTGTATCACAACACAATGGCCAATGCCAAAATATGGTTCGGTTAATCCACAAAGTATTCCCAAGACTTAAATCCATCCAGGTTTTTGCTAACCTGCCCCACTCCCATCAAAATGGGCAATTGAACTCATGAGTACATGTATCGAGTTTAGGGATGACAAAAAAATGTAGTGGAAGCAGAAACAATATTAATCTTTGTAAAATCGTACATTTGAGTCAATTCATCAAAAAAACGATATTTCATGAAACCCATCATCACTCTTTTTACCGCACTGCTATTTGCCAGCTGCGGTGAAGAACCTAGAAAGGAAGAAACGGAAATGCAGAACAAGACCGTGGAAGAAAATACCGAGACCGAAGCTCCTAAGTTACGCCATGTAGTTTTGTTCAAATTTAAGGAGTCTTCGAGCGCAGAGGACATCAACCTAGTGGAGGAGGCCTTTAATGCCCTGCCATCCAAAATAGATGTAATAAAAGGTTATGAATGGGGAATGAACAACAGCCCGGAGAGCTTGAACAAAGACCTAACCCACTGTTTTTTACTGACATTTGACAACGAAGACGATCGTGACACTTACCTTACCCACCCCGACCACGTGGCGTTTGGAGACATTGCCGGCCCGCATATTGCAGATGTTTTGGTAGTGGACTATTGGGCCAAGTAATTTTTGGGCTCGTTCGGCTGAACCCGTTTCCGCACCCCATCAAATTATACCAAAAGTTTACGGAGCCTTATTGCAGGTTTATGGAAAAGATAGGTAGCAATTTAGAAAATCGCCATCAGTAATTTCAACACTACTGATGGCAAACAGTTTTTTGATTAAATCTCCAATACCGCATTCTCGGCACCTGCATAATCGTTCCATTGAAAACGATCAGCTTCGGCATCGTTGGTGTAATTTCCGTCTATTAAATATCTAAACTCGTAGCTGTTTTCGACAGGTAGATCGAACGTTCCTTTAAAAGTGCCGTTCTTCAATTTTTTTAAAGTACTTTTTTTAGGGTTCCATTTGTTAAAGTCCCCAACTACAGCAACTGTTTTTGCCTCGTCCGCAGGAACTGTAAAAGTAACTTTGCAAACTGGCTTGCTCTTAAGGTATTGTTTTTTAATTGCCATGGTAATGTTGTTTAATTTAAAGCACAAAACAATACATAAAACTGCTTATTTACAATAAGTTAGAACCGATTTATCAAATTGATAAAATCTACCTAACAATAGGATTACTTTTGATAAATATGTCTGTAGATTTTTATCATTAAACATTTTTACGTCCATTGTTTTAATAGTGCGGCAATCTTATCCACCTCTTCCACGGTATTGTAAAAATGGAAGCTCAGTCGAATACCACCTCCCCTGGGCGATGCCACAATATTTTCCTTGGTAAGCATATTGAAAAGTTCGTCTCCACCCCTAATATTGAAAATGGCACTGTGTTGCTCCCGATTTACAATCTTATCTTCCAACAAATTCAATTCGTTAAAAACTGTAAGGGCCCGGTGGGACAACTTTTTTACCTGAGATTGAATATTGTCCAGACCTATTTCATCCAGAAACTTGATCGCAAATTCCAAGCTTCCAAAGTTGAGGGAATCCAGATGACCCGGTTCCAAATGCTTACAAAACCCGATATTATTTCGTTTGGATGCATCGTTATCCACCGACCCGTTTCCGATACCGTTTAGTTCGAAATGATCTTTTACCGCATCCTTGACCAAAAAGAAGCCATTGCCATACCCGGCCAAAAGCCATTTGTAAGCGCTTGCCCCCAAAATATCGATACCCGAAGCTTCAAAATCGAAGGATTGTGTTCCACAGTACTGCGTACCATCTGCAATAATAACAAGGTCGGGGAACTCTTTTTTTAGGTCTTTTAAAAATTCCATATTTATTTGGAGTCCATTGAGCCATTGCACCAAACTCAATGCCAATACATCAAATCCCCCTTTTCTAAGCTGCCCACGGATATTTTCTTCCAAATTTTCATCGGCATCCACATACGTTCTCTTAAAATTTCGTGTCTCGAAAGGCCAATTAAGACTAGGGTAATCATTGTTAACAAGCAATATGTTTTTGTTCTTGGGAAGCCCTTCCAACAAAAGATTGATCCCTAAACTAAAATTGGGTACCAAGGCCACGTTTTCTGGCCGGCAACTAAAAAATTTGCCCACAGTTCTCTTTATTTCCGGCATATGCAGAAACCCGTTCATTTTCATCTCACTGCCCCCGATCAAGTAATCAAGGTCGTGCCCTTGTCGCCACTCCATTAAATCCTCATTCAATAAACCGGTCGCTGCGGTATTTGCATATATGCACTGGTTGAGTACTGGAAATTTTTTTCTTAGCTTTTGCATGTCGGGATTTTTGGAAACAATTCAATTATCTTTGTCCATAAAGATAGCCATTCCATGTTGTCATTTGGTAAAAAGAAAAAGCCTGAAATAGATTTGGAACAGCACCAACTTCTGGAAAATGCCCAAAAACGTATAAAACAGAAGAAGAGGTTGTACTCCCATGTGGTCATATTTCTGATCGGCAGTATTTTCTTGATCATTGCCAACAAAGTTTTAAAATATGGTGTTGCCTACGATTGGTCCATTTGGCTGATTTGTATATGGACCTTTTTGGTCGCCATGCACACTTTTAAGGTGTTTGTAACACATAAATTTATGGGGCAGGATTGGGAGCGATCCCAACGTGAACGGCTGGTGGAGCTTCAGAAAAAACGAATAAGCGAACTTCAAAAGGAAATAGAAACCGATTTTCCCCTTTCCAAAATCAATAAAAAAAAAGATCAGTGAAAAAATTGATCATCATTGCTGCGGCCGCAGAAAACAATGCTTTGGGCAAGGACAAAGATCTAGTTTGGCATTTGCCCGATGATTTTAAGCGATTTAAAGCCTTGACTTCCGGACACAAGATCATTATGGGGCGAAAAACCTTGGAGAGCTTCCCCAAGCCTTTGCCCAACCGAACGCACATTGCCATTACCCGGGACGAGGACTACGTGCCAAAATTCCCATGTACCGTGGTACATTCCATTAGCGATGCGATCGATTTAGTAGAGGATAACGAGACCGCTTTTATAATTGGTGGTGGAAAAATTTACAAGCAGTGCATGACCATTGCCACGGATATTGAATTGACACGGGTGCACGGCAAGTTTGAAGCGGATGCTTTTTTTCCTGAAATAAATGAGGACCAATGGGAGCTCGTAAAGGAAGAATACCACCCAAAGGACGACAGGCACAAATATGATTTCACTTATTTGACCTACCGTAGAAAATAGGGATTAAAAATCAAGATAGGAGACTTTAGCGTTGGGGCTATCTATTAGCTCTTTTAAAACCGTTACATCGCCATTGGTATAAAAAATATGTTCAGGATTACCATTTACCTTGGTCTGCAAGTTTTTCTGCTCCAAGATTGTTTTGGTTTGACGAGCCACGGCTTCGCCTGAATCTATGATATTTACATTGTTTGGCAATATTTCCTTTAAAACAGGAACAAGATAAGGATAGTGTGTACACCCTAGCACCAAACAATCCATATTCTCCTCTAGCATAGGTTCAAGAAGCATTGACAAGAGGTTCCTCATCTCTTCTGTATCAATTTTACCGGCCTCTATTAGCTCTACCAATCCTTTTCCCTCTTGCTCGAAAACGGTTATGCCCTCGGCGAAAAGTTTGGAAGTATTGTGGAACAAGCTACTGGAGAGCGTTCCTTTAGTGGCCAATACACCCACTTTTTTTGTTTTCGTCTGTAGTGCCGCAGGTTTGATTGCCGGTTCTATGCCTATAAAAGGTACTGAGTAATGGGAACGTAGATGATCAATTGCGTTCGTTGTAGCAGTATTACAGGCTACTATGATGATTTTACAACCACGCTGGACCAAATATTCGGTATTTTTAATACTGAGCCGTAAAATCTCTTCTTTTGACTTTTCTCCATACGGGGCATTGGCGCTGTCGGCCAGATAGATGGTATGCTCGTGCGGCAACATTTTTGCAACTTCCTTCCAAATGGAGGTGCCCCCTACTCCCGAATCGAATATTCCTATTGGTTTTGGCATGATTAAAAATAGTATCTAAAAATTTTATGGCATAAAAAAACCGCTTTTATAAAAGCGGTTTTTTTACGTAATCTTAGATATGGTTTAGAAACCAAGTTCTTTCTTAACTTCTGGCAACAGGTCTTTTCCTTTGGCCACGATAAGGCTCAATCCTGGGCTTGCATCGATTACATAGTCGTAACCTTGTGCTGCTGCCACTTTTTCGATAGCTGCTTTTGCCTTTTCGGAGATTGGTGAGAACAACTCTTGTTGCTTTTTTTGCATTTCTTGCATAGCTGCTTGTTCCGCTTCCTGGATATTTTTTTCAAAACCTTGAAGCTCTACTGCTCTTTGCTCGTTTTCTTCTCTTGTTTTGGACGTTGCTTCGTTTTGGTACTGGGTATACTTGTTTTGAAGCTCGGTCATTGAGCTTTGGATATCCGCTCTATAGGTTTCCTGTAATTTCTTCAACTCAGCTTGTGCAGCTTTCATCTCTGGCATGTCAGACAATAGTTGCTGAACATTGATATGTGCAACTTTGCTCTGTGCGTTTACAAAACCCGTAGCCGCAACAAACAATACTAGGGCCACAGCGATTCTTTTTACATTTTTCATGATTCTCTACGTTACTATTTTGACTTAAAATTTAGTGTTTCAATATAAAACTATCCTATTGAATCCTTTTGTTGTTCTTGCGCTTTTTTTCGCTCTTCCAATTTAGCTTTGCGTTTGGCCTCGCGCTCTTCCAATAATTTTTTTCTTCGTTCTTCGTATGCCTTTTTGCGCTCTTCGCGTTCCTTTAGCTTTTCCTCTCTTCGTTCTTCCGCTGCCTTTTCTTTTTCTTCCAAAGCTTGCGCAGCATTTTCCTGTCTTTCTTTTAGGGCATCGCTGATCTTGTCCTCTTCTTCCTTGAACTGCTCCAAACGGCTTTGTTCTTGTTGTTTTTTATTGGAAGCGCTTATTTTTCTTGTGCGCCCTATTTCCCTTAAAACCAAATCACTGATATCGTGCCGTTTTTCGGAATACAACATTACAACATCTGCTGATTTATCAAAAATAAAATCGTATCTTTTATTAGCACCTATTTTTTGTACTTCATTAAAAACTTGGTCTTGTATAGGTTGGATCAGCAATTGTTTTTGCAACACCAAATCTCCTTGTGGCCCAAATCGGTCTTGTTGGTAATCCAACATTTCTTTTTCCAAAATTTGGATTTCTTCTTCACGCTCAAGGACCAATTCATCGGTAAGAAGCACTTTTTCCGCCATCAGATCTTTCTTCATTTGGTCGACAACACTTTGCTTCAGTTCAATTTCTTGCTTCCACTTTTGAGCTTTGGCATTTAATTGTTGTGTTGCGTCCCTATACTCTTCCACATTTTCTAGGATATACTCCATATCCACATACCCAATGCGAACACCCCTTTGGGAAAATCCATACAAGGAGGACATTAAAACAACTAGTGATAAAAGAACTTTGATATTCATCTTTGATTCCGCATTTTACATAGAAAATATCGTGCCAAAATTACTAATTAATTAAATATGAGTTATTTACAAATTAGTAACACACAATTTTCCACTGATTAAAACTGCTGCCCGATGATGAAGTGCGTTTGCCAGCCACTTGGCCCTACAGATCCTGGACGAGCATCGCTATCGAAACCGTAACCAAAATCTATTCCCAAGAGACCGAATGCCGGCATAAAAATACGTAGCCCCACTCCGGCAGATCTTTTTAACTCAAACGGATTATAGTCATTAAAATTGTTGAAAGCGTTACCAGCTTCTAAAAATGATAGTGCATAAATGGATGCAGAAGGCTTTAAAGTTAGCGGATATCTCATCTCCAGGGAGAATTTATTATAAATGGTACCCCCGTCCTGCTCAAGATTTCCGGTTATGGCATTTGGAATATATGGTGTAAGCGACTGGTTTTCATACCCTCGCAATTGAACTACATCCCTACCGTCCAAAGTAAAGTTCCCTAGTCCGTCCCCACCGACATAGAAACGCTCGAACGGCACATCTCCTATATCGTGGTTGTATGCTCCCAAAAAGCCAAACTCGGCGTTTGTGCGCAGCACCAATTTATCTACAAGGGTGGTGTACCAATCGCCTTTGAACTTGATTTTGTAATACTCCAACAATTTAAAGCGCTCTTCTTCAAATCGTTCCAAATCCTCTGCCAATTGCTCACGCTCCAATATTTCTTCCGCATCTGTGGAATTTTGTAATTCATCCAACCGCTCAAGGGTATTGTCGATATCATTTTTTAATTGACCGTAGTCCTTATTACTGAACAAAGAGTATGGCGGAGTAAACTTGGCCGTTAGTTCGAAGTTTGAACCTGTCATCGGGAAAATTCTACTTGGCCCCTGGGAACTTCTTGAAATACCAAAGGTATAACTCAGCGAATTGGAGTTACCATTACCAAAATTGAACAGTCCACTATTATAATCGTTAAAGTCGTACAACTGATAACTCAAGGAATGTGAAATAGTAAAAAAGTCATCTGGCCATTGCACTCTTTTTGCCAAACCAGCAGATACCCCTGTAATGGCAAATCCACGGGATTTATCCACATCCAATCTTCCATTTTGATCGAACCCGGTCGCAAATTGTTGGGTCCTGGATAGCGATAAATTAAATCGGACCGGTTTTTTGCCCCCCAACCATGGCTCCGAGAAGTTTAAACTATATACACGGAAAGTTCTACTCGCCTGTAAACGCAGAGCAAATGTTTGACCATCTCCCATGGGAACTGGCTGATAGGCCTCTTTGTTAAAAATATTCTTTAAGGAAAAATTACTGAAGGAAAGCCCAAGGGTTCCTATAAAACCTCCACCCCCAAAACCACCTTGGAGTTCAATTTGGCTGGATCCGGATTCTACCAAGCTATAGTTTACATCCACAGTTCCTTCGTTAGGGTTGGGATTGATAATGTCCGGCACGATCTGCTCTGCATCGAAAAATCCGAGTTGGCCCAATTCGCGAATGGTTCTAACAATATTGGCCTTGCTGTATTTTTGACCAGGCCTGGTTCGGATTTCCCTAAAAATAACGTGGTCATTGGTCTTGTCGTTTCCAGAAACCGTAACGTGGTCCAAAAATGTTTCCTTTCCTTCTATTATTCGAATCTCAAAATCGATGGTATCGTTTACTGCAGAAACTTCAACAGGGTTAATACTCGAAAACAGGTAACCGTTGTTCTGGTACAGATTGGTCAAGTCCTCTGCATCTGGCTTTGTATCGTCTGCGATACGTTCCTTTAACAGAACCCCATTGTATGTATCACCTTTTTTGATACCTAAATATTGGGTCAGCATTCTATCGGTATAAACTGTGTTGCCCACAAAGTTGATATCCCCAAAATAATACTTGTCCCCTTCTTCGACAGAAATCACAAGGTCTATATTCTTTTCGTCGACCTTTACAAAGCTGTCGGACAGCACCCTGGCATCCCTATACCCTCTTTCCGCATAGGTGTCGACCAAATTGGACAGGTCTTCTTCAAAGTCGGCTTCGATATATTTGGACTTTTTCCAGAAACGGTAAAACTTTTTCTTTTTAGTGTTTTTTAAAGATTTTTTGAGTCGCTTGTTGGAAAGTTTCTCATTGCCATCGAAAGTGATCTTGCGAATTTTAACCTTATCGCCTTTGTTTACATTGATGACCATGTTCTGCGTATTGGCCCCGGTAGTATCCGTAGCGGTGGCAATACTTACCTTTGCATTGAGGAAACCTTGTTTTTTGTACTTGTTCTGAAGGTAGTTCTTTGTGTTTGCGATCAAGCTCTCGGTAATTTTTTTACCTTTTTTAAGGTCGGTGTCGTCAATGATATCGTCCACCTTCCTTTTTTTGACACCATATACGGTGACATTGTTCAATGTTGGACGCTCCATAATATTGAGTTCCAGAAATATTTTGTCGTCCTCTACTTTGGTGTAGAACATTTCCACATTGCTGAACAAATCCAAGTTCCACAACTTTTTGATCACTGCACTGATTTCGTCACCAGGAACTTTGATGGGTTGACCTACCCGTAACCCTGTGTAACTTTTAACGGTTTGCTCGTTGTAACTCTGCAATCCAGTTACAGATAGTCCGCCCAAAATATATTGCTTGCCTTCCTCGAAAGTGGTTTCTTGGGCAAATGCCTGGGTGGATAGTAGTAATAAGGGGATAAAAAGGGTAGAAAGTATAGCGTTTGTGATACCCTTAGTTAAGTTGTTCGCTCGTTTTTCCAAATCGTCGTTCTCTATTTTGATAACTTATTATGGCCTCTACCAAATGACTTTCTCTAAAGTCGGGCCAAAATACATCAATAAAATATAATTCGGCGTATGCTATTTGCCAAAGTAAAAAATTACTTATCCTACATTCGCCGCTTGTGCGTATAAGTAGGTCTACATCAGGCAAAAAGTGCGTGTAAAGATGTGTATTTATAACTGTTTCATCAATATTTTCGGGGGAAATTATGTTATTTTTAACTTTGACCGCTATTTCTTGCACAGCTGTTTTTATCTCTTCCCTAGAGCCATAGCTCAATGCCAACGTAAGGGTCATCCCCGTATTGTTTTCAGTTTTGGACATTACCTCCGTAAGTTCTTTATAGACTTTTTTGGGCAGTGTGTCGATCTTACCTATGGCCTTTAACCTTATATTGTGCTTGGTCAAGGTCTTTAGTTCTTTTTTAAGGGCATTGACCAAAAGTCGCATTAAGGTATCGACCTCTGTTTTAGGGCGGTTCCAATTTTCGGTGGAAAAAGCATATAGGGTAAGGTAAGGTATCTTGAGTTTGGCACAATTCTCAACGGCTTGGTTTACAGCGTCAACACCATTCTCGTGCCCGAACATACGGAGCTTTCCCCGTTGTTTTGCCCATCTGCCGTTACCATCCATTATAATGGCAACATGTTGCGGCAGTTTATCTTTGTCTACTTCTTCTAATGTGTACATTTTATTGAAAACAATCCTGGCAAGGTTTACGCCCAAAGGTATACGTTAAGGTTATACCTGTAAAAACGTACCAGTCATCGCTCAATATATTCCCAAAACGGAACTGTTCAAAATTGGAGCCCTCCGGGTTACTTGCGTCCAAATTATCCGTAAAGGTGTATCTGGCCCCGATTTCGGCTCCAAGAATCAAAAACTGATTTAAACGATACTTGGCCCCAACCGTCATTGGAATTGCAAAACTACCGTCTTTTTGGTTAATATCCTGCATTTGAAGGGCATCAATATAATTAAAATCGTATCTGAAGTAAGTAAAACCTGTGTAAAGGTATGGTGTAAAGGCCGGTCCGAGCTTGTGCAGGTTGTATTCCACAAAGTTTATTTCCAGTCCGGCAGAGAACTCCAAAATGGAATTATCCACTTTATACCCTCTTTGTTGTCTGGATTCCATACTGGATTTAGTGTCATCAGCCGTAACACTACCATAAAGTATACTGCCACGCCATGCATAGCGCTTGCCCTTGTTCCATTTAAATATTCCGCCAAATGCAGGTCCCGATGGTAAGATATAATTGGTCCTTCCCACATCCCCTATCATATTGGCCCCGCCGGCAAACACCCCTATCTCGTAGGTTTGCGCGCTCACTTTGATCACACAGCACAGAAAAACTGCCAAAACTATTCGCATACGATCCAAAAAGTTTCAAGTATTAAGAGTAAAGGAAGGTCTATAGTTGTACGTTTAAAATTGTTCTCCCTTGTTAAACAGTTTTTCGTTCTATTTATTGTTTTTATCCGTATCAATTGCGTTTATCTTCCCCCCAAAGTAATTTATTCCTCAAAGTTTTTAGGAAACTCTCCGATTTGTACTCGATCATTTTAATGGTAAAATCCGCTTTTTTGATTCGAATTTCCTTTCCGTTCGGAATATCTGCAATTCGCGAATCCAACGATACCAAGTGCGTGTGCTCCCTACCGGAAACTTTTAACCTGATTTGTGTATTGTCCGAAATTACCAATGGCCTCGCATTGAGGTTGTGCGGCGCAATCGGTGTTAGCACCAACGATTTTGCAGAGGGCACCATTACCGGTCCGCCACAACTCAAAGAGTAACCTGTTGATCCTGTTGGTGTGGAAACAATCAGGCCATCGGACCAATACGAGGTCAAATATTCATCGTCCAACCATGTTTCCACAGTGATCATAGAAGTGGTATCTTTTCTGCTCACCGTAATCTCGTTCAAGGCAAAATTGAGTCCGTTGAATTCGTCCAGCTCCGAATCGAGTTCCAGTTCCACCAAAGAACGCTCCTCTATAGTAAAATGCCCCGCTTGAAACTCGGTTACAAGTTTTCGGACATTTTCTTTTTTAAACGTGGACAAAAATCCCAGTCTCCCGGTATTTACACCTACAATAGGAATCCCATAGTCCTTAATATAGGTAACGGCCCGCAACATTGTTCCATCACCACCAAAACTCACGAACATATCAAAAGATGGATCTAATCCTTTGGATTGGGTAAACGTACCTTTTATTTGTTCCTTGGTGATCGTTGCTACAAGCGCATAAAAAGATTCCTCTACATATATGGAAGCATTCAGTTTTTTCAACTCGTCCATTAGCTCCTCTACACAAAGTTGATCTTCCTTTTGAAAAGATTGACCGTATATGGCTACCTTCATACTAAACGTTAAGATATTTTTCCAGATAGTCGGAACGCTGCTTCAAATCTTCCAAGAACTGATCATCGCTGTTTCCGAACACAATAGTATAGTTGTACCGCCTAAAGGTCTGGGCGACCTCGTTTAGGCTTTGCGTACCTACCTTAAGGGTTATTTCCACAATATCATTGTGCGAATCGGTAATAAAGGCTCCCAACAAACGGGCATTATTGCCTTCTACGATTTGGGCTATCTCACTAAAAGAATAATCTTTTATCCCGATGGAAACCACCAATATAGCTCCAGGCTCCTTAAAAAAAGGCGTATCGATAAATACATCCACTATATCCTCCAGGTCGTAATACCCGATAATCAAACGGTCTGCGTCCAATACAGGCAGCACATTGGCCTCGTTACGGGAGAACATTTCCAAAACATCCAGCCAAGCAGTTTCCTTTGTCACAAAGAAATCCTCCATTTCAAACCTAAAATCCTCTATTTTCCGTTCCGCTTCAAAACAGGGCAGATCGTTTTCTGACAGTAGCCCCAAATACGTTCCGTTCTCGGTAATTCCAACATGGGAAAATGTGGTTTCTTCAAAAAACGCAATAACATCTTTTAAAGTTTCCGACACATTGAAAACAGGAACCGTATTGATTATTTTATCTTGAATCTGCATATCTCTACTATTAAGTGCAAAATACTAATTTAAAATGGCAAAAGGCATGCCGAATTCTTATTTTTGACATTCTAAAAATGAACTCCATGACAAAGTTAAGTGTCAACATAAATAAACTGGCAACTTTAAGAAATTCGAGAGGCGGCAACGTACCCAACTTGATAACTTCCACCAAGGATATCGAATCTTTTGGCGCACAGGGCATCACCATACATCCGCGTCCGGACGAACGCCACATCCGTTACCAAGATGCCAGGGACCTAAAAAAAGTGGTCTCCACGGAATACAACATTGAGGGCAACCCCATTCCAAAATTCATTGATTTGGTACTTGAAACAAAACCCACGCAGGTCACCTTGGTGCCCGATGCTGAGGATGCCATAACCTCCAATGCCGGTTGGGATACTATAAAACACAAAGATTTTTTAGTGGATGTAATCAAAACCTTTAAAGAAAGTGGTATCCGCACTTCTATTTTTGTGGATCCCGACGTAGAAATGGTAAAAGCAGCGGCAGAAACCGGCACCGACCGCATTGAACTCTATACGGAAAGCTTTGCCGAAACTTTTGCCAAAGGCAACAAGAAAGGTAGCATTGCTCCATTTGTTGCAGCGGCCAAAATGGCACAGGAAGTTGGCCTTGGCCTAAATGCAGGTCACGACCTTAGCTTGGACAACATCAAGTTTTTTAAGGAACATATTCCTAACCTTTTAGAGGTATCCATCGGTCACGCATTAATATGTGAGTCCATTTATTTAGGCCTCGAAAATGTTGTGAACATGTATTTAGATAGATTGAAATAATGCAAATATTACATTCAAAAATATTGGGCAAAGGCCAGCCACTTGTTATTCTTCATGGATTTCTGGGAATGTCCGACAACTGGAAAACCCTGGGCTCCAAATATGCCGAAAATGGATTCGAAGTACATTTGATAGATCAACGGAACCACGGCAAAAGTTTCCACTCCGAAGAGTTCAATTATGATGTATTGAGCAATGATGTGATTACATACATGGAGCACCACAATGTGGAATCGGCCTTGGTTATGGGACACTCCATGGGCGGCAAAACAGCCATGCAAATGGCAACATCCCACCCCAAAAAAGTGACCAAATTAATAGTGGCCGACATTGCCCCAAAATACTACCCCCCGCATCACGACTTTATTTTTAACGGGCTTTCACATTTGGACTTCAACACCATTTCAGATCGACGCGAAGCCGATGACGAACTGGCCAAACACATAAAAGATAGGGGAATTAGACAGTTTCTGCTCAAAAACCTCTATTGGGTGGAAAAAGAAAGGCTAGGGTTCCGTTTTAACTTTGATGTGCTCAAAAACCGCATGGAAGAAATTGGGGAAAATATATTTCCTTCCGCAATTTATAATGGCCCAACGTTATTTTTAAGAGGCGACCGCTCAGAATACATCCAACCTAACGACTACGACGAGATTAAAAGGCACTTCCCCATGGCCAAAATCGAAACTATAGATAAAGCTGGACACTGGCTCCATGCAGAAAACCCCAAACAGTTTTTCGAAAAAAGCGATACGTTTTTAAATTCATAAAATTGACCTATATTTATTATGCATGCATAATTTTTTTGCTCAATTTATTGTCTGTATGACAAATTTGATATAGATTTGGTTAGTTCTGGTTGTTACCATAACAATTAACATAAACTAACTGAAACAGATTTTTTGATATGAAAAAGTTGTATGCCTTACTCCCATTCTTAGGCTTATTCTTGATTGCATGTGAAGATGACACCCCGATCGACACACCAGACCCGACTCCAGTAGAATATACTTCAGGAACAGCAGATTTCTCCAATTATGTTGCCATAGGAAACTCTTTAACTGCCGGTTTCTCCGACAATGCCCTATTTATTGATGGACAAACAGCATCTTTCCCCAATATGCTCGCCACTAATTTCGCCCTTGCAGGAGGCGGAAGTTTTGAGATACCGTTTATGGCCGATAATTTAGGCGGCATGACACTGGGCGGAAACGAAATTTCTGGAAATCGACTGATATTGTCTTTTTTAGGGGAAAGCCCAAGTCCAGTTGAAAAAGAAGGGATTGGTTCCACCGAAATTTCACAAAAACTATCAGGACCTTTCAATAATATGGGAGTTCCTGGCGCAAAGAGCTACGAATTATTGGCACCGGGTTACGGAAGCGTCGCAGGGGTTGCCATGGGCACAGCCAATCCTTACTTCGCACGATTTTCATCGTCCGATACCGCCACCGTATTAGGTGATGCAGCAGCACAAGGCGCTACATTTTTCACCTTATGGGCCGGAGCGAACGATATTTTAATTTACGCAACGGGCGGTGGAACAGGAGTTGACCAAACAGGCAACTTGGACCCTAGTACCTATTCCAGAAGCGACATCACCGACCCCAACGTTTTCGCAGCCACCTTGGATGGTATTATTCAAACCATGACAGCCAACGGTGCAGGTGGCGTTATTGCCAACCTACCCAACGTTACAGATATTCCTTATTTTACCACCGTGCCGCACAATCCAGTGCCTTTGGATGCTTCGACTGCTGCTTTTTTGAACAGCGCCGAAGGCTACGGAGCCTATAATGCAGGACTTGCACAATTACAAGGATTGGGTATAATCACAGAGGACGAACTGGCAAAGCGAACCATATCTTTCTCGGCAGGTGAAGGTAACGCTGTTGTAATTATCGATGAAGATTTGACCGATTTAACAGGCTACAACCCAGCTTTGATCAATATGAGGCAAGCCACCGAAGACGATTTAATGGTGCTTACCTCCAGAACATTCATCGGCACTCTTGCCGACCCGAACAACCCAACATCCATTAATGGAGTTGCCGTTCCCCTTGGAGACGAATGGGTTTTGACTCCAGAAGAACAGGCCACCGTGGAAACCGCATTAACAGCATACAACCAGACCATTTCAGGTTTGGCCACAGCCTACGACCTAGCTTTTGTAGATGCCAACGCCTTGCTGAACGAACTGAACACCAATGGTTTTCAGCAAGCAGATGGTAGCAATGTTGACGCAACTTTCGCCACAGGCGGAGGATTCTCTTTAGATGGGGTTCACCCGTCGCCAAGAGGCTACGCCATTGTTGCCAACGCTTTTATAGCGGCAATAAATTCAAAATACGGATCAAATTTACCCAACGTAAACCCATTGGATTACACCGGGTTATATATTGACTAAACAAACATTATTTTCTTATCTTAAGGGCACCGAATTTCGGTGCCTTTTTTTATTACTGACAAAACTAAATACTATGAAACTTATACTGAGACTTCTTTTAAATGCAATAGCCGTAGTAATTCTGAGCTATGTACTCCCCGGGGTCGGGGTCGACTCCATGATGACCGCCATTCTGGTGGCTGTTGTACTGAGCATCCTCAACTTCTTGGTAAAACCCATATTGGTAATTTTCACCTTGCCCATTACCATTCTTACTCTAGGGCTTTTTCTATTGGTCATCAATGCCATAATTATTCTATTGGCCGCAAAACTCATCGATGGATTTTATGTAAGTGGCTTTTGGTGGGCGGTAATCTTCAGTTTGTTGCTAGCAATTTTACAGGCCATTTTACACTCCATTTTAAAAGAAGATCAATAGAATTCATTTTGTTTGAAAACCAACGGTTTAAAAACTTGCCGACAATTCAAAAAAGACTTACTTTTGCATCCCATTTTTAGAAAGCAAATTAGGTAGGAAATGAATATAACCAAAGAGCAGATTGACGATCTTAATGCAGTAGTAAAGGTTGCCATAAGCAAAGAAGACTATCAAGACAAAGTAGAGAAAATCCTTAAGGATTACAGAAAACAGGCAAACATTCCTGGTTTTAGAAAAGGTCAAGTTCCTATGGGGCTTATCAAAAAGCAGTACGGCAAAGCTGTTTTGGTGGACGAAGTGAACAAACTGCTCCAAGACAATCTGAACAAATATCTTACCGAAGAAAAGTTGGATGTTCTTGGAAATCCGCTTCCAAAACAACAGGACGATTTTGATTGGGACAAAGACAATCTCGATTTTGAATTTGAACTGGGATTGGCACCGAGCTTCGACGTAAACTTGAAGACAAAAAAAGCAGTGACCCAATATAAAATTGTTGCCGATAAAAAAATGGTCGAGGAACAAGTAGAACGTATCCAAAAGCAATACGGAAAACTGATCTCCAAGTCCGAAGTTGGCAAAAAGGACGAAATTACCGGTACGTTCACCAATCAAGAAGAGGAAATAGAGAACAAGACCACTATCGAAATGGACAAGATCAAAGGCAAAAAAGCCATTGATGCCCTGGTAGGTAAAAAAGTGGGCGACACTGTGACCCTAGCAAGCAAAGGTCTTTTTAAAGAAGACTATTTATTGTCCAGTGCGTTGGGAATTTCCGCAGACAAAGCCGATGGCCTTAAGATCGATGTTACCTTCACAATAGAAGAGATCAACGAAAGAGAACCAGCTGCCCTGGACCAAGAACTTTTCGACAAATTGTTTGGCGAAGGAAAAGTAAGTTCCGAAAAAGAACTGAAGGACAAGATCAAAGAAGACTCTGAAAAGCAGTTTGAACAACAAGCCGATCAGAAGCTCTTGAACGATATCACCGAAAAATTAATTGACGAAACCAAATTCGAGCTTCCGTCCGAGTTCCTTAAAAAGTGGATTCAGATCAGTGGAGAAAACCCCTTGACCGAGGATGAAGCCAAAGAAGAGTTCGAAAAATCAGAAAAAGGACTTCGTTACCAATTGATCGAAGGGAAAATCATTCAAGAGAACGATCTTCAGGTTCAGTTCGATGAACTTAAGGAGTTCGCCAAAGGCTTCATTAAGTCACAAATGGCTCAATATGGCCATATGGACCCAAAAGAAGAAGAACTGGAAAGTGTTGCCGCAAGGGTAATGAGCAACCAGGAGGAAGTAAAAAGATTGTCCGAACAATTGATGAGCCAAAAACTTTTGGACCTTTATAAGGAAAAAGCCAACCTTAAGATCAAGGAGGTGTCCTATGAAGATTTCATCAAGGAAGCGTACAGCTAAGATTCCACTAAAAGAAAATTAAGTATCTTTACGGTGCCGAAAAGCCAATTTTTCGGCACCTTTTTTTTAAGATAAATCGAGTCATATCCTATGGATTACGGAAAAGAATTCAAAAACTACGCTACCAAGCACCATGGTATAAACAGCATGTACTATGACCAGATCATGAGTACAATGTATCCCATGAACATGACCCCGAACATTATTGAAGAAAGGCAATTGAACGCGGTTGCCATGGACGTTTTCTCCAGATTGATGATGGATAGGATTATTTTTATGGGAACCGGGATCAATGATCAGGTGGCCAATATTATACAAGCACAACTACTGTTCTTGGAAAGTGCAGATGCTTCCAAGGACATCCAAATCTATATCAACTCTCCGGGAGGAAGCGTATATGCCGGTCTAGGCATTTACGACACCATGCAGTTTATTAAACCCGATGTTGCTACCATTTGCACGGGTATCGCCGCATCTATGGCAGCCGTTTTGCTATGTGCCGGACAAGAGGGCAAGCGGAGCGGATTGCCCCACTCAAGGGTAATGATCCATCAGCCACTGTCCGGAGCACAAGGACAAGCAAGCGATATTGAAATTGCAGCCCAAGAAGTCTTAAAGATCAAGGACGAGTTATATGAAATCATTTCCAAGCACTCAGGTCAGAGTTTCGACAAAGTTTATGAAGACAGTGATCGTGATTTCTGGATGAAGGCCCCAGAAGCCAAAGCGTACGGAATGATCGACGAAATATTAGTAAGGGAAAAGTAAAACTTCTCAATAGATTACAAAACAACCAGTTAACACAGAACAAATCCATTATTTTTGCGTTATTGATGGTTGAAGAATAAAATTTTATGGCAAAGGAAAATTTGGAATGTTCTTTTTGTGGAAGAAAAAAACCGGAAACCAATTTGTTGATCGCCGGTCTGGATGCGCATATTTGCGATAGATGTATAGAACAAGCCCACAGTATTGTGGCCGAAGAGTCCAAACAAACTAAAAATCAAGATCTATCATCCGAGTTGGTATTAAAAAAACCAATGGAGATCCACGATTTCTTGGACACTTTTGTAATCGGACAGGAACGCACCAAAAAGGTTATGTCCGTAGCCGTCTACAACCACTATAAAAGATTATTGCAGCCCAAAGGCAAGGACGAGGATATCGAAATCCAAAAGAGCAACATTATAATGGTAGGGCAAACAGGTACGGGCAAGACCCTTATCGCCAAGACCATTGCCAAAATGCTCAACGTACCCCTTGCCATTGTAGATGCTACAGTTTTAACGGAAGCCGGTTATGTAGGAGAGGACGTTGAAAGCATTTTGACCCGTTTGCTGCAGGCTGCCGATTATAACTTGGAAAAAGCAGAGCGCGGTATTGTGTTTATTGACGAAATAGACAAAATTGCCCGTAAAAGCGATAATCCATCGATTACCCGAGATGTATCGGGCGAAGGAGTACAACAGGGGCTCCTAAAACTATTGGAAGGCACAACGGTCAACGTGCCGCCCAAAGGTGGACGCAAACATCCGGACCAAAAATTTATCGAGGTAAATACCGAGAATATCCTATTTGTTGCCGGTGGTGCTTTTGATGGTATCGAACGTATCATCACCAAACGATTGAACATGCAGGCAGTTGGGTACAGTGCTTCCAAGGCCGAAGAAAATCTGGATCAAGAAAACATACTGCAATATATTATACCAAAAGATTTAAAGGAATTCGGACTTATTCCAGAGATTATAGGAAGACTTCCTGTACTGACACACATGAATCCTTTGGATGCAAAAACCTTGCGCGCCATTTTAACGGAGCCTAAAAATGCCATCATAAAACAGTACGAAAAACTGTTCGCCATGGACGATATTAAATTCTCCATTACCGATCAGGCATTGGATTACATTGTAGAAAAAGCTGTGGAATATAAACTTGGTGCACGTGGATTGCGCTCTTTGTGCGAAGCCATTTTTACAGACGCCATGTTTACCCTACCAAGCAGCGATGAAACAGAATTCAAGGTTACGAAAGGATATGCAGAGAAAAAACTGTCCTACGAAACAGTTAAAAAACTAAAAGCGGTCTCCTAGACCGCTTTTTTTGTAATATTTTCCAATAACAACAAACTTACATCAGAGATAATCTTTTCATCCGAGTAAAGGGTGTGCCCAAAATTTGGCACAATCTTTAGATTGGCCCCAACACTTTTGGCCCATTTCATTCCTGGTTTTAATTGATCACATTCCCCGTAGATCAGTTGCACACCGGGTGGAGCTATTTGGTTTTCCCCCTCTATTCCAGTGGCCGAAATAGCGGTTATCGTCTTGGTGGGCAAACCTTGTAGAGCAGCTTTGTAAACAACGGCGGCACCAGTGCCGAAGGCTAAATAATGGGCCTTCTCCGATTCTTTTCTCAATAAGTTGGCTACCGCTCTCTCCAGACCTTCTTCTTTAAAGGCCTTATCTATATTCTCCTCCGAATAGATGGAAACCTCCACATTTCCCAATTGCTGGCAATCGTGAAATTCAATATCATAATACTGCTGCAAGTAGCCAAAGTAAGAGGCGATCCAAAGACCTTTTTTGGCTCCCCATTTATCCGAGATAACAACAAGCTTTTCCGACATGACTTTTAATGGTTTAGTGTTTTTAAAGTATTGATAGGGGAAAGTTCTTTAATAAACGGCCCAAATCCACTTTTATTTGTTCAAGAGAAAAGTTTTTACGACGAAAGGGATTATTTTACGAAAACGTTTTCGTTACTTCTGTACTGGTTCCTGATGATACCGTAAATCTGGCTTACCCCTTGTTCATTTGAAGAAGTTCCTCGAGGCAATCGCGATCATTTGACAATCTTGGAATTTTATGTTGACCACCCAATTTATTCTTGGATTTCAGCCATTGATGAAACAAATTCTCTTTGGCCAAATGCACCTTTGGCATGTTCAAGGTTATGTTGTTGTACCTTTTGGCCTCGTAGTCAGAGTTGAGTGATTTTAATGCATTGTCCAACATTTCAGTGAAATAGCCGACATCTTTCGGTGGTTTTCTAAACTCGATCATCCATTCGTGCGCCCCTTTTTCCTTTCCTGCCATAAAAATGGGAGCTGCGGTATAATCCATAATTTCAGCCTCGGTTTTTAAACAGACTTGCTTTAAGGCTTCCTCGGCATTTTCAATGATCAATTCTTCACCAAACACATTAATATGGTGTTTAGTTCTCCCAGTAATCTTTATCCGATAGGGATTTTTGCTCGTAAACCTCACCGTATCCCCAATTTTATATCGCCATAGGCCGGCATTGGTGGTGATGACCATAGCATAGTTCACTCCGGTTTCCACTTCCCAAAGCGGAATGGCCTTATCCCCTTCTCCATAAGCGTGCATAGGAATAAATTCATAAAATATTCCATAGTCCAACATCAACAGCAATTCGTCGGAACTGTTTTGATCTTGAATCCCAAAAAAGCCTTCCGATGCATTATAAGTTTCATAGTAGTTGAACTTTTTGCGGGGCAACAATTTTTTATATTGATTCTTATATGGGGTAAAACTCACACCTCCATGAAAGTACACCTCTAAATTCTCCCAAAGTTCGAACAAGTGGTTCTTTCCCGTTTTTTCCAAAACTTGGTTGAGCAATACCAACATCCAAGAGGGTACGCCTGCCAAACTGGTCACATTTTCCCTAATACTTTCTTCGATAATGGCCTCCAGCTTGGATTCCCATTCGGTCATTAGGGAGACTTTGTTACTGGGCGTACTGCTATATTCTGCCCAAAGAGGCATATTATCGATCAAAATGGCCGAAAGGTCACCAAAAAAAGTCCCATTGTCCTCGTACAGCTCCTTACTCCCTCCCAGACGGAGACTTTTACCCGTGAACAATTGTGAATTTTCGTTATTATTTAAATAAAGGCACAACAGGTCTTTACTGGATTTGTAGTGACAGTCTTCCAGGGCCTCTCCACTTACCGGGATAAACTTGCTTTTTGCATTGGTGGTCCCGCTGCTCTTGGCAAACCATTTTATAGAAGTGGGCCAGAAAAGGTTCTGTTCCCCACGACGGGTACGCTCGATCATCGGGGCAATATCTTCATAGGTCACTATGGGAACCCTATTGCGGAATTCATCATACTTTGGCAGGTCCTGAAAACCATATTGCCTACCGATCATGGTGTCCTTGGAAAAATCCAAAAGCTTGCGCAACACCTCATCCTGAACATCCAGTGGATATTTTAAAAAAAGTTCAATTTGGTGATAACGTTTGCGTAACAACCAAGAAGCGATGGAGTTGAATAATGGTATCGGCATTTTAGGTATCTTTAACCTGGAAAATTAGATTGGTGCAACAGCTAAAATAACTTTTCTAACACTCATTTTCAAATAAGTCAAATACATTCAATTCAAAAATGCTGTACGAAGGAGTCCTAAGAAAAATGAAAACCGAAATCGGAAACCCCATCCAGTATTTTTTGGTTTTCGAGAACGATTTTATCAATATGAACCAAGCCTTGGACAAAGAGGTTCAAATAGATTTTATCAAATTTCAGTGTTTGAACTGTGGCAGAGACCTGCCTATTTTCCGACAAGGCTTTTGCAAGACGTGCTTTTTTGAAACTCCACTTGCCGGAGATTGGATCATGAAACCGGAATTGAGCACGGCACATTTGGACAAAGCGGACCGTGATCTTGAATTCGAAAAAAAAATGCAGTTACAACCACACATTGTTTACTTGGCGAACTCCAGCAATGTAAAGGTAGGCGTTACCCGAAAATCCCAAGTACCGACACGATGGATAGACCAAGGCGCCCACGAAGCCATTGAAATTATGGAAGTGCCCAATCGATATTTGGCGGGCATTACCGAGGTTGCCCTTAAAGCGCACGTGAGCGACAAGACCAGCTGGCAAAAAATGCTTAAAAATGATATCGAGGACGTGGATCTAGTGGAATGGAGGGAGAAGCTGAAATCCAGTATTCCCGAAGAAACCATTGCCTACTTTATAAACGACAAACAAGAAACCTTATTGGAGTTTCCCGTGCTACAATATCCAGAAAAGGTAAAAAGCCTCAATTTGGACAAAACCCCAAGTTACAAAGGAACCTTAAAGGGCATAAAAGGCCAATACCTTATTTTTGATGACAATACAGTCTTCAATGTTAGGAGTAGCGAAGGCTACTTTGTAGGTATAAACATCAGCTGACCAATCCATTCCAAAATGCTCAAGTTTTTCAGAAAAATCAGGAAGGAATTGATAGCCGAGAAAAAAGTCAGCAATTACATTCTTTACGCCATAGGGGAAATTGTTCTGGTGGTCATCGGGATTTTGATCGCACTGGCCATAGATAACGCCAATGAGCAAGGTATCAAACGGGAAAAAGAGCAGATTTACCTTATGGGACTTCGGGATGAGTTCGAGACCAGCCAAACCAAATTAAAAGAACTTATATCCTTCAACAGGCAAAGCTATGAGGACTCTAAAACAATTTTGGTCTATATGGTCGACCCCGAAAACCTGCCCGATGAGCAAGAGCTCGCCAATTTGCTGTATAACGCCTTGGCTTTCGATATTTCGTTCAACCCCAACAATTCCCTTTTGATGGAAATGATCAATTCGGGTAGTTTAAAAGATATCTCCAATCCACGCCTTCGCATCCTTTTGACCAATTGGATTTCCAACATTGAGGACATATCGAAGCAAGAAATGATGCTGGCCAATGAGCGGGACAAGATACTGGACATGTTCCGCAGCGAACAAAACAGCATTAAAACGCTGTATGACCTCACAGGGGTCTCCGATGAATTGGGGATTCCCGCTAGTTCGGACCGAACGAGCAACCGTAATCTTTTAAAGTCTAAAGAGTTTGAGAACAATATGCTCATGTTCATACTAACCAGTATCAAAACGGAAACGTTACATTACAATCCATTGATGCAAAGTATAGATGAGATTCTGAAAACCATCGACAACGAAATCAAGGAATAAAAAAGGGCGATTTTAAAATCGCCCTTCGCATTTATTTCACTGTATCCTTTTTCTTTTTTCCGAGCAGCCCGCCCAATATGGATTTGGCCGCATTTTTAACCTCATCCTTTTCTGTTTTGCTCGTATCCGTTGCCGTAGTATCCTTTTTTCCTCCAAGAATATTGCCAATGGCCTCTTTTACGCCGCCAGATGTGGTCTTGGTAGTATCGGCTTCATCTTTTTTAAAGACATCGGACAATAGGTCTTTGGCCTTATCCTTTCCTTGACTCACCAATTTCTGCTTTTGCATTTCCACCAACTTACCGGTCAGTGTTTTTACACTCGAAGTCATATCGGTGTTGACGGACGGGTTTGTAAAACTACCTCCAATATTGGCGGTAACGGGAATGGTTACTTCTCCCAAGCTTTGATCGTTCATTTGCGCGATAAGTTTGTTCACTTCTGCACCCAAGTATTTAGCAGGTACGTCCAGAGTGGCTTTGTATTGCATCTGCCTATCAAAAGTATGGCTACCGTCGACATTTATATTGATATCTTTATACTTTAAGGTAAAGGGTTTTACTTTAACTGCCCCATTTTCAAAGCTCAAAGCGGTTTTAAGTCCGTCCAAATTGATTTGCTTTGTATCCAAAAAATTGAGCTTATTATCCAAAGAAGACACCAAAGGTGCTTTCTGTGCATCCAACTTGGGAGAAAGCAATTCCGCCAGCAAGTTTCCGGAAATGGTTGCCAAATTAGGGGTAAAATCCTCTTTTAGGTTACCCGATATCTTAATATCCGAATTGAGTTTACCTGTCAATGCACTCGCCAAAGGGGTTAACACTTTAAACAGTTCCAGACCAGCAAAAGATTCGCCAATATTAAAATTGTTCATACCGAGGTTTACATCGAATGTAGAAGTCTCTTGTTTGGTGGATACCGCCCCAGAAAGTCCCATAGTACCCCCGAATAAATCCGAAGTAAGATTGTTCACAGTAGCGGTTTCGTCTTTGATCACCAATGTCCCTTTTACATTTTTTAGATCAAGGTTATCGTAGATCACGGTATTTGCAGTAGCATCTATGGTACAATCCAAAAAAGATGGTATTTTGATACGTTCCTCTCCAGCAATTGCAGTTTCCTCGGTCTTTGTTAGGTTTTCATCTGCCGTTTCCTCGACCATAAAATCGTTCAGTGCAAATTGGTTCGAGTTCAAGGAAAACCTACCTTCAATATTTTCATTGTTGAACATAAAACCCAGTAAATTAGTTAAAGTTCCCTTGGCGGCAAAATCCGTACTTCCCGTTTTACCTTCAAAAGAATCCAATGTAACGGTGTTGGGATTAAAGGTAAGGGCCGCTTTGTTTATGGCTACAGGGTTTTTAAGCTCCTCCGAAGCATACTCAAAACCGGTCAAAGATGCTTTTCCACTGGTTTTGGTGTTCTGATATTGTTTCTTTTCCAAAGAAGCCATATCGAAAGATGTGGATACGTCGGCATTCAATATGCCTTTAAGATTATAATCGTCCGGCACAGGGTATGCTTGGGAGATGTTCGCCAAGTTTATCCTACCGTCCATGTCGGCGTCTACCTTGGTATTGCCCATTACATCCCTGATCTTGGCCTTAAGATTGAATTTATCCTCATCTATGGCAAAAGAGAGCCTGTTAATATCGACATAGGTATCTTCCGTAATACCAGTTTCGTTGTTGATCTCGGTGTCTATATGCACATTACGGACAGATTTGGGCAAATCGGGAAACTTGAAGGATGCATTATCCGAATTGATCGCAATTTTAAAGGTCGGTATATGTTCTTCATCCACTACTCCTTTAAACACTCCATTCACCTCAAAATTTCCGGTGGTCCGTACATTTTCTATGTTACCGGCATAGGCTTCCGGGATTACAGCCAAAAAGTTTTTAAAGTCGGAGGAAGGTGTTTTAAATGTAATGTCCACCTCTTGGTTTTCCTCGTTCACCTTAACAAATCCATCAAAAACCAGTGGCAATTGGTTCACCAAGGCCTTATTTTCCAGAAAGGTATATTTGTTTTCGCTCAGATCTATTCCGATTAGCGCATCTAGATTGATTTTGTTTTTGTTCAGATATTTTGTGCCATCCATCTCAAAGGATACCAGAGCATCGGTAAGGGTCTTTAGCTCCGATTTTTCCAAAGATAGGTCTCCCGTTCCGGTATGATTCATTTCGATAATAGTCAATAGCATACCACTTGCCATATCCTCATAAACAATTTCGGTATTGTTTATCGCATAGGAATCCATATTCAATGTAAAACTACTATCAGGATCGCCTGTGGGGTCGGACGTTGGTTCGTTGCTCTCTTTGGCTATATCGTAATTCGCATTGCCTTCCACGTCGGTTTTGATGTGCAACTTGGCTTCATCCACATCCAAAGTTTTGATCACTATCGGTTCATCTGCGGATTTGAACAGTTCTTTAATCGACATGGACAATGCGATCTTGGAAGTAGTAAAAAGGGTATCGCCTTCGAAAGGGGCCTTATTGATCAAGGACAATTGGGTAAGCTCCACATGGGCATTGGGAAAGTTCTTGAGAAGACTTAGATCGGCATCCTCAAAATCCAATGTGGCATTAATGCTGTTATTGACCTTTGTCTTGATAATTTCTTCAATCTTACCTTGAAGAAATAAAGGGACGGCAATACTAATTGCGAGTAGGATAAGTAGGGTTATTCCAGTAATTTTTAGGACTTTTTTCTTCATACTTGGGTGTTTTACAACAAATTAAAGAAGAAGCATCAATCCAAAGAAATTTCCTCTCCTATTTTTAAGTTAAATCTTTTTCTCATCAGATATACGAAAAAATAGAGCAAAGGGGTGTCGAGAAGGGCTATCATCATTTTAAAAATTACCCCACTAATGAGTAATCCATAAAACTTGTCCCACGGCAGTACACCAAAAAGGCACAATAGCCCTACTACAGTGAATGTGTCTATAAATTGAGAAGAAAATGTTGAGAAATTATTTCGGAGCCACAACATTTTCCCTTTGGTCAGGCGTTTCCAAAAGTGATAAATGGTAATGTCGATGTACTGTGCGCCCAAGTAAGCCAGCATGGATGCCAAAACCCCTAATGGGGACAGGCCAAAAACGGTGGTAAAAGTGGCATTGTCCACCGGTGAGCTGGGAATGGCACTGGAGTAGTTGGCCACTAAAATTATCGCCATGGAAAAAAACGAAGCGAAAATTCCTGCGGTGACCACTTGATTGGCCTTTTTTTGACCATAGATCTCGGAAATGAGGTCTGTGATCAAAAAGGTTATCGGATACGGCAAAATACCTACCGAAAGTTCAAAAAGTGGTGCACCGAATACGGAGACATCCCCAAAAGGGCTCCAAGAGAAAAATTTTTGAAAGATTAAATTGGATACCACCAAAGAAGTTATGAACATTGCTCCTAAATACAGATAAATGGAAAATGCCTTCTTCTTGTCTTTTTGCGTCATATATGGTTAAAGTTCCTTGAGGTACTGTTTAAATTCTATTTGATATTTAAGCTGAAAGGCATCTTAGCCTGAATTCCCTCTTGTTTGGTAAACTCTTTGAATTCTTTTATTACCTGATAGGCTTCGGTACCGATTTCTTCCTGTATAATGGACTCCCCGATCTTGGATTTAACCGCACCATAATCTTCCATAAACTGCTCGAATCCAGATTTATACTTGGGGTACTTTCGTACACCGTAATCGCTTAATCCGGCCATTTCTGCCGCTGCAGCAATGGCGTCCTCCAAGTTACCAAGTTCATCCACCAATCCTAGAGCTTTCGCATCTACACCGCTCCAGACCCTGCCTTGCGCCACCTCGTTCACCTTTTCTACGGGCATGTTCCTACCTTGCGATACACGACTTAAAAAGGTTTGGTAGGTTTCCTCGATACTTTCCTGCATTACATTTCGGAACGAGTCCGACATGGGCTCAAAAAAGGAATAATCCACAGAATTTGCGTTGGTACCCACCTGCTCTGCGTTCACCCCTATGTTTTTGGCCAATTCGTGCATATTGGGTATAGTTCCAAATACCCCAATGGAACCCGTAATCGTGGTAGGCTCTGCAAAAATTTTATCCCCTGCCACACCAATGTAATATCCTCCTGATGCGGCAACGTTTCCAAAGGAAACCACCAAAGGCTTTTCCTTTTTGGCCAATTGCATTTCGCGCCAAATGATATCGGATACCAATGCGCTTCCCCCTGGAGAATTTATACGCACCACTATGGCTTTTATATTCTCATTGTCCACCGCTTTGTGCAAGGCGTCCACGATCAGTCCCTGACCAATATAATCCCTGCCGCCCTCGCCACCGAGAATTTCGCCTTGAGCGTAAATCACGGCTATTTTATCGGAACCTGTCTTAAGTTTCTTTTTGCTGGAGTTTTGAATATAGTCCCTTAATCCAACATACTCCACCTCATCGTCTTCCTCAACACCTATTTTTTCCTTGATCAAGTTTTCGTATTCATCGTAGTGCAATGCTCCATCCAACAATCCGGAAGCAATTGCATACTGAGGTGTTCTACCCCCGAGTGTGTCGGCAATTCTATTTAAGTTTTCTGGGGCAATATTTCTGGATTCCGAGATATCCTCCACCATAATATTCCAGATAGAAGTTATCAGTTCCTTGATCTGTGTACGGTTTTCATCGCTCATGGTATCGGAAAGAAACGGTTCTACCGCACTCTTATATTTACCATGGCGAATTACTTCCATTTTTATTCCTGATTTTTCCTGTAGCTCTTTGTAAAAAAGCACCTCGGTGGACAATCCCTTAAAATCGACCACACCTACGGGGTTTAGGTACACTTCGTCCGCAGCGGTCGCCAGATAGTAATCGCGTTGGGCGTACACATCGGCATGTGCCATAACAAATTTTCCATTCGATTTAAAATCGATAAGTGCATTTCTTATTTCCCTTGTCTGCGCCATCCCGGCCTGTAAAAAACCAGTGGTTAAGCTAATTCCTTCGATATTAGCGTCATTTTTGGCAACTTCTATGGCATGAAGGATCTCATCCAGTCCAAACTCCTCTGTCCATATAGATGCGAAAGGATCGGTTTCATCCTTTCCCGCATAATCCATAATGGGTGCCACAAAACTAATTTCCAATACGGAGTTCTTTTTTACCAAAACACCGTCTTCCGCACTGCCTACGAGCACCATAAAAATAAAGAACATGCCCACCACGATCATAAATGCCACTAAGCTTCCCAAAATAGAAGCAAGCAGGTTTCTCAAAAACTTCATGCAATAAAATTTAATACACTTCAAATATAACCATTGTAGTAATGTTTTGTTTACTTTGTTTCTTCGATTATGAACAGAAAACAAAAGGTATATCTTTCTTTGGGCAGTAATATGGGCAATCGCCTCGCTACGCTACAAAAAGCCATTTTCAAGATTCAGGGAAAAACGGGCAAGATATTGGATATTTCCTCGGTCTACGAAAATCCTGCCGTGGGGTTCGATGGTGGTGATTTTTTCAATATTGTTGTATCCTTACTTACCCCGCTGGAACCCAAAGAACTACTGGATGCACTTTTACAGATCGAAGAGGATTTTGGCAGAAAACGAATGGACAGTGGATATAGTTCAAGGACTTTGGATATCGACATAATTTACTATGGTACGGAAACCATGGCCAATGAAAGTCTGGTGATCCCCCACCCGCAAATGCAGCACAGAAAGTTTGTTTTAAAGCCACTGAGCGATATTGCCCCCCAATTCTATCATCCAGTTCTACAAAAGGATACCCGCAATCTTTTGCAGGAGTGCAGGGACAAGAGTGAACTTACAAAGACCAAACACAAACTTTTTAAAGATAGGAGCGGGCTTTTTTCCCAACTACAATTGATTGCCATAGAAGGCAACATTGGAGCGGGCAAAACCACTTTGTCCAAGATGATATCCAACGATTTTAATGCCAAGCTAGTTTTGGAGCGTTTTGCGGACAACCCGTTTCTGCCCAAGTTTTATGAAGACCAATCCCGTTACGCTTTTCCATTGGAAATGTCGTTTTTGGCGGATAGGTACCAGCAATTTATGGACGATACTTCCCAATTTGACCTGTTCAAGAATTTTATGGTGAGTGATTACGATATATTCAAATCCCTGATTTTTGCGAAAGTGACCCTGCAAAAAGAGGAATATAATCTATACCGAAAGGTTTTTAACTTTATGTACAAAGAGGTTAAAAAACCAGAGATCTATCTCTACCTCTATCAAAATACCGAACGGTTATTGGCCAACATTAAAAAAAGAGGTCGCGATTATGAGCAGAATATAGACCCTGGCTATCTGGAAAAAATCAACAGAGGATACTTGGACTTTATTAAAAGCCACCCGAGCCAAAACAGTGTGATCGTTGACATGGGGGAACTGGATTTTGTCCACAATCCGAAGGATTATGAATTTATTTTGGAAAGATTGGAAGACAATATACTTTCAACAAAGATTTAAGAGAATTTTTAGAAAAAGTTTGGATATAACGAATGGTTTTATTTTATTAGCAACCTCAATTCGAGAAACTAACTAACTCAGACTTATATATGGCCCTGTTTTTCAGGGCCTTTTTATTTGGACCGATTTTGTTTGGACCAAATATCCCATACCGTAATTCCCGCACTCACCGATATATTTAACGAATGTTTGGTGCCAAATTGTGGTATTTCCAACACCACATCGCTCATGCTCACTACCTCTTGCGACACCCCTTTTACCTCGTTTCCAAAAATCAGAGCAATGGTTTTACCTGTTTCAACAGTAAAATCATTAAGCATTGTTGCATTTTCTGCTTGCTCCACAGCTACCAGTTGCACACCGTCCCGTTGTAATTCCGCGGCCAGTTCCCCAGTATCCCTTCTGTATTCCCAATCTACACTTTCGGTAGCTCCCAATGCCGTTTTCCGAATATCCTTGTGCGGCGGAGTGGCCGTAATTCCACAGAGGTAAATTTTTTTCACCAAAAAAGCATCTGACGTACGGAATACAGAACCAATGTTGTTCAAACTGCGAATATTATCCAAAATAATAATGATGGGCGACTTTTCCGCTGCTTTAAAACCATCGATATCCAATCGGTCCAGTTCGCTATTTTCCAGTTTTCGATTCATTTTTTAAACATTGGGGTGAAAATATCAACAAAAATTTTTGATGGGCAGCGAAAACAATATATTCGTTTTTGACCCAATTTTGGGCAAAAGTAACAGAATTAAATCGCTTTGGCAGCCAAGAAAAAAATAAAGAAGGTTACTCCGCTGATGCAGCAGTACAACGCCATCAAGACAAAACATCCTGATGCCCTGTTGTTGTTCCGTGTCGGGGATTTTTACGAAACGTTTGGGGAAGATGCGGTAAAAGCCGCCAAAATATTGGGGATTATTTTAACCCACCGGAACAATGGAGGGGACAAAACGGAACTGGCCGGATTTCCCCACCACTCCTTGAACACCTATTTGCCGAAATTGGTAAAGGCCGGGCAACGTGTGGCCATTTGCGACCAATTGGAAGACCCCAAACAGACCAAAAGCATTGTAAAACGTGGCGTAACCGAACTTGTCACTCCCGGTGTTGCCCTGAACGACGATATTCTCTCCGCAAAAAGCAATAACTTTTTGTGCGCCGTACATTTTGGGCGAACAAAATTAGGGGTTTCCTTTTTGGACATTTCCACAGGAGAATACCTAACTTCCGAGGGTTCGGTGGAGCAAGTGGACAAGTTGCTTCAGAATTTTTCGCCAAACGAAGTTCTGGTATCCAAAAAGCACAGAAAGGAATTTGCGGATTGCTTTGGCAACCATTGGCACAGTTTCTTTTTGGAAGACTGGATTTTTCAGGAGGATTACGCCCAAGAGAGCCTCAACAATCATTTTGGCACAAAAAACCTAAAAGGTTTCGGCATAGATCACCTTACCCACGGCATAATCGCCTCCGGAGCGGTTTTGCATTATTTGTCCGAGACCCAGCACAGCCGACTTCAACATATCAACAAAATACAGCGCATTGCAGAAGAGGAATATGTATGGATGGATCGATTTACCATTCGCAACCTGGAACTTTACCACTCTTCCCACCAAAATGCCGTAACCTTATTGGATATTATCGACAGGACCATTTCCCCCATGGGGGGACGACTCCTAAAGAGATGGTTGGCCCTACCCTTAAAAAACGTTGTCAAAATCCAACAAAGGCATCAGGTAGTCGCCTATTTAAAGGAAGAAGACGAACAACTTAACCGGATTCAGGGATACATCAAACAAATGGGAGATTTGGAACGATTGATTTCCAAATTGGCCACGGGCAAAATCAACCCAAAAGAAGTGGTCCAGCTCAAAAATTCGCTGGAGGCCATAGTTCCCATCAAACAACTATCCGAAAAGAGCACCAACGAATCCTTAAAACGGATCGGTGAACAATTGAACCATTGTGAAGGACTCCGCTCAAAAATAAAAACAGTGCTCAACGAAGAGGCTCCGGTAAACATTGCCAAAGGCAACACCATTGCCCAAGGTTACTCAGAAGAACTGGACGAACTGCGAGGTCTTGCCTTTTCCAGTAAGGATTATTTGGATAAAATGTTGGAGCGAGAAACCAAGGAAACCGGGATCACCTCCTTAAAAATAGCATCGAACAACGTGTTTGGTTACTATATAGAAGTAAGGAACACTCATAAGGACAAAGTCCCCGAGGGTTGGATTCGCAAACAGACCTTGGTCAATGCCGAACGCTATATTACCGAGGAGCTCAAAGAATATGAATCCAAAATATTGGGAGCCGAGGAACGGATCTACCAATTGGAGCAACAACTTTTTGATCGCCTTTTGGTTTATATGCAGGAATATATTGCACCGGTACAGTACAATGCCCAACTTATCGCGGAACTGGATTGTTTGTCCGGGTTTACACAATTAGCAAAGGAAAACAACTATGTAGCCCCTTCGGTGAACGATTCCACTACATTGGATATTAAGGAAGGGCGCCACCCTGTTATTGAAAAGCAATTACCGATCGGCGATGCTTATGTAACCAACGATGTGTTCCTTGATAGGGAAGAACAGCAGATCATTATGATCACAGGACCCAACATGAGCGGTAAATCTGCTTTGTTACGACAGACTGCCCTTATTGTGCTTTTGGCACAAATGGGAAGTTTTGTTCCCGCAACAGAGGCTACCCTGGGTGTTGTGGACAAAATATTTACCCGAGTAGGTGCCAGTGACAATATTTCCATGGGCGAGTCCACTTTTATGGTGGAGATGAACGAAACAGCCTCCATTCTGAACAATCTATCGGAGCGCAGTTTGGTCCTTTTGGACGAAATTGGTCGAGGAACCAGTACCTACGATGGAATTTCCATTGCTTGGGCGATATCGGAATATTTGCACGAGCATCCCGCCAAAGCAAAGACCTTATTTGCCACACATTACCACGAACTCAACGAAATGACCAATATTTTTACCCGAATAAAAAACTACAATGTATCGGTTAAAGAATTGGAAGATAATGTGCTTTTCCTTAGAAAGTTGGTGCCCGGCGGGAGCGAACACAGTTTTGGAATCCATGTGGCTAAAATGGCCGGCATGCCGCAACAAGTAATACAAAAGGCCAATAAAATCCTGAAAAAGCTGGAAAAAACACATTCCAGTGAGGAAATGACGGACAAATTACAGTCTTCCCAGAATGAGATGCAATTGAGCTTCTTTAATCTGGACGACCCTTTGTTGGAAGAGATCAAGGAGGAAATCCTGCATTTGGACATTGATACTCTGACACCTGTGGAAGCTTTGATGAAATTAAACGAAATCAAACGCTTGTTGAGCAAAAAGAAAAAAGTTTCTTCCTGAAAAAATTCTTTTATTTTAATAGAATTGTTTTAAATTTGCATCCGCGCTTGGGAAAAGTGCAAGTTCTTTTAAATGCGAAAATAGCTCAGTTGGTAGAGCATCACCTTGCCAAGGTGGAGGTCGCGGGTTCGAATCCCGTTTTTCGCTCGACTTCGACTCCGCTCAGTCACCACGGGTGGAGTTTTTTTTTACATACAAGTCCTGCTCGAGTGGTGGAATTGGTAGACACGCCGGACTTAAAATCCTGTGGGCATTTTGCCCGTGCGGGTTCAAGTCCCGCCTCGAGTACAGAAATCCCTTTTAACTTATTGGTTATTAGGGATTTTTTTATTTTAAATAATAAGTTACGTTTCTGCCATCCATCAACCCAAACTAGGTATACATCAATTCAAACACAGCAACCATCAATTCTACGTCCGTTGTTGGCCTTACATGCTTACATTTAAACATAACTAACTGTATACCTACTTCTTATGAAAAACTCTATTCTTATTAAATGTACATTGTTGATTTTATGCATTTCTTTTAATTCCTGCTTAGTCCAAGATGGGGAAGATGGTGCAGATGGAATTGATGGGAAAGATGGAATTGACGGAATCGATGGCTTAAACGGACAAGATGGACTGGACGGCGCACCAGGAGCAACAGGACCACAAGGAGATCCTGGCAATGATGGACAAGATGGGACCGGGTTGGAGGAAATGGCACAATATGGGTCCATTACCATGAACTTGAGTGGCACAAGGCCAGATGCTATCGCCTTTACAGACAATACCGAATTTAGGTTCCTAGGTCTTGATGGTGAGGATTTTATAAACTATAATATAGTTACTGCCACAGAAGTTGGTGAAGACACCGAGTATTTTTTCAATTTCCGTAGGTTCTTAACAGCACCCGATGCCACTTATAACCCTACTTTTTTCGATTGGGAAGCTACCATAACCAATCCAGGGGAAAACACAGAAACAGTAAATTTGATTGTAACCACCTTAAACAATTATGGCGTTGTTGGAGAGGACTACAAATATTTCATATTAGATGATGGCTATGATTCTGATGGCGAAGGAGTATCCAATATGCAACTCACCAACATCATGTTCGAACCCGAAAACAACAACCACCTTACCTTTTCCTATTCTTTTAGTGTCGATGCTGCCAACAATGACTCCGGCAACGAACTAAACGTATCGGGTGAAGTGGACGTCTATTTATTTGAACTAATAGAACCTTAATCGATAGCAATAGCCTAAAAAGCCCCGCACTAAAAGTGCGGGGCTTTTTACATTATATTCCATTGTTTTAAGTCAACAAATTCCCATCCTCGTCCCACTCGGCAATAATGCCGCGTTTGCTCTGGTCCACACACTTGGCCAGCCATTCCTCTTCATAGGAAACACCGTGCTGTTCCAACACATCATCAGGGACACCATCCCAAACATTGGGCATATTGCCCTTATACCCTATTTCTTCTATCCCGATTTTTGTGGTATAAAATCCCGTCATGGTAAGGTTACGGACCAAGGAGAAGAAATTCACTTCAAATGGTCGTTCATTGCCCGGCACTTCGGGATCATAATAGGCAATTTCATCCAAAATGGCTTTTTGTTGTGCTTCGATCGCCGTTTTAAACTCCACCCCATATTCGGTGTTACATTTATGATCCAACCACATAATTCCACCACGGATATCGGGCTGGAACGCCTCATTGTCCTTGCACATGAACTCTATAAAACTGACCACATCGGCATCCGAGGCTGCTTTGAATGCCTCCGAAGGAGGCAAAATCAAATCACAAAGTATCGTAAGTGTTTCCACCTCGTGCGGATTCAAAAACTGTTCGTCCTGTAGTTCATTGATCAATTCTGTTTCCAAGGGAACCCTGCCCGGATAAGTAATTTTTGGTGCTTCCACCAATTCCTTCGCCTCCGTAGATGGCGTGCATCCGTGAATGGCCAATCCACCGGCCACAGAGCCCAATACTATAGATTTTAAACTCTTTCTTCTGTCCATTGCCTTAAATGTTTTGTTGTTTCAATTGCTCCACAATATATTCCGATGCCCTCATGGAAAGTGCTAAAATGGTCCATGTACAATTCTTGTCCGCTTGGGAAGTAAATGGTCCGGCATCCACAATAAACACGTTGTCCACATCGTGCAGCTGCTGGTATTTGTTCGTCACCGATGTCTTTGGATCGTCGCCCATTCGCGTAGTGCCCACTTCGTGGATAATGTTGCCCGGATTGTGCAAGCCATAATTGGTATCCTTGCCCGGTTTGTCGCCCAAAGGCTCACCGCCCATATTGATCAAGAGCTCTTCAAAAGTATCTTGCATGTGTTTGGCCTGATTGATCTCGAACTCGCTCCATTTGTAATGGAAACGCAATACGGGAATACCAAACTCATCCACCGTGGTTGGGTCTATCTCACAATAATTATCTTTCCGGGCAATAGATTCACCACGACCGGCCATGCCCACAACGGCACCATAATATTTTTTGGCATCGCTGCGCAATACATCGCCATAACCTCCCACTTTGGTTCCAAAGAACTTATTGAACTCATTGGCATTGAACCCGAAGCCATAGCTGGGCATTCCCATACCGCCCCATACTTCTATATGATATCCTCGTGGAAAATCGAGCTTGGAATTATCGCCCCACCAGGGTGAGTACACATGCATGCCCCCCACGCCATCTTCGTTATAGGAAACTTTTCGGTTCATTAGATCTGGAACAAAGGCCGCTCTTCCGGCACCGGTAGAATCGTGCAGATACTTTCCGACAACATCGCTACTATTGCCCAATCCGTTCGGGTGTTGCTTACTTTTGGAATTCAATAAAATCCTAGCTGAGCTACAGGCAGATGCTCCAAGTACTACCACTTTTCCCTTGAGCTTATATTCTTTCCTATCTTCTTTATTGATGTAAGACACCCCTGTTGCTCTTCCCTCTTCGTTTGTGGTTACTTCGCGCACCATGCAATTGACAAACAAATCGATCTGTCCTCCATTTTTTTGCGCCGGGAAAATGAGACAGGTACCTGCTGAGAAATCGGCATATACTTGACACGCTCTATTACACTGCCCGCAGTAGAAGCAGACCCCTCGCTCATTATTGATCTTTTTGGTGAGCATGGACATCCTTGATGGGTATACCGGAATATTACTCTTTCTGGCCCCTCTGATGTAGAACAGTTCGTGCAATCTGGGTTTAGGCGGGGGTAGAAAAAAACCATCCGGATCATTGGGCAGCCCCTCATTGGTACCAAATACACCGATCATCTTATCTACCTTATCATAGTACGGTTTTACATCATCATAACTTATGGGCCAGTTCTCGCCATGGCCATCCACATCTTTGTGCTTAAAATCCTTTGGACCAAAACGTAACGAGATTCTTCCCCAGTGATTGGTTCTTCCTCCCAACATTCTGGAACGGAACCATTCGAATTTTGTCCCATCCTTTTGGGTATACGGCTCACCTTCAATATCCCAGCCGCCGTAGGCAGCATCAAAATCACCGAAAGGGCGAAATCGCGTACTGGCCCCGCGCCTAGGACTCTCATAAGGCCATTTTAATTGGGTTTGATGTTCTGGTTTGGCCGGGTCAAAATATGGACCTGCCTCAACTACCGCGACTTTTAGCCCAGCTTCCGAGAGTACTTTGGCAGACATGCCACCACCAGCCCCGGAACCAACAATTATGGCATCGTATACCGTGGAATTTTCAATAATTTGCATTGGTTTATGTTTGATTTAGTTTTAAATACATCAAAATCAATATGTTGAAATTTTGAGAAAATCTCCGTGATTGATATGAGATGCCTCTGTGCGTACTAAAGATACTTTTTCCAAATATAAATTCAGTGTCTTTTTCCTATTTATCCGAAGAAGGATCCAATCAAATGGAATCTGTAAACTTTAAGTAAAAAAAACATATCTTCCACAAAGAAAACCAACCATTACACTATATGAAAGCATTGTTAAAAGCGCTTGGACCGGGCCTATTGTTTGCCAGCATGGCCATTGGAACTTCGCATTTGGTACTATCCACCAAGGCCGGAGCCCAATATGGATGGGTTATGATCATCCCCATACTTTTAGCGAATTTGCTCAAATATCCTTTCTTTGAATTCGGTATTCGATATACGACCATCACCGAAAAAAGCTTGATCGAGGGATACCACAATCTGGGAAAAACCTACTTGTGGATCTATGCGTTTGTTACATTGATCTCCACCTTTACCATTTTAGCTGCCTTGTACGTGGTGACTGCCGGTTTGTTTATGAATTTGTTCAATGTTGCATCCGTTGGTGCAGGTGTAATTTCGTTGGGGCTATTTGTATTTATCAGTTTAATCTTGATCATAGGAAAATATAGGTTCCTAGAAAATTCCCTGAAAGCCGTGATCACCATTTTATTTGTGGCCTTGTTGATCACAACGGTGATGGTGCTCCAAAAAGGGCCGGTACCCCACAGTGGGTCGTACCAACGACCGGAAATTTTTAACGAAATGGGCATTTTGTTTTTAATCGGTCTTGTTGGCTGGATGCCCACGGCCGTTGAAGCATCGGGGTGGGTAAGCCTTTGGGGCATGGAAAACCTGAAAACCATGAGAAACAAGCCAACACTAAAAATTGCCCTTCAGGAATTCAACGTTGGTTATGTACTCACTGCGGTACTGGCCATCTTTTTTATGATCATTGGCTGGATGACCCTTTACGGAACTGGCACGGAACTCAGTGGCAATGCAGTGGTCTTCGCCGATCAATTGGTCAACTTATTTACAACCCATATAGGAAGTTGGGCTTACTTTTTTATTGCAGTGGCCGCTTTTGCCACCATGTTCAGCACATGCATGACCGCCCATGATGCCATATCGAGGGTAAGTTTGGATGTTTTACAAAAGCTGCTCCCACAAAAAAACATCTACAATGGCAAGCACTCTTTTGCACTTATGGTACTTGTTATGGCTTGGATCAATTGGATCGTAATAAGTCTATTTAGCGCCAACATGGGCGATTTGGTAGGATTGGCCACTTTTGTATCCTTTGTTTTCGCTCCCCTACTCGGTTGGATGAACTTAAAAACCGTTACCGGTAAAGATGTTCCAAAGGAACATAGGCCCAAGATAGGCCTAAAGGTACTTAGTTATTCGGGAATTGTTTTTCTTTCGTTGTTCGCCCTCTACTATTGCTGGGTACTGACCAAGTAAACTAATCGAACATTACATTGTCGTTTAGCACAACGATCAGCGAACGCTGGTTCTGCTTGTGCAAGGTCTCCAAACAAAAAACACCATTGGTACAGTTGTTCAATATTTTATCCTCCCCATATCCGATGGAATATAACACACTGGTCGCAGGCACCCCGCTTGCCACTAAATATCTTTTTATGGCATCCGATCGTGCTTGGGTAAGCTTAAAATTGGTACTGCTCCCCCCTCGGCTATCGGTATAGGTTTCCACTCGTAGTTGGGCTTCCGGAAAAGCATTCATAAAATCCACCACTTTTGTCAGCTCATTTTTTATGTTATCGGTAAGGTCCGTTGATCCATTGTCAAAATAAAAATCATCTAGCTTTACCACTTTTTGACCCTCCCTTTCCTCCACCAGGTCATCATATAAAGAGACCCCGATGGTATAGGATTGTTTCTGGAGCGCATCCAATTGTTCCTGTCCAAATTGTTCTATAAATCGGGAGTAGCGTTCTTTGGTCGCTTCTATGACCACCTCGGTTTCGTAGGGCACTTCCAATCGGTAGGCCCCGTTTTCATCGGATGTTGTGGTCGCTATCTTTTCGCCATCCATGTTCCATAGGCTCACCACAGCATTGGCAACAGCATTTTGGTTTTGACTATTTACTACCTCGCCCTTAAAGGTTAGCGTTTTAAGCCCCGGTTTTTCATCGACCTTAAATCCATAAATGTCATCCTTTCCTTTTCCTCCGGGCCGGTTAGATGCGAAATACCCCAATAATCCATCCCCCTCGTTCCTTATGATCAATCCAAAATCATCGAACTCGGTATTGATTTGGTTGCCTAGATTGATGGGAATACCGAAATCTTCACCTTCAAGATTGGATTTGTAAATATCCATTCCTCCGAGGCCGAAGAATACATCAGAAGCAAAATAAAAACTGTTTTCGAATATAAACGGAGCTATTTCGTTGCCCGAAGAATTGATACGCGGCCCCAAATTGATGGGCGCCGACATTACCTGTCCGTTGTTGGTGTACACAAAATAGATATCCGTACCGCCATAGCCATCCTCAAAATCCGCAGCAAAATAAAGTTTACCGTTGCGGTCGTCGTAGAACGGGTAATAAAATGAGGTGCTCAAATCCTTTAATAAAAGCTGATGGCCACCTCCAATGGTCTGTTTGGCAATGGACAAGGCGTTTTTTCCTTTGGAATCGAAGGCCAGCTCCCCATTTTGAGTATTGGATGCCACATAGAACACACTGTTCAGGGCCGAGGAGAAAGATGGTGTTGCTTTATGATAATTCGTTTCTTCCAACCCCTTTAAGGTCTTAAGGGACCTGATCTGACCGGAAGGCTGAATCTCTGATTCGTAAATATTGAAATAGCCCTCGTTGCCCGGTTCGTATCGCAATTTTTTATTGGCAAGACGTCCACTGGAAAACAGTAGCTTATTAAGATAAAAACTTGGTGCAAAATCGGTTTGAGGACTGTTGCCCTCCAAGTTGAAAATTTCGTACTCCAATTGATTTTCGTCTGTTTCGCCTTGCAGTAATTGTTTGTTAAACTCCATATTTTCCAGCAGTTCTTTCGGAAAATTAGAGGACACCCTTTCCACAAAGGCATCTACCCCCTCGCTATTCGGGACCTTGGATAAGCTCTGTAACATTTTGTTGTAATGATGCGGGTTCATGATCGTATCCTGATCATAAATCTCCATGTATGCCGCGGAAGCTTTTTCAAAATTATCGGTTTCAAAATAAGCATCGGCCAAGTTCAAGAACTGTTGTTTGGTCAGCGTACCCTCGGACAGTTGTTTTTCGTAGGCCCTTGCGGCTTTTTGATACTCGTACTGGAAAAAGAAAACATCCCCTTCGGACTGTTTTTTTTGGGCAAAGCAGAAGGCAACTCCCAAAAGGGCGGCCCATAATGTAAATTGTATTTTTTTTGTTGGGTTCATGTTAGAAAAATCTTGGGGAATCTATCTGCTTACCTTTGTTTTTTGATTTTTTGTTCTTGGTTTTATTCTTACCGGAACCAAATCCACCTCTTCCAATATAAAATTTTAAAATGGCCTCGTGGGACCCCCCGCCATACTCGCCCAATCCATTGGTGTTGTAATCGTAGGCATACCCAATAAACATGGCGTTGGAAATTTGAAATCCCGCCAGTCCGCTCACGGCATTATCAAATCGGTATGCAGCTCCAATGGTAAGGGCATCGATAAACTGAAAATTAGCCGATAAATTTATGTTTACGGGCGAACCTTGAAGGTAATTTACCAAAAAAGCGGGTTTAAACTTGGTCCGGTCGCTCAATTGGAACACATAACCGCCTATTACGTTCAACTGCATATAGTCTTCCACAATGGTAGCGACTTCATCATTATAAAGTTCGTCCGTTAAAAAATTGGGTACGGAGGCCCCCAAGTACCAATCCTCCTCGTGGTACATAAACAAGCCTGCGCCCACCGTAGGGTAAAAATTGCTATAGGTATCACCATAAATAGATGCATCTGTTGAATCGTATATTGTACCTTTGGAATAATCTATATTGAGGGAAGACCCGCCCGCGTTCAGTCCAAAGGAAAGTTTGGTCTCGTCGGACAATTGGATCTCGTAGGAATAGGCCACATCAAAATAGGTTTGAGTGGAAGGTCCCAACACATCGTTCACAATATTGACCCCCAGTCCCATTTTCTCGTTGCCGAAAGGAATATTGGCCCCACCTCTAATTGTGGTCGGAGCCCCTTCGATGTCCAGCCACTGTGCACGGTACAATCCAATAATCTCTGGACTTTCCACCGTGCCTACGTAGGCAGGGTTAAAACTTCCGATGTTGTACATGTACTGGGTGTATTGTGGCTCTTTTTGTGCCTGCACAAAACTTACTGCCATAACTACCACAAGCAGCAATACTTTTCTATAAATTGATAAGATTGTTATATCCGACATTTTCGTTTTTACCTTACAATTTGAATCCATCCTTTTACCACCTCTGTTCCATCTCCATTAAGATCAAGGATATAATAATAAGTTCCATTGGGCAAATCCCCATTCTTTCCAGTTCCGTCCCACGAGCTATCGTAACCGTCCATCTGGAAGACACTGTTTCCGTACCTATCAAAGACCTCAAAAGTATTGTCCAGGTAAAGTTCATGGCCCACCAAGATTAGGGTATCGTTGTACCCATCATTATTGGGAGAAAAGATATTACAGAGGGTTCCTGGGTCTTCGCATTGGCTCCTTTCCGCATCTACAATGATGGTATCTGAATTGTTATCCGCGATACCATCCAATGGAAATGATGACACCAAAAATGCCGTATTTTCCAAATCGGTCAAATCAGCAATAGTTGCTCTGATACTAAGTATAGCTTCGGTGTCATTGGCAGTCATTTCAGCGATGGACCATTCACCGGATTCCACGTCATATTCACCTAGTGTAGCTTGGTGATCAATATAATTAAAAGATGATGACAATACCTCCGAAACAATAACATCCAACACCCTAACCTGATCTACATTTTGAATGGTAATCTCAAATACAACCTCGTCCCCAATCAATTTAGACCTATTATCCCTTATCTCTTTGATGATGGCTAAGTCAATATCATCAGGGTTACAATCGGGTGTTAGGAAAGGATCACATGGATCCAATGGGTTAGATGCCATTTCTGGTACCAAATCGGTAGATGGATCATCTTCCACCAATACTTCCTCTCCATCGGTAAGGCCATCACCATCGGTATCGGGGTCGTTCGGATCAGTACCCAAATTGGTCTCCTCACTATCGGTAAGGCCATCACCATCGGTATCTACTGTACAATCGCTTACTGAAATCGTTACCTGAACAGATGCTCCCGTACAAGGCGCTTCGGCAGTAGTAGTATATTCAAACACATAATTACCGTTTGGTAAACCCTCAAAATTAACCGTATTTTCAGAACCAATTACCAATGTTCCATTGGATGGGTCGGTAATTACAGTCCAAGTACCCGGATCGGCACCCGTGAGAGTATTGTCCAAATCAATAATATTTGGACCACCATTTCCTGCAACATTACAGGCTGTGGTATTACTAGGGGACCCTGCATTGGGAATGTCGTTAATAGCAGCAATGACTTCTACCCGGTCGGATTCGCAGCCATTGGCGGAGGCCGAAACGTAATAGGATGTGGTCTCGGACAAGGTATTGGTGGTAAATGTAGCGCTGGTGCCCACAATGTTTCCGCCGGTAGGTGCATCGTACCACGTATAGGCTATGGTACCGTTGCCCGCTACGGATGCGGATGCGGTTAGATCCAATATGCTCGGACCGCAAGAAACATCGCCCGTGGTACTATCTATTACGGGCGTATTGTTCAACTCCAGGGTTATGGCCAACACTGGGCTTCCACAATCGTTCACATCGTCGTAGTAAAAGGCATAATAGGTTCCTGGTTCAACCACGTTCGGAGCTTGCAAATGAGCCCCGGTCTCTTCGGGGTCGTTACTTGTACTCCAAACAAGCGTTGTACCTGCCGGGGGCGTACTGGTCACGTAATCGTTTAGGTTGGCGGTGATAGCATCGCAAAACGCTATGGTTGAACTCCCACCATTAAGTGCAGGAGCGGTATTTCCCGCATCGCAAGGCCCGGAACAATCATCAATTGTCACCTGTAGTTGCACAGTTTGGTCGGTACAAATGCCTGAAGCTGTTGCTGTATAAGTAAAAATATATTCGCCATCTGGTTGACCTGTAAAATTGACAATATTACTGCTATCAATAGTAATTGAAGAACCTGGCACAGTTGAAGTTAATGACCACGAACCGGGATCTTCATCAGTTATTTGATCATCAAGATCAAGAAGGGTATTCCCATTGGAGGAATCCGAACAACGGGAAACCGCAGTAGTTGTTCCCGCATTTGGTTCCTCGTTAACAGACAGGGTCAAAGTAATCGTTGGACTTGCACAACTGTTTATTTCATCATAATAAAAACCATAATATGTGCCATTGTTCTCAATCTGAGTCCCTGTAACCACACTACTTGTTGAAAGATGATCTCCTGTTTGATTAGGATCAGGGTTAGTACTCCAAACCAAATTTGCGGTTACATCAACATAATTATCCAGGTCTTGGTTAAAACTGCCAAGATCTGTAACACAAAATTGTGTTGTTGTTGCATTTATTATTGGTGCCGTTGTGCCGGCAAAGCAAGTTTCTTTTGTTGCCGTATTTATTGCAGGATTTCCATCCCCATTGTCATTGGAAAGAACTACCGTAAGGGTAATAGTTCCATTTGAAAGACCACTTAAATTAGCGTTGACCTGTTCAGATGGAGAACTAATTACTCCAGTACTTGTAACCGGAGTCCCGCCCCCACTACTTGTAATGGAATATTCATAATCGTCTCCATTCTCCCCCCCGGTAATGGTAAAACTTACGTTATTCTCGTTGGTTTGATTTATGGGGTCTTGATCAAAACTCACCGTATAACCCGAAGGCACCGCTGTATTTTTGGTTGCAAAGTCAAATACCTCATCTCCTGTATTTCCAAAAATGTTGGTCAATGTAACAGTTAGTCTGACCTGTCCATCCGGCAAACTAGTTAAATCTTCCCCTAAGACTGTTTGATTTGGCAAAATAACAGTTCCACTCCCTGATACGGTTGTCGCATAGTTATCCCCATCACTTGCATAAGTATAATTATAAGTTGTCAATATTGGCGCTCCCGAAAATGTAAAACTTATATTATTCTGATTTGCAGCTAGAATAGGGTCTTGATCTATTGATACCGAGTATCCTGCAGGAATTG
>NZ_JBSWWP010000002.1:0-91283 GCF_056160185.1 Flagellimonas sp. ABD4_174
TACAATCAACATTCCATAAAAGTAGGCTCAGCGGCCTATGTGGGCGAAAACCACTCCAACTCCATAACCAATACTACAGTTTATGTAAGTGCGGATGAAGATGTGAAAGGTAGGTTCGTGTTCAAAAACACATACCGGGACGGCATGAGCCAAATATTTGATGAATTGTCCAATGATCTTAACCTAGGTATTCTTTCGGGCGATAATGATGGTGAAAAAAAGAAGCTGGAGGGCTTGCTCCCGGCAAAGACCAAAATGATGTTCGATCAAAAACCGGAAGATAAACTGGAATACATCAAAAAGTTGCAGCAGAAACATAAGGTCTTAATGGTGGGCGACGGCCTGAACGATGCCGGAGCCTTGGCACAGAGCAACGTAGGGTTGGCCGTTTCGGAAAACATAAACGTGTTCTCCCCTGCCTGCGACGGAATTTTAGATGCTGCCCAACTGCGAACGCTGCCAAAATTTATTAAATTATCCAAGCAATCCGTTCGGATAATCAAAATGAGTTTCCTACTTTCATTGTGTTACAATGTAGTTGGATTGTATTTCGCCGTTACAGGGCAGTTACAACCGGTAATAGCCGCTATTTTAATGCCTTTGAGCTCAATTAGTATCGTGGTGTTTACCACCTTGGCCACCAATTTTGTGGCTAGAGAGTTAAAAAATAAAGAAAGCTGATATATGTCATTTTTTGAAGCATACCATCACAGTAGTTTTACCCCTAAATTAAGGCAGGTATGAGTGTTATTTATGTGTTGTTGGCCATTAGTGTAACGGTGGCCGTGGTCTTTTTTATAGCCTTTGTTTTTTCGGTAAAGAGCGGACAATACGACGACACCTATACCCCATCGGTAAGAATGTTGTTCGAGGATGAGGTGGTAAAGAGCCAGGATAAATCAAACCTATATAGTAAAAAGGAAATCAAACAAACTAAAAGTACAAACCAATAAATATGGAAATACAACAGTTCCGCTACGATAACAAAATCGTGCAAAAGTTCTTATACGCTACCATTTTATGGGGTGTGGTAGGTATGGCAGTAGGTCTTTTGTTGGCCTTTATGTTTTTGTTCCCCAATGTTACCGAAGGTATTTCATGGTTGAGTTTTGGACGTTTGCGTCCATTGCATACCAACGCCGTGATTTTCGCATTTGTGGGTAACGCAATTTTTGCAGGGGTATATTACTCATTGCAGCGATTGCTCAAAGCTAGAATGTTCAGCGATGTTCTGAGCAACATTAATTTCTGGGGGTGGCAGTTGATCATTGTGGCAGCGGCCATTACCTTGCCTTTGGGTTACACAACCTCAAAAGAGTACGCAGAATTGGAGTGGCCCATAGATTTGGCCATTGCTGTAGTTTGGGTGGTCTTTGGATGGAACATGATAGGCACTATCTTAAAAAGAAGACAACGGCACCTATATGTGGCCATTTGGTTCTACCTTGCCACATTTGTTACGGTAGCAGTGTTGCATATCTTTAATAGTTTGGAACTACCTGTTACGGCGTTAAAAAGTTACTCAGTGTATGCTGGTGTACAGGATGCATTGGTGCAATGGTGGTACGGTCACAATGCAGTGGCATTCTTCTTGACCACTCCTTTCTTGGGGTTGATGTACTACTTTGTTCCTAAAGCAGCGAACAGGCCAATTTATTCCTATAGATTGTCCATCGTCCACTTCTGGTCGTTGATATTCATTTATATCTGGGCTGGCCCTCACCACTTGTTATATTCTGCTTTGCCCGATTGGGCTCAGAACCTTGGTGTGGTATTCTCCGTAATGCTTATTGCACCATCTTGGGGTGGTATGATCAACGGTTTGTTGACCCTTCGTGGAGTATGGGACAAGGTGCGTACCGATGCAACATTAAAATTTATGGTGGTTGCCATTACCGGTTATGGTATGGCCACGTTCGAAGGCCCAATGCTTTCCTTGAAAAATGTAAACGCCATTGCCCACTTTAGTGACTGGATCATTGCCCACGTGCACGTTGGAGCTTTGGCCTGGAACGGGTTCTTGACCTTTGGTATGATCTATTGGTTGGTGCCACGAATGTTCAAAACAGAACTGCACTCCAAAGGATTGGCCAACTTCCACTTCTGGATCGGAACCTTGGGTATTGTACTTTATGCCTTGCCGATGTACGTTGCTGGATTTACCCAGGCGTTGATGTGGAAAGAATTTAATCCAGATGGTACCTTGGTTTACGGTAACTTTTTGGAAACCGTTACCCAAATAATTCCAATGTACTGGATGAGGGCCATTGGAGGTTCATTGTACATCTTGGGTATGTTCGTGCTGCTGTATAACGTAGTAAGAACCATAAGGTCAGGTAGCAAGGTTGAAGATGAAGCGGCAGAAGCTCCAGCATTGGAACGTGTTGCCAAAAGAAGAGTGGCCGGCGAAACTTTCCATAACTGGTTGGAAAGGAAACCGGTACAATTGACCATCTTGGCAACCATAGCAATTCTTATTGGAGGTGTTGTTCAAATTGTACCTACAATCTTGGTGAAATCCAACATTCCTACCATAACAAGTGTTAAGCCTTATACTCCTTTGGAATTGGAAGGTCGTGACCTTTACATTAGGGAAGGTTGCGTAGGTTGTCACTCGCAAATGATTCGTCCCTTCCGAAGCGAGGTGGAACGTTACGGAGAGTATGCCAAGGCAGGGGAATTTGTGTACGACCACCCATTCCTTTGGGGGAGTAAGCGTACCGGTCCCGATTTGTTAAGGGTCGGAGGTAAATACTCGGACAATTGGCACTTGAACCACATGTACGATCCACAAAGTACTTCTGCAGGTTCCATAATGCCATCTTATGAATGGTTGGTTACCGACGAGCATGATCGCAGCGATATACAGGCAAAAATGGAAACTATGGTAAAATTGGGGGTTCCCTATACCGAAGAAGATATTGCCAATGCTCCGCAATCCATGGCAGAGCAAGCACAGCAAATCGAAAAGAACCTATACACAGACCCCGAGTTTGCAAAAACCTATGAAGCGGATAAAAAGTACGCCGAAGAAAATGGGCTCGAATTTGTTGAAATGAGAGATCGGGAAATCGTGGCCTTGATTGCCTACCTACAAAGATTGGGTACCGATATAAAGATTGAAGGAACTGAAGAAACAATATCTCAAAACAAATAACCATGTTGAAATTTGTAAAAGAACATATGGAAACCATCGACGGGATAGCCAACTATCCCATGGTTTCCCTACTTATCTTCTTTGTGTTTTTTGTGTTGTTGTTTTGGTGGGTTTTCACCGCTACCAAGGAACACATAAGGGAGATGTCCGAACTGCCTTTGGATAACGATGATCAACAAAACAAACTATAATATTATGAGCACAAAAACACCTTGGTGGATAAGAGTCCCGGTTTTATTCTTCCTGATCTTTGGATTAATGGAATACTTTATCGACTCGGGAGACAAACTGGCAATAATCGAATACCCTATCACACAGTTTTTTTTGCTGTTGGTATTAATGATCCTTATTGCCATAGAACTAATATTGGCCTCTATAGAAAATATTATGTTCCAGACACTGTCCGAAGAAGGAAAGGAACGTTACCTAGAAGCCAAAAGCAAGAAATTTGAATGGACCTGGGCCAAAAATTTAATGGCAAAACTGACCAAGAGCCGTTCAATCGAAAGAGAAGGTGAGATTGTATTGGACCACAATTACGATGGAATCCGAGAATTGGACAACGTGCTGCCACCATGGTGGGTATACCTTTTCTATGCGACGATTGTTTTTGCCGTTGTCTACCTGGTTAGATTCCATATTATCGGCGAATACGACCAAAAACTCGAATACGAACAAGAAGTGGCAGCAGCCCAATTGGCCATTGAAGAGTACAAAAGAACGGCCAAAGATCTGGTGGATGCCAGTACCGTGGAGTTTTTATCGGATGATTCCGATTTGGCCGCAGGTGAGAAAATATTCCAAGCCAATTGTGTGGCCTGTCACATGGCCGATGGTGGAGGTGGAATTGGACCAAACCTGACCGATAAATATTGGATATTGGGCGGAGGCATCAAAAATATTTTCACAACTATATCGGAAGGTGGTCGAGACGGTAAGGGAATGATTGCATGGAAACAAACCTTAAAGCCTGTCGAAATGGCCCAAGTAGCCAGTTATGTGATGACCATGGGCGGAACCACGCCCGCCAATCCAAAGGAAGCTGAAGGAGAAATCTGGGTAGACCCAAATGCTCCCGAAGAAGCCAATGGTACCGAATCTGAAACGGAAGAAACCGCTCCCGAGGAAATGGAGCAGGCCGTCGATTCAACAAACGTTGCCATGAACTAGTCCTTGGGGCGTTCGGCAACAAATATTTATCCATAAACCACAAATGCGATGGAAGAAAACTTTAGGGATTCCATAGGCACAATCACAGAAGAAGGTAAAAGGAATTGGATTTTTCCAAAAAAACCTAGTGGACGGTACTACGATTACCGAAAGTACGTAAGTTACTTTCTACTCGTTTTTTTGATAGCGGCCCCTTTCGTTAAGATCAATGGGCACCAATTTCTATTGTTCAACGTGTTGGACAGGAGGTTCAATATATTTGGGCTTCCATTCTGGCCACAGGATTTTCATCTGGTAGTAGTGTCCATGATCATCGGAGTTATTTTTATTGCACTGTTTACGGTGGCATATGGCCGTATCTTTTGTGGATGGATGTGTCCGCAGACCATATTTTTGGAAATGGTGTTCCGTCGTATCGAATACTGGATAGACGGAGATAGAGGAGCTCAAATACGACTGGACAAGGCTCCGTGGACAGGGAAAAAAATAAGGAAAAGACTTTTAAAGTGGAGTATTTTCTTTCTTATTTCCTTCTTTATCGCCAACGTGTTCTTGGCCTATTTGATCGGTAGCGATCAATTGATCGCTTATATTACAGATGGTCCTATGGCGCACTTGAGCACTATGGTCCCACTGTTGATTTTTACAGCGGTCTTTTATTTCATTTTCGCATGGTTTAGGGAACAGGTATGTATTATCGCTTGCCCATACGGTAGATTGCAAGGGGTGCTGCTGGACAATAAATCCATTGTAGTGGCCTATGACCATAAACGGGGTGAGGGCGAAAACGGGCGTAAAAAGTTCAGAAAGAACGAAGATAGGGAAGCTCTGGGGCACGGCGACTGTATAGATTGTTTTCAATGTGTAAATGTGTGTCCTACAGGGATAGATATTCGCAACGGGACACAGTTGGAATGTGTAAACTGTACAGCTTGTATAGATGAATGTGATCACATAATGGATAGTATCAATAAGCCCAAAGGCTTGATCAGATATGCCAGTGAAGATGAGATCACCCAAGACAAAAAATTCAAATTTACGGCACGCATGAAAGGTTATACAGCAGTGTTAGTCGTGCTTATTGGGATCCTTGTGGGAATGTTGTTTATGCGAAACGAGGTCGAGGCAAACGTACTTCGTTTACCGGGGCAGTTGTACGAGCGCAAGGATAACAACATTATAAGCAATGTGTACACCTATAAATTGGTGAACAAGACCACTAAAGATATTGATAATGTTTCATTCGAATTGATGTCGCACAAAGGAACCATCAAAATGGTCTCCCAGGAAACTTTCACGGTTCCCGCGGAAGAGATGGCCGAAGGAACACTTTTCATCGAAATAAATGCCTCGGCACTCAATGGAGATAAGGATAAACTGAAGATAGGGGTGTACAGCGGGGATAAACTCATAGAAACCACGGTGACCCAGTTTTTGGCACCTAGAAGTTATAACTAAACAAACGAGAGATGAAAATTAATTGGGGAACGGGAATCGTGCTGGCATTTATTGGCTTCATCGCCTTTATCCTATACTTTGTGGTAAGGATGAGCACCGACGATAGTGCCAACCACGATTTGGTTACGGAGGAATATTACAAAAAGGAATTATCCTATCAGCAGGATATAGATGCATCAAACACCGCATCGGAAATGAATGCCAACCTGAAGGTTGAAAAAACCAACGAAGGTTTGATGATATATTTTCCAGAGCGTTTCGACCCAAAAAAGATAAGCGGAACAGTGTCCCTATACAGACCGTCTAACAAGCACTTGGATACCAACTTTCCTATAAGTTTGTCCAAAACACATTTGCTCATACCTGACAATCGCTTGGTAGACGGTCGCTGGGACATTTCCGTAAACTGGAAATACGAAGGTAACTCCTTTTTGCATAAACAAAAATTGGTGTACTAGTAATGTTGACCTCTGCATTGGTATTGGGATTATTGGGAAGCCTGCACTGCTTGGGCATGTGTGGGCCAATCGCCTTTATGCTCCCCTTGGACCAAACCAATCAGGTTAAAAAGACCGCGCAATTATCCATATACCATTTTGGCAGACTATTGGCCTATGGCGTAATTGGTGTGCTTTTTGGACTTTTGGGCAAGGGACTGTCCTTGTTCGGTATTCAGCAAAAGCTTTCGATAGGCATCGGTGCGCTCATGATTGTCCTGGTATTGGTTCCTGCAAAATATCTGAACGGGCATAAGTTTTTAACACCCATTTATTCGATAATTGGTAAGGTGAAATCCAAACTTGGGGCAGAGCTCAAAAAAAAGACCCCGGATACTTTTTTGACCATAGGCTTTTTAAACGGCTTTTTGCCCTGTGGCCTGGTGTATATGGCCCTTTTGGGTGCCATTGCCATGGGCAGTCCCGTGGAGGGCGGACTTTATATGATGATTTTTGGTTTAGGAACGGTGCCGTTAATGTCCTTGGTGGTGTACTCCCGTGGTATGTTCAATACCTCCATTAAATCCAAAATTCAAAAATTGATACCTGTATTCGTGGTCATTATAGGAGTCCTTTTTATAGTTCGTGGACTTGGTCTGGGAATACCGTATGTTTCACCCAAGCAGGCTCCGGCAGATGCTGTATCATCGACCATAGAATGCCATCAACCCTAAAAATCTAATCAAAAATGAAAATAACAACAGCAAGTGAAGCGGTAGGAATTGTTAAATCTGGCGACCGTGTCTTCTTTCAAGGTGCGGCCATGACACCGAACGAATTGATAGATGCCCTTTGCGATCGGTACCAGGAAATTAACAATGTCGAGATCATTTCCATACATACCGAAGGCGACGCAAAATACACTAGGGAACCATATTGTAATGCTTTTACCCTAAATGCATGTTTTGTTGGTGGAAATGTGAGGAGTTACGTAAATACCAGATTGGGTGATTATATCCCGGTTTTTTTAAGTGAAATACCATGGTTGTTTGCCGATGAATATCTTCCATTGGATGTGGCCTTTGTGCAAGTGTCACCACCGGACAAACATGGTTATTGCTCTTTGGGGGTGTCGGTTGATGTGGCATTGCCAGCTGTTAGAACGGCAAAAAAAATAGTCGCACAAATCAATCCACAAGTGCCTAGGACCCATGGAACCGGAATTGTGCATGTAGACGATATCGCCTATGCCATTGAAGTGGATAGGCCAATCCATGAACATAATCCTACCGAAATATCTGAAATAGAAGGCCTGATTGGAAAACATGTGGCATCGTTGATAGATGATGGAGCTACCCTGCAAATGGGTATCGGCAACATACCCAATGCAGTACTTTCCAACCTTGGTAATCATAAAAATTTAGGTATCCATACCGAAATGTTCTCTGACGGGGTCTTGCCGTTGTTGGAAAGCGGAGTAATCAATGGATTGGAAAAGGCGGTAAAACGAGGTAAAATTGTGAGTTGTTTCGCTGTTGGGTCAAGAAAACTATACGACTTTATCGATGATAACCCTATTTGTGATTTTAGGGATTCGGGATATACCAATGATACAGCCAGGATTCGAAGAAATCCGAAGGCAACAGCGATCAATAGTGCCATAGAGATCGACCTTACGGGACAGGTATGTGCGGATACAATCGGAGGATATCAGTTTTCCGGGGTAGGCGGGCAGATGGATTTTATGAGAGGGGCTTCGTTGTCCAAAGGAGGAAAACCAATAATAGCCATGTCCTCTACCACTAAAAAAGGAGTATCCAAAATAACACCGTTCCTAAAGCAAGGGGCAGGTGTGACCACTACCCGTGCGCACATGCATTATGTGGCCACGGAGTACGGGGTGGTGAATCTATTTGGCAAGAACTTGCACCAACGTGCCGAAGCGTTGATTTCCATTGCCCATCCCGATCACAGGGAAACGTTGGAGAAAGCGGCCTTTGAGCGGTTTAACGGTTAGTCGTTTTTAAAGAAAAACAATAAAAAAGGGGGCAATTTTAAAATTGCCCCCCTTTTTTTGAACTGCATGAAACCAATCAAAAATGCAATCCATCAAATTTTAAAGGTGATTACAGGTGCGTTGGAATGGTTGGCGATATCTTCACCAATGCTTCCCATAAAAAAGTGGGCAAGACCTCTTCTGCCGTGTGTTGGGATTCCAATTAGATCGGCGGATACGCCATCACTATAGTTTAGAACGCCTTTCTCAACGGTGTAATCGTTGTAAATTTCTACTTCTAGGCCAAGGCTGGCGGCGTGTAAAAATTTAGAGATTTTTTCATTGGCGTCTTTATGGCTCAAAAACTCGTCACCAGGTGTGTTGATATACACGGGTTGAAGTTTGGCACCGAACAAATCGGCCATATCTTTTGCTTTTTTAAGGGCATCGACACTTTCTTCCTCAAAATCGGAAGCAAACACAAAACTCTTTGGTTTAAACTCCGACATATCACCTTTGATCACCAACACGGGTACGTCGGCTGTTCTGACCACACGCTCCGTATTGGAGCCTATAAAGATTTCTTGAAGGCCATCTGCACCATGGGACCCCATTACAATAAGGTCGGCCTTGTGCTTTTCGGCCACTTCGTTTACTTCGCTGAAAACTTTGTAGTGTTTTATGATCGGAACTACTTTAATACCCTTTAAAAAAGGTTGTTCCAAAAAGTCTGTAAAGCGTTTTTCACCTAGCTTTATCAAATGCACCACTTGTTCTTGGGAAATGTATCCTGATTCGCCCATAATGGCAGGTGAAAGTTCCAACATGTGGAGCACTAAGAGTTCTGCTTCATGTTGTTTCGCCAACGAAGCGGCAACTTTTAGCGCATTTTCGGATTGTTTCGAAAAATCAACTGGTACGATTATACTTTTCATTTTTATTGGATTTTTAGGTTAAACGGTCATGGAAAATATTCGGGTATCTGGTTTGTTTCGTTGCATTTGAAGATCAAACGCCATACTTATATTTCTTACAAAGGGTCTTCCTTTGGCGGTTACTTTTATTTTTTTGTCACTTGTTTCCACCAATCCGTCATTTTTTAATTCGGACAGGTTGGCCACTATCTCTTCAAAATCCACTATTTGTTCTTCAAGTGGTTCCCACGTGGTTTCAAATTGACACATGATATTGAGAATATGTCTTCTCAAAATTTCATCTTCTGTGTTAAGAATATGCCCTCTAAAAATAGGGATTACCCCATGCGAAACCAAATTTTCATACTCTTCTACATTTTTAACGTTTTGTGCAAAGCCATACCAGCTATCGCTGATACTGGATACGCCCAAACCGATCATTAATTTGGTTTTTGATGGTGTATAGCCCATAAAATTTCTATGCAATCTGCCATTCTCCAGCGCCTTGTACAAACTATCGGTCGGCAAGGCAAAATGATCCATGCCAACATCTTTGTACCCAAAGTCGGCAAGCATTCTCTTGCCAAGTTCGTATTGAGCCTTTTTTTCTATGGACGTGGGCAAATCTGATTCTTTGTACCCTCTTTGTCCGTTCCCTTTGAGCCACGGAACGTGGGCATAGCTGTAAAACGCGATCCTATCCGGTTTTAGTGCATTGGTCCTGGCTATGGTGTTTTCCACATCGGAACAATATTGGAAAGGTAGTCCGTAAATAATATCGTGACCAACGGATGTGTATCCAATTTCCCTGGCCCATTCGGTTACATTTTTTACATTTTCGAACGGTTGTATTCTGTTTATTGCACGTTGTACGGTTAAGTTATAATCCTGGACCCCAAAGCAGACCCGTCTAAAACCAACATCGTAAAGTGCCTGTAAATGTTCTTTTGTGGTATTGTTGGGATGACCCTCAAAGCTAAAATCGATATCTTCGGTTTTTTTGCTCAATCGGGCAATTCCGGTCATCAACATTTTTAAATTATCGGGCGAAAAGAAAGTTGGCGTGCCACCCCCAAGATGGAGTTCCTTGATCTTGGGTCTGGTTCCCAACAGATCTACATATAATTCCCATTCCTTTAGCACGGATTCAATATAGGGAGTCTCCACCTCGTGGCGTTTGGTTATACGCTTGTGGCATCCGCAAAAGGTGCACATGCTTTCACAAAAGGGCAAATGTATGTATACACTGATGCCTTCTTCGGAACTTTCGCCAAAAGCTTTTAGCACACTGGAGTTCCACTTTTTTCCGGAAAAACTGTCTGTGTTCCAATAAGGTACCGTGGGGTAGCTCGTGTATCGAGGACCCGGAACGTTGTATTTTTGAACCAATTCGCACATAAGTTGCATACCATTATGTTATAGTTCAAAAGTACTTTTGATCCATTTTAAAAAACATGATAATTGTCAGGATTGCGCCCCAAATGATGCCAAATACAAATTTTTAGGCTGATGTGTATCATGTTTTTGCCCCTCCAAACATTGTACCTTTAAATGATTTAGACATGCTCTTAAATATTTTACTATGGGAGAACATATCAGAAAAAGTTCTTTTAGCGAGGACGAACGTAAGGTATTTGTTCAACATTTGATCAATGATATCCAGGCCCTTGAGAATATGATTGCCGATGGTTTGATCGAAGATGATATTGTTCGTATCGGTGCAGAACAGGAAATGTGTATTATTAAGGACGATTATAGGCCATCACCAAATTCACTGGAAATACTAAAGGAAGTAGATGATCCCCACTTTACCACCGAATTTGCAACATATAATATTGAAGCCAATCTTGACCCTTACAAACTAGAGAAAGATTGCTTTGCCACAATGGAGCATCAGCTTAGGGTGTTGTTGCAAAAGGTAAAAGAATCGGCGGCCAAACACAATACCAAGGTAATTCTTACCGGGATTCTGCCAACAATCAGTAAGGATGAGCTGGGGATGGACTTTATGACGCCCATTCCAAGATATTACCGCATAAACGAAGTGCTTACGGCTTGGCGGGGCGACGATTTTACGGTTAGGATACATGGAGCCGATGAACTATCACTGCATCACGACTCAGTTTTGTTCGAAGCGTGCAATACCAGTTTCCAGCTCCACCTACAAATACCCCCACAGGATTTTGTTAAAAGCTACAACTGGGCCCAAGCTATTTCGGGGCCCGTTTTAGGGGTATGCTGCAATTCCCCGCTTTTATTGGGAAAGGAACTTTGGCGGGAGACTAGGATAGCCTTGTTTCAACAAAGTCTGGATACGCGGGTATGGACCAAGGCATTGCGCGAAGAAGTCGCCAGGGTCGGTTTTGGGGAACGATGGCAAAAAAAATCCGTAGCGGAAACATTTAAACAAGATATTTCCACCCATCGGATATTGCTTACCAAACCTATCGAGGAAAATTCCCTGCAATTATTAAAAGAGGGCAAAATTCCTAAACTCGAGGCATTGAGCTTGTTCAATAGTACCGTTTATAGATGGAACCGTCCTTGTTACGGTGTCGGGAATGGAAAACCACACCTAAGAATTGAGAACAGGTACATTCCCGCTGGCCCTACGGTGATAGATGAAATGGCAAATTTTGCATTTTGGGTCGGGCTAATGGCCGGAAGACCTCATAAGTATGACGACATGCCCGACCTAATGGATTTTAGAACGGCCAAACTTAATTTTCTTAGGGCGGCATCAAGTGGCAGGCATGCCATGTTTTCGTGGATGGGCAAAGCCATGACCATGAAGAAAATAGTTCGGGAAGAATTATTGCCCATAGCTTACAACGGGCTAAGAAAGTTTAATGTTGATGAAAAGGATATTGAAAAACTTTTGGGCATTATCGAAAAGCGCGCAAGTGGTAGAACAGGTGCAGATTGGCAGATCAAAAATTTTAGGGAGCTCAGAAAACAAATAAAACTGGACAGTGCCATAGTGCAACTGACCAAGGCGATCTATCGGAATCAACAAGATGATGAACCGGTTCATCTTTGGAAACCTATCGAGGGCATGGTGGAGACCAAGGAGGCTTTCCGTTGGGTAAGCCAAATAATGTCCACAAAACTAATGAAGTTGTACGAGGACGATTACGCAAATTTGGCCATAGCGATCATGCAGTGGAACAATATTCATCATCTTCCCGTGGAAAATGGCAAGGGAGAGCTTGTGGGGCTTCTCACATGGAGCCATATAGAAAAATTTAAAAAGATCGATAAAAAAGAAGCTAGGGTCTCGGATGTAATGGTCAAAAATGTGATCACGGTAAGCCCAAAAACTGAAATATCCGAAGCAAAGAAAATAATGGAAAAGCACAATATTGGTTGCTTGCCTGTATGTGTGGATGCCCATATCGTGGGAATCATCAGCAAAGTTGATATGTAATAAATATGACAATAGTTCACAGTATAGCATTGGACGAAACTGTAAAGGTGGACCGTGTAATAGATCATATCCGCGGTAAAAAAGGCGGTCCTACAGTGGTATTTTTTGGAGGTGTGCACGGAAACGAGACGGCGGGCGTATTCGCCTTAAAGGAGGTATTTAGGGAGTTGCATTCCAAAAAAACAACTGTTCATGGAGAATTGTACGCCATTTCGGGCAATTTGGGTGCACTGGAAAGCAAACAGCGTTACCAAACCGAAGACCTTAACCGGATATGGTTTCAAGATAGGATCGAACGTATTATAGACCACCAAGAAATAAGGCACAACGAAGAGAACGAGTTGGGGCAGTTGTACCGTTTGATACATAGTATTTTGGACTCCGGCACCCCGCCCTTTTATTTTATGGACCTTCATACCACATCGAGCAATACCAGTCCATTTATGGTTCTGAACGATAGCCTGTTGAACCGCAAGTATGCCTCCAATTATCCTTTGCCGATTATATTGGGGATAGAGGAGTATTTAAAAGGGGCTCTGTTGAGCTATATTAATGAGCTGGGCTACGTATCCTTAGGTTTTGAGAGCGGGCAGCACGATGACGATATGGCCGTAAAGAATTGTATGGAATTTATCCGTTATAGTTTGGCTGTAACACAATCCGTCCATGTTTCGGAAGAGCGGAAAGAACAACTATACCGGAATATTTCAAACTCCAGCGATGCACCCCATAGGTTTTACGAAATATATCATCAGTACGATATCGCGCCCAATAGCAATTTTGTAATGGCTCCTGGTTACGTTAATTTTCAAACGATCCCTAAAGGTGCAGATCTTGCCCTTGTGGATGGTAAAGAACTTAAAACAACAAAAAAGCGACAGATTTTTATGCCGTTGTATCAAAAACAAGGTAACGAAGGTTTTTATTTTATAAGACCGATACCGGTTTTCTTGTTATGGCTGTCCAAGAAATTGAGAAGGTTTAAAGTGGACCATATTTTGGTCAAGCTTCCGGGGGTGGAGTGGAAAGATGGTAGTAAGGATACCTTGGTGGTCGACCAAAGGGTAGCCCGGTTTTTTGCCAAATCGTTCCTCCATTTACTGGGATATAGGGCCAGAAAGTTCGATGAATCCCGATTGATGGCAAAGAATAGGGAGAGTGCTTCAAAATTTAAAGCATATAAAGGAACGGCATGGTACAAAAAATAAAAGGCCCAAGAATTGACTTGGACCTTTTTGGAGAAATTGGATAATGTTCATTAATCGTTCTGCATTATAAAGTTTATCGGAATACTGTATTTAACACTTACGGTTTTTCCTCTTTGTTCCCCTGGTTTAACCCGTGGCAAGGAAGCTATGATCCGGGTAGCCTCTTTTTCCAATAATTTGTCCGGTCCCCTTTGTTGGATTTGACTGACCTTTCCTTTATTGTCTATTACAAACTGTACATAAACTCTACCGGTAATACCCATTTCCAAAGCAGAAGGCGGATAGGTAAAATTCTCCTTTATGTGCTCCTGTACCTTTTGGTTAAAGCATTCTTTGCGTTCCTCTTGGGTTTCGTAAATTTCACAACCCGGAAAAACTGGAACATATTCAATTACGGCAAAGGGAACTACGATTTCTTCCTCTACCTCTTCAACATCAACATCTTCTATCCTAACAACAGCGTCTTCAATAAAGGTTTCTTGGCTGCTCTCGGTACTGGTTATTACAGTTTCCTCTACCTCTTCCACATCCTCAACGATCTCGATAACATCGGGAGCAGATGGCGGTGGTGGTGGCGGGGCAGTTCTTAGTATTTCCGTGACGGGTACATCTTCCTTAAGTTCGTCTGTAACTTGTACAACTTCTGAAACTTTGGATTCCTCTTCATAGAACTTTACTTCGAAGGATTGCCATGTTAAAAACAAGACCGAAGTAAGTCCTATCATGAAATAAAGACTGCTATTGCGTCCTATTTCGGCGTTTGGGTTCTTTTTTGGTTTCATGACTTCTACTATTTAACTAGGTTAAAGGTAGACTTCTTCAAAATCAGAAAATATGATAAAAGTCAGGTTTTCGAATCGCTTGTAATTATTTGGACCGGAACGGGTTGTGTTCTTAGTTGGTCTTAAGCGCGAGATCGTTTTTGGTAAGATCAATATTGAATGAAAGACTTAGCCGGATCATGTCTTCGTTACTTTTTTTAAACTTTCTATTAAAGTAGCCGATGTCCACTTTTATCTTAGGGGTCAATTGTTGCCCAAATCCTATAAATACCCTATTCTGATTAAAAGTTTCGCCCTCTATGTTTAAGAAAAGCTCGTTAAAGGCCTTAAAATAGATATCCTTATATATGGGCTTTACATATTGAAGGCGATATCGCACTCGATTGTTCACTTTTGGATCATCCACATTGATCAATCGTCTATTCTCCAGCCTGAACCTATGGGATATTTTTTGTGTATGGTATAAAGTATTCAGATTGTATTCCGCATATAACCATAGTTGATTGGTATTTTTTACATCGTCCGGTTCAAGGTAGGAGTTGGAATTGAGTAGGGCAAAACCACCGGTAATCGTGGAAGCTTTGCTCAATTTATAGGTAGCCCCGGTCCTGAAAAATAAGAATCCATATTTATCCAACATATGGTGGTGCCGAACAATTCCCACTACCGGTACGCTCCATTCTTCATGAATTTTGGTGTTGCCATAAAGCAATATCCACGATCCGTAATCGTTTTCGCTGGAATTTTGGGCCTGAAGATCTTGGGTTAGTGAAACTGTGAATACTATGGAACAAAGCAATCTTAAACAATACCTTACGTATTCCATAATCAAGGTGTTTTGATTGTTGGAACACAAAGTTTTCCATTAAAATAAATGGAAAAGTATGACACTTGTCATAGATGGTGCTTTACCGTAAAGAAATGTATAGGATTTGGTGTTCTAATTGGATTTTTCCCAGATCAGGGCCGCTGCACCACAAATGGCGGCGGTTTTTCCTTGCATACCGGAGTGCATAAGCTTTACTTTTCCCTTGTAAACATCTAAAAGAAAACCGTTGAAATATTTTTCCAAAGGCGTCATGATCCATTTGCCGCTATTGGTCAACCCTCCCATAAGAATAAAAGCTTCTGGTTGGGTAAAGGCAGTAAAATTGGCTAAGGCCTGTGCCATTATTCTAGCTGTATAATCAAAAGCCTTTAATGCAATTTCGTCACCTTCCTCGGCAGCCTTGGTAATATCCTCCCCATGCAGGTCGTTATAGGCAATGTTCCTAAACCTGCTCTCTACCATATATTTACTTTGCATGTACATAACGGTACGCTTTAGCCCAGTAGCGGATACATAGGCTTCGAGACCACCTTTTACCCCAAGCCCGGTTAACCTGCCATCGCCAATGGTCATATCTACATGGCCCAGCTCACCGGCAAAACCATCAAAACCATCTATAAGTTGACCATTGGCAACAATGCCGGCACCAAAACCGGTGCCAAGGGTTATCACAATAAAATCCGTCATATCTTTTGCGCCACCGAACAACATCTCTCCCAATGCGGCCGCACTGGCATCGTTCATAATACGTATGGGCATATCCATTCTTTGCTTTAACAGTTTTACAATGGGCACACTGCCTTTCCAAGCCAAGTTGCTTGCACTTTCTATGGTCCCGTTTTTACTGGAAGCGTTGGGCGCCCCGATTCCACAACCGATGATATTGGCATCTTCCCCGAATTGTTCCACAAGTTGATCACAAGTGGATTTTATCTTATCCAAATAAGAATCCAAATTTGGATATTCCTTGGTTCTGAAAAAGGTTTTTTCGTAGCATTCACCATATTTATCGACCAAGCCGATTTTGGTTTTGGTGCCTCCTATATCAATTCCTATCACTAAATCCATCGTGTAAATCCAATTAGTTTGTTTGGTTTTAAAGATAAATATAATGGTATCAATATAATAACATACTATGTTTAACTCTATGTGTATTTTTTGCTAATATCAAGGAAAAAATAGAAATCCTGACTTCTGTCATGTTTTACTTCAGTGGTCGATTCTACTTTTGAACAGAGAATTAAAACCAATAAAAATACAGAGGTATGAGCAGTTTAAATAAAATATTGATCCCTTTTGATTTTTCCGAGGCATCCGTAAATGCTTTGGAATACGTGGTCAACTTTGTAGGACCTGATCGTTCCATTGGGATCATAGGACTTTATGTGGGTGCTATGCCCATTACAGAGGCTGATAGCGACAAGTTGGGGAGCGATTTTGTAAAACTATTGGATTCGTTCAATGTGAGGCTTAAAGTGGCCCCGGAATTTATTACAAAAACCGGAAGTGTAGTAAAAACCATTTTGGCCACGCAAGAAGAAAGTGGCGCAGATTTGATCATGATGGGCACAATGGGCGATAAAATTACGGATGAAGCCATAACCAATACATCCAAGCTTGTTTTGGATGCGAACTGCCCCGTAATATCCGTGCCCTACGGAACCAGTATCAAAGAGCCAAAATCGATCGCCTTGGTTTTGGGAGGAGAAAAAATTGATGACAAGTCGGTTTTGGAGACCCTACTCGAGATTGCAAGATCTTTTAATGCCAAGGTACATGTATTGACAATTTACAAGGATTCCGTGTATGACGAGGAGGCGGTCAAAGAATCTAACGAAAACCTGTTGGAATATTACTTGGAACATTTTTATGAAGAGCATTCATTTAGTAAAAATCAAGACGTGGAACAAGGTATCTTGGATTACATCAACGAGAAAAATATTGACCTATTGACCATATTGCCACGAAATCACACCGAAAAAAGTACCCCTTCCGAAGGTAGGTTAACAAAACTGTTGACCCTTCATTCGGAGATACCGGTACTGACTTTGGATTAACCCTACACCATTGAGCATGCTGCCACTGCTATTAATTTTAGGAATTACCATTTTACTGTTTATATGGGGGAAATTTCCTCCCGATGTTGTTGCACTAATGGCCATGTTGGCACTTTATCTCACAGGAATTTTGGACCTGGGTGAGACATTGACCGGATTTAGTAACCCGACCGTAATTATGATCGCGGCCCTTTTTATAATTGGTGAAGGGCTGTCCAGAACCGGTTGGACCGCCATGGCCGGACAGTTTTTTGTGAAGTGGGCAAGGCGGAACATCTCCCGTTTACTGGTAATAGTAACTCTAGGCTCCAGTTTGTTGTCCGGTTTTGTAAGTAATACAGGAACGGTTGCCGCATTGCTCCCTGTAAGTGTAACCGCAGCTTGGAATGCCGGGACCTTACCCTCTAAACTATTGATCCCTGTCGCATTCGGCTCCAATACGGGCGGATTACTGACGTTAACGGGTACACCTCCCAACATTATAGTGAGCAATGCCTTGGTGGAAAATGGATTTACCGGATTTTCGTTCTTTGAATTTGGCTTGATAGGAGTGCCCTTACTTATTATTTCGGTGCTATATTTTAGGTACATAGGGTACAGGTTGCTTCCGTCCCATAGAACCAAAAATAAACCCATGGCCATTGATCAAGAGATGCATAAATGGATCGAAAATTATAGCATTGGGGATAACTTGTATAGACTAAGGATCCGGTCAATGTCGCAATTGATCAACACAAAAATAGGGGATTGGAACTTTGAAGGGGAGCACAAGGTTTCCGTAATGCGTTTAAAACGAAGACATCCCAATAAATTGCAGAGAATACCGCAATTTGTGGAGATGCCCGGACTGGACACGGAAATGCGGTATCACGATATAATCACCGTAAAAGGAGAGCCAGAGGATGTGGACAAACTCGTCCTAAAGTTTCACTTGGGGGTAATACCTACCAAGCCCGAAACCGATATGCTCAAAAAGGAACTGATCAACCAAGAAGTGGGTATGGCGGAAATGATCATTACACCTAAATCGGTATTTGTAGGGAAGACCATTAATCTGGGGCATTATTTGCGCCAGGCAGGAGTACAACTACTGGCGGTTTCTAGGGATAATGCCCCATTGACCGGCAAAATTAAAATTAAAGCGGGGGATGCGTTCGTTATTCGTGGACAGTGGGAAAACATAATATCCCTAAAATCCATGTACGAGAACCTGGTAATATCCGGAAGCCCCGAAGCACTTGCCAAAAATGTGGACCAGCTCACTACAAGGAGCTATATTGCTATGGGGACCTTGGTCCTGATGATTCTCCTTTTGGTGTTTAAAATATTGCCAGGAGCCATAGCAGCACTGATTTGTGCCGGAATTATGATGCTGACCGGATGTGTGCCCATTTCCAAAGCGTACAAAGGGATCAGCTGGACCAGCGTAGTGATGATAGCAGCAATGATTCCCATGGGATTGGCATTGCAAAAAACTGGGGTTGCGCAATTGGCCGCCAATAGTTTGGTGAACACATTGGGGAGCATAAACCCAGTGGCCTTATTGGCAGGTATTTTTCTATTGACTGCGGCTTTTAGCCAAACCATAAACAACTCAGCGACCGCAGTTTTAATGGCTCCGATAGCCATAATGGCGTCGATGACATTAGGGGTTTCGCCAAAACCATTTATGATCGCAGTGGCCGTGAGCGCATCTACCGCATTTTTGACGCCCGTGGGCACCACTACCAATGCAATGGTAATGGGGGCGGGCGGATATAAATTTATGGATTACGTAAAAGTAGGAGGCCCTTTGCTACTATTTTTCTTTATCGCAACACTAATATTGGTTCCATGGATATGGAGCTTCTAACAATTAAATACAGCAGATATGAGCACAACAAAAGACCTAAGTAAGTATGGATTAAAAAACGTCCGGGCACAATGGAACCTCGACGCCGAAACTTTACAGAAGATCACAGTAGAAAAAAACATGGGAGTAGAGACCGATAATGGAACTCTCTGTGTAAATACTGGCAAGTTTACCGGTCGTTCGCCCAAAGATCGTTTTTTGGTTAAGGACGATTATACCAAGGACAAAATTTGGTGGGGACGGATCAACAAGCCTATTTCTCCGGAAAATTTCGACAAGTTATACGATGAGGTGACCAATTATCTCGAAGGAAAAGAAGTTTATGTGCGGGATGCAGCCGTTTGTGCCGATCCAAAATATAAAATGAATGTAAGAACGGTAACGGAATATCCGTGGTCCAACTACTTCATCAAAAATATGTTCTTAAGGCTGGACGAAAGTGAATTGGATAATTTTGAGGAGGAATGGTTGGTACTTTGCGCCCCAGGTTATGAAGCTTCAAACCCTAAAGACTTTGGGATCATCAGTGGAAACTTCTCCATTTTGAACTTTACCAGAAAAATTGCCTTGGTGGCCGGTTCCGCGTATACGGGCGAAATGAAAAAAGGGATATTCTCTGCACTGAACCTTATTCTTCCAACCGAAAAAGAAGTGCTCCCAATGCACTGTTCCGCTAATGTGGGAGAAGGTGGGGATACCGCAATTTTCTTTGGACTGTCCGGAACGGGAAAAACCACCTTGTCCGCTGATCCAGACCGGAAATTGATCGGTGACGATGAGCATGGTTGGACAAAGGAAAATACAATCTTCAATTTTGAAGGAGGGTGCTATGCCAAAGTAATCGACCTTACCGAAGAAAAAGAGCCGGATATTTACAGGGCCATCCGCCCAGGGGCACTTTTGGAAAATGTGGTCTTTAAAGAGGGTACCAAAGAAGTTGACTTTTTTGATAGCAGTATCACGCAGAACACCAGGGTAAGCTATCCTATTGATCATATAGACAATATCCAAACACCATCTTACGCTTCCAACCCTACAAATATCTTTTTCTTAACTTGTGATGCGTTCGGGGTATTGCCTCCGGTATCCAAACTGACCCCAGGTCAGGCTGCATACCACTTTATTTCTGGATATACCGCTAAAGTAGCCGGGACCGAAGCAGGTATTACAGAGCCGGTACCATCGTTCTCCGCATGTTTTGGAGAGCCGTTTATGCCACTTCACCCTGCCGTTTATGCAGAAATGCTGAGCAATAAAATGAAGGAAGCCGGTGTAAATGTTTGGTTGATAAACACAGGATGGAGCGGTGGACCTTACGGGGTAGGGTCTAGGATAAAATTAAAGTACACAAGAGCCATGATCTCTGCCATACTTGAAGGTAAATTGGATGATGTGGAGTTTGATACCCATCCAATTTTTGGATTGAATATGCCCAAGTATTGTCCAGGGGTTCCGACCGAGATTTTGGACCCAATGAACACTTGGTTGCAAAAAGGAGCATATGTGAGCAAGGCGATACAATTGGCACATTCGTTCCATATCAATTTCGATAAATTTGCCAGTGAGGCATCCGAAGAAATTTTAAATGGAGGGCCACTGATCGACTCTCACCACAGTTTGGGAGAACATTTATAGGAGCATGAAATTTTAACTAGTGGACAATACTGATAGATTTAACATAGAAAATTTAGGGGCGCCCCAATATAGGTCGCCCCTAAAACTTAGTACCGTAGAAGGAGACCAAATATTCAATTTTGTAAGCGAATCGAATAGGTTGGTCTTTGACCTGTCCATGGAACATTACAACCAATGTTTGACCGATGGCGTACAGCCGGTTTGTTTGGAAAAGGCCGGACCTAGGCAAGACATTTTTTTCGATGCCGAAAACGCCACAGCAGCCATTGTAACCTGTGGTGGGTTGTGCCCGGGCATAAACAACGTGATCCGGGGATTGGTTATGGCTCTTCATTATTTTTATGGGGTAAAAAAAATTCTGGGCGTGCCGTATGGGTACGAAGGCCTAAATCCCGAAAAAGGACATAAGCTCACGGAATTGACCCCTGATAAGGTTAAGGACATCCATCAATTTGGGGGTACATTTTTAGGTTCATCTAGGGGTGGGCAAGACGTTTCCGTTATGGTGGACACCTTGGAGGCCAACCAAATAGATATGCTCTTTGCCATTGGGGGAGACGGTACCCTGAAAGGTGTAAACGCACTGGGCGAGGAAATTTCCAAAAGAAACGCTAAAATAAGCGTGGTCGGGATTCCCAAGACCATAGACAATGATATAGACCTTATCGACGAATCTTTTGGTTTTGAAACCGCTTTTGATGTGGCCAGTCCCATTTTACGAGATGCCCACAACGAAGCAACCGGGGCCTATAACGGAATATCCATTATTAAATTAATGGGAAGGGATAGTGGTTTTATTGCTGCTTCGGCAGCCTTGGCCATGCCCGTGGTAAACTTTGTACTGGTGCCAGAAATGGATTTTAAACTCGATGGTGAGGGAGGTTTCCTTAAAGTTTTGGAAAAACGCTTGCAGAAAAAAAAGCACGCTGTAATTGTTGTCGCCGAAGGAGCCGGGCAACAGCTCTTTACGGAGAGGACCATTGTAAAGGATGCCTCTGGAAACATACAGCATGAGGATATCGGTGTTTTCCTAAAAGAAAAAATTACAGAGTATTTTAAAGATAAAATCCCGGTTACCATAAAATACATAGACCCAAGTTATATTGTTCGGTGTGCACCGGCCAACTCCAGCGATAGCGTTTTTTGCAGTCGATTGGCCTACCATGCAGTACATGGCGCAATGGCCGGTAAAACCAAGTTTGTGGCCAGTAGGGTAAATAACAATTATGTTTACGTGCCCATATCCGAAGTAACCAAGAAAAGAAAAAAGATAGACTTGGAAGGTGAGTTCTGGTTTTCCGTACTACAAAGTACAGGACAACCTTTCTCCATGTGATAAATTGATGGTTCTTAAACTGACAATTGTCATTAAATTTTATGCATAGTAATACTAGATTTGAATATAATCAAAACAATAATCATGGAAGTACATGTTCAATATCAAAAAATGATGACTAGTGAATCATTGACCGAATTATTAATGAAAAAACTAGAGAGTTTGGAAAATAAATATAACTGGTTGATCAAGGCCAACGTACTTTTTAAAACAGAGAACGATAAATCCGGAGAGGGTAAAATTTGTGAAATTGAACTGAGTGCCCCAGGTCCTAGAATTTTTGCCAAATCGGATACCGATGATTTTGAAAAGTCCATGTCCAAGACAATCGAGGATTTAAGAAGGCAACTTGAGAAAAGACAAGCTACGTTTTCTACCCATTAATTGAACAGAGAGATCAATACTGTGCGTTAATCCATAAATCCAATATGATGAAATTAAAAATCGTAGTCATAAGCATGTTGCTCCTTTTGGGATGCTCCTCTACCAGGTTGGTCTCGACCTGGAAAAATCCCGATATAGTATTATTTGATGCGTACCAGGTGCTCGTTGTGGGGATGATACAGGACGACAGTGCCCGAATGGAGTACGAAACCAAGTTTGTGGAGGTGCTCAAAGAAAAAGGAGTGGACGCCGTGCGCAGTATTGATCTTTTTGATGTAGAGTTTACATCTGCCAAAAGAACCGAAAAGGAATTGGAAGAGGTGGAACAACAATTGTTGGACAAAGGATTCGATGCCATTTTGGTGAGCAAAGTGGTGGGTACCGAAAATAGAAGAACATTTAAAGAGCATATTAACGATGTGGACAAAATGTTCATGAGGTTTACCAATGACTATCTGGAACACCAAGAAATATATTATGATCCCGAATATTACGAGACATTCAACATTTATCATTCGGAGACATCGCTCTACTGTATCTGTGTAGGAAAGGAAATAGAGTTGATTTGGAGGGGAGAAGTGGATGTAACCGAGCCTGCCAACGTCAACAAAGCCATAGATACCTACATAAAAGTGGTTACAAAATCAATGGGAGAACACGATGTAATTTTTTAGGAAGATAGACCGATTGCTTCCAGTACGCCCAGCATATCCAAAAGAATCAAAACGGGAATGGATATTAATATCACGATCAAAACAAAAACCATGATTCGCAAAAAGCCCACCATGAGTTTGTTCCCTATGCTAATTTCATTTGCCATAATAGTGTAATTTCCTTCAATTTACGGAAATATTTGCGCATTTACTATAGATGTTGGTGCACTATTCGACTAACGGACAGCTTTTTAGTATATACTGTTAACCGATCAATCCGTCTCTTTTTGTTTTTTACTGAGCAGTTTGGCCAAATCCTCCAGCGTTATCCCTTTGGTTTCCGGCATCATAAAAATTACCCATAATAATTGCAGGACCATCATAAAGGCGAAGAAGATAAATATCGGCCACGGGTTTTCTTTAAAAATACCTATTTCTGCATCTAAAAAAGTAGGGGTGAGCAAAGTGATCAATGCCGCAAAAACCCAATGGGTACTCGTACCCCAGGACTGTCCGTAGGAACGGACCTTATTGGGGAAAATCTCCGAGATAAATACCCATACCACCGCACCCTGACCAACAGCATGGGAAGCAATAAACACCAAAATAAAAGTAAGCAGCAATACCGAACTTGCTCCGGAATAAAAACACCAGCCAACCATGGCCAAACTTATAATATAGCCGATGGAACCTATATACATGAGTTGCTTTCTGCCGAGTTTATCAATTAAAGAAATACCCACAAAAGTGAAAATCAAATTTATGACCCCAATGGATATGGAACTGAAGAGTGACTCGCCGGAAGCCAATCCGGCACGCTCCAATATTTCGGGGGCGTAATACAAAACAAAATTGATGCCCGAGAGTTGATTAAAAAATGCAATCAAAAAAGCCAATACCAGGGGACGGTTATATTTTCCCGAGAATAAACTGTCGCTCTTTTTTTCCTTGGCCTCGTATATGGCGATTTTTATCTCTTCCAAATATACGGTTGCCTTTTCCTGGGCTGTTCCCAAAAGAACAATGGACTCTTTAACAATGGCATCACTACGGTTTTTAAGCAATAGCCATCGTGGACTATTGGGTATGTTGAACACCATAAGGGTATAGATAAGGGCAGGAAGTCCTTCTATGCCTAACATCCAGCGCCAGGCAATATTCTCGTCAAAGAGTATTCCGATCAGATAGTTGGAGATAAAAGCGACCAAAATGCCAAAAACAATATTAAATTGGTACATGGCCGTTAATCTGCCCCTGGTCTGGGGAGTAGAAATTTCCGAAATATAAACTGGAGCGGCCACGGAAGAGGCGCCAACCCCAATGCCACCAATAAACCTAAAAACCGAAAAAGTGTAAGCTTCTGGAGCAAATGCAGAGCCAATAGCCGAAACAAAGTAGAGAACGCCGATCCAGAACAAGGTTTTCTTGCGGCCCAAAAGATCCGTGGGCAACCCTCCAAAAAGTGCACCCAATACCGTTCCCCAAAGCGCCATGGACATGATAAATATACCGTGGAAGGTAAAAATGGAATCTCCCAAGAACCAATTGGTGTCCCAGATTTCTTTAATGGGTTGGTTGGCACCGGAAATAACAACAGTATCAAAACCAAACAAAAATCCCGCGAGGGCCGCGGTCAATGAAATTCTAAAAATACGCTTGTCCATGGAGAATGACTTTCGCTAAAGCTAACCAAAATTTAAATATTCTAAAGTTGCTCCATAATCAAATCGGTGGCGCCCTTGTTGGATTTTATGTAATCGGAGTTGATGGCACCTATGCTTTTTATGGTATTTGGGTCGTGGATCAGATCATCCATCAAACTAAAAAAACTGTTTTTGTCGGCAATCGGAACAATGCCTCCTGCAAAAACAAGATCTTCTGCTTCTTTGAACCCCTTATATCGTGGTCCGATTATTATGGGCACGCCAAAAACAGCAGGCTCCATGGTATTGTGCAATCCTGTGGCAAACCCACCCCCTACATAGGCAATATTGGCGTAGCTGTAAATTTTGGTCAATAAGCCGATTGTATCCACGATAAGCACATCGAACTCCGTTACATCTGTATTCCCCAATTCCGAGTAAAGCACAGTTTTTTTGGTAAGGGCGGAGATGATTTTGTCCACATGTGGTTTTTTTATTTCGTGTGGTGCAACCACAAATTTTACTTGCCCCTGTGTCTCGTTAATGTATTCGATCAGGATTTCCTCATCTTCGGGCCATGTGCTACCGGCCACTACGCATAATTCGTTCGCCTTAAAGCGATCCATAAAACCTAACCGATTGTCCCGCTTCAAAATTTCCGAAACCCGATCCAATCGCGTGTCACCACTAATGGTTGAATTTGGAAAGCCAATGGCGGTCAATAGTTTTTTTGAATTCTCATCCTGCACAAAAAAGTGTTCGAACTTGCCTAAACTTTTCCGCATAAACCCACCGTAGGGTCTAAAATAGATCTGTCGTTTGGAAAAGATCGCCGAAATCAAATAAACAGGAATGTTTTTGTTGTGTAAATGGAACAGATAATTGGGCCATACTTCATACTTTACAAAAATGGCAAATTCTGGATGAATTAGGTTCAGGAATCGTTTTGCATTGGCATTGGTGTCCATTGGTAAATAAACAACCACATCGGCAACTGTTGTATTTTTCTTTATTTCATATCCGGAAGGGGAAAAAAAAGTGAGGACAATTTGGTGCTCGGGATATTTTGTTCTCAATTTTTCCAAAATCGGCAACCCTTGTTCAAATTCGCCAAGGGAGGCAACGTGCATCCAGATAGATTTTTTTTTAAGGTCAAGACACTTCTCCAAAATGGAAAAGGTCTTTTTTCTGCCCTGTACAAATAATTTGATCTTTTTATTAAAAAGGGCGATCGGTTGAAGAACAAGCCAAGTTGTATACACCAGAATGTTGTAAAAGAAACGCAAAGGCAACATTTTTTGCTAAAATACATTCTTTCGCTTAGGTAGCATTATGGCATCTTAATTTCTTAATTTTGACATATCAATTTACGTAGGATGAAAAAAATTCAAATGGTTGACCTAAAAGGTCAATATGAAGGTATAAAGACCGAGGTCAACGAAGCCATAGCAGAAATCTTGGAATCCTCTGCATTTATAAACGGACCCCATGTGCAGGCTTTCCAGAGCGAGTTGGAAGAGTATTTGGGGGTTAGGCACGTAATCCCATGTGCCAACGGAACAGATGCGCTTCAAATATGTATGATGGGTCTTGGGTTAGAACCAGGCGATGAAGTGATTACCGCGGATTTTACTTTTGCGGCCACAGTGGAGGTAATTGGGTTGTTGCAATTGACTCCTGTTTTGGTAGACGTTGATTTGGATACCTTCAATATAAATATTGAGGCCATTGAAAAAGCCATAACTCCAAAAACCAAAGCCATAGTGCCTGTGCATTTGTTCGGTCAATGTGCCAATATGGACGAAATTATGGAGTTGGCCCAAAAACATAATTTGTATGTAATAGAAGATAATGCGCAAGCCATTGGTGGTTCATATTATTCGAAAGATGGTTCCAAACAAAAAGCAGGGACCATTGGGCATGTTGGGGCAACGTCTTTCTTCCCTTCAAAAAACTTGGGCTGTTATGGCGACGGTGGGGCTATTTTTACCAACAACGATGAACTGGCACATACCATTCGAGGTATTGTGAACCATGGAATGTACAAACGGTATTACCACGATGTGGTCGGGGTAAATTCAAGACTGGATTCCATACAGGCGGCAGTTTTAAGGGCCAAACTACCTAAATTGGATCATTACAACCAAAAACGCTGGGAGGCAGCAGCAAAATACTCCAAGGCATTCGCAGGACAGGAACATATAGTGGTTCCAAAAATTTCGTGCGGCTGTGAAATCCAAAAAAGTGTATGCGATTGCCATGTGTTCCATCAGTACACGTTGCGGATAACCAATGGCAAACGAGATGGTCTGGTACAACATTTAAACGATAACAGCGTTCCATGTGGTGTATATTACCCAGTTCCACTACATAGGCAAAAAGCCTATCTGGATGAGCGATATAAGGAAAACGATTTCCCTGTAACCAATCAATTGGTGAACGAGGTGATTTCACTACCTATGCATACCGAGCTGAATAATGAGCAAATTGATTTTATTGCCAAATTGGTCATTGACTTCGTAAATTCATAAAATGAAAATACTTGTGACCGGTGGTTTGGGATTTATTGGTTCCCACACCGTAGTGGAATTACAAAATGAAGGGTTTGAAGTGGTTGTTGTGGACAATCTTTCCAACTCATCCTTGGATGTTTTGGACGGTATTGAGGCCATCACCGACAAACGTCCCATTTTTGAAGAATTCGATCTTCGCGAAAAACCAAAAGTGGAATCCTTCTTTCAAAAATATCAGGATGTTGCAGGTGTAATACATTTTGCAGCATCCAAAGCAGTAGGAGAGAGCGTGGAAAAACCCTTGTTGTATTACGAGAATAATCTTGGGGTCTTGGTCTACATACTTAAAGAATTAAAGAAAAAGCAGCGTGCCAATTTTATATTTAGCAGCTCGTGCACCGTTTACGGTCAGGCAGACCAAATGCCAATAACCGAAGAGTCCCCGGTAAAACCAGCCGAATCACCATACGGCAATACAAAACAGGTAGGGGAGGAAATCATTAAAGATAGTTGTAAGGTCAATCCACAGTTAAAAGCTATTGCATTGCGGTACTTTAACCCGATCGGAGCCCATCCGTCCGGTAAAATAGGGGAGCTGCCCATAGGAGTACCTCAAAATTTAGTGCCTTTTATTACACAGACCGGTATGGGGCTGCGAGAACAACTTTCTGTATTTGGAGACGACTATCCTACGGAAGACGGAACCTGTATAAGGGATTATATCCATGTAGTGGACTTGGCAAAGGCCCACGTAGCTGCATTGCAACGTTTGTTAAAGGATAAAAACGAAGCTAACTATGAAGTTTTTAATTTAGGCACTGGCAAAGGAAGTTCGGTTTTGGAAGTTATCCGGAGCTTTGAACGAGTTTCCGGACAAAAATTAAATTATAAGATAGTGGATAGACGTCCTGGCGATGTTGTCCAAGCATATGCGGATACTACAAAAGCAAATAAAGTTTTGGGTTGGAAAGCCATATCCACTCTGGATGAAGCTATGGAATCTGCATGGGAATGGGAAAAAAACGTTAGAAGTAGGTAAACGGAAATCCCAAAGCATCATTTTTCACGTACATCATGTATGTTCCCTAAATACAATAACAGTTTAGAGTTGCTGGAAGGTGTTCGTAAAGAAGACCTGTACCCGAAATTGTTGCAACAGCTAAAAAAGGATTTTGATTTGGCCAATGTGCCAATCAATATTCCCGTGGATATAGCCCCTAAAGAGCTCAAGAGTACCATACATGAAAAGGTGTATTACCTGATCGTCGAAAAATTTCCCGACTATCTCAATTTGTTGTATGTAGTGGATATGCCAGAAAACCAAGTCAAGAATATAGATGCAACCGATGCGGTCGATATCTCTGCTGAGGTATCTTTTTTATTGTTGAAGAGGGAGTGGCAAAAGGTTTGGTACAAGACCAGGTACAGTAGTTGATCTTCAAAAATCGTAAATCCCATCGAAACAAGAGTGCAATTTTAAGTTGACGCAATTTTTTCCGACCTAACCAATGGTTCAGTATATATTATTTTCAGTTTCGGTACGTAAATCTTTCTAAAAATTTCATTTTTATCGCTTTCATGACCAATCTGTAATATAGTTGTAAATTTGAATAAGAAATTAAATGGATTGCAAGCATATAAATGCTAAAACCCGTATTTTTGACTAAAATTTTCCATAAATATTTGGAGAAACATAAGGAATGGACAAATATTCTTTTTTAAACGCTGCGCATACTTCATTTTTTGCGGAGCAATACGATAGATATCTAACGAATCCCGATAGTGTAGAGCCCAGTTGGAGGGCTTTTTTTCAAGGATTTGATTTTGGTTTGGAAAACGCCGCCGAAGATTTGGGGGTGGAATCCGAAAAAGGTGGAATGGTCGTGCTTGCCAATGGAAGGAAAGTCGAGATGCCCGAAACCTTGCAAAAGGAGTTCCAGGTTATTCGCTTGATCGATGGTTATCGCTCTCGCGGACATCTTTTTACCAAAACAAACCCGGTAAGGGAAAGAAGAAAATATGAGCCAACTTTGGAATTGTCCAATTTTGGACTTTCACAGGAAGACATGGGTACCGTTTTCGATGCCGGAAAAATTTTGGGCATAGGGCCATCGTCTCTAAAGAACATAATTGCCCATTTGGAGAGCATTTATTGCGATGCGATCGGTGTGGAGTATATGTACATCCGAACCCCGGAACGTATTCAATGGATTCAGGATTGGTTGAACAAGAACGACAATCACCCCAATTTTACACCAGAAGAAAAGAAAAACATACTTAGAAAACTCAACGAGGCAGTTTCTTTCGAAAGCTTTTTGCACACCAAGTATGTTGGGCAGAAACGGTTTTCGCTGGAAGGCGGAGAATCTTTGATCCCCGCTTTGGACGTAATCGTGGAAAAAGCTGCAGACCAGGGCGTAAAACAGTTTGTCGTAGGCATGGCCCATAGAGGGCGCTTGAACGTTTTGACCAACATTTTCGGAAAATCGCCCAAAGATATCTTCAGCGAGTTCGACGGTAAGGACTACGAAGAAACCATATTCGATGGCGACGTAAAGTATCACTTGGGTTGGACCTCTACGCGAGAAACCGATTCAGGGAAAATAGTGAACATGAACATTGCCCCGAACCCATCACACTTGGAAACCGTTAACTCCATCGTGGAGGGAATCTCAAGGGCAAAACAAGACCGTGACCACGGAGATAATATATCTGAAGTATTACCGATTTTAATTCACGGAGATGCCGCATTCGCTGGACAGGGCGTCGTGTACGAAGTAATCCAAATGGCGCGGTTGGACGGTTATACCACAGGAGGTACCATCCACATTGTAGTGAACAACCAGATCGGGTTTACCACCAATTATTTGGATGCAAGGTCCTCTACCTACTGTACCGATGTGGGGAAAGTTACCCTGTCGCCCGTACTGCATGTAAATGCCGATGATGCCGAAGCGGTAGTGCATGCCACAACATTTGCCCTAGAGTATAGAATGCGTTACAAACGCGATATTTTCTTGGATTTATTGGGGTACAGAAAATATGGGCACAACGAAGGCGACGAACCCAAATTTACCCAGCCCTTATTGTACAAATCCATTTCCAAACACGATAACCCTAGAGATATCTATGCTGCTAAATTGATAGCGGAGGGTATCATCGATGAAAATTATGTGAAGGATTTGGAGGAGAAATATAAAAACGATCTCGAAGAAGATCTTTTGGACTCCCGTAAAATTGAAAAAACCAGGATAACACCTTTTATGCAAGATGAGTGGGAAGGCTTTGAGCAAGTTACCGAAGAGGTAATGCTAAAACCTATGGATACCACATATGATCTTAAAAAGATGGATCAGATTGCACAGAGCATCACAAAGCTTCCAGAAGATAAAAAGTTCCTAAGGAAATTGGTTCGACTGGTAGAAGGTCGTCATAAAATGTATTTTGAGGACAACAAACTCGATTGGGCCATGGGCGAACTATTGGCCTATGGATCATTACTGGAAGAAGGGTACGATGTAAGGATGACAGGTCAGGATGTCGAGAGGGGAACCTTTTCCCATAGGCATGCTGTCATCAAAACAGAAATGCACGAGGAGGAAGTGGTCTTGCTGAACGAGATGGGCGAAAACCAAAACGGAAAGTTCCATATCTATAATTCGCTGCTATCGGAATACGCCGTGATGGGGTTTGATTATGGTTACGCTATGGCAAGTCCAAAAACGTTGACCATTTGGGAAGCCCAGTTTGGAGACTTCAGTAATGGGGCCCAAATCATTATTGATCAATATTTGTCATCCGCAGAAGATAAATGGAAGTTGCAGAATGGATTGGTCCTGTTGTTACCGCACGGTTACGAAGGGCAAGGCGCCGAGCACTCGTCTGCCCGTATGGAAAGATACCTGCAATTGTGTGCCAAGGACAACATGTTCGTGGCGGATGTAACCACACCTGCCAACCTGTTCCACTTGTTCCGTAGACAAATGAAAGCCAATTTCCGCAAACCTTTGGTGGTATTTACCCCAAAGAGCTTGCTAAGACATCCAAAAGTAATGTCTACCAAAGAAGAAATGGCCAACGGCAGTTTTCAAATGGTCATTGATGATGCCGAAGCAAAAGCGGCCAAAGTAAAAAGCTTGGTATTTTGTACCGGTAAATTTTACTATGATCTTTTGGAGAAAAAAGAGGAACTTGGTCGAGATGATGTAGCTTTGGTAAGGGTGGAACAATTGTTCCCGTTGCCGGCAAAGCAAATGCGGGCCATAATCAAAAAGTACAAGAACGCCGACGATATTGTTTGGGCACAGGAAGAGCCAAGAAATATGGGTGCCTGGAGCCATATGTTAATGCATTTGGACGAGGCCAAACAATTTAGGGTGGCATCACGTAGGTTTTACGGTGCGCCGGCAGCAGGTAGTGCAGTTCGTTCCAAGAGACGACATGCCCAAGTATTGGACTATGTGTTCGATAAGAGTAAGGACAATATGTTAATAAGATAATTCAAGTATAAACTATAATAGAATGGTTTTAGAAATGAAAGTTCCCTCACCAGGGGAATCCATTACAGAGGTAGAAATCGCCGAGTGGTTGGTAGAGGATGGAGACTATGTGGAGAAGGACCAGGCCATAGCCGAGGTAGATTCGGACAAGGCAACATTGGAGCTTCCTGCAGAGGAGAGCGGAATTATTACCCTAAAAGCTGAGGTAGGCGATGCCGTAGCGGTAGGTGAGGTCGTTTGCCTTATCGATACCAGTGCGGAAAAACCAGAAGGCGCAGGGTCATCGGCCAAAAAAGAAGAGCCGAAGAAGGAAGAACCAAAAAAGGAGGCTGCCAAAGCAGAGGAACCCAAGAAAGATACGTATGCTTCTGGGACTCCCTCTCCAGCGGCCAAAAAAATATTGGACGAAAAAGGAATCGAGCCATCATCTGTTTCCGGTAGTGGAAGAGATGGCCGTATCACAAAAGATGATGCGGTAAAAGCCAAGGCCTCCATGGGTACGCCAACAGGCGGAAGCCGTGGAGAAAGCCGTTCCAAGTTGTCCATGTTGCGCAGAAAAGTTGCCGAACGTTTGGTAGCTGCCAAAAATGAGACTGCCATGTTGACTACCTTTAACGAGGTGGACATGACGGCAATCTTCGAACTGCGAAAGCAATACAAAGAAGAGTTCAAGGAGAAACATGGGGTTAGTCTTGGGTTTATGTCTTTCTTTACCAAGGCCGTTATCCGTGCATTGCAAATGTATCCTGCGGTAAACTCCATGATCGATGGAAAAGAAATGATCTCTTACGATTTCTGCGATATAAGCATAGCGGTTTCGGGGCCAAAAGGGTTGATGGTTCCGGTAATCAGAAATGCAGAAAATCTTACGTTCCGTGGTGTTGAATCCGAAGTTAAACGTTTGGCGATAAGAGCAAGGGAAGGGGAGATTACAGTAGACGAGATGACAGGAGGTACCTTTACCATTACCAATGGAGGTGTTTTTGGTTCCATGTTGTCTACCCCGATCATTAATCCTCCGCAGAGTGCCATTTTAGGAATGCACAATATTGTGGAACGTGCCATTGTTAGGGATGGTGCCATTGCCATAGCCCCGGTTATGTATGTAGCACTTTCTTACGACCATAGGATTATCGATGGAAAAGAATCCGTTGGTTTCTTGGTTGCGGTAAAAGAAGCGTTGGAAAGCCCGGAAGAATTATTGATGGACGGCAACGTGAAAAAAGCGTTGGAACTATAATATAAAGAGAGTCAAGTGCCCTGAGTATAGTCGAAGGGCCTTGTATTGCTCGAACTTGCAAATGCCTTTACTTTTTTAAGTAGAGGCATTTTTTGTTGTAATCGATTATGGCCTTGCCTTTTTTAAGAATGTCCGCCCCGATAATTCCGTCTACGGGCAATGCATTATGTGCAAGCAGTGCATGGTTCACATGTGAAAGATCGAACACAACTACCTTCTGTTTTTTCTTTGTCCACTCCCCGATCTGTATTTTGTTGCTGGAGGATATCAAAGTTTCCATTTCTGTGGCCCCGGCTCCCGCCGCCTTAATATCGGTAGCTTCCGAAATCATTTCAAAAAACTCGATTTTATCCATTCCAACACAAGTGTTGGAGGCGCCGGTATCCAAAATAAATTTGCCTGTAACACCATTAATGTTGGCCGTAAGCTCAAAATGATCGGTTTGCGTAAATGTCAAGGGGATTTTAATATAATCTTTAGATCTCAGGAATTTTTTAAGTGATGTCATATTATTATATGAGGGAGTGTTGAACCTTGAACGATCAAAACATCTTTTAATATAATCGTAAACAAAGTTTTTGGACGTCTAAGATAAACCTATTTTTGTGTTATGGTTTGTTTTAACAGCAATAAGGTCGTCCTTTCAGTTTTTGCCATGTATTTGTTGGTCGCATGTGATTTTAACAAAAAGGAAATCGATAAGGAGGCTATAGCAAAAGCTTATATCCATGGATTGAATACCTACAATTATGATCAAGTGGTAGGTTTGTTTTTGGACAGTGTTCGGTTCAACGAAATGGATTACAGGAGAACTTTTTCCAAACAAGGGTACAGAGATCTGTTCCAGTGGGATTCTGTATTTAGGCCAAAGTATGTCATTTTGGAAATAAAAGGTAAGGATAACGAACTCCATTTAAAGGTTTCCAAAAAGTGTGATCGCATACTCTTTTTGCAGAATAAACCATTTGTCACACATGAGGTCATGAAGATTGAAGAAGGCAAAATACAAAGTATTGATGTAGTGGAATATTTGGATTTTAATGATGACCTGTGGGTAAGAAATAGAGAACAATTGGTCAACTGGGTCAGTGAGCACCATCCCGAATTGGATGGGTTTATCTATGATCAAACCAAAGTAGGTGCACAAAACTTCACAAAAGCAATGGAATTATACGGCAACAGGAACAATGTTGCGGCAGAGCAAGAAAATAGCAGTAAATGATCATAACAGATACGCATACCCATTTATATAGCGAAGCCTTTGAGGAGGATAGGGCGGAAATGATGCAGAGGGCTTTCGATCAAGGAGTGCAAAGGTTTTTTGTACCGGCAATAGATTCTACCTATATAAAATCCATGCTGGATTTGGAAGCCGGTTATCCCGAGAATGTTTTTCTGATGATGGGATTGCACCCGACCCATGTAAAGGAAAACTATAAGGCGGAATTGGCCATTGTGGAGGAATGGCTGGCAAAACGAAAGTTTTACGCCGTAGGAGAAATTGGAGTGGACCTTTATTGGGACAAAACCTTTTTGAAAGAACAACAAGAGGCATTTGCGCATCAGATCCGACTGGCAAAAAAATATCAATTGCCAATAGTAATACATTGTCGTGATGCCTTTGATGAGGTCTTTGAAGTGCTGGAGCAAGAAAAAGGAGAAGGGCTTTTTGGTATTTTTCATTGTTTTACCGGAACCATGGAACAGGCTCAAAAAGCCATTTCCTATAATATGAAGTTGGGCATCGGTGGGGTGGTTACGTTTAAAAACGGGAAGATTGACCAGTTTTTGCACAATGTTGGACTGGAGCATATTGTTTTGGAAACCGATGCTCCCTATTTGGCACCCACCCCATATCGTGGCAAACGGAACGAGAGTTCCTATATTGTAAATGTATTGCAAAAACTATCCTCCATTTATGGAATGCCGGAGGAAGAAATTGCCGAGATTACGACTAAGAACTCCAAAGACATATTCGGAATCTGACCTATGAAAAAAAAGCCCAACATATTATTGATCTACACCGGGGGTACCATTGGTATGGTAAAGGACTATAAAACCGGTGCGCTCAAGGCCTTTAATTTTGAGGAGCTGGTAAAAAATATCCCAGAGTTAAAACAATTGGATTGTAATTTGCACGGAGTGTCGTTCGAAAATCCCATAGATTCTTCCAACATGAATCCGGAAAACTGGGCGGTCATTGCATCAATTATCGAGTCTCATTACGAAGAAAACGATGGTTTTGTGGTGTTGCACGGTAGCGATACCATGAGTTATTCCGCGTCGGCACTCAGTTTTATGTTGGAAAATCTGGCCAAGCCGGTCATTTTCACAGGTTCCCAATTACCCATTGGGGATTTGCGCACCGATGCCAAGGAAAACCTGATAACCTCAATAGAAATAGCGGCACTTCAAAAAAAAGGCAGGCCAGTTGTGCAAGAAGTCGGATTATATTTCGAATACAAGCTCTACAGGGCCAACCGGACCACCAAAATAAATGCAGAACATTTTGAGGCATTTGATTCATTGAACTATCCTCCCTTGGTGGAATCCGGGGTACATTTAAAGGTGAACGAGAATATTTTATTGAAGAAAACCACCAAAGGCAAGTCGTTGCAGGTGCATAAAAATATGGACAACAATGTGGCGATTTTAAAATTATTTCCGGGATTAAACCGAAAAGTACTGCATTCAGTGCTCCAAATTCCCGAATTAAAGGCGCTTATTTTGGAAACTTATGGTGCAGGAAATGCCCCAATGGACAAATGGTTTTTGTCAGAATTAAAAAAGGCTGCAGAAAAAGGATTGCATATTATTAATGTAACCCAATGCTCGGGAGGCAGTGTTTTTATGGGACATTACGAAACCAGTGAAAAACTCAAGGAGATGCAACTGGTTAATGGAAAGGATATTACGACCGAAGCTGCCATTGCCAAGGCAATGTACCTTTTGGGGACAAGGGTTCCGGACAAGTTGTTCAAGACGATTTTCGAGACACCGCTCCGTGGTGAAATGCTGTAAAATTAACGCCTCAAATTTCTATAACTAATAATTTTTTTGTTTATTGGTCGCCCTAAAAGAAACAATAGAGAGGTGGCCGAGTGGTCGAAGGCGCACGCCTGGAAAGTGTGTATACACCAAAAGTGTATCGAGGGTTCGAATCCCTTCCTCTCTGCAAGGTATTTTAGTTTTTCTATTATAAAATTTTATATCTTTAACATTATTAACTAACTAAATTTAAGTTTAAGTAAAATGAAAAAAATATCCTTTTCTCTGGCTGCTGCCGGAATGTTTGTGATGGGAACTACAACTGCATCTGCAGCAATGTTGCAAGAAGAAGCTGAAGCCAGCAAAGGTTTCACCCAAGTGTTAAAAGAGCAATTTATCCAAGGAGGTCCTGCCTTTATGGGTATCGTGTTGCTTTGTTTGATTTTGGGATTGGCCGTAGCCATCGAAAGAATTATTTATTTGAATTTAGCAACCACCAACTCCGCTAAATTGAAGCAACAAGTTGAGGATGCTTTGGCTTCAGGTGGTGTTGAGGCCGCTAAAGAAGTTTGTAGAAACACTAAAGGACCTGTTGCTTCTATCTACTATCAAGGTTTGGATAGAGTTGACGAAGGATTGGAATCCGCAGAAAAAGCTGTTGTAGCTTACGGTGGTGTACAAATGGGTCAATTGGAGAAAAACGTTTCTTGGTTGTCCTTGTTTATCGCTATTGCTCCCATGCTTGGGTTCATGGGTACGGTAATCGGTATGATTCAGGCTTTCCAGAAGATTGCTGCAGTAGGTAACTTGAGTGCCTCATTGATTGCTGGGGATATCCAGGTGGCGTTATTGACAACCGTATTCGGTTTGATCACGGCGATTATCCTACAGATTTTCTACAACTATATTATTGCTAAAATCGATAGTATCGTAAACGATATGGAAGACAGCTCAATCGCTTTGATCGATATGTTGGCTGCCCACAAGAAATAATTACGAATTAAAAACTATCGAGAATCATGAATAAAATAGTAAAAATATTACTCATCGTCATCGGATTGCTTGCGGCCGTTCTTTGGTTCTCCCTTCCGTCTGCCGATGATCCAGGAGCCATAAATAGCGGCTCAATGAACTTCATGTTCATTATCATGTACATCCTTTTGGCTATTGCAGTTGTAACTTCAGTAGTATTTGGATTTGCAAAATTGTTTTCCACAAAGGGAAGCTTAAAGAAAGCTCTTTTTGCCATTGGTGGATTGGCCATTGTAGTGGCCATATCCTACGGGCTTTCTTCAGATAACATGGCTGTGGTAGAAGCTATGTCCGAAAGAGGCGTAGAGACCACGGAAGGCACTGTGAAAAACATTGGAATGGGATTAAATGTATTTTTTATCCTTACCCTAGTAGCGGTAGTTCTAATGGTTGTACCAGGTTTGAAAAGAATGTTTGTAAAGTAAAAAGTTAATTATGCCTAGAAGAAAAGGAGCACCGGAAGTAAATGCCGGCTCCATGGCGGATATCGCGTTCCTCTTGCTTATCTTTTTCTTGGTGACCACCACCATTGAAACTGATGCAGGTTTGGATCGAATGTTACCGCCGATCGAGCCGCCAGACACAGATGTTGTTATTAAGCAGAAAAACATTTTTACTGTTAATATCAACAAGAATGGACAACTTTTGGTCGAGGATAACTTGATGGAAATTAAGGATTTAAGAAAAGCTGCTACCGCGTTTTTGGAAAACGGTGCAGACGGTACTTGTGCCTACTGTAAAGGTAGAAAAGATCCTTCCTCATCAGATAACCCGACCAAAGCCATTATCTCATTAAAAAATGACAGGGAGACCAAGTATAGTACATACATTACCGTTCAAAACGAATTGGTGGGTGCGTACAACGACCTGCGTAACCGTGAAGCACAACGTTTGTTCGGAAGGGATTTCACCAAAATGGAAGCAGAATACCTTAATCCAGAAACCCCATCCAGCGTTAGAGATGATTTGAAAGACAAAGTGAAACGTATCCAGGATATGTTCCCACAAAAACTTTCAGAAGCAGAAACAACAACCAATTAACAACTATTTAATATGGCTAAGTTTACCAAAAAGAAGGATGGCGATTTGCCAGCGGTATCAACGGCATCGTTGCCAGATATCGTTTTCATGCTACTGTTCTTCTTTATGACCGTGACCACGATGAAAGATAGTTCTTTAATGGTTGCCAATACTCTTCCAAACGCTTCGGAAATAAAGAAGTTGGAAAAGAAAGATCGCGTGATTTATATTTATGTGGGGACACCTACGCAAGAATATCAAAAGGTATTTGGTACAGAACCAAAAATCCAATTGAATGATAAATTTGCCAATGTGGACGAAGTAGGTTCATTTATTTTGGCAGAACGTGCAAAGAAACCGCAAGAACTTCAAAACGTATTGACTACTGCTTTGAAAGTTGATAAGGAAGCAAACATGGGCCTTATCACCGACATAAAGCAACAATTGAGAGAAGTGAACGCTCTAAAAGTGAATTATACCACTTATGAGGGGGATGCTTTTAACAATCTACAGTAGGCAATAGCTTAGATTTAGTGGGAAACGCTCCAAATTTTAATTTGGGGCGTTTTTTGTTTAAATTGTTAATGTAATGCTTCGTAAAATTCTACAGATTTTTTTGGGTATGGTGCTTTTGGTATCGTCCTTGCCCGGCAATGCCCAAACAACTACATCCAATCCGCGTTATTTGGAAGACCAGTTTTATATGGGGGTAGGGTATAATGTTTTATTTGATAAGCCCGAGAATGTATCGCAACGAAACCTCTCTTACAATCTGCAGTTTGGCTTTATTAAGGATATTCCGTTCAATGAGCGAAGAAATATTGGGATTGGTCTGGGATTGGGGTACGCCATTAATGCCTATTACTCCAACGTGATGGCTACGGAAGAGGATAATATAATTACATATGGGATTGTGGACGAGGCCGATTTTAACCGTAGTAAGTTGGGAACCCATGCAATTGAACTTCCATTAGAAATTAGGTGGCGTACTTCCACAGCTGAAGACTATAAGTTTTGGCGGATCTATGCAGGCGCACGTTTAGGGTATGTTTTTTCCGGTAGATCTAAATTGGTTACCGATATGGGGAATACCACCTTTAAAAATCCAGATATCGAGGAATTCCATTACGGTCTCACCCTTAGTTTTGGATACAATACCTGGAATTTACACGCTTATTATGGATTAAATAATTTACTCAAGGAGGGGGCAGAGTTGGAAAATGGTGAACCTATCGATTTTAGTGTGCTCAGGGTAGGTTTAATATTTTATATCCTATAACCAGTACTTCAAAATAATCAGCTGGGAACAGCAACCCAATAAAAAGCCAATCAATAGTTCGTTCTTAGTATGTGCTCTAAGATATAGACGAGAGGTTGCTACCAAGCCTGTAAAAAGGGTGAATAAACTTATTGCTATGGTAATGTTGATCTCAAAATGAATGCTCAGTGCGATCATAAAGGTGAGAATACTTCCCATGCCCAATAAGTGCATGCTAGTCTTAAATTTAAAAAACAACAAAATCAAGGTAGCACTGGTGGCCGTAAGTAAGCCAGTAAAATAGTAAAAGAGCTCGTGTACGTAATTATTGGGGATTACCTTATAAAGTATCATTAAAAAGATGATACAGCTTATATAGAGCGGGTATTTTCGTTCCTGAATAGTAGGTAAAAAGATGGAATTGATTACCCCGAGATTTTTTAAGATCAAAAAGAAAATGATTGGGATGATCACCGTAAGTATAAAAATCGGTAGAATATTGCCGCTCTGTACTTCCAAGGTGCTGTAAGGGGCGATCATAAAATACACAATGGTTCCTCCGATAGGTACGAACAATGGATGGAACAGGTAAGAGATAATATGGAATATGTGGCGCATCAGATTTCTTTTCTTAACCGTGCCACTGGAATCCCAAGTTGTTCTCTATATTTGGCCACGGTACGCCGGGCAATTGGATACCCCCTATCCTTTAAAATGGTGGCTAGTTTCGCGTCTGTTAAAGGTTTTTTCTTCTCCTCGTCCCGAATAACGGTCTCCAAGATTTTTTTTATTTCTTTGGTGGATACATCTTCTCCCTGCTCATTTTTCATAGACTCCGAAAAGAAATCTTTGATCAATTTGGTGCCGTAGGGCGTATCCACATATTTGCTGTTTGCCACCCGGGAAACGGTAGAAACATCCATATCAATTTTATCGGCAATATCCTTAAGGATCATGGGGCGGAGCTTTCGCTCATCACCAGTCATAAAATATTCCTTTTGATATTCCATTATGGTGCTCATGGTAACAAACAATGTCTGTTGACGTTGCTTTATGGCATCGATGAACCATTTTGCCGCATCAAGCTTTTGTTTGATGAACATTACCGTATCCTTTTGGGACTTGGACTTTTCCTTTGCATTTTTATAGCCTTCCAACATATTGCTGTAATCTTTGGACACATGGAGTTCCGGGGCATTTCGGCCGTTAAGCGAAAGTTCCAGTTCGCCATCCACAATTTTTATTGAAAAATCTGGGACAATATGTTCGATTATCCGGGTGTTGCCCGAGTAGGACCCACCTGGTTTGGGATTGAGTTTTTCTATTTCAGAAATGGCATCTTTTAGCTGTTCTTCGGTAATATGATGCTTCTGGACCAACTTGGAATAATGCTTTTTCGTAAAATGATCAAAAGATTTTTCCAAAATGCTTGTTGCCAGCTCTATGGACGGTTTCTGACTTTTACGCTTTAGTTGAATGATCAAACATTCGTCCAACGATCGTGCTGCCACCCCTGGTGGGTCTAGGTCTTGTACAATCTTGAGTACTTGCTCTATCTTCTCTTCCTCTACGTAAATATTCTGTGTAAAGGCAAGGTCGTCCATAATATCGGTAAGTGGCCTTCGAATGTAGCCACTTTCATCCACGCTGCCAACTAGGAACTCGGCAATGGCCCATTCTTGATCATCTAAATAGACGGTATTGAGCTGATTGAGCAAATATTGGTTGAACGATGTGCCTGCAGCATACGGCACGCTCTTGTCATCATCTTCCGCACTATAATTATTGGCTTGTGTGCGGTAATCGGGAATCTCATCGTCACTTAGGTAATCGTCAATGTTGATTTCTTCAGTATCAATGTTTTCACTATCCGCGGAATCATCGTAAGTATCCTCATAAACATCATCCAACGCATCGGATTCTTCCTTGCCGCTCTCCAATGCAGGGTTTTCCTCCAGCTCTTGCTTTAACCTTTGTTCAAATGCCTGGGTCGGCAATTGAATAAGTTTCATGAGCTGAATCTGCTGTGGAGACAGTTTTTGTGAAAGCTTAAACTGTAGATGTTGTTTTAGCATACGGATTGATGATTAGCAATCTTTCCTATGTAAAATAATAAAATCAAATTAAAACTCGGCATTCTGGGGTGTCCTCGGGTAAGGTATCACATCTCGAATGTTCCCCATTCCTGTTGCAAACTGAACCATACGCTCGAACCCAAGGCCAAAACCACTGTGGACCGCTGTGCCGAATTTTCTTAGATCCAAGTACCACCAAAGTTCTTTTTCGTCAATATCCAGTGCTTTTATTTTTTGTTGAAGTACATCCAAACGCTCTTCACGTTGTGAGCCTCCAACAATTTCGCCGATTCCAGGGAAGAGTACATCCATGGCGCGAACCGTTTTGCCATCCTCATTCAAGCGCATATAAAATGCTTTGATGTTGGCAGGGTAATCAAAAAGAATTACTGGACATTTAAAGTGTTTTTCTACCAAAAAGCGTTCGTGTTCGCTCTGCAGATCTGCACCCCATTCATCAATAGGGAACTGGAATTTTTTCTTTTTGTTGGGTTTGCTGTTCTTTAAAATATCGATGGCCTCCGTGTAGGACACCCTTTTAAAATTGTTCTCAACAACAAACTTTAATTTTTCGATCAGGGCCATTTCCGAACGCTCGTTCTGTGGCTTGGTCTTCTCCTCGTCCAAAAGGCGCTTTTCCAAGAATTCCAAATCATCCTGACAGTGATCCAGCACATATTGGATGATATATTTTATAAAATCCTCTGCAAGGTCCATGTTGGCATCCAGATCGTAAAAGGCCATCTCGGGCTCTATCATCCAGAATTCTGCCAAGTGGCGGGATGTGTTTGAGTTTTCCGCTCTAAAAGTGGGGCCAAAGGTGTATACCTTGCCCAAGCCCATGGCGTAGGTCTCTGCCTCTAACTGACCAGATACGGTAAGGTTGGTCTCCTTTCCAAAAAAGTCTTGGGAATAATCCACATCCCCGGCATCGTTCAAAGGTGGGTTTTTGGCATCCAAAGTAGAAACACGGAACATTTCACCTGCACCCTCGGCATCGGAACCGGTTATGATAGGGGCATGCATATAGTAAAAGCCATTTTGCTGAAAATAGCTGTGTACTGCAAAGGATAACATAGATCTTACGCGCATTACAGCTGAAAATGTATTGGTGCGTACCCTTAGGTGGGCTTTTTCGCGTAAAAACTCCAACGAATGTTTTTTGGGCTGGATAGGGTAGGTCTCCGGGTCGGCTGTACCATGCACGAAAATATCCGTAACCTGGATCTCCACACTTTGTCCACGACCTTGACTTTCTTCCAGAGTTCCTGAAATTTTTAATGCAGCTCCTGTAGAAATTTGTTTGAGGATCGTATCGTCCAAATTTTCAAAATCAACTACACATTGTAGGTTATGAATGGTGGAACCATCGTTCAAGGCGATAAACCTGTTACTTCTAAATGTTTTTACCCATCCATTTACTTCAACGGAATCTCCTACGGGTTGCTTTTCCAGCAATTCTTTTATGGAATAAGACATCATTCTAAAACTATCGTAATTAAGTTGGTAAAGATAGGTTTTTGATAAAAAATGATGGCAATGGAACGGCTTAATTTATGGCCATTCCATCCACTATTTGTCCTTGAGGTTATCCTCTTCCTTTGGTAAAATGTCGATTTGAGGTTTTTTGAGTACTTGTTTATTGGCAATGCTCCTTTCTAAAGAAAGCAGAAGTGATGGCAATAAGATCAAATTGGAGAGCATAGCGAACAATAAAGTTGCAGAAACCAATCCGCCCAAGGCCTTGGTTCCCCCAAAACTCGAAATAATAAAGACCGAAAACCCGAAGAACAATACAATGGAAGTGTAGAACATACTAACACCGGTCTCTCGAAGAGCTGCATACACCGACTTTTTAATGTGCCAACGATTGGCAGTGAGTTCTTGGCGGTATTTAGCTAAAAAATGAATAGTATCGTCCACTGAAATACCAAAGGCGATACTAAAAACGAGAATAGTGGATGGTTTTATGGGGACACCCAAAAAGCCCATAACACCTGCGGTGATCACCAACGGCAATAAGTTGGGGACCAAGGATATGATTACCATTTTATACGAGCGGAACAAATAGGCCATGAACAGGGAAATAAGTCCGATCGCCAAAGCCAGGGATAATAATAGGTTTTTCACCAAATACTTGGTTCCTTTTAGGAAAAGCAGCGCCTTGCCTGTCATAAAAACATTGTACCGTTCCGATGGGAACTGTTTGGTAATGGCTTCCTGTACATCCTTTTCTATTTCCTCCATGCGATCTATTTTAACATCGCGCATGTAGGTGGTCAAACGTGCAGTTTGCCCAGTACTGTCCACAAAACTTTGTAGGAGGTCGGTTTCTCCGGTTGACGATTTTTGAACAGTGCTCATTATAAATGTGTTCTCTTGACTGGTGGGCAGTTGATAGTATTTAGGGATGCCATTGTAAAATGCCTGTTTGGAATATTTTACCAGATCAACAATGGAAATGGGCCTAGAGAGTTCGGGAATTTCATCGATTACCGTTCCAAGTTGGTCCATACGCTTTAAAGTGGCTGGTTTTGTAACCCCATTTTTTCGTTTGGTATCCACTACAATTTCCATGGGCATTATACCATCAAACTCGGCCTCAAAAAACTGGATATCCTTATAAAAATGACTTTTCTTTGGTAGATCCTCGATCCTACTTCCTGTAATCCGCATCTGATAAATTCCGATAATGCTCAAAACCAGAACCGCTACGGTGGTAATGTACACGGCAATTCTGTGGTTTCGTACCATATTTTCCATCCAATTGACAAAAAAGTCCATCCATTTTTTGTTCAAGTGCTTTAAATGCTTGGTCTTGGGCAACGGCATAAAGCTATAAATGATAGGTATGATCAGTAGGGATAAAATAAATATTCCGATAATATTGATGGAGGCTACAATGCCAAATTCCCGTAACAATTGGCTATCTAAAATGATGAAGGTGGCAAAACCAGATGCGGTGGTAATGTTTGTCATTAATGTGGCATTGCCGATCTTAGAGATAACCCTTTGTAGGGAGAGGGCTTGGTTGCCATGCTTTTTTACTTCTTGCTGGTATTTGTTGATCAAGAAAATACAGTTGGGAATACCGATTACAATGATCAATGGAGGTATAAGGGCCGTAAGTATGGTGATCTCATACTGCAAAAGTCCCAATATGCCAAAAGCCCACATTACACCTATGATCACAACACACATAGAGATAAATGTGGCCCTAAAGCTTCTAAAGAAAAAGAAAAAGATAATGGAGGTGACCAGAAGGGCACCTACAATAAAAAGGCCAATTTCATCTACAATGGATTTAGTGTTCCAAGTTCTTATGTAGGGCATTCCGGAAACATGGACATTCATTTGGGTCTCTTCCTCAAAATCGTTTACCAGTGCCCCAAGGTCGTTAAGGATAAATTCGTTCCGAACGGCAGTGTTCATGATGTCCTTGTCCAGGTACACTACGGTTTGAATAGTACCTGTTTCGGGATTGTACACCAAATTGTCGTAAAATGGCAGTTCTTTGAACAAGTGGTTTTTAAGGGACTCAATTTCCTGTGCGGTTTTTGGTGGGGCCGGAATAAGGGGCTGCATTGCAAAAGCCTGGGTGATGCTGTCCTTGACAAGTTCTTTCAAGTTCTCGAGAGAAATCACATAATCCACCTCTGGAAATGCGTCGAGCTGTTTGCTCAAAGTATTCCAGCGGTTAAAATTTTTAGGGGTGAACAGAGCCGGATCCTTAACGGCCAGTACAATGGCATTCCCTTCTTCTCCAAAAATTTTGGTAAAGGAATTGTACTCAATGGTAGCTGGGTGGTCATCTGGAAGAATATTGGCCTCGGTGTTGGAAAAACGCATATTTTTCCACTGCATCGCCAAGAAAACAGTGAATCCGGCAACCCCCAAAAGAATGAGGATTCTATTTCGGAGAATAATTCTTGCGACCTTAGGCCAAAATCCTTTAGTGAGCTTTGCTACCATGTGGGTTTTGTTGGCCGCAAAGGTAGAAAATGATATGTTGTGTTCCTAGAAAAGACCGTAGTCAAAATTGAAGTTTTACACCTTCATGATCTCGGCTTCTTTTGCCGTTAAAATGCTATCGACTTTTTCACTGTAGGAATTGGTAAGTTCCTGAACATCGACCTCGGCATTGCTCAAAAGATCCTCGGAAATATCCAGTGCTTTAAGCTCTTTGTTGGCGTCTTGCCTTACGCTTCGGATGCTTACTTTTGCATCTTCGGCTTCGGATTTTGCCTGTTTGGTCAGTTGAACCCTTCTTTCTTCGGTCAAAGGTGGAACGTTGATGATGATCATGTCGCCATTGTTCATTGGATTGAAGCCTAAATTGGCATTCATAATGGCAGTTTCTATTTCACCAAGAAGATTTTTTTCCCAAGGTTGAACGGACAAGGTTCGCGCATCGGGAGTATTGATGTTGGAAACTTGGGAGAGCGGAGTCTGTGATCCATAGTAATCTACCATTACCGTAGATAGCATCATTGGGCTGGCTTTGCCGGCCCTGATCTTTGTCAATGCTTTTTGTAAGTGTGCGATGCTGGCATCCATGCTTTCCTTTGCACTATCAAGAATAAATTTTACTTCTTCGTCCATAATTATAAATATATAAAAACTGAATCCATTATCTGCGTTCAACTACACGTTGACCACTGTTCCAATATTTTCTCCTGAAACTATTTTCATTAAGTTGCCACGTGTGTTCATGTCGAAAACAACGATGGGCAATTCGTTTTCCTGACTGAGGGTAAAGGCGGTTGTGTCCATTACTTTGAGCCCTTTGGAAAGCACTTCGTTAAAAGAGATGGAGTCGAATTTGGTAGCCGTTTTGTCCTTCTCTGGGTCAGATGTGTAAATTCCGTCCACTCGTGTACCTTTTAAGATAACATCCGCTTTGATCTCAATAGCTCTCAGTACGGCTGCGGAGTCGGTGGTAAAGTATGGATTTCCGGTTCCCCCTCCAAAAATCACCACTCTGCCTTTTTCCAAATGGCGAATAGCTCTTCTTCTGATAAAAGGTTCTGCGACCTCATTGATTTTTATGGCCGATTGTAACCTGGTCTGCACCCCTCTTAGTTCAAGGGCACTTTGCAGTGCGAGGCCGTTGATCACTGTTGCCAACATGCCCATATGGTCTCCTTGGACCCTATCCATACCTTGGCTAGCTCCGGCCAATCCCCGAAAAATGTTTCCCCCGCCAATTACAATGGCCACTTCTACACCTTTATCGATTACTGATTTTATTTCTTCGGCATATTCATCCAATCGCTTGGCATCTATACCATATTGTTTTTCGCCCATTAGGGCTTCGCCGCTTAGCTTTAATAAAATTCTTTTGTAATGCATTAAAAGTATATTGAAGTCCGGACAAAAATAATCAAAATATTTTACGGGAAATGAAGAATTCTAGGTTTGATACCATCACAAAAAAACCGCTTCTTTTGGGAAGCGGTTTAGTGAAATTATGTTGTAGGCAAATTAACCAAGTGCCACTCTTGCGAATCCTGTAACTTCCAAACTGGAGTCTACAGACTTAACATATTGGGAAACACTTTGCTTGCTGTCTTTGATAAAATCTTGGTTTACCAAGGTGTTGTCCTTAAAGAAACGCTTCAATTTACCTTGGGCGATCTTGTCCAACATTTCTTCTGGTTTGCCTTCTTGGCGCAATTGATCTTTTGCGATTTCGATTTCTTTGTCAATGATCGATTGGTCAACACCATCCTCGTTCAATGCAACAGGGTTCATAGCAGCAGCTTGCATGGCTACATCTTTTGCGGCTTCGGCGGCACCGTCAACATTGGCGGACAAACCTACCAAAGTGGCGATTTTGTTGCCAGCATGTATGTATGAACCTACGAAAGGGGCATTCAATTTTTCAAAGCTTCCGATTTCGATTTTTTCACCGATAACCCCGGTTTGCTCAGTCAATTTATCAGCTACGGTCATTCCATCGTAGGAAGCAGCTAAGAAATCTTCTTTGCTTTCGAAACCTAGTGCAATATCGGCCAAATCGTTGGCAAGCTTTACAAAACTATCGTTCTTGGCAACAAAGTCAGTTTCGCAGTTCAATGAAATTGCAACTCCTTGTGTATTGTCGCTGTTTACCTTTGCAATGGCAGCACCTTCTGAAGATTCTCTATCAGCTCTTTTTGCTGCTACTTTCTGACCCTTTTTTCTAAGGATCTCTATTGCCTTATCAAAATCACCTTCTGCTTCGACCAAAGCTTTTTTGCAATCCATCATTCCAGCTCCGGTGGTCTTTCTTAATTTATTTACCTCTGCGGCGGTAATCTTTGCCATTTTCTTTTCTTTTTAAATTTTATATAAAGTAAAACACTATTGCCGTGTTTTGGATTAGGACAATGTTAAATAAGTGGGTTTATTCAACACCGCCTTTTACGCTGTCTTGCCATTCTTTAAGTTCGTCCCATTTTCCATCGGCGGCCATTTTAGCTTGTTTTGGCCAAGAAGTTGGGTCCAAGTGAGCTAAAGTTGAGCTAGCTTCGGTCAAGATTTCCTTGATTTTTTCAGCGTCTGCATCAGCTAGGTCTGCATAGGATTTTACGCCACTTGCTGCCAAAGCTTCGGCGGCTTTTGGTCCAACACCTTCAATTTTGGTAAGGTCGTCCGCTTTAGCTTCAGCTTTTGGAGCGGCTTCAGCTTTTTTTGCAGGTTTTTCTTCGGTGGCTTTATTTTCCTTGTTGGTGTCCTCTTCCTTGTCTTTACCGTTGTTTTTCTCGCTCTTGCGCTCTTCCAATCCTTCTGCTACGGCTTGTGTAACAGACTCTAGGATAGCTTCAATGGATTTACCGGCATCGTCGTTGGATGGGATGGCATAATCTACATCACGTGGGTCGGAGTTGGTATCTACCATTGCAAAAATTGGAATGTTCAATTTTTGGGCTTCTTTTACGGCAATGTGCTCACGCATGGTATCCACGATAAACAGGGCTCCTGGCAAACGTGTCATATCGGCAATGGAACCTAAGTTCTTTTCCAATTTTGCACGCAAACGATCTACCTGCAATCTTTCTTTTTTGGATAGGGTGTTGAATGTACCGTCTTTCTTCATTCGGTCGATAGCTGCCATCTTTTTAACAGCTTTACGAATGGTTACAAAGTTGGTCAACATACCACCTGGCCATCTCTCTGTGATGTACGGCATGTTTACCTTGGATACTTTGTCCGCTACAATGTCCTTTGCTTGTTTTTTTGTGGCTACAAAAAGGATTTTTCTTCCTGAGGCTGCAATTTTTTTAAGGGCCTCGTTGGCCTCCTCAAGTTTTGCAACTGTTTTGTAGAGGTTGATTACGTGAATCCCATTTCGCTCCATGTAGATGTACGGAGCCATGTTCGGATTCCACTTTCTTGTTAGGTGTCCAAAATGCACACCTGCTTCCAGTAAGTCTTTTACTTCAATTTTACTTGCCATTTTTGTACTTAGTTTACGTTCCGTTGTAAGTAGCAATGGGTTGGTGGTCACAAAAAATGTTCGCCCGGCCCATTTAGATGCTAAACTAGTTTCCAAAAGTCGATTTGTTTTTCCTTTTGGAACAACGACAACTTTGTTAAAAATTTAACCCTGAAATATGTATGCTTTCAGGGTTTTCAATGAACTTATATATAGATGGGCAAAGGCCCAAAGTATATTAACGTTTGGAGAATTGGAATTTCTTACGGGCTTTCTTCTGACCGAATTTCTTCCTTTCCACCATTCTCGGGTCTCTTGTTAATAACCCTTCTGGTTTAAGAACAGTTCTGTTCTCTGCATCTATTTCGCACATTGCTCTGGACAAAGCCAAACGAACGGCCTCTGCCTGACCTGTGATACCACCGCCGTAAACATTTACTTTTACGTCGTAGTTGCCTTCGGTTTCTGTTAAGGCAAAAGGTTGTTTTACTTTGTATTGCAATGTACCTGTGGTAAAGTAATCGTTAAGATCTCTTTTGTTGATGGTAATGTTTCCTGAACCTTCGGAAACATAAACTCTGGCCACAGCTGTTTTTCTTCTACCTATCTTATGAACCACTTCCATTATTTGTAGTCGTTTAAGTTTATAGCTTTTGGTTTTTGCGCTTCTTGTCCGTGCTCTGCCCCTGCGTAGACCTTAAGGTTTCTGAACAGGTCGGCTCCTAATTTATTTTTAGGAAGCATTCCTTTTACGGAGTTTTCGATAATGCGCTCAGGATGTTTTTCCAATACTTCTAGTGCGGAAGCAGAACGTTGTCCACCTGGATACCCAGTGTATCTTTGGTATTCTTTATCGTTCCATTTGTTACCTGTCATGTCGATTTTCTCTGCATTGATGACGATAACATTGTCTCCACAATCAACATGGGGGGTAAAGTTGGTCTTATATTTCCCTCTAAGTATTTTGGCTACTTTAGACGCCAATCTTCCTAAGGTCTGTCCTTCAGCATCAACCAATAACCATTGCTTGTCAACAGTAGATTTATTGGCGGAAATAGTTTTATAACTTAATGTATCCACTTCTCGAATATTATTGATTTAAATAACCTATCCCGATTAACGGGCTGCAAATGTACAATTATTAGATTGAATTACAAACGGTTGATCGGGAATATTTTTCCACTTTTTTCAAATTCAATCTTTAGGGGTGGAAAACGGCTGTAAGATAATCTTGAAAGGTGTTAAAAAAAGATTAAAAAAATTGGTAACTGTAACGCATTCCGATTTATAGTGTCTTTACCATATCAATCTAACCAAAAAACGAACAAGTGAGATATGAAGTCCTAATAATCCTGGCCCTATTATTCCTCAATTCCTCTCTAGCACAAGACTCGACCCAAGTCGTTGCCAAAAAAAGATATGTTACCCAAAGTTTAGGCGAATATGCCGCGCCCGACATTAATGGAATTTTAGAAGATGATGCTTGGGACTTGGTGGAATGGGGCGGTGATTATATAGAATTTCAGCCCGATGAAAACACCCCGCCTTCGCACCAGACCAAATTTAAAATTTTATATGATAGCAAGAACCTATATATAGGTGTTCGTTGTTATGATAGTGAACCGGACAAGATCGTAAAAAGGCTGTCCCGTAGGGATGGTTTTGATGGTGATTGGGTAGAATTCAATATTGACAGCTATTTTGATAAGCGTACTGCCTTTTCTTTTACCATAACCGCCGCAGGGGTAAAGGGTGATGAGTTTATATCAAATAACGGTAACAATTGGGACCCGAGCTGGAACCCTATTTGGTATGCCAAAGCCCATGTTGATGATGAAGGATGGACGGCAGAATTGAGGATTCCTCTTAGCCAATTGAAATTTGGAAGAGCAGAAGAGCAGGTATGGGGCTTTCAGTCTACTCGACGTTTTTTTAGAGACGAGGAACGTTCCCTGTGGCAGCGTAAACCCGTAGATCAACCCGGTTGGGTGAGCGAGTTTGGCGAGCTGCACGGTCTAAAAAATATACAGCCCCAAAAACAGTTGGAAATCCAGCCCTATACCGTGGCAAAAACAGAAACTTACGAAGCCGAGGAGGGAAATCCGTTTCGGGGTGGTAGCGAAAGTGATATTACCGCAGGTCTGGATGCCAAAATTGGAATTACCAACGATCTTACTTTGGATTTAACGGTAAACCCTGACTTTGGACAGGTAGATGCCGACCCGTCGGCAATCGCCTTGGATGGGTTTCAGATATTTTTCCAAGAGAGACGCCCATTTTTTGTCGAGAACAAAAACATCTTCGATTTTAGGGTGTCTCAGTCCCAAGCGGGAAACACATTCGGTTCCGATAATATTTTTTACTCCCGAAGAATCGGTAGAAGCCCACAAGGCTATCCCGATACCTCGGATGGAGAATTTGTAGATCAACCAGATAATACTCCAATGATCGGTGCCGCTAAATTTAGTGGAAAAACTAAAAATGGTTGGGCAATCGGGGTGTTGGAGAGTGTTACTTCGCGAAGAAACGCTACCATAATTAATGGCGAGGGAAATACCAGAAAAGAAATGGTGGAACCTTTGACCAATTATTTTGTAGGAAGACTTCAAAAGGATTTCAACCAAAGAAATTCTTATATCGGAGGAATCTTTACGGCCACTAACCGAGAAAACTTGCCCGAACAGCTCAATTTTCTGCACGATGCTGCCTACACAGGAGGTCTGGACTTTAAACATCAATGGGCAAACCGGGATTGGTATGTAGGCGGAAACCTTACCATGAGTCATGTTCAGGGAGGTAAAGAGGCCATCGCCAATACGCAACGATCCATAACGCACTTGTTCGACAGGGTGGGGGCAGACCATGTGCAAGTGGATACTACAAGAACATCTTTGACAGGTACCGGAGGTAATGTACAAATAGGAAAGATCGGCAATGGACATTGGCGGTTTGAATCTGGTGCTACATGGAGGTCTCCTGAACTGGAGCTCAACGATATTGGCTTTCAGCGCCAGTCGGATGATATTCGCCATTATACATGGATCGGATACCAGACCTTAAAGCCCGATAGTACTTTTAGACGCGTAGGCATCAACTATAACCACTGGACCGCTTGGGATTTTGAGGGAAACCATAATTACTTACAGTTCAATACCAATACTTGGCAAAACTGGAAGGGTAACTGGAATACCAATATCGGATTCAATTTTGCTCCTATAGAATATTCCAACTTTGCACTAAGGGGCGGACCAAGACTACGGCAGTCTCCCTGGGTAAATTTTTGGAACAGTATTAATACCGATTCCAGAAAAAAGATCAGGTTTTCTTTTTTCCATAATGGAAGAAAGGCCTTGGACAATTCCGTAAAGACCTATTATATGGAAGGTGGTTTTGTGTATCAGCCCATTAATGCACTGCGTATTTCTGCATTCCCATCTTTGAGGATAAATCGGGATAAATTGCAGTTTATTGACAATTTTGACGATGTGGGCGGTTCTCCGCGTTACCTGAACGGTGAGATCAGACAGCGAACCTTGAGTATGTCGGTACGTTTGAACTATACCATAAACCCCAATTTGACCATTCAATATTGGGGGCAACCTTTTATTTCCAGAGGCCGATATTCAAACTTTAAGCATATTACCGACCCTATTGCCAAAACTTTTGAAGATCGATTTATCCAGTACACGGTCCAACAAACCTCTTTGACCGATGGTGATTATGCCATTGATGAAGATTTGGATGGTGTTACCGATTTTAGTTTCAGCGACCCGGATTTTTCCTTTGTGCAATTCCGTTCCAATTTGGTGATCCGGTGGGAATATATTCCCGGATCGGAGATATTTTTGGTGTGGTCTCAAGATGTATCAAGGAGCGGAGACCCTACCGAAGGACTTTTATCGAGCTTGGGCGATAACATTTTTGGGCAAAAGCCACAGAATATCTTTTTGCTGAAGGCTACTTATCGGTTTGTACTATAAGTGTGCATCAACTTCGTTAAAGCTTTCACCAAAGCACCATTTGCTTCAGGATTACCTATGGTAATGCGCACTTTTCCAGGGGCGCCAAACTGCGATACCGGTCGTACCATAATGCCCTCATTCATCATTTTATCGGTAAACTCCATCTCGGGCAGAGGTGGGTCTATGATAAAAAAGTTAGCTTGACTTGGCCAGTATTTAATGCCTAATTCATCAAATGCTCTGGAAATAAAAGCTCTGCCATCCAAAACGGTTTCTACTGTTTTTTGTATGAATTCGGTATCGTTCAAAGCTCCAATGGCAGCTTCAATGGAAGTCAGGGGCAATAAAAAGGGTTTGTGTATCAATCGCACATAATTGGCAATGGTGGGTGTGGTGTATCCATACCCGATGCGTTGTCCGGCCAAACCATAGGTTTTGGAAAAACTGTTGAGCCCGATCACATTGTGGCCTTCCAATACGTATGGCAAAGCGGTCACATAATCTTTCGCATCCGCAAAATGTCTATAGACCTCATCAAAAATGACGATAATATTCTTGGGAACACGGGTGATAAAATCGTCCATCACGGATTTTGGAATATAGGTTCCCGTAGGATTGTTGGGACTGGTCAGGAATATCACCTTGGTCTTTTCGTTGATGGCATTCAAGATTCCCTCCACATCCAAATCGTAGTTGGGTGATAGCAAAGGAACATCTACTTGCTTAGCGCCGTACCATCTGGAAAAAACGGAGTAGGGCAGAAAACAGGGATTGGAAAAAATAACTTCGTCCCCTTCGTTGATAAATGCACGAAGCAGCATATCGATAACCTCAGAGCCACTATTTCCACACAAAAACTGGTCGGCGCTCAATTGCCCGTCAAAGTCTTTTGCCAGGGCTTCCCGTAAACGAATATCGGTCTGGTCCGGATATATATCGATAGTGTCGGCAGCGATTTTCATCGCAGCAACAGCTTTGGGTGATGCTCCCAATGGGTTTTCGTTAGAGGACAATTTGTAAATTTTTTTATCGGTCGGGGGAATGTTTTTTCCACCTTTATAAACCTCTTTCGGCACCAAATGGGCCTTGAAAATGGATGAAATATCTTTCAGCATATTTAGTAAACTTTATAGGCTTTCCGCAAACAATAAATAAGCTATTGCATTTTTTGTATTGCCCGCTTCCAATACTTTTTTTGCCAAGGTGTGCAGTTCAGTTTTGGAGGCATTTTGCACCCCTTCGTTGGCTATGATGGTTTTTATCTCATCCGAAGATGGAACGCTTTCCAAATTCCCCAAACGGCCTAAATTGTTCCCTGTTAGAACATCGCTCTCGCGAATCCCCTTGGGCAGCGCATCCACGCCAATACCTTGGGACCGGATAGGTTTAGGAACCTCGAACAGGGATTCTTTTATGGCTCGGATATACCAATTGCCACCCATACGACCCACTACATCGAGTTTTTCGGTATCCAACACGTTATTTGTTAAATATTCATCGTTAATGTGGATCATGTCCACTTGTGCAATCACCAAGTTTCCGGCTCCGGGAATCTGTCCTAATTCCACCACCTCCAATACCCTGCACTCAAAAGAAACGGGGGCTTCGGCCACTCTTGGAGGTTTAACTTTTACACTGGGGATTTCGGTAAATCCGGCCTTTCTAAATTCGTTCACCCCTTTGGCGTAGGCTGTGCTCGAAAGGGACATCTGCTCCACCATTTTATGGTTCACTACATTGATCACCACTTCTGGTACTTCCATTACATTTTGGTGGGTGTGTTTTAAAGAGTTGTCCCTGCCACTTCGCGTTGGCGAGAACACCATTACGGGAGGATTGGAACTAAAAACGTTGAAAAAACTATACGGACTCAGGTTCACATTGCCTTCGGCATCAACTGTGCTGGCAAAGCAAATGGGTCTTGGAGCCACAGCTGTCGATAGTATACTGTATAGTTCCGGTTGGGGTATGGTAGTTGGGTCTATGGTTTTGATCATATTTTGGTTTTCTGTAATTTCCGTGAAAACGGGAATCTTAATTCATTTTATATCAAGGTGACTGAGCGAGGTCGAAGTCACCGTTCAGTAGCTTCGACTCAGCTCAGCTACCAAAGTTATTTCGCAGGGAGCACTTTAGTGGTCACTTCACCAAACCCTACCCTTATATCGTCTTTTTTGGCGTAACCTTTCAATGTTACAGTGTCACCATCTTCGATAAACTTTCGTTCGCTTCCATCATTTAGTTTGATGGGTTTTGTACCTCCCCACGACAATTCCAGCATAGAACCAAAACTGTTTTCTTCCATACCGGAGATGGTACCCGAGGCCATTATATCCCCAATGTTGATGTTGCATCCATTTACCGTATGATGTGCGAGTTGTTGCAGCATATTCCAGTACATATGTTTAAAGTTACTAAAGCAAACGGTGGTTTTTTCACCTTGTTCCGGTGTGATGATAACCTCTAGATTGATGTCATAATTCTTGTTGCCCTCAAATTGCAAATATGGCAATACTTCGGGTTCCTGTTTGGGCCCTGCCAGTTTGAAGGGTTCCAAAGCTTCCAAGGGAACTACCCAAGGCGATATGGATGAGGCAAAATTCTTGGCCAAAAAGGGCCCCAACGGTACATATTCCCACTTTTGAATATCGCGCGCCGACCAATCATTAAATAAGACAAGGCCAAAAATATAATCCTCGGCCTCTTTTGTGGAAATAGATTCGCCCATCGATGTTTCCTTACCACATATAAAGCCCATTTCCAGTTCAAAATCCAAGCGTTTTGTTGGGCCAAAAACGGGTGTCTCCGTGCCTTTGGGCATGGTTTGGCCTTTAGGTCTATGAATGGGTACCCCACTTACAACAATGGAGCTTGCCCTGCCATGGTAACCCACTGGAATATGTTTCCAATTGGGCAAAAGGGCATTTTCTGGGTCACGGAACATTTTGCCCACATTGGTGGCGTGCTCCATGCTTGAATAAAAGTCGGTATAATCGCCAATAGAAACCGGCATATGCATTTGGGCTTCGGATTGCTTTACAAAGAGTTCAGGTTTTCCGGCCAAAACGGATTCGTCATCTTTTAGCCAATATTGGATTTTTTTGCGCACACGGGTAGTGATTTCCTTTCCAAGGGAAATAAAATCATTCAAAGTGTCTTTTTCCAATAGGGCTGTATTAAAGTCGAACACATCCAGTTCGGCAACAGCGGCCAAGTCCAAGATATGCGCTCCAATGGCCACGCCAATACGTGGACTTCGGTCTTGGGTGGAAAAAATCCCAAAAGGAATATTGTGAATCGAAAAATCTGAGTTTTCGGGTATATCTATGATCATATTTTTTAGATATGAGATGTGAGTAGTTAGAATTTAGATTCTAGGTTTATATTGATTTTTTATGTTTCTATTATCTAATATCGGTCTCGTATAACCGTCGGTTACGAGTTAATATGCGGTAATTGCGGTTATACATTGTTGCCAGTAGTACTTTATTCTTATTGCTGAAACTCTCCAAATTTGCTATTCTTTTCAGTCCATAAAAAGTATTCTCCAAACAAAGTTCCAGATAAAAATTCAGTCGTTATGTTCTCTACTTGGTGTCCGTTTATTGTTAATCCTAAACTTTTACTGTCATTTAAGTTTTCTTCAATTTCTCTCAAGAAATTAAACGCAGTCGAATCCAAAATATTCAGGACAAGTCGGTTTAGGATTTCTATTTGTCTTTCATTCAATCCGTTAAAAAATTCAAATCGTTCGTCTTCTAATTTTTGAAATTCAGGTGCTAAATTCGGATTTCTAGGTAGTTCAGAGTATTCTTTTTCAGACATAGATTTTCCAAAGTCTCTATTTTTTTCATAGTATTCAAAGTTTTCATCGCGTAATTTCTTTACGATTATTTCTCCGAGTTCTTTATAGTCTTTTGAAAAATCCATTCGTTAAATATTAGTTTTGATTTGTGTTCTGCGTATTACTGGCAACTAATGTCTAACTACTAAATTATTCCAACCAAGATTTATAATATTTGCCATCATCAATTTTAAGGGCGTTTTTGGTTACTTGCAAGGGTTTAAAGGTGTCTATCATCACTGCCAGTTCCTCGGTACCTTTTTTGCCGATACTGGCTTCGTAGGTTCCTGGGTGTGGGCCGTGGGGAATGCCTGCGGGATGCAGGGAAATATATCCTGGTCCGATGCCCGTTCTGCTCATAAAATCTCCGTCCACGTAATAGAGCACTTCGTCGGAATCTATATTGGAGTGGTTGTAAGGTGCCGGAATGGATTTAGGATGGTAATCGTACAACCTGGGACAGAACGAACAAACCACAAAAGCACTGGTCTCAAAAGTTTGGTGCACCGGTGGCGGTTGATGCACACGTCCCGTAATCGGCTCAAAATTATGGATCGAAAAGCCATAGGGGAAATTATATCCGTCCCAACCCACTACATCAAAAGGGTGTGTGGCGTACACTAGCTGGTGCAACATCCCCTGTTTTTTGATTTTCATCAAAAACTCTCCCTTTTCATCAAAAGTTTGAAGGTCTTGCGGCAATTTGTAATCGCGTTCGCAAAAGGGTGAATGCTCCAATAATTGCCCGAACCAATTGCGGTATCGTTTTGGGGTGTATATGGGATGGAAGGATTCTGCATATAAAATACGGTTATCTTCTGTGTCAAACTCGATTTGATAGATCATTCCTCGTGGGATGATCAGGTAGTCCCCATATTCAAAGGGAATATTTCCTAAAAAAGTCTTTAATGTTCCCGACCCTTTGTGGATAAAGAGCATTTCGTCAGCGTCGGCATTTTTATAGAAGTAGTCCGTTAGCGATTTACGTGGAGCGGCCAAACCTACATGTACGTCATTGTTTACCAAAAGTGGTTCCCGTGCCTCAAGAAAATCATCTTTAGGAGCAACATCAAAACCGATGAACTTTCTACTGGTGATGTTCTTTTCAACCGCAATTTTTGGGTTTATGTCCAGTGCTTTACCAATTTCTTTTACTTGGGTGGGACGATGAACATGATAGGATAGCGAAGACATGCCATCAAAACCAATAGTGCCAAAAAGCTGCTCGTAATACAGGCTGCCATCCGGTTTTTCGAATTGGGTATGCCGCTTTTGGGGAACTTTCCCGAGTTTGTGATAAATAGGCATTTTAAAACAGTTATTTTATTTTAAAGTTATGGGGTTATAGGCCTGAAAAACAATAGCCCATAACCCATATCCCTTAAATTTGATTAATGCAATGTGCCTCTAAGCTCTTGCTCGCGTTCAATAGCCTCGAACAATGCTTTAAAGTTACCTTTTCCGAACGATTGAGCACCTTTTCTTTGGATAATTTCGAAGAACATGGTCGGTCTAGGTTCCACAGGTTTTGTAAAGATCTGCAATAAATATCCTTCATCATCACGGTCTACCAAAATACCTAATTCCTTTAATGGGGCGATATCCTCATCGATCTCACCGACCCGATCGGTAACCGCATCGTAGTAGGTGGCGGGTACCCTTAAAAATTCTACGCCTCGGCTTTTTAGGTCGCGAACGGTGTTAATAATATCGTCCGTGGCCACAGCAATGTGCTGAACACCTTCGTCTTCATAAAAATCCAAGTATTCCTCGACCTGCGATTTTTTCTGACCCTCGGCGGGCTCGTTGATCGGGAATTTAATTCTTCCATTTCCATTGCTCATCACCTTGCTCATCAAAGCGGTATATTCCGTGGATATGTCCTTGTCATCGAAGGATAGGATGTTTTTAAAGCCCAATACATCCTCATAAAATTTAACCCAGTGGTTCATTTTGTTCCACCCAACGTTGCCTACCATGTGGTCCACAAATTTTAACCCTGTAGGTTTTGGGTTATAGTCCGGGGTTTCCCACTTTTTGAAACCAGGAAGGAATGTTCCATTGTAATCTTTGCGTTCCACAAAAATGTGAACGGTTTCACCGTAGGTGTAGATTCCGGAGCGAACCACTTTTCCGTCTTTGTCCTCTTCGGTTCGTGGTTCCATATAGGAAGTGGCACCTCTTTCCATGGCATTGTTGTAAGCTATGGTCGCATCTTCTACCCAAAGGGCAACCACTTTTACCCCATCGCCGTGCTTGTCGATATGTTTACCGATTTCCGTGCCACTTTTTAGGGGCGAAGTAAGTACCAGTCGGATCTTATCTTGTACCACTACATAACTTTCACGGTCCTTCAAACCGGTTTCCAAACCTGCTTGGGCATAGGATTGAAATCCGAATGCTGTTTTGTAATAATGGGCGGCTTGCTTGGAATTCCCTACATATAGTTCAATATAATCTGTGCCGTTAATGGGCATAAAATCTTCGGAAGTGTTGTTTTCTAGTGGAAGTGTGGATGTTTCCATGTTCGATATGTTTTTTATTGTTCAGTTTTATTTTGTTGCATTAACAACAAAAATAATCATTTTGACATACGAAAACGATTTTGTAGACCGAAATTTGAGTTAAAATTATAGTTGTTGTTATCGATTTCAGGTAAAGAAATTTCGAATCCTTATTTTTACGACCATTCTTGGAATTTTGCTGAACCGTATAGACGAAATACATGGAATGGGGTTCCATTTGGATTTGGTGCTCCGAAAAATTCAAAAGGCCTATCTGCGTACTTTTGATGTGCTTGGTGTGGATATAACCATTGAGCAGTGGGTAATTTTGTATCAAATCCATGAATTGGGCGAAGAGGCAAGTCAACGCGATATTGTCAACGAAAATTTCCGAAACCGTGCTACTACATCACGGGTGATCGGAGGATTGGAGAAAAAAGGTTGGATTTCCAAGGCCCGCTTTGAAGGTGATCAAAAACGTTTTAAGCTGGAACTGACCGAAAATGGACAAAAAATATTGGACCTGACCCTGCCGAGTGCAATTCAATTGCGAAAATTGGCACTTAAGGACTTAGACTCTGCCGAGTTTGAGATCTTTTTAAAAGTTTTGGACAGTATTGGGGAGAATTATGAGGAACATCAGAATCAATGATCAATGGCTAAGGTGCTTATGGTGGCCAAACCGATGATCAGAATAAAAATCAAACTAAGTTTACGGAATTTATCTTGTGGTATGTACTTCAGAACTTTTTTTCCCAAATAGGTGCCCACCAACCCAATGGCGAACAAAAAAGGTAAATAGGTCAATTCCAATTTTCCAATATACCCGTTGCTGTAATATACAAAGGTCCGAGAGAAATCAATCAAAAAATCGATGAACGCAGAGGTGGCGATAAAGGCACTTTTTTCCAAATTGAAGGCCGCCATGGTCAACCCGCGGATGGCCCCTCCTGTACCCAAAAGCCCTGCAGAAAATCCTGAAAGCGCTCCTCCAATAAGGGAGTTCTTTTTGTTGGGCAGGATAATGATTTCACTTTTGATAAGGAAAAGAAGGCTAAAGACAACCAAAAATATGCCCAGAACTATTTCTAGGGCATCGCTATTCACAACTTTTGATAAAAACCCACCGATAATAACAAAAACAACGGATGGAGCGCCAATATAGAGCAATAGTTTTTTGTCCAACCCTTTTTTGAACAAGAAAATTTTACTGATGTTGCTCGATAAATGGAAAATTGCAGTCATCCCGAGTACGGAGTAAAAATCAAAATAAAAATTGCCCAACGGAACAAAAAACACCGAGGAGCCAAAACCGCCAATGGTACCTATAATTTCGGCAACGAGTGCGAGCAGAAGAAAAATATAGTTGACCTTCATTTGTCCGAAAGATAGTATTGAATCGATTGATAATCATTTTGTTGTTCCATATTAACAAAAATTTTCATAAAATACAGGATTAGGGGTAACACAGCATATAAAGAGGATAATTTATTGGACGTAGGATCAATTAAACCATCGCAACTTTGTACCTGTATAATTGTATGTACAACAGCTATGAAAACACAGAACTTTTATCCTACTATATGGTCGATACCACTCTATACTCCCGGGTTAATGGAGGCTAATTTTGGTGTTAATGGGCAGATTGCCGATCTAATTTTAAGCAATGAGGCCGCCACAGCACTCAAGGTGTCGGAGATAACCTTGAATATTACCCGGTTCTCGGCAATCGATGAACAGGGAAACGAACATTTTATAATGGATTTTCCCGGACAAAACCCCGTGGACCTAAAAGGTATGGCTTCCGGGAATTTTATACGGTCCAAAAGCGTAGTTTCCTTGCCCGAGGGCAAGTACATCGCCCTACGTTTTTATATGGCAGGGTGGGGCAACCGGTTTGTATACGAGGATGGTATGGCCGAATCGGCCAATACGTTCGAACGTTTGGATTTTGAGATCGAGAATGGATTGACCATTGAAAAAAACAAAGCGCCAGAAGTTAAACTGTGGTTCAACTTTGCTCCCTACCAGTGGAAGCGACACTTTAAACCGCTATCGGATTTGTTTATGGGGGGTAAAAGCCAAAAGCCACGGTTGGCCAATGGTGTTTGTAATTGATGAATTGCTATGTTAATGATTGTAAAAGGCACCATATGGTGTCTTTTTTAATTTTGTTTTTTAAAAGTTTCTCCAAAAGCATCAAATGATTTTACGGTGGCGTCCGTTCCAATATGGAAATTAAAATCTATCGCTGCTCGATATGGATTATCTTTGTTGGACATAAAGGTATCGTAGTGCCAATGCTCGGTGGATAGTAGTAAAAAATCGTTGAACTTTATGGTTAATCCCGTATCGGTGTTTTTTACGGTGGCCTTCCCTAGCATCGGGTGGCTATATTCACCTTCGTACTGCTCCAAAGGCAATGTTGTTTTGGTTTCAGCCAGTTTTTCATGCTGTAGTTTCCGATAATATGCTTTTTCCTGTTCCTTGAATTTGGAATACAGTTGAAACACTTCTTCGTGCCAATTCCTACTGTCGTCATCAAAAGCAAACAGGTCCATGGATTTATAAAGGATGGCATGGCGCAATTCTGCATGGTCCATATTGGCAAACACATAGACAGCTACATCTTTGTCCCGCATTATGCCGCAAATGGCAATCAATCCTCCAATACTGCCCGTATGAAAGTCCAGTTTTTCACCGCGATAATCATGTTGAAACCAGCCCAAACCATAAGTTTTCCAGTGGGGCATGGTCAATTGCTGGGTGGGGTAAAAGCTGTCATCGGTAACAAAAGCATGGGGTTTAAAAAGATAATCGAAGGTGTTTTTGGATAAAATTGTGTCATTTCCCACTACACCATCGTTCACCAAATATTTGAGGTAATTGGTAACATCCGACATACTCGACCAAATCATTCCTGCGGCACCGATTTGGTCTGCAAGATTGTAATCCACTTGGACAATCCCATCATCCAAATCGTTGAGGTATGGAGTTGTATAGTTTCCTTTCTTAAAAATATCGACGGATTTTGCCACAGCATCGTTCATTCCGACCGGCTCAAATATGTTTTCGGAGACAAATGTTGTCCAATGTTGTCCGCTAACCGATTTAATCACCTCACCGGCAACAGCATACATGATATTGTTGTATTCAAACCCTCCACGAACCGAAAAGGTCTTTTCTGCAAGCGCAAATCGCTGTAGTGTTTCTTTGGTTGAAACACTATCCACGGCCCAGAGCAAGTCGGCTTGTTGAATTCCTAGATTGTGCGTGAGTAAATCCTGTACACGGGCCTCTTCGGTGAGATAAGTATCGGAGAGTTTAAAATATGGCAAGTGTTCACGGACTTTGTCCGTCCAACTTAGTTTGCCTTGATCGACCAGAATGCCCAGTGCTTGGCAAATAATCGCTTTGGTGGTGCTGGCCATGGTAAATAGCGTATGCTCGTCCACACGGGCTTTGCTTTCCAAATTTTTGACCCCGTAGGCTTTTTGGAACACCGTTTCACCATCTTTTACCACTACGGCCACCAATCCAGGGATTTTCCAATCGACCATGCCTTTTTTTATCATGGCATCCAATTGCTTGCTTTTTCCTTTTTGTGCTAATACAATTGTTGATGTACATAGTGCAATGGCCAAGAAGAGTATTGTTTTTTTCATGGTTTAGGTGGTTGGTGGTTAGATTGCTAATATACAATGATTAACAAAGTTAACTTTGCCGTATATCAAAAAAACGTGCTTTACAGTGCCCCATAAAGTCGCCTTAATTTTGCCAATACCTCGTAAACTGCAAAACTTCGGGCAAAGCGGGCCATTTCCCTGCCGTCTTCTTTGATGATAACAACGGGCAGGGTAAATACCATGGACTGTCCTGTAAACTCAACTTCTTCCTCCACATCAATTACACGAATATTCACATTTGGAAAGTTTCCCTGTACAGCTTCCAACAGTTTTGGTTTTAGCGCCTTGCAGACACCGCAGGTTTTTCCGGTAAAAAATAGAAGTTCTATCATTGCACATTACATTGGTCGGGAATGAAAATCCAAATAATTGGAATGGAAATTACTTAATTTAAAATATAGTTAGAGTATCGCTTTGTTTTTTGATGACAAGGCAATCAATCCCAAAATTGGACCTACGGCCAACATCATATAAACCATATTGGAACTTGTCCAGATTCGCATTTCATTGAGTAGCAGAATGCTGGCGATGGTAATGGCAAAACCGATGCTGTTTACTATAGTCAATGCCGTTCCCTTTATTTCTGGTAATGCACTTTGTGCCACCAAGGTGGAAAATAGGGGGGAGTCTGCAATCACCACCATGCCCCAAAAAAGAAGAAAAGCAACAAAAACCACTTCGGAACCCTGTACAAAAAGCAAGGGAGAGATCAAGCAACAAATACAGGAAAGCAGCAGGGCCATAAATGCCACCTTTTTAGTTCCGAATACTTGTGCTAAATAACCGCCCAAAACACATGCCAAACCACCGACAGCAATGATCAAGAAGGACAATAAGGGAATGTTGAATGTTGTTGCTGGGTGGATTGCCCCATAGGTTTGTAGCATGATCGGGACAAAGGCCCAAAAGGTATAAAGTTCCCAACAGTGGCCAAAATATCCGAAGGCTGCCGAGCGGAAGCTTCGGTTTTGAAACACTTTTAGAAATGCGGACAGGTAGATTTTTTGACCTGGTTTTCGGAATGGGCCATTGGGAACTAAAATTACCATTAAAGTGCCCCCAAAAGCGGCCAGGATTGAGGTGGCCACCAACACCGCTTTCCACGACAATGTATGGGTCATCTCTTTTAATAAATGGGGAAATGCAGTGCCAACCACCAAGGCCCCCACCAAATAGCCAAGTGATTTGCCAAGACCTTTCTCGTAATAGTCTGCGGCTATTTTCATGCCTACGGGATAAATGCCAGCCAAGAAAAACCCCGTAAAAAACCGAAAACTCAGGAGGCTAGCCAAGCCATTATCTTCCCAAACCACTCCTAAATTGAACAATGCTCCCAAAACGGCACAGGAAAAAAATACTTTGGAAGGAGAAAAACGGTCAGCAATGGATAAAATGGCAAAAACCAAAGTGCCGACGATAAACCCAAATTGAACCGCTGAGGTCAAATGCCCTATTGCACTTTCATTTAATCCAAAAGTGGACACCAAGTCGGGCATTACCCCATTGCCCGCAAACCAAAGCGAAGTGCAGCAAAACTGCGACAATACGATGACGGGCAGTATGAGTTTGGAGGGTTTCAATTACGGCTTTTCTTTTTACGTATGATTTTTAAGTCGGAATACAAGTAAAAACCAACAATTGTTAATGTTCCAATTGCTAGAGAGTAATCTCCTTGCGGCAACACCACAAAAATTGAAACCGCGATTAAAAAAAATGAGAGAGGATACAAGATAGAACGTACCAAAACTTTTTTCCAGCCCCATTCTTTTTCTGTTTTGGAAGGCTCAATTTCAATGTCTAAAAGCTTGTAAATTTGATCTAGTTGTATTTCTTTCTCCATTTTATAAACTTTGAATCCAACTAGGATAAAAATTCCAAGGAAAATAATGCCAGTTAAAAATTGAATCCAATGTCCTAATAAATCGAAATCGTCGAAAATCCAATAAAACCAAGGAATGCATATGACTACACAAAATAGAATGAAAAAAATCCTCCCTATTGGATTAATACGGTCAGAGATATTGATTAAATGGCCTTCTTTATTCAAATCAAACTGGAAAATGGGATAGTATAATCTATTCCAAAAGTTTTGTCGCCAAATTTTAATTGTTCTACTTCCGACTTCACCGGTTGGTCGAAAATCAACTTTTATAATGGTATACAAATGAGTTTTGAAAGAATCGGTTTCTCTTTTTTCAATTAATTGGATAATGTCCGATTTATTTATAGAAACCATTTAGGTAAATACTAATAAAACTTCATCAACAATGGCATACCCAACGAGGCATATTAAAGAAATAATATAGAATATGTAACAGGCTTTGTAAGATACCTTAAAGATTAATGAGGGTTTTATGAATTCAAATTCTATTGAATCAAGATTCCCATCAATTAATTTATGCGTGTGTTCGATTAACTTTTCTCTAGAACGATTTAATAGATGCACTTCAGAGTACAAGGAAATTATTCCGAAAAGAATACCCAGTCCGAGAGTAGATATTGAAATAATAAAAAAGATAGACTTTAATAGAGAGGTATGGTCATTTGATTTAAAGGAAATTATAATTCCAAAAAGCCCAACAGATATAGTGATAATGGTTTTTAACCATGAGTAGTATTTTTCTTGTCTTTCATTCTGGGTTTCTTGAATTTCAATTAGCTTTTTTTGCAATTCTTCCCTAGATGCCATTTCTCAGAATTTCGTTTAGAAGTAAAAATTTAAAATTACTATATATTAATGCGCCTCCAGCCAATTCTCACCAATACCTACTTCCACATCTAGCGGCACGGAGAGTTTATAGGCGTTTTCCATTTCGGTTTTAATGAGTGCTTTCATTTCCTCTAACTCAGGTTTGTAACAATCGAACACCAATTCATCATGCACCTGTAACAACATCTTGGTTTTGTATTTTCCTTCGGAAAGCTTTTTATGGATGTTGATCATTGCAATCTTAATAATATCCGCTGCACTTCCTTGGATGGGAGCGTTCACGGCGTTACGTTCCGCTGCCCCGCGCACCACTTGGTTGCCTGCATTAATATCCTTTAAATAGCGACGTCGGCCCAATACGGTTTGCACGTACCCATGCTCTCGCGCAAAATCAATCTGCTCGCTGATGTAATTGCGCAATTTGGGATAGGTCTTGTAATAGGTGTCGATCAATTCCTTGGCCTCGGTACGGCTCAAATCGGTTTGGTTGCTCAATCCGAAGGCGGAAACCCCGTAAATGATTCCAAAGTTCACCGTTTTGGCATTGCTACGCTGTTCGCGGGTCACTTCCTCAATGGGCACATTAAATACCTTGGATGCCGTGGATGCGTGGATGTCCTCCCCATTTATAAAGGCAGAGATCATGGTGTCCTCCTCGCTCAATGCTGCAATAATGCGCAATTCTATTTGGGAGTAATCCGCCGCCAAGAGCACGTAATTATCATCTCGTGGGACAAAAGCTTTTCGTACTTGCCGTCCGCGTTCGGTGCGAATGGGGATGTTCTGAAGGTTCGGATTGTTACTGCTCAAACGGCCCGTTGCGGCCACCGTTTGCATATAATCGGTATGCACCCGACCCGTTTTTTGCTGGACTTCGTTGGGCAATGCATCCACATAGGTGCTTTTTAGTTTTGCCAATCCGCGGTAGTCCAACACATTTTGGATGATTTCGTGGTCCTTGGCCAAATAAGAAAGTACATCTTCCGAAGTGGAAAATTGACCTGTTTTGGTCTTTTTTGGTTTATCCACCAACTTTAACTTGCCAAAAAGAATTTCTCCCAACTGTTTTGGGGAGGCAATATTGAATTCTTCGCCAGCTTCTTTATAAATTTTCTGTTCCAGTGTTTTGATGTCCTTGTCCAATTGCTCCGAAAGGCCGTTCAAATAATCTTTATCCAGATTGATGCCTTCCAGTTCCATATCTGCCAATACTCGTAGCAAAGGAATCTCTATTTCATCGAACAATTTATCGGTATGTGCTTCTTTGAGCTCTGGAGTAAATTTTAATCCCAACTGAAAGGTGATGTCGGCATCTTCCACGGCATATTCCGTTTGCTTTTCCAAAGGAACATCGCGCATACTGAGTTGGTTCTTGCCCTTTTTGCCAATAAGTTCGGTTATGGAAATAGGTGTGTAGTTGAGGTAAGTTTCTGCCAGTACGTCCATATTATGGCGCATATCGGGGTTGATAAGGTAGTGGGCCAACATGGTATCGAACAACTTGCCCTTGACCTCCACGCCATAGTTTTGCATTACCTTGATATCGTACTTGAGATTTTGCCCCACCTTTTCTATGTTTTCCGATTCAAAAAACGGACGTAGTTTTTCGATTATAGGTCGGGCATCGTTCTCATTATCGGGAAAGGGAACATAAAAACCCTTGCCTGGGGACCAGCTAAAAGCTATGCCCACCAATTCAGCTTCCAAAGGATTAAGGGAAGTGGTCTCTGTATCGAAACAGACGGAAGGTTGCTTCATCAGCATTTCCAAAAATAGGTCCAAGCCCAATCCGCTTTGTACATTTTGATAAAAGTGAGATACATCGCCGATGTTTTTTCTGCTGTTTACATCCTTTAGGGTCGCCGCGGCTTCCGAGGGATCGCCGCCAAAGAGCGTAAACTGTCCACTACCGGCAACGTTGGCCTCTTGCTTGGCTGTTTTAGTGCTGGTTACCGGGGAGCTGGCTTCAGCTTCTTCCGTAAATAGTTTGATGAATTGGTCCTTTAGTCTGCGGAATTCAAGTTCTTCGAATATTTCTTGCACCTTTTCGGCATCTGGAGGGCACATTTCATAATCCTCGGCATGGAACTGCACGTCACAGTCGACCTTGATCTCTGCCAATTTTCGGGATAAACGTCCCAATTCGGCATTTTCCTCCACTTTTTCTTTCATTTTGCCCTTGAGCTGGTCGGTGTTAGCCAATAGACCTTCCATGGAATCGAATTGTTCCAAGAATTTTTTGGCCGTTTTGTCGCCCACTCCAGGTAATCCCGGGATATTGTCACTGGCATCGCCCATCATGCCCAAATAATCGATTACTTGCTCGGGACGCTTGACCCCGAAGCGTTTTTGTACCTCTGGGATTCCCCAAATTTCGATACCGTTGCCCATCCGGGCCGGACGGTACATAAAAATATTTTCGCTCACCAATTGCCCAAAATCCTTGTCGGGCGTAACCATAAATACTTTGTAATTCTCTTTTTCGGCCTGCTTGGCCAAAGTGCCGATAAGGTCATCTGCCTCGTAGCCCTCCAATTCTACCACGGGAATCTTCATGGCTTGCAGAATTTGTTGGATATAGGGCACGGCGATTCGGATGGCATCGGGTGTTTCATCCCGGTTGGCTTTGTAGTCTTCGAACAATTCGGTACGTTCCACGCTACCTCCCTTATCGAAGGCCACGGCCAAATGGTCGGGCTGTTCCCGTTTGATCACATCAAAAAGAGAATTTACAAACCCCATAATCGCTGAGGTATCCATTCCCTTGGAGTTGATTCGTGGGTTTTTTATTAGGGCGTAATAGCCTCGAAAAATAAGTGCGTAGGCGTCTAAAAGAAACAGTCGTTTTTGCTCGGACATTTTATTTGTTTGTCAATTATCAATGTTCAATAAACAATATGAAGAACCCAAAATAGGGTTGGGGATTAAAAGTACGAATTGCAGTTTAAAAAGATGTTAGAATTGGGATATTAGATTTGAGGGGATTTGATTTTAGCACGAATAGACGAGAGACAGAGATGGGAGACAAGAAACAGGAGACAGGAAACAAGACCTTTGAAAGAATAAAAAATAATTTTAAACGCAATCAAGTCCGTCTTGACTCTTAAATCTAAAAGCGAAGCGTTCTGGTATCTAACCTCTAACAACAGAGCGTTCTAATATCTATTCATAGAAACTCGTTACCTTTCGGTTCTCATGTCCATTCTCGGAATACTCCCGATACGTAAAGCCAGGATGCACGCAATATCCGCCCGTTTCGCCATTTTTGTTGATGGCCAAAAATCCGATTTGGAAATCTTTGCGGCCTTCGTTTTTCTTCATAATGCGTTTTACGCCTTCCTCACAGGCTTCTTGTGGACTTTTTCCCTGTCGCATCAACTCCACGATCAAAAAACTGCCCACGGTGCGAATGACTTCCTCGCCAACCCCAGTGGCCGTGGCGCCACCGACTTCGTTGTCAATAAACAACCCTGCCCCAATAATGGGGGAGTCCCCAACGCGCCCCGCTACCTTGTATGCCATTCCGCTTGTGGTGCATGCCCCGGCCATGTCGCCTTTTTCATCTATTGCCAACATACCGATGGTGTCGTGGTTCTCTATATTGATCGTTGTCTCGTACTCCGATTTTTTTAGCCACTCTTCATATTGTTTTTTGGTACTTTCGGTAAGCAGGTCCTCTTTTTTAAAGCCCTGTTCGTAAGCAAATTTCTCTGCGCCTTTTCCTGCCAATATAATGTGTGGGGTTTCTTCCATTACCTTACGTGCCACCGAAATGGGGTGTACTATGTTTTCCATGCAGACCACAGAACCGCAATTACCATCCTTGTCCATAATACAGGCATCCAGGGTAACGTTTCCGTCCCTGTCCGGCCTACCGCCTTTGCCCACGGTCTCGTTGGTTTCATCCGCTTCCTCGACCCTAACGCCCTGCTCTACTGCGTCTAGAGCATTTCCGCCCGATTTTAGTACTTCCCATGCTTTATTTGTAGCATTCATAAAATTCCAGGTACATACCACAATGGGTTTGGTTGGGTTAGACGTGGTTGGTTCGGATATGGCTGTTTCCAGTTTAGTATCGGTTTTACAGGCCATCAAAGTGGAGGTGGAAAGCAGTCCTGCCGCCGAAAGGCTGGAATTTTTAAGAAATTTGCGTCGTTCCATAGGTTGGTATGTTTATTTTTAGGGTTCATAAATATACAATATGCTGATAGAAGTCTGTGCCAATTCCTTAGCGTCTGCAAGACATGCCGAAATAGCGGGAGCAGATAGGGTCGAACTTTGTTCGGAACTTGGGGTTGGAGGCGTAACCCCATCGATTGGCCTTATTCAATTGGTTAAAGGTGAGCTAAATATTCCCGTTCATGTTTTGATTCGTCCAAGAGGAGGGCATTTCACGTATTCCGACGCTGAATTTGAAGTAATGAAAGCCGATATTTTGGCGTGCAAGGAATTAGGTGTTGATGGTGTTGTTGCTGGGGTTTTGAGGGATGATTTTTCTATTGATGTTAAAAGAACCAAAGCACTGGTGGAATTGTCCCAAGGAATACATTTTACATTTCACCGTGCTTTTGATTGGGTGGCAAAACCTTTGGAAGCCATAAAGCAACTTGAGGATATTGGCGTGCAGACTATTTTAACGTCCGGAGGCAAGCCCTCATCCGAAGAAGGGATATTAAACCTAAAGGTTTGGCAACAGCGTTCCAAAATAACTATAATGGCTGGGGGAGGAGTTTCGCCCAGCAATGCATCAAAATTTAAAGAAATAGGTCTCAGCGCTATTCATTGTTCGGGAACAAGCTTTGAAAACCCTGTAGATTTGGAAGGGAAAATTAGTATGAATTCCAGTAAGCATTTGGTGGAGGATAAAGTGGCGGTTTCGAATTTAGATATCCTCAATTCAATAGTTCGAGCCGTTAAATAAATTTAAAATACACTGTTTAATAGGAGATTAGCGCTAATTTTGTAAAAAAATTGTATGTCCCGATTTATCATTTTGGCAATCCTATATGTGGTACTCGCCGTGTATGGTTTTCAAGCCTTTAAAACATTGTTCAAGAGTCCTTTGTTGCACTGGACCTATATTGTATTGTTTTTAGGGGCCTTGGTTTTTTTGACCGTAAAAGTGGTTACCTACGATCCAGGTGATGGTTTTAAAGGCACGGCCGCTATAGCGGGAAGTATATTTGCCGCCTTCTTTTTGTTGGCCCTGGTGTTGGGTTTCTTTCTACTTTTGGAAGATATTGTACGTTTATTGGGTTTTGGCTACAATAAAATGGTAGGCCTATCCAGTTCTGCCGACGGGATTTATCCTTCCCGTAGAAAATTTGTGAGCGGCATTGCCTTGGGTTTGGCGGCCTTGCCTTTTGGGGCTCTGTTGTACGGTATGTACCGCGGTAAATATAATTATCAGGTATTAAAATACGAGTTGGAGTTTGAAGACCTTCCCGACGCTTTTCATAATTATCAGATCACGCAGATTTCGGATGTGCACAGCGGTAGTTTTGATGATTATAAAAAGGTGGAATACGGAATTGATCTCGTAAACGAACAAAAGAGCGATGTTATCTTTTTTACGGGTGATATTGTAAACAACCGTTCAAGTGAACTGGAGCCTTGGAAAGAGGTTTTTTCCCGATTGAAAGCTAATGATGGTGTATTTTCGGTTTTGGGAAATCACGATTATGGTGATTATGCCGTTTGGGATACCGAGGAAGAAAAGGAACAGAACCTCGAAGATCTAAAGACGATGCAAAGGGAAATGGGATTTGATCTATTGCTGAATTCCAATCGCTTTTTAGAAAAGCAAGGAGATAAAATTGCACTTGTCGGGGTGGAAAACTGGGGACGTGGCGGATTTAAAAAAGCCGGCGATCTGCAAAAGGCCAAGGTGGGTGTTGCCAAGGAAGATTTTAAGATACTTTTGAGCCATGACCCGTCCCATTGGGAAGATGTGGTACTACAGGACGATTATCATTTTCACTTGACCCTCAGTGGACATACCCACGGCATGCAGTTTGGGGTGGAAATACCAGGTTGGATAAAATGGAGCCCGGTAAAATGGAGGTATAAATATTGGGCGGGTATATACAAAGAATTGGACCAGTTTATCAATGTGAACAGAGGGTTTGGTTTTATTGGTTATCCCGGCCGTTTTGGTATCTGGCCGGAGATATCCGTTATCACCTTAAAGAAAAAGGGGTTGGCCTAATTTTATTCACCATGGTGCCAAAGAAATGTTTAACTGTTAAACATTAACATTTTTTCTTACTTTTGACTGTAAACCTTAGAATACATGTCCAAATTCGGAGAACTTATAGATTTACAAGTACCTGTATTATTAGATTTTTATGCAGAATGGAACGAGCAGTCCACTTCTATGCATCCTGTTTTGAGCGATGTGGCCGCTGCCCTAGGTGATAAAGGCAAAGTAATAAAGATTGACGTGGATAAAAATAAAGAGCTCTCACAGGCACTGCGTATTAAAGGGTTGCCAACGTTAATGATCTACAAAAAAGGTGAAATGGTCTGGCGCCAAAGTGGTGAGCAGGACGCCAATACCCTCATTGGTATTTTAAACGAATATATTTAAATAAAAAAGCGAGGTTTTTACCTCGCTTTTTTATGCTGTTACCTTATTCTATCGTGGAGTCGGGCACCCTTTCTATGGTGTCCAACGGAATGGAATCTTCCATATCGGGGTCCAAGGTTATTGGTTCGTCCAAAACATCTTCTTCCTCATCAACAAATTGGGAGAACATATCGATGTACTCATTAAAGATAATGGTTTCCGACTCGGCCAGTTCTTTATCTCCGTTTTCTATTAAGATGTCAATATTTCTGCGGTAAGCCTGCATATCGGTTAGGATGTCGTCAATTTTATCATATTGTTCGTCTAGAGGAATATTGGCATAATATTCCAAATGTTCCTGATATATTTTTTTGAGTTTTCCGAACAGCTCCCGGGCTTTTTCCGTTTCGCCAACTTTATAATATCCGTCCACAAAAGGTTCAACAAAGGCGTAAAAATAGAAGTGTTCCACCGGAATATTTTCCATGGCGATATTGATCACATCCTTGGCTTTATCAATTTTGTTTTCTGCAATAAGGGTTTCCATTAAACGGGCCAAATTGCTACGGAAAGATAATCCTTGTGAACGAGTCTGTGGGTCGTGGTAAATATCGTCGCTACCAGAATTGCCCCAATCCCAATCCTTTACGATGTCGTACATCAACTCGGAGTCGATACGTCCCATTTCAAATGAATTACGGTTCGGGGTTTTTATGGGCACCAGTTTGTACACCAGACCATCCAATTGCAAGTAATCCTTCATCCAAATATATTCGGCGCTGTCAAAACTGCCTCCCGAGAAGTAGATGGGTCGTTTCCAATCGTTGTTGGCAATTAAGTCCAACATCAAAATTCTGTTTTTAGGAAGTGCACCAGTTGGAAGATCAATGTCGATGTAATCCACGATCAAGGTGGAATCCTTTTCTTTTACCAGACCACTTTCGAGAACGTTTTGTTTGTTGACCGGTATCCTGATTTTATTGGTAGGGTAGTATACAATATCCAAAGTGCTTTCCGAATACTGGCTCAAATCGGCCCCTTGGTTGGTTAAAATATGTCGGAACTTGGTCTGGGGCTTATCACTACCGATCCAATTCATAAAATCCTTGATATTCCAACGATTTTCGGTTATGCCTTGATAATACACCGCATCCCTTGTGCCATAACTGTACTTGTCGTGGGTTAATTGAGATGGTATAGGGTCGCTTTCATAGGCCTTTCGTTTCATTTGATCAATATACCAATCGGTGGCAAAAAGACTGGTGTTTACAATGCGGACGTCGGTCCTGTAATTTTCGATTTCCTGAGCATACCAAAGCGGAAAGGTGTCGTTATCGCCAATAGTGAACAATATGGCCCCTGCATCTTCTTGACAGGAATCGAGGTAAGCTTTTGCTGTTGATGGCGCAGTATATCGGTTAGACCTATCGTGATCGTCCCAATTTTGGTAGCCCATTAACAAAGGCACGGCCAAAAGACACAATGTGGTAATGGTAGGTGCAGCGATTTTGGCGGAAATCAGCTTTTTAAATTCATCGAAGAGGCCGTATACGCCAATACCGATCCATATACAGAAAACATAGAACGATCCAACGAGCGAATAATCGCGTTCTCGAGGTTGGAAAATGTATGGGTTGGTATAGAATTGAATGGCCAGTCCTGTGAACAAAAAGAAAATAAACAGCGCCCAAAATTGCTTTGGGTTTTTGGAAATTTGGAATACAATGCCCAAAATACCCAGCAGTAGTGGCAGAAAGAAATAGGTGTTGCGGCCTTTGTTGTTTTTCCAATCGCTGGGCAGGTTTTCTTGGCTTCCCAACCTAATATTGTCTATAAAATTGATGCCGCTCAGCCAGTTGCCATTTTCATCGTATCTACCCTGAATGTCGTTTTGCTTGCCAACAAAGTTCCACATAAAGTAGCGCATGTACATGTAGCTGAACTGGAAATCAAAAAGATATTTTAAGTTTTGGCCCAGGGTCGGGGGCTCAACTTCGATGTATTCCCCAAATTCCCTTAAAAACCGAATGTACTGTTCTGTATCCAATTCTCCTTGGGAGTATGCGGTCTTAAATTGGTTCACCGCTTCCCTAAGATCGTTGTTGGAAATGTATTCAGATTTTATGCGGAAATCCAGTGCGCCAAAATAGCGCATATAGTTTTCGGCATGCTGGTCGCTCCACATTCGGGGCAAAATACCTACATGTTTCTCATTGGGTCCGGGAATAGCACCTTTGTAATGGTTAACAATTACATATTTGCCCAACTTGAGGTCTTTTTCGTATTTGGGGCTATCGTCCCGATCTTCTCCAGATGGGGCAAAAGTATCGGAATAGTACGCTCCATATACGGGACTGTCCACACCGGGATATTGTTCCCTGTTATAATAGGCCAAAAGGGCACGCGCGTCCGAAGGGTTGTTTTCGTTTACTACGGTTTTCGCATTTGCTCTAATAGGAAGCATCAACCAAGAAGAAAAGCCGAGGATTAGGAACATTAGGCAGAGGACAACAATATTGGCATTGTAGTAATTATGTTTTCGGGTATATTTCAAACCAAAATAGAAGGCGGCAACAAACAATAGTCCCATGATTATGGATCCGGAGTTGAACGGAAGCCCAATTTCGTTGATAAAGAAAACCTCGCTCCAGCCAAATAGTTTTAAAACATAGGTGAGCGAGAATTTATAGACCAATATAAGTATGGCCACTACGATGATATTGGCCAATAAAAAATTCTTTACTGTTGTGGTCTTGTATTTTTTGAAATAGTACAAGAGCCCAATGGAGGGAATGGCCAAGAATCCCATAAACTGTATCCCGAAGGTTAGGCCGATCACAAAGCAGATGAGCATTAACCAACGATGTCCTCGTGGATCGTCCAAATTATCTGTCCATTTTAGGCCCAACCAAAGCAAAAGTGCCATTATTAAACTGGCCATGGAGTATACTTCGGTCTCCACTGCATTGAACCAAAAACTGTCCGAGAAAGTAAAAGCAAGTGCCCCTACAAGTCCACTTCCCAAAATAGCGATAGCTTTGCTATTGTTTATTGTCTCTTCTTTGGAAATGAGTTTTCCGACCAAATTGGTAATGGTCCAAAATGTGAACAATACGGCAAATGCACTGGATACTATGGAAACTGCATTGACCATGAGCGCTATCTTGGTAACGTCTCCAAAGGCGAACATGGCAAAAAAAGCACCTATCATTTGGAGCAGCGGAGCTCCAGGCGGGTGTCCTACCTGCAACTTTGCGGAAGTGGAAATATACTCCCCTGCGTCCCAAAAACTTCCAGTGGGTTCAACGGTAAGGGCATAAACTATAAACGCGATGGCGAAAGAAACCCATCCGAGGATGGTGTCCCATTTTTTAAAGTCTTTTGCAAACATAGAGTTGGTTGTTAACCGAATTGTGGCGAATTTAGTAAAACTATAATAGAAGATTAGCCATTTTTGGAAAACCTTTAACACCCATGCATTGGAAAATTAGCAGGGATTCTTTTAAAAATATTTGTTGAAACCAAAGTTTGTTTTAAATTTGCACGCTCAAAAGCTGAATCAAGTTTAGCTTTTTGGTACTGGCCTATGGTGTAATTGGTAACACAGCTGATTTTGGTTCAGTCGTTCAAGGTTCGAGTCCTTGTAGGCCAACGGAAAGCCCCGCAGATGTAAATTTGCGGGGCTTTTGTTTTGTTAGGTGCTTAGGAACTGAATTTTTTCCATTTTAAAATATAGTGCTAGAGACTGGAGGAACACTTTGGTGTGTTTAACGCTGGACAAACAAAAACATGCAACTTTTCTATTTACAGTCCAATACATATATGATTAGGTAATTAGAATTTGGTTAAATCTACCTCCTGCTTTAATGTCGCGAGGGTTCCGGGAAGGTCTCAGTTTTCAATCCTCGCCATAGTGAGTCCTTAAAAATTTGGGTCGTGACCTGATACTTGCGAAATGCGTATCGAACGGAATTATAAGGGGAGATCAAAGAATGTTTTTAAGATGCTCATTTCTTTTGTTTATCTGACATATGGTTGTTTTACTTTTTCCATTCCTCAAATTCTTTACGTAAATCATTTGATGTCAACGGGTACAAACCAATTATTGGCGTTCCTTGGTTTACTTTTTCAAGTACAAATTTTTCAAATAGCTCCATTTTCCGGCATTCGCTTACAACGTCATCGACCAAGTGTTGTGGAATAACCATAACACCATCGTTATCCCCTACAATATAATCGCCGGGGAAAACCGCTACATCTCCGCACCCGATAGGTTCGTTGATGGCAATGGCTTGGTGCAAGGTTAGGTTGGTAGGAGCACTAGCCCTTTGGTGGTAGGCCGGCATAGGTAGATTAGAAATTTCTTCGGAATCCCGGAACCCCCCATCCGTTACAATTCCCGCGACACCTTTTTTCATAAGTCGGGTGGCCAATATGGCTCCAGCGGATGCAGCTCTGGGGTCTTTTCTACTATCGATTACCAATACATGGTTCTCTGGGCATTCTTCAACCGCTACGCGTTGTAAATGTTTTGGGTCTTTAAATACTTCAATGGGGTTTAGATCTTCTCTCGCAGGTATATATCTTAATGTATATGCTCTTCCCACCATGTTCGATTTCAATTTTTTTAAAGGAGTTACATTTTGTATGTATTGATTGCGCAATCCCTTTTTAAAAAGACAGGTGGCAATACTGGCCGTACTAATTTTCTTTAATTGCTGTATAATCAATTCTGATTGTGTTTTCATAATTTCAAATATTTAGGTGCTAGGTAATACAGTTTCCATATTTTATTGCTAAAATTTTTGCGTACCTCGTAAATATACATATATTTGGTAAACCAAATTGGTAAACCAATTATATCATGCACCTAAACAAACTATCCATTTTATTATTATCCGCAATCGTTGTAGTGGGTTGTGGGCCAAAATCGACAAATAAGCAAAACTTGGTCAAGACCGTTGATGAATTCAACAACGTTGTTTCCAATCTTGAGCCTGGAGATGTAGTGACCCTGGCAAATGGCGTGTGGCAAGATGCCGAGCTATTGTTCGAAGGAGTCGGCACTGCTGCAAAACCTATTAAACTGACGGTTGAAGAAAAAGGTAAGGTAACCTTGGAAGGACAGTCCAATCTGCGAATGGCCGGCGAACATTTAATTGTGGAAGGCCTTGTTTTTAAAAATGGGTTTACCCCCACCACTGAGGTTATTTCATTCAAAAAAGATAAAAATACCTTGGCCAACAATAGTAGGTTAACTGAGTGTGTAATAGATAATTTTAATAATCCAGAACGGCACGAGCCCGACACTTGGGTGGCCATTTATGGTAAAAATAACCGAGTGGACCATAATCATTTGGTAGGTAAAGGCAATCGTGGAGTAACCATGATCGTACGTTTAAATTCCGAGGCCAGTCAAGAGAACCATAACCAAATAGACCATAATTATTTTGGTCCCAGACAAAACCTTGGTTCCAATGGTGGGGAGACTTTGAGAATTGGAACAAGTCATTATTCAAGAACAAATTCCAATACCGTAGTGGAATCCAACTACTTTGATCGGTGCAATGGCGAGCATGAGATTATTTCCAATAAGTCGGGGATGAATACTTATAAAAGCAATGTATTCTTCGAATGTACTGGAACTTTGACCATGAGGCATGGGGAGAATACCCTTGTGGATGGCAATATCTTTATTGGAAACAACAAGCCCAGCACAGGCGGTATACGAGTGATCAACGGTAAGCAGACCGTTATCAATAATTATGGGGTAGGTTTAACGGGATATCGTTTTCGTGGCGCTTTTGTGATCATGAACGGTATTTATAACTCTCCTATCAACAGATACGATCAAGCTAAAGATGCCATTGTTCGCAACAACACCTTTATCAATAGTGATCATATCCAACTTTGTGCCGGTGCAGATGCAGAACGAAATGCACCCCCTGTGGATTCTTTTATGGAGAACAATATTTTTTACAATGAAAACCGTGACAATCTTTTTACGGTTTACGATGATATTAGCGGAATTACCTTCAACAACAATCTTGTGAGCAAAAATGTAATTCTGATCAACGAGGATGGATTTTTTAAACAAGACCTGGACTTGGCCGAGAACCAATCTGGGTTGTTGGTGCCGGTGAACGCGCCAGAAGGAGTAGGTGCCGATATTCCGGAAAAGATATTGTCCAAAAATGAAACCGGTGTTTCTTGGTATCCCAAAGATGATACCGATGTAGCCTTATCTTCGGGTAGTACTATTGAGGTGCCTGCCGCCCTTAACGCTCTTTTTGATGCCGTCAAAGGGGCCAATGCAGGTGATATTTTGGTTTTGGAAGGTGGAGCGTCCTATCCGAACACCAAAACCATAGAAGTGGACAAGCCCATAAGCATTACCTCCAAAGGGTCGGAGAAGGCCAAGGTGTTCTTTGAGAAAAAGTCATTGTTTCAAATAAACAATGGAGGTAGTCTGGCATTGTCCAATTTAGTGTTCGATGGGGAAGATGCTCCTGACAGAACAGGCAATTCTGTTATTACAACGAGCAAATATTCCATGAACAAAAATTACAAACTTTTCATAGACGATTGCGATTTTGTAAACCTGGACGTTAACCATTCTTACGATGCCATCCGTGTGTACAAAAATACGTTCGCAGATACCATAAGCATCAAAAATTCCAGGTTCAAGACCATTACCGGCAATGTGATCGCCCTAGATAAGGAGACCGATGATATCGGAATATATAATGCGGAATACGTTATCCTTAAAAACAATAGCTTCACTGATATTGGTGGAGCGGCATTGAGATTACATAGGGGAGGAAAGGATGAGAGTACCTTTGGGCCGTTCTTGGAAATGGAACATAACGTTTTGGACAACGTAGGATTCGATGATCGTAATAAATACGATGCTGCTGTGTCGCTCTACGGGGTTCAGGTCATAGATGTCCAGAACAATATCTTTGATAAGACCAAGGGTGTCAATATGCACTTGGTGGTCGGTGAGCCTATTGTAAATGTACTCAACAATAACTTTTACCAATCCGATAAGCTTACGGTTACCGGTGATCAAAAATATCGTGCAGAGAATCTGTGGGAAATGGCCCCGGTGTTTGTAAAAGACGGATATGAATTGCAACCAGGTTCCCCATTAAAAGGAAAAGGAACCGATGGAAAGGATGTTGGATTATTGTTCGGTCAGTAAGATGAAGCTCGTAAAACACTTAACGATATTCTTGGTTGTTGCAACGTATTCTGTTGGTTCGATGGCCCAGGACCACCCAAAACTAATTTTGACCCAAGAAGGTGTAAAAGAAATAAGGGCCAAAATGGGCAATCTGCCCATTTTGGATAAGACACTTGCCACCATAAAAGAGGAAGTTGACACAGCAATAGAACAAGGTATTGATGTGCCCGTGCCCAAAGATTATTCTGGCGGTTATACCCACGAGACCCATAAACGCAATTATAGACTCATGCAAAAAGCGGGTATTTTGTATCAACTTTTGGATGACTATACATATGCCGTATATGTGCACGAAATTCTCAAGGCCTATGCAGACCTCTATCCCAACTTGCCCATACACCCTAAAGAGCGCTCATATGCCAGGGGCAAATTGTTCTGGCAATGTTTGAACGATTCCAATTGGTTGGTATATGCAAGCCAAGCATACGATTGTATTTATGATTATTTGAGCAAGAAAGAACGTAAGCATCTGGAAAAGAATTTGTTCAGACCCTTTGCGGATTTTATATCGATAAAAAATCCACAATTTTTTAATAGGATCCATAATCATAGCACCTGGGGCAATGTAGCTGTGGGAATGATCGCCTTGGTCATGGAGGACGATGCATTGTTGGAACGGGCTTTATATGGAATTAAAGATGTTGAGCTAAATACAGGAACCAAGGACAACGACGGTGGATTCATTATTGAAGAGGGGAAAGAAGCTGGGTTTTATGCCAATTTGGACGAACCTTTTTCTCCAGATGGCTATTATACCGAAGGACCTTACTATCAAAGGTATGCCATGTATCCATTCCTGATTTTTGCCCAAGCTTTGCAAAATGTAAAACCAGAATTAAAAATTTTTGAGTACAACAACAATGTACTGGTTAAAAGTGTATATGCGTTGTTGGATCTATCGGACCTTGATGGTGATTTTTTTCCAATTAACGACGGACAAAAAGGAATGTCCTACTACAACACCTCATTGGTGAATGCGGTCGATGTAGCCTATTATTATGGAAATAAAGACCCAAAACTATTGGATGTAGCACAAAAACAGGGAACAGTTGTTCTCAACGATGCTGGATTGTCCGTGGCAAAGGGACTCAAGAATAATCAACAATTGCCCTATGTTAAAAAAAGTATTGATTTGCGTGATGGTCCAAATGGTGAAGAAGGCGGAATCTCAGTGTTGAGAAAAGATAAGTTGGAACTTGTTTTTAAATACACCGCACAGGGATTGAGTCATGGGCATTATGATAAATTGTCCTATTCTTTTTATGAGAATGGAGACGAAGTTGTACAAGACTATGGGCTCGCCCGATTTGTAAATATAGAGCAAAAAGGTGGAGGCAATTATTTAAAGGAAAATAAAACTTGGGCCAAACAGACTGTGGCCCATAACACACTGGTACAGGATCAAACCTCCCATTTTGGCGCAAAATATGAGGTTGGAAGTAAAAATCACTCAGAACATTATTTGTTCAATATAGAAGACCCTAAAATTCAGGTGGTGAGCGCTATCGAGAAAAACGCGTATCCCGGCACCAAAATGCACCGTACCATGGCCATAATACAAGATACGGGTTGGCAAAAACCTATAGTGTTGGATGTATTGCAGGTGGAATCGGATAGGGCCCATCAATATGATTTGCCTTTTTATTACTTGGGCCAGTTAATGACCTTGAACGTTCCATATAAGGCCGAGGATACGTTGCGACCTTTGGGAGGGGATTTTGGTTATCAACATATCTATAAGGAAGGCAGCGCCCAGTTGACCGACGATAATCTTAAATTTTCTTGGATGGCCAACAACAAATTTTACACCTTGACATCTCTTGCCACGGCAAAGGATAGTTTGATTATGGGTAGGGTAGGGGCTAGCGATCCAGAATTCAATTTACGGAGGGACCCTGTTCTAATCCATAGAAAGAACGATCGATCAAATACCATGTATGCATCCGTATTGGAGTCGCACGGAACCTATAGTCCGGTCACGGAATTGGCGGTAAATGCCACGTCAAATATTAAAAAGTTGTATAAACTATATGAACAGGATGGCTATTGGGCCGTTGGCATTGAAACTGTGGATGGACGTACTACTGTCTTTGTGTTTTCAACATTGAACAATACATCAGATAAATATCATAGTATCAATATAGAAGGTCGAGAATTAAAATGGAAAGGATCTTTTACTCTAATCAATTTAAATTAAAACAAGAAGTAAGATGAAATCATTTGGATCAAGTAAGGAATTCATTTTTGGGGATGAAATGGAATGGGAAACCGTAGGTGAGGGGGTGAAAAGAAAAATAATGGCTTACGATGACAAAATTATGCTCGTAAATGTACAGTTTGACGAGGGGGGTGTCGGGCCCATGCACGACCATTATCATTCACAGACTACTTATGTGGTAAGTGGTGAATTTGAACTTACTATAGGCAAAGAGACTAAATTAATGAAGGCTGGAGACGCCTTTTATATTCCGCCCCATGTGAGTCACGGAGCTATTTGTAAAAAAGCAGGTGTTCTTATCGATGTATTTAGTCCAATCAGGGAAGACTTTATGGAGAAATAGTCAAAAATTGGCAGCATAAAATAAGGTAAAGACATTTTTGAACCCTTTAAAATAGGATATCAACAAAAACTTTAACACTTTTTTCCTACAATAACTTTCATTTAACATTTTTATCACATATATTTGGTAAACCAATTTGGTAAACCAATTCAAAACAACAAAAACGATATGATTTGAATAACAAAAAAAAGGATAGGTGCACGCCTATCCTTTTAGAATATCACTTCTTAGGAGGGAAGTAATATGTAACAAATACACTTTTAGTGTACATGTAGAATTCAAAATTACTAAAATTCGATTGATTTTGACTTTTCATTTGCCTAAAGGTGGGATTGGACAACTATCATAGCCGCACACTATGAATGAATTTTTTTAAACTAATAATTCTAACTAGCTAAACAAATGAAATTTAAGTTAAAACTATTGCTTGCAATAGTATGTTTATTCAACCTGCAGTTGTTTGCACAAGACGCTTACACGGTTTCCGGTACAGTGTTCGATGCCAACGACGTTCCGATCGCGGGTGCCAATGTATTGGTGGTAGGTACCACCAATGGAACTCAAACAGATTTTGACGGGAATTATACCATAGAGGTGTCCCCTGGTGACGTCCTTAGATTTTCCTATATAGGTTTTGCGACCCAAAATATTACTATAAATCAGAGCCAAACCCTAAATGTAGTACTGCAAGAGGATATGGCACTTTTGGATGAAGTAGTGATCGTGGGATACGGTACACGTAAAAAATCCCATTTAACGGGTGCAGTGGCCAAAGTAGGAGGGGATGACGTCGCAGCAATCCAGGCAACGCGGGTAGACGATGCCTTGGCGGGAAAATTGCCCGGGGTACTGATCCAGAATCAAAATGGATCCCCTGGAGCGGACCCAAAAATTCAGATTAGGGCGGCATCGTCCATATCCGGAGATTCCAACCCATTGATCGTTGTTGACGGTTATCCAATTTCTGGAAGCCTTGCTACGGTGAACCCAAACGATATTGAGAGTTTGGAGGTACTAAAAGATGCCGCATCTGCTGCCATATATGGATCTAGGGGGGCAAATGGGGTTATTTTGGTGACCACTAAAAAAGGTAGGTCCGGCAAAGCTAGCTTTAGCTACAATGCCTACACCAGTTTTTCCAGTAAATACCGTGATAACATAATGAAATCCGGACCCGAATGGGCTGCATACTCCAGAGAACAGATTGCAGCAGGGAATTGGGACCTTTCTCAAATAGACCCGGACTTTGTGGAGTTTAGGCTCAATGCCTACGAAAATTCGCCCGGAGCCATAAGTCCAGAAGATTGGCTTTTCCAGAGTGGCAGTATAATGAGTCACGATTTTAGCATGAGCGGTGGAACAGATGATGTAAACTACTTTGCTTCAATTGGTTATCAGAATACCGAGGGTATTATTATTACGGAAGGCTTCGAAAGATTGAATGCTAGGGTAAATGTGGACGCCAAGTTGGGCGAAAAGTTCAAAACAGGTATAAACTTTAACGGGTTTACTTCGCACAGAGATATCTTGGGCCATGACATGCGGGATTTATTAAGATCTTATGGGGTGCACCCCGTATATCACACCGAAGAATCCATTGCGTTTGTTCAGGCCTTGGATGCAGAAGCACAGGCTTTGGGGCTGTCCCCATTTGATGATGGTTTTAGAGGTTCTACCTATGAAGCCAGTAGCATTTACGATTTGGTTCCTGGCATGGCGGCGCAAGATTGGCATTATGGAAGGGCCAATAATGGTATCGGAGGTTCGGGCGATGCTGGCCCAGCAGCAAAATTGGACAATACGGAACGATGGGAAAAAACCTTCTTTGGTAACGTAAGTTCGTATTTGCAATACAATATATTGGATGGGCTCAACATAAAAACGGTTTTGGGGGGCGATCTACGTGATACCCAGTTCTATGAGCATAGATTGTTGGGGTACGATTCTAGGGCAAGAACAAGTCAAACCTACATGGACCAGACCGATCTAAAAGTAACCACGGTATTGAGCGAAACTACCCTTAACTATTCTAAAGTAATCGGGAAACATGATATATCGGCAGTGGCCGGTATCGAATTTCAAACGACAAGATTGGTAGGTACGGCCTTGGATGGTGCCAATGTCCCCGATACGGACATACAAAATTATAACCTCTTTGAGCCAGCGGATATTACCGTTACCGAGCGCGATGAGAAGAGAGTACGGGAAAGTATATTTGGTAGGGTACAATATGCCTACGACAATAAGTATTTGTTTTCTGCGTCCTTAAGAAGGGATGGGGATTCGCGTTTCGGTGCGAACAACCGTTACGAAACCTTTCCGGCTCTTTCCTTGGGTTGGAACGTCCACAACGAGGCATTTTTGGCGGATAACGAAACACTTAGTCAGTTAAAATTGAGGTTCAGTACAGGTTCATTGGGAACAACTTCATTTTTGGGCTCTTACGACTCTCTGAGCCTATTGGACCCCAGTGCGACCATATTCGGAACAGGATATTTAATTCCATCCAACATCGCAAACCCAGATTTAACCTGGCAGACCAATACAGAGACCAACTATGGTGTGGACCTAGGCTTTTTCAACAATCGCTTAAGATTGGGTGTAGATTACTATACATCCGATATTGAGGATATTTTAATTAATCAAAGTGTTTCAGAAGTATATGGAACAACCTCCATCGTACTTAATTCTGGTGATGTTCGAAGCTCTGGTATGGAATTCGAGTTGAATGCCAATGTTATCAATAAAGATAATTTTTCTTGGAGTTTCAACGCTAACCTATCCACAGTTGAAACAGAGATCAAGGAATTGGGCGGACTCGAAGAATTGCCACAGGCCATCTATGGTGTAAGTGGTAGAGGCCCTGTCTTTAGAAACTATGTTGGTGGCGAAATAGGAGAAATGTGGGGGCTGGAAACCACTGGGGAGGTAGAAATGATCTATCTGGAAGACGGGACACGGCACCCAAATAACACCACGGGAGAATCCTATGTGGTAGATCAAAATGGCGATGGTGTGATCGATGCCACAAGAAGTGTTGAAGATGGTGGGGATTTGGTCAAAATTGGTCAAAATACGCCAGATTTTTACTGGGGTATGGCTCACAATTTTCGATATAAGAATTTTGATATGTCCATGCAGTTTCAAGGATCGCATGGAGCAGAGGTGTACAATATAGATCCTCTTTATTACGAATCGCAGTGGAGTGGCAGATTGGTGGATAGTTTTGATGCCAACAGTGATGGTATAGCCGACCACAATGGAGAATACTATATAGGAAACAGATACCAGACCGATGCCATGATACAGGATGCCTCATACATTGCATTGAGAAACCTGACAATTGGGTATACACTGGATCAAGATTTGATCAGTTCAATAGGTTTAAATTCTGTTAGACTTTATGCAGCGGCCACTAATTTATTGTACTTATGGGCAGATGACTATACCTCGTACAATCCAGAAGGTGTGCAGACATCGGGAAGCGATTATTTAGGGCCTACTACGTATGGATCCCAATTTGGTGCAGCTCCGGTTGTGAGAAGTTTTACACTAGGTTTAAATGTTAATTTCTAAAAAAAGAACTATGAAATCTATATATAAATTATTGGGGCTGTTGTTACTGATAACAGCATGTGATAGTGATTTAGATCAATTTCCGCCCAATATTGCAAGCTCAAACTCATTGACCAATTATGATGGGGTTCTAAATGCAGCCTATTACTATCAATTGGGATCTGTGACCCCAATGGCAGTTATGGGAGAATTTAGATCGGACAATGCATTTATGTTCGAACCTCCCTACACGGAATTTGATGAATACGATAACGGACTTACGGCCATGGAAGATCAATTTTTTGGACCGTTCTATACCGCAATGTACAAGTCGATACTGAGTGCAAACAATGTAATAGAAAACTCTGAAGATGCTACATTGGTAGGTGAGGCAAAGTTCCTTAGGGCCCTCTCTTACTTTAAGTTGGTGCAGGTATTTGGAGATGTTACCGTAAATCTTGAGGCAGATCCAAGTATAACGGACTCATCCATTTTGGTAAGACAACCGGCAGATGAAGTATACAATAACGTAATTATACCCGATTTGCAAGATGCAATTGCAGCTCTAGATTCAGAAATAACGAACGGGAGAGCTTCCAAATATGCAGCACAAGGCCTTTTGGGAAAAGTTTATGTTACCAGAGGTGACTTTGCCAGTGCCGAAACACATTTGGCCGCCGTGGTAAACGGAGCTGCATCGGCAGGAATAAGTCTAAAGGAAAACTTCAACGAAATTTTTGGTGCCGCCAATGAGGTCGAAAACTCGGAAATTATATACTCCACCCAAATATCAAGTTCAATAACCGACGAATATAACTTTGGTTCTGATTTTTGGAATTGGTTTGTTGGGGACGACTCAAAGTCCGATTTACCTGTAGACCAAGATTTGGTAGCTGCTTTCGAAGAGAGCGATGCCAATGGTGGGGGCACCGATTTACGCAGGGCGGTAACCCTTAGCGAGGATGGATTGACCGCGATCAAATTCCCAAAAGACGGAGGTCTAGGGGCAGAGCATGATTGGATAGAGCTTAGATATGCCGATATTATTCTGATGTATGCCGAAACACTGAATGAAAATGGTAGTTCGGCCGAAGATGTACTTGATTTGCTGGACCCCATAAGGACAAGAGCAGGGTTAAATCCATTAGATCATACCGTGTTGAATACCCAAGCTCTGGTTAGGCAGGCAATTTTAGATGAAAGAAGATTGGAGTTGGCATTTGAGGGACAACGTTGGTTCGATTTGGTAAGAACAGGAACTGTCGATGCGGAAATGGGACAAACTGTAAATAGTAACTATCATGTTTTCCCGATCCCGGTATCGGAAATCCTAGCAACAGACGGTGTAATAACGCAAAATCCGGGGTATTGATTCATTGGGGCAAGTCAAAACAAATTGGCATGGTCCACATGGTAAAGTACATATATTGAGTTAGTTGGTTTAGTTATTTTTAGAAAGTTTACTGGCCATGGGATTGGCCAGTGGACTTTTGTTCTAAACATTAATTTTCACATTGTTGAGATGCATAAAAAAGCTATGCTGATTGGACTTTTTTTCATAAATTTAACAAACCAATCTGGTTAACCAATTTTTAAATCGAAGGCATGAAGTTAGAAGTGCTCACCAAAGGTGAAAATACAGATGTGCAACAAGCAATAATTGCAGGTTTAAGGGACTATATCGAGTATAAAAACTTGGAACCAGGAGATAAGCTCCCTTCGGAGAGAATGCTTTCGGAGAAATTTGGTGTAAGCCGCAGCAATATTCGAGAAGCTATTCAAAGACTTGAATTTTATGGCATTTTAAAATCAAGACCGCAAAGTGGAACCTTTATCGCAGATATAGGTAGGGTGGCCATGAAGGGTATGATAGATGATATCCTAAAGCTGGAAGAACCAAGCTTTAAATCATTGGTGGAAACCCGAATATTGTTGGAATTGAAGACGGTAAAATTGGCGTCGCTAAGAAGAACGGAAAAAGACTTGATCAACATGCGGGAGACCTTGGATGCCTATAAAGAGAAGGTCATAAATGGTCAAGATGCCGTCGAAGAAGATTTGCTTTTTCATTTGGCCATTGCCAAGGCCAGTAAGAACAGTACAATGAATACGTTCATGTTGATAATTACACCTGAAATCATCACCAATTTTGAGAAGTACCATGTCTGCGATAAAAATCAATCAAAGATGGCGATCAAGGAGCACGAAGATATTTTTGAAGCAATAAAAGATCAAGATCCGCAGAGAGCAAGAGAAAAAATGAAGATACATTTCAAGGTTTTATATCAATATTGTTACAATACATCAGACTGAATATAATGTAGCGTCAAGGATAAAAAGTGCACGATTTTGTCTTTGGTCGATCAATGGGAGGGAATTAAAATAGAACAAAGAACACTTTGGGTGTCAAATATGCACTTCAATAGCAAACAGGGGCATTATTATCCTGATCGCCCAAAGCTCAAAGTACACCAAATGGAAACTTCAAAAGGTTTTCAAAGATGGTTCTATGTGCCCTCGCTCCCGTAACCAATAAATACAAAAGAATGAAAATTAAAGGCTTAAGGTGGTGGGTAATTGCTTTGATCGCACTTGCAACGGTCATAAATTATATTGATAGACAGTCGATTACAGTATTGTGGCCGCAAATTGCCGAGGAGCTATATCCCGATAAATCAGGAGATGAACGCAAGGAAATCTATTCATGGATTTCTATAATTTTTGTGTTCAGCTATGCATTCGGACAAGCCATTTTTGGTAAAATATTCGACTGGATAGGTACCCGATTGGGGTTTGCCCTGTCCATTGGGGTTTGGTCTATTGCCACTGCCCTACATGCAATTTCAAAAGGTTTTTTGAGCTTCGCTGTTTTTCGTTCAATTCTCGGTGTGGCCGAAGCAGGTAACTGGCCTGGCGCGGCCAAGGGAAATGCGGAATGGTTTCCAACAAAGGAAAGAGCATTTGCGCAAGGGCTTTTTAATTCCGGGGCCGCAGTTGGTGGAATTATCGCAATTCCGGTAATAGCATATTTGACAATCTATTTCAGTTGGCAATCCATCTTTGTTTTAGTGGGATTAACAGGATTGTTGTGGCTAATTCCATGGATGATTATTGTTAAGGCACCTCCAAAGTACCATTCTTGGATAACCGATGAGGAAAAAAAATATATCCTCGATGGGCAAAAACATCAAGAACAGGACAAAGAGGGGAATTTGGTTGATCAAGAAGCCTATAATCCAGATACCAAAGAACTTTTGTCACGAAAACAGAGTTGGGGGGTAATTGTAGCTTCCGCTGCCATTGACCCAATTTGGTGGCTATTTGTTTTCTGGATACCAATTTACCTTTTTGAAGTATATGGAATGGATGTAAAAGCTATCGGTATTTACGGATGGGTACCCTATGTAGGTGCAATGTTGGGTGCATGGTTCGGGGGATTATTGGCGCAAAGTTTCCTGAAAAAAGGATGGACCGTAAACAAAACACGAAAAACGGTAATAACCATAGGATGTTTGATCATGTTGCCCTCTTTGTTGGCCATGGCCAATCCAGGTGCACCGGTAATGGCAGTTATCATTATGGCAATTATACTTTTTGGTTTCCAAACTGCCATTGGTAATGTACAAACACTGCCTAGTGATTTCTTTAGTGGAAAAACAGTAGGAACCTTGTCCGGTTTTTCTGGAATGGCGGCAAAATTGGCTGCTGTAGGATTGACCTATTTGGTGCCGATCTTAACCAAGGGAGGAAATTATACACCTGCTTTCATTATTGGAGCAGTATTGGCAATTCTTGCCTTGATAAGTGTATGGGTGCTCTGTGGAAAAATTGAACCGTTGAAGGCAAAAATTCAATAAGAAAATTTAAAAACATAATAACTATAATAACTTAGTAATGAGTAATTCTAAAGAGAAAATAGCATTGATTACCGGCGCAACCGGAGGTATTGGGTTCGCAGTGGCCAAAAGACTTGGAAAAGATGGTTTTACGGTTATTTTGAACGGTATCGAGGATGAAGCCGGAGCCAATAGGGTCAAAGAACTGGAAGCAGAGGGCATAACCGCCGAGTATTATGGGTTTGATGTGACGGATGAGGAAGCCGTAAACACCAATATCCAAAAAATTGGGGATAAATATGGAAAAATCGATGCGCTGATCAACAATGCAGGAGGTCTTGGAGGAAGGTCGAGATTCGAAGAAATGACCACAGAATTCTACAGATTCGTTATGGCTTTGAATTTGGACTCTACATTTTTCGCTTCAAGAGCCGCTATACCTTATCTTAAAAAAGGAGATAGTCCAACAATTATAAATTATACCTCAATCGCAGGTTGGAACGCAGGTGGTCCAGGAGCTGGTATTTATGGAACATCAAAGGCAGGTGTACACGCCATAACAAGAGCATTGGCAAAAGACCTTGCTGAATATGGAATTAGGGTAAACGCAGTATCACCAGGAACCATTGACACCCCTTTTCACACACAAATCAAATCCACTAAGCCAGAAGTGTTCGCATCTTGGAAGAACAATATTCTTTTAGGACGATTGGGGCAGCCCGAAGACGTTGCATCGGTAGTTTCATTTTTAGTGAGTGAAGATGCCGCCTTCTTAACTGCAGAAACCATTCAAGTAGGTGGTGGTCAAGGATTGGGAATCTAAAATTCAAAAAAAACAAAACAAAGTATGCTAAAAGGTAAAGTAGCGGTAGTAACAGGAGGATCAAGAGACATTGGTCGTGCCATTTCGATTAAACTGGCCAAACAAGGAGCTAAAGTGGTGGTAAATTACCATAGTTCCGAAAAAGGAGCCAACGAAACAGTGGTCGAGATCCAATCGTTGGGACAAGAAGCAATTGCGGTAAAAGCCGATGTTTCCAAAATGAATGAAATTATTCATTTAAAAGAGAAAACTGTGGAGGCCTTTGGTGATAAAGTAGATATTTTGGTCAATAATGCAGGCGGTCTTTTCGAAAGACGATCTCTTGAAGAATTTGATGAGGATTTTTATGATTTGGTCATGGGAGTTAACTTCAAGTCGACCGTGTTCGTAACACAAGCTTTCGAACCTTTAATGGAAGAGGGCGCCTCAATAATCAACCTTTCTTCACAAGCAGCTCGAGATGGCGGTGGCGCAGGATCAACACTATACGCATCCTCCAAAGGAGCCGTGAGTACATTTACCAAAGCAATGGCAAAAGAATTGGGACCAAAAGGCATACGAACAAATGCAATATGTCCTGGATTGATCGGAACCAAGTTCCATGATGATTTTACAAAGGATGAGGTAAGGGCCAAAGTTGCTGCGAGTACCCCCTTGCGCAGGGAAGGTAGTGCAGAGGAAGTGGCGGATTTGGTAGCTTATTTGGCATCGAACGAGTCATCTTTTGTAAATGGAAATAATATTGATATTAATGGAGGTTTGGCCTTTAGCTAAGCCTTAAACGATAAGTAATACATAAAAATGAAAAAAGTAGTAACGTTCGGGGAGATCATGCTTCGTTTGGCCCCTCCCGGATTTTTAAGGTTTTCACAAGCAAACTCCTTTGATGTGGTCTATGGCGGCGGGGAGTCTAACGTAGCGGTTTCCCTGGCCAATTATGGAGTTCCGGTCGATTTTGTGACGCGTTTGCCCAAGAACGACATAGGGGAGTGTGCCCTTATGGAA
>NZ_JBSWWP010000003.1:0-75357 GCF_056160185.1 Flagellimonas sp. ABD4_174
CTCTATTTCCGGTATTTGTTTTTTAAGGATATCGGCATCTTCGATCTTATATCGGATTCTACGGCCACGCTCAAAACCCTTATAGGGTTCGGAGGTCGATTGGCCCCAAACGAACAAGCTGTTCGATGCTGTTCCGGCAAACAATTTATTGAAACCATTGCTCATACCATTGGCCGACCCCAACAATAGCACCAAGATGATCATCGCGAAAATTACGCCGAGCATGGTGAGGAAGGTCCTGAACATATTTTTGCTCAGTGTATGAAAAATTTCTATCCACAAGTCCCTATCAAATAACCACATAACTATTTATCACTTAGTGCAACAATGGGTTTAACATTTGCAGCTTTCATGGCGGGCAGCAAACCTGCCAATACTCCTGCGATTATCAAAATAATGGTGGCGGTAACCACGGTAGAAAGCTCTACGGATGGATTACTAAAGGCCGGTGTTTCTATCATGGGGCCCAAGGCTGCCAAAATCATCCAAGCGAACAACAGCCCTACAAAGCCGGAAATTGCGGTGATAAAAACGGACTCCAACAACACCAAGTTCACAATTTGACGTGGCCTTGCCCCAAGGGCTTTGCGCACACCTATCTCTTTGGTTCGTTCTTTGATGGTAAACACCATAATATTACCGATACCTACGATACCTGCGATCAAAATTAAAAATCCGACCCCAATACCGATCCCTTTTAAAACTGCGGTAAAACTGCTGATATCATCAAAAGCTTGGGCATAGTTCCAAACATATAGACCTGCTTGGTCCTCTGGATCTATTTTATGCCGTCGCTTCATTAAATCCTCTAGCCTACCTGAAAACTCGAGTGCTTTGGACAAATCGTATGTTGGATTATAGGTAAGGGCGATCATGTTAATATGGTTCGTATTTCCATAGATCCGTTGATATGTACTCACCGGGGCATAGATTCTCCTTTCGGCATTATCGTCACCATCATCAGTAAAAATTCCGATTACCCGAAACGGCAAACCGTTGAATTCCACAAACTTTCCCAATGGATCTTCTTTATCAAAAAGGTCTTCGGCAACTTTTCGTCCGATTACGGCAACCTTGGCCTTATTGACCACGTCTGCCTCATTAATGTATCTACCGGCAACAATTACGGTTTTTTCTATGGCTTGGTGATCCGGGTGGGTAGCCTGCACCGAATATGAGCCTGTTTCGCTTTTATATCTTGCCGTGGTATTGGAAAAATATCTTGCACTGATGTATTCTATGTCCTTTGGAAAGCTTTGCTTTATGTATTCCAGGTCGTCATTTTTTAACTGGATACGTCTTCCGGCCTCGAACCCGCCGTATGCTTTAGAAGTTGTTCCGGGGCGCACAAATATTGAGTTGGTGGCATCATCATTGAACTGGCCCACAAACCCATTCTGCATACCGTTAACCGAAGCCAAGAGCATAACCAAGATAAATATGGCCCACCCTACCGAAAAACCGGTTAAAAAGGTTCTAAGCTTATTGGTTTTTAGCGTATTGAATATTTCCTGCCAAATATCGCGATCAAACATATTGCTCCGCTCTTACTTGTTCTATTTTCTTGTCCTCTACAATAACACCATCTTTAAGGTGTACAATACGTTTGCACATATGTGCAATATCCTCCTCGTGGGTAACGACCAGAATGGTATTTCCATCATCGTTGATCTTTTGGATAAGATCCATTACCTCATAAGAAGTTTTACTGTCCAAGGCTCCGGTCGGCTCATCTGCCAATAGTACCTTTGGTTCGGCAGCCATGGCACGTGCAATGGCCACTCTTTGTTTTTGTCCACCGGAAAGTTCGCTGGGCAAGTGTCCCGCCCATGGCTTTAGACCTACTCGTTCCAAATATTTCATGGCCTTTTCCTGACGTTCTTTTCTCGGAACTTTTTGGTAGTATAGTGGAAGAGCTACATTCTCTACGGCACTTTTATAATTGATCAAGTTGAACGACTGAAAGATAAATCCTAAAAATTTGTTCCGGTATTGCGCCGCTTTGGTCTCGCTCAGGTTTTTGATCGGCACACCATCCAAGGTATACTCACCGGAATCAGCACCGTCCAACATTCCTAAAATGTTCAACAAAGTTGATTTTCCAGATCCTGAAGACCCCATAATGGCCACTAGCTCCCCTTCTTCTACTTTAAAGTTTATCCCTTTTAAAACATGAAGGGAGTTGCTCCCCATTTTATAGGATTTATGAAGATCTTTGATTTCTATCATGATTGGTGATGTTAGCTATCTTACTTTTACCTCTGTATGTAAGACAGAAATGTTGTTAAATTGTTACAGGATTTTTTACTTTTTTTTGATTTAGCCCGTCCATGCCCTTTATTCTTCTGCCAATGCGTTCCAAACTTTTACCTTATCGGCAGCTGTTACCCCTGACTTAACCTCTACAAAAATGCCATCGCTCACACCAAGTTCCACATCCTTCCTTTCAAATTGTTGGTCGGCGGTTTCTACCTCCACAAATGGTTTTTTAGTGTCTCCATCAAACTGTACCAAGGCTTCTTTTAGCGCCAATACACTATCGGCCTTGGCCAAAATAATGGAAGCGTTGGCACTTAGGCCGGCCCTTATAAATACTGTGTCATTTTTTTTAAGGGTTCCTTTGATCTCAAACTGAATTGCACCATTTTCCTCCTTGCCCTTAGGGGCAATATAATCCAAAACAGCATCAAAAACCTTGTTCTCTATTGCTCCCACAGTGATTTCCAATGGTAGGTTCTCTTTAATTTTCCCGACTTCGGATTCGTCCACTTTTCCTTCAAATATCATTTTATCCACATCGGCGATTGCTGCGATTGTGGTCCCCTCGTTAAAGGTATTGCTTTCGATCACTTGATTACCGACCTCTACGGGAACCTCCAGGACCATTCCGCTTACCGTGGCCCGGATCATGGTATTTGCCGAACTGCTTAGACCGCTCGTGGTTCCTGTTTTAACTATATCGAACCTTTTATTGGCAGCCGCATAGGCTTGTTTGGCCTGATCGTAGGAAACCTGTGCTCTTTCGAGATCTGTTTTAGAAATTACGCCTTTGCCAAATAAGGTGGACTGACGCTCGTAATTTCGTTTTTGATCATCCAGATTGATCTTGGCTTCATCTATTCCGTTTCGGGCATCGTTCAAGGCAGAGAGATTGGGTACTACCTTAATTTTGGCCAAAAGATCTCCGGATTTTACATAATCGCCGCCCTCAACATATATTTCCTCTATTACTCCGGAAATATTCGGTTTGATCAACACTTCTTCCAAAGGAAGAATGCTGCCAGTGGCCACTGCTTTTTTTACAATGGTCTGTGTGGAAGGGGTTTCTGTCTGATATACTACCGGGTCCTCGGCATTTTTCTGGTATAGGTAATACATGGAGCCACCGAATACAATTACGATGAGCAACAAGATGACAATGGTTACCGATTTTTTCATTTTAATTTATGTTATTGATTGATTCTTTTAACTTTTTATTCCGTTCGCAAGGCTTCTATGGGCCTTACCCGTATGGCACTCTGAGCTGGAATGAAACCTGCCAAAAGCCCTGAGACCATTAATATGGTCAACGCTCCGCTTACCACGCCCACACTTACGCTGGGACTCATAAACATATCCACGGGACCTACATTATCCAACAGGGAATTGATTCCAAAAATGACCAGTGAACCAAAAATTATTCCTACCATTCCCGAAATAAGGGTCAGAAATATGGATTCCATCAAAATTTGCTTTTTTATGGACCATGGCTGTTCGCCCAAAGCCCTGCGTATCCCAATTTCCTTGGTGCGTTCTTTGACCACGATCAGCATAATATTGCTCACCCCGATTATTCCGGACAACAACACCATAATTCCGACGATGTAGGCAACAGCCTTTAATGCTCCGAACAAGCTCTCCACACGATTATATTGCTCGTACAAATCAAAATAGCCCACAGCACGGGTATCTTCGGGGTGTACTTTATGGCGTTTCTTCATCTCAGCTACAATTTTGTCCTTAAGTTGAGAAATGGAACTACCATCGTTTGCCGTAATGGCCATCCAACCCACATTCTCTCCACGATTAAATGCTTGGGAAAAGGAGGTAAAGGGTACAAATATTTCTTTTTGGCCTTCTTCGCCCCCTCCACTATTATTTTTTTTATAAGTGCCTATCACCATAAAATTGACCCCTTGTATTTTAATATAGGTACCAATCGCATCTTCATCTTTATCATACAGATCGTTTTTTACACCCTGCCCTATAATGGCCACCTTTCTTTTTTCGTTGATGTCGTTGTAATTTAAAAAGCGTCCGGAGGTTACGGCCATTGGGTCTTGATTGATGATTTCTGGATAATCGCCATAAACATTATAGGCTCCTGTTCGGATTCCTCGGACCACATTATTGTTGCCCCCAAAACCGCCCAATTGGTTTCTGGGAGAAATAAACCTAAGGTCGGGAACATTGTCCCGAATGGCCTGAACATCATCAATTTTAAATTCAAATCTTCGACCTTTTGGGAGTCCTTCATAACCTTTGGTCGTGGCACGTGTCCACATAAACATGGTGTTCGTGGCAATGTTCCCAAAATCCTGTTTTATGCCATTTTCCAGGCCTTTGCCCGCAGCCAACAGCACTATAAGGATAAATATGCCCCAACATACACCAAATGCCGTGAATATGGTGCGCCACACATTAGTGGTGAGCACCTCGATAATTTCCCGCCATCTATCTTTATTGAACATTTTGGCAATGTGTATTATTCATCTCTAAGAGATTCGATTACTTTAACTTTTGCTGCTCTGTAGGCCGGAATAAACCCAGCCAAAGTACCGGCGACTATCAGTACGATCACTGTGGAAAAGGCCACGTTGAAGTTTACGGATGGATTCAAAATGTAATCCACTTCTATATTTGGTCCAACTATTTCCAATAGTGCCATACTAAAAATAAGCCCTCCAAATCCTGAAATTGCGGTTACAAATATGGCTTCGTGCAAGATCATAGCGATTATGGACCATGGTTTGGCCCCCAATGCTTTTCTAATTCCAATTTCCCGGGTTCGCTCTTTTACAACAATCATCATGATATTGCTTACACCGACTACTCCTGCGATTATGGTACATACGCCCACAAACCAAAAGAACAGTTTAATATTATTGGTAAGCCCATAATATCGTTTGGCCTCTTCCATAGCACTCCATACCTCTAAGGCGCCAGTATCGTCCGGAGCAATGGTATGGGATTGTTGCAGATAGGCACTAAGTCCGTTTTTGAAATCAATCGCTTGGGCCACTGCCTCATCAAAATTCTCGACAGCGGGCAAGGTAAATGCCATGTTGTTTACCCGATTGCCTCCATTAAAAGTTCTTTGAGCTGTTGTTATGGGGATATAGATACGTTCTTCTTCTCGATCTTCCATTTCCCTGTACACCCCGATCACTTTAAAAGGTATACCGGAGATATCGATAAACTCACCTATTGGGGTATCTACCGCTCCAAAAACATCTGTTTTGATTTTTTTGCCGATGATGGCTACTTTGCCGTTGGAAACTTCGTCTTGGTAATTAATGAACCGCCCTTCTACCATATCCGCATTTTCTATAAACTGAAAATCCGACGCCACTCCCTGGACACCATAGATCAATGCTTCTTTACCGTAGTTGACACTTACCCCGCGCACAAAAATTCGTGAGGACCCATACTCCAGCTCATCCTTGAACATGGCGCTCGCCCGTGTATAATTTTCATTAACAAGTTGAATTCGTCTTCCGGGATTTAGACCCTTGTACTCTTTGGAGGTAACACCGGGCCACACCCAAACACTGGTAGAGGCATCCTCTTTGAACTCGTGTTCGATACCGTTCCTCATACCTTGGCCAAAACCCAATAATATTACCAAAATAAAAATACCGGAGGCTACGGAAAGTCCGGTTAAAAATGTGCGAAGTTTGTTCTTTCGTATGGTGTCAAATATCTCTTGCCACCTTTCCAAGTCGAACATGGGTCAGCTATTTTTGATTGATGAGTTACCTATGGTACATCAATAAGACAATCAAAAAGGCCAATTGTTACAGTTTCAAGTAAAAAAAGCGTGCGCACGAGGGATCAACTCCTCATTTTTCTATAGATAAAATAAAAGAGACTTGCCACCAAAATATAGGGAACCGCCATAAGGTAAACAATACCATTATTGATCGCTTCGGCCGTTTTTCCATCCGATTCGCTTTCCACTACGGCCCTGCACATAGCACATTGCGCCTCTGTAACGGTTGGAAAAACGATCATAACCAGGAGTAAGACAAGTAGTTTGGTTTTCATGGAAATATTAATAAGGATAGTAGGGTGAAATCATAACATAGACCAAAACACCGGTTATAGCCACGTACAGCCAAATGGGAAATGTATATTTTGCCCATTGTCTGTGGCTTTCAAAATCATCCAGATACACTTTTGAATAGGTGATCAATACCAATGGGATAACCGATATAGAAAGAACTATATGGGTCATCAGAATAAAATAGTACACAAACTTGATTGGGCCCTCGCCTCCAAATATGGTTGTCTCCGATGTCATATGATATGCCACATACATCACCAAAAATAAGGCGGACAGTACAATATTTATCATCATTAATCTGCGGTGAATCAATTGGCGTCCATTCTTTATGGCAATTATGGCAGCTATCAACAAAATCGCCGTTAGGCCATTTATACTTGCATAAATCGGGGGCAAAAAAGATAAGGGTTTTGCATTGGGTATCTTATATCCGAACAACAAAGCTACCACCAAGGGTATTGCAATTGATACTATGGTAATTAATCTATTGTAACGTTTTTCTTTTAATGAAAAGTCCTCGGTCATTCTTTCAATAGTGTTTTTATGTCCTCTTTTAGTATGGTGATCTGTTGGGTTTCCCCGTCTGAATTTTCACCTTGTTTCTCGGTAATGGTACCGCGATAGTAAATCAACGGATTGCCAAATTGGTCCTTACGCGATCTAATATACCCATTTTTGTCCACCAAGGCGAACATGCCGGAATGCTCGAACCCTCCGGGCGCTGCTTCGTCTTCATTGGCGAAGATATAAAAGCCCTCTTGCGCCAATTGATAGATTTTTTCCTGATCGCCCGTCATTAAATGCCAATCTTCATCGGTAACTCCATATTTTTCGGCATATTCCGTTAACACGGAAGGTGTATCGTATCTTGGGTTAATGGTAAAAGATGCTATACCAAAGTCCCCACTTTCGGAAAAAGTATTCTGGATTGCCACCAAATTCTTGGTCATTACAGGGCAAATTGTGGGACAAGTGGTAAAGAAGAAGTCGACTACATAGACTTTTCCCAAAAAGTCCTTATTGGTTACCAACACGCTATCCTGATTATAAAAAGAAAATGCGGGCACTTTCCGTTTTTCGCCCTGGTTCTCTATAAACCCTACTTCGGCCTTTCCGAGCCTGGCACTCATGCGATCGTTCTCCACAATAGTGTCACCTTTTACCCGCTTGGTAATTTCGTAAACGGCGAATATTCCAAAGACCAGAATAATTGCAGATACCCAAATATAGGTATGCTTCTTTTTTTTATTTGCTCCTGTCGGCATTGTTCTTTTTTAAGGCCAAACGGTATTCTGCCAAAATAATCTTGACATCGTCCACCATTTTATTGTTCAATTCTGCTACGGACGAGGTATCGAAACCGTATTTTATTCCTTCATCCTCATCGTCGGTCCTTCCCCGAAGCATTAAATCCTTATCTATTATAAACACGTTGGGGGTAAATAGGTCGGCATCCAATGTAACATTGCTCTGCAAGGTTTGGAAAAGTGTTTTAATCTCGTCATCCGTCCCATAGGCAAAATGCCATTTATCGATGTCGGAAAGTTTACCCAATTCATCTTTTAAGGCTTCAACTTGATCTTGGTTTCCTTCGGGAACCACCATTACCATCTGAAAGTCGTTAAACTCCCCAAATCTTTTGTAGATTTTTTGATTGAGGTTAAATGCATTTCCTTGCTTAGCGCTGATATTATGGCCCAAAAATCCCAATATGGTGATTTTGCCCTTTAATTTTACAGAGGAATCGAATGCTGTGACATCGGACACATTTTCGCTGAGTATAGGCAAACGCCCAAAGTTATTTACTCCCGATGCAAAAAATAAATAGACCACGACCGGGAGTATAAAAAGAACGGCTAAAACAATTTTCTTCTTCATAGTGTTACATCATTGCAAAAATAAAAAAAGACGGTTGGAAAACCGTCTTTTTAAATTGTTAAAAACAATGGTGTTGTATTAGAAGTTCCAAGTAATGAACCCGTCTTTATAAACACTGTATATATAATTCGCTTCGAAAAGCAGAATAAAAATCAAATAACAGATCAAGAATACGGGGGTCCATACAATAACCCTTCTTAACGATGTTTTTTCGTCCCTTAGGTGCATAAAGTCCCATGCAATGTAATAGGCCTTTACCAAGGTTAGGATTATAAATATCCAGTTGATCAACTTCATGCCCAAAAAGAAGCTATGGGTCAATGATCTTGGTTTGATGATACCCAATACAACCTCGATGGTCGTAACTATTGTTAGGAAGATAAGCACTCCCCAAATTTTTTGGGTATTCGACTTAAATTTTAAAAGTCCTCTAAATATCTCAAGTTTATGTTCGTGTGCCATGTATGCTGAATGTTTTTATACCAAATAAAAGAAAGTAAATACGAATACCCATACCAAATCCACAAAGTGCCAGTAAAGACCAACTTTTTCTACCATTTCGTAATGTCCTCTTCGCTGATAGGTACCCAAGATTACATTAAAGAAAATGATTATGTTGATCACGACCCCGGAGAATACGTGGAATCCGTGAAATCCTGTAATAAAGAAAAAGAAATCGGCAAACAACCTGTGACCATATTCGTTATGTACAAGATTGGCCCCTTCCACCACTTGGTTGGCCTCTAGTATTTTGGCAAGGGATTGCTTTCTATCCAAAAGTGTTTTTTCGCCTTCCTCGGTCAATTGTTCGGTTCTGATCAGGATATTCGGTGTGGCCTTAAACCCTTCCACTACCTCGTTCAAGGAGTAAGAAGTTTTATAGCCTTCACCTTGGAACCAGATACCTTCACTTGGTTCGTGTTTTACTCTTTCTTCCGGCAAGGTCTTGGCAAAATCTGCCAAAGCGGCCCTTTCCCCCGTCTCGGCATCAACAAACTGAAGGATCCTGCCCGAATTGGTTTCCAAAGCACCAAAATCCCCTTTTATAAAGGTTGCCCATTCCCAAGCTTGTGACCCAACAAATATTGCACCACCTATAATGGTAAGGAACATGTAAAGGATCACGCTTTTTTGTTTCATTTTATGACCTGCGTCCACGGCCAAAACCATGGTCACGGAAGACATGATCAAAATAAAAGTCATAAAGGCCACATAATACATGGGGTAATTTCCATGAAAAAATGGCACGTGGGTAAACACCTCATCTGCAATAGGCCATAACTCTATGAACTTAAACCTTGAAAATCCGTAGGCTACCAAAAACCCGGAAAAGGTCAAGGCATCCGACATGATAAAGAACCACATCATCATTTTTCCATAGCTAGCGCCGAGTGGTTTGTTGCCACCTCCCCAAACGCTGTCTTCTGTACCGGTACTTACCGTTGCATCCATATAAAAGGTCGTTTTATTAAAACTTTCACAAATTTACATTTTTTGATGTATTGAAAAAGATAAACTTGAATGAAAACTGCTCCAATCAAAATTTATTTTACGAAATACATAAATAGAATTAGATATACCCAGATAAAATCCAAAAAATGCCAAAATGAAGCGCCCAATTCCATTCCCAACATATTATCCGGGGCATATTTTTTTCTTAACTGCTGAACCAATACCACTAAAAGGGTTATCAGTCCGGCCACAACATGTGCAATGTGCACAGCGGCCAACAAAAATACGTAGGACATTTTTATATTGCTAGTGGGCCCTGTAAAATAATAGCCACTCTCCAGCATTTGGGAAAATCCATAAAACTGAAGGGATATAAAAGTTATTCCAAGGGCCAAAGTCAACACCAAGAAAATGGTTCCATTTTTTTGGTTGTTCTTGGCTACAGCCTTTTTTGCCAAGACATAGGTAATACTGCTCAAGACAATAATAGCCGTACTTATAAAAAAGGCACTGGGCAAATCCAGGTCGCTCACCCAATCTTCTCGTTTGCTGCTCACGATGTAGGCACTGGTCCAACCGGCAAATCCCATGATCAAACTCACTATACCAAACCAGAGCATCATTTTCTTTGCTCTCCTGTTCTTTTCCTTTGCTGTTCCTTGGGTTAAATCCATCTTAGCTAATAAACTTATCTATTACGTATACAATTTGAATCAATGAAATATAGGTTACACTGGCCAACATCAATCTACGTGCTGAGGGGTTATCCCTATTTTCGTAGAGTTTGAATGCAAAAAATAGCATGACCAACCCTGACAACAGTACAATGGCTGCTGCCGGAATTGAAAGTTGCAACCTTCCGGTAAAACCGAATACAGGTATGATCGATATCACTATCATCCAAATGGTGTACAGTATTATCTGCAATGCAGTACCTTTATCTTTATGGCCGGTGGGCAGCATTTTAAATCCTGCTTGTTTGTAATCCTCGTCCAACATCCAGCCCAATGCCCAAAAGTGGGGAAATTGCCAAAAAAACTGGATCATGAACAAAGTTCCGGGTTCAATACCAAATTCGTCCGTTGCCGCGACCCAACCCAACATAAAGGGAATGGCTCCGGGAAAGGCGCCAACAAAGACCGATAGTGGTGACTTGGTTTTCAACGGCGTGTAGACACTGGTGTACAAAAAAATGGAAATTGCCCCGAACATAGCTGTTTTTGGACTTAGTGCAAACAGGGACAATACACCCAAAACCGTTAATACAATAGCAATGATCAATGCTGTTTTTACCGACATTCGCCCGGACGGGATAGGTCTGTTCCTGGTCCGTTTCATCAAAGCATCCAAATCCTTTTCTATGATTTGATTGTATGCATTAGACGCACCTACCATGCAATAACCACCAAACATGAGCAGCAAAACGGAGACCAAATTGATTTGATAGGCTCCCAAAAAGTATCCAGCAATGGAGGAGAAAACCACACTGACAGCCAATTTGGCCTTGGTAATCTCCTTAAAATCTGAAAATAGTAAGGAAAGGGAATTATTTTTTACGGAACCTACGGCAGATTTCATCCACATCTATATTGGCTCGCAAAGATAACGCCAGTGCATATCTTTTGCAACCAAAGCTAAAGTTTTATGATTCTTTGGGTCAATTGCATCAAAAAAGCCCGAATGAAAATTCACTCGGGCTTTTTCCATTCCTGCCTCGACAGGAATTTTATGTGCTTTTACTGAAGCTTAAACGTAATTGGAATACTAAAAGGAACCTTTACGGGTCTTCCTCTCTGCTTTCCAGGAGTCATTTTAGGTAGTTTTTGAATGATTCGCAATGCTTCTGCCTCCAAATTCTTATCTGGTCCACGCATTCTAATATTTCCGATGCTTCCATCTTTTTGGATAACGAAAATTACACTTACCCTACCTTGAACACCCATTTCTTGGGCAATTTCAGGGTAACGGAAGTTTTTACGAATATGCTTCTGCATCATTTCTTGAAAACATGCTTTTTTATCGCTTGCTCCTTCACAACCTGGAAATACAGGTACATCCTCAATCACCGCAAAGGGAACCGATATATCTTCTTCTACTTCCTCTACTTCAACCTCTTCGATTTCCACTACCTCTTCTTCTTGACTGGTTTCGGTAGATTCGATTACGGTCTCTTCCACTTCTTCTTCATCCTCTACAACCTCGATTACCTCGGGGGCAGCTGGTGGCGGTGGCGGTGGTGGAGTTTTAATCTGCTCGGTCATCGGTACTTCTTCGTCCAACTGATCTTCAACATTCATAGAAATGTCGTAATTGTTGGCCTTGTCATATTTTTTCCACTCCATGGCTCCGTAGACTAAAGCCAAAACAGCTGCCAATCCTATAACAAAGTATAGTGCGCTGTTCCTTGCCACGTCCGCTTTCGGGTTCTTTTTTGGTTCCATCCTTTTTCTCCTTTTCTTAATTTAGTGTTTGCTAATTTAATTATTAATTGGTTAAATAAACAATTAAAATTTCCATTTTAACGGGTTTTTCTTAGAAAAAACCCACCGAATTAGTCCTATACCTGCAAATGCGCCCAGTGTATTTGCCAAAACGTCGCCAAATTCGGCCATACGATCGGTCGTAACGGCATATTGCAAGGCTTCCATTAAAATTCCATAAGCTATGGCAGTTACAAGAACAATATTGATGGTCCTGCTTATACCAAAGCTTCCTTTGGTTCTTTCCCGCAAACTTAAACAACCCACAAAACCAAAGACCATATAAAATATAAAATGGGTGATTTTATCGGCATATGGAACATTTAGGCGTCCGGCATCCAACTCCATATTCGAGAAAGAAAATAAGCTGAGCATTGTAATAAACATTGCCCAGCTTATAAATAATAAGGTATATATGTTTTTTTTAAGCACCTATAAGGGACTTGTAATCATCCGCGCTCATGAGACCTTCCACTTCGGAGGCATCGCTCATTTTTATTTTTATCATCCAACCATCACCATAAGGATCTGTGTTCACCTTTTCCGGCTCGTCTTCTAAGGCTTCATTAAACTCAACAATCTCTCCGCTGAGCGGCAAAAAAAGGTCGCTAACGGTCTTTACCGCTTCAACGGTCCCAAAAACCTCCTCTTTATCCAAAGTTTCGTCCAAAGTTTCCACTTCAACGTAAACAATATCCCCCAATTCGCTCTGTGCGAAATCCGTAATACCCACGGTGGCGATATCTCCATCTATCTTGACCCACTCATGATCCTTTGTGTACTTTAATTCTGACGGTATGTTCATTACTTTAAGTTTGAATTTGTAGATGGACAAATGTAACGGATTGCTGAAAGCTTTTCAAACAAACTTGAAGACAAAATGCAATTAAAAACGATTAGTTCCCAAAGTTATACCTCAAGGTAAAACCAGCATTAATGGTTGTTTGTGGAAATGCCGTGGATACCGCAAACTCGGAGAACGAATGATCATAGAAGAACAAAGCGTTCAAACTTTTGCTCAAGGCATAGTCCGCTGTAAACTTTAAGGACATTAATTTTTGTCCGGATGTGATCTGATTGTTATCGATATCCAAATTTCGGATAATGGTAATATTATCTCGCAACGACAAGTCGGCTTTTAGGTTCAAATCCCCTTTTAACCTTGTTTTTTCCCCTCCAATGTTGGTCACAAATTTTACATCTTTAAACCGGTATCCCAAACCTAGGGTATATTCGCTCCCGTTTATTTCCGTTAACAAGTTGTTGTCAAAACTCAAGGACAATGTTCTACTGGTCCTTACTTCTGCCAATACACTAAAGGAGCTCTGCATCTCAAAGTCCACACGCATCAACGGGCTAAATTCGTCGGTAAGCACCACATTATTGATCAGGGTCTTTGGCAAGAAATCCCCGTTTTCCGGATCTATCGTGGTATTCTGGCGCTCCAAATTCGTTTGAAAGGAGTTAACACTGTACGCTGCTCGATACCCGTGAGTTAATGAGAAGCGTTTAAATTTCTTTTTAAACCAACGATTCTTCATGAGGCCCGTATACTTTATGTTCCAGTTGGGAATCGGAATATCCCTAAAAGCATCCAGGTTTACACGCTCCACATCCTGTCCTGTGTAAGCCGCAAAGAATGCGGGAAGCAGCACCTCTTGTTGAGTTTTACCATACCGCTCCGGAAACCCTTCTTCATCCAATTCACCTGGATCACCACCTCTATCGGACACCAATCGGTTGGCGATAGTAATCCTATTTTGTTTAAACTGCTCAAAAGTTTCAGAATCGAACTCATCGCTTTTATTAAAAATGGTACCGATCATTACCGTGGAAATACTGAAGTTCCCCATTTCGTTGATAAGACCGTCCAAGCCATTGCTCCACTCTTCTGGACTATAGCTTTCTTGTGTAGAGCTCGTAAAACTCCTGTCGGCACTCAAATCTATGGTAAGATCTTGGGTAGGCTGGGCCGTGGCAGTTATATTGAGCTGTTTGTTCATGTTCTGCATAAACTGTGTACTGTACTCCGGATAGTCTGTTAACCATCCTTTTCTGGCCGCTTCAAAACGCACATCTGCCTGGCTACCAAAAACAAAGCCCAATGTTGGACGGGCCGTTCCGATGAACCCTATGGATTGTGTGTAACCTGGTAATACTGTTCCCCTGTTTTCGCTATAATTTACGTTCACTCTTTTTACCATGGTAAGCACATCCACCAATGTATTGAACCCTTTACTTGTTTTTCGCGGGCCATTACCACTAGCTTCATTTACAGGATTACCGGCCTTGTCCCTGCGCACCGGAGCCTGGTTTGCCGTTACTTTGCCGTCTCGTTTTTTAAGTCCCAAAAAGTCATAGAAACGTTGCATGCCCATGTTGGCGGTCAATGTATGCGTACTGGCATTTTGCACCACGTTGATATCCTCATTGGCCACCTCTCGTAGTGCATCCCCACCACGTTGCCAATCAAAATTACTGGTGTAGGTGTATTGTGCATTTATAAAATTGAGGAACGGGATCTTACTAAATGGCAGCTCGTAGTTCAATTGCATTTGTTGTGCATGACGATTGGGTTCCCCCACATCAAAAAAGCCATCCCAAAGATCTAATGCTTCGTTGATTCCAGAATCGGGGTTGTCGTCCACATTAAAATAGTTCCGAACTATGTTGTTGTTGGATGCGGTTAAATTTACCCGTAAAGATTTGGACAGACTATAATTAAGGGCATACTGCCAATTGAACAGGTAATTCCGCTGCTGCAACAATGGCAATTCCAAAGCCTCCACCCCTGGTTCCAAAACATCGCGATACCTTTGTTGATTAAAGGATCGGTTGTAATTGGCATTTACCGATATGCTGGTCGGCAACGCATTAAAGTTCAAATCCTTGAGCCATTGCCAATATTTGCCGGTAAGCATAGAGTCTTTCTTGGCAAAAGGCGCTACAGGTGCCGGTTTAAAATTATGATTGTACACAAATCCTGTCGATACATTTTGATCTCTTAGTTCGGCTACCTCAAAATCCCTATGGTTTGTTTCGTTATAGGAATAGTTAAAGGTGAAGTTTTCTATGTCGAAGAAATTCTCTTCCGCTTCCTCCCCTCTATTTTTACGGACACCTATTAAATTAATGCTGGTCCGTTTGGTGTAATCCTCTGCTTGTTGTTTTATGGTTTCGGCCTCTTCTGGGGTAGATGCCGCAGCAATCCTATCATCCAATCTAAGGTCATCGTAGACTGGATCAAATTCGGGGGTGATCAAGGTTTCGGAAATACCATAATTGAACGGTAGTTGTAGGTTCCATTTTTTTGGAAACAATTGCCCTACATTTACATTGGTGACCACATCGTAGGAAATCGCATCTTCCAAGGCACGTTCTGTAGGGGTTTGATCTATAGATCCGAACCCGGAAGTACTTTTGCTTCCGGTTGCTGTCACATTTGCAAAATCGGCCATGTTTGCATCCAAGGCTGCCGTAGCGGCCCAGCCTCCATTGTTTTCCAATCCTGCCAAACGAAGTTCATTGAACCAAACTTCGCCTCTTGCAGGAATATCATCGATATTTTTGATACCTACCATCATTCCACGAATACTTCCCAAGGACGGGTTTCCTCGAATCCCGATTCGGACTCTACCAAGTGTTCTCGGTGCAAACTCATCTACCGGTACAGCTTCACCATCCACAATTTCATAATAGTTGATTTCATCCAAAGTTTGATCGGATATTCCTTTGGATTTCACCTTGCTCAAATCGCTCAGTGCGACATCCAGTTCATTGACGTCTGGCCAAATCTCTTCGGATGATGTTGAACCAAAGGGTGTAAATTGAAGAGGCAATTCCAGTTGATAAAAGTTTTGTGAGAAATCCGTTCCAATTCTCAAGAAGCCTACTAAAGGTGTATCGTTATCGGAATAATCGGTATTGAATATTTTTTCGGCGTGCATGAACATTTTTAAACGCTCGTACTGGCGCACGTCGATATTTACATTTTTGAATACTCCCCTGGAATCTTCGGACTCCAAATTTTCCACCACAAATGATAGTGATTGCTCATTTTGGCGGATAATGGTGTTATTATTGTTCAATTGCTCCCGAACTACTCCTGGAGGCAGTACATATGGTATGGGCTGCCTTCCATAATTCTCTTCAATATTTACTGTATTTACATCGGTAACCGTTGCGTCGTCGGTAGGATCATTGTCCACATTGGGCTGTAACGAATTTGTATAGGTCCTCCAGTCACCACGAACCAAATCCAGCGTAGCAAATCGCAATACTACATCATCGGAAAAGCCAGTAAGGTACATTCGCATAAAACTGATGGATCTAAAATCGGAGATTCCCCCAACAGCATCGGTAAAATCGCTCAACGGAATTTTATATTGAATCCATCTACGGTTCAACTGCGTACCATTGGGCAATGTCGGGGTTTGTCCTTCACGAATATCGGTTACATATTGATCATCTATAGTGGTGTTAGGTTTAATCTGAATCCGGTATTCATAATAACTGTTCACCGTGTTCATGGTCAAATCCCTGTCAATATCTTCTACATCGGGCAATGTTGTGGAACCTCTATTGGTATCGGTTACTGCCACCGGGGAGTTACCCTGAGTATTGTTAAAATCCAAATAACGTTCTAAAATTCCACCATCCCGGTTCAAGTAATATTGATAGTTATCCAATGCAGGGTCTTCTGCCGGTCCATTGTATATAGCGGCCTCCTCGGCATCACCATACCCATCCAGACCTAAATCTTGGGCTGTTCTGTTGGCTTCGTCGGCATCAAAAGCATACACCAAGGATTGAGTCGATGGTACCTGTCCCCAGATAGTTTCCCTGGGCACCTCATTGTTCGTGCTTGCAGGAAGTCCATTTTCGTATTGTTTACGACCGTCCTTTAAAATATCCTCGGAGATGTTCCCCAAGTTCAAAACCAATTCGCCCGCATTGTTACCTGCGGTTTCGCCGTCAATATAAGGGTCCAATACCCAAAACTGTACAAATTCCACATTGGATTGCTCAAAATTGGTACTGCTCAATGGTCGCATTATACCTGCCCATTTGGCTTCGGGTGTTTCGCTCTCAAAACTTGGATTGGCGTTGTAAGGTCCTTTTTGGTTAGGGTAATACACAATATCCAATGTGCTCTGCACCTGGGTCTGCCCTTGGGCTATATCGGTCTCAGTAAATACTTCATCTATAAATACCCTACGGGTCGAGTTCAAGGAAATATCGTTGTCCGACATTCCAGAAGGTCTTTGGTTGGTATAAAAAATAGGGTCGATGGTGTACCACGCCATTTTTGCACGTTCATAGCCCACATCGATACCGGTTCTATCGTTTAAAAATTCCACTGGCGGACTTGCCAAGGTCCATCCTAGGGACGAGCGAATATCGATCAAAGCCTGGGCCCCTTCAAAATCGTCCAAATAAGTCGTTGTTTCCCCTTGAAAATCCGCATTTTTTGGTGAGTTGGGCCTTAAAAAAGCGACTTCACCGCGCAATGATAGGTTAGAGGGTACATCGGTATCTATATTTGGTAACTTGTTCGCCAAGCGGGTCAGGAACGGCATTTCCGTACTAAAGTTTCCATTTAGACCAAAAATTGTATTGTTCACCGGTTCTATTCCGTAGTTGGATTTTTGGGTGAGCGGCCGTTCATTCAGATTGAGCAAGGTACCGCCCAAAACAAATTTATCGTTGAATTTATGCTCTACGTTTACCCCCGCAAATCTTCGAGTTTGCTGTCCGAACACAGCATTGTTTTCCACCGAAATATTGATCGGTGTGTTGGATGCCTCCAAACTTGGGTCCAACAATTGAACCGTACCCGCTTGATAATTTACCGTGTAATCGATGCCTTCCTGCAGTTGACGACCACCGGCAGTTACCGTTACGGAACCCTGGGGCACATTGAATGCCCCGATCGGAATACCGTTTCCGGATTGCGAAGTGTAACGTCCTTTTATTTGGAATCTATTTTTCTCGGCATCTTGCAAGGAAGCTGCTTTGGTCTTGGCATACATGTTTCGGAAAACATAACGCTGCTGATTGGGATTGTATCCTTGATCATTGTCCACATCATAAACTCCGCCCCCCAATAGTTCAAAGAGATACTCTCCAAAGGGTTCTACCTTGGTAAAAATAATTCGACCCGATTGTGAATCTACTGTAATGCCCTCAACATAATCAAAGAAGCCATCGCCTCCCGGCTGTACATCATTGTAAATATTTAGACGATCCAGATTGAAAACATTCAACAATATTTGATCTTGTAATCCCGTGGGCCATCCAGCATTTGGATCTACGGGCGTAATGTAGTTCCTCGGCGTAGGATCGGAATAGAGTATATTCAGTTTAAAATCTTCTTGATTTAGTTGATAGGCCCCTGTGGAATAGATGTTTTTCATCATCAAATCCCAAATAGGGTCTTGCACATTGGTAATGTTGCTCTTGAGCAGTTTCAGTACCAAGGAGTTGTTTTCTATAAGATTGGAATTTGGCGGTATTGTGGTCGCGTCCACACCCCCGTTGGCAAACTCTCCCACTTGAAATACTTGTCCGTCAAAAGTGTATTGGAAAGCCACACCCAAAACTTCATCGTTGCTCAAGCTCTGGCTCAATGAAATATATCCTAGCTGGGAATCAAACTCGTAGTCACGACCAGGTTCCAACTTACGTGCATTTTCCAAAATGGCGTAATCGAACCCTTGGTTTACGGTGTAGCCGGGTATATTGAATCCCGATTCTACAGTTGCGATATCCCTAATGGATTGTGTAAGGGCCCCACTGCCAATTTGATTGGGATCGTATGCGTTGGCGGCATTCTGGGGCAAGCCCGATGCTACCGCAGAAGGGTTGAAAAAACCGGCAGGGTCGCCATTGTTTACACCAATACGGGTATTATCGGAAATAGCCTCTCCCAAATCCTGGATGGCCACCACGTTCCTGACGTTCTGTGTCTGCTGATTCCTGTTGGTTACCCACACCTCCAAACGTGTAATTTGCACCCTACTTTGAACAAAAGGGTAAAATTCCAAGGCTCTGTCGTAATTATCCCTAAAATAGTGGGCAAGGAAAAAGTGACGGTCCTCATCGTAATCCAAGGCGGTCAAGGCGAACTCATTCACAGTTCCTCCGCCTTGCGCAACTACAGTATTGCTTTGTGAACGTTGTTCCGAGAACACTGCTGTTACGGTTGTTTTTCCGAACTGCAATTGGGTTTTTACACCGAATAAGCTCTGCGCCCCAGTAATCAAGGAACTATTGAGGGGCATATTTACGTTACCTATTTCTATTTTACGAAGGATATCGTCCTCGGTCGGGGTATAATCCAGTTTTACCAAGTTCTGAAAATCGAAAGTAGCCTCGGTATCATAATTTGCGGTCACTTGAAGTCGCTCGCCCACTTTTCCCAGCAAACTTAGACTGATGCGTTGATCAAAATCAAAAGAAAGATTGGTTCTATTTCTGGGCGATAGTGCCGGGTTATCGTTCTTTTGCCATAAAATACCAAGATCCATGGCCACCGAACCTTGCGGAATCACCTCTATTGTATTACCTCCAAAGACGGACTCAAAAAAGTTGCTGTTGACATAAAAATTGGGCAATAGGTTTTTTCGGGCCTCCTCACTTCCTTCCTTTTTTCCCGCATAGGCATCCGCTTTCTGCTTAAAGTAGGATTTCATCTGTTCCTTTTCGATGAGATCATAATACTGTTCCGGAGTCAAGATCAACGGGTAATTGACATTAAAATCACCTATGCTCTCGGTGTAAACGTATGTATTTGTTTTGGGATCGTAGCTGTACTTGGCAACAATACTGTCCGGGTTTTCCATAATAAGGCGACCTAGAGCAACTCCGGTCTTTACCGAGTCTTGGACCTGCTCATTGGTGTCCTGTGCCATTGTTACGGAAATGGACAGAAAACATATAACAAAGAAAATGTACCTAAAACGTGCCTGTTTAAGTATTGATTTTGCCCCTTTTTTCAAACTAGTTACAAATTTTTCAGCGCCTGTTTTATAATGTTCTCTACGCTTAACAAAGTGTCTTGGGAAAGCACCTTGTCCACGACCTTTTCAGATTGCTTTCTGGTAAAACCAAGAACCTCTAATGCAGATAACGCTTCTTCTTTATTTGTATTGTTTGATTGTTGTGAAACTTCGCCTATGTCGTAGACTTTTAAAATTTTGTCCTTTAAATCCAAGATTACCCGTTGGGCCGTCTTGGCCCCAATCCCCTTTACAGACTGGATTACGGGCACATCTCCGTTGGCAATGGCATCCCTGACATCGGCAGGGGACAATGAGGACAACATAGTTCTAGCAGTGCTGGCACCGACCCCGGAAACCGATATAAGTAAGCGAAACACATCCCGCTCTGCTCTTTCGGCAAAACCATAAAGCGTATGGGAATCTTCTTTAACCAGCAAATCGGTGTAAATAAAAATATTTTCTTCGTCCGAAAGCAAGGAAAACGTATGTAATGAAATGTTTAAAAAATACCCTACACCTCCACATTCCACAATAACGTATGTTGGATTTTTCTCAACAAGCTTTCCTCTTAAATGGGTAATCATCAATTTAGGTTTATAGGTTATCCGGCCTGCATTTTTGCTTTCCTTCTTTTTTCTCTCTCTTGCGCATCGATTACGGCAACCGCTGCCATATTTACCATTTCATCGACACTTGCACCCAATTGCAAGATATGGGCAGCCCTGGTCAAGCCGACCATTATCGGCCCAATGGAATCCGCCTCGTGCAATCCTTTAAGTAATTTATAGGTGATATTGGCCGATTCCAAATTTGGAAATATCAGCGTATTTACCTTTTTCCCTGATATTTTTGAAAATGGGAAGTTGTTATTGCTCAATTCCGCATCCAGGGCAAAATCGGTTTGAATTTCTCCATCCACGACCAAATCTGGGTTACGTTCGTGAAGAATTCGAACAGCCTCTCTTACTTTTTGTGCATTTGGATGACTGGATGACCCAAAATTGGCATAGGACAATAATGCTATTACAGGTTTAAAACCGAAGGTTTTGGCCACATTTGCGGTCATTTGGGCAATTTCGGCCAATTCTTCGGCATTAGGATCCACGTTAATGGATGTATCTGCCAAAAATAGTGGCCCACGCTCGGTGATCATTATATTGACGGTGCTTGCATTTTTAACGTTTTTTGCTCTACCCAAAACCTCGAAAACAGGTCGAAGCACCTTGGGGTATGCCCTGGAGTAGCCAGAGATCATCCCATCTGCATCTCCTTCTTTGATCATCATGGACCCAAAGTAATTTCGCTTGCCCATATTTACACGGGCGCTATATTTTGTCTCGCCTTTCCGTTTTCTTTGTTCCCAAAGTTTTAGGGCATACTTGGAACGCATCTGACTGAATTCATCTGAACGCGGATCTATAATCGGCACTTCTGCATCAAAATCGAGCTCTTCTTTTAAATTTTCTATAGTTTGCTTATCGCCCAATAAAATTGGGGTCGCAATACCTTCATCATGCACGATCTGCGCAGCCTTCATAACATCCAAAAGCTCTGCTTCGGCGAAAACTATACGTTTTGGGTTTACCTTAGCCCTATTGTGCAATAGCCTTACCACCTTATTATCGTTGCCCGATCTTTGGTAAAGCTCTTCCTCGTACCGATCCCAATCTTGAATTGGCATACGGGCTACACCGCTATCCATAGCCGCTTTTGCAACAGCTGGTGGTATTTTAGTGATCAAACGTGGATCAAATGGTTTTGGAATGATATAATTCCGGCCAAAGGTCAATCGCGTTGCATCGTAAGCTATGTTTACCTGCTCAGGCACTGGTTCCCTGGTCAAATCGGCCAATGCGCGAACTGCGGCCATTTTCATTTCTTCGTTGATCTTGGTAGATCTTACATCCAATGCTCCCCTAAAAATAAAAGGGAACCCCAACACATTGTTCACTTGGTTAGGGTGATCGGAACGACCTGTCGCCATAATGATATCCTTACGTGTTTTCACAGCCAGGTTATACTCGATTTCTGGGTTAGGATTGGCCATGGCAAAAACAATGGGATTATCGGCCATGGATTTCAACATTTTGGGCGAAACGATATCTGCGATGGAAAGTCCTATAAACACATCGGAGTCTACCATTGCCTCTTCCAAAGTATCTATTTTTCTATCTGTGGCAAATTCTTTTTTTTCTGTAGTAAGCGTATCCCGATCACTTCGGATCACACCTTTACTGTCCAGCATAACTATATTTTCCGCCTTTGCACCGAATGCTTTGTACAATCGAGTGCAGGAAACTGCTGCAGCTCCGGCTCCACTTACCACTATTTTTACTTCTTCGATTTTTTTGTTGGCTATTTCCAGTGCATTCAACAACGCCGCAGCGGAAATAATGGCAGTACCGTGTTGATCATCGTGCATTACGGGAATGTCCAGCTCATCTTTTAACCGCTGTTCGATCTCGAAAGCTTCAGGAGCTTTAATATCCTCTAAATTGATTCCTCCAAAGGTGGGCGCAATAGTCTTTACGGTTTCTATGAACCGTTCCACATCGGTAGTGTCCAGTTCGATGTCAATTCCATCAATATCGGCAAATATCTTAAAGAGCAAGCTCTTGCCTTCCATTACCGGTTTTGATGCCTCTGGGCCAATATTTCCCAAACCCAAAACTGCGGTACCATTGGAAATTACCGCAACAATGTTCCCTTTTGCGGTATACTTGTACACATCGTCCTTGTTTTTTTCGATTTCCAGACAGGGTTCCGCTACTCCTGGCGAGTAGGCCAATGCCAAATCCCGTTGTGTGGAATATGGTTTTGTTGGTACTATTTTAATTTTTCCGGGTTGTGGTTTTGCGTGGTAGAGTAATGCCTCACGTCTTTGCTTTTCCTTGCTCATATAGTCAAAAATGAATTGGTAAAGTTAGGACATTCATTGGTTTTATCTTAAAATACAATGAATCAATTTAAACAATACCAAAACGCACGATAATATTAGCAGATCCTTTCCCTTACTTTAGATCAGGCATCCAACGGATACTCATCCTTACTGTCCGATAGCTTGAGCCGCATGGCCAAGATTGCCGCTATCACAAAAAATACGGCAGCAAACAGCATCGCATTAATTGAATCCCCACCTAATAGATTCTTGAAAATAGGCCCAAAAGTGAGTGTTTGTATTCCCATAGGAATAACAATCATCATATTTAAAATACCCATGTACACTCCTCTTCGCTCCTGGGGTACAATTTTGGAGACCATGCTATAGGGTATGCCCATCATGGCTGCCCACCCGATACCAAATAGCACCATGGGAAACAGCACATATACCGGATCTTTGATATAAGGTATTGAAAATAAAGCCAATGCTGTACCAAATAAACTCAAAGCATATACTTTTTTACCACCGAACCGCATGGTAAGCGGGACCAAAACCAAGGCAACCACCGCTGTGACCACATTATATGTGGTGCTCATTTTTGCAGCCTGTGCAGCAGCCTCGGAGGTGTCAAAACCCAAGGAAACCCTAAACAAGGGTGTTATAAACTGCCAGTACACAAAAAGAGCATACCACTGGAACAAATAAACCCCGGAGAGTTTCCACATAAAATTGGGCATATCTTTAACTGCATGCGCTATTTCCACAAAAGGGACTTTAAACCGCTCCAAAAAAGGCAAAGACTTGTGCTTGTTGATTTCCTCAAGTTCTTGGTCAGTTGGTGGGATTTCCGGTGTTTTTAAAACTGACCATAAAATGGTTGCAATGGAAAGAAAGGACCCTATAAAAAAGGAATAGTACAACCATTTGGGTACAGCCCCGTCCACTTCTTGCCCTCCACCGAACCAATCCTGAAATAAAAAAATAGACGCGTTTGCCAATAATATACCGGCCCCGACGAACAAACTTTGCATTTGATAACCAATACTAAATTGGGATTCCGGTAATTTATCGCCCACAAAGGCACGGTATGGTTCCATGGCCATATTGTTGCCCACATCCAAGATCCATAACAGACCGACGGCAAACCAAAGAGCCGGACTCAATGGAAAGGCAAATAGGCACAGACTGCCCATTATGGCCCCTATTAAAAAGAAAGGTTTCCGTCTGCCCCACCTTGGTGACCAAGTTTTATCGGATATAGCTCCAATAATCGGCTGGACCACCAATCCGGTCACAGGGCCGGCTATGTTCAATATTGGAAGTAATTCTTCCTCGGCACCCAAAAAAAGAAATATAGGATTAATGGCACTTTGTTGAAGCCCGAAGCTGTATTGGATGCCAAGAAATCCAACGTTCATATTAAAAATCTGCCAAAAACTTAATTTGGGTTTTTTAATCTTAATCATACTAAAGGTTTAGCTGGTCATCAAAATATTGACTGGAAACATACGAATCCTTCAAAATATAGTTCAATATAGTATTTTATTCTTGAGGTGACCCGCCGAATTTATGAATATCGCAGTAAACCTATTTCTTCAAAAAGCGAATATTCCGTTCCAATCCAGACAATTTGGTTCTTTTTACCGCTGATTTTTTAAAAACTTTATTAAAGATCTCCCCTGTGATTTCCTCCCAATCTTTTTTTGTGAACGATAGCAGTTCCGGATTTGGGTTGAAGAGTGGTTCGTTATGTGATTTCGAAAAACGGTTCCAAGGGCATACATCTTGGCACACATCGCAACCGAACATCCAATCGTCCATTTTATCTTGAAACTCGCTCGGAATCTCATTTTTAAGTTCTATGGTAAGGTAAGAAATACACTTGCTGCCATCGACCACATAGGGTTCAATTATGGCTTTTGTTGGGCAGGCATCTATACATGCCGTACAGGTTCCACAATGATCGGTCACAGGTGCGTCGTACTCCAATTCCAAATCCACTATCAGTTCGGCCACAAAATAAAAAGACCCCACTTGTTGGGTAAGCAAATTACTATGTTTCCCGATCCAACCGAGTCCACTTTTTGCGGCCCAGGCCTTATCCAGTACGGGTGCAGAGTCTACAAAGGCCCGCCCATGCACCTCGCCAATTTCTTCTTGTATAAAATGGAGAAGACTCTTTAGTTTATCCTTTATCACAAAGTGATAATCCATCCCATAGGCATATTTGGAAATTTTAAAGGAGTCCGGGTTTTGCTTTTCTTCTGGAAAATAATTCAACAATAGAGAGATAACCGATTTGGAATCTTCGACCAGTTTTGTGGGGTCCAAACGTTTATCAAAATGGTTTTCCATGTACTGCATTTCTCCATGCATGTTTTGTTTAAGCCATTTTTCCAATCGTGGCGCCTCGTCTTCCAAGAATTCCGCTTTGGATATCCCGCAAGATAAAAAACCGAGGCGTTTTGCCTCGGTTTTGATCAAATGTGTCCTTTTGGTGGCATTCATGCCCTAAAGTTAATCGATTAAACTTTTTCTCCCGAAAATCCCTTTTATTTTGCTTCTTTAATATAGCCCCAACCGTCTTTTTGCTTCATCACGATCTCATAAATCCCATCGGGCACCGAGCCTACGCCGGGAATAAGATCTCCTATGGTCATTTTATGTCTTTTCATGGTTTGCTCACAGATTACGACATCCACATTATCTTTATTTACTACTGCCGACAACATTTCGCCTGCCACGGATGCTTTTTTATCTACCATTTTATAAGCCCCGCTGTAAATTACCATTTCAAATTGTGATTGCGGATAGGCTTCGGCCATCAACTGCAAATGTTTTGCGGCCATACGATGCACATCCGGATCGCTACTGGTTACATCAAATACCAATTTGATGGGCTCTGTTTGTCCGAGCACTGTGCCCGACATCAATAGTGTTAAAATTAGCAGTAGTTTCTTCATCTTGATCAAATTGTGTTCCCTGCAAAAATATAACCACAACCTTCTTCCTGTGCCCTGCCCAAGGCCCACACGCCGGAAGGAACAATCTGAATATCAGGCAATACAGCTGCTTTCCATTCCTCGTACACTTCCGATGCATCTTTGCCCATTTGTTGTGCCGCGGCTCCGCTATAGACCTTTATGGCCAAATTACAGACACAGAACATGGCCCCGCGACCGATCATATCCTTAATACCCTGGATAACAGGCATGGGGAAATCTCCCTCCTGCGGTTCATAGTACGGGTTGCGATCATATACTGTGCCGTCCCCTTTTTTTACATGGAACATAGTGCCCAAGGGGTATTTTTTCCATAGGTCGGTGTGAAAAGCAAACGGAATAGCGTCGTGCCGTAGTACCGTCATGGCCGTTATTTCATTATCCATGGAACCCATCTCGTTGTTGGACAAATAATAGGCCCAGTTCCAAATTATGGGAAATCCGTGATGTGGATATGAACCATCGTATACCACTCTGTGTTTTCCTTTTATTGTTTTCATCCATGCCTCCGCATCGTTCATTTCCGACTCGGTATAATCGGCCATCCCCGCTAAAACGGGATTGGTAAAGGCCATTAATGTGGATGCAGAGGCACCCAGCATCATAGCTCCCATAAAATTTCGTCTTGATGTTGTTCTTGTTGTTTTCATTGCTTGTAGTGTTTACTTGGTTTTACGAAGTTGATGTTCCTTAAGGTAGTAATCCATGATAGGCTGGAACGGGCCTAACTGGTGCTGCTCGGGAGAGAAGGGATCCACATAAGGACCATAGGGAGTAGATACGGGTTTTTTGACAAGATCTGGAAAGTCTGCCTCTCTATTGGGCTTGGTAGGTCTTACTTTTTGATTGATGTACCCTGCCACATCGTAGGCTTGCTCATCGGTAAGAACAGGTTTGTCGTATGTAGTGCCAAATGGCATATTACCTTTTATAAATTGGGCCGCGGTGATTACGCGGGTCATGCCCGCACCATTGTTATAGGAATCACTGCCCCACAATGGAGGGTACAGATATTGGTCGTTTTCGGCCAATAATTGCCCCTGTCCGTCCAGACCATGACAGATAACGCAATGTTCTTTGTAAACGGATTCGCCATGAGCAAGATCTACTGCTCTATTAGGGATTTGAATCTTCAAGAAGCCCTGTCCCTCAATCTTGCCGTTCGGGGGAGTTGCTCGGCCCAACCAATCCAAATAAGCTATAAGGGCTTGCATTTCTTGTGATGCTACAGGCAATATTCTACCATTCATGCTCCGCTCCATACATCCATTGATCCTTTCTTCAATGGTTCCCATTTTGTTTTCTCGACCTCTAAATTGGGGGAAACGTTTTACCACACCGATCAATGGTGCTGCGAAGGGTTTGGTTCCTCCGCTTATATGGCAACTGGCGCAGGCCAAGTTATTGCCTGCATATATTTTGACTGAATCTTTTTGTTTGGGTCCTACATGCAATGTTGTATTTCTAAAAATCTCGAATCCAAGTTTGATTTTTTCATTTTTTATAGTGGATGACAGATTGTACACATTGTAATCCATACGGTATACATCATCGGGAACTGGGGCCAGGTTACCACTAGTACTTCCAATACCAAACTGAAACAATAACAATGTAATGGCCAATATCAAAATAAGGCCTACCCCAATACCTACTTGGACCATTAACTTACGTATTTGACCGGAAAGCTCCGGAATCTTATCAGAATTGGATATTGGCGAATATTTAGGATGGTTTCCCGTCATCTACATAGAAAAATGCACGTTGATCTTAATAAAATGTGGTGTACTTTGGGAATACAACCTTATGTACTTTTAATTGGCATGAGGGAAAAGTAGGGAATTTCTTTGGTTTAAATAACCTAATAGAACCTTGTAAATGAATACAATAAACAAGATACAAAAAGATTTTTAACGTAACGGTAAAAGTTAATAGGATTGTTACAACCATCGGCTTTAAAACAATCCCGCCTGTGTACCTCCCTTTACTCTGCCCAAGTGTTTGTAAGCAAGTTCTGTAACCTCCCTACCTCTTGGTGTTCGCATAATAAACCCTTGTTGTATTAAAAATGGTTCGTATACTTCTTCCAAGGTTTCTGCACTTTCGGATACAGCGGTTGCCAAGGTAGTTATTCCCACTGGACCTCCTTTAAACTTATCGATGATGGTGCTCAAAATTTTATTGTCCATTTCATCTAGGCCATGTGCATCCACATTAAGTGCTTTGAGTCCAAATTGTGAAATCTCGAGATCTATGTTGCCATTCCCTTTGATCTGGGCAAAATCCCGGACCCTTCTTAAAAGTGCGTTGCAAATTCTCGGTGTCCCCCTGCTTCGTCCCGCAATTTCTATGGCTGCATCGTTGGTGATGGGGACCTTTAGTATCTCGGCACTGCGCTCAACTATAGTGGACAATAGTTCGGTGTTGTAATATTCCAGCCTACTCTGTATTCCGAATCGGGCTCTCATGGGGGCAGTCAACAATCCGGACCGCGTAGTTGCCCCTATCAATGTAAAAGGGCTTAAGTTTATTTGAACGGTACGTGCATTTGGCCCCGTCTCGATCATAATATCGATTTTATAATCCTCCATTGCGGAGTACAAATATTCCTCTACAATGGGGCTCAATCTGTGGATTTCATCTATAAACAGTACATCACGCTCATCCAAATTGGTCAAAAGGCCTGCCAAATCCCCGGGTTTATCCAAAACAGGCCCGGATGTAACCTTAATATTTACACCAAGTTCATTGGCCAATATGTGGGCCAAGGTTGTTTTACCCAAGCCGGGGGGACCATGAAAAAGAGTATGATCCAAAGCTTCACCCCTTAAATTGGCCGCTTGCACAAAAACCTTTAGGTTTTCGAGCACTTGAGCCTGTCCTGTAAAATCATCGAAGCTAATTGGCCGGAGAGCTCTTTCTATATCGAACTCTTCTGGTGATAGGTTTTCGGCGGTAGGATCTAAATTTTCGTTCATCGTTCAACAAATATAATTGAAAAGCTCTGCTATGCACAACTTGATGACCTTTCAATTAACGGTGATTTTTAAAGCTATTCCTTTTTTATGAGTTGTACTGTGTCCAAAAACTCATCTATTGCTATCTTGGGCGTTCCGTAGAGGTAAATTCTAGCATCTTGTGTTGCTTTTATAGCAATATCCCTAAATGCATAGACCCTTGCATTGGAGTTTCCGCTAATTATAAGTTGATAAGACCCTACTTCCATGGTCTCGCCCTTATATTTTGCATAATCCAATATATTGGCTTGCAACCTATCGGATGTACCTTCGATGGTCAAAGATGAATTACCTTCCAAATCCAATGCTCCAGAATCCATCTGCGCATATACATAGGCATCTGAACGGGCCCCTAAATTTACATTGAGGGAATCCACTTCCACATTAAATGTTCCGCTGCTGGTATCTTCCAAATTTATATCCATTACCGCTGCATTGGCCCGAATATCCAATTTGGTGTTGTTAAATCCATCAACAAACAATTGCTCGGCATCTATTACTTCGTTGGAAACCACGCTGCCGTTCTTTACTGTTATTGCCTGTAAATCTGTATAATTGATTGTAATTTCCAGTTGTTTCTTTGCCGTAATATTATAGTAAGAACTAATTACCAAAGTGCCTTCTTGCACTTCAAACTTGAGTATATCGATCAAGTTATCATCGGCGATCAAGTGATACCCTGGCCCTAGTGCTTTGTTCAATCGAATATCCAGATCATCGTTGAGCACAATGGCGTTAAAGGGAGGCAATTCTTCGCTCAGCTCGGAGACAATTCTGCTCCCCTTTATTTTAGGCTTTCGTTGTGCATTGGATAATATTGGGAAGGTGATCAATAGTAAGATTACAATATTTTTCATGATGGTTTGCATTTTGATAAGGGGATCTTCCTTTAAAGATATACAATTCAGTATAAAATCTAATCCAATAAAAAAGCCCATCCTTATGGGACGGGCTCAGTTTGTACAATAATATATTCTTGATCTTAATGATTGAGTTCTTCCTCGTTCTCTTGCAATGGAACGTTCTGTGGCACAAAATCTTGTCCCGCAATAATATACTCACCATTTTCGTATGTCTTACTGTAATCGTAAGCCCAACGGTACACATGTGGGATTTCCCCAGGCCAGTTTCCGTGGATGTGCTCGCGTGGGGTAGTCCATTCCAATGTATTTGATCCCCATGGGTTAACCGGTCCTTTTTTACCGTAGAAAATACTGGATATAAAGTTGTACACAAAAATCAATTGGGCAAGGCCAGCAATCAGTGCAAATACGGTCATTAATACTTGGACGTTGGTCAACTCATCGAACATTGGGAACGCCGTGTTTTCGTAATAACGTCTTGGTACTCCGGCCATACCTACAAAGTGCATCGGGAAGAAAACCCCATAAGCACAAACTGCAGTAATCCAGAAGTGGACGTAGCCCAAGTTTTTGTTCATCATACGGCCTTGGAACATTTTCGGGAACCAGTGATAAATTCCTGCGAACATTCCATACAATGCGGAGATACCCATAACCAAGTGGAAGTGTGCCACTACAAAGTATGTATCGTGAACATTGATATCCAATGTACTATCTCCCAATATTATTCCTGTTAGACCTCCCGTGATAAATGTTGACACCAACCCAATGGAAAACAACATTGCAGGGTTCAACTGCAGATTTCCCTTCCATAATGTGGTGATATAGTTAAAGGCCTTAACCGCCGATGGTATGGCGATCAATAATGTGGTAAATGTAAATACGGACCCTAAGAATGGATTCATACCGGACACGAACATGTGGTGTCCCCAAACTATTGTGGACAAGAATGCAATTGCCAAAATCGATGCAACCATTGCTCTATATCCAAAAATAGGTTTTCTTGCGTTTGTAGACATTACTTCGGATGTAATACCCAATGCTGGCAACAATACGATGTAAACCTCAGGGTGTCCCAAGAACCAGAACAAATGTTCGTACAGTACTGGAGATCCTCCTTGGTAATGCAATACTTCTCCCTGAATAAAGATATCGGACAAGAAGAATGATGTTCCAAAACTCCTATCCATGATCAATAACAAAGCGGCAGAAAGCAATACCGGGAATGATACCACACCGATTATCGCAGTTACAAAGAAAGCCCACACTGTTAATGGCAAACGTGTCATGGACATCCCTTTTGTTCTAAGGTTGATTACCGTTACGATATAGTTCAAAGATCCCAAAAGTGAGGATGCGATGAATATTGCCATGGAAACCAACCAAAGTGTCATACCCATACCAGAACCCGGCTGTGCCATGGGCAGTGCGCTCAATGGAGGATAAATGGTCCAACCTGCAGCGGCCGGTCCAGCTTCCACAAACAAAGAAATAATCATAATTACGGACGAAACAAAGAACATCCAGTAAGAAAGCATGTTCATAAATCCGGAAGCCATATCCCTTGCTCCGATTTGTAATGGAATAAGTAAGTTACTGAACGTACCACTAAGACCCTGTGTGAGTACAAAGAACACCATTAGGGTACCGTGTATAGTAACCAATGCCAAATAAATATCGGCATCCATTACACCGTCCGGAGCCCATTTCCCCAAAACAGCTTCAAATATTCCGAAAGATTCACCCGGCCAGGCCAATTGCATTCTAAACAACAATGACATGGCTATACCAATGAATCCCATAATTAGACCAGTGATGAGATACTGTTTGGATATCATCTTATGGTCCTGACTGAAAATGTATTTTGTAATGAAAGTTTCCTTATGGTGATGTCCATGATCATCGTGGTGATCATCGTGACTTACATGGGCTACTTCAGACATATTCCAATTAATTTTTTTTGTTATTTTTTGTTGCTTGTTACTCTACCGAAGTTGTTTCTTCCAAAGCTACTTCTTCGCCGTCTTCGGTGTTGAATGCTTGCTCTCCGCTCTCGTCCACCATAACAGTTTCTTTGAACGTTTTTTGCTCGGCAAGCCACTTATTGTACTCTTCCTCGGTCTCCACTATAATCTTCATCTGCATGTTATAATGGGATTTTCCGCATATTTTGTTGCACAATAGAACATAATCGAACTCCCATGGGTCCGAATTAGGCTTACCTTCTGCAGCCCATTCTGCCCTAAGGGCATTGGTTCGCTTTACTTTGTCCGCAACATCCGGGTTTAAGCGCATTTCTTCGGTTGTAACCGTAGGTGTGAAGGAGAATTGTGTGATCATACCGGGCACACAGTTCATCTGAGCTCTAAAGTGCGGCATATATGCTGAGTGCAATACATCTTGAGACCTCATTTTAATGTTTACTTTGCGTCCAACGGGCAAGTGCAATTCCTTTACAATAATATCGTCCTCTGCATTGGGGTCGGATTCGTCCAAACCTAAAACATTTGCTTTACCTATATCGATCAAGCGTACGTTTGCATCACCCAGTACGTTATCCTCTCCGGCATAACGGGCTGTCCAGTTAAACTGCTGGGCGTATAGTTCAACGATCAACGGATCATCGTCCTCGTTAATATCCATGATATTGGTCCAAGTGTAAAGACCCCACAGAATCAAACCTGCCAACACGATTACCGGGATAATGGTCCAGATAAACTCCAGTCTATCGTTATCGGCAAAAAAGAGTGCTTTTCTGCCCTTTTGCCCTCTGTACTTGTATCCGAAGTAATGCAACAAAGCTTGTGTAATGGTCTGTACAAAGAAAATTATGGCCATTGAGACCCACATCAATTGGTCGTACTCACCACCGTGCTCTGATGCCGCTTCGGGCAATAACATTTTAGAATATTTGGCAAAACTGAAAATGGTGATTCCATAGATAAAGATCAAAAAAGCAAACAATAGGTATCCATTGTTCTTGTTATCGGAATCGTTGGCTATTTCAGCGTTTTCTGTTTTAGTTTGCGATAATTCAAAAATCTTGGTCATCTGCCAAATGGCAATCGCAACCAATACTAAAACAGTCAATGTTAATAATGCAGTCATCGTATATCTATCTAAGACTTAAATCGTATTAATAATGAAAATGTCTACTCTCTTCAATAAATGGGTTTCGTTTGGGTTGTAATGGCGCTTTGGTCAACGCTGTGAATACCCAGTAAACGAACAAACCTCCAAAGAACAAAATACCTCCTATTTCCGGAAGACCAATATACCATTGATCCCCTACCGTTGCAGGCATTACCATATTAAAAATATCCAAATAGTGCCCAAACAGCACCACTATTCCCGTCATGATAACAAACCAGTTTACCCTTTTATAGTCGCTGTTCATAAGAACCAATAATGGGAACACAAAGTTAAGAACCAACATTCCAAAGAAAGGCAGTTTATAGTCCTGGAAACGGGCTATATAGTAAGTTACCTCTTCTGGTATATCCGCGTACCAAATAAGCATAAACTGAGAGAACCATAAGTACGTCCAGAATATACTGATACCGAACATAAACTTGGCCAAATCGTGGATATGACTATCATTTACTTGCTCTAGATACCCTTTTGATTTTAAGTATACGGTAACCATGGCAATAACAGTGATCCCGGATACGAACATACTTGCAAAAACATACCATCCAAATAGGGTGCTGAACCAGTGTGGGTCCAAGCTCATGATCCAATCCCAAGACATCATGGACTCAGAAATTAAATAGAATACCAAGAAAGCGGCAGACCATCTAAAATTCTTTACAAAGTTGCTGTTATCGTCCGACTCATCTTGCGCCAAGGACAATTTTCTGGAATACTGACGGTAAAAAATCCATCCACCCAAGAATATAGCTGCTCTTATCAAGAAGAAAGTTGGGTTCAAATACCCCGCCTTGCCCTGTAATAGTTTATCGTGTGCCACTGTGTCCGCATCCATCCATACGAACATGTGGTTCATGTGCAATACCGATAGCAATAATATTACAAATACAATGATACCTCCGGGTACAAGATATGCCGTAATACCCTCCATCACCCTAAAGAGCAATGGGGACCATCCTGCTTGTGCAGCACGTTGTATGGCGTAAAAGGCCAATACTCCCAAAGAAATCATAAAGAAAAAGAATGCTGCTACGTAAAGTGCGGACCATGGACGGTTTTGCAACTGGTGCAACAAATGCTCATCGTGAGAAGCATCGTGTGTTTCTCCATGTGCAGCTTCGGCTCCGTGACCTTCTGCTACGCCATGGGCATCGGCTGCTTCTGCATGCCCTCCTCCATGACCATCGTCATGCACTGCTACCATGGCCTTGGCTTCCTCCACCGTTGATGGGGCAGATACAAAACCAATTACTAGGAAAATAAATCCAAGCCCCATGGCTATGAAAGATCCAAGTCTAAGTTTGTTTGAAAAGGTATACATAGTTTCTTCTTATCCTATTATTTTGTTAGGTCTTCCTTTAATTTCATCACATATTCGGACACTTGCCACATTTCTTCTTCATTGGCGAACTGTGAGGCGTAAGAACCCATTGAGTTCAACCCGTAATAAATGGTATGATACGTAGTTCCGACAGTAATGTTTCTAGCTGCATCGGCATAGCTGGGAACACCCAATATTTTTTCTCTTTTTACAAGGTTTCCTTGACCATCTCCTTTAGCTCCGTGACATATGGCACAATAAATATCGTACAGCTCCTTGCCTCTTGCTAAATTCTTTTCACTATTAAGCGAATCCAATGGACTTGGGTTCAACCTTGCCATCTCTTTACCTTCCGGAGTGTTTTCTATTTCGTAGGGCATGTAACCTCTATTAATGGTCCCCACTACGGGCAACATGGCCTCTGTTCCATCAGGAAACAATCCATTATCAACACCTTGATAAGTTTCGTACCCTACGGTTTCGTACATGTTTGGCATGAATTGGTAGTTTGGACTGTTCTTATCTGCACAAGAGGCTGCAAACAGTACCAAGGCCAAAGCAAGACTTATTTTACCTAATTGCTTCATATTATTAAGACTCCTTTTCTGTAACTTTTACTTCTACCGCTCCTGTTTCCCATAACAGCTCGGCAAGTTCATTCTCGTTATCGTGAACACCTAGCTCCATCAAAAAATGGTCATCAGTGGTTCTTTTATCTGGGTTCTCCGCCTTTTTAAAAGGCCACATCCTACTTCTAAGATAAAATGTGATCACCATTAAGTGGGCTGCAAAGAAAACGGTAAGCTCGAACATGATCGGTACAAAGGCCGGCATGTTTTCCAGGTAGCTAAAACTTGGCTTACCTCCAATATCCTGTGGCCAATCCTCGATCATAATAAAGTTCATCATAACCACGGCCACGGTCAATCCCAAACATCCATACAGGAATGAAGTGATAGCGATTCTTGTATCGGCCAATCCCATTGCTTTGTCTAGACCGTGAACAGGAAACGGGGTGTACACCTCCTCTATATGATGGTGTTCTGCCCTAACCTTTTTTACGGCATGCATCAACACATCGTCATCGGTGTAAAGTGCTTGTATAACTTTTGATGCCATAATTATTTTTTATCGTTTAACAACTTCGCTTGACCCGCCCAATCGTCACGCTGCGCACGACCTGGGAACCTTCCGGTAATAGAGTCCAACAGATTATACTCCTTTTCGGTCATTCTGGCGACCTGTGCATAGGTGTAAATACCTATTTCGTTCAAGGTACGCTCCATTTCCGGACCTACTCCCTTGATAACTTTCAAATCGTCCGGTGTTTCCGTAGCGGCATCGAATGTACCTATGCTGCTCAGCAATTCGGTTACACCTACCTTATCACCTGCTGTAGGCTTTACTTCGCCCATCAACACATCATCCGTTATGGGCTCTTCATAACCCACTACTTTATTTACACCTTGTGGCATTTGATAAAGAGGTTGACCAGCATCCCTTAATTTTTTATACTTCTCTCCAGATGATTTCAAAATTGATTTTACCTCGGCTTGCGCTATTACAGGGAATGTTCTTGAATACAAGAGGAACAGGACAAAGAAGAATCCGATGGTTCCAATAAAAATTCCAATATCCACAAATGTTGGGGAGAACATGGTCCATGAGGATGGCAAATAATCCCTGTGCAACGATGTAACGATGATCACAAAACGCTCGAACCACATTCCAATGTTTACCACAATGGAAATGAAGAAAGAGAACATAATACTAGTACGCAACTTTTTGAACCACATAAACTGAGGCGAGAACACATTACAGGTCATCATGGCCCAGTAAGCCCATGCATAAGGTCCTGTAGCCCTGTTCAAGAAAGCATACTGCTCGTACTCCACTCCGGAATACCAAGCAATGAACAACTCAGTTATGTAGGCGCATCCTACAATGGAACCTGTAATCATAATTACAATGTTCATCAATTCGATATGCTGTACGGTAATATAAGCCTCAAGATTACACACTTTACGCATAATGATCAGTAGCGTGTTCACCATGGCAAATCCAGAGAAAATTGCTCCCGCAACAAAGTAAGGAGGGAAAATGGTAGTGTGCCATCCTGGAATTACCGATGTGGCAAAGTCAAAGGATACAATGGTGTGTACAGAAAGTACCAAAGGTGTTGCCAAACCGGCCAATACCAAGGAAACTTCCTCAAAACGCTGCCAATCCTTGGCTCTACCTGTCCAACCAAAGCTCAACAAGCTATATATTTTCTTTTGGAATGGTTTTACCGCTCTATCGCGAATCATCGCGAAATCGGGCAGTAATCCTGTCCACCAGAATACCAACGATACAGAAAGATAAGTCGAAATCGCAAATACGTCCCAAAGTAATGGTGAGTTAAAGTTTACCCAAAGGGAACCAAACTGGTTAGGAATGGGAAGTACCCAATATGCCAACCAAGGACGGCCCATGTGAATAATCGGGAACAATCCCGCCTGCACAACCGAGAAAATGGTCATGGCTTCCGCTGAACGGTTAATTGCCATTCTCCATTTTTGTCGGAAAAGCAAAAGTACTGCTGAAATCAGTGTACCTGCGTGACCAATACCTACCCACCATACAAAGTTGGTAATATCCCAGGCCCAGTTTACGGTTCGGTTAAGACCCCAAACCCCAATACCTGTTGAAATGGTGTAAATGATACATCCTAGACCCCAAAGGAATGCCACTAATGCGATAGAAAAAACAATCCACCATTGTTTGTTGGCCTTTCCCTCAACCGGACGGGCAATATCCACGGTTACATCGTGGTAACCTTTGTCTCCGACTACTAAGGGCTTTCGAATAGGTGCTTCGTAATGCGACGCCATAATTTATCTTCTAGTTACTTCTTTTTTTATTGATTAAGCCTCGTTGGTGTTTCTTACCTTAACATGGTAGAACACGTTTGGTTTTGTTCCCACATGCTCCAACAAATGGTACATCCTATCGTCCTCTTTCAATTTGGCCACTTTACTATCGTGATCGTTTACATCTCCGAACACCATAGCCCCGCTGCTACATGCTGCAGAACAAGCAGTTTGGAACTCACCATCTTTCACCACTCGACCGTCTCTCTTCGCGTCCAAAATGGTCTTTTGGGTCATTTGGATGCACATTGAGCATTTTTCCATAACCCCCCTAGAACGCACATTAACGTCTGGATTAAGTACCATTTTACCCAAATCATTGTTCATATTAAAATCGAACTCGTCGTTGTTATTGTACAAGAACCAGTTGAATCTACGAACTTTATAAGGACAGTTGTTGGCACAATATCTTGTTCCTACACAACGGTTGTAAGCCATATGGTTTTGACCCTGTCTACTATGCGATGTTGCCGCTACCGGACAAACAGTTTCACAAGGTGCATGATTACAGTGTTGACACATTACCGGCTGGAAGGCTACCTGTGGATTGGCCGACGGATCTTCCATCTCCCTAAAGCCTCCAAGAGAACCATTTTCTCCCCAAAGGCCATCCATGCCATCTTTCTTCTCGTTATCTTGCTCAAAGGTCTCTTCGGAAGAGTAGTATCTGTCTATTCGCAACCAGTGCATATCTCTGGAACGGCGCATCTCCATCTTTCCGACAACCGGAACATTGTTCTCGGCATGACATGCGATGACACAAGCACCACATCCGGTACATGCATTTAGATCGATGGACAAGTTAAAGTGATGCCCGATGCTTCTATCAAACTCCTCCCAAAGGTCTGCATCTGGAGAGGTAACAGGTATTTCCTGATGATTCAATGATACATGCGGCATTGGGTTCCATTCCGCATGATCTTTGGTATTGAAAATCTCCAAAGTAGTTTCTTTGATGATGTCTCCCCTACCCATCAGTGTTTTTTGAGATTGCACACAGGCAAACTCATGAACTCCTGCTGATTTTTCTATCGTAACCGACTGTACATCGGAAAAATTACTATATAAAGCGTATGCATTGACCCCTGTGGCCATCTCTTGCTGCATTCCGGCTTTTTTACCGTATCCGAACGAAAGCCCTACAGTACCCACTGCTTGTCCTGGCTGAACGATCACAGGAACATTTTCCAGGACCTTTCCATCCACAGTAAGATTGACATAACTACCATTTAGACCGCCATCGGCCACTATGGTATTCTCCAACCCCCAAGTTTCAGCATCGGCCTTGGAAACGGTAACATAGTTGTCCCAAGACACCCTCGAAATCGGATCAGGGAACTCTTGCAACCAAGGGTTGTTGGCCTGGCGACCGTCACCCATACCCACCTTTGAGTAAAGTACCAGCTCCGTGCCCGGGCTTGTGGAATTCACCAAAGAACGTATCGCGGACGCTATTGGTACAATTTCCGGTTGCTCTTCCTCACCTTCATTGACCGAAGCAACCTCGTCATCTTCTGTATTCATCACGGAAACCTCAAATACCCCATCCTGCAAAGCTTTGTTCCAAGAACCTCCTTGCAGAATATCATTATTCCAATTTTCCTTAATGTATTCGTAGTATGTTTTTTCCACACCCATCCATTTCAAAAGTGCCGTCTGAAACTGTCTGGTATCAAACAACTCACGAATGGCTGGCTGCATTAAGCTATATTGTCCTTTTTTGAACTCTGCATCGCCCCATGATTCCAAATAATGGGATGATGCTGCCACATAATCGGACGACTGTGCCGTCTCATCATTATTGAACGCAAAAGCTACGGAAAGATCTACCTGATCTAAACCAGCAACAAACTCTTCTGCATTTGGCAATGAATACGCTGGATTTACACCGTCGGTAATCAACATACCCACACGACCGGCATTCATATCCGAAATCAATTTATTCACCTTTGCAGCATCTCCTTGGCGCACATATTTTGGCTTGATCGGATCAAATGCCTCACTAGCCAATAATTTATTGATCGCCAATACAACAGATTGTGCATTCTCATCATTTAATCCGGTAACAACAACTGCTTTGCTGCCTGCTTTTTTGATTTCAGCCGCAACTTGGTCCACGGCAGCATCCACATCAGATGTACCACCGCCTACACTGCTACCATTTAACTTGCCATACAATTTGGCCAGCGCAATTTTCTGCTGGGTTGGCGTCATTGGATATCTCTTGTCGGCATTGGCCCCGGCCAAGGACATATTGGACTCCATCTGAATATGCCTGGACATTTTCCCGTTCTTTGGAATACGTCCTTTTGCATAACCAGAATCATAGCCCCCACCTTGCCAATCTCCCAAGAAATCAGCTCCGAAGGACACTATCAATTCAGCTTTTTCAAAATCATAATCGGCCAAGGCACGTTCACCGTACGCCTTATTAAATGCATTAAGCGCAGCATCTTCGGAAATTGCATCGTAAACCACGTGGTTCACGTTTTCCCCGTAAGCCTCTTTAAATTCCGAAATTAATTTTGTTGTGGACGGACTTGCATATGTCTGCGTCAAAAGGGCAATTTGCTTACTAGAACCCTTCAAAGAGTTCAGCTTGGCCATCACCGTAGCATCCAGCACCTTCCATTCCATAGGCTCACCATTGGCCATTGGCCCTTGAACCCTTTTACTATCATACAGAGACAAAACAGAGGCTTGCACTCGCGCATTGGCCCCACCATTTACCTTTGCATCCGTATTGTTTTCAATTTTTATCGGCCTTCCCTCACGGGTCTTCACCAAAATACTGGCAAAATCAAAACCATCCGCTATAGTTGTAGCATAGTAATTGGCCACACCTGGAACAATATTGTCCGGCTGGACCACATACGGTATAGATTTGTGAACAGGTCCCTCGCACGCTGCAACGGTTGCTGCCGCAGTACTGAAGCCGACATATTTCAAGAAATCCCTTCTTGAAGTATTGGAGGCGGACAGTTTTTCCTTGTCCCCCAAAAAGTCATCAACGGGAATCTCCTCTGTAAACTCGTTGTTTCTTAGCGCCTCAACAATGGAATCGTTCGGATTCAACTCCGCTTCACTTTTCCAATATTTTTTGTTTGATGCCATACGATATATCTGAGATTATCTTCTTTTAATTCTTAATAGTGACACTTACCACACTCCAAACCGCCCATCATGGCAGCGGTCAATTCCTCAACACCATACTTTTTGGACAGTTCTTCATGAATTGCCTCATAGTACTCATTACCTTCAACCTTCACATTGGTCTCCCTGTGACAATTGATACACCAACCCATAGTTAATGGAGCATGCTGATACATAACTTCCATTTCCTCTACTGGACCGTGACATGTCTGACACTCAATTCCTGCAACGGATACGTGCTGAGAGTGATTAAAGTATGCGAAATCCGGTAGGTTATGGATCCTAACCCACTCCACTGGCTGTGTTTCACCAGTATAGCTTTGGTTTTCCTCGTCCCAACCGACCGCTTTGTACAATTTCTTGATTTCGCCCGTATAAAATTCATTGCTATATCCATTGGCCAAATCTTCAGCTGAAGGACCTTCTGGATTACCAGTGTATTCGTAGATAGATTTGTGACAGTTCATACAAACATTAAGGGAAGGAATCCCGGAATGCTTGGAAGTCCTTGCGGAAGAGTGACAATACTTACACTCAATCTTATTATCGCCAGCGTGAATTTTGTGCGAATAATGGATCGGCTGAACCGGGGCATACCCTTGATCGATACCTACCTGCATCATCCAACCGTAAGCAAAGTATGCACTTGCCAAAAGCAAGAACACTACACTTACCAGCACCAAGAACTGATTTTGAACAAATGCTTTCCAAATTGGCAAGCGCTTTTCTTTCTCCTGCGCAATCACAACACCATTTGCTTCGGCTATTCTGCGCAAGGTCTTGTTCACCAAGATCAACATCATGACCAACAGACCGAACACCAACACCAATGCACCAAGTATCATTTCGTTGGAAATACCGGAAGTTGACCCACCAGCATCACCTCCAGTGGCGGCAGCAGCTGTAGCAGCTGCAGGCGCGGGCGGCGGAGCGGCAGTATACGCCAAAATATCATCGATATCCTGATTAGACAACGTCGGGAACGGGGTCATTGCCGCTTGATTGTACTCTGCGTATATTTTTACAGCATAAGCATCTCCAGCGGAAATCATGGCAGGACTATTCTTGATCCATTGATAGATCCATTCCTTGTCCAAACCTTCATCCTCAGCCAACCTTGTTTCTACATTGGCCAGTGCAGGTCCCGTCATTTTACGCTCCAATGCGTGACAGGCGGCACAGTTCTGATTAAACAGTTGTTTTCCCTTTACCGGGTCTCCTCCGACAGCTTCCACTGTTTGTTCAGCAGCGGCATCAGCCTCTTCTTGAGCATAAAAAGATGTGGAGAACAATAGGAAAGTTAAACCTAAAACTTTTGAAAATAGATGGCGGTATAAAACCTTTTTCATATTCGTGAAATTTCTATCGAAATCCTTGGCACGATTCTTTCTATTGAGTTTGAGAACAATAGCTTTTCACCCTACCAAGAGTGGTCACAAAAGTAAGACATACAAGCATTTTTTGAAATGTTAAGGTATTTATAACTCATAATTTATAAAGATTCTAAATAACTTTGCTTCAACTTGTTTAACCTATAATAATTTACTTTTGCAACAAGCGTTATAATCACAATACTGAAACACTATGAAAACCACGCTATTCACAGCACTAATTATAGGCTTTGCCGCTCAGCTTTCGGCACAGCAAGCCCAAGTGACCATTCAACAAGACCCAAAAATCGATCAATTGGTTCAACTGTATGCCAAGGTAAATGCAAACAGTGGTTTTTATCAGATACAAGTGGGCTTTGGGAGTTTTGAAAAGGCTCAAGACCTATTGAACCAAGTCGAGGTAGATTTCCCTGACTGGTATTCCAAAATAGAGTTTGAATCTCCCACCTACCGTGTAAGGCTAGGAAAATTTAAGACCAAATTGGAGGCCGAGAGAAAATATCTTGAAGTACGAAAAAAATATCCGGACGCCATGCTCCTGAAACCTGAAGAAAGCACTTCCAAATAACTAAAAAAACCCGCTCGATGAGCGGGTTTTTTTATGATTAGAATTATACTCGTTACAGCTTTTTCTTCACTGCCACTTCTTGGAAGGCCTCTACTATATCCCCTTCCCTAATATCGTTGTAATTCTTGATCTGTAGTCCGCAGTCGTATCCTTTGGAAACTTCTTTCACATCATCCTTGAATCGCTTCAACGAGGCGAGCTCCCCAGTATAGATTACTACACCATCCCTGATCAGCCTAATATTGGAGTTTCTAAAGATTTTACCACTGGTTACCATACATCCTGCAATGGTACCCACTTTCGAAATCTTGAAAGTCTCCCTAATCTCGGCATTACCGGTGATTTCTTCTTTCATCTCTGGAGACAACATGCCTTCCATCGCATCTTTAAGATCGTTGATGGCGTCATAAATAATAGAGTAGGTCCTGATATCGATCTCCTCTTTATCGGCAATAGTTCGAGCATTGCCCATCGGCCTTACGTTAAATCCGATTATAATCGCATCGGAGGCACTGGCCAACAATACATCGGATTCTGTTATCGCTCCTACGCCCTTATGTATGATGTTGACTTGAATCTCATCTGTGGATAATTTTTGGAAGGAATCCGTTAAAGCTTCTACAGAACCATCCACATCACCTTTTAGGATAATGTTCAGCTCCTGGAAGTCACCCAACGCAATTCTACGTCCAATTTCATCCAATGTAATGTGACGTTGTGTTCTTACGGATTGTTCGCGTTGTAATTGGGAACGTTTTGCCGCAATTTGCTTGGCTTCCCGCTCATCTTCCAACACATGGAACTTATCACCTGCCTGAGGCGCTCCGTCCAATCCCAAAATAGATATTGGCGTGGAGGGTCCGGCACTTGTAATATTATGTCCTCTTTCATCTTGCATGGCCTTAACTTTACCACTACAGGTTCCCGCCAATACATAATCACCAATGTTCAATGTACCGGTCTGGACCAAAATGGTCGCCACATAACCCCGGCCTTTGTCCAAAAATGCTTCTACCACGGTTCCCGTTGCCAAACGTTCTGGATTTGCTTTCAATTCCAATAACTCGGCCTCAAGCAAAACTTTTTCCAAAAGCTCTTGAACTCCTTGACCAGTTTTTGCGGAAATATCGTGCGATTGCACTTTACCCCCCCAATCTTCGACCAAAAGGTTCATTTGCGCCAATCCTTCTTTTATCTTATCAGGATTTGCCGTAGGCTTATCCACTTTGTTGATCGCGAATACTATGGGCACCCCGGCCGCTTGGGCATGGCTGATTGCTTCTTTCGTTTGCGGCATGATATCGTCATCCGCTGCAATTACGATAATGGCAATGTCGGTTACCTGTGCTCCACGAGCCCTCATTGCGGTAAACGCTTCGTGACCCGGAGTATCCAAGAAAGCAATTCTTTGACCATCTTCCAGCGATACACCGTAGGCTCCAATATGCTGCGTAATTCCTCCACTTTCCCCTGCGATTACATTTTCTTCACGAATGTAATCCAGAAGCGATGTTTTACCGTGGTCTACGTGCCCCATTACAGTAACAATGGGCGCCCTTGGTTGCAAGTCTTCGGGAGCATCCTCCACCTCATCGATGGTTTCCTCGATCTCGGCCGTTACAAACTCGACCTCATAACCAAATTCGTCTGCTACAATGGAAAGTGTTTCAGCATCCAATCGCTGATTCATGGTTACCATGATGCCCAAAGACATACACGCTGAAATTATCTGGGTAGTGGATACATTCATCATCGTGGCAAGTTCGTTCACGGTAACAAATTCGGTCACCTTTAAAATCTTGCTTTCCAATTCCTGTTGTTCAAGATCTTTTTCCGTTTGCTGACGGTGCTGATCTCTTTTCTCCCTTCTATATTTTGCTCCTCGACCTTTGTTGGATTTACCCTGTAGTTTTTCGAGGGTCTCACGTACTTGTTTTTGTACTTCTTCTTCGGTAGGCTCTACCTTGGGTGCATTGGAACGCTGTCCTTTTCTACCCGCGCCTCCTCTGTTATTACGACCTCCTCCAGCTTGTGGGCCATTCTTAACTATTCTCCTTCTTCGCTTTTTACGCTCCGCCCCATCGGAAGATCCTCCGCCAGTTTTTGACTTTTGGGTATCTTCTTTTTTCTTTTTCGCAGGCTTTTTAAATTGCGATAAGTCTATTTTGTCCCCGGTTATTTTTGGTCCGGAGAGTTTTTGATAATTGGTCTTTATGGTTCCTGTGCCTACCTCTTCCGCAGACTGCTTTTCTTCCTCTTTTACCTCGACCTTTTGCTCTGTTTTCTCTTCTGGCTTTTCTTTTACGGGAGCTGGAGCCTCGACTTTTGGCGTTTCTTTTTCAGGAGCTTTTTCCTGAACCTTTTCCGGTTCGGGTTTTGGAGCTTCCTCTTTCTTGGGCTCCTCCTTTTTAGGTTGTTCGGGTTTTTTGTCCAAATCAATTTTACCCACAGTCTTTGGACCGGATAATTCGGCCTTGGCCTTCACGACCTGCTGCTCGGCTTCTTTCTTTTCTTTGGCCAATCTGCGCTCCTCCTGCTCTTTCTCCATTCGCATTCGGATAGCTTCCTTCTCCTTTCTTTTTTCTTCACCAACTTCCTTGGAAGCAACCTTTTTGCTCTTATCCGTTTGGAATTCATCCAACAGAACTTGATACACTTCATTGGAAATCTTGGTGGTAGGACGTGCCTCTACCTCATGCCCTTCCGAGTTGAGATAGTCGACCGCTCTATCCAGTGAAATGTTCAATTCTCTAAGAACTTTATTAAGTCGTATTGTTGGATTTTCTGCCATAAATTATTTTACTTGCCCTAATTTTTCGCTGCTAATATAAGCCTAATCTTCAAATTCTTCCTTGAGGATACGAACTACCTCTTGGATTGTTTCTTCTTCAAGATCTGTTCGTTTCGCCAAATCTTTTACGTCTTGCTCCAAAACGCTGCGTGCAGTGTCCAATCCTATTTTCTTGAACTCCTCTATTACCCAGCCTTCTATTTCATCGGAGAACTCTGTAAGCTCAACATCTTCCTCTACACCTTCCCTAAACACATCTATCTCATAACCAGTTAATTGACCAGCCAATCTAATATTATGACCTCCTCTACCAATAGCCTTGGACACTTCCTCTGGCTTTAGATAAACTTGAGCTGTTTTCTTCTCCTCGTTCAACTTAACGGATGATACTCTGGCAGGACTTAGTGCCCGGGTAACCATTAGTTGGGGATTATTGGTCCAGTTGATTACATCGATGTTCTCATTGCCCAATTCACGGACAATTCCATGAATCCTTGAACCTTTCATACCTACACAAGCCCCAACGGGGTCGATTCTATCATCGTAAGAGTCCACAGCGACCTTTGCTTTTTCGCCTGGAATACGAACGGCTTTTTTAATGGAGATCAAACCATCGAAAACTTCAGGAATTTCCTGAAAGAACAATTGCTCCAAGAATTTCGGGGAAGTTCTGGACATAATGATCGCCGGCTTGTTTCCTTTAAGTTCCACGCTTTCAATAATACCTCGTACGTTATCCCCTTTACGGAAAAAATCGGCCGGGATTTGTTTTTCTTTTGGAAGAATGATCTCGTTGCCTTCGTCATCCAACAAAATTACGGCACGGTGCCTAATATGATGCACCTCTGCCGTATAAATCTCACCCTCCAAGTCTTTAAATTGCTTGTAGATAGTGGTATTATCGTGCTCATGGATCTTAGAAATCAGGTTTTGGCGCAATGCCAATATCGCTCGCCTACCCAAATCGATCAATTTCACTTCTTCGGAAACATCTTCACCCACCTCAAAATCCGGCTCTATTTTCCTGGCCTCGGACAAGGAAATTTCTTCATTTGGCTCCTCTACCTCGCCATCTTCGACCACGATACGGTTTCTCCAAATTTCCAAATCACCTTTATCGGGGTTGATAATGATATCAAAATTGTCGTCAGAACCAAATTTTTTCTTGAGCGCACTTCGGAAGACTTCTTCCAAAATCGCCATAAGGGTCACCCTGTCAATAAACTTATCGTCCTTAAACTCCGAAAAGGATTCGATGAGCGCTAGGTTTTCCATATTCTACTACAATTAAAATTTTAATTTAACTTTTGCTTCTTTAATGTCAGAAAAGGCAATTTCCTGTGTTTTCTGCACCGTAACTTTTCCTTTACCCACTGGTTTTGGCTCGCGGGCCTTCCACTCTAGGGTAATGCTATTTGTCGAGGTTTCGACCAGCGTACCTTCCAATTCCTCGGAGTTGGTCTTGACCTGTAATTTTCTTCCAACATTTTTATTGTACTGACGCGGCAATATTAAAGGCGACGTAGCGCCCGCAGATGTAACTTCCAGAGAAAAATCCTCCTCTTCGCGATCTAGGTTGTGCTCAATGGCCCTACTCACGTTCATACAATCCTGCAGGCTAACTCCATTATCCCCATCCAAAACAATCTTGATCCCATTATCGCCCCCTACGGTAAAATCGACCAAAAACAAGGACTGATGCTCTTCCAACGCTTGGTTCAATAATGATTCCACTTTATCCTTCAACATAAGAAATGAGTAATAAAAGAGGGGACTCAAGGTCCCCTCATGAATACTTTTATATCCGTTCAGTTTTGCAAATATACAACAATTTATATCGCTTGTGCAACCTCGCCACAAACAAAAGTAGGGGTTAGTCCATCTATTTTTCAACCAATTACCGCAAGAAAGTCTATTAAAATGGTGTTCAATTTCCGTTTTTCACTGTCCGTTGGCTTTTTGCAAGTCCAATCAATTTTCAACATTGTCCACATATTTACAGGGTTAACCCTCCTTTTGCCGTCTTTCACAACAATTATTTTGCACCGCGCCATTTGCTTATAATTTTGTACCATATCTAAAATCTACATGGGCACAACCTCAGTCTCCAAAAAGAAAATGAACCATTTCCCGACTGGATGGATGCTATTATTGGCATTTTTCCTTTTAGGCACTTTTTTTTCGTTTTCACAAACCACTATTTGGAGCGAAAACTTTGATAGCTACTCCAACAATACCCAAAGTGGAACGGCAACAGGAATGTCCTACACTAATTGGTCCACTACAAACGGAAGCAGATTAAATGTCAACAATAATGCTTTAAGAGGGCGTAACCTTAATAACACGGAAAGCATTTGGTCTACCCAACCCATAAACATTCTTGGATTCTCAACTGTTAACTTTAGCATGGATACTTATGTAAATAGGGCTGATAGATTTGAAAGTTCAGACTATTTTATTGGAGAATATCGAGTAGATGGAGGATCTTGGGTTGAATTCGTAAATGCTTCAGGGTCAACTTCAGACCCATTAAATACTTCTTACAATATTAACTTACCAACTACAGGCTCCCTCCTTGAACTTAGAGTAAGAATGCGTAATAATGCAGGAAATGAGCACTATTACATCGACAACATTTTGGTCGAAGGAACCCTAAATCTATGTGTAGGTGAAGTGGATTTTGAGTTCTACGATAGTTCACCTTCCGGAAGTACTGTTGACAATATCCCAACAACTGGATATATTGGATCCGGCACGTACACCAGTTTTAATGTGGATAATCTACAAAACCAAGAAGACCCGGGTGATACAGATAACTTTAGTATTAGGTATACCGGTTTTATTCAAATAGACACTCCTGGCTCGTATACTTTTTATACCACATCGGACGATGGCTCCAAATTATATATAGATGGGACCCAGGTGGTCAATAACGATGGGGCACATAGTTCCCGAGAGCGATCGGGGAACATTACACTAACAACCGGTTTGCACGATATCCAGGTACTTTTCTTTGAAAATGGCGGAGGGGAAAACCTATCGGTTGCCTACCAAGGCCCCTCTATTTCCAAACAGAACATTCCATTTTCCAAATTGTACTCCACTTGCAGTGTAGGCAGTGCCGACTTAGATGGTGATGGCATTGACGATGCCAGCGATGTGGATGATGACAATGATGGCGTCCTGGATGTGGATGAATGTGGTGGAGCTACGGGAAATTTTGTACAGACCGCAACAAATATTCAAAACTTCAGTGATGCTTCCAATGCCGAAGGAAACCCAAGCACCACGTATGCCTATAACTCTACGACCACATATCCGGGGCAATCGATCATTTCATTTCAATTTTCACAAGTGATCCCCATCGGCACCACGGTAAGTGTATTCTTAAGTGCCGACCCGGTAGTATCCACGTCCGATATGCAAATACAATACGATAATGGAAGCTGGTTGGCAAGTGCCAATGGAATACCATCGGGTTCAATTACAGAGATTACATTTAATGTCAGCACCAATAATTTCCAATCGTTTAGGGTCATGGCCTATCAGATTGGCGCAAGGGTCCATGGTGCCAGTTACCCCGGTACGGTAGACTGCACCACAGTAGATACCGACGGTGATGGCATTCCTAACTATCAAGACCTGGATAGTGATGGCGATGGCATTCCCGATAATGTGGAGGCCCAAACATCGACAGGGTATACGGCACCGTCGGGCAATGATGCCGACAACGATGGTCTCGACGATGCCTATGAAAGCAGTGGCTTGTCCGCAATTGATTCGGATGGTGACGGTACTCCCGATTTTTTGGATACCGATAGCGACAATGATGGCACAGGTGACACGACAGAAGCATCCCTAGCACTATCAGGGTCGGATAACGATAATGACGGACTAGACAATACCGTGGATACCACAACAGGCTATGGTGACCCCGGAGGGGATATTGACGACCCTACCAATGCCATTGGAGGTTCCTTGATATTACCGGATTCCGATGGAGACCTTGGATCCGGCGGCGATCTGGATTTTAGGGATGACACCGTGGACGCAGACGACCCACCGAGCATAACCGCAACCGGAAACCAATTATATTGCCCAGGAAATGCCATACCAGTAGTGGAATCGATTAGTATTACAGATCCCGATAGCAGTACAGTGGATGCTGTTTATATTCAAATAACCTCCAACTACGATGTTTCGGGCGATGTCTTGAACCTTACCGGCACACACCCCAACATCACTGCAAGCTGGGATACTTCCGAAGGAAGATTATTGTTGAACGGACCTGCTACCTTGGCCGAATTTGAAGCAGCGATCTCGGCCGTTGAATTCCAGACTACGGCCATGGTAAGTTCTGGAGATACCCGGACTTTTTCCATAGTATTGAACGAGGCCAATTATTTGGAGTCTACAGGCCACTACTACGAATATGTTCCCTCTTTGGGCATTACTTGGACAGCAGCTAGGGATGCCGCTGCCTTACGGACATTTTATGGTTTACAAGGCTACTTGGCCACTATTACGGTGCAGGACGAATCCGATCTATTGGGTGCTCAAGCCCCCGGTGCTGGTTGGATAGGTGCCAGCGATGCCGCCACCGAAGGTGATTGGTATTGGGTAACCGGACCGGAAGCCGGTACTCTCTTTTGGAGAGGAACCTCTGGAGGAACAGCCTTTGGGTATGAATTTTGGAATACAGGGGAACCCAATCAATCTGGAGATGAGGATTATGCCCATATCACTGCTCCGGGAGTTGGACTGGATGGTTCCTGGAACGACCTTTCCAACACAGGGGCATCCAGCGGAAGTTATCAACCTAAAGGGTATTTGGTGGAATATGGCGGTATGGCAGGCGACCCTCCATATCCAAATATTGCGGCCACCACTACAATTACGGTAGATACAATTGCCCCAACTGCCAGTGCACCATCTCCTATCTCTGTTTATTGTAGCGATGATATCCCTGCAGCGGATATTACGGTTATTTCCGATGAGGCCGATAATTGTGCTTCAAATCCGACAGTGACCTTTATAAGTGACGTTAGTGATGGAGGTAGCAACCCCGAAACCATTACCCGTACCTATAGGGTTACCGATGATGCCGGGAACAGTATTGATGTGCAACAAACCATAACGGTAACGCCGTTCACCATAACCACACAACCAACAGATCAAACGGTAGTAGTGGGCAATAGTGGAGGTTTTACCGTGGCAACAACAAACGCGGACACCTATCAGTGGGAAGTGAGCACGGATGGGGGCAGTAATTTTAGCACCATAATCGATGGCTCCGAATACACCGGAACGCAAACCGCCAATCTTATTTTGAACACTCCGGATGTGAACTCCAACGGATTTATTTACCGTGTACTCGTTTCGAACAGCAGTGGAAGCTGTACCCCGATCATTTCTGATGAAGCCCTCTTGACCATGAAAACGGGAAGAGTGATAACCAACAGAGGTGTAACGTTCAGAGTCAACAAAAACTAAGCACAATATCTAGCTCGACTGTTTCGCCTTTTGCTCAAATGAACCTACCATTTGCTCTTCAAATAGATCATGGATTTCCTGTAAAATAACGGGGTCATCAATGGTGGAAGGTGTGGTATATGGTTTTCCATCTGCAATGGCGCGTATCACTTTGCGCAAAATTTTGCCCGATCGGGTCTTGGGCAATCGTTCGGCCACCAACACCTTTTTTAAAGACGCCACCGGACCAATTTCCTTTCTTACATCGGCCACGACTTCGGCCTGCAACTGTAAACTTTCGATGTCCGCACCTGCTTTAAGCACAGTTATGGCCAAGGGAATCTGTCCTTTTAAATCATCCTCAATTCCCACAACACAACATTCGGCAACATCCGGATGCTTGGCTACCACCTCTTCCATTTCTGCAGTGGACAATCGGTGACCTGCCACATTGATAATATCGTCTACCCTCCCAGTTATAAAAACATATCCATCTTCATCCAAATATCCCCCATCCCCTGAAAAATAGTAGCCATCGAACTTGTCAAGATACCCTTTTACAAATCTGTTGGTATCTCCCCATAAATTGGGCAAAGTTCCTGGGGGCAGAGGTAGTTTTATCGCAACATAGCCTTCTTCTCCTTTATCGGCTGCCGTACCATCTGCACGCAAAATCTGTACATCATAACCACATACCGGTTTCGTGGCCGACCCCGGTTTTACTTTGAAATGTTCTTTAAAGCCCATCATGTTGGCCACAATGGGCCAACCTGATTCTGTTTGCCACCAATGATCGATTACCGGTACTTTAAGTTTCCCTTCTGCCCATTTTAAGGTGGAAACATCGCATCGTTCACCTGCCAGGAACAAATACCGAAGGCCGCACATATCGAATTGATCTATAAATGAGCCTTGGGGATCTTCCTTCTTGATTGCTCGAATTGCTGTTGGGGCGGTAAACATCACCTTTACATTATGGTCACTGACCACACGCCAAAAAGTTGAGGCATCCGGAGTACGGACCGGCTTCCCTTCAAAAAGAACCGTTGTGCAACCATATATCAAGGAGGCGTATACAATATAGCTGTGCCCCACTACCCAACCCACATCGCTGGCGGCCCAGAATACTTCGCGGGGATTAATACCGTACACATTTTTCATACTATAGTACATGGCTACGGCATGTCCTCCATTATCCCGAATGATTCCTTTTGGTTTTCCCGTAGTTCCGGAGGTGTACAATATGTACAAGGGGTCTGTGGCATCTACCTCGGTACACCGAACCGGGTCGGCAATCTTCATTAAAGTGGAGTAGTCGATATCGTTTTCTCCATCCGGACGCGCTGCTCCCAAACGTCTGTTGTAGACAATTACGTGCTCTGGCTTATGCGCTGCCAAACCTATAGCTTCGTCCACCATAGGTTTATAGGGTATTATTCTATCCACTTCTATACCGGAGGTTGCCGTAATGATCAATTTAGGTTTGGCATCATCGATGCGAATAGCAAGTTCGTGGGGCGCAAAACCACCAAATACTACCGAATGGATGGCACCCAAGCGGGCACAGGCCAACATGGAAATCACTGCCTGTGGTATCATCGGCATATAAATGATCACGGTATCGCCTTTTTCAACACCGAGCCGCTTCATTCCGCCTGCCAAACGGCTTACCCTGTCCCTTAGATCTAAATAGGTAATTTTCTCCATCGTTTGCGTAACGGGAGAATCGTAAATAAGTGCAATTTCCTCACCCCGACCGTTTTCTATATGGGCATCCAATGCCAAATATGAGGTATTGAGTTTTCCTCCCTTGAACCAACGATAAAATCCATTTTCATCTTTGGTCAATGCCCTTTGCGGTTTTTGGAACCAACTGATATTTGCTGCTTGTTCCATCCAGAAATTCTCGGGGTCTTTAATAGACCTATTAAATTCCCGATCGTACATGATCTTCTCCATTATAGTATTGTTTGAATAGTTTTTTTATGTGCATGCGCAACATGGAACTCATTACACATACAATTTCAACAAACTGATAATGAAATCCTTGAGAGCATATTCTCCTAAAGTAGTAATTTATAGTACTGGAACACCGATAAATATCGCTAAATTGATATATCTATAATTTTTTGATGGTAAATCTTAAGGTTTATAGCAATCAAATGGTCCATACATATGCTATTTCCATATACCTTTACCATATGAAACCACTCTTAAACCCCAAACAGCGTTATCTTTTTAAACGAATTTTTCCCTTTGGGGCAATTTGGTTGATATTGAGTTGGTTCATCCTCCTGATCGAATCCATGGCAACCGAGTACCAAAATCAACGACCGGAAACGGACATTACGCTATCTTGGGACATTCTGATTTTTGCCTCCCTCGCCGTTTTTTTAATGGGAACCGTAATGGGGGCAGTAGAGGTACTTTGGTTGGACAAACGATTCAAGAACAAATCGTTTTGGAAGAAAATCCTTTATAAAATGGGATTTTACTTATTGTTTATACTTATTATCAACCTAGTTACCTTTCCCTTGGCGGCAAGTATTGAACTTGGCACATCCATTTTGGACACCGAGGTTTGGCAAAAGTTTTCCAAATACGTTGCTAGCATTACATTTTTGAGCACATTTATTTCTTTATCGTTCAGTATATTCTTGTCCTTACTGTATTCGGACATCAATGAATATCTGGGCCATACCTTTATGATTAATCTCATAACCGGAAAATACCATACTCCAAAGGAGGAATCCCGGATTTTTATGTTTTTGGACATGAAGTCTTCCACCTCTTTCGCTGAACAACTGGGACACGAGCTATATTTTAAATTTTTAAGGGATTATTATGATCAACTGTCCAATGCGATTATCGAACACACGGGCGAGGTCTATCAATATATTGGGGATGAAATTGTAATTACTTGGGAATTACAGAAGGGCATTGAAAACCAAAACTGTTTGTTGTGCTTTTACGCCATGCGGAAGAGTCTACAACAAAAATCAATCTATTTTGAAGAGACATATGGCGTTGTTCCCTCTTTTAGGGCCGGGTTGCATATGGGCAAGGTTACCACAGGGGAGATCGGTGCTCTAAAAAAAGAGATTTTCTATACCGGTGATGTTCTCAATGTTACCGCTCGCATTCAAAAATTATGCAAGCCCATGGAGCAGGAGATCATTGTTTCGGAAAAATTGGTGTCGCTTTGGAAGTTTAGTGATATAGAATTTGTTCCGTTGGGCAATATGGAACTCGAAGGAAGGCAAGAACCTATGGAGCTTTATACTCCTAAAAATCAGGTATAAGTCGGGTTCAAAAATGCATTTTCATACCTTCATGGCTGGCTTTAAACCCTAGTGATTCGTAAAACCGAATGGCATCTGGCCGTTTTTTATCCGTGGTCAACTGCAATAGATGCGCATTACGTTCCTTTGCCCTATTTATGGCCCATTCGAATACACTTTTACCTATTCCCATACCACGATGCTCCTTGTGCACACGTACACCTTCAATTTGGGCCCGAATACCGCCTTGGTAGGTGAGATAGGGAATAAACGTCATTTGAAAAACTCCAATCACCTCTCCAACTTCGTTTTCAACCACAGTGAGTTCTTGGTTTTTATCAGTATCGATTCGTTCAAAAGCATCATAATAGGCTTTGGGCAATGGAAGGGTATAATTTTCCCGTTTGCTGCCCAATGTATCGTCCGCAATCATTTCTATGATGGTCGGGACATCGTTGATGCTAGCTTTTCTGAATTTCATAATTATTACCGGTCCTAATTTTTATCAACTCCTTTTCAATTATCTTTTTTAAAAATTTCATCGGAATTCACCCAGTATACTTCTCCTTTTGTAACCCCGTTCCAACCACTGTTTGGTGGGGAACTATATCTTTTTGAGAAGAAAAAATAGTTGTTGTCCGGTGACATATAAGGGCAATAGTACACCCAATTTTCATCTATATTCTCACCAAGCTCAAAAGGAACAGGTCTCTGCCATTTGCCATTTTTCTTGAACGAGACCGCAAATCCTTTTTCATCAGTGTACGTATTTGCAGTGATCAGAAAACTTTCATCCGGAGAGACATAAGTGCTTCTTTCTCCTTTTTCAGAGTTGACTTGTGGACCAATATTCACTGGTGTATCAAACTTTCCATTTCCTAAATATTGAGCACGATAGATATCTCCCTTCCCCAGGCCACCAGGTCTGTTGGATGTAAAATACAAGCTGCCATCGGCGACCACAACCGGGTACGATTCTGTATATTCCTGAGTGGATATGGGGTGGCCAACTTTTGTGGCCAATTGCCAATTGCCATCTATTTTCTGGCTTTTGTAGATATCAGGTTTGGATTTTTTGGAGTTATCTTCTGGACTTATTCCAAGAAAATACATGGTGTTTCCATCTTTACTAATGGAGGGGTCGATGGCAACGGATTCTTTATCTTGCTCTTTAAACATTTGTAGGGGTTTCGGTTCACTCCATTTACCCTCAATGAATTCAGCATGGTGAATGACAAATTTCTTGTCGATTATTCTTGTAAAAAACAGTTCCGTGAATGACGGGTTAAATACTGTATTGATTTCAATGCTGTCCGTGTTTACGATTGAGGGAGCAAATAATTTAGGACTAGCTTGGGGCTGCTCTTGATCTAAATACAATTTATTGACGTTGGTTTGGCCAAAGCCAAAGAACATTACATTGAATCCTATTATAGTCAGTAGCAAATATTTTCTATTCATTTGTTTTTTAATTATAATGTCTCCTTAAGTGTTTTATTAATCTTTTTTCATCAAATTCCATGGACATGATTTGGCCGGTGGTATGTTCCACAATGGTATCCATGTGAAAAGGTTCTACCTTGGCCCATATTTTTATTTTGACAAAAATACCATTGTTTCCAATTATCATATCCTCTATGGTTACTCATCTACATATTTCGCCGATAAGTCCATTCTATTTAAGGATTGCCCATTAATAATTACTTGTTCAATATCATTATAAGCCGTGATATCCCGTAATGGATTCTTGTTAAGAATAAGAAGATTGGCTTTTTTACCCACTTCTACCGTACCGTATCTTTTTTGAAGGTGGAATGCTTTTGCATTTTCTATGGTCGCCATAGCCAAAATTTTATTCAAGGGAATTCCTGCATTTGCCATTTCCAACATTTCCAAATACCCATTATAGCCCGGAGGATTTCCATAGGTGGGTGAGGATGGTGTATCTGTGCCGAACAGCAACTTTCCGCCATTGTCATTCATATATTTCATGCTGAGCTTGCCTTGTTCAGAGATACGGTTAAAATTGGTTGCGATAATATGTTTTGGGGCATTACCAAATACATTGGCATACATTATATTGGAATTTGCCTTGTAGTAATCGAGCAACGGCTTGGGCAGCACATGTTCCAACTCCGTATTGTCCAGATATTCGGCATTGGTTAGTTCCCAAAGTCCATTGATCACTTGTAGGGTTGGCATATACCCTATCTTACTTTTAATTTCCGCATCCAGTACGTCTTTTATCTCATTAGGAAGCACCATAGTGGAATCCAACCTATGGTTGCCCCAGTTCCACAATCCATGGGCCATAACATCTACTTCTGCTTCTGCCAAAAATCCGTGGGCCTCCAACGAATTTCCATGAACCGCCAAAACCAAGTTGTTTTTGTGCGCTTCCTTTTTCAAATTAGACATCAATTTTTGAGAAGGTGTGGGAAAACGCGGCTGTGCAGGATCAAACCCTGGCTCGTAATAGGTTTTTAAAACAATTGCACCGGATTCAGCTATTCTTTTCGCCACGGCCTCTGGGGTATGGTTTTCTTTTACATAATTATCCAGAAAGGGATAGGCCTCGTTCTCCTGATAAACAAAATTGGGAACCTCATCTTCCCAATTGGACAGTCCATAGCCGTTTCCGATTACAGCGCCTCCCCCTGCATAATATAGATCTGGCCTTACTTCCATTTTTTGAAAATCGACCAATCTGTCGGGTTTGGCGGTCCCCAAATCGATCAAGGTGGTATATCCAAAATATAAATAGCTTTTTGGAAGTTGTTCCCTAAACAATTTTACTAGTTCGGGGTGTTGCAGTTCCTCGTCGTCGGATAGTGCATCGGTCCCGGTTACATGCACATGGCTATCGATCAGTCCAGGAATTATATATTTTCCTTTTGCATCAATAGTGGTAAACGCCCCTTTTACCTTGGGCTTTTTCTCTCCTACATACACGATACTGTCTCCTGCCGTAACAATAAAATCATTAGAGGATATGGTTTGATCTTCTGGTGATATGATCTGTGCATTTTTAATCAACAATCCATTATCCACTATAATTTCGACCCCGGTGGTTTTGCATGAAATCAAAGTGAGGGTAAAGAGCAATAATCCTATTATTTTGTTCATCGTGATGTGTTATTGAAACTTGTGTGTTGAGTATTTTAAGCTGCCTTAGTTAAATTTAATTTGCCTCTCCAAAGACCAGTGGGATATCTATTGGAATTTGGTCGCTTAACAATGTTAGGTTTAATTTCCTTTCTTCCCGACAAGATAAAACAAGAAAAATATAAAAAGTCGATAAAAAAATTGTGCGTATGTATTCCATGTTCGTTGATTTGATTGATGATTCCACTATTGCTTCTATCCATGGATATAAAACAACAGATGCACACTGCTAAAATACAAGTATTTAGCGGATTTAAAATCCAGATGGGTTACCGGTTCGGACCCCAACTGAAATAGTTACTCCGCACTCTGGCGATTTGATTACTCTATGAGCTTATATAGATCGTTTTCGAAAGATCTATAGGTCTTCCCATAACGGTTGTTACTCAAGATCACAAGAAACTCATTGGTTTTTGGCAAATACAATGGATTCGTTTTTAGAATAAAGTATATTTCCGTTAAAACCCTCGGTTAGATAAACCTTGGCCCAGCTATCTATACGTTCTGCAATTTGCCCCCGTACTACAAAGGCAAGCAACTTAAAAACCAACGGCAGTAATTTATAAATTGGCATTTCTCTTTTTTTTGAGTATGGATAGTTTTTATATATAGTCAGGCTCTAAAATTCTCAATAAAGTTCCTCTGTCATCCGTTTTAGGTCCACTTCGGGCAAAAACTGATCGGAAATGGTTAAAATGGAATGGATGTTATCCCGTAATCTATCCAACTTTATGGATTCGGGGGACATAGCGGTCTGTAACAAATGAAGCGCCATGTCCGCCAACAACAATCGCTGCTTTTCCAGCCAATCTGTATCCATTTTGCTGGCCGGATGGTTCAAATAGGCCGTTTCGACCCGACTATGTAGTTCCCAACTGGTCTTTATCAATTGGTTTCGTTCCTCTTGTGTCATTTTCTTTTTTAAAAGTCGATTAACAAACTGTATTTCTGGTGTCCATTGGTTTAGATGGTTCGCAATCCAAAGCAATTTCTAATTCACCTCGTTACCATGTTAAACATAAGTCTCAAAAAAAAGGATAAAATTACTTTTGAAACATCCCTAAACACAAATCAAATCCATAAAATGGGCCTTTGATTTCTATATGGGCTCTTTTACACCCGACCATACTCCTGTTTTGGCTGTTTCGATCACATACTCCGAAAAACTTTTGGGTTTACGTTTGAGCACTTTTTGGATATCGTTGGTAATTTCGGAGACCATGGGATTGCCCAATACTTCGGTAAACAAGTACTCTACCAACCAAACAAAATCCGCAGGAATACCCTGTTCTTTCATGGCCGCCACATAAGTTTCAATGGAAATGGGAACAAAGCTTATGTTCCTCTCTGTGGCCTTGGCAATTTCTTGAATAGCTTCTTTGAACGATAAGGTTGTGGGACCCGTCAATTGATAAATATTACCATTGTGCTCTTCATGCAATAAAGCCTCTACCACAACATCGGCAATATCCCCGGTGTCCACATAAGGCACTTGCACATTGGCTTGAGGCAAAGCAACCACACCTTGCTGGATCGGTTCCAAAAAGAAACTTTCACTAAAATTTTGATTGAACCAACTTGCCCGAACAATCGTATAATCCATCCCGGAACTTATAACTGCTTGCTCACAAAGCTCTGCTTCCCGTTCGCCTTTACCGGATAACAAAACCACTTTCTTTACATTATTTTTCTTGGCAAGTCTTACCAATTCCTTAATAGACTGCAAAGCCCCGGGCACTGCAAGATCAGGTTGATAGGTGATGTACATTTTATCGACCCCAACAAGTGCGTTTTCCCATGTATCGGCTCTATTCCAATCAAAAGAAGGGATGGACGACCTTGAACCCACTTTAACATTTTGGTTGAGCAATCGTAAACTATCAACAACTTTTCTACCTGTTTTCCCTGTTCCACCAAGGATTAAATAATTGTCTTTTTTCATAATTATATTGTTGTATTTGAATTAATTTGATTTTGAAAAAGCGTTATGATCAGCAATACAAAAGATAGTATGGCCGTAATGGTCCTGATCAAGTGGAGCAGGTTCCATTTGTTCTCGAAGTTGTTCCGCAATTGTTTTAAACTATCTGGTGATAACATTTCGAGTTCAGCGTTTTCCAATAGTTCATTTAGGGGAATATTTCCAAAAATGGTTATTACGATCACACCGGCGATGTACAATATGCCAGCGGTAAAAACCATCCAGAAAATAGCGCTAGGTTGATTTCTATTGAGATAAACATTGATGATGTGTGAAAAAAACGGCCCAAAAAACACAATCAGAAATATTGGGTTTATAATGGCCCTGTTCATTTCTTGAAAAGATTGTAAGTAACCGAGGTCATCCAAGCGACCGATTCCCGGTGTTATGGCATTGGTCCAAGTAAAACACAGGCCTGCAGACAGACCGGTTAGCAAAATAGTGCTGATCGTTGTAATGGTGTTCACTGAAAATTCCATAATTGTCCCGTGTTAGCAGCTAGATCCAGTATGTGTTGGACGTACATTAAACCACCAATAAAGTGTAGCAATGGCCACAAACTCAAAGGCTATCAACCAAAAATCCAAAGAGCCAAAGAAACTGGCATAACTTCCCCCATAAGGAACAATCATAATCGGCACCGTTACCAAAGCATCCATTATCGTACTGGTGATCAACATGAGTACTCCAAGTTTTAACCCATGCATGGTGCCGTTTTTCCCATAATAAAGCTTTGCCGCCATCCAAATCAGCGGAGGCACCAATAAGGAAAGCCCAATGTTGGCCTGTAAATAGCGATCTCGGAGAATTGGAAGCTGATAAATGGAGCCAAAAGCGACTACGCCAAAAATCCACACCAAAAAACCCAAAACCAATGCTTTTATAGTTTTCATTATCCTGTTTTTATTGATTACAGGACAAAACTACATGGACCTCCTATCCTTTATTTATTCCAAAAGGAGTATAATTTGTTGCAAATGGAGTTTACTTGATCTGACTAGGGCGGTAACCGAACTTTTTCTCAAAGGCATTGGAAAAAGAACTTAAGCTATCGTATCCAACATGCCATGCCGCCTCCTGCACAGTGGCCTCATGGTTACTGATCAGCTTATGGGCAGTTTTTAGACGCTCGTTTTGCAGATACTTAAAAACCGGCACACCAAAAAGTTCTTTAAAATTCTTTTTAAGGTTGTAACTGTTCAGGCCAATTTGTCGTGAAATCTCGGAAAGTGATGGCGGACTGTCCAAATTGTTGATTAAAATTTCTTTGGCCCTATACAGTTTTTCACGTTCCGTGGTATTTATCTTTTCGGTTTGCAGACTGGCCAGTTGCCCAAAAAAATGAGACAACAAAACCGTCATTTGGCTCCTAAAAAACATCATTTTGGTTTTTCCATGGTACTTCATATCGAAAACGGATTCCACAATACGATCCATCTCCGGCGTCATAAAAAAACGGGGACCTTCCACATAATGATCGGATGGATTCACGAGTTCGTTTAAAAGCGAAGTAAAGATTTCCCCTTCTTCATTGGGCAAATTCTCAAGGTTGCGCAAAGCGGTCGCAATTAAAATACACTTTAATGGTCTTTGTGCGGAAACCGCATGCTCAAATTCAACATTGGAATCAGCATAAAAGGATAATGCAAGCCCTTTGGTATGGCTGTATGTCTTGGTTCTCTCCCCATACTTTACATTAAGATCTACATTTCCGGAGCCATAAAAAGCGACCGAGACCACTGGCTCATCAAAGTGGCAAGTGTCCACAATCAAGGTATCACTCGTTGCCTCTTCGACCAAAATGGTAAAATCGTTGATGTCTATAAAATCTCGGGTCATTCGGGTGAAAAATCCCTTAAAGATAAGCAACCTGCTCCAATCTTTTCGACACCCGCTCACCCTATTACGGATTTCTATTTTTGGTTCCAAAAATCAATTGATAAGGATTACCTATTTCATCTAAAAAAAACACATACAAATCTCATTTTATGATAATTAGCAATCTAAATTAAAAAACACCCATACATCCTAAACATTAATTAATAATTAATAAAAGATTAAAAGACATTAATATCCTTTTTATGATTAAAATCATGTTTTGAATTGAATTGCCTATTTACTTTTGAGACAAAATTTTAAAAAACCTATACATGAATAATTTACTGAAAGGAATGGCCCTATTCTTTGCCCTAGCGGTTGTTGGCTGTGGCGGCAAGGAAAAAGAACAAAAAGAAGAAGGATTTAGCGTCCAGAGAAAAAAAACAACTACGGAGCAACCAGTTGAAACTACCACCAACACCGTAAAAGCTTCCGAAAGGGTAGATATGAGCACCAAGGGCGTTGGTCCTGTAACTTCCGTGGAGTTACCTGCAGATATTGACCAAGCGATGGCTACCAAAGGAAAGGAAGTTTATGACCAAATGTGCCTGGCATGCCACAGGATCGGCAAAAAATTCATTGGTCCGGCACCCAACGGAATATTGGAAAGAAGAACCCCGGAATGGGTAATGAACATGATCTTGAACCCTCAGGAAATGGTCCAGAAAGACCCATTGGCCCGGGATCTTTTACAAGAATTCAACGGTTCTCCTATGTCCAACCAAGGATTAACGGAAGAACAGGCAAGGGCCATCCTAGAGTACTTTAGAACTTTAAATTAAAGCTATATGAAATCAACCATTAAACTCACTGCACTGGGATTTTCCTTACTACTGGCACTCAGTATGGGATGTAAGGAAAAGTCCCAAAACACTACGACGGCAGCAGAGCCAGAAGAATCCACGACTGTTGTGGAAAGTAACAAGGGACAAGCTTTTATCGAAGATGATGGATCAACGCCCAATGTACTTCAAATTGCAATAGGCTCGGAAGACCACACCACTTTAGTGGCCGCGGTACAGGCCGCAAGTTTGGAAAATGCATTGGTAAATGCAGGACCTTTAATGGTATTTGCTCCAACCAATGCCGCCTTCGATGCATTGCCCGAAGGTACCGTAGAAGATTTACTAAAACCTGAAAACAAAGATGCACTGGCCAATATTTTGAAGTATCACGTTACCCCTGGCAACTACTCCAAGGATTTTCTAAAAAAGTTTAAAAAACTTGGGCAGGCGAACAATCAAAATGTACCTGTGGAGGTAAAAGGGGACGATGTTTTTATCGGTGGCGCTAAAATAATTGGTAGCGTACCGGCAGGCAACGGAATTGTCCATGTGGTGGACAAAGTAATCCTGCCTCCAAGTCAATAGCTCAATAAATCCAATAAATAAACCCTAACACAATGAAAATATATCGTTATTTAACCATCACCCTTGGATCGGCGCTTATGTTGATCTCATGTGGTCAGCAAAATCAGAGTTCCAATGGTGCCCTCTCATCGAGCGCTGCCGAAAAAGTATATGTTGCTCCTGGCGAGCAGGACGAGTACTATGCCTTCCTCTCGGGAGGATATAGCGGAAACCTAACCGTTTACGGGTTGCCTTCGGGCAGGATGTTCAAGGAGATTCCAGTATTCTCCCAATTTCCCACCTCAGGGTATGGATACTCGGAAGAGACTAAGCCCATGCTAAATACATCTCATGGGTTTGTTCCTTGGGACGATGCCCACCACCCAGATATTTCCCAGACCAATGGCGAATTGGACGGTCGCTGGATATTTATCAATGGCAACAACACCCCACGTATAGCCCGTATCAGTCTAAGCACTTTTGAAACGGAGGAGATTATTGAAGTGCCCAACAGTGCAGGGAACCACAGTTCTTCCTTTATCACAGAAAATACCGAGTACGTTGTTGCCGGTACACGTTTTGCAGTTCCCGTACCCCAGCGCGACATGCCCATAAATGAATATAAAGGAAACTTTAAAGGTGCCCTGACGTTTATCAGTGTTGCTCCAGAAACCGGCGAGATGGACATTAAATTCCAACTATTGATGCCTGGTTTCAATTATGATCTTTCTCATCCGGGTAGAGGTAAATCCCATGGATGGTTCTTCTTTACCACTTACAACACAGAAGAGGCCAACTCCCTTTTAGAGGTGAATGCCTCCCAAAACGACAAAGATTTTATTGCAGCCATTAACTGGAAGAAAATTGAAGAATATGTAAACAATGGCGGCGGCACCAAAATACCGGCCAATTATGCACACAACGTGTACGAGGAGGAGACACATACCGGGACCACTACCATGAAAAAAGAAGTGCTTACCGTAGATCCTACCAAAGTTCCAGGAGCCGTTTACTTTTTGCCAACACCAAAATCGCCTCATGGATGCGATGTTGACCCAACCGGTGAGTATATTATTGGAAATGGGAAACTATCCGCAGATTTGACCGTTCATTCATTCGACAAAATGCTGGCCGCAATCGAGGGTGAAAAATTCGACGGCGAAGCCTATGGTATTCCAATCCTTAAATTCGAGGATATTATGGCCGGACAAGTAAAGAGCGGAGGCCTTGGCCCATTGCATACCGAATTCGATGGCAAAGGCAACGCCTATACCACCTTCTTTATTTCTTCCGAGGTGGTAAAATGGAAGCTGGGAACTTGGGAAGTAATAGATAGAAAACCTACTTACTACTCTGTAGGGCACCTTATGATTCCTGGAGGCAACTCCAGAAAACCCTATGGCAAATATGTAGTGGCCATGAATAAGATCACCAAAGATCGCTACTTGCCCACCGGCCCAGAAATGGAACACTCAGCACAGCTGTACGATATTTCCGGGGACAAAATGGAATTGATCTACGATTTTCCAACACACGGAGAACCCCATTACGCAGCAGGGTGCCCAGCTGAACTTTTGGCCCCAAAGTCCAAAAAAATATATCGCTTGGACGAGAACAAGCACCCTTATGCGGTAACCACGGCAGACGGCTCAAAAGTTGTACGTGACGGCAATGAGGTACATGTTTACATGTCCATGATCCGTAGCCACTTTACACCGGACAATATAGAGGGTATCAAAGTAGGTGATAAAGTATATTTCCACATTACCAATCATGAGCAGGATTTCGATGTACCGCACGGATTTACCATCTTAGGTCAGAATACCTCAGAGTTACTGATCATGCCCGGCCAGACCAAAACATCGGTCTGGGAACCCAAGCAGGTCGGTGTATGGCCGTTCTATTGCACAGATTTCTGTTCCGCATTGCACCAAGAAATGCAAGGGTATGTTAGGGTTTCCCCTGCCAATTCCAATATAGAGTTAAAATGGTCTCTTGGTGAATAATTCGGATTGACCCACCAACGATCAAAGCGGGCCGTGTCCTAGACCTGCCCGCTTTTTTACAAATTGAACATCAACCACCTCCAAAAAGCCACAATCAGTTTGTAACCTATAAATCTTATAAAATGAAAAAGGCAAGTATTTTAATGATCCTTGGCCCATTGTTCTTATTGGGGCTGTACATCTTCCCTTTATGGAACATTATGTTGGGAGCTCCACAATATCCAGACCCACTTGGATTGAACATCCATATTAGTGGACTACGAGGTGTCAACGAATTCGATATCCAGAACATAGATGGTCTCAACCATTATATAGGTATGCACACATTGCCCAAGCCTGAGGATATGTGGGAGTTCGGCACATTCCCTATGATCATAGGGTTTATGGTCGCCTTTGGAGTTCTAATCGGTATTCTTGGCTATCTCCAAAAAGTAAGCTACCAATGGTTTTTTGGCTGGTTTATTTTGATGTCCATCCTCGGAATATTAGGTATGTACGATTTTAACGAATGGTTGGTCGATTACGGCACCAACTTAGATCCTAATGCCATTATGAAGTTGACCAACCCTGATGGAACCCCAATGACCTATAAGCCCCCATTGTTGGGACATGTAAAAATGTTGAATTTTGATGTAACCTCTTTGCCATCTACCGGTGCCTGGCTCATGTTCGTAGGAATGATGCTAACCCTTACAGCGGGCTATCTAGGTTGGAAAAACACTAAAACACAATAAAACCTTGAGTATGAAACCTTCTATTTCCATATTTTTAGTACTACTCGGCTGTATGTACGGTTGTTCCATCGGACCTAAACCAATTGATTATGGCCATGTGGGCTGCCACTATTGCAGCATGACAATCGTGGACAAGCAACATGCCGCACAAATGGTAACCAAAAAAGGAAAGGTGTACAATTTTGATGCCGTGGAATGTATGATGAACCAATTAAAGGAGTTCGATGAAAATGAAGTCGCCCTATTTCTTGCCAATGATTTTGATCGACCCGGGGAACTTACAGATGCCACTAAAGCTACATATTTGATCAGCGAAAATATTCCCAGCCCCATGGGTGCATTTTTAAGTGCATTTTCCGAAGAACAAGCGGCCAAGAACACCTTGGACGTCAATGGTGGGGAACTACTTAACTGGAACGAATTAAAAAAACAATACCAAGACTAACCAAAAATCACAAACCCATGTATATGATCGATATAGACAATACCATTGCCCAGCAACCATTCAACGACCTTCAAATAGAGCAATTGGTCAAGAACAATACCTTGGAAATATTGAGCATCAGCTTGGCTAAAAATGCGATGTTCCCAAAGCACGTTTCCCCCAAGGATGCCCATTTGATAGTTTTGGAAGGCAACATAAATTTTCACATACAAAATCAAACCGTTAACCTAACAGAGCAACAACATTTTAGTTTTTCCAAAGAAGTGGAACATTGGGTTCTTGCCAAGGAAGATGCCAAATTTTTGATTATCAGATAAAACCGGGTACCCATTCAAGAAATTAAAATCAAAATTCTTTGAACTGAAAGACACCATGGCACTCAACAATCCACATCGCACCAATTTAATATGGATCATCCTGCTCGTTTTTGGACAAATGGTCTGGGCAAAAAGCTGGACGATCTGCCCCACATGTGAGCATAACTCCATTAAAAAAACCATTCAAATGGCCAGTGCCCAAGACACCTTATTGGTTCAAAAAGGGACTTACAAGGAGTTCGAGATATTGGTGGACAAGCCTTTGGTCATCAAAGGGATCGATTACCCTGTGGTGGACGGCGAAAAGAAAGGTGAAATTTTTAGGATAACCTCCGACAATGTAACCTTGGATGGACTGTTCATCATCAATGTTGGTGTTAGTTATACCAAGGACAATGCCGCCATACGGGTGGTCCAGAGCAAGAATTTCTTACTCCAACATTTGGTTTTGGAAGAATTGTTTTTTGGCATCTATCTGGAAAAGTCTTCCCATGGCAAAGTGTACCACAACCGCATTATCGGTGAAGCCGTGGACGAGTACAATTCCGGGAACGGGATTCAACTTTGGTATTCCACCGATGTGGAAGTACTAAAAAACCATGTACAAGGCACCCGGGACGGTATCTATCTGGAATTCTCCGATCACATTACCATTACCAACAATGTTAGTATGGACAACCTTCGCTACGGTTTGCATTTTATGTTTTCCGACAACGATATTTACACAAACAATACTTTCGAAAACAACGGTGCAGGAGTGGCAGTGATGTTTTCCAAATTTATTACCATGAGGAACAATACGTTCCGAAAAAATTGGGGCACCGCGGCCTATGGTATGCTTTTAAAGGAAATCAATGATGCAGAAATCAGTGGAAACACCTTTGAGGAAAATACCATCGGCATAAATATAGAGGGGTCCAATCGCATTGACTATACCAACAATGATTTTATTGGCAATGGATGGGCCATTCGGGTAATCGGCGCCTGTTACACTAATAGTTTCAAGAGTAACAACTTCCTTTACAACTCCTTTGATATTTCTTATAACAGTAAATTGAACGACAATGTGTTCGAAGGAAATTTTTGGAGTGGCTACACCGGATATGATTTGGACAAAGATGGTATAGGCGACGTTCCTTACCGACCTGTAAAATTATTCTCCTATGTAGTAAACCGAACTCCGGAGACCATTGTTCTTTTGCGAAGCCTTTTTATGGATATTATTGACTTTTCGGAAAGAGTATCTCCGGTATTTACTCCGGACAACCTAAAAGATCCACAACCACTAATGCACAAACGACCATGACCATTGCTATAAAAAACCTACATAAAAAATTCGGAAAAAATACAGTTCTAAAAGGAGTTGATGTCTCTGTGGACGAAGGGCGCATCTATGCTATTTTAGGTCCCAATGGTTCTGGAAAAACCACATTGATCAAAAGTATACTGGGCATGGTAATCCCCGATAAGGGCAGTATTAAGGTACTGGACAAAACCATTAAAAAAGATTGGAAATACCGCAAAAAGATAGACTACCTCCCCCAAATTGCCAATTTTCCGCCCAACATTAGGGTAAAGGAATTGATCGGCATGATCAAGGACCTAAGAAACAGTCCAAGCAGTGAGCAAGCCTTGATCGAACAATTTGGCCTGGAAGCTTTTATGGACAAAAAACTGTCAACACTTTCCGGGGGAACCAAACAAAAAGTAAACCTTGTTCTGACCTTTATGTTCGATAGTCCCCTTATTATTTTGGATGAACCAACAACAGGATTGGAACCCAAAGCCCTCATCAGTCTAAAAAAAATTATAAAAAAGGAAAAAGAACAGGGCAAAACCATTTTGATCACATCCCATATTATGCAATTTGTTGAAGAAATTGCCGATGAGATTTTGTACCTGCTAGAAGGGGAAATCTATTTTAAAGGTAGTATCGACACATTGATGGAACAGACCCGCCAAAACACGTTTGAACATGCCATTGCGGCCCTAACAACTTCGGACAGCCATGCTTAAAATTTTAAAATATAGTTTTTACGATCTTATCCGTAGCCGTTGGAGCTATGTTTATTTTCTTTTTTACCTTTCACTCGGATTTGTTTTGCTGTTCCTTAACAACGATGTATCCAAAGCAGTGATCACATTAATGAATGTTATTATTGTTCTCATCCCGTTAATAGGTACCATTTTTGGAGTAATGTACTATTACAATTCACGCGAATTTACCGAACTCTTATTGGCACAGCCCATAAAACGAAGTTCCATATTTATGGGACAATATTTTGGTGTGGCCGGTTCTTTGACCCTCAGTTTGGTATTGGGACTGGGCATCCCCTTCTTATTGTACGGGTTGTTACGGAGTAATGCCATATTCGACTTCACCCTTTTATTGGTTACGGGAGCATTTTTAACCTTTATATTTGTGGGCTTGTCCTTTGTGATTGCCATAAGCAACGAAAACAAGATAAAAGGTTTTGGGTATGCCGTGTTGCTATGGCTCTTTTTGGCCGTAGTCTACGATGGCCTGTTTCTTATGTCCCTTATTATGTTTGAAGAATATCCTTTGGATACCTTTTCGTTAGTGGCCACAGCACTCAACCCCATAGATCTTTCACGAATTTTGATTCTCCTAAAATTGGACATTTCTGCGCTTTTGGGATACACCGGTGCCATTTTTAAAAGCTTTTTTGGTACAAATATCGGGTTCTTGGTCTCTATGGCCATACTTCTCGTTTGGACCATTCTGCCCATTTTGGGAATACGGTACAAAACCAAAAGAAAGGATTTTTAACACGGACCACAATAACAATGCATGAAGACAAACCAATATAACTGCCATATACAAATAGCAATATTATATTTTGGTGTTGCCGCCTTGTTGGGCTTATTGCTCCGTGCTTACGCCGTTTTTCCGTTCGGGTTCAATTATAAGTATATGGTACATGGGCACTCCCACATTGCTCTTTTAGGTTGGGTCTATGTTGCATTGACCACAATGCTCCACTACCTTTTTGTAGACCGAAAAGTTTCCTCAAAAAAATACCAACGTTTATTTTGGGGCACCCAGGGCACACTCATTGGTATGCTGCTGACTTTTCCATTTCAAGGGTACGCCGTTTCCTCCATAGTTTTTTCCACCCTCTTTTTGGTTTTGTCCTATATCTACACCTATCATTTTTGGAAAAACATTGACCCTGTCCATACAAGAAGAAAAAGCTTGAGAATAGTAAAAGCTGCATTGATCTATATGATAATTTCCAGTATAGGGCCATGGGCCCTAGGTGCCATAATGAGCACTGTAGGTCCTGAATCGGTCTGGTACCGGTTGTCCATCTATTTCTATCTACATTTTCAATATAACGGCTGGATGGTTCTTGCGATACTGGGAATGTTTATGTACGTATTGGAACGATTGTACCTGGAATTGCCCCAAAAAACCTTCTCCATTTTCTTCATCAGTATCAACCTAAGCATAGTGTTGAGCTTTCTGTTGTCCGCACTTTGGACCAATGCATCCATTTGGCTCAATATTTTTGCGGGATTGGGGGCCATGTTACAATGGTTCGCTTTTGTCCACTTCTGGAGTATGATCAAAAGCACTGTCTTCAAACTAAAATTAACAGGAAAACAAAAGCTACTGCTCAAGACGGTAGTGATTTTGTTAACGATAAAAATCACATTGCAAATTATATCCGCCCTGCCCTATTTTGCCCAATTGATCGCAACTTATCTGGACCTGACCATTGGTTATTTGCACCTAACATTTTTGGGGATAATAAGTTTAGGAATTTTATTTCTAAGCGATTATTTCAAATTAATCAGGTTGTCCAACTTATCCATGGGAATGTACCTTGTTGGTTTTATGCTTACTGAACTGCTGATTTTTTATAAAGGTCTTGCTGCCTGGATCAAATGGCCGGTTTTTAAAGAATATACAACAGTATTGTTCAGTGGCTCAACACTCATTCTTTTTGCACTGGCAATACTGAGCTATCAAAATTACCGTAAAGTTTGAGTTATGGATTACACGTGAAATTATATATAAAAGACTTTTTTGTCCTAAATATTTTTAATCCTATCTTTGTACAATAAAATTATCCCTGATGTTTTCAAAAGCTTGTGAGTATGGTATTCGAGCAGCAGTGTATATTGCTTTGCAGTCTTTGGAAGGAAGACGGGTAAGCGTTGCAGAAATTGCAGATGAAATAGACTCACCAGTAGCCTTTACCGCAAAAACATTGCAACTACTCACACGTAATAACATCGTAAAATCCATAAAGGGGCCCAATGGGGGGTTTGAAATAGAAAGGGAAGACATGGACTCTGTTAAACTCAGCATGATCGTAAAAGCCATAGACGGAGACCAAATATATGTAGGTTGTGGCCTTGGGCTAAAGAAATGTAATGCAGACCAGCCCTGCCCCTTGCACGACAAATTTGTTGATATTAGAAGCAACCTCAGAAAAATGCTTACAAGCACCAGTTTATATGAACTTGCAACCGGCCTGGAAGTTGGATTGACATATTTAAAACGCTAAAAAAATTTATTCAAAAAAAGGACAAAATTGTCCTTTATAAAAGTAATCGATATGACCCGAACAAAAGAAAAAACCATCGGACAAATGGTAGCGGATAACTACAGAACCGCAGAAATATTCAAGGCCCACAAAATCGACTTTTGTTGCAACGGCAACAGGACCCTAGCCGAAGCTGCCTCAAAAAAAGGATTACAAGTAGAAGTAATTTTGGAAGAGCTCGCTGCGGTTTCGGAAGCAAACCAAACCGACCAACCCAACTTTAAAACCTGGCCCTTAGATCTTTTAATTGATTACATAGAAAAAAAGCACCATCGATATGTGGAAAAACAAATACCGGTTCTAAAACAGTATCTATCCAAACTTTGCAAGGTTCATGGTGAACGACACCCCGAGCTGTTCCAGATTTCCGAACATTTCAATGTTTCCGCCGGAGAGTTGGCCATGCACATGAAGAAAGAAGAACTTGTTCTTTTTCCCTACATAAAAAAAATGGTGAACGGGCCAGAGGCCGATGCCAATTTGGAAACTCCCCGCTTTGGTTCGGTGCGCAATCCCATTGCTAGCATGATGCAAGAACACGATAACGAAGGGGAAAGGTTTAGGAAAATCGCTAAGTTGAGCGAGGACTATACCCCGCCCTCGGATGCATGCAATACCTATCGCGTAGCATTCGCATTATTACAAGAATTTGAGGACGATCTACATCGTCACATCCATTTGGAAAACAATATTCTTTTTCCAAAAGCAGAGTTGCTCGAAGCCCACTTACTCAACCATAATTAAATGGGAATTAAACCAATAAAACGACACAAAGCCCTACAGGGAGTGAGCCGTGAGCATCATCATGGGTTACTCTTATCCTGGAAGATCAGAACAGGGCTGTCGAAAAATATTGCTCCAGAAAGAATCAAAAAATATATGGATTGGTTCTATCAAAACCATTTGGCCCCTCATTTTCATATGGAAGAAACATACCTCTTCCCCATTATTGGAAATGGACATCCTTGGGTACAAAAAGCACTTAGCGACCATGAAATATTAAAAAATTGGTTCACCTCTTCAAAATTGGACGTGAACACATTGGAACAAATCGAAAAAAAACTTGAGGAACATATTAGGTTCGAAGAACGGCAACTTTTTAATCACATACAAGAGGTTGCCGACTCTGCCCAACTGGACCTGATCAATAAACAACATAATGGCGAAAAATTTAACGACAATACCCATGACCCGTTCTGGCTCTAAATTCAAGGCAAAAAATCCAAGGAATCTATACCAACAGATGTATCTGGAGTTTAAAAAGAAACAACTTGGATATTCTACCATAGCAATTATCGGACAAAGTTGCCTGGGTTCTGGTGCAGCGATGATTTTATTAATGGGAGAAACGACTATGCTGCTAAAAATGATCATACTCTTCTTTGTGACCATATTCTGCATGGCTTTCAATGGAGCCGTTTTGGCACAATTAAAAGCAAAGGCTACCTTTAATTTATTGATCCTAAGTGTTGTTTTTAGCACTTTGGTAATACTCGCCCACTTATTTTAATCAAACACCAAGTATAAATTTGCCATGACTGAAAGAAAAGAGATCACAACTATAGAAGAAATTAAACTACTGGTAGACCTTTTTTATGACAAAGTACGCAGGGACCCTTTACTTGCCGATATTTTTAATAGAGCAATAAAAGATAATTGGCCGTTACACTTGGAAAAAATGTATCGGTTTTGGCAAACCGTTTTACTGCAGGAGCACACCTATCACGGCAGTCCCTTTGCCCCACATGCACAACTGCCGGTCAAAGCCGAGCATTTTGATCGTTGGAAACAATTGTTTTTTGAGACCATCGATGATAATTTTTCAGGCGAGAAAGCACAAGAAGCCAAATTCAGAGCTACTAAAATGGCAGAAATGTTCCAATTGAAGGTTGCCTACATACAGCAGAACAACTAATTCTTGATACTTCAATCTTGTCGAAGACACCAAAACCCCAAAAATGGATATGTGCAAGCCATTTGGTATTCTGAAAAAATAAGTCCCGTAAATTTACATTTGTGGGGCTTTCCTTTTATCTAAAAGTACATAGAATACAATTAATCTATTTCACCCCACATCAACTCTTCTTATATCCGTCTTTAACTTAAGCGTTGAAGTATTCCAATAAAGCTATAACGCCATTAAACGAAATAACACAAGCAAAAATAAAAGCTGCACCAATAAGAGTATTTAGCAACCAATGGGGTTTATAGCCATTCATTAAAGAAGCTTTGTTCAATAAAATAAGAATAGCAATAACAACCAAAGGCAATACAAAAACATTGAATACTTGGGATAAAATCTGAACTTCTATAGCATCCGCTCCTATTGCGGGACCTATCAAGGCAAATAAACAGGCAAACGCGGTAATGATCTTAAACTGATTGGATGTAGTATCCAGTTCGCCCGATTGATAATCGGCCAACAAAATAGGTGCAATCAACAAACAAGGGAATATAGACGAAAGCCCCGCACTTAAGGTTCCAAAAAAGAAGAGGGTAAGGGCAAATTTTCCTGCCACAGGCTCTAAAGTACCCACCATATCCAAAACTGTAACCACCGGTCTTCCATCGTGAAACAATGCGCCGCAGGCAACAGCCATAATCGCCCCACTGATCATAAAAACCAAAAATGCAGCTAGAATGGCATCCTTTTTCTGCTGTCCTTCATTTTCCTTTAAGTTCCACCCTTTGCCCCTAACAAATAAAGGTCTTGATAAAAAGGTGGCAGAAGCCATAGTTGTTCCCACAAAGGCCGCGACCATCATTTTACCACCTTTTACATTAGGAATACTTGGTGCCAATCCTTCTAAAACCTCAGTAGGTAATGGATGAACGAAAAACAGGGAAAACAGGAACGAAAACCCCATAATTGTGACGAATATGACCAGTATTTTTTCAAAAAAAGTGTACTTTCCTTGCAATAAAAGCGCATACATAATCACAATGATAAGCGCTGCAATAATAAAAGGCACATTTATGCCCGCTTCTTCTATACCGGGAAAATAAATTGCTAAAATTTCAAAAAAGATACTTGATGAAATTCCCAATATTCCCATTAGGGAGTTCCATTGACCAAAAGAAATACCTACAAGCACCAAAATGGCGACCAATTTACCCCATTTCAAGTGTTTCCTAAAAGCATAGAGTCCAGTTTCACCGGTAACCAAAGCAAATTGTCCATAAGCATAGATCAACGCTCCAGAAAACAAACAGCTCAGCACCAGGACCCATAAAAGTTGCATTCCATAGGTACTACCTGCAACGGTCATCGAAGTAACACTACCGGTTCCAATCGTATATCCAATCGCAAAAATACCTGGTCCAAAAGCAAGTATTATACCCAGTAGTTTTTTAAAAAAAGAAGTTTTGGCAGCTGTATTTTTCATGGTATGGATTTAGCGTTAAGAATCGGGGTCCGATGGATTTATCTTTTTATGGCTCCAGAGGTATTTCCATCCATTAAGCTGGCAACATTTTCCAACGACACCATGTTTACATCTCCGGGAACTGTGTGTTTTAATGCACATGCCGCAGTGGCAAAATCCAGTGCTTTGATATCTTCATCATAATGGAGCAGGCCGTAAATAAGACCCGATGCAAATGCATCGCCTGTTCCAACACGATCTATCACATGGGTTATGTTCAAGGTCCTTGTTTTGGTATAGGTTTCCCCGTTCCATACCTTACCCTGTATTTGTTGGTGTGATGCACTGATAGACTTCCTTGTCTTTCCCACAACCTTTTCAATATTTGGAAAGGCATCCATGAGGTCTTTGGCAGCCAAACGAAACTTGCCCTCGGGATCTCCTAGACCAAACATTTCATGAATACCATGACTACTGGTGATCACAATGTCACAATGTTTTACCAACTCTGGCATTACCTCTTGCATAGTCTTGCCATACTTCCACATGTTGTTTCGGGAATTAATATCGCCAGAAACCTTAATGCCCAATTTATTGGCGGTTTTAATTGCCTCCAGACAACATTTGGCGGCTCCATCGGAAATAGCAGGTGTAATACCTGTCCAATGAAACCAATCCGCATCTTTAAGCACTTCTTCCCAATCCACCATTTTCGGTTCGATCAATGAAAATGCGGAACCTTGTCTTTCATAAATTACCTCACTAGATCGGTGTACTGCTCCTTTTTCAAGAAAATACTTACCTATCATTTCATCTCCATAGATCACGTGCTCCGTGCTCAACCAATGTTGCCGTAGAAATTGCGTTGCGGCTTTTCCAAGGGCATTATCGGGAAATCGCGTAACATGAGAGGCTTTCATGCCAAGATAGGCACAGGAAATAGCTACATTGGCCTCACCTCCGCCATACACTAGCTCCAATGATGTTGCCTGTGCAAATTTTGAATATCCTGGCGGAGATAAGCGCATCATTACTTCTCCGAAGGTGACTAGTTTTTTGGACATACTTTTAGGAAAATCAGTTAATGGCTATCAGTTTCTTATTTTGATAATGGTAGCCAAAGTTTCCCTGACCAAATGTTCAAGACCTTCAAAATCTTTATTGGCCAAAATATCCTTGCTGATCAGTTTGGATCCCATGCCCACGCAGGTAACACCCGCATCGAACCATCCTTTTAAGTTAGATTCCTCGGTGCTCACTCCACCGGTGGGCATGATGCTCGTCCAGGGCTGGGGGCCCTTGATTGCCTTCACGAACCCGGGGCCGTAGGTGGAGCCAGGAAAAAGCTTGATGACTTCGCAGCCAAGCTCTTCCGCACGGTTGATCTCCGTCAAAGATCCGCAGCCAGGGGACCAAAGTACTTTTCTGCGGTTGCAGGCCAGCGCTATGTCTTCCCTTAAGGAAGGGGTCACTATAAAATTGGCCCCCATCTGCATGTACAGCGATGCTGCTGCTGCATCCGTTATGGAACCGACTCCCATGATCATTCCGGGCAGTTCTTTGATCGCATACTTGTTCAGCTCGGAGAACACCTCATAGGCAT
>NZ_JBSWWP010000004.1:0-70863 GCF_056160185.1 Flagellimonas sp. ABD4_174
TTTCCTTCTATTCCTTTACCGGTATGCTCTTGGAATTCCTCAAGGGTCATTATGGCGTTGGATTTTAAAATATTGTACAACGATCGGCTCAAAGGGTGATTGGATGCTCTCAGGGTTGTTTTTAACAGTGCCGTCTCTTCCTCGGTAAGCTCCATACCCTCGTAATGGATGGTATCCTTTACATTGGTGGTCAGCGTACCGGTTTTGTCAAAAATAGCTGTATCGATTATGGATAGCCTCTCGATTACGCTAGCATTTTTTAAATAGAATTTATGTTTTCCAAAAATGCGAAGCATATTCCCCAATGTGAACGGTGCGGCCAAAGCTATGGCGCAGGGGCAGGCAATGATCAATACCGAAGTGAACACATTTAGGGCAAGGCTAGGATCGAACACCAACCAAAACAAAGTGGCCAATGTGGCTATACTCAACACAGCAATGGTAAATCGTTTTCCTATGCTATCGGTAAGGGTCTGGAATTGACTGGATTTGTCCTTGGAAAATACGGAATTGCCCCAAAGTTGGGTAAGATAGCTTTGCGAAACGGATTTTAAGACCTCTACTTCCAAGACACCTGAAAGTTGCTTGCCACCGGCGAACAGCTTCTCTCCCGATTCCTTAAACACAGGTTCGGATTCCCCGGTAACAAAACTATAGTCGATCTCGGCGGTTCCTTTTATCAGAATTGAGTCCACTGGAATGATCTCGTGGCTCCGGATCAGGATCCTATCCCCTACCTCGATATTGTAAATTTGTATGTTCTCCTCTTCGCCATTTTTACCCAATCGGGTCACCGCAATCGGAAAATAGGATTTGTAGTCGCGCTCGAACGACAGATAGGCATAGGTTTTTTGTTGAAAAAACTTGCCCAACAACAAAAAGAAGACCAGACCGGTGAGACTATCAAAGAAACCGGAACCCAGGTCAAAAATAATATCCGCGGTGCTTCTTAGAAAAAGGGTCAGTATTCCAAGGGCTATCGGCACATCAATGTTCAACAATTTGGAGCGGATGCCCTTATAAGCGGAAACAAAGTAATCTTGGGAAGCATAAAATACCACGGGCAGCGAAAAGGCGAACATCAGCCAACGGAAAACGCTCTTATATTGATCCAACCAAAACTCTTCGACCTCGAAATACTCCGGGAAGGAGAACAGCATTACATTACCGAACGCAAATCCGGCCACTCCGAGTTTATAAATTAGGGAACGATCCACCTTTTTCCCCTTTTTATTGTACTCTTCCAACGAAATATAAGGTTCGTAACCAATACTCCCCAACAGCAGCACCAAGGCTTTCAACGAAAAATCTTCTGTTTTGAAGGTAACCCTAATGGTTTTCTTAGGAAAATCTACTTGGGAAACCGTAATGGCCGAATGCAACTTGTTCAAATTTTCCAACACCCATATGCAGGAACTACAATGAATATTGGGAATACTCAAACTTATCACTTGTACGCCATCTTCGTCGAACTCCACAAGTTGTTTCACAATTTCCTGGTTGTCCAAAAAATCGTATTTCTGACGGATTTCGTTTGGAGTGGTACCTGCTTTGCCCTCTATTTCGTAAAAAGTGGACAGACCATTGGAGGTAAAGATTTCGTAAACGGTCTTGCAACCATTGCAACAAAAATCCTTATCATCAAATTGTACACGGTTTTTACCGCAATCATCTCTACAATGATAACAGGTCGGGTCTGTCATTTCACATTTGCTTTACCTATGGCAAAATTGTACTACTATTCTTCTTAAAAATATGATATTTATCAGTATTTTGTGATTGTTTATCAACTATTTTTGTCGAATCAGGTAAACTAATCATTATGGAAAGCAGGTGTGAAAATTGTATCATTAGGCAGTTCAATTCTTTACGCGCCATGAGCAAGGAGGAGCTGAAAAAAGTATCGGACTCCAAAACCACAAAGACCATTAAAAAGGGAGATGCACTTTTTGAAGAAGGTGAAAAACTGAACGGGGTCTACTGTGTACGCAATGGCGTTTCGAAACTTTCCAAACTTAGCGCCAACGGAAAGGACCAAATCGTAAAATTGGCCACAAAGGGCGAAGTTTTGGGGCAGCGCTCGGTAATATCGCAAGAAAGCACCAATCTTTCCGCTATAGCTGTCGACGATATGGAGGTTTGTTTTATCCCAAAGGAAAGCATAAACAATACGCTCCAAAAAAATCCAAATTTCACTTTGGAAGTACTTCGCCATATGGCACACGACCTTAAGGAAGCGGACGATGTTATCGTAAACATTTCGCAAAAAACCGTAAAACAGCGCATGGCCGAAGCTTTTCTTTATCTAAAAAATAATTTTGGTGAAGATGAAGATGGATATTTGGCACTTACACTCTCCCGAGAGGACATTTCCAATGTAGTGGGCACCGCTACCGAATCGGCCATTAGAATTATCTCAGAATTTAAAAAGAAAGGCCTTATCCATGCCTCCGGAAAAAAAATCGGTATTAAGGACGAACGCAAGCTAATGGAAATGGTTGAAGGCTTTTAGCTCTTTTTTTAAAAGCTGACAATTGTCATAGAATCCCCTGCACCATACGTTTAATTTTATGCATCATAATCCTTTGACAGATGCAGAAGATTTTAATACCTACGGATTTTTCGGAAAATGCATGGAACGCCATAGATTACGCCATGCAATTGTTCCGCAACAGGCGTTGTACATTTTATTTGCTCAACACCTACACCCCTGTGATACCAAGCAGCAGGTTTATGGCCAAAATGATCGATGGTGTTCGCATTGTTGATGCAGTGCGTGAGAACTCCGAACATGGCCTGAACAAAACTGTTAAACGGATACAAAGCAAATACGGTAATCCAAACCATAGTTTTGAGACCATATCCTCTTTTAATTTATTGGTAGAAGAGGTCAAGGACATTGTTGATACTTTTGGGATCCATTTGGTGATAACGGGAACCAAAGGTGCATCTGGCGCTGAAGAGGTTTTTATGGGAAGCAACTCGGTACGCATTATAAAGGCCGTCAAAAAGTGCCCTGTTTTGGCCATTCCCTATCACTTTGAGTACGTTACACCATCCGAAATTGCATTTGCCACCGATTTTAATAGGTTCTATACCTCTTCCGAGCTATCCCCACTTTTGGAAATGGCCAAAATGTTCAATGCCACTATTCGGATTGTCCATGTACAATACGGTATAAAAGCCCTTACAGAGCTTCAGCAATTTAACCTGAACATGCTGCGCCGCTATCTTGGCAATGCCGAACATTTTGTGCACACGGTTTCCGAACTGAATTCGGTTTCGCATACCTTAGAGACATTCTCCAAGGAATTGGGCATACATCTTTTGGCAATGTTGAATTACCAGCATAGTTATATGGAAAAAATGACCCGCGAGCCCATTATTAAAAGGACCGCATTCCATACCCAAATTCCATTGTTGGTAATCCCCGAATTGGGAATGGAGGGAATCTCCAAAGGTTCCGTGGAAGAAAAACAGGAAGTGGAATCCCATAATTAAACCCTGTATTATCTTTATACTTAATTTTAGTTCCCCAAATAGGTATAGGGATTTATGGACAAACAACAACTTAAAGATTGCCACCAAAGAATAAAGCCTTTTATTCACGATACGCCCGTTCTTACCTCTCGGCTGATCGATAAAATGGGCAATGCCAATTTTTATTTTAAATGCGAAAACTTTCAGCGTATGGGCGCATTTAAAATGCGTGGGGCTGCGAATGCCATTCTTCAGCTTACCCCCGATCAGAAAAAAAATGGTGTTGTAACACATTCTTCCGGAAATTTTGCACAGGCTTTATCCTTAGCCGCCCAAAGCCTGGGAGTAAAAGCTTATATTGTTATGCCCAGTTCCGCTCCAGAGGTAAAAAAAGAGGCCGTAAGGGGCTACGGTGGTATTCTTTCCGAATGCGAACCTACTTTGACTGCCCGAGAACAAGCGACCCAAGAAATTATCAATAAACAAGGCGCAACTTTTATCCATCCCTCCAATAATGAGCAAGTGATTCTGGGGCAAGGCACCGCTTGTATGGAATTATTGAAGTTATACCCCGACTTGGATTATGTTTTTACCCCTGTAGGAGGTGGTGGCTTACTAGCGGGCACTGCCTTAGCAGTACATTATTTTGGCAAAAATTGCAAAACGATCGGCGCTGAACCTTTTGAGGCGGATGATGCCTTCCGATCCCTAAAGAGCGGAAATATAGAAACAAACACTACCACAAATACCATTGCAGATGGCCTAAAGACCCAATTAGGCGATAGAAACTTCCCTATAATTCAGAAATATGTTGAAGAAATTGTTCGGGTAAAAGAACAAGAGATAGTCCACGCCATGCGGTTGATCTGGGAACGGCTCAAAATTGTTTGTGAACCATCCAGTGCAGTTGCACTAGCTGCCTGTTTCAAGAAAAAAGAACTACTGACCCATAAAAAAGTTGGTATAATAATCTCTGGTGGAAATGTGGATTTGAGCAAATTGCCCTTTAGACCCGCCTAAAGGCTCTTGAGCAGGGTAACAATAAATGTAGAGCCTTCGCCTTTGGTACTCTCAACTTCTATTTTACCATCCATGGCCTCGACTTGTGTTTTCACCAAATAAAGCCCAAAACCTTTACCTACGGTTGCACCGCTCAACCTGCCGTACATATCAAATATTTTTCGCTCCTTTTCCGGGGTAAGCTCCATACCAATTCCGTTGTCCGCAAATTTAAGCACCACATTATTTTCCGTTTCTTCAGAAACAATTTTAATATTTGCGGGCACTTCATCCTTTGCATAATTAATTGCATTAAGGATAAGATTGTAAAAGATATTTACTACATAACTTTTAGCACCAAAAACGGTCTCACCTCCCGAAAAATCGGTTTTTACCGTGGCTTTGCTCTTAATTATCTCTTCGGACAACAATCCATCAACATCTTTCATCACGGCACGTAAAGAGACCTCTCTAAACTTTTCCTTATCGGCCGATTTTAAGGACAGTGAAAGATGTAGGTCCTTGATAGTCTGGTCCAGAGCTTCGGTGGTGTGCTCTATTTTTCGAACAATATCGTCGTTCATCTCATCCTTGCCCCATTCATATATTTTGGACAACATCAACAGATTTGATATCGGGCCTCTTAGGTTATGGGAAATTATCCGAACAAAATTCTGTAGCTCGTGATTTTGTTCCAATATTTGATGATTGGACAGGACTTCCTTAGTTACGTCTTGAGCCGTACCGCTCATTCTATAGGGTTTACCCTCTTCGTTATAGTAAACCTTTCCTTTTTGATGCACATACCTAACCTCCCCGTCCAACACCACTATGCGGTGAATAATATCGTGGGGAACGTTCTCCTTGATACTTCGATTTACATCCTCGTCAAAAGCCTGCCTATCTTCTGGGTGAATTATAGCCTTTACAGATTCATAATCCGCATTAAAAGTACCTGGTTCTTGCCCAAAAATTCGGTATAGTTGATCGGACCAAGTAATTTCGTTCTTGATCATATCCCAATTCCAATGACCTACGTCGGCAACTTGCTGAGCTTCCCGGTACTTTCTTTCGCTATCCAGCAAACGGTGGTTATTGTTTACCTCTTGGGTAATGTTCTTTTGCCAGACACAACATCCCACTATATCTCCGGAACTGTTCATAAATGGCTGAAAGGAAAATTCATGGACAACGATTTCACCATCTTCCTCGAAAGTATGTTTGGAAGTTGTGGCGTACCTGTTTAAAGCTCTTTCGCAACCTTGTTCGCAAGGGTCAAAAAAACTGCTTGTCTTGAATACCTTTCTTAAATCTATACCTCGCTCAACAGTAATGGAACCGTTGCGCTTTAAAAGCGCACTAAAGGAGGTGTTGAAATCGGTGAGCTTATAATTCTCGTCCATTGCCCAAACAATGTCATTTCTATCTTCAACGATTTCAACTTTATTCTGAATAAAGGCATTTTTCTGTTTCACAGGCTAAAGTTTATTCAAATTAAAGGTATGGGACAAAAATAGGTTGAGCAATAAAAAGATATTATTGAGAACGATATTATTTGTTCGCGCTTTGGAGATATTCCTCCAAATGCTCAATTTTTAGTGGCTTGGTTATAAACTCCTTTACGTATTTTTCATATTTTTTGGCCTCGTCCTTATCTGAATCGGACTCAGAAGAAGTTACCAAAAGTACCTCATTGGATTCTGGAAAATTTTCCAACATCATAAACTCCAAAAACTCAAACCCGCTCATTTCGGGCATATTGATATCCAACAAGATGAGGGTCCTTGTATTTTGATCATCTCTGAATCTAAGGTCATCCAGTGCCAATTCCGGGTTGGTAAAGCTTTTCACCTTATCCTCCATACCCATTCTTCTAAAGTGAATCGCATTCACCGTATTTACGAGATCTTCATCGTCGACTAAATAAATTTCTTTGTACATAGCGCAATTGGTCAATTAATCTAGTTAAGGTTTCGATATAAAAATTGACAAATATCAATAATTTACAGTAATTAAAACTGTTATGGTATTATTTTATTGCAAAAATTCAATCAAAAACACCACCTCCACTGCTTTTTCGTATAATTTGTCAGTTTTCAGTTGGGGACCTTTAAACAAAATGTCGTTTAAGATAAATTTATGATTATTCTTTTATTTTAACAAAAATTCAATAATTAAAATCTTTTATAACAGTCCTGACTTATTTTTGATCGGATTATTGAACTTTATTCAATTAGGTTACGTAATTGCCATTTGGATCGATATTATTAACTTTAAAATAATAAACAATAACCTCTACCATGTGCTACGATGTTAAGGCACAACTCCAATCGCAACTCAAAAGGGCCCTTCGGGATGCTGACGAATCTGCCATTAAGGAAATAAAACAGAAACTGGCACCGGACACGGACCTACCTTTGTTCCATGCAAATGGTTTTCAGCACCCTAAAATGCTCATTTATACTAACGAAAGTCCCTATTACCCCTTAGTTTCTCAATGGGGACTTGTTCCAAATTGGGCTGCACACAAGGAAAATATCTGGAACAAAACACTTAATGCCAGGGGAGAAACCATTTTTGAAAAGAATTCATATAAAGCGTCGGCAAAGGACAAGCGATGTATTATCTGCATAGATGGATTCTATGAACACCATCACCAAGGTAAAGAGACAGTTCCCTATTACATTTCAAGAAAGGACAACAAACCTATCTCCGTGGCAGGATTGTGGAATAAATGGACTGATAAAGAAACGGGGGAAGTTTTAAATACCTTCTCCATAGTTACAACAGAAGGTAATCTAATGATGGCCAAAATACATAACAATCCAAAACTAAAAGAACCAAGAATGCCTGTTATTTTACCTGATGAATTAGAAGATGAATGGTTGGTAGAATGCAAGGACGAATTGGACCAAAAGAAACTAAATGAACTTGTAAAGCCATATCCCGAAGCAGAAATGACTGCTCACACGGTAGGAAAACTACGAGGTAACCATGCCGTTGGCAACCAGCCAGAAGCAACGGATTACTTTGAATATGAAAATGTAAAAGACGAGTACTAAAACAAGTCCGAACAAAAAAAGCTCCTCGAAAATCGAAGAGCTTTCAGTGCGGGTGAAGGGAGTCGAACCCCCACGCCTTGCGGCACTAGATCCTAAGTCTAGCGTGTCTACCAATTCCACCACACCCGCGAATTGGAGTGCAAATATAAATCAATTTTCCGATTTGCAAATGCACTCCCCTTAAAAACTTGTTTTTTGTACTTTTAGGGTCCTTTTTAATTCATATATGAAAGACATAAATAATTACATCAACACGAACAAAGACAGATTTATCAACGAATTGATCGACCTACTAAAAATCCCCTCCATTAGTGCGGATCCGGCTTATTCCAATGATGTTCTGGCAACTGCGGAAGCGGTAAAAAAATCATTGGAGGACGCTGGTTGCGAAAACACCGAAATTTGCGAGACCAAAGGTTATCCAGTGGTGTATGGCGACAAGATTATTGACCCCGATTTACCCACTGTTTTGGTGTATGGGCACTACGATGTTCAACCGCCGGACCCGATTGATCTTTGGGATTCCCCTCCTTTCGAGCCCGTGATCAAGAACACCGATCTACACCCCAACGGTGCCATTTTTGCCCGTGGGGCCTGCGACGACAAAGGACAGTTCTTTATGCACGTGAAAGCCGTTGAATATATGATCAACAACAACGCTTTGCCCTGTAACGTAAAGTTTATGATCGAAGGTGAAGAAGAAGTAGGAAGCGATAGTTTAGAGGATTTTCTTAAGGAAAACAGTGAAAAACTTAAAAACGATATTATCCTGATTTCGGACACTGGGATGATTGCCAACGATACCCCGTCCATAACCACGGGACTGCGAGGACTAAGTTATGTCGAGGTAGAAGTTACCGGTGCCAACCGGGACCTGCATTCCGGGATCTACGGAGGCGCTGCACCCAACCCTATTAATGTGCTGGCCAAAATGATTGCGCAACTCCACGATGAGAACAACCATATTACCATTCCAGGGTTTTATGATAAAGTTGAAGTTATTTCGGATGAAGAACGTGCCGAAATGGCCAAAGCCCCTTTTGACCTGGAAGCCTATAAAAAATCCTTGGATATTGGCGATGTACATGGAGAAAAAGGGTATTCAACTCCGGAAAGGTTCGGTATCCGACCTACCTTGGATGTCAATGGAATTTGGGGTGGTTACACAGGCGAAGGTGCAAAAACAGTAATCGCGAGCAAGGCTTATGCCAAGATATCCATGCGATTGGTTCCCGATCAAGATTGGCACGAGATTACAGAACTGTTCCAAAAACATTTTGAATCGCTGGCGCCAAAAAGTGTAAAAGTAAAGGTAAAACCACACCACGGTGGACAAGCCTATGTTACCCCGATCGATAGTATCGGATACCAAGCGGCATCCAAGGCCATGGAAACCACTTTTGGAAAAACCCCAGTACCACAACGGACGGGAGGAAGCATTCCAATCGTTGCCTTGTTCGAAAATGTTTTTGACAGTAAAACAATCCTTTTGGGCTTTGGTCTGGACAGCGATGCCATACATTCGCCCAACGAACATTTTGGCGTATGGAACTTTCTAAAGGGCATAGAGACCATCCCTTACTTTTATAAATATTATACCGAAATGAAGGGCTAGAGTTTTTTTACGTACTTGGTCACAATCACAATATTCTGACCATCTACCTTACCTTCAATATATTCAGCATTTTCGTGATCCAGGGAAATCCGTCTAACGGCGGTTCCCTGTTTTGCGACCATGCTCGACCCTTTTACTTTCAGGTCCTTCACCAACACTACACTATCTCCATTTTCCAAAATATTGCCATTCACATCCCTGTGGATAATTTTTTCACTGTCCGACATACCTTCGCCAGTTGCCTTCGCCCATGCCAAAGTTTCTTCGTCCATGTACATCATATCCAAAAGATCTTGCGGCCAGCCTTCGGATTTTAAACGGCTGAGCATTCGCCAAGCAACAACTTTTACCGCATCGTGTTCGCTCCACATACTATCGTTTAAACATCTCCAATGATTCGGGTCTGTTGTCTCCGGGTTCTCTATTTGATCTTTACAAATTCGACTTATTAAAATACTGCCATCCAAGCCTCCCGTGGAAACTGGTGGAACCTCATAAATGACCAAATCTTCCGCTACACCGCTCAATTCGCAAACTCCTCCACTTCGTTCACGTAATTCGTCGATTAACCCCATAATGAATTATTTATGGGCAAACTTAACATTTTTAGAAGATGATAAAACCTTTTAACACCATAAAACAATTCTACATTTGTAGAATTAAAATTTTTATTCTATGTTTGTAGAGCAATTTTTTTAAAACAATCGAAAATGCAATTGTCGAAATCCGAGGAAGAGTTAATGAACATTGTCTGGAAATTAAAAAAAGCCGTAATGAAGGACCTTTTGGATGCCTACCCGGAGCCAAAGCCGGCCACAACCACGGTTGCGACTCTTTTAAAGCGAATGACAGACAAAGGTTTTGTCGCCTACAATCAAATTGGAAGAAGTAGGGAATACTATCCACTGGTAAAAAAGAAGGATTACTTTTCCAAGCATGTTAACGGACTCATTAAAAACTTTTTTAACGATAGTGCAAGCCAGTTCGCCTCCTTTTTTGCCCAAGAAACGGATTTGACCAAAACCGAGCTCGAAGAGCTGAAAAAATTGATCGACAACGAAATCAAAAAGAAATAACTATGCTGGTCCTTTTATTAAAATCCACAGCTTGCCTGACCGCTTTTCTAGCCTTTTACAAACTGGTACTGGAAAGGGAAAGCATCCACCATTTTAAGCGATTCTATCTTGTGGCCGCTATAATTGCCTCTTTTTTGATTCCAAATATGGTTTTTACAGAATATATCGAGGCCCTACCATCCACGGAGATGGAGAATATTCCAATTTTAACCGATTTACCCACTACACAAGCGCCCCAAAATGCCGTACAAGAGGAAAATTTTAGTTGGGGGCCTGTACTATGGAGCATTTATGGCCTGGGGGTTTTAGGCTTCGGGTTTCGCTTTATAGGCCATCTTGCACAGATTTGGTCCCGTATCCGTAAAAACCCAAAGCACAAGGATAATTTTATTACCCGGGTACTGCTAAAGCAACCCATGCCGCCCCATACATTTTTCCGGTTTATCTTTTTGAACCAAAAACAATTCGAGAATAAAAGCATACCGCAAGAAGTGCTTTTACACGAAGAGACCCATGCCAAACAAAAACATAGTCTGGACATCTTGTTTATTGAGCTGCTTCAAGTGGTGTTATGGTTTAACCCGTTGATCTATCTTTTTAAATCTTCCATTAAGCTGAACCACGAGTTTTTGGCAGATAGTGCAGTGATTCAAAAGAACAACGACCATTCACATTATCAAAATACGATCCTATCGTACTTATCGCACGATGGACATATCACACATCAGTCGACCGGCATTGCTAATGCCATAACTTATTCATCAATCAAAAAACGTTTTACAGTCATGAAAACAAAAACAACAAAAAAATCATTTGTACTCAAGAGCTTTTTGCTCTTGCCACTGACCGCATTGCTTCTTTTTGGGTTTTCCGAAACACGGCAGATAGAAAAAGATGTAACCATTGATCAAATTATCCAGATGGATCTTAATGATGACGGCAGCATCCAAATAGAAAATAAGATGGTTCAGTATGAGGAAATTGCCCAGACTTTGAAGCAAGATTACCTTCGTACCATTAATGCGAAGGAAACCAAGGTAGAGATCAACGTGGAACATCCCGTACATTTAAACTTTCTAAACAATATTGCCGCAGAGATAAGAACAACGGGGATCGACCTTATTAAAATAATGGCCGGCGAAGTGATTATGGAAGAAGGACAATATTCCGATCATATTCCGCTTACACCCTCTACCACCATATTAAAGGCCGACCGAATGACGATTGTAGAGAACACTGCCGCCCGATCGGATATGGCCATTTATAACCAATTGGCCAAAAAATATAATGCAGTCCCTGTTGAAGAACGAATTATCCCACTAAAGGATCTTAAGCTATTGGAAAACATCTATAAAAAAATGGACGAGGCAGAAAAAAGCAAGGCCCAGCCGTTCCCCGAATGTCTACCCAAAAATATTGGTCAAAAAACCGTTAACCCAATAGAGATCCACATCAACAATAAGGGACAATTAATGTTCCAGTACAAGTTGGTTGCTTTGGAAAACTTGAAGGAAGAGCTCTATAAAATCAATGGTGACCTAACTACCGAGCAGCGGAACAAAATAGTCCGATCCATAGTGAAAGTTGAGAAGAATACTCCACAGAGTGTTATCGAAAAGGTCAATGTACTACTTACCGAATATGGTTCGGCCACAATCAATATTGTTGGGCCCAAGAACGCCATACAACAAAGTGCCTCCAGGGAAGAAATGAAGGAGTACAATACCTTGGCCAAGAAATACAACGCTATGGATCGCAGTAATATGACCATCAAAAAGAAAGATGTGATGCGCCTAAAAGAAATCTATGAAAAAATGTCCCAGAAACAACGTGATGATGTGGAACCCTTTCCGGATTTTCCCGCTCCGCCACCAGCTCCTAAATCTCCCAAGGCGCCAAAAGCAACTAAACCGGTGAATGAGGCGAACCCTAAAAATCTTCCAGTACCACCAGCGCCCCCAGCACCACCAAAACCTATTGAACACGTGAAAGAAATGGCGGAAAAAGGAGCATCTTTCACCTACAATGGCAAAGCCATATCAGCAAAAGAGGCCGTTGAGGTGGTTCAAAAGAACCAACACATCAATATCGATGCCCGCGAAGCCCATGGTGCCAATCCTGTTGTAAAACTATCAACCGATCCCATTGTGATAGATAACTAACATACACCAAATTTCAAATAATGTTAAAAGCCCCATAAATGGGGCTTTTTATGTAACAAATCATACAAAATTGCGTTCTAATACTCTATCAATCAAATCAGAACACTATAATGCTTCAACGTTTTTTTATTTTCTGCTCGGGAGCCGACACCAACATTCTTGAAACCTGCTCCAATGGCGAGCGCAACAAATATGCTGGCATTGGTGCCACCGTATTCTTTACGGCCGTAATGGCTTTTATAGCTTCGGGCTATGCACTTTTCACCGTATTCGACAATATTTACACCTCCATTTTCTTTGGATTGATTTGGGGTTTGCTCATTTTCAATTTGGACCGATATATTGTTTCCACAATTAAAAAGCGAGATAATTTTAAAGGGGAGTTGCTCCAAGCGGCCCCACGGATTGTACTCGCTTTGATCATTGCCGTAGTGATTTCCAAGCCTTTGGAAATGAAGATTTTTGAAAAGGAAATCAACCAAGTGTTATTGGAAGAGAAAAATGCCCTTACCTTGAACAACAAGGAACAATTGGCCTTGCAATTCACTCCAAAAATTGAAAGCCTGAACCAAGACATTGCCCGCCTAAAAGGAGAGGTTGCCACCAAGGAAGCGGAGACAAATGCGCTTTACGATACTTACATTTCCGAAGCAGAAGGTACTGCTGGAACTGGTTTGTTGGGCAAAGGCCCCGTTTATGAAGAGAAACGTGAGAAGCATGATGCCGCTTTAGCGGAATTGAACAGTTTAAAAAAAACAAACGCTTCAAAAATTGAAAATATCGAGGCCCAAATAGCGGCATTGGAAACCGATTACACTACCGCTGTCACCAATTCGCAACCCATTATTGATGGTTTTGATGGTTTAATGGCACGAATCAATGCCTTGGGCAAATTGCCCTGGTTCCCATCCTTTTTTATCTTCTTATTGTTCTTGGCGATTGAAACGGCACCGATCATTGCCAAATTGTTGGCGCCCAAAGGGGAGTATGATTACAAATTTGAAGAACAAGAAAGTGTGGTCGCTACTTGGGTGACCCAAAAGGTGGAACAGCGCAAATTATTGTTGGCTACAGAAGGAGAGATCAACCAGCAGATCTATGCCGACATTAAAAATGAAGAAGAACTGTACCGCTACAAAAAAGAAAAGGCAGAAGAGTTGTTGCGTTTACAAGCGGACTCCTTTCACAATGTGCAGGTAAAGGGGCTCTAATCCACAATCCCCATATTTTTTAGCAGAAAAGAGGCGTTCATGTTTTGGCAAACGCCTTCTTTGAACTTGTAATCAAAAAACAACTCTCCGTTGATGATTTGGGCATCAAAATAACGGTTTTCCACTTCGGCGAGTTCGTCGGCAAGTGTACAAAGGCTCAAGTCGTGAGTGGCCACCATTCCCGTAGAACCATTTTTCACCAATCGCTCAACAAACTTTTTGGAGCCCTCCGCCTTGTCCACACTGTTGGTACCTTTTAAAATCTCATCCAAGATCACAAAGCAGTCCCCTGTGTCCAATTCTTCCACAATATATTTTAAGCGTTTGAGCTCAGCATAAAAATAGGAAGTCTCATCTGCCAAAGAATCGGAGGAACGCATACTCGTTAACAAACGGACCGGGGCATATTTAACATCTTTGCCCTTGACCGGCAATCCCATATTTGTCATAACGATTTGTAATCCAATAGCTCTTAAAAATGTGCTTTTACCGGCCATATTTGCACCTGTAACTATGCAAAAACGTCCTTTTCCAATTTCAATATCGTTTAGAACGTTCTTCCCTGGGTCAACCAACGGATGACCTACCGCTTTCGCTTTGAGCACGGTGGGGCCATCGACCAAAATAGGATAGGTATGGTCGGGATGGTTAAATGCATAGGTCCCCAAGCTAATATAAGCATCGAACTGGGCTATTGCAGAAAACCAATCGGCCACCTCCGTGCCATACTTATCCATCCAGCGCTCCACTTGATTGGCATAATACAGACTGTACAGCCCCAAGCCCTGTCCAAAAATGGAAACAATTAGGTTGTACTGATGTTCCAACATGGTCATGCTCCGCGAAAAACGTTTCAAAACACTGGAGGTTCGCTCTCCTTCCACCGTTAATGTTGCCTGCAGTTCTTGCAACAGTCCCGATTTAAAACTTTGTCCTTCTATTTCCGCGATCAATCGTTGATGCTGCTGAATAGTATCCTGTGCTTGGGAAACGTTGACAGAAAATTCCAAAATGCCTTTGGCATACCTGCCCACAATGGCCATTCCCAAAAAATACCAGAAAAGCACCAAACTTTCGGGGACCCAACCCATAATGGCGGCACTGATAAAAAATAGGGAAGCCAATACAAATAAAGGCGCACCGAACCTCACCCATTTTGGGGTAATTGCTTTGTGGTTCCTCATCCAATCGGAAACAATGTCCGGGGATGTTTTAGGTCGGGTCTCCCCTGCCAAAGCCGAAAAGTGCTGTCGCCATTCGGGGAGTTGGGCCAATTCCTTTATTGCTTCTTGTTTTTTGATGATATCCTTAGGATATCCATCCAACAAAAGATCGGAAAAAAATTGACGCCCTTGTTGCAAGGTTGTTCGGTTTGCATATTGATAAAAAGACCCCCTTCCAAAAAGATCAAGATCTTGGGCGTAAGGATGGTCCGGTCGCATAAACTCCTTACCATCCGGTAAATGATGGAATCGACGCTGTAAAATTTCCAGTTCGTTGGTGTTGATGAGCACCAACCTGTCCAGATACTTTTTGTAACGTTTCACATTGCTGAACCGTGTTACCAAAAAAAGGAACAACACCACTAATATTGGAAGTAAAAATACTAGGGCCGATGAACCCCACAATACATAAATGGCCAACCAAAAAGCTACGAAAACGGAAAGACGAAGTGTTGCCAAAAGAGAGAGCGTTCTCTTTTTTTGTTTACGTTCAGCTTCGAACACATTTCTTTGAGCCGTATAAAATTCGTGTAGGTCCGTCATTAAAAAATCAATCTAAATCTCTAAGTTCCTGCTGAAGTTTTTTGGTTAAACCAGATACGACCAAATCATAGGAATGATCTACTAAATCCTTGATCAATTTCGGCGGTAATTGTTCCAAAAAAATAGTGTTCCAATGTTTCTTACTCATGTGATAGCCGGGAATAATTGCCCCATCGTATTCTTCTCTAAGAATTTCGGATTTTTCGGGATCACATTTTAAATTGCATTGGGTCGGGATACGTTCCAAAGGTGCCAAAGCGAACATTTTCCCCATAACCTTAAATACCAATGTACTTTCATCAAACGGGAATTCTTCTGTTACGCCCTTCTTGGATAAACAAACTTCCCTAAACTCCTCAATATTCATTTTAAATACCTTTGGAATCGTAAACAATCACCTTTTCCCAAAGGTCTTCACACTCTTCAATAAAAACAAGGTGTGGCGGTTCAGCCTGATAAGCGGCTTGATCTTCGGCGGACGCAAAGGTCAATATCAACGAATAGGTGAACGAATCATCCACCACATCCCGAACGGCTTTAGGGGGCTTACCAATGAACTTTGTTTTGGCGTATTGGGAATTGTTCAAAAATTTGGTCAGTGAAGCTTCAAAAGTAGCTCTATCCGCCTTACTGTCGGGGTTTTTGAACCAAAAATAAACGACATGTGTAAAAGTAGGGTCAAATGTAGTCTTGGTCTTGTTCTGGGCAAAGCTCATTGCAGAAATTGTACCCATCAAAAGGAGAGCTATACATTTAGTTTTCATCTTAACTTTCTATTTTTTGTTTTTCCTGTTCGGATATTTCCAATGCGGAGTAATCGAGTTTCCAGCCAATGGTCTCCACAATTTTTTCCACTACCAATACAGCCTGCAAAGCTTCGTTCTTTGCTGTCTGCATTAAACCGCTTTCTGGGATTCTCTGTTTGATATGTTCCTTGGCCTCTTGATTTAGATTGGTTAAATCCGTGGGGGAAAAACTATTGAAGATTCCGTTTTTTATATCATAAAATTGTAGGTCGGGCTCAATGGACAGTACTTCTGGCTCCGGAAAATGGCTCAATACTATTGTTTTTTTATCATTTATGGCCTTTAGGCTCAATTTATTGAGGTCGTAACCTATATGTGCCTTGGCCTTAATAACAATTAACGCCTTTTTTTTGCTGCGGAACAGGCTCATAAAACTGTCCTTGGTGTTTTCGTAATGGTAGATTTCGGCAAAATCCCCTTCTACGGAAACCAGTTTACAGACGCTCCGGATCTTGTTCAAGATAACGGTGGATTGTTCCTCGGTAATCTCTTTGTTCCTCTTCTTACGGAACAGGGAAAAGACCCAATACATAAGTATGGCTCCCAAAATCAATCCTAAAATTATGTCGACGACGTCTCCCATTAATTTTTTCCTATTTCACCCAAATGGGTAAACTTGAATCCTTTTTCATATTTTAAACCATATCCCAATATTCTATCCAAAGCTGAATGTGAAAATATTATTATTCCACATAACTTTAAAATGGGCATATCTAAAAAACTTGCGCCGATTAAATAAAGTAAAATCCCAATCCCTTTATGATGAAATATGTTATAGATTGTCGCTCCCAATTTATTTCCGAACAGGTACCCTACCATTCCTATATCAGGAACAAGAATCAATATTAAAAACCACCACCATTGCAAATCAAGTTGCATAAAAATAAAGAAACCAAATAGTAACATCATGGCTTCTTCCAATTTAAGTACTGTTTTCATCTATTTTGTTTCAATTTTGTAAAGTACGGGCCTACTGGGACTGGCATCGTTTTCGAAAGGGGCCACTTGTAGATTTAAAAAGTAAGTTCCATCCTCCACTTTGTTAGGCACATAAATAAATTCGGTAATAGTGGCTTTTTGCCTTGGCTTTCCACTTTTGTTCCAAAAGGCCTTATGTGCCAAAAGCTCTCCCCCATCTCTTTCCTTATCCACCGATGGCAGGTCGATCAACAAATGTTCCACACCTTTTTTTACCAGATATTTGGCCGCGGCTTCGGTTAAATAAGGTGGATTGGTATCCGAATAGTGCCTGGACTTCTTATCTCCCAAATTTGGCAGGGTCCTGATCACAATGGCCTGTCTCTTTTTATTGCCCAAGGCATATTTAATCTGTTTTTCGGAAATCACAAAATCGTTGGCCTGTTGTTCCGGGGCCACCGTGATCACCTCGGCAAAAAAGAAAAACTTTTTAAGTTTTTTGTTCACGGAATTGAATTCTTCGGAAATATGGCCCAAACACTCGGTATGTGTAACGTGCGAGTGCGGATTGAACCAGACATCGTTAAAATTTACCGGCGCTCCTTCGGATACCTTGCCCACAAAACCATCTTGTTCGTGCGGCTCTATTTTTGGCGCCCCCAGGTACCACGCATTTACATTTTTGTCCCCGCCTTTAAGGGGTATGGAAATATCGAGAGGCTGGGCAAGGTCTATTTTATAGTTTCTTGAGTTGTGCTTTATCGAGGCTATCATCTATGCGTAACTTGTTTGGAGTAATTAAGTCAATTCATTTGATAAATGCAATTAATACGATTTTTTTACTTAAAAATCGACCACTAAACTAAAATTCTGAGTGTTTCGTTGTTGAGCTTTTGTCAACCAACAAAAACTCTCAGGTCGAATAGAATTCAAAAAAATCCGAAATGAAGTATTATAAATTATGCCTGTAGGCACATTTAACCAAAATGTGCCAAAAAGTATACAACTTTCGAAAATTCGTTTAAGGGGTTGTGTCAAATTACATCTCATCTTTGCTTATTCTTTAATTCACTTAAAAATAGATTAAAATGAGTCCAAATCAATTTGGTAAAAACGGGTGGACACCTCATAGAATTGGGAATTTGAAAGGTAAAATCTTCGTTGTAACCGGCACAACAAGCGGCACAGGTTTTGAGGCCACGAAAATACTGCTATCAAAAGGTGCCAAGGTGGTAATGCTCAATAGAAATCCAAAAAAAGCAATCGAGACGGTCAATGCTTTAAAAAAAGAAATCGGCGATCATATAAATGTTGTTCATATTACCATGGACCTATCTATACAAGCTTCTGTAAAAAAGGCTGCGAACGAAGTGCTCAATACAGTATCAAAAATTGATGCGCTTATTTGTAATGCGGCCATAGCCCAGGTGCCAAACCAAACTTTGACAGTCGATGGTTGGGAAAGCCAAATGGGAACCAATTATTTCGGAAATTGGACATTACAAGCCTTATTGTTCCCACTTATCGAAAAATCCAAAGGGCGCATTGTTACTGTAGGCAGTATGGGTTATGATATGGGAATTAAAACAATCAAATTTGATGACCTGAATTGGGATAATGATTATACCCCTAACCACGCATATAGTCAAAGTAAGTTGGCCCAAATAATGTCAATTTATGAATTACAGGATAGATTGATGGAAGCAGGAAAAACCGATGTTAAAGCATATGCTTGCCACCCGGGTGCATCGAGAACAAACCTGATCAAAACTAGCGGCAGTTTAATGATGCGATTCCTGTTCTACCTAATGACACCTTTAACACAATCGGCAAAAAAAGGCGCTTATCCGCAATTAATGTGCGCCACCGAAGAGGATTTGGACGAAAAGGGATTTTACGGACCAACAGGTAGAAATAATTGGACAGGGCCGGTTGGCGCTCACAAAATTGAGCCACACGCAAAGGATATAGCTGTTGCCAAAAGACTATGGGAACTTTCGGAAAAGGAAACAGGTGTGGTTTGGAATATTTAATTTTAACCATGCGTATAATTAAAAAAATAATGCTCGGACTACTTATTATCAGTATAACAATTGGAGTTGGAACACTTCTTTTTTTAAACACGGAACGATTTGGAAAACATCCATCGGCAGGGCGTTTGGTTAAAATTGAGCAATCGCCCAATTTTAAAAATGGCAGCTTTCAAAACCTAAATCATACGCCCATGCTAACCGAAGGTGTTGGATACGGCAAAGTAATGTATGAGTTCTTTTTTTCATCAAAACCGAAAGAACCTAAAATAAAAATTCCATCGGTAAAAACTGATCTAAAGACCATGGACATAACTGAGAATGTGCTGATTTGGATGGGACATTCGTCCTATTTTATTCAATTGGATGGCAAAAGGATTTTGGTTGACCCTGTACTGAGCGGCAATGCATCTCCTTTATCTTTCACCACCAAGGCTTATAAGGGAACAGATATATATACCACCGATGACCTGCCAGAAATAGATTTTTTATTTCTGTCCCACGACCATTGGGACCATATGGATTACAAAACTCTTAAAAAATTGAAACCAAAGATCAATAAGGTAATCACCGGTCTTGGCAATGGTGCCCATTTAGAACATTGGGGGTTTGATCCACATAACATTCTGGAAGGTGATTGGTACGATGCCTTTTCTTTTAAAAATGGGTTTGAAATTTCGATAACTCCCGCCCGACACTTTTCCGGAAGAGGTTTTACACGCGCAAAGACCCTCTGGGCCTCATTTGTATTAAAATCACCTACAACCACAATATATATTGGTGGAGATAGCGGATACGACACACATTTTAAAGATATTGGAGACAAATATGGCCCGTTCGACCTTGCCATTCTTGAAAATGGACAGTATGATAAAAACTGGAAATACATCCATATGCTGCCCGGAGAGCAATTGAAGGCGGCCAATGATCTAGGTGCCGAGCTTGTATTACCTGTACACTCCGGAAAATTTACATTGGCAAATCATGATTGGGACGAACCCTTTAACAAAATAACCGATCAAGCAAATTCATCCAAGATCAAGGTGATAACTCCCATAATCGGCGAAAAAGTTTCTTTTAAGGATAACCTACCACGATTTAAACCTTGGTGGAATCCAACTGCAACTCAAAAATAGGATACATGAAACATTTTAAAACACTGTCTTCTTATTTGGAATATATGGGGCTACCAGGTCCCGAGCACCCTATGTTAAGTGTTTTCACGGCCAAAGGTGATAATTTTCTCCCTTGCCCAAGGGAAAGTTCACCTCCTATTTCGGTCGATTGCTATTCCATCAGTTTTAAAAAAATTACACAAGGGAATATAAATTATGGTCGTACCAAATATGATTTTACCAATGGCGCTTTGATTTTTATAGCGCCAAGGCAAGTAGTACAATGGGATAGCAGCATTATTTTTGAGCAAAAGGGATTTTCGATAACTTTTCACGAAGATTTTCTGAAAGGCACAGGGTTGGCCCATCAAATAAAAAAATACGGTTTCTTTTCTTACTCTACCAATGAAGCATTACACCTTTCTCCAAAAGAAGAAAAACAAATAGAATCCATTATCGAGAACATTGACCTTGAGTACCAAAACAACCAAGATGCTTTTAGCAAAGAAATCATAATTTCACAATTGGACACCTTATTAAAATATGCCAATCGTTTCTATGAAAGACAATTTTTAAACAGAAAAGAAATATCCAACGACTTATTGGAGCAATTCAATCAGCATTTAACTGAATATTTTGAGTCTGGACAATTGCAAGAAAATGGCATCCCAAGTATAGAACAGATTGCCGATTACATGTCAGTGTCGCAACGTTATTTAAGCGACACCCTGAAAAAAGAAACTGGAAAAACCACAACAGAGCATTTACAATTATACTTGATAGGTGAGGCGAAGAACATTTTATTGCAACCAGATAAAAGCATTTCTGAAATCGCTTATGATCTAGGATTTGAGTACCCCCAATATTTTTCAAGACTGTTCAAAAAAATAGAAGGCATAAGCCCTTCCGAATACCAACAAAAATATAGCCTAAACTAATTTAAAAAGAAATGGAATTATTAAAACTAGCCACCGATTGGGCCAAATCCGAAGTTTTTTCAACTCGTTTTTTTATCTTCTTTGCCATCATATTTTTATTCGCCAGTGCTGGTTTTTGGCAGTGGGGAAAAACAGATTTAGCAAAGGCCTACATTATTCCGATGTTAGTTTCAGGCTTGTTGCTTATGACCATAGGACTTGGTTTATTCTACACCAATAAATCAAGAATTGTGCAATTTAAAAAAGACTTTAACAGTGATACCGCTGCCTTCTATCAGTCAGAAATTGAACGATCACAAAGCACTTTAAAAGAATACACGATTGTTTTTAAAGTAATTCCAACTTTAATTATAGTAGCTGCACTACTTTTTTTATTTATTAATACACCAACTTGGCGAGCAATTAGTATCTCAACAATTGCGATGCTAACAATTATTTTAATGGTTGACGGAACTGCTCACGCTCGAATTGAAACATATTACAATGCTTTAAAGTTGATCGATATACACCAGATTTCGAAAAAATAACTGAACTCAAAGTTCCCATCGGAAAAAATAGTTTTAATGGAAATGCAACCCTATTCTTTTAACCATTTATAGGAGAAGATCATCCTATCTGGGATATTGAAGATAATAATGGCGATCTAATTTGCTATGTTTAGCATACAGCTTTTTACTTAAAAAACGACTAACTTCACATACCTATGCTGAACACGTTTGGGTATCGGTGGATAAAATCGGCTACAATTTTTTAATGAAAACGCAACTAATCGCAGCCATTTCCAGGCACATTGAACTTAGTTCCGAAGAAGAGAACTTAATTAAGGGGTTTTGGAGTGAGAAAACCCTTGAAAAAGGCGATTATCTCTTGCATAACGGGCAAACATGCCGCACCGACAATTTTGTTGTTGACGGGGCGCTAAAGGCCTTTTATATAGATCCAGAAACAGGAAAGGAAGAAATTCTATATTTTGCTATTGAAAATTGGTGGGCAACGGATATCGATAGCTTTCAAAAACAACAACCTTCCATCTACAACATTCAAGCTATTGAAAAAACCATAGTGTTACAGATTCACCGGGGTCCTTTTCAAGAAATGTTGGTGCAACTCCCAAAACTTGAACGCTTTTTTAGAATCATCCTGGAAAATTACCTTGGGAGTTTACAAAGGAGAATCATACTGAACAAAGTTTTTGATGCAGAACAACGCTATTTGGATTTTTTGAAAAACTACCCTAAAATTTCTGACAAAGTCCCCAACTACCTCATAGCATCGTATTTGGGGATTTCCGCCGAGTTTTTAAGCCGAATTCGCAAAAAAATCGAAGCATCTTGAACTAGGTCAATTTTTTTCATTGTCCAGATTCGGAATTTTGTCCCACAAACAAAAATTTTGAATTATGAACAAGGTATTGATCATCAACGCAAGTGTAAGAAAGGAAAGGTCGCACAGCCGAAAACTAACAGAGCTTTTTAAGGATAACTGGAAAAAGAAAAATCCCAACGACCAATTTACTTATCGGGAAGTGGGCTTGGAGGAAATTCCGCCCATAAATGAAAAATGGATCGCCAGTGCATTTATAAGCCCCAAGGATAGGACAAACGAAAATCAGACGGGGGTTGAACTCAGTAATGCATTGATCAAAGAATTTAAGGAACATAATGTATATGTTTTGGGAACACCCATGTACAATTGGTCCATTCCGAGCGGACTAAAATCCTACATTGACCAAATCATGAGAATTAACGAGACCTGGAAATTCCGTTCGGGCAAGCCAGACGGGGATTATGTTGGGTTGCTAGAGAACAAAAAAATGTTCATCCTATCAAGTCGAGGGGATACGGGCTATGGAGAGAACGAGAAAAACGAGCATATGAATTTCCAAACAACCTACTTGAAATTTGTTTTCGGGATTATGGGAATAAAGGACATTTCCATAATTTCTTTGGACAATGAAGAGTTTGGTGGAGAAATATTCGAGAACTCCAAAAAAGAAATCTACCAAAAGATCCAGAATATTTGATAACAGTTGCCAATTCGGGTTCGAATAAGATTTTGAAGGGATTTTGTAAAGAAAAATCACTTGAACTGGAGCATTTGAGATTATCTTAAGAAAAACAAATCGCTTGCAATCCCATCTGCCAAAAACTTGTCTTTTTTGGAAAATCCACATATCAATTGGTAATTCGGTTTTATCAAGCCAAACAGTACATCCATCAATCCATGCAGGAATTTTAACCAGAAAATTCTAGCTTGACTTACCTTCGTTATTGATGGGTGTAAATCATTATAGCGAATCCATATACTTGAAGTTGGCAACAAATCGAGATAAACCCAAATAAAACCGAAAAGAGCAATAAATGAACTCAATTTTACACTTCTTAGGTCAAGAAATAGACCTTTTCTATATAGATACAGCCTATGCAAAAGACCTTGACAGATATAAGGGCATTCCTGTGTTTTATAATCAAGGGGGACAGCTTTATTTTGAATTTCCTTACGGGGAATCTCACGAAAGGCTTTTAGAACGCATGCTAACCATAGATTATGAAGTTTATGAACTAAGCTATCCTGTAGATGATGGAAAAATAGTTTTCTATGATTCCAATGGATACATTTTAAAAACATGGAAGTTTAAGGACGCACCTATCGTAAATTACAAAGTAACCTTTGACCCCAACGGAATGGGGTTAATGGTAAAAATGGTTATTTCCCCTGCCATACAGGACTATGGTTGTAAGGTTGTAAGAAACTGGCACGTGACACCTATTGAGGAGGAAACCTACCAATCGCCTGTTGTTGCGACCGAACAGGAAGAAAAAAAACCTTTTCGCATAAACATTAAAGCAAATAATCATGATATTAAAGAAGGGATTTTTGGCTTTGACACCATACCTGATAAAAACATTGTAGAATCTGATTACGAAAAACTAAAAAAAGAATACAAACCACTTTCGGAAAAGATACTTAGTGATGAATACATACCCAATTGGCTAAGTATACGAAAAGACCAAACAGTAGAATTAGAACTCGACTGGACAAAAAAAGGAAGAGCTGATGACTATAATACCATAAGTTTTGAGAAGCATTCTGACTTTACCTTTGAACCTGCTAACTTAAAAGAGGCTAAAAAAGTAAAGATAACTTGTAAAAATAATAATGAAACCTCTGCTCAACTTCTTATAAAAGCTGATAACGAACTAACCGTTGGGGCTTTAAACATTTTTTACCCAAAACCTAAAACCATTGACCTTGAATGGTGCTTTGTCGAAATTCAAGGAGATGAAAAGGATAATGATTTTTTAGAAAAGAAAATAGATAAACTAAAAATAGAAACTTATCTTAAGAAAGGATTAAACCCTGCCTTAATCGATGTTAATGTACCCAATAATGAAGCTACCATAGTTGATATTAGTGAACATTTAGAGAATTTTAAAAAATATGGATTTCTTAAAAAACATCTTGATGACAGAATAGGGAACTATATAGAACGAAGTAAAAAAGGAACAGTTCTTCAAAAAATAATTACAACACACAAAGAAGATAAAAATAAACTAACCGTCTATTTTATTAACCAAAAATGTATCAATGAAAAAGATATTACAGAAGATGGTCAATTTAATACTTCGGGTGGTATATCTCCAACAAATACAGGAACAGCCTTTTTAGTATTAGATCCTGCTGGTCACATTAAATCAGAAAATATTATTCACGAAATAATGCACGCTTTAGGCTTAGAACACACTTTTGAGAGTACTCATAAATTTAAAGATACTAAAACTGATAATTATATGGACTATGATAATACTAAAAAACACACCTACAAATGGCAATGGGAAAAATTACACCAATATCCTAAACTGAAATAAGATGAAATATTTATATATTTTATTGTTGAGTATTTTTTTTACCGATTGTGCTTCTGTATCTAAAGAGTATGTAACAAATGATAACATCTGCCATTATAACGACCCTATTTTTAAAATTACTAAAGAAGAATTAACTCTTAACCAAAATATTTTAAATCAATTAAAAAACAGAGAAGGAGATTTGGTTATAACTGATAATGAAAACTTTAAAAGTAAATTTTACAATTTAAATAGTGAACAAATAACTAACAAACAAACAGACAAAAATTTAGGTCTTGGTAAATGGATTAGGTATAGAAAAAATGGTACAATTCGTTGGGTTTTTTATTTATATCTTAATGGAGATTCAAAAGTTTTCAAAGAAACCCATTACAACGAACAAGGAAAAGTAACCAAAGTTATAGACTACGAAAAAGGCTATAACATTTGCTGGGCGGAAGCTATCGAAATTGTAAAAAAAATAGCTAAAAAAGATATTGAAAAATATCAAATTACAGGATTTAATTTATCCCACAATAATTTAAATGAGTTTCCTAACGCTAAACCCGAATGGCAAATAACCTTAGATGGAAATGAAGAATACGAAAGAAAGCCTATTAAAGTATATAGAATAGACGGTGTAACAGGTAAGTTTTTAAGAACAACAAAAATAATTATAACTCACGATTAAAATAAACCTAATGTTAGAAAACCTGTCCTAAAGATCGGGGTATCTACACAAAGAGGTGAAAAATTAAACTATCAATTTGTCAACGGAAGAAAAGATACATTATTCTTATATCGAAAAAATATAACGTTACCTAACAACGGTAACCATTGCACAACCCTTTGAACAGCGAAAAAAATGACCTTTTTTAAGCCCTTTTTAGGGACTTTTTGTTTTTAGGCTAGGCTTTGCAATTTGATTTTTGGGTGGTCCAGACTACTCCACAAAAAACAAATCGCTTGCAATCCCATCTGCCAAAAACTTGCCTTTTTTGGTCGTAAGCAGTTTTTGCCCCTTCAGAATCAACAATCCCTGATCAAGAAATTTTGCAGCTTGTTGATCAAGGTATTGCACATAGCGCTCTCCAAAATCTGTAGCTACCTGCTCCAAATCTACACCCCAAATGGTGCGCAGGCCGGTCATTACAAATTCGTTGTACCTATCGGGAGTGGATAGGGTCTCAATTTCCAATGGCAGGACACCTTCTGCTATTTTTTTAAGGTAGATGGTGTTGTTGCGGATATTCCAACTTCGATGTTTGCCATTAAAAGAATGTGCCGATGGTCCTACACCCAAATACGATTTGCCCAACCAGTATGCCGTGTTGTTCTTGGAGAAATAATCAGGTTTCCCAAAATTGGAAATTTCGTAGTTCACAAACCCACGGGCTTCCAAGATATCCACCAAAATATAAAATTGTTCTTGTGCCTGCTCGTCGTCCACTTCGGGAACCACGCCTTTTTCAATAAATTTTTGGAGCGCCGTTCTAGGCTCTACCGTTAGTGCATAACTGGAAATATGGGGCAATCCAAAATCCAAGGCCTTTTGGATATTGGTTTTCCACCTTTTATTGTCCATACCAGGAATGCCGTAAATAAGGTCGATAGTGATGTTATCGAAATACTGGGTGGCCTCTTTAATGCATTTTTCTGCTTCAGAAGCATTGTGGGCACGGTTCATCAGCTTTAAATCTTCATCAAAAAAAGATTGGATACCGATGCTAAGGCGGTTTACTGGACTTTTGGATAATTCGATGATTCGATTGTTGGATAAATCATCTGGGTTGGCTTCCAATGTAATTTCGGGCCGATCAATTACTTTGTAATTGTCGTAAACGGTTTTTATCAGGAACTCAATTTCGTCATTGGAAAGCACCGATGGGGTTCCTCCTCCAAAATAGATGGTTTCGATGGCTCCCCGCATCTCGAGTCTTCGCAGTTGTAATTCTTGGGCAATAGCTTTTACCATGGCCTCCCTTTTTCCCAATTGTGTGGAAAAATGGAAATCACAATAATGGCAAGCTTGTTTGCAAAATGGAATGTGGATATAAATTCCGGACATCAATTGTCAATTAACAGTAAACAATGTGCTTTTAGCTTTTAGCTTTTAGCTTTTAGCTTTTAGCTTTTAGCTTTTAGCGATGTTCTTAAATTATTTCTTAATTCTAGATTCATTCTGCTTCACAAAAGCCTCCCATCCCGTGTAACTTTTTCCAACTTCTACCCTGCCCTCGTTGTAGAAATGGCAAACTGCCGCCGCCAGACCATCTGTACTATCCAAATTTTTTGGGAGTGACTTTAACTTTAGGACACTTTGAAGCATTCGTGCCACTTGTTCCTTACTGGCGTTACCGTTTCCGGTTATGGCCATTTTAATCTTCTTGGGCATGTATTCGGTAATCGGCACCTGTCTCGAAAGACCTGCTGCCATGGCAACGCCCTGCGCACGGCCCAATTTGAGCATGGACTGTACATTTTTTCCATAAAAAGGGGCTTCGATGGCAATCTCGTCCGGATGGTAGGTATCGATAAGCTCCAAGGTACGCTCAAAAATCAGCTTGAGCTTAGTATAGGGGTCATCATATTTTTTGAGCATCAACTCGTTCATTTGCACAAAGTGCATTTGCTTGTTGATCACCTTAATGATTCCAAAACCCATGATCGTGGTACCAGGGTCTATTCCCAATATTATCTTTTCTGATGCCAAATTAGTCGGTGTTAAGTACCAACGGCAGCCTAAATCGCAGGCTTACCGGATTTCCTCTTTTTAATGCAGGTGCAACGGTGGTCAAATCGTTCAAGCGTTCGGAAACTTTGTTGTTAAAGTCCGATATTTCATTCAGTACAGAGGTCTTTTCCTCTACATTCAATACCGAGATAAAACCATGTTCATCTATCAAAAAATCAACATAGACCGTATCGTTCATATCGTTCCAAACCTGAAATTGTAGTCCTGCCAGGGCTTCGGAAAAATACTCGGTAATCAGGTTTTGAAAACACTCTTGCTGGGCTTCTTTGGAAGCGGTTTCATCACAATCCTCAAAATGTGGATATTGATCCACATCGTTCCAATCTATGGACAAAAGTTCCTCATTGACCAGTTTTTGGGTCTTGTCCTCTTTGGATTCGAACAACTCACAGGATACGAACAGACCCATTAAAATGATTAACAAAACAAACTTCTGCATGACAGCCCCTAAATTTGGCTGAAATTACGACATTTTGAAGAAATCAGTTCCCCGCAAAATGGATTTCCTCCTTTAATTCGCTGACACGTTTTTTTACCCTTTCCTTAATGTACGGAACCAAATCGGGGTACTTATCGAGCAAGTTTTCGTAATAGGATAAACGTGTTTTTGGATCTTTGTAATATTCATCGGCCAAGGTGCAAACCTGATAATAGTTCAAATAGTTGTCCTTGTTTTCTTCCCATGCTTTTACATAGTAATCCATGGCTTTTTTGGTATTTCCCTTTAGTCTGGCGATACGGCCAAGGCTGGCATATTCTTGCGGGAATAGGGCCATTCGCGCTTCGATTGATTTTTGGATATAAAACTGCGCACTGTCCAATTGCTCTTCCTCAAAATACACATCGCCCAGGCCTGAATATGCTGCAGCTATTTTATCCGGAAAATGGCTCAATCTGTGATACGTTTCCAATGCTTTTTGGGGCTGCCAGTTCCTAAAATAGCAAAATGCAAGTTTTTCGAATACAAAAGGTTTTTCCTCGCCCAATTCCAATAATTTTTCAAAGTGGGGAATGGCCAACTGAAACTGACCGTTGTTATAAAAAGCCAAGGCCTTTAAATTGATCATAGCAACGTCATTTTCGTAAAACCTAAGTCCTTTATCAATAAATACCAAGGCGGAATCCTTGATTTCCTGACCCACATAATATTTTCCCAAGGCGTACAAACTCCGCAGATGGGTACTGTCCATTTCCACTGCCGTTTTAAAAGCTTTGTTCGCCTTGTCGGTTTTATTTACCGATTCGTAGGTCCGGCCCAAATAATAGAAATACTCTGGGTTCTGATTTTTGGACGATAACAGGGCATGGAAGGTTTCCAAGGCAGATCCAAACTTTTTGGTTTTCAACAGAAGTTTGCCGAGTTCAAAACGGGCAATCTCAAAATCAGGTTTTTTGTCCAAGGTTGCGGTGTACTGGACAATGGCCTTTTCATAATTTCCTATGGCATTGTACGCCCGTGCAATCTGAAGATTCGAATTTGGAGAATCCACCTTTGCATATTGGTTAATGGCTGCTGTGTAGTTGCCCAAGACATACAAACTATCGGCAACGGCCAAAGCCGATGTTTGTGCACTGGCTTTGAACAAGAACAAAATCAAAAATGGAATGTAAAAATCCTTTACGTGAACTGTCAATGGTAATAATTTTAGTTCCTATGAAATCAATTCATGGGGATTCTAATCAATTTGTTGGGAAGGCCGATATATTGAAACCTCAACACATCACCGTCTTCTACTTCTATTGAAAATACACCATTAAAATTTGATAGAACACCAGATTCTTTCCCATCTATTGAAATAGTGACCCCTGACAATCCTAGAGATTCCTTATCTGTCACTGTTCCTTCATAAAACACTTTTCCTTGCCTATTTATTTTACTGGCATTTACCAACATATAGTCTTTGGTGTTATTGGCCGAACTGTTACCTGATTGGGTTGGCAATCTAAAAGTAATAGGAATGGCAAATGGTACTTTTACGGTTTCGCCCTTATGTTTTCCCGGTTGCATTTTGGGCAAACGTTTAATGATTCTTTCCGCTTCATTCTCCAAGATTACATCTGGTCCTCGTTTTTTTATGGTTGAAATTTCTCCATTGGCGTCTATGGTAAACACTACGGACACTCTACCTTGAACACCTTTTTCCTTAGCTTCTTCGGGATAATTAAAATGCTTTTTAATGTGTTCTACAATCTTTTCATTAAAACACTTCCTTTTATCTACTGCGTCCTCACAACCAGGAAAGACCGGGACCTCATCTATCGTGGCAAAAGGAACAGAAATTTTAGTTTCTTGGTCATAGTTTTCTTGTTTTACGGCATCCAACTTAAAAACTATTGGTATGGAAAAAGGTACTTTTACGGCTTCTCCCTTGTGTTTTCCGGGCTGCATTTGTGGCAATTTTGATAGAATCCGTTGGGTTTCCTCCTCTAAAATTTCATGCGGTCCTCTCATGTTAATATCAACAATGTTTCCACCTGCATCGATCGTAAATATGGAAGAGACCCTACCCTGAATACCTTTTTCTTGGGCCGCTTCTGGGTAATGGAAGTTTTTACGGATATGCGTTTGTATCTTTTCCTGGAAACAAGCCCTTTTATCCTCGGCATCCTCACAACCTGGAAAGACCGGGACCTCATCGATCAAACTAAAGGGTACTGAAATAGCACCATCCTTGTTTTTCATGTTGTCTCCGTCCAATTGATCTCTGACCATGCCATTTTCCCTATCCACTATTTCCAAATAGGAAACTAAACTCGATTCGTCAGTAGGGTCCATAGCTTTTTCCAACTGTATTTTGACCCTGCGATTTTCCTTATCGACTATTTCTAAAATGGACTCCTCATTCCTATTACGTATTTCCTTTAAAATTTGAGCTCGCATATCTTTCTCTTCATGCGTCAATGAGGCTATGTCACCCACTTTTAAAGTAATTACATGATTTTTATCATCGTGATTGACACCATTCTCAAGTGAAGTTACCTCGTCGGTATCATTGGCTTTTAATTCACTCTCACAAGAAGTATATATCAACATTCCCAACACCAAAGGCATCAACAACACATACTTTAATTGCCATACGGCCTTGGATTTCTTTTTTTGTAACATGACTATTCGTTTTTTGATTAATGATTTTGTGAAAAATTGATTGACAAAGCTGATGTTCTGTGTATGGAAAGCTTCGGACAGCAGCATCTCAAAATGTGCCTGCTTATTTTGCTTTACCGCTTTTTCGTCGGCAATGAACTCATGCAATTCAGCTATTCTATTTTGATAGATATACACCAATGGATTGAACCAGAAGACAATTCGGGCCAATTCAAAAAAGAGCAGGTCCAAGGTGTGTTTTTGTTTTACGTGTACCATTTCGTGAGCTAAAATGTTGGCCTCTTTGTCCTTTTTAATTTGGGCTCCCATAAAAATGCTTCGGAAAAATGAAAAAGCAGAAGTGCTTTGTGGCATAATCACCTTGGTGTAGTCCGGATAATGTTCCACCTTACTTTTACTCTTAAGTCTTCCCAATTGTAAAAGCTTGAACACAAACCAAAGTGCAGCCAAAATGGCGCCAATTGCCATTACCAAATACGGCCAAGGTACACTTGCAAGAAAGTTGACCTCTGGACTATCTGGTCCTAAAACTACTCCATCCAATTGAGTCAAAAATACAGTTGTGGGCTCCAATTCTTGAGGCATGGTTGTCTTTAAAGCCTCTATTTTTATCCAAGGCAACAGAATGGAAAGTACAAAGGTTGCCAATAGGTAAGCCCTATTCCATTGAAAAAAGGTTTCTTTCTTTAAAAAAAGATCATAGGTCAACAAAAAGAGCAGTTGAAAGGCCAAAGATTCCAGAATGTACGTTATCATTTCTTCTCTTCTTTTATGTTCTTCATGATCTCTTCGAGTTCCTTTAGGCCGATGTCGTTCTTCTTCATAAAAAAGGATACCATACTGCTGAACGACCCTTGAAAATACCCATCCATCAATTTAGTAAGACGCTGATTGCTGTACTCTTCTTTTTTCATCAAAGGAAAATACACATGGCCCTTCCCGACTTTTTCGTGGGAAACAAAGCCTTTGTCCTCCAAAATTCGAACAATGGTAGAAACGGTATTATAAGCTGGCTTGGGCTCCGGAAGTTCTTCCAGAATTGCAGCCACATTGCCCCTTTTAATTTTCCAAAGGAGCTGCATTACTTCTTCTTCTGCCTTGGTGAGTTGTTTCATTTTTTAACTAAGTTTTTAGTTCAATACAAAACAAATATAACTAAATATTTAGTTTAAACTAATTTTTTAGTTGAAAAATTCGATTAAAAATCCGCCAGCGCTGCCTACTGGCGGATAACTGTTTAAAAGGTTACAGTAACTTTTCCTCGCAAGTAGAAAGGTGTGCCCGGAGTAAAATGAATCTCTTCAAAAGAGTTCGGTTCGTTGAACAAACGGCTTTCCGTGGCAAATTGGGTCTCGTTCCATTCCGTATCAAAAAGGTTTTCCACAATCAATCCAAAGGTCCAATTGTTCACTCTATAATTGAGTGTGGCATCGGTTACAAAATAACCTTCCGCTACGATAGAATTGTCCTCGTTTGCGGGTCTATCATCAATATACCTATAGTTAAGCCCTCCTGAAAAGCCTTGATCACCTCCCAAGGTAAGACCTCCCGCCATGGTAAGATCGGGTGCCAAGGGTATGTAATCTTCACCAGCGGCCTCTTCGGTGCTCCTAGCATGGGTATAGTTGGCATCTGTATAAAGGTACAGCCAATCCAATGGTTGGTATCTTGCTCCTACCTCCAGTCCCATTCTTCTGGTCTTTCCACTGGGTTCTACAATGGCCGCATCCCCAACGTACACAAACTCTTGATCTAGGAACAAGGTCCAAAGTGTAGCGTTTAAGACTAACTTATCCACTGGTCTGATTATGGTTCCTAAATCCACCCCATAGGCCGCCGGTAGAATCTCTTCCCCTTCGTTGGCTACGACCACCCGGGTATCATTGGAGTGAAATCCAATTCCTGTCTTCAAGAATAGTTGCGTGTTTTCCGACGGACTGTAAATGGTATTGAATTTAGGACTGAATGCAACCTTTTCCTCACTACGGCTATCGTACAGCTCGCTCATTTTGTTGATGTAATCGAACCGGAAGTAATCCAATCGCAGCACTGGTTCAAACGTAAATTTACCCGATTTAAACTCGGCACCGGCAAAGGCGTAACCATTCACCTCATCCACATCGCCATAGGCCAATCGCTCCAACAGTTCCTGGCGGTTCAGGGTACGGGACAATTGATTATCGTCAACATTATCGTACCTAAAACCGATTCCTGCATTGTACTTAAATCCCAGCCCTCCCAAATTGGCCGAATTGTTCTGGAAAACTGTCTTCGCTCCTGCCATCATTCGGTCCTCAAACTGTTTGATTTGATCTCCGTTTACAGGATCTTCCAAGAAAAAGGTAAAGTTGGAATACAGTTCAAAATCATAATGCGAAACATAGGCCATGGTGTTTATGGATTTACCGATTCCCAAGTTTTTATTGTGATTGAGCACAAAGTTGGTCCTGCTGGTTTTTCCGCCTTCGGTATCATCAATAGCCCCAAAACGACCTATCAAGCCTTGGTCCACGGCTCGTTGGGGTATTTGACCCGATGCATCCCATTTGCTGGAAAAGTGAGAAGCTGTCAATAACAGTTCTTGATCACCGGGCAATGCATAGCGGTATCTTCCTAAAATATTTATTCGGTTAAAATTCTGAGGTGATTCAAAAGGCCCATCGGTTAAGTACAGTTCGGATGCCAAATAGGCATTGCTGTTCTGATTATCCATTACATTGAACATTCCCATAAACCTACGGGCACCAAATTGGCCTATTTCGGTGGAGAGCACATTTTTTTCCAAACTTTTTCTCAACCTTAGGTCAACATAACCTGCTGTATTAAAGTTGCCTTGGTCCGCATAATAGGGCCCTTTTCCAAAATTGATGTTCTCTATGGTTTCCGGAATCACAAAATGAAGGTCCGCATATCCCTGTCCATGGGCATGAGACACCATGTTCACCGGCATTCCGTCCACGTTGATGGCCACATCGGTTCCGTGGTCCACATCAAAACCTCTCAAAAATATTTGCTCTGCCTTTCCTCCTCCGGCATGTTGCCCTATAATGAGTCCAGGGACTTTTCTCAATATTTCTTGTGAAGATTTTACAGGATCCGCCTGAACATCCACATCTACCAATCTGCTAAGTGCATCAACTTCCGATACCAAGACTACTTGATCCAAGGAAATTGAACTTTCGTCCAACACAATGGTCAAAGAACTGCCAAGATCAGATTGTTTCACAACCAAAGTTTTGGTGGCATATCCCAGTCTTGAAAAGTAAATGGTATCATTCACCGAAGTCCTGTCCAGAACAAAATGTCCTGTTCCATCGGTATGGCTATGTTGACCACTGGTCTTGTTAAAAATACCAGCATCCTCTATCGGGGAACCTGCCTCATCCACCAGTTTTCCCTTTACGTTTTGTGCAGCAATAGTGCCCATAAAAAGCATGGACAATACCGCCATAAAATATTTCATGTCGTTATCTTTTAATTTGATTTGTGTAAAATTATCTCTCTAATTCATCAAAAAACTGAAGAAAGGTCATGCTGAACTCGTTTCAGCATCTCACAACCAATGTTCTGTTGAATGCTGTGACCCTGAAACAAGTTCAGGGTGACGAATTCAGAACTATTCCGATAAATTATTTCAGCTATACTGGGGAGGGGGCGTGGTTATGCCCTGACTCCAAAGAGAAGTTAAGTCTATGTATGCCCAATGCCCCCTGTTTACGGTCCAAGAATGCAATTTCAACGTTCTTTGAGCGTCCTCAAAAAAATGTTTGTCCAATTTAAGGCTAAAATCACCTTTAGATTCTTGCTTATCGGGTTGATTGGCCTCCAACAACTCCTTTAAGGCTTCCAATGCCTCATGCGAGTGACCGGCCATGGCATTCAATGAAGAATAATCGATAGTTTCGTGATCGGACGCAAAACCATGATAATGTGTTTCAGGGGCCCAAATGTGAGCAGCCTCATGCAAGGTCTCCAATACCAGACTGTTAAAAAGTCCGATCAAATAAAATACACACATACCTGCGCACCCTATTCGGATGAACCTTGGTTTTGTATGTACGCTATGCAGTTTCACAAACGCTTGATAATCGGTTTCAAATTTACCTACGAAAAAATTAAGAGTAGGGTTTATTTTGATTTTGTTTGTAACAATTGTCGGCTACATTTGTCTAACAGTAAAACACGACCATGGACATTGCATTGCTCATTTTAGGGTTTCTTTTAATGTTTATTGGCATATTGGGCAGCTTTTTACCGGTATTGCCAGGACCTCCCATTAGTTGGGTGGGGCTGCTACTACTTTATTTGACCAAAGCCGTACCGGATAATTGGTGGGTGCTCGGAATTACATTTGTCCTCGCCATTACCATTACAATTTTGGATTATGTGATTCCTGCTATGGGCACTAAAAAGTTCGGGGGCAGTAAAGCCGGAATGTGGGGTACCATTGTTGGATTGCTCGTCGCCATTTTTGTTCCTGTTTTTGGTCCCTTCGGAATTATTATTTGGCCGTTTGTAGGTGCATTAGTTGGTGAACTGCTGAACAAAGCCAATAAAAAAACCGCCATGAAGGCGGCTTTCGGTTCATTTTTAGGCTTTTTAACGGGCACTTTTATGAAGTTCGTCCTAACAGTGGCTTATGCCATTTTTTACGTGTACATCACCATCAAATATGCGGGCGACCTGTTTACTTTTAGTTAGTCCAACCATTCTACTTTATCAGCAATTGGAGTTCTAGCTGACGGAATCACTTCTCCATCAAAATAACCCATGTAGAAAAAGCCCAGGCATCTTTCACCTTCATTCAAGTTGAAGAACTCATCCATATATTTAATGAGACCTGGGGAAGACCAATATGCCCCAATACCTAATTCGGTGCAGCACAACCACATATTTTGAACCGCCATAGCCACCGCCGCAACCTCTTCCCATTCCGGAAGGCTTTCATTCGGGTCCCGCTGCATGCAAATGGCGATTACCGCTCCCGAATTGGATGGGTTGAACTGTAATTTTTTAATTTTTATCTGTTTCGGATTAGGATCCGTTTCCTCATACTTATTGGCAAGAAAAACACCCAACTCCTGTTTCTTGTCCCCAGTCAAAACTTTAAAACGCCATGGCTCGGTTTTTTTGTGGGTAGGTGCCCAATTGGCGGCTTCCAGAATTTTTTCCAAGACATCTTTGGCAATGGGCCTATCAATATATTGAGGAGGAAAAATACTTCTTCTCTTTTCGATCAAATCAAAAATCATAACTATTCATTAAGTTGAATTCCAAAGTTACACTCCAAATTGTTCCCATCATAATTTCATGAGCAAGTCCATACATTTTTGAAGCGCAGGATTTCGATTATCCGTTTTCCAGACCATGCTCAAAACAGCACGCTGTTTTATTTTCTTCATTTCAATAAACTTTACTTTCATCTGAAACCCATGTTGAAGCGTTGTCGGAACAATGGCAATACCCAACTTATTCTCTACCAATTTAAAAATGGTCTGCGCATGAACGGATTTATGTGACACATTCGGGACAAATCCGCTATCCTCGCAAATACTGAGCACCGTATCGTAGTACATAGGGCTATAATCTTGGGAAAATAGGATAAAAGCCTCTTCAGCCACTTGATTGATATTCTTAAAATTAGTTTCATCCAAAGGATGGTCCTCTGGCAGTACCAAAGAAAAGGTATCTTCAAAAACAGGTTTCACATCCAATCCTTTCGGTACTCGTGACAATCGGACAAAACCCAAATCCAATCGGTCGGCCAGTATCGCATTGATCTGCGCGCGGTTGGAAAGTTCCTCCAACGTAGTATGCACCTTGGGATATCTTTCTTTTAGTCCCAACAACAAATTGGGCACCACATTTTGCATGGCCGAACCTAAAAACCCGATTCGAACCTCTCCCAATTGTCCATCGCCTATAAGTTTCACCTGTTTTTTGGTCTGGTCGAGATGATTCAAAATAAACTCTACCTCCTTTTTTAAAAACTCCCCCGCCGGCGTTAAACTCACTTTCTTTTTGTCCCTCACAAAAAGTTGCGTTCCAAGTATCTCTTCCATTTGTTTGATTTGCGTACTCAAACCCGGCTGGGAAATAAACAACTTTTCAGCTGCCTTTCTATAATGAAGTTCTTCGGCCACAGCCAAAAAATAGATAAAATGACGAAGTTCTAATTGATAATTCATACTTATTGATTATTACAAAAATAAGTATTGGTAGTTATTAATCATAACCTATAATTTTATGGAAAAGGAAAGAACATGGCAAAAGACCATAAATTTCAATTTGGTGAGGATAATTTAACCGCAAGCATAGCTTTGGGTTTGGCCAAGGGAACCATAAAAGGTATTTTCTCAGAAGAGTGCCTTAAAAATGTGAATGCAAGTCACCAACGGGTACAGCGCATTGTGGAAAAAGGCGATACAGTGTATGGCATCAACACGGGCTTTGGTCCTCTTTGTAACACCAAAATTTCCAAGGAGGACACCAAAATCCTTCAATCCAATATATTGCAAAGTCATAGTGTAGGTGTAGGAGAGCCCATTTCCAACGAATTGGCAAAAATTATGCTGATTCTTAAAATCCATGCCCTTGCCAAAGGGTATTCGGGCATTGCCGAAACTACCTTACAACGCATGCTCTGGCATTTGGAAAACGATGCCATTCCCGTAGTCCCATCCCAAGGTTCCGTTGGCGCATCCGGCGATTTGGCCCCACTTTCCCATTTATTTCTTCCGCTTATCGGATTGGGCAAAGTGGAATTTCAAGGAAAAACCATAAAAACACAGGAACTTTTTGAGCAAACCGGATTACAACCATTGGAATTAGGCCCGAAAGAGGGGCTTGCCTTAATCAATGGCACCCAATTTATTGCCGCTCATGGGGTGATGGTCGTTCACAAACTACAACATTGTTTGCGCCATGCCGATATTATCGGTGCTATGATGCTCGAAGGCCTGCAAGGTTCCATGAAGCCATTTTTTGAAGAATTGCACAAACTACGGCCCTTCAAAGGTAATCAGCACGTTGCGGGCAGGATCCGTACCTTGCTCCAAGGTTCCGAGATTTTGGAAGATCATATTGATTGTGAACGTGTACAGGACCCCTACTCCCTTCGCTGTATGCCCCAGGTGCACGGAGCTTCCCGAAATGCCTGGCTCCATCTCAAGGAATTGTTGGAAATAGAACTCAACTCCGTCACCGACAACCCTGTTATCATAAATGATGAACTCACCATCAGCGGTGGAAATTTCCACGGGCAACCTTTGGCCATGGCTTTGGATTACGCAGCTTTGGCCGCTTCGGAAATCGGAAATATCTCCGACCGACGCATTTACCTGGCCCTGGAAGGCAACAGTCCAGGAGTTCCCAAATTATTGATGAAGGATACGGGCATCAATTCTGGCTATATGATTTTGCAGTACACCTCGGCTGCATTGGCCAGTGAGAACAAAAGCTTGTGTTTCCCTGCAAGTGCGGACAGTATCCCAACCTCTTTGGGACAGGAAGACCATGTGAGCATGGGTTCCATCAGCGGTAGAAAAGCACTTAACATTATTGAAAATGTTGAAAAAATACTAGCCATCGAATTGTTGACGGCAGCACAGGCCTTCGAGTACAGAAAACCCTTAAAATCGGGTGTTCTGTTGGATGAAATTCATACATTCCTTAGAACCAAGGTCGCCTTTGCCGAGAATGACCGTGTCTTTGCAGACGATATTGAAAAAGGAATTGAAATCATTCAAAATCGAGAAATCATTGATTTGGTGGAATCGGTAATGAAAGAAAAAGAACTGACTTGGGATGCACCACATCTTGATGAATTTGAAACGTACTGATATGAACAAACCACTCTTAATAGGACCATTCACCCAATTACTTCCCATGACAGGTCTCCCCTTAAAGGGAGCGCTCAAAGATGAGCAACTACCCATTATTGAAAATGGAGGCATTTTAGTGTCTGATGGAAAAATTCTCAAAGTTGGAGTTTTCGATGAAATGAAATCATCCGATGTCGATATTCACCATATCGATGGGAAACATGTTTGCCTACCAGGGTTTGTGGATTCCCATACCCATATTTGTTTTGACGGTACCCGTGCACGAGACTACGCTTACCGAAATGCTGGAAAAACCTATTTGGAGATTGCCAAGGCAGGTGGCGGCATCTGGGACACCGTGACCCAAACGCGAAAGGCATCACAAGAAGAATTGGTTTCAGGTATCATTTCTAGAAGTCAAAAACATTTAAAAAATGGGATAACAACCCTCGAGGTAAAAAGTGGCTACGGTCTTTCTGTGGATGAAGAACTGAAGATGCTACGTGCCATCAAACAGGCCAATGAAACTTCGAGTGTTTCTTTGATTCCAACTTGTTTGGCTGCACATATGAAACCTAAAGATTGGAATCAAAACGAAGCTTATTTAGATGTAATTATCAAAGAATTGTTCCCGATAATCGTAGCAGAAAACTTGGCTCGCCGGGTGGATGCCTTTGTGGAGGAAAGTGCTTTTTCCCCAGAGGAAATCAAACCTTATTTTCAAAAGGCGAAAGAAATGGGATTTGACATTACCGTGCACGCCGACCAATTTACCACAGGAGGAAGTCAAGTAGCCGTGGACTTTGATGCCGTAAGTGCCGACCATTTGGAAGCCAGCACCGAAAAAGAGATTCAATTATTGGCCAAGAGCAATACCATTGCAACAGCATTGCCAGGGGCATCCCTTGGTTTGGGATGTGCCTACACCCCTGCCCGCAAAATTTTGGATGCAGGCGGTGCTTTGTCCATTGCCAGTGACCACAATCCAGGGTCCGCACCTATGGGGGACCTGTTGACCCAAGCCAGTATTTTGGGGACTTTTGAAAAATTGTCGAACACCGAAGTGCTTTCAGGAATCACCTTTAGGGCAGCAGCAGCTTTGCGCATGTCCGATCGAGGAAAATTGGAAGCCGGCGAACAGGCAGACTTTGTGGTTTTTCCAACGGACAACTACCAAGAAATCACTTATCATCAAGGGCAATTAAAGCCAAGCGAGGTTTGGAAAAAAGGAGCTCCTATCCACTAAAAATTTGAATTATGACTGAATTTCAGCAACAGATACTTCAAGGCATCCCCGAACAACTTCCCGTTAAAAAGCCATACCCCCAAAACGGGAATCCAGCCCCAAAACGGAAAGACATCCTTTCCAAAGAAGAGAAAAAATTGGCCGTACAAAATGCGCTACGCTATTTTCCGGAGGCTTGGCACAAAGAACTCGCCCGTGAATTTGTGGAGGAGCTAAAAACCTATGGCCGCATCTACATGCACCGGTTTAAGCCCGATTATGAGATGTATGCCCGGCCCATTTCCGAATATCCTGCAAAAACCCATCAAGCAGCCGCCATTATGCTCATGATTCAAAACAATTTGGACCCTGCTGTGGCACAACATCCCGTGGAACTGATTACTTATGGTGGAAATGGAGCGGTTTTTCAAAACTGGGCACAGTACCTGCTCACCATGAAATATTTGGCAGAAATGACCGAGGAACAGACCCTGCACATGTATTCCGGGCATCCAATGGGCCTATTTCCATCATCCAAGGAAGCGCCACGAGTGGTGGTCACCAATGGCATGATGGTTCCCAACTACTCCAAGCCCGACGACTGGGAACGCTTCAACGCATTGGGTGTGACGCAGTATGGACAGATGACAGCAGGCTCCTATATGTACATCGGACCACAGGGCATTGTTCACGGAACAGCTATCACCGTTATGAATGCTTTCCGAAAAGTATTGGAGAAAAACGAATCCCCCGAAGGCAAGATTTTCTTGACTGCTGGATTGGGCGGCATGAGTGGGGCACAACCCAAAGCCGGAAATATTGCAGGAGCCATTACTATTTGTGCCGAAGTAAACCCCGAAGCTGCCAAAAAACGCCATGCCCAAGGTTGGGTGGACGAGCTCTTGGTGGATTTAGATCTATTGGTAGTTCGCACCAAAGAGGCCGTAAAAAATAAGGAAGTGGTCTCCTTGGCCTACATCGGCAATGTGGTGGATGTCTGGGAACGCTTTTACGAAGAGGATATTTTTGTGCATTTGGGATCGGACCAAACTTCTTTGCACAATCCTTGGGCGGGTGGCTACTATCCCGTTGGCCTTTCTTTTGAAGCATCCAACGCTTTGATGGTTGACAATCCTGAGGCTTTTAAAGAAAAAGTACAAGAATCTTTGCGAAGACAAATCAATGCCATCAACAAGCACACTGCAAAAGGCACCTACTTTTTTGATTATGGAAACGCCTTTTTATTGGAAGTTTCCCGTGCGGGCGGCGATGTGATGGCCGAGAACAATATCGATTTCAGGTATCCATCTTATGTGCAGGATATTTTGGGACCCATGTGTTTTGATTATGGTTTTGGTCCATTTAGATGGGTTTGTACTTCTGGTGACCCCATAGATCTTCAAAAAACAGATGCCCTAGCTCTTGAGGTGATGCAAAGGATAAAATCTGAAGCTCCCGAAGAAATCCAACAGCAAATGCAGGACAACATCAGATGGATTTCGGAAGCGGAACAAAACAAATTGGTGGTAGGTTCGCAAGCTCGAATCCTTTATGCCGATGCCGAAGGGCGAAGCAAAATCGCTGATGCTTTCAACACCGCCATTGCCAAGGGTGAAATCAGTGCTCCCGTGGTATTGGGTCGCGACCATCACGATGTTAGCGGAACCGATTCCCCCTTTCGAGAGACGAGCAATATTTACGATGGCAGCAAATTTACCGCCGATATGGCCATCCAAAATGTGATCGGGGACAGTTTTAGGGGAGCTACCTGGGTATCCATCCACAACGGTGGCGGCGTTGGCTGGGGCGAAGTGATCAATGGTGGGTTTGGCATGGTGCTCGACGGTTCCGAAGAAGCTTCCAGCCGATTGAAGAAAATGTTATTTTTTGATGTGAACAATGGGATTTCCCGAAGAAGTTGGGCTAGAAATAAGGAAGCACGATTTGCCATTGAACGAGAAATGGAGCGCACTCCAAATTTAAAAGTAACTTTGCCTCATCTGGTAGAACCTAATATTTTGGACCACCTTTTTTGACAGCAATGAAAAATTACGAAGCTCCCAAATCTGACCTATGGACAGGTAGAATCTCCAACAAATGGCTCTACTTGCATGAAAAAACACATTGCACATCTTTGGAAGAAGTCCCCGAAGCCCAAAAAAAATCCATTGCGCTTTTGGGCTACGCCTGTGATGAAGGGGTACGCCGAAACCAAGGGCGAGTTGGCGCAATGAATGGTCCGGACACTATTAAAAGTAGTTTTGGAAAAATGCCCAATCACTTGGGTAGCCATGTGCTTTTGCACGATGTGGGTTCCATTACCTGTGATGAAGGGGATATGGAGTCTGCCCAAATGAAGCTGACCGAAGCGGTTAGCCTGCTTTTGGAGAAAAAACAGTTTCCGATTGTTTTGGGTGGCGGACACGATATGGCCTATGGCCATTATAATGGCATCAAAAAATATTTAGATGCAAAAAAAGAAGGACAGACCATCGGCATTATCAATTTTGATGCACATTTTGATTTGCGAAAGAATACGGAGCAGAGCAATTCCGGCACTCCGTTTTATCAGATAGCCAAGGACTGTGAGAAAGAAGGCATCGATTTTAATTACCTCTGTCTCGGTATCCGAAAAGATGCCAACGATAGAAACCTGTTCCAAACGGCTAGGGACCTTGATGTCATCTATGTGATGAACGATACCTTCCAAATTCCCTTACTGGAGGAAATCACAACCTGGATCAATGCCTTTGCCAAAAATGTGGACCACATTTATGTGACCATCGACTTGGATGGTTTTTCCTCGGTCTACGCGCCCGGAGTCAGTGCAGCTTCGCCCATGGGCTTTAATCCATACATAGTTTTGGAGTGTTTAAAAACCATTATCGGTTCTGGCAAATTGATCAGTTTGGATATTGCCGAGATGAATCCAAAATACGACATCGATGGACAAACGGCTAAACTGGCCGCTTCACTAGTGCACCATGTAGCACATAGTATTTCTGGAAGTTGATACTCTTTGCTCTAGGTCAATTGGTCATATCGAGCGGAGTCGAAATATGAGACCAAATATCTAGTTAGAGACTTCTCGACTGCGCTCAAGATAGGCTTTGCGATGAATCTCAAGCAAATTGGAATGAGATGCTGAAGCAAGTTCAGCATGACGTGTATTTTAGATATATCACACTTCGGTTGGTTCTAACGACATCGTCATCAAAAGAGAATTAACCTGTCATTTCGAAATGAGGAGCACCGTGACGATTGAGAAATCTAATTGTCATTCTGTGTCTTACGATTGCGCTCGAGATGACATCCACACTTATCTTTTCACTCCCAACCACAAACAAAAAAAGCCTTCCAAAAGGAAAGCCTTTCATTGGCGAGCATCGGTTTTGATGCTTCAACCTGATTCCAATCATCACGACTGGAATCCAACACAACGTGACAAAGATATGATGATTTTTCGGAAAAAATAATAGCATGGATTGTTGATATTTATTTTTTGGATTATTTCCATTTTATAGGATTATTTCCATAATTTAGCTTTCCTTCAACTGAACAATGGAAAAGACGATTTTGCATCTAGACTTGGATACTTTTTATGTGTCCGTGGAGCGCATCATCAATACAGAGCTTAAAAACAAGCCTTTATTGGTGGGCGGTACCAGCGACCGTGGTGTAGTGGCGGCCTGTAGCTATGAGACCCGTGGATTTGGCGTCCATTCGGGCATGCCCATGAAAATGGCCAAGGAACTTTGTCCCGAAGCCGTGGTCATCCGTGGCAATGCGGGCACCTACAGCAAATATTCGGATGTGGTCACGGAGATTATCAAAGAACATGTACCTGTTTTCGAAAAATCGAGCATTGATGAGTTTTACGCCGATCTATCGGGCATGGACCGTTTTTTTGGCTGCTACAAATATGCCACGGAAATGCGGCAGAAAATCATTCGGGAAACGGGACTGCCCATTTCGTTCGGGCTATCAGTGAACAAAGTGGTTTCCAAAGTGGCGACCAACGAAGCCAAACCCAACAATCAGCTCAAAATCGATTTTGGTCTGGAAAAGCCTTTTTTGGCCCCACTTTCCATCAAAAAAATACCCATGGTGGGCGATAAAACCTATCAAACCCTTCGAAATTTGGGCATACGGCAGGTAAAGACCATTCAAGATATGCCCATGGACATTATGCAACGGGTATTGGGTGCCAATGGTAGACTCATCTGGAAACGGGCCAATGGGATAGACAACACCCCCGTAATCCCATTCCACGATAGAAAATCCATCTCCAACGAACGGACTTTTGACCGGGACACCATCGATGTCATCAAACTTAGGGGCATTTTGATTGCCATGACCGAGAATTTGGCCTACCAACTTCGTCGAGGTGATAAATTGACGGCCTGCGTTGCCGTAAAAATCCGGTATTCCGATTTCAATACCTATTCCAAACAATCGCGGATTCCGTACACGAGCGCCGACCACACCCTTATCCCAAAAATATTGGAGCTGTTCGACTCACTGTACAACAAACGGATGTTGGTGCGCCTCATCGGGATTCGATTTAGTCATTTGGTCTCGGGCAATTACCAAATCAACCTTTTCGAGGACACCGAGGAGACCCTAAACCTATACAAGGCCATGGATTATGTGCGGAACCGATTTGGATGCCGGAGCGTGGTCCGTGCCTCCGCCATGGGCGCAAAGACCATTGGAAGTATGCACAACCCCTTTAATGGGGAACCACCCGTGGTCTTGGCACATCGAAAACAGTAAACAATGAACAATTTCCAATAAGCAATAAACAATTGGACATTGATAATTGATAATTGATAACTGATAATTGAACATTGATAATTGATAACTGACAATTGTATTTAAACTGCCACACATATTACAGTTTACGATTCGGGACCTTTTCGGAGGTGGAGTTGTTGGAATTGGCACAACAGAACCATGTGACCCAACTGGTGCTTACCGACATCAATAATACCTCAGCGGGTTTGAACTTTGTTCGGAAAGCACCGGAATTTGGCATCAAACCCATTTTGGGCATCGATTTTAGAAATGGCACACAGCCCTGCTTTATCGGGATTGCACAAAACAACGAGGGCTATCTGGAACTGAACGATTTTTTGTCCCAACATCTGCATGAAGGAACAAAAATTCCCAACCTGGCTCCAGCTTTTAAAAATGCGTTTGTGGTATATCCGTTTGAACAGGTGCTGCTCAACGAACTGGAACATTTTCAAGACCATGAGTTTGTTGGAATCTCTATCAAAGATCTGCGGAGGCTTCCTTTCTCCAAGTTGGTATTACTCACAACCAAATTGGTAGTACAGCAGCCCGTTACCTTTCGGAACAAACAGGATTTCAACGCACATAGATTGCTAAGGGCCATCGACAATAATCTACTATTGAGCAAACTTCCAAAGGAAGAAGAGGCCAGCGAAGAAGAAAAAATGTATCCCATCCAGAATTTGGCAGCAGCATTTTCGGAGTTTCCCTTTATTCTGGAAAACACCGAAAAACTGCTCAACAAGTGCAGCATCCATTTTGATTTTTCCAAGGATAGAAAACCCCAAAACTTGAAAACGTATTTGGGAAGCGTTGAAGAAGACGAACAGCTCTTGGACCAACTCTGCGCCGAGGGACTCCCCTATCGGTATGAAGAAGTGAACGATTCCATCAAAAACCGATTGAACAAGGAATTGGAACTCATCAAAAAAATGGGTTTCGTTTCCTACTTTTTGATCAATTGGGACATTGTTTCCGAAGCAAGACAAAGAGGATTCTTTTATGTAGGTCGAGGCAGTGGCGCCAACAGCATTGTGGCCTACCTGCTCCGCATCACCGATGTGGACCCTATGGAGCTCGATCTGTATTTTGAGCGTTTCATTAACCTCTATCGAGCCAATCCGCCCGATTTTGACATTGATTTTTCGTGGAAGGATCGCCCTGCCATGACCGAATATATTTTCAAACGTTTTGAACATGTGGCCCTGCTCGGTACCTATGTCACCTTTAAGGAACGGGGGGCGATTCGGGAATTGGGCAAAGTTTTCGGATTGCCACCGCAGGACATTGATTTTTTGTTGACAGGAAGATATGATTTCGACCAACTGGACCATGTATCAAAACTCGTACTGAAATATGGCAGCTTGCTCAAGGGCAAACCCAATTATTTGAGCATTCACGCAGGGGGAATTTTGATCAGCGATAAACCCTTGCATTGGTTTTCGGCCACCCATTTGCCACCAAAGGGGTTCCCCACCACGCAATACGATATGGTCATTGCCGAAGATGTGGGGCTCTACAAATTTGACATTCTGGGACAGCGTGGCTTGGGCAAGATCAAGGAGGCTTTAGAGATTGTTGCTTACAACCAACCCGAAAAATATGGCGCAATAGACATCCACGACATCAAAGGGTTTAAAAAGGACCCTGTAATCAACAACCTGATAAAAACCGCGCAATGCATGGGCTGTTTTTATGTGGAATCACCCGCTATGCGGATGTTGTTGAAAAAATTACAGGTCGATAATTATCTGGGATTGGTGGCCGCCAGTTCCATTATCCGTCCCGGTGTGGCCAAAAGCGGTATGATGCGAGAATATATTTTACGTCATCGGAATAAAGGACGAACCGAGGAAAAGGCACATCCCGTGATGTTGGAAATTATGCCCGACACCTACGGGGTAATGGTCTACCAAGAAGATGTGATCAAAGTGGCCCATCATTTTGCTGGTCTGGACCTTGGCGAAGCCGATGTACTCCGAAGGGGCATGAGCGGAAAATTCCGTTCGCGGGAAGAGTTCCAAAAAGTACAGGACAAGTTTATTTCCAACTGCAGGAAAAAGGGCTACGCGGAATCCCTCATCTCAGAAATCTGGAACCAAGTGGCCAGTTTTGCAGGCTATGCTTTTGCCAAAGGGCACTCTGCCTCCTATGCCGTGGAGAGCTATCAAAGTTTGTTTTTGAGGGCCTATTTTCCTTTGGAATATATGGTGGCCGTGCTCAATAATGGAGGCGGGTTCTACCGTTCGGAATTCTACGTGCACGATGCCCGAATGATGGGTGCGACCATTCATCCGCCCTGCGTGAACAAAAGTATGATCGTCAACCGCATTTACGGCAAGCACATTTACTTGGGAATGATGTACCTACGTGATCTGGAGAGCAGGGTTATGGAACGCATCCTAAAAGAGCGGATGCTCCACGGAAGTTTTTCCTCTTTGGAAGATTTCTTGGACCGAGTATTTATCAGCATGGAGCAACTTTCCATTTTGATCCGTATTGATGCGTTTCGGTTTACGGGGATCAACAAGCACGAACTGCTCTGGAAAGCCCACTTGATGCTCTCCAAGAACGACCGATTGGAACACCCGAAGCTTTTTCCGCCAAGACATCAAAAATTTCAGATGCCCCAGCTCAACACCACAACATTGGAAACTGCTTTTGAGCAATGGGAGCTTTTGGGCTTCTGCCTTTGCAGTCCTTTTGAATTGTTGGAAGAACCACCAAAAAATAGTAACGGACAAAAAGATTTGGAACGGTACCTCAACAAGTACATCGATATTTATGGGTATTTGGTCACGGTAAAAAACACCTCCACCCATCATGGCAAGCGCATGCACTTTGCCACTTTAGTAGACCAGCACGGCGAAGTGTTCGACACGGTGCTCTTCCCACCCGTGGCAGCCAAGTATTATTTCAGGGGAAAGGGCATTTACCGATTTTATGGCAAAGTGGTGGAAGAATTTGGTTTCCTGAGCATTGAGGTCATCAAAATGAAAAAAGAAAACTACGTACAAGACCCTAGATATGCCGATATGAGAATGAGCAAAAAGCTATTTGATTCGAAGAAGTGAACGGAATGCCGTAACTTACCAAGACGAATTGAATGTGCACATGAAAATTAGGATCAAAGGAAATTCCATACGATTTAGATTGACCCAGAGTGAGGTAAAACAACTCTCCGAAACAGGTTCCATCACGGAAACAACCGAATTGATGGGTAATGTTTTTCAGTATCAGGTCAAGCTGATACCAGAAGCAAATCAACTACGGGCATCCTATACCAATCACACCATATTGTTGATGGTTCCAGAAACCGATGGGAAAAATTGGTTCCACAACCATACCGTAGGTTTTGAACACGAAATGGAGCTTCCGAACGGGAAAAAATTACATCTGCTATTGGAAAAAGACTTTACTTGCCTTGAGAATCGGGCAGAAGACCAGTCGGACAACTACCCCAATCCAAAATTGCAATACTGACCACTATGGAGAACAAAACAAAACGGAACATTTCCCTTACCGGAGACATTAAGTTTACTGGGCTTCGCCTTAAGGAACCCATGGAGACCTCAGCTGGACTTCTGGGCGTAAAAGAAGCCCTACGGCACGGTTTTAAGGAAATGGGGATAGTGCGATCCATGCGCAGTTTGCTGGAAATGAACCAAGAGAACGGTTTTCGCTGCCCTAGCTGTGCCTGGCCCGTTCCCGAAAATCCATCAAAAATTGCGGAATACTGTGAAAATGGGGCAAAAGCTCTGGCCGATGAAGCCACCCGGGAACATATCGGCGCCGACTTTTTTGCGGAACATTCCATAGAGAAACTTTCCCGACTCAGCGATTTTGAACTCAACAAATTAGGACGCATCGTAGAACCGATGGTACTAAGACCAAACAGTGTCCATTACGAGGCCATTTCTTGGCAAGATGCCTTTGAATTGATTTCGGAGCAACTCCATCGACTCAAGGACCCAAACGAAGCGATTTTTTATACCTCCGGTAGATCTAGCAATGAGGCTGCCTACCTCTATGGCATGTTTGCCAGAGCTTTTGGCACCAACAACATGCCCGATTGCTCCAATATGTGTCACGAATCATCGGGCGTGGCACTATCCGAAACCTTGGGCATTGGCAAAGGCTCGGTAAAACTGGATGACCTATATGGCGCGGAGGTGATTTTGGTCGTAGGACAAAATCCTGGCACCAATCACCCGAGAATGCTATCCGCCTTGGAAAAATGCAAAAAGAATGGTGGCAAGATCATCAGCATCAACCCCTTGGCCGAAACAGGATTGGTCAACTTTAAAAATCCACAAAGTGTTTCCGACATGTTGGGCAACGGACAGCCCATTGCCGATATTCATTTACCTGTCAAAATCAATGAAGATGTGGCATTGGCCAAACTGATCTTAAAAAAATTGGTAGCGCTGGACGCCAAAAACCACAATGTTCTTGACCATGAATTTATTGTGGAATACGTGGATGGATATGATGAACTGATAAAAGATTTGGATCGCTATGATGTTGAGAGCCTTCAACAAAGGACCGGGGTATATATGCACAAAATTGACAAGGTGGTGGAGCTGTTGGCCGAAAACTCCAAAATCGTCATCTGTTGGGCCATGGGAATCACCCAACATAAAAATGCAGTGGACTGCATCAAGGAATACGTGAATATTTTGCTGCTCAAAGGAGCCGTGGGCAAACCCTTTGCAGGTACTTGTCCGGTTCGAGGGCACAGCAATGTCCAAGGCGACCGCTCCGTAGGCATCATGCACTACGTAAACAAGAGGCTGAACAAAAAAATTCAAGAACACCTCAACTTTGATCCTCCCACCGAAAAAGGGTATGATACGGTGGAGGCCATCGAGGCAATGCACGAAAAAAAGGCGAAGGTATTTGTTTGTTTGGGCGGTAATTTTGTGATGGCGGCTTCAGACACCAAATACACAGCTGAGGCTATTCAAAATTGTGAGTTGACCGTACAAATTAGCACCAAACTTAACCGAAGCCATTTGATAACCGGCAAAACCGCGTTGCTATTGCCCACATTTGGTCGTTCTGAAAAAGATGAGAAAAACGGTGAGCTCCAATTTTTGACCATGGAAAGCAGCACGGGCAAAGTAAGGCAGAGCAAAGGGCTACTGAAACCTACTTCGGAGCATATCAAAAGTGAGCCTGAGATTATTGCGCTCTTGGCACACACCTATTTTAGAGGCAATCACTCCATGAACTGGTATGAATTAGGTCAGGATTACAACCTTATCCGAAAATTGATCGATAAAACCGTGAAAGGGTTCCAGAATACCAGTGAGCAATCTAAAGGGTTTGGATACTACTTGCCCAACAATGTCCGTAACCGAGATTTTAGGATGCTCCCCAATGGCATGGCACAATTGTCCATTACCCCTTTGCCAGACCACCAATTGCAAGCGAATGAATTGCTATTGATGACCATTCGTTCACACGACCAATTCAATACCACGATTTATGGGTTGAACGACCGATACCGTGGCATCCACAACGAACGCCGAGTGGTTTTTATGAATGAAGAGGATATGACCGAAAAGGGGTTGACACAATTGGATGTGGTCAATCTGCACAGCCAATATGATGGTATCCAACGTACCGCAGAGAAATTCTTGATAGTGACCTATAACATTCCCAAAGGGAACATGGCCGCCTATTTTCCTGAGACCAATATGTTGGTGCCCCACAACCATTTTGCCGACAAAAGTCAGACCCCCATCAGCAAATCGATAAGGGTTAGGGTAGAAAAAATTTTGTGATTTACTCCTCTATTTGAACGCTTGGATTCCCGTAATATCTGCACCAGTGATCAATAGGTGAATGTCATGTGTACCTTCATAAGTAATCACACTTTCCAAATTCATCATGTGGCGCATAATACTGTATTCCCCGGTTATACCCATGCCGCCCAGCATTTGTCTTGCTTCCCGGGCTATTTTAATGGCCATTTCCACATTGTTCCGCTTGGCCATCGAAATTTGTGCGGTTGTCGCCTTGCCTTCATTCTTTAATTGTCCCAAACGAAAAGCCAACAACTGGGCCTTTGTGATTTCTGTAATCATTTCGGCCAATTTCTTTTGTTGCAGCTGGAATGCGGCAATGGGTTTTCCAAATTGCAACCGCTCTTTGGCATAGCGCAAGGCCGTATCGTAACAATCCATAGCTGCCCCGATGGCTCCCCATGCAATTCCATATCGGGCCGAGTCCAAACAACCTAGGGGTGCTCCCAAACCATTTTTGCCCGGCAAGAGATTTTCTTTGGGCACTTTTACATTATCAAAAATAAGCTCTCCGGTGGCAGATGCCCTCAGTGACCATTTATTATGTGTTTCCGGAGTGGAAAACCCTTCCATTCCGCGTTCCACAATAAGTCCGTGAATCCTGCCTTCTTCATTTTTGGCCCAAACTACGGCCACATCGGCGAATGGTGAGTTGGAAATCCACAGTTTTGCCCCGTTCAGTACATAATGGTCGCCAGCGTCCTTAAACTTGGTTTCCATTCCCCCAGGATTGGAACCATGGTTGGGTTCGGTAAGACCAAAACAGCCCATCCACTCGCCTGTTGCCAATTTGGGCAAATATTTTTTTCGTTGTTCCTCAGTACCGTAGGCGAATATGGGAAACATAACCAATGAGGATTGCACGGAAGCTGTGGAACGAACGCCACTATCACCACGTTCGATTTCCTGCATAATCAATCCGTAGCTGATCTGATCTAATCCGGCTCCTCCATATTCTTCTGGGATATATGGCCCAAATGCTCCAATTTCGGCCAATCCACCAATGATCTGTTCTGGAAATTCCGCTTTTTGGGCATATTCTTCAATAATGGGCGATATGTCTCGCTTTACCCATTGGCGAGCGGCATCGCGAACCAATTTATGTTCTTCAGAAAGTAAATCGTCGAGATTGTAGTAATCTGGGGCTTCAAATAAATCAGGCTTCATTCGGATTAAATTTTAAGTAAATATAACATTTCATTCGCTTATTGTTACATTTTTAAATAAAATGCTTTGGTCAATGCAATGTATTCTTCTGTGTATTGATGTCTTCCATTTTCTATGACCAAAGTATATATTTTTGGTTCATTATTATTGTGTGAGAATTCCATCAAACTTCTTTTATTATCAACATTCGGATTTCCTTTAACTCTTGTGATTCGGTTCGGGTACAAACCAACATTCTTGGCCATTTCCATAAAAGCCGCCTCTTCCTTAAAAGGAATTATTACTGCAAAAACGCCCTTGTTGGATAGCATTTTTGAGGCTCCAGCAACCAATTCATCAAACGGCAATGAGCTATTTTGCCTCGCTTGGTCACGCGAGACATTACCACTATCCATTTTCTCGGAATAAAAAGGGGGATTAGAGACAATAAGATCATATTGGTCGTCCATCTCGTCTACAAATTCATCAAATCCGGCATGGTAACAAAATAATCTGTCCGCCCAAGGTGAAGCTTCAAAATTATCGACACATTCCTCATAGGCAGCATCATCCAACTCAATGGCATCTATGACTTCAGCCATGGATCGCTGTGCCAATTGCAATGCTATTAAGCCAGTACCGGCACCTATATCCAAAATAGCATTGGGTTCATGATCAAGGCTTGCCCAAGCACCTAGTAAAACTCCATCCGTCCCCACTTTCATAGCAGATTGATCTTGATGGATTGTAAATTCTTTGAATTTGAAAGGCTTCATTGGTCCAAATATAGGTTAAAGTACTGTACCCTATTTACAACCGTCAATTCAAAAGCACCATTTATTAGTTCATAAAGGGCATTCGTAAATTGTTGATGCTTTATAACACTAGGATATGCTTATTTCGTCTCCAATTTTTTGGGGAGAGACCCCATTATTAAAATCATTACCAAATTATTTAAACTTTTGATTATGAAAAAAATCTTTTATGCTTTGCTACTTATGTTAGCTGTTGGGCAAGTAGCCCAAGCACAAGAACAAGGCAAATTCAGAGTTGGACTTGACCTAGGTTATACCATGCCCGATGGTGGGGGCGGCGTTCTCATCGCAGTGGAGCCAAAATACAATATTGCCGACAATATGAATATTGGAATACGTTTTGAATCTGCCGCCATGGCAAAAAATGTAGGCGAAACTGAAGCTGATTTAACTGCAAGTGGAACCTATTCTGGTACATTTGACTACTATTTTAATTCTGGAAGCTCTTCTTTTGCTCCATTTCTAGGTGGTGGTGTTGGATACAGTACTCTTGGCAACTTAAGTTCAAGTGTCGACACAGAACTAGTTGAAGGTTCTGTAGAACTTGAGGTTGACGGAAAATTTGGTGGTCTTATCAGAGCTGGTTTTGAAGCTGGCAAATTTAGATTAGCTGCAACTTATAATCTTATTGGTAAGACTGACTTAGGTGAGGGTCCGGAAATTAAAAACTCATACTTAGGCATATCCCTTGGTTTCTACCTAGGTGGTGGCAAGTGGAAAAAATAAAATTTCGTCTAGTTTTTTTATTGCGAAGAAGGAGGCTGTTTCGGTCTCCTTTTTTTATGACAACCTATCCTAAATACAAATCCACTAGACCTTCGGGCGTTTTTACATGAATAGTTTTGTTTTCACGGTCTATTTTAGTGATAATATCATCGCTTACTGGAATCAATAATTCCTTGTCCCCTTTTTTTACTTCGAACAAATCTTGGGAAGCGCTATCGTTCACGGATTCCACAATACCAATATCTCCGTGCAACTCGTCCATAACAGTAAATCCTACAACTTCGTGATAGTAAAACTTGTTACCTGTAAGCGGTGGCAACATAGTTAAGGGAAGGTAGAGTTCGGAGCCGATTATTTTATCTGCCGTAGGTTCATCCTTCACCTCTTCAAAATCGATACGGAGCAAATTGGATTTATGCAATCGGCATCTATCAATAAAAAATGGAACCAGATTGTTTCCCAATGAAACAAGTACTGATTCCATGTTTTCGTAAATATCGGGCTCATCGGTGTCCAGTTTGACCAACACCTCACCTTTAAAACTATATTTTGAAACGACTTTGCCCAGATAGAAGCAATCTTCCTTGCGCATCGTCTTACGTTTCTATTCTTCTTTGGCAGCTTCTTCCGAGGTGGCTTCTTCAGCTGGAGCTTCAGCAGCAGTTTCTTCTGTTGCAGCTTCGGCGGTTTCCTCCGCAGCCTCTTCCACTACTTCCTCTTCCTCTGGCATTGCAGCGGCAACTCTCTTCTCGTTCACTTCTTTTTCGGCTTCCAATGCTTTTGCTCTAGCTTCTGCTTCGGCTTTGCTCAAACCATCTTTCTTAGCCTGGATCTTTTGTTCTTTCTCTTCCAACCAAGCTTTGAATTTCTCCTCTGCTTGCTCTTCGGTCATTGCTCCTTTACGAACGCCCACTGCTAAGTGGTGCTTCATCATCACACCTTTATAAGAAAGAATAGCTCTAGCTGTGTCCGTTGGCTGCGCACCGTTCTGCAACCATTTTACAGAACCATCGATATCAAGATCAATAGTGGCTGGATTGGTATTTGGGTTGTAGGTGCCCAATTTTTCCAAAAATTTACCATCTCTCTTCGCTCTTACATCGGCAGCGACCACCCAATAAAATGGTTTACCTTTTTTACCGTGTCTCTGAAGTCTAATTTTAACTGGCATATCACATTAATTTGTAGGGTGCCCGACCCTGATTATTAATTCTTTTTAATCGCTTATCGGTTAAGCGGGTGCAAATATACACTTATTTGTTTATAGCGCAGCGTTTAAAACAAAAAAGTTAATCCTTTTAACAACTGGGCCCTAACCCGTTAAATATATTATAAACCATTGTAAACATTTGCCATTCTGCACTTAAACCTTATCTTAAATGTGGATGTCATCGAAAATCGATGGCCATAAACAGACAAAATGAAAAAAGATTATGAAGTACACCGTAGAAATGTCGAACAAATTAAACGAACTTTTGGAAAGAACCTATGATGCTGAAAAAGGATTCAAAAAAGCAGCTGAAAAAGTAGACCATACGACCATCAAACAATTTTTTATGGATCGCGCCAAACAGCGATATAATTTTGGCCAAGAGCTAAAGGCCGAAATCGAGGCCTTTGGACAAAATCCCGACAAAGGGGGAAACACCAAAGGTACCTTGCACAGATCTTGGATCGATTTTAAATTACTCTTTGCCTCGAACAATGAAGAGGCAATGCTGGAAGAAGTGCACAGGGGCGAAAAAGAAGCAATCGAGACGTACAACGATATTCTGCACGATAAAGAATTTGTATTACCACCTTCCACGGAAAGCCTATTAATGAAACACCGAAATGCCATAAGGGAAACCTTGGAGACAGCGAACTTATTCGAAACAGCAGTATCATAATTCCAAAAGTCAATTGATACAAGCAGAAAAAGCTGGGATTTTTTCCTGGCTTTTTTTAGTTGATAACTCCTCACAACTCTTTTTCACCAAATCTATCTTCTTCCGTAATTTTATCCATCCTTTTTTGACCGAGACAGATAGCCTATGTATTTGATTTTTGATACGGAAACCACTGGTTTGCCCAAACGCTGGGATGCCCCGATTACCGATACCGACAACTGGCCAAGGTGTGTTCAGATTGCATGGCAATTGCACGACGAGCTAGGTAATTTGATAGAACATCAAGACTTTTTGATAAAACCGGAAGGATTCAACATCCCTTACGAATCGGAACAGATTCACGGTATCTCCACTGCCTTGGCAGAAGAAAAAGGAGTTCCTCTTAGCGAGGTTTTGGAAGCTTTCAACAATGCATTGGAGCAAACCAAATTTGTGGTAGGTCAAAATGTAGGGTTCGACGTCAATATTATGGGATGTGAATTCCATCGCGAGGGCGTCGAAAGCCCTCTCACCGAACTGCCCGTACTGGACACTTGTACAGAACACACTGCCGAACTTTGTAAAATTCCCGGAGGACGTGGTGGAAAGTTTAAATTGCCCACGCTTACCGAACTGCACGAATTTTTGTTCGGTGAACCTTTTGCCGAAGCACATAATGCAACGGCAGATGTGGAAGCCACCACACGTTGCTTCTTGGAATTGGTCCGGAAAAAACAATATTCCTATCAAGAACTGGATGTTCAGCCCGATTATTTTGAACGATTTTCCCAGTCCAATCCCCAGGAAATAGAGCTCATAGGGTTAAAGCACCTCAATCTCAAGGCCGAATCAAAAAAAATTGCGGATGCCCTCTGGGAAAAGGACACTAGCGGGGTTTCGGACGAGGAGATACAAGAGAATGTGGAGACTTTGGAAGATGAAACCTTTGTACATCTCCACAACCATTCCCAGTTTTCAGTGCTGCAGTCCACCATCAACATCAAAGATTTGGTCAAGGCCACAGCAAAAAACGGTATGCCCGCCGTTGCTTTGACAGACCATGCCAACATGATGGGAGCCTTTCACTTTGTGAAAGAAGTAATGGGACATAATAAGGCGGCAAAGGCAAAAAACGAAGAACTCATCGCCAAGGGCGAACAACCCACCGAAAAAGAGATTACCCCAATAGTAGGCTGTGAATTTTTTGTATGCGACGATCATACCAATAAAAATGTGAAGGACTACGGACATCAGATAGTACTCCTGGCCAAAAACAAAAAAGGCTACCACAATCTGGCAAAAATGTCTTCTATCGCCTATACCGACGGCTTTTATTATGTACCTAGAATCGATAAAAAAGTAATCGAGCAATACAAGGAAGATATTATCGCCCTTACCGGTAACCTATATGGGGAAGTACCCAACAAAATATTGAACGTAGGCGAAAAACAGGCCGAAGAAGCCCTGTTATGGTGGAAAGACCTGTTTGGAGATGATTTTTATATCGAAATCATGCGCCACGGACAGGAAGACGAAGACCGTGTCAATCAAGTTTTGGTGCGTATGGCCAAAGACCACAACGTAAAACTGGTGGCCACCAACAATACCTACTATTGCGATAAAAAGGATGCCGAGGCACACGATATTTTACTCTGTGTAAAGGACGGTGAAAAACAATCCACACCTATTGGCAGGGGTCGGGGTTATCGATATGGACTTCCCAACCAAGAGTACTATTTTAAGTCTTCGGACGAAATGAAGGAACTCTTTAAGGATTTGCCCGAAGCTATTTTGAACATCAAGGAAATTGTGGACAAAATAGAGCCCTACGATCTTGCCAGCGATATCCTGCTTCCAAAATTTGATATTCCAGAAGATTTTAAGGACCCAGAAGACGAGGTTGATGGCGGTAATCGAGGAGAAAATGCCTACTTAAGACATATTACCTACAAAGGGGCCGAAAAGCGATATGGCGAAATAACCGAAGAAATCAGGGAACGGATAGACTTTGAGTTGGAAATTATTAAAAACTCAGGGTACCCCGGATACTTTTTGATAGTGGAAGACTTTATCCGTGAAGCAAGGAACATGGATGTTTCCGTAGGACCAGGTCGTGGTTCCGCCGCTGGTTCGGTGGTGGCCTATTGCCTTACCATTACCAACATAGACCCCATGAAGTACGACCTGCTTTTTGAGCGGTTCCTAAATCCGGACAGGGTGTCCATGCCCGATATCGATATTGATTTTGATGATGAAGGACGTGGTCGGGTAATGGACTATGTGATCAATAAGTATGGATCCAATCAGGTTGCACAGATCATCACGTATGGAACCATGGCTGCAAAATCATCCATTCGAGATACTGCAAGGGTATTGGACCTTCCATTGAGTGAAGCTGACCGAATTGCCAAGTTGATTCCCAACATGTCCAAACTCAACAAAATATTTGGAGTGGACGAGGCAGACTTAAAAAAGAAGTTCCGTTCGGATGAGCTGGAAAAGGTCCATGAACTACTCAATATTGCCGAAACCGACGATTTAGAGGGACAGACCGTAAAAATGGCCCGAGTGTTAGAGGGTTCTCTTCGAAATACGGGCATTCATGCTTGTGGAGTGATAATTACACCGGACGACATTACCAACTTTGTTCCCGTATCCGTTGCCAAGGATTCCGATCTCTACGTAACCCAGTTCGACAACTCCGTAGTGGAAAGTGCAGGTCTGCTAAAAATGGATTTCTTGGGACTAAAAACCTTGACCCTGATCAAGGACACCGTCAAAATTGTAAAAGCAAGAACAGGGATAGATCTGGTACCCGATGATTTTCCATTGGATGATGAAAAAACATACGAGCTTTTCCAACGAGGAGATACGGTAGGGATATTCCAATACGAATCCCCTGGGATGCAAAAACACATGAAAAACCTAAAACCTACGGTTTTTGATGATTTGATCGCCATGAACGCCCTCTACCGACCGGGACCCATGGAATACATCCCAAGCTTTATCGCCCGTAAACATGGATACGAGGAAATCACCTATGACCTTCCCGACATGGAAGAATACCTTAAGGAGACCTACGGAATTACCGTATACCAAGAGCAGGTAATGCTGCTCTCACAAAAGCTGGCCGGTTTCTCCAAAGGTGATGCGGATGTACTCCGAAAGGCCATGGGCAAAAAGATTTTTGCCCTGCTGGAAAAACTAAAACCCCAGTTTTTGGACGGTGGTGAAAAAAATGGACATCCACGGGACGTTTTGGAAAAGATCTGGAAGGATTGGGAAGCCTTTGCCTCTTATGCCTTCAACAAAAGTCACTCCACTTGTTATGCCTACATAGCCTACCAAACGGCCTATTTAAAAGCCCACTACCCTGCCGAATATATGGCGGCCGTGCTGTCCAACAACATGAACGATATTAAGCAGGTCACCTTTTTTATGGAGGAGTGTAAACGAATGGGACTGGAAGTATTGGGCCCTGACGTTAACGAATCCTACTATAAATTTGCGGTCAACAAGGACAATGCCGTCCGCTTTGGCATGGGTGCCATAAAAGGAGTAGGGCGCTCCGCCGTAGAGACCATAGTGGAAAACCGGAAAGAAGGAGGGGCGTACAGATCAATTTTTGATATGGCCAAAAGGGTAGATCTAAGGGCTGCCAACAAAAAAGCGTTCGAAAACTTGGCGTTGGCAGGAGGCTTCGACTCTTTCGGAAACACTCACCGAGCCCAATATTTCCATGATGAGGGCGATGGCATCACGTTCTTGGAAAAAGCTGTCAAGTACGGTTCCAAGTTTCAGGAGAATCAAAATTCATCCCAAGTAAGCCTTTTTGGCGAAGCGAGCGATGTGCAGATTCCAGAGCCCATTGTTCCTCCTTGCGAAGAATGGGGAACCATGGAAAAACTGCGACGCGAGAAAGAAGTGGTCGGCATTTATATTTCCGGCCACCCGTTGGATGATTTTAAAAAAGAGATCAAAGCGTTCTGCAAGAACACGGTGAGCGATTTCTCCCGTTTGGACGAATATGTAAATCGAGAACTTACCGTTGCAGGTGTTATTACCGATGTCCAGCATAGGGTATCCAAAAATGGCAAAGGCTGGGGGCTTTTTACATTGGAAGATTATAATGAATCCTACGAACTACGGATTTTTGGAGAAGAATACTTAAAGTTCCGGCATTTTTTAATGATCAATTCCTTTGTACATGTTAGGGCCTTTGTTCGCGAAGGATGGGTGAACCGCGATACGGGCAAAAAAGGAGAGCCAAGGCTCCAGTTCAACGATTTTAAACAGCTTCAGGATGTAATGGATGCCTTTGCGAAAAAGTTGACCATCAAACTCAACATAGACCGCCTGCAAGAACAGCGCATAAAAACCTTGAAGGACACTTTAACCATGCACAAAGGCGACCATCCTATTAGTTTTGTGATTTACGAGATGCAAGAAGAAATCAAACTAAAACTATCAAGCCGAAAACAAAAGGTAAAGATCAACAGCGAATTACTTGCCGAACTGGAAGCAAACGAAATTCATTATAAATTGAACTAGGTATAATTAATGCCAATAGTGCAATAATTAAAACGAATGTACCGGATGTAAGTTACGTGGGCATTATTTGACTAACTTTGCATAATATTAAAATTAATAAGATGGCACTAGAAATAACAGATGCAACTTTTGACGAAGTAGTTTTGAAAAGTGACAAGCCTGTCCTAGTAGATTTTTGGGCAGCATGGTGCGGGCCTTGTAGAATGGTAGGTCCGATCATTGAAGAAGTTGGACAAGAATACGATGGCAAAGCTGTTGTGGGTAAGGTTGATGTTGATGCCAACCAACAATTTGCGGCCAAGTACGGTGTTCGCAATATCCCTACCGTTTTGGTATTTAAAGATGGTGAGGTAATCAACCGTCAAGTAGGGGTATCTCCTAAAAAAGTGTACACGGATGCAATTGATGCAGCTTTGTAAAAAAACGTAGAAATACGGATTTTAAAAAAGGTTTGGCAAATGCCAAGCCTTTTTTATTTTATCTTGTCTTCAGAAATCAGTTATGGACCTACGATCGGAACTTAGCAAAGCAAAACTTTTCCAAAACCTTGAACTTTTGGCCAACCAGATTGTCGAGGGTTTTATCAGTGGCATTCATAAAAGTCCGTTCCATGGATTTTCTGCAGAGTTCGCGGAACACAAAATTTACAACGCAGGGCAAAGCACCAAACATATTGATTGGAAACTTTTCGCTCGCACGGACCGACTCTACACCAAACGATTTGAGGACGAGACCAACCTGCGCTGCCATATGATCTTGGACAATTCCACCTCCATGTACTATCCTGAAGTGAAGGAATATTCCTTGGAGAACCTCAACAAAATTGGTTTTGGAGCGCTTTCCATTGCGGCTTTGATGCAAGTCTTAAAAAAACAACGGGATGCCGTTGGGCTAAGTATTTATTCTGATACGTATGATTTTTATGCTTCGGAAAAGAACAGTGAACGTCATTTTCAGATGCTGTACTCCAAATTGAACGAAGTTGCTTCCCATAAAAAGGATACGAAGGAGACTAAAACCTATACGTTTCTGCATCAAATTGCCGAAAAAATCCATCGGAGAAGCTTGATTTTTCTGTTTACCGATATGTTCCAGACGGAAACCGAAGAGGAAAAACTGTTTGAAGCCCTGCGTCATCTTAAATACAACAAACATTCCGTGGTTCTTTTTCATCTGTTGGATGAAGAGCATGAGCTCAATTTTGATTTTGACAATGCACCCAAACGTTTTGTGGATGTGGAAACTGGCGAACAGATAGATTTGTATGCAGATTCCATTAAAAAGGCATATTCAGAAAAAGTGCTGCAATACCAGAAGGACCTGAAACTGAAATGCGCTCAGTACCAAATCAAATATGTGGGGGTGGATGTTCGATCGGACTTCTCCCAAGTCCTGAATTCCTTTATGATAGAGCGGCAGAAATTTGCTTGATCATTTTTTTAAAAAAATGTTTTGTCATATCCGAAATGAGAATGTATATTTGCACTCGCTTTAAAAAAGCAAATGAACAAGATTTGAATCCGACTGTTGTCGGAGTCTTGAAAAGATAAAATCATTGGTCTGGTAGTTCAGTTGGTTAGAATACCTGCCTGTCACGCAGGGGGTCGCGGGTTCGAGTCCCGTCCAGACCGCAAAAAGCTCCGATTTCTCGGAGCTTTTTTTGTTTTTATACTTTACCTTTCTTCACTAAGGCAACACTTCTTCTATCTTCAACTCCAACGTTTTCTTACCCCCAAACACTTCCCTATAAACGTTATAAAAATCATAAACCCCAGTATTATTGGGATTTAAGCTCTTGTTTGCTTACCTTTGTGTCGATGAAAGTTAAGCTCCACGAGAGAAAAAACTGCAGGATTTTAAGTTTTAACTATCTGGTATTCCGAAACCAGCCAGATAAGTTTATTCCCCCTACCCTATAATTACCCTCCCTGGTTCTGGGAGTTGCACCTCCAAAAAACGGACAGTTTGGTACCCTGCCAAGCAGTTCCGATCAATCCCTTTTTTGTCAATAAAAAACTTAATCCGATATCGTTCAAAATACTAGCATGGTAATCAAGACCTACGATGCATATACAAGGCTTTCCACCATGGAAGCCGACAGGTTTGCCAATTTTCTTTTCCATAATCAAGAAGGAAAAAAAGCGTCAAAAAATGCCATAAGAAAAGCAATACAATATTCTACCAAGGATATTCCCGGACTCGGAGGATATGTATTTGCCATGGAAGAAAAAGATAGGATACTGGCCTTGGCCGTAGTGAACAAAACAGGCATGGGCGATTACATACCCGAAAATTTTCTAGTGTTTTTTGTAGTGCACAGGGAACACAGAAATATAGGAGTTGAACAAAAACTATTGGACTACACCCTACAGTATTGTAAAGGAGACGTAGCCATACATATAACCAGTGACAACCAATATCCAAACAAGAATTTTTTTGAAGAAAAAGGGTTTAGCGAAACCCATTTAGAAATGAGATTGAACAGATAAATCCATATATGTTAAAAATTGAAGTTAAGCCAGGCGAAAGTATCGAAAGGGCTCTAAAACGTTACAAAAGAAAATATCGAAACACAAAGCGTTTGGACCAGATACGAAGCCATCAAGAATACACTAAAAAATCAGTAGAGCGTCGTAAAACCCTAAAAAAGGCGCAATACAAGGAACAATTCCTGAACGAACAGGAAGACCAATAACAATAAAATCATAGTATCAAGAACAACAAGATGAAACTTTCAAAAATCAAAAGGGAAACCAAGTATGAAAAACGATATAGCGTTAAAATGGGCGAACTCACCACCCAGGTAACCTATATTAAAAAATACATTATAGGGCTTCCTGTGCGCACTTTGCACAAGTACCGCGAAACTTACGACGGAAAAATTAAAGACTGCAAAGAGTGCAATGTATTGGCATAACAATTTCACAATCTATTATATAACCCTTTAAAACAAAAAATGAAAGTATTGGTTATTGGTGCAGGTAACATGGGACTTACCTACGCTACAGGTATGTCCAAATCCAAACTGTTGAAAAAACGCAACATTATGGTACTGGACAAATCAAAAGAAAAATTGGAAGAAGTGGACAAGATCGGCTACTTCGACGCGATTGATAAGATAGAAGATTGCGTACCACAGGCAGATGTTATCTTTTTGGCCGTAAAACCCTATCATGCCGAAGAATTATTCGGCCGTATGAAAAAATTGGTCAACCCCGAGCAATTGTTCATTTCCATTATGGCGGGCGTTACCATTAACTACATCCAAGAATCCTTGGGCATAAAAAAAGTAGTAAGGGCCATGCCCAACTTACCTGCCCAAGTAGGAAAAGGTCTAACCAGCTACGTATCCGCCGAAGAAGTATCCCGATTGGAGCTTTTTATGGTAGAAGGCTTACTGGACACCACAGGGAAATCGCTTCGGGTAAAAAATGAAAAATTCATCGATGCCTCCACCGGAATATCGGGAAGTGGGCCTGCTTATGTATTCTACTTTATGCAAAGCATGATGGAGGCCGCACTCCAAATGGGATTCTCCGAAAATGTATCCAAAGTGCTGGTAAGCCAAACTTTTACCGGTGCCGTGGAGTTGTTCAACCAAAACAACCTTAACCCGGACACTTGGATGGAAATGGTAGCCTCCAAAGGAGGAACTACCAGGGCCGCTCTGGATTCCATGGAAGACAACAATGTAAACGAATTAATCAAAGAAGCCGCCTTTGCAGCATTTGGAAGAGCTGTGGAACTAGGCGAAGAATACTAAATCATGTATAAACAATTAGTGGTCATCAAAGTAGGAACAAATGTGATGACCAACAAGGACAATAGAATAGTAAGGCCAGTGCTCAATAGTTTGGTGCAACAAATTGCTGAACTTTACGAACGGGATATCATGACCATTTTGGTCTCCTCTGGATCGGTGATTGCCGGAAAAGAAGTTTTGGGAAAAGCCAAGATAAAAGACAAAACCCAACGCAGACAAGTATATTCTGCCATTGGTCAGCCCAGAATGATGAGACATTATTACAACATATTCAGCGATTATGGAATGAAATGTGCCCAGGTACTCCCGACCAAACGGGATTTTAACCCAGGCGTACACCGCGATAATATGATCAACTGCCTCGAAGGATTGCTATCCGAAGGAGTAATTCCGATCGCGAACGAGGATGATGCCGTCTCCGTATCCATGTCCATGTTCTCGGACAATGATGAGCTTGCAACCCTACTCGCACAATTAATGAAGGCCGATAAGCTTATTTTGATGACAGATATCGATGGTCTTTACGATGGGCACCCCGAAAAAGCGGAATCCAAAGTAATAGATAAGGTTGAGCCAAAAGAGGACTTGGGCAAGTACATCGAAGAAGGAAACAAACAGGAGGGCGAAGGCCGCGGCGGAATGGGTTCAAAATTAAATTATGCCCAAAAGGCTGCCGCAGACAATATCCCATCCTACATAGTAAACGGAAAACGGGAAAACGTAATCCTGGACATTGTAGAAGGAAAGAACGTAGGAACAGAAGTTTCAAAATAACAACAATGAAATTATTAGATACAACACTAAAAAATAAAGTACTAAAAGACATGGAGCGAATCCTTGATGAAAATCGGGAAGAACTGCTCCAAGCAAATCAAAAAGATCTGGATGCGTTCAACCGCGACGATCAAGCTTTGTACGATCGTTTGGTTGTGGACCAAAAGAAAGTGGACCAGATGATCCAAGCCGTAAAGGAAGTACGTTTGCAAGAGGACCCGGTCAACCAAGAAATCTCTACAAGAGAATTGGACAACGGACTTAAAATCATTAACAGAACGGCACCTTTTGGCACTATAATGATCATTTATGAGTCGCGACCCGATGTTACTATCGAAGCGGCCGTACTGGCTTTTAAGGCCAACAACAAAATATTGCTCAAAGGAGGAAAAGAAGCCTACCATAGCAATAAGGCCTTAGTAAAGTTTTGGCATCGGGCACTGACCCAGAACGGACTATCCGAGGATTATATTCAATTTTTGGAAATGGACAGGTCACAAACACAGGAGTTTCTCCGAAATCCGGACCAAGACTTGGATCTAATTGTTCCCCGTGGTGGCGAACGTTTGATCTCCTTTGTTAAAGAGCACGCCAAATGCGCAGTTCTGATAAGTGGTAGAGGGAACAATTTCCTTTATGTGCACAAAGATGCCGATTGGGACAAAAGCGTTAAAGTAATTCTAAACGCCAAGACCCATAAAATATCGGCATGCAATGCTCTCGATAAAATTTTGGTGGATACCCGGATAGATGGGTACAAGGAAAAACTTGAAGAGTTGAAAAAAGTTCTGGAGGCCAACAACGTATCCATAATTGTGGACAAAACGGTAAAGCAAATATTGACAGAGGTCGACACTATTACCGATGAATCGATTTGGCAAGAAGAATTCTTGGCCATGAAATGCATTATCGGCGCAGTGGATACCATTGATGATGCCATACACATGATAAACAAAAACTCGGGAGGGCACTCAGCCTCCATCATGACAGAGAACAATAGCGCTGCACAAATATTTATGGAGAACGTGGATTGTGCCGCCGTGTACCAAAATGCATCTACCCGATTTACCGATGGCGGACAAATGGGTGTTGGTGCAGAACTTGCGATCAGCACCGATAAATTGCACCATCGTGGACCTTTGGGCCTAAAACAATTGGTGACCAACAAATACTATGTATTTGGGGATGGACAAATAAGGGTGTAACACTTACATTGAAAACACTAATAAAGGAGGCTATTTTAGCCTCCTTTTTTTATGGAATCCACCAAAATATATTCCTAAAAGCAACAATGGCTTATTTTATTATCAATTTTCACCTCTTTTATTGGTCATTTTTTAAGAAAATATCTAGATTTATTACTTAAAACATATCAAGTATGGGAAAATTTGAGATCAAAACGGATAAAGCCGGTAAATTCAGGTTTAATTTAAAAGCTGGGAACGGCCAAGTAATTTTAAGCAGTCAAGGGTATTCATCCAAAGATGCTTGCGAAAATGGAATCGAGTCTGTAAAAAAACATTCACAGGACGATAAATATTTTGAAAGAAACAAAGCAAAGGATGGCAGTCCATTTTTTAACCTAAAAGCATCCAACGGACAGGTTATCGGCAATAGTGAAATGTATTCCAGCGACTCGGCCATGGAAAACGGAATTGCCTCTGTTAAAAAAAATGCCCCAGATGCATCTGTAGAGGAAGTTTAGTCTCCCGATACCGCTTTACAATATGAAGAACAGTCCAAATTAGGGCTGTTTTTTTTATGTGGGTATTTTTAATATCAAATCAAAAGGGGCATTCATTGGTTCAAATAGGGCATTCATAAATCGGCCCCCTTTTATCCCATTTTTTGCCCTTATGTTTGTTCTGCAATAAAGCGTTAATCACAATTGAATAGCAAGATCAATTTTTAACGTATGCACATATAGCAATTCACTTTTGACGACTGTTGGTCATAAAAGTGTTTAGTTTAGTTGAGGTTTCCGTTACGCCAAGGAATTGAAAGATTCCTTGGTTGTAATGGTTTTTTTATTTATTAAAACCATACTAATACAGTAAGAATATTCTTCTTTTTTAAAACTCATATAAATCCAAATCCACCATCCATCAATTCAAAAGGCCCATTCGTTTATTACCCTATATCCCGTTTTGTTTTTTATAGTCTATTTGTGTTTTCCAGAGAAAAAACAACACCCATACAAATTTGAAAAATCATGAAAGCAAATGGAATTATTTCACTAAAATTATTGACCTCTCTATTGTTCATCCTCCTAGCTGAGATCATTACCGCTCAATCATATGTCGGGCTATTGGAGGACAACTACAATGGGGTCCACGGAGTTATCTCCAATCCAGCGAATATTGCGGATTCCAGATTAAAGTTGGATATCAATCTCGTTGGAGTTAGCGCACTTTACGGTAACGATTACATAGGATTTAACCTAAACGATGTATTTCGGAACTATAGTTCTGTATTTGATGATGCAGAAACATTTCCCTCTTTGGAGAACTTTTTGGCCTTCAATATCGATATACTGGGGCCATCTGTGATGCTAAGCATAAACGAAAAAAGTTCACTTGCAATTTTTACAAGAGGGCGGGGCGTATTCAATCTTAATGATGCCAATGGAAATCTCTTGGAAAAGGAAGGGGGATTTGATGAGAATGAAGATTTCAATTTAGTGGAAGGCGATATAATTGGCTCTTTTAGTGCATGGGGAGAAATAGGCGCTACTTATGCAAGAGCATTAAAAAATGATGGGGAACACTTTATCAAGGGTGGTGTCACAGGAAAATTGCTCCAGGGATTTGGAAACGTTTATATAGATGGAACAGGAATCACAGTTGACTATGATGCCAATACTCGTCAGGTTTCAACAGCTGGAGAATTCCACTTGGGAGACACAGGGCCAATAAATGATCAAGGAAACTCAGGAAACTCCTTGGATTTTTCTAATGGCTTTGGTCTTGGGGGCGAGTTGGGTCTCATTTACGAGTGGAGGCCAAACCATGCCGATTTTACTAAATTAAAAAATGATGGAAGTACCATTACAAACAGAGGGGTCAATAAATACAAAATAAAACTAGGCATCTCCATAACCGATATCGGAAAGATATTCGATGTAAAGGGTACTGACCGTTTTTATGATCTTGAAAGGACTCAGGATATCGACAATTTTGATGGCGATGTACTAGAAGAAGCCTTGTTAGACAATTTTAACCAGATTTCCAGTGAAACATCTGAAAGCTATACCCTGCCAACCGCACTACATACAAATTTTGATTGGAATTTGAACTCAAAATTATATCTCAACCTAAATGCAGATGTATCCCTTACATCCAAAAACAAAAGAAATACTGGAAGCATTTTGAACCAGTACCGGGCAACTCCCAGATATGAAAGTAAATGGCTTGCCATATATTCCCCTATAAGTATTCTGAGCAATATCGGCGTGCAATGGGGCGCTGGATTTAGATTGGGACCAATATATTTGGGGTCGGGTTCGATCCTGTCCTCATTGATTAGTGAAAACACCAAGGCTTTAGATTTATATGCAGGTGCAAAGATTCCAATATACCACAGCAAACTTAGGGACAAGGACAACGATGGCATCATAAACAAAGAGGACGACTGCCCAGAGGTAGCTGGTCCTCTTGAAAATAGTGGATGCCCTTGGCCGGATACTGACCAAGATAGTATATTGGATAAAGATGATGATTGTCCTAATGAAGCAGGACCAGTTGAAAATAATGGATGTCCTTGGCCAGATACCGATGGAGACACAATCTTGGATAAGGACGATAATTGTCCGGAAATACCAGGATTGCCCCAATATAATGGATGCCCCGATTCCGATGGAGATGGCCTCATAGACTCAAAGGACCGCTGTCCGGAAAACCCAGGCAAAATAGAAAACAACGGATGCCCAGATACCGATGGTGACACCTTGCCAGATATTGATGATGAATGTCCAGAAGTTGCAGGTCCAGTAAGCAATAATGGTTGTCCAGAGGTAACACAAGAAGTTCAAAAACAATTGAACGATTATGCTAAAACTATTTTGTTCGATACAGGGAAAGCCACCATTAAACCAGAATCAGTATCGGTAATGGTTGATATCATTCAAATCCTGAACGAATATCCAACCGCTAAATTTGCCGTAGAAGGCCATACGGATAGTGTAGGAAGTAGCTCCAGTAACCAAAAACTATCTGAAGCACGGGCTAACGCTGTCAGGGATTTCTTGATAAATGAAGGGATACCCGGAAACAGGCTTACTTCCATAGGTTTTGGGGAAGAAAAACCTATTGCCACAAATGCGACCAAACTGGGAAGAAAACAAAACCGAAGAGTTGAAATTAATCTAATAAAATAACCATCTCTATGCATTTATAGTCTCGTTGGAACTTGGTTTGGTGTAACACCTAAGTTCTGTCCTCGAGATGGTTTAGCCGCCAAGAGTTTCTTGGCGGCTCTTTTTTATTAACTCCATAAAAAATATATAGGAGATGTATCCTTATTCCTACAAACAATTGCCCGGTTAAGGTTAAACCAATTTGCACTCGTTGATCCAACTCCGTCATTCGTCAATCCAAATGCACTATAGGTTAATTACACCCCTCTAAGTTACTGAATACTAACTTATTTTATATATCCAAATCTAGAACCTTGTTTCCTTTTAAGGAAAATATTGGCTCAAAAACTACTTGCTTATGACAAGATTTCTACATTCTTCTATAAATAAATCAAACACTGAAAACCTTCTTTCAGTCTGGGTAAGGGAAAGGCCTGTTCGTTTTGCAATAATCTTTTTCACCATATTTTTTGGACAACAGATTACCGCTCAACAAGTGGATACGTGGTTTAGCGCAGGAAAAGGTATCAATTCACCAACTTCGCCTTTCTGGCTTTATCAACCCGATCCAATTACTACCTTAGGCCAAGATGGCAATCCTGTAAATACATGGTATGATATTGTGTATTATACAGAACAGAACTTAATACCCAATCCCGCAAATCCTGCCGACTATCCCAATGATCCTTTTTTGGGAGTTCCTCCGGGGTTCGACTATCCGTTCCCCAATAGCGGAAGCTATGCCCTATTCTTAACACCGACAGGAAGCATTCCAGGTGTTCCCACCGTCAGAAGAAACCCAACGGACAATCTTAATTTCAATCCTATAGTAGAATTTGATGGCAGTGGCGATGGAGAAGCATTGCACTTTAGGTCAAACTCTCGTGGAGACGTTACCGTATTTGTTGTGTTCAGGGCATTAGGTGCAGGCAACTCAGCAGAAACCCAAAGATTGTTGTTTGGTGGTGATGTGGATGTACATCATGAATCTAATAATTCGGATGACTGGACTACCAACCTTTCATTAGGAATTGCCAATGGAAATCGTTTCTCAATAGGTCGAACGTGGAATGGAGATGCTGGAGGCTTTTTCCAATCCGGAGGAATTGATCTTCTTGGGGAACCCAGTATTGGTGCATTTTCAAGAACACGTGGAGTCGACCTCGAAACATTGACCACCCATGTCAACGGCCTTCGTGATATTTTAACAAATCGAAACCACCCATTAGCAGATAACACCCTATTTTATTTCAATAGAGTAGGGAAGCATTTTAATAGTAATGACTCCAATAGAAATTTAACCGGGGATATTGCGGAAATACTACTTGCTGATTTTGCAATGAGCAACAATCAAAGACAAAGGATTGAATCTTACTTAGCCCTTAAGTATGGCATCACTTTGAGTAATGGAGCGCAGTTAGGAAGTATTGCTGGAAATGCAACCTACAATTACTTGGCAGCAGATGGCACCGTGATTTGGCAATCCGATCCAACGTACCAACACGATATTGCAGGATTGGGAAAAGACAGGTATAAAGACGTGTTGAATTCACTTAGCCTCAGGTATAATATTGATCAGAGAATTTCCAAAAGTATTAATTCGGATGCAATTGTGACCATGTCTACAAATTCGGATTTCACTACGGATAACCTTGATCTATCTAGAACAGCTATAGATGGACAAATATCAGGCGGAATAGACCCTTACGAACACAATTATTTGATTTGGGCAAACGACAATGCAAGTATTAATGAAGTACTTGCAGAATTACCCACAGGAATCGACTCAAGAATTGAAAGAGAATGGAGGGTACAGGCAGTAAGAACTGCTGCCAACCCTATTGCAAATATTAGTGTAAGAGTAGATTTGAGTACATCCGACATATTGGTAAACAATCCCGGTGGCTGTACTATAAAATTATTGATTGATACGGATTTAGATGGAGATTTTACAACAGGACCCATCACTGAAATTGATGCCACAAATATCGACATGGCAGGCAATGCCTATTTCGATAATGTTACATTTAACCATCGTGAAGTATTCACTGTTGGCTTTGTTGATGAAACCCCCAATGTATTGGATCTGTTGGATGAGACTGTTTGCGATTCCTATACGTTGCCTGCCATCAATGGTACCAACTTATCGGGCAACGAGGCCTACTACGACGGTCCCGGTGGAACGGGGACACAATATAGCCCCGGCGACGTGCTCACCGTATCCGGGACATACTACATCTACGACGAGACCGGCACCACCCCCAACTGTTTTGATGAAGAGTCCTTCGTGCTGACCGTCAACGTGACCCCAAACATCGACCCCC
>NZ_JBSWWP010000005.1:0-16156 GCF_056160185.1 Flagellimonas sp. ABD4_174
TGCTTGCACCACGTATTGAGCTGGGAAGCCATAGGGGCATAGTTACCGTATATAGGAACGGCCAGACCAGTGGTTCCGCTGTGTACGGTGATTATCCAGAAATAGACAACATCACCAAAAAGAAATTGGTGGAAGGGCGTTTTCTTAACCAAACCGATATTGATGGCTCAAAAAAAGTATGTGTAATCGGTGAGGAGACGTACAAACTTTTGTTCGACAAGGGTGAAAATGCCATAGGGCAGGATATTCGGATCAATGGCATATATTTTTCCGTAGTAGGAATCTATAAACCGAACAGTAACATCAATATTGATGGTGAGAACGCTGTATTTATTCCTTTCACCACCTTTCAAAAAGCATTTAATTCTGGAGATAGGATGGGGTGGATGGCCATAGCTGTTGAAGACAATACTCCGGTGGCATTTGTAGAAAAGCAGATAAAGGACATCCTTAAGGCAAAGTATGACATACACCCGGACGATGAACGGGCCATAGGCAGTTTCGATATGTCCGAAATATTCAATAACATAACAGCTTTTACCACGGTATTGAAAGGTTTTTCATTTTTCGTGGGCATATTTACCCTATTGGCCGGGGTGATCGCCATTAGCAATATCCTTTTGATCACTGTTAAGGAACGTACACAAGAAATAGGGGTAAGGCGAGCTTTGGGAGCTACCCCAGTAATCGTAAAACGTCAGATTGTTGTGGAGGCCATAGTATTGACCGCCTTTGCAGGTCTGGTCGGATTTGCCATTTCTGTCGGGATATTATCACTGTTGGATGCGATGTTCGGCAGTGGTGACGACTTTCCGTTCGTAAAACCAATGATCAGTGTGCCACAATTTGTCATATCATTTGTTTTAATGGTGGGGCTTAGCGTGCTCATTGGATTGTTGCCGGCCAATAGAGCCGTAAAAATCAGGCCGATCGAAGCATTAAGAGAAGAATAAATCAATACAATTAAATAACGAAATCAAATAAACAAGAATGAACAAGTATGTAAAATACGCATTGATAGGGGTAGTGGTCATAGGTATTTTGGCCGCTGTAGTCTACTTTTTAAAGCAGAACAGTACTCCTGTAGAGCTGTATAAAACCGAAACAGCAGAAAAGAAGGACATTGTAAATAAAGTCATTGTAACCGGAAAAGTAATTCCTGAGGACGAGATCAATATCAAACCTCAAATTTCGGGAATTATAGATAAGATCCTTTTGGAAGAAGGTATGCGGGTAAAATCCGGTGATCTGATCGCGGTAATCAAAGTGGTTCCCAACGAACAATCCTTAAATCAAGCAGCAGGGAGGGTCCGTAATGCGGAATTGGCATTGAACAATGCCAAGTTGGAGTACGACCGTAACAAGACCTTGTTCGATAGAGGCGTGATCTCCAACCAAGATTACAACAATCTAAAGTTGACCTACGAGCAGGCCATGCAGGAATTAAAAAATGCGCAGGCCGATTATCAGATCATAAGAAAAGGTTCCGCCGGAGGTTCTGCCAGTGCAAATACCAATATTAGGGCCACCGTTTCGGGTACCATTCTTGAAATTCCCGTAAAAGAAGGTGATCAGGTAATCCAGAGCAACAATTTTAACGATGGTACCACGGTTGCCACCATTGCCGATATGAACAAAATGATCTTTGAAGGGGAAGTGGACGAGGCCGAGGTAGGAAAACTACATGTTGGAATGCCTTTGGAAATTAGCCTAGGTGCCTTGGAAGAACAAAAATTCGATGCCAAGCTCAAGTTTATAGCGCCCAAAGGCGTTGAGGAAGAAGGAGCCGTGCAATTTAAGATAGAAGGTGACCTCGACGTAAAGGAAAGTGACAGCACTTCTTATGTAAGAGCAGGATATAGTGCCAATGCATCAATAGTGCTGGAAGAAAAGAAAGATGTATTGTCCTTAAAAGAAGCTTTGTTGCAATTCGATAAAGAAACCGAAAAACCCTACGTGGAAGTAGAAGTGGGCGAAAATGAATTCGAGAGAAGGGATCTCGAGTTAGGGGTAAGCGATGGAATAGATGTCGAAATAGTTTCAGGTATTGGAGAGAATGATAAAATTAAAGTCTGGAACAAGCTTGAACGAAAATCTGACGAAGACTAAGTCATGCTGAGCCATCATTTTAACAACCAAAATCAAAAAACGAATGAAAAATAGCATAGCAATAGTTCTACTGTTGTTCACCGTAACCTTTTCCAGTGCCCAAGTTCGCAAATGGACACTACAGGAATGTGTTGAATATGCCGTAGAGAATAATTTGACCATAGAACAATTTGAATTGGATTTGGAGAATGCCCAAATTGATAGATCCGACGCTTTGGGAGATATGCTTCCGAACTTGAACGGCTCAATGTCCGCTTCGAGCAATACCGGATTTTCCATTAACCCAACCAACAACTTGCCAACGAACAGTACGGCGTTCAATGTAAATGCAGGATTTAGTTCCAACGTTACACTTTTTGATGGGTTAAGGAACATTAATAGGTTGAACAGGGCCAAGATGAATGCCATTGCCAACCAATACCGCTTGGATAATTTAAAGGATGACATACGTTTGAACGTTGCCAATGCCTACTTGCAGGTGGTTTCCAATAAAGAACAGCTCAAAACTTTTAAAGCACAGTATGCGGTCACCGAACAAGATATGAAGAGGACCAAGGAATTGGTGGAATCCGGTGTTTTGCCACGTGGGGACCTTTTGGAAATCGAGGCAACTGCGGCCAATCAGGAACAGCAGATAATCAACGGGGAAAGCTTGGTGCTGATCTCAAGGGTGAATTTGGCGCAATTGCTACAGATAACCGATTATGAAAACTTTGATATCGCAGAAGAACAATTCGATATTCCCCCTTCGGATATTTTAAAAAATTCACCAAAGGTAATTTTTGACAAGGCAATGAGCTTTAGAAACGATATCAAGTTCTCGGAGTCGAACGTGGAATTGGCAGAACAGGATCTAAAAATTGCCAAAGGTGCTTATTTACCAACTTTGTCCGGATTTTTCCAATATGGAACCCGGTATTCCGATGTAACCCAAATTCCAGATGGTAACGGGGTGCCTTATACTCCAAATTTTACCGATCAATTATGGATTTTTGATGGTATTAGTTATGGCGCCCAATTGAATGTTCCCATCTTCAATGGGTGGAGCGCCCGTAATAATGTTAAAAGATCTAAGATCAGCTTGGACAAAGCCAGGTTGCAATTCGAGCAGGATAAATTAGATCTGGAGAATACCATCCAACAGGCATATGTAGATGTGAATACCTTTGAGAAAGCTTACATCGCTGCCGAAAAAACACTGGAGGCCAGACGTTTGTCCTATGAGTATGCAAAAGAGCGCTACGATGTTGGTTTAATGAATGCTTTCGACTTTAGCCAAGCACAATCCAGAGTGGAAAATGCCCAGGCCAATGTAATTCGGACCAAGTACGATTATATTTTTCGATTGAAAATTTTGGAGTTTTACTTTGGTATACCGATTTCATTAAACTAGTATCTTTGTGGCCAATATGGCCACACTATTACATTTAGAAACAGCAACTACCAATTGTTCCGTTAGCATATCCAAGAATGATGAAATCTTGGTCTTAAAAGAGAACAATGCCGCGAACTATTCGCACTCGGAGCAACTGCATATATTTATAAAAGAAGCCTTGGAAGAGGCTTCTTTGTCTTTTTCCGACCTGGATGCCGTTGCGGTTAGCAAGGGCCCCGGCTCCTATACCGGACTCCGAATAGGCGTATCTGCCGCAAAGGGTATCTGTTTTTCGGTGGATATTCCACTTATTTCTATTCCCACCTTGCAAAGTATGGCCAATCAGGTTGATGTAAAGCCGGGCGAGTTGGTAATCCCCGTTCTCGATGCAAGACGAATGGAAGTTTACTCTTGCGTTTTTGACAACAACGACCAAGAAATCAGGGAAACTAGGGCAGAGATTATCGACGAGGATTCTTTTTCGGAGTTCGTTACTGCGCAAAAAGTATATGTTGTGGGCAGTGGTGCCGAAAAAATAAAGGGTGTTTTGCAACACCCCAATTTTACTTTTGATACTACAGTAATACCTTCATCCAAGGATATGGTAAAAATGGCATTCAAAAAATTTGAAGCCGAACAGTTTGAGGATGTCGCCTATTTTGAGCCGTATTACCTCAAGGATTTTGTTCTCCAGCAAAAAAAGAAGAAAACTACTTGATTAATCTTCCAGTGCTTTGTGCATCACGCGTTGTGGGAACGGGATTTCGATGCCTGCCTCATCAAAACGGAGTTTGGTTTGCTCGATCACATAAAAATGTGCTGCCCAAAATACATCATTGTTGGCCCAGAAGCGTAGGCTTAGATCTACAGAACTATCGCCCAGGTTGCCAACATAGACCTCTGGAGCAGGTTCAGTATTGATATTTGGATTGTCGGCACATATTTGCAGCAGAATTTCCTTGGCCTGTTTAATATTAGAGCCATAACCGATGCCGACATCAAATTTGTCCCTGCGTGTATCTTCCATATTGTAGTTCACCACGTTTCCATTGGATAACTGCCCGTTCGGGATGATCGCAATTTGGTTGCCAAAAGTACTAAGCTTGGTGTTGAAGATGGATATTTCCTTTACAGTACCGTCCACCCCTTGGGCCGAAATAAAATCACCGACCTTAAAAGGTTTAAAGATCAATATAAGCACCCCCCCGGCAAAATTGGCCAGTGATCCTTGTAGGGCCAAGCCGATGGCAAGACCTGCCGCACCTACCAATGCGACCAAGGATGAGGTTTTTACCCCCAACTGTGTCACCACTAAAACAAAAACCAATGCTTTTAGGATAAGACTGATAAAACTCTGTAGAAAAGATTCCAAGGTTTCATCGTAATCCTTTTTGGCAAAAAAGCGGCGTACCATATTGTTCACCAGTCGTATAAACCAAAGTCCGATAAAAAAGATAACGATCGCCGTGATCAAGTTGGGTAAAATGCTTAAAGACCATTCAACGGCCTGATCTACGTAATGCTCGTAATTTTCTAATTGTTTCATATTGTTTTTTTAGTTGTGGTCAACCTAATCAATATCCAAAAGAAATAAAAGAAATGGTTTTTAAACAAATGTTAATGTTGCATGGTCTCGAACTGTTCCAGAAGATCATCCGAGCTGGAAACCGGCAACTTACATGCGCCTTCAATGCAGACATAGGCGAGTGTTTTTCCGGGTACTGCCCGGTTTTTTAATAGGGAAATGGTTCCATCTTGTTGCGACCCGACCAATATGCTGTTGGGAATGTAGACTTTGGCAATTTCTTGTGCCATGGTTTTGTGGTCGTTCCCCACAATGGCGATCTCATAAAAACTTCGGTTAAGGAACAGGACCAAATGAAGCCAATGCGAAAAGCCTTGAGCCCTCCGGTCGAAGTCCTTTTGTACATTTTTAAGCATCTGTTTGGCAATTGTGCCATAATCCTCCTCCGGGTACAGTTTATGGAATTTGAACAGGTTGATCGCCATCATCGAATTGGAAGAGGATATTACATTATCATCGATTTCAATGGTTCTTCTGATCAGGGATAGGTCCTTGTCCGAAGTGTAAAAGAACATACTCGATTCTTTCTCCATAAAATGTGCAATGCTGTAATCGAGCAGATTTTTGGACAAGTTGAGCCACTTTTCATCAAAAGTTACCTCGTAGAGCGATAAGAATGCATCGATCACCGTGGCATAATCATCCAAAAAGGCATTAATGGTACTTTTTCCCTGTTTATGGTTTCTGTACATGGAGCCATCTGCCTTAATCATTTCCCGTTCAATAAATAGAGCATTTTTTATTGCTAATAGCAGGTACTCGTTTTCGTCCAAATAGCGATGGGCGTCTACCAATCCTTTTAGCATAAGCCCGTTCCACGAGGTCAGTATCTTGTCGTCCAACCTGGGTTTTGGGCGTTTCTCCCTTTCGGTTTTTAGCAATCGTAGGTTGTTTTTGATCTGTTTTCTTAGGCTATCTGCCGGAATGTTGAACTTCTGCGCTATTTCCTCATCATTTTTATCCCTAATGAGCACATAATTATCTTCTTCCCAATATCCATAAGAATTAATATTGAAATAGGTTTGGAACACCTCAAAATGGTCACCCAATAAATTCGAAAGCTCGTCCGCTGTCCAAACATAATAAGCACCTTCTTTCAAGGTGTTGTTTTTGTCCAAGCTGTCGGCGTCCAAGGAGGAATAGAAGCCGCCATTGCTGTCCAGGAGTTCTTCTTTGGCAAAAGTGATGGTCTCCTCAACCACATTTTTATACAATTCATTTTTGGTAACGGCGTAGGCTTTTGCATAAAGACTTGTCAATTGCCCATTATCGTACAACATTTTTTCAAAATGGGGTACATGCCATTTAGTGTCTACGGCATATCTGGAAAAACCACCGCCCACATGATCATAAATTCCACCGTAGGCCATTCGGGTCAATGTGGTGTCCACAAAATCCATGATATCCGATTTGTTGGTCGATGTGGCATAATGAAGCAGAAAATCCCAATTGTTGGGCATCATAAACTTTGGGGCCCGTTTATGTCCGCCCAAAAAAGTATCAAAATATTGGGACCAGTTTTGCACGGCCACATCCAATTGCTCTAAGGTATAGTGTTCATTGTCCGTGCTGTTTTCCACGAGATTTATGGCTTGCAGGCCATTGGTAAGGTCCGTGGCATATTGTTCGATCCGTGGTTTGTCTTTTTTGTATAGTTCGGCAAGTTGCTCCAAAGATTTTATCCAATTGTCCTTGGGGACATAGGTGGCGCCCCAGAATGGCCGCCCATCTGGTAGGGCTACAATATTTAAAGGCCAGCCGCCTTGACCGGAAATCATTTGAATGGCATCCATGTATATTTGATCCACGTCCGGGCGTTCTTCACGGTCTATTTTTATGTTGATGAAGTCCTTGTTCATAACATTTGCCACGGACTCGTCCTCAAAACATTCTTTTTCCATTACATGGCACCAATGGCAAGCGGCGTAACCAATGCTGATAATAAGTAGTTTGTCTTCTTCTTTTGCCCTTTCCAGTACATCGGGGTGCCAAGCTTCCCAATTTACCGGGTTGTGCGCATGTTGCAAAAGGTAGGGACTTGTTTCGTTTATCAGGGCATTGGTATGTTTGTGCGTCACTTTTTCTAAGTTTTGTTTACAACCGACCGTTAGGATACTGAGTATTGTGCATAAGCACACTTTTTTGATCATAACATACAGTTGGGGTAAAAAAAATGCGTCCAATGGTGGACGCATTCTCTGGAATTGAACGGTGTTACTTTACTTCGAAGGTAATTTTTACATTTACCCGATAGTCATCTATCTTTCCATCTTTTACAGTCGCGCTTTGTTCGTTGATGTAGATGGATCGGATATTTTTCACGGATTTGGAGGCTTGCTCCAATGCGTTGTGAGCGGCGTCTTCCCAACTTTTGCTGGAATTGGCCAATACTTCGATTACTTTTAATACTGCCATGGTCAATGTGTTTTTAATGTTCCCTTCAATGTAATAAATTTTGACGGGAATATGGCAGGATCAACGCTTTATTATCCGTTAAGGGCCACTACTTCGCTTATTTTTTCGCCCATCATATTTTTTAGCATGGTCTCGATACCGTTTTTTAGGGTAAATGTGGATGATGGACATCCGCTGCAAGCTCCTTGCAGAATAACGCTTACGGTACCGGTCTCTTCCTCGTACGATTGAAAGAGAATATTACCGCCGTCGCTCGCAACGGCAGGTTTCACATATTCTTCTAAAATATCTATGATCTGCTGTGAGGTATCATCGTAATGGTTCTGTGTTGCGGTATTTTCGACCGTTTCTTTGGTTTTTTGAATTGCTTCCGCTGTTACTACGTCTTTCCCATCTGCCAAATAATCCCTGATAAACTCGCGTAGCTGCATATTGATCTCCTCCCAATCGGCAACGTCGTATTTGGTAACGGAAACATAGTTCTCGTCCATGAACACTTCTTTTACAAATGGTAGGTGGAAAAGTTCCATGGCCAATGGGGAATCTTTGGCTTCATCAATATTCTTGAACTCGTATGTGCTGGGTACGATTCGTTTATTGGAAACAAATTTCATCACCGCAGGGTTGGGGGTAACCTCGGCATAAACGGTAATGGGCTGTTTCTTTTTTACTTCGTCCTCGTTCACAATGGGTTCTCCGGCGTTGAGGTATTCCACCAATTGTTGGGCCACCTCATCCTTTACGTCGTCCCATTCCACAATATCAAAACGTTCCATGGCAACAAAATTGCTGGCTATGTAAACGGTTTTAACAAATGGAAGGTAGAAAAGTTGTTGTGCCAAAGGAGAACTTTTGGCTTCATCAATGTTTTTATATTCGTAGTTGCCCTTCACCAAAAAATGGTTCGCTTCCATTTTAATTATCTTGGGATTGTTGGTGGGAACAACAGTAATGTTATATTCTTTCATGTTGAATCTTTCCTGCAAAAATACCAATAGTTGGGATGTGTGACAAAATATTATAATAATGTGTGAAGCATACCGTTATCTTATTGTTTTATTGCATTGAACAACCATTTAGCCCCGACCGTCACATGAGACGTATCTTAACCTCGATCATCGTTGCCCTGTTATTTGGGTCCGCAGCCAAGGCACAGGAAGGAATTCCGGTGTATTTTGATTACTTGGCGGATAATTATTATTTGGTATACCCGTCCATGGCAGGGATCGCAGAGGGCACTAAAATTCGGTTGACAGCAAGAAAACAGTGGTTCAATGTGGACGAAGCTCCTAGCTTACAAACCTTGAACATCAACTCCAGAATAGGCGAACGCAGCGGAATCGGGGGTATACTCTTCAACGATTCCAACGGTTACCATTCACAAACAGGATTTAAGGGTACCTATGCCCACCACTTACAATTGGGAGGTGATTTTAGAACTTTAAACCAATTGTCCTTTGGATTGAGTGCCGGTGTTATTTTGAGTAGTTTGGACGAAAGTGAGTTTAGGTCCGTAATTCCAGACCCCATTGTAACCGGGGTTAAGAATACCACTAGCTATTTTAACGTGGATTTGGGCGTTTCCTATAATTTATTGGAGTTTTATGCCCATGCAGCCGTCCTTAACCTTTTGGGAAGCGGGCGAGACCTGTACACGGCCGCGGAGTTCGATAATTTACGCCGTTATTTGTTTTCTGTAGGGTATGTTTTTGGTAGAAACACAAGGGTAGAGCCCTCTGTTTTGTTTCAGATGACAGATTTTACTAAAGAGAAGACCGTGGATTTCAACGCCAAAGTATATAGGGATGTTAGCTTTGGAACCGTATGGGCGGGATTGTCCTATCGTCGTAGTTTTGATGGGGCCCAATTCCAGACCAATGGTCAGTTCGGCGAACAACGGTTGCAGTTATTTACCCCGATCGTGGGAGTAAATGTGAACAGGTTTATGTTCTCCTATAATTATTCGTACCAATCGGGAGATATCCGTTTTGATAATGGTGGATTTCATCAGATTACATTGGGGTACGATTTTGGGCAAAGTGATCAGGGCAAACGCTACGATTGTTATTGTCCGGCCGCCAACAATTAACATTCTATACAATTATTTACAAGGGAATTCGAGCACGGTCAGTTAAAAACCAACCGCACCCGAATATTGATCCTCACATGTGTTACTAATTGTTCCAAGTAAAGTTTTTCTTGGAAGCTTGTGCTTTTATGGCCGATAGCATGGCATTTTCCAGTTCACCTTTTTCGTTCTTTTGGTTTTTGGCGATGTAGGCCTCGCGTTTCGCGTTGAGTTCTTGTATCTGTTTTTGGATTTTTTCCCTTTCTTGTTTCTTTTCCTTTACGAAATTTTTTATCTCGCTTTCCGATTTTCCCTGAAGTTCCTTGGGTAAGTCCTTTTCCTTGATTTGAGTGAGTACGGTGGCGTCTTCCTCGGCTGCATCGACCAGGTCCCAACTTGAATTTTGGTACAGTCTGGAGCTTTTGCTTACCGCTCGTTTTACAACCACGACTTCTTCAAGTTCTGCGGCATTGGCATCTTGCACGGACTGAAGCTCTTTCTTTTGCCTGCCCATGGCCCCATAAGAAACATAAGTGCTGTTCAGCTTGGAGTTCAGTTTAATTATGATGTCATCATAAGGGGTCTCGATATGAACGACCTGCCTGTTGTGGTCAATGGCCATATATTCACCACCGGTCAATGTGGCGCCATTCTTCCACATGGAGGAAATCCCTTGCTCATAATTCCCACAAAATATGGTGTTCACTATAATGTCCTTCTCCTTGGCATTTAAAGCCGCATCCTTATAATCCAATTTTCCCTGGGTAAAAGGTTCGTTTCCAGCAATGAATATCATTTTTAGATCATCGGCATTTTTGCCCCAATCCAATTGTTTTAAGGATGTGTGGATAACCTCTCCACAATATTCCTCACCTCCATTAGTGGTCAGGGAAAACAGTTTTTCCGAAATCTCATCAAGATCCTTGCTAAACCCTAGTACCTGTCGTATGTATCCTTCGTGGGACGATAGGTTGTCGTTCCCATACTCATATAGGGCTATTTGTAACGATGGCCTAAGATCTGTACCACATTTGGCATGGGTAAATTCGTTTACAATATCCCACAGTTGGGCTTTAGCCTGATTGATCAATCCATCCATACTATTGCTGGTGTCCAAAAGCAGGGCAATTTTTACAAATTGTTCGGAAGGCTTTTCCTTGGTAAACTCGGTATATAAAGTGATTTTTTCGTTGTTGTGCGCTTTAAGGTTGCAACCGTAGCTGGTTCCAGTTGCCCCTATCAATATCGCTGTTGCTAAAAGGTGTTTAATATGTTTCATAAGGCAATAATTTTTAAAGTTGATGTAAATGTATGGGCCTCTTTTATCAGAAAAAATCAAGATTGAGTAAAACAAAGGTGCCAATGAGTAATTAAGGCCGTTGGCTTAGTAACCTTGGATAAATAGGAGGTGTTTGGGCCAATTTCGGTACTTGTCCATTTTTTAAAATGATTGGGAAGCAGTAAGTTTACCTTGGTTATGGTTCGAAAAGCATACATATTATTGGTTCTTGTAATGACCACCTTTGTTGGTATGTCCCAAGTTGGCAACAATAGCGTTGAGTTCCAGCTACAGGGGTCCGTGAAGGGCAAGGAGAATTACGAACCTATTTCCGGGGTACAGGTATCCACGGACAAGGGAGCGTTTACGCGGACCAATGCTTTGGGCGAGTTCAAAATAAGAGCGTCCGTTGGCGATATGTTGATCATACAAGGGCCGGAATTGCAAACGGTACGCCACATAATAAAGTCGGAAGAGGATATCGATGTATTGGTAGAGGGATATGGGAGTGCGATTGATACCAAAAGCAAGAAACGGGAAGTTTCCGGTGCAAGAAAAAGTCTAATGGAACATCAACGTTTTTTGGATTCTGCCAATTTTTACAAAAAAACCGACCTTGAGAAAAGTATCGATTTTGTAGCCAGTTCCATGGAGCTTTTGGGCAGTGCCGGCAATAAGCGTGAGCTTTCCATGTCCTTGCGCATGCTGGGAGAAATATACACCTACCACGGTCAATACGACCTGGCGATTACCAATTTTAAAGATGCTTTAGCGGCCCAGGAATCCAACAAGACCAAAATACTATTGGGCAAAACCTATGTACAGAACGACAACTATACCGGTGCCATGGAGGTGTTGGAACCATTGGTAGAGGTTAAGAACATGGTTCCCTATCAGCGCATTGAGCTTTTAGAGGCTTTGGGGGACGCCAACAAGGCCAGCAACAATCTAAAAAGAGCCCAAGATTACTACAAGGAAGGACTGTTGATCGCAAAGAAGAACCAGATTTCTCCAAAGGAGATCGATCTAAATTCTAAAATTGCGGATGTATTTGCCAGTGAAGATAAGCTAATCGAAGCCGAAGGGTTTTATCAAAACTCCTTGGACCTTTCCAGGCAAGTGGCGCCGGAAAGATTGATTCAGGAGAGTGAAAAAGTGGCGGATTTTTACAATCAGAAGAACCGCTTCGAGGACGAGATACAGTTGCGAAAACAAAATCTGAGCGAGCTGGAGCAGATGCCCCGATCAAGTCGTGCCACGGATAAAAAAGGTGCGGTAAAGGACACGATCACCTCCCAACGCATCAACTACAAAATTGCAAACGCCTACATTGCCCAGGACAAACTGGACGAAGCCATTCCGTATTTGGAGAAAAGTATAGTGGAAGCCAATAGGGACGATGATTTGGTGGTGCAAAAAGATGCCACGCGAACCTTGTCCGAAGTGTATCGCAACAAGGGCGAGTACAACAAAGCTCTGGAATCGTATCAAGATTATGTGGCCGTGGTGGATAGCCTGTATGTTAGAAAGGAGCAAGAAATAGCGAGTGCGGCACAGTTTAACAGGGAAATAGCCAATACCCAAAACCGTATTTCCAGTTTGGAACAGGAGCGGGAACTCAACCAGAGTAAATATAGCTTGGCCGTAACCGAACAGCAATTGTACGAGGAGACCAGCAAGCGCCAAAAATGGATCATTTACTCTTTGATTTTCGGTATTGCCCTTATGGCACTCACCGCATATTTATATTACCGGAGCAACAAGCAACAAAAATTGGCCAATAATCTGCTGGCCTTAAAATCGTTGCGCACTCAAATGAACCCCCATTTTATTTTTAATGCGCTCAATTCCGTGAACAATTATATTGCCAAGAGCGATGAACGGAGTGCCAATCGTTTTCTAAGCGAGTTTTCCGTCCTTATGCGCAGTGTACTGGAAAATTCCGAAGAAGACTTTATCCCTTTGGCCAAGGAGTTACAGTTGCTGCAATTATATGTAAAGCTGGAACACTCCCGTTTTTCGGACAAGTTCGACTACGAAATCAATGTGGATCAGCACATCGATGTAGATGCTTTTCAAATACCCCCGATGCTATTGCAGCCCTATATAGAAAACGCAATTTGGCACGGATTGCGATACAAGGAGGAAAAAGGAATGTTGAAAATTGTATTACGACAGCTTACAAAGGATATGGTCGAAATACGAATAGAGGACAACGGGATCGGACGAAAAAAATCTGCGGAGCTAAAGACCACCAATCAAAAAAAGCAAAAATCCAAGGGGATGGGCAACATTCAAAAGCGAATCCAAATCTTGAACGATATGTACAAAAACCGGGTAGAGGTTTCCATTTCCGATCTGAACCACGATAGAACGGGAACCAAAGTATCCCTTAAACTTAAAAAACAATAATGGATCTACGTGCGGTAATTGTAGAGGACGAAGCCAATAGTAGGGAAATCCTTCGGAACTACTTGGCCAAGTATTGCGAGGGAGTTCAGGTCTTGGGAGAAGCGGCAACCATTGAAGAGGGGTTGGAACAAATCAAAAAACATGTCCCAGATCTGGTCTTTTTGGATGTGGAAATGCCCTTTGGTAATGCCTTTGATCTGTTGGATAAAATCCCGGACCGCACTTTCGAAACCATTTTTGTTACCGCTTATAACCAATATGCCATGGATGCCCTGAACCATCATGCCGCCTATTATTTAATGAAACCCATAAATATAGATGAGTTGATCAAGGCGGTGGACTATGTCCGAGGGGTCAAGGAGAAGGAAAATGCCTTGGAAGGAGAAGTGCTCCAAGCAAAATCCGATCATGTTTCAGGAAAGATCACCTTGCCGCAACAAGACGGGTTCCAAGTATTGGATGTATCTGACATTTATTTTTGTAAGGCGGACGACAATTACACCGAAATTTATCTCGAAAAGAAAAAGATCGTCATCAGTAAAACCTTAAAATATTTTGAGGAAGCGCTACGTCCCTATTCCTTTGCACGTATCCACAAATCATATTTGGTCAATGTATCCGAAGTGGTGCGGTACAAAAAAGGAAAGGGGGGCAGTGTGGTACTGTCCAATGGCAAGGAACTTTCTGTGTCCGCTTCCAAAAAAGCCGAACTTTTATCACATTTTAAATAAATAGGAGCAAAGAACACGGCCAAGTAGCGTTTCTTTGTTGTCAACTAAACCTTAAACCAATGATTGTACAACCCGTTAGGGGCAAATCCCCAGAAATAGGAGAAGATTGTTTTATCGCCGAAAATGCGACCATTGTAGGCGAAGTAACCATGGGAGACCAATGTAGTGTTTGGTTCAATGCGGTGATCCGTGGCGATGTCCATTTTATTAAAATGGGCAACAAGGTGAATGTGCAAGATGGGGCTGTGATCCATTGTACCTATCAAAAATCGCCGACCACAATTGGCAACAATGTTTCCATTGGCCATAATGCCATTGTGCACGGTTGTACCATAAAGGATAACGTGCTGGTGGGCATGGGCAGCATTATTATGGACGATTGCGTAGTGGAGAGTAACTCGATTATTGCTGCAGGAGCTGTGGTGACCAAGGGTACACATGTGGAGGCGGGAAGCATTTATGCCGGGATGCCCGCAAAAAAAATAAAGGATATCAGCCCCGAGCTGTCCAAAGGAGAGATAGACCGAATCGCCAATAATTATGTAAAGTATTCCAGTTGGTTCAAAGAGGATTAAATGTAGGTGGACATGCTTTTAAAAATGGCATCCATCCAACAATTTCAAGATCCCACAATCTAAGATTCAAGGAACCTATCGGATTATATTCCCTATTTTTGTTCCACTCAAAAAAAACTCGACAACCATGAACGCATATATTTTTCCAGGACAAGGAGCACAATTTGTAGGTATGGGGCTGGACCTGTACGAAAATCATTCCCAAGCACAGGAACTTTTTGAAAGGGCCAATGCCATACTGGGGTTTTCCATAACCGACATTATGTTCGAGGGTACGGCCGAAGACCTAAAACAGACCAAGGTGACCCAGCCGGCCATATTTCTGCACTCCGTGATCCTGAGCAAAGTATTGGGCGAAAGCTTTTCCCCCGATATGGTGGCAGGCCATTCTTTGGGAGAGTTTTCAGCATTGGTCGCCAATGGCACGTTAAATTTTGAGGATGGACTAAAATTAGTGTCGCAACGGGCCTTGGCCATGCAAAAAGCTTGCGAGATTCAGCCCAGTACCATGGCCGCGGTTTTAGGCTTGGAAGACGATGTAGTGGAAAAAATATGTTCCGAAGTGGAAGGTATCGTGGTACCGGCCAATTATAACTGTCCCGGCCAATTGGTGATTTCCGGAGAGGTGGATGCCGTAAATGTAGCCTGCGAAAAAATGAAGGAAGCCGGAGCAAGGCGAGCATTGTTGTTGCCGGTGGGCGGTGCGTTCCATTCGCCATTAATGGAGCCCGCAAGAGAAGAATTGGCAGCAGCCATAGAATCTACGCAATTCAATGCACCAAGTTGTCCCATTTATCAAAATGTGACCACTACGGCGGTATCCGATCCCGAAGCAATTAAAAAGAACCTCATTCTGCAGCTTACCGCTCCCGTTAAGTGGACGCAAAGCGTTCAGCAAATGGTCAAGGATGGCGCAGCATCCTTTGTGGAGGTAGGGCCTGGCAAGGTATTGCAAGGCTTGGTAAAAAAAATATATCGAGAGGCCATAACCAGCTCTGCTGAGGTTTCTTAAACGGCAGAAACAGTTTATCCGATTAAATGCAATTTTAAACTAATAGGCAAGGAGAATCCTTGCCTTTTTTGTAATATTGGTAGCTCCCAAACCACCTACTTGAGCATGGCGATTAAACCAACTGAAACTGATGGCAATGGCGATGTCGACCATACTTACAAAAACCTTAAAACAACAACCCACGGCTCTTGTTCGTAGTGGCCTATTACTGTTCCTTTTTCTCGTTTTGGGAATGGGTACGGGGTTTGGGCAAGCTACAATTACCATTGAAGATGTTAGTGGACCAGAGGATGGTGGGCCCATAACATTGACTGCAACTTTAAGCACACCTGTGCCACTTGGAAGCTTTACAGTAAATGTGAATACAAACAATGGTTCAGCAACCGATACAGATAGTGATTACATTCCAATAGTTGACCTGCCTCTTTCTTTTGATGGTAATGATGGGGATACAGCAACTTTTGACGTAATTCCAACAACAGATGGTACAATTGAAGTTAATGAAACTTTGACCATAACTATGAGTGATCTGCAGCCGTTAATTGTGGTGGACATTACTGACACTGCAACGGTTACTATTACTAATGACGATTTT
>NZ_JBSWWP010000006.1:0-762 GCF_056160185.1 Flagellimonas sp. ABD4_174
CGTCGTCGGCCCCGGCATCTGCCACGGGCTGTGGGTCTATGGTAAGGGTCATGGTGTCAAGGACATCCGGGCAGCTTCCGTTGCCATTGCCGGTGAGGGTGAGCACCACACTGCCGTTGGCAATGTCGTTCACGCCAGGGGTATATGTAGGTGCCAACAGCGTGGCATCGTCAAAACTACCGTCTCCCGCACTGCTCCATAGCAGGGAGCCCGCGTCGCTCGCCGTGGGCACAGTTCCGGAGGTCGACAGGTCGTGCACATCGCCCTGACAGATCTCCTCGTCGGATCCTGCGTCCACTACCGGGGAAGGGGTGATGGTCAGCACGAAGCTCTCCTGGTCAAAGCAGTTGGGCGTTGTGCCGGTCTCGTCGTAGATGTAGTATGTCCCGGATGCGGTGAGCACGTCGCCGGGGCTATATTGTGTCCCCGTTCCACCGGGACCGTCGTAGTAGGCCTGGTTGCCTGAGAGGTCGGAGCCCAAAATGGCGGGCAGCACGAAGGAATCGCATGCCTCGGTGTCCAACAGGCCGAAGACATCGGGTGTTGCGTTGACGGTCAGTACGAAGCTCTCCTGATCGGAGCAGTTGGGCGTTGTGCCGGTCTCGTCGTAGATGTAGTATGTCCCTGATGCGGTGAGCGCGTCGCCGGGGGCGTACTGGTTGCCGCCGCCGTTTGGTGCGTCGTAGTAGGCCTCGTTGCCGGTCAGGTTTGTTCCCGATATGGCTGGCAGGGTGTAGGAGTCGCATACGGTCTGGTCGGCCA
>NZ_JBSWWP010000007.1:0-735 GCF_056160185.1 Flagellimonas sp. ABD4_174
CAGGTACCGCTCTGATCATAGATGTAGTATGTCCCGGATGCGGTGAGCGCGTCGCCCGGGTTATATTGTGTCCCCGTTCCACCGGGCCCGTCGTAGTAGGCCTCGTTGCCTGTCAGGTCCGTGCCCGATATGGCGGGGAGGGTGTAGGAGTCGCATACGGTCTGGTCGGCCAGGGGGTCGATGTCGGGGGAACCGGGCGCCGTGAGGGTCACGTCCGGGTCTTCGGTGGATGTGCACCCGTTGACCGTTATCCTCAGGTTGTTGTAGTTCCCGGCCGGGAGCCCGTTGACGACCGCACTTCCGGCATTGACCGGTACGGCATTGAAAGTACCGGCATCATAAACAATGTCATGGTTGCCGTCGGGTACGTTTGTGAATATAAAGGTTATGGAACCGTCGCTTCCGGCACAGGTAGTGGGGTCTGAAAAGAGGTCCACGCCAATGGTCGGTCTATCGTTTATGGTCAGGGCCATGGAGTCGAACGTTACGGGGCATGTTCCGTTCCCGTTCCCTGTCAGGGTGAGCACCACGGAGCCTGCAAGGATATCCGCGGCTCCCGGGGTGTATACCGGCAACAGGATGTTCGGGTCATTGAAGCTGCCGTCCCCGGCCGTTGTCCATAGCAGTGCAGCGGTGTTGGATTCACTTGGCTGGGTGGCGGAAGTGGAGAGGTCCATAACGTTCCCCTCGCATATGGTCTGGTCGGAGCCGGCATCGACCACCGGGGAAGGCGTG
>NZ_JBSWWP010000008.1:0-439 GCF_056160185.1 Flagellimonas sp. ABD4_174
AATCGCCCCGGGCAGTGAACTCCATCAATCTTGCCCCGCCATCGTAACAGGCCTTGAGCACCTTTTTGCCCAACGCTATATCGGGGTGGTAAAAAAGAGGGACCATTCCTGTATCCCTCATTGCGTTCACTACATCAATTCTTGAAAATTGTGCCATTTTTATGTGCTTTGTGATTTTTTATCTGGCCACCCTTCCGGAGGCATCGCCACTCATCAATTTTTCTACTTCGGCCACTGTTGCCAAGTTGGCATCTCCCTTTATGGTATGCTTTAGGCAGGATGCCGCTACGGCAAAATCCAGTGCGTTCTGGTCGTCCTCAGGGTACTTGAGCAGTCCGTAGATCAATCCGCCCATAAAGGAGTCCCCTCCTCCGACACGGTCCACTATGTGGGTAATCTGGTATTCGGGGGACTTGTACATGGTCTTCCCGTCATAAAG
>NZ_JBSWWP010000009.1:0-429 GCF_056160185.1 Flagellimonas sp. ABD4_174
GCCCATGTGTTGTGCGATGCCGATAGGGAGCCCCTTAGTGTGGTGATCACCTTCTTGGCCCGTGGGAAACGTTTCATCATCTGCTCACAGACCGATAGGAAGGCCTCGGCCTTTACGTGCTCTCCCTGGGTGGTAATGTCCAGACCTTCTGGCTTTATCCCGAAGTGCTTCTCCGCATCTTCCTCGTTGCCCAGTACTATGTCGCAGTACGAGGTGAGCTCCGACATGATCTCCTCTCGTTTGGCATCATCGCAATAGTTCCACAGCTTGGCACGGTAGTTCAGGTCCGTGGATATGGTAACTCCCATATCACTGGCCACCTTTACAGCCTCCAGACAGGCATCGGCCGCGCCTTGGGAAATCGCAGGGGTGATCCCTGTCCAATGGAACCATTCCACACCCTCAAAGACAGCTTTCCAATCTACCATA